>NZ_OY569118.1:0-492500 GCF_961514395.1 Brevibacillus aydinogluensis
CGACTGTGGATAAAATATAGTCGAAAAATAGGGATTTCGCGCAGAGAAGCGAAAAAAAGTAGACGTTATTCGCATCATTGTGAATACAATCATTCACAACTGAGGAAAGCTGTCCACAAACTTATCCACATGCTGTGGAAAATCTGATTGTCCCAATGGAGTTATACACGTTCCAAAACAAAAACATAATAACAGATAAAAGGCACGGTATCAATGGTTTTTTCGCACTTATCCACAAACACAACCACTGGTATTGGGGACATATTCACACCCCTATATTTTGTGTACAAGCTGTAGATAACCTTGTCGAAATCTGCGAGTGTGGATAAAATGATATCCACAGGACGGGAAATAGTTTTGTGGGGATAATTTCCCTTTTGACGGCGCTGGCCGGTCTGCTTGACTTTTTAGGCAAATCTCTTTATAATGCGAAAGAATGCCTTTTGAGGACGGAGGTGTATAGGAATGAAACCAACGTTTAATCCAAATAATCGCAAACGCAAAAAGGACCACGGGTTCCGCAAGCGTATGAGCACGAAAAACGGCCGTAAGGTCTTGGCAGCCCGTCGTCGTAAAGGTAGAAAAGTGCTTTCCGCATAGGCCACAGCTACAGTGGCCTTTTTTGTATTGTGATGAGTATCAGTCGGGACATCACTTGACCGCAGGACCTGTGTCCGCAACTGGCGCCGATCGGTGCCGCTCCTTGAGAGGAACTGCCCGGAGAGAACGCGCTCGACCGGATCACCGCTGGTATGGCCGAGCGGGAGAGGGTTTTAGGGACGACCGGGAGGAGTACGGACATTGAAACGCGAGAGGGATGGGACCGGCTTTTTTCTTGGGCCTGTCTGGACGATGTATCTGCGCGGGGGATGGACGCAAAACATCTGTGCGTGCGCGGGAGGATCGGCCGGACGGGGAAAAAAGTGGGCGAAACCAGGATATACTGGTAGATGCTGCATACGTTTTCTACTATAATTATGATGTTAGGGGATGTTTACCTTGCATCGTTCGCATCGGCTCAGAAAAAATGAGCACTTCCAGGCAGTGTTTCAAAAGGGAAACTCGGCGGCAAACAAACAGTTTGTCCTGTATTGTGCCAAACAGGAGGGACAAGCCGTGTTTCGTGCCGGGATTTCCGTCAGCAAAAAAATCGGCAACGCCGTGATCCGGAACCGGGTCAAGCGGTTGATCCGCGAAGCGGTGCGCCGATTGGAAGGCGTCATCCCGCCGGACGTGGATCTGGTCATCATCGCTCGACCCGGCGTGGAAGCGATGACACTGGACGCGATTGAACAATCGCTCCTGCACGTGATGAAACGAGCCAAGGTGATCAGACATACACCCGTACATAACCAAAAAAGAGGGTGAAACGGTAATGGCGCGCTTAATGATATGGCTGATCCGCGGATACCAACTGTTTCTGTCCCCGTTGAAACCGCCTACATGCCGGTTTGCGCCCACCTGCTCGCACTACGCGATCGAGGCCATTCGCCGCTTCGGGGCGTGGAAGGGGGGCTGGTTGGCTCTGCGCCGCCTGTTGAAGTGCCACCCGTTTCATCCGGGCGGATTTGATCCTGTGCCGGATCAACGCCATTCGTAACTACGTGAACAACCGAATCAGGGAAAAGGAGGACCATCCTTTGAGAAGACGCATCCTCAGCATATCCATGCTGGCCCTGCTGGTACTGATTCTGTCGGGCTGCAACCCTCAGGCCGCTGCGCCGATCGGTCCTGACGCCACCGGCATATGGGACAAGTATTTTGTTTGGCCGCTGTCCTGGCTCATCAAAGAGAGTGCAGTGGTACTGGGGGGCAGTTACGGTTTGGGGATTTTGGTGGCCACCATCATCATCCGCCTGCTCGTGCTGCCGCTTATGGTCAAACAGATCAAGAGTTCCAAGAAAATGCAGGAGCTTCAGCCGGAACTGCAAAAAATCCGCGAGAAGTACAAAAACGATCCGCAAAAGGCCCAGCAGGAAACGCTTGTGCTGTTCCAGAAGCACAACGTAAATCCGCTGGCCGGATGTCTGCCGCTGTTGGTGCAGATGCCGATTCTGATTGCGTTTTACCACGCGATTATCCGTACGGAAGAAATCAAGAACCACACCTTCCTGTGGATGTCGCTGGGGGAAAAGGACCCGTACTACATCCTGCCGATCGTGGCGGCGATTACCACGTATCTGCAGTCCAAGATGATGGGATCGGCGGTGCAGAACAATCCGCAGATGCAGCTGATGACCATCATGATGCCGCTGATGATTCTGGCGATCGCCGTGACGTTGCCGTCCGCGCTCTCCCTGTACTGGGTGTACGGCAACCTGTTTACGATTGTGCAGACGTATTTCCTGTATCGCGATACAAACAAAGCGCCCAAAGCGCCGCGTCCTAAGGAGGGAACCTCCAAGTGAAAAAGGTGGTAGCTGCGGCAAAAACCATTGACGATGCTGTGCGTAAGGCCTTGGAAGAACTGGGCGTCACACGCGACAAGGTGAGCGTGCGCGTCCTGGAGGAGCCGAGCAGGGGATTGTTTGGGCTGTTCGGTTCGCGGGACGCCAAGGTGGAAGTGGAGGTCAATGTCGATCCGGTGGATCAGGGCCTCGCATTTCTGCAGGATGTGCTGGCCAACATGAACGTGGACGCCCGCGTGGAAACGCGTCCCGGGGAAGACGGCGTCCTGTTTGACATACAGGGGACCAACCTGGGAATCATTATCGGCCGCAGGGGACAGACCTTAGACTCTCTACAGTATCTCGTAAATGTCGTAGCAAACCGCCATGCGGACAAGCACGTCCGCATCATTCTCGATGCTGAAAACTACCGCACGCGCCGCAAGGAAACGCTGGAGCAGCTGGCCGAGCGGGTGGCCAGGAAGGCTGTCGCCACCAAGCGCTCCGTCCGGCTGGAACCGATGTCGGCTGCGGAACGGAAAGTGATTCACTCGTTTTTGCAAAAGCGAGCGGATGTGGTCACCTACAGCGAAGGGGACGAACCCAACCGCTGCATCGTGATCGCGCCTAAAGAAGCCTCCCGGTAGGCTTCTTTTTTTATGCCCGGCAAGTCGCCCGGGTGACAGACGGCATGGTAGCAGCATTGGCTTACATTTGTTCGCCGTGACTCCCTTTTCACTTTTTTTGCGTAAAACATTAGAAGACGAAGGATGATAACCGATAAGGAAAGTAGAGAACGTTTCCCGCCAGTAAGTATGGGAGTACACGCTTGTAAGCAATGCATGGGAAAAATTCCTAACGTTTAGCTAGGGGGCTTCTGCCATGGGGTTTGGAGACTTTGCAGATGTGCTTCTCAGATACAGGTATCAGGAAAATATCACGGTTGATGAACTGGCGGAACGGGCAGGCGTCAGCAGGAGCGTCCTGTCTCGGATTGAATCCGGGGAAACAAAACGGCCCAGCTTTGCCACCTGGAAAAAGATCGGGAACGCATTACATATTCCCTACGGATTGGTAATCAGTACGTATCTGGATGTAACAGAACGGGCGGAAACATTGAAATTCCTGCTCCAAGAAGCCATCGCACACAATAACAAAACCGTCATCGAAAAGGCAGCCCAAAAATTGCTGGACACCCCCAAAATGCAAACATTTCTTGCTCTCGACCACCTTTTCCAAACGGCAAATGGTACGGACGATCCTGCCATAAAACTGGTATTGTACGATGTGCTCATTGAATATACCAGAAAGAATGGGATTCCCTATTACTTGGCGAAGGGGCTTTATGAGCGGTACTTACTTGAGCGGGACGAATTCGCTCGCTTGGAAGAAACGTATCAAAGAGGAAAAGAAATGCTGCATTACCTTGAATGGCTTCAGCCGGCAGAGCGGATTGCGGCGTATTTTCGACTGGGCGTACATGCCTACGTTTTGGACCATTATTACGATTGCATTGAATTGTGCAGCAAATGCATTCGGGAAGATCACGAAGACAGCAGGCAAAAAGCCTCCGCTTTGATCGCCATCGTCAATTCATATCTTGACCTGGGTGATCTCGTACTTGCCGAGGTGTACTTGAAAGAGTACGAAAACAGCAAATTTGCGGACTTCCGCAAAAAACATCTTCGGGCTCTGCTTTACGCAAAAAAAGGACAGCACGAAGAAGCGATTGCGCTTTATCAAGAGTGCCTGCAGGAAGCAGAACGCGACGGGCGCATCAACGTTGTCACCGATCTTCTGGACGTCTGCCTGGAGACCGGCAGAAACGACTTGATGAAAGAACTTATCGCTGCTGAAGATCAGTTTTTTCCTGCCGACATCACCTCTCACCCGCAACGGATCAAACAAACAGCCAAGTATCATTTGCAAAAAGGAAAATGTCAGATCTCGATCGGACAGATTACGGAAGGATTCGATACCCTGTTGAAAAGCATCAGCTATTATCGGCAATTAGGCTCCTTCGCGAAGGTGGCCGCCTGTATCGGTCTTTTTATTGAATATCATCGCATGAATGAAAGAAATTTATCATTTGAACATATGGAAATCATTGTGAAAGAGTTGAGTCCATATCGGGGAAGCCAAGCTGTTGAAGTGTTGCAGGCTCAAGCTGCGGAACAACTGTCGGCGGAACCGCACGAACGTACAGATGAAAAGCGGTGTCCAACGTAGAACTCGTATTGGCTGATGTATTACTCTATCCCCTTGCAATAAGAATGCAGATTCTTGTTGTGAGGGTCTTTTTTTGTTTTCTCGATTTCATGAAGGATGATGCGCCTGTGGATAGTGCGATTGGATGCCGTTTCAGTCGACCATACTGTGGATAACGTGCCGGGCAGGAAATCTCGCGTGTAGTACAGAACAGGGGAACGGCATGTCCAGATGTGGATGATTCTTCGAAAAGGGTGAGCAAAGCGTTTCGTGCTTGGATTTTTGCAGGTGGTTCTGCTATGCTAAGAAGTTAGTACTGATTCGTCAGCGGAAAGCTTGAGGTGAAACAGCGTGGAATTTGACACCATCGCAGCGGTTGCGACCCCCATGGGGGAGGGCGGGATTGCGGTGATTCGCGTCAGTGGCCCGGACGCAATCGAAGTTGTGGATAAGATATACCGGGGCAAGCGGAAGTTGTCCACTGTGGACAGCCACACGATTCATTACGGACATCTGTACGATCCACAGACCGGCGAGCGAGTGGAAGAAGTGCTGGTCTCGGTGATGCGTGCACCGCGGACGTTTACGCGGGAGGACGTGGTGGAGGTGAACTGCCACGGCGGGATCGTGTCCGTGGAACGGGTACTGGAGCTGATACTGGACAACGGTGCTCGCCTGGCGGAGCCCGGGGAGTTTACGAAGCGTGCGTTTTTGAACGGACGCATCGATTTGTCCCAGGCCGAAGCGGTGATTGACCTGATCCGCGCCAAGACGGACAAGGCAATGAAAGTAGCGCTCAACCAGGTGGAGGGGAAACTGTCCCAGCTGATTCGCAAGCTGCGGCAAAACCTGATTGAGGCCATGGCCCACATCGAGGTGACACTGGACTACCCGGAGCACGATGTGGAAGAAGTAACGCAGAACTTTTTGCGCGAAAAATGCACAGAGGTCAAACAGGAGATCGGCCGACTGCTGCAGACGGCCCGACAAGGAAAGATCCTGCGCGAGGGGCTGTCCACGGCGATTATCGGCCGGCCCAATGTCGGCAAATCGTCGCTCTTGAACAGCCTGGTGCAGGAGGAAAAGGCGATCGTCACCGACGTGGCGGGCACGACCCGGGACGTCATCGAGGAATACGTGAATGTGCGCGGCGTGCCGCTGCGCTTGATTGATACAGCCGGCATTCGCGAGACGGAGGACATCGTGGAAAAGATCGGCGTGGAAAAGTCGCGGCAACTGCTGCAGCAAGCCGATCTCGTGCTGCTGGTGCTCAATTACAACGAGTCGCTCACGCCTGACGACTACGCCATTTTTGACGCGGCCAAAGGATTCCAGGTGATCGTCATCATCAACAAGGTGGACCTGCCGCAACGCATCGACCTGGATGAAGTGAGACGGCACTTCCCCAATCGGCCGCTCATCCTGACCTCGGCCAGGGAGGAGACAGGCATTGATCAGCTTGAGCAGGCGATTGCCGATCTCTTTTTTAGCGGCCGCGTACAGCAGGACGACCTGACCTACGTGAGCAACGCCCGTCATATTCAACTGCTGCGCCAGGCGGAACAGGCCATTGACGATGCGATCAGCGGCATCGACAACCTGATGCCGATCGATATGGTGCAGATCGACATCAAAAAGGCGTGGGAATTGCTCGGCGAAGTGATCGGAGAGAGTGTGGGCGAAGATTTGATCGACCAGATATTCTCCCAGTTTTGTCTGGGCAAGTGAAAAAACAAGAGAGTGCGCCCATACTGGAGAGTAAGGAGGAAAACCATGAACGCAACCTACGAAGCGGAATCGTATGACGTCATAGTAATTGGTGCGGGTCATGCCGGCTGCGAGGCAGCGTTGGCGGCGGCGCGCATGGGATGCAGCACGCTGCTGTTGACCATTAACCTGGATGCGGTTGCCTTTATGCCGTGCAACCCGTCTGTCGGCGGGCCGGCCAAGGGGCATGTCGTACGCGAAATCGACGCCTTGGGCGGAGAGATGGGCAAAAATACAGACAAAACGCACATTCAGATGCGGATGCTGAACACGGGCAAAGGTCCGGCTGTTCACGCCCTGCGCGCGCAGGCAGACAAATTTGCCTATCAGCATCAGATGAAACACACGATTGAGCAGACTCCCAACCTGGTCCTGCGTCAGGCGATGGTGGATGAGCTGATCGTCAACAACGGCGTCTGCGAAGGGGTGATTACGCAGACGGGAGCCCGCTATTCGGCGAAAGCGGTTGTCCTGACCACCGGAACGTATCTGCGCGGGAAAATCATTCTGGGCGATCTCCAGTACGAAAGCGGTCCAAACAACATGCGGCCGTCGATCCGTCTCGCCTATCATCTGCAGGAATTGGGCTTTGAGATGGTTCGCTTCAAGACCGGGACGCCGCCGCGTGTGCACAAGAGCAGCGTCGACTTCTCCAAGATGGAGATTCAGCCCGGCGACACCGTGCCGCGCGCGTTTTCGTACGAGACCACCGAGTTTATCATGGATCAACTGCCGTGCTGGCTGACCTATACCAATGAAGAAACACACCGGATGATCAACAACAACCTGCATCGCGCGCCGATGTACTCCGGCATCATCGAGGGAACGGGGCCGCGCTATTGTCCGTCCATCGAGGACAAGGTGGTGCGTTTCAGCGACAAGCCGCGGCACCAGGTGTTCCTGGAGCCGGAGGGACGTCACACCGAAGAGATGTACGTGCAGGGGATGTCCACCAGCTTGCCGGAAGACGTGCAGTTGGCCATGCTGCGTTCCATGGCCGGCCTGGAAAATGTAAAAATGATGCGGCCGGGGTACGCCATCGAGTACGACGCGATTGTGCCGACACAGCTGTGGCCGTCGTTGGAAACCAAACTGGTGGAAGGGCTGTTCACAGCCGGTCAGATCAACGGTACGTCCGGCTATGAAGAGGCAGCCGGCCAAGGCTTGATGGCCGGGATTAACGCTGCGCGAAAAGTACAGGGAAAACCGCCGATCATTTTGGGGCGGGAACAGGCGTACATCGGGGTGTTGATCGACGACCTGGTGACCAAAGGAACCAATGAACCGTACCGGCTGCTCACTTCCCGGGCAGAATACCGGCTGCTGCTGCGACACGACAACGCTGACCTGCGCCTGACCGACATCGGTTACGAGATCGGCCTGATCAGCGAAGAGCGCTATCGCAAGTTCTGCCGCAAACGGGAACTGATCGAGAAGGAAAAGGAACGAATCATGAACACCCGCGTCCGTCCGGATATGCCGCACGTGCAGGAAGTGCTGCGCGCGGCCGGTACACCGGAATTGACGGAAGTGACCGACCTGGCCCAACTGCTCCGCCGTCCGGAAATCACCTATCAGCACATCATCCAAATGGTGCCGACTTCGGAACCAGTGCCGGAAGATGTGGCAGAGCAGGTGGAAATCCAAATCAAGTACGACGGCTACATCCGCAAGTCGCTGCAGCAGGTGGAACGGATGAAAAAGATGGAGGAACGCCGCATTCCGGACGACATTGATTACCATCAAATCTCCGGCTTGTCCAAAGAAGCGCAGGAAAAAATGAGCAAAGTCCGTCCGCTGAATATCGGGCAGGCATCCCGCATATCCGGCGTAAACCCGGCAGACATCTCCGTATTGATGATATATCTGGAGCAGTACAATCGCGTGAGAACGGCCGAGTAAGGAGACGAAGGCATGAACAAGGAGCAATTTGCCGAGGCGCTGGCAGCAAAGGGCATCGTGCTGTCCGCCCGCCAGTTGGAGCAGTTTGACGCGTACTACCGCCTGCTGGTGGAGTGGAATGAAAAAATGAACCTGACTGCGATTACCGAAGAAGGACAGGTGTACGTGAAGCATTTTTACGACTCGATTACGCCTGCCTTCTACTTTTCCTTTGATCAGGTGGAGTCTGTGGCAGACATCGGCGGAGGGGCGGGATTTCCCAGCATCCCGTTGAAAATCTGCTTTCCTCATCTCAAGATGACCATCATTGACTCGCTGAACAAACGGATGACCTTTTTGAATCACGTTGCCGCCGAACTTGGTCTGGAAGACGTATATCCGGTCCACGGCCGGGCGGAGGAGCGCGGACAGGAAGCGGCGTATCGGGAGTCGTTTGATCTCGTGGTGGCCCGCGCGGTCGCTCGTCTGAACGTGCTGGCCGAGTATTGCCTGCCGTTCGCCCGCGTCGGCGGTCATTTCATCGCGTTGAAGGGAGCCGATATCTCGCCGGAACTGAACGAGGCGAAAAAGGCAATCAAGACCCTGGGCGGCAAGACGAAAAAAGTAGAGACGTTTCAACTGGTGGAGGAAGCGGGGGAGCGCAACATCGTCATCATTGAAAAACTGGGCGCCACCCCGAAAGGTTATCCGCGCAAGCCGGGCACCCCTGCCAAAAAACCGCTGCTGTAGAAGCAGGCGGCAGCGGGGCGGCTGCGGGATCACCGACGTTATTGGAGACCAGAGGGCTATGGCACAACGCTGTGGCCCTTTTTTGGCAGAGGGGAATGATTGCAAGCTGCCCAAGCGGCAAACGCATGGTGAAGAATCAGCCGAATCGAATCTGTCTGCTGGCAGGCTTGGGAACACCGTTGGGGACACCGGAATCGCCTCCGCCTGTACTGAAAAAAACATGTTTGGCCCAGTGAGCCGCCAGTGCTTTTTTAAAGCGGACAGCCGTTCATTGATAAAAGCCGATTAGTCCGCATACTTTCAAAGAAAGCAGTCTTTTTTCGCAAGAGACGATCGCATGAACGGGAGGTTGAGAGGGAAATGGATACGCTTCATGCAACTTTTTTCCCGCCGGAACTGCCTACGATTTTGCTTCGACTGTTTTTGGCGTTTGTGACCGGAGCCATTATGGGATTGGAACGAGAGCGTTTCATCAGAGGAGCCAATCGGCAGCGGGGAGCAGGATTCCGCACGTACAGTCTCGTCTGCTTCGGTTCATGCCTGTTTGGACTTGCTTCCATCTACGGCTTTTCGAGCAGTGGTGTAAACAACGATCCAGGCCGCGTAGCCGCCCAGGTGGTTACCGGCATGGGCTTTTTGGGCGCAGGGGCGATTATCAAGTTTAACGGTACGGTTAAAGGGCTGACGACGGCGGCGGGCATGTGGGTGGCTTCGGCCATCGGTTTGATGTTCAGTGCCGGCATGTACATCACGGCAATCATTGCGGCATTTTTTGCTTATCTGACGCTTGATTTCCACCGCTTGTTCCCCCATTTGTTCAACTTCCGGAGCCGGCAGGAGCCAGGAGATGACGATTATGAATACGAACATCAGGAACAGGAAGGTAACAAGCAAGACAGTAATTGATGTTTCACGTGAAACACGTTTCCGCAGCAGGAATTAAACGGACCGTGCAGAATAATTAGGAAAGAAGAAGACTGTAAGACAGATACGCATGTGCCACGGCGTCAACGATTTGGTAAAAAATCCGCAGGAAAAGCACTCGACTGCATCACAGAGACGACGTCGACTGTTTTGCTGTTTCAGAAAAAAGATAAACACACGTCACGATGATTTGCCTGGAGCAGTAGATATACGCTTGGCTGATGAAGCATGATCATTCTTGGAAGGACTACTCCAGCAGGTGTTCTTCCTGTTTCAACACGCAAATGCTTCAGTGATGCGCAGCCTGAAACAGCAGGATGAACCATTCACAATAGAAGGATCGACAGCTTTAAAAAGCGACGATCAGACGATCAAAAGTTTTTCTTTCGACCGTATCACCCAACCCAGCAACGTGTGAGCTCGCCAGACCGATACGGGAAGAAAATGTTCCGAAATCCAATAATGATGACGGCTGCGTCGAACGGCTCAGGCGGAAGTTTTGTCAACCAGGGAATCGTCACGTCTTGTTTAGCACAGCGGCTGATGGAACGGTTGGAAGTGGGGGATGCAAACCATGGCAGTTAAAGATTCATTTTCTCGCATTTTCGGGTTGACGGACAAAACAGACAATGAAGAAATACGACAAATACCCGTTGATGAAATCGTACCCAATCCATATCAGCCTCGGACGGTATTTGATGACGAAAAAATCGATGAACTGTGCCAAACCATCCGCACGCATGGATTGATTCAACCGATTGTCGTTCGCTTGCGAAACAACCGATACGAGTTGATCGCTGGGGAGCGGCGTTGGCGTGCGACGAAAAAGCTGGGGATGGAGCGTATTCCGGCAATTATCAAGGATTTTAACGATACCCAGACAGCTTCGATCGCCTTGATTGAAAACCTGCAGCGCGAAGGCTTGACGGCCATTGAAGAAGCCATCGCGTATCAGAAGCTGATTGACCTGCACAACCTGACGCAGGAAAGCCTGGCGCAGCGTTTGGGCAAAGGGCAGTCCACCATCGCCAACAAGCTGCGGCTGCTCCATTTGCCGCAGGAGATTCAGGATGCCCTGCTCACCCGAAAAGTGACGGAGAGACACGCGCGCGCTTTGATTCCGTTGAAGAATGCCGATTTGCAGCGCAAAGTCCTGCAGGAAATTCTGGAGCGGGAATGGAACGTCAAGCAGACGGAGACGCGGGTAAAGCAGCTCCTGGAGGCAGCAGAACAACCCAAACAGGAAAAAGAGGCAAAGCCAAAGTGGAAAGCTTTTTCCCGGGATGCGCGCATCGCTATCAACACGGTGCGTCAGTCCATTGACATGGTGCTGCAGACCGGTCTGGCAGTCGAGACGAATGAAGAGGACCACGAGGAATACTATCAATTTACTATTCGCATTCCCAAACGGATGGAAGGGAAATAGACCTAATAGAGGTGCACAAGGATTTCCAATGGGGAAAGGACACGATGATCGAATCGTTCCGTAAAGCAGGAACACGGTGGCGGACAACAGCCGCCTTTCTTTTTGGCTCTCGTCCCATTTTGATGATTTGGGAGGACGAAGAGGCACTTCGGGCCCTTGGGTGGAAAAATGTTTCAATTCTAAATTCCAGCGTACGACTCTGGATTAAATCTGGTAACATGGTTAGTAGAATGGTGTAAAAATGAGGTGGAGAAGTTGGGTAAAATCATTGCGGTAGCAAACCAGAAAGGTGGCGTAGGAAAGACGACCACGTCCGTCAACCTCAGCGCTTGTTTGGCTACGTTGGGAAAGAAAGTGCTGCTGGTGGACATTGATCCGCAGGGGAACGCAACCAGCGGGATTGGTGTGAACAAAGCGGATGTGCGCTACTGTATCTACGACGTGCTCATCAATGATGTCAGCCCCGTAGATGCCACGTTGCCCACTGACATCAATGGTCTGATGATCATCCCTGCTACCATTCAATTGGCCGGTGCGGAAATTGAGCTCGTCCCAACCATCTCGCGTGAGGTTCGGTTAAAAAAGGCACTGGAAGTCGTCAAAGACAAATACGATTACGTCATTATCGATTGTCCGCCTTCGCTCGGAATCCTGACGGTGAATTCCCTGACGGCGGCGGATTCGGTGCTGATTCCGATCCAGTGTGAGTACTATGCGCTGGAAGGATTGAGCCAACTGCTGAACACGATCCGCCTGGTTCAGAAACATTTGAACTCTCAGCTGACGATCGAAGGCGTCGTTCTGACCATGCTGGATGCGCGTACCAACCTGGGACTGCAGGTAATTGAAGAAGTGAAGAAGTACTTTCAGGAAAAGGTGTACAAGACGATTATTCCCCGCAATGTGCGCTTGAGTGAAGCGCCGTCGCACGGACAGGCGATTATCACGTATGATCCGCGCTCTCGCGGAGCGGAAGTGTATACCGACTTGGCGAAGGAAGTGGTAGGGGTATGAGCAGGGGCTTAGGGAAAGGTTTGAACGCGTTGATCACGTCCAATCTCATTGAAGAGGGTGAGAGCGTAACGGAGATCGCCGTCGGAGATATTCGTCCCAACCCGTATCAACCACGGAAAGAGTTTGAACCGACAGCGATCGAAGAACTGGCTCAGTCGATCAAGGAACACGGTATCATTCAGCCGCTGATTGTGCGAAAAAGCATCAAAGGCTATGAATTGGTGGCGGGAGAACGGCGATTGCGGGCAGCCAAATCGGTCGGATTGAAAAAAGTGCCCGCCGTGGTCAAGGCGTACTCCGACCAACAGTTGATGGAGATTGCCCTGATCGAAAACCTTCAGCGGGAAGATCTGAATCCGCTCGAAGAAGCGGAAGCGTACGAAAAGCTGATCGCTCATCATTCGTATACGCAGGAACAGTTGGCCCAAAAGATCGGCAAGAGCAGACCGCACGTGGCCAATATGCTGCGCCTGCTACAGCTGCCCAAAAAGATTCGCGAAATGGTGTCAGCGTCAGAGCTGTCGATGGGACATGCCCGTGCATTGTTGTCCGTGGAAAAGGAAACGGTACAACTCCAGCTTGCCAATGATGTCGTCAAAAAGGGATTGAGTGTGCGGCAGTTGGAGGAAATGGTGAAACAACTGAATGTTTCACGTGAAACACCGAAGAAGAAAAAGCCCAAAAAGGAACCCCAGCTCATGGAACTGGAGGAACGTTTGCGCAGCCGTCTTGGCACATCGGTGAAGATTAAAAAGGGAACCAAACGGGGGAAAATCGAGATCGACTTCTACTCGCAGGAAGACTTGCAGCGCATATTGGACATTTTGTATGTGGAGTAACCCCATAAGGAGGAAGCAATGCGGATCATTTACCTGGACAATGCTGCTTCTACCTGGCCCAAACCGCCCGGGGTAAAGGAAATGATGGCTGAGGTGCTTGATGAGTTTGCGGCCAATCCGGGCAGAGGCGGGCACGCGTTGGCGATGAAGGCGAGCAAGACCGTGTTTCGGACGCGGGTGCAATTGGCTCGGTTGTTTGGGATTCAAAACCCGAATAACCTCTTTTTTTATCTCAATGCGACCCAGGCGCTGAATCAAGCGATCAAAGGGTTTTTGAAAGAAGGGGACCATGTCGTCACATCGTCGATTGAGCACAACTCCGTGCGCCGTCCGCTGGAGTACATGCGTCGGACCAAACAGGTGGAAATAACCTATGTGGAACCGAGAGACGACCAACGGTTTCACGCGGAAGATTTTGATCGGGCGATCACGCCTAAAACGAAACTATTGGTGGTCAGCCACGCCTCCAATTTGACCGGGGTGATTCTGCCGGTCGCCGAATTGGGGGAAGTGGCGAAGCGGCACGGTGTCGTATTGCTTGTGGACGCGTCCCAATCGGCAGGGGTCTTGCCGATCGACGTGGAGCAAATGAACATCGGCATGCTGGCATTCCCCGGACACAAGGGACTTTACGGGCCCCAGGGGACCGGCGGCCTGTACGTTCACGAGTCAATAGATCTGGAGCCGCTGATCCACGGAGGGACAGGCAGTCAATCAGAAGCAATCGAACAGCCGACGACCAGGCCGGACCGCTATGAGAGCGGAACAGTCAACACGACGGGATTGGCTGGTCTGTTGGCCGGAGTGACGTTTGTCATGGAAAAAGGCGTGGAAGCCATTCGTGCACATGAGTGGGAACTGACGAAGCGGACGATATCGGGACTGCAGGAGATTCCGGGAGTGGAATGGTACGGACCGGGCATTGAAACGGAAAGAGTCGGCGTCGTTTCCTTTAACATCGCAGGCGTTGATGCTGCGGAGGCGTCTTTTATCCTGGATCAGCAGTACGGGATTGCGACGCGGGCCGGCTACCACTGCTCGCCGCTGGGACACCAGACCGCAGGAACGGAACAGCGAGGAGCCGTGCGGGTCAGCTTTGGCGTCTTTAATACGGAGGAAGACGTAGACGCGCTGCTGGAAGCGGTCCGCGAGATTGCGTCCGCGTTCAACCCGGCGTAGGCGGAAGAGGCCACGTTGCCTGCTCAGGTGATGACCGGCAGAGTCCCTGGTGAGACAGAGATTCTGACATGATTGCACCGGCAACAACCAGATGGAAATTCCGCGAACGGCATGAAACAGCAAGGAGAGAACGCTTGAGGAGGAACATAAGAAGGCGGCTGTGCCTTCGCGGCAGCGCTTTGCAGGGAAAGGCGAAAGAGGGAATAACGGCAGAGTGAAAACAGCTTTGTACATATGTGCAGAAGAGGCTGTTTCGAATGCCCTGTGTAAAAGCCCCCGGTAAAAGCACCGCGTACAGAAATGGCAAAACGGAGTTCTTCCAAAAGCTGCGATCACAGAGGAGTGGAGAACGTGTTTTTGTTGGGGACACTGGTAAATACGCTTGCCATTGCGGCGGGAGCATTGCTGGGGCGCTTGTTGTCCGGCATCCCGGAATCAATCCGGCAGACGGTGATGCAGGGGATTGCTCTTGCCGTTATCGTGCTGGGAGTGAAAATGAGCCTGGATACGAACAACATTTTGATCATGATTGTCAGCATCGTGCTGGGCTCGATCATCGGAGAACTGATGGGCATCGATAAAAACCTGAATCGCTTGGGCCAATGGCTGGAGAAAAAGATGGGGGGAAACCGACAGGGGACAATCGCTACCGGGTTTGTAACGGCAACGCTGGTGTACTGCATCGGTGCCATGGGCGTGTTGGGTTCGTTGGACAGCGGTTTGCGCAACAACCACGACATTTTGTACACGAAATCTATGCTGGATGGCTTGTCGGCGATCATCTTTTCATCGACATTGGGCATAGGCGTCATCTTCTCCGCGATTCCCGTCTTTCTCTATCAGGGAACGATTGCCCTGTTGGCCACACAAATCAACAGTCTGGTCAGCCCGGCGATGCTGGAGGCCATCCTGGCGGAGGTAACGGCGGTAGGGGGATTGATGATTATCGCGATCGGCATCAACATTTTGGAATTGCGGAAAATCAATGTCGCCAATATGCTGCCTGCACTGGTAATTGCGGCAGTGAGTGTTCCGCTTGTGGAGTGGTTGGACACCTTCTTCAAATAACGTGGACGAATTATTCCTTTGGCCGCAAATAAATGCAGAGTCAATATGTGTGTAGAAAACCGTGCGGGCAATTGCATGGCAACCATGACCACAAATAGAGGACCGTCAGGGAACGAAACATATCCCTGACGGTTTTTTTGCAACGAAACTGGATTGGTCCCCGTTTATTTTTGATTCGCTTTTTTCCATTCCTCATGGTAGTTCCATACCCGATTCCATAGATCGTCACGCTCCAGCTTGCTATAATTGACCAAATGCTCCTGAAACACATCTCCCAGCACTTCCAGCCATTGCGATTTTGTACGGAGTTCGATTTTCTCAATCCCATCGATTCCCCGCTTGTTCCATATACAGCCTCTCAATTCATTACTGCCCGTGGCGTGTCTGTGCCGAACAAGAAACAGCTTATACCAGGGTGACTCCGGCGACGTGCTGTAAAATTCGTGTTTGGGTTTGAACTCTTCCAGGTCCTCCAAGTCATCAGGAGCAAAATCTACACCGACAAACGATGCGTTCGGGTCATGAACAAGCCGCCAACCGCCTTGAACGACGCCGGAGCTCTCAACCTGGTAGCGCAGCGGCCCTTGTTCGTAAGTGCCGATCTGCAGCGGGATTGGTTCATAGGGCATATCGCCCAATCCCACATCGACGATGTATCGCTGTTCTTGTTGCTCTTCATTCGGCAGGCTGACGGTTAACCCGAGGTGAAAGGAATTGATCCGAGGTTCCTGCCCCAGAGGCTGGACGCCGGCTCTATGCCAAAAAACCCGGAAGCCAAGCGAACGAAGAAGCACACTGAATGCGCCGTTCAAGTGAAAGCAATAACCGCTGCGGTTACTCAGCATGAGCCGGACGCACTCATCCAGATCGATCGGAGCCGGTCTGCCGGCGACGATATCAATGGTTTGCCAGGAGATGGATGCCACATGCGCTCTGTGAAGCTGCGTGAGGTAAGACAAGGTTGGCGGCTGTATGTCCTCAATGCCGATTCTTTTCAAGTATGTTTTGATTTCAGCGGGGGTCATCATGATTCCATCATCACTTTCCTAGGTTGTGTGTCGTTTCCCAACTTCCTCACGAGTTCGATAAATTGTTCAACGGCTTGATCAATGCGCTGTAATATCTCCGGATCTCGAGGAGCCCCATCCCGATCAAAGAGGGGGTGACCGTCCCCGATCGAGATCCATTCCGGACTTAGAATACCGTGAAGATTCCGGATGATGCTTTGCAAATGGACAAGTGAACTCACACCGAGACGCCCGCCTGCCGAGCTTACGGTCAATACCGGCTTGCCCGCTACGTGGCTGTTATCCAAATAATCCAGCGCATTCTTCAACGAACCGGAGATGGAACCATGGTATTCGGGAGTTGCCAGGATGAGGCCGTCAGCTTGTTTGACTGATCTGATCATAAAATCTGCTTCCGGGTGAACATCTTCCGCATCGGGGGAAAAGAGCGGCAGCCGCACAACCGCCAGATCGATAAAGGAGACCTGGATGTTTCGGGCTTTCAGAATGGTTTCGATATAACGAAGCACACTTGTACTTGTCGCGTTTTGCCGGTTGCTCCCGGCGATCATGGCAATGTGCATCATTATGACCTCGCTTTGCTTGTTTTTTTCAGCTGCTTTGCTGATGTGCTAGAAACATTCCACGGCATATTCACTCCAATGACCCCGGAGATAATCAGGACAGCGCCGCATAGATGACTCCAAGTAACGCTCTCCTCCAAGATCAACGCACCCGCTCCGATGGCGATAATCGTGGACAAGTGGGAGAATACGCTCATCTTGGCGGCTTCCATCCGGGATAAGACAAAATTGGCCATATAGGCAGTTGCCACTTGAATCAAGCCAAGACAGCTGATCAAGGCGATAAAGACACCGCTGGAAAGAGGAGCGACAAAGGTATCAATCGTTCCTGCCGCAGCATGGATGCCAAGGGATGCAGTCAAAAATGAGACGAATGCGATCCCCACCATAAAAAAACTGATTTCCATAGCACTGAAATGTCTGGTGACCAATCGGGCCAGCACGTTGTACCCGGCTAATGTGACACATGCGAGAACGAGCAAGGCGATGCCGGTGGTCCGCGACCAGTCGCTTGCGCCATTCATGGTATAAATGAACACAATGCCGCTCGCAGACAGAAGAAGAGAGAGCTTCTGCATCAAGGTGGTCGTTTCTTTTAAAAAGACGGAAGCAAATATCATCGTGACGGCTGGCGTCATGGCGCTGATGATGCCGCCTTCCGCAGACGCAGCATGCTGGAGCCCATATGTTTGCAGCACGAAGTAAGCGATTGGGTATAAGGAGGCCAGCAGCAGCAAGGAAAACAGCGGTTTGCCGCGGTAGCCCAGTTTGAAGAATCCAAAGATCGCCGGGACAATCATGACCGCAAAAGCGACGGCGAAACGGTAGGTCAACGTATCGAGAGGAGTAGCGAAGGTCAACGTCAGTTTGACAAGCAGAAACGTTACGCCAATCACCGCCGCATTCAGAATGGCAACGAAATAAGCAAGTTTCAGCTGCCAAATCACCCCCAGGAGTTGCAACGTGATGGTTGCCGGCAGAACATCCCGTGCGTCATAATATGTGACCAAATGGTCACTTTTAATATATGTTACTATATGGTAACATGTCAATGGTTATTGATATGTTTTACCATTGCCTAGTTCGTGGACATCATGGAGGCATTTCCATATGGACGATATATTTAAAGCACTGGCCGATCCCAGCAGGCGAACACTGTTGGACCTGTTGTATGAAAAGGATGGCCGAACATTACATGATCTCTGCACTCATCTGCAGATGTCCCGATTCGGCGTTATGAAGCATCTTCGCATTCTGGAGGAAGCGGGCCTGCTTACTACGTGTAAGGTAGGGCGGGAGAAGTACCACTACTTGAACCCTGTAGCCATTCGCCAAATCTACGACAGGTGGGTAAGCAAGTACGCCGAACCGTGGGTGTCGGGATTAAGCCTGCTAAAAAAAGAGATGGAGAGTGGACCCGCCATGGAACAAAAGCCCAGGCATATTAACCGCATTGCGATCAAAACAAATCCGGAACAGGTCTGGAACGCGCTGACCAATCCTTCGCTGACTTCTCAATATTGGTATAATGGAATGATTAAAGGTGAATTCAAAGCAGGCTGTCCGTATGAGATATGGAATCCCCAAGGGCAGCTGCAGGCAAAAGGGGAGTTTCTTGTCGTGGAGCCGCCCCGTCGGCTGGTGATGACATGGCAACTGCTTGTGCAAGCCGACACCGCGGAGGAGAAGCCATCACGTTTGACTTGGGAGATCGAGCCGCATGCTGAGTTTGCCGGAGTGACATTGGTGACTGTCGTGCACGACGAGTTTGAGGAAGCACCAAATACATCCCGTGTATTGGAAGAGGGATTGCCGATCGTTCTGTCCGGTATGAAAACATTGATCGAGACAGGCAGGTCATTAACTTCCTAATCCAGCTAAAGCCGAGCGGTGTCAGGGTGAATCCCTGATAACATGCTCGGTTTTTGTTTTATGATGATGATGAACGGGATCATATGATAATACAGTCATAAACTCAAGTAACTTCGCGGGGGAGAGGGCAGAATGCTTGGATTCATTGTGAATCCCGTTTCGGGGAACGGCAGGGGAGCAATGGTATGGAAGCAGCTGGAGGAGGAATTGAGGCAGAGGAACGTCGCGTACTTGGTGCGTAAGACGTCCATGGCGGGCGAAGCGAAGCAGCTTGCCGTGGACGTGCTGCAAAACGGAAGCGTAACCGGAATTGTGGCAGTGGGCGGTGACGGAACGGTCAATGAAGTGGTAAACGGAATTCACGAATCGCAGGTTGCCTGTGCGTTTGGCCATATTCCGGCGGGATCGGGGAACGACTTTGCCCGCGGACACAATTTGCCGCGCGATCCGCTCCAGGCGTTGGAGAAGATTTTGCAAGGAAATGTAACCAAAACGATTGATGTGCTCCAGCTCAACGGAATGGTGGCGATAAATTCCGTTGGCGCCGGATTGGACGGTCAGGTGGCAGTAACGGCAAACCGGGCGCGCTATAAACGGTGGCTGAACAAGATCAAGCTGGGAGTCCTGGCTTATTTCCTTGCAGTTGTGCGCGTTCTGCTCACATACAAGCCCTGCTCGGTGACGGTTGTGATCGACGACCGTCAGGAGACGCTGGAAAACGTCTGGCTGATCGCTGTTGCAAACATATCCAGTTACGGTGGAGGGATGCAGATTTGTCCAGATGCGGTTCCGGACGACGGCCGAGCAGACATCTGTGTGGTCAGCCACGCCAGCCGCTGGAGCCTGCTTCGGGCCTTTCCGCTGATTTATACGGGCAAACATGTACATCATCCGGCGGCTCGCTTTTTTCGCGGCTCTACCATCACCATTCAATCGGAACGACCAATGGTGGTGCATGCCGACGGCGAAATGGCGGGCGTTACGCCGATCACCGTGAATGTGGCCAGGCGGCGATTGACCATCTTGTCATAACAGCAAAAAGACTTGTATTCCCCGTAAGGAAACAAGTCTTTTTTTTATCAGAATGGTTGAAGCGTTTCTTACTCTTGCAGCGCCGTGCCCAGTTTGTTTTGATCCCCGGAAACAATCAGCGCGGCCTGAAACAGGGCATTGGCGATAATCTCCGCCATGCGCATGACCACGTAGAGCCGGGTGTTTTGCAGGACGAAATACTCCATGAAACCACCGACGTTGACGATGCCGGTAATGTGAAAGGTACCGACCGAGGGCAGGTCCTTTTTTACGCCGGCGCCTGGCTTCAGGGGCCCGTCCGCCACGTTGATATTGCCCACATTGCTAAACTGGCCGAGACAGGCGTCGATGGCGATGAGCAGTGCCTGTGGATGGGTCCGGTTAATTTCATCCAGTTTTTCGCGGAGATTCATGGCGTGCACGGGTTCTTCCAGGGTTCCGTATACGTGCAACAGGTGGTGCGTGCGGGCTTTCAATTTGCTGCCGACCAACGGCCCAAGCGCGTCGCCGGTAGAACGGTCGGTTCCGATGCAGAGGATGACGATGTCGTCGCGTTGCGTTTTCAGGAGGATGCGCTGCGCCAGGTGTTGAGCCAACTGATCTGCGGCGGTTTCATTTCGATACTCGACGGTAAACGGTGGCAAGGAGCTGTCCTTGCGCTGGCTATCAAACAGGTTCATGACTACCCCCAAGTCTCGCGTCGTTCAAGGCCGATAACACCGAATGCGGTTCACACCAAAAGTATTCACAGTATAGTACCGGACGGGTTTTTTTATACCAGCTAATACAAAGGTTGCGGCTGTTTTGAACGCTCTGGATAGTGAAACAACGACAGGCAAAGCGTGATGGGCCTGTTTCATTTCTATGCCTTGACGCATTACCCGCAGAAGCAATTCTTTACAACCGGGGAAACTGGCGCGGTTGTATCCGAACAGGTACAATGGGAACAGAAAAAGTGGAGGGAGGGGCTCGATGTGGAAGGCGAGACTGTACTGATCGCGTTCGATTCCACCCAGCAGGCACTGCGGGCGGAGATGCTGCTGGAGTATGCCGATATCGACATTGACACTCGTCCGACCCCGAAAGAAATCACGGCCGGCTGCGCCTTGTCCATTGAGTTCCCGCTGGCTGATTACCGGCAGGCCAGAGAAATCATCGAAGGGCAGCATGTAGAAATTCGCGGCTACTTTCGCTTGTTTTCCGACTGCTACCACGAAATCGACGAACACGGAAACAGGAAGGAGCAGTAAACGTGACAGAGGAAATTGCCAAACAGGAGCGATGGTTTGAGACGTTGTATGCGCAAGCGAGCGCTTACCTGACCAATCCCGACACATGGATCACAATCGGAGCGATCGTCCTGAAAATCCTGCTGATTATCATCTTGTCCCGCATCGTGGTGGCGCTCGTCCAGGCGGCGGTAAACCGGGTGTTTCAACATCGGCGGGGGAGCAAGCTGCAGATCGAGCAGCGGCGGGTCGACACGCTGCGGGTGCTGGTGAACAACGTCGCTCGTTACTCGATCTATTTTTTGGCCATCTTGCTGACACTGCAGCAGTTGGGCGTCGACCTGCGTCCCGTGCTGGTCAGCGCAGGGGTGCTGGGGCTGGCAGTCGGGTTTGGCGCGCAAAGCCTGGTGCGCGACGTGATCACCGGCTTCTTCATCATTTTTGAAGATCAGTTCGCCGTGGGCGATGTGGTCACGATCAACAACATGACGGGTACGGTGCAGGAGATCGGCCTGCGGATCACCCGGATTCGCAGTTGGACGGGGGAGGTTCACATTTTCCCCAACGGCAGCATCACGCAGGTGACCAACTATTCGCTGCAAAACACGTTGGCGGTCGTGGACGTATCGGTTGCCTATGAAGAGGATCTGGACAACGTCGAACGCGTCCTGAAAGAGATCATCAAAAAGGCGCAGGACGAAGTACCGGATATCGTCGCGGAACCGCAATTGCTTGGCGTTCACGCCTTCGGTCCGATGGAAGTGATCATGCGCGTGACGGCGGAATGCAAACCGAACACCCATCACGGTGTGAGCCGCAAGCTGCGGGCGATGATCAAGCGGGAGTTCGACGCCCGCGGCATCGAAATTCCGTATCCGCGGTTGGTGTTCCAGCCAAAAGGACAAGCCTGACAAGAGGAAAAGGAGGGAGAAGCATGGAACGTAAGCAGTTTGCCCTGGGGGACATCGTGCAGATGAAAAAGCCCCATCCATGTGGGACAAACGCCTGGAAAGTAATCCGCATGGGTATGGACATCCGCATTAAATGCACCGGGTGCGAACACAGCGTGATGATCCCGCGTCTGGAATTTGAGCGGAAAATGAAAAAAGTGCTGGTTCGGGCAGAGGAACAGCCGGAATCGTAACCGTTCACGGCTGGAATGCCGGGTCGGCGAAAACGATGGCAAGCACAGCAAAATCGAACAAGCGAGCACAAGGAAAGAGGATGCGACGCGTCACAGGTTGCATCCTCTTTCGTTTGGTCAATGATGGCAAAAGGCAAGGGACCCGGTCGGTTGCCGTCTGGCCTTGCGCAACACCTCGTGTGGTTACCCTCTCGATATTCAGGCAAAGCCGCTGTCGAAGCGATGCCGGGGATGGATATGCTCGCTTCAAACGGTTGTACACCTTATATAGCTTGGATAGCGCGGGGACGTTACTCGCAGTCACAACCAACGATAACAAGCAGGATGAAGAGAACCAGCACAAGCGCGAAACCGTCGAAGCGGCCGTTGAAGATACCCACTAGCTAACACCTCCTACCCTGGATTCATTACCTATGCTATGTCAGAGGAGAGGAGGCGGTATGGGCGTTTGTCACGCTGCGCGGAAATTAAGTTATACACAATACTATCCACAAAAATGTGGACAACCAGGTCGTTTTTCCGGGAATTTGCCGCTAAAACTGTGGATAACCATACGATGCGCCAAATATTATTCACAGTTTTATTCACAAACAATGCAAATCTTTGGATAAATAGTATTAAATATTTTAAATATTTTTATTAGTAAGAAGGAATTTAGGGGGAGGGATATAATTACAGTATTTAGCAAAGATATAACATAAAGAAAAGGGGCGATTCTGTGTGAAAAAGCATGCGTTGGCATCTTTGACGGCGCTGGCAATCGCGTTGACGACCGTATCTTCCCCGTTTATCCCGTACAGCACGGCGGCGGTGGCGGCTGCGGCTGAAGCGCCCGTTTACAAATCCCGCGCCGAAATTCCCGACAAATACAAATGGAAGTTGGATCATATCTACCCGACTGTTCAGGACTGGGAGAAGGACGTCGCCAAGGTGGAAGCGCTGGCAAATGCGTTTACCAAGCATCAGGGCAAACTGGGCCAATCGGTGCAATCGCTGCTGCAGGCGTTGGACGACTACAGTGCGCTGATGCGCTTGAACGACAAGGCGTACGTCTACGCCAACATGGCTCTGGACGTCAACTCGGCAAATCCCGAACTGCAAAAGCTGGCCGACCGGGCGGAAAAAATGAACACGCTGGTCTCCGAAAAGACCTCGTGGATGCAGCCGGAGATCGTCGCCATTCCGGACAGCAAGATGAAGAGCTTCCTGGAAGCCAAGGAATTGGCGCCGTACAAAATGATGCTGGAGGACATGATCCGCACCAAACCGTACTCGCTGCCCAAAGAGATGGAGGAATTGCTGGCCAAATCGTCGCCGCTGGGCAACTCGCCGACCAACATCTACAGCATGCTCTCCAAGGACGTGAAATTTCCAAAAATCAAGGACGAAAAGGGGAATGAAGTGCAGTTGACGCGGGCCAACTTCGTCTCCTATCTGGAGAGCAAGGACCCGCGGGTGCGGAAAGATGCGTTCAAGGCATACTATCAGGCGCTGACAGACTTCCAGGACACTTTTGCCCAGACGCTGGCAGCCAAAGTAAAAGCGGACAACTTTTACGCCCAGGCGCGCAATTACGGCTCTGCGCTGGAGGCCAGCCTGACGCCCAACAACATCCCTACGAAAGTGTACGACGAACTGATCGAAACCGTGAACAAAAACCTGCCGCTGTTGCACCGCTACATCGCGCTCAAGAAGAAAATGCTCGGCGTCAAGGAATTGCACATGTACGACATTTACGTGCCGATCGTGCCGTCTGACGACAAGTACATTCCGTACGAGGAAGGCAAGAAGATGGTCATCGACGGACTGCAGGCGCTGGGGGACGACTACGTGAAGGTGCTGGCCGAGGGCCTGGAAGGCGGCTGGGTGGACGTCTACTCCACCGACGACAAGCGCAGCGGGGCGTACCAGTGGGGAGCGTATGACACGCACCCGTACGTGCTGCTCAACTACCAGGGCACGCTGGACGACGTGTTTACGATTGCCCACGAAATGGGCCACGCGATGCAGTCGTACTACACCAACAAGACGCAGCCGTACATCACGTCCAACTATCCGATCTTTACGGCGGAAGTGGCGTCCACGATGAACGAAACGCTGCTGTTCAAGAGCATGTACGAAAAGGCCAAGACCAAGGAAGAGAAAATGTACCTGCTCAATCACTACCTGGAGAACTTCCGCTCCACGCTTTTCAGACAGACCCAGTTTGCCGAGTTTGAGCGGTTGATTCACGAGAAGGAACAGGCGGGTGAATCGCTCAACGCCGAAGCGCTCAAGCAGATTTATCTGGACCTCAACAAGAAGTACTACGGCAAGGACATGGTCTCGGACGAGGAAATCGCCATGGAATGGGCGCGTGTACCGCATTTCTTCAACTACCGCTACTACGTCTACCAATACTCCACCAGCTTCGCCGCTTCCCAGGCTCTGGCCAAACAGGTGCTGGACGAAGGCAAACCGGCAGTCGACCGCATTCGCAAAAACTTCCTCGAAGCAGGAAACTCCGCGCCGCCGATCGAGGTGTTGAAAGCGGCAGGCGTGGACATGTCCACTTCCAAGCCGATCGAACAGGCGATGGAGATCTTCGAGGAGACGCTCAACGAGCTGGAAAAGCTGGTCAACGAAAAGAATTAGTGCAGGAGAAACTCCCTTCGGCAGTGAAGGGAGTTTCCGTGTGTAGACAAAGTTGGTGGCGCATGGGTGATCGGGCCCGCTGGCTCTCTTGACGCCCAGCAAAGAAGTAGATGATGTCCGCTTCAAAACGCGACGCGGGCAGGGGGCAAACATCTGGGTGTTTCGACGAAAGGAAACTTGTGCCCCCTGTTTTTCCCTGCGTCTAGCGTTTTTCCGCTGAGCAGGTCGTCAAAGGAGCTCGCTTGGCCCATCACTCCATGCCATGTACTTTGTCTTCAGCTTCGGTTGATGAAGGTGAAACAAATGAGTGTAATCCCGTTGTTGTTTACCTTCGTTATCGCATCAGGATTACTGTGGTTGATTTATAAGTCGATTAAAAAAAACAAGCTGCCAAGCAGGACAGATTATACCCCTTTTGACGATATGATGTCCGGTCGAGTTGGCAAAGATCCATTGAGTTCTTTTATGCAGCAAAAGGATGAAAATGAAAAACAGTAAATGATGACGTAACACGCGCCCTCGTATTCAGCAGTGGCGTTTCATTTTTGTGTTGTGTTCAGGACTGGTTTTATCAAACAGGACAAGTATAAATAGCCCCTGTCCCGCAAGAAAGGGAGCTTTTTTTGTCCCAGCACAGGATGCTAACGTAAGTAGCGTAAAAGACGCTCACAGACGCAACCGCATGCAGGGATATGCTGCCACAAGGAGACAATTGTATTCTTTCAGCCAAATCTATATACTGAAAAGGATATGAGGATGAAAACAAGGAGTGTATATAGATGGGTGCATCTTGTGGCATTGTAGGCCTTCCCAACGTAGGCAAGTCGACTTTGTTCAACGCGATCACGCAGGCGGGCGCCGAATCGGCCAACTATCCGTTCTGTACCATCGACCCCAACGTGGGTATTGTCGAGGTGCCGGACCCGCGCCTGACCAAGCTGACGGAGATCGTGGTGCCGAACAAGGTGGTTCCGACGGCATTTGAGTTTGTGGACATTGCCGGTCTGGTCAAAGGGGCCAGCAAGGGCGAAGGATTGGGAAACCAATTCCTGGGACACATTCGCGAGGTGGATGCGATCGCTCACGTGGTGCGCTGTTTTGAGGACGAAAACATCACGCACGTGGCTGGGCGCGTCGATCCGCTGAGCGACATGGAGACGATCAACCTGGAGCTGATCTTTGCCGACCTGGAGTCGGTCGAACGGCGCATCGACCGGATCGGCCGCAAGGTAAAAGCGGGCGACAAAGAGGCGAAGCAGGAGCTGGACGTGCTGGAACGCCTGAAGGCGGCATTTGAAGAAGGCAAGCCGGCGCGCAGCGTGGAGCTGGACGAGGATGAACGCAAACTGATCCGCGATCTGCATCTGTTGACCATCAAGCCGGTGCTGTACGTGTGCAACGTGGCGGAGGACGGCATTCTTGACGCCGACAACAATCCGCACGTGCAGGCGGTGCGCAAGCAGGCAGCAGAGGAAGGGGCGCAGGTGGTCGTGATCAGCGCCAAGGTGGAGGCGGAGATCGCCGAGCTGGAAGGCGAAGACAAGCAGATGTTCCTCGAAGAGCTGGGGCTGAAGGAGTCCGGTCTCGACCGTCTGATTCGCGCCGCCTACGACCTGCTGGGACTGATCACCTACTTCACTGCCGGCGTGCAGGAAGTGCGTGCGTGGACCATCCGCAAGGGCACCAAGGCCCCGCAGGCAGCGGGAGTGATCCACAGCGACTTTGAACGGGGCTTTATCCGCGCCGAGGTGATCTCCTACGACGACCTGGTGGAAGCCGGTTCCGTGGCGGCCGCCCGGGAAAAGGGCAAGTACCGTCTGGAAGGGAAAGAGTACGTCGTCCAGGACGGCGATGTCATGCATTTCCGGTTCAACGTATAGAACTCAACCTTGCCTCTCAGAAGGCGCTTTGCTATAATACAAAAATGCGAGTATTTATGGAGTGCATGTCCCATGCTTATCTATCTGCACTCGCTCCTTGCCCGTACAGGGCCGCTAAGTCCATAAGGAGGTGAAAGGTATGCGTCAATACGAAGTAATGTACGTATTGCGTCCAGACCTTGAAGAGGAGAAAGTAAAAGCCAACGTTGCTCGTTACCAGGAAGTTGTCACCAACTTCGGCGGCGAAGTGACCAATCTTCAAGAGATGGGCAAGCGTCGTCTTGCGTATGAGATCAAAAAGTTCCGTGAGGGTTACTACGTTTTGATGAACTTCAAGGCGAATCCCGATGCTGTTGCGGAAGCAGAGCGTCTCATGAAAATTAACGACGACGTGATTCGCTACTTGTTTGTTCGTGAAGAGAAGTAATCGTCGTCGCGGGCAGAGGGGGACCCAAGATGAATAAAGTCATTCTCATCGGAAACCTGACGAAAGATCCGGAGTTGCGCTATACGCCAAACGGTGTCGCTGTTGCCACCTTTACCCTCGCGGTGAACCGTCCGCGCCCCAATCAGGCGGGCGAGCGGGAAGCCGACTTCATTAACATTGTCGCCTGGCAGAAACTGGCCGATTTGTGCGCCACGTATCTGCGCAAAGGCAGACAAGCGGCTGTCGAAGGGCGCATTCAGACGCGTTCCTACGACAACAAGGAAGGCAAACGGGTGTACGTGACGGAAGTTGTGGCGGAAAACGTCCAGTTTTTGGGCGGGCGTGGCAGTGAAGGCGCAGGTTACGATCCCGGCTTTGGCGGCGGGAAACCGACCGGCGGCCAACGTGACGACTTTGATCCATTTGGAGATCCCTTTGCCAATGCTGGCAAGCCGATCAACATTTCGGATGATGACTTGCCGTTCTGATTTGAGGTTGCGTTCAATCGTAGAACTTCACATTTCCTGCAAAAGGAGGGACTTTTCATGGCGCGCAAAGGACGTCCGAACAAGCGTCGCAAAGTGTGCTACTTCAAGGTAAACAAAATCAAGCACATCGACTACAAAGACACCGATCTGCTGAAGAAGTTTATCAGCGAGCGCGGCAAAATCCTGCCTCGTCGCGTAACCGGCACTTCTGCGAAGTATCAGCGCATGCTGACCGTAGCCATCAAACGTGCACGTCAAGTGGCACTGCTGCAGTACACGGCTGAATAATTGACACAATGCAAAAGGGGGACACAATTGTGTGGCCCTCTTTTTTCCATATTTGTTGTCATTGCCAGATTTTCAGTGAGGTGTCGCCATGCCTTCAAAAACCAAACAACTGGCGGAGAACGCCGTGCTGTTGGCCATCGCGCTGGTGCTGCTGTTTGTCAGCCTCTACACGGTGCTCGGCGTCGTAACCAGCTTATTGCTTCCGCTGCCGTTCGTGCTGTTGGGCATGAGACGAACGGTCCCGAACATGATTTGGATCGTGACAGGCTTTGCCTTGTTGAGCGGAGTGCTGATCGGGCCGACGACCGGCTTTATCGCGCTTTTGTCCGGGCTGTGGGGCGGCGTCATGGGCGTGATGTACGCCAAGCGCGGGACGGCGCTGTCTGCGATTACGGCGGGAGCCGGCGTGGTGTTTCTCGGATTCGTTTCCTTTTTGGCTCTCGCAACGTTTGTCCTGCATGTCGACTTCCAGGCGGTCATGCGGGAGGCGGCAGCCTTCAAGCCGTCGTTTATGACCAAAGAGCAGTTTGAACAGTCCCTTGCGCTTGGCAAAATGGTATTGCCGGCGTTTCTGGTCATGTTCAGCTACCTGCAGAGCGGCATCACACACGGGCTGGCGCGCTTGATTGGCAAGCGGCTGGGGTACCCCGTGCCCGCCCTGAAGCCGGTGCGCGAGTGGAGCTTTCCCCGCTCCCTGCTGTACTACTATTTTGCTGCCCTGATCGGTCTGTTCGTGGTAGGACAGGAGATGGAGGAAACGTTCTGGTCAAGCGCCGTTCTCAACGTAAAGGTGATGCTGGACGGCGTCTTTGTCCTGCAGGGATTGGCTTTCGTTCTGTTTGCCTGTCATCTGTACGGATGGAAGCGATTAGCCCCGGCGCTTGTTGTCTCTCTATTTATTTTTCCGTTCCTAACTACTATACTTAGCTTATTAGGCATTTTAGATCTGGGGCTGCAATTGCGCAAAAAACTGGAAACAAGAGTGAAGAGGGGCTGAGGAAATGCCCAAATTCCTGTTAAAGCGTTGGTACGGGCTGCATATGGTCCTGGCTCTCAGCTTTAGCTTGTTGCTGTTGGGGATTTTGACGCTGCATCACTGGATGTACGGGGCGATCGGGATTATCTGTCTGATTGGCCTGGTTCTTTATGCCCTGCAAGCGGAAAAAGGCTTTCAACGGGATCTGCGCCTATACCTGGCTACAGTGACGCACCGCGTGAAAAAAGCGGGAGAAGGCGTCATCCAGGAACTGCCGATCGGCATATTGTTGTACAACGAAGATAAGGTAATCGAGTGGGTAAACCCGTTCATGACGAACATGTCGGGAGACGAAATGATGATCGGGAAAAGTCTCCAGGACGTTTTTCCGCATCTGAGCTGGAAACCGGAGCAGAAGCGACTGGAGTTTACCTACAACGAACGTACCTATGAAGTGCTGATCCGGCCCGATGAGCGGCTGCTCTACTTTACGGACATTACCGACATGAAAGAGCTGTCGCTTCGCTACCATCGCGAAAAGGCCGTGCTCGCCATCATTCACCTCGACAATCTGGACGAAGTGGGACAGGTCATGGACGAACAAAGCCGCACTCTGTTATCCACCAGCGTGTCCGGGGTCATTACGGAGTGGGCCAACAAGCACGGCATCTACCTGCGTCGACTCACGGCCGACAAGTTTTTGGGACTAATGGAGCGAGAGACGCTGGACAAATTGGAAGAAAGCCGTTTCGACATTTTGGACGTCGTGCGGGAGATGACGGCCGACAACAAGATACCGCTGACACTCAGTATCGGGGTGGGGGCGGCAGCCGACACGTACATCGAACTGGGACAAATGGCCCAATCCAGCCTGGATATCGCGTTGGGTCGAGGCGGCGACCAGGCCGCGGTCAAAGTGGGCAACAAATTGACGTTTTACGGCGGCAAATCCAACGCCGTGGAGAAGCGCACGCGCGTCCGTGCCCGCGTGATCGCGCACGCGCTGCGCGACCTGATCCACGAAGCAGAGCACGTCATTGTCATGGGACACAAGCAGCCGGACATGGACTCGATCGGCGCGTCGCTCGGGGTGTTAAAGGCGGTGCAGGTCCACAACAAAGAGGCCTACATCGTCATGGACGAAGGCAACTCGTCCGTGGAGCGGCTGATGAAGGAGATCTACGCCCATCCGGAGCTGGCCGACTCGTTCATTACACCGGAGCAGGCGATTCGTCTTGTCACCGGCAGGACGCTGCTCGTCGTCGTCGACACACACCGGCCGTCGCTGGTCATCGAACCGCAGCTATTGCAGGAGACCAGCCGGATCGTGGTGATCGACCACCATCGCCGCTCCGAAGAGTTCATCGAGCCGGTGCTTTTGTACCTGGAACCGTACGCCTCCTCCACATCGGAGCTGGTGACGGAACTGTTGCAGTACCAGAGCGAACGGTTAAACATCGACAACCTGATCGCGACGGCCCTGTTGGCCGGGATCGTGGTGGATACCAAGAGTTTTGCATTCCGCACCGGTTCGCGCACCTTTGAAGCGGCATCGTTTTTGCGCCGGAACGGGGCAGACACGGCGGCTGTTCAGCGCTTGCTGAAGGAAGACTTGCAGCAGTACGTAAAGCGGGCGCGCGTCATCATGAACACGGAGACGTACCGCGACAACATGGCGATTGCCGTGGGCGATCCGAGCGAGGACTTTACACAGGTACAGGTGGCCCAGGCGGCGGAGCAACTGCTGTCGCTGTCCGGGATTGCCGCGTCGTTTGTCGTCGCCAGACGCGCCGATGACACCGTGCTGATCAGCGCCCGATCCCTGGGGGACATCAACGTCCAATCCATCATGGAGCGATTGGGCGGCGGCGGCCACTTGAACGGCGCGGCCACCCAGATCGAGGGCATTTCCCTGCGAGAGGCGGTCAAACGCTTGAAAGAAGCAATCGATGAGGTCGTCTAGGCGCGCGTAAGGCACTGTTGTTACGCTCTGCCCTCGACCAGTATTCGATGAAAAGGGGGAAACGACGATGAAAGTCATTTTTCTGCAAGATGTGAAAGGACAAGGCAAAAAAGGCGAAGTGAAAGACCTGTCGGAAGGCTATGTGCGCAACTTCCTGCTGCCGCGCGGACTGGTCAAGGAAGCGACAGAGGCCAACCTGAAGACGCTGGAAGCGCAGAAGCGCAGCGAGGCAAAACGCAAGGAGCAGGAGAAGCTGGAAGCTCAGGAACTGGCAAAACGGCTGAACGAACTGACCGTGAAAGTAGCGGGAAAAGCGGGAGAGGGCGGCCGCCTGTTCGGCGCCATTTCGAGCAAACAGGTGGCGCAAGCCTTGGAAGAGCAGTTCAACATCAAGGTAGACAAGCGCAAACTGGAGATGGAAGCGATTCGTTCGCTGGGTGTGACGCAAATCAAGGTTAAGCTGCACAACGAAGTGACGGCAACGCTCAAAGTGCACGTGGTGGAAGAATAATCGAGGCAAGCGAGGGGGTGTGACGTGAGCGACCTGTTTTTGGACCGTGTGCCGCCGCAAAACAACGAGGCCGAGCAGTCTGTTCTGGGGGCAGTGTTCTTATCCAAGGAAGCTCTCATCACGGCCATCGAGATTCTTCGACCGGAAGATTTCTACAAGACGGCGCATCAGCGGATTTTTAAAACGATGCAGGACCTCTACGAAAGAGGGGAACCGGTCGACCTCGTCACGGTGACGGCGGAACTGCAGGACCACAAGCTGCTGGACGAAGTGGGCGGCGTCACCTATCTGACGGAAATCGCCAGATCCGTGCCGACGGCGGCCAACATCGAATACTACGCCCGCATCGTCGAGGAAAAGTCGCTGCTGCGCAGGTTGATTCTCACGGCGACCAAAATTGCCAATGACGGTTATTCGCGCGAAGACGACGTCACGCAGATTCTCGCGGATGCCGAGAGATACATCCTGGAAATTGCCCAGAATCGCAACAGCGGGGGCTTTGTCCCGATTCGCGACGTGCTGTTGGAAACCTACGAACGGATTGAATTTCTCAGCCAGAGACGGGGGGACGTGACCGGCATTCCGTCCGGTTACCCGGACCTGGACAAAATGACCTCCGGCTTTCAGCGCAGCGACCTGATCATCCTGGCCGCCCGTCCGTCCGTGGGGAAAACTGCGTTTGCGCTGAACGTGGCGCAAAACGTGGCGGCCCGCGCGGGAGAGACCGTGGCGATCTTTTCGCTGGAGATGGCGGCATCGCAGCTCGTACAGCGGATGATCTGCGCGGAAGGCAACCTGGATGCATCCCGGATGCGGACGGGTTGGCTGGAAGAGGACGATTGGCAGAAGCTGACGATGGCGATCGGAACGCTGGCCAAGGCCCCCATCTACATCGACGATACGCCGGGGATTACCGTGCAGGACATACGGGCCAAATGCCGGCGGCTGCAGGCGGAAAAAGGATTGGGGCTGATCGTGATCGACTATCTGCAGCTCATTCAGGGAGGCGGGCGCGGAGAAAACCGGCAGCAAGAGGTATCGGAAATCTCCCGTACGCTGAAAGGGATCGCCCGCGAGCTGAACGTGCCGATCATCGCGCTCTCCCAGCTGAGCCGTTCCGTGGAGCAGCGCCAGGACAAGCGGCCAATGATGTCCGACATCCGCGAATCCGGCTCCATCGAGCAGGACGCGGATATCGTGGCGTTTTTGTACCGGGACGACTACTACGACAAGGAAACCGAGAACAAAAACGTGATCGAAGTCATTATCGCCAAGCAGCGGAACGGCCCGACCGGAACCGTGGAGCTGGCGTTTTTAAAGGAATACAACAAGTTTGTCAGCCTGGACAACCGCTTTCGCGACATGGCGGGTTGAGCAGCGCACCGCGGTCAGCGAAGGCGGCACAGGCAGGTGCAAGGCCGGACAGCTGTCCGGCTTTTTTTGCTGTGTCCGCATGATAGCGGCAAAAGAGGGATCAGCGGCTGTTTTTCTGAATAAGATAAAAATACCGAACGTATAAACTAACCAAACTCCTAACGTTCGTATTTTCATTGACAAGGTATGAATTGGTTTAGTACACTTAGGGTGTTTCAGGCCCAATCAAGGATATGACGAATGCAGGAGGTGTTTTTCGATGTCAACGGTCGTTGTCGTCGGAACCCAGTGGGGCGATGAAGGTAAAGGAAAGATTACAGACTATCTGGCAGAAAGCGCAGAGGTCGTGGCCCGTTACCAAGGGGGTAACAATGCGGGGCACACGATTATTTTTGATGGAAACAAGTATAAGCTGCATTTGATTCCTTCCGGGATTTTCTATAAAGATAAAATTTGCGTGATCGGCAACGGGATGGTGATCGATCCGAAGGCGCTGGTGGCGGAGCTGGATTACCTGCACGGTTTCGGGTTCTCCACGAAAAACCTGAAAATCAGCGACCGCGCGCACGTCATCATGCCGTACCACATCAAGCTGGACAGCGTGGAAGAAGAGAGCCGCGGCCAAAACAAGATTGGCACCACGCGCAAGGGAATCGGTCCGGCGTACATGGACAAGGCGGCGAGAATCGGCATTCGCATCGCCGATCTCCTGGACAAGGATGAGTTTGCGCGCAAACTGGAGCGCAATTTGGCCGAGAAGAACCGCCTGCTGGAGAAAATGTACAATACCAGCGGCTTTGACCTGAACGAAATACTGGAAGAGTACCTGGGGTATGCGGAGATCATCCGTCCGTACGTCACCGATACCTCCGTGGTGCTGAACGACGCGATCGACCGCGGCAACCGCGTATTGTTTGAAGGCGCGCAAGGGGTACTTCTGGACATCGATCAGGGCACCTATCCGTACGTCACCTCCTCCAACCCGATTGCCGGCGGGGTCACGATCGGTTCCGGCGTCGGTCCGACCAAGATCAACCAGGTGATTGGTGTCGCCAAAGCCTATACCACCCGCGTAGGTGACGGCCCGTTCCTGACCGAGCTGACCGACGCAACCGGCGACTATATTCGCGAAGCGGGATTCGAGTACGGCACAACCACCGGACGTCCGCGCCGCGTCGGCTGGTTTGACAGCGTGGTAGTCCGCCATGCCCGCCGCGTCAGCGGGATCACCGGACTGGCCGTGACCAAGCTGGATACGCTCACCGGCATCGACACCCTGCGCATCTGCACGGCGTACGAGTACAACGGGCAAATTATCGAGTCGTTCCCGGCAAGTCTGAATATGCTGGCCAAATGCAAACCGATCTACGAAGAGCTGCCGGGGTGGAAGGAAGACATTACCGGAGTGCGCAGTCTCAACGATCTGCCGGAAAATGCCCGCCACTACGTGGAGCGCATCACCCAGCTCACCGGCATTCCGCTCTCCATTTTCTCCGTGGGTCCTGACCGCGAACAGACCGTGGTTGTCCGCGGCATCTACGGATAATCAATTTTGTATCAGGCAAATTGCATACGAAAAAGCTGCCGTTTCGGGCAGCTTTTTTATTTTCATTTGTCACCTGATATTTCTGTGACCGGTTTCGCAGTGCGGAGGAAGGGATTTTGCCCCCGTTTGACCAAAACGTCCTGGTCTGTTTGTCCCATTCAGGTCGGAAAGAAGGAGCACTCTTGTCCTGTCGTCTTCGTTTGTGCCCAGGAGGATAAGCAGGGGAAAATTTTTTTGTGGCGGACAGACACAAACCGACTTTGTCTGGGCATATGGTATGGCATACCAAGGGAAAAATGAGGTGGTCGCGATGATGGGATTTGATCAAAAGGCAATGAAACTCCTGGGCAAGAACGTCCAGGTGAAAATGTTCAACGGCTGCGTCATCAAAGGAACCATGACTCATTTTGACAACGGGTATCTCTGCTTCATCACCACATACAAACAGCGGGATGAAGGGAAAACGACGATTCGCCGCCTGGCGCTGAAGGACATCACGTCGATGGTCGAGGTGTGACGTCCCGATGCGTATAAACATACAGCCACCTGCCCAATGAGAGGGAAGGTGGCTTCATTTGCGTTATACGGCTAGACCATGCCGCCGCAGGCGCGGATGATGTCGGTCGCTTCGTCGCCCCGTTCTTCCGGCACGACAGCAGTGAGCAGGATGCTGGCTTCCAGATCGTCGTCGCCGCGGTCGGCCATACCGCTCGCATCCGGGTTGGCCGCTGCCAGAATGCTGGCGTCACGGCCGCTGGGAAAATCGCCTGCCATGGTCATCTTTGCCAGACTGGGGATTTCTCCGGTAATCGGATTGAGAACGTTTTCCACGCCATCGCCGGGAAACTGACCGATCCTGTCGATCTGAACGATGTCGAAACCAGCCTGACGAAGTTTGTCGCGTGCCTGAACAGCCGCTTCCTCGGTCTTGAAACCGGCCAAAATGTTGCGTTCCTTCACGTGTGCTGCTCCTCTCAACGTTTTCTAAGTGAGCACTGCCGCTCTGGTATCCATATGATTCCTGTTAGTCGGTGCGTTTATTCGACAATATTTTACACTTGATGTTGTCGTTATTTTTGTGGTAAAGTCGACATAGTTGGTTTCTTTAGGCAATTTGACAGGCAACTGGAAACATGAGGATAGGCTTTTTGACCTGGTCGGTATTTTTCAAATATTCGGCAAGTACCGGTGCTTGGAAAAGCTGCACTGTTTTCAGGAGGGACAAGGTATGCAATGGGCCGAATGGAAGGCCAAGCTGCTGAAGCGGATGAGCGGCCTCATCCAGAACGGCAGTAAACTGGCAAAGAGCGCGGCGACACGCACAAACGCGTATCTCCGCACCCATAAAAAGCAAACCCTGTCCATCGCGGCAGGATTGCTCCTTACAACTACAATTGGATTATCAGCCTACGGTTACTATACGAGCAACGTCATCACGCTCTATCACGTGAGTGTAGACGGACAGGAAATCGGCGTGGTGAACAGTCCGGACGTGGTGAACAACTGGCTCAAGGCCAAGCTGGCGGAAGAAGAGGACAAGCATGGCCTGAACCTAAAACTTTCCAATTACATAACGTTTACGGAAGAAAAGGTATTCAAAGGCACATACGACAATGCCGCGGCGATTGAGAAACTGGCCGATGTTGCCGGCGTCCAGGTGGAAGCGGTCAAGCTGGTCGTTGACGGCAAAGTGGTCGGCTACGCCGCTGATCGCGAATCGGCGGAGGAAGCGCTGGCCAAGGTGAAGGAAAAGTTCTCCGGCATTCCCGCCTTGAGAGGAAAGCAAGCGATGGTTGCGGCCGCGTCCATGCCGTTGGCGGCGCCTGAAAAGGTCAAGGAAGTGACGTTCAAGGAAGACGTGAAGCTGGAAAGCGACTCGGTGGCGGCGGCGCAGGTGCTTCCGGTGGACGAGCTGGAAGTACTGCTCTCCAAAGGCACGTTGAAAACCGTCACCCATACCGTTGTGCCGGGTGATTGCATCGGCTGCATCGCGCAGAAGTACGGCATCACTTCCAAGGACATTTACGCCAACAACCCGGGGATTACGGAAGACACCGTGCTCCAGTTGGGGCAAAAGATCAACGTGACAGCACTCCGTCCCCTGGTCACCGTACAGGTAAAGGAGGAAGTCTCGCAAAAAGAGGCGATCCCCTTCACTACGCAGATCAAAAACAACGACAAGCTGCCCAAAGGGGAAACCAGAGTGGTCCAGGCAGGACGCGACGGCAGCAAGCTGGTCAGCTACGAAGTGATCAAGGAGAACGGACAGGTGGTTAACCGCAGGGTGCTCAACCAGCAGGTGCTGGTCCAGCCCGTGGCCAAAATTGTGGAACGGGGCACCAAGGTGATACCGTCACGTGGGACAGGCCGTTTTACCTGGCCGGCCAGAGGCCGTATCAGCAGCGGCTTTGGCATGCGCTGGGGCAAACTGCACAAAGGTATCGACATCGCAGGTTCCGGTACGATCCGGGCGGCCGACAACGGCCGAGTCGTATTTGCCGGATGGGATGGCGATTACGGCAAATGCATTCTGATCGACCACGGAAACGGGATGAAGACCCGCTACGGCCACTTGAGCTCCATCAGTGTAAAGGTGGGCCAAGTGGTAGAACAGGGCAAAGCGATCGGCGTTATGGGCTCTACCGGAGATTCCACCGGGGTACACCTCCATTTCGAGGTGATAAAAGGTGGACAAGTTCAAAACCCGTTGCGTTTCCTGAATTAGCACATCCATTGCAAAAAAGGGCGTTCCTCCGAAAATGGAGGAGCCCTTTTCTTGTTGTGAAGGGGCATCCGTAAACAGCGGGTGACAACGATTACCAGGCGCTTGTGGAGGAAAAACGCGAGATCGAGTGGAATCCAATAGAAAGAAGGGGGAGCGGAAATGGCAAAACTCCTGGTTGTGGACGATGAAAAACCGATTGCCGATATATTGAAGTTTACGTTTGAAAAAGAAGGTTATCAGGTGGTCTGCGCCTATGACGGCGAAGAAGCGCTGTTGCAGGTGGAAAACGAAAAGCCGGACCTGATCCTTTTGGATGTGATGCTCCCCGGCCGGGACGGGATGGACGTCTGCAGGGTGGTGCGGCAAACCTGCGACGTGCCAATTATCATGCTCACGGCCAAAGATTCAGAGCTGGACAAGGTGCTGGGATTGGAGCTGGGGGCGGACGATTACGTGACCAAGCCGTTCAGCGCGCGGGAACTGGTCGCCCGCGTCAAGGCCCACCTCCGCCGGCAGAAACCAAAAAACGAGGAGCAGGAAATCCGCCAGATCCGCGTGCACGAGCTGGAGATCGACCTGTATTCGTACACGGTGGAGAAGGCAGGAGAGCCGCTGGACCTGACGCATCGCGAGTTCGAACTGCTCGCATACCTGGCGCGCCATCAGGGACAGGTCTTGACGAGGGAGCACCTGCTGCAGTCGGTATGGGGATTTGACTACTTTGGCGATGTGCGCACCGTCGACGTGACGATTCGCCGGCTGCGCGAAAAAATTGAGGACGATCCCAGCCAACCGAAGTACATCATTACGCGGCGCGGTCTGGGGTACACCATGCGCAATCCGGGTCTGGGAGGAACGGCCGGATGAGACCGCTCCGGCTGTTTACCACGGTCCAGTGGAAAGTGGTCGTCATCTACATGCTGTTGATCTTGATGGCCATGCAGTTTATCGGCGCCTATTTTGCGCGGCAAGTGGAGAGCTACTACCTCAACAACTTCTCGGAGACGGTAAATGCCCAGGCCAGTTTGCTGGCCACCCATCTGGAGGGCTACCTGCGCCCGCGCGACGCCAAGGAACAAAGCGCCGAAGAAGTCAGGCAGGGCATCGACAATTTGATCAACAACCTGGTGAAACTGAACGGAACCAACGTCCAGGTCATCGACTCCAGCGGCACGGTGATCAGCACGACGGAAGACAAGCGCATCCTCGGTCGGCGCACGTCCCAGCCGGAAGTGACGATCGCGCTGTTGGGCACGCGCAGCGAGTCGATGCGGATCGACCCGCGGACCGGAGACCGGGTAAAGATGCTGGTGCTTCCGGTCAAGGGAGACAACATCGTGTACGGGGCCGTGTACATGGTCGCTTCCATGGAAGGCACGTACATGACGATTCGCAAGATGAACGGGATTCTCGCCTCGGGGACGATGATCGCGCTGCTTTTGACGGCCGGATTGGGCGTGGTACTGGCTCGGACGATAACGACGCCGGTCAAGGAGATGACTCGCCAGGCGCGAGCCGTCGCGGACGGTGATTTTAACAGAAACGTACGCGTGTACAGTGAAGATGAAATCGGTCAGCTGGGCATGGCCTTTAACCACATGACCCGGCGGCTGAAGGAGGCCATCCTGCAGCAGGAAGAAGAGCGCGAGAAGCTGGCCAGCATTCTCACCAACATGTCAGACGGTGTGATCGCGGCCAACAGGGATGGGCAGATCATTCTGCTAAACCGATCGGCCGAAGAAATGCTGCAGGTGACGATGAACGAGTGCGTGCAAAAAGGGACGACCCTGCACAACCTTCTGCGGCTGCCGCCGGAGGAAGAGATGCCGCTGTACGCTCAAAACGAACCGCTGTTTATTGAGATGGTGCTGCCCAACAAGGATGTGCTGATTCTGCGCGTGACGTTTACCCCGCTGCAGCATGACAGCGGCAAAAAGGGCGGGATTATCGCCGTGCTGCAGGACGTGACCGAACAGCAGCGGTTGGAGCAGCAGCGCCGGGAATTTGTGGCCAACGTGTCGCACGAACTGCGCACGCCGTTGACCACGATCAAAAGCTACGTGGAAGCGCTCTTGGACGGAGCGGTCGAGGAGCCGGAGCTGTCCAACCGCTTTTTGCGGGTCACGATGTCGGAGACGGAACGGATGATCCGGCTCGTCAACGATTTGCTTCAGCTTTCCCGCTTTGATTCGCAGGGCGTCCGTCTGCACTGCAAGGATGTGGATGCCAACCAACTGCTGCGCTACGCGGTGGACCGTATTTCCCTGTTTGGCGAGCAGCAGGGTGTGCAGCTCAGCCTGGACATCCAGGAAACGCTGCCCGAGGTATACATCGACAAGGACGCGATCAATCAGGTGCTGGACAACCTGCTGTCCAATGCGATCAAGTACACGCCCGCAGGCGGCTCGGTGGTGCTGCGGGCATACGCCAACCGGCATCAAAAACGGGTGTACATCTCAATCGCTGACACCGGCATCGGCATTCCCAGCCGGGATTTGAAGCGCATTTTTGAGCGGTTTTACCGCGTCGACAAGGCGCGTTCGCGCGGACAGGGCGGAACCGGGCTCGGCCTTGCGATCGCCCGCGAACTGGTGCAGGCGCACGGAGCTGAGATTGAGATAACGAGCGAGTTGAATCAAGGAACCACGGTGACGTTCTGGGTGCCATATGCCAAAGGGGGGAAGGCGGGATGAAAAAGTGGAAGGAACCCGCCAAAACCGTGCTGCTCAACCTCCTGGTGCTGACCAGCTTTTGTTTGACCGCGCTGTTGTGGAGCAATCAGCCCAAGTTACAATTTATCGAGCCGGCCCAGTACAAGGAGTCAAAGCCGGTCCGGGAAAAACAATTGGAAGAGCTGGTGACGCCGGAGTCAGTCATTTTCCACTACGGGCAGAACCGGCACACAAAGGCGAACGCGACGGACGGGCAGTATCGCATCATCGTTCAAATGGAAATGCCCAAGTGGATCTTCCTCGACTTCGCTTCGTATCCACTCACGGCAGACAAATGGAGCACAATTGCCCGGGAAAAGCAGGGCGTGGAGATTCGCTTTCGAAGCAGCGTTCCCATGTCCGTCGTAGGCCGTTTGGTGACGATCCGCGATGAGAACGAAACCAGGCTGAAAAGCATCGACCGTTTGTGGCTGTATTACGAGGAACTGGAAGATGTCGTGTACGCCCTGTTCATTTCCACGGAAGAAGAGCGGGTGATGCGGGCGCGCACGTCAATCAGTCCCAAGGATTTGCGCCAGTCTTACCTGCCGACCGGCAACGCGATGCCGGAACAGATCATGAAAATGGTCGGGCCGCCGCGCAACTTGCCTGCGGTGGAGCAGCAATATGCTCTCGGTGACATGTACTATCTGCCCAAAAACCGGACGAGGATGCAGGCGTTTCGCTACAGCTACCATACGTTGACCAACGACCAGCTGATTGACGCCTACTTCCTCGACCGGACGCTGGTCCGCCAAATCATGGAGCGGGACAAAACACTGATTTTTACCGACGGCAGCCGCTCGATCCAGCTGCGTTCCGAACAGCAGGCAATCACCTTTACCGACCCTGTCTTTCAACCGAGCGATCAGGAACTGTCGGATGAGGAAAAGGTCAAAGGGGCGGTTTCATTTATCAACAAACACGTGGGCTGGACAGGCGACTTTCACTTCGAGACAATCAAAAGGAGCTACAACGAAAAAGACGTGATCACGTTCCGGCAGTACGTCGGCGCCTATCCGCTGGTCAGTCAGGACGGTTATCCAATCGACGTGATCCGCATCACCTCGGAGGCGGGGCAGGTGGTGACGCTGGATCGTTCGCTGCTCGGCCTGGAGCGCTACATCGACAACCACGAGTGGATTGTGATGTCCGGACCGGAGATGTTTCAGTATATCCGCGACAAACAGCTGGCGGATACCGAACAGATTACCAACGCGTACCTGGCGTACGAGACCCGAACGACTCCCGATTACGTCGAATTGACGCCAGTCTGGGTCGTGGAGATCGCCAATCGGGCCAATCTGTACATTCCCGCCCGGGTGCAGCGGGGAGGAGGACAGGTACATGGATTGGAGTAGAGCCAAAACCATTTTGATTTGGGCCTTTCTTCTCCTCGATCTGTTTCTCGGCTACCAGGTGTACCAGACCCGGTTCAGCCATTGGCAGAGCCCGTTGGCGGTGCAGGCGGACAGATGGGACATCGAGATGTATCTGAATCAGCAAAATATCTCGCTGGAAGCGGACGTGCCGCAGGAGACGCCGGCGATGACATATCTTGACGCAGAGTACGCTGGCATCAATGCAATCGGTTTGCAGGAAATACCTGGGATACAGGTGACGATGGAAAAAATGGCGCTGGCTGCTCGTCTGGACCCGCCGCTGCAGATCCGCGGACAGTTCACGCCGGGCGAGTTGCTGCGTCAGCTCGGCCCGCGCATGCTGTACGCCGACCAATACACGGCCGATCTGTATCAATCAAGCCAGGGACGGCTGTTGTACTGGCAGACCTACAAGAAGCTGCCGCTCTTTGTGGCTCCGTTGGAAATCTACCTGGAGGACGGCGCGGTCCTCGGGTACCGGCAAACTTACTTAAACCTGCGCAGCCAGGGGGCGTCCCGGCAGGTCATATCGCCGTACACAGCCATCCGCTCGCTGGTGGACAAGCGGATCATTACCCCGGGTGAGCGGATCGAGAGCGTCCGTCTTGGATACTACGGTTCGTACGATGCGGACGTCCAGGTGCTCGCCCCGGTGTGGCGCATCATCCACGACGGCAAGCAGCATTTTGTCAATGCGTTTACCGGCGCGCTGGAACGGCCGCTGGTGACGTCCAAATCGTGAGTGACAGCTTTTGCATTTTTGCAACGTGACGTGTGAAGGAAGAGGGATATGCAGTGAGATTCAGTGTTTTGGCAAGCGGCAGCACGGGCAACGCCATCTACGTGGCGACCGACCGTGTTTCCGTGTTGATTGATGTGGGCATTACCGGAAAACAGACAGAGGCGGCCTTGCGGGAGATCGGGGTCAATCCGGGTGAGCTGGATGCCATTCTGGTTACCCATGAGCATGTGGACCATATCAAAGGCATTGGCGTGATGGCCCGCCGCTACAATCTGCCCATTTATGCCAACCAAAAGACGTGGGCCGAACTGGACAAACAGATCGGCACCATCCGGGAAGACCAAAGGTGCTACTTTGAAGTAGGGGAAAAGAAGGAACTGGAGGATTTGGGGATCGAGTCGTTCGGCATTTCCCACGACGCCGCCGAACCGATGGGGTTTTGCTTTTACCACGGCGGAAAAAAACTGAGTATCGCCACTGACCTGGGCTATGTCAGTGATCGGATCAAGCAGACGATTCGCGACGCGGACGCTTACATCTTTGAAGCGAACCACGATGTGGAGATGCTGCGCATGTCGCAGTATCCGTGGAGCATCAAACAGCGGATTTTAAGCGACGTGGGGCATCTCTCCAACGAGGCGGCCGGCGAGGCGCTGGGAGACTTTTTGAGCGGCCGTGCGGAGCGAGTCTACCTCGCCCACCTGAGCAAGGAAAACAACATGATCGATCTGGCGCGGCTCACGGTGAAAAGCGTCCTGGAGGAGCGGGGACTGAAAGTGGGCGACGACGTCCATCTGCGGGAGACCTACCCCGACCGGCCGACCCGATTGGAAGTGCTGTAGACACGCATAGTAACGAATGAGCCGATATTGGCGTGACTCACGGTTCTTGAGGAGCGGGGGAGAGCCGGACGATTTGTTGGATGCGGTGGTGCAGTTTGGCGTCCAACTCGTGCATGCTGCCGATCAGCTCGTCCTTGTTCAGCAGACCCTTGGACTCCAGCAGGTCCACCAACGCGTGCAGCAATAGCGCGTTCTGGTATCCTACATCCTGCAGGTCAGCCAGTTTGGCGATGACGTTTACGTCTTTCATGCCTATCAATCCTTTCTCGCAGCTCTGGGATTTCTCTGTGGAAAGTGTTACCTCCAGCATATCCGCGCCGCTTGCGATTTATGCCGGTTTTACGGTGTCGTTCCACAATCTTTCCATAATTCTCACGCGACTTTGCCGAAAACAGATCGTATACTGAAAGTGTCGCAATCGTATGTATACGTAGGCAAAAAAGCCGCTAAGCTAGTAAGTAGAGAAAGGAGAGCGAGAACCATGGGTTTTTATGATGATATAGCGCATGTGGAGCGTAAAAAGCGGAAGCCGGCGGGGCTCGGGCGGCTGATCATGACGTCGATCACCTCGGCTGTGATCGGCGGGATGGTCGTCCTCTTGATGCTCCCGACCCTCTCCAAATCGGGATACCTCTCCACAGTGGAGAAAGGCACGGCCAATGCCATGACCAATTCAGCGGCCAATCTGTTTACGCAGCCAATTTCCGTCGAGGTCAACACGGCGACGGTGCAGGCCGTGGAAAAAGTGGAAGATGCGGTCGTCGGCGTGATCAACGTCCGCCGGGTGGTCAACTGGTTCAACCAGGAGTCGCTGAAGCGCGATGAAGGATCTGGCGTTGTTTTTGAGAAAAAAGACGGCAAAGCGCACATCATTACCAACAACCACGTGATTGCCAATGCAGAAAGAGTGGAGGTCGTCCTCCCGTCCGGGGACAAGGTGGACGCAAAAGTATTGGGAGCCGACGCGTTTACAGACTTAGCCGTGCTGGAAATCGACGGCTCCAAGGTGACGAAGGTGGCGGAACTGGGCAACTCCAGCACGCTGAAAGTGGGCGAACCGGCGATCGCCATCGGCAACCCGCTTGGCATGGAGTTCTCCCGCACCGTTACACAGGGCATTATCAGTTCGCTGCAGCGCTCCATGCCGATTGACGTGGACAAGGACGGGCAGGATGACTGGGAGCTGGACGTCCTGCAGACGGACGCGGCGATCAACCCGGGGAACAGCGGCGGTGCGCTGGTCAACATCTACGGACAGGTAATCGGAATCAATACGCTGAAGATTTCCCAGGAAGGTATTGAGGGTCTGGGCTTTGCCATCCCGATCAACGACGTGAAGACGATTGTCGCCCAACTGATGCAGTACGGCCAATTGAAACGACCGTATCTGGGCATTGCGCCTTACGATTTGACCAACGTTCCTCGTTATCACTGGAAAGAGACGCTGAATCTGCCGGACAGCGTGAAAGCAGGCGTCGTCATTCGCGACGAAGTGACCAGATTCTCGCCGGCCGGTCAAGCTGGCCTGCGCATGTATGACGTCATCGTCAAGCTGGACGGCAAGGAAATCAACAACGCCGCCCAACTGCGCAAATACCTGACCCTGAACAAGAAGCCGGGTGACAAGATCGAAATCACCTACTACCGGGACGGCTTCCTGAAAACAACGACCGCCACTCTGGGCAATACGCCGGAGCGGTGACGTAGTTCCAACCGGACTGCTCAAGCAACTGCTTCCTAAAAAACCAACAGCACGTTCTTCCCTAACGGGTGTCGACCGGATCGGCACCCGTTTTGCGTGACCATCCGCTCTCCGTAGCCTGCTGCTTGTGACCAAGTGCATGCAGCACCGTACATCGTGTTACAATGAAAGAAATGTGGAGCGAAAAGGAGACACCTTTTGCCCGGTCCACGCACAGACGGGACCGCTTGAGCCAAAGGGACGGATGTGGGATATGGAACTGTTTCAACAAATCGTTTCCCTCTTGACGATTGCCAACCTGCTGCTGGCGGCGATTCTCATCTTTATGGAGAGGCGCAACATTGCCGCCACCTGGGCGTGGCTGATGGTGTTGTTGTTTTTGCCCGGCCTGGGATTCGTGTTTTACCTGCTGTTTGGACAGAAATTGACGAGGCGGAAGCTGTACAGGCTGCGCGAAGGCGAGTTTTCCCGGTTTCAGGAGGCGGTGGAGCAGCAGATGCGGCAGCTGGAAAACGGAACGCTGTCCTTTCGCGATCCGGCCATGCGCGATCATCGGGATATGATCCTGATGAATGCGGCCAGTGACGCCGCGCTGCTGTCCCAAGACAACGCCGTCGAGGTGTTTACCGACGGCAGCAGCCTGTTTGACGCGCTGTTTCAGAGTATCGGCGAAGCGCGTGACCATATCCATATTACGACCTACATCCTTCGCAATGACGAACTGGGCAGACGGCTCATCCGGGCCCTGGCCGACAAGGCGCGGCAGGGAGTGGAGGTTCGACTGCTGTACGACGCGATCGGCTCCCACTTGTCCACTCGCTTCTTCCGACCGCTGGTGAAGGAGGGCGGACAGGTGGCCGCGTTCTTCCCGTCGCGGATTCCCTACGTGAATATCTGGGTCAACTTCCGCAACCATCGGAAAATCGCCGTCATCGACGGCAGGACCGGCTTCATCGGCGGATTCAACATCGGCGACGAGTACCTGGGACTGCACAAACGGCTCGGCTACTGGCGGGACACCCATCTGAAGCTGACCGGCGGTGCCGTTCCCATGCTGCAGGCCCGCTTTTTTCTCGATTGGAACCTGTCCGCGACGCGGCGGATGGAGGAGCGGCCGCGGTACTTCCCCGAACCGATCCCGGCCGGCAGCGTGGGCGTCCAGATCGTGTCCAGCGGTCCCAATTCGGAAAAGCAGCAAATCAAGCACGGCTACCTGAAAATGATCTACAAGGCAAGAAAGCGCATCTATGTGCAGACACCTTACCTGATCCCGGACGACAGCTTGCTGACGGCCTTGAAGATGGCGGCCATGTCCGGGGTCGACGTCCGGGTCATGATCCCCGGCCGCGCCGACCACAAACTGGTTTACTGGGCGTCCCAATCCTACATCGGCGAACTGTTGAAGAGCGGCGTCCGCTGCTTCCGGTACGACAAGGGCTTCCTGCACGCCAAAATGATGGTCGTCGACGGCGAAATCGCCTCGGTCGGCAGTGCCAACCTGGACATTCGCAGCTTCAAGATCAATTTTGAGACGAATGCCTTTCTGTTTGATACGGATTTGGCCACCCATCTGGAACAGATTTTCCGTCAGGACCTGGCCGTCTGTACGGAAGTGACCTTGGAGGCGTACGAGCAGCGGCCGGTTGTCGTCCGCCTGAAAGAGTCGCTGACGCGGCTGCTGTCGCCGATTCTGTAGGAAAGGCGGGCGGGATTCCGGACCACACCTGGCGATCCGGCCGCCCGCCTCCTTTCTTGGGTACTCGCAAAGGTGTTTTTCCGGAACGGACAGCGTCATTTGACCTTTCCTGGAACTGGGGTAGAATAAGGACGGGTAACGAACAGGAAAAGGAGCGGAAACACATGGAGCAGAAGACCAGAAACACAAACGAACAGCCTACCGCACAAACGATCCGCATCGCGGGAACAGAGGTGGAACTGCATCCGGCACACCCGGTGCGGTTTGCCTGCATGGAGCACGTCGACCAGGAGATCGACGAGTACGTGGATCAATTTGAGGCGGCGCCGGATACGTATCGGGCCGAGGAAGTGGAAGGCGGCCCCCTGGACAAGCGCTGCCGGGTGTGCGGTGCCGAGGGCAAAATTGCTCTCCTGCGCGTGAAAGGAATGTAGCCCATGAACATTACCGTGGTCGCCGTGGGCAAGCTGAAAGAAAAATACCTGCGTGAAGGAATCAATGAATACAGCAAGCGCCTCTCCGCCTACTGCAAGCTGCAGGTGGTGGAGGTGGCCGACGAAAAAGCGCCGGAAGTGCTCAGCGAAGTCGAGATGGAGCAGGTGAAGCGCAAGGAGGGCGAGCGCATCCTCGCCCAGCTCAAACCAGATCAGTACGTGATCGCGCTCGCCATCGAAGGGCAGATGTGGTCGTCCGAGAAGCTGGCCAGCGAGCTGGACCGCCTGGCCACGTACGGCAAAAGCCAGGTGGCGTTTGTCATCGGCGGCTCGCTGGGCCTCTCGCCGGAGGTGCTGAAGCGGGCGGACGTGCTGCTGTCGTTTTCTAAGATGACGTTTCCCCATCAACTGGTGCGGTTGATCCTGCTGGAGCAGGTGTATCGGGCGTATCGGATCAACCGCGGAGAGCCTTACCACAAGTAACGGAAGCGGTTACGATGAAGTAACCAGATTATCGAATGTAGCATGGACCTAGATCGTCATCAGGCAATCACTCAAAAGGAGGCCTAAGATGAACGAATCCTCACTTGATCTTGAACTCTTTGAGAAGTTAAAGCCGGAGTTGACATCGTTCTGCTATAGGATGTTGGGATCGATCGTAGACGCGGATGATGCAGTTCAGGAAACCTACATTCGCGCTTGGCGGAGTTGGGATTCATTCAGACAACAATCTTCGCGCAAAACGTGGATCTACCGCATCGCGTCAAACGTATGTATAGACAAGCTGAGGCAAGCCAAACGCCGTGCCCTTCCTGTTGACATATTTGACCCGGCTGTTTCGATCATCGAGCCTCGCGAGACGTTGCCTGAATCGTCATGGATCTGGCCTGCTCCAGATTTTGCAGGTGACCCGGAACATGTTGTGCTGCGGAAAGATACGCTTCAACTTTGCTTTCTTGCCCTTCTGCAAACACTACCTCCCCGTCAACGTGCAGTACTTATTTTGAAGGATGTATTCGAGTGGTCTGCAAGGCAGATTGCGGAGGCGCTAGGGATAACACCTGCAGCCGTTAACAGTGCCTTGCAAAGAGCGAGAGAGACGATGGACCGGGCCGAGCTTCGCTCCGAAGAGCTCTGCATGATGGATGCTGAACCGGACCAAGAGCTGCTCTCGCGGTATGTGGATGCTTTTGAACAATTTGATATTGATGCGCTGGTGGCGTTGTTTCATGAAGACGGGTGCCTGTCCATGCCGCCTTTCGAGATGTGGGTCCGCGGCAAGGACAATCTGTTCAAGTTTTTTACCGCAACTCGTTGGCATTGCGAAGGCTCCCGACTATTGCCGATTACGGTGAATGGCGGTTATCCTGCATTTGCGCAATATATGCCAAGTGACAATAAGTCCGTCCTGGTTCCCTGGGGCATTCATGTTCTGGTAATAAAAGAGGGTAAAATTTTGCACACCCAAAATTTTATTCACGCAAAATTATTTACTCGCTTTGGGCTTCCCGAACAAATACACCGATGAATTTCAGAAGCTTATTTCGTCTAATGATATGAGAAACAAAAATCCGATTCTGATGAAATGAGGTGTACGTTAAAATGGGAACCAGCAAACCAAAGAAAGCAACCGTACGGGCAGTCATTCAGGCGCCGGTGGAAAAGGTCTGGAAGTATTGGACCGAGCCGGAACACATCACGAAGTGGAATCAGGCTTCGGATGATTGGCATGCGCCAAGAGCGGAAAATGATTTGCGGGTCGGCGGCAAGTTTGTTACCAGGATGGAAGCGAAAGATGGCAGTATGGGCTTTGATTTTGGGGGAACATACGATGTCGTGAAATTACATGAGGAAATCTCATACACAATGGGGGATGGGAGAAAAGTTGAGATCATCTTCACTGCCCGAGGAAACGAAACCGAGGTCGTCGAAACGTTCGATGCGGAAGACATTCACCCCGTTGAGTATCAGCAAGCAGGCTGGCAATCGATTCTGGACAATTTTAAAAAATATACGGAAACTCACTAATATCTGCTGGCGTCCAATCGGGCGCCATTCTTATTTGCTTTGGTGTGACACGCTGAGGCATATCACAAGTGATTGTAAAGCGGAAAATGGAACCGGCTCAACCTGTATTTGATGCCCTATTGAAATTTGAAAAAAAGGAAGCGGTCGATGTGAAGAAAACTGATCGGATGTTGGCCATCGTGATTGAGCTGCAGCGTAAAGGCGTGCTGCGCGCTGAGGATTTGGCTTGCAAGTTCGAGACGAGTATCCGCACGATTTACCGTGACATTCAGGCGCTAAGCGAAGCGGGTGTTCCGGTAGCCGGTGCGCCGGGAATAGGCTACTCCTTAATGGAGGGCTATTTTCTTCCTCCTGTCAGCTTTACAGAGGAAGAAGCGGTAGCGCTGCTCATCGGAGCTGATTTCGTAAAAATGGGGCTGGATGCTGAGTACGCCGCGAAGGCCCGCAGTGCGAAAGAGAAGATCGAGGCGATTTTACCGGAGAAAGTACGAAAGGAGACCGAACGGATCAGATCGACGATTCGACTGCTGAATGAAAAAGGGTCGAAAGTGCGCGGGCAGGAAAAGGAGACGTTCGAACAGTTGCGCCAGGCGATTCTGCGGAAGCGCAAGATCCGTTTCCGCTACTCCAAAAACTTGCCGGGTCCGGACGGAAATCGCCATAGCGAACGAACGGTTGATCCTTACGGGCTTGTTTTTTCCAAAGGGGTGTGGATCCTTGTTGCGTTCTGTGAGCTGAGGCAGGACATCCGGCACTTTCGGCTGTCTCGCATAAAAGAGCTTGTTGTACTGGAAGACTCGTTCAGAATCGTTCCGGGTTTTAGCTTTCAGGATCATCGGCCGATAGACGATCGAAATGTGACGGTCCGCATGTTGGTGGACCATGCCATCGCGGATCGGGTTCAGGAATCGGACAATTTCTACATGGAGTCGTTCGAGCCGGGAGAAGAAGGCTGGCTGGCGACGTTTCGCGTCCGGCGGGTGGAGGACCTCCTTCAATGGACGCTCGGATGGGGTGCAGCGGTGCGTGTGCTGGAACCGGAATCGCTGCGCGAACAGGTGCGCGAAGAAATCAAAAAAATGATCGAACGCTACTGACAAACTGTTGTCAGTAGCGTTTTTGTATGCTGGATTCAACTAAAGCTGAAAGGAGCCGGGTTTGGCGATGGATACGAAAGAGACGTTGAGCAAATTTGAGGAGACTGTCAGCGGTTATATGCGAGAATTGGATGGCTTGACTCTTGAACAACTGCTTTGGAAGCCGGCGGAGGACGAATGGTCGCTTGGTCAGATGTACATGCACCTGATCCGTTCCGCGCAATTGCATTTGAGGAACGTCGCATTGTGCCTTGAACCGGGAGGCAGCCCGGAAGTCTCACAGGCGGGAAAGACGAAGTGGGGAGAGGATCTGTTCAAGGGGGAGAGCTTCCCGCCTGAGCGAATCCAACTCCCCCCGTCCCCGCAATATACGCCGCCGCAACCGGAGAGCAAGGAACAACTTGTCGCCGGATTGCAGGATACGCTGCGTCGAATGGTCGAGATTGAACCCATAGTAGCGTCGGTGTTTGATCCGGTTGCCCAGAGGCAATCAGAACCGGGTAAGGAGATCGTTCGAAATACGGTTCTCCATCCGCGATTTGGCGGATTAAACGCGTTGGAATGGTTTCGGCTTATCGAGATGCATTATCGCCATCATTTACTCCAAAAGCAGCACCTGTGCGACGCTTGGAGGGAAGCTCATGGATGAGCCCGGAATGGAAAGCGGAAAGCCTTCTTACTGGATAGGCGTAGCTTCGAAGTCGCATGTGCAGCGGGCGGTTAGTGTGGCAAACGGAATTGGGGCTACTCGTTCCGTATCAGCCACTTTGCGATAAGCGTGAAGCTTTCTTGATGATCGCGAAAGCAATGCAAGCGGCCATCCAATAAAGGATGGCCATGCCTTTTAAAATGACATTTAGGTACGATCCCGGAACTAATTTTTCACCCCATTTTCTGTTACAACAGTATTTGAAAGTAATCCGTTAAAAGGTTTCTTTTCTTTGATTTCCAGAGAATCCGACGATAACACAAATAATGAATCCTCTACGGAGGAGGATAAGATTAATTCATGGTTCGTTATATGAAAATCGTCGGCAAGCAGCGGAATGGAATGACTAGTTACAGATTTCGTATTTGTATCAACGATAGTTAGTATCCTTCCAAAGAAGCTGGTGATGTCAAAATGAAGAATATACAATTTGTCTTTGAATAACTTCAGTTTATATGGAGCTGGAGGCACTTTTACATGTGATAATTTTTCCAGTGTATCCGCTCTGTAAATTACCAAATTTGTATGCCTTGGATTAAATAATCCAACGTACACGTTTTTATCATCGGCGTCAAGGGAGCGTGCCGCTTGCCCATCCAGATTGATTGTGAGTGTTTTATATGTTATCAAATCAATTTTGTGGAGATAGCTATCCTGTTCGTTTAACATTTCATTTGCTGTAACATATAAACGATCGTTGTGAAACACTGCGTTTGTTATTAATCCCTTAAGACTTATTGTTTTGATGATGTTCATTGATTCATTATTGATGATAACAACTTTTCCGTTTACCCCATCCTCAACACAAAGAACAGCAGTGAAATTGTTATCCGAATGAACTACTCTGATTGGAGAAGGTAGGTCATTATACGTATAGACGATTTTGTTCCCCTGAAGCACATATACTTGGTTTCCACCTTCTTCTATGGGCACCCACATCCGACTATTTTTATCAATTGATAAATGGGTTGACAGCCCACGGATTTTCTTTTGAACATGATTTGACATGGAAGAGACAATAACATTGTTTCCATATTTCTTTAGCCCGTAATTCTTTTCTTCTGCAGGATTGATGGCGTAATCTTTGTTTGTATCATTTAGCCATAAATAGAAAATCACCACCCCCAGTATCAAAATGATCATATTCTTACATTTCTTCACGTCGAACTCATCCTTTCAACAAATAAAGGCAAAAAGAAGGATAACATCTGTTTGTTTCCTTCTTTTTGCTGTGGGGGTTTTTACCTCAATTGTCTTGTTATAAATATTTTTCCGTTTCCTTCGCTTATTCTTTTGTAATTTTACCACCTGCTGGATTTCTGTCAATTTCAGTAAACAGTCCTTATCGATAATTGCACTTATGTATCGCCTATAGGTAAAATATAAGAAATGTTAAAAAAGGAGATTTCTTCAATGAGTTTGATTCGGGATCAGATGTAACGAATAGCCTTTCGCCCCAAAGCCCGAGGACCTCCATATGATTCTACTCTATATCTTAATGCAAAAAATTGAGAGCATATGGAGGATGAAAAGATGAGTAAGCCTGTAATGAACGTAGCATTGGTATGCGGACCTGATTGCGATATGGAAGTCCACGCAATCCGAGCTACTCTGGAGTATTTTGGTGCAAGAGTGTTTACGTATTGGGTCGGCAGACCATATGATCTGATTGATATTCTGTCCGGTAAGGATCTGTATCCGAATACGGATACGATCGTTCTTTGCTTTCATGGCGAGGAAGGCCAATTGATTATGCCAGAGCTGGAAGAAAGCGTCTATGAACCAGGAGAACCCAAGGGTAACTTTGGGCCGGAGGAGATCAGACGATTTGCCAGACTGGCAGGGAAAACAGTAATCAGCACAGGGTGCTCAGCAGGAAACGTAGAGACGGCACAAGCATTTCTCGACAGCGGTTGCGAAATCTATATTGGGCCCAATGATTATCCGGATGGAAATGACGCGCTCATGTTTGTGCTGAGGCTTTTCTACGATCTCATTCAGAACAATCGAAGCGTAAAGGAAGCTTTCCAAAACGCCAAGTCTCTGGACGCGGAGATGGATATGTTTCAGCTATATGAAAACGCGCAGCAATCTGGTAGAAAATGAGACGTGTGTAGATCAATAGCTTGCCGAAGATTGCAGATAAACTCCCTCGCCGAACAATCGGCGGGGGAGTTTTATCTTGTGCCACGGGTGTAAGCAGCGCAGGTGTCGCTCGCATACATGGTTAAAATTGTACGGCCCCTTGCCCAGGAGCTGTCTTCACATTGGGCAGAAAAATATGTGCATCATGCACATATTTCGTGCTATACTCAATTATGTGCAAAACGCACATAATTTGAGCGAAAGAAGGGTGAAATTACGATGAGGGCAGCGATCGTGAAGGAGAAGGGAACACCTCCTGTACTGGGCCATTTTGATCCCCCCGTTGTGACAGAGGGGCACGTTGTCGTTAACGTTTCGGCAGCAGCCTTGAGTCGAGTGAGTAAGTTCCGTTCACTCGGCATGCATTACTCCTCTGAAGGTAACTTTCCAATGGTGGCCGGTATGGATGGCGTTGGGACCTTGGAAGATGGGACTCGTGTCTACTTTGCAATGCCTGCATGGCCTTATGGCAGTTTGGCTGAACAAACCATGGTGAGTGAAAAGCTGATTGTCCATTTGCCGGACGGTGTTGATGACGTAACTGCGGCCGCGATAGCCAACCCGGCGATGTCATCATGGGCGGCGTTGGTATTTCGAGCGGGCTTCAAGTCCGGGCAAACGGTTTTGATTAATGGAGCCACGGGGGCATCAGGCAGCTTGGCGGTTCAGATAGCCAAGGGGCTGGGAGCCAGGAAGATTATTGCAACCGGGCGCAGTGAAGCGAAATTACAAGCGCTTGAAGCCGATACAGTCATTTCATTTGATATGACAGCAGAGAACGGACAAACCAGCTTTGAACATGCTCTCATGCCCGTTATGGCTGAAGGCGTTGATGTTGTATTGGATTACCTTTGGGGCGACAGTGCAATCGCCATCATGTCAGCTGTTGCCAAGGTAAATACGGATCGTGCAACCCGCTTCGTGAGCATTGGCACTGCATCTGGTCAAGAAAGCATACCGTTGCCTTCATCAATTCTGCGTGCATCAACCATTGAACTGGCAGGCAGCGGGGGCAAGAGCGTTTCGAAAGCAGATATGTTGTCTGCGGCAAAAGGGGTTTTTGAGATGGCAGCCGCGGGCAAATTAACCATTTCCACAACGGAGTTTGCTTTGGAAGATATCGAAGCTGCTTGGAACGCTCCATTGACGCCCCGCCCGGTGGTTACGGTATAATAAATTGCATGGAACATGAAATTTTTAAAGCGCTGATCGATATCGTTTCCCTTCTCAATCGGCCGGATCGTGATCTGAAAATGATTGCCAAGGCCGGTGTGAATCTGGAGGCTGCTGCCTTCCGCGTCCTGGTTGGGATCGCCCATCTCCAATCAACGAGTGTTGGAGAATTGGCTGCCATGATGGGGAAAAGTTATTCGAGTGTCAGTCGGCAAATTGACAAGTTGGAGAATGCCGGGTTGGTTCATACGTATCCGTCACGTTCGGATTCGCGCATACGCGTGTCTGAATTGACAAAACACGGGGAGGAAATCATTGCAATCATCAACCGTACCCGTGAGCGCATGATGCAAGAGGCTTTGGCTGAATGGACTCCGGAGGATAAAGAAAGCTTGTTGATGAATTTAAGACGTCTATACCAAACGATGAAGCGGCTAGACTAGCTCCTCTTGTGCAAATCGTGATGCAAGACAGCCCTTGTTGCGGATGAAGGTCCGTTACAGGGGCTGTTTTTTTGCTGCCGGCTTTGTTGACCCGCCTGTGTGCTTGAGTGATATTGACATATCGAAAAATGTAGATATAATAAAAGCCATGGATCCAATTGAAGTATTCAAGGCGTTGTCGAACGAGTCGAGGTTACAGATTTTACAGTGGCTGAAGGAGCCCGAAAAACATTTTGTGCCCCACGAAGGAGTGGATATGAGGGAAGTCGGGGTGTGTGTCAGTCAAGTGACGGAGAAGTTGAACATGACACAGTCGACGGTTTCGCAGTATTTGTCCATTCTGCAGCGGGCCGGACTGATTCGAACCAATCGGATCGGCAAATACACGTACTACAAACGAAACGAAGAGAAAATAAAAGAAATAGCTGATTACTTACATCAGACGCTCTAGTCTGAACTGAATACCTCAACCGTATTCAGTTTTTATTTGGCCAAACAAATCGACATATCGCGATATGTATATTCGATAAAAGTTGTTGCATTGGTACCTATTCGAACAAAAAAGGAGAAGTGAACGCAATGTCTAACACGTGGAGAGTCTATTTATTGGCGTTGGTCACTTTTTTGGTGGGGACATCCGAGTATGTTATTTCCGGCATCCTGGATAAGATCTCGAATACGATGGGGATTTCCGTTACTTCTGCGGGGCAGTTGGTCACGATCTTTTCACTTGTGTACGCCATCGGCACCCCGATCCTGATGGCGTTGACGGCGAAGGTGGAAAGGCAAAAACTGCTGGTTTGGGCGATGGGTGCCTTCGTAATCGGGAACATTCTCTCTTTCGTTTTGTCTGGCTATGCATCGTTTCTCGCGGCTCGCGTCATCATGGCTCTGGGCGCGGGAATGGTTGTGGTAACCGCTTTGGACATCGCCGCGAAAATTGCTGTCCCAGGCAAACAAGCCAGCGCGATTGCTACCGTGGTCATGGGCTTTACCGCTTCCCTGATTATCGGCGTGCCTCTTGGACGTATCGTTGCAGCACAATTCGGATGGCAGTCTGTTTTTGGCATATTGGCACTGGCCGGTCTGGTGGCGATGTTCATCCTGTATGCCATCCTCCCCCGAGTTCAGGGAGATAAACCGATGCCGCTGTCCAAGCAACTGGCCTTCCTGAAAAACGGAAACGTAGCGCTGGGGCTTACGATTACCTTTTTCTGGCTCGGCGGATACTCGGTCGCCTACACCTACATTTCACCGTATCTGCTGGATGTGGCTGGATTGAAAGAAGGAATGCTGAGCGGAGTGCTGTTGGCGTTCGGCATCGCTAGCCTGGTCGGTTCCAAATTCGGCGGCTTCAGTGCGGACAAATGGGGGGTATTCCCGACGCTGTCAGGGGGAATGCTCTTGCATGTCATAGCGCTGCTTCTCCTCTCGCTAACCGTTACCTACACGCACTCGTGGCTGCCTATTGTCATCCTTCTGATCTTGTGGTCGTTTTCGGCATGGTCTTCCGGTCCAACGCAACAAGTCAATCTGGTGCGGATTGAACCGAATTATTCGGGAATCATGCTGAGCCTGAACCAATCCATGATGCAGCTGTCCATGGCTGCGGGTGCTGCAATCGGAGGCGTTATAGTCGACCGGGTGTCTCTGTCATCCATTACATGGGCGGGGATGGTCGGAGTCGCGATTGCGATCGTGGTGGTGTCGTTCTTGAGGATGCGAATGAGTGCCGGCAGTCAAGGTGCCGGACAGTATCCTGGATGAAGTCTAAATGACTGTAGTGCATCATCTTCTGGTTTTCGGAAGATGATGCATTTTAACTACATGACGCGAGGATGCGGATAAGTGGTGGTGGAAGCAAAATAGTTTACAACATTTATTCGCATGGTTCGTCTCTGATCCCGGAACATTCGTTTTATACAATTGATAAGGGATTCAAAATTATTAATATAATAATCGCAGTATTTGGACCAGATGATGAAAATACCGTTCGTCATGGTTCATGGATTTATCACCTGGATATGTTTGATATGGGGATTTATGAAATGGAGCGACGAGCCTTATCAGTGGTCATGAGATAGTGCGGTAAATTGGTGAAAACCAATAAAATGTGACCACCCTCAACATAATACCAATAATTTACATGATTTACTACTTTTTTTGCGCCTGCTTTACTTACGTTAAATGTATCCAAGCCATCTCTAGCACTTTTGAGATTCAGTTAAACGAATTGACCGCCCGATAAAGACGCCGCCCAATCCACCACTGGATAGCCGAGCTTCAAAGTGAGACCACACAGGAGATCCTGCACAATCTTGACAGAAAGACGATAAAGATTTATGTTTGTTTTGGAATGAACGTTTCAAAATAGAACAGGAGGTGAGCATTTGCGCCCAAAAGAGTTTGATCCAGATGATGTAGTGGATGCAGCCATGCAAGTTTTTTGGCAACGAGGCTATACTGCGACCTCGATTCAAGATTTGGTGGAAGGCACTGAACTGGGACGAAGCAGTATTTATAATGCCTTTGGCAGCAAACACGAACTTTATAAGCATACGCTTCGCCGATATCAGGAGTTGAAGGCATCGCAAATTGCGGTGCTGTCCGGACCCGGTTCAGTTAAAGAGCGCGTTAGGCTGCTATTGATGGATGTCGTCGAGGAAGAGCTTGGCAAAGAAAAAGGACTCGGATGCATGACTGCCAACGCAGCACTAGAGCTTGCAAGTCATGATTCCGAAATCGCTGCTATTGTGGCGCAAAACTTTAAAGAATTGGAATCCGCATTATACGAGGCATTTTCTCGTGCCCAAGAAAACGGTGAAATTGCTTCAGACAAGAATGCTCGCGCACTGTCTCGCTTCATACTGAATACGATTCAAGGGTTGCGCGTATTAAGCAAAGGATATATTGGGCATAACCGGCGTCAACTGTTGCTTGATGTGGTGGATGTTGCAATTCAGGCGCTTTAAAGGCGGATTGAGCAGAGCATCTCTGCATCCAACTGGAAAAACCTGCATTACCTTGCAGGAATTTTTTTGCAACGTTTTGTAATGATCGTTCCAAAACATAATGGCGTGAAGCATGTTCGACATGCGGAGCCCTTTTTCCCAAAAGGAGGTTTATAAAATGAAATTACATCGAAAAACGATCACCGTACTTGGCACCGGCATCATTGGTGCACCAGTGGCTCGTAATTTACAGAAGCATGGTTTTTCCGTGCGTGTATGGAATCGGACACGTGGCAAGGCAGAGGCGCTTGCATCAGCCGGTGTGGATGTATTTGAATCGCCACGGGAAGCTGTGCAGGATGCGGATATTATCATTACGCTGCTTAAGGATGGAGCGTCCGTGCTGGATGTGATGGAAAGCGCTGCTTCCGGTTTGTCCAAAGGAGCTATCTGGATTCAGATGAGTACGGTCGGCATCAAAGCGATCGATGAATTGGCGGTCTTCGCCGAGCAGCGCGGGCTCAGGTTGTTTGACGCCCCCATTCAGGGCACCCGTCAACCAGCGGAACAGGGACAACTTGTCATCATGGCATCCGGACCAACTGAAGATCGGGATACCGTACAGCCGGTGTTTGACGCGATCGGCAAACGGACAGTGTGGGTGTCAGAGCGGATTGGAGCGGCCAGCCGTCTCAAGCTGGCATTGAACAGCTGGGCGTTTGCGTTGACGCATGGTGTCGCTGAAAGCTTGGCAATAGCCAAGGGGCTTGGCGTCGATCCGGCGTTGGTAGTGGATGTCGTGAAAGGCGGACCTATGGACAGCGCATTTTTTCAGTCTAAAGCTGCTTTAATACTTGCAGATGATTACCCTGTCAGTTTTTCGATTGCGAATGCGCTCAAAGACGCCCAACTGGTTATGGAAGCTGTTGAGCAGGCTGGCATCACTGCGGATGTTGCCGCTGCCTGGCTAGAGAGATTCCGACGCGCGTTCGAAGCGGGCCATTCAGAGAAGGATATGGCTGCATCCGGATTGGTGTGAGTAGAGCTATGAACAATGTCAAAAATAATGAATGTACTGGCATTGACTTTCAGGATGCACCTGCTGCAGATCAGCTTCCCGTTTTGCGACTTCTGGCGTTTACAATGGCCGGTTTTATCGCCATATTGACCGAAACGATGCCGGCGGGGTTGCTGCCGCAAATCGGCAGGGACTTTGGCATCTCAGAGGCGTTGTCGGGTCAACTCGTGTCGCTCTATGCTTTTGGCTCGGTGGTGGCGGCAATTCCGATTATAGCCGCGACACGCAGCTGGCGCAGAAAACATGCATTGTTACTGGCAGTCGGAGGCTTGTTTCTTTTCAACGCTGTAACTGCATTGGCCACTGACTATTTCGTGACATTAGGAGCTCGATTCGTTACGGGCATGGCCGCAGCGTTGACCTGGGGACTGCTTGCCGGTTACGCGCGAAGAATGGTGCCGTATCATCTACAGGGGCGTGCATTGGCGATTGTGGGAGTCGGTCAGCCTATCGCCTTATCTCTAGGCGTGCCGCTTGGTACCTGGCTTGGAACGTTACTCGATTGGCGGGTTATCTTTGGAATGATTTCAATGCTTACGCTTGCCCTGTTCGTATGGATACTTGCTGCAGTGCCCGATTATCCAGGGCAAGCGTACCAACAACGGCAGCCCATTCGCAAAGTTTTCATGCTTCCTGGGATCCGCTCGGTATTGTTTGTCGTTTTTGTATGGATTTTGGCTCACAACATCCTCTATACCTACATTGCGCCATTTATGGCTCACGTCGGGCTCGTGGATCGTTTGGACCTCATCCTGCTAATCTTTGGCTGCTCATCTATAATCGGGATTTGGATTATCGGCCTGCTTATAGACGTACGGCTTCGTTTCCTGACACTTATTAGCCTTGCTGGGTTCGCATTGGTATCAACCATAATGGGGATTGCTGGCGAAGCACATGCGATAACCTATCTAGGCGTATCTATTTGGGGCTTGACTTTCGGGGGCGCACCGACGTTACTGCAGACGGCCATAGCGGATGCAGCAGGGGAGGGAGCTGATGTGGCGCAATCCATGCTGGTGACCATCTTTAACCTTGCAGTGGCCGGAGGTGGCGTCATTGGCGGTCTCCTGCTGGATCACACAGGAGCGGGATCAATTCCTTGGGCCGTTGCACTGCTTAGCCTGATCACCTTGTTCACGGTATGGAAAGGCAAGACTTACGCTTTTAAGCCTGAACGCCGTTCATTCGGATAGCTTCAAATTGATGAATGTTTCCCTTCTCGCCAAGGGGTTAGAGGGCAAGGGATTTGAGGGCTGCGACAGGTTTAGCCGCAAGCAACCTGTGGCAGCCATTGTTTTTATCGTTTCACGGTAATGTGATATGGATGGAAAGAAATAGAATAAATATCAGCCTTTCCGGACAAGCTGAATGTAGTCTGTCACCAAAATCAAAACAACATGAAATCATTAGTAGGTGATCCTGTTGGCAAAACAATCCTCCCAATATTGGGCGCTGATTTTATTTTCAATCGGCGTATTTATGGCACAGCTTGATAACGGGATTATCAGTTCAGCGCTTACCACCATTAATCGTCATTTCGATGTGAGCGATAACTGGGGCGCCTGGGGGATTACCATTTACACGCTGGGTTTAGCGATCAGCTTGCCGATTGTGGGCAAACTTTCCGACAGGTATGGCAGAAAAAAACTATTTATTATCGAAATCGCCTTGTTCGGCATTGGTTCGTTGTTGGTAGCGCTTAGCCCCTCGTTTAGCTTTTATTTGGCTGCACGCTTCATTCAAGCTCTTGGCGGCGGCGGCATCTTCATTATCGGCAACTCGCATATTTTAAGCACGGTTGAGCCGGCGAAGCAGGCCAAATATTTGGGACTGTTAGGCGCGATGAACGGGGTGGCCGCTATATTGGGACCGAACATCGGTTCATTCTTGCTTGACGTAACAGGGAATTGGCATATTTTATTTCTCATTAACGTGCCGATTGCCATTGGATTGTTCATTTTGGCAATCATGCGGCTGGTGGAATCGTCTGATCCCAGTCCTGGTCGTTTGGATCTGGTGGGAACCGTCATTTTATCGTTTGCCATCTTGTCGCTTATGTATGGCTTGACAAACATCGAAATCGATTTCTGGACAAGCCTTGCCCAACCGGAAGTGTTCGGTTTTCTCGGTGCCGGAATCGGATTGTTTGTCGTTTTGTTCATGTATGAGGCCACATTCGCGCGCAAGCAAAATGGCGATCCGATCTTACCCTTGTATTTGATCAGACAGCCTCGTTTCTTGCTGGTCCTTGTCATTGGTGCATTATCTGGCGGGATTTTGGCAGCGATGATTTTCATCCCTGGTTTCACAGAAAATGTACTGGGCATTCCGGCGGAAAAATCGGGTTACTGGATGACGCCCCTGGCGCTGGCATCAGGTGTAGGTGCCGGATTGGGGGGTGCACTCGTATCGAAACGAGGTCCTGTATTTACGGTGATCATCTCTGGACTCCTCGCATCGGTCGGGTTTGCCTTGTTTCCTTTCTGGATTGAAACGAAATGGCAGTTTGTCATATCCAGCATGGTTGCCGGTATCGGAATCGGTGTCATCTTAGGCGCACCGTTAAACATTCTGGCGACAGAAGGGTTACGATCCAATAAAGGTTCGGCCCTTGCGTCCTTATCACTGCTTCGCCAGGTTGGCATGACCATAGCGCCAACCGTTTACGCAGGCTTTATTGCCCGCGGCTACAACAATATGGGGGAACTGTTCAAGACGGATTTTCCCGATATCCTGCAAGACAACATCGCCAAGGCCAACTTGTCACAGCAGGCACTTGGCGAGTTGGCGCAAATTGGACAGCGGATGGCTTCCGAAGCGGATTCATTCGACGCCAATCAATTGAATGAAATCATTCGCTCCATCCAAGATCCAGCATTAAAGGAAGTGATCCTGGCCAGTGTGTCGGAAGTGACAAAAAGGGCTGCAGAAATCGGTTACGGTGGGCTGTACGGGTCTGCGGCAGTGTTAAGTGTGCTCGTCATCCTCGTTTCGCTTATCTTGGCACCCTTGCGCAAAAAGGTTTCCGCATCAAGTCAATAAAACTACGATGGTACGCAGGCACTGCATATCAGCCTGAAAAGAGGCACCGCGATTGGATGCCTCTTCTTTTTTGTTTCTTTTCGAGGAGGCAGTTGAGCAGCTGTTGGACATACTATTCCCAAAAAGGGGGATAACGTATGGACGAGAAACAGCGACAACGCGTCATCCGGGAATTGAACAGGTTTTTGCGAGGAAGGTATATGGGCATCCATCAATACGAGTACCTGATTTCACATGCCAAGGAGCCGAAAGTAAGGGAGCTGCTGCAAGAGTTCCAGCAACATGCCAAACTGGGCGCGCAGAAAATTGCCAAACGCATTCAGGATTTGGGCGGTCAGGCAGTAGATGGTGTGGGCGTTATGGGCGAGTTGAGGGAATGGATGCAAACATTTCGGGAGCCACCGCAGAATTCAAGGGACATTCTGCATGACGCGCTGCTCGGTGAGAACAAATACGGCATTCACTTCTCGCACAGAATGGTAGCCGGTGACCTGGATGAGGAAAGCAAGCGAATTGTGGATACGGTGCTGGAGGAAGACCAAAAGCGCGTCGATCAGCTGAAGAAACAGCTGCAGTTGTTACCAACTCCCTGACGTCAACATAAGCGGAGCAACCCCTATCACCGCGACGAGATTGCCAAATGAACGAGGACTTCCACAAAGGAGGCGCCTTCTAAGGGGCGGCTCTTTTTTCTGCTTTCATTTGTCAAAAAATTTTGGATAGAATGAAGAAGAGTGGGACGTGAGGAGGATGGAGAGAAAATGCATGAACACCTGGTGAAATGGTTTACTCCATCGCAAGGACTGCCGGTATCCGGCCGGAGTTCCGTCCAGTACCGGGAGTATTCGCCGAGTCCGTCTTTACGGCCGCATATTGCCTGCTACTGGAGTGTGACAACACGTGCTGAAGATGACACAGGTGAATTCGACGACATTCTCGTCATCCCTGACGGATGTTTTGACTTCGTGTTTACCGTATCCCGTCATCGTACGGTTTCCGGACATCTGTCCGGGGTGATGGAGTCCGCCTTCACCATCTATCCGGGTCCTGACACCGCATGGTTTGGGGTCCGCTTTCGTCCGGGAGGAGCCGTGCCATTTCTTCGCTCGCCGCTGTCCCTGTATCGCGGCGGGAGCTCCCCGTCCCTGACCGAACTGTTCGGAGACGGTGCGCTGCGTCTGTTGGATCGGCTGGCGGACGCGGAGGACCTGCCGACACGGATTCGGGTGTTGGACGCGGCTTTGCAGCAGCGGCTTTCGGTTTCCCCTGACGAACCGTTCGATCCGCTGGTCGCCAACGTGTTGCATGAGATGTACCGCCATTCCGGGAATGTTCGGATTCATGAACTGGCCGCCCGCGAAGCGGTGAGCCCCCGGCAATTGTTGCGGCGGTTTGAAATGTGGACAGGCTGCAGCCCCAAACAGTTTTGTCGCGTCGTACGGTTTCAACGAGCCGTTGATTTGATCGCCAAAAGCACAGGCCAGATCCAGGGGGCTGACTTGGCGTATCAATGCGGGTATGCCGATCAGGCGCACTTTGTCCGGGATTTCCGCGCACTCGCGGGCATGTCTCCCGGACATTACATCAGGCGAGCGAGCATGTCCGATTTGTTCAATACGGACAGGTCATTTCCGGCCTATCATCGTATTGAAACGAGTGAGGAGGCTGAGTTTGCCAATGAAACTGGATAACGTACGATTGCTGGTAACCCGTTTTGATGAGTGCTTTACCTTTTATCACGAAAAGCTGGGTTTCCCGGTCCTGTGGGGCGAATTGGGCGGGGGATATGCCAGTTTTGGCACGGCGGAAAGCCAATTCGCGATCTTCTCTCGCAGCGAAATGGCTGAGGCTGTAGGTACAGACCATCTCCCGGCCGCTTCGGATGCCCAGGATCAATTTGCGTTGATTGTGAGGGTGAACGATCTTGACGCAACCGCAGCCCGCTTAAAAGCGGAAGGCATCTCCATGATTACAGACGTTCAGGACCGTCCAGGCTGGGGGATTCGCACCGCACACCTGCGGGACCCGGATGGAAACCTGATTGAACTGATAGAATCGCTTCCCGCTGAATCGTGGGATGAAGGGCTTCGGAAAGCTGACGGAAAATACCAAAAACAGCAAACGTCATAAGGCGGTTGGGCTCAAATCCGGGAGGGTTTCGAAAGCCGAGACCGTCAGGAAAGAGGTGTCTCGCAGGGGGGGCACCTCTTTCCAATGTCATAGGGATTTGGGTAGTATAAATGTATAAGGAAAAAATAGGAATAATATCCGCCAATTAGTAAGGAGACTCCTTTCATGAGTGCAGTTAAACAAGGGCATCTATTTAAAAATAAATGGTTTGCGATATATTTTATCGCCTCATTTTTTTCCAAGATCGGAAGTCAAATCTACCTGTTTGCGTTGCCCTGGCTGTTGTTTGAAATGACCGGTTCCGTAGGTTGGATGAGTACGATGTGGGCAGTTGAAATGCTGCCTTTTGTCCTGGTCGGTCCATTCTTGGGGGTTTTCGTTGATCGATGGGATCGTCGAAAAGTATTAATCTGGTCCGATTTTGCCAGGATGATTTTGGTCTGTTTGATTCCCTTGTTGTATAAGGTGGGATTGCTGAATGTTATTTGGCTCTTTGTAATTGGGTTTTGTCTGTCGATCTTCATGATTATGTTTGATCTGGTGTCAGACTTTTCAGTCATTCCGCAATTGGTAGCAAGAGAACAACTTACCGCTGCAAACTCCTTGTATCGGTCAATGGACAATATCACGACCATGTTGGGACCGGTTATCGCAGGCGCGCTCGTGGGATTGGTCGGAACGGTCGAGTCGCTGTATATTGATGGTCTCTCGTATTTATTCACATTGATTGTCGTGACCATCCTGCCCATCACGTTGCAGAACGAAAAAGCCAGGACACGCATGACATGGCAAACCGTTTTCCTTGACATAAAGGAAGGGATCACGTTTTTATTCCGCTCGGAGATTCTTTGGGTGTTGGCCTTCATTGGAGGGCTCAGCAATTTGGCTGTCGGAGCACTGCACACGGTGATGAGATTTTATTTGGCAAACGAACTGCATAACGCTTTGTTGGTGGGAACGATGTATTCGGTTATTGGCATTATGACGACAATCGGGTCTGTTTGCGCGCCGCTGTTATTAAAACGCATGCCGATCGGCCGAGCGATTATCCACGTCTCGAATGCAATGTTTATCGGCGGCTGCATCATGGTAATCCCGACAGGATGGTTCATGCCTTTGATCGGCTACGGCATTATTACCATGGCTGCAACGATTCGCGTCGTCTATACTTTTACGATCCGTCAGTTGGAAATACCAAATGAATTTATGGGACGGATTAATGCTGCATTTCGCATGATTTTAACGGTATCTTTCCCGTTATCGGCCTTGCTGCTTGGCGGGTTGGCCGATGCATACGGGACGAGGATCGCGTTCATGTGCACTGCCTTTATCTTGCTAATCGTGTCCATTTGTCTTGCACGTTCCAACGTTCGTGCGTATGAGATCAAAAGCAGTGAGGAAAGGAACACGACCTTAGAGAACACAATCTAAAGGTATAACTGGATGACAAATGGTTCTGTACTTGTCCAGCTTAAATGGGGGATGATTGCATTCAAAAAACACCGGAAGCAACATATTCATGGGTCAGGATGCATCACTGTTTATTCTTGATGCTCAAAAGTAGTTGGCAGGCAAAACAACATTCGCAAACAAACATACTCGCCTTACCCCTTGTCAGAAGCCGGGGTAAGGCTAGTTTTTTTGGGTGTTTTCAGCCTCTCGCAAGCAACTACCCATCATTACCAGCCCCCAAATGGAGAATCCCCATCAGTTTATAGTAGATATTTGCAACCATAGGTATCATAATAGAGTATGATGGTCGAATTTTGACGGTGTGTTCCGAGGTGGGGGGCCTTCCTTTTGTAATGTCTATGCAGGAGCGCCTACTCTTTTAAAAGGAAGGGGTATCATGAGCAATATCCAGAAGAAAACAGACGTTATCTTGATTGGTGCCGGAATCATGAGCGCGACTTTGGGAACATTGCTGAAAGAGTTAGCACCGGATTGGGAGATCAAAGTGTTTGAGAAACTCCCGGTCGCAGGTAATGAGAGCTCGAATGAATGGAATAATGCAGGGACGGGCCATGCTGCTCTTTGTGAGCTTAACTATACACCGGAAAAATCGGACGGGTCTGTCGATATTACCAAAGCGATTAAAATCAACGAACAATTTCATCTTTCCAAACAGTTTTGGTCTTATCTCGTCAAACGTAATCTGATTCGGAATCCGAAAGATTTTATCATGCCCATTCCCCATATGAGTTTCGTACAAGGGGAAAAAAATGTCGCGTTCTTGAAAAAACGTTTTGAAGCGCTGTCGAACATCCCGCTGTTTGAAGGAATGGAGTTTTCCGATGACCCGGCTACATTGCAGGAATGGTTCCCGCTGATCATGGAAGGCCGTACCGTGAATGAACCGATCGCGGCCACGAAAATTGACTCAGGAACGGATGTCAACTTTGGTGCGTTGACGCGCATGCTGTTTGAGCACTTGCAGAAGCAGCACGTCGAGATTCACTACAAGCATCACGTAAAGGATATTACACGTGCGAGCGACGGTTCGTGGAGTGTGAAGGTGCACGATCTCGACAGCGGTCAGATCGAAACCCATACGGCAAAATTCGTGTTTATCGGGGCAGGGGGCGGAAGCCTGCCGCTGCTGCAAAAAACGGGGATTCCGGAGGCAAAACACATTGGCGGTTTCCCGGTAAGCGGACTGTTCATGGTATGTAAAAATCCGGACGTGATCGCAAAGCACCATGCAAAAGTATACGGCAAAGCCAAGGTTGGCGCTCCACCGATGTCTGTTCCGCATCTGGATACCAGATATATTGAGAATCAAAAAACGCTGCTGTTTGGACCGTTTGCCGGCTTCTCACCCAAGTTTTTGAAAACGGGTTCTTATTTTGATCTGATCCGATCCGTAAAACCGGACAACGTCCTGACGATGCTGGCAGCAGGCGTAAAAGAAATGGCACTGACCAAGTATCTGATCCAGCAGGTTCTGTTGTCGAATGAACAGCGCATGGAAGAACTGCGCGAGTTTATTCCGACTGCCAACAGCGCAGATTGGGATATCGTGGTAGCGGGTCAACGTGTGCAGGTGATCAAGGACACCAAGGAAGGCGGCAAAGGCACCCTTCAATTCGGTACGGAAGTGGTTACGGCTGCTGACGGCTCGGTAGCTGCGCTGCTCGGGGCTTCTCCGGGTGCTTCTACGGTTGTTCATGTGATGCTGGAGGTATTGGAAAAATGCTTCCCGCAGCAAATGAATGAGTGGAGACGGAAAATAACCGAAATGATTCCGTCTTATGGGGTGTCGCTTGCAGATAACCCGCAACTGCTGCAAGAAATTCAAAAGTCGACCGAGCAGACGCTGGGTCTGGTCGAAAAAGAACTGGTCTACAGCTGAAAGTAGACGCAACAGACAAGCCATTGCCTATCTTCGAACTTTTAATCTGCTAAATTTCGCGCGGATTAAAGGTTCTTTTTTTGTCGTCCGCAGCGACAGGCGGGCTTTTTTGTTTTGAGTACAATTTTTGCACAATCTCATGGGGTAAATTCGGTCTAACTGTGCAGGCAGAATTGATGTAAAGTAAAGCCATAGAGACGATGCCAGTCAATCTCCTGTGCAGCAATTTGTGCATGATTTTGTGCTAAAAGGTGGCCGCCATGTTAGACAAAAGAACAATGCAAATGTTGCAGCTTCTTGTGCAGTCTCATCATTACCTGTCCGTCAAAGAACTGATGGAGCATTTCTCGATTTCACGAAGAACGTTGTACTACGATATCCATAAAATCAATGATTGGCTCAAAGAAGCAGGTCTGCCGCAAGTCCAGTACATCTATGCGAAAGGCTATTATCTGGACGAGAGCAGCAGACAGGCAGCGGCCCGGATCATCGGGGAAAAGAAGCCGAATGGCTATGCCCTGCGTTCAGGAGAAAGGCAAGTTTATTTGCTGCTGTATGTACTTCTGGCGAACAAACGCATTACCACTCACGAGTGCATGGAGAAAACAGGCGTCAGCCGCAATACGATTCTAAACGATCTCAAGAAGGTCAAAGAGGAAGTGGAAAAGCACGGCTTGAGCCTCTCGTACTCCTATGCGAACGGGTATGAAATTACCGGCGATGAATTGACGATCCGCAATGTGTTGAGTCATTATGTCCATTCCCTGCTGCATGATGGTCAGGAGCTGCTTTTGCAAGATCTCCATGAGGATGATACAGACGTCCCGATTCCCGACATCATCCTGCAATGGTTGAACGATTGCGAAAAGCATTTGCAGGTTCAATTTGCCGAGGATACGACGAAGTCATTAAGCTATCTCTTTACGTATTATGTAAAGCGGATAATGGGCGGGAATGCGATTGCTTTTCCGCAAAGACAGATCAAGCGCATTGTGGAGACCAGGCATTATCAAGTCATCCAAACACTGGAACGTGTCTTGCCGCTACAGCTCCCGCAGGATGAAAAATGTTATCTGGCCACATTGTTGTTAAGTGCAAAAGTGAATGAATTCGGGCAATCAGCGGAAACGAATGAAATTCCCGCTTTAAAACAGGCGATTGCGGATATGGTTGATCTGTTTGAAATGCGAGCCTGTGTTGTATTTGATCAGCGCGTTCAGTTGGAACGCAATTTGTATATTCATCTGCAGCCAGCCTATTATCGGTTCCTTTACGACATGGACGTGACCAACCCGTTGAAAGAGGTGATTCAACGCCAATACCGTGATATCTATGAACTCACGAAAAAAAGCATTTCCCCCTTGGAGCAGTTGGTCGGCAAATCGATTAGCGATGACGAGATTGCCTATATAACGGTTCATTTTGGGGGATGGATGCGCCGGCAAGGAATCACCGCAACCACCCTGAGGCGGGTATTGCTGGTATGCGCAAACGGGGTTGGCACGTCGCGCATACTGGTTCAGCAACTGGATGGTTTATTCTCCAACATCGATCTGCTTGGGCCGATCACCCTTAGGCAATATGAGCACTTTCAAGAAGACGTGGATTTGGTTGTGTCCACAACAAAAATCGCGAACCCGCGTCATCGGATCATTTTGGTGAACCCGATTTTAACAGATCGAGACAAGGTTCAGTTACTCAATGAAATGGAAGCGGTTTCCCATAGTGCGCCCTCCCATATAACGGCGCAAACGATCGTCGATATTGTGAAAAAATATGCGGTCGTGGAAAACGAAGAACAGTTGGCAGAGGAAATCAGGCAAGTACTGCACCAGCAGAAACAGATCATGAGGGAGAGAAAGCCGATGCTCGACGAGTTGTTGCAAGAAGAATGTATTCAGCTAAAGGACTCCGTGAGCGATTGGAAGGAAGCGATTCGTCTGGCAGCCGAGCCGCTCCTGAAAAGTCAGTCCATCACAGAGGCGTATGTGCAAGCGATGATTGCCAATGTAGAAGAAAATGGTCCCTATATCGTGATCGCGCCCAAGGTGGCGCTGCCGCATGCGAGACCGGAGCAAGGGGTAAATCGAATCGGAATGAGTTTGCTTCGGTTGAAACAGCCGGTTTCATTTTCGGAAACGCAGGTGCGTGAAGCACAGCTCATCATCGTACTGGCCGCTGTCGATAATGAAACCCATCTACAAGCATTGGCCCAACTGTCGATGATGCTGTCGGAAGAAGACAATATCGACAGGATCATTGGCGCCCATGACAAGGAAACCATTCTTCACTATATCTCAATGTATTCCAATAACAGGGGGAATGAAGCATGAAAAAGATTTTGGTTGTATGCGGAAATGGATTGGGCAGTAGCTTTATCGTGGAGATGAACGTAAAGAAAATCCTGGGGGAAATGGGTATTCAGGCGGATGTATCCCATACCGATCTGGCCACCAGCAAAACCGAGCAGGCTGATGTGTATCTGGGCTCAAAAGATATTGTCGGTCAATTGGAAGATGGCAAACGCTACGTGATTGGCTTGCAAAACATTTTAAACCAGACAGAGATCAAGGAAGCATTACAACAATATTTCACGAAGGAATGATGACCGATGCTCAACGTAATCATGAAAGACATCCTGGGCACACCGTCAATATTGGTAGGATTGTTTGCCCTGGTCGGTTTGCTGCTGCAAAGAAAAGGCGTGGCAGACGTCGTATCGGGAACCTTGAAAACCATCATGGGCTTTCTGATCCTGGGAGCAGGTGCAGGGATCTTGGTCGGCGCATTGGGATCTTTCGGGAGCATGTTCGACAAAGCATTTCAAATCCAAGGGGTCATTCCAAACAATGAAGCCATTGTAGCGCTCGCGCAGCAAACATTTGGCGCGGAAACGGCGTTGATCATGCTGTTTGGGATGATCGTCAACATCTTGCTGGCCAGATTTACTCCCTTTAAATACATTTTCTTAACCGGTCATCATACCATGTTTATGGCGTGCCTGATTGCCGTCATTTTATCCACTGGCGGTGTCAAAGGCTTCCCGATGGTTGTCATTGGATCGCTGATTCTTGGAGCCTTGATGGTCCTGTCTCCTGCCATGCTGCAGCCTTTTATAAGAAAAGTCACGGGCACCAATGACATTGCGATGGGGCACTTTGGCTCCATCGGTTACCTGGTAGCAGGCTATATCGGAAAAGTCGTGGGGAACCCGGAAAAATCGACAGAAGATATCAAAGTGCCAAAATCGCTCGGTTTTTTACGGGATACGTCGGTTTCCGTCTCGTTAACCATGACGATCCTGTTTGTCATCGTTGCCCTGGTGGCGGGACCAAGCTTTGTAGAAGAGAAATTAAGCGCAGGCCAAAATTATCTGGTGTATGCGGTATTGCAAGCGATTACGTTTGCAGCAGGTGTGTACATTGTCTTGGCAGGGGTACGGATTTTGCTCGCGGAAATTGTGCCTGCATTTAAAGGGATCGCGGATAAAGTGGTGCCAAATGCCATCCCGGCACTGGATTGCCCGACGGTCTTTCCGTTCGCATCCAATGCGGTTGTCATCGGATTTTTCGCAAGCTTTGCAGCGGGGCTTGTCTCCATGTTCCTTCTGCCCCTTTTCGGATTGAAAGTCATTGTCCCAGGTCTTGTCCCGCACTTCTTTACAGGGGCTGCAGCCGGCGTGTTTGGAAATGCGACAGGCGGACGCCGCGGCGCCATTGCCGGGGCATTCGTCAACGGCCTCTTAATCAGCTTTTTGCCGGCGATGCTGCTGCCGGTGCTGGGCTCTCTCGGGTTTGAAGGCACCACGTTTGGTGATGCGGACTTCGGGATTGTCGGGATTCTTCTGGGGAAAGTAGTGGCCCTGTTTAACTAATAGGATTACGTGCACCCCTTCCAACCGTATGGAAGGCAACGTACGGTTGGAAGGGGTCTCATTACGCCTGTTTCTGGGTACAGCTCTGTCACACCCTGCGTGTTACCAGGAAGTGATAATCACGCCGTCATAGGTTTCCTCGATGAACTTCTTCACTTCGTCGGAACGGTACAATTCCACCAGCTTGTGATAGAGCGGATTGTCCTTGTCCTTCTCATTCGTCGCAATATAGTTGACGTATCGGGACGAATTCTCCATGAAGATGGCATCCCGTTTCGGTTTGTACCCTTCCTTCAAGGCGAAATTGGAGTTAACGGTCGACGCGTCAAGGCTGTTCAGTGTACGCGCCAGCAGCGCCGCATCCAGCAGCTTGAACTGGAAGTTTTTGGGATTTTCCGCTATATCCGCCGGCGTCGCCTTGTCCACATCCACGCCCGGTTTTAATTTGATCAGACCGGCCTGCTCGTACACATGAAGGGCGCGCGACATGTTCACCGGGTCGTTTTGCAGACCGAGCGTGGCTCCTTCGGGAAGATCTTCGAGCTTTTTGTATTTTTTCGAGTAAATGCCCATCAGGAAGGTGACCGTTTTTCCAATCGGGACAATCTTCGTGTTATGATCCTTGTTGTATTGGTCCATAAACGGAATCGTCTGATAGCTGTTGACGTCGAGCTGTCCCGACGTAAGCGCCCGGTTTGGCGTGATATAGTCATTAAAGACAACCGTCTCCACATGAATTCCCTGTTTGGCGGCCAACTCTTTTACTTTGTTAATGATTTCTTCATGCGGCCCTGCGGTTACGCCCACCTTGATGGTCGTCTCTTGTCCCTGCGATGCTTCCTGCTTTCCGCCGCAGCCCACAAGCGAGGCCAGCAGAACGGCAGCCAGGATAATCCCCGACACCTTTTTCTTCATGTCTCCCTCTCCTCTCCGATCCGATGCCTTGCTGTTTCTTCTCTGCTTCGTTTCACGAACAGGTTATTCCAGCAAATCCGGTTGTTCTTTCACGATGCTGTTCCAGTACGGTTGAAAGCTGAACCAGCCGATATCTTCACTGCCGATTTGATTTCGCGTAAGCTGTGCGATGTGGCTGGGAATGAGAACGGGTTTGCCTGCCGCCTCGGCCAACAATTGAACCTTGCACGAACGATCCATCGTGATAAACCACCACGCGGCGGAATCCACCGTTTTCCCGACGGTCAGCAGGCCGTGATTTTGCAGGATAATCGCTTTCTTGTTGCCCAGGGCTTTCGCAATTTTTTCTCCATCGCTTTTTTCCAGCACTTCTCCGGTATAGCTGTTAAAGATGGCGTGATCGTTGTAAAAATAGCAGGAATCTTGCGTAATCGGATCGAGCAGTCGCCCTAGTGTCGACCACGCTTCGCCGTAAATCGTGTGGGCGTGAGCAGCGGCAACGACATCCGGTCTGGCGGCATGAACGGCCGAATGAATGGCAAACGCCGCCTGGTTCAGAACGCCTTTCCCTTCGATGATCTCCCCTTTGTGATTCACGAGGAGCAAATCCGACACTTTTATCGAGTTGAAGTGCAGTCCCATGGGGTTTACCCAGAAATGATCCGGATATTCCGGGTCACGGGCGGTAATGTGCCCGGATACGCCATAGTCATAGCCCATCTGGGCAAATACGCGAAACGCTCCCGCAAGCCGCTCTTTCCGATAGCGGCGTTCTTCTTCCACCGATGTAAAGACAGGGGCTCCCGGTCGTTTAAAATGGTCCATGTTCGATCCACTCTCCTTCATGATTTCTATGGAAATGAATGATTACCAGGTGAGATTCCCGTTTTCATCAAAGGTAAACGGGCGCCGTTCGTTGGTGATCGTGAAACGGGGATCATGCTTCAACGATTCGGCTATGTTTGCCGAGACCCAAAATTCTGAGAGATGAAGCGTGTCCTGAATACGCACCACACGCGCCTGGTCCGGTGGGGTTAACGTCGCTGCCTTTAACCCTACCGCCAGCAGTTCCTTGTCATTCTCGAGAATCATGGGGATTTTGCAGCTGTCAAACACCCCGGCTGTAATGACGTTGGCGTAGGTCACCTGCAAATCGATTTTTTCAAAGCATCGCCTGGTCGTTACATCCGCCATGCCAATGCCCGATGCGTTGCCATGCGTCTCCTTGGTCAAATCAAGAACCGCAATCCGTTTGATCTGCGGGACGTCCTCAAACGCCACACCCGCCGGTGAGCGTCCGGTGACATTGGGATCCATCCCTTCTCCGCTGATGTCTTTTCCGATCTGATCCACGATCAACAGGTCGATCGGGTCGATATTGATCTTTGCCAGCAGTTGTTTGGCGCGCATGAGAAGTTTGGGCTCTTCGGTGGCAATCCGTTCCTTGGGGACAATGTGAACACTTTCCACTTCATCGTAGCTGTTTTCAATGATGGATACCGCGAAGCCCACAGGGGCATGGTCTGCGATAAACTGCCCGATTTTCGGAATGAGCGTGGCAAACGCCGGAAAGCCCGCCTTATGGATCGTGGCTGCCCCTTTATGCTTACCCAGACCAATCGCCAGCATTTTATAAATGCCGCTTTCGACACGTCCCTTAAAATCGGTATGCGGCTTCACCCGACAGATGGGGATGATCAGATCGCTCTCATAGGCCGGCCTGCTTATATAAACAGGAACGTCATCGACAACCCCCAATTCCAGCGTTTCCATGGAGGCTTCAATGGGAATGCCCATGGTCTCCTCCGTAATCCCGTAATGACGGAGGACACCTTTCTGCCCCTCCGGTGTCGCGCCGCCGTGACTGCCCATGGAGGGAACGATAAACGGTTTCGCTCCCATTTCACGCAGAATGTCGACGACAGTGCGCACGATGAAATCCAGGTGGCGGATCCCTCTGCTGCCTACTGCCAGTGCGATGTTCATATCCGGTTTGATCATGCGTTTGATGGCCGGATCGCAGATGCGATCCCGGAGAATTTGTCTGATTTCCGCCTGATCGATCCGGGTCGAATCAAAATGCTGATGCACTTTCACCATGATCGGACTGTCAAAATCCAATCCGCCTTCCAAAATGGCCATGGTCATCAACTTCCCTACCGTATTTGTTGGTGCTGTTCAGAAAATGTGCGAGTAAACTACGAAACATGTCTCTGCAGCGATAACCGGCATTTAGAAGGTTGAACCGATACGCCAAATGCCAAAGTCGTCCTGCCCGAGAATTTCCGCCTTGGTCATCTTGCCTGAGGCGACCTGATAGATCTCTTGCATAATGCGCTCGCCGACCTGTTCGATCGATTCCAGGCCTTCGATAATGGTTCCCGCGTTGAGGTCCACGTTATCCCGCATGGTTTCATACAGGCGGGTATTGGTCGAAATTTTAATAACCGGCGCAATCGGCGACCCTGTCGGAGTTCCGCGACCGCTCGTAAAGAGGACAATCTGTGCTCCGCCGGCGACCATGCCTGTGAGCTGCTCAATGTCCTGACCGGGCGTATCCATCCACACGAGACCTTTGCGGGTCGGAGTCTCCGCGTAATTGACCAGCTCCTGCAGCGGTCGGCTGCCAGCCTTGCTCGCAGCGCCGAGCGACTTTTCTTCCAAGGTGCTGAGACCGCCTTTGATATTGCCGGGGCTCGGATTTCCCTTGCGAATATCCACCCCCATTTTGATCGCCCGGTTTTCCATTGCGTTTATCACTTCATATACGCGCTTGGCTACCTGATCATTCACTGCCCGTTCGGCGAGCAGGTGCTCCGCCCCGATCAACTCTGTCGTTTCGGCGATGATGGCCGTTCCGCCCAAATCGACGATCCGGTCGCTGACATAGCCAACAGCGGGATTGGCGGAAAGCCCCGAGCAGGCATCCGATCCGCCGCACTCTGTCCCCACGATCAATTCGCTCATCGGACAGGGTTCCCGAAGCTGCGCCGACGCATCCTGCACCATCTGCGTAGCGATCTTCGCACCTTGCGCGATCGCCATCAAGGTGCCGCCGTGATCCTGAATGGACACCACTTCAACAGGTTTGCCGGTCTTCGCAATCTCCTCGGCGACGCTGCGTGCCTGATGCGTCTCGCATCCGAGTCCCAACACGACGACGCCATACACATTGGGGTTTGCCCCCATGCCCACATAGGTCCGAAAGGTTTGCTCGTAGTCGGCACCCAACTGTGCACACCCATGCTGATGGATGAACGTAACCGTTCCCCTGACGAGATCGGTAATGCGCTTTGCGGCCTGCGTCGCACACGTAATGGTCGGAAGAATCAATACGTGATTGCGTATGCCAACCCGTCCGTCTGAACGGCGATACCCCCAAAAGTGATCCGGATTACTTGATGCCACGTAAATCCCCCCTGGCTCTTTTGCCTTCGATATTGTGGACATGTACATGTTCGCCTGGCGAAATATCGCGTGTGGCAATGCCAATCACTTCTCCGTATTTGCGAACGTCGCTGTCCTTGGCGATGGGAACGACCGCAAACTTATGGCCAAAATCAATGGGGTCGTTCAGCGTAACGGAAAACGTCCGCCCCTGGCAGGTGACGCTCACGACAGAGCCTGCCGGAATGGGCTCAAGGGCAACCGCGACGTGGTCGTGCGGGTTCAACATGACGGTTTTGTAGGGCTGCGTTTGGCTCATGATCGTTCCCCCTTTCTGGCTGTACTTGCATGCCCGTCTTTCGCTCTTGGGAGGGTCCACACACCATCTTGCTTGTTGAGATGGATTCCAAGCGCTCAGTTTTCATGTATTTTCACAATTTTAAAAACTACTAATCGAATTTATCATACCTAATTACTCGGAATTTATCAATGTATGTTCGAGCTTCATATGTAGGATGAGTTCATGTGATTGAACGGGTTGGAAAAAAGTTGAGCCCATATAATTGTGTAAAAACGGAGTCTCTTTAAAATAAGAGAGCCATTTCAAAAACCCTTGGTTAGAATGAAGTTTGCGGACACCATTCTAAGAGAGGAGTTTTTGTTATGGCTCAACACCAGATTACTGTAGATTCACAACTTTTGCAGCAACTTTTCTCGGAAATTCGCAGGATTCGGAGGTGGCCAGCTGTTGGAATCGGTATTGAATCAGGTATTGCAGGCCCAGGCTGCGGAACAGCTGTCTGCGGAACCGTACGAACGTACAGATGAACGTCAAGGATATCGAAACGGTACAGATCCTCATCTACTGATCACGCGGGTGGGAACAATCACCAAGTTTCGCAAATCACGGAGGAACTGTGCGGAACCGGAGTTCCCTAAGTCTACTGTTTCCGATCTGTGTAAACGCCTGGATCCGATTGTAACGGCTTGGAACAACCGAAAACTACGAGAGAGATTCTATCTATTTCTCATTGTAGATGCCCTTGTTTTAAAGGTGCGTGAAGAGGGGCGTGTACGCTCTCGTGGCGTGATGTTGGCCTACGGGGTGAAAAGGAAGGCTACCGAGAAGTCCTTGGACTGATGTATGGAGATAGTGAAACAGAGACCAGTTGGAGCGAGTTTTTTAGCTGGCTGAAAGAGCGAGGCTTACGAGGCGTAGAACTGATTGTGTCCGATCAACATGGTGGGCTCGTACGAGCTATTCGTACCCATTTTCAAGGGGTGACGTGGCAACGGTGTCAGACTCATTTTATGCGAAATATCCTCGATGCCACGCCCAAGCAGCTGCAGGAGGAATTGTATCCCCGTGTTCGTTCGATTTTGGAAGCCCCTGATCTTGAGACGGCCCGGTTATTGTTGCAACAAACAGTGGAAATATACGAGGCCAAAGCTGCAAAGGCGATTTCCGTTTTGTAGAATGGTTTTGATGATGCCACAGCTGTTCTTCTGCTCTCTGAAAAGTACCGTAAACGACTTCGGACAACAAATGGCATGGAGCGACTCAACGAAGAAATTCGCCGACGAGAACGTGTCATTCGCATATTTCTAACCGTGAATCGGTTATTCGCCTGATCGGAGCTTTGCTTATGGAGATAGACGAAAAATGGGCAAGCGGTAAGAAGTATTTCGATATGGAAGAGTATTTGGAATGGCGAGAAACGCAGGCAACAAAAGCGGTGTCTAAAGTGACGCGCATTGGCTAATTTATTTCTCTAACCGAGGGAAATTTACACACAAATATGGACTTGATCCAAAAATATCGCTCCGTATCAGGAAACACTAAGTAACAAACCTACTATATAAAAGTATGCGATTTAAATGAACGAGGCTATCCTTCAGGTGGGGCAAACGTGGAGCTGGCGTTATTGGATTTCCGGGGTCATTAAGGAACTGGTTCTGGATGATCTGGACTTTGGCGTATACGCATTGTGCTGTATTATCGGTTGCAGCATGCTAATCCGACTCACAAGGATTATTTTCACGCACAGTCGATCGTCAAATCTGATTATCCCTCGTTCAATATGATAGACGCAGCCTTGTCCATGCTAATGGTGAATCGCTAGCTTACTCTGGAATCTTCAGTGTAAATCCATTGGGTGGTCGTAAAGGAAGTAAGGCAATCTTCTCTCTCGATGGAATCCCACCGATTTGCTGAAAAGGATTAAACGAATTCACGAAATGGGGGATAAAATTCCGCTTCACAATATGGACGCTTGTAAGCTAATCGAGGAGGAGTATGATATCTGCTCCTGGCATTCCGTGTTATAGATTATCCAAGAGAACATCTAACTGGTTATGATCATCTTTATCGTAATAACAGCGATAAAGCAGCTTACCTTTTTTGACATAGGATGGATCAAGAAAAATGGCCGTATGAGGTCGCCAATCTCGCTAGGAGTGCTACCTATGCGGTTTTTTCTTTGGGGAATCATTGATACATCTTTACCTTCTATTATGAAATGCTATTGGTTGATTATCTTCACAGTATTAGGAATTGGGTCTGGTTTTGGATCAGGATAATCTTCTGCAAACACTATAGAGGGAAAGAGGCTGCTAACAAGTAAGAAACAAGTTAGGCTAAGGACTAGTCTTTTCATAAATCAATCACAACTCCTGTCATTTTTTTTAGTGAATCGTAGGCTAATTCCATGAAGAAATTTGCTTTTTTATAAATAAATTTTCTTGCATACATCTTAGATAGCATTTCAGCATATTTATTAAGATGATAATAGTCGCTTACTTCAATTAAATAGGGAATAGCTTCATTCTCCAAATAATTTCCGAATTCTTCTGAATCATTTTGAGATAATATTGTAAAGTAGAGAGTAGTAAATTTAATTTTATATAAGCAGAGGTTAAGTTTTTGAGAAATGCCTAATCCTTCTTGGCACCAATGTAAGGCGGAATTTAAATCTCCCACGGTGTTATATTCTTTAGAAAGGAAGTAAATAGTATTAACTAGCCTCGTCTTATTCTCATCAGTTACACGTAAAGAAATACTTTCATGAAAAAAAGACAAAGCTTTCTCATGATTTTGGAGTATCGATTGAAGGTAGCCCATGTTATGTAAAATGATTGCTTCTAGGTGTTGACTACCATAAGTCTTTGCCACTTTTAATGCACTGGTAAGATAAGACTCTGCATCTTGGAAATTTTTAAGTCTAATACTATTTATGCCCAACAAAATCTTACAATCAGTGCTTCTTAGATAGTTAGAGTCTTGATCAAAAATCACAAGGGCTTTCTTTGCATAACTTATACTATGGAATATTTGGTACATTCTAGTCATAGTAAGAGCAATATGATAGTACAATTCTGGGCGAATAATATTATATTGTTCACCGATTTTTTCTGATTTCTTTAGATAATCTAGAGACAATTGAAAATCGTTGAGATAGTAATAATATAGTCCAACAAACTGATGGTACTCATAACTTTGCTCACTGGAAAATAAATTAGAATACTGAATAAGCTGATCCAGTTCTTGTTTTGCGAGATTTAATTTTTTCTCGAAGAGATAATGAGCAAAATTATATAATGAAAACCTCTTGTAGTATTCGAGATTTTTATACTCTGGATTTACCCCCTTTAATTTGCTACGTTTTTCATCCGCTCTTTCCATCTCTCTAGACAGTAAGTTAGTGTGCCACTCCTTAAACGTGTTTTCGATGATTGTGTTTTCCTCAATCACATGATTTAAGGAAATATTTAATCTTCTACAGAGAAGATCTAGAATTGTTTCAGTGGCTTCAATCTGATTATTTTCAATTTTACTCAGATAAGAAATCGAACAGATGCCTTTGGAAAGGGTCTCCTGTGTGATTTTACCTTTTCTTCGGTAATAAGAAATTATTTCCCCAATCATATCAATTTTCCTCTTCTAAAATTTGATAAAACTCCCCTTTTTCCTACATATTATTATATACAAATATGATCATTTTTCTCAATACAAACCTTAATTGAAAAATGTTAACATTTTCTTGTAACTAGTCCTTTAATTAAACGAAATGGGGGAGTAAATGAATTAGGCATTAAGGATACCCATTAAAAATATGTAAATTTAGGAGGGGTAAAATGCTTAAGAAAAAGTTTTATCTGATCACCATGTGTCTTCTCTTCGTCATGTTATTTCAAGGGGGAGCTTCTGCATCTCATCCTTATGATCCGAAGCGACATATTGAAAGCACTCACTATAACTCAGTCGATGAATATTTTTGCATACAAGAGGCTGTATCCAGTATTGACATTGCCGACGCTTACGATCGATTTAAGGAAGTCTTGTATTCCAGAAACTATGATGGTCTTGGCAATGATCGTATCTACTTTCTTAAGGCGGGGAGTGGAGACAAAAATTGTTCCGAACTTTCTTCATCTGAATTAGAGGACGTAAAGATCAGATATTATATTAAAGACGATACTTCCAGTAACTGTGGATCATCTTCTTACTCTTGCGTTGCTAGGGCAGGTAGTGTATTTGTCGATGGACATTATCATTACGACTACGGTATGGTTTACCTAAGAACCAAAGACTACACCAGCGACCATACAATTAATCATGAAACGGGTCATATCCTTGGATTAATTGACGGCGGTCCTAATGCACCTTATCCTTCCTCTTGCGGACAAAGTATTATGCACTCCAAAGCATATGGCTGCTCTACAAACTATGCAAATCCAACAGCAGATGATTTAGAATCCATTGAAAACGAAATTACTGGAGATTAAGGGAGGGATTTTTTTGAAATTTAAAAAAAGCGCAGTTTATTTCGGGATTGTAGCAACGGTAATAATGGGTGGTATCTTCAGTATAACAAGCAATATGTCTGTAATAGCACATGGTGATGAACACCATAGTCTCTTTACAAATGACGTTTTGGGGACAAGCAATAGGGACGTCGTTACTATCTGCGTAGAAAATAAGACCTCCGAAAAGTCAAATGGTATTTCCACTGAAAAACTATCAAAGAAAATAGAAAAACAACTTGAAAAAATTGAATCAGATGACAAGCGCTTCAAAGCTGCTGGTTATAGTGACGTACAAATAGAAGTAAAAGAAGGGTGCTCATTTGATCCTTTCCTGCTTGAAGATGATGTAGTCCATCCTATTTACGCTGCTGGAGATCAGGCACGCGTTGTTGAAACACCAAGTACTGAAAACCTTGGTATATTTGTTGTAGATGAGGAAATTATTGAAAAGAACTTTAAAGGAGCATACAGCAGATGGTCTCCTGAAGAGTTTGCGTGTGAAGGTCATGAATGCAATGAAGTAACAAAGGGCCTTTACTTCTCGCCTAAGGAGGCTAAAGAATTCATCAAAGATCTGTCAAAAGACCCTACTCTCTACAAAGAACTGCTGCATGGGTTAAGTCTCGAACCGGTTGCACCTCCAGTTGATGAGGAACAACAAGAAAAGGATCGCAAAAAGAAAGAGCAGGATGTTATTGAAATAAAAGAAAAACGTAAAAATTAATACATGATATAGGGGCGAAGTTATTCGCCCCTATTATTGATAAAGGGGGATATTCAGAAAATGAAAAAGAATTTCCTTTTTGTCCTTGGAATTTTTATTTTGATGTTGATTATGATTAATATGTCGGTATCCTCATCAACGATCTATGGTAAGGAAGCGTCTAAACTTCATCCAGAAACACGAAAGCAACTTAATGATCCAAATTACCAGAGAATCGTTTTACCTGAAGAACTTGAAAACGAAATAGAGAGTAAAAAAGGATATTCGTTTATTTTTTTTCCCCAACTTGTGGTCATTGTAAAAGGACAACACCTGTTATTGGTAAAATAAATAATGAAATGTAAATTGATATGAAGCAGTACAATTTACTTGAATTCAAAGATGGCTGAAAATACAATATTACAGCAACACCTACAATCGTTTACTTTGAAGATGGAAAGGAAATAGCCAAATTAGTAGGTGGAATAACCAGAATAACCCCAACGGGTTCCACACGCGGAATAATGAACAGGCATTTAAAGAATTCTTAACCAAATACACAAAGTAATTAAACATGAAAGTTACTACAACAGCAAAGCGAATTGTTGGGAACATTTTGGTGTACGTTAGCATATTATTAGTTTCTGGATGTCAGTCACCAGGATATGACCAAGCAGTAACTTCACAAGGGATTCATTTAACGGAAGAGAATGAAGTTCCTTCGTTCTTAAATCAATATAACGAATCTGTAAAATAATTATATGAAGCTGTAAGGTCATATCAAGAACTATTAAAGAAAGTCCCGTGCTATTGTGGATGCATTGATGAGGAGCTTAAGTCTCATGAGTCCCATCAGTCTCATGAATCGCTTTACCATTGCTTTAATCAAAAACAAGAATCAGACAAGATCTACTGGACCGATCATGGAGCTAACTGTGGAATAAGTCTACAAGAATTGGAGGATGTAACTAAAAAAAGACTTTTATTAATGAATCATACAAATTTTGAATATAGAATCAGGTAGTCTAATAATAGCGGATATAAGGGGGAAAATATGAGGAAATTCATTTGTGGCATGTTACTATTATCTATTTGTATGTTAACTGCATGCAGCAAAGGAACTGTTAACGGAACAGGAGATAAAACTGAGCAAAATACATTAAGTTCAAGTATTCAAGAGTCTGTACTAAACTTAATCTCCTCTATAGATATTTCAATAAAAACGATGACAAAAGGTACCAAGTCTAACGAGGTTGTTGTTTTTGCGAACTTTCCATCTAGGGAGATGGATCTTGAGAGAAAATTGACAGCTTTACGTATTGTTAATCAAGTTATCAGAGATAATCCTTCTGTTACTACTATTACTTTATGGGATGATGAAATTTCAGCAAAAGAGTTTGCTGAAGATGGTGCGCAAGATGTAGAATGGGAAGGATTTAACCACCGTGTAGCATTCGCAAACAAAGATGAACGTGGAACAAGGGTCTTTTACGCTATAGGAAGAGATGATTTTGAAGATATTTCATTTGGTATGGCTCCAGTTGAGTAAAAAATACTGCTTTTTATGATATGACAAGAAAAAGAAAAAATAGTAAAATTTGAACATAGCATTTGTATTCGCAGTATCTTTTCAGGCAATCCTGCCAGTCTGCCGAACGTATTCGGTTAACAAGAATCGACCAGTTGGTCGCATGAAGGGTTATTCCGCCATGCTTCTAGCTGGTCGTTTTGTTGTGACCGGAGAAATGTTGAAGGAGGGGAGGGAAAAAAACAGATAATCATGAAATCATTAAGTTGGAAAGATTTGGAGGTCACAGCATGGAAAAGAAAGATAAAGTTAAGGATGTTTGAAGATAAGTCTAATGAAGTTTGGAAGAACTCCTTTATTAATGTAGAGGAGGTTAAGTAGTATGAAAAAATCAGTCTATTTTTTGGGCGTGCTAATGATCATCTGTTACGGCTGTACAAATATAACTGTTCAAGACAATACGGGAGAAAACGCTATACAATCGAACACACCAGATTCGCACCAAGTGGAACACGCAACGAAAACGAAAGAACAACCCGCCGTCTATGAACCTCCGACGAAACAGGAAAACTACGATCATCTGACACAAACAGAAGTGCTCACGAAACTCCTGAATACCGTGGACAACTTTGATACGGCAGTGGGAAAGTTTGAACTCCTGCGAAACGGATATACCACGCTGGTTGAATATAAGATTGCGCCGACAAGCGGCTACAGTAAAAGTACGCATGTTGATAAAAATTCCGGGAAATCGCGCATTCAACATATCTACTATCAGGACGGCAGCGTTTGGCTTGTGGATGAGGAAAGGAAAGCAACCCGACGGATGAGGTACAATGCCGATCGTCATGCGGGAACACTTGAGCCGAAGCAGGCTTTTGGCAAGGATTCGCTGGGAAACAACGTGACCCGTTACCGTGAACGTCCACCAATCGGTGCTGCGCAGACTTCGTTGTTTCCTTATGAAATTGCATCCAACTTTACAAGGGATTTGGACAAATGGGAAATTGAAAAACAAGATGAACAACTGCTGGACCATAATACCATCGTATTGAAAGGAATTCTGAATGAGGCTGCATCCAGAAAACAAGGTGCAAGCACGTTTCGTTTCTGGGTTGATAAAGATTCCGGGATTCTTGTGCAGTTTGAACTATACAATGCAAAGGGTGAAGTTGTCGACTACCTCCACCCCATTGAACTCAATGTGAATGTCCCGATTGATCGAAAAGAACTGGAATCGAATGTAGAGAGCTTGTTACAAAAATACCCCGTTGAAAACGAATAGACAAACTGCTTCGTTTCCCGACAACGCCTTGCCATTGAAACCGAATGCGCAGCTCTTCCTTTATTACTCAGAGGGGGTACCAGGGAATGCGACTGCAAAACAAGGCCGTCATTCATTTTACGATCATATCATAATGTGACAGCCGAGATCGGGTTTGCCCTGTTTCGAACGGATGAAGGTACCTATGTATACAAAACGTCGGATGGAGGGTTCACCTGGGAGCTGATTCCCTCACGAATAACGGAATCGTGAGACGATGGCGGATGGATTTGCCATTCGTGCGGATCGCAATGTCCGCGTATGGCAAAAAGCGAAATCCCCCCAGCAGTACGTTGACTGCACACGTGCGAGATCCCCTCAAGGGGGTCTCGCTGTTTTGTTTGCGGGGAGAAAGGTTCTAGCAAGAAACGGCTAGATTATTGACAGGTGCAAATGAAAACCATTATCATTAACCTGTCTAACGTAGCAGTGACAATCATGATTACTGAATGAATGGAAGTGGGTTGCACAAATGTCAGCAGCGTCCAAACCAAAAACTCACATGCAAACCCGGCCCGTCCTTGCTTTGTTCATTCTCCTCGGCGGGTTGATACTGCTTGCGCTTGGTTTGACCCTTTCGATTTCAGTCGGTGCAGCCGACATTCACCTGCTGACGGTATGGGAAGCGGTCTTTCATTTTCAGCCGGATTTGACACAGCACCAAATCATTCAAGAATTGCGATTGCCTCGGGCGCTGTGCGGAGCGATGGTTGGCGCCGGTTTTGCCGTGGCGGGAGCGATCATGCAGGGGATGACCCGCAACCCGTTGGCAGACCCCGGCCTTCTCGGTGTGAATGCCGGTTCGGGCTTTGCGTTGGCGCTTTGTTTTGCGTTGTGGCCCGGCCTGCCTTTTCCGTACGTCATCCTGTTCTCCTTCCTCGGCGCCGGGCTGGGGGCGGGGCTGGTGTATGGAATCGGTTCATTGGCCAAAGGAGGATTGACTACGGTCAGGCTGGCATTGGCTGGCGCAGCCGTTAGCGCCCTGCTCGTGGCACTTAGCGAGGGCGTGGCGATCTACTACCAGGTGGGGCAGGAGCTGGCCTTCTGGTACGCAGGTGGCGTTGCGGGAACCACGTGGCTTCACATCAGGATCATGTTCCCGTGGATTGTGGCTGGGTTGATCGCGGCGCTGATGCTTTCCCGTTCCATCACGGTGCTTAGTCTGGGAGAAGAAATGGCCGCCGGTTTGGGACAGCGAACGGGTCGTGTCAAGCTCGCCGGTGCCGTGATCGTTCTGATCCTGGCGGGGGCGGCGGTGTCAACTGTCGGCATGATCGGCTTTATCGGATTGGTCATCCCTCATGTGGCACGTTTTTTGGTAGGCGTAGACTACCGGTGGATCATTCCGTGCTCCGCGGTGCTGGGCAGTTTGCTCATGGTGTTTGCCGATATCGGAGCGAGAATGATCAATCCGCCTTACGAAACGCCGGTAGGCGCCCTGATTTCCCTGATCGGCGTGCCCTTTTTCCTCTACCTTGCCCGTAGGGAAAGGAGGGAATTGGGATGAAATCCATGCAGGCAGGAACCATGGAACACCGGCGAAAAATCCGCGCAGCCCAGGTCATGGCTGTGCTGGGCGCATTGATTCTCGCGGCGTTTCTTATCAGCATGAATACGGGTTTTATCAAACTTTCGCCGTGGGATGTCATGAAGACGCTGGTGGGCGCAGGCACCGAGAAACAGGAGCTTGTCTTGTTTGACTTTCGGCTTCCTCGTATCGTTCTTTCCGTCCTGGTGGGAGCGGGGTTGGCTGTCTCCGGGGCGATATTGCAAGGCGTTTCCCGGAATGCACTGGCTGATCCGGGCTTGTTGGGAATCAGCGCAGGGGCAGGCCTCGCGGTGATCCTGTTTATTTCCTTTTATCCGATGACGGAAGGCGCTCCTGTTTACCTGCTGCCGTTATGTGCGTTTGCAGGCGCTTCCCTGACCGCCGCCGTCATTTACTCCCTGGCCTTCCGAAAAGGACAGGGCGTTGCGCCGACACGGCTCATTCTGGTGGGGATTGCGGTTTCCGCGGGCATTAGCGCCGCCATGATCGTCCTCACGATCAAACTGAATCCCGAAAAATTCCAATTTGTTTCCGTTTGGCTGGCCGGCAGCATCTGGGGAGCGAACTGGCACTTTGTCATGGCTTTGCTGCCCTGGCTCATGATCCTGCTTCCCTATGTCATGGTGAAGGCACGGGTATTGGATATTCTTCGCTTGGGAGAACCGCTCGCGATTGGCCTCGGAACTTCCACGGAACGGGAACGGATCAGACTGCTTGCCGCAGCGGTTGGTTTAGCGGGCGCAAGTGTGGCGGTTGGAGGTGGCATCGGCTTTGTCGGTCTCATTGGGCCTCATCTGGCGAGGCGGCTGGTCGGTCCCCATCACCAGTATCTGATCCCCGCTTCCGCACTGGCGGGAGGGCTGCTCCTGATCGTTGCGGACACACTGGCCCGCTGGATCCTGCAGCCTTCGGAGATTCCCGTCGGCATTGTCGTGGCCATTATTGGCGCACCGTACTTCATCTATTTGCTGATGAAGACCTGATGAATGGAGGCGTAAGTATTTATGGGACGTCTGTACGCAAAGCAGGTAGATATCGCCTATGGTGATCGCATCATTGTGGAACAGTTGAATCTGACCATTCCTACGGGGAAAATCACGGCTCTTGTCGGTGCCAACGGTTCCGGGAAGTCTACGATTCTCAAGACGCTGGCGCGGATTATGAAGCCGAAAGACGGGGCCGTTTTCCTGGACGGGAAAGCCATTCACAGCCAGTCGACCAAGGAAGTAGCGAAGCAGCTTGCCATTTTGCCGCAAAATCCAACGGCCCCCGACGGGCTTACTGTCTCCGAGCTGGTCGGCTACGGGCGGTTTCCTCACCAGAGAGGATTCGGTTCGTTGACGCAGGAGGACAAGCGAATCATTCAGTGGGCGATTGAGGTCACAGGCATCGTGGAATTTCGTGACCGCCCGGTTGAACAACTGTCCGGTGGGCAGCGGCAGCGGGCATGGATCGCCATGGCGCTGGCCCAGCAAACCGATTTCTTGTTTCTCGATGAGCCCACGACGTTCCTGGACATGGCTCACCAACTGGAAGTTCTCGAACTGCTGCACAAGCTGAATCAAGAGGAACAGCGCACGATTGTCATGGTGGTTCATGACCTGAACCATGCGGCGCGTTACGCCCAGCACATGATCGCGATCAAAAAGGGCAAGGTCGTTTGCGAAGGCGCTCCCGATCAGGTGATGACGCATGACGTGCTGCGTGAAGTATTCGGGATTGAAGCGGATATTGTTGCCGACCCCCGAACGGGGGTGCCGCTGTGCCTGCCGTATGGGTTGGCGCATGCATCGGTTGAACGAGCGCATTCGCATGAAAAAGGGGCATGACCCCGATGCCATCAAACGAACACGGTACATTCGACGGAAAAAGGTTGGATGTACCGTGTTTTTCTTATAGGAAAGGGCATGCGTTCCTCGCCAGGGAAAGCGTAAGGCACAGAAAAACCCTTCCACGCGTTCGGTGGAAGGGCACAAGGCACAATATGCAAAGGCTGTTACTTGGTTAGTTTTTCAACCGCTTCATCGATGATCAGGTTGTTGGCAATCGGGCCGAATCCTTGGAACCACAAGTCGTAATCAACCGGATACACCTGGTTTTTTTGAACAGCCGTGAGTTTGTTCCAGAGAGGCGTTTTTTGGATCTCCGCCAGTTTTTCAGGACTTTCCGTCAACAGAAAAATGTGATCGGGATTGATTTCCGGCAGGACCTCCAGGGACAGCGGTTGGAAGGTTGCGCTGTTATCCGGGAAATGCGCAGGTTTATGTAACCCCAGGTCATTGTACAGCACATCGAAGTTTTTCGCGCCGTAATAACGAAGCTCCTTGGCCGTTACACGCAAGAACATAACGGTTTCATTGCCGATCGCTTTGGCGATTTTTTCCCGTGCGTCTTTGGCTTTCTGCTCATAGGCTGCAATGACTTGTTTGGCCTCGTCTTCTTTTCCTACGATTTCAGCCGTCTTGATGAACGTTTGCCGCCAATCCTTCACGCCGTCTTTGGTTTCAGCGGGCTTGATGATGACGGTTGGCGCAATTTTGGACAACTGTTCGTAGACTTTGGCAAAAGCATCGCTAGCCACGATCAAGTCGGGCTGGGCATCCACGACCGCTTCCAGATTCGTAGAATTGACCAGCCAGCCCAAATTGACGGTGTTGGTCATGCGATCCTTCAAATACCAGGAAAACTCTTTACTTTTCGGTCCGCCGCTAACGGCCGCGTAGGGTGTTTCGTTCACGGACAGAAGAAAATCGATCATCGAAGGAAACAGGACTGCAATTTTTTCAGGTTTGGCCTTGATCACCGTTTCTCCCATCTCATGCTGGATGGTTCGGGATTCTTCCTGGGCTGGCGCTTTCGGTTCGGTTGTCGCAGCGGGGGCTGCTGTCTCCGAAACGCCGCTGCAGGCCGTCAGGAGAATGATGAGCGCGCAAAGAAGCAGGGCAATCCATGGTTGACGTGAATAAAGCAACATTAGGGTCCTCCGTGTTATGGCTTCAGATTTTCAAACAGGGTGAGTTTCTCTTCAGCGGGCGTACGCGGTTTTGGTTCCGGAATCTGTTCGCTGTCGAAAAATCCCAGATGCAGAAACCCGACGATTTTCTCTCCGGGTTTTACACCCAGCAGTTGGCGAACCTTGGGGTCCCAGTTGTGGTTGTTGGTTTTCCACACGACGCCAAGTTTCCGTTCCCATGCCAGCAGCTGAAAGTTCTGGATCATGGCGGCTGATGCCGCAAAGTCTTCTTCCCATTGTTTCGGTCGAGGATCTTCCGACATGATGACAATCAAAAAGGCGGAAGCCTGCGCGTGAAAATAGGTGCGCATCTTGTCCTGCTGATCGTTCGGAAAGGCCTGAAGAAGATACTCGATGAAGCGTTCCTTTTCGTCTGTGGACACGAACAGAAAACGCCAAGGCTGCCTCAACCCGTGAGTGGGGGCCCAGACGGCGTCATTGAGAAGATCGATGATCAGTTCCTTGGTAACAGGCTCATTCGTAAAGGAACGTATCGTTCGTCTTTCACGAATGATTTTGGCTATGGAAGTTGGTTCTTCCGCTCGCACGTGCTTCACCATTCCGCCACCACCTTTCATTGATAATGAAAATCATTATTACGAATCCATTATAATGGGGTTCATGCCAAGAAACAAGCAAGAAATGATAGGGGTTCTCGCATTCGCCTCAACTGCCGGGGCAGTGAACAGTGACGATGGCCGGTCACGGGAACACGGGAAAATCAATTGACAGATTCATCCATTCGTGATACCGTACCAGTATACGCAAAGGATGAAATTTTCTGGAAAGGGGGCTGTCTGTCATGATCAGGATTTGGATTCCGTTTGATGCCGGTCGCAACTCCATATCCCATGACGTGACCTCCCTCCTGACGCGAAGAGCAGTACGGTGCACACGAGCCCTTTTCGCTGCGTAAGCGTAAGCAGGCGCAGGTCACGCACCCTCGTGGCATGCGCTTTTCCTACGTTGACTCGCTGTGACAAAGCACACCGCTTCCGAGTGGTGTGCTTTTTTGTCTGGAAATGAATGAGGAGGGGAACAACATGCTGTCGGTCATACGAAAGCTCGGATGGTTTTTCAGGCAGGAGTGGAAACGGTATACGCTGGCCGTGTCGCTGCTCATTTTTGTCGGCATCCTGGAGGTGATGCCGCCGATGATGGTGGGCCGCTCGATTGACGCCATTCAGCACGGTACGCTGACGTGGGCAGGGATGACGCAGACGCTGCTCTTGCTGGTCGGCATCGCGGTGGTCGTGTACCTCATCACCTACGTGTGGATGTATCAGTTGTTTGGAGGGGCGTTCGTGGTGGAGCGGCTGATGCGGTCCCGGCTGATGCGCCATTTTCTCAAGATGAGCCCGCCCTTTTTTGAACGGAACCGCACGGGTGACCTGATGGCGCGGGCGACGAACGACCTGCAGGCGATTTCGCAAACGGCCGGGTTTGGGATTTTGACGTTCATTGACTCCACGGTTTGGATGGCGACGCTCCTGGTGACGATGATTGCGTTTGTCTCCTGGAAGCTGACGCTGGCGGCCATTTTGCCGCTGCCGATCATGGCGGTCCTGATCCGTTTTTACGGGAAATGGATGCATGCGCGGTTTACGGCGGCGCAGGACGCGTTCGGGGAGATGAATGACGGAGTGCTGGAGACGATCTCGGGCATTCGCGTGATCCGGGCCTACGTGCAGGAGCGGGCGGCGGAGAAGCATTTTGCCGACGTGACCCGGGACGTGCTGGAGAAGAATCTGGCCGTCGCCAGGATCGACTCCCTGTTCGAGCCCACGATCAAGATGTTTGTCGGGGCCAGTTACCTGATCGGGCTTGGGTACGGGGCCTCCCTGGTCTTTCACAACGAATTGACGATCGGCGGGCTGGTGTCCTTCAACGTGTACCTGGGCATGCTGATTTGGCCGATGTTCGCGATCGGCGAGATGATCAACGTGATGCAGCGGGGCAATGCCTCTCTGGACCGGGTCAATGAAACGCTCGGCTGTCCGCCTGACGTTCCCGAACCTGAGGAGACAATCGCGGTGGAACGTCCCGAGCGGATCGCATTCAAACACGTGACGTTTCGCTATCCGACGTCTGCCGTCAACAATTTGGAGGACGTGACCTTTACCCTGGAAAAAGGGCAGACGCTGGGGCTGGTGGGACGCACCGGCAGCGGCAAAACGACGCTCGTCAAGCAATTGCTGCGGGAATATCCGCCGGGAGAAGGGGCCGTCACCATCTCCGGCATCCCGATCGACCGGATCGACATGGACCGGCTGAAATCGTGGTACGGGTATGTGCCGCAGGAGCAGTTTCTGTTCTCAAGAACGGTGAGGAACAATATTGTATTTGGCAATGGCGGCGCGACAGCGGAGCAGTTGGACGACGCGATCGCGGCATCGGCCTTCCAAAAGGATTTGGCTTACCTCCCGCACGGGTTGGAAACGCTTGTCGGGGAAAAAGGCGTCGCGCTCTCGGGCGGACAGAAACAGCGGGTATCCATCGCGCGGGCGCTGATTGCCGATCCGCCCATTCTCATCCTGGACGATGCGATGTCGGCGGTGGACGCGCGGACGGAAGCGGAGATCATCGCCAACATCCGCCGGGCGCGTGCCGGCAAAACGACGATCATCACGGCGCACCGGCTCTCCGCCGTTCAACACGCCGATCTTATCCTGGTGCTCGACGAGGGACGGATTGTGGAGCGGGGCACGCACGAACAGCTTATGGAACAAGGCGGCTGGTACAAGGAACAGTTTGAACGCCAGCAAGTGGAAGCAAAACTGACCGGGAGCGGGTGAAACAAACGTGAGTATGGAGAAGGAACAGTTCGATTTGGAGATGGACCGGACCGCCGGCAGTCTGGACAAAACAGGCAGGCGGCTGATGCGATACGCACTGCATTTCAAAACCTCGCTGATCCTGGCGCTGCTCATGCTGGCCGTCGCCGTGGGCACGGACCTGGCCGGGCCGCTCATCGCCAAGCGGATGATCGATGTGCACATTTCCGGCATCGAGCAGCCCTGGTATGAGACGAAGGCGGAAGGGCCGTATGCGGTCGCGTACGGCGAAACGCTGTACAAACGGGCGGACCGCTTTGCCGCCGACGAGCCGCGCGGTGCGGAGGTCAGGGTGCTGCAGGTGAACCGGGATTACTATTTTGTCGAAAGCCCGCTTGCTTTTGACGGCGATCGATCCATCACGGAAAACGGGCGCTTGATGATCACAAAAGGGGAGCAGACGAAAACCTATGAAGCGCGCAGGCTGACTGCCGGGGAGATGTTCATGTTTTTCCGCCCGGAGATGAACGGGCTGCTTCACCTCTGCCAGATCTATTTCGGGTTGGTCGTCTTGTCAGCGCTGTTCAGCTACGGTCAGCGGTACCTGCTGCAGGCCACGGCCAACCGCATCATCCGCAAAATGCGGACGGACGTGTTTGCTCACATTCACCGGCTGCCGATCCGCTATTTTGACAATCTGCCGGCGGGGAAGGTCGTGTCGCGGATCACCAACGACACCGAGTCAATACGAGAGCTGTACGTGTCGGTATTGGCCAACTTTTTCACCGGTTCAATTTACATGATCGGGGTGTTTGCCGCGCTTTTCGTGCTGGATGTCCGGTTGGCGGCAATCTGCCTGTTCATCGTGCCCGTGCTGGCGGTGTGGATGTACGTCTACCGGCTGTTCGCCAAGCGGTACAACCGTGTCATTCGCTCCACCCTCAGCGAAATCAACGCCATGATCAACGAATCGATCCAGGGCATTGCGGTGATTAAGGCGTTTCGCCGGGAAAAACAGACAGAGCGGGAGTTTGAGGAGCACAATACCCGCCACTTCACGTACCGCAGCAAGCTGCTCAGCTTAAACGCCCTGACCGGCCACAATCTAGTCGGGTTGATTCGGACGATCGCCTTTGTGGCGCTGATCTGGTATTTTGGCGGCGTCTCCATCTCCGGAGTGGAGGGAGCGATCTCGCTTGGCGTGCTGTATGCGTTTGTCGATTATCTGAACCGGCTGTTTCAGCCGATTGTCGGCATTGTGAATCAGCTGCCCAACCTGGAGACCGCGCTTGTCTCCGCAGAGCGGGTATTCGTCTTGCTGGATGAGAAGGGCGAAGATGTCTCGGACGACAGGATGGAGCGGTTCAAGGGGAAAGTGACCTTCGAGGACGTCTGGTTTGCCTACAAGGATGACGAGTACGTGCTCAAGGGCATTTCATTTGAGGCGATGCCGGGACAGACGGTGGCGCTGGTCGGACATACGGGGTCCGGGAAAAGCTCCATCCTGAACCTGCTTTTTCGTTTTTACGACGCTAGCCGCGGACGCATTGCCATCGACGATCGGGACATTTGCGAGATACCCCGTCAGACCCTGCGGGAGCACATGGGTATCGTACTGCAGGACCCGTTCCTGTTTACGGGAACGATCGCGTCCAACGTGTCGCTTGGTGATCCTGCCATCTCCCGGGAGCGGGTGGAACAGGTGCTGAGCGAGATTGGAGCGGATCGCCTGCTCAAGCATTTGCCCAACGGCATCGACGAGCCCGTGGTGGAAAAAGGCAGCACCCTGTCGGCGGGACAGCGGCAGCTCATCTCGTTTGCCCGCGCGCTTGCATTTGATCCCGCCATCCTGATCCTGGACGAAGCCACCTCCAACATCGACACGGAGACAGAAGCGATTATTCAAGAGGCGCTGGACGTGGTGAAACAGGGGCGGACGACGTTTATCATCGCCCATCGGCTGTCGACGATCAAACATGCCGATCTGATTCTCGTCCTGGACCGGGGCGAAATCGTGGAGCGGGGAGACCACGAGACGCTGATGAAGCTGGGCGGCCGCTATTATCACATGTATCAGCTGCAGCAGGGAGAGCGGGTGTCATTGGGCGAGAAGACAGGGACACTGTCTCCGGGCACAGTGTAAAAAAACCTCCTTTATCAGGAGGTTTCTTGATCGTTTCTTGTCTTAGTGCTCGATCAGGCTATCCAACGGCACTGTCCGTTCTTTCTCCGGCTCACCCAGGGGATAGATGCGGGCCGTTTCGTTTTGCTCATCGACATGTTGGATGTAGACGGGAATGCCGTCGCAGGTCACGTTTGCCATGACGGGGGAAGCGGCAATTTCTTTTGCCCGTTGTACGTTCATCGTTTGCCCTCCTTGTCATTGTTTCCAGTGATATTGTGTGCTCGCGAAGTTATCCATATGCGGACGCAAACGAGATCACATGGTAGAATAGACGGAGCATCTCTTGGGTGAAAGCGGGACGAATCATTCACATTCGCTGTATTTGCCGTATTCGGAGGAGAACAAATCATGTATCAAACGCACACGCTCCAAGAAAAATTGCGTCAGTTCCTGTCCGTGCTGCTGCCGATTCTGGTCTCGCAGTTGGCCCTGTTTTCCATGACTTTTTTTGATACGATCATGTCCGGCCACGCCGGTCCCGTCGACCTGGCGGGCGTGGCGATCGGATCGAGCATCTGGGTCCCGATCCAGTCAGGGCTGACCGGCATCCTGCTGGCGGTGACGCCGATGGTGGCCCAACTGGTGGGGGCGATGCGGAAGGATCAGGTGCCGTTTACAGTCATACAGGCGCTCTATTTGTCCGTCGTGATCGGCGTCGCTGTCATCCTGTGCGGTGCGCTGGTTCTTGAGCCGATTTTGAACAGTATGAGCCTGGAGACGGACGTACGTGAGATTGCCAGGCGATACCTGATTGCGCTGTCGTTTGGCATCGTCCCCATGTTTGTCTACACGGTGCTGCGCTGTTTTATCGACGCGCTCGGCATGACGCGGGTGACGATGATCATTACGCTGATTTCCCTGCCAATCAACGTCGCGTTGAACTACCTGCTCATTTTCGGGAAGTTCGGTTTTCCCCGGCTCGGGGGCGTCGGTGCGGGGGTGGCATCGGCCATCACCTATTGGTGCATCACCCTGATCAGCTTGTACGTGGTGCATCGCGTCCAGCCGTTTACCGAATACAGGATGTTTTCGCGGATGTTCCGCGTGTCCTTGCCGGCGTGGAAAGAACTGCTCCGGCTGGGCGTGCCGATCGGCTTCTCGATCTTTTTCGAGGTGAGCATTTTTGCCGCCGTCACGCTGCTGATGAGCCAATTCAACACGGTCACGATCGCGGCGCACCAGGCGGCGATGAACTTCGCTTCGTTTATTTACATGGTGCCGCTGAGCATCTCCATGTCGCTCACGATCGTGGTCGGGTTTGAGGTGGGGGCCAAACGATTCCGGGACGCCCGCCAGTACAGCTTCCTGGGCATCGGCATCGCCCTGATGATGGCAAGTTTGTTCGCCGTCGGGCTGTTCCTGTTTAGCCAACAGGTGGCCGGTTTTTACACGACCGACCCGGACGTGCTTCAGCTTACACAGCATTTCTTGATGTACTCCATTTTGTTTCTCTTGTCGGACGCGGTGGCTGCACCGATCCAGGGCATTCTGCGCGGGTACAAGGACGTGACGGTCCCGTTCGTCGCCGCGCTTGTCTCCTACTGGGTGATTGGCCTGCCGCTGGGCTATCTCTTGGCCAACTACACCTCCCTGGCCGCGTTCGGGTATTGGATTGGCCTGATCGCCGGACTGGCCGCAGGCGCCGTGTTTTTGTTCGGCCGGCTGCTCCTGATGCAACGGCGGACGGTCAAAGCCGACGCAGCTGCTTGAGCGGCTGCGGCAGTTCAACACAGCAAGAAGCCGTGACACGAAGCGCGTCACGGCTTTTTTCATCACAGGCCCGGGCTGCTTTCCACCCGGCCGCGGGCAAACTGCCTGGTCTGTGCGTAGAGATAGAGCAAAAAGATCAGCAGCAGGCCCCCCTGTGCTACGATTGCAGCGGATACGCTGGCGCCGAAGTAGACGATGACGTAGTAGATGCCGGAGCCGACCAGCATCAGGATGTTTTCGACGAAATTTTGGATCGCAATCGTCTGCCCTGTACCGACGACCTTTTTGCCTTCTTCCTGCAGCACGGTGTTCATCGGGACGATAAACACCCCGCCCATGAAGCCGACCATTAGCAGGAACAGGATGGCGATCGCCGTGACGTGAAACCAGGGGAACAGCAGAATCAACAGGAACATGCCGAATCCGTAGACAACTGAACGGTAGAACCGGTTCAGCGGGATCAGCCGGGGCGCGAGAAACGCGCCAAAGATGATCCCGATCGAAGTGGTGGCCAGGATCAGCGAGACGGAAAAGCTCTCCGGATGGATGCCGAGCGCGGCGGGAATCCAGGCCAGCACCGCGACCCGCAGCACGGCTGAGCTCATCCAGAACGCGCCGGTGCCGATCAGGGAGAAGCTGGTCTTAGGCCGTCCCATCAACTGGCGAAAGTTGTGGAAGAACCGCCGCGCCTCCGTGCCGTAGCGAATCCGGGGATTGCCGTGGAGGCGCGGGATGAAAAACGTCAGCGCCACGGAACAGACGTACAGGACCATGCAGATCAGCGAGGAGATCAATGGGGGCGTCATTGAGGCGATCGCCCCTCCGCCGCCAATCCCGGTCAATATGGCGAAGATCGTGTACGCTTCGATTCGTGCGTTGGCGCGAAACAGCTCGTCTTCGCTATGCGTCAGCTCCGGCAGAATCCCGTACTTGGCCGGAGAGTAGACGACAGCGCCCACCCCGACCGTGAAGTAGCTGAGCATCAGCATCAGGATGCTGGCGTGGTCGGTCACCAGCAAGAGCAGGACGCCAAACGCCTTGATCAGGTTGCCGATCACCAGCACCACTGATTTGGGGTGCTTGTCGGCAAACGGTCCGACGACCGGGGCGAGGACGATGTACGGCAGGAAAAACGACATCGAGACAAGTGCGAGCATCGCGGGAGAAAAGCCGTTCTCCCGCAGCAGATTGGCGATCACGAACAAAATCATGTTGTCGGCAAATGCGGACAAAAACTGTGTGAAATACAGGGCTTGAAGCGGCTGCCATCTCGTCTTCACGACGCGTTCCTCCCTTGTTCGGCCAACTGTTTCAGCGCGACGTAATCGGTTTTGCCGCTGCCCAGGAGCGGCAGCTGTTTGATGACGTGCACGGCGGACGGCAGCAGCAGGGGAGAAAACTGCTTCTCCGCCAGGTACGCCCGCAGCCGGTCCGTGCGCACGGATTCGTCGGTCGTGTACAGCACGATTTTTTCGCCCCTGCGCGGGTCGCTGACGGCGATGGCGGCCAGCTCGGAGTGGCCGAAACACTGGGCGGCCAATTCTTCCACCAGGTTGAGCGAGACCATCTCGCCGGCGATTTTGGCGAAGCGTTTCAACCGCGACTGGATCGTGAGAAAGCCGTCGGCATCCTGTTCCACCAGATCGCCTGTCGGGTACCACTCGTCTGCCGGGACGAAGCCCTTGCCGTGGATCAGGTACCCTTTCATCACATTGGGCCCTTTGACCAGCAGATGACCGCCGCGGGCGATGCCCTCCACCGGCTCCAGACGGGATTGGATGCCAGGCAGCAGCCGTCCGACGGTGCCCGGCCTGTTGGCCAGCGGCGTATTGAGCGACAGGATCGGAGACGTCTCCGTCGCGCCGTAGCCTTCAAAAATCCGCACTCCGAATTTCTCCATCCACAATTGCCGTACATCCGGTTTCAGCTTCTCCGCACCGGCAAAGACGTAGCGGAGCGAATAGAAGTTGTAGGGATGGGCGGCTTTGCCGTACCCGGCCAGGAAGGTGGAAGTGCCGAACAGGATCGTCGCATTCTGGTCGTAGCACAGTTCGGAGATCACCTTGTAATGCAGCGGGCTGGGGTACAGGAAGACGGGGACCCCGGCGACGACTGGCAGCAGGGTGCCCGCCGTCAGCCCAAAGCTGTGAAACATCGGCAGCGCGTTGAAAATCTTGTCGCGGGCGGTGATGTCGATCACGCTGGTCACCTGTTTGATATTGGCGTACACATTGGTGTGTGTCAGGACAACGCCTTTCGGTTTGCTTTCGCTGCCGGAGGTGAACAGGATCAGTTCGTTGGCGCCTGCCTGCGACCGCTGGCGGGTCAGGTAGCGGTAAAGGGCAGTGAGCTTGTTGCCGGTGGTCGCGGAGGCTTTCACATCCTCCAGGTAGATGATCGCGACGCGCTCGGAAAGGCCCTGGATCAAATGCTCCAGTTTCCCTTTTTCGATAAACACGCGGGAGGTCAGGACGGTGTCGATGCCTGCCGTCTCGCAGCAGTCTACAAGCGACCGGATGCCGAGCGAGAAGTTCAGGATGGCGGGAGTGATCCCGACCCGGAACAGGGAGAGCAGGGTGACCAGATGACCGACCGAGTTGGGCAGGAGCACGCCGACGGACTGTTTGCCGGCCAGGAGCGTCTTCCACTTGTCGCCGAGCAGGTAGCTGGCGACCAGCAAGGTGCGATAGCTGACGGAGGTGGTCAGATCCTTGGCGATCACCTGCCGGGCACCGTGGATGCGGGATGCCTCCAGCGCCTCGTCGAACAGGTTGATGTCCTGCTTCATCCGCGCCTGGAACAGCTCAGTCTGCAGCGTGCGCAGGATAAAGTCGCTGGCCGCTGCCTTTTGCTCGCGCATCGATTCGTGTTCGTTTTTGTGCAAGGTGAACGGCGTGCCGACAGTAATGGTCACTTTGGGGAACCAGGCGATCCGCACTTTGCCTTTCAGATAGGAGAAGACCGACCGTTCCAGCCCCTGGATGATGACGGGATAGACGGGAGCACCGGTGCGCATGGCCAGGTAGCCGACGCCGCTGTAGATTTTCATCAGGCCGCCGGTGGTGGTAATCCGGCCTTCGGGGAAAATCACCAGCGATTCCCCGTTTTTGAGCACCCGCAGCATGTGACGGATCGAGTAGGGATTAAGCGGGTCGACTGTGACATGCTTGCGGAATCGAAGGAAAAATGAGAATCTTTTGGCAATTTCTGTGTTGGCGACAAATGTGGTTCTGGACGGCAAGACAAAGGCCAGCAGAACCGCGTCCAGGAGCGAGACGTGGTTGGGGATGATAATGCATGGCCGCGAGACGTCCAGTTTGTCGAGGCCCCGGAAGCGGGGGCGGAACCAGAGAACCAGGATCCACTTGACCAAATGATACATGAGTGCCATTTCGGACCACACCTTTACGAAAAAATAAGTGCTGTTAGCTTTCATTCTAAGGAGTGGCCCCGGCAAAAAAAGTACCAACTTTCATTGGTACCTGGTCATAACACCTGCTGGGGCATTGTGGAAACGCCTCAGATCATCTTTTTCTGTTTCGCTTTGGCGGCCGCTTCCTTGCTGGTTTTGACGCCCATTTTTTTTAAAATCCGGTTGATGTGATTTTTGATCGTCCGTCTGGTAATGTGCAGGGTTTGTTCAATCTGGGACTGGGTGCGGCCCTGGTCGATCAGCCGCAGGATGTCTTTCTCCGCCGGGGAGAGCAGCTTTTGGGCCTCATCCTGTTTCAAGCGCAGAAACTCGCTGCGCAATGCGGCGGCAGCGGTGGGGTGGATCGCCGATTGGCGGTGGTGGGCCGCCCGGATGGCATCGGGGATCTCGTCAAAGTTTGCCTTGCTGATGTAATTGACGGCTCCTGCGGAAAAGGACTCCACAATCACGTCCTGCGCCGTCAGGGACGTCAGCATGATGATGCAGCAGTCTTCCCGCATGTCGGCGAAGGCAAGTGCGGTGTCGATGCCGTCGAGATTGTTGTCGCTCAAATTGATGTCCATCAGGACCACGTCGGCTTCGCAGTTTTTAAAGTGCTCGATCGCCTCTTCCCTGGACCCGGCTTCGCCGACGACAGTGATGTCGTCCTGCCGGTTGAGATAATCAGCCAGGCCTGTTCGCCAGGCCGGGTCGTCTTCCACGAGAAACACGCGAATTTTTTCCATGGTTGTTTACCCCCTAGTGAGCCTCCGCTCTTCCGGCTCGCGCGACACGTCTGCGCGGGAAGAACAAAAACACGGTCGTACCTTGGTCCTTGACGCTGTATATCTCCATCATGCCCTGGTGCTTCTGCATTACGTTGTAGCAGTAGGACAGCCCCAGGCCGAAGTTTTGTCCGGTCTTCTTGGTGGAAAAAAACGGGTCAAACACGTAGGGCAGGTGCTCCTGGGCAATTCCCACGCCCGTGTCGGCCACCGCGATGACCAAATGTTTGTTGGACAAGAACAATTGCAGCGTGAGTGTGCCGCCCGCTTTCATCGCCTCCAGGGCATTCATGCAGAGGTTGGTGAGAATCTCCCGAAGCTGTACGCGATCACAAGTGAGCCGCAGTGTTTCGTCCAGCTCGGTGACGATCTGGACGTGCTGCTCGTCGGCACCAGGCTTTAGCGTGTGCAGCACCTGGGCAATCACTTCGCTGGGGTTCACCGTTTCCTCGCGCAGCACGATGTCCTGCAGTTGTCCCTGAATCCGGTTGGCCATATTTAATATATGCTGGGCCGATTGGGACAAAATCCGCGCGTCTTCCATCAGAGCCGGCTGGTTGGTCTCGGCGGCGCGGGTTTGGATTCGGTCGGCGTAGAGCAGAATTTTGCCCACTTCGTTCTTGATCGTGTGGTTGACAATCTGCGCCCCGGAGGTCATCGCCCGCAGCGTGCTGTCCAGGCGGCGCTTCTCCACGCGCAGCTTCACGCCGAGAAACCCGTACTTTACGCTGATGAACAGTATCAGAAAAAACTGAATTCCAACGACCAGGGTGTTGTACCGCCAGGCGTCGTACAGGTTTTGCGTCCGCATCACGTAGATCAGGATGAACACGAGCAGCAGGGGAATGATGACGAGTATGTTGGTAAACAGACGGCTCTTTTTGACGAGCGGGTCTTTTTCCTTTAGGTACAGCAGCACGAGCATCAGACTCGCTGCGATGAAATAGGGAAAGACCCAGGCGACCATGATCCAGTAGTTAAACGCCAGCACCGGGTAGATCGGCGTGATCGCCCACATGACCAGCGGGGGCACGAGGGCGGCGTACTGTATCAGCCGCTTCGTCTTGCGCGTGAACCAATCACCGGAGTGGACGGCAAACATGAGGTACGTGTACGGCAGCCCCACCTGACAGAGAAAGGAGGCACTTCGGCTGGTGAACAGCAGCAAAGCTGCCAGTGCCGGATAGCGGGCCGCATAGTCCTGCAACAGGGGATACAGCGTCTCGTCGATCACGGCGGAGAAAAAGCCGCCTCCCCCGACAAACGCTGTAGCGCTCCCCCAGCGGGCGTAAGTGCTTTTCGGATCGGTGAAGAGGACAAATAACCCGAAGGCCCAGATGGCCAGCAAAATCAAGATCATCATTGCGAAAGTCTCCTGTCATTCGTCTATGCTTATTATACTGTAATGAAGTAGCGGGGGAGACGGAAGTTTTCGGGCAGGCATGAAGAACAGCAACATGTGAAAAAAGGCGCGTTGGACATCATATACTGTGCATATTCCATGAAGGAGGAAGCGGCATGGCGTACAGAATCGAAAGGGATACCCTGGGAGAAATGAGAGTGCCTGCGGACAAACTGTGGGGGGCGCAGACGCAGCGCAGTTACCAGAACTTCCGAATCGGCACGGAACGGATGCCCCGGGAAATAATTCGGATGTTGGCCGTCTTGAAGAAAAGCGCTGCTTTGGTCAATCAGCGGCTGGGCAAACTGGACATCGAAAAGGCGAAGGCCATCGCGGCGGCGGCCGATGAGGTGCTGCAGGGGAGATGGGACGAGCATTTTCCCCTGGTGGTGTGGCAGACCGGCAGCGGCACGCAGTCCAACATGAACGTAAACGAAGTGATTGCCAACCGGGCCAACCAGCTGCTGGAGCAGCAGGGAAGTGCACTGCGGGTCCATCCCAATGACGATGTCAACATGTCGCAAAGCTCCAATGACACGTTTCCGACGGCGATGCACGTCGCCGCGCTGATTGCTGTCGAAGACCAGGTGCTGCCCGCCCTGGCCGCCCTTAAGGAAACGCTGCGCCAAAAGAGCGAGGCGTACCGGGACGTGATCAAGATTGGCCGCACCCATCTGCAGGATGCTACTCCGCTGACGTTGGGACAGGAGATCAGCGGCTGGCACCGCATGCTGGAAAAAAGCGAACGGATGATCACGGAGAGCGCGGAGTACCTCCGGGAGCTGGCGATCGGCGGTACGGCCGTCGGCACCGGCATCAACGCTCATCCCAGGTTCGGCGAAATGGTGGCGGAAGAGATCAGCAGGCTGACGGGGAAGCGATTTGTCTCTGCGGTCAACAAGTTCCACGCCTTGACCAGCCACGATGAGCTGGTTCATGTCCACGGCGCATTCAAGGCACTTGCCGCCGATTTGATGAAAATTGCCAATGACGTCAGATGGCTGGCCAGCGGTCCGCGCTCCGGCATCGGCGAGATCACGATTCCGGCCAATGAGCCGGGCAGTTCCATCATGCCCGGCAAAGTGAATCCGACGCAGAGCGAAGCGCTCACGATGGTCGTCTGCCAGGTGATGGGCAACGATGCGGCGATAGGGTTTGCCGCCAGCCAGGGGAACTTTGAACTGAACGTGTTCAAGCCGATGATCATATACAATTTCCTGCAATCGGCCCGGCTGCTGGCTGACGCCATGCGTTCGTTTTGCGACAACTGCGCAGTCGGCATCAAACCGAACCGGCCGGTGATCGAACGGAATCTGGAACGCTCGCTCATGCTGGTCACCGCGCTGAATCCGCACATCGGCTACGAAAAGGCGGCGACAATCGCAAAGCTGGCTCATCAGGAAGGGATCACGCTGCGGGAGGCGGCGGTCAAAAGCGGGCTGTTGTCGGCGGAGGAGTTCGACCGGATCGTTCGGCCGGAGAACATGATTCATCCGAAAGAATAGCAAGCAGGGGGCATTCCAGGTGCCCCCTTCGTTACGCCTTTTGAAACTCGACGATCACTTTGAACAGATCGCCGTCCAGCTCGATGGCCAGCCGCCCTCCCTGCAGTTCCATGATGCTTTTGGCGATGGCCAGTCCCAGACCGGAGCCCTCCGTGTGGCGCGATTGGTCGCCTCGTTTGAAGCGTTCAAACAGTTCGTCCGGGTCAAAATCAATCTCGTAGGCGGAGATGTTTTTCATCGTCAGCACGACGCTGTTCTCCTGTTCGGTCAGCGAAATGTAGACCCTGGTGTGGGGCAGCGTGTACTTCAGGACGTTGGTGATGAGATTTTCAAAGACTCGCCAGGTTTTTTTCCCGTCGGCCAGCGCGTGGATGTGCGGCTTTTCCGTCTGGACCCGGAACGTCAACGAGGATTCGGTAATGGCATCGTTAAACTCCGCCAGGGCCTGATTGAGCAGGGCAGCCACATTGACGCGCTCCATATGCAGCTCGACGGACCCGCTTGCCATTTTGGATGCTTCAAAGAGGTCGTCGATCAGCACCTTCAGCCTGTGGGTTTTGCGTTCCAGCACATCGATGTAGCTGCTGACCTCTTCCGGCGACAGATCGGGGCGTTTCAGCAGATTCACGTAGTTGATGATGGAAGTGAGCGGCGTTTTCAAATCGTGCGAAACGTTGCTGATCAGCTCCGTTTTGAGGCGCTCGCTCTTCATCTGACTTTCCAGGGCGTGGCGCAGTCCCAGCTTGATGTTGTTCAGGCAGCGGGCCAGATGGGCGAGATTCCCTTTGCCGCGCTCTGCGATGAGAGAATCCAGATTGCCGGCGGCCATTTCGTCCGCTCCCCGGAGAATGTTGTTCAGCAGGGCGACCCGGCTGAGGATGTACGGCAGCACGAATAGAAGGCACAGCAGCGTACAGCTTGCCCCCATCAAAAACAGCCGCTTCGATCCATAATAAAGGCTAGTCAGAACAAAACCCATGCCCGTCCCCAGGCCGATCGTCAGCACAAAGATGAGGCTGGCCTTGAAAAATACGGGTCGATTGGCGAAGCTCTCAGCCAGTAGCGTGCGGAATTTGCGATACAAGCTGGACTCCCACTGCTGCCGAAGGAGCGTGTGGTCGTTGATCAAACGCCATGCCTCGCTTGCGTTGAGCCCCAGATAGGCGATGCATGCCGCTGTAAAGGAAAGCGTTGTCACATGTTTCAGGCCGATGGGAAAATAGAAGAACGATTCGTCCCTTACCCAGCTCAGTGTGACCAGCCCGACCGCGAGAACTGTCGCGACTCTTGCATCGAGGGGAACCCGCCGCAACAAGGAGGCGCATCTGTCGACAAGCGGGAAATCCCACGGACTGCGCTTCCGCAGATAAACGAAGAGTCCAACTGCCGCGATAACACTTACGACCAACAGGATACATTCGTTCAGCAGTCGCTCCCGTATGCCGAGCGCATAGGTGTAATCGTCTTGAAAACGTGAGTACCCCGAGGCTGCCTGGGGGATAATGAAATACCCTTCGAGATTGTTGGTGAGAAAGAATTCATTCGCCTGCTGTATCGACCAATTTTTCGGCGAAGCCAGCGGGAAATGAATCGAGTAAGCCGCCTTTTTCTGCAGGTCCCGGATGATGTTGAGGTCGGAGGAATGGTTGGTGTAGACTTTGCCCGTATTCCGATCCTTGATGTAGTATTTGATCGTGTCGCCTTGTGCGGCCAACGCGTTTTTCGCCTGTTCATATGCTCGATCCCGGGCCGCTTCCCATGACTTGATCTGCTCATCCATCTGCTGTTGAAGTTCCTGCTTCACTCGGGCCAGTTCCTGATCGCGCGCCTGCGCGAGTCTGCCGGCTTCGGCGTGATTGCCGCTGCGCTCTGCCTCCATGATGTCGGCTGCATATCGTTCTGCAATTTCCGCTTCTTTCTCCCGGAGATCGGCCGCAAACGTCTCGCGGATTTGCTCCGGCGTTTTGGTGCCCGCCTCTTCCGTTTCGATCAGATAGGGATCATTCTTCTCCTTGAAATGAACCATGATGGCCAGGTGAACGACCTCCGCCAGTTCCTGGTGAAAAGACGGGTTGCGAAAGTAGTAATCCTTGTCCAGGTATTCGCGGTGCCGAATCACATCTGCGGTCGCCAGCAAGGCCAGAGCCGACAGGTGGACAAGCAGGACCAGCGCGATGACCGGCCCGTATTTATTTTTCAATCTTGTAGCCAATGCCCCACACCACCTTGAGATATTGAGGTTCTTTCGGGTTGATCTCGATTTTTTCGCGAATTCTTCTCACGTGCACGGCTACCGTGTTATCCGCGTTCAGGCACGGCTCCTTCCACACTTTTTCGTAAATCTCTTCGATCGAAAAGACCCTGCCCCGATTCTCCATCAATAGCTCCAAAATCTTGTATTCCGTAGGGGTAAGCCTTGTTTCCTCGCCGTCCACGTACACGGTTTTTTCCCGCTTGTTCAAGACGAGTCCCCGCACCCGGATTTCATCTTCACTGGCGATGTAGTTGCCCAGTTGGGTGTAACGCCTCAACTGCGATTTCACCCGGGCGACAAGCTCAAGCGGATTGAACGGTTTGGTCACGTAATCGTCGGCACCGACGGTCAGCCCCAGAATCTTGTCGGTGTCTTCCGATTTGGCCGACAGCATGATGATCGGGATGTTTTTGCTCTCCCGAATGGCAAACGTCGTTTTGATCCCGTCCATCTCCGGCATCATGATGTCCAGGATGATCAGATGAACCTCTTCCTGCTCCAAAACCGCCAGGGCCTCCTGCCCGTTTCCTGCTTTCAGCACACGGATGTCTTCGTTTTTCAGATAGATTTCGATTGCGTCCCGGATTTCCGCTTCGTCGTCCACGACCAGGACATTGTACGTTGGCATGATCATCACCCGTCTTGCTTGGTTAAATGTGTCGTGTACCTGAGCCACTTCTATCTTACCGAGAATGTTTTACAAATCACCTTGGGAAATCCTTACAAAATTCTTACGAAATGGTCCCAACCTTCCGCGTCGGCGGGGAGGCTGGCCTTCATTTTTCAATTTGTGTTAATCTTTTCGCATATTTTAACACGGAAAAAAGTAACAAAACATGTAGGGAGGGGAGAGCCCCTGCTTGACAGCCCGCAAAGCAAGATCGACAAGAGAAACTGACAAAACGGCTACAAGGGAGGAGAACGACAATGAAAAAATGGAAAAGCATGCTGATTGCAGGAACAGTGGCGGTTTCCCTGGCGGGAACGGGCTTGGCCGCTTATGTGACCGCCGCAGGTGCCCAACAGGCCCAACCGGCGGCGACCGTCGCGGATAGCGCCGCAAAGCAGGAAGCCAAGAAAAAATTCGAATCCCGGCTGGATGAAATCATCGCGAGAGGGTACATCCGCATCGGAACCACCGGAGATTACAAGCCGTTTACATATCTCAACCCGAAAACAGGCCAATACGAAGGGTACGACATCGACGCGATGAAAGAGTTCGCCAAAAGCCTGGGCGTGGAAGCCCGCTTTGTGCAAACTTCCTGGCCGACATTGATGAACGATCTGCTCGCCGACAAGTTTGACATTGCCGTGGGCGGCGTGACCCGCAACACCGACAGACAGAAAACTGCCCACTTGAGCGAGGGGTACGTGCAGTTCGGCAAAGTGCCGCTCATCCGCGCGGAAGACAAGGACAAGTACAAAACCATCGAGGACATCAACAAACCGAGCGTCCGCATCGGCGTCAACCCGGGTGGAACCAACGAAACGTTCGTGCGTGAATATCTGCCGAATGCAAATGTAACCGTGGTGCAAAACAACCTCGACATCCCGGGTCTGGTGGCCAACGGCACCTACGACGTCATGATCACCGACACCTTTGAAGCGATTGTGTACGCGAAAAACGATCCGCGTCTGTACGCCGCCCGCGTGAACGATCCGTTCACCAAAAGCGAAAAAGCTTACATGATCCGGCGCGGCGACTTCATCTTCGCCAGCTACCTGGACGTATGGCTCGACGAAATGAAGCTGCAGGGCAAATTTGACGAGCTGTACAAAAAATGGGTCGAGTAGCACCCGGCTCCCATTACCATGACACGAAGAAAAGAGGGCATGTTCCATCGCGAGGAACATGCCCTCTTTTGTATGAAAAAACGGCCCGGATGATCGTGCCATCCGGGCCGTTTCTTTATCACATGCCTAGGGTTATTGTTTTTTACCCACCAGCACCGCGATATCGACGGTCACATAGGAAATGCCTGCATGAAGCGCCTTTTCCAGATTTTCTTCCGCCGTGCCCCAGGAGAGGGGCGTCATGTGAATCAGGTGCGTCAGGCTTGTTTGATCCAGCCGTTTGCCGCAGCGAATGTGAAAGGTCTGAACCAGGGGGAAGTGCGACCGGAAATGGCTGACCACATGGTCGTTGGAATAGGCATGCCGGTCTGTCTGCTCGTAGAACAGCGCTCGCAATTCCTGGAGGTAGTCGGGGCCGGGAACCACCTTGATCAGGAGACCGTCATCGCGAAGCATCCGGGTAAATTCCGTATAGTTGGACGGGGAGAGGATGTTCAGGATGACGTCGAACTGCTTGTCCGCGAAGGGACTACGCACCAGATCAGGCCGGGATACTCCTTCGCAGCGAGATGTATCCCGTCTTTGGAAAGATCCATGCCGACCCCCACGATCGCTCGTTCCGCTGTCATACCCAGGCTTGTTGTCAAACCAGCCAGGTGGGAGCCTTCCCCGCACCCGACGTCCAGTATGCGGAGGGTGCGGGTGTCTTTGGTTTCACGGCTGACGATGTCCCGGATCTGCTCGATTACTTCGTCAAAGAAACCGTTTCGGCACATCGCCTGTCTGGATTCGAACACTGCTTTGCCGTATTTCGACGGTCTTGCCGTTCGTGACAGCAAGTGAATATATCCGTGTTTGGAGAGGTCAAAGCAGTGACGGTTCGTACAGATCAAACTGTTGGACTCGTTCATATTCATGCCGGCGCTGCACAGGGGACACCTGAACATCTCACTGTGCTGCCGAAAGAGGCGGGCAGCCCGCTCGATTTTTTTCATGTGGTCCACCCCGCTTTAGGTACCCTCGGCCAGCGGTGCGGGTCCACATAATGTCGCATGGCATCATACGTGAGGGCCCACTGCGTTTCATTCAACGAGCAGATCGGCTCGTTCCGATCGATTCCCAGATTTCTCGTCAAACGCGTGATTTGGGGAACCGTGAATATGCCGCTCAAGGCCTCGCGCACGGGCATGTACGGAGAGCGCAGGGCATGCAGGGCCAGCCCCATAAAGCGGCGATGTTCCCCGATCGCCACAGGCGGCCTGCTTTTTCTGCTGATCAGCAAAATGGCCGCATTCACCCGAGGCGGAGGTGAAAAATGAACGGAAGAAACGGTTTGCACGAAGGTGATATCAAACCACATGCGCCAACCCAGAATCCGCGGGTTGGTGATCGGATCAGCCGTAAACCGGCGAGCCGCCCCGTATTCGACGATCAGCACGGCACGTTGGAACGGCATTGCCGGCTGATCCATCAGTTTTCCGAGAATGGGAGTCGTAATGGAAAAGGGGATGTTGGAAACCACCACGAACGGCTCCCTGGGCAGCGTACACTTCAGCACATCGTTTTCAATGATCCGTATATGGTCGGCTTCACCGCATTTCCTCCGCAGCTTTTCTGCGAATGCCGGGTCGTTCTCAATTGCCAGTACCCGCAACCCTTCTTGTGCCAGCGGCATCGTAATGGCACCGGTTCCGGCGCCGATGTCCAGCACAAGGGAGTGCGGCTTGGTTTCAGCGAGCTGGATCATGCGGCGAACCAGTCGCTTGCTGCAAATCAAATGTTGGTCGGAACTGTTGGGACCGTATTTGCCTGTCCCTTGCGTTCCTCGGCTCCCGTTTTTTTGCGATATTCGGCTGTTTTTGGACACAAAAAAGCACCTCATTCATTCGTAATCGGGAATGAATAAAGGTACAGCACAAATAAACCCGACCCATTGTCAAATGTTGGCCGAGCCTACATGTTCTGTACCTTCCATTACCGAATCCGAATGAAATAGATGCCTGTGTAACGCAACATGTATGAGTGTCCTCCATCTTGGTTTTATCAGCCGCCAGGACAATTTGATTATACCAGTGCACGGGTGTGCCGTTCAATCGTTGCCCGATTTTTCCGATACGGGCGGTCAGGGGGAAGCGCCACGGGAATCGCAACGCTCCCCGCTTTTCGTTGGGCCTGGTCAGTTTTGACTGTACCCGTTTGCCCGGAATTCAGCCCTGCGTAAAAACTGGACGGCCCGGTCAGGGAAGTCGGTAAAGACGCCGTCGACATCGGCAGTAAAGTAGAACAGGTCGAGCAGTTCTTCAAAGCTGGCCGCAAAGGCGGGGATTTGCCCGTCGTCCAGGCGGAACGTGTAGGGATGCACCTCCAGTCCGGCGGCGTGGGCTTCTTTGACCAGATTGGTGATGTTCAGGCGATCCCTCGTTGAATCTTCCCGGATGACCATCGGCCACCACGGCCCGACGCCGTCCGCGTACTCGGCGATCTTCTTCATTGCCCCTGGTTGAAACATCCAGTCGTAATCATAAGGGACGGCCTTGCCGTTTTGATAAACCATCGTTTCGTTCCAGTCGTTCACGGCCATCAACTGCACCAGCTTTACGTCCATCTGCAGCTTGGGGAGGAGTTCGTCGTGAATGCGCTTGGTTTCATTCGGGTCAAAACACTGCACGTAGACCTTGTCGTCGCGGCTGTCGTATCCGTACGATTTCAGCACCTTCAGCACGGCGAGACTGATGTCCTTGCCTTCATGCCGGTGGAACCACGGGGCTTTGATTTCCGGGTAAATACCGACGTTTCTGCCCGTGCTCTTGTTCAATCCCTGGATCAGCTCGATTTCTTCTTCCAGCGTACTGATCTGAAACGAGGATTTCCACATCGGAAAGCGCCCTTCGTAATTGGGAACCTGTGCACCGTTTTTGAGGTCGAAGCCTTCCGTCACACGCAGACGCTTGATTTCGTCCAGCGTAAAATCAATGACGTAATACCGTCCGTCCGCCCGCTTTCTGTCCGGATAGACCTCAGCCACGTTGGTCACCCTGTCCAGATAGTGGTCGTGCAGGATGACGAGCCTGTCATCCTTTGTCATGACGACGTCCTGTTCGATGTAATCAGCCCCCATGGCATATGCCATCGCCTTCGCTTCCAGCGTGTGCTCCGGCAGATAGCCGCTGGCGCCGCGATGGGCGATCACCAGCTTTTGTTCCTGGGCATGGCTGGTGCTGGTGTACCCCAGTCCGCAGCTCAACGTAAGAAGCAGCACGAGAGACGACAATACCTTTTTCATTCGCATTCCCCCTGTTTCAGTGTGTTGCCGGCAGCGGAGCATAAAAAAGATTCACATACTCCAACAAGCGTTTGACACGCAAGGGAATATTGTGAATCTCCGTCATCTCCGCCACAAATATTCAAAATATTTTGTTATTTAAAATATACAGGCGCAATCCTATGTTGTCAACCAGAAAATGCCAAGTCAGACTATTAACTTTTGTCAACAACTTAATGGACAAATGCCCACTTTCATTTTGTTGAGACCGGAATGTAAACGCTTTATATTTGTATTAGGAGTCGTACAATTAAATTTTGTCAACAATATAGAGAAAAAAGAAGGGGGATGCAGCAAGATGGAGAGCGGACTTCGCGTCTCTGTGCAGAAGTTTGGGCGTTTTTTAAGCGGCATGGTCATGCCCAACATTGGCGCGTTTATCGCCTGGGGCTTGATTACGGCGCTGTTTATTCCGACGGGCTGGCTGCCCAATGAACATATGGCCAAACTGGTTGGCCCGATGATTACCTATCTGCTGCCGCTGTTGATCGGTTACACGGGCGGCAAGATGATTCACGACGTGCGCGGTGGCGTCGTTGGTGCGGTCGCTACCATGGGTGTCGTCGTGGGTGCCGACATCCCGATGTTTCTGGGTGCCATGATCATGGGGCCGCTTGGCGGCTGGGTCATGAAAAAGCTGGACCAGTTGATCGAAGGGAAAGTGCGCTCCGGCTTTGAGATGCTGGTCAACAACTTCTCTGCCGGTATCGTCGGCGGGTTGTTGACGCTGCTGGCGTTCAACGCGATCGGGCCGGTCGTGGCCAGCTTGAGCAAAGCGCTTGCTTCCGGCGTACAAGCGATTGTGGATGCCGGACTGCTGCCCTTGGCCAGCATCCTGATCGAACCGGCCAAGATCCTGTTCCTGAACAACGCGATTAACCACGGCATTCTCAGCCCGATCGGACTGGATCAGGCGGCGAAGGCCGGACAGTCGATTTTCTTCCTGCTGGAGACCAACCCGGGACCGGGGCTTGGCATCCTGCTGGCCTACTGGCTGGTGGGCAGGGGCACGGCGAAACAATCGGCACCCGGTGCGGCGATCATCCACTTCCTGGGCGGCATTCACGAGATTTACTTCCCGTACATCCTGATGAATCCGCGCCTGGTGCTGGCCGTCATCGGCGGCGGAATGACCGGAGTCTTTACCTTTACACTGTTAAATGCGGGCCTTGTGGCGCCGCCATCGCCGGGCAGCGTATTCGCACTGAGCGCCATGGCACCCAAGGGCGGGCTGCTGCCGGTCCTGACCGGGGTCGTCGCGGCAACCGTCGTCTCCTTCCTCATCGCAGCGTTCCTGCTGAAAATGGGCGGGCAAGCTGAGAGTGAAGAAGAGCTGGAAAAAGCGACGGAAAAAATGCATCAGCTCAAAGGCAAAAAGCAAGAGGAAGCTCAAGCCGACACGGCGGTGGCGGAGAAAAAAGAAATCAAGAAAGTCGTCTTTTCCTGCGATGCCGGCATGGGTTCCAGCGCGATGGGGGCAGCGTCCCTGCGCAAGAAGTTCAAAGATGCAGGCATCGACATCACTGTTATCAATACGGCGATCAACGACATCCCGGACGACGCAGACATTGTCATCACGCACAAATCACTGACGGAACGGGCCAAGTTGAAGGCACCAAATGCAGAACACATTTCCATCGACAACTTCCTGAACAGTCCGGAGTACGAGAAATTGGTCAAACGTTTAGGGTAAACGGAATCAACGCTAGTGCAAACTAGCGTTTTCCGGCTTTTTACAAAAGGGGATGGAACGATGAGTGTTTCCTCGAGACAACGGACGATCCTCGAGATGCTGCTGCAGGGCGGACCGGGGCTCACCGTGGGCGCGATCGCCGAGCGGATCGGGGTCAGCGCCCGGACGATCCACCGGGAACTGGACGCTCTGGAAGAGACGGTCCGCGAGCACGGCCTGCAGCTGGTGAGGAAGTCGGGGTTGGGCGTGGAGCTGCAAGGTTCGCCGGAGCAAAAGGAAGCGCTGCGCCTGGCGCTGTTTGACCTGACGACGACCGAGTACACCGCGGAAGAGCGGAAAGTGATCATTTTGTGCACGCTGCTGGAGGCGACAGAGCCGGTCAAGCTGATCTCTCTTGCGCTCGACCTGAAAGTGACGACGGCCACGATCAGTCATGATCTGGACGATCTGGAGGACGTGCTGGACAAATACGGTCTGTCGCTGGTGCGCAAGCGGGGCTATGGCGTGGAAATCCGGGGCTCCGAGTCGGCCAAGCGGCAGGCGATCAGCCGGCTGATCCTGGACCATTTGAATGAACACGAACTGATCGGGCTGATCAAGGAAAACATCCAGAACAAATCGCTGCGCGACATCGACTCCATCTCGGAGCGCCTGTTGGGGCTCGTCGACAAGGAAAAGCTGATCAAGGTGGAAAACGCCTTGAAGCGCCTGGATGACGACCTGCCGTACCCACTGGCGGACAGCGCCTACATCGGTCTGGTGATTCACCTCGCGCTCGCCGTCGAGCGGATCGAAAAGGGAGAGAACATCCACTTTGACGAACACACCTTGCACGAATTGCAGGGCACGCCGGAGTATGAGGCAGCGCAGAGAATCATGGAGCGGATGACGCACATCTTCCAGATGGACATTCCTGCCGCAGAAATCGGGTACATCACCATGCATCTGAGGGGAGCCAAACTGCGCAGCTCCCATGAGGACATCTACTGGCCGGGAAATGTGGAGCTGATGGCCAAGACACAGCGGTTTATCCGGCTCTGCGAAGATCGGCTCCAGATTCCTCTGCGGTATGACTCCTCCCTGTTTCACGGTCTGCTGACGCACATGGAGCCGGCGCTGTACCGGCTCAAGCGCCAGATGGAAATCCGCAATCCGATACTGGAGCAGATCCGGGACAATTACCCGGAATTGTTCCAGGTTGTCCGGGAGGCAGTCTCGAAGGTGTTTCCCGAGCTGCATGTACCGGATGAAGAGATCGGTTATCTGGTGATGCACATTGGCGCGGCCGTGGAACGGACGTCACAGACGCATCGGCGCTATCGGGCGCTGGTCGTCTGCTCCAGCGGGATCGGCTCTTCCAAGATTCTGGCCACCCGGATCAAAAAAGAGATTCCGGAGATCGTCAGCCTGCAGAATCTTTCGTTGTTCGAGGTGGGGCGCATCCCCAAAAGTGAATATGACGTCATCATTTCCACCATCCCCTTGCCGATGGACCCAAGCGAGTACGTGGTGGTCAGCCCGCTGCTGCCAAAGGAGGACATCCAGAAGATCGCCTACCATCTGCACAACCTTAGTCGCTCGCGCGCATCGCGCGCCGCAGTGGCCGTTCGTGCGGACGGGGAAGGACCAAAGCAGCGCTTGAATGCGATGCACCAGTACGCCGGACATGCCGTTCAACTCCTCGACGGGTTTCAACTGCGGCGGCTGGAAGATCACAGCGATGACATCCGGGTGCTTCTGGATCAAATTTGCGGTGATTTGGTCCAGCTTGGCGTGATCCGGGAAGCCGAGCCGGTCGTCCGGCAGCTCCTGCAGCGGGAAAGACTGGGCGGTTTGGGCATTCCGGGCACGACGCTGGCGCTGTTTCACGGCAAATACGAACAGGTCGTCCGGCCGTCGTTTACCGTGCATGTGCTTTGCCAGCCGATCCTGCTGAAGGCGATGGACGAGCGGGAGATGCCGATCCATACCCTGCTGATGCTCCTGGGGCCAAGGGATGTGGCAAAAGAAGGGTTGGAAGTGCTGAGCGAGGTCAGCTCTCTTTTGATCGAGGACGAGATGATCGACGCGCTGGAAGCGGGCGACCGGCAGCGGATCGCCGACTGTCTGGCAGAAGGACTCTATCAGTTTTGTCGAAAAAAAACAGGAATGGAGAGAACGCAATCATGAGTATGGCAACCAAAGTAGTATCCAAAGAAAAAATCATGCTGAATGCAAAAGTGGCTGACAAGACGGAAGCCATCCGCCTGGCTGGCGAGCTGCTGGTGAAGGCGGGTCACGTCACGCCGGACTATGTGGACAAGATGCTCGAGCGGGAAGAGATTGTGACCACCTATATCGGAAGCGGCGTGGCCATCCCGCACGGCACCAACGAATCCAAAGAGTCCATTCGCTCGACCGGCATCTCCGTCGTGCAGATTCCGGACGGCGTCGATTTTGGGGAAGGAAACACGGCGTATCTGCTGATCGGGATTGCCGCAGTCGGTGACGAACACCTGGAGCTTCTGTCCAACATCGCGGTAATTTGCTCCGACGAGGCCAATGTCAACCGTGTTGTTCACGCGAAAACGGCAGAAGAGATTATCACGCTGTTTGAAGAGGGGATGTAATCATGCTGGCTGTTCATTTTGGAGCGGGGAACATCGGAAGAGGCTTTATCGGTCAACTGCTGCACCAGGCTGGGTACGAGGTCTGCTTCATTGATGTCAATCAGGAGCTGGTCGATGAGATCAACAGCCGCAAAGCGTACTCGGTGCAACTGGCGATGGAAGGAACACCGGTTTCCGTCGTGGAAGGTGTCCGCGCCATTCACGGCCAGGATACGGAGGCTGTCGCCGAGGCGATCGCAAAGGCCGATCTGGTCACCACGGCTGTGGGGCCCAATGTGCTGCCCCATATCGCTCCTGCCATCGCGGCGGGCATTACCCGGCGGATCGCACAATCCGATCGGCCGCTGAACGTCATCGCGTGCGAAAACATGATCGGCGGCAGTGAGCAGCTGAAAACCCACGTGTTCGCAAAGCTGGATGATATAGCCCGGGAAAAGGCACAGGAGCTGGTCGGCTTCCCCAACGCGGCCGTCGACCGCATCGTGCCGCTGCAAAAACACGAAGACAAGCTGCTGGTGACAGTGGAGCCGTTTTTCGAATGGGCTGTCGATCAATCGCGCATCATCGGGGACATCCCGCAAATCGAAGGTGTCACGTATGTAAATGACTTGACCCCCTACATTGAGAGAAAGTTGTATACTGTAAATACGGGGCATGCAGTAATTGCCTATCTGGGCTTTCAAATGGGGTATGCCGCCATTGATGAAGCGATTCGGGACGACGAGATTCTTCGCGCGACGCGGCAGGCCCTGCAGGAGACAGGAGCGCTTCTGGTCGCCAAACACGGCTTTGACAAGGGTCAGCATGAGGCGTACGTGGAAAAGATTCTTGGCCGTTTTGCCAACCCGTACATCACCGACCAGGTGACGCGCGTGGGACGTTCGCCCATTCGCAAACTGGCGCCGCAAGACCGGCTGGTTGGTCCGGCAATGCAGTGCTTCGATTACGGAATCGTGCCGGAGCACCTGGGGCTGGGGATCGCAGCCGCGCTGCTGTTTGATTTCCGGGAAGATCCCGAGGCGGTCCAATTGACGGAAGAGATCAAGCAGTTCGGACTGGAACACGTTCTCAAGACGTATACCGGCATTCGCGTGAATCACGCCCTCTTTTCCATCGTGATGAACCACGCCCGGGAGTTGCAGGCCAGAAGAAAGACAAACTAAGAGAGGAGGAGAGGGCAAGTGTCCAAAACAATTGTAGGCGTTGCCGCATCGTCCGGTGTGGCGATTGGCAAGGCGTTTGTGCTCACCAATCCCCACCTGCAAATCGAAACGGTCTCGATCGAGGACCCGTCGAGCGAAATCAAACGGTTGACGGATGCTCTGGAACAGGCGAAGGCAGAACTGCAGGAGATCAGCGAGCGCGCAGAAAGGGAAATGGGGCCGGACAAGGCGGCCATTTTCCAAGCCCATCTCCTGGTCCTGGAAGATCCAGAACTGGTGGAGACGGTGAAGGGAAAAATTGCTGCGGAAAAAGTAAATGCGGAGAGCGCGCTGCATGAGACGGCGCAGATGTTCATCGAGCTGTTTGAGCAGATGGACAACGAGTACATGAAAGAGCGGGCGGCGGATATTCGCGACGTGACCAAGCGAGTACTCAGCCATTTGCTGGGCGTGAAGTTTGCGGCGCCGAGCGATCTGGCGGAAGAGGTAATTATCGTGGCGGAGGACCTGACGCCGTCGGATACCGCCCAATTGGATCGCCGCTATGTCAAAGGCTTTGTCACGGACATCGGAGGCCGTACCTCCCACTCCGCCATCATGGCCCGCTCGTTGGAAATCCCTGCGGTGGTAGGGACGAAGGACGTAACCAAGGAAGCAGCAGCCGGGGTGACGATCATTCTGGACGGGCATGAAGGACTTGTCATCATCGACCCCACGCCGGAAGAGATCGAAACATACCGGAAGAAACAGGTTGAGTACGAGCGGCAAAAGAGCGAGCTGGCCAAACTGGTTCATACCGCTACCACCAGCCAGGACGGCGTTCACGTCGAGCTGGCCGCCAACATCGGCAGTGTGCAGGATCTGGCCGGTGCTCTGGAGAACGGAGCGGAAGGCGTCGGGCTGTTCCGCACGGAATTCCTCTACATGGGGCGGGATGATTTCCCGTCGGAGGACGAACAGTTCCAGGCCTACAAGCAGGTGCTGGAGCAAATGGGTGAAAAGCCCGTCGTGATCCGCACCCTTGACATCGGCGGGGACAAGCATTTGTCCTACATGAACCTGCCGCAAGAGATGAACCCGTTCCTGGGATTCCGCGCCATTCGCCTCTGCCTGGAGCAGCAGGACCTGTTCCGGACACAGCTTCGCGCTCTGCTGCGGGCAAGCGCTTACGGCAATCTGAAAATCATGTTCCCGATGATTGCCACCCTGGAAGAGTTCCGGCAGGCCAAAGCGGTGCTGGAAGAAGAGAAACAAGCCCTGCTTGAAAAGGGCATCGCTGTATCGGAACAGCTGGAAGTGGGCATCATGATCGAGATTCCGGCGGCAGCGATGATCGCCGATCTGTTTGCCAAGGAAGTGGACTTTTTCAGCATCGGCACCAACGATCTGATTCAGTACACGATGGCGGCCGACCGGATGAACGAGCGCGTCTCCTACCTGTACCAGCCCTATCATCCCGCTGTGCTGCGCCTGATCCACCGCGTCATCCAGGCAGCTCATGCGGAAGGCAAGTGGGTCGGCATGTGCGGCGAAATGGCCGGCGATCCAGTGGCCATCCCGATTCTGCTGGGCATGGGACTGGACGAGTTCAGCATGAGCGCCGGCAGCATCCTGCCCGCACGCTATCAGATCAGCCGCTTGTCCAAGGAGGCAGCGGCGGCTTACACGGACACCATCTTGTCGATGAGCACGTCGCAAGAAGTGGAAGCATTTGTTCGCAAAACCTTTGCAGGAAACAGCATGTAAGGAAGGTGTACATTCATGATCGAAAAGAAAGTGGTCGTCGAGCTGCCGCACGGTCTGCACGCGAGACCGGCAGCCAATTTTGTGCGTCTGGCATCGTCCTTTGCCAGTGAGATCAAGATTGTCAAAAACGAAAAAACAGCCAACGGAAAAAGCATCATGGGCATTATGTCCATGGCGGTCGCCAAAGGCGAGGAAATTACGCTGATTGCCGACGGTGCCGACGAAGCGGAAGCTATCGCTGCTCTGGAGAAGGCGCTGAAGGAGGAGGCGTAACGGCACCTGCCGGTATGCGCAGCGAACACTCTGTCCGGTGAGGACAGGGTGTTCTTTTGTTGTCGTGATGGGGGTAATTTCCTCGCAGCGACATATATGTTGGCAGGGTTTCTTTTTGAAAGTTTTGTGATAAACTATCTTTTGTATTAACTTTTGATATATTCATATATTCAGGCTGTGGGGTGATTGGTCTAGTGTCGTTCCTTTTTGAATTATCAGAAAAAATGATTGCGGTAACAAACGATTTGCTCTGGTCCAAGATTTTGATCGCCTTGTTGATTGTGGTAGGCATCTATTTTACTTTACGTACAAAGTTTGTACAGTTCCGATTGGCGGGCGAAATGTTCCGTCTCCTCGGAGAAGGCGCAACGGACAAGAAAAAGGGGAGCATCTCGTCCTTTCAAGCATTCTGTATCAGCACCGCATCCCGGGTCGGGACCGGGAATCTCGCTGGTGTGGCCATGGCGATTTCCGTCGGCGGCCCCGGTGCGGTGTTCTGGATGTGGCTGATCGCCCTGATCGGTTCGGCGTCCGCCTTTGTGGAAAGCACGTTGGCGCAAATTTATAAAGTGAAAGATAAAGGCGGCTTCCGCGGCGGCCCTGCCTACTACATGGAAAAAGGGCTGAAAAAGCGCTGGATGGGCATTCTGTTCGCCATACTGATCACGTTCTGCTTTGGTCTCGTCTTCAATGCCGTGCAGGCCAACACGATTTCGCAGGCGTTTCAGACGGCGTATGGCGTTCCTCCTGTCGTGATGGGGCTGATTCTGGCGGCCATTACGGGCTTCATCGTCTTTGGCGGTGTCAAGCGTGTGGCAAAAGTCGCCGAATTCCTCGTCCCGTTCATGGCGGGCGCGTACGTCCTGGTGGCGCTGTACGTGGTCGTGACCAACATCACCCAACTGCCGGGCGTTCTGCTCCTGATCGTCAAATCTGCGTTCGGCCTGGAACAGGTTGCCGGCGGCGGAATGGGCGCTGCGCTGATGCAGGGAATCAAGCGCGGTCTCTTCTCCAATGAGGCGGGGATGGGGAGCGCGGCCAATGCTGCGGCCACCGCTGATGTGACCCACCCGGCCAAACAAGGGCTGATTCAAGCGCTGGGCGTGTTTGTCGACACGCTGGTGGTTTGCAGCGCGACGGCGTTTATCGTGCTTCTGTCCGGCATGTACACGACAGAGGGGCTGGACGGCATCGCTCTGACGCAAGCGGCGCTCAGTACGCATGTGGGCGCATGGGCGAGTGTGTTTGTCGCTTTAATCGTATTCCTGTTTGCCTTCAGTTCGGTCATCGGCAACTACTATTACGGGGAGACCAACATCGAGTTCATCAAGACCGACAAAACCTGGTTGACACTCTACCGCCTGGCTGTGGTCGGCATGGTGATGTTTGGGGCCGTGGCGAAAATCAGCATCGTCTGGGATCTGGCCGACCTGTTTATGGCGTTCATGGCGCTGTTGAATCTCGTTGCGATCGCGTTGTTGGGAAAAGTCGCGTTCGCCGCATTGAACGATTATACGAAACAATTGAAGTCCGGTCAAAACCCGGTTTTCCGTGCCAGCAACATTCCTGGGCTGTCTGAGGTGGAATGCTGGCAGGAAGACAAGGCAAAGAACACGATGGCGTCGTAACAGCCGGATAAGTGAAAGGAAAAAGCGGGAGCAATCCCGCTTTTTTTATACATGCAGCGTCCTATTATACTTGATGAAATGAGCATCTGATAATGTTCGGATTTTGGTTGTCTGACGACTGTGTTTGTACATGTTATTCGCCTGTTTTTCGTGAAACACGAATAAAATTAACCGAAGTGGTTGACATGATTAACATCGTGCGTTATTATGCAAAGTGTTGTCAAACCGCATACGCATACATTTCGCACGATTCGTATATCCTCAATAATAGGGTTTGGGGGTCTCTACAAGGAACCGTAAATTCCTGGCTACGAATGGGTGTCATTGACATACCCGTTCGTCGGTCAGGATTTTTTTGTGCAGCGGTTCTGCGAACGGGATTCTTCAAGGGATTGTCCGATACGGAGGAGGTTGCGATCATGAACAAATACGATGTCATCATCGTAGGGGCGGGCCCTGCGGGAATTTTCGCCAGCTATGAGTTCACACTGAAGGCGCCGGGCGCCAAAGTGCTGTTGATTGATAAAGGGCACGACATCTACTCCAGGCGTTGCCCGATCCTGGAGGAAAAGATCAAGCTGTGTCCGCCGCCGGCCGGCAAAAGGAGTACGCCGGCTGTCTGCCCGCCTGCTCCATTACCAGCGGATTTGGCGGAGCGGGTGCATACAGCGACGGGAAATTCAACATTACCACCGAGTTTGGCGGCTGGATGACCGATTACCTCAGTCCGTCCCAGGTGCTGGAACTGATCAAGTACGTGGACCAGATCAACCTGAAGCACGGGGCGACGACGACGATCACCGACCCGACCACGGAGACGATCAAGAGCATCGAGCAGCGCGCGTACGCTGCCGGGTTGAAACTGCTGCGTGCGCAGGTGCGCCATCTGGGCACGGAACAAAACCTGCAGATTCTGCAGTCCATCTACGAGTACCTGAACGAGCGAATCGACATGATGTTCAAGACGGAAGTAGAGGATATCCTGACGGTGAAGGAAGAGGACGGGTATCGCGTCACCGGCGTGGTATTGAAGAACGGGGACGAGTATCACAGCGACCACGTGATCATCGGACCGGGGCGGGACGGTTCCGCCTGGCTGACCAGCATCCTGAAAAAACGCCGCCTGAAAATGTACAACAACCAGGTGGACGTGGGCGTGCGCGTTGAGACGTCCGATGTGGTGATGCGGGAGATCAACGAGCATCTGTACGAGGGAAAATTCATCTTCAACACGTCGGTGGGGACGCGGGTCCGCACGTTTTGCAGCAACCCGTCCGGCCACGTGGTGGTGGAAAACCACAGCGGGGTGATGGCGGCCAACGGCCACTCCTACAAGGATCCGGCGCTCGGCTCCAACAACACCAACTTTGCGCTGCTGGTGTCCCACAAGTTTACCGAGCCGTTTGACAAACCGAACGAGTACGCCCGCGAAATCTGCAAACGGGCCAACGATCTGTCCAACGGCGGCGTCATCGTGCAAAAGTACGGGGACATCCTGCGCGGCAGACGCTCCACGGAAACGCGCATCAAGGAAGGTTTTCTGGAGCCGACCTTGAAAGAGGCGGTGCCGGGCGACCTCGGTCTGGTCCTGCCGTACAACACGATGAAAAGCCTGATCGAAATGGTGGAAGCACTGGACAAGGTAACGCCGGGGATCGCGTCGGAACACACGCTGTTCTACGGGGTGGAGGCGAAGTTTTACTCGGCCCGTCCCAAGCTGACGGTCGAATTTGAGACGGAAATCAAGGGGCTGTTCTGCGGCGGCGACGGCGCGGGCATCACCCGCGGATTGGCCCAGGCCGGTGCGGCCGGCGTGTGGATGGCCCGCAATATCATAAAGCGGCTGTCGTAATCCGTCTGCTGCCTGAGCATCGCAGCGCATTGAGCCTGCCTCGACAAAAACGAGGCAGGCTCTGTTCATTGGGGCCCCGATCAACAGCGGCCGGGGTTTCTCAGAAAAAGGAGTACCTACCTTGCCGTTACCTGCTTTATAATGGCTGGTAGTACACACGTATCGGGAGAAGGGAGGGCTCTTTTACGGAACAGAATCCCTCAACCATGGGCGAACTGCTGGAAGCTGTTTTCGAGAATGCATATGAAGCCATAGTTGTGACGGATCCAGACGGGAAGATCCTTCTCATGAACCGAAGTTATCGTGAGTTTTTGGGCGTGGACAACGTGGTCGGCCGCCACGTCACCGAGGTGATCGAGAACACGCGGATGCACATCGTGGCGCAGCAGGGCAAGCCTGAAATTGCGGAAATTCATCGAATAAAAGGACAAAACATGATTGCCACCCGCATTCCGATCATGAAGGACGGGAAGGTCATCGCCGCGCTGGGCACCGTGATGTTTCAGGACGTGCAGGAATTGTCGGGATTGGCGGCGGTGGTGGATCATCTGCGGGACGAGCTGAGCTACTACAAACGGGAGCTGCAGCGGCGGCTGGGGGCGATTTACCACTTTGACGAGATCGTGGAGCGCAGCCCCCGGATGAAAGAGCTGAAAGCTTTTTGCCAGAAGGTGGCGAAGAGCGATTCCACCGTGTTGATCACCGGGGAGAGCGGAACGGGGAAAGAGCTGTTTGCCCACGCCATTCACGCGGGGAGCCGGCGGAAAATGGGGCCGTTTATCCGGGTCAACTGCGCCGCAATTCCCGATACGCTGCTGGAGTCCGAACTGTTTGGATACGAAGAGGGCGCGTTCACCGGGGCGGCGCGCAAAGGGAAAAAAGGAAAGTTTGAATTGGCCAACCACGGCACGATTTTGCTGGACGAGATTGGCGACATGCCGCTGCCGCTGCAGGCAAAATTGCTGCGTGTGCTCCAGGAAAAAGAAGTGGAGCGGGTAGGCGGGGTCCGGCCGATTCCCATCGATGTGCGGGTAATCGCCTGCACCAATCAGGATTTGCCCAGCCGCATTCGCGAGGGGGCATTCCGGGTGGACCTGTACTATCGGCTAAACGTGGTGTCCCTGAACATTCCGCCGCTGCGGGAACGGCTGGAGGATCTGCCGGAGCTCGTTTCCACCCTGCTCAAGCAGATCGTCGAGACAACCGGCGTCCACGTGCGGGAGATTGACGATGCGGTGTGGGACGTGCTGCGCAGCCACTCCTGGCCGGGAAACGTGCGGGAACTGCGCAATGTCCTGGAGCGGGCGGTCCATCTGATGGATGGGGACGTGCTGAAAAAGGAGCACATCTGGCTGCCCGGATCGGGAAAGCCTCTCCCTGTTTCACCGGTTCGTCCCTTGAAGGAGACGTTAATCGCGGCGGAAAGGGAGGCGATCATGCGGGCGATGGAGGCGGCTTCCGGAAACAAGCTGGAAGCAGCGAGACTCCTCGGGATCAGCAAGTCCAGCTTCTATCAAAAATGGGAGAAATACAACCGGGACAAATTGGTGTAAGCGGTCCGGACAACGGATACGCACATCTGACGCCCGGCGGAACGATAAGGCAAATTAAAAAGCAGAGGTCGGGAACGCCTGTTTTCCGACACCTCTGCTTTTTTCTTATTTCTTGATGGCTTGTCCCTTTTTGATGTACTCCTCCCCCCATGTGCACAACTGATCCAGGACAGGCTTCAATGTCCACCCGAATTCATTCAGTTCATAGACCACTTTCGGCGGAACCTGGTTGTACACAATGCGGTTGATGACGCCATCTTCCTCCAGTTCGCGGAGCTGCTGAGTCAGCATTTTTTGCGTGATGGCAGGCATGGCTTTTTTCAGTTCGCTCGTGCGCATCGGCCCATGGGTCAAATGGCAGAGAATCACCGTTTTCCACTTGCCGCCGATGACTTCCAATGTCGCTTCCACCGGAATGTTGTACGTTTTTTCCGCCTTTTTCATGCGCTATCACCTCTCCTTGTATCAGCTCAGTTACAATTTGTTGCTTATATTACTGAAAGGTGCCTATAGCACTAAACAGTAACAATGGCACAAAAAAGTACGTACTTTCTATGCTGTCCTATATGTTACATAATACGATATGTCGTTGTCGATAAGAAATCCTGACAACAGACAGGAGGGATGACTCCGGGTTCACTGTTTGTCAGCGTAATACCTATTTTTCCTATCGACATACAATTATTTCAGTTCAAGGAGGTTGCCATTTATGGCTGTACTCAATCATTCTCACGCCAATGGCAACGGGACAAAGCACCATGGTTTCTTTGCCCTGCTTGCGCTGGCCATCAGCGCCTTTGCCATTGGGACAACAGAATTTATCAGCGTGGGCTTGCTTCCATCCATCTCGGAGGATATGCACGTTTCCGTCACCACCGCTGGGCTCACCGTTTCTCTCTATGCCCTGGGAGTGGCGTTTGGCGCCCCGATATTGACGTCCCTGACCTCAGCGATGTCCAGAAAGACGCTGCTGATGTGGATCATGATTGTATTTGTAATCGGGAACAGTATCGCCGCCACTGCCACGAGCTTTGAGATTCTGCTCCTCGCCCGAGTCATTTGCTCCTTTTCCCACGGGGTGTTTATGTCCATCGGGTCGACGATTGCGGCTGATCTGGTTCCGGAGGATCGGCGGGCGAGCGCCATCGCGTTCATGTTCACCGGACTGACGGTGGCCATGGTGACAGGTGTGCCGTTTGGAACCTTTATCGGGCAAACGTTCGGCTGGCGCTATTCCTTTGCGGGAATTGCCGCGATTGGTCTGCTTGCACTGGTGGCCAACGCCCTTTTGGTTCCGGCTCGTCTCCGTCAGGGTGCACCCACCACATTCGCGGATCAATGGAAACTGATTACAAACGGCCGCTTGCTTCTTGTCTTCATTATTACGGCGCTGGGTTATGGCGGGACGTTTGTCGTCTTTACGTATCTCTCTGTGATTCTGCAGGAGATTACGGGATTTCAAGCCGGCACGGTAAGCATCATCCTGCTTGTCTACGGGGGCGCGATCGCAATCGGCAACATCATAGGCGGCAAAGCATCCAATCGCAATCCCATCCGATCGCTGTTCTACATGTTTATTATCCAGGCGATTGTGCTGCTGCTGCTGCTGTTTACCGCACCGTACATGGGGGTGGGACTTGTCACGATCATTTTGATGGGACTGTTTGCCTTCATGAACGTTCCGGGACTGCAGTTGTACGTGGTCCAGTTGGCTGAGAAGTACGTGCCGTCTGCAGTTGATGTGGCTTCTGCCATTAATATTGCCGCATTCAATGCTGGCATTGCGATCGGGTCTTACCTGGGTGGCATCGTCACCGATTCACTGGGGCTCCTCCATACTTCTTGGGTAGGTGCCTTGATGGTGGCGGGAGCCGTGGTTCTCTCCCGGTGGAGCATGGTTCTGGAGCGAAGCAGCCGCGTTGATTCCATCGCATGAGAAACGTATGAGAAAGGAGGTGGTGCACTTGGGTATGACGGCATTGAAGAAAATGATTCCGTCGCGGCGCATGACATTTGGCGTTGAGCTTCCCCTGGATACCGACTGGTCACCGGCGGGACTCAAACAAGCGGAACAAGAGGGACGTCCCTTCGGTGTTCCGAACATGGAGCGTCATGCGGAGTATGCCCGATTGGTGGATCGGCTTGGCTTTACATCGATGTGGCTGCGGGATGTGCCCATTTTTGATCCCCATCGTTTTGGCGATGCCGCTCAATTGTTTGACCCCTTTGCGTATTTGGGATATCTCGCTGCCATTACGAATGAGGTCATCCTGGCCACGGGGGCGATTGTGCTCCCGCTGCGCCATCCGTATCATGTCGCCAAAGCCGCTGCCACTGTTGACCAGCTGTCCGGAGGGCGTTTCGTGATGGGGATTGCTACCGGAGACCGCCCGGTGGAGTTTCCGCTGTTCGGGGTGGAAGCTGAGCGGAAAGGGGAAATCTTCCGCCAAAGCGTCCGCATGATCAGGCATGCGTGGAACCGGGATCAGATGTTGGTAGACAACGAGCTCGATCTGCTCCCCAAGCCGGTTCAAGCAACGATCCCGCTCGTCATGGCGGGGCGGGGGACGCAAACACTGGACTGGATCGTTCAGCATCTGGATGCGTGGTTCAACTATCCCCGAGGAATCGCAGCGACTGAACAGCAGATGGCCGAGTGGATCAAAGCGCATGAGGACCATGGCATAACAGAGCGGAAACCGTATATTTCCGCGTATCATCTGGATCTCCACGAGGATCCGGACCACCCGGCAGAGCCGTTTAAGTTCGGGGCCACGATTGGCAGAAACGAACTCATTCGCCATTTGCAAAAGCTTGAGGAGATTGGGGTTGCGCACATCGCGTTTCATTTTCGCCACTCGCAGCGCCCGATTCCGGAAGTCCTGCACGAGTTGGCCGAATACGTACTGCCAGCGTTTCAGCAGCAAACAGCAAAATGAGGAGGAAGAATCATGGAAAAAAGACGATTGGGAGACAGTGAACTGTTTACGTCGGTGATTGGATTTGGCGCCTGGGCCGCTGGAAAAACAGGGTGGGGCGATGTTGAGGAACGGTCGATCGTGGAAGCGATCCAGACCGCGTACGATCTGGGCGTGAACTTCTTTGACACGGCACCTTTCTATGGATACGGTGAATCGGAACGCATCCTGGGAAAAACGCTCAAACCGGTGCGCGACAAGGTCATCATCGCCACGAAGTTTGGTCTTGTCTGGGATGACAAGGGCGGTTTGGTGAAGGATGTCAGCCGCAAAAACATCCTGCGCGAGATTGATGAAAGCCTGAAAAACCTGGACACCGACTACATTGACCTGTATCAGGTGCACTGGCCGGATGACAGGACACCGATCCAGGAAACGATGGAAACGCTGAACGAACTGGTCCAAAGCGGCAAAGTACGTTACATCGGCGTATCCAACTTCTCCATGGAACAAATGGAGGAAGCCCGCAAATACGCTCATGTCGTTTCGCTACAGTCCCAATACAACCTGCTCCAGCGCAGCGTGGAGAAAGCCGAGTATCCGTACGTGGAGCGTGTCGGCATGGGATTCATTCCGTACAGCCCCCTGGCGCAAGGGCTGCTGACAGGGAAGTTCACCAAAGAAACGAAGATTTCCGAACAAGATGTACGGCGTCAGTTTAATCCGCTGTTCAAAGACGGTGAATTTGAAGCAAACGTGGAGAAAGTGGAGAAAATGCGCGCCGTCGCAGATCGTTATGGCAAGCCGCTGGCGCAAGTCGCCGTCAACTGGCTGCTGGCTAAGCCGGCTGTAGCCACGGTCATTACCGGTGCCAAAAACAAGGAGCAGGTGATTGAGAACGTGAAAGCGGCAGAATGGAAGCTGCTTCCTGAAGATGTCGAGGCATTGGCTGGCATGACCAAGTAACGATTCGCAAAAAAATAACGAGAACTGCTTGTGCGAAATGGCTTCTGTGTCCTGCAGAAGCCATTTCGTGTAGTCGCAGAAAACGCAGATGTTGATGCCATCACACTTCCGCCGGGATTGCGTTGTATTTTTTCGAAAGGGCGTTTTCCAAAAACATGGACGACACTTTCCGAAATTTCGGAATGATCCCGCCAATACGAGTGTTTCGGTCACGACCGCGGAACACGTAGAATCCTGCTTGCGACAAGTTTTTGCAAAAAGTTCGACAGTTTGGCACAATCCCTGCATTAATGATGAAAGCGATTTCATCCATTTGTCTTGGGAGGAGTGCGAAACGTGAGCGTATGTGAATCGATTGAACAGGCCCTGGCTGGCATCACAGACGGGGCGACCATCATGGTGGGCGGTTTTGGCCTGGTCGGCATCCCGGAACATTTGATCATGGGCCTGTACGAAAAAGGGGTGAAGAATCTCACCGTCATCTCGAACAACTGCGGCGTGGATGACTGGGGTCTGGGGATTCTCCTGCGGAACAGGCAGATCAAAAAAATGATTTCGTCCTATGTGGGAGAAAACAAGGAGTTTGAGCGGCAGTTTTTGTCCGGAGAGCTGGAAGTGGAACTGGTTCCCCAAGGGACGCTGGCGGAGCGAATTCGCGCAGGGGGCGCCGGCATTCCGGCCTTTTACACCCCGGCTGGCGTCGGCACCCCCATCCAGGAGGGCAAGGAAGTCCGCACGTTCAACGGCAAGGAATACGTACTGGAAACGGGGCTTCGGGCCGATTTTGCCCTGGTGAAAGCCTGGAAGGGAGATAAGCTGGGCAATCTCATCTACAACAAGACAGCCCGCAACTTCAATCCGATCATGGCCGCTGCCGGGGCGATCACCATCGCCGAGGTGGAAGAGTTGGTGGACGTGGGCCAACTGGACCCGGACGCCGTTCATACCCCCAGCATTTACGTGCAGCGGATCATTCGCTGTGAGAACTATCAGAAACGCATCGAAAAACGTACGGTGAGAAGCTAGGAGGGAGCTGTCCTGATGTTAACGCGAGAACAGATTGCCAAAAGGGCCGCGCAGGAAATTGAAAACGGTTTCTACGTCAACCTGGGAATCGGGATTCCCACACTGGTCGCCAACTACATTCCGGCGGACAAACAGGTCGTGCTGCAGTCAGAAAACGGGCTGCTCGGAATCGGACCGTATCCGACGGAAGACGAGGTGGACCCGGACTGCATCAACGCCGGCAAGGAGACGATCACGATGATTCCCGGCGCTTGTCTGTTTGACAGCGCGGAATCGTTCGCGATGATTCGCGGCGGCCACATCGACGTCGCCATCCTGGGCGCGATGGAAGTCTCCGAGCGGGGGGACCTGGCCAACTGGATGATCCCGGGCAAGATGGTCAAGGGAATGGGCGGCGCCATGGACCTGGTGCATGGAGCCAAGAAGATCGTCGTGATCATGGAGCATGTAAACAAGTACGGCGAGCCGAAAATCCTGAAAAACTGCCGCCTGCCGCTGACCGGCAAAGAGGTGGTTCACCGCATCATTACGGATCGTGCCGTCCTTGACGTCACGCCGCAGGGGTTGGAACTGGTAGAGGTAGTTGAAGGCTATTCCCCGGCTGATATTCAAGCGCGTACCGAGCCTGAGCTGATTGTCTCCCCCAATCTGCGCGTCCTGTCATCCGCTGCGTTGTAACGTAGCGGACGGGACTCGGCGTTTGGGTGAGGGGCAGGAAAGGAGAATGGTATGGTTATCGAAGTGTTGGCGATTCTCGTCTCGTTGGGACTCTTGATGTTTTTTGCCTACCGCGGCTATCCCGTCATCGTATTTGCGCCGATTTTTACCCTGTTGGCCGCTGTTCTGTCGGGACTTGCGCTGATGCCCAGCTACACGGAGACGTTCATGACCAACGCCGCCAACTATGTAAAATCGTTCTTTCCCGTCTTCCTGTTGGGCGCGATCTTTGGCAAGGTGATGGAAATGAACGGAGCGGCCGCATCCATCGCCCAGTCGATCGTTAAGGCGCTCGGTTCCAATCGGGCGATTCTGGCTGTCGTGCTGGCCTGCAGCATTTTGACCTATGGCGGCGTCTCGCTGTTCGTCGTGGCGTTTGCGGTGTACCCGTTTGCCGCCGCCATTTTTCGCGAGGCCAACATCCCAAAACGGCTGATTCCGGGCGCGATTGCCCTCGGCGCGTTTACCTACACGATGGATGCGCTTCCCGGTACGCCGCAGATTCAGAACATCATCCCCACCAACTATTTTGGGACCGATGCGTACGCCGCTCCGCTGGTCGGGATCATCGGTGCCGTCATGGTCTTTAGCGGCGGCCTCTTCTGGCTGGAGCGCAGGCGCAAACAGGCAGCCGCAGCCGGCGAGGGATACGGAGAAGGCCACATCAACGAACCGGAGCTCAACCGGGAGCAAACCTACATGAACATTTGGCTGGCCGTGCTCCCGTTGGTGCTGGTCCTGGTGTCCAACTACCTGTTCAGCAGAGGGTTTCTGAGCGTGGAGACGTGGTACGACCCGCAGCTTTTGAAGGACAACTACAACATTGACAAGGTGAAGAACGTCGCCTCCTCCTGGGCGCTGATCATCGCCTTGAGCATCGGCATCCTGGCTGCGGTGCTGATCAATCTGAACCAGGTGAAAACCAAGCTCGCCTCCGGTTTGACCACCGCCGCGATGGGGGCTCTGCTGGCCATTTTCAACACGGCGTCCGAGGTGGGATTCGGCAACGTGGTTAAAACGCTGCCCGGTTTCAAGCTGATTCAAGAATGGATTCTCGGGGTCAGCAGCCATCCACTGGTTTCCGAAGCCGTGGCCGTCAACGTGCTCGCGGGGATTACCGGATCGGCGTCTGGCGGCATGTCCATTGCGCTGGAAGTGATGGGAAAACAGTACCTGGAGCTGGCGCAGGCGGCCGGCATCAGTCCGGAGCTTCTGCACCGGATCGCCTCGATGGCTTCCGGCGGGATGGATACCTTGCCGCATAACGGAGCCGTCATTACCCTGCTGGCAATCACGGGGCTGACGCACCGCCAGTCCTACAAGGACATTTTTGCGATCACTGTGTTGAAGACGCTGACTGTCTTTATTCTGGCAATCGCCGCTTCGCTTTTCGTCTAGGTCCATCCTGCAACCGGGGCGAAGTCGTTTTGGGTACCAATTGGTAAGAAGGAGTGTGTCATCGTGAACAAGCTGCTGGAAGGAAAAGTCGCACTGGTCACCGGTGCAGCAAGCGGGATCGGATATGAAATCGCCCGGACGTTTGCCCGGGAAGGAGCCAAGGTGCTGCTGCTGGACCTCAACCGGGAGGCCGTGGAAAAAGCGGCCGAGCAGCTCAGGGGCGAAGGGGGGAAGCCCTGGGAGCAGGCTGTGACGTGACGGATGAAGGCCAGCTCAAGGCGAGCATTGAGAAGAGCGTGGAGACGTTTGGCCGGCTGGACATCCTGGTCAACAATGCGGGGATGCAGTTTGTGTCGCCGATCGAGGATTTCCCGACCGACACATTTGAGAAGCTGCTCTCCATCATGCTCACGGCGCCGTTTATCGCCATCAAGCACGCCTTTCCCGTCATGAAGCGTCAGGGACATGGGCGGATCATCAACATGGCCTCGATCAACGGACTGATCGGGTTTGCCGGGAAAGCGGCCTACAACAGCGCCAAGCACGGGGTGATCGGCCTGACCAAAGTGGCCGCTCTTGAGGGAGCCGCCCACGGCATCACTGTGAACGCGCTGTGTCCGGGGTACGTGGACACGCCGCTTGTGCAAAATCAGTTGGCCGATCTGGCAAAGACCCGCAACGTCCCGCTGGAACGCGTGATGGAAGAAGTCATATACCCGCTCGTCCCGCAGCGGCGGCTGCTGTCTGTGCAGGAAATTGCCGAATATGCCGTCTTTCTGGCAAGTGACAAGGCCAGGGGTGTGACGGGGCAGGCCGTGGTAATTGACGGCGGGTATACGGCACAGTAAGACCGCTCGCCTTCCCGTCTGCTGCCGCCGTCTCCACACCCGGGCCCCGGGTGCCAGGCAATCATTCAGGCTGTCGACATCGTCGGCAGCCTGGTTGTTTTCCCGGAGAAAAAGCCACGCACGCTACGAGTTGGTCGCCATGATGCTGAGCGGCCCCGTTTCGCTGATAATCGGCTCCAGGTCGAACACCGAGATGGGAAACATGGGGAAGCCCACGTAATACGGCGTGATCTCGTACAGTTGAAAATAGATGACGAGCGCCTTGTCGGCCACGTAGAAATCCTGGTCGGGTCTGATCGCCTTGAACGGCTCCAGGGTGGGAATATGCCGATTGGCGATCTGTGTTTTGATGTTGTCTGACAGCACCTTGACATAGTCGCTGCCCGGTTTGAACAGGTCCCGCAGGGAAAAGACTTGCCCGGTCTGCACATCTGCTGTGAGCGACATCATATAGGTCATGCCGTGGGCCATCGGAGGCGTGTAGGCGTAGTTGTTCAGGGTGACGCTGAAGATGCCTCGCTGATTGTTTTTGATTTCGTAGCTTCCCTGCATTTCCGTCGTTCCCGGCACCTGGCTTTCATGCTGCTGGTTGATCAAATCCTGCACGTACCGCGACAAGGTTTGGTTGATGTTCTGTTCGGCCTGTCGATTGGCCAAACCGGCCACCTGCGGGTAATAAATGGTTACGTTCGGGCGGCTGATCGTGCGGGTCAGCACGGTGGTCGGCAGTTGATTCATTTCCATGGCGTTCCCGTTCCCTTCTTGAGAAATGTGATCCTGCTTTAGCCTATTCGTCAGAGGGGCCAAATGGTCATGGCAAACCGCGTTTCTGATTCGGCGGAACTACGGGCGCGTTAGAACTTTTTTCACATGTTCTCCATGATCCCAATAGAACTTGGAAGATTTTTCAGGATATAATGACAAAAGAATGTTGTATTCACCATAGCAGTAAAGGAGGAAATTATGCTTCAGACCATGTTTCAGTTGGTCCGCAACACCTTGACCAACAAAGAGGGCTTCATGATTTTTATTCTCTGGAATCATCTGTGGCTGGCCGGAATCATCGCGTATCAGGAAGACGTGAACTTCTGGAAGCTGACATCACTGGGCCTGCTGATGACACTGATTGTTTCACCGTACTACTTCATCCGCAAAGGCAGTTACGTGATTCGCTACCTGGTCGCGATCGGCTTTATGTATTACTCCATCGCATTCGACCACTTTACGTCTTATCCGGAGACGGCGTTTATTTCCTTTATCGTGCTCGGCTTCCTCGCGGCCTATCTGGACTGGAAGCTGGTCGTCTTCGCCGGGATTGTCCAGATCGCGGCAACATTTGTCGGGTTTTACACCGGTTTCTACGACATGTTCGATGAAGGTCGGACAGAAGTGAATCTGATCCTGCACCTCGTGTCTGTCGCATTGATGATCGTCGGCTTGACCTACCTGTGTCTGGCCGGACAAGCCTCGCTGAACAAAGCGGAGACGGCGAGGCGGGAAGCAGAGGAAAAAGAACAGCGGCTGGCGGAGCTTTTGGGCCACATCCGCATGGTGACGGAACAGTTGGACCGCACGTCGGAGCACGTGCATGAGCACGCGGAGACGACCAAGCGGAACACGGACGAGATGATGGTTGCGTTCCGCGAAGTGGCCACGGGGATGGAGGCGCAGGCCAACTCCACGGTGAAGATCGAGGAGGAAGTCCAGTCGATCGACCACGAGATCGTGGCGGTCAACGAACAGGCCAACGCGATGAAGGCGGAGGCCGATCAGAACAACCGCCGCCTCACCGAGAGCATCGGCATGATGAACGAGCTGTCGCATCAGATGGAGCAGATCGTGCAGGCGGTCAATGTGGCCTCGTCCACCATCCGCGAGCTGAATCGGCAGGCCAACCGGGTGGAGGAGATCGTGCAGACGATCAACCAGATTGCGACCCAGACCAACCTGCTGGCGCTCAACGCGGCGATCGAATCGGCCCGGGCCGGGGAACACGGACGCGGCTTTGCCGTGGTGGCCGACGAGGTGCGAAAACTGGCCGAACAAAGCGCTACCGCTACCCAGGAGATTGCCGAAATCCTGCAGTCGCTGCACAAGGAGAGCGAAAACGCCGTGCGCCACATGAGCAACGGGGAATCGTCGGTGGCCAAGGGACAGGAGCTGGCCGTCCAGACTGTCACCTCGATCGAGACGGTTCGGGCCGGAATGGAATCGTTCCTGCAGGCCGTCGAGCACGTGCGCTCCAGCATGGACAGGGTAAAGCTGCGCTCCGGTGAAGTGGCCGCCGAGATGTCGACGATTACGGCTGTGACGGAACAATCGGTGGCCAATCTGGAAGAGCTGTTTGCCACGGCGGAAAATCAGCATCAAAAGGTGCGGGAAATCACGGAAGAACTGGGCGAACTGAACGCGCTGTCGCGCAGATTGCAGCAGTCGTTTCGAGACCAACAAACATAATGTTTTGAAATGACAAAAAAATCATTTGCAATGTAAGAACCTTTTGCTAGAATTAGAGACATTACAACTGGATAGCGGATTCACCTTACCTTATCAAGAGAGGCGGAGGGACTGGCCCGATGAAGCCCGGCAACCACTGTACCCCGGTACAGAAAGGTGCCAATTCCTGCAAAACCCTCGGGTTTTGACAGATGAGGAAGAGGTTGGCGCAACTTGGCAAACTCTTCCTCTAGGAAGAGTTTTTTTCATACCATCATCAGGTGCGCCTTCCTGGGAAAAGGGGGAATATATCGAACGTTTATGGTGTATGTTTACTAAAATATTCGTGTTTTGCCTTGAAACTTTCGAAAAAAACCCGTAAATTACCGGTATGGGAGTAAAAAACTTTTTTACTAGATAGGAGAGAACAGCATGAAAAAGTACCTGTTGGCATTGACGACGTTTGCCGTACTGTTGGCCGGATGTGCGGCGGGAGGCGGTGCACCGGAGGGACAAGCCGGCGGCCATGAAGGCGCCGAGAAGAAGCGGGTCGCGCTGATCTTGCCGGAGAAGATCGGGGTCAACCCGTTTTTCCAGCAGATGGACGAGGGTGCCAAGAAAGCGGCGCAGGAATTTGGTGTCGACGTCAAAACCATCGAGTCGACCGACCATTTCGCCATCGAGGAGAACATCCGCGCGGCCGTGTCCGAGCAATACGATTTGATCATTACGTCGTCGTTTGAATCGGAGGATGCGCTGAAAAAAGTGGCGGCGGAAAACCCGGACCGCGTGTTTGCCATCATCGATACTGTCGTGGACTTGCCCAATGTCAGCAGCGTGGTATTTCGCGAACATGAAGCCTCCTATCTGATGGGAGCAGCTGCCGGCCTGGCGACCAAGACCAACAAGGTGGGGATCGTCGCGGCGATGGACATTCCGCTTTTGAAAAAGTGGACGGTCGGCTTCCAGGAGGGACTGAAGGCGACCAATCCGAACGCAGAGGTCTTCGTCAACTACGTCGGCAGCTTTAATGACCCGGCGAAAGCCAAGGAGCTGGCCCTGCTGCAGGCAAACAAGGGAGCAGACTTTGTCTACGGAGCTGCTGCTGTCGGCGACCTTGGCGTGTTTGAAGCAGCCAAGGAAAAGGGCTTCTACACCTCCGGCCAGGACGTCGACCGCACCGGCATCGATCCGGAACACATCGTCCTGTCCCAGTTGAAAGGGACCGACACGGCCGCCTATGAAACGGTAAAGGCGTTTGTAAACGGCAGCTTGAAACCGGGCGTGCAGACGTACGGCCTGAAGGAAGACGGCGTCGGCGTCACCTACGTCACGCGCGAAAGCGAGACGCCCCTGCATCCGTTCATCGGTGAGGAGGTCATCAACAAGGTGAAAGCGATCAGGGATGAGATCGTGGCGGGTACGCGCAAGGTGCCCGATCCGCTGCAGCAGTAAACGAGACGGCGACCGACTACTGCGGTAGTCGGTTTCCTGTTGAATGGGACCAACAGGAAAAAGGAGGGAAGAGCGGGATGACGTACCGTCTGGAAATGCGCAACATGACGAAAAGATACGGCGATTTTACGGCCAACGACAACGTATCGTTCACGCTGGGGGCTGGCGAGGTCCACGCCATCGTCGGGGAGAACGGCGCCGGCAAAACCACGTTGATGCGGATGCTGTACGGCATGGAACAGCCGACGTCCGGGGAGATCGTGCTAAACGGCCGCCCGGTGGTCTTTCGCGGCCCCGACGACGCGATCCGACACGGCATCGGGATGGTGCACCAGCACTTCATGCTGTTTCCCGATTTCAGCGTAATGGAGAACATCGTCATCGGCTATGAACCGCAGCGTGCCGGCCTGTTCCGGCGCAAGGATGCGGTGGAGGCGGTGCGGGCCCTCAGTGAGCGCTACCGCATCCCGATTGACGTGACCGCCCGTGTATCGCAATGCTCGGTCGGGGAGCAGCAGCGCGTGGAAATTCTCAAGGTGCTGTACCAGGGAGCGGACATCATCGTACTGGACGAGCCGACCGCTGTCCTGACACCGCTGGAGGTAAAGGAACTGCTGCAGACGATTCGCCACCTGGCGGAGAGCGGCAAGAGCGTCATCCTGATCACGCACAAGCTCAAGGAAGTGATGGAGGTGGCCGACCGAATCACCGTGCTGCGCGGCGGCCGGGTGACCGGGACCGTTTCCCGGCAGGAGACCAGCGTGGACGAACTGGCCCGGCTGATGGTGGGCCGTGACCTGCAGCCGTTGAGTGAGCGGGTGAGCCTGGACGGCAGGCCCCTCCTGCAGGTGGAAAACCTGACCGTTTCCGACCGGCAGACGATCGTGGACAGCGTTACATTTACCGTGCACCACGGGGAAATCGTCGGAATCGCCGGGGTCTCGGGCAACGGCCAGTCGGAGCTGCTGCAAGCCATCACCGGACTGCGGCCGGTCACGGCGGGCAGGGTGCTGCTGGGCGGAAAGGACGTCACCAACCGTCCTGTGGCAGCCATACGTGAAGCGGGAGTGGCCCATGTCCCGGAAGACCGCTACCTGTGGGGAACGGCCAAGCAGGAGAGCGTGGAGGAAAACGCCTTGATGGGCTACCAGCGCAAACCGGCGTTCAGCCGTCGCGGCGTCATTTTGCGGGACGCGTTTCGCCGCGTGGTGGAGCAGTGGGTGGAGCGTTTTGCCATTAAGACCGGTTCCCGGCACCTGCAGGAGCAGGCGGGCAACCTGTCCGGCGGCAATCTGCAAAAACTGATCGTCGCCCGCGAGCTGGGGCAACAGACGCCGCTGTTGGTCGCTGCCGAGCCGACGCGCGGCGTGGACATCGGGGCTATGGAACACATCCACCAGGCGCTGATCGAAAAGCGAAACAGCGGCGATGGAATCCTGCTCGTCTCGTCGGAGCTGTCGGAGATTCTGGCGCTGTCTGACAGAATTCTGGTCATGTACAAGGGACGAATCGTCGGCGAACTGAAGCGGTCGGAGGCGACGGAAGAGAAAATCAGCGTGTTGATGGCAGGAGGAAGCATCCATGGAAGCGGTCAAAAAGCTGTGTAAACCGCTGGTCCAGCCGCTGTTGGCGGTGGTGATCGGCTTGTTGACGGGAGCAGTCGTCATCAGCGCGGTAGGCGAATCGATCCTGGATACCTACCAGCAGATGTGGAAAGGAGCGTTTGGGAGCTACTACTCCTTTGCCTCCACATTGGCCCGGTCCACCCCGATAATGCTGATCGGGCTGGGGCTGTCGCTGGCGTTTCGCGCCGGGGTGTTTAATCTGGGCGCCGAGGGGCAGATGGTGCTGGGGGCGATCTGCGCGACGCTGGTCGGACTGTACCTGCCCGGTCCCGGACTGGTGAAAATGCTGGCCGCGCTGGCGGCCGGTGTGACCGCAGGCGGTCTCTGGTCGCTTTTGGCCGGGTACATGGAGGCGAAGTTTCGCGTCCAACTGCTCATCACCACTCTGCTGCTCAACTACATCGCCGTCCTGTTTGCCGGGTATTTGGTGAGTGAACCGTTTCAGGACAAGACAGGCTCGGCAGCGCTGGCTCAGACGTCCATGCTGGAAAAGAGCGTCTGGCTGCCCAAGCTGTTTGCCGGCATGAGCGTACACGCCGGCTTTCTGATGGCGTTGGCTGCTGCTCTGGCGTTGTTCTGGATCGTCCGGTTCACCCCGTTTGGCTACGAGGTGAAGATGCTCGGACACAATCCGTTGTTTGCCCAATACGGCGGGATTGACAAGGATCGGGTGATGCTTGTGGCGATGTTTGCCAGCGGAGGATTGGCCGGGCTGGCCGGCACCGTGGAAGTGCTGGGGGCGCATTACCGGTACGTCGACGGCGCGTTGACCGTCCCCGGGTATGCCTGGACGGGCCTGATGGCCACGCTGCTGGCCAATTGCCACCCGATCGGCGTCGTGTTTACCTCGATACTGCTGGCCGCCCTGCAGACGGGTGCGATGGGCGTGGAGCGCAACACCGAGGTACCGCTGGAGTTGGCCAGCGTCATCCAGGCCGTGCTGATTCTGTTTATCTCCGCCAAAATCAGTCATGACTGGTGGAAAAACCGCAAGAGCAAGAGGAGGGAGTCGCATGGAGTTGTTTGATGGAGCACTTGTCAGTTCCACCATCCGGATGGTGACTCCGATCCTCCTGGCGGCACTGGGCGGCGCGCTGTGCGCCCGGGTGGGCATCTTCAACGTCGGGCTGGAGGGGCTGGTGCTGGTCGGAGCGTTTTCCGCCATCGTCGGCAATCACTTTACCGGCAGCCTGCCGCTGGCTGTGCTGTTTGCCGCCGCCGTCACCGTGCTGTTTTCGCTGTTGTTTGCCTACATGACGATCGGACTGAAGGCAAATGAAATCATCGTCGGCGTGGCGATCAATTTCCTCGCGCTGGGGTTGACCACGTTTGCGCTGCGCGCCGTCTTCGGCGTGAAAGGGGCGTTTTACGACAAGGACATGGCCGGGCTGCCGCAGTGGCGGATTCCCTGGGTGGCAGACATCCCCGTGCTGGGGGACATCCTGTCGGGGCATTCGCCGCTGGTCTACGCGGCCTTTTTGGCGGCGGTGCTGCTGCACCTGTTCTTTGCCCACACCGTGACCGGCTTCCGTGTGCTGGCGGCCGGGATGAATCCGGTAGCGGCCCGCAGCCTTGGCCTGAAGGTGACGCGCCTGCAGGTGCTGGCCGTGGTGTTGTGCGGCGTTCTCTGCGGCATGGCCGGGGCCCAGTTATCGCTTGGGCAGGTGACCATGTTTACCGAAGGCATGACGGCGGGGCGCGGCTTTATCGCGCTGGTGGCAATGATGTTGGGGCAGTCTCACCCGTTGGGCATTCTCGCCTCCAGCCTGCTGTTCGGATTGATGGACGCGCTCAGTATCCGGCTGCAGGGCTTTTCGCTGCCGACGCAGTTTACCGCGATGCTGCCCTATGTACTGACGATTGCGGCGATGTTCTTCCTCAAGGACAAGGGCACAGCCGCAAGCACCGCCAGCCAGCAGAGTGCTCGCTAGACAAAAGACGGACTGACCTGGGAGGAAACGGGAAGATGAACAAGGCAGAGCGGATCAAACGGATGAGGGTGCCCGCGGTCGATCCGGCCCTGGCTCGGCGGCTGCCGCCGGGACAGGTGCTGACGGAGCGGTTTCCGATCCTGCATGAGGGGGAGGTGCCTGTCTACGACCTGGAGACGTGGACGCTGCGGGTCTTCGGGGAAGTCGATCGGGAGGTAACGCTCTCGTATGCCGACATCATGGCGATGCCGCAGACGACGATCACCTGTGACATTCACTGCGTCACCCGCTGGTCCCGGTTTGACAACCGGTTTACCGGCGTTCGTTTCCGCGACTTCCTGGCAGCAGCCGGTGTCACACCGCGGGGCAGGTATGTGATGCTGCACGGCGATTACGGCTATACGGCAAACGCGGCGCTGGCCGACCTGGAACGAGACGACGTGCTGCTGGCCCACTCCTTTGACGGAGCGCCGCTGACGGACAAGCACGGTTGGCCGCTAAGGCTGATCGTGCCGCACCTCTACTTTTGGAAGAGCGTGAAATGGCTGCGCGGAATCGAATTCTTGAACGAAAACAACCCTGGCTTCTGGGAGCAAAACGGTTTTCATCTGAACGGAGACCCGTTTCGCGAAGAGCGTTTCTCCGGCGAAGCCCTGCCGATTCCGGAAGACGAATGGGAGAAAAAGGAGTTTGATTGATGATGCTGCCCAATCTGAAAGTTGATCCGGAAAACCTGCCAAAGCGCGCGATCGTCTGCGGCGATCCGAAGCGGGCAGCCCGCATTGCCGCCCTGCTGGACGAGAGCAAGGCGATCGGGGAAAACCGGGAATACCACAGTTATGCGGGAACGTGGAACGGCACGGCGGTGGCCGTCGTCAGCCACGGCGTCGGCTCGCCGGGGGCGGCCGTCTGCTTTGAAGAGCTGGCCAAAGGCGGCGTGAAGACCATCATCCGTGTCGGAACGGCCGGTTCCTACCAAAAAACGATCGAACCCGGCAGCCTGGTGATCAGCACGGCGGCTGTCCGCCGGGACGGACTGACCAGCCAATTGGTGCCGCCGGGTTTCCCGGCCGTGGCCGACCGCCGCGTCGTCGATGCGCTGGCCGCCGCAGCCGCGAAGCGCGATACGGGACTCCATGTGGCCGAGGGCGTGACACTGACGATGGACATGTTTTACAGCGGCGTGGTGGAGTTTCCGCACAAGCTGTACCAACAGGCGGGCGTGCTGGCCGTGGAGATGGAGAATGCGGCCCTGTTCGTGATTGCTGCGCTCCGAGGCATGCGTGCCGGTTCCATCCTGGCGATCGATGGGTACGCCGACGCTGATCTGTTGGAAACGTACAACCCTCATACGGAGACCACGGCCAAAGCGATTGAGGCAGAAGCGCGCATCGCGCTGGATGCGATCGTGGCGGTGGAGAATTGAGTGAAATAAACAGCCCCGATATGAAATAGAGTGCACCCCTTAAAGTAGACATTGGAAAAACCCCTTGGGATAACCGATGTTACTTTAAGGGGTGAATTTTTTATGGCTATCAAAGGTCAAAAGTTCAAGCATTATCCTTTGTCGTTGAAAATGGAGGCAATACGATTGCATGTAGAGGAGAAGTGGACATACAGACGTATCACTGAGCATTTAGGAATCCAGGATAAGGATCGAGTAAAAAAATGGATGCGGAAATACAAACAACTTGGGGAGTTCGGTCTTTTGGATCAGCGTGGACGACGTCCAGAGTACATCGATCAAGATCGACATGTGAAAAAATTGAAACGGGAGAACGAAATTCTAAAAAAGTGTTTGGAAATCTGGATGCGGGAGGTGTAAGAAAAAAGTATCGTGTGATGGAGAATGTGGCAGCATTGTACCCGATTACCGAACTCTCCAAACTTCTTGGTGTATCGAGGAGTGGGTATTATCGATATCTTGCACAGAAGGAGTGGGATAGAGACGGAGAACTGAAACAGCAGATTCAAACCATCTATGATGAACGAAAAGGAATATATGGGTATCGAAGAATTCAAGCGGAACTCCTTCGTCAATACGGCAAGGTTGTGAATCATAAGAAGGTGTTACGGCTCATGCAAATTCTTGGGCTGAAAGCCATTATTCGTGGCAAACGAGCGTATCGGAGCACGTATCGAGCGGCTGAATCAGATGGTCGTGTTGCCGAAAATTTGTTGAAGCGTGACTTCACAGCCGAGAAACCGAACCAGAAGTGGGTCACCGATGTTACCCAGTTTCGTGTAGGAGATCAACGTATCTTCTTATCTACGATTAAAGACTTGTTTCACAACGAAATCGTGGCGCACCATGTGAGCTTACACAATGACAATGTCCTTGTCCTAGAGACGTTTCGGAAAGCATTTGAAAAGCATAAGGACGTGACTGGACTGATCGTACACAGCGATCAAGGCTTCCAGTACACGTCCCATGCATACCACGACATGCTGCAAAAGGTTGGCGCCCGAATCAGCATGTCCCGAAGGGGCAATTGTTTAGACAATTCCCCTATGGAGAGTTTCTTCTCGCACTTAAAGGCAGAAGCTCTCTATCCTTATGATATTCGAAGTTTGGATGAGGCGCAAAGACGAATTGAGGAGTACATTCGTTTTTACAATGAGGAGCGTTTGCAAATCAAATTAAATAAGCTGACGCCAGTCGAGTACAGGCGTCAGCATGCGGCCTAACGGCCGGGGGTTTTTTAAGTGTCTACAAAATGGGGTCTTGACCAGAAACGCCCGAATGCGAGATTCGGGCGTTTCAGACTGAAGACAAACTGCTTTTATTATGATGTAGTTTCCCAAGGAACCGATCTTCCCATCGTTTCCAGGCCGCAAGGCCTGCACATTAATCAACCGAAGGTGGAGAAAAAGTACATGGCATGGGGTGATGGGGCAAAGCGAGCTCCTTTGACGACCTGCAAAGCGAAAAGACGCAAGACGCGGGGAATACAGGGGGCACAAGTCTCACTTCGTCGAAATACCCAGATGTTTGCCCCCTGCCCGCGTCGCGTTTTGGAGCGGACTCTATCGACTTCGTTGCTGGTCGTCAAGAGAGCGAGTGGGCCCCATTACCCATGCACCACGGACTTTGTCTACACGCTGAAACGCCCGAATGCGAGATTCGGGCGTTTTTTTTACATCGGGCACTCCTTTACAAAACCCTGGCCCAACGTTAATACGTGCTTCACGTTTCCTTAACTCTCCAACGGTACCATCGAAATTGTCAAGTGAACGACGGGAGTTGAGGGCACTGGGAGGGAATGGAGCCAGATGGCACGAGTGATATTGAGGCAGGTAACGAAAACATTTCACGGCCAGACGGTGGTCAAAGGGCTGAACCTGTTGATACCGGACGGTTCCTTTACCGTGCTGGTCGGACCGTCAGGGTGCGGAAAATCGACCACGCTGCGGATGATTGCCGGGCTGGAGAGCGTCACGGACGGGGACATCCTGATCGGCGACCAGCCGGTCAATCATCTGCCGCCCGGTAAACGGGATGTGGCCATGGTGTTTCAAAACTACGCGCTCTATCCGACGATGAACGTCTACGACAACATCGCGTTTGGCCTGCGCAACCGGGGGTACTCGAAAAATGACTGCCGGACGATGGTAGAAGAAATCGCGGACGTAGTCGGATTGAAACCGTATCTCAAGCGGAAGCCCTCGGAGCTCTCCGGCGGACAGCGGCAGCGCGTCGCACTGGCCCGTGCGATGGTGAAAAAACCGCAGGTGTTTCTGATGGATGAACCGCTGTCCAACCTGGACGCCAAGCTGCGCAACCAGATGCGGGTGGAGCTGACCAGCCTGCACAAACGGCTCGGCACCACCTTTATCTACGTCACCCACGACCAGGTGGAAGGGATGACGATGGGCGATCAGATCGTCGTCATGAGCGAGGGTGCGATCATGCAGGTGGCGCCGCCGATGGAGCTGTATCGGGAACCAGCCAACCTGTTCGTCGCCCAGTTTATCGGCTCACCCGCGATGAACGTCGTCCCGGCGGACGGGAGGGCGGAATACTTGTGGGGGTTTCGCCCGGAAATGGCCGTCCTCCTGCCGGGCAGCGTGTCGGCGGTCCCGGCGGAAACGGCATGGTCGCTCGACGGCATTATCATGTCACGGGAAATCCTCGGTTCGGACGCGCTGTACCACGTGGAAACGACGAGAGGACGCGTCGTGGTCAAGGCGGAAACGGAGCGGATGGCGGAGATCGGCGAAGCGGTGCTGGTGTCGGTGCCGCTGGCGCACATTCACGTGTTTGACCGCGCGACCGGGAAACGGCTGGGGCGGCTGGAGGGACGGACGCAGAACCATTCGCTGGCGGGAGGAGTGGTCTGATGCGCAAAACGGTCGCTGTCCAAGAAGTGGCGAACGCGCAATCGGCGGGGACGCTGCCGGCAGCCCGATTTGTCTTCGCCGAGCGGATTCGTCCATACCTGTACATCGCGCCGGCCATGCTGTTTTTTGCCGTCTTTTTCTTCTTTCCGATCGCGTATGTAATCTACTTGTCCTTTCACGACTGGTCGCTGCTCAACCTGGAGGAGATCGAATGGGTGGGGCTGGACAACTTTGCCGAGCTGTGGAAGGACGCCGATTTTCGTCAGGTGCTGGCCAATACATTGATGTACACATTCGCCACAGTGGGGCTCGGCATTGTGATTTCGTTTTTTCTCGCGCTGTGGCTCAACCGCAAGGCCAGGGTGTACGGTCTGGTGCAGGCGGCCGTGTTCAGCCCTCACATCGTCTCGCTCGTCTCGATTTCGATGCTCTGGATGTGGCTGATGGACCCGCAGTACGGTCTGCTCAACGCCCTGTTGGAATTCGCCGGACTGCCGGCGTACACCTGGCTGTCTGACACGAAAAGCGCGCTGGTGTCGCTGATCGTGGTCAGCCTCTGGAAAGGGATCGGCTACAACACGGTGGTCTTCATCGCGGGGCTGCAAAGCATTCCCCGTGACATCTACGAGGCGGCCGCCCTGGACCGCTCTCCGTGGTGGCGCACCCTGTTCCGCATTACGGTTCCGATGCTGTCGCCCACGCTGTTCTTTTTGTTGGTGATCAATACGATCTCATCGTTTCAGGTGTTTGACACGATCTACATCATGACCCAGGGCGGTCCGGTCAACAGCACCAACATGCTGGTTTTCTACATTTACGAGCAGGGCATGGATTTCTACAACGGCGGCATCGCTTCCGCTGCGTCCGTCGTCCTGCTGGGGATGGTCGGATTGTTGACACTGCTGCATTTCCGCCTGATGGGAAAACGGGTCCACTACCGCTGACGGGCCCCTGATCCGGCCAAGTGTGGCAGCGAATTCGCCCCAGGATCGCCGAGAGGGAGGAGGAGGTTGTATGAGACATGCGGGACGTGCGGCGTGGAAAGCGGTGGAGTGGGCGCTTCTCGCCGTCGTTTCCCTGATCTTTGTGTTTCCGTTTCTCTGGATGTTTTTGACCGCGTTCAAGACGATGCCGGAGGTGTACCGGTTCCCGCCTACCTGGTGGCCGGAGTCGTGGCATTTGGAGAACTTCCGCATCGCGTGGGAATCGGGACCGTTTCTCACCTACGTCTGGAACAGTTTTCTCGTGGCGGCGGGGATTCTCGTCCTGCAGCTGTTGACGGGTGTGCCGGCCGCGTACGCCTTTGCCCGCTACCGGTTTCGCGGGCGGAACCTGCTGTTTGGCCTGACCCTGATCGCCTTGATGATTCCCCCTCAGGTGGTCTTCTTGCCGGTCTATGTGGAAATGAGCCACTGGGGGCTGGTGAATACGCTGTGGGCGCTGATTCTGCCGTACGGGGCGAGCGCCTTTGGGATTTTTTTGCTCCGCCAGTGTTTCATGCAGGTGCCCGATGAGGTGATCGAAGCCGCCCGGCTGGACAATGCCTCCGAGTGGACGATCATGTGGACGATCATGGTGCCGATGGCCAAGCCGGTGCTGGTCACGTTCGGGCTGTTTAGCTTCATCTATCACTGGAACGACTACTTTTGGCCGCTGATCATGACCAACAGCGACACCGTGCGGACGCTGCCAATCGGCATCTCCATGCTGAAGGCGGCGGAAGGCGGCAAACTCTGGAACGTCATCATGGCGGGCAACATGATCCTCGTGCTGCCGGTCCTGGCGATCTTTTTCATCGCCCAGCGGCACATCATCAGCGCGTTTGTCTATTCATCCAAATAAAAAAGGAAAACCCGCGTTCCTTCCTGAAAAGAAAGAGGAGGCATGCATTGTGAAAAAGATCCGCGTATCCTTATTGGCTTGTGTATTGAGCGTGACGGCCGTACTGGCCGGGTGCAGCGGCAAGCAGGAGGCGGCTGGCGGCCAGCAGTCCGGTACCGGAAGCGGCGGCCAGCAGCAGACAGCCGATGCCGGAAAGCCCGTGGAAATCGACTTTTGGTACGCGCTGGGCGGCCGCAACGGTGAAGTGATCGAAGAGATGGTCAAACAATTCAACGACACGCACAAAGACATCGTCGTCAAGCCGTCCTATCAAGGCAGCTACTATGAAAACCACGCCAAGGTGCTGGCTGCCGTCTCAGCCGGAAACCAGCCCGACGTGACGATGGTGGAGATCGCATCGGTGGGCGCGTTTGCCGATGCCAAGGTGCTGCAGGACCTGGGGGCCTACGTGAACGGGGAGGAAAACAAATACATTCCCGGCCTGATGGGCAACTCCTACTGGAACGACAAACTGTACGCCGTGCCGTTCAACCGTTCGACCCCGCTCTTGTACGTCAACCGGGACATGCTGAAAGCGGCCGGATTGAATCCCGACGGTCCAAAGACATGGGAGGAACTGCGCCAGTACGCCAAGGCCCTGACCAAAAAAGAGGGGGGCAAGACGAAGACCTACGGCTTCTCCACGCCGATCGACATCTGGTTCTACGAAGCGCTGGTCTTTGAGAGCGGCGGAAATATCCTGAGCGAAGACGGCAAGAGCGTGGCGCTCGACAACGAAGCGGGAAAGGCGCCGTTGGAGTTCTGGATCAGCCTGCTGAAGGAAGGGGTGATGAAGGCTCCGCCGGGCGAAAAATACAACGCCTGGGACGTGGCCAAGCAGGATTTCCTCAACCAGCAGGTGGCCATGATTTTTACATCGACCGGAGACCTGCACGCGCTCAAGGAGAGCGCCGCGTTTGAAGTAGGGGCGGCGTTTCTGCCGGCCAATAAGGATTATGGGGTGCCGACTGGCGGCGCCAACCTGGTGATGCTGGCCAAGTCTTCGGATCAGGAGAAAAAGGCGGCATGGGAATTTATCAAATGGATGACGGATACGCCGCAGACAATACGTTGGTCGCTGGAAACCGGGTACATGCCGGTGACGAAGGAAGCGGTCGAGTCGGACGAGATGAAAGCAGCATACCAGAAAGAGCCAAACTTTCAGGTGGCGGTCAAACAATTGGAGTATGCCCAACCGCGTCCGATGGTTCCCGGCTATAAGGAACTGCAGGAAGTCATCATGACGGAGATTCAGCGGGCGGTGCTGAACCAGGCGACCGTGGGCGAGGCGATTGCCAAGGTTGTGGAAAAAGGCGAGAAACTACTGAAAAAGTAATGAGGTGATGTTGCATGAACGTTTGCATGGCGCATCGCGGCTGGTCGGGCAAGGCGCCCGAAAACACCATGAAGGCGATTGAGCTTGCGCTGGCGGAACCGGCCATTGGCGCGATTGAGGTGGACGTGCAGCTTTCCAGGGATGGCGTGCCGGTTCTGTTCCACGATTTTTCACTGGAGCGGACGACGAACGGCAGCGGACGGGTGCAGGATCTGACGCTGGCGGAACTGCGGGAGCTTAATGCAGGGAGCTGGTTTGATGAGCGCTTTGCCGGCGAACCGATTCCCACGCTGGAAGAGGTGCTGGCTGCCGTGAAGGGACGATGCACACTGAACATTGAGCTGAAAACGGCGGCCGACATGCATCCCGGACTGGCGGAACGCGTGCTGACGCTGCTGGATCGGCACGGGATGAAGCAGGATGTGTACCTCACCTCGTTTGACCACGAGCTCATCCGGCAGGTGCGGCAGCTGGACACTGACGTCAAGACCGGGCTGATCGTCTACGGACGGCCGATCATGATCCTGGAACAACTGCGGCAGGCGGGAGCAGATGTGCTCTCCATGTCCTATCCGTTTCTCACCCGGGAATTGGCCTGCGAGGCAATCAATGAGGGGGTTGGCGTCATCGCCTGGACGGTGGACGACCCGGACGCTATCCGCAGAATCATGGAGTGGCATCCGCAGGTGCAAATCTGCACCAACCATCCGGACCGCATGCTGGCCCTTCGCTGAGCGCACTATAACTAACAACAGCGGCTGTGAGGACACTCCCTCGCGGCCGCTGTTTCATTCGGTACAGCCGGCAGCAAAAAAGGCACCGCAAAACGGGTGCCTTTTTGTTGTGCTTATATCTTGAAGCGTTTGACGTGAGCCTGCAGCTCTTCGGCGATTCTCGCCAGCGAGCTGGCAGAAGACGTGACTTCCTCCATGGAGGCCAACTGCTCCTCGGTGGCGGCGGAGACGCTTTGCGTTCCTTCTGCGGAGCTTTCCGCCACTTCGGCAATTTGCGTGACCAACTGAACCACCTGTTCCGTACCTGCGGTCATCTGGCGGGAGTGGTCTTTTACCTTCTGAATCTGGTCGGCCGTGTGGGTCACCGAATACTGAATCTGTTCAAACGATTTGCCGGCATCGTTGACGACCTCGAGGCCGAGCGCCACTTCTTTTGTCCCTTTTTCCATGGACTGTACGGCCAGGTCCGATTCCTGCTGGATGGCCAGAATGAGCTGTTCGATCTGTTGAGCGGATTGGGCCGATTGTTCCGCCAGTTTGCGGACTTCGTTGGCCACGACGGCAAATCCCCGTCCCTGTTCCCCGGCACGCGCTGCTTCGATGGCGGCATTAAGCGACAACAGGTTGGTCTGCTCGGCAATGTCGGTGATGACCTGGACAATTTGACCGATCTCCTGGGAACTTTCGCCCAGCCGTTTGACGATAAGGGCGATCTGGTTGACCGTCTCGTTGATGGACTGCATTTGTTTCGCGACGGTTTGGATGGTCTGGTTGCCGTCGATCGCGATTTGCGAAGCCCTGAGGGCAGAATCTGCGGCGTTTTCCGCATTGGTGGCAATTTGCTGAACACCGGAGGACACGTCCTGGATCGCACGGACGCTTTCCTCCACGCTTTGCACTTGCCGTTCTGCGCCGTACGCCACTTCCTGGATGGTCGTTGCAATCTGCTCGGTGGCCTTGCTTGTGTGCTCGGCGTTTACGGTCAGCTGCTCTGCGGACGCTGCCAAATTTTCGGCGCTGGCGTTCATCTGCTGGATGATGGTGCGCAGATTATCCACCATGGCGTTTACGGCCTGGGACAGTTGGCCAATTTCATCCTGCGTGCGGATGCGGAGCGGCTCCACCGTCAGTTCTCCATCGGAGATGCGTTTGGTCACGCTGGCCACTTCCATGATCGGTCGCGTGATCCGCAGCGACACGGCGAATGCAAGTGCGATTACGAGAACGCTGACGATGAGAACGATGACAGCGATGTTGGTGTTGAGAGCGGACACAGCCGACGTAATGGATTGGACCGGGATATGCAGGAACAATCCGTAGTTTGTCGTTGCAATGGGCGCATAGGCAACCATGTACTCGCTGCCGGCGTCCGTGTAGGTATAGGAGGCTGTCTCGCTGCCGCCGTGTTTGAGGAACTCGGCCAACCCCTGCGGCAGGCCGGCTTCTTCCACTGCTTTGCCGATCAGCTCTTCGTTGGGATGGGCTTGAATCAGCCCTTTGTTGTCTACGAGAATGGCGTATCCGCCGTTGCCAAGGTTGAGATGTTGCAGAAAGGTTTCGGTAAACTGGTCAACGTTGACGAGACCGGTCAGTACGCCAAGAATTTGGCCGTTTTGGTTTTTGACGGGAGAGGCGACGACAATGGAGCGTTTGCCAGTCGTCTTGGCAATCACGATGTCGGAGTAACTGGCTTTTCCGGCCATTCCTTCCTTGAAAAACGGCCGTTCGGACAAGTCGATGCCGACGCTTGTCGGAAACGTGTCGGCCGAAACTTTTCCGTCTGGAGAGATGAAGGTGTTGCCGTCAAATATCTTCATTTCCTCGGTAAACGAGCGGATGAACAGGTTTTTCGCGGCAGCGTCCGTCGATTGAATATCCGATGAACGGGCCAGCACCTGAATCTCCGTCATCCGTCTGTCCAGGTATTGATCCATCGCGACGGCGGTGCTTTTGGCAAGGTCGATGTAGGACTGCCGCTGTTTGTCCGTGATGATTTCCGAGCTGCTGGTGGTGATATACAGGGAGGTGCCGATGAGTGGTATGATCGCTACGACAAGAAACCAAACAATCAGTTTGTTTCGAAGTTTGCCGAAGACAAACACGAGGGAATTCCTCCTTTTGTAATCAGGCCTATATGCACGCCTGAAGCGTAACAGCATTCAGACTGCCGGGAATGCTCCCGGCAGTCTGGAGTGAATCAATATCCCATTGCTGCACCTTCGCCGCGCGGATCGGCGCCGCCAAACTTCACGTTGGTGACGGGATCGATCAGAATCGCTCCGGATTGGCCCATTTGATCGGTGTAGGCGTCTTCCAGTTTTTCAACCGGGTGACCGCGTTTGATCAGTTCGTCCAAAACAGCTTGCGGAATTCGGCTTTCTACCTTGAGGTTGTTGGAAGAAGCACCCCAGTTGCGTCCGTGCAGCCATCTTGGCGCTTCGATCGCGTCCTGTACGCTGAAGCCAAAATCGACAATGCGGGTCACCAGAGCGGCCTGGGTCTGAGGCTGTCCTTCTCCGCCTTGGGTTCCGTAGAGGAGGTAAGGCTTGTCTCCCTTAAACAGCATCGCCGGATTGATGGTGTTGAAGGAGCGTTTGCCCGGCTCCAGGTGGTTGATGTGGTTCGGATCCAGGGAGAAGTAGCTGCCGCGGTTTTGCAGCAGGATGCCGGTGCCTTTGGCCACGATGCCGGAGCCCCAGTCGAAGTAGTGGCTTTGAATCATCGAAACGGCGTTGCCATCCTTGTCGACGACGCCGAGCCATACAGTGTCCCCTTTCGGATCGAGCGGCTCCACCGTTTGGGCTGCCTGTTTCATGTCGATCCGCTTGGCCAGTTCTTGACCGTGCTCTTTGGACAGCAGGTAGTCTACCGGAATGTCGGCAAACTCGGGGTCGGTCAGCCATTTGTCACGGTCGGCAAAGGCTTGCTTGGTGGCTTCCACAATCACATGGTAGTAATCGGGAGTGCCTTCGCCCAAGCTCTTCACATCGAAGTTGTTCAGGATGTTGAGAATGGAGAGCGAGGCCATTCCTTGCGAGTTGGGCGGTACGTTGTACGCCTTGTACCCGCGATAGTCAACGGAAATCGGTTTTGCCCACGTAGCGGTGTGTTTTTCAAAGTCTTTCAGGGTGAGCAAGCCGCCGTTTTTCTGCATGTCTTCGACGATTTTCTTGGCGATTTCGCCTTTGTAGAATCCGTCGGCCCCTTTTTTGGCGATGATTTTCAAGGATTCCGCCAGGTCTTTCTGCTTCAGGATTTCGCCAGCCTGATACGGTTCGCCGTTGGGTTTCAGGTAGATTTTGCGGAACTCTTCAAAGCGCTGCAGATTTTTCAGATCGTTGTCGGTCGGATCGGTCGCGTACTTGGTCCAGTACACCTGGTTGGGGGAGACGGGATAGCCTTTTTCCGCGTACTCGATCGCCGGCTCCAGCAGTTTGCTCCACGGAATCTTGCTGCCGCTCATTTCCTTGCGAGCGTAGTTGTACGCTTCCCACCAGCCGGAAACGACTCCGGGGACGGTGTTGGCGGCCAGATAACCGCGGGACGGGATTTTCTCGTATCCTTTGCTCTTGTAGAACTCAATGGTCGCTTTCTCCCCGGCACGGCCGCTGCCGTTCAGGGCGCGCAGTTCTTTCGTTTTTGCGTTGTAGATCAGCCAGAAGTTGTCCCCGCCGATGCTGGTGTAATGAGGATAGACGACGGTCAGTGTGGAAGCCGCAGCGATCGCGGCATCGACCGCGTTACCGCCTTCCTGCAGCGTCTTCAGTGCAGCGGCGGTAGCCAGGTAGTGCGGAGTGGTAACCATGCCATTCGGCGACATGGAAGTTGGACGGTGTGCAGCATTGCCCGCAGGTGTGAAGGCGGACAGGCTTAAAACGCCGGCAAGTCCCAGGGCGCCTAGTTTTTTCCAGAACCTTTTCACAGTCGTTCCTCCTTTGGTCTAGTTGTAAAAGCAAGTTGTGCTGGATGGTACGTAGCTCTGGCGCCTCACCTCCCCCCTATGGACTGCAACCGCCTGCTTACACAAAAAAGACCGATGACATAGGATCATCGGTTTGTCCTACATCAATACTTCGGTAACTGGCTGGCGTGTCCGCTCATGGCGGAGGTAGCCCCTGTAGCTTTGCGTCGCCGGGTTTCCCCGGGTTTGCCGTTTCGATATCAATGCGTGGTCGTAAATTTTCAAAATGCGTAAAATGAGACCATCTTCATTCGTCTCGCGGTGCAGGCAGTCCAATGGACTTGGGAAAATCACATTTCTATTTCATTAGATCGGTAAATTCGTCCCGATGTTTAAGGGGGAAATTAAAAAAATCTGCGGATTTTGTGACTATGGTCCGATGTCCCTGCACTTGGCGGAGGATGTTTTTCGTGCGCGCACCTTTCTGCGCACATCCAAGCTGCTGAATTCAATAATGAACATCGGCTGCGGCCGTCAACAGCGACGGCATGTGCCCCATTGTGGTAAGGCGGGACGAGGCACGGCCCGATTTGTTGAACTCTCGATGCGGAATCAGTATTATTGATTGTAAAGGTGAAGTGAAAGGTTGATTCAATTGGAAAACAAGTCGGCAACATCCAATTTTATCCGCAGCATCGTCATTGAGGATTTGCAGGCGGGACGAGTGAAAGAAGTCGTGACCCGTTTCCCTCCGGAACCGAACGGGTATCTCCATATCGGTCATGCCAAATCCATCTGCCTGAATTTTGAGCTGGCTGACGAATTCAATGGCAGAACCAACCTGCGCTTTGACGACACCAATCCGCTGAAAGAAGACACCGAGTACGTGGAAGCGATCAAGGAAGACGTCAAATGGCTGGGTTTTGAGTGGGATGGTCTTCATTTCGCATCCGACTACTTTGAGGAAATGTACAATCGCGCGGTGTTGCTGATCAAAAAAGGCAAGGCGTACGTCGACGACCTCTCCGCGGAGGAGATCCGCAAAACGCGGGGGACGCTGACAGAGCCGGGCACGGAGAGTCCGTACCGCAACCGTTCGGTGGAGGAAAACCTGGACCTGTTCCAGCGGATGCGCAACGGCGAGTTCAAGGACGGCGAAAAAGTATTGCGCGCCAAAATCGACATGAGTTCGCCGAACATCAACCTGCGCGACCCCGTGCTCTATCGGATCGCCCATGCCACCCATCACAACACCGGAGACAAGTGGTGCATCTACCCGATGTACGACTTTGCCCACCCGCTGGAAGACGCCATCGAGGGCGTGACCCACTCGCTGTGCTCGCTCGAGTTTGAAGATCACCGTCCGCTTTACGACTGGGTCGTACGCGAATGCGAGATGGAGCACGTGCCGCGGCAGTATGAATTTGCCCGTTTGAACATGACCAATACGGTGATGAGCAAACGCAAGCTGAAATTGCTGGTGGACGAAAAAATCGTGGACGGTTGGGACGACCCGCGGATGCCCACCATCGCCGGTCTGCGCCGCCGCGGCTACACGCCGGAAGCGATTCGGGCGTTTGCGCGGGAAATCGGCGTCTCCCGCAGCAACAGCGTGGTGGATGCGAAGATGCTGGAGCATTTCATCCGCGAAGACCTGAAGCTGAAGGCGCCGCGCACGATGGCCGTGCTGCGCCCGCTGAAAGTGGTCATTACCAACTATCCGGAAGGCCAAGTGGAGATGCTGGACGCGGAAAACAACCCGGAAAATCCCGAGATGGGCATCAGGCAAATCCCGTTTTCCCGCGAGATTTACATCGAGCAGGATGACTTCATGGAAAATCCGCCGAGCAAGTACTTCCGCCTGTTCCCGGGCAACGAAGTGCGGCTGAAGCACGCCTACTTCATCAAGTGCCACGACGTGATCAAGGACGAACAGGGGAACGTGGTGGAACTGCACTGTACGTACGACCCGGAAACGAAGAGCGGCACCGGGTTCACCGGCCGGAAAGTGAAGGGGACGATCCACTGGGTGGACGCCAAACACGCCGTTCCGGCGGAGTTCCGCCTGTATGAACCGCTCATTCTGGACGGGCAGGAAGACGGCGATTCGTTCTTGGACAACATCAATCCCAATTCGCTGGAAACGCTGCACGGTTTTGTCGAGCCCAACCTGAAGGACTGCAAGCCGCACGACAAGTTCCAGTTCTTCCGCCACGGCTACTTCAACGTCGATCCAAAGTATACGACTCCGGACAAACTGGTGTTCAACCGGATTGTCTCGCTGAAAAGTTCGTTTGAACTGCCGAAGAAGGGATAAATTCGCGCATACATGGAAAAGCTGTTAACACGGTTAACAGCTTTTTTCATATTCTTGGGGACCCCCGCCGGGTGCTGCATGAGCACACCTGAGCGGGGGATTTTTTTGAGAGGGGCGGCCGGATATGCTCGATTCCGGTCACAATTTTAAAGAAAAAATGTCATTTGGACGGCAGGATTTCCCATGGAATATATTGAAAAATTACACAGATGATATATTGGTTGTACAACCAATCAAAATGAATGGTGATCTGGAATGAAACCAAAAGCAGGTAATACGCGAGCCCAATTAATTGAAGCGGCTTACAAGGTTCTTGCCGAAAAGGGATACGAAAACAGTTCCGTTAAGGACATTGCTCGTGAGGCAGGCGTGTCGCCCGGCTTGGTGCACTACCATTTTGCAAACAAGGAAGACCTTTTGGTGTCTGTTGTCAAAGAAGCAGCCAATGAGTACTGCCAACAGATGAGAAAGTTACGGAAGACAGTTGCGGAAGACAAACTTGCCGACGCTGCGCTGGCGGAGTCTTTGGAGCGAATAAAGAGCAATGCCGATTGGTACAAGCTGCGATATGAATTGTATGTGCTTGGCTTGCGAAATCCCGCGATTCAGTCCGGGGTGAAAGAGCTTATCGCAAGGGGAAGGGAGGGAATCGAAGAAACAATCCAAGCGGTGGCAGGAAAAACGCTGCCAAATGGGGCTGAGATGTCCGCCATTTTGTTCGCCTGTTTCGAAGGGCTCGCCTTGCAGTCTTTCGTTGATTCGGAGTTTGACCTGGAAGGCGCTTACCAATTCCTTGGTCAAATGGTCGAACAATTCTTGCAATCGCAATCGGAACGTGAGCGGACGTGACAGTGCGCGTACCGCGCGAGGATTGAAAGGTATGTGTGTGGTGTCAATAGAGCCGTTGTTATCTGTATTGGTTGGTCATACAACCAAAAAATTATGGGGGTGTTTTCATGTTGAATCTGGTTCTGGCCGCAATGGAACGATTGGCACTGACAGTGATCGTGGGCGGAGGCGTTGTCATGGCCGCCGGTGTCCGTCCTCTCTTACTGTCCATTTTGGCAAAGCCGGGACAACCCGATTTGGCTGAAACCGTTGAGGGGCTCTCAATCAACGCGTGGAACCGATACAACCGATTTGCCTTGTGGGCGGCCATTGTCGTGGCGGTCGTTGATCTCGTGCGTATTGTTACGGGGCTGGCTTTTTCCTGGTGGCATGTTGGCCTGATCCTTACAATCTTTGTGGCTTTGCTTGGAAAGTTATTGATCGATCAGACACTGAAAACGCGGCTTAATGAGACTGGCGCTGAAGCTGTCGGCAGTGCCGAGCAGCGTGCCGGACACCGGCGGGTTGAGTTTCTCTCGGTCGTCATTCTTGTTTTGGCTGTGTTGTTGGTCATCCTGCCGTTCTGACGGAGGTATCCAGATGAATGTGTTGATTGTCTACGCACACCCGAACCCGAAGAGTTTGAATGCCGCCATTTTGAAGGAAGTGGAGCGCGGCCTGCAAGAGGCCGGCTACCAGTATACGGTTATCGATCTATACCAGGACAACTTTCAGCCGGTTCTGGTGTACAATGACAGCATCCGGCGCAGCGAACTCAAGAACGATCCGGAAACGGCGCGTTATCGTGAGCTGGTGCGGCAGGCCGATCATCTCATCTTCATTTATCCCGTTTGGTGGTATGGTGTCCCGGCGATTCTTAAGGGCTTCTTTGATCGCTTGTTTGTTTCGGGATTCGCCTATCACTACGAGGGGATGGTGCCAAAGGGATTGCTCAGCGGAAAATCGGCATGGGTGTTCTATACGATTGACTCTCCCGGATGGTATGTCAGACTGGTTCGCCGCAGTGTCGAATGGAAGATTATGAGAGATGCGATCCTCGCGTTTTGCGGAATACGAAAGGTCAAGAGATTCATGTTTGCCGGCGTCAAGAGGAGCAGCCAAAAGCGGCGTCAAAAATGGCTGGAATCCGTCTATCATCAGGTGCGTTTTGGACTCAGGGAATCATGATGAAGATTCGGTTATCCCGTTGGGTCGATACCCGGGCGTATGGCAAGGAAAACAGGTGGCACAAGTCTCACTTCTTCGAAACACCCAGATGTTTACCCCTCCCCTTAGCGTTTTGAAGCGGACGCTATCGACTTATTGCTGGTCGTCAAGAGAGCGAGCGGGCACCATCACACATGACACCACGGGCTTTGGTTGCAATGCGTCGCCAAAATGAAAATGCAGGTGAAATTGCCATAAATTAGTGTATAATGTGTGTATAAAATTTTGACAAAAGGGGGTGGGGAACCATGAGATTTCGCGACCTTCACATCAACATCAAGGTGCGCCTGCTGACAAGGTTTTTAAGCATTTTGGTCGGTGCGACGATTTTTCCGTTTATGTCGATATACTTTACGGAAAAACTGGGGCAGGCGATCGCCGGGGTTCTCATGCTGTCAACGGTCATAACCACGGTGATTATCAGCTTCTACGGCGGATTTTTGGCCGACAGGATCGGGCGGCGAAAAGTGATGATCATGTCGCAATCGGTACTGCTAGGGGCGTACTCCGTCATGACCATCGCCAACTCCGAGTGGCTCGATTCAGCCTGGCTCACCTATGCGATGCTGCTGGTGCAAAGCGTCGGCACCGGCATGCTGTTTCCCGCCGTGGACGCCATGATCATCGACGTGACGAATCAGGAGAATCGCCGGTATGTCTACAGCTTGAACTACTGGTCGATCAACCTGGCCATGTCGATCGGTGCGCTGGGGGGCGGCTTTCTGTTTCAAACGCACCGGTTTGAATTGTTTCTGCTGTTCACCTGTGTTCATGTGTTAACGCTGATCATGTTTGTCTTGTTTATGACCGAATCGCACCAAACGAAGCGGAATGAACAGGTAAGAAACAAGGCGGTGTGGAAGGATCTGCTGCAAAGCTATCGGCTCGTGGCCAAGGATCGCACTTTTCTCTTTTTTTGTCTCGCAGTGTTGTTGGGCAACGCCCTGCTCAATCAGAAAACCTATTACATAGCTGTTCGTCTTCAGCAGGAGTTTGGCAGCCAGCTTCTGAACGTGGCGAATTGGTTTTCGCTCAAGATCGACGGGATCAGAATGGTTGGCATCATGCAGACGGAGAACACTATTTTGGTTGCCATGGGCATGTTGTTCGTGACGAAGTGGATCAAACGGTTCTCGGACAGCCTTGTGCTGCGAACAGGCGTGTTCTTGTACATGATTGGCTTCGCCGCCTTGGGAAGCAGCAACGGGCTGTGGATTCTGCTCCTGGCGGTGTTTGTCGTGACATGCGGCGAATTGTTGCTGACGCCGGTAAGCCAGTCCGTAATCGCTGATCTGGTGAACGATGAAGCGAGGGGGTCCTATATGGCGGTGTACGGACTGGTTGGTCATGGGGGAAGGCTTCTGGGCGCTGGCGGCATCCTGGTCGGGGTGCTTGTGCCATCCTGGATGATGAGCGGACTCTATGTTCTGATCGGAATCTTCATGCTCTGCTTGTTTCACTACGTGTTAAAACAGCGTCAGCAAAAAAACGAGACCGACGCTGCTTCTCACAATACACCGCTCCCTGTGTAGTGCCGTAGATATGTCGGGGGAGCGCAACAGGGTGCCCTTGATCGTCCAGGGGTGCCCTGTTGCGTTTGATTGTTCCGCTGGCTGGATGTCCGGTACCCCTGCGTCGTTCGCGTGTATTCGCGCACTGGGAGAAGGGAGCGGCCAGCTCGGGGAAAGTTATCGCCGGACCCGTCTCTTTTTGATACAGTAGACAAAGGAGAAGAAAAAGCAAGGTGTGAAGGATATGGCAATTTTGCACAACGATTGGGCCGAACTGCTGGCGGACGAATTTGAAAAACAGTACTACCGGCAGTTGCGGCAGTTCCTGAAGGCGGAATACCAAAGCCGCACCGTGTATCCCGACATGTACGACATTTTCAACGCGCTTCATCTGACGCCGTACCGGGAAACCAAAGTGGTGATTCTCGGTCAGGACCCGTATCACGGACCGGGACAAGCCCACGGCCTCAGCTTTTCCGTCAAACCGGGGGTTGCGCCTCCGCCATCACTGCAAAACATCTTCAAGGAACTGCAGAGCGATCTGGGCTGTGCCATCCCCAATCACGGCTATCTGGTTAGCTGGGCAAAACAGGGGGTCCTGCTGCTCAACACAGTGCTGACCGTGCGCGCGGGCAGCCCCAACTCGCACAAGGGGATGGGCTGGGAGCAGTTTACCGACCGGGTCATTGCCGTCCTAAACGAGCGGGAAACGCCGATGGTCTTTATTCTCTGGGGGCGTCACGCGCAGGAAAAAGCAGCGTTTATTGACAAGCAAAAGCATTGTGTCATTCAATCCCCGCATCCAAGCCCGTTTTCGGCCAATCGGGGCTTTTTCGGCAGCCGGCCGTTTTCCAGGGCCAACCGCTTTTTGCGGGAGCAGGGCTTGGGCGAAATCGACTGGCAGCTTCCCCTGCAGGTGGAACTGACCGCCGCAGGAGAGCAGTAAGCGAGGCGCGTTTTCGTTAATCCTTGCTGCGGATGACAAGCAGGCACCCGCTTGCGACGGAGATTGTCCCGCTGTCGGCCGTCAGCACGTTGCTGATGCCCAGCGTGTCACCGAGGCGCAGCGTCGCATGTTCCAGCGGATATTGAAATCCGGACAGGGTAATGCCGGTCACTTCCGGGGTGAGCGGCAGCAGCGAGATGTGGGGACAGCGGCTGGGGCCGAGGGTCAGCTCGCGGTCGACGAGCATGATGTCATTGGCAGCATCGACGATCCGGCAGCGTACGCCGCTGCGCAGCCCTTTCCACAACAGGTGAACGTTGGCCAGCGTGTGATCGAAACGGGACCCCAGTGCCCCCGTCAGGACAATCTCCTGCGCGCCCTGATCCAGTGCCCAGACGAAGCCCATCTCCGTGTCGGTCATATCTTTCAAGACCGGGTCGCAGGAGCGCACTTCTTCGCTGTGCGCGCTGATCTCCGCCCACTCCTCAGGCGTGACCGAGTCAAAATCGCCGATGGACAGGCGGGGGCGTAGACCGTGGCGGATGAGAAACAGCGCTCCCCGGTCGACACCGACCAGACAGTCACCCGCCTCTACTTCCTCAAGCGCCCAGTCACCCAGATTGCCTCCTGCAAACAGGATGATTCGTGTTGGATTGCTCATGATTTTTTCCTCATTCCGTGTCGATTGCGTTTGTCATCCCCAGATCGTTTTTCCTGGGAGCAGGCCCGTCCTACCCAATCAGGGGCTCCGGGCCCGAAAACGGTTCTCTTCCACAATATCATGGACCCGCCCTGATGTGCCAATGAAGATGAGCCCATCCGCTTCACCTGCCCATAGACGGTCCTCGCGAAAGATCTTGCCGGCGGTCATCGCCTGTCATGCAATACCAGTGAAAATAATTGAATGTTTTGGATTTTGTCGATTAAAATCATTTTATCAACTGCGGGAAGGTGAAGAGATGATTGTCGTCAAGCGCATGAATCAATGCACGCTGGCTGAGGTCACACTGGCGTGGAACCGGGGGTTTGAGGGCTATTTTGTTCCGGTGACGATGACGGAAAAAAGTCTGCTGCAGCGGCTGGGACGGGAGGATTACGCACCATCCCTGTCTGTGATTGCGTTTGCGGACGGGGAACCGATCGGTCTGGTCGCCAGCGGCGTTCGCACCATCAACGGGAAAAAAGCGGCCTGGAACGGAGGCACCGGCGTTGCTGCGGCGTACCGTCGGCAGGGCGTTGGACGCCGATTGATGGAGGAGACGCTGGCCCTGTACCGCAAAGCGGGCGTCGAGCTGGCGACGCTGGAAGCGTTCCGGCAAAACGAGCAGGCGATCGCCCTCTACCGGCAGTTCGGTTATGAGGTGACGGACCGGCTGCTGTTCTTGCAGCGTACCGACGCGCTGACGGATCGGCCGTTTGGCGATGTCACTTCCGCCCCCTACCGGCTGCGGCATGGCATTCCCCAGGAGGCGGCGGCGCTTTCCTTTTACGAGGCGGACGTGCCGTGGCAAAACCAGTGGCCCAGCCTTTGCGATGGAGAGGCGGTCTTCGTGGAAGACGAGAACGGCGAGACAGTCGGTTACGCCTTTTACAAACGGACGCTGGACGAGGCGGGCAAACCGACCGCTATCGTATTGCGGCAGTGTGCGTACCTGCCCGGACGGGCTGATGCGGAGGCGATCGTTCGTTTTGCGCTGGCCCATGTGTGGGGATCGCCGGAACTGGCCTGCACGCGTTCTACCTTCAACCTGCCGGCCTCCTGCAAGCTGGTGGTGAGCGTGCTGGAACAGGCCGGGTTTCAGCCCTCCGGCATCGAACAGGTATACATGATCCGTCAGATGGAGCAGGGCGGCTAGGTGATTGGGCTTCTTGTCGACATGTGAAGCGTCCTCTGTCTCGATACAGGAGACGGCAGCATGTAGACAAAGTCCGAGGCGCATGGGTGATCGGGCCCGCTCGCTTGCTTGGCCCATCACTCCATGCGGTGTACGTTGTCTTCAGCTTTGGTTGATGAATGTTCAGGCCTTCCGGACTGGATATTATGGGAATCACTTCCTTGTGGACGCTTACTACATAAACAGTTTGTCTGCAATCTGGCGTCACCTGTCTCGATACAGGACTTTTGTTTGACAAACATGACCAACGCATCTGTCAAATCGGGTAATATAGTAGAGGGGTTTCACCCTGCCATATCCGAACGACAGGAGATTGTATCATGCAGAAAGTAGAATTAATTGCCACGGCGACATTTGGCCTGGAAGCCGTGGTCGCCCAGGAAGTAAGGGCGCTGGGCTACGAAGACGTCAAGGTGGACAACGGCAAGGTGACGTTTACGGCAGGCATTTCCGCGATACCGCGGGCAAATTTGTGGTTACGAACGGCGGATCGCGTGCGTCTTAAAATGGGAGAGTTTCGGGCGACGACGTTTGACGAGCTGTTTGAGAAGACCAAGGCGCTGCCCTGGTCGGACTGGCTCCCGGAAAACGCAACGTTTCCGGTGGAAGGCAAATCCGTGAAATCGACGTTGTTCAGCGTGCCCGACTGTCAGGCGATCGTGAAAAAAGCGGTGGTGGAAAGCCTGAAAAAAACGTACAAGCGGGACTGGTTCGAGGAGCAGGGGCCGATGTACAAAATCGAGGTGGCCTTGTTGAAGGACGTCGCCACTTTGACCATCGACACGTCGGGACCGGGGCTGCACAAGCGGGGATACCGCGGATTGATCGGCGCGGCGCCGTTGAAAGAGACGATGGCGGCGGCGATGATTCTCTTGTCCCGTTGGAAGCCGGACCGCGTCCTGATGGACCCGTTCTGCGGTTCTGGAACCATTCCGATTGAGGCCGCCCTGATCGGGCAGAACATCGCCCCGGGAATGAACCGCGAATTCGTCTCCGAGAGCTGGCCGAATATCCCGAAGACCGTGTGGCGGCAAGCCCGCGCGGAGACACACGATCTGGCCCGCTACGACCAGAAGCTGGAGATCATCGGCACGGACATCGATGACGAGATTCTGCGGGTCGCGCGGCGCAATGCGGCCGAAGCGGGCGTGGAGGACCAGATTCACTTCCAGCGCATGGACGTGCGCGACGTCCGTACCAAACGCAAGTACGGTTATCTGATCTGCAATCCGCCGTACGGCGAACGGCTGGGCGACTGGAAGCAGGTAGCACGGTTGTATCGCGACATGGGTGAGGTTTTTTCCGCGCTGGACACGTGGTCGTTTTACGTGCTGACGTCGGACGAGCAGTTTGAGAAGCATTTCGGCCGGACGGCCAGCAAGAAGCGAAAATTGTACAACGGCAACATCAAGGTGGACTACTACCAGTTTTTCGGCCCGAAACCGCCTCGTCCGGCAGTGGTTGTGCCGGATGCGTAATACAGAGAAGCAATATGTTGGAGGAGGAAACATGGTGTTGAAGCGTATGGCAGCCAGGGCAATGACCGTTTGTCTGGCGCTGTCGATGCTGTTTACTCAGGCCGCGGCGGCCGCTGGTTCCGCGACGGCAGCGGAGCAGCAGGGTGGGGAACTGCCCTACGAGCAGAACGTGAGCTTTTCCGATTTGCAAAACAGCTACGCCCGGGAGGCTGTCAACCGGCTGGCTGCGGTTCAGCTGATCAGCGGCCAGGGCGGGGACCGCTTTTATCCGCAAAAGCCGATGACCCGGCAGGATGTGGCGGTGCTGCTGGCCAAGGTGATGGGCGTGCAGCCGAAACTGCCGAAACAGGCGGTGTTTGCCGACGTGCCGGCGGACAGCCCGTACGCTCCGTACGTCTACGCACTGGCGGAGCTGGGGGTGATGCAGGGACGAAGCGATGGCAAGCTGGGAGCAGCCGACCCGTTAACCCGGCAGGAGATGGCCGTTCTGCTGACACGGCTGTGGAAAGCGGGCGGCGGCCAGATGCAGAGCGCAGACGCAGCACCGTATGCAGATGAGGAGGAAATTGCCGACTACGCCCGGCAAGCAGTGACTGCTGTTACCGCCCAGCGCTGGATGCAGGGAGCTGGCGGCAAATTCCGCCCGCAGGGGACGGTGACCCGGGGCGATGCCGCGATCATCGCCGAGCGCGTGCTGAACGCTCGCTCCCAGCAGGCGGAACAGGCCGAGTTTACGCTCAATGCGGCCAAGCTGTCGGTCATGACGGGCACCAGCACACGGGTGGAAGTGGCGCCAACCGTCGGGACTTTGCCGTTTTCCCCCGTCTTTGCCTTTGACCGGCCGGAATTGGGCACCGTGCTGCCGGACGGCACGTTTGTCGCCGGACCCACACCCGGAAAGGGCACGCTGACCGTGACAGTGGGGTATCGCACGAAGGAGATTCCCGTGGAAATTACCGCTGCGCCAGCGCCACAGGCGCAGGATGCAGTGGAGCCAGATAAACAGCTGGAGGAAACCGGAGGGGAAGTGAAGGCGGACACGGCGGCTGCGGGTGCGGAGAAAAAGGCTGAAGCTGGCGCGAGCGAGACTGACAAACTGGCTGCGGGCGAAGCCAACAAACCGGCCGAAACCGCCCAATCCGACGATGGCGTAGATGGCGATCAGACCGGATCGGACACAACACCGGCCGCAGCTGATCAGGACGGGGATGGATCAGAGCCTGTCTCACAACCTGCAGAGGAAGATGGCCTGATCAACTTCGCGCCGGGCAGCTTTACCTCTGTCCAGACGATGGGCAAGCCCGATGCCTATTTCGCCCAGGTGGAAAAACAGTACCCCGGCCCGGTAGGCGGATTGGTGACCCCGTCGGAGATCTGGACCGGTTACTACCGTCTGTTTGGGCGAAAAGTGACCGTCGCCCTGGATGAGGTAAAGCGGCTGGAGCGGGTAACCCTGACGTTCCAGCAGCAAAAAGGCTCGGGCATCACCATGCCGGAATGGATGGACGTGGAAGTTTCCCGAGACGGCAGGGCCTGGTATTACGCCGGTAAAGCGAAGCATGACGTATCGCCGGCGGAGGAAGCGGTGGTGGTGCGCACGCTTGCTGTGACGCTGCCGAAAGTGGAGGCACGATACGTCCGAGTCTCGTTCCCGGTAAAAGTGTTTGCCTTTGCCCGCCAGTTGGAAGTGTGGGGGACCAATCTGAGCAGGGGTGAGAGCCCGTCCGTCCTGCTGCCGCCGGAAAATCAAAAGCAGACCGTTGTCGAGGATAAAACGGTCCGCCGCGTGGAAAACATGCTGCTGGCCTATTCCGGTGCATACGGTGAGCGGGGCATCTGGCGGAAGGAAGATTTCCTGCCGATGGTCGGCTATCTGACCAAGGACGGGTACATGGTCGACCAGATGTTTGACACGGTGCTCTTTTTGCCGTATCAAATCCTGCCTTCAACCAAAGAGGGTTGGAAGGAATACATGAATGACCTGTTCCGCACCGGCCAGCAGCTGGAAGCGCTGAACGACGCGATGCGCGAGTTCAACCGCCTGCGGGGGACGTTGTACGGCACACCGACGGTGGAAAACGTCGTGCTCGCCCTGCCTTATCCCAATCCATCCCAGACGGACTTCGGCAGTCTGGACGACAAGCAGCCGTCCCTCTCCTTTAACGCCCGCCAGGTGGGCGAAGAGCAGGCGTATGAAAACCGCAAGCAGGCGCTGGAGTGGTACTACCGGGAGCTGAAAAAGCGCTGGGACAAAGCCGGTTTTGCCTATCTGAGGCTGGAGGGCATCTACTGGTTCCACGAGCTGATTGATGACAGCGCGCCCAAGGAGCGGGAGCTGATTCGTCACATGGCCGGCATCGTGCACGACGACGCGCTCCGCTTCTATTGGATTCCGTACTTTGGTGCGCCGGGGCTGGCCGAGTGGAAATTGCTCTACTTCGACTACGCGTTCCTCCAGCCCAACTACTACAGCGACAAGCCGGTGCAGCTCGACCGCCTGGAAGGCACCCTGGACGTAGTGAACAAGTACGACATGGGCGTGGAAATCGAAGGGGACGAGCGGATGTACCGCGATCCGAAGTTTTACCAGCTCTACTACAACCAACTGGTGGCAACGCACAAGCTGGGCCTGGATAAAAACCGGATTCACGCCTACTACTTTGGCTCCAAAACGCTCTTGGAAGCGGCCAACAGCGACGATCCGGTGATCCGGGGCATCTACGACGATACCTACAAGTGGATGCGCGGCCGTTTTGACCGGAATGAGTATTTTCTGCCGGAAGTGATGCCGTAGGGCATTGCCGCGCTGGAAACGGGAAACAACAAACCTCCGTGGTGATGACAGCCGCGGAGGTTTGTCGTAGTGGACGTGCATGTAGGAGGTGGTCACGATTAAAGAAAAATTTTGTACCTTTCCTGCTTTTGCTGATCCTTGTCACTTCCCTGTATGACATTTTAAAAAAGAAGTGGATTTTTCGGCCGATCAATGGAGGGGCGATGTGCGTTATACTCTATCAGATTAGCCCTGATCATTGGTGGACAAGTCTGATCGTGCTGGTTTTCTTCTATGTGTTTGAATGGTGGAGACACCATCGAGCCTGACAACGCCGGAGAGGGAGTATTCTGTTGGCCAGCAACAAGCGTTTCCGTGAATTCTCTCTTAATACATTAAATGCGCAAGCTATAGGGAAATGGGTTAATTTACCATTCAGGAAAATTATGTTAGACTCAGGAAACAGAAAGGAGTGATAACATTGAAGAAATTCGGAACCCTTCTGTTAATCATTGGCATTTCAACCTATTTGACAGGATGTGCGCCAACTGATTCAAATCCTTCTGCCTCTCGCCAAACTTCTGTCAGTCAAACAACTATAGAAGAAAACGTTCCATCATTTGTTTTAGAAGCCGTTGCTCAAATGTTACGTAAACCAGTGAATGCCATTGAAAAAGAGGACTTTACAAAAGTAAAAGAGTTGCATTTGAATGTTGGAGAATTGGGAGAAGATCAAAAAAACAATGTTTATGATCTTTCAGTCATCGCCGGTATGAAAAATCTAAAAGATCTGTACATCGATCACATCAAAGTTAAAGACTATAATTTTTTAGCAGAATTGCCGCAACTTGAAACGCTCAACTTATCCGGTGTTCAAATGAACCAATTGCCGTCATTTGATCAATTTAACAACTTACGAAGTCTCTCTTTAGAAGATGGAGACATTTCTGATTTGCACTTTCTCCAAGATGTGACTTCACTCCAATACCTCAATTTGAGGAATAACAAGATTACAGACATTGCTCCCATTCAGTCACTAAGCACATTAACCTTCTTGGATGTTTCAGATAATCCGATTACCAGCATTGATTCAATAAAGAGCTTTTCTAACTTAGAACGCTTTCAAATGCGAAATACATCGGTTGATAATCTTGAATCGCTAAGTCAATCACAAAACCTAAAATATCTTGATATACGTGGGTCAAAAGTGACTTCTATAAAACCATTGTTGAATTTAGCTAAACTCGAATTTTTATTAGCGGATCTTGAAAATATCGATGACATAAATCTTTTACCGAAAAAAGTGCAACGTTCTCAAGAGTCGATATTAGAGAAAGAATAGTGTTAGATTCTTTAAGAAACATCAAGTTTTTTAATTTTTTCCGAATGGTTGTTTTTTTACCATTATTTTTCCTTAATAGGTGAGCGGCAAGGAGCCGCGGCATTTACAAAACCTATTGAGGAGGATTGAATCTTATGGCTACTAAAACTTTTTCCCGTGATTTGGGCACCACGAGTTTCAAGCAGTTCGACAGTAAGTGGGCAAGTAAAACTACATCATGCGGTGGAACAATGGAGTCTATAAACTATTTTGTGTAAACTCCTAACCTTCAAAATAGAGTACAATGAATTCTAAGAAAGGTTGGGAGAGCCCATGAGCCTGATGACCAAAGAGCAACTCAAGCAGTGGATCAAGGAAAAGAACATGCAATCGGTGGAAGACGTCCAATCGGCCCTGAAGGAGTTGTTTGCCGACACCCTTCAAGAGATGCTGGAAGCCGAACTGGAGACATCTCTTGGCTACGCCAAGCACGACACGAAAAACAAGAAAACCACCAACAGCCGGAACGGCTACAGCAAGAAAAAGGTGCGTTCCGAGTACGGCGATGTGGACATTCAGGTTCCGCGTGACCGGGCCGGTGAGTTTGAGCCGACCATCGTCAAAAAGAACCAAACGAACGTGACGGGTATCGAAGACCAAATCATTGCCATGTATGCCAAGGGTGTTTCTACCCGCGACATTCAGGATCACCTGCAGCAGCTCTACGGCATCGAGGTTTCTCCTACCCTCATCTCCAACGTGACCAACAAGATCGTCCCGCTGATCAAAGAATGGCAAAACCGTCCTTTGCAGGCGGTATATGCGGTCGTGTTCCTGGATGCCATTCACTTCAAGGTGAAACAAGACGGTGCCATCGTCAACAAAGCCGCCTACATGGCCATTGGCATTGACTTGGAAGGCCACAAAGATGTACTTGGCATCTGGATCGGGGAAAATGAATCGGCAAAGTTCTGGCTTCATGTCGTAAACGAGTTGAAAAACCGGGGCGTGCAAGACATCCTCATTACCTGTGTGGACAATCTTCGCGGCTTCTCCGAGGCCATTTCCGCTTGCTATCCCATCACGGAAATCCAGAAGTGCATCATCCACCAGATTCGCAACTCGATCAAATACGTTTCCTACAAAGACATCAAGAAGATCACGTCGGCCCTGCAGCCGATTTATAAAGCGGCCACGGAAGAGGCCGCCTTGGAAGAACTGAATCAATTCGAGCAGACGTGGGGACAAAAGTACCCCCTTATTGTCCGTTCCTGGCGTACGAACTGGGCGGAAATCTCCACCTTCTTCAAGTACTCACCCGAAATTCGCAAACTGATCTACACAACCAATGTCATTGAGAGCTACCATCGCCAACTGAGAAAAGTCACCAAAGGAAAAGCCATTTTCCCTACAGACGAAGCCCTGCTCAAAATGCTCTACCTGGCAACCATGGATGTGTTACGAAAGTGGACGGGGAGAGTTCAGAACTGGGGCCAAATTCTGTTACAACTGTCCGTTCAGTTTCCGGAGCGAGTTCAACCATATCTCCGCTGAGCCTAACGGCTATTGGAGTTTACACAAAATCATTGACAGACCCGAACAATGCGTTCCGAAGGTTGCTACATCACGTCAATCGCTATGATTTTCAACAGCTTTGGCGACAATGTTGATCCTGGTACTCTGCTGGACAATTTGAAAAACACCGGTAAAGATTGTCCGATTGACTGGAATGCTGCTGCCTCTCGGTATTCCCATACCTATCATGGAAAAATGTCTGGTACATTCGACAAATTGAAGGCAGACATCTTTGACTTAATTGTAAATGAAAGAATCCCAGTAATGATCCACGTACCTAATCATCTTGTTGTTGCAAAAGGATTTAAAGGGACGCTCTCAGTTGACGTAGACGGCTCTCCATACTACAGCCAAATCACTCCAGAGATGATTTTGGTTAACGACCCAGGTAGCAGTTCTCACCAAACGTTGCAGGACGTTATTAACCAACGAGGGGCAGTCGATTATTACACTTACTACACGGACTAAGTCTAAATGTAAAAGAAGAGTCTCCCTAATAAGACGGGAGACTCTTCTTTGTTGACATACGCTGGCTGGAGTACCAGTGTCCTTAGGCAATATCATTAACCCCTTGTATGCCTTCGAGAGCTTGCTCCAAGTGGAAGCTTGTAAAAACGTACACCCCTTAGTCATGGGAATCCCCTCGGGAAACCGATGATGACGTGAAGGGGTGTGTTGTGTGCAGGAAACGTGACTTGTCCGGGCCGGCGGCTGACGAAGCGTCTGCCTATGGCTCTCGGACATGCGCGTCAGTTTTCTTGGCTTGTGGAATCAGCCGGAACATGTACACGTAGAGCAGCGCACTCACCAGCGTGAGCCCGAGAATGACCGCGAAAACGCCGACGGGGGAGAGTCGCTCTGACAAGCCGATGGTCAGCGGCGCGAGGAACCGGCCGATCGAAAACTGCAGCGAGGACGCCCCCATGTACTGGCCGCGTGCGTCCTCCGGCGCGTATTTGCTGATGAAGCTTTGGGCCACGGGGGTGCGAATCAGTTCGCCCAGCGTCATGATGACGATGCAGCCGAACAACAACCAGATGTTGACCGTAAAGCCCATCAGGAACAGGCCGAGACCGCACAGAACGGACGACAGCACGAGACTGTTGCGGTCGCTCCAGTTTTCAAACCGGCGCGTGACCGGCAGCGTGAACAGCACGACCAACAAGCCGTTCAAGCCGATCAGCCAGCCGAACGCGGAGGTGCCCCCAATCGAAAACGACCAGTCACCCCACCAGACGAGCGGCTGGATGGGCACGTGTTCCTTGACGTACAGCGCCATGAACAAATCGAGCTGCATGAAGGCGATCGCGATCAGGACACCCGCTCCGATGTAGATGGCAAACGGCTTGTCGCGAAAAATCACGACATAGCTTTGGAACTGCTCCTTCAATGAGAACGCTTGGCGAGCACTTCCTGCCTGGTGCGACGGCAGTGTCTCCTTGATCCAGACGTATATCGCAAGGCCGAACAACAGTTCGACGATCATGCAGATAAGCAGCAGTTCAAACCGGTGGTGCACGAAAAAGAAGGAGCCAAGAACAGGCCCGGCAACGACGCCAATGTTCATCGCGGTGTAAAAGGTGGCAAATATCAGGCGCCGATCCTCTTCCGATGTCAGGTCGGCCACCATCGCCGAACTGGCCGGCCAGTACAGGGAGCCGGCAATCCCGATGCCGATAAAGGCGATGTAATCAACCCAGGGCGAGGGAGAAAAGGCAAACAGCCCGAACATCGTCGAAGACAACGCGATGGACATCAGCATCGTCGTACGTCGGCCGATCCGGTCGGCCAGGTATCCTCCGGCCAGGTTGGCGAACATCCCCAGCAGCGGAGGTACGGTCAGCAGCAGTCCAGCCTCCTTTTTGCCGAACGCGTCGCTGAAATGAATCGCCATAAAGGGAAAGTACATCCAGAAAAACGTATGCGTAATCAGCTCGCCGAAAAGCCTGATTTTCAAATTTAGGTCCCAAGAACGCCAATGCATGACAAGAATCCCTCCGATTTCTCGATGGTTTGCTGTCTGCAGGCGCCCTTCCCACGGCGTTTTCCATCCGCGCGCAAATGCAAAAGGAGGAACGAAAAAAAGCGCAATCGGGAGAAGCGAGACCTCTACCTCTTCCGCATGCGCTTGCTCGACAAGGTCGGGATACGGGCACGGGGAAACGGACGAGTGCGAAAACGGCGCGTTTTCACCTGCCCATGCCAGGAAGCCGATGGTGACAGCTGTCCGGCCCGGCCCCTTATCGAAAAGGACGGAAGTGGTTCAGGCGTCCTGCAGCTTTCTTGCAAGACAGGGATGTGAAAGGGGCGGAGACCCCTCGCACAAGGTCCCCGTCCTATGCCAGAAAAACTGCAGCAATCGCCATGAACCAACACTCCCATCCTTTGACTGTTCATTCAAAAGATTTGTACAGATAAACACTCTTTGATGACTAGAATACTCCATAGATGTGAAAACATGCAAGAAAAATTTTTTATCCACCAGCGGTTCCGCTGTTCGCCGATTGTGTGCGGGTGGGCGTTCCGAATACCGGTAATGAGCAGTCTCATAATTGAAAAGTATCTGTCCATTCGGTAAAATAATTTTTATCTATTGCACCCTGGGGAGGAGTTAGGATGTTGGATCCACGTATCGGCAAGCTGGCGGAAACTCTGCTGAATCACTCCGTTCGTTTGCAGGCACAGGAATGTTTGTTGATTGAAGTACGCGGAGAAGGACAGGCGCTTGCCAAGGAACTGGTCAGGCAGGCGTACGCCAGGGGAGCGTATCCGTTTGTGCGGTTCATCAATCCGGCCCTACAGCGTGAATTGATGATGGGCGCTGACGAAAGGCGGGCGTCCTACCAGCTCAAGTGGGAACAGGCGATGTTTCAAGACATCCAGGCGTTTATCGTGATCAACGGGCCCACCAACACCAGCGAGGCAGCCGACGTGCCCATCGAGCGCAGCCGTGCCCATCAGGCGGTGATGCAGCCCCTTTCCGACTACATCATCACCCAGATGCGCTGGGCGCTGCTCAACTACCCGACGCCGGCGATGGCCCAAAGCGCCAACATGTCCACCGAGGCGTTCGCAGACTTTTACTTCGACGTCTGCTCACTGGACTATCAGAAGATGCACGAGGCGTTTTTGCCGCTGAAAGCACTGATGGAGCGGACGGACAACGTGCGCCTGGTCGGGCCGGGTACCGACCTGACCTTTTCCATCAAAGGCATGCCCAGCGTGATTTGTTCCGGCGAGGCGAACATTCCGGATGGAGAGATATATACGGCGCCGGTGCGCGACTCTGTGAACGGCACGATTACGTTCAACACGGCCACCACGTATCAGGGTACCCGGTTTGAAAACGTGCGGCTCACGTTTGAAAACGGCAAGATTGTAGAGGCGACAGCCAACAACACCCAGAAGCTGAACGAGATTCTCGACAGCGATGAAGGAGCCCGCTACATCGGCGAGTTTGCCATCGGCGTCAACCCGTACATCCTGCACCCGATGAACGACATTTTGTTTGATGAAAAAATCGCCGGCAGCTTTCACTTCACTCCCGGGCGCGCCCTAGAAAATGCGGACAACGGCAACCGCAGCCAGGTGCACTGGGACATGGTGAATATCCAACGTCCGGAGTACGGCGGCGGCGAAATCTGGTTTGACGACGTGCTGATCCGCAAAGACGGCCTGTTCGTCCTGCCGGAGCTGGAGGCGCTCAATCCGGACAAGTTGAAAGGCTGAACAACTGAAATTGGACGTCTGGCCCGTTTATCCAAGCGGGTCTTTTTTTGTCGCAGCGGTCATTACCGGGAAAGATAGTAAAATATTTACAGTAAATTGAATCTTGTGATAATCTATATAAAAAAGTTAAAAAGGATAAACAACTTTCGTAGGGGGCTTCTGCTATGGTAGAGGACGTTCGAGAGATGCTTCTGAGGTATCGACTCCAGGAGAACATCACGCTCAGTGAGTTGGCGGAGCGGACAGGTGTCAGCAAAAGCGTCCTGTCACGGATTGAATCCGGGGAAACGAAACGGCCCGGATTTGCCACCTGCAAAAAAATATCGCAGGCGCTGCAGATTCCCTACGCATCGCTAATCAGCGCGTACCTGGACATGACCGAACAGGCTGAAATGCTGAAGTTTCTGCTGGAAGAGGCTGTTTCCCTGAATAACAGGTCGCTGGTTCGGAAAGCGGCGCAAAAGTTGCTGGAGACCCCTAAATTGGACCCCTTTCTTGCCCTGGATACGTTGCTGCATGTCGCAAAAGAAAAAGAAGAGGCGGAAATCAAACTGGCCCTGTATGACGTATTGATAGACTATACCAGAAGACGCGGCATTCCTTACTACCTGGCAAAAGGGTTACTGGAACGGTATGAAATCGAACGCGACCACTTTACCCAATTCGAGGAGATTTACCGAAGAGGAAAGGAACTGCTGCATTACATCGAATACCTGCACCCGATGGAGCGAATCACAGCCTATTATCGTTTGGGCGTACATGCGTACATTCTGGATTACTATCAGGAATGCATTGATCTGTGCAGCAAGGGGATTCGTGAAGACCAAACCGACAACAAACATAAAGCCTCCGCTCTGATTGCCATAGTCAACGCGTATCTGCGCCTGGACGATCTCATTTTGGCCGAGCTTTACCTGAAAAAGTATGAAAAAAGCAAATATGCGGACTACCGCAAACACCACCTCCGGGCACTGCTGTATGCAAAGAAAAGGGAATATGACGAAGCAATTCGTCTCTATAAAGAATGTCTTAATGAAGCTAAGCAGGATGCTCGAATTTCAATTGTCAGTGATCTTCTGGAAGTATATCTGGAAACCGGAAGAAATGACTTGATCAACGAGTTGATTGATTCTGAAGATCATTTTTTACCTGTTGACTGTCATCCACACAGGATCAAAAATGCCGCTATATATTACCAACGAAAGAGCATGTGCCAGTTCTCAATGGGACAGATTGACGAGGCGAACGACAGTCTTCTGAAAAGTATTGAATACTATCGGCAGCTTGGCGATTCTGAAAAGGTGATCGAGTGTTTCGGCCTGCTCGTAAAGCACCATCGACTAAGCAGCAGAAAATTGTCAAACAAGCATATGGAAATAATTGAAAAAATATGCTATATTAATGAAATAATGGCATAAGGAGGTGTGTTCCTGTGAAAACTTTGCTTTCGCTGCTTGCGTTTGCATTCCTCTTCACCGCAACCGCTGTCCCCGCAGCACTGCCACATCAAAATGGACAAGGTTCTATTGTCGTAACGGGTGCTGACCCGGACTGGGACTAAATCAATTGAGGATCTGAAATCAGCTTCCCCCACATTGAGATGCACACTCTCAATATGGGGGTAATTTTTTTGGCAAAGATCATGAGCGTGCGCGGAACAATTCCTGATAAGCACAGTTTAACTACTTTCTAAACAAATATGTTTACAAACACCCTTACCTCATATTATACTTATCATAAAGAAAAGTATGGTAAGTGAGGTGGATGTAGCCATGATCCGTTTGGGATGGAAACGTCGGCTGCATGTGATGTTTGCCGGGAAACTGCTGGGACGGGAATTGTACGCGGATGAGGGGTATGTGACACAACTGCTGGAGATGGGCCAGCAGGAAGCGATCGCAGAGTTTGACCGCGACTTGCAGGCGGTGATTGTTCGCCCCTGACACGGCTCGAGGTCGTTCCCTCTTTTCACGGCAGAGGGAGCGCTGGCACAGCAGCCTGCTTTTTCAGTACAATGGGGAGAAAAGCGTGAAACAGAGGGATTAACGTGAGTCGCAAGGGATGGTTGGAATACGTCGTGACACAGGAGGATGCGGGGCTAACCGTCGAGCAGATTGCCCGGCAAAAACTGAGCGTATCGGGGCGAATGCTGCAGCGGTTGACGCGGAGCAAAGGGATATTGCTGAACCGCAAGTCTCCATTTTTGCAGCGGCAGGTAAAGGCCGGCGACAAGATAGCGGTACGGGTGCAAGACAACAGACTGGGGCAGGATAAGGGGCCGGCGATGAAGGCATCTTCCCTTCCGATGCCACCTGTTGTGCAGGTAGATGTGCTGTTTGAAGACGATCACCTCTTGGTCGTATGCAAACCGGCGGGGATGATGGTTCACCCGACCCGCCGAGAGCAAGGAAACACGCTGGTGCACATTCTGGCCGATCAGTACCGGTACAAGGGAGAGAACATCCAAATCCATGCGGTACATCGTCTGGACAAGGAAACGTCCGGTGTCATTTTGCTCGCCAAAAGCAGCTACGGTCATCTACTGGCTGACCGGCTGCTGCGGGAAGGGAGCATCAAGCGGGAGTACCTGGCTGTCGCCTCCGGTGTGGTGGAGAACGATGCAGACACGATTCATGCCCCGATCGGCCGCGACCCGCGCCACCCGACCAGACGGCGTGTCATGGACAGCGGTGATCCGGCTGTCACCCACTATGAAGTGATTGCCCGGTCAGAGGAGGCCACATTGGTGCGTGTATGGCTGGAGACGGGACGCACGCACCAGATACGCGTCCATTTTCAGCACATCGGACATCCCCTGGTGGGCGATGCCATGTACGGAGGAAACAGTGGGCTCATACGGCGGCAGGCCCTGCACGCCTGGAGGCTTTCGTTTGTGCATCCGGTGAGCGGCGAAGAGATTGTGTGCACTGCCCCCATGCCGGAAGACATGACAAGCCTGATCACCCGGCTCCGGTTGTAGGCTGGGGGACCGCACCCGTCGGGAAAGCTGGGACACGTAAGTCCGGCAGCTTTCCCGGTTGTATGACAAGGCTTCATTGTACAAGAAAGTCCTGGACCTTCACATCTTCGTTGGGCAAATGGATGACCTGTTCGATCTTAAACGATTTGCCATCAATAATTGCCATGTTTAGCAGCAAGACCCTGGTGCTTGCCATCACTGCTCCGCTTGTCTTCTTCCTTCATGCACTGGCAAGAGGGGCGGGTACCGAACTGGAGCATTTTGTTGATGAACTGCGTGCAGGTGAACTGTGGGCCATCTTTGTATTGTGTGCGTTTGCAGAAATCGTATGGTGGTACGGAAAAACCTTGTGGGAATTCCGAGGTAAAAGGTAACCGGAGGCAGATGTCCAATGGCGACGATTGTACGGCTCGCCGTCTTTTCAACTGTTTCGAAATGCCGCCCGATCATTTTGCTGAGGGGTATATCCAGTCTGTGAAATTTGCTCAATTGCTTCATCGTATGATACAGATGGATTAATCTTCTCATTAATGAAAGGAACTGAAGCGGAGGGTGGCATGAACAGCAAACAGTTGATGATTGCACTCATAGTTGGACTCTTGTTCACGACTGCCTGCAGCGGACAGGAGCAGGCATATGATCCGGCCGAGGTCAAGAAAATAGAAATCACCACGGTCAAAAAGGAACAGGCGACCCAGGTGTCAGAATTATCTGGCACACTGCAGCCGTTGGAAGAGGCGCTTGTTTCGTTTGAAGTGGGCGGCCGGGTGGTCGAACTGGCCAAGGAAGAAGGGGACAACGTCACGGCAGGCGAACTGCTCGCCCGGTTGGACAGCAGCGACTACTCGCTGCAGGTGGCGTCTGCCGCCGCAGCCGTCCAGCAGACTGCCGCCAATTTGGAAAAGGTGAACAACGGGGCGCGCGATCAGGAGGTTACGCAGGCGCGGCTGCAGGTGGAAAAAGCGACGATCGCCTACCGGAAGGCGCAAGACGACTTCAAACGAATCGAGCGGCTGTATCAGGAAAAAGCGATTTCCCAAAACGAGTACGAAAATGCCAAAAACTATCTGGCCGTTGCTGAGAAAGACCTGCAAAACGCGCAGCAGGCGTACTCGTTGGTCACGCAGGGGGCGCGCGCGGAGGATCGGGAGCTCACCCGGGCCAGTTACAACCAGGCGGTGGTTTCCAAGGAGCTCGCCGCCAGCACGTTGGCCAAGACGCAGCTGCGCGCGCCCATCAGCGGGACGGTGATCGCCAAGCTGTCCTCCACCGGTTCGCTGGTCAGCGTGGGCACGCCTGTCTACCGTGTGGGCAACATTGACACGCTGAAAGTGGTGCTGCCTGTCCCCGACCGGGAGATTTTTGCCTGGAAGGAGGGAGAGATCGTCACCATGGAGCTGTATGGCCAAACGCGCAACGGCAAGGTGGTGAAAATCTATCCGGCGACCAACCAGGGAACGGGGACGATCGGGGTGGAGGTTCATATCGGCAATCCCAGACATGACTGGTTTGCCGGCCAAGTGGTGAAAGCAAGAAAAACGATCCAGGGCAAGGAAGGCATCTATGTGCCGGTCGAAGCCGTCATCAGCCGCGGCCAGGGAGATGCGCACGTCTTTCTCAATGTCGGCGGAAAGGCAGTAAAAACGGCCGTGTCCATCGGCGAGATCAACGGCAACCGACTGGAGATCGTGAGCGGTCTGAAAGAGGGCGACAAGCTGATCGTCAAAGGCGTGGACCGGTTGTTTGACGGCGATCCAATCGAAGCGGCAGGGGGTCAGCCACAGTGATCGAATACATCGTCCGCAAACGGAAAATCACGCTGATGTTTTTCGTGATGGTCGTGGTTGTTGGCTTTCTCAGTTTTCTTCAGCTCCCCAAGCAGGAGTCGCCGGACATCATCGTCAATATTGCGACCGTGACAACCATCTACCCGGGTGCTTCACCGGAAAAAGTGGAGCAGACCGTCACGAAAAAGCTGGAAGAAAAAATCAACGAACTGCAGGGACTCAGCTACATTTCGTCCCATTCCAGACTGGGTGTGTCGACGATCATCGTGGAGACGAAGAGCGACGTCGACCCCAAGCAGAAATGGGATGAACTGCGCAAGAAAGTGAAAGACGCGGAAGCAGATCTGCCCGCCGACGCACAACAGCCCATCATCAACGACGATCTGAACCGCACGTTTGTGCAGACGATGGCGATTACCGCCGACACGCGGGAACAGCTCTACAGTCTGCGCTCGCTGTTGAAGTCGTGGAAGGATCAGCTGCGTACCATTCCCAATGTGGCCGATGTTACCATCGAAGGACTGCCCGAAGAGGAAGTACGCATTGAGGTGGATACGCAGAAGCTGAGCCAGTACGGCCTTACCTGGGGTCAGGTCATGATGGCCGTGAAAAAGGAGAACGAACGCGTCCCGCTGGGGGATTTGACCACCGACAGCCGGACGTACCAGCTCAAGTTGGCAGAGAATTACGATGTGAATGCGCTGAACAAGGTGATCATCTCGCGCACGCCGGAAGGCTACCCCGTATATCTGAAAGATATCGGTACGGTGAAGCTGACCACAGAAACGGTCAAATCGTATTCGTACTACAACGGGAAACCGTCCGTCTCCCTGAGCATCAACGCCGAGACGGGCAGCGACGTCCCCTCGTTGCAGCGGCGGGTGGACGAGATGATGGCGACGCTGGAAAAATCGCTGCCGGCGTGGGCAAAAAAACACTCCATCTACTCGCAGAACGAACGCGTGGATGAGCTGTTTGGCGACCTGTCGCGGGAGATGTGGATTGCCATCGCCGCCGTTTTGCTCGTATGTACGCTGGGGCTGAACCTGATCACCTCGGTAGTCGTCGCCCTGGCCATTCCCATCTCGCTGGCCGTGGGCTTGCTGTTTTTGCCCTCGCTGGGCATCACGTTAAACATGATCTCCATCGTCTCGCTGATCATCGTGTTGGGCATTTTGGTGGATGACGCCGTGGTCGTCAACGACAACATCGAACGGCGCCTATCGGTTCTGGGCGAAAGGCCGTTGCAGGCAGCCATCAACGGCGCCAACGAAGTGTCCATCTCCATCGTCACGGCCACGTTGGCGACAATTGCCTCATTTGGTCCGCTCATGTTTTTGAACGGCAATGCAGGCCAATTCATCCGTCCCGTGCCGGTGATCATATCGCTGACCATGCTGGCGTCGATGATCATGTCGCTGACGATCATTCCGATTTTCCGCCAATGGTATGAGCAGCGCCGCCGCTCGGGAGTGGAAGACTACCGCAAGCCGGCGGGCTTGTTGGGCAAACAGTTGCAGCAGTTGACCAAATGGTACGCCAAGCGGCTGATGCCGAGGATTTTGAAGCGCCCGCTGTTGGCCGGAATGGTCGGCGTGCTGATCGGCACACTCGCCTACGGATTGATTCCATTCACCCCGGTTCAACTGTTCCCCAACGATGATCGCCAGCAGTTTTTGGTGGACATCCGCCTGCCGGTTGGCAGCAGCATCGACGAGACGGATCGCGTCGTCAGAGGGGTGTCCGACTGGATCATGAAGCAGCCGGGCATCGAATCTGTCGCTTCATACGCCGGCGGCAGCGCACCGAAAATGTTCGGCGGCGACACCAGTGCCGGCGAAGGCATCACGGTCGGGCAGTTGGTCGTCCGTTTTGACAAAGCGAAAGTAAAAATCGACGATATGATGGAACCGTGGCAGGAGAAGTTCAAGAAGCTGTACCCGGAAGCAACCATCCTGCCCAAGCAGTTGGAAGCAGGTCCGCCTGTCGGCAAACCGGTGGTGATCCGGCTGTACGGGGAGGATGTGGCGACGCTGCGCACCCTGTCCGAGCAGGTCAAGAGCAAGGTGGCGAAAATTCCGGGAACGTACGATGTGCAGGACGACTTCGGCATCGACAGCTACACGCTGGAGTTTGTCGTCAACAAGGAACTGATGGAACAAAAGCTGGTCAACTACAACGATCTTTCCCAGACGCTGCGCCTCGTCAGCGAAGGGATTACGGTCAGTCAGTTTGACAACGGGACTGATCTGCTCGACATCAAACTGTTCCTGCAAAAAGGAGAGGAGGACCCGTCCCTGCTTTTCCAACGGCTGACCGTGGCCAACGCCCGGGGCGAACAGATACCGCTGACCCAGTTGGCGGAAGTAAAGCCCACTTTCAGCACGCAGGCGATTCCGCACCGCGACCTGTCCCGCTGCGTCACCGTCTCCAGTGACGTCAGAGGACGCACGGCAACGGAGGTCATGCAGGAGATAAAGCCGATGCTGCAGACATTGCCCCTGCCGGACGGCTATCGCTGGGAGATCGGCGGAGAGACGTCGGAGCAGACGGAAATATTCATCGACATGGGCAAACTGTCTGTCGTGGTGGTGTTCCTCATCCTGATCATGATCGCGATGCAGTTCTATTCGCTCAGCATTCCGGTGCTGGTGTTAAGCACGGTTTACCTCGCGTTTGCGGGCAGCCTGATCGGGCTGTTTGTCACCCAGACCCCGCTCGGCTTCATGACGATGATGGGCGTGATTTCGCTCTCTGGGATCGTCGTCCGCAACGGGATCGTCCTGATCGAATTTATCGAGGAGGCGCGGCGTGACGGCGTGGAACTGAAGCAGGCGGTGATCCAGGCGGGAGAAGCGCGCTTGAGGCCGATTTTGCTGACCTCGTTTACGGCCGTGGCCGGCTTGATGCCGCTTGCCCTCTCCGGAGACGTGCTGTTCCAGCCGCTGGCGGTCACGATTATATTCGGGCTGCTCTTTTCCACCATGCTGACGCTGATCGTCGTACCGTCCTTCTACACGGTGCTGGCGGAGGGCAAACGGAAGCGGCAGGCGAAAAAGGCAGCCAAGCGCCCCGACCTGTTTGGTCCGGAGGCGGAGATGAAGGCGTAACGCACTGACATAACGCGAACACTGCAACAATAGGCAGGTCCCCTCCGTGCCGAGCCGGAAAGCCGGGTGTTTTTAAGCGTGCGCGGAGGGGGTTTTTGCTTCATGCCGTCGTTTTCCAGCTGGTTGCCGTTATGGTATGATGGACCCAAAAGCCCGATCGGGACATGACGACGGGACGCAATCCAGGAAAGGAGTGTCCAGGATGCAACAGCCCCAGCTTCTTCATGAAGAAAAGGTGTTTAAGGACCCCGTGCACCGTTATGTACACGTCCGGGAGAAACTGATCTGGGACTTGATCAACTCGCCGGAATTTCAGCGGTTGCGACGGATCAGGCAACTGGGCACCAGCTTTTTTACCTTCCACGGCGGGGAACACAGCCGGTTTAACCACTCGCTTGGCGTATACGAGATCATGCGGCGCATTCTGGAGACGTTTGAAGGGCGGATTCAACTGTCGTACGAGGAAAAACTGCTCTGCCTGTGCGCTGCGCTGCTGCACGACGTGGGCCACGGACCGTTTTCCCATTCGTTTGAAAAGGTGTTTCGTTACCATCATGAAGATTGGACGCGCGCGATTTTGCTCGGCGACACGCAGATTAACCGGATTCTGCGCCGGATGGGCGACGATTTCCCCAAACGGGTGGCAGAGGTAATCGCCAAAACGTACGACAACAAACTGATCGTCAGCCTCATCTCCAGCCAGATCGACGCAGACCGGATGGATTATTTGCTGCGCGACGCCTACTATACCGGCGTCAATTACGGTAACTTTGAAATTGAACGGATTCTGCGGGTGATGCGCCCCCATGATGAGGGCATCGTGTTTAAATTCAGCGGGATGCACGCCGTCGAGGACTACATCATGTCCCGCTACCAGATGTACTGGCAGGTGTATTTCCACCCGGTAACGCGCAGTGCGGAAGTGGTGCTCCGCAAGATTTTCCAGCGGGCCAAGGAGCTGTTTGCCAAAGGCTACTCGTTCGCGCAGGAGCCGGTGCTGCTGCTGCCGTTCTTGACGGACAAGGTGAACCTGTCCGATTACCTGTCCCTGGACGAATCGGTAATTCTCTTTTACATGCAGATGTGGCGCAAGGAGAGCGATCCCATTTTGAAAGATTTGTGCTCCCGTTTTCTGGACAGGAATCTCTTTAAATACGTCGAATACAATCCGAGAGATTACCGCTTGCTGCAAGAGTTGAAACAGGAGTTTCAAGCGGCGGGAATCGACCCGATGTATTATTTGGAAGTAGACACCACCTCCGATCTTCCGTATGATTTTTATCGTGCCGGCGAGGAAGAGGAACGAATTCCCATCATGCTTCTGATGCCATCCGGAGAACTGGTGGAGCTGTCGCAGAAATCGGAAATTGTGGAGGCGATCAGCGGCAAGCGCCGGTTTGACTACAAGCTGTACTTTCCAATGGATAAGGTGCTGGCTTTGCCGGAGGACGTCTCCGGAAAGTTACGAGAACGTCTGGGAGTGATGGAAGATGCTTAATCGTCACGCCAAAATCATACGCTTGATCGAAATTGCCGGCGAAGTGAGCGGACGAAAAAAGTTGCAAAAGATGGTATACATAGCGAAACAACTGAACATGGACTTCGACGAGCGGTTCGAATTTCACATGTACGGCCCCTATTCCGAGGAACTGACGTTGCGAGTGGACGAGCTGTGCAACATGGGCTTGTTGGACGAGCAGATGGAGAGCAAAGGGGCCATTCAGCTGTATCGGTACACCCTGAACGAAGCGGGCCGCGATTTTCTGCGTTTCCACGAGGTGGATTTTGGCCTTGGCGAGCGGCTGATCCAACGGATGAACGAGGAAAACTCCCGCTTTCTCGAATTGGTCTCCACCATCCTGTATTTCAACAATCTTCCCTATGATGAAATGAAGGCCAAAATTTTTACCTTTAAAAGCAAACAGCGTTATACAGAAGCGGAGATTCAAAAGGGCATGACGTTTATCGAGGAGCTGCGTGCGCTGATGAATGCCGACAGCGACGCACTCGCGCACTGATTTGTAATGGTATTGTCATCATAAAAAATGATAGAGCGGGCATGCAAGTAAAGACCGGCAATGGTGCCGGTCCTTTTTTTGTCTCAAGAGGGAGCGGCATAATGAAGCCACCGTTCCTTGACAACTCCATAAAGGATACACCTGATCTGCCTACATACGCGTCGGGGAAGGACATAAGGAGGTACGGAAATGCAGGATGGCTTCAAACGCCGTTGGAAGTGGATTGTGTCGCTGATTAGCTGCGCGGTCGCGGCGATCGTATTCTGGGCCGGTGCCAGTGCCAATCAGACGAAAGTGGTGTACGTGTTTAGCGAAAGCTGCGGGTACTGCACCACGTTTACGCCTACGTTTGAGCAGGTGATCAGGGAGTTTCCGCAATGGCAGGTGGAGCGGTTGGACGTACACGACAAACGGGACCTGGCCGAAGCGGAACGGCTGGGAGCAGAAGTGACACCTACTGTCTTTGTTGTGCAAGGCGGGGAGGTAGCAGGCAAGCTGGAAGGAGCTGTGTCGGCAACGGCTTTTCGCAGATTTTTGCAGAAACATCTAACAAAACCTCTTTCTGGAAAAAGTAACGGTGAGTAAAATGGTCGTAGGAGAATAGAAGGGACAAAAGGGCGGAAGTGTCAATGGACGACCAGACACACGTGATTGCGCAGATGCGGCGGTATCAGTTCCATGCAAATGGCAATAGAAAAAATGATGATGTTGGAGGAGGCAGCCACTTGAAACGAATGCATGTTTTTCTCGCCAGTCTATTGGGAACCGTGCTTTCATTAAGCGGTCTTTTCACTGCACCCCATCCCTCTGTTGCGCAAGCACAAACGGTGCAGAAAGACTATGAAAACCACCCGAACCGTGCAGCGATCGAATATGTGGTGAAACATAAACTTATGTGGCTTTTCCCGGATGGGAATTTCCGTCCCGAGCAGCCGATTACGCAAGCTGATCTGGTGGCTGGATTGGTGAACGTAAAGGGGTTGACCCAAGGTGTTTCCGTTCCCGGTTTTCCGCAGAATCACTGGGCGAAGGTGTACTATGAGCGGGCGATGAAGGATGGGATTCTCAATAATGTCCCTATTACCCCCAACAAGGTATTAAACAGGGAAGAGGCTGCATATTTGTTGATTAATGCCTTTGAGAGTGTGCGTAGTACACGGAGTCAAAAGGACTCGGAGTATTTTAAGTCGATCCCGCAAGTTCAATTCGCTGTCAACTACGGATTGCTCCCCGAAAAGGCGGGGAAGTTCCCCAACGGAGTATCGACTTCGATGTACGACGGAATATCTAATGTCACTCGTGCGGAACAGGCATACTCATTGGCGTTTTGGCACAGGGATTTTGTTGGTATTCAGGAAGCTGAAGTAATCGCCAATAAGATCCACAGTTCGTTGAAACTCTCTAACGGGATTCTTAGTGGGACTGTATATACATCTCCGAAATATGATGTTCGTCTCTTTATTGGTTATAAAACAGGGGGAGGCAAGGAATACAAAACTGCTGGGAGTTTCTCAGTGGATGTTTCACAAGCAAAAGGAATGCAACTCACCGTAAAGTACAAAGGCGAAGCAGCTTCTTTGGTTCTCAATACGTATACGAAACTTCCCAGAAGTTTAGAGTACGTGAATAGTCGGCGGTGATGGTAGTGAAGAGAAGTAAAAAGACATCTCTGATTTTCATTACCATCCTGTCACTCTTTTTTAATTCTTTTGGTATCTTACCAGAAAACGCCCAGGCAAGCCCCGGAAATCCTGAAAAATACGGGAGATCGCCTGGGTATTTGAACCAAAATAAAGAGGTTCGAGAAAGTTGGGATCATTATGTGAAAGGCTTAGGAGGCCTCACGGGAAACGAAAATATGTACTTAACCGTTGCCGACGTACAAGTCACGGGGGCTGTCAGCGGCAGTGGAAAGGTTTTAAATTACTCCAAAGCCTCTGAATCAGTAAACAACGGCTATCCAATTGTGGATATAGAGGAGGCCAGAGCTTGGGCTGCTATCTTTAATGGCAACCCCGCGTTTATGACAAACGAGAACGGTCTTTATGGGGGATTATTGACCAGTGGTGAGCCTGGTGCCGAACCATACACCGGCTATCTCCTTGCAAAAGTCGCCGAAATGTCCGGGGGAAAGGGCTTGCCATTCACTTTCAGACCCGCCAAAAGTGGAGAACAAGGCTCTTGGGTGGGTGTCGTAAAATTCTTGACCACCCAGCGACCGGATGGTTCGATTCGCACCGATAAAAGCCAGTATCAAGTCGGAGACACCGTCAAGATTGATGCTTACGGGAAGGACTACAGTATTTACAATCGCGGATTAAAAGTCCTCAACTATTATATCTACAATGTCGATACCGGAAAGACGGAATATACGTTTACTTCGTTAATCAAAGAATACCCGATCAGCGGCGAGGGGGACGGAAGCGGTGCAACGATAAACTTCCCGCAACAAACGTGGGTGCCCGCGAAAGCCGGAAACTACGAAGCAAGAATCCTGTTCACCGATACACATGCCCGAAATACCAAAAATGCCCCTGCAGTGGGAGGTCAAGGTGTTGCGTATGCAGCACCTTTTGTTGTTGGCAACCCTCCTTCGCCGGAGCCTCCGGATGATGATGACGATGATGAACCGCCAGCACCCGAGAAGTGCAGCATTTCTTCCACGCAAACCAAGATGGAGATTCGCATTGAGGAAGAAAAAAGCGACCGGGAATTAAAGAACGTTCCCAGCGGCGGGGAAACCATCTATGTCGAACCAGGCAGCCGGATTATCATTACGGCAGCCAAGTCGGGAAGATTCACGGCCAACGGCATTCCCATGCAGAAAGGGGCCGGCAACAACGCCAAGGTTGGTGTGCTGGATGCCCCATTCGATGAAGGACCAATCCAGATCAAGTACGAAAGCGACGATGGGGCTGACTGTTGGGTAAAAACGATGTATGTGCGAAAGAAAGGTGACCGCCTCGATAATTGTCCCATTGTAAAACTGTCGGGAAGTACGGTTAGAAACGGCGAAACCATCGAAGTGATGCCGGGAGAGGAGCTGCACTTCCGTGTCCAGTACACGGATCGGTATGGGGATGTACAACCCTTGGACGTGTATTGGGAAGTAACGCTGCCGGATGGCAAAATTGAGAAAGTGCCGAAGATGACGGATGACAATGGAAAGCTAAAACCGACCAGATCAGACGATCTTACATTGCCCTACACATACGGCAAGAAAGAGATCGTCCCTCTGGAACCAGGAAAGACATACCAACTGAGGCTCGACCTGGAGAGTACAAACTTTGATCCTGCCAGCCGACCGGAATGCGCCTGGTCCATTACGATCAAAGTCCGGGATGTGAGCTGCACAATCTACGAGCAGCACCGGATCAAGTTTTACGCGTACGGGGAACCGCCTGTCGGTTATTCGCCTGGCGGCCAACTGCTGGACGACACACTGCTTGATGACGGGCTGTACTTCCGCCACTTAACGAATACCGGCAGTGAATACGATACCCACTTGGGATTGGCTGCAGACGTGCCGGGCACGTGGTACTTGAAATTCAACGGCCAGCAAACCCCATTGACGGGCAAATTGGCAGCAAAAGAAAAGTTTCACCTGTACTTGCCGCTCGATGTAGAAGCAGGGGATACTGTTACGCTGGTCTTTATTTCCGAGACGGGCTGCATTCGGGAGTTGGAACTGCCCATCTGGTCGGATCGTGTGTGCTACTCACTAACCGCCTCCATCGAACGCACGACGGGACAAGTGGTGTGGAGAAAGGATGTCGAACGCGGTGAAATCCTTGAGTTTAAGCCGGAAGATTGGATCGACGAGTATCACGGCTTCCGCCTCTTTACCAGCGACGAGACACATTTTTCGCTGAGATGGCTTGACCCTGCAACGAACACCTGGGAAAAGGAACGTGACGGCGAATGGCTGTCCTCATCCAAACAAGCGCAGAATCATCATAGAATTGGGTTCCCTCGTGATGACGCAACGGGGTTACCGTTACCCGGATTCTACAGGGTTCAGTTTTATAACCCAAAAAGTGGTACCACCCAATGTGACGGCGAATTCTTTGTTCGCATTGGAGACGCTGGCATTCCCAACGATGGGGAGAACCTGCTGATCATCAAGAGCAGCTTCACGATCACGCCAAACGATCCGCAGGCTCCGGGGACGACCGCAACCATTACGTTTGACGTGAAGAACGCCGGGAAACTGGAACACGATACCAAACTGGCGGTGCGCTGGGAAAGCTCCCCGACGGCCACCATGCTGGACGTGAACAACTTCAAGCCGGGGGAAGTCCGCAAAATTACCGTGCCGACGCAGTATCCGCAGCAGTCGGAGGATTTTATTGCCAACATCAACCCGCATAAAGACAGGCCGGCTGACGAAACGATTTGGCCGGACAACCGCGCTGAGTGGCCGGTCAAGGTGATCGGCGGCGGGGGAGGAACCATTCCCAATCCGCCAGGTGGCGGAGGAAACTTTGACGGCGGCGAGATCGGCCTCAAGATATTCGACAGCGACGGCCGCGAGCTGCAGAAGCTGCAGGCGAATGCGGACGGTGTATGGGAACGGGAGCCGGCCAAGATCCGCGTTGAGATCGACCAAACGAAAATCAACGATGGCTTTGCTCGCGTAAAGCAGGAGATCAACCAAAACATCACCTCGTACAAGTCACAGCTGGAGCAGGCTATCAAGGGTGACGGGATCAAAGGCGTGTCTGTGACGGCGACTCCGGGATGGATCGCGGACGCGAAAAGCATGGCCGTGTACAGCCCGGCCATGCTGGACTTGAAGGTAACCGGTCCCGGCACGCCCCAACAGTGGCAGGTGAGCAGCGCGGGAACCGGCGGCGATTATGTTTACACCGGAACGGTTGTCCCGACGCAAACAACGTGGCGGCAGGTGCTAAACGCGCAGGAATACAAGGTCGAGATCAACGGGTTTGTGATCACGATGGATTACAACATCCGGTTTGACGTGTCGTATGAAAGCTGCACAGAGGACGACGACGGCAACGAAACGTGCGTTCCGCACAGCCTGACCCGAAACATGACGGGGCGTTACACGATCACGGTAAAAGGCGGGGAGCGCGAGTTTGAAGTATTTGAACCAAACGCCAAAGGGCTGCTGCGCCACACCGCAGAATGGACGGAATACCACGGGCGCGACCGATATCCGGACAGTCGTCCCAATGATTTTTACGCTGGTGAGCGCATACTGACCAGTCTTGTCCTGGAAACGCGTCACCGCCATCCGGTCAGCGGCAAATATCCGGAGATTACGGCGGCACAGGCATGGATTTCCGAAACCGGGAGGCGAAACACGCCGCTTCAGTCCACTCTGGAGTTACAGCGGTCGTCACAGACGGCATGGCAGGGGGCGTCCTATATGGTGCCCAAACTGGGCTTGAGGGAAATGGGCGTCGATACGCCCCTGATGGGAGACAAACAGCGCGGCTTTCAAAAGGATGCCAGCTACGCCGTATACTTTCACGTGCATTTTCGGTTTGGAGCGGTGAAGGGCTTTGCCTTTCCGAACAAACAGCAGTTCACCGGGCATGATCAGGCGGATTATCGGGCGCCGTTCCGCATTATCGCCAACGCCTGGGAACGCCAGGGCATTCGCAACCATACCACTCGGTAAATTTACTTGCTCCCCCTTGCTGTCTTTTTCTACCGTATAGGAAGAAACAGGCAAGGGGGTATTTTTATGGGTGGCATGTTGCGCCGGATGGCACATTTGCTGCTGCTGGCTGTTCTGATGTTGAGCAGCGTGGTTCCGTCCGGTTGGGCCAAACAGAGCACTGCGCTTTCCCATGAGGCGGGGGACAAGCCTCGCGGGAGCGAATGGATCACGCTTGCACACCAGGAGGGCGAAGGTGGAGAAGAGACTACAGCGGAGGAAGCAAAGGAAGCGGACCACTCCGATTCAGTGACGGGAGAGGAGGAGTTGGGCGCGGGTGACGTGGGAGAAGAGGGCGAAGAGGCAGAAGAAGTCGAAGACGGGATTCATGAGTCGGACGAGCAGGCGGACCGCAACCTGCAGGAACAGGAAGAGGAGTTTACCCGGCGCTTTTCCGGCAGGAAGAAGCCGTCGGAAGTGGAACTGCGGGCGCTGCCCGCGACGTACGAACTGGAGCCCAATGACACCTTTTCCAAAGCGGATTGGATGTTTGCCGGAAAGGACGCGTATGGCCGGATTGGAAAAAGCGGTGACGTGGATGTGTGGAAAATGAAAGCTCCCACAAACGGGACGATCACGTTTACGCTTTTTGATATTCCCAGCAAGACAGATTATTTTCTGTACGTGTTCGACAGCGAAGGGCGTGAGCTGGGGCGTTCTGACCAACCGCGAAGTGACAGGCAGCGGGTGGAAGACGTCGCTGTCGAAAAAAACAATTGGTACTACGTGAAAGTGGAGGGCAGCCAGGGGGCCTTTAACAAGAAAGTGTACTATCGCCTGAGGGCGGATGCCGTGGCGCAAAATGAAGGCAAGCAGGATGAGTACGAACCAAATGACACGATCAAAAACGCTCGCGAACCGGAGGACCGCGAAAACATCGTGGCCAATTTGCATCACCTTGACGATGTCGATTTCTACCGCGTGACGGTCAACCTGTCTTCCACGATCCGGGCAACGCTCAGCAATATTCCCGAGGGGATGGACCTTGACTTGTACCTGTACAACAAGGAAAACAAGCTGGTTGCCAGATCGGAAAAGGCCAAGAATGCCGACGAGCTGATTGTGTACAACGGCGACCCCGGCACCTATTTCGTAAAAGTATCGGCCAGCCGCAGCTCTGCGCTCAAGCCGCATGCCTACAAGCTGTCGATTACGACTGCGACGATTCCGGTCATTCTGATTCCGGGTATCGGCGGTTCCCGGCTGGAGGTTGAAGAGAACGGGAAAACATCGGAAATATGGCTGGGCCTGTGGGAGATGAGCGTGGGTATCAAAGATCCGCGGCACCGCAAAATCTTGTCGCTGGAACCCGTCAAGAATGGAAGCATAAACGTACAGCCCCGCCAACCAGGGATCAAAGTGTTTCCGGAGCGGGCGGATGGCGGGTTTCGCGCCATCGAATATCTGTCGTATGCTTCACTGGATGTCATCAAGAAAAAAGCGGAGCAGTATGCAAGCATGGTCAAGCATCTGGAGAAAATGGGGTACGAGAAAAACCGGACGCTTTTTGCCATGCCTTACGATTGGCGGTACAGCAACGCCGATAACGCCACTTTTTTAAAACAGAAAATAGACGAGGCTCTAAAGCGATCTGGAGCCAGTCAGGTACAGTTGGTGGCCCACAGCATGGGCGGATTGCTGGTGCGGGAGACGCTTCTGTCCAACGTGTCCTACCAGCAGAAAACAAAGCGTATCATTTACATGGGCACCCCGTTTTTGGGATCGCCCCGTGCATACCAGGCGATCAAATACGGCTACAACTTCGACATCCCTGCACTGCACGAGGAAACGGGGAAAGTCATCTCTGCATACGCTCCGGCTGTATACGAACTGCTTCCTTCCCGAAAGTACTTCGACACGGAAGCGTTTCTCAAAAAAGATGCCGTGCATTCGTACTCCTATAAAGAGTTCTTGCAAGATCGGCAGATCCGCCTGGACTATGACCCGTTGGTCAAACAAGCGGGGGAATTGCATGAAAAGTGGGACAACAAGATCATCTATGTGCCGCAGTATTCGATCATCGGAATAGGGCAAACGACGCTGTTGGGATATGTCATGAACCCGGTATCCCGTCAGTTAGAACCGTTTTTTGACAAAGGTTTTGGAGATGGGACAGTACCCTATGTGAGTGCCACCTATGCCCAAAAAGACATCAAGAAACAGTATTTCATCCTCGAGGAGCATGCCAAGCTGCCGGTTAATCCGTACGTCATCCAGCAGGTGGGCCATCTGCTGATTGGTATCGAGGATGTGCAGAAAGGAATGCGGCGGACTCCCAAGCAAACATCCTCTTACCTGTATTACATCCTGTCCCGCGAAGACGGTGAATTTCCCGAAGTGATCGTCTCCAAGTCCGGCAGGTCCATGCGGATTGATCCTGAGAAAAAAGAGGTGTGGGACGATGTGCGCGTCGAATACCACGGCAATATCGTGGTGATTCACGTGCTGGACGGCCAGCCGCTTCACTTTCAGGAAATGCCGCGTTCCAAGCACAGTTCCTCGGCCAAGTTGCTGATCCGGCGGTTTTCATCAGATGATCAGCAGGAATCGGGACGACTGTTCCGGCTTGTAGAAAACCGAATGGAACACGTGAAAGGAATAGAAATTGATGAGCGCTGACGTCATCCTCTACATCATCATGTGGATCGTTCCCGCCTGGGAATTCGGCGGACCTTTGATCGGTCTGGTAATTTCCGGATACTTGAGCCTTATTTTCGGCATCCGCATCTGGCTGATCATGGCGGTTACCTTTCTTGTGACCTTTTGTTATTTCGAATTGCGTCTCGCCGAGTATACCATGTTCAATTCCTGGGAATTTAACGCACTCATGGCGTTTCACAGTGCCTGGAACGTGGCTCTGCTGATCTGGCTGATTGGTAAAGCGGTGCGAGCAATAAGAGGAAAGCGACCGAGGAACTGACGAGTGGCTGGGCGTCAGGCACACTGTCCTCAGGATGATTCTGCTGAGCGTTGAGCGTAGCTGCAAATGGCCAGACACGCCGAAAAATTGCGCCTCACACTGTTTCCAGGTAGAATATGCTGTAAGAAACAACGGGTCAAAAGAGGGTGGATCACGTGGACATTTTTGACAGCAAATCTGGCGGTTTTACGATCGTGAGCGGAAAAACGAACGTGCACGGCGGTTATGGGCAGGGGGTGCTTGACCTGAGCGCTGTCTCCTCCGTTATCATTGACGGGGACAAGGCTTACATCGACATGGGTGCTATGCATGCAAAAAGCGCCGTGGAAAAAGGCGTCAAGTGGACGACCAACAAGGAAGAGGTGCCCAACGGCAAGCCGTATTGGGTGGTTTGGGTAACGGTTGACCGCAACGATTCGGGGCCGTATTACGCCGGGGTAACCGCCTGCTACATGGAGATTGACCGGGAGGCTCGGCGCGGATACAAAATTTTGGCCGACCATGTCAACCGAATGGACTACTCGATGAAACGGCGCATCATGGTGTCAGAGCTAAACGACACGGAAAAAGCGGCGCTGAAAAAGCTGTTGATGGAACACAACCCGGCGATGTGGGAGAATTCCAGCGAGGAACTGAAGCAGGCGTTGGCGTAAAGTTGGCGTTATAAAGCAGGACGTGCACGTGCACGGTTGAGCCTTTCGTTCGGTCCATCCTGTTGTCTGGTTGGGCGAAGCTCAGCGTGTAGACAAAGTCCGCGGCGCATGGGAGATCGGGCCCGCTCGCTCGCTTGACGCCCAGCACAGAAGCGGATGAAGTCCGCTCCAAAACGAGACGCGGGCAGGGGACAAACATCTGGGTATTTCGAGGAAGTGAGACTTGTGTCCTTGTTGATTCCCGCGTCTTCGTTTTTCCGCTGAGTCGGTCGTCAAAGGAGCTCGCTTGGCCCAACCCTTCATGCGACGCACATTGTCTTCCGCTTCGGTTGATGAACAGGCAGGCCTTTCGGCCTGGAAATCATTTTTTGTGGACGCTAACTCAATGAACCGTTTGTCTTCAGTATGGAAGCTGTAAATCTTGAACGGAATGTGAACAAATTGTGAAATCAATTGTTAGTCGTATTGAAGTCAGGTAAACTTATTTCCATAGCTGTATACATGTACACTAGGTCAGCAAACAGGAAAAGAGCCCGTCTCTCTTTTCCTGTTTGTCTTTTTTTACGAAAACGTTTGCTTCGCTGTGTTTGCTGCTGATCCGTGATGTTGTTGGAGCATTTTTCAGCGCATGTCCTGTCCGCAGATGCGTGAAACTAGGAAAGCACGGCCACACTGTTGACGGAAGGGGCGTTGAAGATGACCGACCGTATACAAGGGGGAGAGCTGCCGGGGAACGACGCTCAGGCAGGTCACGACCATTTCGTGCGGCACGGCGGCGTCCATTTTCGCACGCACGTGTCTCCCCAGGAAATCAACAACTTTGTCCGCAAGTTGCCGGCCGGAAAACGGGAGAGCCTGTTTGAAGTGCTGGATGAGCTTGACCGCGCCGGGCTGATCACCATTTGCAATGACCACGTGTTTGCCGATGGCAACGGCGTCGTGGGGGGCGGCGAAGAAGTGGCCCGCTGACGACAAAGAAGAATCAGCCCCCTGACGGCAAAGAAGGCTGTCCCCGGCAGTTTCGTTCTGCCGTGCAGGACAGCCTTTTTTTGTGCCTACTCGGTCGGTTTCCACCAACTGCCCATGCGCTGCCAGAACGAGGGGGTGTCCGGAGGCGGGAGCGGCGTGGGCGTTTCATGGTTGGGGAGGTGATCGGTGCAGTACTCCTGCGGCTCGGTACCTTTGGCAAAGTAGAACAACTGCGGGTTGGGGCAGTGCTCCGTCGCCAGCTTGCCCGATGCCGGATCGATGTACACCGACACCACCCCTGCCGGCATGTCAAACAAGGCGGGAGGCTGGTCTTTCAGCGCACTTTCCATGAACTGCGCCCAGATTTTTTTGGAGAGGTAGCCTTCGGTGACATCGTCCACTTTTTGGTTTTTGTCGTATCCCACCCAGACGGTGGTGACCAACTGCGGCGTAAATCCGCTGAGCCAGGCGTCGTAATCGGTGGAGCCGGTTTTGCCTGCGACGGGCCTGTTCAATTCGCCCGCCACCCGGTGGCCTGTGCCGCCCGGTTCAAACACGCTCTGCATCAGATTGATCAGCAGTGCCGAGGCCACCGGATCGGCCACTCTGGTTTTCTCCGGTTTTTCCTCGACGAGCACGTTTCCCTGGCTGTCCTCAATCCGGGTGATGGCAATGGGCTTCACCCGCTCCCCTTTGTTGGCGATGGTGACGTAGGCGGTGTTCAATTCAAGCGGGGAGACGAGCGACGTGCCCAGGGCCAGCGAGGGTACAGCCTGCAGCTTGCTGGTGATCCCCAGCTCGCGGGCCTGATCCACCACTTTTTGCGGGGTGAGATGGTCGATTGTCTTGACCGCGTAGATGTTGTCCGAAGTCTTGATCGCCTCCCGCATGTTGATATAGGCATGGGCGTAGCGCTCCCCAAAGTTTTTCGGGATGTAGGTCTTGCCGTTGTCGTAGGTGAACACGGTCGGTTCGCTTTTCATCTGCGTCAGCGGCGTAAAGCCGTTTTGCAGGGCGGCCAGGTACAAGATCGGCTTGAACGCAGAGCCCGGCTGCCGCATGCTCAATGCCCGGTTGTACTGGCTTTTGGTGTAGTCACGTCCGCCCACCATCGCCTTGATGTGGCCGGTGGCCGGGTCCATGGCAACCAGCGCCACCTGCAGATCGGGTTTGTCTTTCGGCAGCACTTTGGCGATGATGTCTTCCGCTTTTTTCTGCATCACCGGGTCCAGGGTCGTGTGGATTTTCAGTCCTCCGTGGATAAAGGTCTCTTCGTCGATGCCGTATTTGTTCTTCACCAGGTTGGCAATGTAATCGCGAAAATAAGGGGCTTGTTCAGCCGCGGCTTCGGTGTTGCGCTCCTTTAGCTTGATCGGTTCGGCATACGCCTGCTCCGCCTGTTCCGGCGTAATGTAGCCGGAGCGGACCATGGCCTGGAGAATCACCTGCTGCCGCGATTTGGCCTTGTCAAAGTCCACGTAGGGAGAGTAGTACGACGGCCCTTTGGGGATGCCGGCCAACAAGGCGCTTTCTGCCAGCGTCAGATCCTTGGCGTCTTTGCCGAAGTACGTTTGCGCGGCGGCCTGGGCGCCGTAAGCGGAATGGCCGTAGTAGATCTGGTTCATGTACATCTCCAGGATTTCGTCCTTGCTGTAATTTAGTTCCAACTGGATGGCCAACAGCGCTTCCTTTATCTTGCGCTCCCAGGTCTTGTCCATCGAGAGATACAGGTTTCGCGCCAATTGCTGCGTGATCGTGCTGGCTCCCTGCCGCTTTTCCATGTGGATCACGTCCACGTAGGCGGCCCGAGCCAGACGCAGCCAGTCGATGCCGTAGTGCTTGTGGAAGGAACGGTCTTCGATGGCGATCGTCGCCTGCACCAGGAAGGGGGAGATGTCCTTCAGCGGGACGACAAACCGGTTCTGGCCGCGGTGCAGCGTATCCAGCACCTCACCGTTGCTGGCGTAAATGGTCGTCGTCTGATTGATCGAGACTGCCGGCAGCGGCTGTGAACGGAGGTAGAGAATCAGCAGCAGGGCGGCAAACGAACAGCACAATAGGCTGAGTATGAATAATTTTATGAATTTCTTCGCCCAACGCAGATAGCGGAGGAGCGGGGCTTCCCGGATTACTTCCATGTCCTCTCTAGTCCTTTCCCCTCATATTTTTTCGAATCGGGACATACTAACCAAACGATAGGGTTACTGTCTAGTATGGGACAAACTCCGGTTGGATAAACTTAACGGCCGCGCCGGGCAGCGCGTCTCGCAAAAATTGCTTGCATTTTGGGAGGCAGCCACTATAATTTTCTTGGCAGATACGAATGGCAGCGGTCTGGACTAATTTGGCAGGGACTGGCCGCTATCTCCTGCCAAACCGGCGTCGGCCGGGGTCTTTTAATACCAATGCGGTTAGTTAAGGAGGGTACATAATCATGAACATGGAACTGTGGTACACCGAAAAACAAACGGAAAATCACGGTATTACGACAAAGATTACCGAGACGTTGTACAGCGAGAAAACCGAATTTCAACAATTGGATATCATCAACACCAAGCAGTTCGGCCGCATGCTCGTTCTCGACGGCATGGTCATGACCACTGATGTGGACGAGTTTGTCTACCACGAAATGATCGCCCACGTTGCCCTCAACACCCACCCGAACCCGAAAAAGGTGCTCGTCGTGGGCGGTGGCGACGGCGGTGCCATTCGCGAAATCGTCAAACACCCCTCCGTGGAAAAAGCCGTATTGGCGGAAATTGACGGTGGCGTGATCGAGGCCAGCAAAAAGTTTTTCCCGGCCATCGCCAGTGAGCTGTCCGGTAATCCAAAAGTGGACGTGCAGGTGATCGACGGCATCAAGCACATTCACGACCACAAAGGCGAGTACGACGTGATCATGGTCGACTCCACCGAGCCGGTCGGACCGGCTGTAGGCCTGTTTGAGAAAGGATTTTACCAAGGCATTTACGACGCGTTGAAACCGGATGGCATCATGGTGGCGCAGACCGAGTCCCCGTGGTTCAACCGCGACTTGATCAAACGCGTGTTCAAGGATATTAAATCGATTTTCCCGATCACCCGTCTGTATACGTGCAGCATCCCGACCTATCCGTCCGGCCTGTGGAGCTTTACGATCGGCTCCAAACAGTACGATCCGCTGGAAGTGGATGCGAGCAAGATCAAGGATTTGAACACCAAGTACTACAATGCGGAGGTTCACTACGCCGCGTTCAAGCTGCCCAACTTCGTGGCCGAGCTGACCCGCGACTAAGGATTGGGAGGAAGAAACAAGATGCGTTTTGACGAAGCGTATTCCGGCAACGTCTTTATCCGCAGCCATGGCAGCTACGAGGAGAGCCAGGCGGTCATCTACGGTATGCCGATGGACTGGACGGTCAGTTTCCGTCCCGGTTCCCGTTTCGGCCCGGCCCGCATCCGCGAGGTCTCGATCGGTCTGGAAGAGTACAGCCCGTATCTGGACAGACTGCTGGAAGACGTAAAGTATTTCGATGCGGGGGATATTCCCCTGCCGTTTGGCAACGTGGAGGGCAGCCTGGATGCGATCCGTACGTTTGTCAGCAAAATTTTGGCGGACGGCAAGTTTCCGATCGGTCTGGGCGGCGAACACCTGGTGACCTGGCCGGTAATTCAGGCTGTGTACGAAAAGTACAAGAGCGACCTGGTCATCTTCCACTTTGACGCCCACACCGACCTGCGCGACCATTACGAGGGGTATGAGTACTCCCACTCCACGCCGATCAAAAAGGCGTGCGATCTGATCGGCGGCAAAAACGTCTATTCGTTTGGCATCCGCAGCGGGATGAAGGAAGAGTTTGAGTGGGCGAAAGAAAACATGCACCTGTACAAGTACGACGTGCTGGAGCCGGTCAAACAGGTGCTGCCGACGATTGGCAACCGCCCGATCTACCTGACGATCGACATCGACGTGCTTGACCCTGCATACGCGCCGGGTACCGGCACGACCGAGGCGGGCGGCATCACCTCCCGCGAACTGCTGGAGACCATCCACTACATGGCGAAAAACGGCGCCAACGTGATCGGCTGTGACCTGGTGGAAGTGGCACCGGTCTACGATCACAGCGAGATGACCCAGATTGTGGCGTCCAAGATCGTGCGCGAGCTGGTTCTGGGCTTTGTAAAATAACAGACGGTACCACAAGCGTCCCCGGTTTCACACTGGGGTCGTTTTTTTGTCGGGTGGGGCGGAAGCACACGTGATGACGGGCGTTTGGGGGTCTATTATAAAACTTTTTTATTTACAAAATTAAAAATATTGCGTATGATGGTGGCAAATCCTTCCACATGCAGTTCAGGGGGCGCATTCCATGAGAGAAGTGTTTGCCAACCGTCAGTTTCGCAAGCTGTTTTTTCCAACCTGTTTTCCGGCTTTGGCCAGGGAATGACCATGATCGGCATTGCCTGGTACTTGGTGGAAACGACCGGATCAGCCGAGCTGCTCGGCTCCACGATGTTTGTCTCGGCTGTGCTGATGTTTGTGGTCGGCCCGTATATCGGCACGTTGATCGACCGTTTTTCCCGCAAACGGATGCTGCTGGCGGAGCATGTGATCGGCTTTGCCGTGCTGGCCGCCCTCGCGATGTGGGGCTTTTTCGGTCCGTATACCAAGTGGATGCTGGTCGCCGTCTACCTGGTGACGACCCTGATGTTTCAGATTCATTACCCGTCGCAGTCGGCGCTTGTCCAGGAAATGTTTGAGCCGCGGCACTACAACGACATCAACAGCCTGCTGGAGATTGAGGGACAGACGTCGTCCGTGCTGGCCGGGGGGATCGCAGGGTTTCTCCTGGAGGCATACGGGCTGCATGTCGTTTTGCTGATTAACGCCTGTACGTATCTGGCAGCCTTCGGTCTCATGGCCACCATGGCCTACACCTTTACCCTGGAGCGGGAAGTCCGGAACAACAGCGGGGTCAACTGGGTGGGCCAACTGCTCCAAAGCTGGCATTACATACGGGAAAAACGGGGCTTTCTCCTGTTTGGCATCGCGGCGTTGATGCCGTTTATTGCGGTGATGGCCGGCAACTTGTTGAAGCCTGTTTACGTGAATCAGACCTTGAAAGCGGACGTGACGGTGTTTTCGCTCGGAGAAACGGCATACGCCATCGGCGCGGTGGCGGCCGGATTCCTGGTTGCTGCCGTGACAAGGAAGTACGGCCAGGTTCCGGCGATGGTTGGCAACACGCTGCTGTTTGCTGTCGTCATGGCAGTCATGGTGGCGCTGCCCTACGGATGGGCCCTGATTGGCGCCTACATGGTGTTCGGCTGGTGCAATGCTTCTGTCCGGCTTATCCGGCAGTCGCTGTACATGACGGTCGTGCCGAAGCCGTTCATGGGACGGGTCATGAGCTTTTTCAATTCACTCGGGATGATGATGCGCTTGCTCCTGATCGGCGTGTTTACGTGGATGATTGACCGGACCGGGGCCGGGATGGGGTACCTAGTGCTCGCCGGACTGCTGCTGCTCGCCGCCGTCGGGATTGTGGGAACGATGCGCCATCTGCTGGATGAGCAGTCCGGTCAGTCGGCGGTTGCAACAAAAGAGCGATGAGCGTACAATGGACGGGTACAAGCAGAACGGGAAGTGAGGACGATCCATGCAAGACGTGCTGATCACCCTGACCGCCAGACAGCGCACGGGAGGAGATTGGGAGGAAACAATCTATCGCTATGCCGGCCGATGCGTGGAAAAGACAGGCGGCTGGTATCTGACGTACAAGGAGCAGCTGGAAGGGGCCGGCGAGGTGAGCACGACGCTGAAGCTGGCAGACGGGACGGTCACCCTGCTGAGACAGGGCGACGTGCAGACGAAACAGCAGTTTCAGCAGGGCATGAGCCACCAGACGACCTACCGCAGTCCCTACGGGCTGTTTTCGATGGAGACCCATACACGCAAGCTGCGCATCCGGCATGAGCAGGGAAGGCCGGTCCAGGTAAGAGTAGCTTACCAGCTGTGGCTGAACAGCCAGTATATCGGCGAGCACGAACTGACGCTGAATGTGGAGTGGCCCTCCGCGACACACTGAACAAATCAAGCGGTCATAACCAACCATTGGCGATAATCTTGTGCAAACTGGTGTACTTGGAGTAAAATGATGCTAGAAAACACAAGCAGCAGAAAGGTTGCAAGCAATCGCCTGCGACCAGGCTGGTACCGTTGGTGGAAAAGAATCACAAAGGTCGGCAAACCGATGCGATTCTTTTTGGGCCAAGCGTGGTATGATAGGAACAGCAGATGCATATGGTAAAAAAGGCTACAGATGAGGCGACATCTGCAGCCTTGTACAATAGCTGCTCCCTTTACGGGATCGGCTCAGAATTTGACCGAAGTGACCTCCGGTTCTCAACTCAAGGGGAGGTCACTTCTTTTTTTGCGTCAAAGCAACAATCGCCACGACGAGACTCAGCAGGCCGACAATAAAGCCGCCGAACTGAATCATCAGGCTCATGGTTTCGTGCGTTATTGCCATGCTCTCACCTCCCCCGTTTCCGACGTGGGAGATGAGCCGACCACCCTTGAGGAGCCGATGTCTATGAGTATAGCATAATTTTCCGCTGCGGAGCATGGATCAACAGAAGGGGGAAATAACGTGCACGGCATGGAGTGATGGGCCAGGCTCGTTCGCTATAGCCGGTCGGGGCGGTTTTTTCGTACAATAAGGGTAATTCACACAAGGAAAGGGGAGGGGCATCGTGGGGTTTGCACTCGCAACCGGTGGCATGGCCGGCCTCGTTCTGGCCGCGTTTCTGGCTTTGGGAGACGGACTGTTTCAAACGTCGACGCTCTCCGTCCTGATTGACGTCAGCTATGCCCCCGGCCTGGAGGGACTGCCGTCCGTGGTCGAGCTGTTGGTCCACCTGTTGGTCAGTGCAATCGTTGCGTTTTTCATGATGTACTTTTATCCCCGAACCAGCGGCGAGCGGAGAATCAAATATCTGTCGTACTGGGTGCTCGCCTTTGCTGCGGCCTATCTGCCATTTAGTCTGCTCAGCGGCGCGGCCGTGTCGTGGGCCGATTTTTTCCTTTGGCTGCTGGGCCATCTGCTTTACACGCTGATCATCGCGGTGCAGGCGGAACGGCAGCGGTGACTGCCGAAAATTCGGCACAGTGATGATTTTTTGGCAGTTTGTTCGAAAGGAGGCTGTTACACTCCATGCCGATGTCGGAAACGGTGGAAATGCTGCAGGCCATCCTGGGAACGATCGATGAGGGAATCCACGTCGTTGATGCGAACGGCATTACCATTTATTACAATCACGTGGCGGCCAGACTGGACGGGCTGACGCCTGACGAAGTGCTGGGTAAGCCGCTGCTGGAGGTGTTTCCCTCGCTGGACCGTCACTCCAGCACACTGCTGAGGGTCATTGCGAGCGGCGAACCGATCTACGACCAGCCGCAGACCTACACCAACTGGAGAGGGATGCGGGTGGAGACGATCAATACGACGCTGCCCGTGCGGGTGGGCAATCGGCTGGTCGGGGCGGTCGAGGTGGCCAAGGATATCCGCAAGCTGAAAGAGCTGTCAGAGCGGCTGCTCGACCTGCAGGCGCAGATCAGCAAGCCGAAGCGGGCCAAGCGGAGCAAGCTGGACGGGGACGGGCTTTCCTTTCAGTTTGCCGATATCCTGACACAAAACGAACAGATGATGCGGTTAAAAGACCGCGCGAGAAAGGCGGCCCGCACTTCATCTCCGGTATTGATCTACGGAGAGACGGGGACGGGGAAGGAACTGTTCGTCCAGTCGATCCACCAGGCGTCGTCCCGCTGCGGCAAGCCGTTTATTGCGCAAAACTGCGCGGCCCTGCCGGCTTCGCTGCTGGAAAGCCTGCTGTTTGGCACGACCAAGGGCAGCTTTACCGGAGCAGACGACAGACCGGGACTGTTTGAACTGGCGGATGGCGGGACGCTGTTTCTCGACGAGTTGAACAGCATGCCGCTGGACCTGCAGGCAAAACTGCTGCGCGTGCTGCAGGACGGGCAAATCCGGCGGATCGGCAGCAGCAGCGCCGTACGTGTCGACGTGCGGGTGATCGCTGCCGTCAATGAACCGCCGCTGGAGTTGGTTCGGCGCGGCGCGCTGCGATTGGACCTGTACTACCGCATCAACGTGGTCTCCTTTGAGCTGCCGCCACTGCGGGAGCGCAGGGAGGACGTGGACCTGCTCGTCCGCCATTTCCTCGACAAATACAATCGCCGTTTTCACATGCAGGTGCAAAACATCAGTCCGGAGGTGGCCGACCTGTTCAGGCAGTACGACTGGCCCGGCAACGTTCGCGAACTGGAGCACGTGATCGAGGCGGCGATGAACATGGTGGAGGGAGCAGTGATTGAACGGGAACACCTGCCGCCGTACTTGGCGGAGCGTTCGCTGGTGAACGGTCCGGGCGAGACCGGACCAGGGGAGATCGGATCGGCCATCCCTCCTATCGAGGCGTGGGCGGCAAAACAGCGCACGCTGCCGGAGGTGCTGCGGGAGGTGGAGGAACGGTGCATTGCCGATGCGCTGAAATCCACTGGCGGCAACGTGCTCAGGGCGGCACGGCTGTTGGGCATCCCCCGGCAGACGCTGCAGTACAAACTCTCGCAGCGGGGAGCAGGCGAACGGTAAGTGCCGAATTTTCGGCAGTCCAAAAACTCCTACAGATGGAAAATCTGCTTGCCAATGCTTTATTTTCTATATTCAAAATCTTTTGATTTGATTGGCACGACTGTTGCATTCCCTTTGTTGTTGAGGAATACACGCGTATCTTCACACAACGCAAAGGGGGATGACAAGGATGACGGTTACAGCCAAACGTGACTGGCGCCAGATCGAAATGTGGAAAGACGTCACCGAAGAACAATGGAACGACTGGATGTGGCAGCTCACCCACACCATTCGGACTGTAGATGAATTGAAACAGGTGATCAACCTGACACCGGAGGAGGAAGAGGGTGTACGCATTTCCAACCAGACCATCCCGCTCAACATCACGCCCTATTACGCCATGCTGATGGACCCGGACGATCCGAAAGATCCGGTCCGCATGCAGTCCGTTCCGCTTTCCTCCGAGATGGTTCGGACCAAATACGACATGGAAGACCCGCTGCACGAGGACACTGATTCACCGGTGCCGGGCCTGACGCACCGGTATCCGGACAGGGTGCTGTTTTTGGTCACCAACCAGTGTTCGATGTACTGTCGTTACTGTACGCGCCGCCGCTTCTCCGGCCAGATCGGCATGGGCGTGCCGAAAAAGCAGCTGGACGCCTGTATCGACTACATCCGCCGTACGCCGGAAGTGCGCGACGTGCTCCTCTCCGGGGGCGACGGTCTGCTGATCAACGACCGCATCCTGGAGTACATTTTGAGCAATTTGCGGGCCATCCCGCACGTGGAGATCATCCGCATCGGCACGCGCGCTCCGGTGGTGTTCCCGCAGCGGATCACGGAAAACCTGTGCAACATCCTGAAAAAATACCATCCCATATGGCTCAACACGCACTTTAACCACCCGAAGGAGATTACCCCGGAAGCGAAGCGGGCCTGCGAAATGCTGGCCAACGCCGGCGTGCCGCTCGGCAACCAGTCGGTTATCCTGGCGGGCATCAACGATTGTCCGAATACGATGAAAAAGCTGGTGCACGAGCTGGTCAAGATTCGCGTACGGCCGTACTACATCTACCAGTGCGACCTGTCCGAGGGGATCGGCCACTTCCGCGCGCCGGTCAGCAAAGGGATCGAGATCATCGAACACCTGCGAGGCCATACCTCCGGCTATGCGGTGCCGACGTTCGTGGTGGACGCGCCGCATGGCGGCGGCAAAATTCCCGTCATGCCCAACTACATCATTTCGCAGTCGGCCGACAAAGTGGTGCTGCGCAACTTTGAGGGCGTGATTACCTCGTATCCCGAGCCGAAAAACTACCACGCCCACGACGAGGAGAATTGCGAGTACTGTCAGGCTGCCAAGGGCAAAGCCGTCGGCATCGCCGCGCTGATGAGAGACGAAGCCGACAACCTGGAGCCGGCTGACCTGCCGCGCAACAAGCGGATTCAGGCGACCAAGATCAAATCGCTGGCAGACATCCGGCAGGAACAAAAAGAAAAGAAATTGCAGAAAGAACAAGAACACAAAGAGGTGTCCGGCAAATAGGCCGGATGGACCGCATAGGCTGACAAGGCCGCCAGGGAAGCCAGGGTTGCTGGCATTCTCTGGCGGCTGTTTGCGTGGAGGAGATTTGCAGGTGACGAATGGGAGCAATCTGTGTTAATATCAGGGCAGACGATTCTGAACGAACGCTCAGTCTGGACAGGCTGCCGCGGTTTGACAAGCGTTTGTGTAGGAATCAACATAATGAGTGAATAGTCATTCATTTTTTCTTGCGATTCTGATAAGATAGAAAAAAACGGACGAACATGAAAAGGGGGAGAAGACCTTGCTGGCCTTGCTCAATCTGATCGCGTTTTTCCTGGTGCTCGCTTACGGTCTGTACCTGGTCTGCCACGTCCTGTACAGCCGGTATCTGTTTATCAAACTGGGCAAAAAGCCGGACGTCAAGGACGACTTCGGCACGCGCCTGAATTTGCTGCTGGAAAACGTCGTCTTTCACAAAAAGCTGTTGAAGGACAAAAAGAGCGGCATCATGCACGTCGTCATGTTTTACGGCTTCATTATCCTGCAGTTTGGTGCCATTGAACTGATCGTGAAAGGTCTGGTGAAGGGCTTTGAACTGCCATTTGGCAGCGCTCACAAGTACTTCAGCCTGATGCAGGAGATCACTGTCTTTCTGATTCTCGCGGCAGTCAGCTACGCGTTCTACCGCCGGTATATCGAAAAGCTGAAGCGGCTGAAGCGCGGATTCAAATCGGGACTGGTGCTGCTGTTTATTTCCACGCTGATGGCAACAGTTTTGTTCTCACTCGCGTTTGAGCAGCTCTGGTTGGGGCACGAACCGTCCGGCTACGCGCCGTTTTCCTCGCTGATCGCGATGGCGTTCGCCGGCATCCCCAATACCGCGGCGGCCGCGCTGTTCTACGTGTTCTGGTGGCTGCACCTGCTGATCCTTTTGGCCTTCGCCGTGTACGTGCCGCAGTCCAAGCACGCTCACCTGATTTTTGCGCCGATCAACGTCTGGTTCAAAAAACTGGACCCGCCCGGCAAACTGTCCAAAATCGACTTTGAAGACGAGACGCAGGAAGTGTTTGGGGTCGGCCGGATTGAGGACTTCACCCAGACGCAGCTGATCGACCTGTACGCCTGTGTGGAGTGCGGTCGCTGCACCAGCATGTGTCCCGCCTCCGGCACCGGCAAGATGCTCTCCCCGATGGAATTGATCACCAAGATGCGGGATCATTTGACGGAAAAAGGAGCGGCGATCACCTCCCGCACGCCGTGGATGCCGAGCTTCGCCTTTACCGGCTCGACCGCCAACCAACTGGCGCTGCAGGCGTCGGAAGTGGCGGCGGCGTCCGAGGGAGCGACCGCAGTCGCCTACGAGAAAAACCTGATCGGCGACGTGATTACCGAGCAGGAGCTGTGGGCCTGCACCACCTGCCGCAACTGTGAGGATCAGTGCCCGGTGATGAACGAGCACGTGGAAAAAATCATCGACATGCGCCGCTACCTGGTGATGACTGAGGGCAGCATGCCGCAAGAGGCGCAGCGGGCGCTGAACAACATCGAGCGGCAGGGCAACCCGTGGGGCATCAACCGCAAGGACCGACTGAAGTGGATCGAAGGGCTGAACGGCCAATACGACGTGCCGACCGTGCAGCAGGTGGAGGAATTCGAGTATCTGTTCTGGGTCGGCTCGATGGGCTCGTTTGACAACCGCAGCCAGAAGATTACGCAGGCGTTTGTCAAGCTGATGCACGAAGCCGGGGTAAGCTTTGCCATTCTCGGCAACGAGGAGAAAAACTCCGGTGACACCGCTCGCCGCATCGGCAACGAGTTTCTGTTCCAGCAGCTCGCCCAGGAGAACATCGCGCTGTTCCAGGCTTACGGCGTGAAGAAGATCGTCACCTGCGACCCGCATGCCTACAACACCTTTAAAAACGAGTACCCCGAGTTCGGCCTGGAGGCGGAGGTGTATCACCACTCCGAGCTGCTCGCCCAGTGGGTCAAGGAAGGACGTCTGAAGCCGACCAAGGAAGTAAAGGAGCGCATCACTTACCACGACTCCTGTTACCTGGGCCGCTACAACGAGATTTACGACAAGCCGCGTGAGATCCTCACGGCGATTCCAGGCGTGGAGATTGTGGAAATGAAGCGGAGCGGCTGCGACAGCATGTGCTGCGGTGCCGGCGGCGGCCTGATGTGGATGGAGGAGCACGAAGGCACCCGCATCAACGTGGCGCGCACCGAGCAGGCGCTGGAAGTAAATCCGACGGCCATCGCCAGCGCGTGTCCGTACTGTTTGACAATGATGAACGACGGCATCAAGATGAAAGAAATGGAGGATCAGGTCAAAACCCGCGACATTGCCGAGATTCTCGCCGATGCCTTGTGATTTTGAAGAGTGTTTTTGGTGTGCTAATCCCTGCCCTGTCTAAGGGTGGGGATTTTTTTGCATAAAACGCAATAATAGGGGGTATCAATCGTTTCTCTTTTTTACCTAGTAAGTGAAAACGACAATGACCGGTCTAAAGTCGTTTATCTACTAGCTAAAGGAGAGAATATGATGGCGTTGATACCAATTCCAACAGAACCTGTTAAAGTTGATGGTGTTCGAGATACTTATGTAGACTTGAATCCAAATACCGATCCCAATGATAAAGTACAAGCTTTCGTTGATGCGTTCAAACGAGTTGCCGAAGATGCTAGCGATGAATGTTATGGCTTGCCTGTTGAGGTAATCCTCGCTATGTGGGGAGGAGAATCAGGATGGGGTGCAAGTAAAACACAACGAAACAATCAAAATTGGTCAAACATGAAATATGTAAGTAGTTCCAATCCACCAGGAAACTATGGCAAAGGAGAAGGCGGATGGGCTGCTTATATCGGTCGCAGTACCCATGCTAACTCCTTTGCGCGGTTCTTTAAAGAAAATAGCCGATACTCTGCGTTAATCAATTATTTGAAAAGCACAAACAACCCCAGTTCAGAAAAATGCATACGATACATCGCGGATGCCGGGTATGGCGGCTCCGACCATGATCAATACTATGATGAAGTAATGGGGTATCTGGAAACACTCCGCAGACGAAGCAATCTGTAGTTTGGAAAGAAGCACCATGTATATGGTGCTTCTTTGTTATAGTCCCGTGTGCAGAGCTAAATGTAGATCGATTTCTTTTTTCACCCAGCCGCCATAATCTTTAACCTGATAGATCTTCCATTCATCCAGATTATGCGGGTTCTGCACACCGACAAAGGCGTCATTTGGATTCTGCGGATCAAGATAAATCACGATATCCTTTCGAGGGAATTCATTTACCCCGCTTTCCGGAATGAAGGGCTTTTGGACAATTCTTATGTACACTTTGTCATATTGACTTGTTCCTTCTTCCAGTTTTTCTTGCAGGAATGGCAGTTTTTGCTCGTCCCCCAATTCCTCGCCGTCTCTTCGATAAGCAAACCTGTACAAATCTTTGGCATTCACAAGAATCCCCATGCAGCGCGAAGGATTCTCGAAAACAAAACGATCATGCCCTCTTTGCACCACAAGCTTTTCCACTTCTTCAGCCTGTGAATCCACTGAATGTGGCGCCGATACCTGCTCATGATTATGTTCTCCCTGGGAAGAAACGGCACTGCACCCGCTTGCGATTCCGAGCAATATGAGGAAAAGAATACATTTTTTCATGTATGCCGCACACCTTTCCATCGCCCTTTGTTTAGATACTATATTGGACGAGTGAAATTCCAATAAGTTTCATATTTTGGAAAACCGTGCATCTATCAAGCGAAAACATTCGAAAAAACCGGATGTTTTACTAACAGGAAATTTACCTAGAGAACAGGGGGGATTCGATGGAAAATCAGTCAATGTTTGATTACTATCGCCAAATGTTAAAACGGATCGCATGGAGATTACAGTATCAAGCAAATAAAGTATATCGCCATGAAAGCGTGCTTGAGGATGTATGGACAAAAGAACACAAGGGATTGGTAGTATCAGATCTATTTGTTAAGGAGTTGCTCAGTAGCCTTCCTGATAGAGGACGTTTTATCCTTCAAAAGGTGGTGATTGAAGGCATACCTGAAAGAGAAGTGGCGAAGCAACTTAATATTTCACAGAAACGAGTAAATGTTTGCAAAACAAAGTATTTACAGCAGCTACGTCAAAAACTCATTTCTGATTGACAGCGGGACTATACGGAACCAACAGCCCCTTGGATTTTGCGCTCCCATACAGCGTCAGAAAGGCAAGCGGGATGCCCGTCCGGCAACGAATGGCTGCCGGACTGACAAGAAAAGTCAGGCGTCCTTTTTTTCGTATTACATTGACTATTCAGACGGGAGACGGCAAAATGAAAGTAAGCAAAAATGAGCGATCGCTCGATCATTTTGTAATGAATGCCATGCAGCGAGGAGGAGCCGAGATGAAAACAGTAATTGCGGGGGCGGCACGCACCCCGTTTGGCAAGTTCGGCGGCGCGCTGAAAGACGTTTCCGCAGTTGATCTGGGGGCCATTGCGATCAAGGAAGCACTCAAGCGGGCCGGCGTGTCCGGCGAGCAGGTGGACGAAGTGATCATGGGCATGGTCGTACAGGCGGGAGCGGGGCAGGTGCCCTCCCGTCAGGCGGCCCGCAAGGCGGGACTGCCGTGGAACGTGGCCAGCCAGACCATCAACAAGGTGTGCGCTTCCGGGATGAGGGCGGTCACCATGGCCGACCAGATCATCCGCGCCGGAGACGGGCAGATCATCGTGGCTGGCGGCATGGAGAGCATGAGCAGTGCGCCGTATGCACTGCCCAACGCGCGGTACGGCCTGCGCATGGGCGATGCGGTTGTGCGCGACCTGATGATGTACGACGGGCTGACCTGCCCGTTTGATCAAGTGCCGATGGCCGTCCACGGTAGCAACGTGGCGGAGGAGTACGGCATCACCCGCGAGGAGCAGGACCGTTGGGCGCTGCGCAGCCAGCAGCGAGCGGCCAGGGCGATGGCGGCCGGTCTGTTCGACGAGGAAATCGTGCCCGTGCCGGTACCGCAGAAAAAGGGCGATCCAATCCTCGTCACCAAAGACGAGGCGCCGCGTCCCGACACCACGCTGGAGGTGCTGGCCAAACTGCCGCCGGTGTACAAAAAGGACGGCACGATTACCGCCGGCAACGCGCCTGGCATCAACGACGGCGCGGCAGCGATGGTGCTGATGGCGGAGGACAAGGCGGCCGAATTGGGGATTCGCCCGCTGGCAGTCATTCTGGGTCACGCGCAGGTGGGCGCGGAGGCGCCGTACATCGCCACCACGCCGGGACTGGCGATCCAAAAGCTGCTGGAAAAGACCGGCACGCGGCTGGACGAGATCGATCTGTTTGAAGTGAACGAGGCATTTGCCGCCGTTATCCTGACCAGCGGCAAGATCGTCGGTTGGGACGAAGAAAAGGTAAACGTCAACGGCGGGGCGATCGCGCTCGGCCATCCGATCGGGGCGAGCGGGGCGCGAATTATCATGCACCTCGTGTACGAACTGCGGCGCCGCGGGGGAGGGTTGGGCGTTGCCGCCATTTGCAGCGGAGCGGCCCAGGGAGACGCGGTTCTGATCAAGGTGTTCTAGTCTCTGCGGGGACCGGTTGCGTTTGGACGGGTGAATAAATGGCATTGTTGCGAGGAAGGGGACGTGTTTATGAACATTCAAACGATCATGGTCGTAGGTGCGGGACAGATGGGCAGCGGCATCGCCCAGGTGGCGGCGCAGGCCGGTTTTCGGGTAATTCTCCACGACATCCGGCAGGAATTTGTGGACCGCGGCCGGCAGACGATTGAGAAAAATCTGGCCCGCAGCGTGGAAAAAGGCAAAATGAGTGCGGAAGACAAAGAGGCGGTGCTGGCCCGCCTGACCCTCTCCGTCGATCTGACGGATGGCCGTGACGCAGACTTTGTGGTGGAAGCGGTTACGGAAAACATGGGCGTGAAAGCGGAGATTTTCCGCCAGCTGGACGAGATCTGCCCGGCGCACACGGTGCTGGCCAGCAACACCTCCTCGCTGCCGATTACGGAAATCGCTGCCGTGACCAAACGGCCGGAAAAAGTAATCGGCATGCATTTCATGAACCCGGTGCCGGTGATGAAGCTGGTCGAGATCATCCGCGGCCTGCAGACGGCGGACGAGGTGTATCAGTTGACGGAGGACCTGGCCAAACAGATGGGCAAAGTACCGGTCAGCGTCAACGACTTTCCCGGATTCGTCTCCAACCGCGTGCTGATGCCGATGATCAACGAGGCGATCTACTGCGTGTACGAAGGCGTGGCCGAGCCGGAAGCAATTGATGAGGTGATGAAGCTGGGCATGAACCATCCGATGGGGCCGTTGACGCTGGCCGACTTCATCGGGCTGGATACCTGCCTGTACATCATGGAAGTGCTGTACGAAGGTTTCGGCGACTCCAAATACAGGCCGTGCCCGCTGCTGCGCAAGTACGTCAAGGCTGGCTGGCTCGGCCGTAAATCGGGACGAGGCTTCTACGTCTACAACTAGAATCTGTACGCGGCAAAGAGGGAGGACGCGATGGATTTCCGATTTAGCGAAGAGCATGAGATGATGCGCCGGATGGTGCAAGATTTTGCCCAAAAGGAGATCGCTCCGTTCGTTCCCGTCATGGAAGAGACGGAACAGTTTCCCCGCCACATCGTGAAAAAAATGGGGGAAACCGGCTTGATGGGCATTCCGGTACCGGAAGAATGGGGCGGAGCTGGCGCTGACTTCATCTCGTACATTCTGGCCATTCACGAGATTTCCAAAGTAAGCGCCACCGTGGGCGTGATTCTCTCCGTGCACACCTCTGTCGGCACCAATCCGATCCTGTATTTCGGAAGCGACGAGCAAAAGCGAAAGTACCTGCCCAAGCTGGCCAGCGGCGAATACCTCGGTGCGTTTGCGCTGACCGAGCCGCAGGCGGGATCGGATGCGGGCAATATCCGCACGACGGCCGTCCGCAAAGGGGATGAATACATCCTCAACGGCAACAAGGTGTTCATCACCAACGGCGGCGAGGCGGACGTATACATCACATTTGCCGTGACCGACCCGTCCCAGGGGCGAAGGGGCATCTCCGCGTTTATCGTGGAAAAGGATACGCCAGGCTTTATCGTCGGCAAAAAGGAAAAGAAGATGGGGCTGTTTGGTTCCAATACGACGGAACTGATTTTCGACAACGCGCGGGTGCCGGCCGAAAACCTGCTCGGGCAGGAAGGCATTGGATTCAAGATTGCCATGGCCAACCTCGACTATGGCCGGATCGGCATCGCCGCGCAGGCGCTGGGCATCGCGGAAGCAGCCGTTCAGTACGCGACCGATTACGCCAAGGAACGGAAGCAATTCGGCCAGCCGATTATCAAGCAGCAGGCGGTCGCCTTCAAGCTGGCCGACATGGCGACGCGGGCGGAAGCGGCGCGGCTGCTGGTCTACCGGGCCGCCTTCCTGCGCAGCCGCGGGCTTGCGTGCGGCATGGAAGCGTCCATGGCCAAAAAGTTTGCCTCCGACGCGGCGATGATAAACGCCACTGAGGCGGTGCAGATCTTCGGCGGATACGGGTACACCCGGGAGTACCCGGTGGAGCGGCTGTTCCGCGACGCCAAGGTGACGCAAATCTACGAGGGCACCACCCAGATTCAGCACATTGTGATCGCCAAACATCTGCTGTCCACTTGAGAAACGGGACGCACGAATAACCATGACGCAGGGGAGTGGGGAACATGAATTTTCATCTGACGGAAGAGCAGGAAATGCTCCGCAAAATGATTCGCGACTTCGCGGAGAACCAGGTGGCGCCGACAGCGGCGGAGCGCGATGAGGAAGAGCGCTTTGACCGGTCCATTTTTGAACAGATGGCGGAGCTGGGGCTGACCGGCATTCCCTGGCCGGAGAAGTACGGCGGCGCGGGAGCCGACTACCTCAGCTACGTGCTCGCCGTGGAGGAGCTGTCCCGCGTGGACGCGTCCATCGGTGTCACGCTGTCCGCCCACGTTTCGCTGGCGAGCTGGCCGATTTACAAGTTCGGCACGGAAGAACAGAAGCAGAAGTACCTGCGGCCGCTGGCGGAAGGCAAAAAGCTGGGCGCTTACTGCCTGACCGAGCCCGGCTCCGGGTCCGACGCTGCCGGGATGCGCACCACTGCCGTGCGCGACGGCGATCACTACGTGCTAAACGGCTCCAAGATTTTTATCACCAACGCGGGCGAGGCGGAGATTTACATCGTCTTTGCCTTGACCAATCCGGAGCTGAAGCACAAGGGAATCACCGCCTTTATCGTGGAAAAAGGCATGCCCGGCTTTACGATGGGCAAAAAGGAAAAGAAGCTGGGGATTCGCTCGTCGCCGACGCTCGCCGTCAACTTTGAGGACGTCCGCGTTCCCGTGGAAAACGTGCTCGGTGAAGAAGGACAGGGCTTCAAGATCGCGATGATGACGCTGGATGGCGGGCGCAACGGCATCGCCGCCCAGGCGCTGGGCATCGCGCAGGGGGCGTTTGATCACGCGCTGGCGTACGCCAAGGAACGGCACCAGTTCGGCAAACCGATCGCGTCGCTGCAGGCGATTCAATTCAAGCTGGCCGACATGGCGACGAAAATCGAGGCGGCTCGACTGCTCACCTACCAGGCGGCATGGCTGGAAGACCAGGGGCTGCCCTACGGCAAGGCATCGGCGATGTCCAAGGTATTTGCCGGCGATATCGCCATGGAAGTGACGACGGAGGCGGTGCAGATCTTTGGCGGCTACGGGTACACCCGCGAGTATCCGGTGGAACGCTTCATGCGCGACGCCAAGATCACTCAGATTTACGAAGGAACCAACGAGATTCAGCGAGTTGTCATCAGCAACTACCTGCTGAAAGAGTAAGATGCAGCACAGTACAGGGCGAGAAGAGGGCTTTTCATGCACGAGATCACACGGCGCATCCTGGCGGGCGACGCGCGCGGGGCAGCCCGCGCCATCACCTGCATCGAAAACGATTATCCGGAGCGGTCGCAGATCCTGCGGGAACTGTTTCCTCACACCGGCCGGGCGAAGCTGATCGGCATTACCGGGACGCCGGGCGCGGGCAAAAGCTCGCTGGTGGACTGTCTGATCAGCTACCTGCGCACATTGGGGTTGAAAATCGGCGTGGTGGCGGTTGATCCGACCAGCCCGTTTACCGGCGGCGCGCTTCTGGGCGACCGCGTGCGGATGCAGAACCACGCGCTGGACAGCGGTGTGTTTATCCGCAGCATGGGGACGCGGGGCAGTCTCGGCGGCCTTTCCCGCAACACGCGGGACGCCGTGCGGGTGCTGGACGCGTACGGCTGTGACGTCATCCTGATCGAGACGGTCGGGGTAGGGCAGTCGGAGCTGGACGTGATGACCATCGCTGATACGACGGTGGTGGTGCTTACTCCCGGCGGAGGCGATTCGGTCCAAGCGTTCAAGGCGGGCATCATGGAGATTGCCGATCTGTTCGTGATCAACAAAGCCGATCTGCCGGGCGTGGAAAAGCTGCGGATCGAAGTGGAACAGATGCTGGATCTGGCCAAGCATGACGCGCCTTGGCGTCCGCCGATCGTCCAGACGGTCTCCACGCGCGGCCAGGGAATGGCTGAGCTGTGGGAGCAGGTGGGACTGCACCAGCGCTTTTTGCAGGAGAGCGGAGAGGGGCAGATACGCCGCTCCCGCCACCTGCAGGAGGAAGTGCTGGACATCGTTCGCGATTCTCTCTACCAGCGGCTGCTGGGCAGCATCGAAGCGGGCCGGTACCGGGACGAACTGGAGCGAGTGGCAGCGCGGGAAGCCGACCCGTACTCCACTGCCGACCGAATTGTCCGCGAGTGGTGGGGACAGACTCCCTGAGCGGAGGAATAAAGAAAGATTGGCGTTAGGCGCTCTCTCGACGTATAATATACGGGATATAATAGAAAGAGAGCGTTGCGGTCTTTCTTTTTCCAAATGTTGCCTGACCAAACGCTCAGTCGGTTGGAGAGGTGTAAGAAATCATGTCTGAAAGACGAAAAACCATACCGTCCCTGGTAAAGGACCCCAAGCTGATCGAAAAGCGGCGGGAGCAGATTATTGAAGCGGCTGTCGATCTGTTCATCAACAAAGGGTTTCACAAGACGACCACGCGGGAGATCGCCCGTGCGTCCGGATTCAGCATCGGCACCCTGTACGAATACATCGAATCCAAGGAAGACGTCCTCTATCTGGTGTGCGACGCCATCCACGCGGAAGTGGAAAGCCGCCTGCGCGAGGCGATCACGTTCAACGGCACCGGCTTGAAAATCCTGAAGCTGGCGCTGAAGAGCTTTTTCCGCGTGATGGACCAAATGAGCGACCGCGTCCTGTTGATCTATCAGGAGTCCAAGTCGCTGCCGAAAGAGACGCTGCGCTACGTGCTGCAGCGCGAGGAAGAAATTACGCAGATTTTCGAGGAGATTCTGCGCAAAGGCATTGCCGACGGGTCCATCGGTATTGACGAGAAGCACGTCAAGCTGATGGCTGACAACATCATGGTGCTGGGTGAAATGTGGGTATTCCGCCGCTGGGCGTTAAAGCGGCACTACACACTGGAGGAGTTCACCGAGAAGCAGACGGCTTTGCTTTTGCGGGAGGTCAGCGTCTCCGAGTAAACGAGTAACTTGATATTCGGGGAGAGTGGAACGATGGAAACGGAAGTGTATCGTCCGCAACACAAGGTTCGCTTTGTCACGGCTGCCAGTCTCTTCGACGGGCACGACGCGTCGATCAACATCATGCGCCGCATCCTGCAGGCATCAGGGGCGGAAGTGATTCACCTGGGGCACAACCGCTCCGTCGATGAGATCGTTACCGCTGCCATCCAGGAAGATGTGCAGGGGATTGCCGTCAGTTCCTACCAAGGCGGTCACGTCGAGTTTTTTAAATACATGGTGGACCTGCTGCGTGAGAGAGGAGCGGGACACATCCGCGTCTTTGGCGGCGGAGGCGGGGTCATCGTTCCACGGGAAATCCGCGAGCTGGAAGCGTACGGCGTCTGCAAGATCTTTTCCCCTGACGACGGCCGCCGCCTCGGGCTGCAGGGGATGATCAACTACATGCTGCGAGAGACCGACTTCCCCACAGTCACGGAATTGACGAGTGAGGTGGAGGAACTGCGTCGGCAGCAGCATCAGGCGATCGGCCGGCTGATTTCCGTAGCGGAGTACGGCGTGGAAAAGCCGGAGTGGAAGGAGCGGCTCACGGACGGACTGCCGGAGCCGGAGCGCACGGTGCCGGTGCTGGGGATCACCGGCACAGGCGGCGCGGGAAAAAGTTCACTGACTGATGAGCTGGTTCGCCGCTTTTTGCGCACCTATGCCGACAAGACCGTCGCGATCCTGTCCGTCGACCCGTCCAAGCAAAAGACGGGCGGAGCACTGCTTGGTGACCGCATCCGCATGAATGCCAACAACACGCCGCGCGTCTACATGCGCAGCTTGGCCACGCGCCGGTCCGGCTCGGAACTGTCGGCCGCCGTCAAGGATGCGATCCGGGTGGCCCGGGCCGCCAACTTTGACCTGATCATCGTGGAAACCAGCGGCATCGGACAGGGAGATGCCCAGGTGAAGGATGTTTGCGACGTTGCGCTGTACGTGATGACCAGCGAATTTGGCGCCCCATCCCAGCTGGAAAAGATCGACATGCTCGACTTTGCCGATCTGGTGGCAATCAACAAGTTCGAACGAAAAGGGTCGGAGGACGCGCTGAGAGAGGTGCGCAAGCAGTACCGGCGCAACCACAACCTGTTTGATGTGCCGGATGAGCAGATTCCCGTGTACGGCACGATCGCCAGCCAGTTCAACGATCCGGGCACCAATGTGCTGTTTGCCGCCCTGATGCGCAAGATCGTGGAAAAAACAGGTGTCGACTGGCCGGTGGAACATCTTGACGCGACGCCGGTCAAGACGCACAAGACGGCACTGATCCCGGCGGAGCGCGTCAACTATCTGCAGGAGATCGCCAACACGGTGCGGGCGTACCGGGGATTCGTCACCGAGCAGTCGGCGATTGCCCGCAAGCTGTATCAACTGCATGGCGCCAAGGAGACGCTGCTGGCGTCGGGCGAACCTGATGCGGCCCAGGTGGTCCGTGTGCTGGATCAGCAGATTGCCCATTTTGAAGGCAAGCTGCATCCCGAGTGCCGCCGCATCCTGGACAACTGGCCGAAGCTCAAGGAACAGTACCGGCAGGATCAATTTGTCACCAAGGTGCGCGACAAGGAGATCGTCACCCGGCTGTACACGGAGTCGCTCTCCGGCACCCGCATCCCGAAAGTGTGCCTGCCTGAATTTGAAGACTGGGGCGAAATTTTGAAATGGTCGCTCAAAGAAAACGTGCCGGGACAATTCCCGTTCACAGCGGGCGTCTTCCCGTTCAAGCGGGAAGGGGAGGACCCGAAGCGGCAGTTTGCCGGGGAAGGCACACCGGAGCGGACCAACCGGCGCTTTCACTTCCTGTCGCAAAACGACGAGGCGAAGCGGCTCAGCACGGCGTTTGACTCGGTAACGCTCTACGGCGAAGACCCTGATTACCGCCCCGACATTTACGGAAAGATCGGCAACAGCGGTGTCAGCGTCTGTACGCTCGACGACATGAAGAAGCTGTACGCCGGGTTTGACCTGTGCGCGCCTACCACCTCCGTATCCATGACCATCAACGGTCCGGCGCCGATCATACTGGCCATGTTCATGAACACAGCGATCGATCAGCAGGTGGAAAAATTCGTGGAGCGGGAAGGGCGACAGCCGACGCCGGACGAGTACGAGCAGATCAAGGCGTACACGCTGTCTACAGTGCGCGGCACGGTGCAGGCGGACATTCTGAAGGAAGACCAGGGACAAAATACCTGCATCTTCTCCACCGAGTTCGCCTTGCGGATGATGGGCGACATCCAGCAGTACTTCATCGACCACAAGGTGCGCAACTACTACTCCGTCTCCATCTCCGGCTACCACATCGCCGAGGCGGGGGCCAACCCGATCACGCAATTGGCGTTTACGCTGGCCAACGGCTTTACCTACGTGGAATACTACCTGAGCCGGGGCATGCATATCGACGACTTTGCGCCCAATCTGTCGTTCTTCTTTTCCAACGGACTGGACCCCGAGTACACGGTGATCGGCCGGGTGGCGCGCCGCATCTGGGCGACGGTGATGAAAAACCGCTACGGCGCCAACGAGCGCAGCCAAAAGTTGAAGTATCACATTCAGACGTCCGGGCGCTCCCTCCACGCGCAGGAGATGGACTTCAACGACATCCGGACCACGCTGCAGGCGCTGATCGCCATCTACGACAACTGCAATTCTCTGCACACCAACGCCTACGACGAAGCGATCACCACGCCGACGGAAAACTCCGTCCGCCGCGCCATGGCGATCCAGATGATCATCAACAAGGAGTTGGGCCTGGCGAAAAACGAGAATCCGTTGCAAGGCTCGTTTATCATCGAGGAACTGACCGATCTGGTGGAGGAAGCGGTGCTGCAGGAATTTGAGCGGTTGAACGCGCGCGGCGGCGTGCTCGGCGCGATGGAGACGCAGTATCAGCGGGGCAAGATCCAGGACGAATCGATGTACTACGAGATGAAAAAGCACAGCGGCGAGCTGCCGATCATCGGGGTGAACACCTTTATCAACCCGAACGCCTCGGAAGAGGACTACGAGATCGAGCTGGCGCGTGCGACGGAAGAGGAGAAAGAACAACAGATCCGCAACCTGCGCGCCTTCCACGAGCGGCATCGCGAGCAGGCGCCGGCTGCACTCAAGCGGCTGCAGGAAGTGGCGATGTCCGGCGGCAATATCTTCGCCGAGCTGATGGAGACGGTGAAGGTGGCTTCGCTGGGACAGATCAGCGCCGCGCTGTACGAAGTGGGCGGACAGTATCGACGGAATATGTAGACGCAATATGTAAAAACGAATGCCCGCTGTGCGAAAGCAGGCTGCTTCCGCAAGGCGGGCCTTTTTTCGTTCCGCTGCCGGGGAGTGTGTCGAAACGGATGCAAGACGGCCGATGTAAATGGGGACATAGCTGTCACCACGTTCGCATCGGCAGTGCGCCGGGAGCCGGGTGGATGAACAGCTGCACGAAGGGCATCGTGTAGGCAAACAGGATCAAGCCAACGGCCACACCGATCCAGATGGACCAGCGTTCCAGAAACAACGGCGGTTTGGGCTGATCAGGGGTGACCTCGCCGATGGGGTATTCGTTGGGCGTTTCCGTTTTCGGCGCAAAGAACCACAGGTATACGGCGATAATCAGAAACAGCACAATTCCCGTGAACAGGATGCCCCCGCCCCACGCCATCGCTTGACGGTAGGGGAACCACATCTGGGCAACAGGATGGTCGTTGTACGTCGTGTAGCTGATTCGCCGCGGCTCGCCCAGGAGCCCGACAGCGTGCATCCCGCCCGACATGAGCGCCATCCCGATCACCCAGGTAAACGCCTGGACGATCCCCAGACGATTCATCGCCGGGGTCAGTGTCCGGCCGCGCAGCACCGGAATCAGCATGTAAGATATTCCGAAAAATGTAAGGATGACGCTGGTGGCCAGGGTAAGGTGAAAGTGGCCGGTTACCCATAACGTGTTGTGAACCACCTGGTTTAACTGATAGCTGGCATTGATAATCCCGCCGATGCCGGCCGGTACAAACAGGACCATGCCAAGAAACGGCGCGAGAAAGCGAACGTCCTTGTACGGCAGCTTGGTGATCCACCCCAGCAGCCCTTTTCCCCCTTGGGAACGGCCGGCCAATTCAAACGTGGCCAAAATGGAAAACGCCGTTAAAAACGAGGGAATGACCACGAAAAAGGTGAGAACGGTCTGCACAAACTTCCAGACCGAGTCAATGCCCGGCTCGTTAAACTGGTGGTGCAGCCCGACCGGTATGGAGTAGAGGATAAACAGAATAAACGTCAACCGAGGCAGCGAATTGCTAAAGATGCGCCCTTTTATCAGCCGAGGGATGTTGACGTACCAGTAAATGTAGGCCGGCAGCAGCCAGAAGTAGACCAGGGCGTGACCGAAATACCAGAACAACGTCCGGCTCAGGCTGACATCCACCCGTTCTGTCCACCCCATTGACCAGGGAATCAGCAGGAACAGCATTTCGATCGCGACGCCGAGGGTGCAGATGACCCATAATATCATCGTCGCGACAGCCATGTAGGCAAACAGCGGGGACGATTCGCCGGGATGAGCGCGCCTCCATCTGCGGAAGGCGGAAAAGATGGTGACGCTGCTGCACCAGCTTCCGACCACGACGGCAGTCAGGCCGACGTAGAACAGCGGAGAGGCTTTGAGCGGTGCGTAAAAGGTGTAGAGCACGGACGCGTCATTTGTGAGGATGGGAATGAGTGCAAGCGCGGTACCCGCCGCCATCAGGACGAAACCCGTCCATCCCCATGCCCGTTCCCGTGGTGTCAGCTCGCCTCCCGTTGTTTTGGCCACGCCCGAAAAGAGAAATCCGATGATGAAAAAGGTGGTGAACACCAGGGCCAGACTTACCCCGTGCAGGGTGAGCAGCTGATAGTAACCGAGTGCCGATGGCAAGCTAATGACGCCCGTCCGCTGCAGGGTCTGCAGCACTCCCGCCAACGCTCCAAGCAGCAGGGCCAGATAGGCAAATCCGATGTGGGCCTGAATAAGCAGTTGGTCATCGCGCTGAAAGCGAAAGTCGCTTTTGCCGACTGTGGCACCGCCGAAGCCGGTGTTTTGCAAGTCACTCATCTTCAACAACTCCACCCGTTTTATTGAACCACCATTTTGGCCATCATGACCTGATGGCCGATGCCGCAGTATTCGTTGCACAAGAGCAAATACTCTCCCGGCTTCTTGAAGGTATAGGTAAATTCCGTGACATGTCCCGGCAGAACCATCATGTTTACGTTGGTTCCCGGTATGGCAACGCCGTGTATGACATCAGGGCTGGTCACGCGAAAATGAACGGTCGATCCTGCGGGAACGGTCGGGGCGGCCGGCAGGAAGTTGAAGGCCTGGGCCACCATGACGACCTGATACTCCTTGTCGCCGACAGGATAGACACCCGGTTTGTCAAACGGCGCCGTGCTCAATACCTGCTCCGGGGCGACCGTCCGCTCGTGACCGGCGGCCGGGTGCAGGTTCATCGCGAATGCCATGATCCCGGTGACGAGAAGAAAGATAATGAGGGTGATGACGCCGAACCACAGCCAGATCTTTTCGTAACGAGGCAAATCAATTCCCAGCACCGCCATTCCTCCTAACCTACTGCCGACTGAGATACAGGTCGAAAATGCTGACCCAGCCGAGAATCATCAGGACGCCCAAGACCATCACCAAAAAAAGCTGCCGGCCAGTTGTCTGTCGTTTTTCATTGTCACCCTCCGCTGCGTGTGAGTTACAATATTAGACATTTCCCACATACTGGGTGGTTATGCACTCCTCTGCGTCCTGTTCTACCACATCACAGTTTGACGCCTCGGGATGCTAGAAAAACCGTTTGAATTCCTTGCATTTTTGTCTAAAATAATGAATACTGTAAGGTAGCCTATTTACCGTTGATCAGAGACCAAGGTCTCGGCCGAACGGCGAGAGCCTTGACGGAACGCCAAGTTTTCCAATGAAAGGACGTGCCCTGGGTGAGTCAATTGCTTGCACATATGGACCGTGAAAAAATGAACGAAATGGCATTGGTTGACATCGCGTACGAGATTTTGCGCGAAACCAATCGGCCGTACAATTTCCGCGAGCTGATGGACGAATTGGCTGCCCTGCGCGGAATGACAGAAGAGCAAAAGATGGCCATTATTGCCCAAGTATATACGGAAATCAACATCGACGGCCGTTTTGTCTGCCTGGGAGACAACACCTGGGGATTGAAGCGGTGGTACCCGACAGACGCCGTGGAAGAAACCCAGGAGGGCGGCAAGAAGAAGAAGGTGCTCCTCGACGACGACTTCGACGATTACGAGATCGAGGAAGACATCGTCGAAGAGTACGAAGAGGACGAAATCGCTATCTTCGAAGACGACGAAGAGTTCCTGGACGATGCGGCGTTGGATGACGAACTGGACCCCGAAATTGACGATGAGGAAGAAATTGTGGAAGACGATGAGCTGTTTGACGACGAAGACGCAGACAGCGAGGATGCGGAAGTTGACGAGGATAACGAGGATTTTTAGATTCTTGACTTCCGCCTAAGAGACAGATAAAATACTCCTTGGGCTTCACATGAAGAAGGATTTAATATGGGAAACTACAAAACAAAAGTGCCCCCTGCCCGAGCTGGATCGGGGTGGGAACCGCTTTTGTTTTTTCTTTTTTGGAGCCGTCTTCATCGTTGTTTATCTGTACAATCATCACGCAACAGGGGAAAGAGGGGACGTAAATCATGACCAAGTACATTTTTGTGACAGGCGGGGTTGTATCCTCGTTGGGAAAAGGAATTACTGCCGCTTCTTTGGGCCGACTGCTGAAAAACAGGGGCCTAAAGGTAACCATCCAAAAATTTGACCCGTACATCAACGTCGACCCGGGTACGATGAGCCCGTATCAGCACGGCGAAGTGTTCGTCACCGATGACGGGGCGGAAACGGACCTGGACCTGGGGCACTACGAGCGCTTCATCGACATCAACCTGAGCGCCAACTCCAACGTGACCACCGGGAAAATCTACTCCGCCGTCATCGCCAAGGAGCGCCGCGGCGACTATCTGGGCGGCACCGTTCAGGTCATTCCGCACATTACCAACGAGATCAAGGAGCGCGTCTTCCGTGCGGGACGTGAAACCGGCGCCGACGTGGTCATCACCGAAATCGGCGGCACCGTGGGCGACATCGAGAGCCTGCCGTTCCTGGAGGCGATCCGCCAGATCAAGAGCGACATCGGTCGCGAAAATGTCATGTACATTCACGTCACCCTGATCCCGTATATAAAGGCTGCCGGCGAGATGAAAACCAAGCCGACACAGCACAGCGTCAAGGAACTGCGCAGTCTGGGTATCCAGCCCAATGTCATCGTCACCCGTACCGAACACCCGCTGTCCCAGGAGATGAAGGACAAGCTGGCGCTGTTCTGTGACATCGACAAAAACGCGGTGATCGAATGCGTGGACGCCGAGACCTTGTACGACGTGCCGCTGCAGCTTCAGGCACAGGGTCTGGACGATTACGTCTGCCGCCACCTGGGGCTCACCTGTCAGGAAGCAGACATGACCGAATGGAAAGCACTGGTCAACAAGATCAAAAATCTGTCTCGCACCACCCGCATCGCCATTGTCGGCAAGTACGTGGAGCTGCACGACGCCTACCTCTCCGTCGCGGAGGCGCTCTATCACGGCGGCTACGCAAACGACAGCAACGTGGAGATCAAGTGGGTGAGCGCCGAAGAAGTGACGCCGGAAAACGTGCATGAACTGCTGGGCGACGTAAACGGCATTCTCGTGCCGGGCGGATTCGGCGACCGCGGCATTGAAGGAAAGATTACCGCCACCCGTTACGCCCGCGAAAACAAGGTGCCGTTTTTGGGCATCTGTCTGGGCATGCAGATCGCCGTCATCGAATTTGCCCGCCATGTGGCCGGTCTGGAGGGCGCTAACAGCTCGGAAATCAATCCGAATACGAAATACCCGGTCATCGACCTTCTGCCGGAACAAAAAGAGATCGAAGACATGGGCGGCACCATGCGGCTTGGTCTGGGACCGACCAAAGTGGAGCCGGGCAGCCTGGCCGAAAAGGCGTACCAGAGCACACTGGTGTACGAACGCCACCGTCACCGCTACGAAGTGAACAACGAGTACCGCGAGCAGTTGGCCAAGTTGGGCATGCGCTTTGTAGGTACTTCCCCGGACGGCCGTCTGGTGGAGATTGTGGAGATTCCGGACCATCCGTGGTTCCTGGCTACGCAGTTCCATCCGGAATTTACCTCCCGTCCAAACCGTCCGCAGCCGCTGTTCCGCGAATTTGTAAAGGCTTCGCTGGCGTACAAGGGCTAAGCGGCGCGGGTCGTACCCAAACAAAAAAGACGCACCTTCGGATCTCCGGTGGTGCGTCTTTTTGGTGCGCCCGGCATGGGCGGTAGCTATAGGGTGAAAGTCCCGAACGGGGGTTGGCTGTACCAACCGTTAGCTTAAGGCAAGGGTGTCCGCCGTGAGGCGGAATCTGAAGGAAGCCGGCGGCAAAGTCCTGACCTGAGGTACACGAACCCAATTTGAGGCTGTTGTACTCGGGCGAGCCTGCCGAACAAGGTGAAGCCCCATACAGCCAAGGAGTGCAGCAGTAAATTGGGCAGGTACATGGGACGAAAGTTACCGTCCTTACCCGGGGAGGTCTGCATGATACGCCTACTACCGTTGGCAACCGTCTCCGCGAGGGGGCGCTGAACATGCAGAAGTCAGCAGAGGCCATAGTACTCCGATAGAGGACGCTCGAAGGAGGAAGGGCCGAACATCAAGTCAACACATGTTCTAATCCCTTTCGATACGGTGCGTCGAAGCAGAATTCCGAAATGGAACTTCCTCTGAATAGTAGGGGTGAAGCCCCGAGGGTACAGAGAAGGGCTGAGCATCGTACGGCAAGCTTAGCAACATGTGTGCGAAGAGAGGAGTATCGTCAGGGGCATGCTGGAGAAAGTGCTGTCACGGGACAACCTCATGGCCGCTCTCAAACGAGTGGAGGCCAACAGAGGTGCTGCGGGAATCGACGGTGTTTCAACCGAACAACTGCGCGACTACCTTCGTCAGCACTGGGCGACCATCCGGTCGCAAATCGAGAAGGGAACCTACAAGCCGTCTCCTGTCCGCAGGGTCGAAATCCCGAAACCTGACGGGGGAATACGATTGCTAGGCATCCCTACCGTGGTAGATCGCTTCATCCAGCAGGCCATCCTGCAGGTATTGACTCCCATATTCGACCCAGAGTTCTCCGACTCCAGCTTCGGGTTCCGTCCAGGCCGCCGTGCTCACAGTGCTGTGCGGAAAGCACAACAGTACATCAACGAAGGATTCCGGTATGTGGTCGACATCGACTTGGAGAAGTTCTTCGACCGGGTCAACCATGATATCCTAATGAGCCGGGTTGCCCGCAAGGTGAAGGACAAGCGCCTTCTTAAACTAATTCGCGCTTATCTGCAATCCGGAGTCATGGTCAACGGAGTGTGTGTCACGACGGAAGAGGGCACGCCGCAAGGTGGCCCCTTAAGTCCGCTGTTGGCCAACATTCTGCTAGACGACCTGGACAAGGAGTTGGAGAAAAGGGGACACCGTTTCTGCCGCTATGCGGACGACTGCAACATCTACGTCCGCTCCAAACGTGCGGGTGAACGTGTAAAGGCAAGTGTGGAGCGATACTTGACCAGGGTTCTCAAACTCAAGGTAAATCAACAGAAAAGTGCGGTGGACCGCCCGTGCAACCGGAAGTTCCTCGGCTTTAGCTTTATTCCGGGAAAGGAAGCGCGGATACGTCTGCATCCCAAATCGATCACCCGGTTAAAAGGACGAATTCGCCAATTAACCAACCCACATCGAAGCATGGCCATGCAGGAGAGGATTCAAAAACTCAACCAATACCTCATGGGATGGATCGGGTATTTTGCGCTGGCCGAGGCGAAAACCCATCTTCTGCGAATAGAGGAATGGATTCGCCGAAGGCTCCGGCTCTGTCTATGGACGCAGTGGAAACGAGTTCGTACGAGGTACCGCGAACTTCGTTCGCTTGGATTTTCTCACAACAGAGCACTGGAAATCGCAAACACCCGAAAGGGGGCGTGGCGGACAACAAAATCCCCGCACATGCACAAAGCCCTTGGTATTGCCTACTGGCAACAACAAGGGCTGATGAGTTTGATACAGCGATATTTCACACTTCGTCAAGCTTGGTGAACCGCCGTATACCGGTCGGTACGTACGGTGGTGTGAGAGGACGGGGGTTAGCCACCCCCTCCTACTCGATTCCAGGATTTTTGGCCCGGGATGGAAACAGGGCGTCAGCGCCGTCCCGTCTGTGATCCGTTCGCCGGACGATTTTCGTCTGATGCCAGTCTTGTCTCACCAATCAGGCGATCGCTAATGGAACAGCGGGGCCAGCCAGGCCACCCAGTGGGCCGCCGGCACGAGCAGGAACTGAGCCAGGATCGTGCCGAAGAAGCGGGACACCATCAGCGACAGGTACGTGTCCCGGATCGTCTCGGTCGGGGCTTGTCCCTGCAGGGCCTTGTCCGTCAGCAGCGCCACCTGCGGATCGATCAGCACGGTCATGATGATGGTGGCAAAGCCGTTGACCAGACCCGAGGACATCAGCACCGTCGCCTTGAAAGCAGGGGCGAGCAGCGACGCGTACAGGACGGACAGGATGCTTGTCGTGTAGATGCCGGTGACGACGCAGTTGAGCAGCAGCAGCCGTTTGGGGATGCCCCGGAAACGAAACCGCGACAGCGCCCGCCAGCGGGGCAAGCGGATGTGATGCCGGACGTGGCGAATGCTGTGGACCGTGACGGATGTCCGCAGCATCTGCGGGATGGAGCCGGCCAGTTCCAGGTGGGCGATCAGCCGCTTTGAGAGCTGGACGCAGGTGGGAAACAGGAGGATGGCCGCCAGCGTGCCCAGCGATGCGGCACCGATGATCATGTGCAGATCGGGGGCCACATCCGCATGAGTGACGGTCGCCCGGTCAATCAGTCCGCCGGTAAACGGACTTTGCATCAGGTTGGCGGTGCGGGAGACGAGCAGAACCATGCCGGTCAGAGACAGCGCGACGGCCAGCCGCGCCGTCTGCACGCCGGCCAGGCGAATGGCGAACGAAAGCGTCTCCGTGGCGTGGATCACAAATGTAAACAGGCAAATCAACCAGACTGTATTCATACGGGTTCAGTCACCTTGCATGTGTCGAAAATGGTTATCCTTCATTATACTTCAAAGGTGCTGCCGGGGAAATTTTCCACTAGCCGTTGCAGGATTTTCCTGATTTTAGGCGAATCAAGGTAATTTAAGTAAAACGGTCTATTGAGCAGGGGGATAGGAAAACCATGCAGGATAAACGGGAGAAAAAAGTGTTGGTTGTGGACGATCAGTACGGCATTCGCATCCTGCTGTACGAGGTGCTTGGCAAGGAAGGCTACAAAACGTTCCAGGCGGCCAACGGCAAAATGGCCCTGGAGATCGTGGAAAAGGAGTCGCCTGATCTGGTGATCCTCGATATGAAAATCCCCGGCATGGACGGCATTGAGATTTTAAAACACATCAAAAAGATCAACCAGGACATCAAGGTCATCATGATGACCGCGTACGGCGAGCTGGACATGATCAAGGAAGCGACACAACTGGGAGCGTTGACTCACTTCACGAAGCCGTTTGACATTGATGAGCTGCGCATGGCTGTGCATCAGCAGTTGGCTTGTTAACGACACCAGGGTCCCGGGACCCGGGCCCCGGACAAGCGTACCTGTTAACACGCAAATTCATGTGGTATAATAGGCCACGTTACAGAGTCTGCTAAGGAGGATATATCAATGCCACTGGTACCTATGACCGCTTTTACTGAAGACGTCAAGAAGCATAAATACGCTGTCGGACAGTTCAACCTCAACAACCTGGAGTTTACGCAAGCGATTACGGAGGCAGCGATCGAAGAGAAATCCCCGGTAATTTTTGGCGTATCCGAAGGCGCGCTGAAGTACATGGGGCTTGAGTTTACCGTTGCGATGGCCAAAGCGGCGGCAGAGCGCGCAGGTGTTCCGGTTGCCCTGCACCTGGACCACGGCAGCAACTTTGACATCGTAATGAAATGTATCCGTGCCGGCTTTTCTTCCGTGATGTTCGACGGGTCTCACCATCCGTATGAAGAGAACATTCGCCTGACCAAAAAGGTTGTCGAGGCTGCCCATGCGGTCGGCGTTTCCGTGGAAGGCGAGCTGGGTACCATCGGCGGGGTAGAGGACGACCTGTCCGTGGATGAAGAAGACGCTACCCTGGCAAATCCGGAAGAAGCAATCCGCTTCTGGGAAGAAACCAAAGTAGACTATCTGGCCATTGCTGTCGGAACGGCACACGGCATGTACAAAGGGGAGCCGAAAATCCGCTTTGACATCATCGAAAAAGTGGCAAACAACATCGGCGCTCCGATCGTGCTGCACGGCGGCTCCGGCGTACCGGATGAAGCGATCAAGAAATCGATCAGCCTGGGCGTCGGCAAAATCAACGTGAATACCGAAAGCCAAGTCGCATGCACCGAAACGGTACGCAAAATCCTCGCTGCCAAGCCGAACGAAATTGACCCGCGCAAATACCTGGGACCGGCCCGCGAGGCGATCAAGGAAGTCGTTAAAGGGAAAATGCGCCTGTTCGGAAGCAGCAACCGTGCGTAACCAAGGAGGTACACATCGTGCGTTTTTTGATAGATACCGCTAACGTCGAAGAAATCCGCGAGATTCACGAGTGGGGCGTGGTGTCCGGCGTGACGACCAACCCGTCCCTCGTTGCGAAGGAAGGGCGCGATTTCATCGAGACGTTGAAAGAGATCATCGACATCGTGGACGGCCCGATCAGTGCGGAAGTGATCAGCACGGACGCCAAGGGCATGATTGAAGAAGGGGAGAAGCTGGCTTCCCTGTCCAAGAACATCGTGATCAAGGTGCCGATGACGGCAGAAGGCCTGAAGGCTGTCAAGCACTTCGCCAAGCGGAAAATTCGCACCAACGTTACGTTGGTATTTACTGCCAACCAGGCGCTGCTGGCCGCACGGGCTGGCGCCACCTACGTTTCCCCGTTCCTGGGCCGTCTGGACGACATCGGCCACGACGGCATGCAATTGATCGAAGACATCGCCGAAATCTTTTCCGTTCACGGTCTGGAGACGGAAATCATCGCTGCCTCTGTCCGCCACCCTGTTCACGTGACGGAAGCGGCACGCCGCGGCGCTCATTTCGCTACAATCCCCTATAAAGTGTTCAAACAACTGATTGCTCATCCGCTGACCGACAGCGGTCTGGAGAAGTTTCTCGCGGACTGGGCAAGCATGAAACAGACGAGTGTGTAAAAGGCCTAAGCACCTTTTCCGTTGGGGAAGGTGCTTCTTTCCCGATTACGCCTGAGGAGAGCTACGCATGGAAAAGCTGATCATCAATGGTGGGAAGCGACTCGAGGGTTCGGTTTCCATCAGTGGAGCCAAAAACAGCGCCGTTGCCCTGATTCCTGCCGCGCTCCTGGCAGACGGGCCGGTCGTAATAGAAAATCTGCCGCATATTCAGGACGTGGAGATTTACTGTGAGCTGCTGAAGGAAATGGGAGCGGATGTCCTGTTCGAGGACGACTGGATGGAAGTGGACGGCCGTCCGATGCAGCTGAAGCTGATGCCCAACGGACGCATCAAGAAGCTGCGGGCTTCCTACTACCTGTGGGGAGCGCTTCTGGCCAAATTCGGCGAGGCCCATGTCGGTTTGCCGGGCGGCTGCGACCTCGGTCCGCGCCCGGTCGATTTGCACATCAAGGGCTTTGAAGCGCTGGGAGCCCGGGTGGAAAACCAAAACGGCGTCATGACCCTTCGCGCCAAAAACGGCCGCCTAAAAGGCGCGCGCATCTACCTGGACCTGGTCAGCGTCGGAGCGACGATCAACATCATGCTGGCTGCGTCCAAGGCGGAGGGTGTGACGATTATTGAAAACGCTGCCCGCGAGCCGGAAATCGTCGACGTCGCCACATTGCTGAACAACATGGGCGCCAAAATCAAGGGGGCCGGCACTGACATCATCCGGATCGAGGGAGTGGAACGCCTGCGGGGCTGCCGTCACACGATCATCCCGGACCGGATCGAGGCGGGCACCTACATGATCGCGGCAGCCGCGACGCGGGGTAGCGTTACCTTGGAAAACGTCATCCCCAAACACCTGGAGTCCGTCACGGCCAAGCTGCGGGAGATCGGGGCGGAAGTGCTGGAAATGGACGACTGCATTCAGGTGAACGGGCGGGAGGTTTACCGCGCCATCGACGTGAAAACCAGCCCGTATCCTGGCTTTCCGACCGATTTGCAGCAGCCGATCACGACCCTGCTGACGCTGGCCACAGGCACCAGCGTCGTGACGGACAACATTTACAGCGCCCGTTTCCGCCACGTGGACGAGCTGCGCCGCATGGGGGCCAACCTGAAAGTGGAAGGGCGTTCGGCGGTCATCGAAGGCACAAGACAGTTGAACGGGGCCAAAGTGGTCGCCTCCGACCTGCGCGCAGGCGCAGCGCTGGTCATTGCCGGGCTGGCCACGCCGGGCACGACGGAGTTGGAAGGATTGGAACACATTGATCGCGGTTACGAAAATCTGGTGAGCAAGCTGCAAAGCCTGGGAGCCGATGTGAAACGGATCGGTCTGCCCCGCATGGAGCGCCATCCGCGGTAACCGCAGCAAATGCCAGGAGAGGAGTCTTCCGATATGGAACGCAGTCTTACACTAGAACTGGTACGTGTTACAGAAGCGGCAGCGCTGGCATCCGCCCGCTGGATGGGCCTCGGCAAAAAAGACGAGGCCGATGACGCGGCAACGACGGCGATGCGCAAGGAGTTTGAAAACGTGCCGATGGACGGGATTGTTGTCATCGGTGAGGGAGAAATGGACGAAGCACCGATGCTGTACATCGGGGAGCAGCTGGGCCAGGGGGTGGCGCCGGCCGTGGACGTAGCCGTCGACCCGCTGGAGGGCACCAACATCGTTGCCAAAGGGACCTGGGGAGCCATCTCGGTCATCGCCATCGCCGACCGCGGCAACCTGCTGCACGCTCCTGACATGTACATGGAGAAAATCGCCGTCGGTCCGAAAGCGGTGGGCAAAGTGGACATCAACGCGCCGATCAAGGATAACCTGAAGGCAGTCGCCCAGGCCCAGGGCAAGGACATCAGCGACCTGGTGGCAATCGTGCTGGATCGCGACCGCCATCAACGGATCATCCACGAGATCAGGGAAGCCGGCGCGCGGATTCGGCTGATTTCCGACGGGGACGTGGCTGCGGCGATCAACACGGCGTTTCCCGACACGGGCGTGGACATCCTGTTCGGGTCCGGAGGGGCTCCTGAAGGCGTGTTGGCAGCGGTCGCCCTCAAATGCCTTGGCGGCGAGGTTCAGGGCAAGCTGCTGCCGCAAAACGAAGAAGAGCTCGAACGCTGCAAGCGAATGGGATTGGCCAATCCGCATCAGGTCCTGTACATGGACGACCTGGTGAAAGGGGATGACGCCATCTTTGCCGCCACCGGCGTTACCGACGGTGAACTGCTCAGGGGCGTGCGTTTCCAAGGCATGCGCGCCACGACCCATTCCGTCGTCATGCGCGCCAAAACGGGAACCGTGCGCTTTATCGAAGGAAACCACCGCTTGGAGCGCAAACCCCGCCTGGTATTGTAAGCCGGCGATCGGACGAGAATAGAGAAAGAGAATACAAAGAGTGGTGGAATCATGTTACTTTCCGAACTAGAAGAAAAGAAGCTGACCGAACTGTACAAGCTGGCAAAGGAATACCAGATTCCGTACTATTCCCAGTTGAAGAAAAAGGAACTGATCTTTGCCATCCTGAAAGCCAGGGCAGAACGGGACGGTCTGATGTTTATGGAAGGGGTGCTGGAAATCCTCCCCGAGGGCTACGGATTCCTGCGCCCCATCAACTACCTCCCCAGCTCGGAGGACATTTACATCTCCCAGTCGCAGATTCGCCGGTTTGATCTGCGGATGGGGGACCTGGTATCCGGCAAGGTGCGGCCGCCCAAGGAAAACGAACGGTATTTTGGGTTGCTGCAGGTGGAAGCCGTAAACGGAGAAGACCCCGAATTAGCCGCCGAACGCCTTCACTTCCCCGCCTTGACACCGTTATACCCTCAAAACAAACTCGTATTGGAAACCGTTCCGGAGCGCATTTCCGCACGCCTGATGGACCTTATCGCCCCTGTCGGGCTTGGCCAGCGCGGCCTGATCGTCGCGCCGCCCAAAGCGGGAAAAACCATGCTCCTCAAAGAGATTGCCAACAGCATTACGGAAAACCGGCCGGACATTCACCTGTTTGTCCTGTTGATCGATGAACGGCCGGAAGAGGTAACCGACATGCAGCGCTCCGTCAAGGGGGAGGTCGTCGCTTCCACGTTTGACGAGCTGCCGGAAAACCACATCAAAGTGGCGGAACTGGTGTTGGAGCGGGCAAAACGATTGGTGGAACACAAAAAGGACGTCGTCATTCTGCTCGACTCCATTACCCGTCTGGCGCGCGCCTACAACCTGGTGATTCCGCCCAGCGGACGGACGCTGTCCGGCGGGATTGACCCGGCCGCGTTTCACCGGCCCAAGCGCTTTTTCGGATCGGCCCGCAATATCGAGGAAGGCGGCAGCCTGACCATCCTGGCGACCGCTCTGGTGGAGACGGGCTCCCGCATGGACGATGTGATTTACGAAGAATTCAAAGGGACAGGCAACATGGAGCTGCACCTGGACCGCAAACTGGCGGAACGCCGCATCTTTCCGGCGATCGACATTCGCCGCTCGGGCACCCGCCGCGAAGAACTGCTGCTTTCCAGAGAAGAGTTGGAGAAGCTGTGGGCGATTCGCAAAAGCATGAACGAAACGCCGGAATTCGTCGATTCGTTCATCAAGCGACTGGCGGAGACCAAGACCAACGAAGAATTTTTGCAGACGTTTGAATCGCATAAAACGCGCGGAAAACAAGCAAACGTGACGGCAGGGTAATTTACTTGCCGTCATTTTTTTTGGGCCCCCGCATACGGTAAAAGCAGAGTTTCTGGAACGTGCGGCGGCTGCTGGGCCCGTGGCGAAGCGGCACCGCAGAAAGGAGGAGCGGCTGTGGAGTTCGCGCAAATGTCCGCTGATTGGGGCGGGAAGCAACAGATCATGCAGGATGTGGCCGGACAGGTGCTGTTTCAAGCGTTTAATCCTTACGCCTCGCTGACCAAACCGGCCCCGGCCAAGCGGAGCGATGTGATGACCTATACGGTTCAGCGGGGCGACACGCTGTCTGGCATTGCTCATCGGTACGGGTTGTCCCTGAAGCAACTGGTGGAACTGAACAGGCTGGCCAACCCCAACCTCGTGGGAATCGGCATGAAGCTGAAACTGAGTCAGGGCGACGTGACCCATACCGTCCGCCGCGGCGAAACCTTGGACGATATTGCCCGCCGGTACGGCGTAAGCAAGGAACTGCTGCAGGAGCGCAATCCGCTGCTTCGACTCATGTCGGACAACCTCTACATTGGACAAACCATCCAGATCCCTGTCACCAACCCGCAATCGGTGACTACCAAGGAGTGGCAGAAGCGGCGCGGCGCCGTACAGGTGGCCAGCCGCCAGTCAAGCCGTTCCCGCGTGCTGGATTGGCCGGTCAAACAGGCGACCGTAACCAGCGGCTTCGGCACACGCTGGGGAAAGATGCACAAGGGCATTGACATGTGGAATCAGGACGAGGGGCGGACCCCCATTCATGCCGCCAAGGAAGGCGTCGTCGTGGAAGCCGGGAGCGGCCGTTCCGGTTATGGTTATTTGGTTGTTCTCGATCACGGAGAAGGACTGCAAACCTACTACGCCCACATGCGCAAGATTCTCGTTTCCCCGGGCCAGTACGTGGAGCGGGGGGAAGTTCTCGGCTACATGGGGCGGACCGGCGATTCCACCGGGTACCATCTGCACTTCGAGGTGCGGCAGGACGACGTGCCGATCAATCCGCTGCGTTACTTGAGCAGGTAACCCTTCACATTTACATTGACATGCCGTTGCGTTACAATGGGCTGAGCGAATAAAGCGAGGCGATTTTTCAATGTATGTGGTATACGCAGACGAAAACGGCAACGTCTACGACCACCCGGGACTGCTCGCGGTGGCGCGTAACGGCGATATCCTGACGGAGATTTTGGAGGACGAACTGATTCCCCTGCCGGAGGGAGCGACGCTGGTCAGTTTGCCCAATACGGTGGCGATCGGCATGGACCCGGACACGGGTGAGATGGTGAAGCTGGACGGGTGCATGGCGGTCGGCGCCCTGATCCCCCAGGGTTATACCCGGCTGCTTCTGCCGGGCTACATCAAGACCGACAAAAACAGCAAGCTCCCTCTGTTCGGCTACACGGCCGTGGTGTGGAAAGACGGCGGCTTCTGGGTGGCCGGTCGGCAGAGCGATGATCCGTACCAATGGAATCCGCTCAACTTTCCGATGGACGAGCTTCGCCAGCGGGTTGAGCAGACACTGGAGCTGTTTCCCAACAACCGGATTTTGCGCCACCTCTCCCACTGTGCGCTGGAATACGAATGCCTGACTGCCTCCAATAACTTTTTCAACCGCTGGGAGGGCAGTCTGCCGGTATCCTACACCTGTAACGCCGGTTGTTACGGCTGTATTTCCGAACAGCCGGAGGACAGCGGTTTCCCGTCTCCGCAGACGCGGATGAACTTCAAGCCGACGGAAGACGAGCTGGTCGAGGTGATGCTCCATCACCTGCGGACGCCGGAGAGCATCATCAGCTTTGGCCAAGGCTGCGAAGGGGAACCGTCCACGATGGCTTCCATTATCATTCCGGCGATGCGCCGCGTCCGTGAACAGACCGACATGGGGTACATCAACATCAACACCAACGCCGGGCTGACCGATCACATCAAAGGCATCGTGGACGCCGGATTGGACCTGATGCGGATCAGCATCATCAGCGCGATTGACGAACACTACAACGCCTACTACCGGCCGCGCCACTACACGCTGGAAAACGTGGCCCGCTCGGCGGAGTACGCCGCATCCAAGGGCGTGTACACGTCGATCAATTACCTCTGTTTCCCGGGCGTTTTTGACCGCGAAGAGGAGATGGAGGCAATGATTAACTTCATCCGCCGGACCGGGATCAAGCTGATCCAGCTGCGCAATCTCAACATCGATCCGGAGAGTTACCTGGCGATGATCCCGCCGGCCAAGGGGGAAGTGTTCGGGATGAAGCAGGCGATCGAGATCTATCAGCAGGAGCTGCCTGATGTCGTGATCGGCTCGTTTACGCACGTGCCCCCGGCTGAGCTGCGCCGCCGGAAAAACATGGCGTAGCGGACAGTCTGTTGCATTTCGCTTCGAACCGTGCTACTATCTTGTATGTGCATTTGTATATAACTCTGTTTCGGCAAACGATTCAGGGCGGAAAAGAGGTGTATGAGGATGAAACAAGGTATTCACCCGGACTATCACATTGTGAAAGTAACATGTGCATGCGGCAATGAATTCGAATCCGGCTCCGTGAAGCAAGCGCTGCGCGTGGAGATTTGCTCCAACTGCCACCCGTTCTTCACCGGCAAACAAAAGTTTGTCGATGCCGGCGGCCGCGTAGACCGTTTCAAACGCAAATACAATCTTTCCTAATCGGGAAGAAGAACCAGGCAGGGATCACTGCCTGGTTTTTGCTTTTTTTGCGCAAAAAACGTTCCGTTTCGCGGCATGTACCCCTACAATAGAGCCAGAAGCCCTGACGAATGACCTTGACGGGGGAGCCCGGAGCGGCATCGTTCGGAAGGGAAAATGATCGTAAAGGGAGACAGACAGGTGGCACAACTGTATTTTCGCTTTGGGGCGATGAATGCTTCCAAATCCATCCAGTTATTGACGGTGGCTCACAACTACGAACAGTCAGGCAAAAAAGTGCTGGTGTTTACCCCGGCCATCGACGACCGGTACGGTGTCGGCAAGGTAGCCTCACGTGTGGGGATCAGCCGGGAAGCGATTCCGATCAGCGACGATACGGACATCTTTGCGATCGTCGCCGGTGAGGAGGGCCGCCCGCACTGCGTCCTGGTGGATGAAGGACAGTTTCTCGGCAAGCAGCATGTGGAACAGTTGGTCAAAATTGTCGATGAACTGGACATCCCGGTGATCGTGTACGGGCTGTTGAAAGACTTCAAAAACCAGTTGTTCCCGGGCAGTGCCCATTTGCTGTGCGAAGCGGACAAGATCGAGGAGATCAAGACCGTGTGTGTGTACTGCAACAAAAAAGCGACCCACATCCTCAAGTTCAAGGACGGTCGACCCGTTTACACCGGAGAGACGATCGAGATCGGCGGAAATGACACGTACAGCAGCGTATGCCGCCGCCACTACTACCACCCGCCGGTTGCATACTGAAGGCGGCCCTCGCTTGAGGGATTCTGCTCGTGAAGGCCTCCCCTGTTTGCCTGTGAATGGCCGTCGCCTGCGATGCGCACAATAAGGCAAACAGGAGGTGGCTTTTTTATGCGATGCCAGTCCTTTTGGAAAAGTACTCTGGGCGTGCTGGCCGCCGTTGTGCTGGCATCTCCCCTGACGGCCGGGTGCGGCCGGACGATGCCCCAGGAGCAAAGCTACGGCGCGCAAAGTTACGATCCACAGCAGCACGCGACCATCAAAAGCGATCGGAATGATGACGCCATTGACCGGGGGGCGTCTCCGCTGGAAGATCGGGACAGCTTGATGGGGCGCAACCAAAACCCCAACATGATTATCGGTCACAGCAACGTGCGTTCCACACAGATCGATATGGACAACATGGAAGCCATGGCCAAATCGGTGCCGGGCGTGGAAAACGCACGAATCACACTGAGCGGCGGAAATGCATATGTTACGTTGGATTTGATCCCCAACGTCACGGCAGCGCAGGCCCGGTCCATCGAACAGCAGGTGATCGCCGCCCTGCGTAAAAAAGTGCCGCGCTACGATTTTCACATCACCTCAAACGACGGGTACCATCGCTGATTCCCCGCCCGATGCTTTTGTCAGGCTGGACTGATGCCAGCCCTGCCTGCCAGCACCGGCTGCGGGGTACAGCCGCATGGCGATCCTCCTCCCCGTCACTCGCTGTTCGGCTCGGTCGGGCTTGTTTGCCGCACTGTTTGAAAACCAAGCTTCTTCGATGCAATCGCTTGTCTTAAGTCCAAAGGCTCGGCCATGCCGGGCCTGTTTGCCTGCTTGTGCCGTTTTGACTTTTTCCACATCTCCCTCTATAATTTATCTGTTATAGTCGACAGTATTTTAACGGTGGGGTGAAATGCAGTGTTCGAGCGCTTATCTGCGGTTGAAGAGCGTTATGAAGAAGTGACCAATCTCCTATGTGACCCCGACGTCATCAACGATACGAAACGACTGCGCGAACTGTCCAAGGAGCAGGCTTCTTTGGAAGAGACAGTGGTCGTCTACCGTGAATATAAATCGGTCGTAAGCCAGCTTGAGGATGCCAAGGCGATGCTGGAGGAAAAGCTGGACGACGAGATGCGCGAAATGGTAAAGATGGAAATTTCCGACCTGAGCAAGCGCAAGGAACAGCTTGAGGGCCGTTTGAAAATTCTGCTGCTGCCGAAAGATCCCAACGACGAGAAGAACGTCATCATGGAAATCCGCGGCGCGGCAGGTGGCGACGAAGCTGCGCTGTTTGCAGCCGATTTGTTCCGCATGTACACCCGCTACGCCGAGCGGCACGGCTTCAAGGTGGAAGTGCTGGAAGCCAACCCGACGGACATCGGCGGCTACAAGGAAATTGTCTTTTCCGTCAGCGGGCGCGGTGCGTACAGCAAGCTGAAATTTGAAAGCGGCGCACACCGTGTGCAGCGCATTCCGGCCACGGAGTCGGGCGGACGGATTCACACCTCCACGTCGACGGTCCTCGTGCTGCCGGAAGCGGAAGAAGTGGAAGTAGAGCTGAACGAAAAAGACATCCGCATCGATACGTTCTGTTCCAGCGGCGCCGGCGGGCAGAGCGTCAACACCACGAAGTCGGCCGTGCGGGTGACCCACATTCCGACCGGCATCGTGGTTTCCTGTCAGGATGAAAAGTCGCAGAACTCCAACAAGGAAAAGGCGCTGCGCGTACTGCGCGCCCGCCTGCTGGACTATTATCAGCAGCAGCAGATGGCGGAGCAGGACGCCACCCGCAAAAGCCTGGTGGGGACAGGCGACCGCAGCGAGCGGATTCGCACCTACAACTTTCCGCAGAGCCGCGTCACCGATCACCGCATCGGTCTGACGCTGCACCGTCTGGAAGCGATTCTGGAAGGCGAATTGGACGAAGTCATCGACAACCTGATCATGCACGAGCAGACGGAGCTGTTGAAGAGTCATGCAAGCACAGCGTGAATGGCCGGATGTGACGACAGTACGGGAAGCCCTGGCACGGGCTTCTTCCTTTTTACGCGAGGCGGGCGTGGCCGATCCGCCGTTTGAAGCGGAACTGCTGCTCCGTCACTGCCTTGGGTGGGACCGGACCCGCTATTTGATTTCCTTGGGCGAACCGATGCCCGCTGACGCCCTGGCGTGCCTGATCGACCTGTGTCAGCGCCGGGCACGTCGCGAACCGATCCAGTACATGATCGGCACTCAGGAGTTTTACGGCCGTCCCTTTCGCGTCCGTCCCGGCGTGCTGATTCCCCGGCCGGAGACGGAGATTCTGGTGGAACAGGTGCTGCGGCACGCAGCTGTCATCTGGCCGTCGGAGCAGCCGCTCGTCGTCGCAGACATCGGCACGGGCAGCGGAGCCATCTGTGTCACGCTGGCCTGCGAACGGCCGCATTGGCAGGTGAGCACGGTAGATCTCTCGCCGGACGCCACCGTGATCGCGCGCGAAAACGCGGAACAGTTGGGCGCACGCGTCCGCTTTTTGCGGGGAGACCTCACCCAACCGCTGGTGGAGGAAGGTCTGCAGGTGGACATTCTGGTCTCCAACCCGCCGTATATTCCGAGTGCCGTGGTCGACACGCTGGACGCAGAAGTGCGAGCGTACGAACCCCGGCTGGCGTTGGATGGAGGGGCGGACGGACTGGACTGCTACCGCCGCCTGTGCGAGGCGCTGCCTGCGGTGCTGAAACGGCCGGGGCTGGTCGCGTTTGAAGTGGGCATTCATCAGTCCCGTGACGTTGCCGGTCTGATGAAGGAAAGCGGCGTGATCGACGAGGTGGAGATCATCCCCGATCTGGCGGGGATCGAGCGGGTCGTCGTCGGGCGTGCGGGGACACCCTCCTCTCAGCGCTGAAGAAGCGTGGTCGTGTGCGCAGCACGATCGTTTGCCGTACGTCACGCAGACGTCTTGAACCGCTGTGTTTATCGCGGAAGCTCCGCATACGTTACGCTAGAGTCGGATCGTTTTGCCAGAGTCGCATACGTTTCGCTAGAATCGCGTAATGTTTTTGCGAGAGTGCGTATGTTTTCGCTGGATTCCGTCCATACTGGTTGCTAGAAAAAGAGATTCGCAGCAACTGTATGAGAAAGGGAGTAGGATAAACATGAAGCGGTTCTGGTTGGCGGCATTCTGTGTGTTGATGTTAATGATGAGCTGGGAGGGACAGCTTACGGCGGCCAATGTGCTTGACAACGGGCCGATCCCTCAAGAGTCGATCCGGCTGCGGATTATCGCCAACAGTGATTCCTTGCAGGATCAATGGCTGAAACGGGAAGTGCGTGACGCGATCGTCGCACGGATGAACGAGTGGGTCACGGAGATCCGCTCTTACGAGGAAGCCCGCCAGGTGGTGGCTGCCCGGCTGCCGGAATTGCAGCAGCTTGTGGACCAGACGATCCGGGAGCGGGGGTTTTCCTACCCGGCCGAGGTTGATTTCGGTCGTGTTCCGTTCCCGACCAAATTGTACGGGACGTATGTGTACCCCGCCGGGGACTATGAGGCGCTGCGCGTCCGCATTGGCGAAGCCAAGGGGCAAAATTGGTGGTGTGTCCTGTTTCCGCCGCTTTGCTTTATCGACATGTCCAACGGCGACGCGGTCCAGGCGGCGTCCGTCGAGCCCGATACCGAGTCTGAGCCGTCAGGCCAAGACGACGGACAAATGGAGGCGGCAGCGCAGCAGACGCTGCCGGCCGTGATGGCTGACGTTGATTCCGAATGGGAAGCATTCGCGGAACGGCGCCTGGCTCACCTGGAAGCCCGCTGGTTGGGCGACGTGGAAATGGCAGCAGATCAACCGCCTGCCGAGCGAGAGGGCAATCCGTACAAAGCTGCCGATCGCGACGCGAAGCAGGAGCAGCAGCCAGCCGGCAAAAACCCGCAGGGAACAGACGTCAAGGAGACGACGGCTGTTCAGCCGAATATGGAAGTACGCTTCTTCTTCTGGGAAAAACTGACCGCCTTCTTCTCCTGATTTTCAAGATAACGACACCCGGTTACGCCGTGGTGTCGTTTTGCATATCGCTTGGGAACGTTCTGAAAAAAGTGAAACTTATTCACAAGTTACCCACAGCCTGTTGAAAACTTGTATCATCACCTCTATACTAAAGGCACGAATTGTTGTGAAACGAGCATACGGAAAGGATATTCGCCAAGATGGAAGAGCATCGGGAAACAAAGCTATGGACTGTGAATAACACTGTGGATAACGCTGTGGAAAATTGGCAGGGTTGTCCACAGATTGTGGATGCCGCCCAACTGCTCCGCGACGGGGAGGTCGTCGCCTTTCCCACGGAAACCGTGTACGGGTTGGGGGCAAATGCATTGTCGGACGACGCTGTGGAAAAAATATTTTTGGCAAAAGGCAGACCTGCCGACAATCCACTGATTGTCCATGTAGCCGACGAAGCACAACTGCAAACGGTTGCCGAAGCGGTGTCGGATAAGGCCCGCCGGCTGATGGAGGCGTTTTGGCCCGGACCGTTGACGCTGATCCTTCCCAAGACGGACCGGGTGGCCTCGTTGGTGACGGCCGGGCTGAACACGGTCGGCGTGCGGATGCCGGACCATCCCGCTGCGCTGGCGCTCATCCGCCAGGCTGGTGTGCCGGTGGCCGCGCCCAGCGCCAATCGCTCGGGCCGCCCCAGCCCCACGACGGCTGCCCACGTCCTGACTGACCTGGACGGCCGCATCGCCGGCGTGCTGGACGGCGGTCCCACTGGTGTCGGGGTGGAATCGACGGTCATCGACGTGACGGTGGAGCCGCCGATCATCCTGCGGCCGGGAGGCGTCACCCGCGAGCAGTTGGAAGCAGTGATCGGCCCCGTGGAGCTGGACCCCGCCTTCTCCGCCGGTTCGGCGGAAACTCCGCGCTCGCCCGGCATGAAGTATGCCCACTACGCTCCAGAGGGCGAGATGTGGCTCGTCGAAGGTGAGGAGCCGCGCGTCCGGGAAAAAATGAACGGCATGCTTGCCGAGGCCAAACGCCGCGGACTGCGCACCGGGGTGCTGGCCAGTGCGGAGACGGCATCGTATTGGCAGGCACATCCCGAAGCCGATGTCGTGCTCTCCGTCGGGTCGCGGGCGGAACCGGGTGAAGTGGCGCAGCGCCTGTACGCGGTGCTGCGGCAGTTCGACGAGCGACAGGTGCAGTTTATCGTCGGGGAAACATTTCCCCGCTCCGGTCTGGGAATGGCGGTCATGAACCGTCTGGAAAAGGCAGCAGGCGGACGCATTCTGTCCGTGTGAATGTCTAAACGCCCTCTTGTCCGCATATGGTGAAGAGACAGGAGGGGGAGCGGTGTGGACCTGACCATATTTCATTGGGGACAATTTTTAACCCTGCTGGTGATTGCCTTTGCCCTGAGCATGGACGCGTTTTCACTGGGAGTGGGCGTGGGGATGGTGGGCATGCGCCTCAGAGAAATCATCAAAGTCAGCATCACCATCGGGTTGTTTCACGTAGCCATGCCCTTCGTGGGGATTGCCATCGGGGTGTACTTGTCCGGGCTGGTCGGGGATATTGCAGTGTTTATCGGCGGTGCGGTACTGATGGTCATCGGTGCGAATATGCTGTGGAACGGGTTCGTGCAGAGCGAGGAAAAGAGCATCCTGTGCACGAAAGGACTGGGACTGTTGCTGTTTGCCGTCAGCGTCAGCCTGGACGCGATGACGGTCGGCTTTTCCTTTGGCTTGATAGAGGTAAACAAACTGCTGGCGGTCACCCTGTTTGGCATCATGGGCGGTGTGATGGCCTACTGCGGCCTGATGATCGGACAAAGGGTGGGAGGATGGCTGGGCGAGTACAGCGAAGTATTAGGTGGACTGATTTTGCTGGGATTTGGTCTGAAATTCATGCTGTGACACTGCTGGCTGACGGCAGCGGCAAAACGGGCCCGAAATATTTGAAAGATCGCTTGCTTGGAAGATGGTTCTGACAGCAGCTTCGCCGGAAAGGGGGAGAGACACGTGAAGCGCATCTTGTTCGTCTGTACGGGAAACACCTGCCGCAGCCCGATGGCAGAGGCGCTGTTTAAAGCGAAGGCAACGGACGGCCAGTGGGAAGTCCGTTCGGCGGGAGTGGCCGCGTTCGACGGTCAGCCTGCTTCCCTGCACGCCATGCAGGTGCTGGCGGAACGGGGTATCGATCACGATCATCAGGCACGTCGGCTGAACGACGACTTGGTCGCCTGGGCCGATCTGATCCTGACCATGACGCAGGGCCACAAGACGATGATCCAGAGCATGTTTCCCGGTGCAGCAGAAAAAGTGTTCACACTGCGGGAATATGTCGGCGTGGAAGGGATGAGCGACATCGCCGACCCGTTTGGCGGTACGGTGGAGGACTACCGGCGCTGCGCAGAGGAAATCGAAGAGTCGCTGGACTACCTGATTAACAAATTCACAGGCTGACGTTGCGGCGCATATCGTGAAGAGATGAGGTGCTGGCAGTCGGCCAGGGCCTGCTTTTGTATAATATGGCGAACATTTTTTTGCAACTCACTTAAAAATGTTCACTTTTTACATTGCGGATTCTGATGTATAATGGCAGAAGATCACGACACAAGCGAGGGATGGCAGGATGAAAGTGGCGATTGGCGCCGATCACGGCGGGTACAACCTGAAGGAGGAGATCAAGAGGCTGTTGACCTCGATGAACATTTCCTTTGAAGACTTCGGCTGCACCTGCAATGATTCGGTCGATTATCCCGACTACGCATTGCCGGTGGCGGAAAAAGTGGCGGCAGGGGAGTTTGACCGCGGCATCCTGGTATGCGGGACAGGCATTGGCATGTCAATCGCAGCCAACAAGGTGCCCGGCATCCGCTGCGCACTGGTGCACGACACGTTTTCCGCGCGGGCGACCCGCGAACACAACGACTCCAACGTACTGGCCTTGGGCGAACGGGTGATTGGTCCGGGGCTGGCGCTGGACATCGTGAAAATCTGGCTGGAGACGGAGTTCCAGGGAGGGCGTCACGCGCGCCGCGTGGAAAAAATTGCAGCGATTGAAGCCAAACATGCGGGAGTGAAGTAAGGTGGACATGCTCGCAATCGAACGGCAGGTGAGCGCGCTCGTCTCTGAAGTGGCAGAGTTGGCCGAGCTGCGGCCGGGGCAGATTCTCGTCATCGGCTGCAGCACCAGTGAGGTGCTGGGCAAGCAGATCGGCAAAGCGGGCAGCCGGGAGGTGGCGGCCGCCATTTACCGGGGGATTGCCGCCGTTCAGGAACAACGCGGTTTTGCGCTGGCTTTTCAATGTTGTGAACATTTGAACAGGGCGCTGGTCGTGGAGCGAGAGACACAGGAACGTTACGGTCTGGATGAAGTGACGGTCGTCCCCGTGCCGCAGGCGGGCGGTTCAATGGCCGCACACGCATACGCCCACATGGCCGATCCCGTCGTGGTGGAGCACGTTCGCGCACATGCCGGCATCGACATTGGCGACACGCTCATCGGGATGCACCTAAGGCACGTCGCCGTCCCCATTCGCCCCTCCTGCCGGACAGTGGGGGACGCACATGTCACCGCAGCGCGGACGCGTCCCAAGCTGATCGGCGGAGCCCGGGCGGTCTACGACCGAACACCGTCGTCGGAGAGTTGTACCTAGGTCGGACAAGCGGTATTCCTACCAAGATCCCTGAGTGTAAAGAGGAGGAGACAAGCATGCTAGAGTTTTTGCGCAAGCAGGATCCGCAGGTGGCGGAAGCAATTCGACTGGAACTGGGCAGGCAGCGCGACAAGATTGAACTGATCGCGTCTGAAAACTTTGTCAGCCGCGCCGTTATGGAAGCGATGGGCACGGTTCTGACCAACAAGTACGCGGAAGGCTACCCGGGCCGCCGCTACTACGGCGGCTGCGAGTATGTGGACGTCGCCGAAAACATCGCCCGTGACCGCGTCAAGGAGCTGTTCGGGGCGGAGCACGCCAACGTGCAGCCTCACTCCGGGGCTCAGGCCAACATGGCGGTCTACTTTGCCGTACTGAAGCCTGGTGACACCGTGCTCGGCATGAACCTCTCCCACGGCGGACACCTGACGCACGGCAGCCCGGTCAACTTCTCCGGCACGCTGTACAACTTTGTGGAGTATGGTGTGGACAAGGATACCCACCGGATCAACTACGACGATGTGCGTGCAAAAGCTCTGGAGCACAAGCCGAAGCTGATCGTCGCTGGCGCCAGCGCGTACCCGCGCACGATCGACTTTGCCAAGTTCCGCGAAATTGCCGACGAAGTCGGTGCGTATTTCATGGTGGACATGGCCCATATCGCCGGTCTCGTGGCGGCGGGACTCCACCCCAATCCGGTGCCGCATGCGCACTTTGTCACCTCCACCACCCACAAAACCCTGCGCGGTCCCCGCGGCGGCCTGATTCTCTGCAAGGAAGAGTTCGCCAAGGCGATCGACAAGTCGGTTTTCCCGGGCGTGCAAGGCGGTCCGCTGATGCACGTGATCGCAGCCAAGGCGGTCGCGTTCGGCGAAGCGCTGCAGCCTGAATTCAAGACGTACGCGCAGCAGATCGTCAACAACGCTCAGGCATTTGCCGAAGCGCTGAAAGCTGAAGGGCTGACGCTGGTTTCCGGCGGCACCGACAACCACCTGGTGCTGGTAGACGTGCGCAACCTCGGCTTGACCGGAAAAGTGGCGGAGCACCTGCTGGACGAAGTGAACATCACCACCAACAAAAACACGATTCCGTACGATCCGGAAAGCCCGTTTGTCACCAGCGGCATCCGCATGGGTACCCCGGCAGTGACCAGCCGCGGCTTTGACGAAGAAGCGATGAAAGAAGTGGCAGCCATCATCGCCCTGACCTTGAAAAACCCGGAAGACGCAGCCAAACACGAAGAAGCTCGCCAACGCGTAGCGGCGCTGTGCCAACGCTTCCCGATGTATGAAGGCCTGACAATTTAATTTCAGAACGTGCATGCTGTGGCAAACAGACCCCGTGAATAACTCCGGGGTCTCAGCATGTAGACAAAGTCCGTGGCGCATGGGTGATCGGGCCCGCTCGCTCTCTTGACGCCCGGCAAAGAAGTGAATGATGTCCGCTCCAAAACGCGACGCGGGCAGGGGGCAAACATCTGGGTGTTTCGACGAAGTGAGACTTGTGCCCCCTGTTTTTCCCCGCGTCTTTCGTTTTTCCGCTGAGCAGGTCGTCAAAGGAGCTCGCTTGGCCCATCCCTCCATGCGATGTACGTTGTCTTCAGCTTCGGTTGATGAATGTGCAGGCCTTCCGGCCTGGAAATTATGGAAATCGATTTCTGAGGACGTTTACTAAATAAACAGTTTGTCTTCAATTTAAGACCCCGTGAATAACTCCGGGGTCTGTTTTTTGTTTGTAAAACACGATGTATGGTTTGATTTTTATGCATATTGTTCCGGACATAATCGAATTCGGCACTCGCCTTTGTTGGAAATCATGTGAAAAAATGTTAGGATATGCTTGTGTTTTTACAAATGAGGTTTGCTCGTAATCTAATCAACACGGGGGAATTCCCAATGAATAATCATCGGAAATTTGATATTGCTGAAAGCCATGTTAGTGAGCTGAGAGAATTTTTCTTGGAAAAATACAAGGAATAGACAAACGGTAAATGTGGTGCCCCGTGTAAGCAACAAGGAAGGGCCATCATATAAAAAAAGCCCCCACTCAGGCAGGGAAAGAGAAAAAAGTACGAAGATTGGGCAAATTGACGGCGCCTCTCTCCTTCGCTATGATGGAAAAGATGCATTGATACGGAAACGGAGGAACATGCATGAGCCGCGTATACGTATTTGACCACCCGCTGATCCAGCACAAGCTGACCTATATCCGTGACAAAAACACGGGAACCAAGGAATTTCGTGAACTGGTAGACGAAGTGGCAACCTTGATGGGGTACGAGATTACCCGCGACATGCCTTTGGAGGAGACGACCATCGAAACACCGGTGGCGACCTGTAAAGCGCGCGTCATTTCCGGCAAAAAGGTGGGACTGGTGCCGATTTTGCGGGCCGGTCTGGGCATGGTGGACGGTTTGCTGAAGCTGATTCCCGCTGCCAAGGTGGGCCACGTCGGCCTGTACCGCGACCCGGAGACGCTGCAGCCGGTGGAATACTACGTGAAACTTCCGTCCGACATTGCCGAACGTGAACTGATCGTCATCGACCCGATGCTCGCAACCGGGGGTTCTGCGGCAGCGGCCATTACCGCCTTGAAAAAGCGCGGGGCCAAAAACATGAAGCTGATGTGTCTGATCGCCGCGCCGGAAGGCATCAAGATGGTGCAGGACGAGCATCCGGACGTGGACATCTACGTCGCCGCCATCGACGAGTACCTGAACGACCACGGCTATATTGTGCCGGGCCTGGGCGACGCCGGCGACCGTCTGTTTGGGACGAAGTAGGAGAGGAAGTCCGATGAAAAAGCTGAAAGTGATGACTGTGTTTGGGACGCGGCCGGAAGCCATCAAGATGGCGCCGCTCGTGCACGAATTGAACAGGCACGAAGACCAGATCGAGTCGATTGTTTGCGTGACCGCCCAGCACCGTCAGATGCTGGACCAGGTATTGGACATCTTTGACATCCGACCGGACATTGATTTGAACATCATGAAAGACCGGCAGACGCTGGTGCAGATTACCACCCGCGCCCTGGACGAACTGGATGGCGTGATGAAGGAAGTAAAGCCGGACATCGTTCTGGTGCACGGCGACACGACCACCACCTTTGTCGCCAGCCTGGCGGCGTTTTACAACCAGGTGGCGATTGGACACGTGGAAGCGGGCCTGCGCACATGGGACAAGTACTCCCCCTTCCCGGAGGAGATGAACCGGCAGCTCACCGGCGTGATGGCCGACCTGCACTTTGCCCCGACCGAGGGTGCGGCAGAAAACCTGCGGCGTGAAAACAAGCCGGAAGAGGCGATCTACATCACCGGCAACACCGCCATTGACGCGCTGAAAACAACCGTCCGCAGCGATTACACCCATCCCGTGTTGGAACGCGTGGCCGGCCGGAAAATGGTGCTGATGACCGCTCACCGGCGGGAAAACCTGGGTGAGCCGATGCGGCGGATTTTCCGCGCGGTCCGACGGCTGGTCGACGAACATGACGACATCGCCGTCGTATATCCGGTGCACCTCAACCCGGCTGTGCAGGAAGTGGCGCAGGACGTGCTGGGCGGACACGAGCGCATTCACCTGATCGAACCGCTCGACGCCTTTGACTTCCACAACTTTGCCCGCCGTGCCCACCTGATTCTGACAGACTCCGGCGGCGTCCAGGAAGAAGCGCCGTCGCTGGGTGTGCCGGTGCTGGTGCTGCGCGACACCACGGAGCGGCCGGAAGGAATCGCAGCCGGCACGCTCAAGCTGGCCGGCACCGACGAGGATCAGGTGTTCTTCATGGCCGATCAGCTGCTGCGCGATGCCGACGCGTACGACGCCATGGCCCGCGCTGCCAATCCGTACGGAGACGGGGAGGCTTCCCGCCGGATCGTCGAGGCGATTTTGCACCATTTCGGACGCAGAGCGGAGCGGCCGGAACCGTTCCGTCCCGGCTTGTAATTCCGGGCTCTGTTCAACGAGGAGGCGTTGGTAAAACGCCTCCTTTTTGCTGCCCGTAAAACGGCGGTGCAAACGGTCCCCGATGGTCGGTATTTCCAGCAAAGAAAGTGCCTCAAACCATGAAACTATCACCTTGCTCGTGCGTCTATTATGTTGCTGAGACAGTATGAAACAAGAGATATAGGAGAGGAGTTACCAACATGAGAGGGCGGAAGGTTGTCTCGCTTCTCACGGCTGCTGCGGTAGCGTGGGGAGCTTTTGTTCCGTTTGCGCCGGTTGCGGTCCAAGTGGCGCAGGCGAGAGCGGAAACAAGCCCCTTGCAGATGATGTGGGAGACCCCGATCGGGGAAGGGACTATGTTGCAGAAATACACGAAGTCGTTCGGAGGTCAGCAGATCACCATCATGGTGACCAAGGTGGACCTGAACAATCCCTACGTGGAGGTCAAGCCGGTCTACGGCACCAACGGCAAGCTGACCGAGCGGCAGACGGTTACCCAGATGGCTCGGGAGACCGGTGCTGTTGCCGCCATCAACGCCGACTTTTTCAACATGACCAAACGGGGTGCGCCGTTTGGCATCGTCATGAAGGACAAGCAGTTGATCTCGTCGATGGGGCACATCTCCTACTGGTACAGTCTGGGGATTACCAGCGACAAAAACGCGGCTATCGAAAAGTTCGGTTTTACCGGAAAAGTGACGGCACAAAACGGCAATTCGTTTCCGCTGCAGGGACTCAACAAGGAAGAATACAATCCCAGCGAAGGACGGAAAAGTCACGAGAACCAGTTGAACCTGTATACGCCGGCGTTCGGCAAGACCAGTCTCGGAGCGATTGCCGGCTACAAGGACGTCGTCGAAGTGCTGTTTGTGGACAACGTGGCCAAGGAAGTGCGCATCAACCAACCCGGCTTTTACATACCGTACAACGGCTACGTGCTGTGGGGACACGGCGCGGCTGCCAACTTCCTGAAGCAAAACTTCCCGGTGGGGTCAAGGGCGACTGTCGAGTACCAGACGACGCCGCTCAATCAGGACTGGGTGCAGGCGGTGGGCGGAAACGTGCTGCTGGTCGATCAGGGCAAAGCGCTGTCCTCGTTCCCGGCCGACAAATCGATTCTCTCGATCAACGCCCGCACCGCTGTCGGCGTCTCCCGCGACGGCAAGACGCTGTACATGGTGACCGTGGACGCGAGCAAAGGCGTCTATCTGGATGAATTGGCCAAAATCATGGCCGAACTGGGGTCCTGGCGGGCGGTGAACTTCGATGGCGGCGGTTCGACCACGATGGCCGTGCGCATGTTGGGCGAAACGCACGCCAGCCTGGCCAACCAGCCAAAAGACGGCGCGGAACGGCGGGTTCCGACCGGACTGGCCGTGTACAACACGGCGCCGCCGGGAGAACTGGCAGGTTTCCGGATCTTCGGCCCGACAGAAATGCTGATCGGTCAAACGGCGGAGTTTACGACCAAGGCGTACGACTCGCACTACCAGCCGTACGCAGTCAACCCGTCCACCATCGTCTGGGAGGCCGGGGACGCGGGCACGTTTAACGGACAGTACTTCACCCCGACCCGTTCGGGACAGGTATCGGTTACGGCGCGTGTGGGCAGCGTGGCCTCGAGCAGTGCGGTGCACGTCATTTCCGGCAGCGAGGTGCAGCAGATCGTCGTCTCGCCCAATCCGATCACCATCGCGCCCGGACAGACGCTTACCCTGGACGTGAAGATCAAGACGAAAAAGGGACAGCTGATCCAGGCGACCCCGCTCAGCGTCCAGACCAGCGTCAATTCGGCAGCGGCGACGGTCAACGACAAGCTGCAGCTCGTCGCGGGACAGGAACCGGGCAGCGGGACGCTGACCGTAACCTACGATGGCGTCACCACCAGTGTGCCGTTCGTCGTCGGGCAGTTTGAACAGCCGTGGCTTACCTTTGACAATCAAACAGGCATGCACCATGCGGCCGTGCCGGCTTCGATCAACAACAGCGGATCGTTTACCGCGGTATCCGATCCGGTCTTCCGCACCCGCAAGGCAGCCAAGCTGCTCTACAACTTCTCCGGTGCGCCGGCGACCGACCTGCGCATCGCCTACGGCCGCGTTGCATCCCAGCCGGTGACCATACCGGGCAAACCGATCGGCCTGGGTCTGTGGGTGTATGGAGACAACAGCAAGCACTGGCTGCGTGCAGAGGTCATCGACGCCAACGGCAAGACCGTCTACGTCGATTTGGCCCAGTCAATCGACTGGAGCGGATGGAAGCAGGTCAAGGGGTACTTCCCGGCCAACGCAGCTTACCCGCTGAAGCTGAAGAGCATCTACGTCGTCGATCGCCCCGATGACGGCAACCGTCACGACCAAGGAACGCTGTACTTTGACGAGGTCTCCCTGCTCCTGCCGAGCACGGCCGGCAATCAGCCGACCGGCAGAGACATCGTGCCGGAGACGCCGGGCACCCTTTCCCTGGGCGCTGAACTGGACCTCGGCTATTCGTTCGTGCGCACGGCGTCTTTCCTGCAGTCGGCTTCGATCAAGGTCAATTCGATCGTGCAGCAGCAGCTCCCCGGTTACGTGCCGGCCGACTACTCGTTTACCATCAAGCCGGGCGCTCTGAAGGAAGGTCAAGAGGACCAAATCTCCACGTCGCCGGTGACGTTGACGCTGACGCCGAAACAGTGGCTGCCTGGCAAAGGCGTGGGCCTGCTGTACGTAAACGAGGCAAACAAGACGTTTGACCAGATCCCTGGCGCCGTCAATGCAAAGGGGCAGTGGGTGTACGAAGTGAACGCCTACGGCACGTACATCCCGTACTACATGGACGGCGGCGGCGTCGCCTTCACGGACATCGCCAACCACCCGGCCAAGGCGGAAATCACCTACATGGCACAAAGGGGCCTGGTGAAGGGATTGACGGAAACCACGTTTGGCCCCGAAGTCCCGCTGACCCGCGCCCAGTATGTCACACTGCTGGCTCGGACGTTCGAATGGGAGCTGCCGTCCTCGCCGAAGCTTGGCTTCAAGGACAAAATCCCGGCGTACGCACAAGGGGCGGTGCAGGTGGCGGTCTCCAAAGGGCTGGTCAAAGGGTATCCGGACAATACCTTCCGTCCTGATCAACCGGTGACCCGGGCGGAAGCGGCTGTGATCCTCGACCGCGTGCTGAAACAAAAGGGGACGACGTCCAAGGCGATCACCGACAAGCAGGCATGGCCCGCCTGGGCTGCCTCGTCGATTACCAACATCGTCGGGCTGGGGCTGATCGACCCGATCGGCAGCAGGTATGAGCCGAACAAGGCGACCACCCGTGCAGTTTGCGTCGTGGCGCTGTACCGGATTTTGCAGAAAAAATAATTGATCGGAATGTCGACGAAAGACCGAGTTCTTCCCGAGGGAAGACTCGGTCTTTTGTTCTGTTTTTGGCCGGGTCTTCAAAAATCCTTTGCAGAAATTTGTTAACTAAAATACAATTTTGGTTGACAAATTGCTTTCCAAATATTGTGCCGAAGGAGGGGACCCGGTTGTCACATCCACATACCTACGAAGAATTGGCACGAAAAAACAAACAGTACCTCTGGCATCCCTTCACGCAAATGAAGGACTACGTGGCGGAAGATCCGCTGATCATCGCGCGGGGCGAGGGGATCAAGCTGATTGACGTAAACGGCAAGGCCTATTACGACGGGTTTTCGTCCGTCTGGCTGAACGTTCACGGCCACAACGTGCCGGAGCTGAACCGGGCGATTGTCGAGCAGTTGGAGCAGGTGGCGCACTCCACCCTGCTGGGCATGGCCAATGTACCGTCCATTCTGCTGGCGGAGCAGCTTGTCGGCATTGCGCCCGACGGCTTGACCAAGGTGTTCTACTCCGACAGCGGAGCGACCGCCGTGGAGATCGCCTTGAAAATGGCGTTTCAGTACTGGCAGAACATTGGCGTCACCGGCAAGCGTTCCTTTATTACCATGAACAACGCCTACCACGGGGATACGATCGGCGCCGTCAGCGTCGGGGCGATTCCGCTGTACCACGAGGTGTACCGGCCGCTGCTCTTTTCCTCGTATACGATCCCGTACCCCTATCCATATCGTCACGAGGGAGAGCGGTCCGCCGTCGAAGAGACGCTTGCCAGTCTGGAGCGGCTGCTTATTGAGAAGGCGGACGAGATCGCCGCGCTGATCGTGGAGCCGATCGTCCAGGGGGCGGGCGGGATGATCATCATGCCCGACGGCTGCCTGAAGCAGATAGCCGATATGGCCCGGGCGTATGACGTGCTGCTGATCGCCGACGAAGTGGCTACCGGTTTTGGCCGCACCGGCAGGATGTTCGCCTGCGAGCACGAAGGCGTGACGCCGGACATCATGGCGGTGGCGAAAGGGATTACCGGCGGCTATTTGCCGGTAGCCGCGACGCTGACAACGGACCGGGTATACGACGCCTTTTACGCCGACTACGAGGAGCAGAAGACGTTTTTCCACGGTCATTCCTACACCGGCAATCCGCTCGGCTGCGCCGTCGCCCTGGCCAACTTGCGTCTGCTTAAAGAGCGGCGGATCGTCGAGGGAGTGGCGGAAAAATCGCGCCGTCTGGCGAAGCTGCTGGCGCCGCTGGCCGATTTTGACCACGTGGGAGAGGTGCGGCAAAAAGGCTTTATGGTCGGCATCGAACTGGTGCGGGACAAGCAGACCAAAGAGCCGTATCACTGGGATGAGCGGATCGGCGTCCGGGTCTGCCGACGGGCGCGGGAAAACGGGCTGCTGACCCGGCCGCTGGGCAACGTCGTCGTGCTGATTCCGCCGCTGGTCAGCACGGAGGACGAACTGGCGGAGATGGTGGGCATTCTGGCGGAAGCGATCGAGGACGTAACCGCGTCAGCCGCGGTCAAAGGAGCGTGACACGGATGGGAGACGAGTGCTTCGCCGGCTTGTTCGTCGCCGGCACCGACACCGGGGTGGGGAAAACAGTCGTGACGGGCGGACTGGCCGCTGCCCTGCGCGAGGACGGCCTGAATCTGGGGGTCTGGAAGCCGGTCCAATCGGGGGGAGAAACGGAAGAAGAGCGGGATTCGTACCGCCTGCGCACGCTTTCGGGTGTAGCCGACGCCTGCGAGGAGATCGCCCCGTTTTCCTTTGCCGCGCCGCTGACCCCGCTGCTTGCCGCCGAGGCGGAGGGCGTCAGCCTTTCCCTGGAGACGATCATCGCGTCCGGCCGGCCGCTCAAGCGCCGGCACGATGCGCTGCTGGTGGAAGGAGCGGGCGGATTGGCGGTTCCATTGACCGCAAGCGAGCTGATGATTGATCTGGCCGCCCGCCTCGGCATGCCGCTGCTGCTCGTGGGGCGCGCCGGTCTGGGGACGATCAACCACACCCTGCTGTCGGTGGAGTACGCCAGGCAGCGGGGCATCACGGTAGCGGGGGTCATCCTGAACGGCAGCCGTGCGGACAATGGCGACCAAAGCGTGGAAAGCAACGTGGTGATGATTGAACGGTTCGGCGATGTGCCCGTGCTCGGGCAAATACCCTGGTTGGAAGGGAACATGACCCGTGCCGGTGTGATCGAAGCGATACGCCGCCATGCCGATCTGGAGCGCATCCGCGGCTGGGTGGAAAAAAGCATGCTGCAAAAAGGAGAGGATTGCCGATGAATCGAGTGGAGACGGCCGTAAACTGGACGGAATACGCGGAAAAAGCGCTGGCCGGGGAGGGACTGACGCGGGAGGAGGCGCTGTCCGTGCTGCGGGCGGACGACGATGACATCCTGCCGCTCATGCACGCCGCTTTTCGCGTTCGAAAGCGCTACTACGGGAAAAAGGTAAAGCTGAACATGATCATCAACGCCAAGAGCGGGCTGTGTCCCGAAGACTGCGGCTACTGTTCGCAGTCGATCGTCTCCAGCGCGCCGATCCAAAAGTACACGCTGTTGAACAAGGAGACCCTCCTGGCAGGAGCGCGTGAGGCGCTGAACCGCAAGGCCGGCACCTACTGCATCGTCGCCTCCGGACGGGGCCCCACGGACAAGGAGCTGGAGCAGGTGATCGAGGCGGTCAGGGAGATTCGCGCCACCATGCCGCTGAAAATCTGTGCGTGTCTCGGCCTGTTGAGTGAGGAGCAAGCGGCCCGGCTGGCGGAGGCGGGCGTCCACCGCTACAACCACAACCTGAATACCAGCCGCGCCAACTACAGCAACATCACGTCGACCCATACCTACGATCAGCGCGTGGAAACGGTGGAAACCGTGAAGCAGTCGGGGATGTCCCCCTGCTCCGGGGTGATCATCGGCATGGGAGAAAGCGATGAGGAGGTCGTCGAGATGGCGTATGCGCTGCGCGAACTGGACGCCGATTCCATCCCGGTCAATTTCCTCAACGCGATTCCCGGCACACCGCTGGAAGGATACGGGCGGACGCCGGCCCTGCGTGCGCTCAAAGTGCTGGCGCTGTTCCGGTTTGTCTGTCCGACCAAGGAAATCCGCGTCGCAGGCGGGCGCGAGGTCAACCTGCGGACCCTGCAGCCGCTGGCCCTGTACGCGGCCAACTCCATTTTCGTCGGCGATTACCTGACCACGCCCGGCCAGGAGGTTGCGACCGACCATCAGATGATAGAAGATCTCGGCTTCGAGATTGAGCGCTGCGCGCTGCAGGAGTGAGGCGGATGAACGGAACCGTCTATTGCGACTGGATGGAAGCGGAGCTGGACGCGCTCCGGCAGCAGTCCCTGCACAGGTGCCTGCGCATTGTGGACGACCGCGGCGAGGAAGGGGGCAAATGGCTGACAGTTGGCGGCAGGAGGCTGTTTAACCTCTCCTCCAACGACTATCTGGGCCTGGCGGGCGATCCCCGGATCGCCGATGCTGCCCGTCAGGCGGCGGAACAATGGGGAGCGGGAGCAGCCGCCTCCCGGTTGATTTGCGGCAATCACCGCTGGTATGCCGATCTGGAAGAACGTCTGGCCGAATGGAAGCAGCGGGAAGCGGCGCTGGTCTTCGCCAATGGCTACATGGCCAATCTGGGGGTAATCGCCGCGCTGGTCGGGCGGGCGGACGCCGTGTTCAGCGACCGGCTGAACCACGCCAGCATTGTCGACGGCATCATTCTCAGCCGCGCCCGCCACTACCGCTACCGCCACAACGATCCGGAACACCTGGAGCACCTGTTGAAAAAGCACGCCGGACACCGCCGCGCCCTGATCGTCACCGATGCCGTCTTTTCCATGGACGGAGATGCGGCGCCGCTAAGTGAACTGGTGGAGCTCAAAGCGCGCTGCGGCGCGATGCTGATGGTGGACGAGGCGCATGCCGGCGGCGTGAGAGGCAGCAGGGGGCAGGGGCTGTGTCACGAACTGGGACTGCACGAGCAGGTGGATGTGATCATGGGCACCTTCAGCAAGGCGTTTGGCGTGTACGGCGCCTACGTCTGCGCCGACCGCGTGCTGATCGACTACCTGGTCACGAAGACGCGCCCGCTGATCTACTCCACCGCGCTGCCGCCGATGGTGGTGGCTGCCGTCCGCAAAGCGCTGGAAGTGGTGCAGGAGGAAGGCTGGCGCCGCACCCGGCTCAGGGAAAACAGCGCCTGGTTTCGCCGGCGGCTGCGGGCGTGCGGTTTTGCGATCGGAGAGGGCGACTCGCCGATCATCCCGTGGATCGTCGGCGACAACAGGCAGGCGCTCCGGTTGAGTCAACGTCTGGAGGAGCGGGGGATCGCCGCCGTCGCCATCCGCCCCCCGACCGTACCGGAAGGCACTGCCCGCATTCGTTTTTCTCTAATGGCGACGCATACGCGTGAGGAATTGGAGGAGGTTATTCGGCAGATGCAGTTGGCGGCGGGAGCAGGAGAGGTGGAGACGGGATGAAGGCGGCGATGCTGTGGTTGAACGGGTGGGGGATGTCCGACGAGGTGTGGTGCAGCATGCAGAGCCAGTTTCCGGAGTGTGCGCACACCGTCCCTGACCTGTCCGTGGCGGACCAGCCTGAAGCGTTTTACGAGATCGCCCGTCAGGCGGCATTATCGACTGCTTCCCTGCCGCTGATCGCGGTCGGCTGGTCGCTGGGCGGGATGCTGGCACAGCGGCTGGCAGCTGAGGGGTTGGCCGCAGGGCTGGTCTTGATCGGCACGACGGCCCGGTTTGTGCGTCCCCGCGAGGAGCGGCGGCTCGGCTGGCTGGACGCGCAGGTGCGGCGGATGGAGCGGGCGCTGTACGCGGATCGGACGGGCGTGATGCGGACGTTTTGGCAATCGATGTTTACGGCAGAGGAGCGGCAGCAGGCCGATTCGTCCGTCTCTGTATGCGACGCATGGCCCCTGTCGGCACTCGCGGCCGGATTGTCTTACATGCGGGAGGAAGACCTCCGTCCGCATCTCGGAAGCATCACCTGCCCTACGCTGGTGATTCACGGGACGGCCGACGGGATCTGCCCGTTTTCGGCAGGGGAGGAATTGGCCGCGAGCATACCGGCGGCCCGGCTGGAGGCAATCGTCGGGGGAGGTCACGCGCTGCCGCTCGTCCATTGTAATGCTGTAGCGGACGCAATCAAAAGGATGGTGGAACACAGTGTGGAAAGCAGCAGTCAGCAGACGGTTCAGTGAAAAGGCCGACACCTATGACCGGTACGCCCTGGTGCAGCGGGAGATGGCGGCGGAACTGGCGGCAGCGCTGGAGGCTGAGATGCCGCTGACGAACGAGGTTCGCCGGGTGGTGGAAGTAGGCTGCGGTACGGGCGGTTTGACCAGCCTGCTCCGCGATCGCTGCGGCAGTGCGGAGTACCTGGCGCTGGACATCGCGCCGGGCATGCTGGAAGCGGCGCGGCGGCGCCTTGGCCCGACCGGGCGGACGTGCCGGTTTGTGCTGGCCGACGTCGAGGAGTGGATCTGGAAGCAGGCGGAGCAGTGGGCCGATCTGATCGTCTCCAGCGCCTGTTTTCAATGGCTGCGGCAGCCGGAGAGGACGGCGGAGGGACTGTATCGGCTGCTGCGGCCGGGTGGCTCGCTGCTATTTGCCACCTTTGGGCCGCGGACGTTTTGGGAACTGCACGACTCGTTTTCATCGGCCTACCGCAACCTCCGGCGGGAGCCGCAGCGGCACGGGCTGTCATTTTGCACGCCGGACGAATGGCGGGCGATGCTGGATCGGGCCGGTTTTGCCGGCGTGCGGATACGTACCCGGGAGGTGCGGCTCCACTATCCGGACGTGCGTTCGTTTTTGCACGCGGTCAAGGGAATCGGCGCCAGCACCGGTCCGGCGTCGGACAGCGCCGGGTTGGGGCAGCGGCGGTTGCTGACGGAAATGATGGAGGCGTACCGGAGCCGTTTTGGCGGAGCGGAGGGCATTCCCGTCACGTACGAACTTGTCTATGTGGCGGCCGAACGGCAGGAGGGAAGGGAAAAATCGGTTGGTCCCAACCGGCAGGATATTTTGCGAAAAAAGGGAATTGTATGATGAAGACCTTCATGCTGTTTTCCAAGGAGTGATCCAGATGAGTCAGAAAGAGGTAGTGATTGTCAGCGCAGTGCGCACGGCCATCGGCAGTTTTCAGGGCTCGCTGTCCGGTGTCAGCGCGCCGCAGTTGGGAGCTGTCGTGCTGGAGGCGGCTTTGCAGCGGGCAGGCGTTGCGAAGGAAGCAGTGGACGAAGTAATCATGGGCAACGTGCTGCAGGCTGGACTGGGACAAAATCCGGCGCGCCAGGCGGCGATCCGCGCAGGACTGCCGCAGGAGACGCCGTCAATGACGATCAACAAGGTATGCGGCTCAGGATTGAAAGCGCTTCACCTGGCTACCCAGGCGATTCTCTGCGGCGATGCAGACGTGGTGCTGGCCGGTGGCATGGAGAACATGAGCCAGGCACCCTACCTGCTGGAAGGGGCCCGCAACGGCTACCGCATGGGCGACCAGAAAGTCGTCGACTCGATGATCCGCGACGGCTTGTGGTGTGCGTTCAACGATTATCACATGGGCATCACGGCGGAAAATCTTTGTGTCGAGTACGGGATTAGCCGGGAAGAGCAGGATGAGTTTGCCGCCTGGAGTCAGGAAAAGGCGCAGCGCGCCCTGGCAGAGGGGCGTTTTCGCGACGAGATCGTGCCCGTGCCGATTCCGCAGAAAAAGGGAGACCCGGTCCTGTTTGAGGTGGATGAATTTCCTCGCGCCGGCGTGACGGTGGAATCGCTCGGCAAGCTGCGGCCGGCATTCAAAAAGGACGGAACGGTGACCGCGGGCAACGCGTCGGGTATCAACGACGGAGCGGCCGCCCTGTTGGTCATGTCCGGCGAAAAGGCGGCCGAGCTGGGTGTCAAGCCGCTGGCCCGGATCGTCGCCAACGCCAGCGCCGGTGTCAACCCGGGCATCATGGGCATCGGACCAGTACCGGCGACGCAGCGGGTGCTGAAAAAGGCAGGTCTCTCACTGGACGAGATCGATTTGATCGAGGCCAACGAGGCGTTCGCCGTCCAGTCGCTGGCAGTCGGAAAGGCGCTGGGCATCCCGCGCGACAAACTGAACGTAAACGGCGGTGCAATCGCCCTCGGACACCCGATCGGCGCCAGCGGAGCGCGCGTGCTGGTCACGCTGATTCACGAATTGCACAAGCGTTCAGGGGTAAAATATGGATTGGCGACGCTGTGCATCGGAGGCGGACAAGGAGTGGCCACAGTCGTCGAGAAACTGTAAGCGGACAGGCTACAGTTTCATGCGCAAGGAGACGTACAACTTGTCGGTTTTTGTAAGAAATGGTTCGCCATTTTCAAATGTGAACGCTTTGTGTACAGAATAAACCGCACGTTGACAAAGGGAATAAATCTTCGTTAATATGGATGAGGGCAAAGGGGCACTTGACACCTGCCCTCTCCTTGTGTATGAAAGGGGGCGGTCCAGTGCCGAAAATTGATAATCCGTGGCGGGCCATCACGCTGGTCAGCCTGATCGGTGTCGATCTGGCCGTCTGCGTTATCGCAGGCGTCTATCTGGGCAGGTACGTCGACAACCTGCTCGCCACCAAACCGTGGTTTATGATGATCGGATTGCTCGCCGGATTGGGTATAGGCGTGTACAGTGTCTACCGCATAGTCCGCGGTTACCTGTAGGGAGATTGAACATGCATACGTTTACTTCGGCTATGCGAGCGGCTTTCCGCTATGCTTTTGTTTGTATGGCCCTGGTTGTGATACTCTGGGCCCTGTTGCCTCAGCATCGATTGTTTTTGCAAAGCCTCCTGCTCGGTATGGGCGGGAGTGTCCTCAGCGGCACGCTGCTGGTCAGCAAAACCTGGCGGATCGGCCAGATGGCTGTCGATCCGAATGTGCGGCCGAAAGGAACTGGCATGCTGCAGCGCCTTCTCGTGGCCGGATTTGCCGTCTTTATGACAATCCGCTTTCCCCATCTGTTTGTGCTTTCCGGCGTGCTGATCGGCCTTTTCCTCTTTCAAGTTCTAGGCTTCTTTTTTGTTTATCGCTCCTTCAAATAGATTGGATTGACAAGCATTTTTTCGTTCTGATTTGCTGGTGCAACAGATTCGCGCGGAAGAAAGGGGTGAAATACATGCATTACTCTCTGCGATTCGAATGGTTGGGCATGGTGTTTGACATCTCGACCATCATTGCGATTGTGGTAACAGCCTTGATTGTGCTGTTCTTCTGCATCGGGATGACCCGCAACCTCACCTCTGGCGTTCCCGGAGGCAGGCAAAACGTGATGGAGTGGATTGTCGACTTCGTCACCGGTATCACCAAAAGCTACATCGAGCCGAAAAAGGCAGCCGGTTTTGTCTCGCTGGCGCTGACGCTGTTCCTCTACATCTTCATCGGGAACCAGTTGGGCCTTCTGTTCAACGTGAACACGGCGATTCACAACAATCCTGAGAAGAACCAGTATGTGAGCGATACCGTCAAAGACATGCTGACGGTCGCTACGACGGAAGAAGCCAAAAAGGAAAAGCTGGCGAAGCTGGAAGAGGAGATCAACGATCCTCACGGCCACGGCGCCTCCATCGGCTGGTGGAAATCGCCGACCGCCACTCCGAGCGTAACCTTTGCGCTGGCATTGGTGGTTCTTCTGTACGCCCACTACCTGGGGATGAAGAAAAGCTTTGGCGGCTGGCTCAAGCACACGTTCCTGAACCCGATTCACATCCTCGAAGAGTTCATCATCAAGCCGCTGACGCTTCCGTTGCGTCTATTCGGTAACATCTTCGCGGGCGAGGTTCTCATTGCGTTCCTGCTTGGCGTGGGGATCTTCGGCAGCATTCCGCTGTTCCTGTGGCTGGGCTACTCCGTATTCGTCGGCTCGGTCCAAGCCTTTATCTTCACCACGCTGGCGATGGTATACATTTCCCAACAAGTGAATGACCAACATTAATTCGCAGTAGATGTTTATTTTTCACAACACTAAGGAGGTATTTTTACAATGGAAGGTTTGGCTCTTGCAATCGGTATCGTATTTGGTCTGGCTGCTCTGGGTGCAGCGATCGGCAACTCCCTGGTAATTTCTCGTACAATTGAAGGCGTCGCTCGCCAACCGGAAGCACGCGGTAGCCTGATGGGTCTGATGTTCCTCGGTCTCGGTCTCGTCGAGGCGGTTCCGATTATCGCGGTTGCGATTGGTTTCATCCTCTTCGGTCGTCTGTAAGCGAGCGAACAATCGAAACGATAGGCGGGGGCTTGACCTTCGCCTCTATTTTGGTCAGTGGACGGTGTACACGTTTCCATTGACACCGGTGTCGGCTGAGTGTGGCGTCCCGTACGGCGCACCGCCGACACTCGCACATCTTGTGCGTAACATAGTGGCTTGCCTCGCCTGGTGCGCGGCGATGCCACGTTATTCTTGCGGAAACAAACGGCTGTACCCGTAGAGATACATTCTCCTGTGTGCAAGGAAGGAGTGAAACGAATGCTCGACTTTGGTGCCGTAGCCCTCGAATGGGGCTCGCTTTTAACCCAAGCTATCGTATTCCTGCTGCTGCTGCTGGCGGTTCGCAAGTTTGCCATGGGCCCGATCGTGGCAGTGATGGAAAAGCGTCGTCAGCATATTGAAAACGAAATCACCACGGCTGAGCGCAGCCGCAAAGAAGCGGAAGCACTGCTGGCCGAACAGCGCCGCGTGCTGGACGAAGCTCGCCTCGAAGCCAAATCGATCATCGACCGCGCGACGAAGCAAGCGTCCGATGAAGCAGCCAAAATCGTGGCTGACGCCCAAGCTGCTGCTGAACGCATGAAAGCGGACGCAAGCGCGGAACTGGCGCGTGAAGTGGAGAAAGCGAAGGCAGAACTGCGCGACCAAATGACCGGTCTGTCCGTACTGCTCGCATCCAAGATCATTGAGAAAGAACTGGATGAAGCGACGCAAAAAGCGACGATTGACAAATTCCTCGCTCAAGTGGGAGATCGCCTATGAGCGGCGCGGTAAGCAAGCGCTACGCTCGCGCGTTGTTTGAAGTAGCCAGCGAGCGTGGGAAGCTCGACCAGATTGAAGCGGATCTGAAAGCGGTCGTGGAAGCGATTGAACAGAACGCCGATCTGAGCAAGATTCTGCTCCACCCGCACATCGCGCGTGCGGCGAAAAAATCCCTGGCCGACGACCTGTTCAAACGCCATGTGAGCGAAGAAACGCACAACTTCCTCAATGTCCTGATCGACAACGGACGCGAGGGACAACTGTTGGAGGTCTACCGCTCCTTTGTGCGGATGGCCAACGAAGCCCGCGGCATCGCCGAAGCGACCGTGACCAGTGCCAAGCCGCTCAGTGACGAAGAACAGGCGGAGCTGGCGGAAAAGCTCGGACAAAAGCTGAACAAGAAGCTGCGCGTGCAAACCGTCGTGGACCCGTCCATTCTGGGCGGCATCGTCATCAAGATCGGCGACCGTCTGTACGACGGCAGCATCAAGACAAAACTGGAACACTTCGCGCATCAGCAATAAGATCGTTTGGATGAATGGGGTGAATATATAGTGAGTGCAATCAGACCAGAAGAAATTAGCTCCCTCATCAAAGAGCGGATTGCTAATTTTACATCTGAAATCGAAGTTGTGGACGTAGGCACGGTCATTCAGATCGGTGACGGTATCGCTCGCGTTCACGGTTTGGAAAAAGCCATGGCGGGGGAACTGCTCGAGTTCCAAAACGGCGTCATGGGTATGGTACTCAACTTGGAAGAAGACAACGTGGGTGTCGTTATTCTCGGTCCGTTCCGCGACATTAAAGAAGGCGACACGGTAAAACGCACCGGCCGCATCATGGAGGTGCCGGTGGGCGAAGCGCTGCTCGGCCGTGTGGTAAACCCGCTCGGTCAACCGCTCGACGGACTGGGCCCGATCAACACGACGGAATTCCGTCCGGTTGAAAGCCCGGCTCCTGGTGTTATGGCGCGTAAATCCGTTCACGAGCCGCTGCAAACCGGTATCAAGGCAATCGACGCGATGATTCCGATCGGTCGCGGTCAGCGCGAGCTGATCATCGGTGACCGTCAAACCGGTAAAACGGCTGTGGCGCTGGACACCATCATCAACCAAAAAGGCCAAAACATGATTTGTATCTACGTGGCAATCGGCCAAAAGCAATCGACCGTTGCCAACATCGTGGAAACCCTGCGCAAGCACGGTGCCCTGGAGTACACCATCGTGGTGTCCGCGACGGCGTCCGACCCGGCTCCGCTCCTGTTCCTGGCTCCGTACGCAGGCGTGTCCATGGGTGAATACTTCATGTACAAAGGACAGCACGTCCTCTGCGTGTACGACGACCTGTCCAAGCAAGCAGCGGCATACCGCGAAATGTCCCTCCTGCTCCGTCGTCCTCCGGGCCGCGAAGCGTATCCGGGTGACGTCTTCTACCTGCACTCCCGTCTGCTGGAGCGTGCTGCGAAGCTCTCCGACGAAATGGGTGCCGGTTCCCTGACTGCACTGCCGTTCATCGAAACGCAAGCGGGTGACATTTCCGCGTACATTCCGACCAACGTAATCTCCATCACCGACGGTCAGATCTTCCTGGAGACCGACCTGTTCAACTCCGGTCAACGCCCTGCGGTTAACACGGGTCTTTCCGTATCCCGCGTAGGTGGTGCGGCGCAAATCAAGGCAATGAAAAAAGTTGCCGGTCCGCTCAAGCTGGAGCTGGCCCAATACCGCGAGCTGGCAGCGTTTGCGCAGTTCGGTTCCGACCTGGACAAGGCGACGCAAGCCCGTCTGACCCGCGGTCAGCGCCTGATGGAAGTCATGAAGCAAAACCAATTCGATCCGATGCCGGTGGAGAAGCAGGTTGCCATCATCTACGCCGCAACCAAAGGCTATCTCGACGATATTCCGGTAGAGGATGTGCGCCGTTTCGAGAAGGAATTCCTCTCCTACCTCGATTCCAACAAGCCGCAACTGCTCGAACACATTCGCACGACCAAAGAGCTTCCGGATGAAAAAGACCTGAACGCAGCGATCGAAGAGTTCAAAAAAGGCTTTTCGGTTAGCCGCTAAGCGGATATAGATTGACATCTGTTGCATGCCGGCCGACTGCGGTTCGGCATGCACCCCCAAGGTGGTGAAAAGAGAGTGGCTAAAGGAATTCGCGAAATTCGAAGCCGTATCAAGAGCTTTAAGAATACGCGCCAAATCACCAAGGCGATGAAGATGATGGCGGCAGCGAGACTTCGCCGCGCCCAGGAGAGAGCGGAAGCGGCACGTCCGTATGCTCACAAGATCCGGGAGGTTATTGCCAGCATCGCGAGCGGCACGACTGCGGTAAAACATCCGATGCTGGAATCCCGGCCGGTGAAAAAGACCGGGTACATCGTCATCACCTCGGACCGCGGCATGGCTGGCGGCTATAACGGAAACGTCATTCGGAAAGTGCTCCAGGCCATCAAGGAGAAGCACAAGTCGCAGGACGAATACGCCATCTTTGTGCTGGGGCGCAAAGGGCGCGATTTTTTCCGCAAGCGCAACTACCCGATTATTGATGAGGTCGTGGGACTGCCCGGCAACCCGACGTTTGCCGACATCAAGAAAATCGCCAGCGCGGCGGTTCAGATGTTTGCCGACGAAAAAATCGACGAGCTGTACCTTTGCTACAATGAATTCCGCAGTGCCATTTCGCAGGTGCCGACGATTACCCGTCTGCTCCCGCTGAACGCTGTGGAGAGCGGTGAACAGCGCCAGATGAACTACGAATACGAACCGTCCGCTGAAGAAGTGCTGTCGGTGCTGCTGCCGAAATATGCAGAAACGCTCGTGTACAGCGCGCTCCTGGATGCAAAGGCGTCTGAGGAAGGAGCCCGCATGACCGCGATGGGCAACGCAACGGACAATGCAACCGCCATGATCGACAAGCTGACACTGGAGTACAACCGTGCCCGTCAGGCAGCCATTACCCAAGAGATCTCCGAAATTGTCGCAGGTGCGAATGCGCAAGCGTAATGGCTAGGTAAACGCCCAAATCAGTTTCACAGGAGGGAAGAAGTAAGATGGCGAAAGGACGCGTGGTTCAGGTAATGGGTCCCGTTGTAGACATCGAGTTTGAACGCGGACACCTGCCTGCCATTTACAATGCGATCAAGATTCAACATAAAGCGCAAAACGCGGGGGAGCGCGACATTGATTTGACCGTTGAGGTTGCGGTTCACCTGGGCGACAATCGCGTACGTACCGTTGCGATGGCATCCACCGACGGTCTGGTGCGCGGCATGGAAGCGATTGACACAGGTGCTCCGATCTCCGTACCGGTTGGTCAGGTAACCCTGGGCCGTGTATTCAACGTGCTGGGTGAACCGATCGACCTGAAGGAACTGGGCGAAGTGGAGCGCCGCGACCCGATCCACCGCAAAGCGCCGGAGTTTGTAGAACAAGCAACGACCGTAGAAATTCTCGAAACCGGTATTAAGGTAATCGACCTGCTCGCGCCGTACATCAAGGGTGGTAAAATCGGTCTGTTCGGCGGTGCGGGCGTAGGAAAAACCGTTACCATCCAAGAGCTGATCAACAACATCGCACAAGAGCACGGCGGTATCTCCGTATTCGCCGGCGTAGGCGAGCGCACGCGTGAAGGTAACGACCTGTATCACGAGATGAAAGACGCAGGCGTTCTGCCGAAAACCGCGATGGTGTTCGGTCAGATGAACGAACCGCCGGGTGCGCGTCTGCGCGTGGCGCTGACCGGTCTGACCATGGCGGAGTACTTCCGTGACGAAGAGGGCCGCGACGTACTCTTGTTCATCGACAACATCTTCCGCTTTACCCAAGCGGGTTCCGAGGTATCCGCGCTGCTGGGACGCATGCCGTCTGCGGTAGGTTATCAGCCGACGCTGGCAACCGAGATGGGTCAGCTGCAAGAGCGCATTACCTCTACGAAAAAAGGTTCCGTAACGTCCATCCAAGCGATCTACGTACCGGCGGACGACTACACCGACCCGGCTCCGGCTACGACCTTCGCACACTTGGACGCTACCACCAACCTGGAGCGTTCTATCGCCGAGCTGGGTATCTTCCCTGCGGTTGACCCGCTCGCATCCACATCCCGTGCGCTGTCCCCGGACATCGTCGGACAAGAGCACTACGAAGTGGCGCGTGGCGTGCAAAAAATCCTGCAGCGCTACAAAGAGCTCCAGGACATCATCGCGATCCTGGGTATGGACGAGCTGAGCGACGAAGACAAGCTGATCGTAGCTCGTGCACGCCGCATTCAGCGCTTCCTGTCCCAACCGTTCCACGTGGCCGAGCAGTTTACCGGCTTCCCGGGCAAATACGTCCCGCTCAAGGAAACGGTCCGCAGCTTCAAAGAAATCCTGGAAGGCAAGCACGACGATCTGCCTGAGGCGGCATTCCTCTACGTAGGTACGATTGAGGAAGCGGTTGAGAAAGCGAAGACCATGGCGTAAGACACCCTGGAAAGGGGAGACCAGTAAGTGAGCAAGATGACAGTGGAAGTCGTAACTCCTGAACGGGTTGTCTACAGCGGCGAAGCCAGCATGGTCATTGCCCGAGGCGTGCAGGGGGATCTCGGTATTTTGCCGAACCACATGCCGCTGGTAACCCCGCTGAAAATAGCGCCTGTTCGGATCAAGACGGAAGGCGAGAAAGAGATTCGCATGGCCGTAAGCGGCGGGTTCATGGAAGTTCGCGGCGACAAGGTGACGATTCTGGCCGAGACGGCAGAACTTCCGGAGGACATTGACGTGGAACGCGCCAAGGCGGCAAAAGAACGCGCCGAAAAGCGTTTGATTGACAAGCATCCGGACCTCGACATTCGCCGTGCCGAACGCGCCCTGCAGCGCGCCATGGCTCGTCTCGATGTGACCAACAATCTGTAAGCAAATATCCCCGCGCCACCCGGTTGCGGGGATTTTTCCTGTAGCGGGACGATTTTTTTCCAGTTGGTACTGACCTGCTGTTTCCGTTATAATAAACCTAATGCTCTGTGCCGAGGCGTGCCGTGTGCCCTATAACAGCGAAGGGGGCTGGACGGCACCGGCGATCGGAAAGAAGGAGAGTGTAAGTCATGCAAACGATTCGCGATATTCGCAATAACCAGCAAGGTGTAGTCATTCCCAGCGGATATACGGCTAACGGCTGGTACAACGTGTTGTCTCATGACATGAACGTCCTGTTTCAGGCGTTGTGCTACGTGGTAACCAAATGCGAAAGCAAGGAAGAAATGAAGCAGCAATTGGACAGCTTCAAAGGATTGCAGCATGTGTTTTCCACACTGAATAAGGAAAAATTCAAGTCGGAACAGGACTACAATGCCTATGTGGAGCACGTGGAGAAACACAAGGAGTTCCTGGAGCGCTCCGGTTATCAGTACCCGACCTCCCGGGATGAGGCCATCGAACTGCTGACCAAGTGGGGGCTGGTACTGGACAAGGGCGACGTGTGGGACATCCCCGTACATCCGTTCCCGGACACGGTCGATCTGTTCCAACTGACCGATGCGGAGAAATTTGCCCTGACCCACATCAAGCTGGAGGTATTGGTTCATCCGATCTTCAGCCGTTTGGTGTTGAAACTGCATGAGCACGAGGAAAACACCTTTACCTACACCAAGGCTGAACTGAAAGAGATGCTGAACACCAACGATGCGATGCTGAACGAAGTGCTGATCAAGCTGACGCCGTATATGGAAGAGCCGATTGAAAACATGTTTGAGATTCCGGATGACCAACCGATGACCTTTACGGTTGTATGGGAGCGCATTTACGAGGATTTCCTCGGACAAGAGTTCTCCGCGAATGTTCAATAATAAAGGATATTTGTAATTGGAAAAACTTAGGGACTTTTCTCTAAGTTTTTCCTTTTATTGTCAGAGGAGGGGGCTTTGGTTAGACACTCGTTTGGCGATTTGCTATAATGATGTAGGTATTTTTTTCTAACAGTGTCAGGTTGGATCAGCAGCTTGTCCTGGGGCCGCATGATGCACGAAAAAATACCAGTGTCAATTGTATCGGGATTGCGTTCAAAATTTTTCATATTTTTCACAGAGCGGAGGGAACGTCGGTGAGTGAGGTTTACACCAACAATTACGTGATTGTGGCGATTTTCCTGATCCTTGGGATACTGCTGCCGGTGGCAACCGTGAGCATCATCGGACCACTGCTGCGTCCCAGGAAGCCGACGCCGGAAAAGCAAACCACCTATGAAAGCGGTAACATTCCTGTGGGGGACAGTTGGGTGCGCTTCAACGTCAAGTACTACATTTTCGCCCTGCTGTTTGTCATTTTTGATGTAGAAACCCTCTTTCTCTATCCATGGGCGGTCGCCTATAACCAGTTGGGCCTGTTTGCCCTGATAGAGATGGTGATTTTTATCACGTTGCTGGTGGTTGGTTTGATCTACGCTTGGAGAAAGAAGGTGCTGGAATGGAACTAGATCTCACGAGCATCGCGCCTGAACTGCAGGAAGAACTGAATCGCAACGTCATGTTTACGACGCTGGAAACGCTCAAGGGGTGGGTGAGGAGCAATTCCCTCTGGCCGCTGACGTTCGGGTTGGCCTGCTGTGCCATCGAGATGATGGGTACCGGCGGCTCCCGATTCGACCTTGACCGCTTTGGCGTCATTTTCCGTGCCTCCCCGCGGCAATCCGACGTGATGATCGTGGCTGGCACGGTCACGAAAAAAATGGCGCCGCTCTTGCGCAGATTGTACGACCAAATGCCGGAACCCAAATGGGTCATCGCCATGGGCTCCTGTGCCACGGCCGGCGGGCCGTACGTGAGGTCGTACAGCGTGGTGAAAGGTGTAGACCAGATTGTGCCCGTCGATGTCTACATTCCGGGCTGTCCTCCCAACCCGGCAGCATTGATTTACGGCATAAACAAGCTGCAGGAGAAAATTCGCTACGAGGCGAAGACCGGAAAGCGGGTGACCAGCCAATGAGCGACGAAAAGCGCAAACCGACGCCGGAAGAAAAGGCGAAGGCTGCGGCAGAGGCCCGGGCCAAGGCTGAGGCGTTGCGTAAAGCGAAAGAACAGCAGGCGAAAGGGACAGAGCAATCTGCGGCATCCCCTTCGAATGCACAGGCTGCAGGCGGCGACACGTCTGAAGTCCAGCCAACTGCGGCCAAGCCTGTTTCGGAAATGACACCGGAAGAGAAGGCGAAAGCAAAAGCAGCGGCAGCAGCTGCCGCGGCGGCGAAGGCAAAGGCCGCGCGAGAAGCAGCGGAAGCTGGCGGAGCAGAGTCGGGCGGAGACGCCGACGCGAAGGCAAAAGCGGCAGCGGCGGCCAAGGCTAAAGCAGCGGCAGCAGCTGCCGCGGCGGCGAAGGCAAAGGCCGCGCGAGAAGCAGCGGAAGCTGGCGGAGCAGAGTCGGGCGGAGACGCCGACGCGAAGGCAAAAGCGGCAGCGGCGGCCAAGGCAAAGGCCGGCGGGGCAGCAGGAGCTGACGAGGCAGCCGAAGCGCCCAAACAGCCATCTCCCAATCAGCCGTATTTGGACAAATACGTGACCCGTATTTCCGAAGCGTTTGGTGCGGATGTGCTGGAAGCAGCCTATATCAACGAGCTGTCCAAAGACGTTCCGACGCTGGTGGTGAAAAATGAGCGCTGGCATGATGTGGCCCGGTTTCTGAAAGAAGACGAGGCGCTGGCGTTCGACTACCTGTCCGATTTGCACGGCGTCGATTACGAAGACCGCATGGAAGTCTACTATCATTTCTATTCCTACAAAAATCGGCAGAGCCTGGCGGTAAAGGTCAAAACCAACCGCGAACAACCCAGTGTCTCGTCGGTTATGGACATTTGGCGCGGTGCCGATTGGTGTGAACGGGAAACATTCGACTTGTTGGGTATTTATTTCCCGGGACATACCGAATTGCGTCGAATTTTGCTGCCGGACGAGTGGATCGGCTATCCGCTGAGAAAAGATTACGTGCAGTACGACGAGGAGGTGTAGCAGATGAACCGCGACATCCTATTGACGAATGCCACGACATCTCCTGAGTCGGGTATCCGGACGGAAGAAATGCTCCTCAACGTCGGACCGCAGCACCCCAGTACCCACGGTGTATTGCGTCTGGTCGTCAAAATTGACGGGGAGACCATCAAGGAAGCAACTCCCGTGATAGGTTATCTCCACCGGGGGACGGAAAAGCTGGCGGAAAACCTGACGTACACGCAGATCATTCCCTATACTGACCGGATGGATTACGTCGCTGCCATGACCAACAACTACGTCTTTTGCCACGCCGTCGAGACGATGATGGGCGTGGAAGTGCCGGAGAGGGCGCAATTCCTGCGGCTGATCGCAATGGAACTGAACCGCGTGGCCAGCCACCTGGTATGGTGGGGGACGTACCTGTTGGACCTCGGGGCGATGGGACCGTTCCTGTACGCCTTCCGCGACCGGGAAAGCATCCTGGATTTGTTCAATGAGCTGTGCGGAGCGCGTATGACATTCAACTACATGCGCGTCGGCGGCGTGAAGTGGGATGCGCCGCCAGGCTGGATCGACAAGGTAAAAGAGTTCGTCCAATACATGAAAAAGGAATTGAACAACTACCACAGACTGGTGACCGGCAACGAAATATTCATCAACCGGCTGCGGGGGATCGGCAAGTTTGATCAGAAGACTGCGCTGGATTACTCGCTCTCCGGCGTAATGCTGCGGTCCACCGGGGTGAAGTGGGATTTGCGCAAAGACGAGCCGTACTGCATTTACGACCGTTTCGAGTTTGACGTGCCGACGGCTACCGAAGGCGACTGCCTGGCGCGTTACCATTTGCGGGTGGCGGAGATCGAACAGTCGTTGCGCATTCTTGAGCAGGCGCTCGATCAATTTCCCAGCGAGGGAGAAATCATGGGCAAAGTGCCTCGCGTCATTCGTCCGCCAGCAGGCGAGGCGTTCGTGCGGATCGAGGCGCCGCGCGGGGAGATTGGCTGCTACATCGCCAGCAACGGCAAGGATAAGCCGTGGCGCGTGAAGTTCCGCCGCCCGTCGTTCCACAATCTGCAGATCCTGCCCAAACTGTTGGAGGGCGAAAACATCGCCAACATGGTGGCCGTCCTGGGCAGCATCGACATTGTGCTCGGGGAGGTTGACTGCTGATGAGCGATTTGTTGCAACAAACGCCCTCATGGAGCACCACACTCTGGTTTGCTCTGGCGGCGGTGGCACTGCTGCTCGTCGTGCTGTTTTTCGTCACCTACGCGATCTATTTTGAACGCAAGGTGATCGGCTGGATGCAGCTGCGGATTGGTCCCAACCGCGTCGGTCCTCTCGGTCTGTTGCAGACGGTGGCGGACGTGGCGAAGCTGCTGCTGAAGGAAGATACGAGGCCGCAGCATGCCGACAAGGCACTGTTTACGCTGGCCCCCATTCTGGCGTATGCGCCCGCGTTTGGCGTCCTGGCCGTCATGCCGTTTACGGACAGCATTCGCTTTGCCGATCTGGGCATTGGCCTGCTCTATTACATCGCCTTGTCCGGCATCACCGTTCTGGGCGTGATTACGGCTGGCTGGGCTTCCAACAACAAGTATTCGCTGATCGGCGGATTGCGCTCCGCCGCGCAGATGATCAGCTACGAAGTGCCGCTGGTCATGTCTGTGGTCGGGGTCGTGCTGATGACCGGCAGCATGAACCTGCGGGAGATTGTATTGGCGCAGCAGGATGTGTGGAATATCGTGCCGCAGTTTCTCGGCTTTGCCGTCTTCATCGTGGCGGCACAGGCGGAGCTGAACCGCACGCCGTTCGACCTGCCGGAGGCCGAATCGGAACTGGTGGCCGGCTACCACGTAGAGTACTCCGGGTTCCGCTTTGCCATGTTCATGCTGGCGGAATACGTCTACATGTTCGGCATGGGCGCCCTGGTGACCATCCTGTTTTTGGGCGGCTGGCTGCCGATCCATCCCAGCCTTTCCTTCATTCCAGGTATTGTCTGGTTTGTTCTCAAATTCTTGCTCTACGTCTTTTTCCAGTTCTGGGTACGTGCGACGTTCCCCCGTCTGCGCGTCGACCAGTTGATGTCGTTTGCCTGGAAAGTACTTCTGCCGCTGGCGCTCTTGAACATCCTGCTGACCGCCGTGGTGATTTCCTTCCAGAACGGCATGATCTCCTAGACGCCGAGCCGTATCACGATCTTGACCAGAGGGGTGACACACATGCTAGGACTGGCCAAAGGCCTGGGGTATACATTTAAAAAGCTGACCGAGAAAAAAGTGACCCATTTCTACCCGGACGTGCCTTTTCCGATGCCGCCCCGGTTTCGCGGCATTCAGCACTTCTCGCCGGAACGATGCATCGTCTGCAACCAGTGCGCGCGCATCTGCCCGACGCAGTGCATCCAATTGACGGGCAAGCCTCATCCCGATCCGGAGAAAAAGGGGAAAATCATTGACACCTACGACATTAACTTTGAAATCTGCATCCTGTGCGACCTCTGTACGGAGGTGTGCCCAACGGAAGCGATCGTGATGACCAACAACTTCGAGTTGGCCGTGTACAGCCGGGACGAGTTGTACAAGGACCTGAAGTGGCTGGACGACAACAATACCAACGTCAGGGAGGAGAATTAGTCATGACCGGCGAATTTCTGGCCTTTTTCATCCTCTCCCTTCTGACGATCGGCGGCGCGGTCTTCATGATCAGCTTCACCCGGGTGGTGCACATGGTCATTTCGCTCGGGATCACGTTTATCAGCATCGCTGGCTTGTTCATACTGCTGGACGCCGAGTTCATTGGCGTGGCCCAGGTGCTGGTATACTCGGGCGCCATATCCATCCTGATGCTGTTCGGGATCATGCTCACCAAGCACGACGCTTCCGACGAAGGGACGGGACGATCCTGGAAGAACATCTTCAGCCTGGTGTTTGTCGCTGGCCTGTTCGGCCTGATGTTCTGGGGCATCCAAAAGACCACATGGACGGCGCCGCCGGAGGGGGCCGCGCAGGCAGTCAGCGTCAAGCAGCTTGGCGTGGAGATTTTCACGAAGTATGTCATTCCGTTTGAACTGGCATCCGTTCTGCTGCTGGTGGCGCTGGTGGGCGCGATCATCATGGCGAAAAAGGAGGGGGACAGCGAATGAGTGTAAACATTACCTCCTATTTGCTGGTGGCCCTGATTTTGTTTTGCGTCGGACTGTACGGGGCACTGACCAAGCGAAACGCGGTGGTTGTCCTGCTGTCCATCGAACTGATGCTGAATGCGGTCAACATCAACCTCGTGGCGTTCGCCAAGTACGGGCTGTTCCCGGCCGTGACGGGGCAGATTTTCACCCTGTTCACGATGACGGTGGCGGCAGCCGAAGTGGCGGTGGGACTGGCAATCCTCATCGCGCTGTACCGCAACAAAGTGACCGTCAACGTGGATGAGATGGATTCGATGAAACGCTAGACGAAAAGGAGGACAAAGATGGATACCCTGATGCAATACGCGTGGCTGATTCCTCTGTTTCCGCTTCTTGCTTTCATCGTGATCGTCTCGTTTGGCCGTCAGTTGAAAGAAGGAGCTGCCGCCGTCGGTATCCTGTTGACTGCCGTGTCGTTTGGGTTGGCGGCGCTGACGTTTTGGCAGAGGTTTCAGGAGGGAGCGTCCGATTACGCGTTCTCCCTCGACTGGCTGCAGGTGGGCGACATCGTCATCACCATGGGCTTTGAAGTGAACCAACTGAATGCCATGATGCTGGTGATTGTCACGCTGGTCAGCCTGCTCGTGCAAATCTACTCCAAGGGATACATGCACGGAGACGAGCGCTTCCCCGTGTTTTACCAATACCTGGCCTTGTTCACCTTTTCCATGCTGGGTCTGGTGATCTCGCCAAACCTCTTGCAGGTCTACATCTTCTGGGAACTGGTAGGGGTCTGCTCGTTCCTGTTGGTGGGCTACTACTACTTCAAGCCGGAGGCCAAGGCGGCTGCGAAAAAGGCGTTTATCGTCACGCGGATCGGCGACCTGGGCTTGTTCATCGGCATCTGCCTCCTGTTCTGGTGGACCGGCAGTTTTGAGTTCGCGCAAATTTTTGACAGCATCGCGCTCGGCAAACTGGAGCCGTGGATGATTACGCTGGCGGCGATCCTGATCTTCGTCGGCGCAGTCGGCAAATCCGGCCAGTTCCCGCTGCACACCTGGCTGCCGGACGCGATGGAAGGGCCGACGCCGGTGTCCGCCCTGATTCACGCAGCGACGATGGTGGCGGCCGGCGTGTACCTGGTGGCGGTCACGTATCCGCTGTTTGTCGCGTCTGATATCGCACTTAATGTGGTGGCCTACGTCGGTGGGTTTACGGCCATTTTTGCCGCGTCCATCGGCCTGACGCAGCGCGACATCAAACGTGTGCTCGCCTACTCGACGGTCAGCCAGTTGGGCTACATGATGCTGGCGCTCGGAGTGGCCGGAGCGGCCGGCTATGTGGCGGGGACGTTCCACCTGATGACGCACGCGTTTTTCAAGGCGCTGCTGTTCCTCGCGGCCGGCAGTGTTATCCACGCGGTACATACGCAGGACGTGTTTGAGATGGGCGGCCTGTGGAAAAAGATGCCGGTAACCGCGCTGACGTTCTTGATCGGCTGTCTGGCGATTGCGGGGATTTTCCCGTTTGCCGGCTTCTGGTCCAAAGAGGCGATTCTCAGTGCCGTGTACGAGGCGCACCGCTTTGATCTCTTGTGGCTGGCGATCATCGCCGCGTTCTTCACTGCGTTTTACATGTTCCGGCTGTTCTTCCTGACGTTTGCCGGGGAGCCGCGGGGCAGACATGACGGCCACGAATCGCCGGGGGTCATGACCGGTCCGCTGCTGATCCTGGCCGTGCTGGCGATCGGGGCCGGCTTTGTCAATACGCCGTACGCCCCGTATCTGACGGAATGGTTGCTGTCCGGTGAAACGGGCGAGGTCATTACCGCCGCATTCGGCGAGGGAACGGGCCACGCCGCCGCCTGGCTGCAGGTCGTGGCGCTGTTGGTCTCGCTTTTGGGCATTGTGCTGGCCTATCTGATGTACGGCAAGCGCTACATTCCGGCGGACGCCATCCCGGAAACGATGCCGTGGCTGTATCAATTGTCCTACCGCAAATACTTTATTGACGAACTGTATCACCACGTCATTGTCCGTCCGCTCAACTGGCTCGGACTGCTGCTTGATTTGTTCGACCGGTACGTGGTGGACGGTCTTGTGGCCCTGACCGCGAGCATCACCAGAGGCATCGGCTCGCTGCATGCCCGGGCACAAAACGGCCAGGTGCAGTCGTACGGGGCCGTGGTGCTGTTCGGATTGCTGCTGTTGGTTGTCGCGATCAGCCTGACGGCGCAGGGAGGTGGATTCTTTGGTCAATAGTATCCTGCTGAGTTTGATCGTCTTTTCGCCGCTGCTGGCCATCCTGATCCTGGCGTTCGTCCCGCGTCATCAGGGCGGTGTGATCAAACAGATTGGGGTGCTGGGCACGCTGCTGCCGCTGGCGCTGTCCCTGATGTTGTTCGCCGCCTTCAACTACGAGACGGCGGAGCCGCAATTTGTCGAAAGCGTCAAGTGGATTTCCATCCCGATCGGGTTTGCCCAAGGGGGGGAAATGTTCACGTTTGACCTGGACTATGAGCTGGGAGTGGACGGCGTCTCCATGCCGCTGATCGTTCTCACGGCGATTGTCGGCACGCTTGCTGCTGTCGCCTCCTGGCAGATCAAAAAACGGCTGAAGGAATACTTCATCCTGTTTCACCTGCTGCTGATCGGCATGCTGGGCGTATTCGCCTCGCAAAACCTGTTTCTGTTCTTTATCTTCTTTGAACTGACGCTGGTGCCGACCTTTTTCCTGATCGGCATCTGGGGCTACGGAGAACGCGAACGGGCGGCCAACAAGTTTTTGCTGTACAACGGGATCGGCTCTGCGGTCATGCTGATCGCCTTCATCGTGCTGTTTGTCTTCCTGCAAACGTTGAACATGGAGAAGATCGCGACGATTTTGGCAGCGGCCGACCATCCGGCTGCCGCTGCGATGACGCCGGCGTTCCGCTTCGGCCTGTTTCTCGCCTTGTTCATCGCGTTTGCGGTCAAACTGCCTGTGTTTCCGTTCCACACCTGGATGTTGAAGGTGCACGTGCAGGCGCCGCCGGCGATTGTGATGATCCACTCCGGTATTCTGCTGAAAATGGGGGCATACGGGCTGTTGCGCATGGGCATCGGCTTTTTCCCCGAACAGGCGTATCAGTTTGCCGGGTGGATGGCGGTGCTGGGGCTGATCAACATTTTGTACGGAGCCGTGCTCGCCTTTGTCCAAAAGGACTTGAAAATGGTGCTGGCCTACTCCAGTATCAGCCACATGGGCATCGTCTTGCTGGGATTTGCCGCGATGAACACGATCGGGTTTCAGGGAGCGATGTTCCAGGTAGTCTCTCACGGCTTCATCTCTGCGCTGCTGTTTTTCCTGATCGGCGTGATCTGGGAACGGACGCAAACGTCGATGATCAGCGAACTGGGCGGCCTGGCCAAATCGATGCCGTTTGTGAGCGGCATCCTGCTGGCGGCGGGGATGGCCTCCCTGGGACTGCCGGGCATGTCCGGCTTCATCAGCGAATTCTTCGCCTTCCTGGGTTTGTTCGGCGACATGCCGGTTCACGCCGCAATCGGCACGCTGGGCATCGTGTTGACGGCCGCCTACCTGCTGCGGGCGATCCTGCGCACGACGTTTGGCCCAACGCCGGAGCGGTTGAAGGGGTTGGCCGACGCTCAGCCGATGGAAGTGGTGCCGATGGTGGTGCTGCTCGGCTTCATCATCCTGATCGGGGTCTATCCCGCCGTGCTCGGCAATCCGATGCAGCAGACTCTGAAAACGCTCGTACCCATCGTGACGGGGATAGGAGGGTAATCCATGGACGTAAACACTATCTTCTCGTATGACTGGAGCTACCTTCTGCCCGAATGGATCATTCTCGGCTTTGCCACCGTCCTGACCCTGTTGGATGTGTTTGCCGGAAAACGGTTGAGCAAAACGGTGACAGGCTGGCTGACCCTGGTCGGCGTCGTGCTGGCCGGCGTGTTTGTCTTCGTCAATCTGAACACGCTTGACAAACCCTACAGCTACATGGCAGACATGCTCAGGATTGACGACTACGGCAATGCGTTCAAGCTGCTGTTTTTGGCGGGGGCAGCCTTTACCCTGCTGCTGTCGATTCCCTACATGAAGCAGGGGGAAGTGAAGCACAGCGGCGAATACTACTACCTGCTGCTGACCGGCCTGCTCGGTGCGATGGTGATGGCGTCGTCGGCCGACCTGATCACGCTGTTTGTCGGGCTGGAACTGCTGTCGCTCTCCTCGTACGTGCTGGTCGGACTGCGCAAAACGTCGCTGCATTCCAACGAATCAGCATTCAAGTACGTCGTGTCCGGCGGCATCGCCAGTGCAGTCACGCTGTTCGGGATGTCGTACCTGTACGGTTTGACGGGAACCACCAACATTTACGAGATTTCCTCCCGTCTGGTTCACGCGTCCTTGGCAGGTTACCAGTTCCTCATCTACGCCGCGTTTGCTTTTCTCGCGGTGGGGCTGGCCTTTAAAATTTCCGCTGCGCCCAACCACATGTGGGCACCGGATGTCTACCAAGGAGCGCCAACGCCGGTCACTGCCTTTTTGGCGGTCGTCTCCAAGGCGGCTGGGTTCGCGCTGGTGTTCCGCCTGTTGATGATCGCGTTCTTCCAGGTTCCTGGTGAGGAAGGCCGGTTCTTTTTCCAGGAGGGCAGCCTCTATCTGGCCGTGATGGCGGCAGCGTCGATGATTATCGGGAACACCATGGCGCTGCGCCAGACCAACGTCAAGCGGATGATGGCTTACTCCGGAATCGCTCAGGCGGGGTACCTGCTGGTGCCGTTTGTTCCGCCGACGACCCTGTTCTTTAGTGAAATTGTGTTTTACCTGTTTGCCTACCTGCTCGTCACGTTCGGCGCGTTTGCCGTGATCATGGTCGTCACGCGCGACCAGCAGACCGAAGAATTGAAGGCATTCGCCGGGTTGTACCACCGCTCGCCGCTGCTTGCGGTGGCGATGAGCATCTTCCTGCTGTCGCTGGCAGGGATTCCGATTACTGCCGGGTTCTTCGGCAAGTTCTACCTGTTCATGGGCGCCATCGCGCAGGAAAACTACTGGCTGGCAGCAATCATGATTGCGACCAGTGTGGTATCCTACTACTACTATTTCGGGATCATTCGGCAGATGTACATGCGGTCAGGCACGACCGAAGCGCCGCTGGCGGTGCCAAAGAGCATCGGCGCCCTCGTCCTGGTCCTCGCCGTTGCCACCGTATTCTTCGGTGCGCTTCCGGGTGTCGCCACCGACTATCTGCAGGCCCAGTTCAATCCGTCGTTTAACTTTGGCGACATGCTGCCGCCAGAGTTTCAGTGAAGGACGGGCAAACATCAGGTACAATAAAGGGGACGGCTGTCACGACAGGCCGCCCCTTTTTTTGCACATTCTGTACTTATGGAACAAGGCGGGTTTGCCGATACAGGAGAAGGAGGAAACACCATGCAGCAAGAAATTTACGGAGTTGTCAGCATCATTTTGACTGTGTTTTTCATCGCTTTGAGCTGGTGGGCGCTGCAGGCCATACGCTTCGATCTGTTTCTGAAAAAACCGGACGGCGCGCAGGCCAAGCTGCTGCAGATCCTGCTGTCGCTCGTCATCGGATACGAAGTGGCCCGCTTTTTCCTTGACTATCTGAGCTGGTCGCTGATAATTGGACAAGTATTCTCCTGACCGCATCCACACGCAGGCGATCTGGTTACGCATCGCGGCTAGCGGATGAAGTCTCTCCATGCGCAACTGGTATATCCCTCCAATTTTCCGTGCAAACTAAAAAGTACAAAGAGAAGCGCGTGAAAAGGGAGAGGAAGACGATGGGGAAATGGTCGGGGTGGTGGCTTCTGCTGCTGTTGGCTGCGGCGGTGACGGTTTGGCGGATGCCCGCAGAGGCAAAGCTGGAACGACCGGTAGCGGCGCAGCTGCTCGCCGCAGTGGAAGGCTCCGGAGCAAAAGGTGTATCAATCCAGGTGCGAATGCGCGCCGAATTGGGCCAGGCATCTGGTCCCGCGCAAGTAAAAGCGTTGGCCGAAGCATGGGCACATCGGCTTGACATTCCGGTACCACAAGCCGATCGGACGCGGAAATCCAATCTCCATGTGTACCAAGTCCTGTTTGAACGGCAAGGGGTTCAAGGACAGTTCCAGGTCACAGGGGTCCCTCGGCAGGGGGCCTATGATGTATATCTTGTGCTGTCTCTGACCGGCTCACCTGATACCCTACAATATATAGGGGTGATACAGGACTCTTTCGACAAAGCCCTGACAAAAGCCGACATGATTCCGCAAATTAGCACTTGTGTTCGCGGAATGTACAGTGTTAAACTGAGTGTTGATCAACAGGAGGGTAAAATTTTGGCGATTTTTCGCGCCCTCCACGCGATGGAACTGGAGCGTTTGCGGGACGATACGGTTGTCAGCATCTCCGGGTATACACCGGCATGGAAACCGTTTATCGCGTTAAATGACAAAACGAAGATGAATCTGCAGGTGGCTACTCATCGAGACAGCCAATCTGGAACGTGGATTACCGTAGGTACACCGATAATCACAGCGGAATATTAGCACGCGGAGGGGTACACATTGGATAAAATCATTGTCCGCGGTGGTAAGGCATTGGCCGGGAAGGTCAAGGTTTCCGGCGCCAAGAATGCCGTACTCCCTATTATTGCAGCATCCATTCTGGCAGAATCGGGCACATGCGTCCTTCACGACGTACCCGCTCTGGACGATGTCAGAACCATATGCGACCTCTTGAGATCGTTGGGAATTTCCCTTACATATGATCGTGAAGTGCTGACGATTCAGGCTTCCCGGTTGACGAGTGTGGAAGCCTCCTATGATTTGGTTCGCAAAATGCGTGCGTCCTTCCTGGTGATGGGGCCGCTGCTCGCCCGTCAAGGAAAGGCGCGCGTTGCACTTCCCGGGGGATGTGCGATCGGCACCCGTCCGATCGACCAGCACCTCAAGGGCTTTGAGGCGATGGGCGCCAAAATCGAAATTGGACAAGGCTTCATTGAAGCCAGTGTCGAGGGTCGGCTGAAGGGCGCGAAAATCTACCTGGATATTCCGAGCGTGGGCGCTACGGAAAACATCATGATGGCCGCGGCCCTGGCCGAGGGAACGACCGTGATTGAGAATGCCGCGGAAGAGCCGGAGATTGTGGATCTGGCCAACTTCCTCAACGGCATGGGCGCCAAAATCCGCGGCGCCGGCACCGGATCGATCCGCATCGAAGGCGTGGAATCGCTCAAGGGCTGCACCCACTGTGTCATTCCCGACCGGATCGAAGCCGGAACGTTCATGGTGGCGGCGGCGATTACCGGCGGCGATGTCTTCATCGAAGGCGCAATTTGTGATCACCTGAAATCCGTCACTGCCAAGCTGCGGGAAATGGGAGTGACGGTGGACGAGCAGGAAAACGGCATTCGCGTCCGCCGCAGCGGCCCGATCAAGGCGGTTGACGTTAAAACCTTGCCGTATCCCGGCTTCCCGACAGACATGCAGTCGCAGATGATGGCACTCCTGCTGGTATCGGAAGGCACCAGCATCGTGACGGAAACGGTGTTTGAAAACCGCTTCATGCACGTCGAAGAATTTCGCCGGATGAACGCCAACATCAAGATCGAAGGGCGCAGCGCCATTGTAGAAGGCGGTGTCAAGCTGACCGGCAGCAAGGTCACGGCCACCGACCTGCGGGCTGGAGCAGCTCTGGTGCTGGCCGGCCTGGTGGCGGAAGGCGAGACCGAGGTCTCGGGTCTGCACCACATCGACCGGGGCTACGTCAACTTTACGGAAAAGCTGCGCCAACTGGGCGCCGACGTCGAACGGGTGTCCCCGGAAGCGGAAGTTCGGGAAGCGGCGTCGTCCGAGAAAGTGAAAGTCAGCTTCTCTCCCAACTTTGCTTAATGAATGACTGCAAAAACGAATAGACAAGAGAGACTTCCCTGTGCGGGAAGTCTCTTTTTTTGTGCCATGCAGGCAAATAGGACGTTTCCCGTCTCTCTGACTCTCTCGTTCTAGCTATTGCTGCTTGTACATAGACTGAAATTGTCCAGCACAAATCGGGGAGGAGCTGTCGCATGAAACGTTACCTGATCGTTTGGTTTATCGGTTTGCCGATACTGCTCGTGTTGATGCCTGCCGCACTGGTGACACTGTTTTCTCCCCTGTCAGACGGCGGCACCGACGTGGCAGCCGTCGCACCGCACACTCCGTCGTCAAACCGTCCAAAGATCGAAGTCAAGGTGTACCGCACCAACAAGAAGACAGTGGAGACCGTCCCGCTGGAGACGTATGTCGAAGGCGTAGTCGCGGCGGAAATGCCGGCCGAATTCGAGATCGAGGCGCTCAAGGCGCAGGCCATGGCGGCGCGCACCTACATCGTCAGACGGCTGAGTGAAAAGGCGTTTGGCGACGTTCCGGAAGGGGCGCACGTATTGGATACGGTCAAACACCAGGCGTACCTGGACGAGCAGCAACGCAGGGAGCTGTGGAAGGAGCAGTTTGACTGGAAAAACGGGCGCATTCGGCAGGCGGTGCAGGCGACGGCGGGAGTGGTTCTCACCTATCAGGGGGAACCGATCGACGCCACATTTTTTTCCACCAGCAACGGCTTTACCGAAAACGCCGGCGAGTATTTTGAAAAGCCGGTGCCCTACTTGAAAAGCGTCGCCAGTCCCTGGGACATCCAGTCGCCCAGCTATGAGAAAACACAGGTGATGACCGTGGCCGATCTGGAGCAAAAACTGGGGGTGCGCATCGCGCAGGAGGCGGCTTCCGGGGGCAGCTGGTATCGGATCGTGGAGCGGACCACGGGCAATCGCGTGGGCAAGATCAGCATCGGCGGCAAGGAATTCAGCGGCCGCGAGTTTCGCGAACGGCTGGGGCTCAACTCCTCCGCCTTTACCATGGAACTGCAAGACGGCAAAGTGTACATCACGACCAAAGGGTACGGGCACGGCGTCGGCATGAGTCAGTGGGGCGCCAACGGGATGGCCAAAGCGGGAAAAAACGCGGAGCAGATCGTCAAATACTTTTACCAGGGCATCTCGCTGGAGGACTGCGGCAGCGTCCTGAAAAGCTAGACGGGCCGCTTTGCGCAAATTTTCAAGATTTCCCTCACTCTCAGGTTTATCCGCCAAAAAACTGGCGATACTGAGGGATGAGGTGATGAATACAATGGAAGATCAAAAAAATCAAAATCAACCGATTCCATTTAAAAAGGCTAGCTCCTGGAGAAATATCCTGGGCAAGAAGTGGGCGTTTCCGGCAATCTACATCGGCACCGCAGCAATCATTCTCGCTATTGTGATGTGGTACCAGAGTGGCGTCACCGATACGGAGCCGGGACAAACCGCAAACAACGGCGGCGTAGCAGTCTCGACACCGCAGGACGGCACCGCCATTCCGGCCGATGAATCCAACGGCAAGGACGGCGCGGTACCGGTGGCGGGCAATCCGCAGCAGCTCGCATGGCCGGTCGGCAAAGGCGTGAAGTACGAGCAGGGCATGGGCTTCTTTGACGAACAGGCGTCCAAGGAAGAACAGCAAAAGGCGCTTGTCACGTACAAGGACACCTTTATTCCGCATACCGGGATAGACCTGAAGGCGACCGACGGCAATAGCTTCGATGTCACCGCTGCGTTCGCCGGCAAGGTGACCAAGGTGGAAAACGACCCGCTTGTCGGCTTCAAGGTGGAAATTGAGCACGACGACAAGCTGACCACGGTCTACCAAAGCCTGGAGAACGTTACCGTAAAACCGGGCGACCAGGTCACCCAGGGACAGGTGCTGGGGAAAGCCGGACGCAACGTCTATGAAAAGGACGCCGGCGTTCACCTCCACTTCGAGGTGCATGTGGACGGGGAACCCGTCAATCCAGAGCAGCACCTCGTCAAGCCGGAAGCGGAAAATCAGTAAGTCGACCGCTGACGCAAACGCCCAATCCGGGAGCAAACACAAACACATGCAAAATAACCTGCAGGGACGGGTCTCTGCAGGTTTCTTTTTTTCGCCTTCTTTCATTTTCGCCAAAATAACGTGCGGGCGGCCCGGGTGTACACGCCCTTGAAAAAAGATGCGGAAGTGCCGGCTTGTCAGGCTTGGAAACGTAGAATATGTGTCCGCACCCCCCCATATATTGTAACAGACAATGTTGATACAGGGAGGCGAGTAGCGTGCACGACTACATCAAAGAGCGAACCATAAAGATCGGTCGATACATTGTGGAGACGCGCAATACGGTTCGCATGATCGCCAAAGAGTTCGGTGTTTCCAAAAGCACGGTGCACAAAGACCTGACAGAGCGGCTGCCTGAGATAAATCCGGAATTGGCGAATCAGGTAAAGGAAATTTTGGAGTACCACAAGGCAATCAGACACCTCCGCGGAGGGGAAGCGACCAAGATCAAATACAAACGGAGAAGTAAAAAAGTCCGGGTGGAACAGGAAGAAAGCGTGTAGCAGTACCGGGTTGCGTTGAAAATATTTCCTTCCAGATAGGAAGAATTTCCTTGTCCTCTCACGTGCAACCGCCTATGATAAGTGATAGGAATGAACTGGAACAGGGAGGACTTTCATGTTTAGCAAAGATATCGGAATTGACCTGGGCACGGCCAATGTCTTGATTTTTGCGAAAGGCAAGGGCGTTGTCCTGGATGAACCGTCTGTCGTAGCAATCGAAAATCAGACAAATAAAGTGCTGGCCGTGGGGAACGAGGCGCGCCGCATGGTGGGGCGCACCCCGGGCAACATCGTGGCGATTCGGCCTTTGCGGGACGGCGTGATCGCGGACTTTGAGATCACGGAAGCCATGCTGAAACACTTTTTGGCCAAAATCGGTGGAAAAAGCATGTTTGCTCGCCCGCGCATTTTGATCTGCTGTCCGACCAACATCACCTCGGTGGAGCAGAAAGCCATCCGCGAAGCGGCTGAGCGCAGCGGCGGGGCACGCGAGGTGTTTATCGAGGAAGAGCCGAAAGTGGCGGCGGTTGGAGCGGGCATGGACATCTTTCAACCTTCCGGCAACATGGTGGTGGATATCGGCGGAGGTACGACGGACGTAGCAGTCCTGTCCATGGGGGACATTGTTACGTCTTCCTCCATCAAAGTAGCGGGCGACAAATTTGACCTGGCCATTATGCGGTACATAAAAACCAAATACAAGCTGCTGATCGGGGAGCGTACGGCCGAGGACATCAAGATGCAGATCGGAACGGTTTCCGGCGGGCGCCAGGACGAAATGGACATTCGCGGCAGGGATATGGTGAGCGGGCTACCGCAGACGATTACCATCCGCTCGTACGAAGTCCAGGAAGCCCTGGCCGAGTCGGTTAGTGCGATTGTACAAGCCTCCAAATCCGTTTTGGAACGAACACCTCCGGAGCTTTCTGCCGATATTATTGATAAGGGCGTTTTTCTGACCGGCGGCGGCGCACTGCTGCACGGGATCGACCAACTGCTGGCCGACGAACTGAAGGTGCCTGTGCTGGTGGCGGAAGATCCGATGATGTGCGTGGCCAAAGGGACGGGGATCATGCTGGACTATCTGGACAAGGCGCCCACGTATCGGAAAAAGAAGTTTTTCGGGAGGTAATACCGCGTGATCAGAGGCTTGTATACGGCTGCTGCGGGCATGCTGGCAATGCAGCAGCGTCAGGAAGTGCTGGCCAACAACCTGGCCAACATCAACACACCGGGCTACAAGCAGGACGTAGGCGTCATGCGCGCCTTTCCGGAACAGTTGATCGCGCGCATCCGCGATCAGGAAGGACCAAATATTCAAGGACTGCCCGTCATGAGCGGTCAGCCTGCCGTGATCGGCCGGCTGCATTCCGGCGTCTACATGTCGGAGGCGCTGCCGATTTTCCGCCAGGGCGATATTGCGGAGACGCGCAATCCGTACGATGTCGCATTGTTGGACAACCTGCAGCCGGACCAGGACGGAAATGAGCGTCGGCTGTTTTTTAGCGTGGCCAGACTGGACAACCCCGGACAGGCTGCCCAGCCCGATCAGATCCGCTACACGCGCAACGGCAACTGGAGCGTCAATACAGACGGCTACCTGGTCACGTCGGACGGCTACTACGTGCTGGATAACCAGAACCGGGCCATCCGGGTGAACGATCCGGCCGATCCGGCCAACAGCGCCGGCCAACAGCTGAAGATCGGTGACGACGGCGCCTTGTACCGTGTGGACGAGGCGGGCAATGCTCTCATGCTGCCCGGCGGCAGTGAGCGGCTTGGCCTGAAAGTGGTGACCAATCCGCTGCAGCTCGTGCGGGAGGGTACCAACATCTACCGCTGGGAAGGCGGCGGACAGCCGGAGGATCTGGTGCAGGCCCTGCAGAATGACCGGACGGCGAGAGCGCTGGGCCAATATACCGATCCGGCGGTGGAAGGGCGTTTCGGTTTGAAGCAGGGCTGGCTGGAGCGAGCCAACGTGGACCCTGCCCAGACGATGACCGACATGATGACGGCGCTGCGGGCGTATGAAGCCAATCAGCGCGTGATTACCACAGTGGACGGCACGCTGGAAAAGGCGGCCAATGAAATTGGCCGGGTAAACGGGTAAGATAGGAGGTAGAATGGATGCAGTCACTGAACATCTCGAGCGCGGCACTGCGCAGCGTCCAGCAGGCATTGGACACGACTGCCAATAACCTGGCCAACATCGATACGGTCGGTTTCAAGCGGCGCACGGCGTCGTTTTCCGAACTGCTGTCCGATTCGCTGAACGAACAACCGGCTGCGGACAGGCAGCAGCGTTCGACTCCGCCCGGACTGCGCATCGGCAGCGGGGCGCGGATCGGCTTGACCAAACTGGACATGGCTCCGGGCAGCGCCAGGATCACCGATGTCCCCACCGATTTGATGATCGAGGGAGAAGGGTTTTTTCTGGTAAGCCGGCCTCTCTACGACAACAACGGGACGATGGTGGGCGAATCGTACCGCTTTACGCGAAACGGTGCCTTTCAGGTGCGTTTCGAAGCCAAACTGGGCGCGTATGTCCTGCATAATGCAGCGGGAGACCTGCTGACAGACACAGACGGGGTTCCGATCATGATCAACGGCCCTGTACGCAATCTGCAGGTATCCCCCGAGGGAGTCGTCACCAACGACGGAACCGCGGTGGGACAGATTGGCGTGTGGAAGGTGCTCAACCCCGATCAATTGACACAGGTTGGGGAAAATGAATACGACGCCGAGCTTGCGTCCGGCATGACGCCGTACTCCAAGTATGAGCTGTCTGCCGCCAAGATCCGTCAGGGAGCGCTGGAAGCTTCCAACGTCAATCTGCAGGAAGAGATGTCCCAGTTGGTCAACGTTCAGCGGGCCTACCAGCTCAACGCCCGTGCGATTGCGATTGCCGATCAGATGATGGGTATCGCCAACTCCCTGCGCAGCCGCTAATTCACTCGGAATGTCGGAGGAGACATCAATGGACCAAGGAAAGGGAAAACGTATCCCGCGTGACGGACAGATGGCCCGGGATAGAGAGCAGCGCCGGGGCGGCCAGGCGTGGCCGTTTCGACTGGCCCAAATCCTGTTTATCCCGTTTCTGATGTTTTTCTCGCTGGTCATCGGTCTGGTCATCGGATACAGCGTGCTGGGAGACAAACCGGCTTCCGAAGTGTTTGATCTGAACACCTATAAGCACATGTACGATCTGATTTTTCAGGGCACATGATCACACACTGACATGTGGCAGCAGAAGACGGCCCCAACCGACGCAGGGTGAGGGGCCTCTTCTTATGACTGGAAGTCGGAAAAAGATGTCGCTGCTTGCTCATTCTTCCAGACCTTGTTGCGTCTGCTGTCCTAAGAGTATAATAATGGAGTGGCGAAAACAGGGAGTGACGATCTTCATACGGAGGGATATCCGTGAATCTTCCCAATGCGCTTACCGTCTTTCGCATCGTTCTCATCCCTTTGTACCTATACGTCTTTTTTCAGTCGTTTCCGTACCATGTGGAGATCGCCCTAGGCATCCTCATCCTGGCGGGAATTACCGATATATTGGACGGGTACATTGCGCGGAAGCACAAACTGGTGACCACGTTTGGCATCATGATGGACCCGCTGGCAGACAAGTTGATGATGATGGCAGTGATCGCCTCGTTGTTTCTGACAGAGCGGATCAGTATTTGGGCCGCCCTGTTTTTCTTTGCGCGGGATGCGGGCATGATCATCGCCGCCGGCTTTTTCCATTTTCGCGGGAAAAAGACAGTCCCGGCCAACGCCTTTGGCAAGCTGACAACGGTCTTGTTTTACATCGCTTTTCCGTTGGTCATGTACCGGTACCAGTACGGCGAATTGATTCTCTGGAGCGTGATCGCGTTTTCCTTTGTGACCACAGCCATTTACCTGGTGAAGTTTCGGTTGCTGAACCGCGCGATGTGATGCGAGGCGGATGGAAAAGAGCACTTCCGCCGCATGGAGGAAGTGCCCCTTTATCTTAACCCCGGTCTGACGTCGGAGACGGGGGGGTTGTCTTTATTCTCAGTTTGCGGTATGTTCTTCATACACGGATGCAACGTATAAAGTATGGAAATGGAGCGGTGTTTATGGAATTGCGGACCCCTTTGGACGCAGTTGACATTCAAGCGATCCTTCCCCATCGTTACCCGTTTTTGCTGGTGGACAAGATTGTCGAGCTGGAACCGGGCAAACGGGCCGTGGGGATCAAAAACGTTACAATCAATGAACCGTTTTTCCAAGGCCATTTTCCCGGCTACCCGGTCATGCCCGGTGTGCTGATCGTCGAGGCACTGGCCCAAGTGGGCGGAGTGGCGATGCACACGGAGGAAACCAAAGGAAAACTGGGGCTGTTTGCCGGCATTGACGGCGTCCGGTTCAAGGAGCAGGTAAAACCGGGCGACACACTCGTCCTGGAAGTGGAAATGACGCGCTTGCGCGGCTCCATCGGCAAATGTCACGCGATTGCGAGGGTGAACGACAAGGTCGCGGTCGAGGGCGATCTGATGTTTGCTCTGGTTGACGTGAAGCAGGCACATTCATGAATTTCTTGAATGTGCCTTTCTTTTCGGGTAGAATGGCTAATGTGCAACTTTTTATAGGCGCATAGCGTCTCTACAATGAAGGTGAAACTATTGACCAAACAGGTCGCAACCATATTGGGAGTGCCGTTTTCCACGCGCGGTTTTGCCGGAACGGTCGATGATCTTGTCGAACGCATCGAAAACGGACGCAAAACGCACGTCGTCACCGCCAATCCGGAGATCGTCATGCTGGCGCGGGAAAAGCGTTCGCTGCGCGCCATCCTGGAACAAGCCTACGTCGTTCCCGACGGCATCGGGATCGTGTACGCGGCCAGGTGGACGAAGCAGCCGATCAACGAGCGCGTCACGGGCATCGATTTGCTCGAAGCGTTGATGGCGGCGGCGGACAGGCACCAGTGGAAAGTATATCTGTTGGGGGCGTCCCCGGAAGTGAATCGGCTGGCGGCGGAAAAGCTGGCGGCACGATATCCGGGTGCGCGCATCGTCGGGTATCGGGACGGATATTTTCAACAAGGCGAAGAGCCGGCAATCGTGGAGGAGATTGCGGAAAAAGCGCCCCATCTGCTCTTTGTGGCGATGGGCTCTCCCAAGCAGGACGAGTGGATCGCCAAATATCGCGATCAACTGCAGGCAATCCTGATGATGGGAGTGGGCGGCAGCTTTGACGTCATTGCTGGGAAAGTAAAGCGAGCGCCAAAGCTGTGGCAGCGGCTGCATCTGGAGTGGCTGTACCGGTTGCTTGCTCAGCCGTCGCGCTGGAAGCGGCAGTTGGCCATTCCGCGCTTTGTGTGGACTGTCTTGAAGGAAAAAGGGGAAAACCGCTCCGGAAGGTGCCCGTAGAGAGGAGAAACTGCCGATGTCAACGATGATTTTCGGGTTTCTGACTTCACTGATCGTGGCTTTTGCGGCCACACCCTATGTGAAAAAACTGGCTGAATCCATCGGCGCCGTAGATAAGCCCAACCAGCGCAAGGTGCATACGCGAATCATGCCGCGCATGGGCGGGTTGGCCATCTACGCGGGCTATCTCGTTTCGTTTTTGCTGTTTGTTCCATTTTCCGGTTTCAAGGAAATGTTGGGGATTTTCATCGGCGGAACGATCGTCATGACAGTGGGGATACTGGACGACAAACTGCAGCTATCGCCCAAGTGGAAGCTGTTTGGCCAATTGTTGGCGGCAGCCGTGGTCGTCATTCCGTTTGGCCTGAAAATCGGCATTGTCAACCTGCCGTACGAAGGCAGCATTGACTTTACCAGCGGCTGGCTGCTGTGGCTGGCGGCCCCGATCACGATCATTTGGATCGTCGGTGTCACCAACGCGGTCAACCTGATCGACGGTCTGGACGGGCTGTCCGCCGGCGTATCGGCCATTGCCACTGCCACCATGGCGATCGTGGCGCTGCTCAACGGTCCCGGCTACGAACACGTGGCCATCTACTGTTTCGTGCTGCTGGGGGCCATCCTGGGTTTTCTGTACTTTAATTTCCATCCGGCCCGCATTTTTATGGGGGACACCGGTTCGCTGTTTTTGGGCTTCAACCTGGCGGCGCTGTCCATCATGGGCTTTAAGGAAGCGCTGTTCGTCTCGTTCATCATCCCGATTGTGGTGCTGGGCGTTCCGCTCTGGGATACGTTCTTTGCGATTGTTCGCCGAATCGTGAACAAAAAGCCGATTTCCAGCCCGGACAAAGGGCATCTGCACCACTGTCTGCTGAACATGGGCCTGTCGCATCGGGCCACGGTTCTGACCATCTATACGATCAGCATCTTCTTCGGCACGATGGCGATTGTGCTGACGAAAACGACCAAATGGACAACCATCATCGTGATGGCAGCGCTGCTGTTCGCGATGCATCTCGCCACCGAGGTGGTCGGTCTCGTCGGCCGCCGTCACCGCCCGCTGATCAACGCGGTCCGACGGTTAAAAATCAAGTATACGGAACGGCGAAGCCACTAGTCGGGCAAACCCCTGCTGGATGACCAGCAGGGGTTTTTTCCGCTTTTTAACATAAAGAAGTAAAGCAAAACCGATGATTTTCCGATAAAAGAAAAAGACGAGAATGGCGTCTCTTACGCTCTCGGGCAGGGGACAAAATCCGAGAACAAAAACATGTGGAGAGGTGAAGACCTTGCAAACGACGTATCAGCAATTTCGGCGTTGGCTCGCAGTATGTCTGACGATGCTGCTGCTGGTGACCGGCCTGGTTCCGGCGATGCATGCGTCAGCCGCGGGAACCTGGACGATTACCAACCCGTCGTCCATCGTGGTGGACAGCTCCGAGACTAATGCCTTCGGTACTTTTGCCAATCCGGTTGAGGTCAAGAACAGAACGATTGACGGCATCGTCCTGACCAATACGGCCGCCTCCGGCAACACGGTCGCCGTGGCCGTAGACGGCACGCAGGTAATCTATAATCCTGCCCCTGCCTTTGTCGGACAGACGCTGACGCTCCCGCCGATCACGATTGATCGGAACGGCGCAGTGACCAAAGTGGAAGTATGGTTTGGCTCCGAAAAAGCCACCATGTACTACAAGCTGGAAAAACAGCAGACCGGGGCGACACTGCAGATCGTGCCTCCGTCCGATCTGATCCCGCCGGTCAATCCGAACCAGCCGGGCACCGGGAACAGTGCCAGTGATGCGCTTGTTACCCATTCCGGCAAACTGACCAATCTCAAGATCAAATACTCGGATCCCGGCAATCTGGACCCCAGCCCCGTACTGGAAGTGCAGGTGGACGGGAAAGCGGTTCAGACCATTACGGCTCCGACAGCGAAAAACGACGGCTCTGAGATTCCTGTCGGCACCATCGATCTGAAAAACGGGATCAACGTTATCAAGGTGGTGTCGGTCAACACCGGCTATGAAAGCCTGCAATATTACGATTACCGACCGCAGAACAGCCCGATTGTCCTGATCGATTACCCCAATCAGGGGACAAGCGTCACCAATCCGTTGCTGCATGCGGAAAACAAAATTACGCTGCGCGGGATTTACGGATCGGGTGTGACAGGCGCCAACCTGCGTCTGAAAATTACCACCAACAACGGGCAGACGATTGAGGATCTCAGTTCCACGACGCCGACCCTGAGCGGCACCAACACCTTTACGTTCTGGGACATCCCCCTGAAGCCGGGATTGAACGTCATCTCGTTCTATGAACGGGTGGGAAGCGTCACCAAGGAACACTTTCAATTCTACGTGCAGTACAACAACACGCCCTATATTGACAGCATCAGCGTAAATGACACGCCGCTCACGTCGGCTACCACGCTGATTACGGTGGCATCGACCAACCGTTTGACCCTGAATGTGGACGGTAAGGTGAAGAACGCCGAGAAAGTCATCGTGAAAAACGTGACCACCGGCGACGAAGTGGAGGCGAGGGTCACGTCCGGCGCATTCGCCGCCAACCTGCCGTCGCAGTTGGGTGAAAACCGGCTGGAGTTTACCGTTTACAACGACAACAAGAAAGTGGGCGTCATCAGCCGGACGATCCATGTGGTGTCCCGTTCCCAGGATACCGCCAACCAGTTCTATAACGTGACCATTCAAAAACAGGGAACACCGCCGACACCTGTGACCAATCTGGTGCAGGGCCAGGTGGCAACCCTGCCGGGAACCAACAGTCCCAACAGCGAAGCGTATCAAATCACTGGTACGGCTCTGCTGCAATTTGAAGAGACCGACAAACAAACGATCAAGCAGTTTAAACTGGAGTACAAAAACGAAAAAACCGGGGGAACGTTCTCGGTAGACAACATCTCGCCCTCTTCCCGGACGTACAAGGGCAACGGCTTTACCGAGTATGTCCTCACCGCGCCGATTGCAAGCGGCGGTGCTGATATCGGCATTTTGGATGACGGCGTCACCTACCGGGTAACCTTGAGCTACGAGTACACCACCACCGATCCGACCACGGGCCTGCAGACGGACTCCGGGTTCTTCCAGGTGAACGGGTACGACTACAGGTTTACCTATGTGGACGGTTCCAAACCGCGATTTGTCGAAGCGTACATCGACTCGACCTTGCTGTCCGAGTACACGGTCAACCCGGTGGGGAAATCCACCTTTACGGTAGACCTGAAGACGGTGAACATGGGCGGTACGCAGTCCAATTACACCGTAACGTACAACGGCAGCCCGATTAACTATACGCTCGACGCGCTTTCTGCAACGCAGTTCAGGTTTACCCTGTCCAACCTGCCGGCGGGTACCGGGGATCTGGAGATCAGGTATTCCGACGGCACGACGTCCCTGTCCGTCACGTACAAACTGAACATCCAGATTGCGCCGTATCTGCAGCTGACGTACATTGACGGTTCGGGGCAGGTCCGCAGCTTTGAGAGCGGGTATCAGATCAAGAGTGACGACGACTTCGTTTCGCTGAGCGGGAAGGTGTACAACTACGACCTGACGTCCAGCAACATCGAAGTCAAGCTGAACGGAACGACGCTTACTCCGACAGTGGGGTCCAACAACACCTTTACGATCAGCAAGGCATCCCTGCAGAACAACATCAAGTCCAAAGGCGAACACACGCTGGAAATCACGCTGACCACGCAGCCGTCCGTCAGCTTCACGTACAAGATCCTGTACATCACGTCCAAAGCACCGACGATTGAAGACGTCAAGCTGGAAATCAGCGAAAACGGCAAGGACAACGAACTGGTCAAACAGCCGACAGACACCGCTTACCGGACAGGCGCCAAGTTCCTGAGCCAGTTTACGTTTACGGTAAAAGACGCAGAGCACGTCTACATTGAGAAAAACGGCAGACGCATTGCCGATTTCCGCTACGAAAACGGCGACTGGGAACAAAAGGAAGACAACCAGGATTACAACGACACGCTGAGCCAGATTCCTTCCGGGCTGCGCCGGGAGTTCCAGGAGTACAACTTCGATGCTCAAACGAAGACGTCGTTTAGGGCCAGAATGCGCAGCAGCGACTACGGCGACCTGCTGGAGCAAATTCAGGATGAGATCACCAAAAGCGAGGAGCAGGAGCAAAAACTGGCGCTCTTCCCGCTTACCCTGAAGAAGAACGGCACCACCACCTACACGATCGTGGCCGAGGACGGCAACGGCGCGGTGGTTCGTTACGATGTGAAGATTGACCAGACCACCAACAGCTGGGAAGTCATCTCCCCGGTCAAAGCCAAGGAGAGCGACCCGTACATCATCGTCAATGCCAACAGCGTGCCGATCAAAATCTTTGCGGAAAATGCGACCAAGGTGATGTTCGGCAAAACGGAAGCGAAGGTAACCAACACCACGGAGCGGGATTTCGAGTACAATGAAGACCTGGGCAGACCAGTCCCGAAATCCTACTATGTGTTTACCGCTACCGTTGCGTTGAAAGCGGGCCTGAACAAGATCAAGTACACCGTTTATGTCGGCAACACGTCCTACAACGACGAGATTCAGATTTTCAATGCCAACTCGTCCGTAAACGGTGCCGAGTATCGCGAAGTATTGGGCAAGAAAACGTCGTTCAGCGTCTTTGACAAGAGCCTGGAGCTGAAGTTCCCTTCCGGAACCGTACTGGTGTCGCCGCCCAACAAACGGGAGGGCAAAGAAGTCACCAATCCGACCAAGGACATCTTTGTCGATGTGGAGCTGTACTTCGGCATTGCCGACCGGACGACCGGACAAGTGTCGATTCCGGACGATGACATGAAGTCCAAACTGGCGCTGAATGAAAACTTCAACTACGCCAGCCCGCTCTACTACATTGATGCCGGTGACAAAAACGCGCCGGGCGGACGCGATCCGTACTACACCGACGGGGACGAAATCGATACCTTCAAGGATCGCTACGAAGACAACCTGGTGCCGAGCAAACAAGGCACATTGACGATCAAGTACGATCAGTCGATTGTCAACGCGGCCAACAACATCCTGACCGTGTACTATCACAATGGGGATGAATGGCAAAACCTTGGCGGAGTCGTCAATACCAGCAAGAAGACCATCACGGTGCCGTTTGCCGGATTTGGGTACTACATGGTCATGAAGACCAGAGAGTCGTTTGACGACGTGGTCAATCACGATTTTGCGCGTGACGCGATGGAGACGCTGTACGCCAAAGGGATCATGCCCAACTACAGCGCCATCTCGTTTGGAGCCAACCGTGACATCACGCGCGGCGAGTTTGCCACCATGCTGGTGAAGGCGCTCGACCTGCCGATCAATGACGGTCCGTACGCCGACAGCCGCACGCCGTCTTCGCCGACGTTCAACGACGTGCGTCCGACACGGGACACGTGGGACTACCAGTACAAATACATTGAAACGGCAGCCCGCGCCGGCATCGTTCGCGGCAAGGAGCCGGGCTACTTCCGTCCGGACGATCCGCTGACCCGCGAAGAAGCGGCAATTATGATCGCCCGCGCGCTCAACCTGAAACTGGGCACGCCGGATGCGGCAAAAACGGCCCTGGCCAAGATGTTTACCGACGCCAAGGATGTCGGCTACTATGCGCAGCCTTCCGTACTGGCGGTGGCCAAAGCGAAGATCATGAATGGCGAACCGAACGATCCGACAGCCAAAAAGCCGACGTACCGCTTCCTGCCGAAGTCTTATCTGACCCGCGCAGAGATGGCGGTCATCACCATCCGCGTCATGGTCCAACTGAAAAAACTGCCGAAGCAGTAACAATGAAAGAAGCTGAAGAGGAATTTCCTCTTCAGCTTCTGTTTTTGTCGTCCAGATACTTGTCAAATCTCTCGCGCAGCAGGAACAGCTGCTTTTCCTGTTCCCACACCTTTTTGTCCAAAAAGGTCACGGTTTCGTTGGTTTGTTTGAACGCCGCGTGGAGATCGTGGACGTCCGCCTGCACCTCTTCCAAGCGGGCGTTGGTATGACCGACCATCTGGATGAGAGAGGCCGTCATCTCCTCCACGCTGATTAAGCGGCGCTCGTGTTTGTCCAAGCGCTCCTCGATCCGCTCAAACCGTTTGTCAATCTGTTCAAAACGCTTGTCAATATGTTCAAAACGCTTGTCAATCTGTTCAAAACGTTTGTCAATCTGTTCAAACCGATTGTCAATCTGTTCAAACCGTTTGTCGATCTGCTCAAAACGCTTGTCAATCTGTTCAAAACGTTTGTCAATTTGCTCAAACCGCCTGTCCACGTTCTGAAACCGCTTGTCGATCTCCCGAAACCCCTGCTCCATCCGCTCGGCAACAGCATCCAGCTTGTCAAACAGCTCGTCCAGCGTTTTCCCCACTGCGCTCCCCGCCTTTACGAATTGTTGGTTTCTTGCTTACCTCTCCATCCTAGACAATCTTAGTGCGGGACACAAGTTTTTCGATTCGGGTTATTCGTCTCCGCCAACGGCCTCCACCGGCACTTCCACGTACTCGCGATCCCCCAGCACAATGTCGGCCTGTCCGTTGGTCAAATTGGTCATCTGCTCCACAAAGGCATCCTGTTGGCCATCGGGAATCAGCAGGTGTACAGTAACTTTGTCCGTGTAGTCGGTGGCGGTGACCCGGTGCTGGCCGAGGCGCAGTTCGTTTTCCACCTTGCCCCACCAGTGATAGTCGACGGTAACCGATATCTGCTGGTGCAGGGTGTGGACGACGATGCCCGCAGCCTTTAGCGCTGTGACACAGCCGGCCGTGTAGGCGCGCACCAGTCCGCCCGCACCCAGCTTGATCCCGCCGAAATAACGGGTGACTACGACCACAGTGTCCTTGAGGCCGTTCTTTTTGATGCACTCCAGGATCGGCTTGCCGGCTGTCCCGCTCGGTTCTCCGTCGTCGCTGGAGCGCTGAATCTGGTCGTTTTCGCCGATGACAAAGGCGGAACAGTTGTGCGTTGCGTCCCAGTGCTTCTTTTTAATCATGGCGATGAAGGCGGCAGCCTCTTCTTCCGTTGTGACGCGTTGGGCATATCCGATAAACCGGGAACGCTCGATGACAATTTCGTCTTCACCATACCCGGCGACTGTTTTGTACTGCTGCAGCATGTTACACATCACCTCAAGGGTTAGCATAGCACGTTCCGGTGCGCTGCGCGAATGGTGAAATTTTTTCGCCGCTCATTCGTACTAACACGGGACAGTTTTCATGTGCTAACAGGGAGAGCGGAGGTGTATACATGGTAAAGTATGAACGGTAGGAGGATAAACCTGGAAGTGTGAGATTCTTCGTGTACGAAACATTTAACTGTGATATAGTGAATCTTGGGACAAACCACCAAGTTTCCGTACTGTCGGAACCGACAAAAATGCGAAAAGGAGTGCAGAAACATGAACCTTCCATATTCGCCGAAGAAATGGCTGGCCATCTCGCTGGCTGCGCTTGTCGCCACCTCGATTGGCGCAGGGGCCATGGCCCAGTCTGCCAACGATGGGACCGCATCTCAGGCGACCAATCAGACACAAACCACTCCCTCGAACCAGAACAATCAAGCGGACACAGCCGCTAAACCTGTCGCGCAAGATGCCGCAGAGACACTGACGCTGGAAAAAGCGGTGGAACAGGCGCTGAAGACAAATCCCAAGCTGCAGCAGGCCCGCCTGGACGAAAAGAATGCAAGCGTCAACGCCGAGCTTACATACAGATCGGTAGCGGAGATCCCTTCCGAATTCGTCCGTTCGCTGGACGCCGCCAAGCAAAAATACGTGACCAGCGCGCAGGCGAAAATGACGGAAAAGCTGAACAAGCTGGCGGTACAGGCAACGGAGAACCAAATCAAGCTGGGAGCTCAACAACTGTATTACGCCCTGCTGCATGCACAAGCCGACCTGGATCTGAAGAAACAAAGCCTGGAGCGTGCCCAGACCCAGCTCAAGGTGGCCAAAGCCCATTTTGACGTTGGCACCAAGGCGAAGACGGACATCCTGCAGGCGGAAATGGGCGTAGCCGGTGCGCAGGCAGCGCTGGCGGCGGCGGAAAACAACGTGGAGATTGCCCGCATGAAGCTGAACGAATTCCTCGGGGTGGATTTGGACAAGAAATGGAAGCTGTCCAACGAAAACAAACAGGTGGCCGCCCCGTCGATGACGCTGCAACAGGCACAGGAAAAGGCGCTGCAGCAGCGTATCGAAATCACGCAAAAGCAGGAAGAGTTGAGTCTGGCCGAACTGAATGTGAAGCTGATTGAGGAGTATTCCGCCCTGTCCACGTACCCGGGCAAAATCGCCCGCTACAACGTGGAAAAGGCAAAGCTGGCGATCGAGGAACAAAAGCGCACCGTCTCCCGCGAAGTAGCGGAAGCCTACTACAGCCTGAATGCGGCGAAACTGAGCATCGAATTCCAAAAAAAGGCCAAGGAAGCGGCGGCAGAGAGCTATCGCCTGACCAGCCTGCGCTATGAAAACGGCCTGGCGACCACGCTGGAAGTGATTCAGGCAGCAGAAGCGCTTGCTGATCAGGAGAACCAGTACGAACAGGCCGTGCAAAACTACAACCTGGCTGTCGTAAACTTCGAGACAGCTACAGGAAGGTAACGGAAGAACAGTAAATTTTCTTGGCAATTTGGAAAAAGATTCATGAGTGACAGTCCGTCCCGCCTGTCCTATAATACGAGGTGTGGCGGATGTCACTGCATACATAATACGTGAAAGTAACGGCCACAAAAAAAATTAAAAACTTTTTCGGAGGCACCGCAACTTTTTCAGGTCTGAGGCGTTTAATAGGATGTCACACGAAAAACGGGGAATTGTGTAAAAAAGATTCACGAAATCTAGCAACTGTGTTACACTAGGGATTGCCGCGTTTACACAATACTGAAAATACTAGAGATTTATGTGAGCAAGAATGTCAATGCAGTCCTGCGAAAGGAGGTGACACGCGCTTGCAGGATTCGGGCTTTAAAAAGAGAGATAGATCGAAAACAAATATTCCCCAAGAACAATTTGTTTATACCAGAGGAGGAGAACCCAAGGTTATGAAAAAGGTTGTTAACAGCGTACTGGCAAGTGCACTTGCACTTACTGTAGCACCGATGGCATTCGCTGCCGAGGAGACCACCAACACCGAAGCTCCTAAAATGGATACCGAACTGCAGAAAGTAGTAGGACGTCTGGCAGCACTGAACCTGGTTTCCGGTTATGGCAACGGCGAATACGGTGTGGATCGTCCGATCAACCGTGCCGAGTTCGCTACCCTGATGGTTCGTCTGAAAAACATGTCGGAAGGTGCAAAACTGGCACAATACCAGTCCATCTTCACTGACGTAAAACCGAGCGACTGGTTCTCTGGCTATGTTAACGTAGCTTCCGGTCAAGAAATCGTAAAAGGTTACCCGGACAAAACCTTCCGTCCTGGCAACAACGTTACTTACGCAGAAGCTGTAACCATGATCGTTCGCGTTCTGGGTTACGAGCCGGCTGTTAAAGGCGTATGGCCGAACAACATGATCGCAGAAGCTGCGAAGCTGAACATTGCGAAAAACATCGCAGCTCCGAACAACGCGGCTACTCGCGGCGACATCTTCAGAATGATGGACAACGCGCTCCGCGTAAAACTGATGGAGCAAGTTGAGTTCGGTACTGACATTCGTTTTGAAGTAAAAGACGAAACCCTGCTGACCAAGTACCTGGACGTTGACGTATACGACATGGAGTGGGCTCGCGACAGCAAAGGCGAACTGCCGATCGTATCCAACGTACCGGTTATCGGTCTGGGTTCCCTGAAAGCCAACGAAATCATCCTGAGCGGCAAAGACGCCGGCATGGGCTCCAAAGGCACCACGTTCAAAGTGGCTGACGGCATCAACCCGAACGAGTTCGCTGGTCAACACGTACAAGTGTGGATCAAGGACGACAAGGAAAACACCGTTGTATGGATGGAAGGTTCCGAGGACGAAGACGTGGTTATGGACCGTCTGGGCACCTTCTACCTGAACGACAAGTCCAAGTTCAAAGTGGATGACATCAGCAAAACTTCCGATCTGAACGATCTGGAAATCGAACTGGACGGCAGCGGCAAAACCTATCGTTTCACCGAAGATACCAAAGTTACGTTCAACTTCCAACCGTACGACAGCAACGTAAAAGGTATCAAGGAAATCATTAAGGCGAACGAGAATTACACCTTCTCCGCCAAAGTTGTTCTGGATAAAGACAACAAAATCAGCTACATCCACGTAATCGACGACCAAAGCCTGAACCAAAACAAAGAAGGTTACAAATACGGTTCCGAAGTTATCAAGAAAATCGACGCTGACAAGAAACGCATCGAGAACCTGGATGGCGGCAACTTCAACGCGCTGAAAGACCTGGAAGAAGGCGTAGACTTCCTGGTATTCCGCGACAACAAACCGGCGAAGCTGGCCGACCTGAAAGAAATGGACGTGTACAGCGTTTACTACGCAAACGGCAACAAGAAAAAACTGCTGGTATTCGCGAACAGCACCGTAGTTGAAGGTAAAGTGGAACGCGTAATTGTACGCAACGACGGCGACAACCGTCTGGAAATCGACGGCAAAACCTATCGTTTCCGTACGGGCTCCACTTACTCCGACAACGCCAACAAAGATGTAGAAGAACTGAACTCCAGCAACTGGGATCTGGTTCGCGACCTGCGTGGCGAAGAAGTTAAACTGTACCTGGATGCATCTGGCCGTATCCGCCACATCGAAACCAAGGACAGCGTAGACGATCGCCGCTTCAAAGCAATCGTGACCCGCAAAGCCGAGTACAACAAAGGTAAATACGAATTCGGCATCATCAACGAAAACGGCAAAGAGCTGGATATCACGATCGATGCGGAAGACGTTTACAAAGCAGATGGCGAGTCGTACGAAGATGATCCGGATCAAATCGAAGAGGACTTCGTACCGAGCAAGACCGACATCATGCTGCTGGAAGTAACGCTGGATTCCAAAGGCGAAGCAGAGAAAGTTAAAGTTCTCCCGATCAAGCTGAAACAGCTGAAAGACAAAGCTTGGAATGACGCGGCTGACGAAGATGATGAAACCATCAAGGATGAAGACGGTCTCTACACCGTTACTTCCGACACGGCCATCTTCGACATGACTGACAATATCACCACCGGCAGACGTCCCGAGCTGAAAAACCCGGGTGTAGTGAAGTTCTCTGACATCGCTGACAAAAACGGTCTGGATGTATACTATGCCGTAGATGAAGAAGAAGAAGAAGTAGACGCAATCTTCGTTGTTGCTGGTAAAGGCCTGGGCAGCAAAACGATGTACGGTCTGGTTACCCAAATGGGCGGCCGCAGCGACAACGACGAGATCGAGGTTATTACCAAAGACGGCGAAACCGGCAAGGTAACGACCAAAACCTTCAAACTGGACGACGATCTCGAAGAGCTGCTGGATAATAACATCAACCGCGGTGACTTCATCGCATTCCGCCTGAACTCCAGCGACGAAGTTATCGTGAAGGATGTTGTCGAAGTAGTTGACAGTGCTCAAGACATTGATGGCGCTGACTTCTTCGGCGATGGCAATTACAAACCGGCAACTGACAAAGAACTGGAAAAAGCAGATCTGCATGCTCTGACGGTTGCTCGCGTTGACAAGAAAGATGGCAGCAACAAGTTCTACTTCGATTATGCCGAAGGTAAGAGAGCTACGTTCACGCTGAACTCCAAAACTGCCTTCATCAACGCGTATGACATGGAAGAAGGCGACGGTGTCGACGTAGGCGACTACGTAATCCTCGTAGAAACCGACGACGATGGTAACATTTGGGACTACGTCATCAAAGTATCTTCCGAAGATGATGCGAAGAGAGACTACGATGACGATGAGCTCGAAGATTACCTGACCAACTTCTTCAAACAATTCGCTGGCGGCAAAGTTGACCCCGAGGATCCGAAAGATCCGGTAGATCCGGTAGACCTGCTTGACGAAGAATCTGTAGAAGTGGTTGTAACAGATGTACTCCCTGGCGTCCTGTCTTCGTACAAAGTTTCCGGTACTGCTGCACCAGGCGCAACTGTGAAGGTGAAAGTTGGTACTCGTGAAGGCCAGGCAACTGCAGACGACAACGGTGACTTCGAAGTAACCGTTCTGGGCAAAGTGGGCGAGACTGAAGTAGTTATCACCTCGACCAAAGACGGTAAATCCGAAGAGTACACCCATAAAATCTCCAAGTAAGTCGGGTCTACTCATCTAGGTTTGATTGAGGGCATGGAATGAACAGGGGCAGAGGGAATCCCCTCTGCTCCCTGATTCAATGCCTCGTAATCGTAACAGATGCTCAGTTAATAAGGAGAAACACATACATCACGATTGCCAGCCTAGAAGTGTCTCTCCATCTATGATAAACAGATAAACAGACAGAAAAGACAAAATTCCTATCTAGATCTGGAGGGGTAGTACGTGAACAAAAAGCTTGTGCTTTCTGTACTCTCGACAGCTGTTGTAGCAAGCATGGCTGCTTCCGCTATGGCGAAGCCGGACGCTGGCTTTTACGTTGGCGGCCAAGTAGATAAATACTATAACATCGATGCTTTCTTTAATCACTTTGACGAGGCGCTTGACGAAATTGTGGATAATCTGGACAGCACCACCTATGTTGACGCTGATGGTAATGCTGCTTCGTTCCAGGACATCCTGACGGCAAACGGCGATCTGAGCAAAGTGATGAAACCGGCTAGTCTGGATCACTTTGAAAAGAATCCGTACGCTATCGTAGACGGTGAAGGTACCTGGAATCCTGAAAACGATCCGGACCTGCTGCCGGTAGATAGTGGCGAGCTGAAAGTTGAGAGCGTAAGTGCTATTAACTCTACTCAGCTGCAAGTGAAATTTACAAAAGCTGTGGATGAAGATACTGTCATCACTAGTGGTAACCTCAACACTACAAATATTGAGATTGCAGCATTGGCTGGGGCACAATCGGTAACAGATGATAATGCAACTGCTGAGTTGGTAGATGGTAAAACTCTGATTATTACCACTGCACAAAATGATTTCTTCAAAGGTTCTTACACTATTACAGTTAAAGCTGGAGTAAAGGACGCTGACGGTAACGCAATTGAACCGTTCTCCAAAGCTTTCACTGTAAATGAAGAAGTAAAACCAACAATTGCAAGTGCAGTTGCTAAGACAGCGGGTTCCGAAGCGGGTTCCGTTGATATCATTTTCAGTGAGCCAGTTCAAGCTGGTTCTGTAATTAAAATTGATGGGGTTCAAGAGGGTGTGACTTCTTACGGTCTTAAAACAACCGTAACGCCTTCTACTCCTCTCGATGCTTCTAAGTCTCACACTATTGAAGTTGTAAATCTTAAAGATGGTGCAGGAAACACTACAGCAATTGCTACTAAAACCTTCACAATTGAAGTAGATGCCAATGCACCTCAAGTTGCGAGTGTAGAAGCAAAAGGGGATAAAGCAATTCTTGTTAAATTTAACAAGAAAGTAAAAGTGGCATCCCTGAGCGGATTGGTTAATGCGATTGATGCAAACTCCTTTGCTGCCATTAGTCTTGGTGCTGCTGTAGCCGCTACTCCTGGCGCTACAACAGTAGATGATCAGGTTATCATTCCTGTAACGCAAACTCTCTATTCCAGCGCAACCACAAGAACATTGAATGTAATGTTCTCTGCTGGTATTGAAGACGAACTTGGCAATAAATCGCCTGCAGTATCTAAAACTGTTACTCTCTCCAAGGATACTGTCGCACCAGCAATTACTGGCCTGACCTTTACTAAGAACAGCGCTGGTGATGTGACATCTGTAACTGTCAACTTCAGTGAGGGACTTGCTGCAATGACAGCGAATGATGTCGCAACGGCTGCTGGTAAAGTTCGAGTTATCGCTCCGGATGGTACAGACGTAACCAGCTCCTTTATCGACGCTACAGTTGCTAATCAAACTGCTGTAGCTGACTATGCTACGAGTGTTAAATTGGCAGTTGGTACTGGAGCTCAAAACGCTAACTTGCAACCTGGTGCATACACCTTTATTATCCAAAGTGGCTTTGCAAAAGATAAGAGTGAAACTGGCAACGTATCTGGTGCGTTCACTACCACTTTGGACTTTGGTAAGACAGCACCGGGTGGTTCTTTCACAATTGATCCAGCAACTGCGATTTCCTCTAGCAATGACAATACCAACACAATAACAATTAACTTCGGTCAAGCAGTTAAAGGTGGTACCGGCGCTGCTTCTGCTACTAACCCGGCTAACTACTCCATCAATGGTAAAGCTTTGCCGGATGGTACAGTAATTACGCTGGACAGCAACAAAGAAATTGCAACCATTGAGATCCCGAAAGAGACCTACGCTACTACAGATACTGCTGCAATCTTTACGATTGCAAACGTGCAAAATGCAGCTGGAGTAACAATTACACCTGTTACTCACACCCTGCAAATTACTGATAACAAAGAACCAGTTCTTGACAGCGCTGTTCTTAATAACGATGGAACAATCACAATTGGTTTCAGCGAAGAACTGAGTGTTGACGTAGATCCTGCTGATCTGGTTGTAAAAGTTAATGACCAAGTAGTTGTTGATACTGAAACAACAGTTACTAAGGGTGTAGGCTCCGACGCAGGTAAGTATGTAGTTACCGTTAAGCAACAATTCGATGACTTGGGCGATACTGATGATACTAATGACGTATTGTTCATCGACCTTAACGGAAACGGTTCCTACGACTCTGGTGAAATCGTACTGAAAACAGGTGCAGCTAATGGTGCTGTATCGACAGCTGATGACACTGCTGTTAACCTGAAGACCCTGACAGCAATTACTAAGGTAGTAGTTGGAACAATCGCATCTGGAACTCCTACGGGTGCTGATGCTGCGGGTAATACATTGAAGCTTGACGTTGTAAAAACTGTTAAGTAGTTAAAATTAAAAGTGCCCCCATGCATGTATTGTGCATGGGGGCACTCTCTTACTAAACTTTAAAGAAAGATTCCATTCATGAACTTTTACCCCCCATACCTCTCCAAAAACTCCTCAACTGCCTTATTCACCACATCCTTTACTGTATAGCCTGTATTATTCACGAATCCCGTTAACCGTTCCGATAGCTGCGCCTGGATCTGCACGGTCTTGGTCACCGCCGGTCCTCTGTACCGTTTCATATGTAGCGGCTGCGGCCGGTCTGTGACCATGTTTAACAGCTTGTCCTTGTTTCGTAGGATCTCCTGCAATCCTTGCACGAGTTCTGGCGGTAAGATGGGGCCTGGTGTTGTAGTGGAACTTTGCCCTGTCTGATCCGGAAACGCGACGACGTTGCTTTCGTCATTTCCTTGCAAGGAATTGCTGGTTTCTGTAAAGATATTTCCATTTTCAAGTTGCTGTTCATTGCCGGCTTGTAAATCATTGCTTGCCGGCAAGGTCTGGCTATCCATTACACTTTTTTGCAAATTGCTTGTAGATGGGTCAAAAAGTAAGGCGGTTTCGGCTACATTATCGGATTGTTCGCGCTTCGCCAAAGGATCGGGGATGTAGTTTTTGATCGTCCAATCCCAGCGGTAGCCATGCCGGCGCATATATCCGCTGACACCGCCTTTTCCTTTGTATCCGAGTAAATCGGCAATCTCTTCCGCTGAATGTCCTTCTCGAAACAATTCGATGATCACTTCCACGCGTTCATTGGATTCCATAGAGGTCCCTCCTCATGCTACGATAATTTCTCAAGCGCTTCCCGCAGATGTTCCGGGGTGGTGTGGGTGTAGATCGAGGTTGCACGTGGCGAAGCATGGCCGAGCAACTTCCCGATCCGCAGCAAGTCCACGCCGTGATCTTTGTATAGGGACGTGGCAAACGAATGTCGCAAGACATGAGGCGTCACGTTTTTGGTAATCCCGGCTTCTTCGGCGATCTTATGAATGGTCAGGCGAATATATCCGGGAGTCATTTTTGTCCCCATCTTCTTGGTGACAAAGAAGTAAGGGGAGCTGACCTTTGGCCGCGCATTCTCCAGATAATCTTGAAGAATCGGTGCCAGTTCCGGATGCAGCGGAATGATTGTGAAGATCAGCGATAAAATCCCCAATAGAATCGGTTGAAAATTCCCCATTTTCATCGCAGACTCTCTCCTTGGAGGAGAGAGAAATTATGGTAAAGAATGGGGAGTTTTACATGATTCACGAGATGAGGAAACGTGGCATGAGTATTACTCGGATCGCGCAGGAAATGGGGAGGGATCGAAAAACCATTCGTAAGTGGCTAAACAAGAAGGAACCTGAATCCTATCAGCGAAAGGTCACTCGTCTCGGCAAGCTGGATCCGTTCAAGGATTACGTTCGCCGCCGAATGGAGGAAGGTTGCCTGAATGCGAGAGTTATCCTGGAAGAAATCAAGGCAAAAGGGTATACCGGTGGGATTACCACTCTGCGAGTCTTCATGAAACCGTTCCGGCCCACCGTCATCAGCAAAACCACCGTCCGATTTGAAACAGATCCCGGATACCAAGCCCAAGTCGATTGGGGACGGTTTACGGTGGACTGGCACGGCAAACCAAAACGGCTCTATGCGTTTGTCATGGTCCTCAGCTATTCTCGCATGATGTATCTGGAGTTCACTGAAGATGAGAAGTTGGATACGCTCATCAGTTGTCACCATCGGGCTTTTGAGTATTTTGGAGGGGGTACGGAGGTGATGCTGTACGACAACATGAAGACCGTTGTGAAAGACAGAGATGAACAGGGCCATCCCGTCTGGAATGAGCGTTTTTCCCGATTTGCCAGCCACCACGGCTTCCTTCTTACGAGCTGCCGGCCCTATCGCGCTCGCACTAAAGGAAAGGTCGAAAACGGAATTGGCTATGTTCGCAAGAACTTTTGGCCGCGAGTTCGGGAATTCAAGGGAGTAGACGATCTGAATCGTCAAGCTCGTGAGTGGCTAAATCAAGTGGCCAACGTGAGGATTCATGGAACCACGCACGTCAGGCCGGTTGACCGCTGGCATGAGGAAAAGCTGAAACCCATGAACCCAACGCCGTTTGCGGTCGTCGACCGTCATGCTCGGAAGGTATCAGCCGACTGCCTGGTATCGTTTGAGGCCAACCGTTACTCCGTTCCCTTCCGTTTTATGGGGCAAATCGTGCATGTCCAGGACGACAAGAACGGACGCATCCGGATTTACAGTGGAGACACACTCATCGCTGAACATCCCAAGGCCGTCCAAAAAGGGCAGCTGGTCATCAACAAAAAGCACTTCGAAGGACTGCGCCCAACCGGTCAACATCGAGTTCCTGCCCCAATGCCCAAACTTGTTGACCGACCAGCCCCTGAAGTGCTGGAACGAAACTTATCCGTGTATGAACAATTCCTCGACGAGGCGGTGAGGCTCCAATGATTGGGCTGCAAGAACGTCTTGAGGATGCCTTCCACCAATTCGGATGGACTCGCATTCCCGAGGTGCTTCACCACCACGCCGAAGAAGCTTCCAAACACAATATATCGTATCTGGAATTTCTGGACAAGCTGCTGCAGGAGGAGTTGGCGGCAAAATGGGATCGGTATATCCGGACCCGGACACGTCTAGCCAACTTGCCCTTTCACAAGACCCTGGATCAATTCGACTTTCGTTTCCAACCATCCATCGATGAACGGCGAATCCGGGATCTGGCGACCCTTCGGTTTATCGAGCACCAGGAGAATCTCATTTTCCTCGGCCCGCCCGGTGTGGGGAAAACACATTTGGCCGTTGCACTGGCTTTGGAGGCGATTAAGCAGCGGTATACGGTGTATTTTACAACCGCCCATGATCTCGTGCAAACGCTTCAGCAGGCCGATCAGAACCATACGATCAAACAAAAAATTCGCATGTACACCAAGCCGCGTCTGTTGATCATCGATGAGATCGGCTATCGCAAGATGGACGAACCGGCAGCCCATTTCTTCTTCCAAATCATCTCCGAACGATACGAGACCGGCTCTATCATCCTGACTTCCAACAAGTCGTATGGTTCATGGGGAGAAATCTTTGGAGACTCTATACTGGCCACAGCCATCCTGGATCGTTTGCTGCATCATTCCACCACAATCAATATCAAGGGGGAAAGTTACCGCATCAAAGAAAAGAAAAAGGCGGGTTTCTTCCGACCAGAAGGGCATGAAGAACACCCAAAGGAGTAGTCCTTGTTTCCGCCCCCTAAGGGGCGTATAAAATAACTCTTACTGGGGAATTTTCGATTGATTTTTTTGAGGAGCTTTCTTTTGATCTTGACATGATTCGGTATTTGTCTCCCTTTCCATGCCATACGGTGATCGACGCTTCCTCAAAGTTGACATCCTCAATCTTGAGGTTGGTCAATTCGGAAATGCGCAGGCCGGTATATCGAAGGGTCTGGATGATGGTGTAGATTCGTTTCCCTTTGTCTTTGTCTTGATTAATGACGGACAAAAGCCTTTCGATTTCTTCTTTGGTCAGGTATTTGGGAATGCTCTCCGGCTTCTTGGGGGCCTGGAGACGGTTGCTCGGGTTTTTCTGAATGTATTCCTCCCGTTCGAGGAAACGGAAGAAGGAGCGAAACGTCGCGATCATCCGAATGATGCTGTTGGTCTTGTAGTTTTTCTCCTCGGATAAGTAGCGAAGAAACGTGCGTAAATGATGCGTTTCGATTTCATCGACAAAGGGTTCTACCTTCCATTGGGAAAGGTAGTAGCGATGGAATTGAGATAAATCCTTCTCGTATCCTTTTATGGTTTCACCGCTGCGATTCACCTCCACTTTCAAGTATGTAAGAAACTCCTGAATGGCTTCGAATAAGGCGATCATGCGGACTCTCCTTTCCCCCAAGTTTTGTTTGATTCTCAGCTGGTTAGCTGGTGTCATGAACACACCAATGACTCACGATATTCGCCTCCCTAAAACACAAACATATGTTCTGTTTGTGGGTTAAAAAGAAAAACCATGTCGTGCTTTGGTTTGTTCGTGGAGCCATATCTCGATGATTTTGGGTGGACAGCCGGTGACGGCTGCTGCTTGCTCAATCGTCATTCCATCTTCAAAATTCAGTTCATCCAGGAGCAAGGATGCGGAAAAGAGGTGAGCCTCTTTTTCCTGGACGCTCAGACGTTTCCAATTGAGACGGTGGCTGTCCACTTGAAACGTAAATCGTTCCCCTTCGTGTCGAAGTACCCCATGAGCCAGTTCATGTGCAATGATGAATGGACGTCGAAGGGAGGGGACATTGGTATTGATGAAGATGACCCCTCGACGACCGATCGGAACAAACATACCTGAGATTCGTTCGGGTAATGTCGGTGAGTAGATGACGTGATAGCCACGTGCGATTGCTAGTTCATAAGGGCTGTGTGTCTTGTAATATCGGACCAATCGTTGAACGATTGTCTGGATGGACTGGATCACAAGCAACTACTCCTCGCTGGGTGTGTTTTTCCTCCTCTGTCCCGCGCGAATCTTGTTGCTTTTCTTGATGAGGTCGTACGCCATACGGACATGAGCAGTGATAATTTCTTGTTCCTCCGGAGATAGTTCCACTCCATCGTATCGGAGAGGTTGGTTTTCCAGAAGTTCTTTTAAATCTGGTTTATCGGTGGGATAAGACTTGGTGCCGTATCCTTTGGGATCGTCGGTGTAACCCAATAAGTAGTCCCTCGTAACCCCTAATACTTCGGCACATTTATCTAAAGTTTGTTGGCCTGGCAATTTGGCAAGGGAGTTGTCCCATTTTTCGATCGTACTTGGTTGCAAACCGATGAGTTTTGCAAAGTCAGGTATTGATATACCGAGTTTTTCGCGTTGTTGATTTACTCGAAAGACAAAGCTTTCAATAGTTTGTTTGGAACCAGTGCTTACGTCATCTTTACCTAATAGCCAGTCAATACTCACATCGAAAAAATCGGCTATTTTTTGAGTGGTAGCAAAATCTGGTTCTCTTTTTCCTATCTCGTACATAGAAAGTGTACCTCGGGTGATGCCGAGCTGATCGGCTAGCTGTTGCTGCGTTAGTTTTGCGGCTTTCCGTAACGAGACGAGCCTTTTAGCGAACATGTTTTTCACCTCATATATAACACACTGCCCTTATTATATGCAACAATTAGTTGCATTTATATAAAAGCATCAATAAGTTGCAAAATGTCTTGACAGCCACATAATGTTGCATTTACATTTGGAATAGCAACAAAAGGCGGCATAAGGGGGTGTGCGAAAGATGCGAGCCAAGTTGATTGAGTTACGAAAACAAGCAAAACACACGCAAGAATCACTTGCAGAGGTATTAGGAGTGTCACGCCAATATATTGGCATGTTGGAATCGGGAGCAAGAACCCCAACGTTAAAATTAGCCAAAAAAATTGCCGACTATTTTCAGGTTGACATAGGCGACATTTTTTTTGATGGAAAATGCAACGTAACGTTGCAAAAACCTAACAAAGAAACAATGGGACTCTCTCGTTTAAATGAGACAGCTTAGGGGATTGAGCTTTCCAACGGAACGATGCGATACCTTCACGCAAGCAACGAAGGTGCAACGCATATACGAGGTCAGTTACTGACCAGACAACCGTTCAAGCGCTGATTCAACCTTAAACACTCGGCGATTCAGCACCTGGATTTCAGAATCGCGCTCATCAAGTTTATCGGAGATTGTTTGAAGTATGGCTTTGATGTCGTCTGGTTGACTTGATTCGATACGGTGAATGGACTGCTCGATGGAGTCTAAACGCGAGAGAGCTTGTTCCTTGAAGTCCTCCATGTCTTTTTTGAAATCCATAAGGGTGGTGAGGATAAGATCGAGCTTATCGTTCATTTCGATCAGTCCTTTCCAGTATGGTTTGAAGCAAATCATTAAGCTTTTTCCGTTCCTCCGGGGTTAACTTCTTGGCTGTCTCGATCAGTTGCAGGAGGTCGGGAGGGAGTCCCTCTGACGGATCGCTTAGAAGTTGCACCACGCTCATTCCAAGAGCGGAGCAAATACGATCAAGCACATCCAAAGTAGGGTTCTTTTTTCCTGCCTCGATGTCGCTGACATACGACTGTGAAATACCTGCAAGCTTTGCTAACTGGTTCTTGCTTAGGCCATGTGATTCCCTAGCCAACCTGACTCTTTCAGAAATAACCATAATTCAGCACCTCGGAATACAGCCTTATCTCTATAGCGATTGTATCATAAAAATTTTTACTCAAAATAATCGCTATAGCGTTGACAACATAAAACTATAGCGATAATATAAAGGCAACTGGAGGTGATGGAAGTGCTGAAAATTAGGAAACTCAGAACTGCAAAAGAATGGTCGCAGATGGAGTTGTCAAGACGTTCTGGAGTTTCTCAATCATTTATCAACGATCTTGAGGCAGGTAACAAACAGCCAACGATCACAACACTTCGCAAATTAGCCGACGCCCTCGGCGTCAGCGTCGCCGATCTGCTTGACGAAGAACAACAATCCGCATGAAAGGAGGTCCCGAATGAACGAACCCAAAAAGTTGCCGGGAAACTTGGATCGCTTTCTTCACGAAGCGCTGCAAGGCAATGTCCCGAAACTGATGGTACCGCAGTCCACAAATCTAACCGGGCTATTCAAACGCTCGATTAACCCGTCCAAACGCCCGAAAGGTACCGGGAAAAAGTAGAGTGCCAACCCCAGTAAAGGAGGTGGATCTTATGAACCAAAATGAGCAAACGCTGCTCCGTATCACTGAGACTGCACAATCAGTTTTTACTTGGATACAAGACAAGTGTGAGAACGGAGCCTCCGACGAAGAACTGAAGGTCTTGCCGGAGGTAATAAAGGGTGCTGCTGAACTTGGAAAGTTAATTCACCATTTGATGGAAGATGGATTCTTAAGGTAACAGACCCTATTCATCAAAAGTGGTGCTACTTTTTCCCAAACACATCAGCTACTATCGTGCTTTTTGATTCAGTAAATGCTTTTTGGATTTTGTAGTAGTTCTCCAAGTAAATACGAGCATAATCTTCAGGGGTACTATAGTCAGCTAGTTTTACAGAGTTTTTCATATACAAAATTGTGAGGTCATGAATAATTTCATGATTTTTCTCACTCATTTTATCACCAACCTCCATATCTCATATAAAGTCTCATGGCATCGGTCAACACTGGAACCGGTGGACAACTCCAATAAAAGAGGTGAAAGCATGGAACTGACCGAGCAACGCATCCGCGAGATTGTGCGGGAAGAAATCCAGGTTGCTATGGAAGAGAGAGCCGCCAACGACGCGACGGCTGATAAACTTGCTGAAGCAATGATCAAGCGGATAAACCAACACATTGAAGAGTCATTCGCTTGATTTTTGCCAATCATGGTAAGCCTCTAAAGCTTTTAAAGTGTATTCCATGTTGATCTTAAACACTGCGGAACTAAGGGCTAGAACCATTTTATTTGTACTAACCTTGCCGCTCTCATCAGCTAGCTCCTTCAGTTCCTTGTGAATCGTCTCCTTTGCAGATTCAATGAATTCAGCTGCATACATTGATTGGAAGTAAGATTTAAAGGATTCGAAATCGCTTTTCACTTACAACCCCCCTTCCGTATCCCATCTCAGAAGAACGCCACTCGCCAAAGTTCACGTTCTTCCGACAAACAGATTCGACGGAGTGGGTGGAAAGTCCTACCAACGAAAAAAGGAGGTGAACCCAATGGCTGAACAGGTTATCGCTTTCCTGGAACTGGAAAGTGTTCTGACGGCGCACATCAATGACTTGAGAGCAAAGGGAGCCGATCCGGTCATCCTGCTTGACGAAACGACCGAGCCGACTTATGGCGTTTGCTCCCGAACGGTGCTGGTTGTGAACGGTCCTGAGTTAACAAGTTTTACTGAACTTTGGATTGAGGACTACGGACCGTTAGGTATGGTGACCAAAGGAAGCATCACTGCCCGCGCAGCTCGGCTGTTCGTGGACTACCTGGATAAAAAGAGATTCCCTCAGCAAGCCGAGGGAGAGTGTGGAAGATGAGCACAATATCATCGTACCTTGAAAACCATGTAGAAAAGAGGGGAACAGATGGGGAACAGTAACGAACCAATCTCGCTGTATTCACGGTCGCGGATACATGACATCTGCGAGTACGCGTTTCGCCACCAAAGAACAGGCGAACAGTTGACGTACGAAACGCTCGGAAAGAAGATCGGCCGGTCGGCCAGGTGGGTGTCAGATGTGATTAACGGTCGGACCACTCCGATGCGGGAGGACGCCGAGGACTTCGTTCAAGCTTGCGGCAACCATTACGCAATTCGGATGCTCAAGCACTTGTACGGCGATGCTCCGCCGCCAACTGATCCACGTCTGATGGGTAGCCTGACGGTCTCACTCAATAATCTGATCAAACAGTGTCGGGACGTGATCAAAGAAGCGGAAGCCGTGATCGAGTGGGAGCGAACCCGGCGCCCGTGGCAGCCGATAACGCAAGACGATGAACGGATATTGATGCATCTCGGCAAGCAGATCGAGGACCTTTTCCAAGCTGGAGACGACGTTCATATCTTGATGGACGAGAGATATGGCATCGACCCGGTGATACATCAGCATAACTGGCTTGCAGAAGCTCGGGCCTTGGAAATCGTCGTCAGTGATCCGCGCGAGTTGATGCGCCGGGAGAGGCAGGAAGCGTTGATGATGGGAGGGACAAGCCGATGTTGAAGGACTGGAACCGACTGGCGCAGGAAGCTCACGAAAAGCACTTTGTCCACGATGCAGCAGCAGCGTCCAAGTACCCGGGCGGGCGCAGGGCATTAAAAGAGTACCGCAATCGTTTGATCCTGAACCGACAATACCTTGAAGCGAGGGGGGAGAAAGAGGCATGAAGGACCTGACGACAGCAGCAGGAGTGATCGAACTGGTTTGCGACGCGGACCGACCCCTTGGTCGAAATGTGATCACGATCGGGGAAATGGTCGAGCTTCATCTGAAGGCAGAAAAAGAAAAAAGCGCCTAAGAGATAGACGCTTCAAAAATATTGGTCACTGGTAGCGTACCACAGCTTCATAAAGGAGGACAAGCCCATGAAACCTCTTTCTTCTCAAATCGCTGACCTTCAGCGGGAGTTGGAAAACCTCGAAGAAATGCGCCGCGAAGCAGACGACAAATGGCGCGCGGTGGATGTGGAGTACGTCAAACTGAAACGTCTGCGCGAGGAGCTGTACGCTCACAAGCGCGATCTCGCTTACGAAATTGAGTGGCGGGCCCGAGAGCTCGCCGCGCTGCAGGAGGCGATACGGAATGCCCGAGCAACTGCTTGATTTCCCGCAATACGTCGAGCGAACCGAACCGATCAGGCAACGGCTGCTGCATCCAATCGCGTTCGACGATGACCGCGACGACCTGGAATGGACGGTCCGGGACGTGATCGAGGAACTGGAGTACCTGGTGGACATGAAAGCCACCATGGCGCCAGAGGAGTTCGTTGACGGGGTAAGAGAACAGGCCAGACGCCTTTTGAAATAACGCGGGCTTCGGCCTGCGTGGGGGCATCGACTATAAGACCAAAAATCTGTCAGCCAGTTGTCCCATGGGTCGATGCTTCCACGGAGGTCGAACCTCCCAGGGCGGTGGCGGAAAGGGTAGACGCATGAGTCATACCTCAACAGTTGCGCGGAAACCTATAGACCGCAATAGCGGGTTACCAGGAAAACGAGACTAGTCAACTGTTTGCAGGGTTCGATTCCCTGCCCGCCCTGCAGCTACTACATACGAGGTCAAAACGGGGGCGGCCATCGGAGCCGCAACGGCTGCCGGTGTAGGTTGGGCCGGCGGCGGCCTCGTGACTAACGAGAGGAGGGGTAAGATGGCTGATGTTAAGCATGGTGGTTGCGCGGATTGCCAAAGCAAGGAGCAACAGATCCTCACGAGTGTAGATCCGCAGAGACCTGGACAAATGACGGGAATAGCTGTCTGCGGCAAATGCTTGCCTAAGTACAAAAAGTAAAAGACCCTGCGTGGCAGCGCAGAGTCTCGGTCGATAATGCACGATTGGGAATCACTTCAATCGTAGCTTATCGGCCCTCATAAATCAAGAGGAGGGATACCATGGCAGTTGCCATCGCATCAACGAAAGACATGGACCGTGAGATTTGGCTGAAACTCCGTACCAAAGGCATCGGCGGCAGCGATGCTGCAGCAATCGCCGGCCTGAGCAAATGGAAGTCACCTGTTCAGGTGTGGCTTGAAAAAACGGGACAAGCTCCTTTGGAAGAAGCGCAAAGCGAGGCGGCCTACTGGGGAACAAAACAAGAAGCCCTCGTCGCTGAAGAGTTCAGTCTACGAACCGGCTTGAAAGTAAGACGTTGCAATCAAATCCTGCAGCATCCGGATTATCCGTTCATGATTGCCAATGTCGACCGGCTTATCGTAGGGCAAAAAGCCGGCCTGGAGTGTAAGACGGCCAGCGAATACCTCAAGGCGGAATGGGAAGGCGAAGAAGTGCCGGCGCCGTACCTCCTCCAGTGCCAGCACTATATGGCGGTAACCGGGTACGATGCCTGGTGGATCGCGGTGCTGATTGGCGGCAACAAGTTCGTGTACAAGAAGATCGAGCGCGACGACGAGCTGATCCAGCAGATCATCCAGATTGAATCTGACTTCTGGAACAATCACGTCGTACCGCAGGTGCCGCCAGAGATGGATGGCTCGGCAGCTTCCACGGAACTACTGAACAAGATGTATCCCGTTGGCAATAACAACGAGGTTCACTTACCGTCAGAGGCCGATCAACTTATTGCTGAGTTGGAAGAGGCGAAGGCACACCAAAAGGCAGCGGACGAACGTGTAAGCGAGTTGGAAAACAAGCTGAAAGCCCTGCTAGGTGAGAACGAAATCGGCGTTGCCAAAAATCACATTGTCACGTGGAAGACAGTCACGTCCGAGCGAGTGGATAGCAAAAGACTGGCGAAGGAGCGGCCCGACATCTACAAGCAGTATCTCAAATCATCCGTCTCCCGTCGGTTTGGAATCAAGCCTACGGCATAGGAGGGAAAGACATGGCGACAAACGCAAGCCTGAAAAACCAGCTACAAAATAGCACGAGTAAAACACCATCACCAACCGCTGCGATCAAGTCGATTTTGGATTCACCAAGTATCAAAAAGCGCTTTGAAGAGATCCTGGATAAGCGTGCACCTCAGTTCATGAGCAGCATTGTGAATCTCTATGCGTCCGATGGGTACCTGCAGAAGTGTGAACCGATGAGTGTCATTTCGTCGGCAATGGTAGCCGCAACATTGGACCTACCCATCGATAAAAACCTTGGCTACGCCTGGGTGGTGCCGTACAAAGACAAATCGGGACGGCAGATCGCACAGTTTCAGTTGGGGTACAAGGGCTACATCCAATTGGCTCTCCGAACGGCCAAGTACAAGGCGATCAATGTGCTTGAAGTGCACCAGGGCGAACTGCAGAAGTGGAATCCACTTACAGAAGAATTGATCATCGATTTTGAAAAGAAAAAGTCGGATTCCATTATTGGCTACGCCGGCTACTTCGAATTGATCAACGGATTCCGCAAGACGGTGTACTGGACGAAAGAACAGATTGAAGCACATCGGAAGAAGTTTTCAAAGAGTGATTTCGGTTGGAAAAACGATTACGACGCGATGGCAAAGAAGACCGTCATCCGCAACATGCTTTCCAAGTGGGGCATTCTCTCCATTGAGATGCAGCAAGCATATAACGAAGAATCCGAGCCACAAGAGAATGTAGCCGCTGAAACGAATCCCGTCGTGATCGACACGGATTTCCAGGTTATCGATGACGAACCGGGGCCAGATTCTGAAACAAACGAACCATCAGAAGAAAGCCAGGTAGATCATCAAGCATCGGCAGAATTTGATCCTGCTGAGATTGACTCATTGTTTGGATCGAGATGAACGAACGGACGCAATGGTTTCCACTCCCGGATTTGTACCAGACATTCACTAATGCCGAAACTCTCAAGCGTTATGCAGTCGCATATATGTCCAGTCGGTATCCGGGGTGGAAGCCCCTCAAGATCAAAAACTACAGGGTTTTGGCTGAAAGGCGAGGTGAAAACGGTTGAACTACATTCAGGAGATCAACGCCTTCTACGATTGGCTCGAAACAAACCCAATACCTGATTCAGCGATTGTTTTATGGCATGCCTTGATGCACATAAACAACAAGGCTGGATGGGTACCAGAGTTTGCGGTAGCCATATCGACCCTATCTGTAAAAACAGGGTTAAAGAAGGATGCGGTCAACAGGGCACGCCATCGCCTTCAACAAGCCGGGAGAATTGAGTTTAGAAGCAGGTCAGGCCAACAATCAGCCGTGTACAGAATCATTCCGTTTGCGTCTGAAAAAACGACACAAAGTGCGTCACAAACCGCATCACAAACATACGAGATAGACCATTGCGTCGGTTTAAGCGACACAAACCGCATCACAAACCGAGAACAAACCGCGACACAAAGTGCGTCACAAACCGCATCCATTATTAAACTAAACGAAACTAAACAAAACGAAACAAAAGAATCTGCTGCTGTAACCGGTGACGACCCATTCACCTTTTATCAAAACAACTTCGGGGTCATGAGTCCTTTCATTGTCCAGGACATGACACAGTGGTGCGAGGAGATGGGAGATCAGCTCGTCGTAGAAGCGATGAAAAGAGCATTGGTACAAAATCAAACAAGATGGTCGTATGTAACTTCTATCCTCAAGGACTGGCTGAACAAGGGATATAAGACCCTGGAAGCCGTGGAAGCAGAGAAAGTAGCCATTAAACGCCGGCGAGAGGAAAGAACGGCGAGGAGAGTTACGCCTCTTGAGGACAAGCTTCCGGCCTCAGTGCAATGGCAGCAGCGCCAGGGTGATCGGATCGAAACGGGGACCCCTATGGGCGTTAAGGATGACCCTGAGTTAAGTGGTCTATTGTCGAAACTGCGAGCCAAACAACAAACAGCGGGAGGGTGACAAACATGCAAGCACTTCAAAACGTTTTCAGTTTTCAGGATAAGCAGGTACGAGTTGTTCTGCGGGATGGTGAACCTTGGTTCGTGGCCCGTGATGTGTGCGAGGTACTGGATCACAGCGATACCAGTACGGCAATCCGTCGGCTGGATGACGATGAGAAGCTGACCCAAACAATGTTTGTATCAGGTCAAAACAGGGAGGTATGGCTGGTTAACGAGCCGGGCCTGTACTCACTCATCTTGACCAGCCGCAAACCAGAGGCAAAAGCCTTCAAGCGCTGGATTACTCACGAGGTTATACCGGCGATCCGGAAGACCGGAGCATACGCTGTCGATCAAAGCAAAGTAGTCCCCCTCAGCGAACGCCAGGCGCTGATACAATCTCTCAAGCTGACGGCAGAATTGGCGGAGGAGATGGAGGAGGTTAAATCTATCACCCAAACCCACAGCCAAAAGCTGATGGAGCTGGAGCAGAAGGTCGAAGAACAAATCACTATCGACCACGGAGAGCAGCGCATTCTGCAGCAGGCAGTTGCCCGCCGGGTCTACGAGGTGGAGAGCGATCCGCAGCGGCGCCGCGAATTGTTCCGCCAACTGTATCGGGAGATTAAAGATCGTTGGGGAGTGCCCAGCTATCGGGACGTACGCCGGTCCGAGCTGCAGCAGGTACTTCGCTACGTAGAAGCCTGGATGCCAAGACGGACGGCGTAGGAGGAGGAGCGATCATGAAGCAGCCAAAACGCCCGACACGGGCCCAGAAGAAAGTAATCGAGCAACACAAGCTGAATCCAAGCAACTGGTTTGTTGAGAGGGACACTCCTGCAGAGATAGTCATCGTTCACCGGCAAACAGGCTCGGTGCGAGTGTTTCAGAAAGGAGCGTAGAGCGTGAGGTACACGATGGCGGAACAGGAGACCGTACTGGTCTATAACCGCGAGACTGACGTATGGACGGCATACTCTAACGTTCCGAAGCATATCCGGCGGTTGGCGTCTATCGTCGATATTCAACCGGTAGAGACCGGGGAGGACGGCTAGGTCGTGGCTGTACGGGCGGAATTGACCGAGAAACAGATTCGCTTCGCGGCGCCGCGGCAATTGACCGATGAACAACGCCAGGCACTACGGGAACGAGCGCAGCGAATGCGGTTAAAACGAGGAACAGGAGAAGGAGGGCCGGCAGAAGATCATGAGGATGAAAGTTAGCCAAGCCAACCGCGGCCAAGCCTTTGAGGACCTGCTGAACTTCACGAATCTTCAGTACGAGAAAGCCGGAATTGCGTTGATACACAAGCGGCCGACGCCTATGAAGCCATTGACGCCGGCAGGGCTTCCACTTCCTTGCGACGTTCGAGAAGAAGTCAACGGTCGATTACGACGGTGTTTACCGCGGCCGGGCCATCTACTTCGAGGCGAAGAGCACCAGGGAGGAAACCCGGTTTCCGTTGGACAACATCGAGCCGCACCAGATCGAGCATTTGGAGAAAGCCGAGAAACAAGGGGCAGTCTGCTTCTTTCTGATCGAGTTTGCCAAGTCGCATGAAGTGTTTTTCGTGCCGTTTGCGACCGTTCGGCACTACCTGCTGCATGCGAAGAACGGCGGGCGGAAGAGTATCCCGCGGGAGGACTTCGACTACTACGCCTACGCCGTGGAGAAAACCAAACGGGCAGCCCTGGACTATCTGGTCCACGTGGACAAGCTGATCGGCGAAGGCGCGGCATAAAAGCTTCAGGGAGAGTGTGGAAGATGAGCAACGCACAATCAAAGCGCAAACCAACGCCGTTCCCATTCATTCGGACGGAAGTCTATAAGTGGATTCGGCAAAACAGCACGGCTGCTGGAGTGAACAATTACAAAGTCGGCGGCGGACGGCCGGCGTGGAACGGGAGTAAGTGATGTGATAGGTGAATCAGCTACTGAGGATACAGCCGGCTGGCCTGACCGAACAACTCATAAACGTGGCGGAACTGCCTGATGGGGAGATTGGGGAACACAAAAGCTACTTCGCCGGGGTTCAACTCCAGCTGGTCATCCTGCTCAAGGACAAACGGAATCTCCAGAGCGGCTAGGGCTTCGCGCAGGTAGCTGACTTCCTGCCAGGGGACCGCGTAATAGAACGACTTTTCCATGCGATCACGCTCCTTCTGGAAGCGTAACACAACCAGTTGGGACAAAAAAGGATGGAGGTTAACGATGCGGACTACTTTTACATCGCTGCACCTGTTTTGCGGTATTGGAGGCGGTGCCCTTGGCTTCCAGCAGGCTCGGGAAGAGTGGCGGGGCGTCGTCGGGCGTATTGAAACGCTGGCTGGAATCGACTGCGACCCGGAGGCGTGCGCAGATTTCGAGCGGATCACTGGTGCGCCGGCGGTGCAGATGGATCTGTTCAGTCGCCAGCAGTACATCGATTTTCACGGTCAAGAGCCGCCGGCGGAATGGAGGGAGGCGACCCCTGACGACATCTGGAAAGCTACGGGCGGGCAGGCTCCGGACATCGTTTTCACCAGCCCGCCATGCAAAGGCTTCTCCGGTTTGCTTCCGGAGAAGTCAGCGAAAACGAAGAAGTATCAAGCCCTTAACCAGTTGACAGTCAGGGGGATGCAACTCTGCCTGGAAGCATTTCAAGACGATCTGCCGGCGCTGTTCCTCCTGGAGAACGTACCCCGAATCAAGACGCGCGGGGACCGACTGCTGAAAGAAATCAAGCGGCTGCTGACAAAATACGGGTATGTATTTCAGGACGAAAGCCATGACTGCGGCGAAATCGGCGGGCTGGCCCAGCACCGAAAACGATACCTTCTCATCGCCCGAAACCCCCAGAAACTTCCGAATTTCGTCTACAAGCCGCCTGTCCGCCGCGTTCGGGCAATCGGCGAAGTGCTGGGACCTCTACCGTTGCCGGATGATCCGGCCGGCGGCAAAATGCACCGGCTGCCGCGGCTGCAGTGGAAAACCTGGGTGCGCCTGGCGCTTATCCCGGCCGGCGGTGACTGGCAGGACCTGGAAAAGATCGAATGGGAGAATTACCGGATCCAGTACGAACCGCGCAAAGGAGCAATGGCGGTCGGTGAGTGGGATCAGCCAAGCGGTGCGGTGACCGGTGCTGCAGGATTCGGGCGAAGCAACGGGACACAGGCAGTTGCGGACCCGCGCCTGACGCTGGAAAACATGTTTCCGAGCGGGTACGGCGTCCAGGAATGGGACAAGCCGGCTCAGACCATCCGGGCTGCCGGCAGGATCATGAATGCCCCGGTGTCGATCGCGGATCCACGAACCGGGTTCAAAGAAGGGACGCACGGGGCGATCTACCGGGTACTCAGATTCGATGAACCCGCGAACACGGTGACCGGTGCAGCCCGGCCAAACAACGGAGCTCCATGCATCGCTGACCCGAGATTGGGAGTAGCGAAGGGATATACGAACAAACGGCAGGTGCTTGACTGGGAGGGCCCGGCCAGCACAGTGACAGGAACGCCAGATATTCAGTCAGGTGCTCAAAGCATAGCCGACCCCCGCCTCGGCTGCGCGCCGCGATCCGGTACGTTAGGTGTACAACGTTGGGACGAGCCTGCAAAGACCGTGATCGGCAGCGGTGACATCCACGCCGGCGCCGCGGCGGTCGCCGATCCGCGGATTCCCGACGATTCCGAACGTGGCGTATGGGTGATCATCGCGGAGGACGGCACCTGGCACCGGCCGCTGACGACATACGAGCTGGCCATGCTGCAGGGGTTCCCTACACACCTGACCGACGGTACACCGTTCGAACTGGTCGGCAACAACGACGCTAAATGGCGGGAACGGATCGGGAACGCTGTTCCTCCAGCAACCGCCCAGGCCATCGCAGAGACAATGCTGCGTTCACTGCTGGCGGCACAGGACGGAACATGGCTGATGGCTGCAGAGGAAATTTGGGTTGCTCCTCATGGTGGGAATGAAGATGTAATGAACGTCGTGCATTGAGTGGTGACGACCATGTTTCGGACAATTTACGTTGCTGGCGTGAACCGCAAGCACCTGGCGGCCGCCGCCGATCCTATACCTTACTGGTTGCTATCTGTCACTCTGCTCCGAAAGTACCCCGCCTGGCTCGCCGGGTACCTGCCACGCCGGCGGGTAATTTGGGACCCGGGCACATTCAGCGAGGATGCTGTCGCCTACCACCGGTATCGGTCTTACCTTGACAGATACGCACGAAGCCAGGACGAATACCTGCAGTATGACGAGATCGGCGATCCAGAGGCGACAGCGTGGTATTTGCAGGACATGAGGCGGCGCGGATATGATCCGATCCCCGTCCTTCAGCCAGGTGGAGACGTTCAACTCCTGCAGGAGAAAAGGGTGGCGATCGGCGGAACGGTGCCTATGACGGCAGAGCAGCGGCGGGCGTATCTTGACCACCTGTTCTATGACCATGAAGTTCGGGCTAGTGTACACATTCTCGGAATGTGGAGGCCGGAGTGGTTCGAACCATACGCGCAGGCCGTGAGCGGCGACAGCACAACTTGGATTCCGCGCAGCGAGTACAACCGGCGGAAATCGATCGAGGAGTGGCTGCAGGGGTACGGAGAACAGTGGATTCCGTTTAAACCACGAACGGAGTTACAAATGCGGATGGTAATTTAACACAATGCTCATCATGTAAAAAGACAAAAGGCCACCCAAAGTCTAGGGTAGCCTTCTTGAAAATCTTTATACATGGGCAGGTTCGGGTGTTTGCAGATGAAGTGGTGGAGGAACTAACCATCCCTTCTCTTTGTTAATACGTAACAGTCGGGCTCCGTATGTTGCTTTCGACATATGGAATTGACCAAACATCATCCCAATATCTTCACGAATTGACTGTCCCATAATTTGGCTGCATGATACTAATCCAGCAGCAATATCTAAAGATACACGAGCTGCAATTTCTGGATCATTGAACCTTGCACCAACAGGGATGCTTTCTAAAGTTGCTGTTGGACGTTCTGGTGGAGAGGGTGGTAAACCAATTCCGTTGATTTTAAGTAAATTTTCAATTTGCTCGATTTCCTGCTTCATATTTTGCGTTAAGTCTTCAAGAAATGTTCTTAAATCCTTGTCGCCAGTGTGGTTAATGAATGTTTGATAACCTGCCAACAATCCTTTGGTTACGGTAAGGTAACTCCAAACGCCAAAGACTTCACCGTAATGCATTGGCTCGTTTTGTGGATTTCCGCTTAAAATTCCCATAACCGTCCTCCCAGCATTGATTAGAGTTGTAAGATCCATATGGGTTCTCCTTACTTTAAAGATTTAACCCGAATTTATCTTTTACAGGGAGCTCGAGATTTATTATGGGAATTTTATACAAGTTTCAATTTGTTAAATGGGGGGATGGATTAAGTAAAAAAGTTGAACAACCAAATAATAATCCGAATTGTAACTGCTATAAGTGCCCATATAAGCAACTTTATCCACCAAGGTCTTTTTTGTTGTTGCTGCTGTGCTTGATTGTCGAGTTGCTTTTTTTTCAGTAATAGTGGCAACTGTGAAGCGACGATTGCAACAATACCTGAAAATATCCAAAACCGCATAGTTTTCTTGGTTTCATTAGCCCCCATGTTATTTCGACCTCCTAACACTGTATAGTGTTCCCAAATTGGAGGGATTGCATAGGGGAGCAAGTCTAAGGTGTTTAACAAGATGTGTAACGTGAAAACTTGCTCACGAGATGATAAAACTAACCATCACCCCCACAGCGAAACTAAAAAGGGATGCCACCCAATACTCAAATTTGTAAGGGGAGTCGGAAATCAACCACTTTGTTCCCAGTAACGGTAGACATAAATACCCTACAGCTATCAAAACTCCAAGGGCACGATATTCAAATGCAGGTGGATGGAGAGGTGGACCAAATAATCCGATTCCAAAGAAAAGTACACCAGATATTTGTAATACGAGATACGCTGGGACACCAATCACAAAATTAAGAAGAAAAATAATGACAACAGGAACCTTTGTCAAATCGATTCACCCACCTGATTACGCATGATTGATTTAGTTTGACATCAAAGGTGACTAGACCTCTAATTTTACAAAATAGTTACTCAGATAAGGGAGGAAAGAACCATGAAATACTTTGAAATCCATTCTCCATATTACGCCTTGGTGAAAGCGGAAACGGTAGAGAAGGCGATTGAAATCTATGTGGAGCAAGTAGCCGATGACGACGGCACTTTGCGCGAAGAGATCAAGGAAGTGGATCGGGATTACGCGCTTATCCAGTTTGCCAGAAGCGAGTCGGAGGACGGAGACTTTATGCCGGTTCCCGAGACTTTGGACAAGTTCCACAGAGAGAAGAGCGAAGTGCTTCTGATTGACTCTGGGCTGTTGTAAGGGCGATATAGGGAGCGGCCGTCTGCGGCTGCTCCTGGATCACAAAAGTTCAGGGAGGCAAGACCGATATGAGACTGACCGAAAAACAAAAGGCCGTACTGCTGGCACTGACCAATGGGTGGCAGACGCCGGCGCAGATCGCAAGCAAGATAGGATACCACACGGCATCATACGTCAATCTGCCACTAAAGGTATTGATTCGCGAGGGGTTGGCTGAGAAGAAACCTGATGTGCGGGGGCAGTACCGGCTGACTCCATTCGGAGCGTATACCAAGGACAAGGCAACACACGAAACTAAACGGTAATTAAAGAAAAACGGAGGGATAATGATGGATTTCAAGTTGTTCAAGGTTAACGACGATTACCCGGAGTACATCATTGCTAGGACGGCAGATGAAGCATTGGCGGATCACAATGAACGTGGCGGAGCTGATTATGCCGTAACGATGGACGAAGTTGAGGAGGTTTCACTTGATGAAATTGGTAATTTCGAACAAGTGAATGGCAGTTACAAGCGAATGACATTTCGAGAGTTCATCTCGGAAACGCTCGGATCCGATTTCACATACACGAAACCACTATGCATTTGCTGGAACGACTGATTTAACACAACATTACCTGTGACAAAAGGAGGGATCGGGATGAATAAGACACAGGTAAAGAAGGGTGATATTGTTCACCACAAGAAAGATGATGTACTCAAGTACGGGGAAGTCGTGAAGATTTCCAAGACAGGTCGCGCGTTTGTTCAGTGGCCTGTTGGGCCGAAATTGCCGTTTGGTCACTTGGCATACTATCCGGTTGATTCACTGATAGTTGTCAGCCAAAACGATTGACTTAACACAGTATTTCGGGAGTAAAGGGGAGGATAAAGCATGCACTACAAAACAGAATTCACGCACGGCAAAACGACTTACCACTTGGACTACGCCGTCGGCGACACGGTGGAGTGGGCAAGGGGAGCATCCGGCATAACAAAGAGCAAGCAGGGAAAAGTGGTGGCCATCGTCATGCCGGGAGAAAATGCGGTTTGGAAAATGCCGCTTGGAACGGTTCCTAGCCAACTGAAAGGGCAGCGGCGCGCGTTAATTCCTCGGGCGCTGGTTGAAGTGCCGCGGGGAGGCCAATCGGCCAAATGCGACTATTACACGCCGCATGTGAACTGGCCGCGTCTGGCGAGGGATGAACCTTAAAATTACTTTTTTGATCTGTAGAACAAGAGAATCGCAAAAACCACACCAAAAAAGAGAACGACGGAAAGTGACTTGTTATCCGCGTCAAGGAGACTATATTCAGGCATATGTTACCTCCATAGAAAAATAGCCCCCTGCTGGGAGCCATGGAAAAGCCGTCCTAGAAAATTATACCACGGGCAATCCGCGAGGGGGAATGGAAGATGAGCACACGAGCCAAGGAACTAAAAATCGATATACAAACAATGACGATCACGGTCCCAGTGGGAAAAGAGCCGGCCATGATCCTGGTGGATCCGAAACAAGGAAAAGCCAAGTTCGTACCACTGGTGCCACACGGCGAAACCGTGGTAAAATCAAGTCAGGGAAAGATTGCCAAGGTGGATTACCGGGAAAGTGAGTTGTTCTAGACATAGGGGGAAGGCCGGTGGAAATAGTAGCGGTAATCTTTTATGTAATCTGGCTTGCGTTAACCGCTTTTATTGCATTAAAACCACGAGCCTTCTGGAAAACATTTGGTGGTTGGAAGGCAACTAGGAATCCTTCGCCAGTATACTTTTTGTTCATCAGAGTTTTTGGAATCCTGGCCTTTTCAAGTACACTGTTGTATTTTCTCGCTCAAATTAACTGAATCGTTGCCTGATACCGAGATACGGGAGGGCGTCAGAACTATCACCCAATATGGGTGTGTTCTGGCGTCCTCTTTTATTTTGCCGGAAAAAGAAGGACAAGCCGTGGCAAAGGTCAGGGACATTTTGGAGTACAAGCAGAGGAAAGAGAAAGAGCCGATCAGTTTTGCTGAGCACCTGGAGCGTGCAAGGGAACGGCTGCAGCAACAGCCGCCGCGGGCACGCGGGAAGCCGGCAGATGTGTTGACGTTCGACGAGGTGCGGCGCCTAATGGGGGACGTCGGGCCGCGACGGTTCCTCAAAGATCGAGGTAACAGACGCAAATAGACGCATTGGGGAGGGGTTCTCATGCAGGATTTGCTGAAGGAGTACAAAGAGACCAGGAAGGCGCTGGAATGCATTCAGCGTCGTCTGAAAGAGCACGACGATACGGATAGAATTGTTCGTCTTGAAGAAGCTCAAAAGAAGACAGGGAAGGCAAAAACCACATCGAATGGAGACGAAAATAAAAGCGAGCGTCAGATCATCGGCGAGATGATCAGCGACGTCGAGTATGTGATTGAGTGGCTGGAGACTGGCCGGCGTCCGGGGAACCGACGGGGAATTGAGCGGCGCGCTGCTAATCAGCGGGTACGGCTTATGGACCCGATCCGGATGCAAGCGTTCGTCGCTCGCAGCACGGCCGGCAGTCCGGCGAACTTGACGGAGTGGGAAAGGCAGCAGATTGAGGACGCGCTGTGCGTCCTGAGCGAGAGGGAACGGGAGTGCTATGTATTGGCGCACGGCGAATGCTTCTCCTACGAGGATATTGCCAATTTACTCGGGATCAGCAAAAGCAGCGTGGCGACGCATATCAAACGCGCGCAGGCGAAAATATCTGAGCGACTGATGAACAGCTTATTCCTAGTGGGATAAGCTGTTTTTGTCGATATAAGGGGTGGAGGGTGATCTTATGGCATTAGATTTAAGTGCAAATGCGCCGTGGATAACGACTGCGGCGGTTAAGTTGGGGGTATTTGCAGTAGGGATTGCTGTTGCCCTGGCGTTGGTAAACACGCTGACGCCAAGGTGGATGCGGGGGATTTTGAGCGCCGCCGTCATGTTGGGAGGAATCTACCTGTTTTCTAAGTGGCTGAGTTGAAAAAGCACTATTTTTGTCACACGAAAGCCACTTATAAGTGAAAGGAGCTTTTTCTTTCACGAGAACCCCTTCCTCAACGATGCAGTGGCGGAATAGGTAGACGCAAGAGGGTGCATGTGACGGCTCGGGTAGGATGTGTCCCGCCTATGACACCGATGAACAAATGTCTGCAAGGTGCAAATCCTTGCCTGCATCGAAAAAAACAAAAAGCCATTCGGAAACCAAGACGCTAATACTTTGCGACGCGGTTAACCGGTTGGCTTTTGTTTTGGAGGGAGAATCAATGCCGAAATATCGAAAGAAGCCTGTTGTAGCTCTTGTATGATGAACAAATTTTGAAAACAAATATAGAGGGATGATAAGTTTGGACTTATCATCCCAGTTAGTTTACTGTGAGTTCGGCTTTGTTGGTGGACGATCTGGAATCCTTTCAAAGTTTTCGTTGATAATTCTTGGTGCTGGCGGCTTCGGTTCCGGTTTCTGCGAGGCACTTGAAGTTGGGGAAGAACTCGGCCTTTGGTTGTTATCTCCCATCTTTTGCTCACCTCCTCTCACTGAAAAATTTGATTCAGTTTGGTTAACGATTTCGACTTTCGTCGGTTTTTTCAAATTGTCTTCTTTCCCAGCAAAGTACAAAAAGCCCATAACAGCACCAATGACCACGGAGATGATGAAGAAGTACCCGGCCCGCCATAGAAACTGTAACTTTCGTTCATTTTCAATCATGTTAGAGGATGTGTTATCTCTATATAGACCTTCTAAATAAATCCGCACTTTTTGATGGACTAATTGAACCCTTTCTGATTCTGGAACATTATCAAAATAATCCATCAAATCTTTTGAGTATTTATCGATTTCAGAAGGCAAAGGGAGATAACTATATTTATAACCCAAATATGCCCTCATGAGAAAATAAGTCGTAACAGTTAACGAACAAAAGTAAAGAGTCAAAGAAATGTGAAATAAGCAAGTCCAATTACCTAAGCTGACTTCATCTTGAGTATCAAGACAATATAATCCTGCACCAATTAAGATTGGCAGGACCCCAATCGGAAGACTTATCCGCCCGTTAATGGTCTCTCTACGCTCATGTTCGAAGTAATACATCTCCTTAAAAAGGTCGTGGTTGTCATGGTTGTCCATTTAAAAAACCTCCTATGAATCACTTGTAACATTTTACCTATTACAAAAAAACTAGACAAGAGAAATCATCGTGGAGGCTTCTTGCCACGACACATGAGCCATACGGCATCCAGCGGGGGGGATCGTTCACGCCGAGTGCGAGCCTCTTTTCCCCATGTCCGCAGCGGGTGTGGGCTGGCTCGCGACCGAGGCCCCTGCCGAAGGAAGTGGGGAGTTGAAATCATCTGTCGATTGTATAATATTGGTACAGGAGGTGGGCAAGGTATGTGGGCGTGGTCTATCAATCTGATTGGTTTGATTTTTGCTTTTGTTGGTGCTCTTTTACTATTTATTGGCTCTCCAAGAGATACTTCTGAAAATATTACACTCTCGACGTATTCTCCATGGAGTGGAAAAGGGCAAGTTGCTGAGGGGAGAAAAGAGACCAGAGTTAGACTTTCAAGAATTGGTTTCGCGTTTGTAACCTTTGGTTTTCTGCTTCAGTTGATCTCAGCAATGTTACAGTTTCCTCGTTAGGTTCTTAGCACCCATGTGGTGCTTTTTTTCATGGAGGTGGGTGACGTGTAGTGCGCCAATTCATTGACCCGGAAACGGGGGAGGTATTCTACGAGGAACAAATCCTCCGGCGCCCGGATGAGATCGTCAAAGTGTTTCGGCCTGCCGGCCGCAACGCAAAATTCGTGAAGATCAAAGCCAGCCAGAAGGCCAAGAGACGGCTCAGAAAGCTGTCACTTGCCGAGGCTGGTTTTTTGTTGAAGATCGCGCCATACGCCAGTGAAGGAACCAATCTTCTGCTGGGGGACAACGAGCGCGGTCAGAAAACGCGTGACGCATATGATCAAGGAACCGGCCCAGATTGCTATAATCTACAAGGAAAATGTAGGAATTTGAAGAATCACGTCGAATTAATGAAATAAGTAACTTTATTAAGGAGATTTTTAGGATGAAAGATTTATTGGAGAGGCTCATAGATTTTAGAGATAAACGTGACTGGAAGAAATATCATACCCCTAAAGATCTAGCGATTTCAATTTCTTTAGAGGCTAATGAATTACTAGAGAATTTTCAATGGAAGAGCAGCGAAGAAGCTGTTGAAGCAAATTTCGAGAATATCAAGGACGAGTTGGCAGATGTTGTTATTTACGCTTTACTAATGTCGGATGTATTAGGGATTGAACTTGAGGAAGCAATTAGGAACAAGATTAGGAAAAACGAGATAAAGTATCCAGTCAGTAAAGCTTTTGGATCTAACAAAAAATATGATGAGTTGTAGGTGTGACTTATGAACAACGTGATTCTCCAACCCGCTGCTAATGGCGATGCCAAGCAACACTACATTGATACAATCGTAAACCCAGTCGAGCTTAGTCGTATAGCTAGATATTTAGAAGACGAACATGTACAAAAACTAAAAGAAATATATCCGGATCAAGCGATACCAACTTGGGGAGTCACGCCAGGAACGACCAATGGGAACATACCAAAATGGAATAGAATTCAGACCGGCGACATTACTTTGTTTTCAGGGAACGGGGGAATCTTCTCCTCGGCTATAACGACGTACAAAGTACGTAGTAAGGAATTAGCTCTTGATCTTTGGGGCACAGATCCTAAGGGACAAACCTGGGAATACGTATATTTTCTAGACGAAGTAAAGCAACAAAGAATTTCCTACCTTGATTTCAACCGGGTTGTTGGTTATAAAGATAACTTTATCATCCAAGGTTTTAGTATTTTGGATCAGGAAAAAAGCATCAGAGTAATTGAAGCCTTTGATCTTCAAAGTGATACTCACTTTCCAGAGATTCCATTTGAAGAATACGAAAAAGCAATAAAGGACTTTGACCCTAACAAGCCACTTGATGCTCAGGGTAAAGTGATGATAAGGACCGAGCAAAGCTTTCTTAGAAAGGTTTTGTTTGGGAACAAAAAAATTGCTACCTGTGGCATTTGTGGTCACGAGTATCCTACAAGTTTTTTAGTAGCAGCACATATCAAGAAAAGATCTAAATGTACGCCAGAAGAAAAACTTGATTTTAGAAATATTGTTATGCCAATGTGTAAGTTTGGATGTGACGATCTATATGAGAAAGGTTACATTACTGTATTTGAAGGCAAAATCATTACAAATAATAAAAAGATCGTTTCACCATCTCTAAAGAACTATTTAGATCAGTTAAAAGGTAAAGAGTGCTCTTTTTGGAACGAGAACAGAATGAAATACTTCGAATGGCATTATAATTATCATTTGTTTGAATGAACATTTTATGCACCCTAAGGGAAATTACCCTACGGGTGCTTTCCTTTTACAAAACAAACTCAATTGGGTGGTGGTGATGATGTAGTGGCGAGAGCACGCAGTCCAGACCGAGACAAAGCATTTGAGATGTGGCGAGACAGCGGCGGAACGATGAAGTTAAAGGACATCGCCGATGCTTTGGGGCTGTCGGATACACAGATTCGTAAGTGGAAGAATCAAGACAAATGGGACTATCAATTGAAAGGTAACGTTACCATTCCGAAAAGTAACGTTACCAAACGTCGGCCCGGAGCACCGAAAGGAAATAAGAACGCCGTGGGAAATTCAGGCGGAGCTGCACCGAAGGGGAACAGCAACGCCGTCACCCACGGCTTTTTTCGTCGCATCTTTCCAGACGATGAAGAGACACATGCGATTATCGGAGAGATCGGCGTGAAGAGTCCACTGGACATCCTCTGGGAGAACATCGTCATTCAGTACACGGCGATCGCTAGGGCGCAGAAGATTATGTTCGTTCGTAACCAGCAAGACGAGACGCGTGTGCTGAAAAAGCAAAAACGACAGCTTGACAGCGAGAAGGTCGGTAAAGGAGAAAACCAAAGAGTTGAGACATTCGAAACTTATGTCGAGGAAGAGTGGGAAATTCAACACGCCTGGGACAAGCATGCAATCTTCCTGCAAGCACAATCTCGAGCGATGGCGACGCTGCAGGGGCTTATCAAGCGGTATGAGGAGATGCTTGTGACCGCACTGGCGACTGAGGAACAGCGTCTGCGCATTGAGAAGCTGAAGCTGGAGATTGGGAAGCTGCAGTCCGGGGATGATGACCAGCAAAGTGAGGTTATAGTCCGGAGATGGTCGCAATGAAAACAATCTATGTTGATCCATTTGAAGGATGGAAACCACACCGTAAACAAATCGAGGTTATGCAATGCGATGTTAGAAACATCGTCATGAACTGTGGCCGGCGCGGAGGCAAAACCAATGTGGGCGCCCGGAAGTTTTTTGACAACATCCTGGCCGACATTGAGAAGGGGAAGGGGCTACCGTACAAACCGCCACGAAATCTCAAGGTTATGAAGAAACCAAAGCCGCGGTTGGAATATTGGTGCGTGTCGCCGACCTACGCCATGTCCGAGATCCAACAGGAGGAACTGGCTTCTGTCATCCCTGAAGAGATGATTGAGAGTTGGGATGCCTCCAAGAATCGAATCTGGCTGAAAGGCTGGGTGTTGATTCAATTCAAATCGGCGGACAACCCGAAGACTCTTGTAGGTAAGGGATTAGACGGTGTTTGGCTGGATGAGGCTTCGAAGATGAAGCCGGAAACATGGAGCGGTTATCTCGCCTACGCGCTGGCTGATAAAGGTGGTTGGTCGATTTGGACGACCACTCCAGAGGGCATGAACTGGTTCTACCACGACATCGTACTCAACGGCCAATATACTCCAGCAGGCGGTCAACCGGATGAATATCGTTACGACCCCGAATGGCGGAATTTCTACTGGACCAGCAAAGACAATCCACTGCCGGAGTTGCAAAAGAACATTCAGCGTATGATTGAAACTATGCCAAAGCGTTACGTCGACCGGGAGATTTTCGCCCGGTTCGATGTGTTTTTCGGGCAGGTTTACGAGGAGTTTGACCGTTCCATCCACGTGGTGCCGCGCGACCTGTGTGAGCAAAAGTTCCGCAACGGTCATTTCGTTCATGTGGAGGCGGGAAAGGACTGGGGCTTCACCAATCCCGGCGTTACCCTGGTTGGTGCTATGACATCAAACGGGGAACTGTGGATCGTGGATGCGATCTACAAGCCGCAAATGGAGATTCTCATTCCAGGGGACCCGAACTGCTGGGTGGCCCAGGACAAGGAACTGATGAAGAAGTGGAAAATCCGGCTGTTTTGGTGCGATGAAGAGGACCCAAGTAACATCAAGACATACCAGACGAACGGGTTGCCGGCCAGGCCGGCCAAGAAGCATCTGAAACAGGGGATTCGCGCCGTATCAACGCTGTTCACGGTCAAGTCCGACAATGGGCGGCCGAACATATTTATTAGCGACCACTTGAAAGACGTGATTCAAGAGCTGACAAACTACCGGTACCCGGAAGATGTTGCCGGCGACAAAGCAGAGATTCCGCTCAAGGAAAACGATCACGCGATGGACGCTCTGCGTTATTTGGTGTGGAACAGCAAGACCTTCCACCAACTGTTGATCGCAAGGTTTAAGGTCATCCCGTGGAAAATCGCTGACAAAGCAGCCTAAGAAAAACGGAGAAATCCGGAGAAAACAGGAGATCGTGTTTTTGACCCGAAAATGTCGTTTTGTCTCTCGGTGGTGGACATTTTGGCCCATGGCAAAAAGGCATAATCGCCGAAAACGGCCGAATTTGGCTGAAAATCGGGATTGGAAAGCAAGTTAACATAATACAAGTTATCGGGACCCGAAAAAGGGGGTGAAAAAAGTGCAGACCATGCTGTTGGAGGAGTTTTATCAACGGAACAAGGAACTGAATTCCTGGCGCTGGGTGTTGGACCTCATCAAAAAGCACCAAACCCGTGATTATACCGTCATGCGGCGTTACGTCGACGGCGATCAGGATATCCTGCGGAAGCCAGAGGAAAAGGGAAAACCCAACAACAAGATCGTGTTGAACTTCGCTCGGAAAATCATTGATTTCGGGACGTCGTACATCGTCAGCAACCCGATCCGCTACACGGCCAACGAAGACGGAGAAGAGATTGACGAATACATTAAGAAGCTGCAGGCAGTCTTGGTCGACAACGACGAGGAAAGCCTGACCTACGACATCGTGGAGGACGGATCAATCGACGGTGAGGTTTTCGAGTATTACTACTTTGACGAAGACGGCCAGATTTGCATGGCGGAGTTTACGGCTGACGAATGTATCGCGGTGTACGACACCACGGTAAAGGTCAAGCTGATCGCGGTCATTCGGTACTACTACCTGGCTGACGTCGATCGGAACCAGAAGAAGCTCATCGTCGAAGTGTACGACGAAAACGAGATTACCTATCTCCGGCAAGAAGGGGAAGGCCTTGTCTTGGATACGAGTAGGGAGCAAAATCCCGTCGCTCATAACGTCACCGTTCTTATGAAGGACCAGGATGGGAAGCTGCAGCAGAAACCCGTCGTTCCCTGGACGCACTTCGTAAATCGGCGCCGGAAACACCAACAGTATCGGGACGACGGCATGATCGAGGGGATGGGCGATCTCGGCGATTTAAAGCACCTCATGGACGCCATCAATAAGGCCGTGAGTGGCAAGGTCGACGTCCAGGAGTATTTCAAAAACCCGAAGGTCATTTTTGAAGACTTGGACCTGGACGAGCTATTGCTCTATGACCAGGAAGGCAACCTGATCACGGATGTGGAGAAGAAAAAGCAGTATCTCGCTAAGCAGTGGTCTACTTCGCAGATTCTCGTCGGGAAAAAGGCAGTTCCCGTTACATGGGACCTACAAGACCAGCACGAGGAAAACACCATCAACCGCCTGATTGAATCGCTTCTGGATCAATCGGGAACGCCTCATCTTCGACCTGACCAGGTGGGGACGGCGCCATCCGGAATCGCGCTCAAGATCATTTTCTACCACGCCGACATCAAGGCTGGCATCAAGATGCGAAACTACGGGCGCGGGCTGCGAAACCGTATCCGTATCCTGACAGGCATGCTCAACGCGAAGTACCGCAAGCAGTGGGATTATCAAGCCATAGATATTAAGTTCAGCAAAAACATGCCGGTCAATCTGGTCGAAATGGTCGATATTGTCACCAAGCTCGTTGGCCAGTTGTCGCATGAGGAACGCTTGGCACTGCTGCCATTCGTTGATGACCCGAAAGCCTCCCGCGATAAGCTGTTGGCTGAACAGGACGAAGAGGCGCAGCGCAGAATGGCGTTGCTTGACCCATACGCGCTTGAAACAGCCGAGGAGGACATGCAGGTTGAAGAGGGCGGAAGCGATCCGCCGGGTGATGCCGCATGAGTAGGGAAGAACGCTACCAAGAGGAACTGGAACAGCGGATCATGAAACACGGAAAGAAACTCCGAGGGCTTTTCAACCGGTCAAATGCCCGCATCCTTGCCGAGATCAACGACCTGTACGCACGCTTTGCCGAAAGCGGCGAAGAGCTGGTTTCGCTGATCTACAATGCTTCTCGGCTTGATTTGATCCTGGGGAGCATCCGCACCATTCTGAAAGAGTTGGGGCAAGAAGAAGAGCAAGAGTTGCGGCAGGCGTGGGCAGACGAATTTAAGCGAAGCATTCTCCATCACCTGTATTTTATTGAGCAAGACTTTCAAGTCGGTGTCACCATCCCCCAAATCAATCCGGGGATGATTCTGGCGAACGTCGAAAGGCCGTGGGAAGGCCGGCATTTTTCCAAACGGATTCGAATGCGCACGGACCTGCTGGCTGCTGCGATGGAAGACGTGATTACGCAGGCTGCCGTACAGGGGTGGGGAGTGTCCAGAACAGCGAAAGAGATCACACTTCGCACATCCGAGAGCTGGTCCAGTGCTCTGCGGCTGGCACGTACGGAACTGAACCGAGCGGCAGCGCAAGGGCAGACGACGGCTTACCAGGCGAACGCGGACATCATCGGCGAGAAAGAGTTTTGCGCAACGTTGGACAAAAGGACCTCATCCCAGTGTAGAAAAGCAGACGGGAAACGGTACCCTCTCGACTACGACACCCCGGAGAATCCGGGGCGCGAAGGAGAGCGCATCCCCAATCATCCGAATTGTCGTTCGTACTGGCGGCCAGTGATCAAGTCGAAAGTGCTGGAGCGATTGGAGCGCGAGCGCTCTTATCGGATCGGTAGGGAAGAGCGCGGCTACACGCCGGCGCGCACATATGAGGAGTGGGCGAAGGAGAAAGGGATAATGTTTTAGCCTACCTTTGAGGATTTGAACTTCTTGAAAAGGCGTATAGCTGTGAAGAGTAAACCGTAAATTCCTATTCCTACAAGTAGATGAAAGAGAATGTTTGTTTCAAAGTCAGGTCTAATAATGACACCAAAGGCAACTTCATTTTGTAGATAGTTTACTTCTTCATAAGCATCAGTGATATCAGGTACGTAGAAATGAGTCAGGAACAAACCAGTAAGGATAGGAAGAAGAAAATAATAAAGGAGGTTTACTGAGACGGAAAAGATTATGGCTCTTGTAAGATGACGTATCAAACGTGGTCCCTCCATTCTTAACCCAACACTTTTGTAAATTTTACTAAAACTTTTAATCAAAGAAAACCGAACTGTCGGTTTTTTTATTTTGGCTGGGAAAGGAGGCGAGGTCGATGTGATCAAGATTCAGGCTCGTATGAAAAGTGGGGAGATGCAAATACACGCAGACGGGCACGCGGGATATGCCGAGCACGGCAAGGACATCGTCTGCGCGGCCATCTCCACGATCATGCAAACCGCGCTGCTGGGCATTCAGGCGGTCGCGGAGCAGTATCCCAATCACGTATCGTTAGAAATCATTTCTGAGGAGGGAGAAAACAGTCATGAAGAAGTTTAACCGGATCAATCGGATTAAAATGCAACTGTTTAACGATGGCGGCGGTGCTGCTGCAGGAGGAGGTGAAGGTGCAAATGGAGGCGGTCAGGCCGGGAGCGGTGGAAATGGTGGCGCCGCCGGAGCTGCTGGTGCCAATGGAGCAGGCGGTCAGGCAAATGGCGGAGGCGATAAAGGCGGGGAGAGCAATAAGCCGGCAGTGTCGTTCGCTTCACAGCAAGAATACGAGTCGGCCCTGCAGGGTGCCGTGAGCGATTTCCTGAAAGGTCTGGGCATTGAAAAGGCCGACGAGCTGAAAGCGATTGTCGATTCGCACAAGCAGCGCCAGGAGGCGGAGAAGACTGCTGAGCAAAAGCTTGCCGAACGGGAATCCGAATTGAAGACGGCTAACACCACGATTCAATCCCTTCGCGTGGAAAATGCCTTTATCGTAGAAGCGATTAAGCAGGGGATTGACCCGGACAAGCTGTCCGATGCGATCCGCCTGGCCGATCTGGCAAAGGTAGAGGTAACGGACGGGGGCAAAATCAAGAACATCGACAAGCATGTTTCCGAACTGATCACGGCAAAGCCTTGGTTGAAGAGCGATGGGGTCCCGCGCGGCAACACGCCCGCCGCAAAACCGCCGGCCAACCAAAAGTCTACGATTCCGAATATCTCAGACCTGCGTAAATTGCAGCGTATCTAAAGGAGGAACGAACACATGTTGAAGAATGCAATGAAGGTAATGGTACAGACTGCGGCAGCAGCTTTTCCGTTTGATCTACAAAGATTTAACGGAGAAGGAGCCACACTTAGCACCGAGTTGACGGGTTTGATTCCCGAGGAGACAGCATCGGAAATTGTGAAAGACGTGGTTCGAGGCTCCGCGATCATGAAACTTGCCGATCTTGAGCCGATGACCTCCGCAACCAAAAAGATTCCCGTGTTGCTGGATGGCCCTGGCGCTTACTGGGTAGGTGAAGGCGAGCGGATCAAGACGTCGAAAGCCACCTGGGCACAGGTAACGCTTAATGCGAAGAAATTGGCCGTCATCGTCCCAATGTCGAAGGAAGCTCTCACTCGTCCAAGTATCGATGTCTTCGAAGAACTCAAACCATATATTGCCGAGGCCTTCTACACCAAGCTGGATGCGGCCGCGTTCATCGGTACCGAGTCGCCGTTCGCAACGAACATCCTGACTGCTGCCGTCAACTCCGGCAATACTTTCACCCGCGGATCTGTGGCCGGTCAAAATCTGGCCGATGACGTGAACAGTGTCATGGCCTTGATCGAAGCGAACGATCAAGAGCCGCGTGCCTTTGCTGCTCACTTCGGTCTGAAATCTTCTCTGCGCGGCTTGAAAAACAGTCAGGGCGATCCGCTTTACCTGACGTCTGTTCGGGATGGCGTTGCCGAAGATTCCCTGTACTCCTTGCCGATCGAATACTGCCGCAACGGCGCCTGGGATAAAACCAAGGCCGATCTGATTGCCGGCGACTTCAAAAAGGCCAAGGTCGGCATCCTGCAGCAAATCGAATACGAAATCCTGAAAGAGGCTACCCTGCACACGATTTCCGCTGCGGACGGGAAGCCTCTTTCTCTTGCTGAGCAGGACATGGTAGCACTGAAAGCGACTTTCCAAGTGGCATTCCTGGTCGTCAAGGAAAACGCGTTCGGCGTACTCCGCCCGGCCGGCTATACCCCGTAAGGCACGTAATCAATTTGAGGGGAGGTTAACCATATGAAACCCAATGACATTCTGGTGATCAGCAAGGGAAAAGAAAAACTGAAAGTGTCACGGAAAGCGTTTGAGGTCATCTACTCCCAACATGGCTACAAGGTGGAGGATGACCCTGCGGGCGACGTGGCTGCACAAGAGCCGGTGAAACCGGATGGCGATTCTGACAAGTAGTGATCTGATCGGGTTTTACCCCGAGTTCAGCACGTGGGATGCCACAGGTCTGAGCGCGATTGTTCTCCGCGCGAATGTGTTTGTCGAGGGACAGGTGACGATTCCCGATCCTGTCCCTGACGAATTGAAACTGGCCGCCGCGATGATCGCCAAGGACATGGCACAGGACAGACGGGTGACCAGCGTCAAGCAGGGGGACTATCAGGAGTCCATCACCTACGTCAACAACGATCCCAAGGTTGAGGAGATTCTGAACAAATACCGCAAGAACAGGGGGCAAAAGATGTGGATGATCTGACCGAATACAAACGGCTTCTGTGCCACTCTTTTACCCTTTTGGATATGCAGGGGGATGTTGACACCTTCACCGGGGGAAAAACCCGCCCAGAATGGCTCCCTGTGTCCCAGAACGTTCCCTGCAGGGTATCTGGCTCCCCCGGTCGCATACAGCAGCTCACAGGGCGTCAGGCGACGTCTCAGGACTTCCTGATGCATACCCTTCACCCCGGACTGAAGCCGGGTATGCGCGTCCAGATCGAACAGCCCGAGTTTGCCGGAAATCTGTATGAAGTTGGCCTTCCGTATCCCGTGTATGGTTCGGCCGGCTTGCATCACTATGAGGTTGTCATCAGTCTCATTGACACCACTACCGGAGAGGAGCCTGAAATCTGATGGCCCGCGTCAATAAAAAGGACTTAGAACGCCAGTACCGGCACCTGAAAAAGCAAGCCAAAAGAGAAGTGCAGGCTGCTATGGACCGCGTTGCCCGGAAAGCTGGCTTTCAGGTTCTCAGGGGAGCACAGGACCGGGCGCCAGTCCGGGATGGTGTACTGCGACAGTCGCTCACGATCGGCAACAGAGATAACATTTTCGACCTGGTCTTACGGGGAACGAAAGCAGAAATCACCGTTGGCACCGCCTTGGAGTACGCCCGGTACGTGGAAGAAGGGTTTACCCAACGAAAAGGGCAGTTCGTACCTGGTTACTGGGACGATGAGAAATTTGTTTATGTCCCTGGGCATCCCGCCGGCATGGTGTTGAAAGGCCGACGGATCCCTGGAGTCCACTATCTGGCACGATCGGAAGCAGAGGTAGAGTCGATCATGGACGAACTGGTGAAAGAAGAACTGGACGAGCTGGCGAGGAGGTTGTTCCCGGATGGGCGATGATGTTCTCTCCGTACGCCACTGGCTTTACGCGTTGACCGGCATCCAGACGGAAAGCCTCCGTGTTCCCAAGGATTTTACTCGCCCCATGTGGTTTGTGGAGGAGCCTTTGCGCATCCCGGAGCCGAGGCGGCCGGACGTCTACCGGGAAAAAGGGACGATGAGCCTTACCCTGTTGGCCGAAAACGCGGAGCAGCTAAAACAGATGGCCTTCCTGGTACGGCAAGACCTTGCTGATAAACGATGGATTCTGCCGCTATACAACTCGGACCGCGTACAAATCGGGTACATGCGAGAGTGCCGCTTAACGTTTAGCAAGCCAGACGGCTTTGACCAGTCTATAGAACTCAAGTATCTGGTTGACCTGCCTTACACGCCGGTGGTGTACGACCCGTTGGAGGTCATTCATACACGGTTTGACCCGACATTGAAGAAAGGAGGGGGACGAAATGGCCCGTAAACAAGGAACTGACAACGATGTCGGTCAGCAAGAAGTAAAGTACGCGAAGGACCAGATCATGAAGGTGGCACAGCAAAAGTTCGGCTTGAACCGAACGGAAGCGATTGCCGCCTTTTTTGATGCTCCCGCCGAGATGACGGTCGCGGAGGCGGAGACATTCGTGAAAAAGTTCAAGGCAAGGACGGTGAAATAGATGGCCGGCAAGTATCAGCCAGGAGAGGAGAAAGTCCTGTCCGGTGCTTATTCCTTTTTGAAATCGTTTATCGAGGAACAGACCACACCGGGCTTACGCGGGAAGCTTGCCCTGCCGATTGTTGCTGATTGGGGGCCAATCGGCGAGTTTGTGACGGTACGCAATAAGACATCTGCCGAGAAGAAATTTGGGAAGGTGGAGGACTTCGATCTGATATGGGCAGCCGATCCACAGCCCACCGAAGTGCTGCTGTATCGTGTCGCCGGGAACAGCGCAGCGGCCGCGAGTGCTATCTTGAAAAGCGGCGCGACCGACGTTCTCAAAGTCGAAGCAAAGTATAAAGGTGAGCTTGGTAACCACCTCAAGGTCGTCGTCCAACCCAACCTTCTCGACGGAACAAAAGTCGATGTGCTGATTTACAAGGACGCCGAATTGGTTGAGAGCCAAACGGGCGGGACCAACGACGATCTGGTCGCTGCCTTCGCAAACAGCGAGTATGTCGTCCTTACCAAACTGACTGACACGCTGCCGGACCCAACCGCGGGCACAAATCTGACAGGCGGTGACAGTGGTAAAAGCGTGGAGGCGACCAAATATACCGCGTACCAGAATGCTCTCGCCACTCAAAAAGGGAAATTTGGTGTGTTCACCCTGGGGATTGCGGACCCCGCTCTGAACGCTGCCGCCCAGGATTGGACAGATCAACAGGTGGCTCTCGGCAACTATATCCGATTTGTCTACGGCGGGGATTCGACGCGGGACCAGAATAAGGCTGCAATGATCCAGTCCAGCAAGGACGCCAACAACATGGCGGTCGTGAACTGCGGCAGCGGCTTTAAGTGGAAAGGGAAGACATACCCGAGCGCAAAGCTGGCTGTGTATATCGCGTCCCTGATGGCAGCGATGCCTCTCAACTACACGATGGCGCTGTACATCACGCCATTTGATGCCCTGACTGTAGAGTGGGATCAGGATACCGACCTGATCGAACTCGTTCAAGCTGGTGTTCTCATGCTGAACATGGACAACGGGAAGGTCATAATCCAAGAGCCTGTGAACACACTGACTACACCGGGGCCGGACCAATCCAAAGAGTTCGGAAAAATCCGGGTGGCCGACACCATGTTCACCATCCTGCACGCCGAGGAAGAGGCTGCAAAAGAATGGGTACGACAGCAACCGAACAGCAATAGTCCTGCGCGCAGAGCGGCCTTCTGCCAGATGATGAAAGAAACGGTGTTTAAACCGCTGGCAGCGATCGAAGTCATTGCGGCCGACTATGAATACATCGAAGACCCCGAGTATCACGGGGCGGACCCGATCTACACGCCGGCGCGTAACGCGGGGCACTTCATCGCGGGATTCCGTCACCAGGACGCGCTTGAAAAAATCTACACCTACAACAAGGCAAAGTGAGGTGACGCCAAATGAACAAGGATGCTCAAACCTACTCTGGCACCCACGGGCATTTCTACGACCAGAACGGTAACGAATTGACGGAATGCATCGGTTTTGAATTGACCGAGGAGTTTGACAAAGCGGAAAGCAAGCGTGCGGGCAAACTGCGGAAAGGCCATCGTGTTGTGTCTTCCTCCGTAAGTATGACCGCCACATTTGAACGGACAGCAAATGTCCAAAAACTAATCCAAGAGCTTGCCAACAGCCCCGAAAAGAAGGTGAACTTTATCGGGGAGTTGGACGATCCTGTGGCGGGAAGATACCGGGTGGCTGTAAAAGGCTTTTCACCGGATTCCTTGGCACTCGCGAAATGGGAACATGGCGCGATTGACGAGGATACTTCACTTGAAGGAACAGTCGATGATTACGAATTCATTTAAAACAGGGGATGACCCCATAGGAGGTAACGGGTATGAGCGAATTTCTCACGATGGAAGAGTTTCTTGGCATGAACACCCAAGTGGATGAGAAGGGAGAATGGGAGTGGAAGCGAAACGACGTGAAGCTCCCGATTCGCTCCGTCCCTGGGGATGTGTACTATAAGGCTCGGAAGGCTGCACTGAAGATTTCTGTCACCGGCAAGAAGAGCAAAGCGGAACGGAAGGTAGAATTCGATGACCTCCGGTTTAAATCGGAGATCATCATTGCGGGTATCGATACCGATCGGACAAACTTCCACATCGACTCGCAGCAAGTCCTGGCGAAGTTCGGGAAGATCGCTGCCGTTGATGTCGTGCCTTGCATCTTCCGACCAAATGAAATCGATTCGTTGTATGAAGCGATTGCAGCCATCAGTGACTTTGCGGACGATGAGGAAGCCGAGGAAGAGGTAAAAAACTCATAAAAGAGAGCCCGGAGCTGGCTCTCTATTCTTACATCTGGCAAGAAAAAAACCGGCTTCCCTCGGAAATTTTACGCCTGCCTGAGCGTGAGAAACAATTTGTCCTGATCTCCACGGCTATGGAAATTCAACGCAAAGCTGAGCAGGAAAAGAAAATGGAACGGCTCAAAGGCCGACGTGTCAGAGGAAGGAGGAGATAGGGAATGGCTTTAACCACAACGCTGGCGTTCCAAGAGAAGATGACCAAGCAGATCTCCTCCCTTCTGAAACACCTTGGCGACGTGCTGGACGTCTTCGATGACGTAGAGGACGCGGCCACCGAAGTTGAGGATGCGTTGGACAGCATCGATCATGCTTCCATTACCCAACTAGATCATGCGATGGACGATGCCTATCGCCAGGCGACGAAGCTTGCCCGCGAGATTGCCGAGGTTGATGATAAAGCTGAAGCGGTAGATGCACAACATGTTGGCCGGTTGGAAAAGGCGCTGCGTGCTGCCGCAAAAGCCGGTGATGAGGCCGCAGAATCGCTGGAGTACGTTGACAAAGCCGCCGGGCACATGGAGGAAATTGCTGGCCTGACTGCTGCCGGTGGAGCGGTGGTGACAGCCGGCTTGTCAGCCGCGGCAGTATCGGCGTACGAAATGGATCATTCCCTCGATATGCTGCAGGCGCGCGTGGGGGCAACGGATGCCGAAATGGTATCCATGTCAGACTCCGTGAAACAACTGTTTACGTCCGGTTTGGTAGAGGCGCCGCAAGAGGCAGCGGAATCATTCGGGCGGTTTAAGCACCTGTTAGAAGGCACCGACGATGAGATTCGCAAGGTTACAGAAGGCGCAATCGCTTTGGAAAAGATTTCGCTCGGCGATCTCGATCAGGACAGTATTGCAAAAGCGCTGGACATGATGCAAACCCAGTGGGGGACCGGGCCAGTAAAAGGTCTCGACATGATCACGGCTGCCTATCAGCGAGTCGGGGATAAAGCGGACGACCTGCTTGATACGATTTGGGAATACTCCCCGCAATTCAAAGAGGCCGGGATCAGCGCCGAGAAAATGATGGGCATGTTTGTGGCCGGCACCGAGGCGGGCGCGTTCAACTTTGACAAGCTGGGCGATGCATTTAAGGAGTCCTTTGGTATTCGGCTGAACAAGGCTCTCGATGAGAATGCCCTTGGTGCTCTCGAAGAAATCTTCGGGGAAGAGAACCTGTTCAAGATGCTTGACCAGATTAAGGCCGGCGGCAAGGAAGCCGAGAAAGCGATCATCGCGATTACGACCGGAATTGCCTCGATCAAGGATCAGAAGGTACAGGACGATGTGTTATCCAAAGTGTTCGGCACCCAGTACGAAGATCTTGGCCGGGACGCGGTCATGGCCATGCTGAACGCTAAACCCCTTGAGGATTTTGCCGGGAAGACGGAAGAGATTGTGGGGAAGGTGTCCAATGAATGGCAGGCCATGACCAACGAGATGCAGCTTGCGTTTGAACCGGTTGGGGATGCTGTTCTTGACGTAGCCAAACCGATCGTTGGCTTCATCGCGGACATTGCCAAAGGAATCGGGGAGTTTGCCAAAGAGCATCCGTTAATCACAAAAGTTGCTGTTTCCTTTCTGATGTTGTTCGCGGCTCTCGCTCTTTTAATTACGCCCCTGGTGTTTTTGGCAGGGATTTGGACGCCGGTAACGGTCGGTTTCTCTGCGATGAGCGCTGCCATGAGTGGATTTGGTCTTGCTTCTCTCAGTGCGTTATGGCCTATTCTACTTGTCATTGCAGGGATTATCGCCTTGATTGCTACGGCATGGTGGCTGTACGAAAACTGGGATATGGTCAGCTCGTATCTGGTTGCCGCCTGGGAGTGGGTCAAAGGGGTAGCGCAGTCAGTATGGGATGGACTGACAGCCTATTTTAACATGGTGGCTGAACTGTGGAAGGGACTCTTTACTGCGTTCACTCAATTCATTACCGGGGATTGGTCCGGGGCGTGGGAAACGATAAAAGCCACCTTCCAAAACGCTTTTACGACCATCGATGGCTGGTTTGGCGGATGGATCAGCGGCCTATTCGAAAGCGGGCAGAAAATCATCACCACGATTGTGGATGGCATTTTGTCCGTCAAAGACAAGATTGCAGACGCACTCTCCAGTGTGTTTGAATGGGCCGATCAATTCCTGCCTCACTCAGACGCGGACCTGGGGCCGTTCTCCCGACTAACCGACAGCGGTATGGCCATTCCCGAAACGATGGCAATCGGGGTGGAGGCTGCAGGGGATTCCCTGGTTACGGCTATGGACAGTGCCTTCAGCCAAGTGCCAAGCTATACTCCTTCCCTTGCCAATTCCGGAATCGCTCAAGCAGCAGTTGGTGGGTCTGGTTCAAATTCAACGTACGTAGATTTCCGACCAACCATTCAGGTCACCTTGCAGACCAACAGTGTAAATGGCAAAGAGGAGATGGAAAGTTTGGCCGAGCAGTTGGCCGATACTATTGCCGAAAAGGTACTCCACGTATTAGCTGGGACTGGAACGACTGTTCTTGAATAAAGAGGTAACGACTTCCTTTGCTGATGCCGCTATCTGTTTCGGGATATCAATTCAGCGGTGCTGTTCATATGGCATTCTAAGACCAAATGACGCTCTTCACACGAGGAGCGTCTTCTCCATCAATCACTTTTATTTAATTTTGTTTTTCATTCAAATGTGGTATGATAGAGTCAACAGATGCATATAGTAAAAAGGCTACAGATGCGGTAACATCTGCAGCCTTGTACAATAGCCCGCCTCAAGGCGTCGGCTCGTTTTCCGAATAGTAGACCTCCTGGCCTACCAAGCTCAAGGGAGGTCTACTTCTTTTTTGGGTCAAAGCAACGACAATCGCCACGACGAGACTCAGCAGGCCGACGATGAAGCCGCCAAACTGAATCATCAGGCTCATTGTTTCGTGCGTTATTGCCATACTCTCACCTCCCCCCGTTTCCGACGTGGGAGATGAGCCGACCACCCTTGAGGAGCCGATTCTATTGTACATGGAAGATTATAACATGGGCACATCCGTCATGGGTGTGCTTTTTTCATTGGGGGCTGGTGAGATGAAATCCAAACACCTTGAATTCTGGCTGACCTGGAACAATAACGCTGAAAAGCTTCGACTGCCCGTTTTGCCGCCAAAGGTATCGGTCAAAATAGGGCACCAATACACGGACATCGATCTGGTGGCGATCGGAGAGGCAACCATCATCGGCGATCCGGAGTTGGACGAATACTCATTCTCCACCGTCTGGCCGGAACGGTTTGACCCGGGGATATGCGATTATGACGGCTTTCCCTCACCTGAAGAATTCGTGGCAACGATCAAGCGGTGGAAAAACACAGGGTACCCAATCCGGTTCACAGTCACCGGCAGTTCCATTAACTCGCCGGTCACTATTCGTGACTTCTCATATGAATGGGACGGCTTCGATGTGGAATTCAGCTTGACGTTAAAAGAGTATCGCTTCGTGACCTTAGAAAGCACCAACGTCAATATTCAGTTCCAAACGACAGGCAAAGGAACACGGCCAGATACACGAATGGCGAAAGTTTCATCCACTAAGAAAAAAGACAGCGACAGCAAGGAAAGCTTGGTTGATAAGTATCTCTCCCGGGGAAAACCCAAGCTCAAATGAGCCTGGTAGAAAGTGAGGTGTCCACCATGCAGCCCAGGTATCACTATGAAATTCGCATCCAGAAGCCCGGAAAACAGGCGTTCCGTCTCCCGTTTTCTGAAGCGACGTGGTCAGGCAGCAGGCAGGAAGCGAAACGAACGCTCGCTGTGAAGACAAACAAAGGGCGGGACAGGTTCTGGCCGGATGTCAATGTGGAAGAAGGTGACCTGATGGAGCTGATCTCCTATATCAGTGGCTCTCCCCGGTCACTGTTTACGGGAATGATCGTGGATCTGGGCAAGTCCTCCAAGGGAGATATCAACCCGGTTGCCTACGATTTCGGGTACTACCTGCTGAATAATGATGTGCTCGTAGTTTCGACTGGTGAAGCGGCAGACAGGCTCCTGACACGAATTTTTCAGCAGCACGGCATCCCAATCGGCGGTATCGGACGAATCCCTTCTGTTGAAAAGCAAGTCATCCGCGGGAAGAGCGTCTGGGATGCGGTGGTGGACATCTTAAACCAGGTCTATCGGTCGACCGGCATTCGTTACTGGTGCTGGATTGAGGAAGGCAAAGTGTTTGTTGGCACGCAGCGTGGCCAAACGAAGCAGTGGAAAATTCAGCAGGGCAGCAACCTTCTGGAGGCAACTCGGAAACGATCGATTACTGAGATGCGGACAGTCGTGAGGGTGATCGGCAGCGATAACGACTCGAGCGCCATCCTCTATGAAGAAACGGACCAAGCCAAAGCCAAACGATACGGTCGAATGGTGAAGGTGGTGGAAGTCCAGGACAAACAGAAAGGCAGTGCTGTCGCACTCGGCAAGCAGGAATTGCAAAATCTTAGCAAGGTAAAGGACGAGGCGTCTGTTACTTCCTTGGGGATAGACGATGTGATTGCCGGGACCAGAATCGAGGTCTTTGAGGTAATCACGGGACTTAAGGGCGTTTATACCGTTTGGGGAGACAGCCATACCATTCGGCCGGGCTACCATGAGATGAAATTACAGCTGCAGATGGAGGTGAGCGGCGCATGAACGGTTTTCAAAAGTTGGCTCTTGTGTTGGGTGGCTCGCAGAAGAAAGGAATGGAAGGGCAGCAAAAGGAAGTACGGCTGGAATTGGCCACCGTCATCACGCCGCCGCCTGATCTTTCGATTTTGGTCGATGGTTTGACAATACCGTTCGGGAAGGACTTTCTCATGATTTGTGAGGGCATGACACGGCACGAAAGGGTTGTAACCATCGAGCATACGGAAGGGAAGGAAAGAGACCTGGGTGATAAAACAGCTAAGGATTTGGTGAGTGGTGACGGGCTGTACTTCGATGTCAATGACGAACGGCAGGACCCTCACAACCAGATTTCGTCCTTCACCTATGAAAATGTCCAATTGCGCTTTGAAGACGTCCTGAAGCAGGGCGACCGCGTGCTTGTTGCGTCAGTCGGATCGCTATACATTATCATGGATAGGGTGAGAAGGCCATGAGTATTTTCCCCGCGGTATTTGAACTAACAACACAGGTTCAGGAAGCCGAGACTGATCAAACGGTTACGTCTCTGCGGACATACGCCTTTGACTTTGAACAGGGGGAGTTCATTCATCAGCCCAACGGAAAACCGGTGATCTTGGATGGAGTTGAAGCTGTCCAACAAAACAGCCAAAAGGCGCTGAACACCGATCGATACACGTTTCCCATTTATACATCCGTGTACGGGAACGAATTGAAGGAGCTTATCAGAGGGGACGGTACCCGCGAGTGGAAGCAAGCCGAGGCAAAGCGCCTTGTCCGGGAAGCTGTTGAATTCCTGCCCGGCGTTGATCGCTGCGAGAATTTTACGTTTGAATGGATCGGTGCCGCATTGAAAATCAGCTTTCTCTTGATCACAGACGAGGACGCCATCCCGCAGGAGGTGATCGTCGAATGATTCAAATCCCCACGGAAGAAGAGATTTTTAACAGGCTTGTCAGCAGGTATCTCACGGTCGCTGGCCCCATGAATGTTGACGAGGGCAGCATCCCCTATGATTTTCTCAAGCCTACATCCATGGAGCTTGCGGAAGCGTATCGATTCATTTTGGCGCTGTATTACGCCCTGTGGGTGGAATATGCGGAGGGGGAGAATCTTGACCTCGCCGTAAGCACGCAAGGCATCACGAGGAAACTGGCAACAAAGGCGAAGCTGCCGACCCCGCAATTGAAGCTGACAGGGATTCCAGGCGACATGATTCCTGCAGGATCCCGTTTTATGACAGAGGGAATTGCCCCTCTGTTTTTTGTTATCCCCGAAGACGTAAGGCTGGACGGTTCGGGTGTTGGATTCGGGTCGTTACAAGCCGAAGAAGCAGGCCAGAAAGGAAACCTGAAAGCAGGAACCAAGTTGCTGCCGGTACAAACGATCAACGGGTTGCAATCGGTTGAACTGCTGGCGGATTTAGAAGGCGGGGCAGACAATGAATCGGATAAAGACCTTCGAAACCGGTATTGGCAAAAGGTACGCAGACGGGCTACATCAGGGAATGCTGCTCACTATGTAGAGTGGGCCTTGGAGGTTCCGGGTGTTACTGCTGCAAGGGTCTTCGAGAATTTGGACGGCCCCAATACCGTTCGGGTTGTGTTGCTCGGCCAGAACGGATTGCCGCCAGACCCTACGATTGTGGCAGCGGCCCGGGCACATATCCTTTCCCAGCGACCGCTTGGGCCCGGTGACGATGGCATCTTCGTGGTCGCCGCCACGCCGAAAACATTTGATTTTTACTCACTGGTCAAACTGGCAAAGAATTTTGTGATTGCCGACGTCACCGAGGCGTATAAGGCGGCGCTGGCCGCATACCTATCGGACCTTTTGGAATCTACCGATGCAGAAGAAACAACAAGACGAATCGTTTGGACCAAAGCTGGAGCGCTGTTGCACGGAGTTAAGGGCGTGGAGGATTACAGCGGATTGACGATCAATGGGGAGGCGGCAAATGCCACGTTTGGCCCTGATGAAGTGCCGGTAATCGGTACGGTTACTCTTGAGGTGATGGCATGAGTCAACGGCTTATTAACCTGGTCCCTCCCTATTATCGAAAGTCTAAAATCGCCAATGGCATATTTGGCGCCGTCGAAGGCGAAACCGACCAGCTTGTTGACTTTGCTCTGGACGTGATTAAACAGGGCAATCCGATCCTCGCAACATGGGGACTGTCTGAGTGGGAAACGCAGTTGAAACTTCCGCCGCTCCCGGAAGGAACACCAATTGAAGCCCGGCGAGCGCGGGTTCTAGCGCGGCATAACATTCCTCCGCTGATCACGCCCGAGGAAATGGAGAAAATCGCAGGAGAATTTACCCGAACCAAGCGTGCAACTGTGGTGGAATACGGGCGTGAAAAGCGCTTTGAGGTTGTCGTTGAAATTGACGACCTCCTTGATTATGAAAGGCTAGTTGAGACGGTATATGAAATGCGGCCCAAGCATTTGAGCTTTTCGGTTTTGGCCAGAACGAAACCGGAGTCAATAATTGTCTCGGCTTCCGCTCGCGCTTTCGAGGTTGAATATCCCATCTGCGGTATGTTCTACACTGAGGACGACTTGGAGGGCCGCATCTTCCGCGAAGCTGTGGCTGTAGCCGAATCTGCACGCACCCACACGGTGGACTACCCGCTGACCAATACGTTCTACTCTGTTCCGGAATAGGAGGTGAGAACATTGGCAATCGTTCAAAACCGGCTGCTTGAATTGCTTCGGGATGATTTGAACGGCCATGTGGCAAATGCTTTGGTAAACGTCGACGGGCAGGTAAAAACCTACCCCATTTTCAAGACAAGCATCAACGGGATGAAGGTCACCAAATACATCTATTTGGACGACGTGCAAGCCCAGGGACAAATTCAGGCAGCGTCTTTGGTCGATAGCACCGGAAACGCCCTGGCGACGAAACCCCTAAGCATCACAAAAGGCGACAGCGGCTTGCTGATCGCTTTTGAATTTGAAGTAAAAGTGGAGGTGAGCACATCATGAGCTATCAAAAGAATACATGGGTCGACCATATCATCGACCCGAGCACTGGCGAAGTTGTCCAGCAGGGGACAAAGGTAACGGCGAACCGCCTCAACAACCTGGAAAGCGGAGTTGAGAAGGCGCACCAGTTGGTTGAAAGCCTCGCCCAGAGCGTTATCGGCAGCTCTGTCATTTCGGGACTGACCTTCATAGCAAATGGATTGATCGCAAGTTGGACGTCGGGGTCAGCCTACGTGAACGGCGTGCGCTTCGATGTCTCGGCCGGCAGCATCGCGCTGAACCCGACACAGGGCCAATACATTTACCTTGATTCCGACGGTGTGGTCAAAATCACTACGAACCAAGCAACCGCGCAAGCGAAATGCCTTCTTTGGTATTTTGCTACGGATGCCAGCAGCGTCATCACATCTAATGACCGGCGCGCAGTCGTTGACAGTTCCACGTTTGTCAAGCAAACCGAGGTGGCTGCGAATGGAGCAAACAAGATTCCTCGGCTGAACAGCACGGGGAAAGGTGAGTTCTCCATTACCGGAGATGCTGACACCGTGGACGGCAAACACGCCTCCGACTTCGTCCAGCAGTCCGAAGTAGCAACGAACGGCGCCAACAAGGTGCTGCGCCTGGGGGCGGACGGTAAAGCAAACGTGAGCATCACAGGTGACGCGGCCAGTGTGGGAGGCAAGACCGTGGGAACCGGCGCCAATCAAGTCCCTACGAGAGACGGGTTCGGGAGGATCGTGGCCGACAAGTTGGCCAACTACAAGGTATCCAAGAGCGGGAAGGACGCGAACGGCATCTTCACCACCGTGGAATACCGCCGCCAGGACGACACACTGTTCATGCGCTCCGTCCTCAGCAACCCGGACGCAAATGGAAACTACCAGACAGACACTTGGACCTATTACAAGGCAGACGGCGTAACGGTAGCAGAAACAAAAGTCTGGACGATTACGTACGACGTCGACGGCGACATTATCAGCATAGCGTAAAGGGGTGAGAGCATGGACGTAATGCAAGTGTTGGCGGCACATGGCGGTGCACTAGGTGGCGGGAAATACCGAAAAGGGGGCAAAATCCCTGCAACAAATCTCATTCCGCCCATCGTTCCAACGTTGGTTTCCGATTTTGCGCTGTACGTTCAAACATCATCGACATTAAGCATGTCGTATGATCCTTTTGAGGACTTAATTATCGCTACCCACTATTCGTCGACATCTCAATCAAGGATCTTGCGTTGCAAACCGAACGACATGAAAGCGATCAATAGCGTTTATATTTCAAGCGATAACAGCGGGAACAACCCATCGAACAAATTGTCGCATTGTAATGTTTATGCAAATGGGAAGTATTACACAACTTTCTCTGTTTACCCAACGTCCCAATCATCTATCCGGGTACATGATGCCGCTACTGGATCGTTAATCAAGACCATTAACGGTACAGGAATCGATTTGATTTTGCAGAGGACGGCCGACTATGTAATTTATTTCTGCAGTTACCACAAAAAGATTCACAAACTCAATTTTGCAGACGACTCAGTCAATGTCATTACTGACCTCAACTCGTACTCGAATCCATCAGCTTTGGTTGTGCATGGGTGGGACAAATTCATCATCAAAGATAATGGCAAGTCGTATCTCTATAATTACGACGGGACGTATTCCGGCACGGTGATAAATAACCAAAACATCATCCAGCCAGCTTTCTACCACCCACCGTCCAACACGATCATCTGCATGAGATACAAGTACGCAACGACCGGCGGTCATTTTATGGAAAAATACGATCCAACAAATTTCGCGTTGATTTCAAGCAAGAAGTTGACAGACAGAAACCAAGTGTCAAGTAGCGGATGGGGACCAAATTGCTACTACGATGTGGGATCAAAAGCTGTGTTGGTAACAATGACGGATTACAACACGCCCATTACCTACCTATTCCCGATTGCAGACGACGGCATTACCATCGTTGGATGGGATTACGCTCAATTACCGGGGACCAATTTGGGTAAATATGGGGGCGTGAAAAGTGGATCGTTTGAAGTTGTTACGAGGGACGGCATCGCTTCCAGGATATACGTTGATCCGGGAAGTACCGACTACACCCATGAGGTACTGCACATGAGAACGAATTTTTTGATTGGGGGTTAGAAATATGATTTTTGTCAGAGTGAAAGATAGTGATGTTTTGGAGATTCATTACCAGCCATTTGATCCAGTTTATGGTTTGGGAAAGACCGAAGAAGAATTGTTGAAAGAGGGAATTTTGGTTGATTCGGTGCCGGAGCCGGAATACATCGAGGGAAAAGCATCTGTTTTGAAATACGACCAGGCCGAAGGGAAATTGTACTATGAGTATGAGGATATTCCTTTGACGGGGGAAGCACTTCTGGAGCAAAAAGTAAAGCAATTGGAAGAACAACTTCGAATCACCCAAGAGGCAGTCGATGCCCTTCTGTTAGGATGAGAAAGGAGGAATAACCGATGGCAAGCAAACTTTATTCCTATTGTTTAATGCGCTGGCAATCTGGCGCATGGGGTGAGGATCAGCTCACCACGGCTGTGCAAAAAGGCTACATCACTGAAAACGAAAAAACGGAAATCATCACCAATCCACAACAAACAACAGAGTAAAATGACGTCTTTTCCACAGCGGGAAGGGCGTTTTTTCATGGGGAGCTGCGGCTCCCCTTTTGCATCAAGACCGTGAGTCCGCCCCGTTCCGAGCGGGGCTGTCATTTTGCCCTGGGGGCGAGGAGGATGAAGCACATTGCGCTTTGTACAAAGACTTGAACTGGAGAATATTGCAACCCAAGCAAACGCCATTGCAGCGGCGGCGGGGGCGGTGATTGCCCCTGTGTTTCATTACTTCTATGGCACCGGTCGAACTGACATTATCGTGGTGCTTTTGTTTTGTATCGTGCTGGATTGGATAACCGGCATCCAGGCAGCCAAGAAGAAAGACAAAACGTACTCGTCGGAATATGGCCTGAGTCGCATTCCGCGTACCTTGTTTCTGCTGGCCCTGCCGGCGTTGGGCAACTTGCTTGACCGTGTTATGGGAACGCCTGGATTTCTTTTTTACGGCGTCACGTTCGGCCTCATCTATCACACCTGGAACAGCCTGACGGCCAACGCAACACGAGCCGGCTGGCCGGTGCCAAAGGCAGTCGCCAAACTGGTGGAGTCCGAGATCAAAGCAAAGACTGATCGGGCCATGAGACAAAAGGAGGGCAAGTGAGATGAAAAGAGTTATTATGATCGACCCCGGCCATGGCGCGGAAACAGCCGGTAAACGCTCCCCGGACGACACGCTGCGGGAGTATGAGTTCAACCGGAATGTCGCTCGCCGGCTGGTGAAAAAACTCCAGACGTCCGGGTTCGACGCCCGACTGACGGTGAACGACGACACAGACATGCCTTTGATTCAGCGAACGAACCAGGCGCGCGACTTGAAATGGCAGGGATATGACGTCCTGCTCGTGTCGATCCACGCCAACGCCGCCGGTAATGGAGGTTGGAGTACGGCGAAAGGGATCGAGACATACACGAACGACCAGGCGGAGAAGCTGGCTCAGATCATCCAGCGTCGCCTCGTAGCTGATACCAGTCTGCGGGATCGCGGGGTGAAACGAGCTGACCTTCATATCACCAGAGAAACCGCAAAATACGGCATTCCTGGTGTGCTTTGCGAGCTGGGATTCATGACCAACCGGGACGAGTGCATGCTGTTGAAAACAGATGCCTACCGGGAGAAGTGCGCCACCGCGATTGCAAAGGCCATCTGCGAGCACTACGGAGTGCCTTTCAAGACATCAACAGAAAATCCACAACCGGCACAGAAACCTAAGGTTGCCATCGAAATTAACGGTAGCCGCCTGCCGGTCCAAGGATACCTCCGTGACGGCGTATCCTGGTTGCCGATCCGGGCCGTAGCCGAGGCAGCCGGCGGGAAAGTGGAGTGGTGCGCTTGCACGAAGCAGGTCCGCGTGAACGGAAAAGACGTGACGGAGACAATCGAGAACGGCACGTCGTATGCTCCGGCTAGGGAGCTGGCCGCCATCCTCGGTCTGGCTGTCGAGTGGTGCGGGCAAACGAAAACCGTGAAACTGAAGAAAGGGTGTGCGTAACATGAAGAAAGACGGAAACATCGTGGTGCTGATCACTGGCCTGCTGGGCGCCGCCAAACTGGCGCTGGAGGCGTTCGGATACTCGATCATCACGGACGAGCAGATCAACGCTATTGCGAACGGGGCGGCTGCCGTGGCGACGGTGGTCGCGGCGTTCTTGAACAACCGTAAACCGAAAGCAGAGTAGTAAGTGAATCCCTCCAGTGGAGAAATCTACTGGAGGGCATTTTTATTGTCTTCTTTTGTATCTAAAGTAGCAGGATTTTAGTAGTAAGTGTGGTACATATTACTTCAGGATTGGAAATCATTTCATGGAGGAGCAGCTATGTACTTTCAAAAAACCTTTGCACACATTGAAGGTAACCCTAATCGTGAGCCACAAATTCAAGCCTCCCCGAAGTCATTGAATATGAGGGAAACCCCTAACACCTTAAGTCAACCCTAAATTTTATCTCTTATATCCATCATCTGATGAAACATAATGCAAGAGGAGATCGGATTCGGTCAATCAGATAATAAATTTTTGTCTGTTCCTGGGGAGGAGTTCGAGTGGAAAGACCAGATATTATGTTAAAAGCATTAGGATTCACATTTGTCTTTTGTATTATCTTGGAAATATTAGCTGCTGCTTCTGGATTCGATCCTGCCAAGTGGATTGCCCGTGCAGCTGTATTCATAAGTCTTTATCAAGCTTTAAAAAAAGATAGTAAATAATTTTTATGGGTAAATATCTTTAAAATGACCCTTGCACCTGGTAATGTACATGCTCTTGGAATCAAGAATGATAATACTCTATGGGCATGGGGTTACAATGCTCACGGGGCATTGGGAACTGGAGAAAATACCCCATCCACGAAATTGCCTGTGCGTGTACTAGGATTTTAACTTAAAGATAGGTAGCCCTCTGGCGTTATTCGCTAGAGGGCATTTCTGCTTTCTTGGTCCTTCCTCTTCTACGCGGTGTATCGATCCACGTCTGTATTTGTTCCCGGAGCCACAACGGACCACAAGACAACGTCTTCACCGGTTCCGGAAATTGACCGCGACGAATGTACTCCTGAATATACCCCTTGGACTTTCCTGTCATTTCACAGACCTCGCCGAATCCCAACAGATCATCAAGTTCAACCTGCACGTTAATCCCTTCTTCCCATCGCTGCTGTTACCCACAAGTATGCCACCGCGACAACCAGGATAGCCTTCTGCCACCACTGATCAGTGGGCGAGTATGTGCCTAGAAGGGCTAACCCTAAAACTCCACGGGTGGAAACCAGATTTCGGACGTCTATTTTTCTTTCCTTCATGCTATACTTAGGATGGTGGGGGGAGGTTTCCCTCCCCGGTGTTACTTGCGGCGTTTACCTTGACGGGGGCGCCGCTTTCGCTTTTTCTTCCGCTTTTTCAGCTTCGGGTGTACCCAATCTTTATAGATCGTGTACAGGAAGATGATGAGCGGAAGCCAATCCTTTAACCACCCCAAGTTCTCACCTCCTTTCTGACTTTATTATACCATAATAGTTGTACAAAGTACAACAATTATTTTACAACAATTGGATTATTCCCTACAAAACAGCAGCCCTCTGCCGGTAGATCGGCGGAGGGCTAATTCAAACAAAAATAAAACAGACCCCGAGCAGAAGGATCCCACGCCTATTGGCGCTGCCGTCATCAGACGACCTTCCGTTTATCTCGCGCAAGTCTGTACCTTTATTATAACTCAATATAATCAATTGTAAACAACATTCTGAGAAAAATTGGTTAACCAAGGATATTGTTCAATTAACTGTGCTGAAGTAATTGGGTCAGGGAAAAATTTTAAGCCGTACGACGAGTAGTTTCCGTTTCGTTTATAAATGAATGGTTTTAGCTTTTCTATATATGAAGGTTCGTGTAGTCCAAGTTTTGTAATTTCAAGTGCTTGAAATAGTGAACTGGTTATTGCATCTGCGATTTGTAAATTTTTAGACTGAGCTTTTGCTAACGGTTTGAATGATTGAATGACATTCTGTCTAATTTTGTTTCCGGGCATGTTGGTAACCATATGAATATAAGACTTCAACTCGTCATATGATGTGTTACTCCTATTCTCGAAGATTAAGTTTGCTTTACCTTTCTCGTCCCCAACGAGCCAAGTGATCCTTTCCAAAAGATACCTTGTACAGTAATTATAAAGGAGGGGGCGTTTTTTTAATGGGGTGTTTTCGTCTAATGCTTCTTTTTTAACCGCAACGTATGTACAACGAAATAGGCCTACGTCAGTAATCGTCTTAATTACGAATTTTTTTCTTTCATGGGATAAGTCAGTAAAATGTAATGGTTTGGTTGGTTTTAATCCAAGAGTTTCTTTGATTACATTAATAGAACGAGAAACTGTAAGGTCGTTTGTGCTTCTAACTATGAAAGCTCCCATAACGAACCACTGAGAACTGACCCAAATGCCGTTCTTCCTTGTAAAACCTTCATCGCCAGCTTCGTCTATATATACATTAAAGACTCTTTGGTCTATCACGAATATTTTCACCTCTAAGTATTTTCCAAATCATACTTAATATACTATACTATAGATTGAATAGATAGGAAAATAGACCCTATTTATTATTCGTATCTTCATTTTTTTAAAACTAGTTAAAATTGAGCCACAAATCATTTAGGGGTGCGACTACTATGTTGAAGCAACGCTATGTAGCCTTTATGGATGTATTAGGATTCAGAACTATTGTTAGTGTTAAGGGAGAAGAATTCGTAGGACAGCAACTTTCAAGTTTGTTTAATCATGCACTAGTAGCTGCCTTAAATAACGAGACAACTACTGTCGAAGATAGACTTGTAAATCCACAAATAAAGAGTAATATTGAATTTGTTCTTTTTAGTGATTCAGTTCTTCTATATACTCCGGACGACAGCCCTGAATACCTCGAAGAAATGATTTATATCCTTAATCGCTTTATGACTAGAACAATATTTCACGGTTTCCCATTGCGTGGTGGATTAGTTAAAGGTAATCTTTATGTCGATCCGCCAAACTTTGTTGGACAAGCTCAAATTAAAGCATATGATTTGGAGCAGGTCCAAGAATGGTCTGGAATCATTGTACATGAGTCATGCTTCGAAACATCAGCTGAAATGCAAGTAAGAGACAAGCTCTTAGCTAGTAAGGATATTATTGAAACACTTGTGCCCGAGAAGGGGTTTATTACCAAAAGGAAGAGGATTAAAGAACGAGTGAGATTGAAGAGAAGAGTTGTCATCAACTGGCCTGAATATGCGGGTGTTTGGTTTAGGGGTAAAGAAGACTTTAAGAGAAGGTTTTCTGAAAACACGGGTGAACCAACAAACATTAAAGCTAAACGAAAGCGTGATTACACAGTCAAATTTTTGATGGAGAACCTAGGTGCTTCTAAAAAACCTCCTGCTTTACAGTTTAAAGCCGAATTTCCGGCTAGCTTAACTATCCCTCCAAGCAAATAAAACAAAAGCCTTTCGTCTTTTGAAAAGAACTTTCAAGCCTTTAAAACCCCCGCCTGATGACGGGGGACTTTCTGGCACTATTTGCTCAACTTGTAGAGCATATATTGGTTCAAACTTACGCCTTCCAATTGTGCCTCGACAGCAAGCTGCCGATGTAGTGACTTCGGCATACGCAGATTGATCTTGCCGCTGTACTCCTCTTGCGGTTCCGGGATCGGATCGCCATGTTCCAGCTTAACCTCTAACCAACCGCGCTTTGCTTCTTCCAGGTTACGAAGCAGTTCCTCAACCGTCTCGCCATGTGACTGGCAGCCGTCCAATTCCAGGTATGTTCCGTAATAGTACCGGCCAGATTCGTCGTCCATCGGTTTAATGACAAGTGTGTAGGGTAAACTGAGGTAATGATTCAGGTCTTTGTTTGCCATACTTATTTGGCAGAGGTTATGATTAGGGTGGAGAGGGGAGGCCGCTACCTCCCGATTCTCCTCAATACATCTTTGACGTACACCGCCTTGATGGGGTTGTGATTAGGTATCGTGATCAAGTCGCCTTCTCTGTTGCGGAAGTGGTGGTGTGAACCGGACACCCTCACTTCTATGTAGCCGTGGTGCTCAAGGACTTTGGCGATTTCACGGAACCTTACTCCATTGGGGCGGTGTATCATCTTTTCGATGATCTTTTCAACCCCTGCCATCACTTCCCTCCTTTCACCTTTATAGTACCGTATATGGTACTATAAATCAAGCTGTTTGACAGAAAATTCTTTTTAAAGGGACCTCTTTGTCTTGAAAACAGAACTAATGTTCGTATAAAATACAAACAAATGTTCTTATTCACGGAGGGAACGACTATGCTCGGGGACTTGCAGCGCTATATGAACAGCGATCATCTTGTCGAGATCATCTATTTGGATCGCCACGGCTGAAATGGATTTTAAGACTATTGATGGAGGGAAAATTATGGGGGCAAAAGTTGAAAAAACATTAAGTGCATTAAAAGAAAGAATTGCGAAAAATCAAACGTTTATACAGCAGGAAGATGGTGAGACATTTGAAGTAGATTACGTATGGAACGAGCCAGCAACGGAAGCTGAGATTTTGTCCTTAATTGAAACTACAGGCTGGATGATTCCAGAGGATTATAAAGAATTTTTACTTCTACATAATGGAGCTTCTTTATTTGTAGCTGAAATGTCAGCAATGAAACTCCACTCTATCAATGAAATTTTGACTTATTTCGAGGAATATGAGGAATTTTATAAATACTCTTATCCGAAAAGTTGGTATATGATTGGTACTTATCATGGATATGGAGAGTATTTGTTTATTGATTCAGAACGAGTTAAACAAGGAAAGAAGGACTATCTTGTTATTGTTGAAGAGGGAGATACGCAAAGAGTACCTTTAAATTTTGAAGAATGGATTGATAGATTTATTGTTTGCCAAGGGGAGCATTTTTGGAATTGGAATAGAGAAATTTAGCAGTTCGTTTGGGTATTTCAACATGGGCGAGAAGACCGACCGTGGCGAATGCTTCGTCAGGTGGCGATAGGGCGGCCAGATGGAAATGCTTCGGATCCACGAGGCAAAGCTGCGGGTCGAGGTGCAGAAGAAAATCGACGAGTTGATGATTAGGTTGGCGGAAGGACGACAATAATGACAGAGGATACCCTCTTTCACCATCCCTCGCTATTGCGGGGGATAATTTTTGCTTGTTGAGGTATGATGGTGGCAGGAGGGGATTGCCCATGTGCGGTCGTTTCACGCTGGTCACCGACCCGGAAAAACTGATGAGCCGATTTCAACTACAGGAGATCCCGCTTGATCTGAAGCCGCGGTACAACATCGCCCCCGGTCAGACGATCCCGGCCATACTTGCTGATGGAGGGCGCCGTAGAATCGGCCAACTACGCTGGGGCTTGGTTCCGTCGTGGGCGCAGGATGAGAAGATCGGATACAAGATGATCAACGCGCGCGCCGAAACGCTGCAGGAGAAGCCGGCTTTTCGGAGGCTGTTTGAACGCAAGCGCTGCATGATCCCCGCCGACGGCTTCTACGAGTGGAAGCAGATGGACCGGGGGAAACAGCCGGTGCGAATCACCATGCGGGACGGAGAACCCTTTGCCTTCGCCGGCCTGTTTGACACCTGGACAGCTCCCGACGGTCAGAAGCTTCACACCTGCACGATCATTACCACCCGGCCTAACGAGGTCGTCGCAGACATCCACGACCGGATGCCGGTGATCTTGAGGCAGGAGGATGAAGACCTTTGGCTTGACCGCGAGAGTTTTGACCCTGAACTGTTGCGGTCGCTCCTCGCCCCATATGACGCAGGCCAGATGAGAGCTTATCCGGTGCCCACAATAGTTGGGAGCCCCAAAAACGACTGTCCGGAATGTATTAAGGAGGTTTCATGGCAGTAGCCAAAACCTCCTGATTTTCGCCAAAGGATTCGATACGGTGAATGCCGAGGCACATGCATTTTTGTAAAAACATTGTCCGGGATTGAATCACTTCTCAAGCAAACGAGCTCCTAGTCAAACAGTGTCGTTGTTTGTTGAAAATTGCATTCAAAATCCTGCTTGTTTTTTATTGCAAGCCAATTTTGTCTGATCCCATTAAAATCAGGAATTTCGCAGGTTTTCGTGATTTGTGGCGTTAAGTGCTATTAACGGTGCTCAACTGGAAGTTAAGTTCTCTACTGCAGTCGACGAATCTTCTGTAATTGATTCCGCCGATGGTACGCTGAAAGATGGTGTATTCACAATTGATGAATTGACGACTGATGGTGTTGCAGCTAACGCTGTGGATGATGCAGACAATTTGAAAGCAACATTAAGCGAAGACGGAAAGACCCTTACAATTAATGCAGACACCTACTTTGATGGACGGTACGAACTCCATATTAAAGCTGACTCTGTTGCGACTGAAGACGGCACAAAATTGTCTGCTTATTCTACGGTAGTTACTGTAAAAGACACCGTTAAACCAACAGTAGTTAACGTAACCTATCCGAACAATAAAACTGCGCGTGTAAACTTCTCTGAACCTCTTTCTTATGAAGGCACTGTTACCGCAGTTTATGCTGATGGAACCAGTGCAACCGTTTCTGCATCTTTGAATCCTGGCGACAAGTACATTGATTTGGACTTGACTAGTGTCACGGCTAACAAAGATGTTACTGTTACAATCGTAGGTGCAAAGGATAAAAAAGGTAACCTTACTTCCCCGAACCCAGTAACTGTTACGGTTAAGAAAGATACGACTGATACAACTGCACCTACGGTACAATCCATTACACCGGTATCTTCTACTGCTTTTGACATTAAACTCTCTGAAGCAGTAAAATTGGCAACTACAGCGGATGTAACCACACCTGGTAAAATCTTGGTAGGAGCTACAGATGTAACTTCTAAAGCAACAGTAGATACTACTGATCCAACTGTTATTCACGTAACCGGAATTACTGCTGTGTCTGGTTTGCAAACTATCACGGTTGAAGCTGACGCTCTGGTTGACATGTCTGGAAACCCGAATGCTCAGACATCTAAAGTTGTAAACTTTAGCGCAGATACGACGGCACCAACAGTAACTTCTACGTCCGTACAAACCATTAATAATGTTAAGTACCTGGTTGTAAACTTCAACGAATATGTTACACCTCAAGCCGGCAAATTGCTTGTATTTGAATATGTAAATGAAAATGGTGAAAAAGATAGCACAACCATTACCACAGCAACATCCGGTGGAGGTCAAGGTGAAGCCACCCTTTACAACCCGGTCAATGGTAAATCCAAGTCTATCAAAATCAATATTAATAACCTGGCTTCTGAAGAGTACACTGTAGACTTGGTAGAAGGATTGGTAAAAGATTTGTTTGGCAACGACTCTGAACTTAAGTCTGATGTTGCTGTAACTATCGCGTCTGCTCCAAAACAAGAAGTATTGTTAGACGCAGATGGTTCTTCTGGCAATGACGATGACAACGGTGTAGAAGTAGTTGATAACAACACTTTGCGTGTACACTTTAAATACCCGTTGGATATCACATCTGCAACTACTGCAAGCAACTACACCGTTGAGGGTGCTACTGTATCTAAGGCCGAGATCTATAAGAACAACAGCACCGATGGTTACATCGTCGAACTGACTTTGGCGGATAATACCGTTGAAATTGATGGTGAGTATGAAGTTACGGTTCGAAATGTAAAAGCTAAAGATGGCTTGGCGATGGAAACTGCGTATACTTCTACTGAAACATTGGTTGAAAACGTAGTTCCGACCATCGTGAAAGCCGAATTGACGGACCTGGATACGATTACGCTGACCTTCTCTGAACCTGTTACAAATGCGGCTGCAGACACCGATGACTTCGAGCTCTTGATTGGTGGCGTAAAGGTGGCAGCTAATGATACCATTACCACTGCGGCACAAACCACTGCTGCGAAAACCCTCACTTTGACATTGGAAGCTAACGTAACACCTGACGATCTTGCTAAAGGACTCTCGATTAAAGCTCTTGACACTATCGATGTTCAAGATGCAAACGGTAACGTAGCGGTTGTTGCTACCCCGGTAGCTGTTACTCAGTAACCGTCGAGAAGTGGTGTGCAGTCACGCGCCAAATATCACGAAAGGGTCTACCCTGAATGGGGGTAGGCTCTTTCTGTTTCGCTTCAAAAAATAGCCCGATTGCTCGGGCCATTATCCCCCATACTTCTCCAAAAACTCCTCCACCGCCTTATTCACCACATCCTTCACCGTGTAACCGGTGCTGTTCACAAAACCCGTCAACCGCTCCGAAAGCTGCGCCTGGATCTGAATCGTCTTGGTCACAGCCGGTCCCCTGTACCGTTTCATATGTAGTGGCTTCGGCTGATCTGCGACCATGTTGAGAAGCGGCAGTCAGACTCACTGCAAAATCTTTTCAGGTCTCACTGAATAACTCTGAGAATCACTGATCGGAAAGCGACACTTTAGAAAAGTCAAGCGGAGTGCTCCTTTCTCCTCTCTGAAACCTCGCTGAAGAATATTAAAGAATGCAGTAAGCTCACCCAAAAACGCATCAGCAAGGAAAATAAGCTGTTAATATTAATGTAGATAGAATCCCTACATCGAAAAGGATGTAGGGATTTTTTCATTTTCAAACACAGAAAGGATGAGTAAGTCATGTTGTTTCCGAATTTGCCGATCAAAACGGCGGGAGGCAAAGTGTTTTGGGACACCCTGGACAGGAGAAACGGGTGGAAGCTGCAGCAGAACCTCTTCACTGGACATTTCCGCATCCTTGACCCGGACGACGTCAGACAGGCGTGGGGAACGGACGAGAGCGAGATGTGGCGGACGTTTCGCAACTTCACTGGATCAAGGAGCGAGTAGACCCGAAGGCTGACAATGACCTTCGGGATTTTTGCATTTCGGGAGGTGTCAGAAGATGGACGTGATCAGCCAGTTCGAACAGTACCTCGTCGAGAACGGGATCGCGCCGAAGACGATCGAATCCTACGTCGGCGACGTGAAGGTCTTCGCCGAGTACCTGGCCGGAATGGGCGTGGAGAATCCGGCTGACTTGAAACGCTTCTACATAGCCAGCTACAAGAACCACCTGATTGAAGCCAAGTACAAGGTGGCGACGATCAACAAGAAGATCAACTCCCTGCAGGCGTTCAACTTGTTCCTGATCAAGCGTCAGCTGGCGAAGGAACTGGTGGTGACGCTGAAGAAGGATCGCATAAAAGTAGCGGCAGGTAGCGAAGGCGAAGTGGAGGTGTTCACCGAGCAGGAAGTTAACCAGCTGCTCTTTTTCGTCCAGGACAGGAGCAGGGTGAGTCTTCGCAATCAGCTCATTGTCCACCTGCTGCTCTACACCGGCGTTCGGGTGAGCGAGCTGTGCGGCATTCAGCTCGGTGACATCGACTACCTCACCAGCACGCTCCGTGTGACGGGCAAGGGAGGGAAGTACCGGGAGATACCGCTCCGTCCCGACCTGATCGACCTGATCAAAGAATACGTCCGGACGGATCGGCAGGAGAGCAAGCACAAGGAGAGTCCCTTCCTGCTGGTCAGCCAGCGGGCCGACAAGTTGCACAAGGACGCGGTCAACACGATGCTGGAGGGTCTGGGAAGGAAGTTGGGGCTCCGGATGTACCCGCACAAGTTCCGGCACACGTTCTGCACCATGCTCCTGAAGAGAGGGGTGCCGCTGACGACGGTGAGCAAGCTGGCCGGACACGCCCACATCCAGACGACGGCGCACTACTACATCAACACCAGCAAGGAGGAGAAAGAGAAGGCGGTCGCGCTGCTTTAGGACAATTTGAATCAATTGCTGACAATCAATCAAAGGCTTCTTCCTTGACGAAAGGGAAGGTGCCTCTTTTCGTGTGAGGAGGAAACCGATGAGAACGATTAAGACGCACGCAGATTTGCGGTGCCTGCGGCAGGCCCAGGTGTTTTCGGAGCCGTTCACTTCCTACCTGGAAGAGGAATTTCTTCAGCTGAAAGAGGCGTTCGATTTTGACGGCGCTGACGAACAGTTCACCTTGGACATGTACGGCTACATGGTCGTGCTGGAGAAGGGGGACAACCTGCGGGATCTGAGTGTCGTCGGCTTGAGAAGGGAAGAAGGCGGTCTGCTCGGAAGTCTGCCGGAGTTCGTCGAGAAGATCGAACGGGATGGGGAGCGCTGGTACAAGGTGGTTGTGATCTACACTAACGAGTACGGAATGGCCTTCTTCGTTCCGGCGGAAGCCATAGCAGACGACGAGCAAGTCGCGTCCTGGCTGGAGGAACAGGCGGACAACCAAGCGTAAGGAGGAAGAGTACATGAACAAAGAAGAACTGATCAGACAATACAAGCAGGAACTGAAAGAGGGCAAAGTGGTCCTCGTTGAAGAGAACCGGGAATTGTTCGTGAAAAACGGACTGCTGTACATGAGGCGTACGGACGGAACGCGGGAAATCCAAGTCCACGTCGATCAGGCTCGGACGGCTCTTGAAGAGCTGGCGAAAAAACGCATCCGGGAAATGGAGCAGGCCATCGAAGTGCAGCGGTTTCTCGACGAGTAGGGTTGTGCTGGACAAAGGACAGGGGACTTCTTTGCAATGGGGAAGTCCCTTTCGATTTTTGACGGGAGGAGATCAAATGAGCGACATTTTGGCTACCAAAACAAGCCGTACACCGGCGAAACGGGTGGACATCGTGCGGATTCAGATGGTGAAGGAGGCGAGCCTTCTGTACCCGGCGAGACGAGTCAGGATGGCGAGGGACGTGGTGGACCTGTTCCGTGAGTTTCTGCAGGAAACCGATAGGGAGCAGTTCTTCCTGCTGTGCCTGAACACGAAAAACGAGCCGACGGCGATCCACACGGTGTCGATCGGATCGCTGGATTCCAGCCTCGTACACCCGAGAGAAGTGTTCAAGGCAGCGATTCTCGCCAATTCCGCTTCCGTGATCGTAGCACATAACCATCCTAGCGGCGACCCTACTCCCAGTAATCCAGATATAGAAGTGACAAAGAAGCTCCAAGAGGCCGGAGAGCTTTTGGGGATCACCCTACTCGACCACATCATCGTCGGATCGGAAGGAGCCTACTGCAGCCTGAAAGAGAGAGGAGACATGTAAGCATGGGAAACAAAGCGACGTTTTCAGGGGACAGGTACGCCACCAGAGGGATCGCGGATCGGATCGAACCGGCCATACAGATGGCGCTCTGGCGGGCAATTGAGGTACGCAAGGCGAGAGGCGACGAGCTCGATTACCTGCAAGTGTTCGAGCTGTCGGTGGAGATGGTGGACGGGGAGCCGCTGCAGAAAGTGCTGAATCGGCAGGAGCAGCCTGAGCATCGGGAGTCGTTCTACGTGGATGGCGTCCAGGAACCGATCGGCGGTGTGACGATCTGGGTGATAGATTCAGAGACGTACTGCACGATGCTTTTCCCAGATGAGTACTAGGGGGGTGAAGAGGTGGTAATCCAGATCCTGATCATCATCCTGCAGGTGCTACTTGGCGCAAAAAAGTAGAGAGGCAAACAAGTAGCCGTCGTTCAAAGAAACCAGGGCAACCGCGTTTGCCCATTTTTTTGCCTTCACACGCAGAGAAACAATCTGATAAAGTCGTCGCGCCCGACGACGTCAACGTCGACATGCAAAGAAGCGGAGGGATCAGAATGTTTCAGCGACGCAAACGAAATTTGAATCTGTCAGGGACAAAAGAGCCAATCAGGAATGATCCATCGACACACGGAATCAACTGGGGCAGGAATCAGCGGCAAGAAATGAACATTGCCAACGAGTCAACATACGACACGGAGATGGAATCTAGCTGGGAAGAAGTCGACGAGGAGACAGGCATGGGATCAGAACGTGAAAATTTCAGAGAGCACCCTCCAAAAGGTCAGTCTGAACTGGCCTTTTCGGAACGCCAAAACGCGAAAATCGATCCCTTTCTGCGACCCGATCCTTTCTACCCCGGCCTGCAAAAGCGACCGGATTTCTACGAGCAGCACAAGAAACTGACTGTCTACGTCGAAAAGGAGCTGTTAAAGACAATCGAGACACTGAAAAAGGGGAGGTACGTCCCAAGCTACAGCTGGCTGGTGACGGAAGCAATTAAGCAATTCCTTGGTGACAAACGTGAAGGATGACAATTCAAGGCGAAGAGGGAAATACCCTGTTCGTCTCCCACTCTTTTCAATTCGATCAAAGACTTTCGTTTCACACTGCATCTTGTTACGATAAAACTAACACACGGAGAGGGGAAATAACCGTTGTTGTTAGACATTGTAGAACAGAAAGTAGAATCACTCGCAAGGATCATCGTCAAAGGGAAATTTCACATCGGCCTGGACGCGGTAAAGAGGTACGTCCTGTTTTGGTGCATGACCAATTACATACAGGAGCAAGAAGAAAATCAAGAAATGAGCATTTTCCAATATGCCCAAAGTGTCAATCCATTGAAACTAAAGGATAACAAGGACTTGTACCTTGACGATAAAGTAAAAGAGTGGAACAAGTTCTACGAGAGGAAAGTGGATCACTACAATACATTGAACGCAGAAAACAAAGTGAAGCTCCTTATTCGTCAGAAACAAGAATGGCATGATCAGATGAAACAAAAAGAGGAAAAAGGCAAAGGAAAAGAACGTCGATTTGAAGGGCTTTCCCTTTTCCCATTCCAGCGAAATGAGTTTGCGGTGTTAGACGGGATCAAAGAAATGAGAAAACCTTTTAATGAATTGAATCGCACCTACAAACGAATTGTCAGTGACAAAGGTTACCTCAGCAAGATGACGTTTGCACAATACAAGGATTTTGTTTCCCATCTGAAAGACGAGATCAATCAATCCCAAGACCTGCTAAAAAACATTCAGTACTATAAACTTGAAAAGCGGCTTGGCTTCGAAGCCATGAAGGCGGTACTGAAATCTCTTCACGATTGTAGAAAGACAAACCATGTCACTGCTGAAATTGCGGTACGGGATCTGACAACAGTTTTGCAACTACCCTTCTTGTCCGAAAGGCAGCGATACGCAGAAGTCTACCCTGAACTAAGTGAACAAGGCAGAGTAAGGTGGAGGCTTGAACTGCAAGGCATTCAGGCATTTGTGCAAAGATGCATCCTGATGGTACGATCAAAACTGGCCGAGTCTAAAGGAGCCATCTTGCATCCAAAGGATTGGGAGCACTTTCAAGGCCTCTATCTCCCTGAAACTTACGAGAATGACTACAAGCTACGGAAAGATTTTCGTGCAGAGGAATTCTCTCTGTTGATGACAGAACTAGACAAACAGAACAGGCAGACATTTGAACGAATCAAGACCTATATCGAAAAGAGCGAGTTTCCAGACCAGCCCCGTGTGTAACCTGCACGGGGTTTTTTCTTGTGAAAAACCCGCATTTTTCCCAAGAGAGCGTTTGGATAACCTCCCTTATCATTCAAAGTAAGAGATTTGTTCAAAGAAACGATCTCACCAAAATACTTTGAAGGGAGTTTTCCGTATGACATTCTTTCGCTATCAACAGCAAAATCGCCCAGAAGAAGGCTACTACTTCGCGAAGGTCGTAGGCTGCAAGGAGGGCAAACCGAGAAACACCATCATGGGTTTAACACCGACGGTAAACGTAATCTTCAAACTCGATAACGGGATGATCGTTTGTCAGTCCATCCTCGTTTATTGGGGGCCGACTTCCCTTTTCGAGGAGCTAGTTAACTTGACCCTTGGTGAAGACATTAACAAAGTAGAACCCGAAGATCTGATTGGCAAAACATGCGCAGTAGAAATCAGACACAACCATGTCGATGACAAAACATACGCCAACGTAGTTGACGTGTTTCCTGAAAGTGAGCTTGAGACTGGAGATGAAGTTGTAGACGAAGACGAAGGCAATTGGCAAAACGACATGGACGACATGTAAGTCAACGCTTCGACTTCAGGGAGGAGGGCAGCGCCTTCCTCCCATCTACAAGTCACTTGAAAGGAGCCAGCCATGACAAACCAATCGACAGGAACAAGCAACCGACTACGCATTAGTCAAGAAGCCCTCAAGCAGGGACAATCGTTTTCCATCGGCGATTTCACGCTCAAAGACGATGGCCTGTATTTGAAGAAAACCGACAAGGAAACGGGCGAAGAATCGATCTTCAAGGTGTGCGAGCCGCTGTTCGTCAAACAAACGGTGCAGAACCTGGACACCAAGGACGTCCATCTGGATCTGTGCTACAAGTTCAAGGGAGCCTACCATGAGCTGCAGATCGGAATGGGCCAGCTACAGCCGCGTGTGCTGCCCGATCTGATGGGAAAAGGGGTCGACATCCCCCATGAGTTTGTTAAGGTGATCGCCACCTTCCTGCGGGAGCAGCAAAAGCGTGCGCCGCATAAGGTCATTTTCCACCAAGTCGGGTGGCATCGTGACCAGCAAGAGCAGTTGGTGTTTCGCCATCACCGGATCATCTCCGCGAACAATACAGTCGAGGCCATCAATGACAATGAAAGTGGCAACTACAATCTAAAGCCAAAGGGCGACCTCGCCACTTGGGTGAACATGGTCAGGCAGCATGTCGTCGGGTACGCACCGCTGGAGACCATTTTGGCAGCAGGATTCTCCTCTGCCATACTCGGCTACCTCTACTACCTGTACGACGATGTGGATAGCCTCATTTTGCACATGGCCAGTAACAGCACGGAGGGTAAAACGACGGGTGCACTGCTCGGAGTCTCGATCTTCGGGATGCCTTCTCAAAAGGAAAAAGGGCTAGGAAAATCATGGAACGGGACTACCAATTCGCTGATCAACATGCTAGGTGGTAACTTCGGAATCCCCGTCGTCTTTGATGAGTTATCCATGAACGAAGCTGCCTCCCTGACCAGCGTGCTGTACGTACTGGCATCCGGGCAGGAAAAGGGTCGTCTCACAGATTCCATCCAACAACGCAAACAGGGGAAGTGGGCCTTGGTGATTCTCTCTACCGGGGAACAGTCCATCTTCGAACGAACCAATCACAATGTCGGCCTGACAGTTCGGGCCTTCGAGTTCTCAAACGTGAAGTGGACGAAGTCAGCGGAACATGCCGACGAAATTCGAAAAGTGATCCAGGATCACTACGGTCACGCAGGCGAAACATTTGTGAAGTACCTGTTCGATCAAGGGCTTGGCATCATAGACGAGACGTGGCTGGAGTGGCGGAAACGCTGCACGAACGCTTTGCCAGATACGACATACCGTACACGGATCGCAAAAAAGTATGCCATTCTCCTAACAGCAGCGGATTTAGCCAACCGAGCCTTAGATCTCAATCTCCGGCTTGACGCCATTCTCGATTTCCTTGTCCAACAGGAGGAAGGCATCAGCGAGCAGCGCGACATTGGTTTGAAATCTTGGAAGCTGATCACGCAGCTCATCATCCAGCATCAGGCCAATTTCCGCATCGAAGGGATCTACTCCAATCCGATCAATTTCTGGGGGAAAATGATCCCGCAGGGGGACTACACCGAGGTAGCTTTCCTCAAGAACGTACTGGAACAGCAGCTGAGGCAACTAGGGTTTGACGATCCGAAAGTGGTGATCCGTGACTGGAAAGAGAGGAATTGGCTCGTCACCGAAAGCGATCGACTCACGAAGCGCACCCGGATATTTGAAGAGTCGGAACAACGGGAGCGGCAAAAAGCGCTCGGTGAAAAGCCGCCCAAAAAGCCGGAAGACACGACGTACAATCTGAAGATCCCGACCGAACAACTGGAGGGCCTCGTCAGAAGGGGCAGGCTGCCAGATGAACCTGCGCTTGATGAAGAAGAGGACGTGTAAATGGGGAAGGCGGCAAGCCTTCCTCTTTCGATCACATTCTGCCTAAACAAGGAGGATACGCACATGAAAACGATGATTGCCACTGAAAGCATGTTGCTGACAAAGGCCATCCCGCTCTTTTTGGATTGGCTCAAGGCAAGGGGGATGCGAGACGAAACTCTTCGTGGGTACAAGATGGACGTGAGCCAGTTCCAGCGATGGATGGCAGAACGCTCCAATGGCCCGGTGTTTGTCGACGAGGTGACATTGTCTCACGTGGAAGGGTTTGTCGAATACCTGACCAACGAGCGAGATAGCAAGCCGAGAACGATCAATCGAAAAATCAACGCCTTGTCGACCTTTTTCACCTGCCTGAAGAAAAAGAAGCTGGTTCAGGAAAACCCGGTGGAAGATCTGGAGCGGGTGAAGGTGCCGGAATCCGAGCGGATCTACCTCAACAAGGAAGAGATCGAAGCGATCATCGGCGCCATCAAGCATCCGGTCGTTCGCTACTTTGCGATGATGATGGCCCACACAGGCATTCGCGTCACCGAGTGCATCAACCTCACCCTGAACGACGTGGATCTGGAAGAAGGATTTGTGCAGGTGGTCAACGGCAAAGGCGGGAAAAACCGGCGTGTACCCATGAACAAGCAGCTGGTGCAGCACATGAAGGAGTACCTGGACAAGCATCGGCCACCCACTGACTCTCTCTTCTTCTTCGCGCTGAAGAAGACGGGCACGGTTAGCGAGCAGTACTTCAATCGTCTGCTCAAGGAAGCGTGTCAGGAAGTGGGCATCCAGAAGCATGTTACCAGCCACATCCTGCGCCACTCGTTCGCGAGCTACCTCGTGAAGAAGGATACCCATGTGGCCGTGATCCAGCGTCTGCTGGGACACGCCAGCCTCAAGACGACCTCGGTGTACCTGCACGTACAGCAGGATGACTTGCAAGAAGCCGTAAACCGAATCGATTTCTAAGGAGGAAAACGACATGACGCCATTCGATCCCATCGTGTACGAAGATCCGAAAATCAAAACAACGCTCGCCATGTTGGCTCAAGGAAAAAGCAAGCAGGAGATCACGGAGCATTTTGGCCATAAAGGTTGGTTCACGATCGACCAGTACTTCCGTCGAAGGGGATTCCGCTGGAACGGCAACACATTCGTTCCAGACGAAGCGGAAACCACGTCGGCAGTGGACGATGCCCGGTTTTTGAACAGCAAAGCCGGGCAAATCATCCGGCAGCTGAGCCAGAGCAGCGCCAACATCCGTCAGGTCGCGCTCAAGAATGGATTTGCCACCGTCGACGAGATGGGCGACTACATGAGAGGGCAAGGGTTCGTCTGGGACAGCGAACAAGAAAACTACACCTACAGCGAAAGTCTCGCCAAAAAGCAAAGAGACACCCAAACGGCTGCGTCACAGGCGTTTTCAAAGACTCCTGAGGACTTGGAGGACTACAAAGAGCTGCTGGCCTACCTCTTGTCCAGAAAAGACAAACTGTTCGCACTGTTGGAAACCGAAAACGAGGGAACCCTGCCCAGGTACAAGTTCAGGGGATCCAAAGCCAACAAAACACTGGCTTTCCCGACTTCTGTGCTAACACTCCTAAGTGACTTCAGCAAGGAATTCAACGTCACCCAACGGGAAATCATCGAGGTGGCTCTGGCCGAGTTTTTCAGGAAGTACGGGTACGAAGAACAACTGAACAGTGTGCTGCAAGCGTAGCGGGGAGCGGGAAAAATCTCCCCGCTTTTCTTTTCAGGCAGGACAAGGGATTCCCGCAAAACCCGCTTTCCCGCTCCCAAAAGGGTGTCTCTAAAAAAGAAAATCCTCTCAGTACGGAGATAGTGAGTTAACCGTTCTGGGTGGGTGGAGGATCGTTCTTTGGTTCTCTCCGAGTTGCTTTCGTGCTTGTACGACTGTCCATTGACTTTCTTTCGGATTCTTCTTTCCTTCGACATTCCCTCATCTTTTATGTCGTTTTGCTTCCTTATTATATGTCCTTTATTTTTTTTTTTGCCATTTAGCGATTGCTTCGGGTGTTCGGTTCTTTTTTTATTTTTTATCGGGATTTACGGGATTTACGGGGTTTTGATCTCTCACATGGAAAGTGTTGGTTTTTCTTTGCGGGATTTCTACGGTTTTTGCGGGGAGTTTTTCGTCTTTTGCTCGTTCGACTTTCACTCATCTTTTCCTATGCTCTCCAACAATTCACTCAGCTTTCACTCGGCTTTTTCTATGTTGTGAGACAGACCGATTGCCAGACTCCTTGTGTCTATTGGGTTTTGTGACCATCCGGGAAAATGGGAATTTCTGGTTGGTTTTGTGCTATTACCAAGTATGGTGTGGAAATCAAATTTGAAGCACTCACTGAGGCAAAAACTAATGTAACAGTTCAAGTGAAAGATAACAAAGGTAACGTTGTAGCTGTAGTTCCTCAAGACCTTGCAAAAGGTGAAACAAGTGCTTCTTTCGACTTTGTAACTCCTCTGACTGCTGATCCTGAAGGTGTATGGACAGTTAACGGAGTTCAATACGATTTTAATGCAGTCAAACATTTTAATGACATTGTGGCTGCTGCACAATCCGGTAATGAAGTAAAGACCCTGGCTGCATTGAATGCTGCTGGTCTTACAGATGTTAATGAAGAAAACATCTCTGCTTATGTTCAAGCCATTCAAGCTGCAGCAAATAATGGGGAACTGGAAACTCTTGCAGATATCCAAGCCCTCATTATTAAAGTGAATGCGGACAGCATTTCCAAAGATGAGGAAGCTGCTGCTGTTAAAGCAGTAAATGAGGCAACAAACCAAGTTCAACTGCTTGCAGCTCTGCAACACAAAGCATTTGCTCGTGTAAATGCAGATTGGATTAAAGAGTATTCAGATGCGCTTAAAGCAGTAGCTGATCCTACTGATAAAGATGAAGTAAAAGAAATCCAAGCAATTGTTGATGATGTAAACCTTGCACAAATTAATGCTGCGGATAATGATGCTAAGACCTCTGCTGAACAAAACGCAGTTACTGCGTTGATTCAGAAATACATGAAAGATGTATTTGGCAAACTAAATGTGCCGAATTCGGAAATGTGAAAATGCCCAATTGATGAGCATGCCATAGAAAGTAAAAAAACCTTGCCAGCGTTCCCTCATCACTCTACTCTCTTGTTTGGCGACATCAGACAGGAGAGGATGAAAGGAATGCTAGCAATGGCTTATGTTCAGTTTATCAAACATTTGAGAGAGAAAGAAGCGCTCTCTATAAATCAAATTGCAAAGAAATTGGGGATTCATTGGCGAACTGCGAAAAAATACGCAGATTGCGACGACTGGAATCAACCAATGAAGTCGGTGTCACGCCGCTATCGAGTGTTGGAGCCCTATCTCGATATTGTCGATGCATGGCTTCTGGAGGATGGGACACGCCCACGGAAACAGCGGCATACAGCGAAACGAATTTATGACCGGCTGGTTGCCGAACACGGCTTTACTGGCAGCGACCGTACCGTAAGGTACTACGTGGCCAAACGTCGCAAGGAATTGAGACAACAAGACAAAATGGCCTACCTGCGGTTGGAGCATCCTGGCGGCGAGGCTCAAGTGGATTTCGGCACAGTCCAGGTCATCCTCAATGGTCGAGAGCAAACCATGAAGCAACTGACGATATCCTTCCCGTACAGCAACGCCGCGTTTGCCATGTTGTTGCCAGCTGAAAACACAGAATGTTTCTTAGAGGGACTGCGGCGCATATTTGAGCGCATCGGCGGGGTTCCAACACGACTATGGTTCGATAATCTATCAGCTGCCGTTGTATCTGTAGGTCCGGAAGGACAGCGGCACCTGACAGACACATTCGAGCGATTTGTATTACATTATCGATTCGAACCCGTTTTTTGTAATCCGGCAAGCGGTCATGAGAAAGGACATGTCGAGAACAAAGTCGGATATACACGACGCAATTGGTGTGTGCCAACACCGAGCGGATCCAGTCTTGAGGAACTGCAAATCCAACTGGATCAACGCGCAGAACAAGACTTAAATCGACTCCACTACGCCAAGGGAGAGTCGATTCGCAAATTGTGGGAGCATGACCAAAGGAAATTGCTTCAATTGCCGATGATGCCCTTTGAGGCGGTTCGTTTGGGGCCAGCACGTGTGAACAATTACGGGGAAATCAAACTGGATGGTACACCTATTCCCCTTACGGGCACACAGCCAGGTCAAACCGTGTTGCTCAAAATTCGATGGGACACAGTCGACGTGTTGGATGCTCAGCAGCGCGTCATAACGACCATAGCCCGCCCTTACATGCAGCAGGGGCAACCCATTGACTGGGTCACCGTGTTGCGAGCTTTTCAGGCCAAACCACGTGCTCTCCCGTACGCTTCGTTGTTCGGCAACCTGCCGATGGCGATACAAAAATGGTTAACGTCAGCAGAAACGGTTGATGAGAAACGCCGCAGGCTTTCCTGGTTGATTCGCCAGCTCAAAAGTGGAGCAACTTTAGAACAACTCGATCACGTATTAGCAGTCCCAACCCCCGATTGGACGGTAATGGAACATCGGTTATATCGGATGCAGCATCCAGACCGTTCGTTTGAGGTCATTACTGATCCTTACACACCAACGGTGTTGTTACAGCAGGAGCCCGATATCTCCCGATATGACCAACTGAAACGGGCGGTGATGACACCGTGAAAGAGGAACTTCGTCGACTATGCAAAGCCTTACGGCTAGGTTATGTGATGGATCACTATGCCTCACAGCCATTTGAGAGCCGGGAACAATTTTTGTTGGCGGTCTTGCGGGCCGAAAAAGAACAACGAGAGCTGGCCAAGGTGCGTCGTCTGTTGAAAAAAGCACGATTTCATCAGATCAAGACACTGGAGAATTACACATTTGAATCGATCACATTTCCACCCAGCCTGACACAGCACGCGTTGTGTTCGCTTGAATTCGTACACAAGCGACAAAACATTTTGATGTTAGGAGGAGTCGGTACAGGGAAAACGCATCTAGCGACGGCACTGGGGGTAGCAGCGTGCCGGGAAGGATACAACGTGCGGTTCTTCCGGGTAGCAGATTTGGTGGCGCAGTTACAGCAACGTCACCACACCGGGACACTTGCACGTTTCAAGAAGGACATGGAACGATGCGACTTGTTGATCCTAGACGAGTTAGGATTTGTTCCGTTTCACCAGGATGGGGCCGAATTATTGTTTCACTTGATTGCAGATTGTTACGAACGAAACAGCATTATTGTGACTTCAAATCTGGAGTTTGGGCAGTGGACTCGGGTGTTCGGAGATAGCCGCCTAACGGCGGCCTTGGTGGATCGCCTCGTACACCATGCTCACATTCTAGCGTTTACTGGCGAGAGTTACCGATTGCGACATGCGCTTTCGGGACCTGAAAACGCGTGGCAAGGTTAGGCACAAAATGGCTGCCAAATTGAGCATTTTCTACTTGCCAAACACATGAAAGATGATGAAGGCACTGCTACAGATAAAGCAGATAAAATTAAAGACTCTCAAATTAAAGCAGCTGTATTTAAAGTGGTAGAAGCATCGACTCAAACGTCTGTTTACAGTGCACTGACTGCTTTGGCTGCACTTGATCCGGACAATCTGCCGGCTTCTTCTCTGAACATTTACCTGAAAGCAGAGTATCTGGAAGCACAAAAGGCTTACAAGGATACTATTACTGGAACTCCAACTGTAGCTGACATTGCATCCAACATTGTAGATGAGGCAGCAACTCAAGCACTTACCGCAGCGCTGAATGAAGTTAATAATCTGACTAAAAACAGTGCAGCTGCAGACGTCAAAGCAGCGCTCCAAAGACTTGCGAATGTAACAAGCCATGAAACTGATGACGCTGACAAATTCGATATGAGCATTGTGAAAGATGCTCTGCTTGTCAAGTACGCAGAAGAAATTGAAGGTAAAAATCTTGACTTGTCGGCGCTCAAAGAACTTATTGCAGAAGTAAATGCAAATAGCGATATTGAAGGTTCTCTTGAAACCATCAACAGCAAAGCTTCTACCGCTGCTGATGTAAAAGCAGCTTTGCTGGAAATCGCTCTTGCCAAAGAATTTGACGATTACATTGATGCACCGAGCCAGGTTCAACTTGAAGTTGCGCAATTGGTAATTGATAATCGCCCAGCTGGTGGATATGCAAATCTTGATGCCATCCTGGATGGCTCCGGTACTGGTGCATTGAAAGATCAACTGGATGCACACGCGGCAAGAGTACAGAAGTTCAACAACATCGGTGATCTGGCTAACGCTACAACCTCTAGCGTAAAAGCCGCTCTCGATGACTACAAATATGCAGGCTATGTAAGCCTGACTAATACGCAAAAAGTAGCTGTAGCTCAAGAAATTCTGAAGCTGACGAAAGATGTAAACGGCACAGCAACTCCACTTGACTTCTCTGGTGATGATGCTGTTAAATCTTTCAAAGAGGCTGACGATTACATCAAAGCTGCAATTGCTGCTGCTGGTTTTTAATTTCACAATTTGAAATTTCAAAAGGGGCCAACCATATAACGTGGTTGGCCCTTTTTTACAAAAGGGGGAGTATGGTTTGTTGGATTTGGAGAATTATCCAGGTACCCGAGCACAATTAATGAAACCAGAATTAGTCGAAATAAAATTGCAGCCTGCGTTTCGTCTCATTACATCTACACCAGCGTATAATGAAGAATTACTTACAAGGAAAATTTCCCAACTTCTCAATACGTTAGAGCATAGTATCAGCCTTTCCGATGAAGACATTCGTGACCTGAAATCTATGATCACGATATTTCCAAGCAATTCTGAGTTTCGGATGGAAAGCGAGTGTCACCGCCGGGATATAATTGACCCAGGTTCGCCGGAAAGAAAATGACCCACCCATAGCGAATATATCCCCTTCGTAATTAACGGCCAAGTTAATCTTCGGAGGGAGACACATGCTAAGGAGTGGGATAGTGATATCGTTACATACCATGAGGGCAGAAGGCAAGAGTATTCGTGAAATTGCCCGTCTAACGGGGCATTCTCGAAATACAGTTCGCCGATATCTCCGGGGTGAATTCTCCCCCGAAAAGGGAACCCGTAAATCTCGTGGTTCCAAGCTTGATCCGTATAAACCGTTCCTGCAGGAACGTCTTCAAGAAGGTATCTATAACTGCGAGGTTTTATTCGATCTTCTACGAGAAAAGGGGTATACCGGGGGACGTACCATCTTGAAAGACTATGTGAAGGACTTCCGTCCTCCCAAACAAGTTCCCGCTGTTCTTCGTTACGAGACGAAACCTGGTGAATATGCACAGGTCGACTGGGGACTGTGTGATTACGTAGATTTGGACGGTACAGTCCGAAAAGTGCCGGTATTTGTCATGGTATTGGGGTACTCTCGTTCCACCTATATAGAGTTCACTAAGCGTTGTGACATTCACAGCTTTCTTCGTTGCTTGATTCATGCTTTTGAATATTTTGGGGGCATCCCAAAGGTAATGCTGACCGACCAGATGAAAACCGTCGTACTGGGCATGGTAGATGATCGAAAACCTCGCTGGCATCCGCTTTTTGCCGACTTTGCTGCAGCGATTGGGCTTGTTCCAAAAGTATGCAAAGTTCGACGCCCCGAAACAAAGGGAAAAGTGGAACGAGGCGTTCAATACGTAAAAAACAACTTTCTTCCTGGCAAACGCTTCGTTGATTTACAGGATCTCAATCAACAAGCCCTACACTGGTGCGAGCGGATTAACCGCCGTATTCATGGAACAACCGGCGAACGTCCCATCGACCGACTCCGTGAGGAAAATCTGTCGCCTATCCCTTCAGCTGAACGATGGGAAAAATACTTGCATGAACCGAGACAGGTCAGCCGAGACGGATTTGTTAGCTACGATGGTGTACGATATGGGGTTCCATGGAGGTACAGTGGACGTGAGGGTACCGTGCGAGAAGTGAATGGGTGGGTGGAAATCTGGGCCGACGGCACATGTATTGCTCGACACCAAAAGGTCTATCGATCCCGTGCAACTGTTTTTTGTGAAAACCAGTATGCAGGTCTTACGACTGCTCAAGGATATGCCTATCCACGTCCGCAAGCCCGACAGATTTCATCGCAGCAAGTGGAAGTGCGTTCGCTGGATGTCTATGAGCAGCTGACGGGGGTGGGAGCATGATTGAACTGGAACAGGCACGGCTACGTCTTGAGGAACTTGGGCTTCAGCAAGCGGCTCTACTCTTGGATGCCCATTTGGAAGCGGCAAGTCATGGACAGCCCACCTATCTGTCCTTTCTCAACATGCTTCTAGATGCAGAGATAGCGGAACGTCAAAAACGGAATATGGAGGTACGCACCAAACTCGCACACTTGCCTTACCGAAAAACGCTGGAGGAGTTCGATTTTGCTTTCCAACCCAGCATTGACGAACGGTTGATTCGAGAGCTGGCCACGATGACTTTTGTAACCCGACACGAGAATGTCTTGTTCTTAGGGCCTCCCGGAGTAGGAAAAAGTCATCTGGCGGTGGCGTTGGCTGTAGAAGCCATCTCGCAAGGGATATCCGTTTACTTTGTCAGTCTCTCGCAACTCATCGAAGATCTGCGAAAAGCTTACACGGAAAACAGGCTGGATAAACGCCTACGCATCTATATTCGACCAAAGCTCCTGATTATTGACGAAATTGGTTACTTACCGTTTGACAGTTTGGCAGCTAACCTCTTTTTCCAGGTAGTAAGTGCAAGATACGAGAGAGGGAGTATTCTGTTGACCAGCAACAAGAGTTTCGGTGAATGGGGGGAACTGATGGGCGATCCGATACTTGCTACGGCTATCCTGGATCGGCTCTTACACCATTCCCACATCGTCAATATTAGGGGGAATAGTTACCGACTTCGTGAGAAGATGAGGACTGGAGCCTACGGCTCCCCCTCTACCACCTAACCAACAAAAAATCGCCGGGTGGGTCAATTCTAAACCGGCGATGGTGGGTCAAAATAAAGTCGGCGTTGACAGCGAGTATCGGTTGGAGAAATTGCAGGAGTTAAACAGCGCAGTAAAGTTGATAGAGCAAATGAAGTCAAAACTGCTGATGCAAGAAGAATCTCATGAGATTGTGAACTTGTATAAAAAAGCACAAACGCTATTGAACAACTGCAGTGCTGGTCCACTTAAAGTACAATTGGAACAGTTTCTTTCTTCTATTGAGCTAAGTATCGAGGATTTTCCCACAGAAGACCCAACAAATGAGTACACTGCTGAAGATATTGACAATATGGCAATTGAGCTGATGCATCCGCCATATATAGACCTTGAGACAAATACGAGAAAATTGGTTGCTGAAAGACTGTTATCTACAGATATCATACAACTGAATACTGCTGAAGATAAAATTCGCAAGCTTGATGAAATTATTAAAGAAGTACAGGCTGAAATTGAATTGGCCAGGAAATGTGATAACGAACGGCAAATGGGTTCACTTTTGGAAGGAATACTTCCTCAGAAGATGAGGCGTATGTCACCTGATGTAAAGGAAAGGATCGTTAGAACAATCATAAATGCCGACCGGAGCACTTGGGCCAACGTGGGAATAATTGAAAAAACTGTAGACAGACTGATAGAAGATTTTGATCCCCAAAGAAGTAACAAGGGTCTGTCAATGATTTTGTGTAAACTCCAATAGCCGTTAGGCTCAGCGGAGATATGGTTGAACTCGCTCCGGAAACTGAACGGACAGTTGTAACAGAATTTGGCCCCAGTTCTGAACTCTCCCCGTCCACTTTCGTAACACATCCATGGTTGCCAGGTAGAGCATTTTGAGCAGGGCTTCGTCTGTAGGGAAAATGGCTTTTCCTTTGGTGACTTTTCTCAGTTGGCGATGGTAGCTCTCAATGACATTGGTTGTGTAGATCAGTTTGCGAATTTCGGGTGAGTACTTGAAGAAGGTGGAGATTTCCGCCCAGTTCGTACGCCAGGAACGGACAATAAGGGGGTACTTTTGTCCCCACGTCTGCTCGAATTGATTCAGTTCTTCCAAGGCGGCCTCTTCCGTGGCCGCTTTATAAATCGGCTGCAGGGCCGACGTGATCTTCTTGATGTCTTTGTAGGAAACGTATTTGATCGAGTTGCGAATCTGGTGGATGATGCACTTCTGGATTTCCGTGATGGGATAGCAAGCGGAAATGGCCTCGGAGAAGCCGCGAAGATTGTCCACACAGGTAATGAGGATGTCTTGCACGCCCCGGTTTTTCAACTCGTTTACGACATGAAGCCAGAACTTTGCCGATTCATTTTCCCCGATCCAGATGCCAAGTACATCTTTGTGGCCTTCCAAGTCAATGCCAATGGCCATGTAGGCGGCTTTGTTGACGATGGCACCGTCTTGTTTCACCTTGAAGTGAATGGCATCCAGGAACACGACCGCATATACCGCCTGCAAAGGACGGTTTTGCCATTCTTTGATCAGCGGGACGATCTTGTTGGTCACGTTGGAGATGAGGGTAGGAGAAACCTCGATGCCGTAGAGCTGCTGCAGGTGATCCTGAATGTCGCGGGTAGAAACACCCTTGGCATACATGGCAATGATTTGGTCTTCGATACCCGTCACGTTCGTTTGGTTCTTTTTGACGATGGTCGGCTCAAACTCACCGGCCCGGTCACGCGGAACCTGAATGTCCACATCGCAGTACTCGGAACGCACCTTTTTCTTGCTGTAGCCGTTCCGGCTGTTGGTGGTTTTCTTGTTTTTCGTGTCGTGCTTGGCGTAGCCAAGAGATGTCTCCAGTTCGGCTTCCAGCATCTCTTGAAGGGTGTCGGCAAACAACTCCTTCAGGGCCGATTGGACGTCTTCCACCGATTGCATGTTCTTTTCCTTGATCCACTGCTTGAGTTGCTCTTTGGTCATCAGGCTCATGGGCTCTCCCAACCTTTCTTAGAATTCATTGTACTCTATTTTGAAGGTTAGGAGTTTACACAAAATAGTTTATAGACTCAGTAACAAACCCCTAATCATTGATGTTAATAGTCCTGAGATTGAAGAGTTTGACGGGATCATAACCATTAAAAGATAGAGGCTGTTGTTTGTCGCCAGCTAGCTTCGTTGATTGAGCCTATCGCAGAAATGTGCTAGGCCTTTTCTTTATCCTTGGCCAAAAACAAAGAGACCATACGGACTCCTCCACTCCTCTATCACCTTTTTCCATATCTCCCGTCGAGATTATAAATACCTTCCCCCTACTTGGATATGAAATGCTTCGTTTATCTTTCCGCGTTGATGGTAAGCAGCGATGGTCGTCCGATTTCTTTTCCTTGCCGCATTCGGTACTGCACTCCCCAGTCCGTAGGTGAAAAAACAATCGGCCACCCCAAGGTAGGGCAGCCTTCTTGAACTTCTTATACATGGGCAGGTTCGGGCGTTTGCTGATGAAGTGGGGGAGGAACCAACCATCCCTTTTCCTTGTTAATGCGCAGCAGGCGGGCGCCGTATGCGGCTTTCGTCGTATGGAATTGACCAAACATCATCGCGATATCTTCACGAATTGCCTGCCCGATAATTTGGCTGCAAGATACCAACCCGGCAGCCAAGTCCAACGATACACGAGCGGCAATTTCCGGATCGTTGAACCGTGCTCCCACCGGGATGCTTTCCAACGTAGCAGTTGGCCGTTCTGGTGGAGCGGGTGGCAGCCCAATTCCGTTGACCTTGAGCAGCTCTTCAATCTGCTCGATCTCCTGCTTCATATTTTTCGTCAGGTCTTCAAGAAATGTTCGCAAATCCTTGTCGCCCGTATGGTTGATGAACGTTTGATAACCAGCCAACATCCCTTTGGTTACGGTAAGGTAACTCCAAACACCAAAGACTTCCCCATAGTGCATTGGCTCGTTCTGTGGATTTCCGCTTAAAATACCCATAACCGTCCTCCCAGCATTGATTTGCGTTGTAACATTCAAATGGGTTCTCCTGACAACATAGGTAACCCACTGTTATTGTTACCGGGAGTTTGAGGTTTATCATGGAAATGTTTGGCGGATTTGCCTATCGTGTATGATGTTACGCAGAGGTTGTTCGGCGCCGCACGATCCAGCCTGTGACAAGCAGCAGCAGGGCAACTACATCATATGAAAGATCGAACAGGAATTGTTGCGCCCCTGGCTTGACGTGGTGAAGCTGCAAGAGGTGGTGATTTACGATACCCTCCAGCAAATTAAATGAGCCGGCACCCAGTAAAAAGCTGCCCCAGAATGTACGTGGCGAGTCTTGGGGATTCCCTTTCCATAACAGGATGCCTGCCACAAAGATGATCAAGGTCACGAATAAATGAAAAACGCCGTCGCTGATGATTTGGTGTACGCGATCCGTATGCATGTTTACACTGTGCCACTGCAGGATTTGATGAAAGACAATGCCATCCAGCATTCCAATCATACCGACACCAAACAAAAACGCTCCCATTGTTGTTGTCTTCACGTTTTGCTGCCCACCTCCTTTTCCTTCACTAGCATTATGGCCAGTTCAAGGTAAAAAAAGCCCTGCTTTGTCTACAAACGGGAACCACTCGGCAATTCGAGTGGTTTTTTTATGCCTAACTTTACCTATTCGGGTAGAGGAGAGTGTTCATGAACATCGACTGCCTCACATCTGCATGGTCAGTCTCTAATTAAAACTTTACAGAAAGGGAGCAGAGAACATGGGAAGACAAGTGATGAATCTGGTGTTGCTATTTGTTCTGGGTCTTACCGTACTGATTTCACCTGGAGCCACAATGGCCAATTCACCCCCGGCAACTGCCCGTGAAAAACCGCCAGGTATGGGTGATGAGCAACGAGACATTGTACGGGCGGCGACTGACACTCCGTCAGGTAACAAGACGAGTGAGCCGTTCACCTCAGATGGTATCGTGTCTTCTTCTGGCGCTTCGCGCAATTTCACGTACACGTATAATGCCAGAAACCAACTGCAGTACCTGTACGAAAACGGTGTATTGAAAATTGAATTCATCTATGACAACAACGGCAACCTGATCCGGAAAAAAGTATATGAAAACTGACAGTAATAAGGAGGTAGCAATGAGTGTGAAAAAATGGATGCGCAGGTTCATCTCTTCTGTTCTTGCCATATCCCTGCTGGTGCCTTCTGTTACATTTGCCAGGGTGGATGAACGTTTATCTGCGACACCCGTATCTGACGACAGCAACGAACAACCAGCAGACACAAAAGCATGGTTGTCTGCATACAAAGAAGTCTTACAGGCTGCGATAGAGCTGCAACAAAAAAAATCGGACGAAATCCCTTCCTTTACAAAAGATGAAGTGATGGCGATGACATGGGATTCGTTGCCGGCAGATGTCGTCTGGGGCATGTATCAATCGTTTGATCGGAAAACCTTGCAGATTGCTGCCTATTTTTATCCGCTGTTGGACCGCTTCTTGTCCCAGGACGAAAAAGTGGAAAAATACCAGTGGACGGACGAGGCGGTCATGTCCGAAATGGGTCGACTTGGCCAGATACAGTACACATTGCTCAAACAGGCGCTGCCAGTCATCGAGCAGCATTACCAGCGCTGGAAGGAAACCAAGGGAAACAAGGCAAAAGCGCCGCTTTCGTCTCTCGCCGATTCAGGTCTCACTTCCAGCCCGCCAGATGAAGAGTACGAACCTGAAGGGCTAACCTACCGGTATAAGCGCAATACCGAGAACCTTGTCGATGAACTGTACCGCACAGCCAATATTAAAGAGACGGATGTGCATCTGGAAGGAAAACACGGGATGGATCTCAAGCTGGAACGGCAGTATTCCTCTCTGGATGCGATGTTAGGGCGGATTTACTACAAGAGCAAGTGGGGTGAAAACATATGGGTAGGGAATGGAGGATACCACGAAAAGTATCACCTGCCTGTGGGATGGAAATGGAATATCCCCATGATTGAGGAGATCGACAGAGAGAACATCCGCTGCACCTACGATGAAGATTTATCCAAGTATTTTTGCAACCGTACTAATGAAAAGGATAGTAAGCGTTATGTGTTTACGCTGGACGACGGCACAGTGCTTGAGTCTAAATCCAAAGAAGGAGACTGGGTAAACTATCCCTATCTCGGCGCCTCTATGGAGTACAAAAGGTGGGAAATCAATGGCGTGGAACACATTGCCTGGTTGAGGTACAACGGCTACTTGTACAATTTTTCCATAGAGAAGTCATACAATAGTGATGGTGATACGTATGTGGTCACCAAAACCAATGCGTATGGAGATGAAATCGTCTACCGCATTCCGGAAAAGAAGGATAAGCCGATTGAAATCATCGACAGCGTCGGTCGCTGCATCGTCATGGACAAACACATTGGCAACTTGGTTAGCGATCTCAAGGTGTATGCCGATGCGTCCAAAAGCCGCCTGTTGAAGCATATAAAGTACGACTGGAATGAGACCCCTAGCAGGGTCATTGAATACGACGTCAATGGCAATGGCAGCAAGATAATCGCGGAGTATACCTATCACGATTCAGGGGTATTCGGCGAGGCAGAGTTTAACCTGAAACCCGTGTATTCCTTTCCGGCGAACATTCCACTAGACTACAACGGAATGGAGTCGACGGTCTACACCACCGATGACTTTCAGAGACGCGGCACCACAAAGTACAATTTGCTGCGTGAGGTGTCGTACCCGGTGGAAGGCCTGCAGATTACCTATACGTACAGCCCGTATCAGCCGGACGAACCTGATTTTCTCAGCCGCGGCGTGGTCCGGTTGTACCACGATGACGAAAAGCTGACCTATACGTCGTATCATCCGGTGACAGCAGTTGACATTCGCTTTGCCAAGACGCCCCACCCGGAGCGTCAGAAGCAGGGATGGTACTCGCATACAATTTACTATCCGCTGACGAATAAGGAAATCTGGAAGTCGTCCAAGGATTTGTCTGTCCGGCTGAAAAATCAGACCCTGCGGGAAGGGTCGATCGTCAAAACGCAAATTGTACAGTACGGGAACCCGAACCAGGAAAAAGTCTTTACACCCAATCCGGACAAAACATTTTTGCCGCAATCAGTCAAGACGTACATTGGCACTGGAGCGGATACAGACACAATTCTTCTTCCTCTGACGTTAACGGAAGGTGAAAAAGAATACCGCTACCATCCCGTCAGCTATGTAAGCTATCTGTACAGCGGCCGAGAGACGAAGCCACGGTACGAGTACCGCTTTTTGGGGCGTCCCGCTTCGTTTACCGACGATGCGGATGTGTACCAATTTCTGTTGGCACCCGACGTCAATCGTTTGGGCAGTGTTGCAAGCAGGCTGGGCAAGTACGCCCAGGTCACAGCGTACAGCTACAACAGTTACGGTGATTTGACCAAATTGGTGGACCCGCAAGGCAACGAAACGACGTGGAACTACACAGCGACGACCTATTACCTGCGGTTGCTAACGAAGATGAAACGGACAGCAGCCGGAAATCCCAATCATTTTCACGAGGAAACGTATACCTATAATGCTGACAAATTGCTGGAAACGGAGCACATCGTCGATTCGTATCCGGATGGAACGACGACGAAACGGGAAGAAATTGGCCGCGTGTACCAGTACAACAGCCAGAAGCTGGTTTCCACTATCGTGGAAGCGACGAAAGGATCGGATGAGAAATTTTTTGATAAAAAAATTGAATCCTATGACCGCTATGGCTTGTATCCGACGGTCATCAAGCTGGAAGTGGAGACGTCTCCGGAAACGGTGGAGACCCTTACGTACCAGTTTGACTACGACGAATTGGGCAGGGTGGTAAAACGAATCTACCCCGACCAAAGCCAGGCTATGTATCAATACGATTTGCTTGGACGGCTTACCATTGAACTATTTGCGAATGAGGGCCAGTTCCGGACGATTTTCTACGACTATGATGACACACAGCGCAAAGTGACAATGACGTTGCCGGACGGCACGGAGGAATTTACTCATTTCACGCCATTTGGCGAGGTGGAATACAAGGGACAGCGGGGGACCAATGGAGAAGTAAGACCGCTTCTGTACAACACGTACACCTCGGACGGCCGGTTGGAATCCAGTGCTCCGTATGCCGACGACAGCCGGGCAACAAGTTACTTCTATAATGAAGACGGCAGTCTGCTGGGCAAGCAAGATCCCAAAGGGTACACCATGTACTACCGCGCCAATGCCTATCGCGACAGAGACAGCTATTTGCCGGTCGAGACTGTTCGGAGCGTTGAGTCCAATGGCCTCACCGTCACGCACTTTGCCAACCGGCACGGCCAACTGCAAGAGGAAATTCGCGAGACTGGTGACGCGGCACAACGACTGGCGATACGTTACGAGTACAATCCCTTTGATCAAATGACGCAAAAAACGGAACGTGACCAGACGGGCAAGACACGCTCCTGGACCTATCATTACAACATAAACGGCAACCTGGTACGTCTCGTTGATCCGGAACAAAATGTCTACGGATACAGCTATGATGCCTACGGCAACCTGGTATCCGTACAGGAGAATAATACGCTGACGACAGAGTATCACTACAATCCGCTGTCCTGGAAGATCAGCGAAAAAGATGTACCGTCCGGGGCGACGGAAACGTTTCACTACTATCCGAACGGAAAGACGCGCATCTTTACCGATAAGGCAAAAAACCGCCATGAGTATGCGTATACGCCGTTTTATGAGGTGTCCAGCATCACGACAAAAGATACAGCGGGTGTTGTGAAAAACAAGGAAACCTGGGAGTATTACCCGAATACTTCACTCGTGAAGAAAGAGACCAACAGCAATGGTCCCGACACCCGTCCGACCAGCAGCAATTATCGGGAGGTCCAGTACAGCTACGATCCATTCCATCGGTTGAATCGCCAGACGGTATTTGACCGTGATTATCAGATTCGCTATACAGATGATGATGACTTGATGGACCAACTGGTATATCCGGATAACACGGTGGTATCGTATCGCTATGACGACGCGGAGCGCCTGGTGGAAGTATCCAGCAATGTGACGGGGACAATCCGCTATGCGTATCATACGACAAACACGGGAGAAACGTATACGCTCACGTACCCGAACGGCCTGGAGATGGAGCGGAAGCTGGATTCTTTTGGCCAGGTGAAGGAGCTGACGCACAGGAAGCGTACTACGCCGATCTGGACAGAGACGAATCAGTATTCGTTTGGAAACGTGGTCTCCATCACCCGCAATGGAACGACGTTTGCCTATGAGTATGACAAGATTGACCGTCTGACGAAAGAAACACTGCCGAGTGGCACGAATCGTTATGCGTATGACACCCGTGGGAACAGGAAATCCTTTGAGGGCGTCTTGCCGATCGACACCGACACGGTGACGTACACCTTTGACGAGCGGAACCGCCTGCGCAGCTATGCCAATGAACGGACAGGCGATGAGGGTAGCTACACCTACTACGGGAACGGACTGCGTGCGACAAAGGCAGAGAACGGGAACCAGACAAAGTACGTCTACCTGAACGGAAACGTCATCGAAGAGCTGGACAACGCCGGAAACGTGAAGGCCCGCAACATCTGGGGGAACGAACTGCTGTTCCGCAAAGATGTGGGGGCAAACAAACAAGGGTACTATCTGTACAACAGCCACGGCGATGTTGTATCCATCACGGACAGCAGCGGTGCGGAGCTTAACAGGTACGACTACGATTCGTGGGGCAACCTTGTTGCGCAAACGGAAACCATGTCCAACCCGTTCAAGTACAGCGGTGAGATCTTCGACGAAAAAACCGGTTACTACTACCTGCGTGCCCGCTACTATGATCCGAAAATCGGACGGTTTATCTCGGAGGATACGTATAAGGGGCAAGTGGATAATCCGTTGAGCCTCAACCGGTATACGTATGTGCATAATAATCCGTTGAGGTTTGTTGATCCGAGTGGGCATTGGAATCAAGCGATTGGGGCTAACTGGGTTATCAATGAAGCCAAAAATAAATGGACATTAGCACAAACCGAAGGAGAAAAAAGGTATTGGCAAAATTACGCTAATGACATAAGAGCAAAAATGATCAAAGCAGGATATTCCCAGTCAGATATAATGCAATCCACAGATGCTATGATTCCAGATTCGGAAGTAATGAAAATGGCACGAGAATCTGCTCCAGGGCTTACGTTAATTGCAGATTTTAATAAAGCATTATGGGATTACCCAGGAGAAGCAGCTGCAGTAAAAGGTGCGTTCTTTGTCGGTAGTCTATTTAATAAGGGGAAAGGCTTTAGTAAGTTAGAGGAAGGATTAAACTTTACTGGTACAGCTGCAAAACACATGAATGAAGCAGGTAGGTTTATACCTGTTCAAATCCAACAGTCAGTTATTAAATACGGAAAAGGATTTCCTGACCCTAGAGGTACAAATGCTACAATGTATTATGATGTAATGTATAAAAACGGGAAGAAGTACAATGTTGAGGTACTGTATGATGCGGAAACGAATACTGTATTCCACTTCAAGTATACTGACAGAGAAATAAGGAACGGTAATTTTGTCTTGCCTGCTACAAAGTAATCCTTGTAAAATGAGGTGGGGAAATTGAAGGAGCGTACTCCTAGAGAACGGTTATATTGGTTAATTAACCTTTATCTCAAAAAGCAAATTGAACCAGATAGGTTTTGCAATGAGTTTCATATAACTTTTGACCATGATGCTGACCCCAGTGAATTTTCAGTATTGGAAAATAAGGAGTTTAGTGAATTAGCTGAAATGGCGGCTAGATTTTCTCCTCTTGAAGAAGATCTAAAGTTGTACCCAAATGTTTACTACAGTGAAAGAGATATTGAGGACAAGATAATTCATATTGTTCAAGCCTTAAATTTCAAAGTATAACCTACTATTGACCCCAAACGAGTTGCTGATGCTTGTTTGGGGTTTCTTTTTTCTCTTGTTGTTACTGAGTGGCAATTGAAATAGCTCCCAGTGTCAATGAGTCCATATAATTGCGTAAAAACGGAGTCCTTATAAAATTAGAAGAGCCATTACAAAAACTGTCGGCTTGATTGAAGTTGATAAGAACACATTCACCTTTGACGAGCGGAACCGTCTGCGCAGCTATGCCAATGAACGGACAGGCGATGCGGGAAGCTACACCTACTACGGGAACGGACTGCGTGCGACAAAGGCAGAGAACGGGAACCAGACGAAGTACGTCTACCTGAACGGAAGGGTCATCGAAGAGCTGGACAACGCCGGAAACGTGAAGGCCCGCAACATCTGGGGGAACGAACTGCTGTTCCGCAAAGATGTGGGGGCAAACAAACAAGGGTACTATCTGTACAACAGCCACGGCGATGTTGTATCCATCACGGACAGCAGCGGTGTGGAGCTAAACCGGTACGACTACGATTCGTGGGGCAACCTTGTTGCGCAAACGGAAACCATGTCCAACCCGTTCAAGTACAGCGGTGAGGTCTTCGACGAAAAAACCGGTTACTACTACCTGCGTGCCCGCTACTATGATCCGAAAATCGGACGGTTTATCTCGGAGGATACGTATAAGGGGCAAGTGGATAATCCGCTGAGCCTCAACCGGTATACGTATGTGCATAATAATCCGTTGAGGTTTGTTGATCGGAGCGGGAACGCTGTGGAAGCAGGAACTGGAGGAGTCGGCGGCTTTTCATCACGAGAAGAAGAGTACCTGCATTGGGGAAGGATTGCTGCAAAGAAGGCATACGAAGAAGGGATAGAACCAGAGGATGCAGTAAGAAAATATGTACCAACGCAGTATCAGGAGGAAGTTCTTCCGACGGCTATCGTCACATTTAACAATACGGTTGGCATGAATCATGGGGATGTTCTCGATTTGGGATTTGCAGTTCCTGCCACCGGTGCAATAGCTGGGACGTTGAAAAATACATCTAAGGGGATGCCACCTATCGTTCAGTCTCGAATCAATATAACTAACGATGGATGGAAGCATATTGTAGACAGACATTTTTCAAATAAGAATGCTTCAACGTTCACAATTTCTCAGGACGAACTCCGTTCACTATTATCCAGTAAAGATATAGTAAAATCTCCTGTCGTAAGGAGTATTGATAGCGCAGACGGGGTGAGATACGTAAGAGTGGTCACTTTAGATAAGCCAATTGGCCTTGATAAGTTTAATGGGTTCAAGCCTACATCTACAATGACAATTTTAACTGACAGGCATGGTAATTTGGTTACAGCATTCCCCGGTTTACTAAAATCGATAAAGAAATGAGGGTGAAACATGAAACTAATAGGGAGCAGAGTGGAACAAGAAATAAGAGAGCAATTAAAAAAATCTAATCAATCACTATTTAAGAGTGAAGAGAAACGAAGACTACTTGAAGTGATTAGAAGTTCATATCCGGACATGCGTACAGCTTATATCGTTCATTGGATACCTGAGCAGGGTGAGGACATTTATAAGATTCTCATTAACGATAGTATTATCGCAGAAATTGAATTAGGACGCTTTAACGCTGAAATTGAACCAATTGTTGTAACTAAAACGATTTCACAATATTTACAAGGACTCAGTAAACGACATCAAATTACATTAGCGGTTGCTCTTGATTTAGCAAGACAAGACTTGAAGAATATGGACTGACATTGAATAAGTTACTGGATTTGCTTAAAGCCTTTTAAAGAGTTTTTTAAAAAACATGATTATGTTACTTGATTAATTTGAAAAGGCTTGTTCCTACTTAAACGATAAGGAGGAATGAGCCTTTTTCATGCCCAAAAATTAAAACAAGGGTACTATCTGTACAACAGCCACGGCGATGTTGTATCCATCACGGACAGCAGCGGTACAGAGCTAAACCGGTACGACTACGATTCGTGGGGCAACCTTGTTGCGCAAACGGAAACCATGTCCAACCCGTTCAAGTACAGCGGTGAGATCTTCGACGAAAAAACCGGTTACTACTACCTGCGTGCCCGCTACTATGATCCGAAAATCGGACGGTTTATTTCAGAGGATACGTATAAGGGGCAAGTGGATAATCCGCTGAGCCTCAACCGGTATACGTATGTGCATAATAATCCGTTGAGGTTTGTTGATCCAAGCGGTCACTACGTGGACGAAGGAACGGGAGGAATCGGTGGCTTTACATCACCAGAAGAAGAGTACCTGCATTGGGCAGGGGTTGCTGCACGGAGGGCATACACAGAGGGAATAGAGCCAGAAGATGCAGTGAGGAAGTATGTACCAGCGAAGTTACAGGAGGAAGTTCTTCCGACAGCTATCGTCACATTTAATAATACGGTTGGCATGAATCATGGGGATGTTCCTGATTTAGGATTGGCAGCTCCATTAGCAGGGGCGGCAGCAGCTTCTATCAAAAATACAGGTAAGGCGGTTACTCAGGGGATAAGTAAAGTAAACAACATGAAGGAGTTTTTTGAATTAGACTTTGGTAAGTCTCTTGAGAATTCTGCTACCAAGACTAGTGCTCGTTACAATGGACAATCTATCTATCGAATCGATAAAAAGGTTCAAAATCCATATCTCAAAAAAGGAGACGGATTTTATCTAGACTCACTCCATTACGATCATATTGAAGTTGTGGATAGTAGAGGTAAAGTGAAAGCAGTTTTGAACCTAGACGGAACTCTTAATGTGAGTAAAACTGAGCAAGCATTAAAGCAAGGAAGAACGGTAAAATGGTAATGGGAGGCTGATAGCATTGGATGAAAGCTTAAGAAGAATTCTCCAACTACTACAAGATTTAAATTCTCGTGTGAAGACACCAATTATTTCTGAAAGTGAATTCACAGAGGAATACGAAAATCTAGATGAATTTTCTGAGCTACCTAGGCAGATAGAGGTGTTGGTTGGGAAGCTTAAATGTGTAAACAGCGACGATATCGATACAATTGTTGAGAACCTAATTCACCTACATTTGAAACTTTCAGATTGCATTTGGCATTTAGACCAAATTCACGAATTGGTTAAGAGGGTTGCTGGAAATATTAGAGACGTTGCAAATTAAAAAGTCACTTTTACCCCAAACGTGTAATCAACTACGTCTGGGGTTTCTCTTTGCGTTCTGGAACTGTGCCCGCCCGTAAGGGCAATGCCATGCGCAACACGCACCGCCAATGTTAAGCTCGTGAGAAAGCGAAGCTAGGCATTTCTGAGGATTGGGAGCAGGGGAGATACCAGAACACTGCCCGCCCCGCCGCAAAATGGCGTGTCATGGTGCTGTAGAGTGCCACGTATGACGCTAGAATTCCGTAAGGATTTACAGGATAGCAGTTCATGCTTTCGTTGCTGTATTGTGACAAAGTCAATAATGACTTGCTGTCTACTCTCTGGATGGCGGTGGGTATACATATGTGTTAGCCTCTAGCGGTAGCCGCCTAATCTATTAGAGACAAAAACTAATAGAGGGGGTTATGCTCATGAACCATCCAGTTAAAGAATGCATCTCTATGCTGGGAGTATCGCAGGTATCATTTGCCGTGTTGCACGACTTATCGTTTCAACGATTGAAGGCTTGTTTATATGGGCACACTCCCGCCATCCCGCCGAGAATCGTAAACGCTCTAGTACAACATGGCTATGATGAGCAGGAAGCACAGAAGCAGTATCAACAATGGCGTAAATGGAAAGCGGAGCAAGAACTCCTCGCCGCCGCCCGCAAGGGGGAGGTGAAGACAATGAATAGACTACCGTTGGATATTGTCGTCACGTTGATGAGGCGGGAGCAGGTACTCGCTCAAAATGAGATTGACCAACTAGCCGCGCTGTTTGGAAAGCATGTCAAGGACTTGCTGTCTTCGGAAGATGTCGAATACGCTCTTGCCTGTTATCTTGCTAAATCGAAGCACAACGATGTCGTTTACAGGAACAGTGTATTGGAAAAAGTGGTTCGCTTCATGAATCAGTACGGCTGGCATCTATCGGATGACTTCAGAGATTACTATAAGAAATATGCGTTGTTTCGTTGGCAAGAATTAATTGGGACGCGATTGTAGCTAAGAAAAAAATCAATGACTGCCAAGAGATAATCCAATGGCTGACTCGAGAAAAAATAAGTGACTATCGGGTAATACTGCTATGGAATTATTCAGATGCTCCAGCAGTCTCCACTGATTTAAGGAGTGCTCTTCGTGCTTGTCAACGCCGACTTTATTTTGACCCACCATCGCCGGTTTAGAATTGACCCACCCGGCGATTTTTTGTTGGTTAGGTGGTAGAGGGGGAGCCGTAGGCTCCAGTCCTCATCTTCTCACGAAGTCGGTAACTATTCCCCCTAATATTGACGATGTGGGAATGGTGTAAGAGCCGATCCAGGATAGCCGTAGCAAGTATCGGATCGCCCATCAGTTCCCCCCATTCACCGAAACTCTTGTTGCTGGTCAACAGAATACTCCCTCTCTCGTATCTTGCACTTACTACCTGGAAAAAGAGGTTAGCTGCCAAACTGTCAAACGGTAAGTAACCAATTTCGTCAATAATCAGGAGCTTTGGTCGAATATAGATGCGTAGGCGTTTATCCAGCCTGTTTTCCGTGTAAGCTTTTCGCAGATCTTCGATGAGTTGCGAGAGACTGACAAAGTAAACGGATATCCCTTGCGAGATGGCTTCTACAGCCAACGCCACCGCCAGATGACTTTTTCCTACTCCGGGAGGCCCTAAGAACAAGACATTCTCGTGTCGGGTTACAAAAGTCATCGTGGCCAGCTCTCGAATCAACCGTTCGTCAATGCTGGGTTGGAAAGCAAAATCGAACTCCTCCAGCGTTTTTCGGTAAGGCAAGTGTGCGAGTTTGGTGCGTACCTCCATATTCCGTTTTTGACGTTCCGCTATCTCTGCATCTAGAAGCATGTTGAGAAAGGACAGATAGGTGGGCTGTCCATGACTTGCCGCTTCCAAATGGGCATCCAAGAGTAGAGCCGCTTGCTGAAGCCCAAGTTCCTCAAGACGTAGCCGTGCCTGTTCCAGTTCAATCATGCTCCCACCCCCGTCAGCTGCTCATAGACATCCAGCGAACGCACTTCCACTTGCTGCGATGAAATCTGTCGGGCTTGCGGACGTGGATAGGCATATCCTTGAGCAGTCGTAAGACCTGCATACTGGTTTTCACAAAAAACAGTTGCACGGGATCGATAGACCTTTTGGTGTCGAGCAATACATGTGCCGTCGGCCCAGATTTCCACCCACCCATTCACTTCTCGCACGGTACCCTCACGTCCACTGTACCTCCATGGAACCCCATATCGTACACCATCGTAGCTAACAAATCCGTCTCGGCTGACCTGTCTCGGTTCATGCAAGTATTTTTCCCATCGTTCAGCTGAAGGGATAGGCGACAGATTTTCCTCACGGAGTCGGTCGATGGGACGTTCGCCGGTTGTTCCATGAATACGGCGGTTAATCCGCTCGCACCAGTGTAGGGCTTGTTGATTGAGATCCTGTAAATCAACGAAGCGTTTGCCAGGAAGAAAGTTGTTTTTTACGTATTGAACGCCTCGTTCCACTTTTCCCTTTGTTTCGGGGCGTCGAACTTTGCATACTTTTGGAACAAGCCCAATCGCTGCAGCAAAGTCGGCAAAAAGCGGATGCCAGCGAGGTTTTCGATCATCTCCCATGCCCAGTACGACGGTTTTCATCTGGTCGGTCAGCATTACCTTTGGGATGCCCCCAAAATATTCAAAAGCATGAATCAAGCAACGAAGAAAGCTGTGAATGTCACAACGCTTAGTGAACTCTATATAGGTGGAACGAGAGTACCCCAATACCATGACAAATACCGGCACTTTTCGGACTGTACCGTCCAAATCTACGTAATCACACAGTCCCCAGTCGACCTGTGCATATTCACCAGGTTTCGTCTCGTAACGAAGAACAGCGGGAACTTGTTTGGGAGGACGGAAGTCCTTCACATAGTCTTTCAAGATGGTACGTCCCCCGGTATACCCCTTTTCTCGTAGAAGATCGAATAAAACCTCGCAGTTATAGATACCTTCTTGAAGACGTTCCTGCAGGAACGGTTTATACGGATCAAGCTTGGAACCACGAGATTTACGGGTTCCCTTTTCGGGGGAGAATTCACCCCGGAGATATCGGCGAACTGTATTTCGAGAATGCCCCGTTAGACGGGCAATTTCACGAATACTCTTGCCTTCTGCCCTCATGGTATGTAACGATATCACTATCCCACTCCTTAGCATGTGTCTCCCTCCGAAGATTAACTTGGCCGTTAATTACGAAGGGGATATATTCGCTATGGGTGGGTCATTTTCTTTCCGGCGAACCTGGGTCAATTATATCCCGGCGGTGACATTATGTAATCGAATTTTACCATGAAGGAGAAGTTACGATAGGCTTAGCTAACGAAAGATAAGATATATTGATGAACCCCCAACGAGTAACCAACACTCGTCTGGGGTTTTTTCGTGTAATAGGCTTGTCTCCCCCTGCAAGGGCATGGTTGGCTGAGTGTCAAACACAATAAGAAATGATTATTGACGGTTGGGCAGAAGCATTTGTTTAACCACTAATTTTAGGTATAAGTATAATCTTAGTAAGAGTTATTTATTAAATGAGTTGTAAAAAGGAGGAAGAAAGTGAAAAAACACATAAGGCTCACATTCCTGGTAATATTACTCGTCATCGGAAGTCTGGTTGTGTATGAGTTTTATCAGGTGAAGCACAATACATCATTATTGGTGAAAAATATACAATTACAATTAACCAAGCACGACATTGGCCAATTTACAAAAGTAACTGTTCACATTATTGGGGAGATACCCAAGGGGTCCACAAAACTAACGATATTCGCTGATAACAGATATCTTGAATTTAGTCCGAAATCTTTTCAAGAGGAAAACGGAATTACATACGAAGGACAAAAGGCAGGAGGAGCAGATACAATATTTTCCCTTACGCCCGATTTTGATGGAGATCTGACCATAAGCTACCTGAGAAAGGGAGAGATATACAATCCTCCTCTCATCTACGCTTATATCGAATCGCAAATTGACAGTTTCCTATTCCGAGATACGAAAGTTTGGAGTAAAATCTTTGAGCTTAAGGGCTAAGACTTCTTAATTTGAAAGAGTAATAACCAACAAAAAGCGTACGAAAAGAGCATCCTGGTGCCAGTAGTTAAGATTTTTATAACTGCCTTACTGAAACGCTTAACCAACGAGTTGCGCAATAATAGTAAAATCCAACTGGAGTGAGAAAATGAAAAAAGCCACGTATTTTCTTACTGCGATACTATTGATACCAGTAGCCATTATTGGATATCTTGCATTTACTCAAGAAAAGAAATACTACAAGATATCTGATTTTGCCCCTGCTGAATTTGTTGACATGCTGAAAAGGAACGAGCTGGATTTTAAGGTGGAACAAGATGGTTCCCTCTGGTTAAATGTAAACGATGAGGCTGATTATGTGGCTTGTTGTACCTAAGCTGGCTGACTTTCGAACAAGCACGCTAATTTGTTTACAGCATATCCCCGATTATATCTCCCTCAAGCCCAACAAAATCTGTAACAATTGATAAACAACTGGAAATGTGTGAAAATGGAGGGGGAGGAGGCGATTCCCGTGGAAAATATTGTGTTGTGGATCATAATCGCTGCTGTCCAATTCCTTATCCTGTATTGGGTTGTAAAACGCGCAATCGATCGTTCGGAAACCAGTTATGGATTGAAACGAATATATCAAGTGCTAATCGAAATTAGGGAGGAACTGAAAAAACGGAATTAGCAAGTACTATGATTCAGCTATGCAGCGATAAAACAGCCATGAAGCAGGGTGTTTGCATGAACGACTTTGCCAGCGTAGTCGTGTCCATGTTTCCGGATCATTGGAACATAAACGAAGATCCAAAAAGAGATTCCGACGCAAGTACGTTGTTAGTGGAACATTTCGACCTCATTTCTTCCCGCTTTCCAGAACGATCCTTTGTCCTCGACAGATTCCCGAAAACCATTGTAGACAGCAAAAAAGCTGCTTTCCTTGCCTTGTCATTTGGCTTTCTTGAGGATAATCCTTTGCTGCGCAGCAGTTACTTTAAGGAAGAGCAAAAGTTTCTTCGCGTGTTTCAGTTGCTGTGGGCGTATGATCACGTCTGGGTGGAGACATCCCTCCGATACGAAAATACTGAGCGGCTCAAAGAGGTCTTGCAGCATGAGCAGAAGGAAAAGATCGCGACTGCGATTCTGAATAAACTTCATCAGCATGACCGTGATCATGTATATATCGAAGAACTCGCTGACCTGGAAGTTTTGCTGGAGCTGGGTCTGCGGGAAGCTGTTTCGTCTGTATTTGTTTTTGCAAAGATGCAGGTATGTATCTGGTCAAATTATGAGTTGAACATGCCGATGTTCATCGGAAATCCAGAAAGTATGGAGCTGCTTGGAACCATCGTTACAACAGAAGGTTTGTACCTGCGCGATTCGCATGGAGAATCGCGCTGGACTGTCAGCAAATGAACCGGCGTCCGCGGCCGCATGTGGTCCCATACGCCGGTTTTCCTTTTTCGGACATGCTTTTTTCGGCTGAGATGCCGGCTCCGACGATCAGGACGCGTTCAAAGAAATGACAAGGAATGCATGGTGAGATGTGCGCCATATAAGTGGACAATCATGTATAATGATCGTAAAAAATTTCCGTTTTTTGGAGTTTTGTAACTTCGAGTCGTGGGTGAGAGCAGATGAAAACGTTGACTGATCATCAACTGGAGTACCTTCTGTCTAAAACAGACGAGAAGCTGACACGTGTTGTCAAAGAGCTGGCAGATATCAAATATGCGTTGGACCAATCTTCCATTTTGGCCATTACCGATCATCGAGGCATCATTATGCACGCCAATGATCAGTTTTGTGCCATCTCGAAATATACACGGGAAGAACTGATCGGCCAGGATCATCGCATTTTGAATTCGGGGTACCATTCGAAAGAGTTCTTCAAGGAGATGTGGGCGACCATTGGAGCGGGGCAAGTCTGGCGCGGCGAAATACGCAATCGGGCAAAGGACGGTTCCTTTTACTGGGTGGACACCACCATTGTGCCGTTTGTAAACGAACAGGGGAAACCGTATCAGTACGTCTCGATCCGAAATGATATCAGTCTGCGCAAGAAAGCCGAAGAAGAGGCGAGGCAAAGTGAAGAAAAGTATCGCGTGATTGCGGAAAACTGCTCCGATTTAATTGCCATCATTGATTGCGAAGGCACGTTTGTGTACCTTTCTCCATCGCATCAGACCTTTTTCGGCGATGATGCAGGCGAGCTGGGGACAAGTCATTTGCTGCAATGGGTGCATGAAGAAGATCGCGAACTGGTGACGAATTATCTCAAGGAAATCTGTGCAGCGAGAAAAACGTCTTCTCTGCTGGAATTTCGTGTCCGCACCAACAGCGGACGGGTCCTCTATCTGGAAACAAAAGGGAACCCGATCCTGGACTCGTGCGGCGATGTAAAAAACCTGGTGCTCGTCATGCGGGACGTAACGGAAAGAAAACAATGGGAACAAACCATTTTCCATTTGGCCTACCATGATACGTTGACGGATCTGCCCAACCGCAGGCTCTTTGTTGATCGCTTGCGAAAAGAAGTGTACCAGGCGAAGCGATTCCAGTCCCAATTGGCGGTCATGTTTCTCGACGTGGACCGGTTTAAGCAAATCAACGATTCGTGGGGACATGAAGTGGGCGATGTCATCCTCGCAGAGATTGCGAAAAGAATCAAGCAGTGCCTCGGGGAAAACGATGTGGTCGCTCGTTTGGGAGGAGACGAGTTTACCATCTTGCTGCCCCACATATCGGGCAGAGACCAGGTAGATCAAATCGCCCAGAGAATTCGCGAGCGGCTGGAAGAACCGCTGGAAGTGAATGGCCGACAGCACAATCTTTCCTGCAGCATGGGCATTGCTGTCTTTCCTGCAGATGGACGAGAGGCCGACGAGCTGCTGAAACGGGCGGATATGGCGCTGTATTTTGTGAAAGAACGCGGAAGGAATGGATTTGAATTTTTCCATCCGTCCATTGAAGAGAAATCGTTGGAGCGCATCCTGTTGGAAAATGAACTGCGAAAAGCGATGGAGCACGAGCATTTCCACATTGATTATCAACCCAAATATGAGCTGCTGACCGGAAAGCTGGTGGGAGCGGAGGCGCTTGTCCGCTGGAATCATCCGGAATTGGGAAGAATCCCGCCCAACAAGTTTATTCCGATCGCAGAAGAGACAGGGCTGATCGTCCCGATCGGGGAATGGATTCTGCGCCGTGCTTGCGAGCAAAATCGAGCCTGGCAGGCAGAAGGGTACGCCCCTTTTCGCGTATCGGTCAATCTGTCCGTACGGCAGTTTTTTCAACCCGATCTGGTGGAGAGAGTCAGGGAGATTCTGGAGGATACCGGACTGGAACCGCAGTGGCTGGAGCTTGAGATTACGGAGAGCATCTTCGCGGAAACGGACAATGCGGTCCCGATCCTGCAATCGATTCGCGATCTGGGCGTCCATATTTCGATCGATGACTTTGGAACGGGCTACAGCTCGTTCAGCTACGTCAAACATCTCCCGGTCGACACGATAAAAATTGACGCTTCCTTTATTCGGGATGTGCACATGAACAAGGAAAGTCAGGCGATTGTCCGGGCGATCTTGACCATTGCCCAAACCCTGCACCTGAATGTGATTGCCGAGGGTGTGGAAAGGGAAGAGCAGTTGGCTTTCCTGCATGCAGAAGGCTGCCGCGAAGGACAAGGCTATCTGTTCAGCAAACCAATCCCGCGTCAGGAAATAGAAACCTTGCTGAAAGCGGCTGAGGCGTGACCACACACATCGAACTCGTCAGGTTTATTTTCCGAACGATCAGGGTATCTGCAGGAGAGAGGTGAAATCATGGAACTGCATATACCCAATTTCAAGGCACTGCAGAAGGAACGTGCCAAACAATTAATTGAAGAAGTCCTGGCGCTGAACAATTCAGCCGACAGAGTGACTGTGAAACAGTTCATTTTCATCCTGAACGAACTGTTGCGAATAAAGGGGATCGTCTCGCCGGTGTCGGAAGTGATGATTGTCGTTTCACAGAAAAAGCCCGATCTGTATCATGCGGCACGACTGTCGATCTCGCAAGCCAGCCATTTGAAAATGCTGTTTGAAATTAGAGGAGATGCAGCGTTGGCTGAAGAACGGTTGCTGGCATTTTGTTCAGGCATCGCAAAAGCGACATGACAGCAGTCACTCGGAAATCGAGTGGCTGTCAGCGTGTAGTCAAAGTTCGCGGCGCATGGGAGATCGGACCGGCTCGCTCGCTTGACGCCCAGCACAGAAGCGAATGATGTCCGCTCCAAAACGAGACGCGGGCAGGGGACAAACATCTGGGTATTTCGAGGAAGTGAGACTTGTGTCCCCTGTTGATTCCCGCGTCTGGCGTTTTTCCGCTGAGTCGGTCGTCAAAGGAGCTCGCTTGGCCCATCCCGCCATGCGATGCCCATTGTCTTCCGCTTCGGTTGATGAATGGGCAGGCCTTTCGGCCTGGAAATCATTTTTTGTGGACGCTAACTCAATGAACCGTTTGTCTTCAGTCTGGCAGTCACTCGGAAATCGAGTGGCTGTTTCTTTTGCAGCGGCCACGTACTCTCAATCACTTATCCACAGTTTGTTAATAACTCTGTTGGTAAATGTGTGAATACTTTTATTTCATGCACAATCAAGTCGTTGGAATCGAGCGGAACGGTTTTCTTGTGCCTGTTGTTGGTCTGTCACTGACCGAAAGCAGTCCAGAGCGTATGTGGTATAAATTGTTGATGGCCAATATAATTGACTGGTGCCATAATACGAGACAGCATGATATCAAAGTCATAGAATCGGGAAAAGAGTCATGAAACGAAGCATTGGTATTGCCGCATTAACGCTGATTCAAATCGCGCTGACAGTCTGGCTGGTCATGCAGGTGCCTGTGAGCGTCGCCTGGCTTGTATTGGTAGCCGCTGCCCTGCTGTACGGTCTGTTCCTGTACTTGTCCCCACTCGGCTCCTTCACCTTGCTGGTCGCCGTCATTTTGCTACACGCCTTTTTTGCTGTGGCACAGGGGTGGAAATTGGGGTGGGACATTGGTACGCAATCCCAATCCATCGTGTATCAGCTTGGGGTGTTGGTGCTGATGGCTGCGACATGGGCGCAGGCGACTGAGCTGCGCAGGTGGGCACGTCAATATGAGGAAGCGCAGCGGCAGATTGCCGCGCTGCGCAAAATGGACGAGGCGGTGTCTGTACTCAGTGCAAATGAGTTTAAGGACCGCTTGAAAGCGATCATGGTCTCCCTGCGCCGGCGAAACGAACCGGGCATAATTGTGTTTGTGCCCGTTCCTTCATACGTTGACGGGTTTGGCGGTCAGCGCTACACGCCGGAAACGGTGCTGCAGGTGGTGGGAGAGGCGGCGCTTAAGTCCGTGCGCGATCAGTTTGACATTGTGGGACGCATTTCGCCCTCGACGATCGCGATTGTGCTGCAGCGCTGCGACCGGGAAGGGGCTCATCGCATGCTGCGGCGGTTTCACCGGCTGCTGCACCAGCAGCGCAGGATTCGCGCAGACCTGGTCATGTCGTGGGTGCGGCTTGAAGACTTGTTCGTGTTCCAGGACTGGTCTGCGGTGGAGGCCCTGCTGGAAGAATGGAGTGCGGATTATGACGCATCCGTGCAGCGGAGAGGAGTTCCTGAACCGTGTCAGTGATCCTGCCTGTTATTGCGGCCTTGTTTTGGCTGCTGCTTCTCTATTATTCGGTGCTGTGTGTCGCCGGTCTTGCGTTCCGGTCAAAAACGGCTCCATCCCCTCCGCTTGACGAATACCCCAGCGTCGCCATTCTCATCGCCGCCTACAATGAGGAAAAGGTCTTGGCCCAGACGCTGGATGCCATGGCGAGACTAAAGTATGACGGGCCGCTGACGGTGTATGTACTGAACGACAGTTCCTCCGACGCCACCGGGGACATCGCCGACTATTACGCGTCGATGTTTCCCCACATTCGTCATGTCAAAGTCCCCCCGGGAACGCCGAAGGGAAAGGGACGGGTGCTGAACTACGGTCTGACGCTGGCGCGGGAACAATACATCGCCGTGTATGACGCCGACAACCAGCCGGAGCCGGACGCCCTGCGGCTGTTGATCGAGGCGGCCGTGCAGACGCCGGGGGCGGCAGGGGCTGTCGGCTACGTGAAAACCCTGAACGCGGAGAAAAACGGGCTGACGCGAATGATCGCCCTGGAGTTTGCCGTCTTCCAACTGCTGATGCAATGCGGACGGTGGTATTTGTTTGGCTTGGGAACGCTGACCGGAACCAATCTGGTGGTGAAGCGCGAGGCGATTGTCGCCGCTGGCGGCTGGGATTCGTCCGCCCTGGCCGAGGATGCCGACCTGTCGATCTCGCTTGCCGCTTTGGGAGGGAAGCTGCCGATTGTACCGCAGGCGCGCTCATGGGAGCAGGAGCCTCAGACATTTGCCGTGTGGCTGAGACAGCGAACGAGATGGATGCAGGGCAACTTGCAGTTGATCGGTAAAATGTTTGAACAGCCGGCGTGGCGCGAGCGGCACGTTGTTTTGCACGCGGTTCACATTTTGTCCATCTACATTGTGTTTGCGGCTGTCTTGTTCATTTCCGATGCGTGGTTTCTGTTGGGCGTGCTGGGGATCGTCCACACGTCGTACACGGTCCCCCTGCTCCTGCTGTGGTTTGAGGCGTGGCTGATCTACGTGATCCAACTCTTGAGCGCGGAAGTGGCGGACGACATGGCAAGTCCCGTCAATCTGGCCGTCTCCTTTATCATGTATGTTACCTATTCGCAGCTGTGGCTGTTCCTGCTGGTGCGCGCCGCTGTCCTGGAGTACAAGCGTCGGCGCGTGAACGTGGAGCCGGTATGGGACAAGACCCTCAGATTTTAGACAGGCGATATTACTGGCCCTTCGTCGTTTACCGGCGAAGGGTATTTTTTTGAAAAGAGTGGTGAGCCGGGCGAGCGCATGACAGGGGGCATTGACCATTACGCGTTCTCATGGTAGTTTGATACTATCTTCTCTTTGGTATTTTTTCCTATCTGACAAGGTCGTGAGCGAACAGTCTGAGACGCAAGTCCCTATCAATCGGAGGAGTAGAGACATGAGATGGACGATTGGCAGAAAAGTAACCGCCGGATTTTTATCAGTCGTACTTCTTTTGGTAATGGTAAGCGGCCTGTCACTTTACTTCCTCAATAAAGTGGACAGTTCGTTCTCTGAAGTCATGAACCGAAGAGCTGTCATTCTCTTGAACGCGAAGAACATTCAAGTGAACGCGACCCAACTGAACAACAGTTTGCGAGACTATTTGCTGACCCACAATGCAGCATCGCTGCAGCGAGTGGAGGATACAAGCAAGACGTTGTCGGAATTGGTCTCAATCTCCATGGAACTGGCCGATACGCAGGAAACCAAAGTGTATCTCAGCCAGATTGAACAACTGAACAAGCAGTTCCAAAAATCGAAAAGTCTGATCGTTTCAGTAGGGAACGAGCAGGCTCTGGCCTTTGCCACGACCTCATTGTTTCCGATTTCACGGGATATGCAAACCATCGCGGAACAGATCAGTGAACGACAGCAGAAGCTCATGACCCAGGCCACTCAGGAAAACGCCGCGATGGTAAACAGCGTGGAGATAACGGTATGGGTGATCAGCGGGATCGCGGTCATCCTGGCGATTGGCATTGGCTACGTGGTATCCCGACTGATTTCGCGGCCCGTTGTGCGGCTCAAGTCCTCGGTCGAAACGATTGCGTCCGGCGACCTGACGGCAGACGATCTTTCTGTAACCAACAAAGACGAGATCGGGGAATTGGTTCATTCCTTTACGGTCATGAAAAACAATTTGCGCGGCTTGATTCAGCAGGTGCGCATCAGCGCCGAGCAGGTGGCTGCTTCCGCTGAAGAGCTGACAGCCAGTGCGGAGCAAACAAGTAAAGCTACGGAGCAAATCGCCTCCACTGTGCAGGAAGTCGCCTCAGGCTCCGAGCAGCAGGCCGTCAGTGTGGGGCAAAGCGCCCAGATTGTTCAAGAGATGGCGCAGGGAATCCAACAAATTGCGGCAAACGCCCAGCAGGTATCCGCCTCGTCCATACAGGCAGCCCAGGTGGCAGAGGAAGGGAATCGGGCGATCCAAACCGCCGGCGAACAGATGGGATCGATTCACGACAAGGTGAACGATCTGGCAGCAGTCATCAAGGAATTGGGCGAACGTTCCGCAGAAATCGGCCAGATTGTTCAGGTGATCTCCGACATCGCCTCTCAAACCAATCTGTTGGCGCTGAACGCAGCCATCGAAGCGGCAAGAGCGGGTGAGCACGGGCGGGGATTTGCGGTCGTTGCCGATGAAGTGCGCAAACTTGCGGAGCAGTCGGCGGCGTCTGCAAATCAAATCCACGACGTCATTTCGTTGATCCACGGGCAGATGGAGAAGGCGGTCACTTCCATGGATCAGGTAAAAGATGAAGTGAACGAAGGAATGGACGTCGTGACCCAGGCAGGGACGTCTTTCGCGCACATCCAGCGCTCCGTGAATGATGTAGCCGTGCAGATTCAGGAGGTTTCCGCCAGCGCGCAGCAGATGTCGGCGTCTGTGGAAGAAATCGTGCGTTCCATCACCTTGATCCGGGAAGTGGCGAATGAAACAGCCGCTGGAACGCAGAATGTGTCTGCCGCTGCGGAAGAGCAGTTGGCCTCGATGGAAGAAATCTCGTCTTCCGCCCTGGCGCTGGCAAAAATGTCTGAGGACTTGCAGCAACATATTTCGCGTTTTCGGGTGTAGAAAAACGTGTTGGAAAAGAACCTCATCGTTATTGATGGGGTCTTTCTGTTGAGTGTGCCTCTTGACATCTTGAAGCACTCGGACAGCTTCGTGATAAAATTGAGAAAGAGTCGCGTTAGCTACCCGCTTTCGAATACTTTCTCGGGAGGGAACGAAGATGAATTACCGTCGTCTCGGAAACTCGGGATTGAAAGTGAGCGAAATCAGCCTGGGAAGCTGGCTGACGTACGGAGGCTATGTCGGCAGGGAGGAGGCGATCTCCACCATCGACAAGGCCTATGAACTGGGAATCAACTTCTTCGACACAGCCAACATTTACATGAAGGGGGAAGCGGAGAAGGTGGTCGGTGAGGCCCTGCGGAAGTATCCCCGCGAGTCGTACGTGTTGGCGACCAAAGTCTGGGGACCGATGGGCGATCGACCCAACGACCGGGGATTGTCCCGCAAGCACATCATGGAACAGTGCGAAGCGAGCCTGAAGCGGCTCGGTCTCGATTACATCGACGTGTACTACTGCCACGCCTTCGACAACGACACCCCCATGGAAGAGACGCTGCGGGCGATGGACGATCTCGTCCGGCAGGGCAAGGTGCTGTATGTCGGTATCAGCAACTGGACAGCGGCGCAAATCGCCGAAGCATTATCGATCATGGACAAATACCTGCTGCACCGGATCGTGGCGAATCAACCGCTGTACAACATGTTTGCAAGAGAGATTGAGAAGGAAATCATTCCGCTGTGCGAGCGAAACGGCATCGGACAGGTCGTCTATTCGCCGCTGGCGCAGGGCGTGCTTGCCGGCAAGTACCGAACGGTGAATGAGGCGCCTGCGGGCAGCCGGGCGGCCGACAAACGCGGCAACCAGACAGTGAAATCGTGGTTGAAAGAAGAGAACCTGCACAAGGTGGAGCGTCTGCGTCCCATCGCCGAAGAACTGGGGCTTTCCTTGGCCCAGCTTGCGTTGGCCTGGACGCTGCGCCAACCGAACGTCTCCAGCGCGATCATCGGAGCGAGCGTGCCCGAGCAGGTGGAACACAACGTGAAAGCCTCCGGGATGACGATTCCGGACGAGACGCTGGCCACTATCGACAAGATTCTGGAACAGGCATGATGCCTTTACCCGGCGCCCCATTTCCGTGGGGCTTGCTGTTTTTTAGCCGGCCCTCTTTCCCCTATCAAGTTCCCGCCGATTTGCCGATATGGTAAACAGAGCACGTATTACTTCTGGTGCAAGCGGGAGGGACATTTGATGAAGAAATGGCTGTCTGCAAGTTTGGTGCTCACCCTGCTGGCCTGTACGCCGCTGGCCGCGGTCCATGCGGAAAAACCGGTAAAAGAAGCCCAAAAAGGGAACGGTGGCGGTCAAGTGGACAAAGACGCCAAGGGAAAGGGCAAGGACAAGGGAAAACCGGATAAGGACAAGCCTTCCGGTTCGACCGCAGGAGGCGTGTCTCCAAAAGAAGCCGTCCAGCAAGCTGTCAAGACCAAGAAGGAACTGATCGAACTGCGTCAGCAGTTGAAGCAAGTCAAAGAGGCAACGGAAGAACTGAAAGCGAAATACGAAGAGCTGACCAGGATGCTGGAGCAGCAGTCCGAACTGAAGCAGGCGCTGGACGTTCAAAAAGAACTGCTCAACCGCTTCTATAAACCAGGCGATCAGAAACTGTTCGACAAGCTGGGCGAACTGTACGAGAAAACGGGCGACACGTCGCTGAAGACGTTTGTCAATGGAAAAGAAGTCGTGATGGACACCGCCCCGTTCGTGGAAAAGGGACGCGCCCTGGTGCCTGTGCGTGCCATCGGCGCTGCGCTGAAGGCCGAGGTGAAGTGGAACGGGGAGACCCGCACCGTCGAAGTGGTGCGCGGCGACAACAAGATCACGCTGTATCTCGATTCCGGCGAAGCGGAAGTGAACGGGGAGAAGATCAAGCTGGAGACCCCGCCGGTGATCAAAAAAGGCCGCCTCTTTTTGCCGCTCCGTTTTATCGGGGAAACGCTGAAGGCAAAAGTCGGTTATCAGGAGAAAGGGGATCTGATCATCATCGAGGATGGCAGCCTGACGGGAACCGACGATATTGACACCACACCGGAGACACCGGCACCAAGCGGAGAAGGGGAAGAACCAGCGCCCTCACCGGCAGCAGACGCGAGCGAAGCGTCAAACACATCGGAATCCGCTGCCTCAGAAACGGCACCAACCGGCGAGGCTTCCGAATCGGCCGGCTCCGGCACACAGACGGTGACGACGCCGTAAAGACAACACTCTGAGTCAAAACGAGAGGGCGAACCATACGCAGGTTTTGCCCTCTCAATTTGTTTTAGAAGGCACCGTGCCCGCATCCAACACGCGTTCCAACGGATACCAAGTTTTCGATGTTGCATTAAGGGCTCACTGTGCTATAGTTGAGTACGAACAGCATCTCTATAAACCTTTACATATAGATGTAGAGAAAAGTTGGGAGAGACGTTATGTTATCCTTTTTGAAAAACATATTGGGGAAAACGCCGACGCCGGAAGATGTGAAAAAACAGGTGCAGGAGGAGTCGGTATTGCCGGCAGCGGATACCGACGTGTCCGAGAAGGCGCCGGAGCAAAAAGAGACGGAGTCCAAGGCGGCTGGGGTGACTACATCCCTGTCGCTGCACGAGTCGTGGGAAAAGCGGCTGACCACGCAGGAGAAATACGCGTTGTCGTTTATGGCACAGGAACTGCCGCCGCTGCAGGAGGGGAATATTTCCCTGGCCGGCATTTCGCTTGTCCCGCACGATGACGGTGTTCAGGTGACGGCTTTCCTGCGCAACGGCACCAACCGGCCTCTGCGCCTGGGGGAGATGCCGCTGGTCGTGTTGTTTGGGGATCAGCAGTTGTTCACCCGACAGACGTTTGACCTGGGAGAGCTGGGCGAAATTCCGCCGTTCGCGGCCAGACCGTGGACGTTTGTGTTTAAGCGGGAGTACTTCCTGCAGGTAAACGTTTTGCTCACCAACTGGAAGATTGCGTTTGAGCTGGCACAGAAAAAATTGGTGCTGCCTCAGCAGTTGGAGCTGGAAGAGTCGTGGATCAAGGCGCTGACGGACGAGCAGAAACAGTCCCTGATCGAACTGGCCAAACGGCTGCCGCCGCTAAAGGAAGGGGAAGTCAACATTCAGAGTGTACAGCTTCGCCGGGCGGAGGATGGTGCACTGCACGCGATGCTTTTGATCCGCAATGGGTCGACGCAATCGCTGTCCATCGAAAAGCTGCCGCTCGCCCTTTACGACGCGGCAGGAGACAAGGTGGCGGAAGGGCTGTTTGAACTGGGGGGGTTGACCGTCAACGCCAATACCAGCAAACCGTGGATGTTTATCTACCCCAAAGAAAGTGTGTTGAAGGATGACGCGGACTTCTCTCGCTGGAAGGTAGGCGTGCCGCAGGGGTAAAGCGGGCGTTTAATCGCTTGCGGCCATTTGACCCCGCCTGCCGAAAAGTCTTATCATAGAGAGAAGCTTCATTTGTGCTGCGGTCAGGAGAGGAGGATGCAGATGTTTTCCTTTTTTAAGAATTGGTTGAACAAGGAGCAGGGAAAAACGCGCTCCATGGAAGAGTTGAAACAAGAGATTCAGGAAGATGCGGCTGTCGATTTTGCCGAACTGAGCGAACAGGAGGCGGAGGTTGAAGCAGGGGAGCCCGTGCCGGTTGCGGAGGCCGGGAACCAGAAAGTGCGGACGGACCTGTCCCTTCACCCGGCCTGGGAGCAGCAGTTGGACAACGAGAAAAAGTACACCCTCCGTTTTCTGCAGGCACAACTGCCGGATGTGCCGGCCGGAAGCATCAGCGTGACCGGATTCAGCCTGATTCCGAATCCGGAGGGCCTTACTGTGGCAATGTTTGTCCGCAATGGTCTGGATCAACCAGTGCGGTTTAAAGACATTACCCTGGCGATCTATCTGGATGACAAGCCGTTTGCTCGTCAGCGGGTTGACCTGAGCGGAATGGGATCGATCCCGCCGCGCAGCAGCCGTCCGTGGGAAGTATTCTTTCCGGAGGGCACGTACCTGCATGAGAATTTCAGATTCTCACGCTGGAAAGTGATGATGAAGGCGCAGGCCAACCCTTACGTCTGGCCCAAACATCTCGACCTTGACCCGCAGATGGAAGCACGCATGACCGAACGGCAAAAAGACCGCCTGGAGCTCTTGAGCCATTCGCTGCCGCCGATTGAAGCCGATACCGTTGAGGCTACCGGCTTTGACATCGGCTGGACGAAAAGGGGAGAGCTGGTGGTGGCTGTACTGTTCCGCAATGGCTTGCCGGTAGACTATCGCCCGGGTAAATTGACGATCACCGTATCCGACACGGAGGGCGATGTGGTCGCAACCGGGATCATCGACGGCAGCAGCATTCGGGTCCGTCCGCGGACAAGTCGACCGTGGCTGTTTGTCTTCCCGGAAAATGCGGTGAAAAAGAAAAACGCCAGCCTGAAACGATGGATGCTGGAGGTTACCTGACCGCCCCTGCATTTGTTACCTGTATCCGCTGGTCGGGAAATGAGGAGGTTTTGACATGAGTTGGTTGCTGGAAAACTGGTTTGGCTCCAAAGAGAGCCTGGAGCAAGTGCGCGAAGATGTGCACAATCACCTGCAAAAGGAGTCTTATCTGGGCGTGTCCGGGATCGACAATCCGGAGCAGTCGTCCAATCGCATCCCGTCCAAGGAAATGGTCTTGAACCTGCACGGCCCCTGGGGCGATAAGCTGGATGAGCAGGAAGCCGAGCTGATGCAGTACATTCACGACGAGCTGCCGCCCGTGGTGCGGGACGAAGTGGGGATCTTCCCGTTCTTTACTCAGGTGACGCAGGAAGGGTACCTGGTGCTTACCTTTATCCGCAATGCCACCAGCCGCAACATGCTGTTTCAACGGCTGCCGCTGAGACTGGTCACTCCGGATGGAAAAGTCGTCGCCCGCAAAACGTTCCATCTGCTGGAGTTTGGGCCGGTCGGCGACAAGTCGAGCCGTCCGTGTGAGTTCCTGTTCCCGTGGAGCGAGTTTGAGGAGCTGCCGGATAAGGAAGTGCCGCTCACACTGGAATACAAGAAACCTGAGAAAACAGCCGAGCACCCGGAAATGCTGGGCGGAGAGCTGACCGAAGAGGAGCAGCAGCAGTACCAGGACAAGGCAGCTGCTCTGCCGGTTGAAGATGACCTGGTGGACCTGCAGGTGCTGGACATTTTGGATGGAACCAACAACGGCCTGAAGGTGGTCGTGCTGTTCCGCAACGGGCTGAACAAGCGTCTGGAATTTACGGAAGTGCCGATTATCGTGCACGACAAGGCTGGAGATGCAGTGGCCCGCGTCCACTACACGCTGGAAAACCTGAAGGTGGAAGCCAAGGGCAGCCGGATGTGGGCGTTTGAAATCCCGGCAACGTCGATCAAGAAAGAAGGCGTGAAAGCCGCTGATTGCACCGCTTTCATCCCCAAAGCCAAGCAGCAGAAAAAAGGACAGGCTGCGCCTAAAACTTCGCAGCCGAATGGCTTATTGCAATAACGAAACGTTTCAGAACCACCCCCTTTTGCCGCAGTGGCAGAAGGGGGTATTGCTGTTTGGTTGGATGACGTTCCAGGTATTGGATCAACAGGGTTGCGTTTCATCTGTTTGTTCCGCTATGCTAGATAGATAGAAATGGTAGAAAGTACAGAGAAGGGCATGTGACCCGCCACTACCTGATTCCCTGTGTTTCGCCGTCATGGGAAAAACAGGGGAGGAAGGACTGTCATTTTCATGAGGAGAGTTATCATTTTGGGGCTTGTGGTCGCCATCGGATTGGCGGCGGTGATCGCGAATGTCAGAGCCGTGTCAGCGGCCGGAATCACGTCGGACCGGTACATCAACAACCAGACCCATCTCAAGCAGATCAAGGCGGACCAGGCGTGGAAAACGGTCAACAGCAACAATTCCATCATCATCGCCGTCCTGGATACAGGGGTGGATGCCAACCATCCCGATTTGAAAGGAAATGTACTGCCGGGGATCAATCTGGTGAATCCGGGAAAGTCTGCGCATGACGACAGCGCAAACGGACACGGCACGGCGGTGGCAGGGATTATCGCGGCCAAGGGGAACAACGGCATCGGGGTGTCCGGGGTGCTGTGGAACGCCCACATCCTGCCGATCAAGGTGCTGGACAAATACGGCCAGCAGGACAATATTGACGTCATCGCCAAGGGGATAAACATGGCGCTGGACCGGGGGGCCAAGGTGATCCTCATGTCGGTCAGCAGCATGTCGTACTCCAAAGCCTTGACGGAGGCGGTTCAGCGGGCGGAAGCGAGCGGAGCGGTGCTGGTGGCGGCCAGCGGCAACGAGAGCGACCGGGTCGCCTATCCGGCTGCGTATCCGACCGTGATCGCTGTCGGGGCGGTCAAAAGCAACAACCAACCGCTGAGCGAGTCCAATTCGGGGCCGGAGTTGAATCTGGTGGCTCCCGGCATGAACGTGTACACCACCAAGCCCGGAGGCAAATACGGTACGTTGAGCGGCACGTCGGCCGCTGCTCCCCAGGTAGCCGGGGCCGCAGCGCTGGTGCTGGCCCGCCGTCCCAACATGTCGCCGTTCGATGTACGACAACTTCTATACCAGACCGCCACGGATCTGGGCGAGCGCGGCTGGGACCGGCAGACGGGCTACGGCCTGCTCAATGTCGACCGGGCCGTCCGAAGCAACCCTTCGACGGATTTTCACGAGCCGAACAACAGCATGGGACAAGCCAGTCCGTTTCCCATCGAGTCGCAGATTCGCGGACGGCTCAACCAGTCCGACACGATTGACTGGTACAAGATGGATATTCCCTACGATGGCAAAGTGACGCTGAGGGGTTCTATATCCACTTCGATATCGTCCCCCATGGCCGCCACGTTCTATTCGGAAAATCGTACGCCTGTCACGTATTACATGGGCAACGGCGATACCCTGACGGTTCCGGCCAAGGCCGGACGCATGCTGATCAAACTGGAGCGAACCGGCGGGGTCAACGCGTTTACCTACGTGCTGACCAGCTCGTTTTCGATCAACCCGGACCGCTACGAGCGAAACAACAACATGGATACGGCGCGACCCCTGGTCGGAAATCAGATCAGCGTGACCGGCAATTTTCACGAGGAAGGCGATCAGGACTGGTTTTCCTACTACGTGCGTGAGTATGGCCGGCTGAACATTACGGTTACCCCTGACACCAAGCGAATGGATCTGAACATGCGCATCGGCAAACAGGGGCAGGGATGGGAAGAGTTCGACACCTGGGACCGGGACAACCCGGTCGAGCGGGCACAAAAAGATGTGTCGCCGGGCAAGTATTACATACGCATCAGCGAATACTGGGGCAATCAGGTAAACGGGGAGTACCGGCTGGATTTGTCCTTCACGCCGGTTCGCAAGGACGTCAATGAACCAAACGATACGTATCGCCAGGCCTCTCAACTGGCCAACGGCACATTGATGACCGGCACCTTGCCGACCCATACCGATTCAGATTGGTTCCAATTTACCGTGGATTCGGAATCCTACGTCAGCGTTCGTGCGCCGTTTGTCCCCGTGTCCAAGGGGATGCGCATCGAGATCTACGGGTCCCATACCTTTAACTATGCGCTGGCTGCTACCGATCAGGTGGCCCAGTTGTCCGATCAAGGCAAGGAAGTCATCGGATTAAAGCTCAAGCCTGGGAAGTACTACATCCGATTGAGCAGTACGGTCCCGTTCAAATACGATGCCTACCGCCTCACACTGCACAAGGAGAAGCTGGTGGACGGCTATCGGGACATTGCCGGTCACTGGGCTCGCGCCGAAATCGCCCGGCTGACTCGAAAAGGGGTCGTCAAGGGTTTTGACAATGCCACGTTTCAGCCGAATCAGCAGGTGACGCGGGCACAATTTGCCACCATGCTGATCCAAGCCATGCGGGCCAAAGGGCTGCCGGTGGGGGCGTATACGGGCCGCAATCCGTTTGGCGACCTGTCCAGCTCCCATTGGGCCTACCAGCCGCTTCTAATGGCGTATAAACTGGGGATTATGCAGGGGTACCCCAACCGGACGATCAAGCCGAACCAGCCCATCTCCCGGGCGGAGATGGCCCAGATGACCGCCCGCGCCCAGAACTTGCTTTTGACCAAGCACTCAAGGTCGTCATACCGTGACGTACCGATCAGCCACTGGGCGTCTCCGGCGATCGAGGCGCTCACCTCCAGAGGTTGGCTGAAGGGCTACGGGAATCTCTTCAAGCCGCAGGGACGCGCGACCCGAGCCGAAGTAGTCGTTCTGTTGGCCAGAGTCTACAAATTGTGATCAACAATTAAAGGAGAGGACATCGAGATGAACAAAGCGACAAAAGGATTGATTGCAGCTGCAGTTGTCGGCACGGCCATTTTTACTTCCCAAGCGATGGCTGACGGCGGAAGCGCCGGCGTGCCGGGTTCTGCAGACGACCCGGTCGTGACGAAAAGCTACGTCGATCAGCAGATTCAGCGAGCGCTGGGCAGCGCAGGCGGCGGGAACAGCGGATTGACCGTGGTGGAGCTGAATCCGGGCCAGACGCTGTACGGCTTTGAAGGGACGGAATTCATCGTCCGCACCGGACAGGTGCAAGCTGTCGCCGGCAACAATGGAGACGGTCTGACCGACATTACGCAGGGGGCGGATCTCCGTGCCGGTGCACCGGTTTCCCACAATCACCTGCTCCTGATCGCCCGCTCCGACAACCGCGGATTGCGGCTGGATCCGAACTACAGCGGCGTGGCCTACATCATGGTGCGCGGCAAATACGAAATCCGCTAAGTGCATATTGACACCGAAGAGAAAAACCAGTATTCTATTATGCGAATGGATACTCTTATCCAGAGTAGGCGGAGGGACTGGCCCTATGAAGCCCGGCAACCGACTTGAGCGGTGCTAACCAGCAGAACGGAAATCTGTTCTGGCCGATAAGAGGTAAGGAACGCATCAAAACAAGCACCTTTTCCTCAAACGGAAAAGGTTTTTTTTGCATGTGCCTTCGACTGATAAGAACCTGTTTCGGCCACCACACTATTTGTATGAGTCTAAAGGAGGTCGTACACATGGCATTGCAAAAAGGTCGTCGCCTGTTCACTTCTGAATCTGTCACCGAAGGTCATCCGGATAAGATTTGTGACCAAATTTCCGACGCCATTCTGGATGCGATCCTGGCAAAGGATCCGAACGCTCGCGTTGCTTGCGAAACGTCCGTAACCACCGGTCTCGTGCTCGTGGCGGGTGAAATTACCACCAACACCTATGTGGACATTCAAAAGCTGGTGCGCGACACGATCCGCGAAATCGGTTATGATCGCGCCAAATTTGGCTTCGACGCGGACACCTGCGGCGTCATCACTGCAATCGGCGAGCAGTCTGCCGACATCGCCCTGGGGGTTGACCAGGCCCTGGAAGCGCGCGAAGGCAAAATGACCGACGAGGAAATCGAAGCGATTGGCGCTGGCGACCAAGGGTTGATGTTTGGGTTTGCCTGCAACGAAACGCCTGAACTGATGCCGCTGCCGATCAGCATGGCGCACAAGCTGGCCCGTCGTCTGACCGAGGTGCGCAAAAACGGCACGCTCAGCTATCTGCGTCCGGACGGCAAAACCCAGGTGACTGTGGAATACGACGGCGACAAGCCGGTTCGCATCGACACCATTGTCATTTCCACCCAACACGCTCCGGAAGTGACGTTGGAACAAATCAAAAAAGACCTGATGGAACACGTCATTAAGCCAATCGTTCCTGCAGAACTGCTGGATGACGAGACCAAGTATTTCATCAACCCGACCGGCCGTTTCGTGATCGGCGGTCCGCAGGGCGACGCCGGCTTGACCGGACGCAAAATCATCGTGGATACTTACGGCGGCTACGCTCGTCACGGCGGCGGCGCGTTTTCCGGCAAAGACCCGACCAAGGTGGACCGTTCCGGTGCATACGCTGCTCGTTACGTAGCGAAGAACATCGTCGCAGCAGGCCTGGCGGACAAGTGCGAAGTGCAGGTAGCGTACGCCATTGGTGTGGCACAGCCTGTGTCCATCAGCGTGGATACGTTTGGCACCGGCAAGATCGCCGAGGAGGAGCTGGTGAAGCTCATCCGCAAGCACTTTGACCTGCGCCCGGCAGGTATCATCAAACAGCTTGACCTGCGTCGTCCGATCTACAAACAGACTGCGGCATACGGTCACTTTGGGCGTAATGACCTGAATGTGCCGTGGGAGAAGACAGACAAGGCAGAAGCGCTGAAACAGGACGCTGCCGGTCTGTTGAAATAACAACCGAGTAGGGAGAGCCTAGTGCACGCACTAGGCTTTTTTTCTTGGATAGGAATGGTAATCTGGTCATAAAGGAATCCGTTCTCTGGTGTCGAATCACTATGTAGGCTTAAGGAGGGATTTTGTTGCCGAAAAGGTGGCCCTTCTTCCTTTTCATTCTGGTGTCGTTCGGTCTGGTCGTGACTGCCGGACTGCTCGGGGGTGTGCATCTTCCAAATACCTACATGCCGAAAGTGCAACATTTTCCCCCGGTTCCTACGTCTATAAGCACAAGCGGGGATGATACTGCTGCAGCGCGGGAACGAACGGTAGAAAAAGAGGATGCCGTCGTACCCAGGCAATGGTATCGAAATCGGGTGGTGGTGCTGACTTACCACCATGTGTCGAATCAATCGAACCAACGCTATGTGATTGACCCGGACCAATTTGCCCGGCATATGGCGTTTTTGCGCGAGAATGACCTGCATCCGATTTCGTTGTCGGAGTTTTTGCGTTTTGTCGACACTGGCGTGCTGTCTACCGACAACGCCGTGCTGATTACGTTTGACGATGGATACGAGAGTTACTACACGCATGCGTTTCCCGTGCTGCGGCAGTACCAGTTTCCATCCGTCAATTTTGCTATTGCAGGTCGGCTGCGGGACACCGCGGAGCGCAAGCGAGAAAATATGACGACACCGTTGACTCGCCAACAGATAAACGAAATGCTCGTTTCCGGGCTGGTGGATATCGGCTCACACACATACAGTCTGCATGAACAAGCCGCCAGCAACGAATGGGGAGAATGGGGGCCCGAGACTGCTCCCGTTTACATGGAGGATCTGCAGCGCTTGGAAAACGAGCAGGAATACCGGAACCGATTGTACGTTGACTTTACCATGTCCCGTGTCGGCCTGAGCGATCTGGTGGGCCGACCGGTGGAAACCATATCCTTGCCGTTCGGCTTTTTTAATGACATCGTTCTGCAGACCGCCCAACAAGCAGGCTACCGTTACGTGTTCAACTCCAATCCGGGAGTGGTGACACCCGGCGTCAATCCGCTTAAGATCCCGCGTTTTGACGTCGGCTCGCGCGAGATGGATACTGCCCAACTCCACCAGCTGTTTACGAAAGCGAAAAACGGATTTGAAGGAGAGCAGGAATGAACCAGGCAATCAGCATCAGCATGTTGGATGGAGTAATTAAACGAACGATTGAGACGGTGGAGGCAAGCAAGGCGCAAATCTTTGAGATTTCCGAACATGCACGCCAGCAGGGTAACACGTTAAAGCTGGAATTGCATGAATTGCGACAAGAAATTTCCAAAGTGATTCAGAAGGTGGATGCGCTGGAGCTCGCCTACCGCAAGTCGCGCAACCGGCTGGTGCTGGTGAGCCGCAACTTCCACACCTATACGGAAGAAGACATCCGCATCGCGTACGAGGAAGCGAGCCGGATCCAGGTAGAGTTGTCCATATTTCGGGAACGGGAAAACAACCTGAAGCGCAGGCGCAATGATCTGGAGCGGCAGCTTCGCAACCTGGAGGAGACGATCGAGCGGGCAGAAAAGCTTGTCACGCAGATGGGCGTTGTGCTTGGATATCTGACTGGCGACTTGAGCAAGGTCGACGAAGCACTGGAGACGGCCAAACAGCATCAGATGATGGGATTGAAAATTATTCAGGCCCAAGAGGAAGAACGGAAGCGCGTCGCGCGTGAAATTCACGACGGTCCAGCCCAATCGATGGCAAACGTGGTGCTGCGCTCGGAAATTGTAGAGAAGATGCTGAAAAATGACCGCATTCTGGAAGCGCAGATGGAACTGCACGAACTGAAAGAAATGGTCCGCATGAGTTTGGCCGATGTGAGGCGGATCATTTTTGACTTGCGGCCAATGGCGCTGGACGATTTGGGGCTGGTGCCCACGCTGCAGAAATACATTCAAACTTACGAGGAGCGAACGCAGGTTACCGTCGACTTGGTTGTGTTTGGAGTAGAGCAGCCGCTCAAAAGCTCCGTCAAAGCCGCCATCTTCCGTCTGGTACAGGAATGCCTGAACAACGTGGAAAAGCATGCGGGGGCCAACAAGGTCCAGGTGAAACTGGAGTTTTTGGAGGATGCACTGGTTCTCGTTGTCAAAGATGACGGGATCGGCTTTGATGTAGACCAGCTCACAGCCAAAGGAGGGTCTTTTGGGCTGTTGGGCATGAAGGAGCGGGCGCAACTGCTCGAAGGTACGATGGAGCTGCAGTCGTCGCCTGGAGAAGGAACGAAAGTGATGTTTCAAATACCGGTTAAATATTGAGTGCGAAATCGTACATAGGGAGGATGAACATGGAGAAAAGGCAGCAAGAAATCCGGATTGTAATTGTGGACGATCACCAATTGTTCCGTGAAGGCGTCAAACGAATTTTGGAAATGGAGAGCGACTTTCGGGTAATCGGCGAAGGCTCCGACGGGGAAGAGGCGTATCGCCTCGCTGAGGAGCACAAGCCGGATGTGATCCTGATGGACATCAACATGCCCAATGTCAACGGTGTCTCCGCCGCGGAACACGTCATTTCCGTAAGCCCGGATACCCGTGTGATCATCCTGTCCATTCATGACGACGAAGGTTACGTGTACCGTACGCTGCGTTCCGGCGCGTCCGGCTATCTGTTGAAAGAGATGGGGACGAACGATCTGGTGGAAGCCGTTCGCGTGGTGGCCGGAGGCGGCGCATATATCCATCCGAAAGTAACAGGCAAGCTGATTGAAGAATTTCGCCGCTTAAGCGAACAGGAAGGAGTGGCGGAACGGACGTTTGCGGCAGAGGATTCGGAGCCGGTCGATCCGAAGGTGATCGAGTCGCTGACCCGCCGCGAGCGCGAGGTGCTGCAGCTGATGGCAGAAGGGAAAAGCAACCGGGCCATCGGGGAGTTTTTGTTTATCAGTGAGAAGACGGTGAAAAACCACGTCAGCAGCATTTTGCAAAAGCTGAGCGTGCAAGACAGGACACAGGCTGTAGTCATTTCCATTAAAAACGGCTGGGTGAAACTGTAAAGAGGGAAGGCGGCTGCACCATATACAAGCCATCTGGCATACCTTGATTGCAAGAGGAGGTATGACCGTGATGGAAGAGTTGGTGGTGTGGCTGTTGGCGGCATATGGCTGCTCCTCTCTGCTGGTGACACTTGCAAACCGCTGGATCAGCCGCATGGCAGTGCGAGCGGACCAATCATGCGTGCATTACCGGCTGCTGCTCGGCAACTCTGAGCAGGTGCTGGAATACGCAGTCCGGCGGCTGCATGCCCGTTCGTATTGGAGCGGTACACCGATTCGCATCTCGTATGTCGATTACGGATCGACTGATGATACATGTGGGATCACGGCTGTGTTGAAACGGGCCGGCTGCCTCTGCGCCGACGAGGAGGAAGAGGTGGCCGACGCCCCGGCCGTGATCGTAGACCTTCGCCATACAGACGAGTGGGAGCGCGTGATATAACGCGCTTTTTTCTTTTGTCGTGCTGCTTCACGGTCCCGAAATATTTGCAGACAGCTGCTGTCTTTTTGCACACTGGTCTTGCAGAGACAAGGGGGACGGAGGCGGTAGTGTGCGAGAGTACCTGCTCTATGTAAAAGTGGGCGACGAGGCGGCGCACGTGTATGTGACGCCGTGTTTTACGGTGGATCAGATGTATTGGCGGGAGCGGGACGGCTGCAGGCTCCACGTCATTGGCAAAAGCCCATCGCTGGCGCTGGCCTTTTACCTGAGAGGGATGCTGAACGCGCGACTGCAGGGTCGGGATGTCGGGGAAGAGGAGATTGCCGCCATGCGGGAATGGGCGCTGGCACACGTCAGGGAAACCAACGCCTTGTACGGCCGGGAAGCCGGGGACATGCAGCCGCTCAGGGGAGAGTGGTTTTCGATTGAGGTGACCGGGGAAGACACGGAGGATTCCGATGGCCGGCAAACTGATGAGCGAGCAGATGCCGAAGGAAAGGCTCCGCCAAGTCCTGGAGCATCTCTGTCCGCCGGTGCCCTTCCCGATCTGCGCGCAGACAGTGAGCGGCTGCATCTGCTCTTGCAGGGGCGCGCTTTGCTGTTGGAAGAGCTGGACGGCTTTCTGCATCGGCGCGGCTGGACGGGAAGTCTGCGCACGGAATGCTTGCAGTGGCTGGTACTCGACGGGAAAGCGGAGTGGCGGCCGGGCATTGAGCTGTTCGTGAGACGCGACATATGGCGCCGGCGTTTGGCGATGCGGTGCGGACGCTGCGGCAGCGAGCGGGGGATCGCGCTCACGCTCTGCCACTCCTGCGGGCAGGGCTGCGCATACTGCACGACATGTTTGGACATGGGCAAAAGCAAATGCTGCACGCCGTATCTCTGCGTTCCCGGCAGACGCACCCGCTTTCGCCAGGACGGCGCGGCGGCTGCTCTCCAGTGGGAGGGGCGGTATTCGCAGATGCAGGCGGCTGCGGCGGAACGGGCCAGACGCTTCGTAGCGGCCAGCAGACCGGGGCCCGCGGCGTTTTTGATGTGGGCGGTCTGCGGAGCGGGGAAAACCGAGCTGTTGTTTCCTGCCATCCGGGAGACGCTGGCGGATGGCGGACAGGTATTGATCGCCACGCCGCGCAAGGATGTGGTGCTGGAGTTGGCCCCCCGCCTGCAGCGCGTTTTCCCGGCAGCGCGCGTGATCGCCGTTCACGGGTCCAGCCGGGAAAAATGGGAGGACGCTGACATTACTGTTGCCACCACCCACCAGGTGATGCGCTACTATCAGCGCTTTCCCCTGGTCGTTTTGGATGAGGCAGACGCGTTTCCGTACCACAACAACCCTGTCTTGTACCGGGCAGTTTCCCGCGCCGTTCAGCCCGGCGGGAAAACTCTGTATTTGAGCGCCACGCCGCCCCGCTATCTGCGAAAGCGGCTGGTCCCATCCGCCTTTCGGTTCCCGACCCACTCCGCTACTCACGTGCTGCTGCCGGGGCGGTATCACGGATATCCCCTGCCGGTGCCCAGGGTGTGCACGGTAGCTGCCCTGGACAAGCGGATGCGGCTGGGGCGTGCTGTACCGCCGCTGCTCGATGGCGTCAAGGCTTCCCTCGCGGCCGGCCGTCAGGTGTTCGTCTTTGTCCCGCGGGTGGAGGACGTTCCCCGGGTCCTGCAGTATTTGCAGGCCCGGCTGCCGGATCACGCAAACGCGCTGGCGGGCGTCCATGCCGCCGATCCGGAGCGGGAGCAGAAGGTACGCCTCTTTCGGGACAGGCGTTTTGCGGTGATGGTGACCACTACCATTCTGGAACGGGGAGTCACCATTCCGCGCAGTGACGTGATTGTCGTCGGGGCGGATGCCCCCGTTTTTGACGAGGCTTCCCTCGTCCAGATTGCCGGACGCGTGGGCCGTTCCGCTGACGCGCCGGAGGGAACCATACTGTTTATCCAGTCTCATCGTTCCACCGCCCCCTATGCTGCCATCAGGCAGATTTGCAGGATGAACCGTTTGGCGGAGCGGCTGCGGGAAAAGGAGGCGCGTTCATGCTGCGAGAGCCGTGTGTAAGCTGCGGCGGCCGGGTGACCTCGCGGGAGGAGACAGTCCGGCGCTTGTCTCTGGCCATAGCGCGCAGCGGCCGCTACCCGGCGGTCTACCGGCTGCTGGACGGACTGGGTCTGTGTGCCGATTGTCTTCGGCTCCTGCCGATCGTGGGCGAGCAGATTTGCGTCCAGTGCGGACGGGACATGGGCGGCCCAACGCTTCCCCTGCTGTCAAATCAGCAGAAGTGCGGGGACTGCGCATCTGTCGAGGAAGAACCGTTGTCCGGCAACCGTGGGCTGCTGGTCTACAACGAGTGGGGAAAAGAGATGCTCAGCCGGTTCAAATACAGAGGAGACGAACGCATGGCCGGCTTGTTTGCCGCTTTGCTGGCGCTGGCCTTTTACCGCTACTACGGATCAATTCGATTCCGGTGTGCAGCCGCTGTTCCCCTCCATGACAACCGTTTGCGGGAGCGCGGCTTCAACCAGGTGGAGCTGATGGTGCGGGGGCTGAGCAACCACATTGGCGTAGATGCTGTCCCCCTGCTGGCGCGGACGAGGCATACCCCGAAACTGAGCAGGCAGGGCGGGCGTACCGCGCGGCAGGAGAGCATGCGGGGAGCGTTTGAGTGGGTGGGTCCTGTGTCCTGTCGCAGCCGCGAGATGGAGATCACTGCGGATGGCGGCGGATCAGGTGTCCGTGTACGCGGGGATGCGTCGTACTGGCGGCAAAGAGTTGGCCCGGCATTACTTGGGCGTCTGTTCAAGGCTTCCGACGCCATTCTGCTCGTGGACGATATTTACACCACCGGCACCACGCTGCGTGCCTGCGCAAAGACAATTAGGGATCAGGTGGGGCATGGCTGCCGCGTCTATTCACTGACGGTCTTTCGGTAGCATCGAGCCTGCCTGTTTGCGACTGCCATCAAGGGCATCGACTTTAAAGGAGAAGATTTTCGTTACGGTTTTTCATATGGTTTTTCCATGCACCGCGCAGCCGGCAGCTCCGTTTTATTAATTTAAGAGACGGCCAACCCTCTCCATGTTTTTATTCTCTTCATAGCCATCTTGGAAAAAATGCGCTATGATGGAAGTACAACGGGTTGAACATCAAGAGCAAGTACGGGGAGATCAAAGGAGTTGTGCTTATGTCACTGGGCAAACTGTCTAACTGCTCACGCTGCGGTACCCTGTTTGTGCAGGTCGTTCGCGATATTTGCCCTTCATGTCATCAGGTGATAGAAAAAGAATATGAACGGTGCGCCTCTTTTCTGCGCAAGCGGGAGAACCGGGGGGCGACGATCTATCAGCTCAGTGAAGCAACCGGAGTTTCCATTAAGCAGATTACCCGATTCATCAAAGAGAGACGAATTTCGATTGCCAACAACCCCAACATGGGCTATCCCTGCGATCGATGCGGGTTTTTGATTCGCAGCGGACAGTATTGTGCCGACTGCACCAAGCATCTGCAGCGGGACATCGTGCTGGATCTCGACGTCGAGCGGCGTCTGGAAGAAGAAAAGCGGGCTCGCTTGTTAGAAGCTACATATCGAAGAAAGCAGAATCGTGACGAATAGTTTTCGCGGAAAAAACTAATCGTTTGCCGGTATTTTGCCGATGATACTACTAAAGAAGTATCATCGGTTTTCTTGTTATGATGAGGATGTGGAGCGATCCTGCTCCCAGTCTTTTATGTCTGTTTGGATTGAGAGGATGGTTTTTCAGATGCGTATTCAGGAACCGAACCGCACGGGAATGATAAATGCCTACAATAAAACGGGGCAGACGCCGGTTGGCAAAGGGCGCAAGCTGTCCATGGGCAAGGATGAAGTGAACATTTCAGCGGAAGCCCTGGAGATGCTGAAGCAGGTGGAGGACCCCGACTCTCCCGCGCGACGGGAAAAGATACAGCGCTTGAAAAAACAGGTGGAGGACGGGACGTATCGCGTTCCCAGCGACAAGCTCGCCGACAAAATCCTGTCCTTCTGGCGCAAGCTGTAAGGGACGCGTATGACGACCTCGAGGGGAAAGCTGAGGTGTCCTCATGACGAAGTGGCATGAACTCTACGAACTGCTCGACAACTTGATTCAACTGCACAAGGCGCTGTATACGCTTGCCGTACAAAAAAAGGACGTGCTGATCAAGGGTGACGTCGACGAACTGGTGGCCATCACCAAGCAGGAACAGAAACTGATCCAGGCTGTCGGCAGCGCCGAGGAAGCCCGCCAGGCTGTGGCAGCTCACTTGTTTGCTTCCCTGGGTTTCACCCGGGACAACGGCACGCTTTCTGACCTGATCAAGCTGACGACCAGCGCGGAAGAGAAGATGCGTCTGACCACGTACCGCGATGAACTGATGCGGATTGTCTCTGAACTGCGGGATGCCAACGAGCTCAATCAGCAGTTGTTGGAACAGTCCCTTTCTTTTGTCAACATGACGCTCAACCTGATCACAGATGCGCCGGAGGATGACTTTATCTACGGAAATCCGACGGCGGAGGCGTTCCGCGGAAGCCATCGCAGTTTTTTCAATACCAAAGCGTAAAAGAGGTGCAATCATGCGTTCAACATTTCATGGGTTGGAAGTGAGCAAGCGCGGGCTTATTGCCCAGCAAGCGGCATTGAATACCACCGGCCACAACATCGCCAACGCCAATACGGAAGGCTACACCCGGCAGCGCGTTAATATGGTTGCGACTACTGGCATTCCGTATGTCGGCCTGAACATGAGCAGAGAGGCCGGCTTGTTGGGTACTGGTGTGATGGTGTCAGATATCCAGCGTCTGCGTGAGGATTTTCTCGATCTCCAGTTTCGAAACGAAAACAAAATCCTTGGCTATTGGGACGAAAGGGTTGATGCCCTAGCCAAAATAGAGGCGATTTTGCAGGAGCCTTCCGAGACGGGGTTGCAAAAGGTCATGGACCAGATGTGGCAGGCGTGGCAAGATCTGTCCAAAGACCCGATCAACCCGTCTACCCGTGCTGTCGTGCGGGAGCGGTCCATTGCGGTAGCCGAAACATTTGCCAATCTGTACAGGCAGCTTCAGCAAGTCCAGCAGGACATGGATCACGTCGTCGGTGTCAAAGCGCTTGAGGTCAATTCGCTGGCCCAGCAAATCGCCGCTGTTAATAAGATGATCAACGACGTCGTGCCGCACGGGTATGTGCCAAACGACCTGTATGACCAACGGGACGTGTTGATCGACAAGCTGTCCAAGCTGGTGCCGGTAAAAGTTAGCTATGTGGAAAACGGCATGGTGGACATTCAGGTGGACGGCCGGGACTTGGTAAACGGGTATACCTCGGTTCCGGTGGCAGCGGTGAGAAATCCGCAGACCGGTCTCAATGAATTTACCATTGGCGGGGTCAGCTTCAAACCGACATCTGGCGCAATCACTGCCATATTGGAATCGCGGGACGTGCTGATTCCCGGCACGATGGAGCGTCTCGATCTCCTCGCCATTAATCTGACCAGGGAAATCAACAATGTGCACAAGTTGGGATACAGCATCAACGACATTAACGCCGGTGGCGGTTCGTCCCAAATCCCGTTCTTTGTTGACAGGATAAGTGGCGGCACTGCGGATCCGACCGGAGCTGCCAACATCGCGATCAACCCTGCCATTTTGGCCAGTCTGGATGCCATCGCCGCAGCCAGACCGGAGCCGGACGGCAGCGTAGTGGCAGGCAATAACGAAAACGCCTTGGCCATCGCTCAGATCAAATTCAAGATCATCCCTGCAGGAGCAGGTCCCACTGACTTCAAAGAAGCGACAACACTGGACGATTATTACCGGTACACCATTGGCGAACTGGGCGTAAAAGGACAGGAAGCCATCCGCAATCAGAAAAACTCGGAAACCATTGTCAACATGGTGGCGGCACAACGCGAATCGGTGTCAGGCGTCTCCATCGACGAAGAGATGTCCAATCTGGTCAAGTACCAACACGCCTACAACGCCGCAGCGCGTTCCATCACAGCTGTTGACGAAATCTTGGACAGGATCATTAACGGCATGGGCCGAGTCGGTCTGTAACGTCGTTAGGGAGGGTAACACATGGCTGTTCGCGTAACGCAAAACATGCTTAACCGCAACATGCTGCGAAATCTGTACAATTCGATGGGCAACATGGATAAACTGCAGGAACAGTTGTCGTCGGGGAAAAAGGTCTCCAAACCTTCTGATGACCCGGTGATTGTGACGAGGGGAATGTTTTACCGCTCCTCGCTGATTGAAAACGACCAGTTCGCCAAAAATACGACGGAAGCGCTCAACTGGCTGGACGCCACAGACCAGGCACTGGATGAGGTGGGGAACGTGTACAAGCGCGTTCAGGAATTGGTGGTAGCCTCCGGCAACGGCACCTTGTCCAAGGACGACTTGAAAATGATGGCCATGGAAATCGCTGAACTGAAAAACCACCTGGGCAATATAGCCAACCAGACGGTGAACGGGCGGTATATTTTTGCCGGGACCGATTCCACCAGACCGCCTTACGATACTGCGTCAGGCCAGTTTACCAACACGAACAGCTCGCTGATTAGACTGGAAATCAGCGAGAATACGTATGTGCCGATCAACATCAACGCGCAGAATGTGTTTAACAATCCGACCGGGAACAACATTTTTACCCTGCTGGACAACATTGTCACGGAGTTGAACAATGGCAACGCTGCGACGGCATACAGTGACCAATTGAAACAGCAGGCCGATTTTGTCTTGACCGAGCGGGCTGCGCTGGGGGCACGAGTCAACCGGCTGGAACTGGTGGAAGACAGGCTGTCCAAAAGCGAGGTCTCCATTACCGGGTTGATGTCCAAAAACGAGGATGCGGACATCGCCGAAGTAATCACCCAACTGAAGGCACAGGAGAATGTTCACCGGGCCGCGCTGTCTGCCGGGGCGAGGATCATCCAGCCGTCTTTGGTTGATTTTCTGCGATAATACCAAGGGGTAGACGCACATGCCCATTGCTTCCTTGCGAATGGAGAGCACGATGGCGCGGATCGGAATCTCCGTTCAAAAACCCGTGCAGGAAATTCAGCAGCCGCATGCTGACCTCCAGCTTCGACAAAGGCCGGCCATCCTGCAGATCAGACAGGACCCCGGCGAGATCACGATCGACTCCAGCCGCGCCCGATACAGTCTCGGGCTGCGAACACCGCTGCAGTTCAGCGACGACAACGCCGCTTTCGGCAAACAGCAGTGGCTGGAGGCGATCGCCCGCATCAGTCAGGAGGGGGACCAACTGCGGGCGATCGAAAACCCGCAGGACCCCATCCCTGAACAGGCGGCTGACAGGTTCGGCATTACCCCCCACACCCTTGCCGACCCCGCTCTATCCCGACGAAGGGGTGGACATTGGGTTTCGTCATGGCATTACGTTGATCAATATCCAAAAACAAGGATTTGAGAACCATACCCAAATCCGACCACCCGTGTTAAAATACACGCCGGGAAAAGCGCAGATATACATGCAGCAGTACAATCGGCTGAAGATAGAAGTCGTCGGTCTGCAGGTTGATCGGTTGATGTGAAAAGGAGAAAGGCATATGACAACTGGCCGTAAGATGGAGATTGGAAAAGTATACTTTGAAGAAGGGGTGCCAGGTTTTTCGCACCTGCAATTTTTTCAGATCGTCCAGGAAGACTCCGAAATTCCCTTTCTCCAGCTCTTGTCCATGGAAGATGAGAAGGTAGGATTTTGGATCATTGATCCCTTTCTGTTTTTCGACAACTATGAATTTGAAGTAAAAGAGCCGATCAAGCAAGCGCTGCATATTACAGACCAATCTTCCGTAACCATCTTTACCATTGTTACTCCTCGTGAAAACGGAATCACCGTCAATCTAAAAGCTCCGATTGTCGTTAATCTGGATAATCGAATGGCCAAGCAAATGATACTGGATGAGGACTACGAGGTGCGCGCTCCTCTATCCAGAAGAGAAAATCCTCCGGGAGGTAGATAACTTATGTTGGTACTATCACGGAGGAAGAATGAGTCCATCATGATTGGTGACAGTATTGAGGTTACAGTCGTGTCTGTTGACGGTGATGTCGTCAGAATTGGAATAAAGGCGCCGCGAGACATAGACGTTCACAGGAAGGAAATCTATACTGCCATCCAGGAGGAGAACAAGGAAGCCTCGCACATAAAACATGATTTGTCAGCAATGGTAAGTTTGCTTGGAAAAACGGATAAAGATAAATATGAATAATTTAAAGAAGGAGAGGCTTTGCCCTTTATGAAAAGCCTCTCTTTTTTTGTTAATTTTTTATAAAAATCGCCATTCCGGCCAGGGAGTTTACGTCTAACGTCTTCAGAAGTTCCAAACAATAGTTTAGATATCCGTTATTATGTTCTATGACTCTGCCAATTGATTGGATGCAGGTGATGACGTGAGATTCATTAAAAGAGTCCCGATAGTGACCGGCGATTCCAATTAAATGCATTTTAATAATACCGTAATGAAGAATGAGCTTCACATAATCCTCCATGCACTTATCATTGGAACCAAGCGGGAACAGATTTTTAAAGATATAATTGACAAGATAGTTTTCAAGAATATATTCGTGTTGATCTATAAAAGGTTTGTAGTAAGTGTGATAAGCAGATTGATAGCGGCTGGCAACATCCTCCAATGGGGCATCATCAGAAAATCCGATACCGGAAAGAAAGTCAGCATGACATTGCAAGTACCTTTTATGGTGCAATCCTAAAAGCAAGCGAATGTCAATGATTTTTTTCAGAAATTTGATTTGCAGGGTGGGTTCAATTGGAATTTGGTTGAGGCTATCGATTAGACTCCCTTGTTCGATCAACGTATGATAATTGTCAACCAGAGTGGGAATGGCAGTGTGCTGCTGTTCTTCGACAAGGCGGTCGACATCCTTCAAGAAAATGCCCAATAATATAAGCCGGTTAGCCAAACTGTAGCGTCGCTGTTGGATGAGGTCGATCGAAAAGATACGTAAATTCCAGAAATAGCTAGAAAGATTATAGGCCTCATTGCCGACTTTTAGGACGCCATTTAAGGCCATTTTCTTGTCTGCGTCCTCTATTATTTCGTCGAATTCCATTTTTTCAGGGTTCAACAGGGCCAGCCGCGCCGCTTCAGGACAAGACAAGGTCAAGGACTTTTCAAGCGTGCTGTTTACAATATTGGTGACACGGGGATAGGAGCTGCAAACGTTTGATAAGTATTCTTCCCCGAGCTCTAGTTGAATCTGACAAAGGCTGTCTTTGGTTAGCATAGGGCAGGAGTGGTTGTTGTCGAGTTTAATATGGGCATAGTTTTTTTCAGTAGCATTTTTTCGAGTCCTTCTGATACTTTCATTCAGTAATGTTTTTACAGAGGCGTTTTTTACCTGCTTGTACTTCAGATAGGTTCGCTTGTCGATATCTACTCGCCACCCGACACAGCAGGTATCTTCACACTCAGAGCCAATGCATGAAAACTTCCGCAAGTATTGGGGGACAAGGGTAACGTTTTTGTGTTCCTTCATGGTGCAGGCCTCCTTCTTCATCCATATGTATTGTATCGGCTAAAATAAACAAACTGCTAAGTTCAAAGATATGAAGTACGAGGAAAACATTTTTTGAAAAAACCTCTAAATCTTTTGTCGAAGCTCGCCGATAACACTAGTGTAGGGGAAATGGGCAAGCGCGCGATTGCTTCAAATCCCGTCAATTTAGAGTCACATGGATGTGACTGTCACAATCAAGGAGGAAAAAGCAGATGATTATCAACCACAACCTGTCTGCAATGAACACCCATCGCCAACTGGGCATCAACACCGGCAACCTGGCAAAGAACGTAGAGAAGCTGTCTTCCGGCTACCGCATCAACCGCGCCGCTGACGACGCTGCCGGTCTTTCCATCTCCGAGCGCATGCGTTCCCAAATCCGCGGTATGGAGCAAGCTGCACGCAACGCGCAAGACGGTATCTCCCTGGTTCAAACTGCGGAAGGCGCGCTGCAAACGGTAAACAACATCCTGGTACGCATTAAAGAGCTGACTGTTCAAGCTGCTAACGGTACCTATGACCAAACTAACGATTTGGCTCGTATCAACGAGGAAATCGCTGAACTGGCAAAAGAAGTGGATAACATCAAGACCAACACCAAGTTCAACGGAATCACGCTCCTCGATGGTTCCCAAGACATCACCCTGCAAATCGGTATCGAATCTACTCAAACACTGACGCTGACATCGGCGAGCTTTAACATTTCTAACGTTGTAACTGCTGTTCAAGGATACACTTTTGCTGACCAAGATGCAGCAAACCAAAAACTTCAAGATATTGAAGACCAGATTAACAGTGTGAGCGCAGCTCGTTCTTATCTGGGTGCCAACCAAAACCGTCTGGAAAACACCATTAACAACCTGAACATCACTGCGGAAAACCTGCAAGCTGCTGAATCCCGTATCCGCGACCTGGATATGGCGAAAGAACAAATGGCGTTCACGAAGAACAACATTCTTACTCAAGCAGCTCAAGCCATGCTGGCGCAAGCCAACCAACTGCCGCAAGGCGTTCTGCAACTGCTGCGCTAATAGAATCAAAAAAAGAGAGCAAGTATTTCTTGCTCTCTTTTTTCCTAATTGACGAAAGGAACGGGAATATGAAGCTGTCAGCTTGTGTCATTGTGAAAAACGAAGAAAAATGCCTTTCCACATGCCTGGAAAGTGTGAAAAACGTTGCATCCGAAATGATCGTTGTCGATACCGGCTCGACAGACCGGACGGTGGAAATTGCCCGACAATGTGGTGCGTCTGTCTATCATTTTGAATGGATTGATGATTTTTCTGCTGCCCGGAATTTTGCACTTTCCAAGGCAACGGGCGATTGGATCATCTTTCTGGATGCAGACGAACAGCTTGCAGCGGAGAGTGCCCCCCAACTCCATCAGGTCATAAAACAAGCACAACGTGAACAATACGACTTGATTGCCGTTATGTTAACCAATTACGATTTGTCCAACAACCAGCCTATCAGTGCCTCCCCGCAAGTACGTCTTTTTCGCAATGATCCGGATATCCGCTATGTAGGTGCTATCCATGAGCGAGTGGTAAGTGATAAAGCCCCTTTGAACGTACTGTTTGCGACTGACCGTGTTGTCGTTTATCATAGCGGGTATTCTCGTTCTACAGTGGCGGAAAAAGAAAAAAGCAAGCGAAATCTTGCCCTGCTGTTTAAAGAATGGAATCAAAATCCGAAAAGCAGCGATCTGGCCTTTTATATATCGGAGTCATATCTAATTGATCACAAATTTGAAGAAGCATTGCAATTTGGCCAAAAAGTGCTGCAGTTTAAAAATGCAACGTTATTTGGCCTGTATGAAAGAAATTACGTCAATATGATTAACTGCATGATCGCATTGGATTATCCGATCGAAAAACAATTGAAACTTATTCAGGAAGCGATTCATGCCTACCCGAATTTTCCTGACTTTTATTTTTTCCTGGGAGATGTCTATCGGAGGCAGAACCGATTCCACGATGCTGTAGAAGCGTTTTCATCCGGTATGCAGCGATTGACGGACTCGGTCACATCACAATCCAGTGCCTACTTTACCAGCACCAAGGTATTGACCGTGATGGGACAACTTCTTTATGCCGTTAACGATTTGCCGGGATGCGTTGAATGTTTTGTTAAAGCTCTTCGCCTGGACAAATACAACTATCGGGCGCTGCTTGAATTGGTGCGCGTTTTTTCTATGCATGAAAATCCGGAGAATATTTCTCCTTTCCTGTCGAGGATATATGATTACGGCAATGTAAAAGATGTGCTGCTGCTTGTAAATGTTTCCCTTGAAGCCAACAATGGGGCTCTTGCCGATTATTACATGAATTTGGTAAGGGATGATCAGAGAGAACAACTATCCTCCCACATTGCCAAGCTGCACCTTTTACTAGGTCATTATTCGGATGCATTGGTTCTCTACCGTGAACGGTACAAAAAAGAAGGCGCGACTCATGATGCGGTTCATGCTATTGCGGCAGCACTGGCTGCAGGGAGTGAAGAGGCATTGCGTGACCTTTTTCCTTCCTTGCCGCAATCGTTGCAGGCTCTCTTATTAAAAGAGTCTGCATCCATCCAAAAAGATGACCTGGTTTTATTGATGGACATATTCGTCAGGCTGAATAAATGGGAGGAGCTGCTTGGATATGCTGACCTTATTGTAGAACAGGGCGTTTTGTTGAAAACGGCTGAGATTTGCTTTCAACAAGGGGCATTTGGATTCGCGTTTGAATTGTATCAATACTATCTGGAACAACATGGGGAAATCGACGTCCAGACGCTTTGCGCCATTCTGATCAAAATGGCGGATTGTGCCATGCGCCAACAGAATTGGGAACTGGCGCTCCAGCTATTGCAGGAGGCCGAATCCGCAAATCCCCGCGAGTATTGCGTTTATGAACGGCAAATTCAACTCTATGTGAAAATGCAGGAACGGGACCGACTGATGAACGTTATCCTCAAAGCGATGAATTATTTCCCCGAATCGTCTTACCTTCGATCTTTATCTGTTAACGTAATCAATCACTAATTGTACCGAATTTACGTCGGAGGTTGATGATCGATGGGTACCCTTAGTCTCACGATGATTGTTAAAAATGAAGAGAAGAACATAAAACGATGTCTGGACAGTGTGAAAGACTTGGTCGATGAAATGATCGTAGTCGATACTGGGTCAACCGATCAGACAAAGGAGATTGCGCTGCGATGTGGAGCCAAAGTATTTGATTACGCCTGGACGGATAGTTTCGCAGATGCGCGTAACTACGCCCTGCGGCAAGCTAGCAGTGATTGGATTCTAGTCCTTGATGCGGACGAATACATGGTGAACACCTCCCGCATGTTGATAGACAACTTTATCAACTCAAAAAAAGCAATCGGAAGAATTATGATTGTGAGTAAGTACGTGCATGAATCCGAAGTCCGTTATTTGCGGCAGTGGGCATCCCGCCTGTTCCCAAGAGGTGTATATTATCAGGGAAGAATCCATGAACAGATTGTATCAGAGTTACCCCACGTCCGAACGGGGATTGAGGTGCATCATGACGGATATTATCAAACAGACAAAACGGATCGAAACCTGCCCCTCTTATTGAAAGAGTTGGAAGAGAGGCCCTATGATCCGTATCTTTTACATCACATCGCCATTAACTACAAAAATAAAAAAAATTACCAAGCTGCAGATCGGTATTTTTCGCAGGCCTATCGGAAGTTAACCCGAGAGGAAGGGTTTTATCCCACACTGGTTGTTGATTACTTGTACAACACGATCGCGAATGGGAATCTGGAAGATGGCATGGAAATTATCATGAGAGAAAGGGAGCACCTTGAAAAATTCCCTGACTTTCACTTTGTGGCAGGCTTGTTTTTCTTGGAATATGTTCAAGAAGACATTCAAGGAAGGCTTGAGATGCTCGATTGGGTAGAACAGGCTTTTCTGACCTGTCTTGAACTGGGGGAATCTGAGCGCAGTGACAGTGTTGTGGGAGTGGGAAGTTATTTGGCTGCCTATAATTTGGCTGTCGTTTATGACATTTTCGGGATGACGGATAAGGCCAAACATTACTATCAAGAGGCAGCAAAACTAAATTATCAGCCAGCCATGACCCGCCTGAAATTATTAATGTAATTCAGGGCAGCTCCCTAAATGTATCTCAATTATTGCTGGAAAGGTGCCGATACATACAGTATAGGGATGTTTAGGGGGAATTAGTGATGGAGATTAGTTCCAAGGCTCAGATTAGCATACCTATCCAAAAAAGTGCGGATTTTCCCAATTCTGTGATTGCGGGAAGTCCATCTGTGGCCGAACGGACGCATACTGTATCCAAGGAACAGCTGGTAAAGGAAATCGAAAGCCTTAACAAATTTATCCAAACAACTAGTACCCACTTGAGATTTACCTTCCATGAGGAACTGAACGAGTATTTTGTTCAAATCGTTGATGACCAAACGAATGAAGTGATTCGTGAGGTTCCTCCGAAAAAAATTCTTGATATGGTTGCAAAGATGCACGAAATGATCGGTCTGTTAATTGATGAGAAACGATAGGAGGTTTTGTTATGATAAGTCCGATTCGCCTTGGGGGAATTGCATCAGGACTTGATACAGATAAGATCGTCAGAGACCTGATGAAAGTTGAGCGGGAGCCGCTCAACAGACTGAAACGTAAAAAACAGCTGGAAGAATGGAAACGCGACAGTTATCGAGAAATGAATGCACTTCTGCTTGAACTGCAGAAGTCGCTGGACAATCTGCGCTTCGCAAGTAATCTCAATAAGAAAAAAGCTGTTTCGAATAATGATGCAGCTGTGTCTGTGACAACGAAGGGAACCCCTTCTTTGAGCAGTTATACCATTAAGGTTACTCAGTTGGCACAGCCTGCTGTTCCTCCAAGTGCAGCACTGTCCGTCGATTCGTCCATTACAGATTCCAAGACACAAATTGGAAGCGACTTTTCTTTCTCCATTTCGACCAGCAAAGGATCTTCCGCCACAATTACGGTTTCGTCAACGGATACCATCGACAGTATTATTGCCAGAGTTAATCAGACCGGCACAGGGGTTAAGGCATCCTTTTTGAACAATAAACTGGTGTTTACGTCAAGTGACGGAAGTACATTCGATATAAACGTTTCAGGAGATGGCACCGTACTTGGAATGGGTCCAGATGGAACCACCACAAACTCGACGGCCGGGCAGCCTGGAACGCCGGGAATTGTGGAAATAAACGGAGTGACACATAGTATCACAAGCAATACCTTTACGTATGACGGTATGGAAATTAACCTCAAGCAGGTAACGACCGATCCAATCGTTATTAGTGTTCGTACAGATGAAGACGCCGTATTTTCGATTATCAAAAGTTTTGTCGACAAATACAATGAGGTCATTGAAAAGATAAACAATAAAATATCCGAGAAAAAATACAAAGGGTACGAGCCGTTGCTGGACGAAGAAAAGCAGGAGCTTCCTGAAAAAACAGCTGAAAAGTTGGAGAACATGGCCAAAAGCGGCATTCTCCTTCGAGACTCGATTCTGTCTAGTGGCCTTGATGCGATGCGGTTTGCTTTGTCTAACAAACTGGAGGGGGCAGACTCAGCGTTTGACACCTTGAGTGAGATTGGTATTACCGGTTCCCCCTATGGCAAATATGCGTACATGGAAAAAGGCAAATTGTACATTGATGAGACAAAGTTGCGGAAGGCAATCAGCGAAAATGGAGAGAAAGTAATTAACCTGTTTACCCAATACAGCAGCACGAAAAATTATAATGAAACCGGATTGGCTCAACGATTGTATGACGAGATTGGTAAGACTATCAAATTGTTGACAGACAAAGCGGGAAGTTCCACAAATCCGGTTGATGACAGTGTTATTGGACGCAGTATCGACAGCATTAACAGGGACATAAATCTATGGGAAGACCGTTTACAAAAGATTGAGGATCGGTATTGGAAGAGGTTCACTGCCATGGAAAGTGCTTTGGCCAAAATGCAATCACAAAGTACGTGGTTTATGAACTTGTTTGGCGGTCAACAGTAAGAGGGGGATGCCGATGTTGCATAATGCTGCACAGACCTATCAAACGAATCAAGTAACAACAGCAACTCCGGCTGAGTTGACGCTGATGCTGTATAATGGCGCACTCAGATTCTTAAAGCAAGCAAAGTCGGCACTGGAATCAAATGATTATGAGACAGCCAACAACAGTTGTATACGGGTACAAAATATTTTGTATGAGTTGATGGATACCCTGAATGATGCCTATCCGATTTCCGAACAGTTCCGTAAGATGTACGATTATATGCTGCGGCGTCTGATTGAGGCCAACGTGAAAAAGGATATTTCTGGACTCACCGAAGTTGAAGACTTTTTTCAGCAATTTCGGGATACATGGAAGGAAGCAATGATCCTGGCCAAACGTCAAGGGTAGGATGTGATCACAATGCCCGAGCAGATAGAGATGTTGGCTAGTCAGATCCTTCAGGTGACACGAGAGTTTCATGAGGACGTGTGCCAGGAAGAATCTGATGCCACATGGGACAATTTTTTGGAGCAACGACAAGTATTAATGACGTGCATTGATGAGGCCATTTCCCAGGGCGGCCAATTAAGCATGATAGCGCGTCAGTACTTGCAGGAAGCACATAGCCTTGATCAAACCATACGCCGTTTGATTATGGAGCAGAAAGAAACGGTTCAGCAAAAACTAAATGAACTTCAACAGCACAAGTCCGCCTTTGATAAATATAACTACACTTACGGAACTACAGCTTACGGCGCATTCTTTGATGTAAAAAAATGATGATAAGGTCAGCCAGTACAACATCTGGCTGTTATTTTTTTAAGAAGAGGTTTGGTAAGAGAGTAAATATTTCTGTCTAAAATTCCGATATTACTAATGGGGTATCGATAAATGAAAATTCCGATGAAAGCGAGTCTTTCTGTGGGAAAAGCAATGGCTTCCTAGCTGTTGTTTTTTCATATATTCAGAATTTAGGAGGGAAAATATGGGGATTGTTAAGAAGAGTGTCACTTTTATGTTGGCACTGCTTCTTGTTCTTGTCGGAACCCCGCTCAAGCCTCTTCATGCAGCTGTCAATGACTACATGTCGGTCAGCAAGAGCGTAAATCCGACGTCCATCTCCACAGAACAAGAAGCGGAAGTATCTCTTAGCATCAAAGGTACGCCACCGGTAAACGTGGTACAGCCGAACGATGTTATTTTGATTATTGACAAATCGGGAAGTATGAGACCCGAGTACAACAACGGTGAGGATAAGATTACCGCTGCAAAAGAAGCAGCAAAAGGGTTTATTGACCTGATGGATTTTTCCAAACATCGTGTGGGAGTTGTTGATTTTAGTTCAACGTCAACGATCGGATCATTTCCACTGACAACCAATGCAGCAGAAGCCAAGAGTTACATTGACAAAATCTATGCAGACGGTGGTACTGCAACCGGTGCTGCCATTGACAAGGCAATTGCTCTGCTCGAGAATCATCGACCAGAGGCTCAACCGGTTATCGTAATCATGACTGACGGTGATGCTACCGAGCCTCAGGGAAATGCTTACCAGTATGCTAAAGAACGAGCGCAGGTGGCCAAAGAAGCAGGAATTATTTTCTATACCATCGCGTTGTTGAAATCTACGGATAATCCTGATACCAGTGGGCCCAACCTGCTGCTGAAAGAAATGGCAACGACGGCCGCCCATCATCATTTTGTATTAGGTTCTCAAGGATTGGAAGAAATCTACGCGGCGATCGTAAAAGAAATTGGCCTGGCCTCCGCTTATGATGTGACCGTAACCGACGTTGTGGGACCTGATTTTGAAATTGTACCTGGGTCTTACGAAAATAACATACCTAAACCGGAAGTAACGGGTAATACGTTGGTGTGGAAGTTTGCTGAACTGAAAAACGATACACTGACGTTTACCTACAAAATCAGACCAAAGGATCCGGACAAGACAGGATTTTTACCTATCACGAAGACGGGAAATGCGATTATTACCTACAAAGACTATGCCGGAGCAAACCGCAGCAAATCAATTCCCAATGTCAATCTCAAGGTAACATATCCGGCTCCAATCGTCACCTCTATCGAACCAAGCTATGGACATCCAGATGGTGGAGAAACCGTTGTCATTAAGGGTGACAAATTCAGACCAAACGCCACGGTTAAATTTGGGGATTTCAACGCATCGAACGTAATAGTCATTAGTGCCAATGAGATTACAGCGGTAACACCTCCGGGTAAGCAAGGCAGCGTAGTGGTGAAAGTCACGAATCCGGATGGTCAATATGGCACCATTGGTTACAGTTACAAAACGGACCCGATTGTCACTTCGATTGACCCCAACAATGGTCCGTTGGCTGGCGGCAATACCATTTATTTTAACGGCAAATACTTCATGAATGGCATTACCGTGACCATTGGGGGGAAACCGGCACCTGTTACGGTCTTTACCTCCTCGACCTATTTCCGGGTTACCGTACCGGAAGGGGATGTACCGGGAGCTGTCGATGTTGTTCTAACGAATCCGGATGGAACGACTGTAACGGTACCCGGGGGATATACCTATAACGCTCCGCCGGTTGAGGAAATTTCCATTTCGTACATTTCGCCAACTACCGGCGAACTTAAAGGCGGCGAGTTGGTCTTTATACAAGGAAAGAAATTTGATCCGGCAGTCAAAGTCTATTTCGGTGAGAAAGAAGCAGCTATCCACACCTACTATTCTGCCGATCGCGTTGCTGTGATTGCACCAGCGGGTGATGCAGCCGGTGTGGTCGATGTAAAAGCTGTAAATCCTGACGGTAAAGCGGCAACGTTAGAAGATGCCTATACCTATAAACCGGCACCTGTTTTGCCCAAACCGGAAATCTCTTCGATTACGCCCAACAGCGGATTGCTGGCGGGAGGAAACAAGGCAGTAATTTCAGGCAAGAATTTTCAACCTAACGCCAACGTTTTCATTGGGCCTACTAAAGCAACTGTAACGTATCTGTCTAGTTCGCAAATTAACATTGACGTCCCGGCGGCGGCTGCTCCCGGAGAAGTCGATGTCAAAGTGGTAAATCCGGACAATCAAGAGGCTGTACTCCCCCTTGGTTACACGTATTTGGAACAACTTCCTCCTGAGCCGCCTGTCATTACAAATATTAACCCCGCAAGTGGTCCGCAAGCGGGGGGAACCGACGTATACATCGATGGGAAAAACTTTGAAAACGGGTTACAGGTATACTTTGGAGGACAGGAAGCAACTATTGTTCAACATTATTCAAAGACTCGTGTCCTGGTAAAGGCGCCTGCTTCCAATGTGGCCGGACCGGTGGATGTTAAGATTGTAAATCCGAATGGCGATGAGACGGTCAAGACAGAAGGATATACGTATATTGCGCCTCCGCCTCCTGCGCCACCAAGCATTACAAAAATATATCCGGCCAGTGGTCCAATGGAGGGAGGAACAGATGTTTATATTGATGGCAAGGAGTTTGCCAGCGGATTACAAGTGTACTTTGGCGGGATCGAAGCGCCAGTAACCCAGTATTATTCCAAAACGCGCATTTTGGTCAAAGCACCGGCTTCTTCAGTCGCAGGTCCCGTGGAAGTGAAGATCGTAAATCCAAGCGGTTTGGAAGCAGTAATAGAGGATGGGTATACCTATATTGCTCCACCTCCTCCTGCACCGCCAAGCATTACGAAAATCTATCCGACCAGTGGTCCAATTGCCGGTGGAACTGACGTTTACATCGACGGTAAAGAGTTTGCCAGCGGTCTGAAGGTGTACTTCGGTGATGTTGAAGCACCTGTCACCCAATACTATTCCAAGGTTCGGGTATTGGTAAAAGCCCCAGCTTCGTCAGTGGAAGGGCCAGTAGACGTAAAAATTGTGAATCCAGATTCTCAAGAAGGCGTTCTTCCTGGAGCATTTACGTATATTGCTCCCAAGCCAGAACCGGTAGAAATCACCAAAATTTCGCCTGATGTAGGACTAACCACAGGCGGCGAATTGGTATATATCGACGGTGTCAACTTCAAAAAGGGAGCCGAAGTCAAATTTGGAGACATTCCTGTTTCTCTTGATTACTACTACAGCAGTTCCAGGGTGAGAGTTAAAGCTCCGCCTTCCAACGGTTATGTAGGTCCTGTTGACATTACGCTTACCAACCCTGATGGGCAAACGTATACGTACCCGAATGGGTATACGTATCAGGTGCCAATTCCTGTGATTACGAAGATTTATCCCGCGAATGGTCCGATGGCTGGCGGCACGGAAGTATATATTGACGGGAAAAACTTCCATCCAGACATGACTCTGACTGTTAACGGAACACCGGTCAATATCGCTACGTATTACAACAGCACCCGTTTTCGCTTTATTACGCCGAGCAGCTCGGTATACGGTCCAGTAGACGTAGTAGTAACTACACCGGATGGACAAAGTGCAACAACTACTTTCACATACGATAAACCACCGGAGCCGCAACCTCCGAAAATTACCAAGATCTATCCGACGAGCGGACCCGTCGCTGGTGGAACGCTTGTATATATTGACGGAACCGATTTTGATCCGGGAATGAAAGTCTATTTCGGCGATGTAGAGGGGGAAATTAACCATTATTATCATTCGAAGCGGTTTATCGTCAAGTCACCCCCTGCAGCTGGACCCGGTATCGTCGATATAAAAATCGTCAATCCGGACGGTAGAGAAAGTAATACGATGCCATTTGAATACAAATAAAAATTTGATATGTGGATCATAAAAGGTTGGACCAAAGCCTTCCTGGGGGCTTTGGTCCTTTTTTGTATTAAATGCAATAGATGGGACTTACGATTCAGACTCACGTTCAAAAAAATGTAGAAAAAGATGTAAAGGTGGTAAGAAAGTAACAAATGATCGTTCCGATAATTATATATATCACCATTCTGGAAGGAGTGTAAAAATGAAGCAAATGCATGAATCATTTTCAAAAAGCATCTCGGTACTCCTTGTTCTAATTTTAGTTTTTCTTTTGTCGGGTGTAGGATCTTTTCAAGTACACGCGGCAGAGGCTCCCTCGATTACTAAAATTTCCCCAACCAGCGGAAAGCTTGAGGGGGGCGAAGTAATCTACATTGACGGAAAAGACTTTGTGCAAGGTTTGAAAGTATACATGGGAGGGAAAGAAGCCCAACTTCACACCTATTACGGGCCGAATCGATTAAAGGCGCTGGCGCCGCCGGGAGATGCACCGGGAACGGTCGACGTAAAAGTGGTGAACCCGGACGGAAAAGAAGCGGTGTTGGCCAATGCTTACACCTATCAGGCACCGCCAGAGATGATACCGGCGATCACCAAGATTACCCCGACGAGCGGGAAGCTTGAGGGTGGCGAAGTGATCTACATTGACGGAAAAGACTTTGTGCAAGGTTTGAAAGTATACATGGGAGGGAAAGAAGCCCATCTTCACACCTATTACGGGCCGAATCGATTAAAGGCGCTGGCGCCGCCGGGAGATGCTCCGGGAACCGTCGACGTAAAAGTAGTAAATCCGGACGGAAAAGAAGCGGTGTTGGCCAATGCTTACACCTATCAGGCACCGCCGGAGATGATACCGGCGATCACCAAGATTACGCCAACCAGCGGAAAGCTTGAGGGTGGCGAAGTGATCTACATTGACGGAAAAGACTTTGTGCAAGGTTTGAAAGTATACATGGGAGGGAAAGAAGCCCAACTTTACACTTATTATGGTCCGAACCGAGTAAAAGTACAGGCGCCGCCGGGAGATGCTCCAGGAACCGTCGACGTAAAAGTGGTGAATCCGGACGGAAAAGAAGCGGTGTTGGCCAACGCCTACACCTATCAGGCACCGCCAGAGATGATACCAGCGATCACTGCGATTACGCCAACCAGCGGGAAACTGCAAGGAGGCGAAGTGATCTACATTGACGGAAAAGACTTTGTGCAAGGTTTGAAGGTATACATGGGAGGGAAAGAAGCCCAACTTCACACCTATTACGGGCCGAATCGATTAAAGGCGCTGGCGCCACCGGGAGATGTTCCAGGAACCGTTGACGTAAAAGTAGTAAATCCGGACGGAAAAGAAGCGGTGTTGGCCAATGCTTACACCTATCAGGCACCGCCGGAGATGATACCGGCGATCACCAAGATTACCCCGACGAGCGGGAAGCTTGAGGGTGGCGAAGTGATCTACATTGACGGAAAAGACTTTGTGCAAGGTTTGAAAGTATACATGGGAGGGAAAGAAGCCCAACTTCACACCTATTACGGGCCGAATCGATTAAAGGCGCTGGCGCCGCCGGGAGATGCTCCAGGAACCGTCGACGTAAAAGTGGTGAATCCGGATGGAAAAGAAGCGGTGTTGGCCAATGCTTACACCTACCAGGCACCGCCGGAGATGATACCAGCGATCACTGCGATTACGCCAACCAGCGGGAAACTGCAAGGAGGCGAAGTAATTTACATTGACGGAAAAGACTTTGTGCAAGGTTTGAAGGTATACATGGGAGGGAAGGAAGCCCAACTTCACACCTATTACGGTCCGAATCGATTAAAGGCGCTGGCGCCGCCGGGAGATGCTCCAGGAACCGTCGACGTAAAAGTGGTGAACCCGGACGGAAAAGAAGCAACTTTAACCGCTGCCTATACCTATTTGGCCGATCCCGCCCCACAGTTGAAAAGTGTGACACCATCCAGTGGATTGTTGACAGAGGAAAAAGAGGTATATGTACTGGGAGCATATCTGCAGCCGGATGTCAAGGTATTCTTTGGAGACACCCAGGCAGATATTCTGGCTTACTATACGGACGGTTACGTAAAAGTAAAAGCTCCTGTGGCAAATACAGAGGGTACGGTTGATATCACGGTTGTCAACCCGGATGGGCAATCCCACACACTGAAATCGGCATTTACGTATCGCAGTACGCCGGATCCAAATGACCGCGTGGACACACTTACAGATGTAGGCAAGGTTCAAATCACCAACGTCGTTTCTAAAAGCGGGGGAGGCCCGATCAACTATGGATACGGAAACAAGTGGCGTGTGGACAATTCTGTGCCGGTAACGTTTGAAGGCACTGTTACTGATCACAGCGGAAATCCGTTGCCCCATGAAAAGATGACCTTCCGTTTCCTTGGCCATCTCAATGTGGAAGGCGTCAAACAGATGGAATTCATCACAGACGACAACGGGCGCTTCGCCTTTCAAATGATCTTGCCGCCTGCGATAGGGGAGCACGTCTACTATTTGCCGCTGGCAACACATTATTACGACATTGTAAATATTGAATTCTATGAGGGCATATACGACGCTTCCCAACCATTGTTGGCCAGAAAAATAGAAAATGTAAGTGATCGTGACGTTTATCACTTCAGTCTTTCGATATATAACCCATGGTAATAAAACCCTTGAGTGAAGTGACTAACGCAATGGTAGATGGAAAAGGCTGCTGACTGTTGATCAGCGGCCTTTTCCGTGTATACAAAAAACAAGCAGGCTGACCGACAGCCTGCCATGTCCCGGGTTAAACCCGTACGTCAAGCACTCTTCCCAGCGACGGATGCGGAGCTTGTGCCGCCTGCTGGATGGTTTGCTGGGTTTTGGCAAAGTCCTCCAACATTGTGGACGCCAACGCCTGGGCGGTGGACTGCACCTGTTTCGTCAGACTGATGGCTATGGCTTGCTTCAATTGGACCATGTTCACGATCGGTCACCTTCTTCCGTACAGGTTCATGGGACAAACATGGGGAACTATTTCAGGTATCGGCATTTTGCTTGCGTCGGATTAGAAAAAAAGCATCTCGCACGTACCCATCGCTTCACTATCATTCATCAACCACGGGCGATTAACCGATACACGTAACAGAACTACTTCAACGGGATGGTGACACCTCTTGTCGACAAAACATCGCTCGCTCCTGCTGGTGGGAGCAGTCTTGCTTATGTTTGTGCACGCGATCTACCTCAACGGCAGCGCAGCCGATCTGCTGAACATGACGGCGATTGAGCTGGTGGCGCTGGCCGTGCTGATCGCCTATGCGATCAAGCGCAGGCACCTGGAACTGCGCTCCTTGATCCGGCTTCTGATGCATGGCCGGGAGGGAAACGTGGAAGAGACGATCAAACGATTCTACTACTATGCCTTGGTGCAGAAGGAACGGGGGCATCTGGCGTTGGAAAAAGAACTGGAGAACGAGCAGGATGCGTTCGTCCGCCGCGGCAGCTTGCTGGCGATTGAAGGCGTGCCGGAGGATGAACTGCGCATGATACTGGAAAACGAGCTGAAAGGGGAACAGTATCGGTACCAGCAGGCGGCGGGCTTCTTCCGATTGATCAGTCTGCTGGCGCCGGGCATGGGACTGGTGGGAACGCTTGTGGGGATGACGGGGGTGCTGAAGACGCTTTCCGACTTTACCACGACCGGGTACAGTCTCAGCTCGGCGGTGGTGGCGACGCTGTACGGGGCGCTGCTGGCCAACCTGATTGCCTTGCCGTGCTACTACCGGCTGATGGACATCCACGACCAGGAGATGTTCGAAAAGCGGCTGTACATCGAAGGGTGCGTCGGGCTACAGCGGATGGAGACGCCGCGTCTGCTGTTTGAAAAACTGAATTCGTTCCTGCCCGGGGACCGCAAGCTGGTGCTGATCAAGCAGCCGGGCAGCGTCAGAGGAACGATCGAAAGGCAGGATCGCCATGCATGACGACCGGCTGTACGACGAAAAGGAACTGGAAAAGAGCTGGCTGATCAGCTACAGCGACTTGTTTACCCTGCTGTTTGTGATCGTCGTGATCATCGCGGCGGCCCACGCGGCCAAGATCAAGGTGCAGATGGACGAAGTGGAGCGGCAGCAGGCCAGCTTGAAACAGGTGCACGAAAGCCTCGACCTGCTGAATCTGCAAAAGCTGGAGCTGGAGCGGGAGATTCACCAACTGGAAGCCAGGCGGGAAGCGTTGGCAGCTGCAGTGGAGGGGAAGAGCGCGGAAGAGAGCCCTCCCCGCCCGGATGCGACGTCAGCGGCAGCCGATGCGGCCAAGCGTGACATGGAGCGCATCCGTACGCAGCTCGCCTCCGCGCTGCGGGGGAAGCAAGTCGATTTCACAGAGACCGGGGACGGGCTGCGAGTGCGCCTGCCGGAAACGAGCTTGTTCGGCCGCGGCTCCGCCGAGCTGAGGGACGAGGGAAGACAAATGGTGGACGTCGTGGCCCAAGTCTTGCGCCACTATTCGTACCGCGTCCGGATTGAAAGCTGCACGGACGATCTCCCTGTCGCCTCAAGCCCGTACCGCTCCGACTGGGAGCTGTCTTCGGCGCGGGCGCTTGCCGTGATGCGTGAACTGGTGGAGACCCACGATCTGCCGGCCTCCCGCTTTTCCGTGGCGGGGTGGGAGGAACTCGCCGCGCAGGTGGACACGACCGACACAGGGAACGGCTCTCGCAACCGCGGCGTGGATTTGCTCATCCTGGTCGAAAAGGAATAACAGTTCAAATTTTTCTGTCAATAAAAATGCTTTTTTCGGAAGGATTCCCGTATAGTCAGAGAGAACTATCTCTGACAGGAATCCTTTTTTCATTTTTCGGATTTCTTAAAAAACGAACCTCGTTTTTCCTGTCCCAGGCACCGAGGGCAGCAGGGACGCGGGGCGGGGGGAGTTATTCCCAGCTTGTGCACAACCGTCTGTGGATAATGTGGACAACTTTGTGGAGAACGCGAAGTGACCGTTATCTCGGTGTGGACAGCGCTGGGGAAAAACAAGGCAGAGAGATACAGACGAGGGGGTTATTCAAACATGAGACGCGGAAGCAAATGGTTGTTGTCGTTGATGCTGACGGTTGGGGTCGGTCTCTTGGTAACTGCCTGTGGTGCGGGTGACAAGCAGGCTGCAAGCGGTAGCAGTTCCTCGGGGGGCGGCGGTGCGTCGGAAAAAGTGTATGTGGTCGGTACCGACGCAGCGTATCCGCCGTTTCAAATGATGGAGGCGGACAAGATTAGCGGTCACGACATTGACGTGATGAATGCCATCGCGGAAGCCGCCGGATTCAAGATCGAATGGAAAAACACAGGATGGGACCCGCTCTTTGACGGACTGGACAGGGGGACCGTGGACATCGGGATTTCGTCGATCACGATTCGCGAAGACCGCAAACAAAAGTACGATTTTTCTGAACCCTATTTTGAAGCCAACCAGCTGATTCTCGTGCCGGAGAACTCTCCGGTTACCAAGCTGGCCGACCTGAAAGGCAAGAAGATCGGCGTGCAGGCGGCGACGACGGGCGAATTTGTCGTGCAAAAGGCGTTCGGAAACACCTATGAAGGGCTGAAAGGCTACGACGACATGCCGTCCGCGATCGACGACTTTTACAACGGACGGGTCGACGCCGTAGTGGGCGACGACGGCATGATCAAGTACTACGTCAAGAAATTCAAGGACAAGAAGTTCAAGATGATCAAGGACGATTCCTTTGAAAAAGAGTATTACGGCATCATTGTGAAAAAGGGCAATACAGAGCTGTTGAACAAGATCAACGAGGGCCTGAAAAAGATTAAGGAAAACGGAAAATTGCAGGAAATCTACAACCAGTACTTCGGTAACGAGTAAACAGCGCAACCGGCCGGGTACGTCGTCCACTGGCGTACCCGTTGCTGTTTCCATCCGGCGGAACGCATCATGTGAAAGGAGGAATCCCTCTGGATTGGAGTGTCATCTACGAGTACCGGGAGCTGTTTCTGCGCGGGATCGTGAACACCATCCTGCTCACCACCGTCGCGACGGTGGTCGGGACCTTGCTGGGACTGTTTCTCTGTCTGGGGAAGCTGTCGAAAAACAAGCTGCTGCGCATTCCCAGTGCGGTTTACGTGGAGGTGTTTCGCGGCACACCGATGCTGGTGCAGATCCTGTTGATCCACTTTGCCGTCATTCCTTCAATCTGGGAAGCCTTTTTCCGGGAGAAAGCAGCCCGGAAGCGATCTACTCCGGCTTTATCGCCCTGTCTCTGAACGCCGCCGCCTATATCGCGGAAATTTTCCGCGCGGGCATTCAGTCCATTGATCCGGGGCAGATGGAAGCGGCCCGTTCGCTCGGCATGACCAAGGGCATGGCAATGCGGCTGATCATCATTCCGCAAGCGTTTACCCGCATGCTGCCGGCGCTGGGCAACGAGTTTATCGCCCTGTTGAAGGATTCTTCGCTGACGGCGGTCATCGCCACCCCGGAGCTCAACTACGCGGCGATGAACGTGGCCAAAAACACTTTTGAGCGGTATCCCCCGTACCTGACAGAGGCGGCTGTGTACCTGGTGCTCACCCTGTTCCTGTCGCGGGTCGTCGTGAGGGGACTGGAGAAGAAATATTCCCCCAAATAAGGGGGAATTTGACTCTGGTCTCTCCGGGTGATATAGTCATTCACAAGGGATGGCCAATCCCAAGTTTTTACAACAGAAAGGGTTGTTTTATTCGATGCATGGCAAGGTAAAGTGGTTCAACGCAGAAAAGGGGTACGGATTTATTGAGCGGGAGGACGGCGGCGACGTATTCGTGCATTACACGGCGATCCAAGCTGACGGTTTCCGGACGCTGGAAGAAGGCGAATCCGTCGAGTTTGACATCGTTGACGGCGACCGCGGCCCGCAGGCGGCTAACGTTGTGAAGCGCTAATCGCCAATTGCAAACGCTTACCTGACGGGAAAGCGAATCCCCCTGGTTCAAGGACAGGGGGATTATTTATTGTTACGCGATAATGGACTGTATGTGCAGGGTGCGGTGCTGCCGCAGATCGAGATAGTCGTCGCCGCGGCGGACCAGCGGGCGCATCGGTTCGTCCTTCTTATTAGAAATTGTTGGAAGAAAACTTTGTCGGGGTTTGTCGTAATGTAAAAGATTTGTAAAGGTTTTTTGAAGCCGGCAGGGAGGATTTTATCGATGTGTACGGAATAAACATAGGTAAAGACGGAAGGAGGTTGGAACCATGAAATTTAATATTCGTGGAGAAAACATGGAAGTCACCGCAGCACTTCGTGAGTATGTGGTAAAGAAAGTCGGCCGTCTTGAAAAATACTTTGAAACTCCGCAGCCTGCTGAAGCGCAAGTCACCTTGAGGGTACTGCGGAACGAAGCCACCATCGAGGTAACCATTCCGCTGGGCGGAGTGATTATCCGGGCGGAAGAAACCCATGAAGACATGTACGCTGCCATCGACCTGGTGGCCGAAAAGCTGGAACGTCAAATCCGTAAACATAAAACCAAACTGATGCGTAAGCTGCGCGTTGATACCAATAATAAAGCCCTCCTTCGTGATAATGAATCCATCGCTGTCTTGACTGAGGACGAAGAAGATGACGTGGAGATCGACATCGTTCGCACCAAACGGTTTGATTTGAAACCGATGGATGCGTATGAAGCGGTCCTGCAAATGGATATGCTGGGTCACAACTTTTTCGTCTTTCAAAACAGTGAGACCAATAACGTCAACGTGGTGTACCGCCGCAACGACGGACGCTACGGGCTGATCGAGCCGAAATGACGAGACAAAAAATAAACTCCAAGGGGAGTTGCTTTCTTCTGGCAACTCCCCTTTACTTGTATCCACATGTTGTAATTTGATAAAATAGCTTTTTAGAGAACATAAATAGTAGAAATTCTTTTTTCGCTAGGAACGTGTGGGAGAAGACTCCCCTGCAGGGACCTGGAGATGGCTGCACAAGAAAGGTAGTTGGAAGTAGCTTTGCCATTAGGAAGGGGTGTCCTTATGTTAGGACTCGTAAAGAAGATATTTGGCGACAGCAACGAACGCGAAATCAAAAAGATGTTTAAACGCGTGGAAAAGATCAACGCGCTGGAACCGAGCATTTCGGCGTTGACCGACGAGCAACTGCGGGAGAAGACGACGGAGTTCAAAAACCGCCTGGCTCAAGGAGAGACGCTGGACGATATACTCAACGAAGCGTTTGCCGTGGTGCGTGAGGCCTCCAAGCGCGTTCTCGGCATGCGCCATTTTGACGTACAGTTGATCGGCGGTATGGTGCTGCAGGAAGGCCGCATCGCCGAGATGAAGACCGGTGAAGGGAAGACGCTCGTGGCGACGCTGGCGACGTACCTGAACGCGCTCCTGGGCAAGGGCGTGCACGTGGTTACCGTCAACGAATACCTGGCGGAGCGCGATGCGACCATCATGGGCAAGCTGTACAACTTCCTCGGTTTGTCCGTCGGTTTGAACAAGGCCGGGATGAGCGCCGAGGAAAAACGGGCCGCCTACAACTGCGACATCACGTACGGCACCAACAATGAATTCGGCTTTGACTACCTGCGTGACAACATGGTGCTCTACAAGGAACAAATGGTGCAGCGCCCTCTGTTCTTTGCCATCATCGACGAGGTGGACAGCATCCTCATCGACGAAGCGCGGACGCCGCTGATCATCTCCGGGGCGGCCAACCGTTCCACGGAGCTGTACTACATCTGTGCTCATTTTGTAAAGCGGCTGGAGCCGGAAAAGGACTTCACCGTTGATGAAAAGCTGAAAATCGTCACCCTGACCGACGAGGGTGTGGCCAAGGTGGAGCAGGCGTTCAACATCGAGAACCTGTACGACACCGCCCACATGACCCTGAACCACCATATCAACATTGCGCTCAAAGCGCAAGTCCTGTTCAAACGGGACGTGGATTACGTGGTGCAGGACGGCGAAGTGGTGATCGTCGACGAATTCACCGGCCGTCTGATGGTGGGCCGCCGCTACAGCGATGGTCTGCACCAGGCGATCGAGGCGAAGGAAGGACTGCGCGTCCAGAGCGAAAGCATGACGCTGGCGACGATCACGCTGCAAAACTACTTCCGGATGTACGAGAAGCTGTCCGGCATGACCGGTACGGCCAAGACAGAGGAAGAAGAGTTCAAGAAAATTTACGGTCTGGACGTCGTGGTAATTCCGACCAACAAGCCGGTCATCCGCAAAGACCTGCCCGACCTGATCTACAAAACGGAAGCGGCCAAGTACCGCGCCGTCGTCAACGACATCGTCGAGCGGCACAAGAAGGGGCAGCCCGTGCTTGTCGGGACCATCTCGATCGAAAACTCGGAGCGCCTTTCGCAAATGCTGAAGCAAAAAGGCGTGCCGCACAACGTCCTGAACGCCAAGCACCACGCTCGCGAGGCGGAGATCGTCGCCCGTGCCGGCCAGTACGGTGCTGTCACCATCGCCACCAACATGGCGGGCCGCGGTACCGACATCCAGTTGGGTGAAGGCGTGGCGGAGCTGGGCGGCCTGCACATCATCGGCACCGAGCGGCATGAGAGCCGTCGGATTGACAACCAGTTGCGCGGCCGTGCCGGTCGTCAGGGGGACCCGGGTTCCTCCCAGTTCTTCCTCTCCCTGCAGGATGAGCTGATGCGCCGCTTTGGTGCGGACAACATCATGAACATGATGGAACGCCTCGGCATGGAGGAAGACATGCCGATCGAGAGCCGTCTGGTGACGCGTGCCGTCGAGTCCGCCCAGAAACGGGTGGAGGGGGCCAACTTCGACGCGCGGAAAGTGGTGCTCCAGTACGACGACGTGATGAACCAGCAGCGCGCCGTCATCTACAAGCAGCGCCGCGAGATCCTGGAGCAGGACAATCTGGACGAAGTTGTGCTCAAGATGATTTACAGCGTCGTCGACCGCAACGTGGAGGCCTACTGCCCGCAGGAAGAGGTGCCCGAAGACTGGAACCTGCAAGGACTGGTTGAAGTGGCCAACAACACCTTCCTGCACAACGAGACGATTACTGTCTCCATGCTGAAGGGCAAAGAGGCCGAGGAAATTGCCGAGCTGTTGAAAGAAGAAGTGGCGAAGCAGTTTGAGAAGCGCAAAGCGGAAATCGGCGAGTTGATGAACGAGTTTGAGAAAGTGGTCGTGCTGCGTGCCGTGGACAGCAAGTGGATGGACCACATCGACGCGATGGAGCAGCTGCGTCAGGGCATTCACCTGCGCGCGTACGGCCAAAACGATCCGCTGCGCGAGTACCAGTTTGAAGGATACCAGATGTTCCAGAACATGATTGCCGCCATCGAGGAAGAAGTGGCGATGTACATCATGAAGGCGGAGGTCAGCCAAAATCTGGAGCGTCAGGAAGTGGTGCGCGGCCAGGCGGTCGATCCGGCCCAGCTGCAAACGTCCGGTCCATCGGAGCGCCCCGCGAGTGAGGCGGAACCGAAAAACCGCGCCCAGCGCCGCGCGGAAGAACAGGAGCGCCGCCGCCAGATGAAGCGAGGCCATTAAAAACCTATAAAGTACGCAGCTTGCAAAACTGCTCTTCCCGTGTCGGGAGGAGCAGTTTTTTTCTCCCCGTCTCCCTTAGGCTAGACAGCATTCGCCCGTTTTTGGTGCGACTGGCGGAAGAGACTTGGCGGTTTTGTCTAACACTGGAAAAAGGCATCGAACGATTCTCGTGGAAAAACCAGGCAAAATGAATACAATCGTAAGTACACCAACTTGCACTGGAAATCAATCACACGAGAGGCGGGGGAATGAACCATGAGAACGTCGAGTAACGTGATGGGCATACAAGCAAAATTAATGTTGGAGCGTATTGCGGCCACGCTGGATGCGGTACAGGCAGGTCACCAGCAGAAACCGGCCTATTTGCTTGCCGACCGGCCGATACATATGGACAAGCCGGAACCCGACGAGGGCGAGAGAGAGCTGGAGGTGGTGTTTGCCGCGAGGGACGTCGTCTATCTCGATGAAAGGCTGACGCGAGAAATTCCCGAGCCCAATTGGTCAAAAGCGGCGCCGGCCGGATGCGTCATACCGGACGGAGCGGGTGTCGCCCGAATCGGGACGCACGACCGACACAGCGGTGCAGCGGGGAGTGAGGTTGCAGGAAGACAAGCGCCACAGGCGGAACTCCACCAGGAAGCAGCGGCCAGGTGGGCGGTGCCGTTCATTGGAGAAGTGCTCGTACAGGCATATGCAGGGGACATGGGAAACACACCGCAGGACATCCGATCGGCACCCTCCCCACCTGCGTCTGAGCCGCTAACGCTGTGCTGATGCTTCTGCTGTGCCCGAATCGATGCTGTCCGGTTGCGAATCCGCCAATTTGCGGTACAATGTAACATAGCACAAGGAAGAGAAGGTGATTCGCACATGGCATTGATCGATATTGCGGACGTCAAGCAAGAGATGTCCAGCATGGCTAAGCGATTAGCGGATATCAGGGGGTCTCTTTGACCTCCCTGCGAAACAGGAACGTATCGGCGAACTGGAAGAGCGGATGCTCGCTCCCGACTTCTGGGATAACAACGAGGCCGCACAAAAAACCATCAGCGAATTGAATGCGCTCAAAGGCCTGGTGGAAACCATGGCCAAACTGGACGCCCAGTACGAGGACCTGCAGGTAATGCTGGAACTGGTCATCGAAGAAGGCGACGAATCGATGATCCAGGACTTGTACGAGAGTGTCCAGGCGCTGAAAAAAGAATTTGAGAGCTTTGAGCTGGAGCTGCTGCTCAGCGACCAATACGACAAGAACAACGCGATTCTGGAACTGCACCCGGGCGCGGGCGGCACCGAGTCCCAGGATTGGGCGTCGATGCTGCTGCGCATGTACACCCGCTGGGCGGAGTCCAAAGGGTTCAAGGTGGAGACGCTGGACTACCTGCCGGGCGACGAGGCCGGCATCAAGAGCGTCACCCTGCTGATCAAGGGGCACAACGCCTACGGTTACCTGAAATCGGAAAAAGGGGTGCACCGCCTCGTGCGGATTTCCCCGTTTGACGCCTCGGGCCGACGCCACACCTCGTTTGTCTCCTGCAACGTGCTGCCGGAGATTGAAGAAGACACCGATGTGGAGATTCGTTCCGAGGACTTGAAAATCGATACCTACCGCTCCAGCGGCGCCGGCGGTCAGCACATCAACACGACTGATTCCGCCGTTCGCATCACGCACCTGCCGACGGGGATCGTCGTCACCTGCCAGTCGGAGCGTTCCCAGATCAAAAACCGGGAACGAGCGATGAAAATGCTGGCAGCCCGTCTGTTTGAGCTGAAGCGGGAAGAGCAGGAAAAAACGCTGCAGGCCATCCAGGGCGAGCAGAAAGACATCGCCTGGGGAAGCCAGATCCGTTCGTACGTCTTCCACCCGTACAGCCTGGTGAAAGACCACCGCACCAACGTGGAGGTCGGCAATGTACAGGCGGTAATGGACGGGGAGATTGATCCGTTTATCGACGCCTATCTGCGTTCGCAAATCAAGCGATAGGCGGCAAGCGGCGGTATGCTAATCAATAACGGACTGTCCGGTACGGCGGTAATCGGTTCTGCCGTCGCAAACACGGATGAATCCTAGAAAACACAGGCTCTCGCTGATCTCTCCTCGTTTGACCACAAGGTCTAGGCGACGGAGCATCGGCGAGAGCCTGATTTGTGTCTGGGGCAGTTGGACGAAACGATCGAATCAGTTGTCGAAATTGTGCTATACTTCCAGTAACATACTGTTTGTCAAAGGAGAGGACGTCATGCTGTACGTTGCCATACTGACGATTGTTGACCAGGAATTGAACACCAAGTTTCGCCCGGCCCACCTGAGCTACCTCAATGACCTGTACAAGCAGGGGAAAGTGGTCATGGCCGGACCGTTTACGGACAAGCGAGGCGGAATGGTCATCTACAAAGCGGAATCACCCGAGGAAGCGCGCCTTCTGGCAGAAGCCGATCCGGTCGTGAAGGAGGGCGCCCGAACGCTGGAACTGCGGGAGTGGAGCCCGCTGGAATTTCCGCTGACCTAGACGGATTCTCCGGAGCGGAAGAATGATTTGTTTCGAGCGGAGGAATACTTAGCGAAGAATACTCATACAAAGGAGGGAACAGCATGAAGCGTTTCCCGTTTGCCATCCTTTTCATCGCGCTCGTATTCTTCGCAGGTGCCTGTGCTTCTGGCGGCAATCAAGCAGAACCGCCCGCCGGGCAGCAACCCGATACGGAATCACCCGCTCCATCGGGCAATTACGATGCTGCGGCAGCTGAAACGTTGTATAAAAACAACTGTGCAAGCTGCCACGGTCAAAATCTTGAGGGGGCAGTCGGCCCCAACCTGACACAGGTAGGCGGCAAATACACCCGGGAACAAATCCTGGAAATCCTCAAGAACGGGAAGGGCGGCATGCCAGGCGGACTGGTCAAGAACGATGATGCTGAAAACGTCGCGTCCTGGCTGGCCGACAAGAAATAGCAGGTACGTAAAGCGTCCGGCAAATCGCCGGGCGTTTTCTTTTTTGACAACGGATACAAGGAGCGTCGGCTGCGGGGCAGAAGGCGGAAGCTGCAAGCAGGGGCTTGATTTTTGGGGAGAAGGGTTGCCATCCGATTGAATTTTTATTATGATTCATGTATAAAAATGCAAAAGAGGGAGAGAACCATGATTCGGGTCGGGATTGTCGGGGCGACCGGTTACAGCGGGGTGGAGTTGATCCGTCTGCTTGCCGGCCATCCCCACGTGCAGGTGGCTAATCTGTATTCCAGTTCGGCGGAGGGAGAAGCGCTGGACAGCGTTCTTCCCCATGTGCAGCATGTTTCCTTGCCCCAGCTGTCGGCGATAGACGCGGAGCAAATGAGCGCCGCAAACGACGTGGTGTTTCTGGCCACGCCGGCCGGCGTCAGCGCGGAACTGTCGCCGGAACTGCTCAAGCGCGGCGCCAGGGTGATCGATTTGTCGGGCGATTTTCGCCTGGAGAGCGGGGAGGTGTACCGGCAGTGGTACAAACGAGAGCCCGCTCCCGGTGAGTGGCTGGATCGGGCGGTGTACGGCCTGGCGGAGTGGAACGCGGCGCAGGTGGCCGGCGCACAGTTGGTGGCCAATCCGGGCTGCTATCCGACGGCGGCGCTCTTGGCGCTGATTCCGTTGGCACAAAGCGGCTGGGTCAACCCCCGCAGTTGGATTGTAGATGCCAAGTCAGGGGTGTCGGGAGCAGGTCGCGGCGTCTCCCTGGGCGTTCATTTCAGCGAGATCAACGACAGCATTCATGCGTACAAGGTGGCCCAGCATCAGCACACGCCGGAGATTGAACAAGAGTTGAGCAAAAAGGGCGGCGTGGAGCATGTGGTCCAGTTTACGCCCCATCTGGTGCCGATGACGCGGGGAATACTCGTCACTGCCTACGGCCAGTTGGAGCGGGCGGTGACAACAGACGAGGTGCATCAGCTCTACCGGTCGGCGTATGAAGGCAAGCCATTTGTAAGGCTGCGAAAACCGGGGAGCCATCCGCGGACCAAAGAGGTGTACGGTTCGAACTATTGCGATATCTCCGTCCATGTGGATGAGCGGACGGGGCGGGTCATCGTGCTTTCCGTGATCGACAACATGGTCAAAGGAGCGGCAGGTCAGGCAGTCCAAAACATGAACCTGATGTTCGGCTGGCCGGAGGCGACAGGATTGCCGCTGGTGCCGCTGTTTCCGTAGAGGAGGATGTGACATGCAAGACGCAGTGGTCATCAAGTGCGGAGGCAGCACCATGGATCAGCTGCCCGACGCGTTTTTCCAGGCGATCGCCGAACTGCAGCAGGCCGGACGGCAGATTGTGATCGTGCACGGCGGCGGTCCGGCAATCAACGGCATGCTGGAGAAACTGTCCATTACGCCCGCGTTTGTGGACGGATTGCGCGTCACCTGCGAAGAGACGCTGCAGGTGGTGGAGATGGTATTGTGCGGACAGATCAACAAGCGGCTGGTTCGCAGGCTGACGCAGGCGGGAGCCAGGGCGTGGGGCGTCAGCGGGATTGACGGCGCAATGCTGACGGCAGAGCGGACGGCAAAACCGCTTGGCCAGGTCGGCGAGGTGAAAGGGGTGGACACATCCATTCCGACCGCCATCCTCCAACGCGGCTACGTGCCGGTGATTGCGCCGCTGGCCGTAAGCGCAGACGGCGCGGAGACGTACAACGTAAATGCAGACGTGGCGGCGGGGGCGATCGCTGCCGCCCTGGCGGCGGAGCGTCTGGTAATGGTGACCGACGTGCCGGGCATCCTGCGCCCCGGTCAGGACGGCACCAAGACGCTGGTGGCACAGACGGACGCGGAAGAGATCGGCCAGATGATTGCCGACGGGGTGATTACCGGCGGGATGATTCCGAAAGTACAGGCCGCGCTGGACGCCCTCTCGCAAGGCGTGCCCCGGGTCGTCATCTGCCGGGGAACGGCGGAGGAATTGCGGTCGGTATGCGCCGGGCAATCGGCGGGAACCGTGATCCAGGCAGGCGTCCCCAAAGGCGCGTAATGTGGACACCGCGTACAGCACTCCCCCCTATCAAGGAGCGTAAACAAGGAGGCATTGTAACATGAGCACAATGGCTGCCCCTATGCATTTGATGAATACTTATTCAAAATGGCCGATCCGGCTGGTCAAGGGAGAGGGAAACCGCGTTTGGGACGATCAGGGCAACGAGTATCTCGACTTTGTCTCGGGAATCGCCGTCACCTCGCTGGGACACGTACACCCCAAAGTGACGAAACGGCTGCACGAACAGCTGGACACGTTGTGGCACTGCTCCAATCTGATGCACGTTCCCCAGCAGGAGGTGCTGGCACAGAAGCTGTGCGGCCTGTCCGGCCTCGACCGCGCGTTTTTCTGCAACAGCGGCGCGGAAGCCAACGAGGGAATGATCAAGCTGGCCCGGCGTTACGCCCAAAAAGTGCAAGGCACCGGACGATATGAGATCATTACGTTTCAGCAGTCGTTCCACGGGCGAACGCTGGCTACCCTGACAGCCACGGGGCAGGACAAGGTGAAAGACGGATTCGGCCCCCTGCCGGACGGGTTTGTCACCGTGCCCTACAACGATTTGGAAGCGGTGCGCGCCGCCGTTACGGAGAAGACCTGCGCCATCATGCTCGAACTGGTGCAGGGGGAAGGGGGCGTACATCCGGCAGAGGAGCCGTTTGTAAAGGGATTGCGCCAACTGTGCGACGAACACGGTCTGCTGCTGCTGATCGATGAAATCCAGACCGGCATTGGACGCACGGGCACCTGGTTTGCCTTCCAGCAGTACGGGATCAAGCCGGACGTGATCTCGCTGGCCAAAGCGCTGGGCAATGGGTTCCCGATCGGCGCGGTGGTGGCGACCGAAGCGGCGGCCGAGGCGTTTGCCCCCGGCACCCACGGCACCACATTTGGCGGCAACCCGCTGGCGATGACCGCTGCCATCGCCACGCTGGAGACGATGGAAGAGGAGCACGTGCTGAACCGCGTAGGCATCCTGCATCGGCAGCTGGTAAGCGGACTGGAAAAATTGCGGGCAGAATATCCGGGCAAAGTATTGGCCGTGCGCGGCAAAGGACTGCTCTTGGGCGTGGAAGTGACGGTGCCGGCGTCGTCCATCGTCGATTACGCCCGGGAAAAAGGCGTACTCGTCCTGCTGGCCGGTCCTCAGGTCGTCCGCCTGCTGCCCTCGTTTGTCACAACTGAGGAAGAAGTGAACCGGGTGATCGAGGTGATCGGCGAGGCGATGGAGAACTTGTAAGAAAAAAGCGCTCCAATGCCGGGGACACGGCCGACAGGGAAAGGCAGTGTGAGCGGAACGGCAGTGTGACCCGGCTTGGCCGCTGATGCAGGGGAATCGGGCACATCCATGCAGCGAGTCGGAACGCGGCTTTCAGATCCCGTTGAAAAAACTCGTTGCATTTTTATAATTCAAAATGTATATTAATACATGACGTTGCATAAATTTTCGTGAGAGAGTGCCCTTTGGAGAGGAGTGGCTTTCATAGATGAATGGAGAGAGAAAAGGGTTGGGCCCGGGATATTTGACACTGGAGAGCGGAGAAGTATTTGCCGGGACGCTGTACGGCGCTCCGCTCACAGGATATGGCGAAGTGGTTTTTCATACAGGGATGACGGGATACCAGGAAGTGATGACCGATCCGTCCTTTGCGGGGCAGATCGTCACCTTTACGTATCCGCTGATCGGTAATTACGGGATAAACGACACCGATTACGAAGCGGCAAAGCCCGCCCTGGCGGGAATGGTCGTCAGCGAGCTGTGCAGTGCGCCGAGCCACTACCAATCCCGCCGCACGCTGTCGGAAGCTGCGGAGGCGTTTGGCTTCCCGATCCTGGCCGGGATCGATACGCGGACGATCACCAAGCGGGTGCGTCAGTCGGGTCCGCTGTACGGTGCGATTGCTGACCGGCCGTTGAGCGTGGAGGAGGTGGCGGCGCTTGGCTCCGCGCATCGGAAAAAATCGCTGGTCGCCGACGTCTCCAGCCGTCACATTCAGCGCTACCCCGGCAATCAGGAACACGTGGTGATCATCGATCTGGGCATGAAACAGTCGATTTTGGAATCGCTGTTGGAACTGGGCTGCCGCGTGACGGTTGTGCCGTTTGACACCCCGTTTTCACAGATTCAGGCGCTGCAGCCGGACGGCCTGCTCTTTTCCAACGGGCCCGGCGACCCGGCCGACCTGCTCGCCTACTGCGGCGAGTGGCGGAAGGCGGCGGAACAGTATCCGACGCTGGGCATCTGCCTGGGACACCAGGTGCTGGCGCTGATGTTTGGCGCCAAGACGGAAAAGCTGACTTACGGACACCGGGGGAGCAATCATCCGGTCAAGGAACTGGCCACCGGGAAAGTCTACATGACCTCGCAAAACCACGGGTACGTGGTGAGGGAAGAAACCCTGGACAAACGGCTGTTGACCGTGACGTACCGCAATGTCAACGACCGGTCGGTGGAAGGGCTGAGCCACACCTCTCTGCCGATCATGAGCGTACAGTTTCACCCGGAAGCGCATCCGGGTCCAAACGACACAACGCACGTTTTTTACCAATTCCTGCAGTCGATGCGCGTAGTGGGAGCGAAGAGATATGCCTAAATTGCCGCACATTCACAAAGTATTGGTCATCGGGTCGGGGCCGATTGTCATCGGCCAGGCGGCGGAATTTGACTACGCCGGGGCGCAGGCCTGCCTCTCGTTGAAAGAAGCCGGGGTGCAGGTCGTGTTGGTGAACAACAACCCGGCCACGATCATGACGGACGAACACGTAGCTGACAAAGTGTATCTGGAGCCGCTCACGGTAGAGTCCCTGACGGCGATCATCGCCAAAGAGCGGCCCGACGGTCTCCTGCCCACCCTGGGCGGTCAGACAGGGCTCAATCTGGCGGTCGCCCTGGCCGAAGCGGGAGTGCTCGCCCAATACGGGGTGGAACTGTTGGGCACGCCGCTGTCCGCCATCCAGAACGGGGAAGACCGGGAGCTGTTCAAGCAGTTGATGAAGCAAATCGGCGAACCGGTGCCTGAGAGCACGACCGTGGAGTCGGTGGAAGCGGCCGTCGCGTTTGCCGATTCAATCGGGTATCCGGTCATCGTGCGCCCCGCCTATACACTGGGGGGCGCCGGGGGCGGCATCGCCGAAGACGAACAGTCACTGCGCACGGTGGCGGCTCAAGGCATCGCTGCCAGCCCGATCGGCCAGGTGCTGATCGAGCGCAGCGTCAAGGGCTGGAAGGAAATCGAGTATGAAGTGATGCGGGACGCGAACGATACCTGCATCATCGTTTGTAACATGGAAAATCTGGACCCGGTGGGCATCCACACGGGGGACAGCATCGTCGTCGCCCCGTCGCAGACGCTGACCGACCGGCAGTACCAGATGCTGCGCAGCGTCTCCACCAAGGTCATCCGCGCGCTGGGTGTAGTCGGCGGCTGCAACATCCAGTTTGCGCTTGATCCGAAGTCGGATCGCTACTATCTGATCGAAGTGAACCCGCGGGTGAGCCGCTCCAGCGCGCTGGCTTCCAAAGCGACGGGCTATCCGATCGCCCGGATCGCCGCCAAGCTGGCGCTGGGCTACAACCTGGACGAAGTGCTCAACCCGATTACCGGTTACACATACGCCAGCTTTGAGCCGACGCTGGATTACGTCGTGGTGAAAATTCCTCGCTGGCCGTTTGACAAATTCCCGCTGGCCGACCGTCAGTTGGGCACGCAGATGAAGGCGACCGGCGAAGTGATGTCGATTGCCCGCAACCTGGAAGCGGCGTTGCTCAAGGCGGTCCGCTCGCTGGAGCAGGGCTGCACCCACCTCGTCCGTCCGGAGCTGGCTGCATGCAGCCGGGACGAGCTGGCGGGGCTGCTGCGGGATGCGACCGATGTCCGCCTGTTTGCACTGGCTGAGGCGATCCGCCAAGGGTTCAGCGAGGACGAATTGCACGCCCTGACTGGCATCGATCCGTTTTTCCTGCGCAGCGTGGGCCGGATCGTGGCGCTGGAGCAGCAGTTGGCCCAGAGCGATACGCTGGCCCCCGAGCTGCTGGCGGAAGCAAAGCGGCGCGGATTTGCGGACGAGACGATTGCCGCCCTGATCGGACGCACGACGGCCGAAGTCAAAGCGCTGCGGGATCAGGCCGGCATCCGGCCGTCGTACAAGATCGTGGACACCTGCGCGGCCGAGTTTGACGCGCAGACGCCGTACTATTACTCCGATTGGCAGGGGGACGACGAAGTAGAGGAGCTGACCGGGCGCAAAGTGCTGGTGCTCGGCTCCGGCCCGATCCGCATCGGACAGGGGATCGAGTTTGACTACTGCTCCGTTCACGCGGCCAAGGCGCTCCAGGCCAAGGGCATCGCCGCTGTCGTCGTCAACAACAACCCGGAGACGGTCAGCACCGATTACGAGACGGCCAACCATCTGTATTTTGAGCCGCTGCACGTGGAGGACGTGCTGCACGTGGCGGAGTGTGAGGGTGTGGATGGCGTCATGGTCCAGTTCGGCGGCCAGACGGCGATCAACCTGGCGGCCAAGCTGGCTGCGGCCGGCCTGACCGTGCTCGGCACGTCGCTGGATGCGATCGAACGGGCGGAGGATCGTGAACGGTTCTACGCGATGCTGCGCAAGCTGGAGATACCGCACATCCCGGGCAAAGGGGTGTCTTCCCTGGAGGAAGCGGCGGAGGTGGCGGCAACGATCGGCTATCCGGTGCTGCTGCGCCCGTCCTACGTGATCGGCGGTCAGGGCATGGTGGTCGCCCATAACGTCGAGGAGCTGTCGGCCACGATCGCGGAGTGGCTCAACCACCCTGACAGCCAGGTCTTTTTCCCGCTCCTGGTGGACAAATTCGTTCCCGGCCGGGAAGCAGAAGTGGACGCTGTGTGCGATGGCGAGTCCGTGCTCATCCCAGGCATTTTTCAGCATGTGGAGAAGGCGGGCATCCACTCGGGCGACAGCGTGGCGCTTTTCCCGGCGCCGGATCTGTCCGATAGTGTCAAACAGACGATCGCACGGTACACAGAGGCGATCGCCCGCGAGATGGGGGCGGTCGGTCTGATCAACATTCAGTTCGTGATTCACGACGAGACGGTCTACGTCCTGGAAGTAAACCCGCGCGCGTCGCGGACCGTGCCGATTACCAGCAAAGTGACCGGCATCCCCATGGTGGAGCTGGCCGTGCGCGCCCAACTGGGTGAAAAACTGGCCGGCATGGGCTATGGGACAGGGCTGCTGCCGGACATTCCGTTCGCCGTCGTCAAGGCACCCGTCTTTTCCACCGTGAAATTGAGCGGCGTCGATCCGGCCCTGGGACCGGAGATGAAATCGACCGGGGAAGTGCTGGGGCTGGGCCGTTCCTTCCCGGAAGCGGCGCGCAAGGCGTTCGCCTTTAAAGACAGCGTGCACCGCCCGTGGCAAAGGGGGCAGATCTGCTTCCTCTCCCTGGCCGATGCCGATAAGACGGACGGCGTGCTGCCCGTCATTCGGAAGCTGCAGGAACAGGGCGCAGTCTGGGCGGCCACAGCGGGAACGGCAGCCTGGCTGGGGGCAATCGGCTTTACCGTTACGCACGTGGTCGCGGACGAACAGGATCTGGCCGCGCTGCTGCAGAGGGAAGTCGTAGCTTTTTCGCTCATCACTGCCACCAAGGGGAACCGGCGGGGACGCAGCGGCTTTACCCTGCGGAGCCGGCTGGTCCAGCAGGGAGTTCCGCTGTTTACTGCTGTAGAGACGTTTGCGCTGTACGTGGAATCCATTACGGAGAATAGAGGTGAAGGGCATGCAGCCTGTGAAGATATTGGGTCACTTTGCAAGCGAGCAATTGGCCAGTTGTAAAGGAAAAGATTTGCTTCGCGTCGATGAATTTAGCGCAGAAGAGTTGACCTGGCTCCTGCAGTTTGCCGCCGAGCTCAAACAGCGGCAAAAAAGCGGTCAGCCGTATCAACCGCTCAATGGGAAGACACTGGGGATGATTTTCGACAAATCGTCGACGCGCACCCGCGTTTCCTTTGAAGTAGGCATGTACCAATTGGGTGGCATGAGCATGTTTTTGAGCGGCAAGGAACTGCAGCTCGGACGCGGCGAGCCGATCAGCGATACGGCCAAGGTGATGTCCCGCTACGTCGACGCCATCATGATCCGCACGTTTTCCCACACAAGGGTGGAGGAGCTGGCCGAACACGCCAGCATTCCGATCATCAACGGCCTGACCGACCAGTTCCATCCGTGTCAGGCGCTGGCCGACATGCTGACGATCTGGGAGCACAAGGGAACACTGCAGGGCGTCAAACTGGCCTATGTGGGCGATGGCAACAACGTCGCCAACTCGCTCGTGCTGGCGGCAGCACTGCTGGGTCTGGACGTGCGCGTCGCCACGCCGCCGGGCTACGAGATGGACGGAGCCATCGTGAACAAGGCTGTCGCGTACGCACAGGCCAGCGGCGGCCAGGTGGTCGTCACGCACGATCCCGTCGAAGCGGTGCACGGCGCCGACGTCATCTACACGGATGTGTGGACCAGCATGGGCTTTGAAGCGGAAAACGAGCAGCGCCTCAAGGATTTTGCATCCTATCAGGTAAACGAGCAGCTTGTCCAACACGCCGATCCCGCTTACCTGTTCATGCACTGCCTGCCTGCGCACCGCGGAGAAGAAGTGTCGTCCGGCGTGATTGACGGTCCCCACTCCGTCATCTTTGACCAGGCGGAAAATCGTCTCCACGCGCAGAAGGCAGTCTTGGCAACCTTGTTGTAATGTTGTCAGAGAGTAATAGGAATTTCTTACCAGCAGGAAATTGAAGCTAATAGACTATGAATCTATCATTGCCGAAATTTGTCATCAACGTGTAAAATATAGGTAGGAAGCGCGATGAGGTACAGACTGTATTTGGTCGCTTGGTCTGTACGGAGCCAGTAGCGAATCCGCCCTCTTTTCGAACGGAAAGAGGAAAGCCGGGCACAGGCTGTATGTGGTCGCTTGGCCTGTGTCTTCCCAAGTAGCGAAACCAGCTTTCTCCACTATGGAAAAGGGGGGAATGGGAATGAAAAAATGGTTCGTTGCTGTCCTGCTGGTAGCCGGTATTGTTGCTGCAACTTCTGCAAACTGGACGTCTTGGTAATAGACATAATAGCGTTGTTCGCGGAAAAACACCGCTTTTTAGTGGTGTTTTTTCACTGTGTTGGGAGGGGCTTACATGCTTGATGTCGTCGCTCTTTCTTTTGCGATTGGATTTTTCCGAGGCGGCCGGATAAAAGAGTTGCCAAAGTTTGCAGCATTGTGGAGTCTCATTGCCAGTATTGGATTGCAAATCATGTCACAGTTTGTTCCCCAGTGGTCGGGGTGGCTGGTCAGCATATCCTATGTGTTTGTGCTGTATTTCTTCTTTAGTAACCGTCAGCATGAGGATATGCGTGTATTCATGATTGGCTGGTTGTTAAACGCGTTGGTCATTTGGGCGAACATGGGGAAAATGCCGGTTGATCTGGAGCAGGCGCAGCGATTGTCTTACCCCATTGATGCGCTGGTGAATGGGACAGACTTCAAACACATTGCGTTAACTGTGGATACAAACCTGCCTTTTCTAGCGGACACCATCTACAAGCCTCTCATTATTCCTCGAGTGATCAGCATCGGTGATCTGTTCATCATGTTGGGAGCCTTCTTATTAGTGCAGCGACTTATGAGTAAGCCGGTATCTTTAATAAGGCTGAGAGAAGGAAAAAATTATGCAGGTAAACACTCAAGGTGATAAACTGTTGCAGCGTCTGATTATCCATGCAGTTTTTCCTGCGGTAGTTATTTTCATGGTCTTGTTGGCGCTGCCGTATTGGGAGCCAAAAAGCCACTTGCCTGTTTTGGTTGCTTTTACACTGCTTACCATTATCTGTTCGTTTGCTCCGTTCCGGACGCCTGATGCGACGTTAACGCTTAATAATGCCGTGATCCTGTCGGGCCTTTTACTGTGGGGAGAATGGGTAGCCGTTTGGTCTTGTTTGCTGGAGGTTATCATCCTTGGGTTCTTGTTTCGATCTTCCGTTGCTCGTACAATGGCCAACGCGGGTCAAATGCTGTCGACGGTCTGGATTGTTGGCTGGGTGCATACCTGCTTGCAAGCACTTCATGTTCCTTGGGCGATTTCCGACCTGTTGCTGATCCTTGCATATTGGCTTGTAAACACTCTGCTATGTGCCATTTTGATCGCTTTCTACAGCGGTGTTCTCTGGACGACTGCTGTGAAAAACATGTTGACACGCGGTTCCGCTACCTACATTATGCTTTTGATAATAGGGGGTATGGGAGCAAGACTGGTTGATCACTACGGAGTACTTGCACTCATCCCTTTGGTAGCGGCTTTTGTCATTATTAGTATCGTCTTACGGCAATATTATGAAAGCATTCACAAACTCGCTCAAAAAATGGACGAGATCAAATCCTTCAATCACAAGTTCCTCACCGCCATGGCTGCTTCCATCGATGCCCGTGACCATTACACGAGCGGCCATTCCCAGCGGGTGGCTCACTGGGGACGGGAGATTGCCCGGGCGATCGGGCTGTCGGAGGAGAAGGCGGCGGAGGTGTATTTTGGCGGGATTTTGCACGACATCGGCAAAATCGGCATTGAGGATCAGATTCTCAACAAACGTGGAAAATTAACACCGGAGGAGTACGACAAGATCAAGCAGCACACGGTGATTGGATATGATATCATCCTGCAGGCGGGCATGTTTCACGAACTGCTGCCGGCCATCCGTTCGCACCATGAGCGAATCGACGGCAAGGGTTATCCGGACGGATTGGCTGGCGAAGAGATTCCGCTGATGGCCCGCATTCTGGCCATCTCTGACGCCTTCGACGCGATGGTGGCGGACAGGCCGTACCGCAAAGGACTGCCGGTGGAGGAGGCCCTGCAGGAGATCAGCCGCGGGGCGGGGACGCAGTTCGACGCCGAACTGGCCTATCATTTCATTCGCATCATCAGGGAGTTGCCCCGCGATGAATTGGAAACGATTATACGGCAGAACGCGCAGCCGCAGCGGCATCTGCAGGAGGTGGCCCGATAGGGTAGCCTCCTGTTTACTTTTTCATCAGCAAGGCCCCGGTGCTCGGACGAGACGGGGATTTTGCTGTTCACATGCCGGTCATTTGTGGAAAAATATCAACCAATGCTTGTCATTTTACCTGGACTGGGACATACTGGAATCGAATTGCAGCTTTTTGTGAGGTGATGGCGCTTGATTCCTACGTACAAGGATGCGGACATTATTCTGAAATTGTATGATCAGTTTGAATCGGAACGGCTGCGGGCCGCGAGACAGTGGTTCGACACCTCGCTGGCGGAAGAGGGGCTGGATTACGACGCGTTTTTGCGCCACTTTCCGCGCGGCAGCGAAGGCTATAACCACTTTGTGACGCTGTACGGCTTTTTTGAGATGGTAGGTGTGCTGCATAAAAACGGCCTCGTTCATCCCGACCTGCTGTTTGACATGTGGTTTATCAACGGCTTTTACCGCCGGATGTATCCGATTTTCGTCGGATGGAGGGCGCAGGGCGACATTCACGTGGCGGAAAATTTTGAACGGCTGGCCCTGGCCGAATTGAAGTGGATCGGCACGCACAAAGGAAAAGAATACGTTCCCGAGGTACCTTACGCCCGCAAGTAAGGAAGCGCCGGACAACCATCAGGGTGGTCCGGCTTTTTGCATGGCAGAACAGCTTTACGCCCACGCAGCCTGATGCAGGTAAGCAGGTAATAGGCAGTGAAAAGGACAGCATAGAAAAGTGGTTGTATTTTTATAAGTTAGTTTGTATAATTACTCATGAACAAATTTTCACACAGGGAGAGGGAACGATGGCTAGAGAGAAAATCGTATTGGCCTATTCGGGCGGTTTAGATACATCGGTAGCAATCAAGTGGCTGCAGGAAACGTACAACTACGACGTGATCGCAGTCGCGCTGGACGTGGGTGAGGGCAAGGACCTGGAGTTCGTGCAGAAAAAGGCGCTGCAGGTGGGGGCGCTGAAATCGATCGTGGTGGATGCAAAGGATGCGTTCGCCCAGGAGTACGTGCTGCCGGCACTGCAAGCGAACGCCATGTACGAAGGGAAGTATCCGCTGGTGTCAGCGCTGTCCCGTTACCTGATCTCCCGCGTGCTGGTGGAGATCGCGGAAAAAGAGGGAGCGGTGGCGGTCGCCCACGGCTGCACCGGGAAAGGGAACGACCAGGTGCGCTTCGACGTGTCGTTTACGGCATTGAACCCCAATCTGAAAATCGTCGCGCCCGTTCGCGAATGGGGATGGTCCCGCGACGAAGAGATCGAGTACGCGAAAAAGCACAACATTCCGATTCCGATCGATCTGGACAATCCGTACAGCATCGACCAAAACCTCTGGGGCAGAAGCTGCGAGTGCGGCATTCTGGAAGATCCCTGGGCGGCCCCGCCAGAGGGTGCGTACGAGCTGACCAAATCGATCGCTGATGCTCCGGACCAGCCGGAGGAGATTGAGATCACCTTTGTCAAAGGCGTGCCGACCGCGCTGAACGGGGAAGAGCTGCCGCTGGCCGAGCTGATTCTGAAGCTGAACAAAATCGCCGGCAACCACGGCGTCGGCCGAATCGACCACGTGGAAAACCGCCTGGTCGGCATCAAGTCCCGCGAAGTGTACGAAACGCCGGCGGCAACCACACTGATTCTGGCGCACCGCGAGTTGGAGTTTTTGACGCAGCCGCGCGAAGTAGCCCAGTTTAAGCCGATCATCGAGCAAAAGATGGCCCAGGTGATCTACGAAGGTCTCTGGTATTCGCCGATCCGCAGCGCGCTGCAGGCGTTTATCGAGGAAACACAGCAGTATGTTACCGGTGTCGTGCGCGTCAAGCTGCACAAGGGACACGCCATCGTCGTCGGACGCAAATCGACGTCGTCGCTCTACAGCCACGAGTTGGCCACCTATGCGGCGGGCGATCAGTTTGACCACAAGGCGGCACTTGGCTTCATCAAGCTGTGGGGCCTGCCGACCAAGGTGTACGCCCAGGTGAATGAAGGCGTGCTCCGCGAAAATGCGAAAACGGCAATTAAGATCTTGGACGAAAAGGATGCGATCGTGCAATGAAACTCTGGGGAGGACGCTTCACGAAGCCGACGAACCAGCTCGTGGAGGAATATACCGCTTCCATTACCTTCGACAAGCAGATGTGGCGGCAAGACATCGTCGGCAGCCTGGCACACGTGGCGATGCTGGGCAAGTGCGGCATCCTGCCGATGGAGGAAGTCAGACAAATCATCGCCGGTCTGAAAAAGGTAAAGGAGAAGATCGAGCGGGGACAGGTGCAGTTTCTCGTCGAGCACGAGGATGTGCACATGAACATCGAAAAGCTGCTGATCGAGGAAATCGGCCCGGTGGGGGGCAAACTGCACACGGGGCGCAGCCGCAATGACCAGGTGGCGCTCGACATGCACCTCTATCTGCGGGAGAAGCTGATGGAGATCATCCAGCTGGCCACGTACCTGCAGGAGGCACTGCTGGAACAGGCCAACCGCCATCTCGACACGGTCATGCCCGGCTACACTCATCTGCAGCGGGCCCAGCCAGTCCTGTTCGGCTACCATCTGATGGCGTACGTCTCGATGCTGCAGCGCGACATCGAGCGGATGCGCGACTGCTGGAAACGGGTCAACATCCTGCCGCTCGGCGCTGGCGCCCTGGCCGGCACGACATTCCCGATCGACCGGACGTTTGTAGCCGAATTGCTTCAGTTTGACGGCATCTACCTGAACAGCATGGACGCTGTCAGCGACCGGGACTTCATCGTCGAATTTCTGGCGGACGCTTCCCTCCTGATGGCCCATCTCTCGCGCCTCTGCGAAGAATTGGTCATGTGGAGCAGCCAGGAGTTTTCGTTTGTGGAACTGGATGACGCGTTTTGCACCGGCTCCAGCATCATGCCGCAGAAGAAAAATCCCGACGTGGCCGAGCTGGTGCGCGGCAAAACCGGACGCGTCTACGGGAACTTAATCGGCCTGTTGACCGTGCTGAAAGGGCTGCCGCTCGCCTACAACAAAGACATGCAGGAAGACAAGGAAGGCATGTTTGACACGGTGGCAACGCTGCACGGGGCGCTCGCCCTGTTGACGCCGATGATCCAGACGATGCAGGTGAAAGCTGACCGGATGCGCCAGGCAGTGACGCAGGACTTTTCCAACGCCACCGATCTGGCCGACTACCTGGTTCGCCAAGGCATGCCGTTCCGTCAGGCGCATGAAGTGGTGGGCCGCACGGTGCTCTACTGCATTGAGCATCAAAAATACCTGCTGGACCTGAGCCTGGATGAGTTTCGGCAGTTCTCCGAGGCAATCGGGGAGGACGTGTACGAGGCGCTGGCCGTGGAAACGGTCGTCAATGCGCGCAACGTGCTGGGCGGCACCGCCCGCAGCCAGGTGGAGGCGCAGATCGCCGCGTATCGCAGCCTGCTGGCTGAGACGCACGCGTGGGTGGAGAAAAACAGCCAAAAAGTGATGATTGAATCGCTGATTGACGTCGGTTCGCCGGTGTGAGCAGGATTGCGCGGGAGTGGGAGGACGTCCTGTACCTTGACGCTCACCTGATCGCCAAGACGGGCCGGCAACGGTGGACTTCGGCCATAATCGGTCTTGCCGGCCGGCAGCGACAGATTCGTGCCAGCCGATCGGCAGCCACAGACAAAAAGAAAACGGATAGAAGCTTTGATGGGGCTCCTATCCGTTTTTTTTGTTTGTTCTGACGTTACAGGCACATCCGCAAAATGGCGGCCACGTCGTCGCTGGTCAGCTTTTTGAAACGGCCGATCGGGCCGAACGGCGTTGCTTTTTCCGCCATCAGCTCCAGATGTTCGTCGCCGATCTGGTAGTCGGCCAGACGGGTCGGGGCTCCGATGCGGGCGAAGAACGCTTCTGTGGCGGCGATGCCCTCCAGCGCCACTTCGTCGTCCGTCTTGCCGGACGGGTCGACGCCCCATACTTCCACGGCGAAGCGCTTGAAGCGCTCCACGTTTTCGCGGTAGACGTAGCGCATCCATTTCGGGAAAATGATGGCCAGTCCGCCGCCGTGCGGGATGTCGTAGACGGCGCTCACCGCGTGCTCGATGGAGTGGGTGGCCCAGTCCGTCTCCACGCCGACCGGCAGGGTGCCGTTCAGGGCCATCGTGCCGCAGTAGAGAATGGTGGCCCGAGCGTCGTAGTCTTCCGGATTGGCCAGCACCCGTTCGGCGTATTCGATTACAGTTTTCATAATCGACTCGGCAAAGCGGGTCTGCAGCGGAATCTCCTGCGTGTGGGTGAAATACTGTTCAAACACGTGCGACAACATGTCGCAGATTCCGTATACCGTTTGGTCGCGGGGGACGCTGAAGGTATTCTCCGGATCGAGGATGGAGAAGGTGGGGAAGGTTGTGCCAGCGCCAAATTTTTCTTTCGTCTCCCAGTTGGTGACGACGCTGCCCCGGTTCATCTCCGAGCCGGTCGCTGCCAGCGTCAGTACGGTGCCCAGCGGCAGTGCTGCCTGTGGTTGGGCTTTGCGAGTGTAGAAGTCCCAGACGTCTCCCTCGTACGGCACGCCAACCGCGATTGCTTTGGAGGCGTCAATCACGCTGCCGCCGCCCACCGCGAGAATCCAGTCCACCCGTTCGCGGCGGCACAGTTCAATCCCTTTCTTCACTGTGGACAGCCGCGGGTTGGGCTCCACGCCGGGCAGTTCGTGGATGGTGCAGCCCGCCGCCTGCAGCAGGGCGATGACCTTGTCGTACAGGCCGTTACGCTTGATGCTGCCGCCGCCGTAGACCAGAAGGACGGTGGAGCCGAGTTGGGCGGCTTTTTCCTTCAGCTTTTCCAGCTGCCCGCGTCCAAAGATCAATTCGGTGGGATTATGATAGACAAAATTGTCCATGGAAAACGTCTCCTTTCCGAGCGGATTCCCTTATATTGTAGACCATCATCGTAGATGGAACCAGTTTGCAAGTGCAGGGCCGAATCTGTCGGATTGGTGCCAAAGTTTTTGGAAATCGACAGGAAATGAGAGATTTTGTGGATTCCCACATCGAAATCGGGTGGTATAATAGGAGAGATAGCGGTCGCCGCTGTGTTTTGGCACCAAGCGTCAGCGGACGACGGATCCGTGCGAGCTTTGTCGGAAAGAGAAACATAGAGAAACAATCAACCAACAGATACATGGATGGATGCGGACTGATTTTGTACTACATAACAAGGAACTGACAAGGTAGGATGTGATTGGCTTGATCGAGATGTTTGACGTGTGGAAGACCTACCCCAACGGGACCAATGCGTTGAAAGGGATCAATGTTCGCATCGAAAAGGGCGAATTTGTCTACGTGGTGGGACCGAGCGGTGCAGGTAAGTCCACGTTTATCAAATTGATGTACCGGGAAGAAAAACCGACCAAGGGCCAGATTTTCCTGGGCGGTTTTAATGTCAGCCGGATCAAGGAGCGGCAGATTCCCATGGTGCGCCGCAGCATCGGCGTGGTGTTTCAGGATTTCAAACTGCTGCCGACGCTCAGCGTCTACGAGAACGTGGCGTTTGCCATGGAAGTGATCGAGACGCCCCCCAAGCAAATCAGGCCGCGGGTGATGGATGTGCTGGGCCTGGTCAAATTGAAGCACAAGGCCAAAATGCTGCCGAACGAACTGTCCGGCGGCGAACAGCAGCGCGTCGCTCTGGCGCGGGCGCTGGTCAACAATCCAGGGATCATCATTGCCGATGAGCCGACAGGCAACCTGGACCCGGACACCTCCTGGGAGATCATGAATCTGTTTGAAGAGATCAACCAGCGCGGCACCACAGTGGTCATGGCTACGCATAACCGCGAAATTGTCAACACGATGAGAAAACGGGTAATTGCCATTGAAGCGGGACAGATTGTCCGTGACGAGCAGAGAGGGGAATACGGTTATGAAGATTAGAACGCTGGGACGCCACGTCCGCGAAGGGGTTAAAAACCTCGGTCGGAACGGCTGGATGACGTTCGCTTCGATCAGTGCCGTGACCATTACCCTGCTGATTCTCGGCGTCTTTCTCATTCTGGCAATGAACGTCAACCATCTGGCCCAAACAGTGGAAAAGCAGGTGGAGATTCGCGTCTTTTTGGATACGCTGGCCACTCCGGAAAACGTCAAGGAAGTGGAACAAAACATTCGCGCGATTCCCAAAGTGGAATCAGTTGTGTTTATTCCCAAAGCCGAGGGGCTCAAGCAGCTAAAGGAGAGCATGGGCGAGAAGGCGTACCTGTTTGACGGACTGGAAAAGGAAAACCCGCTCCCCGACTCGTACGTCGTCAAGACCAAACTGCCGCAGGACACCGCCGACGTGGCCGGGCAGATCAAAAAGCTGGAGTTCGTCGAAAGCGTCAACTACGGCCAAGGCACAGTCGAAAAGCTGTTTGCCGCTACCAGTACGATTCGTAACGTGGGCATCGCCTTTATCGTCGGTCTGGGCTTTACCGCGATGTTTTTGATTGCCAACACGATCAAGTTGACCATCGTGGCCCGCCGACGGGAGATTGAGATCATGAAGCTGGTGGGCGCGACCAACTGGTTTATCCGCTGGCCGTTTTTTGTCGAAGGTCTGCTGATGGGACTGCTGGGTGCGCTGATCCCGATCGTGCTGCTCACCGTCAGCTACTACTATTTGCTGGACGCCGTCTACGGCAGCATGCCGGCTGTCCAACTCTTCAAACTGCTGCCGTTGTTCCCGCTCGCCTACCAGGTGGCGCTAATCCTGGCCGCCATTGGCGCGTTTATCGGCATTTGGGGCAGCCTCGTGTCTGTCCGCCGCTTCCTGCGCATCTAGGGCGTGTGAAAAGAGACAACACATTTCACTAGGGAGGAGTACCATGAGGAAGAAGAAGATTCTGCTATCACTCTTGGTGACGGGCCTGTTGAGTGCGGCAGCCGTACCGGCGACCGTGGGCCTGGCAGCGAGTAAGGCATCCCTAGACAAGATCAACCAGGAATTGAATGAGATCAAGAAAAAGAAAAAAGCACAGCAAAACCAGGTAAAAGCGATCGAAGGGGAGATTTCGTCGCTTCAGCGCAAGCAGGCTGACCTGGAGAATGAGCTGATGCACATCGACCTGAAGCGCAACGAGACGCAAAAAAAGCTGAACAAGCTGGAAAAGCAGATGGAAGAGACCAAGGTAAAGGCGGCCGAGGCGCAGGATCAGTTGGATGAGGCGAAGGAGCGCGTGGCCAAACGTGATGCCCTGCTCAAGACGCGCGTCAAATCCATGTACGAACGCGGCAACGTCTCGTATCTGGACGTGCTGCTCGGCGCCTCCGACTTCGGCGATTTCCTCACCCGGATGCAGGGGCTCAGGCTGATTGCCGAACAGGACACCCGCATTCTGGAGGACAATATCCGCGACAAGGAAACCATCGAAAAGAAAAAGAAAGAGATCGACCATCAACTGGCCGTCTACGCTGACATGTACGAAGAGGCGGAGAGGCTCAAGGCTGAACTGGACAAGCAGTACAAGCGGAGCGTCGCGGTCAAGGCAGAGCTGAAAAAGAAAGAAAGCGAGCTCCACGAAATTCTCGAAGAAGAGGAACAAAGCCTGCTCGCCCTGATGAAGCAGGAAGAGGCCAAAATGGCGGAACGGCTGCGCGCCATGACTTCCAGCGGCAGCGGCTACAAGGGCGGACGCCTGGCGCTGCCGATCGATGACGGACTGTTCCGCTTCTCGTCCGGTTTCGGCGTGCGCAGCGACCCGTTCACCGGCCGTTCGGCGGGACATAACGGCGTGGATATGGCCGCGCCCAAAGGGACGCCGATCAAGGCGGCAGCACCCGGCATCGTAATGTTTGCCGGTTATGCCCGCGGGTTCGGCAACACGGTGATGATCAAGCACAACAATGAGCTGACCACGCTCTACGGCCACATCATGGAAGGCGGTATCCTGGTGTCGGTGGGACAACGAGTCGAAACCGGTCAGGTGATTGCCAAAGTCGGCTCCACGGGACGCTCCACCGGCAACCATCTGCACTTTACCGTCTATCGCAATGACGTTGCCGTTGACCCGATGCCGTATCTCAGATAACCATACGCGTTCTCGCAGAAACGGGAAGCACGGAAAGAAGGAATCACGGTCACTTTCCGGGCTTCCCGATTGTTCAATCGGCTGCTGTTTGCGGTGGGGTACCGCCTGACGCTCATCCCTTTTCTCCTCCCCACACAGTCGGTGATTGGAAGTTTCCGTCAACTCTCTGCCGCCCCCTGCGCGTGTGGTACAATGAGAGAGGTGTGCCATTATACCGCAGTTTTTCGCCGGCTTATGCAGGAGGAAGGCGGCCGCAGACAGCAACAGATGAGCAAGCGCAACGGAACAAGCAGGAGAACAGGCTTTGCGGCCATAAAATTTAAAGAAGAAAAGTTTGCTGTTTCTTGCATCAATCAACCAAGAAGCGGCCAGACTGGCAGATATGAACAGGGTGAATGGGTCAGCGGTCCGAGAAAACGCATAATCGGGCAGACGTCTTCATTTGTTCGGTACGTAAGCAGCTGTCGACCTTGCTCCCCTGCATGCGGTAACGGTTTTTCGGCAAATATTGCCATGCGCAGTTGCATACACTAGCTGCATACCTTTTCTTACGGGAGCACAAAGGATGGTGTCGTGACGATGAAATGGAATGGACGTTCCGTGCTTGCGCTTGTGCTTGTCTCCATGGTCGCCAGCAGTTTTCTCACCATGGGTCTGATGAAAAACTGGTCTGGCGGGAGCAGCAACGGGACGATAACTGCTTCGGCAAGCTCGCTGTTCAGAGGCAGCCAGGAGTATCCGCAAGAGTTTAAAAAGCTGCTGGAAGCCTATTCGGCCATCAAGCAGGAGTACATTGAAAACGTGTCAACCGGCCAACTGGTCGAAGGGGCGATCAGCGGCATGGTCGGTTCGCTGAAAGATCCGTACAGCGACTACATGGACCCCGCGACAGCGGAAGAGTTCAACTCGACGCTTCACTCCACCTTTCAGGGAATCGGGACGGAAGTGACGATGCAAAACGGACGCGTGACCGTCGTCTCCCCGTTCAAAAATTCCCCGGCGGAAAAGGCGGGGCTTAAGCCAAACGACCAGATTATCAGCGTCAACGGCGAGTCGCTGGAAGGGTTGGACCTGCATCAGGCGGTCACCAAAATCCGCGGGCCCAAAGGCACCAAAGCAGTGCTCAAGATCATGCGGCCGGGCGTGCCGGAGCCGCTGACCATCGTCTGCATTCGGGACGACATCCCGATTGAGACGGTCACCAGTCAGATCATTGAGAAGAACGGGGTCAAGATCGGCGTAATCAGCCTGACCCAATTCTCCAGCGATACGGCGGACCACTTCAAGGAACAACTGGCCGACCTGGAGAAAAAGGGGATCGGCGGCCTGGTCATCGACGTGCGCGGCAACCCCGGCGGGTATCTGCTGGCCGTCAAAGAGATCGGCGAAGTGCTCATCCCGAATCGGGGCAAGATTGTCCAGATCGAATACGGATCGAACAGCAAGGAGAAGGAAGAATACTTCTCCAAGGCCGACGAGGCCAAACCATATCCGATCGCCGTACTGATCAACGCAGGCAGCGCCAGTGCTTCCGAGATTCTTGCCAGCGCGATGCGCGAGAGCGGCGGCTATAAACTGATCGGGGAGAAGTCGTTTGGCAAAGGCACGGTGCAAAGCACGATGGAGATGGCGGACAAGAGCCAGCTCAAGCTGACCATCGCCAAGTGGCTGACACCCAAAGGCAACTGGATTCACGAAAAGGGCATCGAACCGGACGTGAAGGTCTCCCAGCCTGACTACTTCAACGCCACCCAACTGCCGACGGACAAGGTGCTGGCCCGCGACATGGCCGGCAGCGACGTGAAAAACCTGCAGTTGATTCTCAGCGGCCTGAAGCTGTCGCCGGGCCGAAACGACGGCTATTTCGACGAAAAGACAGAGCAGGCGGTGAAGCAGTTCCAGGCGGCGCACAAACTGCCGGTCACCGGCAAGGTGGATGCGGCGACGCGAACGGCTCTGGAGGACAGCCTGCGGGAAGAAATCAGAAAGCCGGACAACGACCTCCAGCTGCAAAAGGCGCTGGACGTCGTCAGCCGCGATGCGAAGGCAAAATAATCCAGCCCAGCCAGGCAGGGAATCCCTTGCCAGTCGTAGAAATGGTAACCACGGCAGAGAAAGCCGTGGTTCCTTTTTTGCGACAGAGGTGAGGCAATTGGCATTACATGGCGATCTCCTATCGATTGCATACGGGTTTGGGCAGTTTTTTCTCCACCCGTTTTTCTATCTGTTTCTGTTCGTCATTTACCTGCACTATCGCAAGCAGATGAACCTGGAACGGCAGTTGTTTGCCGTGCGCATCCAGACGCCCTTTCTCCAGACGATGCGTTCCCTGGGCATGGGAGCAGCGGGAGGGCTGCTGGTCTCCCTGTTGGCCGTGGGGCTGGGTATCGTGGTCCAGGTGCAGGACCTCTGGCTGCTGTGGGGGCTGGCGCTGCTGCTCGCCCTGATTCGACTGCGCTTTCTGTGTTTTGCCTACGCAGCCGGCTTGCTGACCCTGCTCCATATGATTGTCCAGGTGGCTCCGGGGGCGGTGGACATCCCGGTGATCGGCCCGGTGTGGAATGCGATCGGACAGGCAAAGCCGCTGCCGCTTCTGGCGCTGGTCGCCGTGATGCATCTGATCGAAGCCATGCTCGTCAGCTGGAATGGGGGACGGGACGCCTCGCCCCTGTTTGTCGAAGGAAAGCGGGGGCGGATTGTGGGCGCGTACCTGCTGCATTCGTTTTGGCTGACACCGCTGGCCCTGTTTGTGCAGGTGGAGCCGGGCAGTCTGAGCGGAGCGCTTTATCCGGGCTGGCCGTTCTTTTCGCCCGAGATCGCATCGTACGGCCTCCTGCTGCTGCCGACAGTGACGGGTTACTCCGACTGGACGCAGACGCAGACGCCGGAAGGGAAGGCGCGTCAAATCGCCAGGCAGTTGGCGCTGTACGCGGTGGGGCTGCTCGGACTGGCTGCGCTGGCCGTCTTGTGGGCTCCATTGACGCTGCTGGCCGCGCTGTTTGCCCTCCTGGGGCATGAAGGACTGTTCCTGTTGAGCCAATGGCAGGAACGGCAGCGGGCGCCGTATTTTGTTCCTTCGTCCCGAGGGGTCAAGGTGATGGCGGTCATACCGGGAACGCCGGCGGAAGAGATCGGCATTCGGCCGGGAGAGGTCATCGTCAAGGTAAACGGGCTAAACGTTCGCGACAAAGAGGACCTGTACCCGGCGCTGCAGGTGAATCCGGCTTTTTGCAAAATGGAGGTGCTCACGCGCGACGGTGAGATCAAGTTTGTGCAGTGCGCCGTCTACGCGGGCAACCACCACCAGCTCGGCATCATCGTCGTTCCCGACGCCTCTACCCGGGTGTACGTGGACATGCAGCGGGTCGGCGTGGTGGAGTTGATCAAACAAAAATTGGAAAAGTTACATATTGGTGCGTAACCTGCCGCCTGAACCCGTACCCTGCCGCTTACGCGCGGCCGTCCGGGTTTCGGGCGGTTTTTTATTGCCGGCGGGCTTGACAGACCGCAACGAATCAACCGTTTTTTGCGTCAAATGGGTGTGAACTGGAAAGAGAGAAAGGATGAACCAGATGGGAGCATATCGAAAGTATGCGGCGGTGTTCTGGACAGGGGCGCTTACGGCGGCAAGCCTGCTTGTTTCGCAAATGGCGGCGGCCACCCCTCTTTCGAAGCCGCATGCAGATGTTGCGCCGCATGCAGAGTCTGCACAGACGCAGAAGGCACCCGATCCCATCCCCGCGCCGGTCTCCAAAGGCATACAGCATCTGGTCAGGCTCGTTCCGGAGCTGGCCAGCCGCGTTGTCGTCTACTCCGGACCTGTCGACGGACCCGGCATCAGCGGCGATAGGGTCACGTTTGGGATCCGTGGCGATGCGGAGGAGAGCAGGGACTGGGCCGTTTTTCATCCGCAGACGGGCGATCTGCTGAGCCTGGAGATTGCGCCGGAGCAGCCCAATACGGGACCCGCGCTTGAAGATCAGCAGGTGATCGAAAAGGCATCGGCATTTTTGTCCCGCTTGCATCCGAACGGTTTGTCGTACCGTCCCCGCAGCGTGACGCGCCAGGGCGAACTCAGGACGATCCGTTTCGTTCGCACCATCCACGACATCCCGCTTGATGATGGCTACGATTGCTTCGTCACGGCAGACAAGTCCGGCCGGATTGTCGGGTTTCGCACCTTTGACGGCGCCCTTTATCAAGAATGGAGCCCGGCATCGTTTCCTTCCGCGCAGCGGGCGATGTCACCCGAGACAGCCAAGCAGCGCTACGTCCAGAGTCATCCGCTGGAACTCGTCTATCTGCTGCCGAGTCAATCCGACAGCCGCACACCGGTCGAGGCCCGGCTGGTCTACGCGATCAGGGATGGCGTGGTGCACGGCCAGCACTCCGGCAGCGCGCTGGATGCCGTGAAGGGGAGCCGACTGGCAGCATCCCGTCAACAAGCAGAGGTTCGCGCGCTGACCGTGACGGGAACAGGCGAAGCATGGACAGCGCGGACAGAAGCGGAAGCGCACGCACTGGTCAAGCGGGCACTGGGGGCGGATGTGCAAAAGCTGCCGGTGACTATCTATACGGACATGCTGGACAACGGTGAGCAGCACCGCTTTTTTATCTGGGGGTTTTTTGAAGAGGGCGTGGGCGACCGGGACAAGGTATATGCCCTGGGCCAGTTTCCCAGCGGTCTGAGTCCGGCATTGCGCACCCACGTCCTGCTGAAGACGGACGCCGCAACAGGCCGGCTCATCAACGTCGTGCTGGACGATGGACTGCACGGGGGGCCCCCAACGGACAAAAAGCGGGATTGGGCGGCTGCCACCGCCCTGCTGGAGCGCTTGCTGCCCGCTGGTACGCACAAGCTGCGCGTACAGGATACGGGAGGGGAAAACTGGACCACGATCACAGCCGATCCGATCGTCAATGGCATTCCCGTCGTTTGGGAGGACGAAATGGAGGAAGAGGGGGCGTACACCATTTCCGTCAATCCGCTGGACGGTTCGATCAAGCAAGTGTGGCTCGCTCAACCAGACTGGGCCGACGTCCGCTATCCCTCGCCCGCAGCGGCTGTCTCTGAACAGCAGGCGGTGTCGGCCCTGCTCGATGCGTACCCGCTGGAACTGGTGTACGTCCGCGGTGATTGGCTGCATACGGAAGGGCAGACCTGGCAGCTTGCCTATGATCTCTCGTTCCGGCAGTCGCGTTCCTACTGCTATTGCGGCGTGAAACCGAAGGTGGACCTGACCGTTTATGTGGATGGACATACCGGGAGCGTCGTCGTCCGTGAATGAAACGGGCCAGCGAAAGTCAAACAGCCGCACCAGCCTGTTCGGCCGGTACGGCTGTTTTTTTGTCTTGTGTGAGGGGAGGCACCCGGATTATGGCGCGGTGGCCTCGAACCCGACAATTTGACTCAGCTTCACTTTTTTGTCGCCTTCCAGGACGAACTCCACGACGCCGTTCTTCATGCTGACCGCTTTGATTACGCCGGTGTTCTCGGTGGTGGACGTGGTGCCGTCCGGGTTGGTGGACGTCTCGGTGTAGGTGATCGTGTAGCCGATCATCTGCGCGTACTGGAGCGTGTTGTTCATCGGCAGATTGTCCGGCTTCACCGACATGCCGACCACGTCTTCCAGCTTGATGGTCTTGCCGTTGTCCAACTGGAATTCCACTTTGCCGTTTTTCATCGCAAAGCCGACAATCACGCCGTCCTTGATCTCTTCAATGGTGGTGATGTCGTCTGTCGTATCCGGATTGCCGTCCCTGTCCACCTGCCGCGTCTCCTTGTAGGAGATCTGCTTGCCGATCATGTCCGCGTACTTCAGACTGTTGTCCAGTTCGGCTCCGGTCAAGCCTTTGGACTCCAGGCCCTTCACCCATTCGCGCGGGATTGGTGTCTGTTCGCCCGCGATCCGGAAGTAGATTTTGCCGTTATCCATGGAGACCGATTCGATGACGCCCGACTTTTTCTCGTGGATCACTTCGCCGGTCAGCTCGTCCACCAGCTGCAAATCGTAGGTGGCTGTCTTTCCGATCAGGCCCTCATACTCGCGCAGGGTGAGCATGCTGTTGTTGGACTGCTCCATCAGGTTGGCCATTTTCGTGATTTTTTCCACCATGGTCATCATGCTGGTCTGCTGGATAAATTGCGTGTTGTCCATCGGAGAGAGCGGGTCCTGGTTTTTCAACTGCTCCAGCAGCAGTTTCATAAAGGCGTTCTGGTCCATCTCGGTGGTAAACTCTTTTTTGCCTTTGTAGCTCCAACTGGGCTGTATGTATGGATTGTTGTTAACGCTTCCTGTACCTGCCATGACGATCCTCCCTGACATGTCGGGTGTGTCGCTTACACATACGTAGAGACTCATTATCAGTATCGGCAGAAGCTGACTGCGGGTGAAGACAAACATTTGTTCGAATTTCCGCTTATTTTTTGAACGATTGTGCTATAATGGGAAATGACATGTGACAAGGAGATGAACGAGGGAATGGACCGTTTTGAATTGGTATCGGAGTATCAGCCGTCCGGTGACCAGCCAACCGCCATTGCCCAACTGGTGGAGGGCGTAAAAGCGGGCAAGCGTCACCAGACGCTGCTGGGGGCGACCGGTACGGGAAAAACCTATACGGCGGCGCAGGTGATCGCCCAGGTGAACAAACCGACGCTGGTGATCGCCCACAATAAGACCTTGGCGGCACAGTTGTGCGCCGAGTTCAAGGAGTTTTTCCCCCATAACGCCGTCGAATACTTCGTCAGCTACTACGACTACTACCAACCGGAAGCGTACATTCCCCAAACAGATACCTATATTGAAAAAGACTCCAGCATCAACGACGAGATCGACAAGCTGCGCCACTCGGCCACCAGCGCCTTGTTCGAGCGGCGGGACGTGATCATCGTCGCGTCCGTCTCGTGCATTTACGGGTTGGGTTCTCCGGAAGAGTACCGGGAGCTTGTGCTGTCGCTGCGCGTCGGGATGGAGAAAAGCCGGGACGAGGTGCTGCACCGGCTGGTGGACATCCAGTACGACCGCAACGACATCAACTTCGTCCGCGGGACCTTCCGCGTCCGCGGCGACGTCGTGGAGATTTTCCCCGCGTCCCACGGCGAACATGCGATCCGCGTGGAGTTTTTCGGAGACGAAATCGAACGGATCACGGAGATTGACGTGGTGACCGGAGAGATTATCGGCCAGCGCGACCACGTCGCCATCTTTCCGGCATCCCACTACGTGACCCGCGACGAGAAAATGAAGCGGGCCATCCAGAGCATTGGAGCGGAGCTGGAAGAGCGGCTGGCCGAACTGCGCGCCGCAGGCAAGCTGCTGGAGGCGCAGCGCCTGGAGCAGCGCACCCGCTACGACATGGAAATGCTGGCGGAGATGGGCTTCTGCTCCGGCATCGAAAACTACTCCCGCCACCTGACGGGGCTGCCGCCGGGACATCCGCCATACACGCTGCTCGACTATTTCCCCAAGGACTTCCTCGTCATCATCGACGAGTCGCACATGACCCTGCCGCAGATTCGCGGGATGTACAACGGGGACCGGGCGCGCAAGGACGTCCTGGTCGAACACGGCTTCCGTCTGCCGTCGGCGCGGGACAACCGTCCGCTCACCTTCGAAGAGTTTGAGTCAAAGGTGAATCAGGCCATCTACATTTCTGCCACGCCTGGCCCGTATGAGCTGGAGCACTGCCCGGTCCTGGTGCAGCAGGTGATTCGTCCCACCGGCCTGGTTGACCCGACCATTTCCGTGCGGCCGATCAAGGGGCAGATCGACGACCTGATCGGCGAGATCCGGGCCACGATCGCCAAGGATGAGCGCGTGCTGGTCACGACGCTGACGAAAAAGATGGCCGAGGACTTAACCGACTATCTGAAGGAAATCGGGATCAAAGTGCGCTACCTGCACTCCGACATCAAGACGATCGAGCGGATGCAGATATTGCGCTCCCTGCGACTTGGGGAATTTGACGTGCTGATCGGGATCAACCTCCTGCGGGAGGGGCTTGACCTTCCCGAAGTGTCGCTGGTGGCGATTCTCGACGCGGACAAGGAAGGCTTCCTCCGCAACGAACGCTCGCTGATCCAGACGATCGGCCGGGCGGCCCGCAACGCCGAGGGACGCGTCATCATGTACGCCGACCGGATCACCGACTCCATGGCGGCAGCCATCCGGGAGACGGAGCGGCGCCGTTCCATCCAGATCGCGTACAATGAAAAGCACGGCATTACGCCGCAGACCGTGAAGAAAGCCATCCGCGAAGTGATCGAAGCGACGCGGGTGGCAGAAGAAAAAGCGGAATACCTGCCGCATGCAGACTTCAAGAAGATGCCGAAGAAAGACCGCCTGGCCGTGATTGAACGGATGGAAGAAGAAATGAAGGAAGCAGCACGAAATCTGATGTTTGAACGCGCGGCCGAACTGCGAGACTTGATACTGGAGCTGAAGGCAGAGCTCTAAGAAAAGAGGTATGTACATGCCATTGGAAAACATCGTAGTAAAAGGCGCTCGCGCCCACAACCTAAAAAATATCGACGTCGTCATCCCCCGGGACAAGTTCGTCGTACTGACGGGACTCTCCGGTTCCGGGAAGTCGTCGCTTGCGTTTGACACGATTTACGCCGAAGGTCAGCGGCGCTACGTGGAATCCCTCTCTGCGTACGCCCGCCAGTTCCTCGGACAGATGGACAAACCGGACGTGGACTCAATCGAAGGGCTGTCCCCGGCCATCTCCATCGACCAGAAGACGACCAGCCGCAACCCGCGCTCCACAGTGGGCACCGTGACGGAAATCTACGATTATCTGCGGCTGCTGTATGCCCGCGTGGGGCGGGCGATTTGTCCGGAACACGGAATTGAGATCAAGTCGCAGACGATCGAGCAGATGGTGGACCGGGTGATGGAGTATCCGGAACGCACCCGTCTGCAGATTCTCGCCCCGATGGTGCAGGGGCGGAAAGGAGAGCATGCCAAGCTCCTGGAGGACATCCGCAAGCAGGGATTTGTCCGTGTACGGGTGGACGGGGAGATTCGTGACCTGTCCGAAGAGATCAAGCTGGAGAAAAACAAAAAGCACAACATCGAGGTCGTTGTCGACCGGATCGTGGTCAAGCCCGACGTACAGGCCCGGCTGGCCGACTCGCTGGAGACAGCGCTGCGCCTGGCGGACGGCAAGGTAATCGTCGACGTGATCGAGCAGGAAGAGCTCCTGTTCAGCGAAAAGCATGCATGCCCCGTGTGCGGCTTTTCCATCGGAGAGCTTGAGCCGCGCATGTTTTCATTCAACAGCCCGTTTGGAGCCTGCCCGGAGTGTGACGGGCTGGGCGTCAAGCTGGAAGTGGACCCGGACCTGGTCGTGCCGGACGTGACCAAGACGCTGGCCGAGGGCGCCATTGAAGCGTGGGAGCCGAAGTCGTCCACCTACTATCAGCAGCTGCTGGAATCCGCCTGCCGCCACTTTGGCATCAGCATGGACATTCCGTACGAGGAATTGCCCGACGAGCATCGGCAAATCCTGATGTACGGCAGCCAGGGGGAAAAAATCCAGTTCCGCTACGAAAACGAGTTTGGCCAGGTGCGGGAAGCAACGATCGCCTTTGAAGGGGTCATCCCCAACCTGCAGCGGCGCCACCTGGAGACCAGCTCCGACCACATCCGCGAGCAGATTGAGGGCTATATGAGCCAGAAGTCCTGCCCTGTCTGCAAAGGGCATCGGCTGCGGCCGGAGAGCCTGGCGGTGCGCGTCGGCGGCAAAAGCATATCCGAGCTGACCGACCTGTCGATTACGGAGGCGTACCAGTACATCGAAAACCTGGAGCTGAGTGAAAAAGAGGCCAAGATCGCCAACCTGATTATCAAGGAGATCAAGTCCCGGCTCAGCTTTTTGATCGACGTGGGACTGGATTACCTGACGCTCAGCCGGGCGGCGGGGTCGCTTTCCGGCGGAGAGGCGCAGCGCATTCGCCTGGCGACCCAGATCGGCTCCAGCCTGATGGGTGTGCTCTACATCCTGGACGAGCCGAGCATCGGTCTGCATCAGCGGGACAACGCCCGCTTGATCCGGACGCTGGAGCACATGACCAAGCTGGGCAACACGCTGATTGTGGTGGAGCACGACGAAGACACGATGCTCGCCTGCGATTACATTATCGACATCGGCCCTGGGGCGGGGATTCACGGCGGCCAAGTGGTCGCTGCCGGCACGCCGGAAGAAGTGATGAATGACCCCAACTCGCTGACAGGCGCCTACCTGAGCGGGCGCAAGTTCATCGCGGTGCCGCTGGAGCGCCGCAAGCCCAACGGCAAGTGGCTGACGGTGGAAGGAGCCAAGGAAAACAACCTGAAAAATATCTCCGTGAAAATTCCGCTGGGAATGTTTGTTGCGGTGACAGGCGTCTCCGGCTCGGGAAAAAGCACGCTGGTCAACGAGATCCTGCACAAGGCGCTGGCACGCGAGCTCAACGGGGCCAAGGCGAAGCCGGGCGAACATCGACGCATCACCGGTCTGGAACACCTGGACAAGGTAATTGACATCGACCAGTCGCCGATCGGCCGCACGCCGCGCTCCAACCCGGCCACCTACACCGGGGTGTTTGACGACATCCGCGACTTGTTCGCCTCCACCAACGAGGCAAAGGTGCGCGGCTACAAAAAGGGACGGTTCAGCTTTAACGTCAAGGGCGGCCGCTGTGAAGCGTGCAGCGGCGACGGGATCATCAAGATTGAGATGCACTTTCTGCCTGATGTGTACGTGCCGTGCGAGGTGTGCCACGGCAAGCGGTACAACCGCGAGACGCTGGAAGTGAAGTACAAGGGCAAGAGCATCGCTGACGTGTTGGAGATGACGATCGAGGACGCGTTGGAGTTTTTCCGCAACCAGCCGCGGATTGAGCGCAAGCTGCAAACGCTGGTGGACGTGGGGCTTGGCTACATGAAGCTGGGACAGCCGGCCACGACGCTCTCCGGCGGGGAAGCGCAGCGCGTCAAGCTGGCGTCGGAACTCTATCGCCGCAGTTCCGGACGGACGCTGTACATTCTCGACGAACCGACGACCGGGCTGCATACGGACGACATCGACCGGCTGCTGAAAGTGCTGCAGCGGCTGGTGGAGAATGGCGATACCGTGCTTGTGATCGAACACAACCTGGACGTGATCAAGACGGTGGATTACATTATCGACCTGGGGCCGGAGGGCGGCACGCGCGGCGGTCAGATCGTCGCCACGGGGACGCCGGAGGAAGTGGCGGAAGTGCCGGAATCGTACACGGGTCAGTTCCTCAAGCCGATCCTGGAGCGGGACCGCGCCCGGACGCTGGCCAAGCTGGAGCAGTTGGTTACCAAATAAGAGCGGTGCAGTCCGGGCGGAACTGGATCGCATGAACCAAAGGGGCGAGGAGAGCATGGAGTACGCGGCAGAGGCGTTGGCTTCGCTGCCGCCGCGGCTGGTGGAAACGGCGCGGCGCTATTTTGACGGACAGGACCCGGCCCACGACTGGCAGCACAATCTGCGGGTGGTCGCCCTGTGCGAGCGAATCGGACGGGAGGAAGGAGCGGACATGACCGTCCTTCGTCTCGCCGCGCTCCTGCACGACATTGGCCGTGCCGAGGAGAAGCGGACCGGAGAGTGCCACGCGGAAATCAGCGCGCGTGAAGCAGCTGTACTGTTGCGCGACGAAGGGATGGACGAGGGTGTGATTGCCCGCATCCAGAGCGCGATTCTCGCTCACCGCTATCGCAAGGACAGACCGCCAGTGACGAGGGAAGAGCAGATTTTGTTTGATGCCGACAAACTGGATTCCATCGGTGCGATCGGCGTGGCTCGAGCATTTGCTTATTCCGGGGTAATCGGTCAGCCGATCCATTCCGACGACCCTGACCAGCACACACCGGCAAAGGAATTCGAGTGGAAGTTGAGCCGCTTGAAGGACAAGCTGATGACACCGGCTGCCCGGCGGATTGCCGAAGAGCGGCACCGCTTCATGGTGCAATTTTTTGAGCGATGGGAGCAGGAATTGCGCGGGAAGCGGTGAACAACGGACAGCCGGTCCGTAGATGCTTTCTCAACCTGCGAACAAGATAACGCGAATGAAAAAACAGGTCCACTCGTGCAGCGAGTGGACCTGCTTCTGTATATGAACTATACCAGTTTTTCTCGTTGTTCCGGGGGAAGCGGTTCATAAAAGACGCCAACTTTCAGAATGCCAGCAAGATTCAGTGCTGACAGGGAAGCAAAAAAACCACACGTCAGCTTTACGAGTTTCTTCATCACTACCACCCTTTCAAAATGGTTGTTTCCAGGCGGGCTACCAACCGGAATGCTACCGGATGGAGCAACAAGGACTGAAGAAATACAGCCAGTGTGTAGGTCATTGCTAGTCTATAGGATAATTCTACCAGTACGAACGATATAATGCAAGCGCATCCCAGCAGACTGAATGCAACTTTTCTGCTTGTTTGCTTAACGCTTGGCTGATAGTTGACGTAGCTGTGCGCAGCGGGTGCGTGTCGATAGTAGATGACAAACGCCGTGCCAAACCCGAGCAGGATCAGCGCATAGGCCGCTGGTAGGGGGAGCAGCGGGAAGTGTTTGACCAGATAGCCGCCCCCCAGCATTATCAGCAGGCCGACGATCAGGCATGTCCACGGATTTTTCAAGTGGACGCCCCCGGTAATCACGCGATGCAGGAAAAGAACCAGGGAAAAACACAGGGTTTCCAGGAAGATTCCCAACAGCCAGGCTGCGAGCAGCAGCACGGCGGCATTGATCAGATTGAGCAGAAAAATCTCGATGCCGTGGGAAATTTGGCCCGCCGTATAAGGCGAACCTTCCATGGTCAGGCGTTTGGCGATGCGATTGGATACGTTTCGGGTCCAACCCATCAGCACCCCTCCTTGATTTATCTGGAGAGAAAGGAAATGCGGAAACTGGTCACGCCATTCTCAGACTTCACTGCAATCTTGCCGCCGTAGCGTTCGGTCACTGATTTGACCACCGCCAGACCGACTCCGCCCTCACCGTCCTTTTTCGTGGTATAGCCCAGTTGAAAGATTTCCTGCAGTTTTTCTTTTGGGATTGTCGGACCGCTGTTTTCGATGTACAGGTATTGTTCCCGTTTGGTCTGCCCCCACTCGAAATGTATGTAACGATCCTCCTCCAACTCGTGGGAGGTGGCCCGAATGGCATTGTCAAACAGATTGCCCAGGATCTTGATCAAGTCGTAGGTCTTGATAAACGAAAACTGACCGGAGCCGGAGATGGTAATGGTACACGAGATCCGCTCGGCCAGACAGACTGCCATTTTGGACTGAAGCAGGGAACAGACTGCGGGATTTTTGATGCCTTTCAGCACCTGAACGCTCGCCTCCGCCGCCTGTTCGATGGAGACGGTCTCCTTCAGGATGTGCTGTACATATTCGCGAGCGTGATCGAACAATCCTTCTTTGATAAAACCGTTGATCGCCGTGTAATGGTTGAGTGAATCGTGTTTGAGCGAACGGATGGCCGTCAGCAGGTCGTTTATGTTTTGCAAATAGGGCGTTTCCGTCTCTTCTTCCACACGGTTGATCGTCAAATTGATATAAATTCGGAACAAAATCACGATGACGATAAAAAAGGCCAAAATAAAAAGCTGAAAGACCAATTGAAATTGGGGCGTGTAAAATTGGAAGAGCGGCGAGTTGTTGTCCCGGATGAAAAAGGACGTATTCATAAACAGGATCAGCAAAAACTCGACGCTGCCCATCAGAATCAGCATGAACAGGTAGCGGTTGTGCCGATGTCGGGGGATGAGCCGTCCCAGGTCTACTTTTAGCACGCGCATGATACTGCAAAACAGGAACAGGACGAGCAAATAGAGTAAACTGCCGACGTACTGCAACCACTTTCCTTCCAGGATGTCGATCCAGTAGATTTGTTGACTGTTAAAGATCAAGATGAGAACAAATTCCGCCACGATCGTGCTGCCCAAGGCGATCGTCGCCATCGCTACGGACGGCAGCAGCTTCGTGTGGTAAACAACACGCAGCAAGAGAATGAAAAAAAGAAACATCAACAAGATTTTCGGTTGATACGCGACCTGCAACAAGCCCAGCATTTCGCCGAGAGCGGAAAACGGCATGCTGAATAACAAGGCTTTTTTCCAATCTTCGAAGACAGAGCGATTGAAGATGGCAAAACCTATGGCCAGCAATAGGAAGGCTTCGGGTACGTCAATAAGTACGAATCGCAAGAGGAACTCCAAGGTCTTGCCTCCTTTCAATCTTGACCAGGGTATGTAACTGAATGTATTGCTTCTATAATAATATATATAACACGCCAGAGCGGCATCATTTCTATCTTATGAAATAAGTCGAAAAATGTAAATGATCGGACAATTCCGTCTTCGGTCAAGAGTTGTCGTGTCGGCGGCGGTTTCGCTACAATGAACTTACAAGAACAGGACGAGGATTTGCCCAAGGGGGATCAAACGTGCGCAAGACTAAAGTGAGTCATCTCGCAGAGCATTTCCAAATGAAAGTATTAAGCGGTGAGGAGGGGCTGGGCCGGGAGATTACCGTGACGGATTTAAGCCGGCCGGGACTGCAACTCGCCGGCTACTATTCCTATTACGCGGACGAGCGGATCCAACTCCTCGGCTTGACGGAAATCAATTTTTTTCAGACGTTGAGCCGGGAAGAACGGCTGGAACGGATGCGCTTTTTGATGCAGGAGCGGACACCCTGTTTTTGTGTGACGCGCAACCAGCCGGTCCCGGAAGAAGTGCTGATGGTCTCCAACGAACGCGGCGTTCCCGTGCTGCAATCCCCGCTGGCGACGACCACTCTGGTCGGAAAAGTGACCAATTACCTGGAAAACCGGCTGGCGCCGACGACGACAATCCATGGCGTGCTCACCGATATTTACGGGGTGGGCGTGCTGATTATCGGTTCCAGCGGGATTGGCAAAAGCGAGGCGGCGCTGGAGCTGGTGAAGCGGGGGCACCGCTTGGTGGCGGATGACGCCGTGGAGATTCGCCAGACCCAGGGCGGCCAACTGGTCGGCAGTGCCCCCGAGCTGATTCAGCATCTGCTGGAGATCCGCGGGGTCGGGATCATCAACGTGATGACGATGTTTGGTGCCGGGGCTGTGCGCAATGTCAAGAACATTGCCATGGTGGTCCAGCTGGAACTGTGGGAACCGCACAAGCAGTACGAGCGGTTGGGACTGGATGAGGAAAAGATCAAGATCATGGACACGGAAATCCCGATCATCACCGTGCCTGTCCGCCCTGGACGCAACCTGGCCGTCATCATCGAGGTGGCGGCGATGAATTTCCGTTTGAAGCGGATGGGCTACAATGCTGCCGTCCACTTTTCCAAGAAGCAGTCTGACATGATCCTGGAAGACAGCGATTCCGACTTGTAGAAGGCGAGGCAAAAGGACAAGCAGATGAGACAGACCAGGCGTTTTCCCGTCCACGGGGCCAACTCGTTGTGGCAGTTGTATCGGACTGTGAGTTTTTGGAAAGTGGTCAAAAACTTTCTCGTGATTCAGGTTGCCCGCTATACGCCGTTTCTCTCCTGGAAAAACTGGCTCTATCGGACCTTTTTGCGCATGGAGGTGGGGGAGCAAACAGCTGTGGCCCTGATGGTGATGATGGACATCATGTTTCCTGAGCTGATCAAAATCGGCCGCAACTGTGTCATCGGCTATAACACCACGATCCTTGCCCACGAATACCTGGTGGATGAATACCGGCTGGGCGAAGTGCGCATCGGTGACCGCGTGCTGGTGGGAGCCAACTCCACCATTCTGCCGGGCGTGACGATCGGCGATGGAGCAATTGTCGCCGCAGGTACCGTCGTGCACAAGGACGTTCCCCCCGGTGCGTTTGTCGGCGGCAATCCGATGCAGATCATTCGGGAAGCAAGCACCGATCGGCCGGAGTAGTCGCGGAATAATTGTTTTGTCTGAAGCCCCGAACGCTGTGTCGTGAACAGAGCGTCCGGGGCTTTTTGTGCTGTTTTTTTCGGAAGATGCGCACGTTGCGGGGTAAGATGACTGAATTGCTTGATAATTCCTGTTGCGGTTGACGGTCAGGGGGTTCCGTGATAATCTTCTACATAACACTTTAGTTTGCTACCATATTAGCAGAGTAAAGCAAAATCGGTGTGGAGGGAAGAGCGATGACAAAGCCGTTGGGATTTGAAAAACCGCTGGGGATGCGGGACATACTGCCGGAATCACTGGCGAGACAACGGCATTTGGAGCGGGCGCTGCGGCAGTGCATTGAACGGTGGGGATACCGGGAGATCGTCACCCCGTCGCTGGAATATTTCGACACAGTGGGGATGGCGAGCGCGACGCTGACCGATCGGATGTTTCGGCTGCTGGACAAACAGGGCCACACGGTCGTGCTGCGGCCGGACATGACGACGCCGATTGCCCGCGTCGTGTCTTCCTTGTACAAGGACGTGCCGCTGCCGATTCGCCTGTACTACCAGACGAACGTATTTCGCGCCCAGGAAAAGGAAGCGGGCCGCAACGCGGAGTTTTTCCAGACGGGCATCGAACTGGTCGGAGACGGGAGCGTGGACGCTGACGCGGAGGCGATTGCCCTCGCCGTGTTCTGTATGCGTGCGGCCGGGGTGGAGACGTTCCGGATCGCAATCGGCCATGTTGATTTTGTCGAGGGACTGCTGGAGGAGACGGTGCCGGACGAGACGGTGCGCGACCAGTTCCGCCGGTTCCTGTACGAACGGGATTTTGTCGGATTCCGGCAGTTGGCCGACGAATTGGACATCGCGGCGGAAGACCGTCGCCGCCTGCATGCGCTGCTGCGGCTGCGCGGGGGCAAAGGCAAGATTGACGAAGCCCGCGAGCTGACGACAAACGGCAAAGCGCGCCGGGCGGTCGAGAATATCTCGGCACTGTGGGAGGCGTTGGAGGCGTACGGCGTGACCGATGCGCTGCTGCTTGATTTCAACCTGATCAGCAATCTGGACTACTACACGGGTGTCGTGTTTGAGGGATATGCTGCCGATCTGGGCTCGCCGCTGGTGGGAGGCGGCCGCTACGACCATCTGCTGGCCCAGTTTGGACGACCTGCGCCGGCGACCGGGTTTGCCATTAAAATGGACCGGCTGATGCAGGTGACGTCGCTGGCCCCGTCGCCGGAACAGCCGCCTGTGCTGCTCTGCTACACGGAAGGACGGCGCAAGGACGGGCTTGCCGAGGCGCAGCGGCTGCGTCAGGAGGGGCGGGTCGTCGTGACGCGGTTGGTGCGCGACCAGGCGGAGGCGGCGTTGTGCCGGGAGCAGGCCGACGGCGAGTTTATCTGCCTTACGGAACAGGGGGAGTAGGAGATGAGTTTTTCCGACAATGCGCAAAAATTGACGATTGCCATGCCGAAAGGGCGGATCTTTGAGGAAGCGGTTCACTTTTTGCAGCAGGCCGGCTTGCAGGTGACGGGGGAACTGCAGGATTCCCGCAAACTGATCATCCCGGTCGAAAACACCAGTCTGGAGTTTATCCTGGCCAAGCCGACAGATGTGCCCACCTACGTGGAATACGGCGTGGCCGATGTCGGGGTGGTGGGCAAAGACGTGCTGCTGGAAGAGGAGCGGGACGTGTACGAACTGCTTAATTTGCGCATTGGCCGCTGCCGCATGGTGGTGGCCGGCCTGCCCGGCTGGAGACAGACGGAGGCGCCCCGCGTTGCCACCAAGTACCCGCGTATCGCCTCCCGCTATTTTCGCGAGCAGGGGCAGCAGGTCGAGGTGATCAAGCTGAACGGTTCCGTCGAACTGGCCCCGCTGATCGGGTTGGCGGACAGGATCGTGGACATCGTCTCCACTGGCCGGACACTGAAAGAAAACGGGCTGGTGGAACTGGAACACATCTGCGACATTACCACTCGTCTGATCGCCAACCGGGCCAGCTACCGGATGAAGAGCGAGGCCGTGGACGACATCGCGCAAAAATTCTGGGAGGCGATCCCCCGCTAAAGCCCCCCAACGACAGGAAAGGAGAGGTAACCGGCAATGATGCGAATTGTGCAAGCCAATCAGTTCGACGCGAAACGATCGGTGGAAGCGGGAACACGCGAACAGCTGGAAGCGGTGCGGACCATTTTGGCCGATGTACGGGAGCGGGGAGACGAGGCTGTCCGGGCGTATACGGAGCAGTTTGATAAGGTCCGGCTGGAGAACTTTCGGGTAAGCGAGGCGGAATTCGCCGAGGCGGAGGCGTTGGTGGCCCCTGCGGTGAAAGCTGCGTTGACGGAAGCGGCGGCCAACATCCGCGATTTTCACCAGCGGCAGGTGCGCCAGTCGTGGTTTACCGCCAAGGAAAGCGGCACCGTGCTGGGGCAGATTGTCCGGCCGCTGAAGCGCGTCGGTCTGTACGTACCCGGCGGAACAGCCGCCTATCCGTCCAGCGTGCTGATGAACGCCATTCCCGCCAAGATCGCCGGCGTCCCGGAAGTGGTCATCGTCACTCCGCCGGGAGCGGATGGCCGGATCAATCCGGCGATTCTGGTCGCTGCCAGTATCGCCGGCGTACACGAAATCTACAAGGTGGGCGGCGCGCAGGCGATCGCTGCGCTTACCTACGGCACCGCGCAAATCAAGCCGGTGGACAAAATCGTCGGGCCGGGAAACATTTTTGTGGCGCTGGCGAAACGGGAGGTGTTTGGCCTGGTCAGCATCGACATGGTGGCCGGCCCGAGCGAGATCGTCGTATTGGCTGACGAGACGGCCAACCCGCGTTACGTGGCTGCTGACCTGCTGTCCCAGGCAGAGCACGATCCAATGGCGGCCGCCGTGCTGGTGACGCCGTCCCGCACGCTGGCAGAAGCAGTGGCGCAGGAAGTGGAGCGCCAGCTGGCCGAGCTGCCCCGCCGTCACATCGCCGAAGCGGCGCTGCGCGATTATGGCGCCATTTTGCTGGTGAACGATCTGGACGAGGGCTTTGCGGTGGTGAACCGGCTCGCCCCCGAGCACCTGGAGATGTTGATCGACAACCCGTTTGACCAGTTGGGCAAGGTGGAAAACGCCGGGGCTATTTTCCTCGGACCGTACAGCTCGGAGCCGGTCGGGGACTATTTTGCCGGCACCAACCACGTCATCCCCACCAACGGCACGGCCCGTTTCTCCTCACCGCTGTCGGTGGACGACTTTGTGAAAAAATCGAGCGTGGTGTCCTACAGCAAACGGGACCTGCGCGAGCACGGCCATAAAATCGTCACCCTCGCGGAACAGGAAGGGCTGGCCGCTCACGCACGGGCCATTCTGGAGCGGCTCAACGACTTTACCAAAGAAAAGCAGGAGCGTGACCAATCATGAGTGAAAACAGACGGGCGGCGCAGATCGCGCGCACGACCAACGAAACGGACATCGCCCTTTCCTTTGCCGTTGACGGCACGGGAGAAAGCAGACAGGATTCCGGCGTGCCGTTTCTCGACCACATGCTGGACCTGTTTACCCGCCACGGTCACTTTGATCTGACCGTGAAGGCAAAAGGTGACATCGAGATCGACTACCACCACACCGTCGAAGACATCGGCATCTGCCTCGGCCAGGCGCTGCGCGAAGCGTTGGGCGACAAAAAGGGCATCAAGCGCTACGGCAACGCCTTCGTGCCGATGGATGACGCGCTGGCGCAGGTGGTCATCGACATCAGCAACCGGCCGCACCTGGAGTACCGGGCGGCGTACCCGTCGCCTGTGGTCGGGCAGTTTCCCACCGAGCTGGTGCACGAGTTTCTCTGGAAGTTCGCCCTGGAGGCGCGCATCAACCTGCACGTCATTTTGCACTACGGCCACAATACGCACCACATGATTGAAGCCATTTTCAAAGCGCTCGGCCGCGCCCTGGACGAAGCGACGACGATCGATCCGCGCGTCAAAGGCGTACCGTCCACCAAAGGGGTTTTGTGACGATGATCGGCATTATCGACTACGGCATGGGCAATTTGTACAGCTTGAGCAAAGCGCTGGAACGGCTTGGGTACGCCTATGAGTTTGTCTCCCGCCCGGAGCGGCTGAACGACTTTGCCGGCGTAATCCTGCCGGGGGTGGGAGCGTTTGGCGACGCGATGACCAACATCCGCCGGCTTGGACTGGAGGAGGGCATTCGCACGTACGCGGCGTCCGGTCGGCCGGTTCTCGGCATCTGCCTTGGCATGCAGCTGTTGTTTGAAAAAAGCGAAGAGCACGGCACGCACGCCGGTCTCTCTCTGTTGGGCGGGGAGGCCGTCCGTTTTCGCGGCGACTACAAGGTGCCGCACATGGGCTGGAACCAGCTGCAGGTAAAGCAGGAGCATCCCCTCCTGGAAGGCGTGAACAGCGGGGATTACGTCTACTTCGTGCACTCCTACCACGTGCGGGTGAGCGATCCGGCTGTGCTGTTGGCGACCAGCGACTACCATCAGGACGTCACCGCCATTGTCGGGCGGGACAACGTGTTCGGCATGCAGTTTCATCCGGAAAAGAGCGGCGACACCGGCATGCGGCTGCTGCGCAACTTTGCCGGACAGTGCGAGGGGGGAAAAGCATGACATTTACAATCTACCCGGCGATTGATATTCGCGGCGGCAAATGCGTACGGCTGTTCCAGGGCGATTACGCGCAGGAGACGGTGTACGCTGATTCGCCGCTGGAGATGGCCCGCCAGTGGGTGTCTCAGGGAGCGTCCTGGCTGCACCTGGTCGACCTGGACGGGGCCAAGGCGGGGCAGCCGGTCAACGGCGAACTGATCAAGGAGATCGCACGCGCCGTGCCGGTACCGGTGCAGGTGGGCGGCGGCATCCGCACGGAAGAGCAGATTGCCGACTATCTTGAGGCGGGGGTCGCACGCGTGATTCTCGGCACGGCGGCCATTGAGGACGAGCCGTTTACACAGCGGATTTTGAGTCGGTACCAAAGCAGCGTGGCGATCGGACTGGACTGCCGCAACGGCATGGTAGCCACCCGCGGCTGGCTGACCACGACGGACGTGTCTGCGGTGGAACTGGCAAAGCGGCTCGTCTCGTACGGAGCGGAGACGTTCATCTACACGGACATCGCCCGGGACGGCACGCTGACTGGACCCAACGTGGAGGAGATCGCCGGGCTGGCGAAAGCCACCGGCAAATCGGTCATCGCTTCGGGCGGCGTAAGCGCGCTCGACGATCTGCTGACGCTCGCAGCCTGCGCGGCGGACGGCGTCTCTGGGGCGATCGTCGGCAAAGCCCTCTACACGGGCGCGTTCACCTTGGCGGAAGCGGTATCCCGGATGGAGGAGCGTGAGTAGCATGCTGGCCAAACGCATCATTCCCTGCCTGGACGTAAAAGACGGCCGCGTCGTCAAAGGCGTGCAGTTCGTCGGTCTGCGGGACGCCGGGGACCCGGTGGAGCTGGCGAAAAAGTACAGCGAAGAAGGGGCGGACGAGCTGGTTTTTCTCGACATCTCCGCTTCTCATGAAGGGCGCAAGACGATGGTGGACGTGATCGAACGGACGGCTGCCAACATCACGATTCCCTTTACCGTCGGCGGCGGGATCAACAGCGTGGAGGACATGAAGCGCATCCTGCGCGCCGGAGCCGACAAAATCTCGCTCAACACAGCAGCCGTGCTGCGGCCGGAGCTGATCCGCGAAGGGGCGACCGTGTTCGGCTCGCAGTGCATCGTGGTCGCCATCGACGCCCGGCGTGTCGGCCCTGATCGCTGGGAAGTGTACACCCACGGCGGACGCAACGCTGCGGGCCGGGACGTGATCGAATGGGCGCGGGAGGCGGAAGCGCTCGGTGCCGGCGAGATCCTGCTCACCAGCATGGACGACGACGGTGAAAAGAAAGGCTTTGGCGTGCAGCTGACACGGCTGGTCTCGGAGGCGGTCGGCATTCCGGTGATCGCGTCCGGCGGCGCGGGCGCGCGGGAGCATTTCTACGACGTGCTGACGGAGGGCAAGGCAGACGCCGCCCTGGCCGCGTCCATCTTCCACTACGAAGAGACATCGATTCAGGCGGTCAAAGAGTACCTGCTTGCGAAAGGAGTTGTCGTGCGGCCATGACCCAAACCGTTTCCTTTGAGCAACTGCTTGGGCAGCTGCGCTTTGATGAAAACGGGCTGATTCCCGCCATCGTGCAGGACGCCGTGAGCAAAGAGGTGCTGACGCTCGCCTACATGAACAAAGAGTCGCTGGCAAAGTCGCTTCAGACAGGAGAGACGTGGTTCTGGAGCCGTTCGCGGCAAGAGCTGTGGCACAAAGGAGCTACGTCCGGCCACACCCAGCGGATTATGTCCATGCGGTACGACTGTGACGGAGACGCCCTGGTCGTGCAGGTCATACCCAACGGCCCCGCCTGCCACACCGGTTCGTACACCTGCTTTGGCCAAACGATTGCGTCCGGAGGGGAAGCGGCGGAGGGGGCAGATCAGACGACTGTCCCTGACCGGTTTGCCATCCTGAACGAACTGGAGCAGCTGATTGCCTCCCGCGAGGCGGAACGGCCGGAAGGGGCGTACACCACCTATCTGTTTGAAAAGGGCGTCGACAAGATTTTGAAAAAAGTGGGCGAGGAAGCGGCGGAAGTGATCATCGCCGCCAAGAACCACAGCCACGACGAACTGCGCTACGAGGCGGCCGACCTGATCTACCATCTGCTGGTTCTCTTGCGGGAGCAAAAGCTGCCGCTGGACGACGTGCTGGCCGAACTGCGAAGAAGACGTTGACGCCACATCACCACTCCCTTTGCCGGGGAGTGGTCAGACTGAAGACAAACGGTTCATTGAGTAAGCGTCCACAAAAAATGATTCCCAGGCCGAAAGGCCTGCCCATTCATCAACCGAAGCGAAAAGACAATCTGCATCGCATGGCGGGATGGGCCAAGCGCGCTCCTTTGACGACCTGCTCAGCGGAAAAACGAAGACGCGGGACTCAACAGGGGACACAAGTCTCACTTCCTTGAAATACCCAGATGTTTGTCCCCTGCCCGCGTCTCGTTTTGGAGCGGACTTCATCCGCTTCTGTGCTGGGCGTCAAGCGAGCGAGCGGGCCCGATCTCCCATGGCCGCGGACTTTGTCTACACGCCGACCACTCCCTTTGCCGGGGAGTGGTTTTTTGCTAGAATGAAAACATCCTCCGAATGGAAAGGTGTGGTGATCATGCAGCATATCGGAAATATCGCAAATGGATTTGCAAACGCTTTCGCAAAACATCTTTTCAAAAGGCGGGGGGCCAATTGATCAAAGGAGAGCGAGTGGAACTGCGGCCGGTCACGGAAGCGGACCTGGTGCGGCAGTTTGAATGGCGAAACGACGAGGAAGTGGCCAAGTGGGCGGCCGGATCGGAGGCGGTCGAGTACAGCAACCTGCTGCTGGAATCGCTGCGGGCGATGTATGCAGAGGCCGTGCGCAGCACACTTCCGTCTGATAATTTGCGCGGGTGCGTATTTTCTGTCTACACTCTGGACGGCGTGCATATCGGCATTTTTTTCGGCAAACGCAAACGGCCGGACAGATCCACGGAAACGAACGACAGGATCGATAGATCGGACAGGCGTCGGACTTGGCGGATGAGATGACAAACAACGGACCGATCAAGCACCTGCACGAAGGACACCTACAGGAGAACACGCCGCTGCGATGGGGGCTTCTGCCAGGCAGGGGCCTTTTTCGATTGGCGGCCGTGGAAACGACGACGCGACGGAAGGAGGACAGCACTGTGAACCGACGATGGTGGGCCATCGCCCTGCTGGCTGTGCTCTGGCTGTACCCCGCGAATGCGTCAGCCGGAGACGTGCTGAGGGTCGTCTTTGACAAGGAGCTGCCTCCGTTTTCCTACACGGACGAACACGGCGACGTCTCCGGATTTAACATCGAGTTGATCCAGGCCATCGCCGAGCAAAACGGCTTTGAGCTGGAGTTCGTGCCGCTGGAGTGGGAGGATGCTGTCTCCTACCTGCTGCACGGCAAAGCGGATGTCCTGCTGGGGATGAAATACACCAGCCGGTACGATCAGGTCGTCGACTTCAGCGAATCGTTTTTCACCATGTCGGAGGTGCTGCTGGTTCCAAAGGACGACAACGAGATCTACACCCTGAACCACTTGAAGGACAAGGTGGTGGCGGTGCAGCGGGGGAATACCGGCATGGATCTGGTGCAGGACATCCGCAGAGTGAAGCTGCTCGTCTCCTTCAACCAGCGGGACGCCCTGGACAATCTGATGCGGGGGAGAGCCGACGCGTTTATCGGAAACCGCTGGACCGCCGCCTACTTTCTCGACAAGGCGGGCAGAAGCGACGACTTTGAGATGCGTTCCGGTCTGATCAACCCGACCGACTACGCCTTCGCCGTGCGGGAGGGCAACTACGCGCTGCTGGACAAGCTGAACAAAGGACTGAACCAGCTGTATCGGGACGGCACCTATACGCGGTTGTACAGCCAGTACTTCGAACCGTATTCGTTGCATGTCACCGACTGGTGGCGAAAACTGGTCATCGCCCTGGTGATCGCGATGGCGATCGTGGTTGTGACGCTGGTGACCATTTTTACCTGGAACAAACGGCTGCAGCAGGAAGTGCGGCGGCAGACGGCTGCACTGGCCGACTTGCTGGCGTTTCAACGCAAGGTGCTGGACAACACGGAGAGCGCCATCCTCTCGCTGGACGTGAGCGGCCACGTGACGCTGGTCAATCAGGTGGCCCGCGGGATGCTGTCCCTGTCCGACAGCGTGTTGGGCCGCCACATCTCCTCCCTCTTACCGCAATTGCCGTTGGAGGCGCCGCTGGAGCAGTTACCCCCTCGTCAGTACGAAGGGGAGTTTCAGTGGGAGCCCGGCTCCATCCGCGTCTTTCACTACTACATGGCGCCGTTTGTCAACGCCTCCCATGAGCACGTGGGCTGGATCGTCAGCTTGCAGGACCGAACGGAGCAGAAGCGGCTGCAGGCCCAACTGGTCGCGCAGGAAAAGATGCGGGCGCTCGGCCAGTTGGTGGCAGGCATCGCCCACGAACTGCGCAATCCGCTGACCGCGATCAAGACATTTGTCGAGCTGCTTCCCAAAAAGCTGGACGACGAGCGCTTCCGGGCGGAACTGCTGCGGTACGTGCCGGAAGAAATGGAGCGGATGAACCGCATTTTGGAGGACCTGCTGGACTACTCCCGTGCCAAACCGCTGCAAATGCAAAACGTCGATCTGCGGGAGTTGGTCGGCTCCGTACTGGGCCTGTTTGCCAGACGGTTGGAGCGCGAGCAGGTGGAGGTGGTCGTGGACGTGCCTGGCGAACTGGTGATCCGGGCCGACCGGGCTCGCGTGAAGCAGGTGCTGATCAACCTGGTGATGAATGCGCTGGAAGCGATGGCATCCAGTCCCCGCAAGCACTTGACCATCCGCGCTGACAGCAGGGCGGGCGGCGTGGAACTGGCAGTGGGCGACACCGGGGAAGGAATGGACACGGAGGAGCTGTCCCGCCTGTTCCAGCCGTTTTATACGACCAAAGCCCAGGGAATCGGCCTGGGGCTCTACCTGAGCGACAGGCTTATGCAGGAGCACGGCGGCCGGATCGAGGCAAGCAGTGCGAAGGGAAAGGGAACCACGTTTACGCTGTGGTTTGAACGACAGGAAAAGGAGGAGAGCCATGCCCAACTTGCTCATCGTGGATGATGAACCGGCCATCTGCGCCTCGCTGTCGTTTGCGCTGGAAGACGACTACACGGTCTGGACAGCCGGAGACGAGCCGAGCGCGCTGGCCGTCGTCCGGCAGGAAGCGATCGACTGCGTCCTGCTGGATTTGAACCTGGGGCACACGTCCGGTTTGGATTTGCTCGCCAAGCTGAAAAGCGTCAAACCGGATGTAACCGTGATCATAATGACGGCGTACGGCACGATCGAATCTTCCGTCGCCGCCATGAAGGCTGGTGCCTACCACTACCTGACCAAGCCGCTGCACCTGGACGAGGTCAGGCTGCTGTTGAACAAGGCGCTGGAATATCAACATCTACACCGACAGGTAAAGGTGCTGAGCGAAGCGGTCAAACAGCAGCAGTCGTATGCCGGGATCATCGGCAAAAGCCAGCCGATGCTGAAGCTCTACCAGTTGATCGAAAAAGTGAAGGATATCACCTCCAGCATCCTGATCACCGGTGAAAGCGGAACGGGCAAGGAACTGGTGGCCCGGGCCATCCACTTCCAGGGCATACGCAGCCACGCGCCGTTTTCGGTGGTCAACTGCGCCGCCATTCCGGAGCAGCTCCTGGAAAGCGAGCTGTTCGGCTACGAGAAGGGAGCCTTTACCGGAGCGTTTCAGCGCAAAGCCGGATTGTTTGAGCGCTCACACGGCGGCACGGTGTTTCTCGACGAGATCGGGGAAATGCCGCTTGCCCTGCAGGCCAAGCTGCTGCGCGTCATTCAGGAGCGAACGGTGACGCCGCTCGGCGGTTTCGAGGCAAAAGAGGTGGACATTCGCATTATCGCCGCCACCAACCGCAATCTGGAGGAGGAAGTGGCCCGGGGAGCGTTTCGCGAAGACCTGTTTTACCGTCTCAACGTCATTCCCATCCGCACTCCGGCGCTGCGGGAGCGGCGCGAGGACATCCCGCTTTTGATCGAGCACTTTCTCGACCTGTACGCCGTCCATTTGGGCAAGGGGAAAAAAGTGTGCAGCCCGGAGGCGCTCAAACGGTTGTACGCCTATTCGTATCCGGGCAATGTGCGGGAACTGGCCAACATCGTCGAGTACGCGGTCGCCCTTTCGCAGGGGGAGATCATCACGACAGAAGACCTGCCGTTTTCTGTCAGTGAGCGGCCATCAGGCAGCCGGACGGTCCCTGCCGGACAAGAGGGCGTCCTGATCCCGGCCGGCATGTCTCTGGAGGAGGCGGAGCGGCGGATCATTTTATACACCCTGGAGCAAAACGGCGGCCACCGGAAAAAGACGGCGGATCAGTTGGGCATCAGCGAGCGGGGGCTGCGGCAAAAACTGAAACAGTACCTGGAATCGGAGGCAACCTCGTAATTTATCAGAAAACCGGAAAATTTGGCGAACCGGCAAAAAATTCCGCATGGACGGGATTTTTTTGCCGGTTTTTTATAGGCGGCGGCAGGAAAACGGCAAAATTTCGCCGTGTTTCGGCATGAGTGTCGGTTGGCACGCCATTTGCTTTTTAAAAGAAATTGTAAACGGTTGCAAAACGCGTAAGGGGGAATATTCGTGTTGAAAAAAATGCTGAACATTTTGTCTTCCACGCTGCTGGTGCTCTCCGTGGCGGCCTGCAGCAGCCCATCTTCGCCTGCGCCGGGAGGAGACAATGCATCCGGCGGCGGTTCCGAGCAGAAGTTTTTGACCATCGCCACCGGCGGAAGCTCCGGTCCGTACTATACGCTCGGCGGTGCGATGGCCAAGATTTACAAGGACAAGCTGGGCTACAACGCCTCTGTCCAATCCACCGGCGCATCCGTGGAAAACATCAACCTGTTGAAGACCAAAAAAGCGGACATGGCGTTTGTCATGTCAGACGTAGCATCGTTTGCCTACAATGGCCAGGAAAACTTCAAGGATGCCGGCGCCATCAAGGACCTGAAGGCCATGGCCGGCCTGTATCTCAACTACGTGCAGATCGTCACGCTGAAAGACCGCAACATCAAATCCGTGGCTGACCTGAAAGGCAAGCGCGTCGGCGTGGGTGCTCCCAACTCCGGGGTGGAGGTAAACGCGCGGATGGTGCTGGCCGGGCACGGCCTCACTTACAACGACATCAAGGCGGACTACCTCTCGTACGCCGAGGCGGTCGAGCAGTTGAAGAACAACACGATTGATGCCGCCTTCGTTACATCCGGGCTGCCGAACTCCACGGTGATCGACCTGATGACCACCAAGGACGTGGAGATCGTGCCGATCAACAAGGAAGACGTGGAGAAAATGGCGCAGCAGTTCCCGTTCTTCGTGTCGGCGGAAATTCCGGCGGGCCTGTACAAGAACGACCAGCCGGTGCCGACCGCTGCAATTCGCAACCTGATGCTGGTGCGCAGCGACTTGTCTGACGATCAGGTGTACAAGCTGACCAAGACGTTCTTTGAAAACCTCGACACGCTGAAGGGCGCCCACAGTGCGGCCAAGGAGATCGAACCGAAGGAAGCGGGCAGCAATCTGGTGGTGCCGCTCCATCCGGGGGCCGAAAAATACTTCAAGGAGATTGGCGCACTCAACTAATCCCGATAATGTTGTGAACCGATTCGCCAGGGAGCAGGGAGGGATGACGGCATGAAGAGATGGGCGATGCGCGTGTTCCTCCTCGTTGTGGGGCTCGTCCTGACAGGGCCCCACCCCTTTTTGCTGCTGAAGGACTTTCATCGGCAGGACATCATCGGAGCGGTACCGCTCGGGATGGACGACCGCTTTGAAATCGAATGGGTTCATTCGGTGGAGCTGACCCCGTGGCGGGAAACGTACCGTGTCCATGGTCTGCGCGGCATGGAGCTGGCCGAAACCTCGTTTCAATCGTTTGGAGCGGGCGTTCCGGCCGCGTTTGCCGACGCGGTTGTCGCAGTCCGCGACGGATGGATCACGGTATCCGGTTTGCACGAACAGCGGGATCGTGTCCTGTATGTCATCTCACGGAAAGATTACAAGCTGACTGCAGGAGGCCAACAGTGGAACTTGGCGGACGTATTGCCGCTGGGTACGTCGTTGGAACTGTCCGTCAGGTGGTTTCCGTGGTGGTACCGGTATTTATACAGCTTGAAGCAGAAAGGAAGTGACGTGTAGGTGAGCACGCAGGCAAACATGCCCAGCCAGGAGGAAATCCGCTTGAACGAGAGCAAGGCCCAGGCTGTCCTGGAGGAGTACGACATGGAAGCACGCTACCGCGTGTTTGAGAAAAAGTGGCTGCGTCTCCTGGTCTCCGGCGTGGCGATCGCTTTTGCCCTGTATCACTTGTACGCCGCGTACGCGATTCCGTTTGTGACCTTGAAGCATCGGTCGCTGCATGTGGCCATTGTGTTATGCCTTATTTTTTTGTTGTATCCAGGCCGAAAAAAGGCGTCCCGCAAACATCTGTCGCTGCTGGATGCGGTGTTTGCCGTAGTGTCGCTGGGCACGGCCGGCTATATTTTTATCTATTACCTGGACATCGTCAACCGCGGAGGGATTCCATCTGCGCTTGACGTGACCTTTGCCACGATCACTTGTCTGTTGGTGCTGGAAGCGTCCCGCCGCGTGGCCGGTTGGGAGCTGACGGCGATGGCCGCCATTTTTGTCGCGTACGCCTATCTTGGTCCGTACCTGCCGGGCGAATTTGGTCACCGGGGGTATACGCTGAGCGATATTTTCAACTACATGTACGTGACGACGGAAGGGATTTTTGGCGACGCCATCTCGGTATCCGCGTCGTTTATCATTTTG
>NZ_OY569118.1:500000-1122500 GCF_961514395.1 Brevibacillus aydinogluensis
CTTTTTAGAGGCACTGGAGACGTTGAAAGAAATTGTGGAGACGGACCCGTCGTTCATGCCGGCCTGGAACAACCTGTCGCTGGCCTACTACTACGTGGGCGATTTTGCCCAGGCGATGGCGACGATCGAACAGACGCTGGAGCGGGAAAACGGAAACCTGCATGCGCTGTGCAACCTGGCCGTCCTGCTTTCCCACCACAATCGCGTGCAGGAACTAGTCGGGCTGATCGAGATGCTGAAAAAAGTGGTCCCGTATCACCCGGAGCACATGTACAAGCTGGCGACGACGATGGGCGTGCTCGGGCAGCATGAGGAAGCGTACCGACTGTACTACCGGATGTTGCGGACGGGGCGTATGCACGAAGCCTGCACATACCACTATGCGGCCATCTCTGCCTATATGACCGGACGCAGAAATCAGGCACTGCGTTGGTGGCAGAAGGCCAAGCAGCTGGACCCGGATTCGGGTGTAGCGGATCACTACTTGCAATTAGTAAAAGCGCAGGAAGAAGGGGAGAATACCCTATTGATTCCGTATCAGTACCATCCGCCGCAGCGTGAAGTATCCTGGGAAAAAGCGGCGCTTGAAGGCGTGGAAGGCCTCAAACAGGACCCGATGATCCGCGCTTCGTTGCTCTGGGCGCTGCAGCATGGGCGGGATGAAGTAAAGTTTGCCGTCCTGCAAACGCTTGCCATGATCGGCGATGACGAAGCGGAAGCGGCTGTTCGCCATTTTTACCACCAGACAGACGATCCGCAGCTGCAGAAGCTGGCCTTGCTGGCACTGGCTGACATGGGAGCGGCGTTGCCAGACTGCCCTCCCGGCATATCGGCGGAACGCGTCAAGGGCAAGCCAAACGCAGCGCAGCGTGATGCCGTCACAGACGGTGAGGCGAGCCGCACGACAAACGGTGCGGCGGGTCGCGTGAGCAGTGTCCCGCCCCAGACGGAAATGGAGAGCGTGGAAGACTGCATCTGCCGCTGCCTGATGGAAAACGACCGGACTGACATGGGCGAATGGTGCCTCAAGGTCTGGCACCGCTACAAGGAAAGCGTCGCCAACCCGGTACAGGTGCGGAAAACGGTGGCGTGGGTGGCCGCGCTGGAATATCTATACGGAACGATGAACAATCAGAAGCAATCCCAGGCGTATTTCGCCGAAAAATACGGGATATCTCCTTCAACCGTAGCCAAGTGTGTCAAAGCGTTGGCAGCACTTGATCTGAAATAGATTCTCATTTTATAATAAGTTTAAATAAGTGAATGAGAGCAGGCACAATCGTGCAGATTGAGGAGGCAGTGGACATGAGCGACCAAAAAATTTACGATGTCATCATTGCCGGAGCCGGCCCCGCCGGCATGACGGCTGCCGTATACACCTCCCGTGCCAACATGAGCACGCTGATGCTGGAACGCGGCGTTCCGGGCGGGCAAATGGCCAATACGGAGGAAATCGAAAACTATCCGGGCTTTGGGTCGATTCTCGGACCCGACCTGTCTACCAAAATGTTTGAGCACGCCCAGCAATTTGGTGCCGAGTACGCGTATGGCGAAATCAAGGAAATCCAAGACGGACATCCGTACAAGCGGGTGATTGCCGGCGACAAGGAGTACCTGGCGAAATCGGTCATCGTCGCGACCGGTGCTGAACACCGCCTGCTTGGCGTCCCCGGGGAAAAAGAACTGTCCGGACGCGGCGTTTCCTACTGCGCTGTATGTGACGGGGCGTTTTTCCGCGGCAAGGAGCTGGTCGTTGTCGGCGGCGGCGATTCGGCCGTGGAAGAGGCAGTCTTTTTGACCCGGTTTGCCTCCAAAGTGACCATCGTGCACCGTCGGGATCAATTCCGCGCCCAAAAGATTCTGCAAAAACGGGCGTTTGACAATGAAAAAATCGACGTAATCTGGGATACGGTCGTCAAGGAAATCCGCGGCGACAGCAAAGTACAGGCAGTGCTGCTGGAAAACGTCAAAACGGGCGAGCAGCGCGAATTCCCGACCGATGGCGTGTTCATCTACGTCGGCATGAATCCGCTGTCGGAGTGCGTGCGCGGGTTGGGCATCACCAACGAAGCGGGGTACATTTTGACCGATGAGCGTATGCACACCAAGGTAAAAGGAATTTTTGCCGCAGGGGACGTGCGGGAAAAAATGCTGCGCCAGGTCGTGACTGCTACCGGCGACGGTTCCATCGCTGCTCAATCGGCTCAGCACTACGTGGAAGAACTGAATGAGCGGCTGGCGGAAGAAAATGTCACAATGTCTTAACCTCCTTGTAACATAAATGAAATATTTGGGCGGTACACTAGAAGACGATGAATTGACCCCCTTATCTATACGAACCATACTTGCGTGGCTGCATTCAGCCGCGTCTTTTTTTTACCGAATCGGATGGGACAACCCGCTTCAGGTGCGATGCAGTCCGGCCGGTTCCACGGTTAGGTGGTTGGGAGGGTACGAATACGACAGTGGTTATGGTATGCTTATGTCAGAATCGTAGGAGGCGAGTGGAGTGACGGAAGTGGGAAAAGACAGAGCCATCAATTTGCTCATTATTACGGGAATGTCGGGTGCTGGCAAGACCGTAGCCGTACAAAGCTTGGAAGATTTGGGGTACTTTTGTGTCGACAACCTGCCTCCGGTGCTGATTCCCAAGTTTGCGGAACTGATTAAACAATCGGGCGGCGGCATCGAACGGGTTGCCCTGGTGATTGACCTGCGGGGACGAGAGTTTTTCGAAAGCCTGTCCGAAGCGATTGACAGCCTGAATCAGATGGAGGGTATTTCGTTTCATATCCTGTATCTCGATGCCAGTGACCAGACGCTGGTGTCCCGCTACAAAGAGACACGCCGACGCCATCCGCTTTCGCCGAACGGTTCGCCATTGGAAGGCATTCACGCCGAGCGCCGCCTGCTGCAGGAAATGAAAGGGCGGGCGCATCAGATTATCGATACCAGCCAGATGAAACCGGCACAGCTGCGTGAAAAGATTATCAGTCAATACGCACAGCAGGGATCGCCGCTGACGATCAACGTGCTGTCGTTTGGTTTCAAATACGGTACGCCGATTGACGCCGACCTGATGTTTGACGTGCGGTTTTTGCCGAATCCGCACTACGTGGAGGAACTGCGGCCGAAGACGGGATGTGACCCGGAAGTGGCCGAATACGTCATGAATCATAAGGAGACGAAGGAATTTATCGACAAACTGGTCGATTTTCTGTCCTTTACATTACCCCATTACCAGCGGGAGGAAAAAGCCAGCTGGTGATCGGTATTGGCTGCACAGGTGGCAAGCATCGTTCGGTGGCGATCACCGAGCACATCGGGAACGTCTTCAGCAAAGATTTTACGGTTCGCATCAGCCATCGAGACATTGACAAAAACAAATGAGCATAGGATGGCGAAAGGACATCTGCGAGGAACGCCTGTGTGGATCAGCATATAATGAGGTGACATATGCCGACAAGGAGAAAGGGAACGCAGCCCGGGGAACAGCTGCGGGTTGTCGTGATCGGCGGGGGAACGGGATTGTCTGTCCTGCTGCGGGGGTTGAAGCATGAACCGGTTCACATCACGGCGATTGTTACCGTCGCCGATGACGGAGGAAGCTCAGGCATACTGCGGGAGGAGATGGATATGCCCCCGCCCGGTGACATTCGCAACGTGCTGACGGCCCTCGCCGACACCGAGCCGTTGATGGAGAAAGTGATGCAGTACCGTTTTTCAACCGGCACGGGATTAGCCGGCCATAATTTGGGGAATCTACTACTTGCAGCGATGAACGAGATTACGGGAGATTTTGTGACAGCAGTGAAAAAGCTGAGCGGTGTCCTGGCTGTGCGCGGCGACGTGCTGCCGGCGTCCACCCAGTCGATTCGGCTGCTGGCCGAAATGGAGGACGGCTCGATCGTCGTCGGCGAGTCCCAGATACCGCTTACAGGCAAGCGGATCAAGCGCGTCTTCCTCGATCCCGAAGACGCAGTGCCGTTAAGCGAGGCCTTGTTGGCCATTGAAGAAGCGGATGCGATCTTGATCGGTCCCGGCAGTCTGTACACCAGCATTTTGCCTAACTTGTTGGTGCGCGGACTGTTTGATGCCGTGAAGCGTTCGCCATCACCAAAACTGTACATTTGCAACGTCATGACGCAGCCGGGTGAAACGGATGGGTACACCGCGTCCGCGCACGTGGAAGTGATGTACCGTCACGTGGGCAGTCCATTTTTGGACACCGTAATCGTCAACTCGGCTGACATTCCCGCGCATGTCTTGGAAAAGTATGCGGAAAAGGGGGCAACTCCGGTCATCTGCGATCTGGGGCGATTGCGTCAACTGGGGCTGCACGTCGTGGCGAAGCCGCTGGTAACGTTTGAGGACGGTTATCTGCGTCACGACGCGCACGCCGTAAGCAAACAGGTGGTATCCCTGATCAGGCGCAAGCGCAGGATGCAGAAGCTAGAGAAGGAGTGAGGGTCAATGTCATCATTCGCCGCACAAACGAAAAAGGAACTGACCATGCTGGACACCCCCGAGTGCTGCAGCCGGGCGGAGCTGGCTGCCTTGATCCGGATGAACGGCAGTCTGCAATTCGGGGCAGGACGGCTGGTGCTGGATGTGACAACAGAGAATGCGGCGATTGCCAGACGGATCTACACCCTGACCAAGCGCCTGTTTCATATACACGCCGAACTCTTGGTGCGCAAAAAAATGCGGCTGAAGAAAAACAACGTCTACATCGTGCGGATTCCGCACAAGGCGCACGAGATTTTGCAAGAACTTGGCATTATGGACCAAGACAAGTCCTTTGTTCAGGGCATTTCACCGGAGATCGTCAAAAGCTCGTGCTGCCGGGCGGCCTATCTGCGCGGGGCGTTTTTGGCTGGTGGTTCGGTGAATCATCCGGAGGCGTCCAGCTATCATTTGGAAATTTTCACGTCCTACCAGAATTTTTGCGAAGCGCTGACCAAGATGGCCAACCGCTATCGACTAAACGCCAAGTGTATCGAGCGGAAAAAAGGGTATGTGCTCTACATCAAGGAAGGCGAGAAGATTACTGAATTTCTCAGCCTCATCGGCGCGCATCAGGCTCTCCTGTACTTCGAGGACGTGCGGATCGTCAAAGACATGCGCAACTCGGTGAACCGCTTGCACAATTGTGAGATTGCCAACATCAACAAGACGGTAAATGCCGCTGCCCGCCAGATGGAGAACATCAAGCTGATTCAGCAGGAGATCGGCTTGGAGAACCTGCCGAAGCGGCTGCGGGAAGTGGCGGAACTGCGCTTGATGCACCCGGACATCAATCTGAAGGAGCTGGGGGAAATGCTGCCCAGCGGTCCGGTCAGCAAATCAGGCATCAATCACCGGTTGAGAAAAATCAACGAAATTGCTGAGAAATTGCGAGAAAAACAAAATGTATCCATCTAGCAGCATGGTATACTTATCGGTAACGAGTACACTGTGTGAGGAGGTCCATACATGGTTCAACAGCAGGTTGTGGTCAAATTGAAAACTGGGTTGCAGGCCCGTCCTGCGGCATTTTTCGTGCAGGAGGCCAACCGCTTTGTATCGGAAATTTTTGTGGAGAAAGGAAACAAAAAAGTAAACGCAAAAAGCATCATGGGCATCATGAGCCTCGCCATCAGTTCGGGAACGGAAATCACGATTTCGGCGGAAGGCCCTGATGCGGCTCAAGCGGTCAGCAGCCTGGCCAATCTGGTCAGCAAAGAGGAATAGGCCGCAACGTTATTGACACCTTGCAGCGCAGCCCCGTTTGCAATCGCAATGCTGCTCCTTGCAAGAACCAGAGGCATAATGCAAAGCAACTTCATTCTTTGCGGGTGCCTCTTTTTCTTTTACCGTGCGGCGGCGATGGCGTTGTACTCGGCTGTTTCACATCCCGTGTAAAAAGGGTGAGTGACCATGATTGTAATGATAAATGGTGCGTATGGCGCCGGGAAGACGACGGTTGCCAGCAGGCTGGCTGCCTCCATACCGAACAGCATGCTGTTTGACCCGGAAGAGGTGGGCTTTATGCTGCGCCGCATCGTTCCGGAGGAAATGAGGCTGCGCGAGGAAAAGACAGATAATTTTCAGGATTTGCAATTGTGGAGGGTGCTGACGGTAAAGGTGGCCGGGCTGCTGAAGATGACCTACGGGAAGCATTTGATTGTTCCCATGACGATTATACATAAGGAATACTTCACATACATTTTCAACGGCTTCAAAGAGCTGGACAAACATACCTGCCATTTTTGCCTGATCGCCAGCCGGGAAACCCTCTATGAACGGCTCAGAAGGCGGGGAGAAGCGGAGGGGAACTGGTGTTACCGGCAAATCCCAGCGTGTGTGGAGGCTTTTCAGGACACATGTTTTGAAGAAAAGATCATGACGGATGGGGTGCCGGCAGAGGAAATCGTTGATTACGTAAAAAAACGTATCGAAGCGATGGCCCATGCTGACGCGACGGGGTGATTTGGCGCAACCGTAATATCCTCAAGGTACGCGTCTGTTTGGGGCAGGCTGCATGTTTTCCCGTCGCTCGGGGGAATGCTAACAGATGAAACAGGCAAGGCTTCCACTCGCTGCCGCATGCGATGGAGTCTTTCATCACCCGGTGCCCAACCGCGCCAAAGGAGGGAGACGTGTGGAGAACAACCGTGACACCCTATACGAAGGACGCGACCAGTACGACATGGACATTGACCGTATGGTAAACGAGGGGCTCGGCGGCGGACAGGTCAGCGACCAGAACGGATTGATCGAGGAGTCGACCACCGATACCATGACGGGCGCCAGTTCGGCCCGCGACAACCGCTGACAGCACCAAGGGAGGGAATGATACATGGATGTGAAGCGCGCACAGGAAATCCTGCGCTCCTCGGAAAAAATCGAGGTCCAGTACAAAGGGCAGCCGGTCTGGATCGACGGCGTGGATGAACGAACCGCGACGGCCCGCGTCCACATTGAAGGCAATCCGGCCAACAGCATGGCGGTCGAGGTCGGACAATTGGAGGAGAAGTAAAAACACCCGGCCTTGCTGGCCGGGTGTCGTGCTTCGAGGGGAAGAACCCTGTCAAGCCGATTGCTTATTTGGAAGAGGATTCCGGCGTGATTACCTTGTCGATCAGGCCGTACTCCAGCGCTTCCTGAGCGGTGAGGAAGTTGTCGCGGTCGGTATCCTTTTGAATCCGCTCCAGCGGCTGACCGGTGCGCTCGGCGAGGATTTTGTTCAGGTGTTCGCGCATTCTCAGGATGCGTTTGGCAGCGATTTCGATGTCGCTCGCCTGGCCTTGCGCGCCGCCGAGCGGCTGGTGAATCATCACTTCGCTGTTCGGCAGGGCAAAGCGTTTGCCCTTGGCGCCCGCCGCCAGCAAAAACGCCCCCATCGACGCGGCCATGCCGACACAAATGGTGGACACATCCGGTTTGATGAATTGCATCGTATCATAAATCGCCATACCGGCGGTAATCGAACCGCCCGGGCTGTTGATGTACAAGTGGATGTCTTTGTCCGGGTCCTCGGCCTGCAGGAACAGCAGTTGCGCTACGACGATGTTGGCAACGGTGTCGTTGATCGGCGTTCCGAGAAAGATAATGCGATCCTTTAGCAGGCGCGAATAAATATCATATGCACGTTCACCGCGATTCGTCTGTTCGATGACGGTGGGAATCAAGTTCATATGCATTAAGCCTTCCTCCTCTCTTGGTAAGATTAATCATACACGAAAGGTCAGTAAAGGTCAAACAGGTAACTGCAAGCCTTTCTCTCAGTTCTCTCCCAATCCTGCCTCTCCTAAACCTTATGGCGTCAGAAATGTTTTATTCGCCTGACGGACCGCGCAGGCCAGCGATCCGAGGAAGGCCATCCACACCGGCAGCGCGAACAGCCAGCCGGCAAACGGGATAATCAGCAGGCACTGCAGCGCCACCACGCCCAGCAGCTCGGCGAGCAGGGGGGAAGCCGCCAGCGAAAACGCTCGGCCAGCCGGATGCCGATCCAGGAGCCGACAAACACCTTTGCCGACCAGGTAAGCAGCACGAATGCCAGCAGCAGCGCCACCGTCACCGGAATCCCGACGACGGTCACCAGCAGCGCGATCGACAGGAGCGGCAGGCCGAGCACCAAGCCGGCGCCACAAGCGAACGCCTGTCCCGGGTGCCGGTCCAATTGGCTGTAGATGCAGCTCAGCCCGGCCGGGAAGAGAAAGCGCACAGCCAGCCAGAGCAGCAGCGTGCTGAGCAGCGACGAGAGGCCCAACAGGATGGGAAAGTAGGAAAAGGTGTCTTGGTCTGCAGCCACCACCGCGGGGGAATACAGTTCCTTCCCTTTGAGGACAGCGCCGGAACCGATCGCAGCCCGATGCGGACTGGAGTAGACCAGATCGCCGCCGATCACGGCAGGTGCGTCAATCTGCAGGGAGCTGGAGTGGAGTAGTGAGATGCCTTCTCCGATTTCGCCCGTGATGCGCAGGGTGTCCACCTTGCCGTTTGCTTCACGGGCCACTTTGCCGTTCAGGTCCGCATGCGGGGTAAACATCAGCAGGCTGCCGCCTATACGGCCGTTCTGCTCCAGCACGATGTGGCTGGAACCGACGGTGACGTTTCGTTCCACATTGCCGGAGATCGACAGCTGCTGCGTGAAGGCGCGCACATCTCCCGCGACAGTGCCGTCGATGCGAGTGTCGACCGCAAACGCGAGGACATCACCGGTGACGCGTCCGCGTATCTGTACGTTTTCTGCAAGCACGTACAGGTCGCCGTTCACTGTTCCTTCGATGGAGACCGTATTGGCGTTGACCGCCAGATCGCCGTCGTGCACCGCGTCAGCCGGCAGCACGTAGCTATGGTTTGACACTGTGCCGAACGCATGGACTGCATGTGCCGGCACAAGCAGGAAAACGGACAGCAGCAGGCAGAGGATGAGTTTGATCCGTCCCATCAGTCGACCTCCCGATTCTGCAGCCGGGATGGAGGAAAGGGAAGGAAGCGTATGTTCACCAGCAAAAGCAGACCGATCAGCAGCAGCAGCGGCAGCGGCAGTGCCACCACGTATGGACCGGGGACGTTGAACAGGTCACCGGCGTTGTCCTTCAGCCACAGGGCTGACCCCCAAAAGAAGCGGGATGTCCAGGAATTCCACGCAGAGGCAACCCAGTGAAACCACACACTCTGCCAAAAAATGAGATACCCGGCCGCAACCGCCAGAAGAGTGCCCGCGCCAAGTATCGCCCGCCACAGCAGGCGGCGGCGATGCCGCCTGTGCAGGATGGCAATGCCTTCAATCTGCGCCGCCGTGAGCGAGTCCAACTCCAGCGGCGGCAGCGACGTATCCGCGGCGAAAATCGTCTCTGCCAGCAGATGCTGCTCGCCGGTCAACCGCTCCCACGACTGCCGGCAGTGAAAGCAGTGGTCCAGATGCACTTGAACGCGGGCCGCTTCCTCGGCGGACAACTCGTCATCGCTGTACATCATCAAAGTCAGTTCGTCAATATGCGGCATCGGCCATTCTCCTTTCCTCCCGATGTTTCTCCAGCAATTCTTTTAACTGCTTGCGGGCCCGGAACAGCCGGGTGCCCACGGTGTTTTTGTTCATCCCTACAATGCTGCCGATTTCTTCATAGCTCATGCCTTCGACAAAACGGAGGGTCAGAATCAGCCGGTCGGTTTCGTTCAGGTTGTCCATAAGCGCTGTCAGCTCGGTATGCGTCTCCTTTTCCACGAGGAACCGTTCCGGGCTTTTGACAGTCTCAGCGGGGTGTTTATGTACGTGCAGCAACAACTGTTCGTCCTCCAGCACGATCTCCCGTTTTTTGCGCAGGAAGTCGATGCACGAGTTGGAGGCGATACGGTACAGCCAGGAGTGAAAGGGCAGTGCAGGATCGTATTTGTGCAAATTTTGCGCGACTTTCAGCCAAATTTCGTTGTACAGGTCCTCACCGTCGTGATAGCCGCTGACCAGCTTGCGAACGATGCGCATCACGCGCGGCGCAAACAACAGGACCAACCGGTGGAACGCCCGCGGCTGTCCGTTCACAAACTGCACGGCCAACCGGGCGGCTTCGCTGTTGAGTCGCGCCAGTTCCTGATCCATCACGCATCCCTCCTCCCAGTGATCAATACGGGATCGCCTCCGTCAAAATTTCAATCGACGGGCTCCCTCCTTCAAACATAGCAGGAGAGGCGGGCACTGGAAAAGAGGGGAGCTTCCGAAGCGGACTCAGGCTTCCGTTTCTTCCGCTTCGGTTAGCTCAACAGCCAGGCGCAGCGTCGCGTTCATTTTCCGTCCCTTGATGATCGTGTATTCTTCCACCTGTCGGGCCTGCAGCTTGTTGATGGCCTCGGCCAATGCCTGTTCGTCCGTATACGGCTGAATGGTCAGCAGGCATTCTTCGTCGTTCGCTTCCTGGTAGATGAGGTACAATCGCTCGTTTGCCACGAGAACCGCTCCTTCTTGAACTTATCCACAAAGTTGTCAACAGGTTGTGCACAAAAACGTTTGTTCGCAGGATATGTGCCGTTTCTTCATAGTGTGGCATGCAGACGCAGGAAGGTTCATTGGTAATTATTGGTATTTTTGTGTGGCAAGGAGAATCACGTCCATCTAGACGGACAAGCAAGCCGTTTGGCGGATTCATCCGTTGTAACAGCCTGTCTTTTTCCCGTATAATAAGGCAGAAAGCAGTGGGAGAGGGGAAGTGCAAGATGGAAACGACGGTCATTGTGGCCAGTGTCGTCATGTTTATCGGGTTTATCGCCTTGACGCTCTATGTCACGAGCAAAGCGTACTCCCGCAAATACAAGGAATAGAGAAATAGCCAAACGCGCATGCAGCCGCTTCCCGACGGGAGGCGGTTTTCCTTTTTCATCATCTTGGAATCGCTCCTATAGGTATTGCCTATATCTTGCATCTATTTTATCTGTTGCAAATTTTCGTATTTATTTTAAAATATGAGCAAGTGGTTTTATTTCATCAATTGGTTTGCTGGTAAAGTAAAGGGGGATTTCTCGCGATGAAAAAACAGAAATCATTTGCGTTTCTTGCAACGGTTTTGGCGCTGGGCACCGCTCTGGCCGGCTGCGGACAGCAGCAGTCTAGCGACAGCGGCAGCAATTCCGGCTCCAACTCGGGTTCGCTTCAAAAACTGGTGATCGCTTCGGTCGGCCCGCTGTCCGGTCAGTACTCCGATTACGGCAGCACCGCCAAGGCGGGGGCCGAATACGCCCTGAAACAAAGACAGGAAGATTTCAAAAAACTGGGCTTTGACGTTCAACTGCTCGCCCAGGACGACCAGGCCGACCCGAAACAGGGCGTGGCGGTTGCGCAGATGCTCATCTCCAATCCGGATGTCATCGGCGTCGTCGGCCACGTGACCACCGGTGCGTCGATTACGGCATCCGCCCAGTACGAACAGGAAAAACTGGTCATGGTTTCGCCGTCCTCGACCGGGGCCAACCTGACGGAAGAAGGCAAACAAGTGGTGCACCGCATCTGCGCGCGCGACGACATGCAGGGCTCCAAGGCGGCTATCTACGCCAAGAACCAGTTGGGTGTCAAGTCGGCCTACATCGTGCACGACAAGCAGGCGTACGGTCAGGGACTGGCAGACGAGGTGAAAAAGCAGTTTGAAAAGGACGGCGTCCAGGTGGTCGGCTATGAAGGCATTACCGCCGGCGAAAAGGACTACAGCGCCGTGATCAACCAAATCATCGCCGCCAAACCGGAGATGATCTACTTCGGCGGCTACTACTCCGACGCCGGCGTGCTCATCAAGCAGCTTCGTGAAAAAGGCTTCAAAGGCATCGTGATGGGCGGCGACGGCTACGACTCCGCTGATCTGGTGAAAATCGCAGGCGCCGACAATGCCAACAACGTCGTGTTCACGTCCGTCGTTGGCGACATCGGGGCGACCGAGGAAGGCAAGAAATGGATTTCCGAATTTGAACAGGCTACTGGCAACAAAGTCGGGATCTTCACGTCCTTTGGTTACGACTCGATGAACGTCCTGCTGCACGGTCTGGAAGAAGCGATCAAAGCCAACAACGGTCAAAAACCGACCCGCGAGCAAGTGCTGGAGCACGTGCACAAGATCAAGGACTTCCAAGGCCAGTTCGTCAAAGTCGGATTTGACGACAAAGGCGACAACGAGTATGCGTCCGTCTACGTGTATAAATACGAAAACGGCCAGAAAGTATACGTGGGTGAAGCGCAGTAACGCGCGGATGAGTCCGGTCGATCGCATCAGCCGGAACGGGACCGCAAGCTGAACAAACAGGACCCGCAGTAAAAAAGCGCTCTGGAGAATGCTCTCCAGGGCGCTTCAGCGTGTAGACAAAGTGAGTGGTGCATGGGTGATAGGACCCGTTCGCTTTCTTGACGACCAGCAAAGAAGTTGGTAGCGTCCGCTGCAAAACGCGACGCGGGCAGGGGGGCATGTACACGTAAAAAACGCGACCCTCTGCCTGGCAGAGAATCGCGTTTATAGCTGATTGCCACGTATGGTGCGCCCGGTAGGAGTCGAACCTACGCAAGACGCGGTTCCGGAGACCGCCGCTCTATCCACTGAGCTACGGGCGCGTGACGATCTTTATTATAGAACATATTTTAGGGATATGCAAATGCAAAAACTGGAAAATCACAAAAAACTTTTTGGGGCAGGGGGAGTCACGCCGCTGCTGCTGAGTCTTCGTGTTTGCCAACAGTACGCGCAGCGGTCAATGGGGGTTGATTGGGCGAGCAGACATATTGAAAATCAAATATTGGCAGGAAAATTGCATGATTGAGCGAATATAATGAGAAAAGACAGAAGTGCCGAAATCTGCTGCATAATAGAGAAGGGGGGCGAACTCGATGAACATGGGACTGGGTCTTTATCAGGAGCAGACGCTGAAGCTGGTGATGACGCCGGAGTTGAGACAGGCGATCACCATTTTACAGTATTCGGCTGTCGATCTGCTCTCCTATCTGCAGGAACAGGCAAACGAAAATCCCGTAATCGAGTTGCAGGAAGAGGCGGTGGACGCGGCACCTGTAAAAAAGGAGCGTCCGGCTCCGGAAATCGACTGGAAGGAGCTCGTGGGAAATCGGGCCACGGGTGAATATTCCGTGGGGAAAAATGAAAGCACTTACAATCCGCTCGACTTTGTGCATCACGACACGGTGACGCTGTACGAACATTTGGAACGGCAGCTTGGCTACGTCAAGGGCTTTACGCCGCTGCAGCGGAAGATTGCCTTGTTTTTGATCGGCAATCTGGACGAAAAGGGCTATCTGGAAGTCCCGCTGGAGGAAGCGGCGGAGCGCCTGGGGGTGGCGTTGCACGAGATTGAAGACGTGCTGGCCGTCCTGCAGCACTTTGACCCAGCCGGGGTGGCGGCCCGCAGTCTGGAAGAATGTTTGCTGCTGCAGCTCCGCCACTTGGGCTTGGACGACGACAACATCGTGCAGGTGGTAAGTCTGTATCTGCACGATCTGGCCGACTGCCGCTATCAGCGGATTGCCGAGAAGATCGGCTGTACGGTGCGGGATGTGCAGGCAATGGCTGATCTGCTGCGCACGCTCAACCCTCGTCCGGGTTCCGCCTTTTCCCGCGCCGAGACGCGCTACGTCATCCCTGACGTGGCTGTGGAAAAGGTGGGCGACGACTACGTGGTGCTGGTCAACGACGTGGCGACGCCGCGGATCAAAATCAACAGCTTTTACGAGAAAATGCTGCGCCAGCAGAAGAGCCAGGATGACGCCCGGCAGTTTATTCACGAAAAGCTGAATGCCGCCATGTGGCTGGCGAAAAGCCTGGAGCAGCGGCGGTTGACCCTGATGCGCGTCACCCAGGCGATCGTCGAGATGCAGCGGGACTTTTTCGAGCGCGGTATACACTACCTGAAGCCGATGACGCAAAAAGAGATTGCCGAGCGGGTCAATCTGCACGAGTCGACCATCAGCCGCGCGACCAGCAACAAATACGTGCAGACACCGCGCGGAATTTTCGAACTGAAGTACTTTTTTACGTCGGCACTGTCGACGTCCAGCGGCCAGGCAGCCTCGTCGGAGAGTGTCAAGCGCCGGATCAAGGCGCTGATAGAACAGGAGGACCGGAAACAGCCGCTGTCGGACCAGAAGCTGTCTGAGATGCTGCTGCAGGAAGGCATCGAGATTTCCCGCCGGACAGTGGCCAAATATCGGGAAGAGATGATGATCCCCTCGTCAGCGAAGCGAAAGAGGTTTTGAGAGATGCAAGCAGGCAAACCGTTTGAGATCGTGCTGTACGGGCGGAAAAACTGTCATCTGTGCGAGCAGGTGGAGCAGTCAATCCGCCTTCTGGAGATGGAGTTTCCTCTGCGCCTGACCGTGGTCGACATCGAGGAGGATGATGCGCTGCACGAAAAGTACATGCTGGTCATCCCCGTCGTGGAGATTGACGGACAGGAGGCATTTCGCTCCGTCACCAGCGTAGTCACCTGGGAAGAACTGCGAGCGGAGCTGGTTCGCCGCCTGCAGTAACCAGCAACACGTCCCTTGGCTCTGATGGGCTGAGGGACCTTGCATGTTTTTTACAGGTGTGTTACATTCAAAGAGAAGTGAGATTATTTTTTTGCTCCAACCGGGACAAAAAATGTTACAGCGGGACAAATTACGTCCCGGAACAAAACCAAGCAGACGAGGAAGAAGGCAGATGCGGCGTTTCATCGAGATGCAACAAAAACTGCTGCCCGACCTGGTTGATGTAATGCGGCAGCGGTACATGCTGCTTCGCTCGGTGCATCACCTGCAGCCAATTGGCCGGCGGGCTCTGGCCCAGGAGCTTCACAGCACGGAGCGCATCCTGCGGGCCGAGGTGGACCTGCTGAAGGAAACCGGGCTGCTTCACGTGACGGCAGCCGGGATGAGCTTGAGCGAAGAGGGTCAGCGTGTGCTGGATGAACTGGAACCGCTGGTTGGCGAACTGTTCGGCCTGACCGAGCTGGCAGAACGGCTGCAGCGAGTGCTGGGCATCGCCAAAGTGATCGTCGTCCAGGGAGACGCCGACCATTCCCCCTGGGTCAAACAGGAGCTGGGACGCGTCGGAGCGCGCGTGCTGAAGCAGTACGTGCGGGAAGGAGACATCGTCGCTGTCACCGGCGGGACGTCGATCGCCAGTGTGGCCCAGCATCTGACACCGTCACCTGCGTTTAAAGGCGTCCAGTTTGTCCCGGCCCGCGGCGGACTGGGTGAGCGGGTGGAACTGCAGGCCAATACGCTGGCATCGGCGATGGCTGCCAAGACCGGTGGAACATACCGCCTGCTGCACGTGCCGGATCGGCTGCATCCGGAAGCGCTGCAAAGCCTCTTGCGGGAACCGCAGATCAAAGAGGTTCTGGCCCTGCTGAAGCACACCCGGATCGTCCTGCACGGCATCGGCGACGCCCTGACGATGGCGAGACGGCGCAGTTACTCCGAAGCGGAGCTGCGCGAACTGGAGCAGGCCGGAGCCGTGTCGGAAGCGTTTGGCTACTACTTTAACGAGGCGGGCGAGACGGTTCACCGCATGCCGACGATCGGCCTTCAGCTCGAGGACGTCAAAAAGGCGGAGGCGGTACTTTCCATCGCGGGCGGCAAGAGCAAGGCGAAAGCGATTCTTTCCTTTTCCAAGCAGTCGTGCCAAAATGTACTCATCACGGACGAAGGGGCGGCGCGTGCCATTTTGTCCGAATGACTGCATTGGAGGGACGAGGAATTGATGAACGTGCTGACGGTCCTCCCCGTTTTGTCGTTGATCGTGGGGATCGCGCTGAGTCTTCATTTCGGCTTTCCGCTGTATCTGGGGATGGTTTTTTCCATCTTGGTCACACTTGTTAGTGTACATCGCCTTGGTTATTCCTGGAGAACACTGTTGGCGTTCGGCTGGGACGGCGTAAAGCAGACCAAACCGGTGCTGCTCATCCTGTTTCTGGTCGGGCTGCTCATCCCTCTCCTGATGATGGGCGGCACGATTCCTTCCATCATCTATTACGGGCTGTCGGTCGTCGATGTCCGGTACATGTTGGTTCTTTCGTTTCTCCTGACCTCGGCGACAAGCTACCTGCTGGGAAGTTCGGTGGGGACGCTGAGCACGATCGGCCTGTCGTTGATGGGGATCGCCCACACGGCAGGAGTACCGGGCGGAAGCGTGGCAGGCGCGCTGATCAGCGGCGCGATGGTGGGGGAACGGTTTTCCCTCTCTCCAGCAGCCGGCTGCTGGTATTGAGCATCACCGGCATGACCGAAGAGGAGGAACGCCGCAGCAACCGCCCCGCTCTGTTCACGGTGGGGGCGTGCACTTTGTTGTTCCTGCTGGTGGACCTGCTGCGCAGTCAGACGGGCGTAACGGACATGATCGGCTTTTACCAGGAACTGCTGCACCGATTCTTTTTCATCGGCTGGCTGCCGCTGGTCCCGCTGATTGTGCTGATCGGCTCGTTTGCCTTGCGGGTCAGGGCAATCCCGGCCCTGCTGTACGGGATCGCTGCAGCCGCGGTGCTCGTGCTGACGACGACCTCGCTGGACGCCGGAACCATCTTTCGCTCTGTCCTGAGCGGATACGAGCTGCATTCCGGCACGCCGCTGGACCAACTGGTGCGCGGAGGCGGGATGGCCTCCATCCTGAACGTGCTGGTGCTGATTAGCTTGGCCGGCTTTTTGAACGGCATCCTGAACAAGGCCAATCTGCTGGCCCCGTTGGTCGACCGGCTGATGGGCGAGACGGTGCGGCCGGCAGCCTTTGCGGGCAAAGCCGTACTGTTGTCAGTGCTGGTGGTCGCCATCAGCTGCAACCAGACGATTCCGCTGTTGGTGCTTGGTTCGACGCTGCTGGAGCGGTTCTCCCGGCTGGAGGGGGGAAAGGTGCTGCTCGGCCGGACGATGCTGGATTCGACCATGTTGATTCCGGTGATCATTCCCTGGTGCGGCCTGGCGATGTTGATGGCCGTCACCTTGGGCGTTCCCACTGTCGAGACGCTGCCGTATTTGTTCTTCCCCCTGTTGCTGCCGATTGTAACGATAGTCACTGCCCGTTCCATTCAGACGGCGGGCGTTTTTGAAAAACTAAGCAGATAACGATGATGAGAGAGCAGGAGGTATTGTCATGGTAAAAGTAGGTATCAACGGATTTGGCCGCATCGGCCGCAACGTGTTTCGCGCTGCGCTGAACAATCCGAACGTGGAAATCGTCGCCGTCAATGACCTGACCGACGCGCAGACGCTGGCCCACCTGCTGAAGTACGACTCCGTACACGGCGTGCTGGATGTGGATGTGGAAGCGCGCGAAAACACGCTGATCGTCGGCGGCAAGGAAATCAAGGTGTTGGCGGAGCGCGATCCGGCTCAGCTCAAATGGGCGGAGTACGGTGTAGAGATCGTGGTGGAGTCCACCGGCCGTTTCACCAAACGGGAAGACGCGGCGAAGCACCTGGAAGGCGGAGCGAAAAAGGTAATCATCTCCGCGCCGGCGACCAACGAGGACATCACGATCGTAATGGGCGTCAACGAGGACAAATACGATCCGCAAAAGCACACGGTCATCTCCAACGCATCCTGCACGACCAACTGCCTGGCGCCGTTCGCCAAAGTGCTGCATGAGAAGTTTGGCATCGTGCGCGGGCTGATGACGACCGTTCACTCCTACACCAACGACCAGCAAATCCTCGACCTCCCGCACAAAGACATGCGCCGTGCGCGTGCCGCTGCGACCAACATCATCCCGACCTCGACCGGTGCTGCCAAAGCAGTGGCGCTCGTGCTGCCGGAGCTGAAAGGCAAGCTGAACGGCTTTGCGATGCGCGTACCGACGCCGAACGTGTCCGTTGTCGACCTGGTGGCCGAACTGAAAACCGACGTAACGGTGGAAGATGTCAACCGCGTGCTGAAGGAAGCGGCGGAAGGTCCGCTGAAAGGCATTCTCGGCTACTCGGAAGAACCGCTGGTCTCCTCCGACTACAATGGCAACCCGGCTTCCTCTACAATCGACGCACTGTCCACAATGGTACTGGAAGGCAGCATGGTCAAAGTCGTCTCCTGGTACGACAACGAATGGGGCTACTCCAACCGCGTTGTAGACTTGTGTCAATTTGTTGCAGAACGTGGCTTGTAAAAAGTAAAATAGAACTGTTGTGAAAAAAGGGAGAGCGTCCTCTCCCTTTTTCCCATACGCTATTTTCCGAACATAAGCCATAGTTGTGGGGAGGATCGTTCATGAACAAGAAGTCTATCCGTGATGTGAACCTGGCAGGTAAGCGCGTTTTCTGCCGCGTCGACTTCAACGTACCGATGCAGGACGGCGTGATTACCGACGACACGCGCATCCGTGCCGCCCTGCCGACGATTCGTTTCTTGCTGGATGCAGGCGCCAAGGTGATTCTCGCCAGCCATTTTGGCCGTCCGAAAGGGCAGGGGGTCGAAGAAATGCGCCTCACGCCTGTTGCTGCCCATCTTTCAGCACTGCTCGGCAAAGAGGTACAGAAGCTGGATGACTCTGTCGGTCCCGACGTGGAAGCAGCCGTCGCCAACATGCAAAACGGCGACGTGATCCTTCTGGAAAACGTGCGTTTCCATGCAGGTGAGGAAAAGAACGATCCTGAACTGGCACAACGCTTTGCGCAGCTGGCCGATGTGTTCGTCAACGACGCGTTTGGGGCGGCACACCGCGCCCATGCGTCCACGGCGGGCATCGCCCAGTACATCCCGGCAGTAGCGGGCCTGTTGATGGAAAAGGAAATCCGCTTCCTGGGCGGCGCCCTGACCCGTCCGGAGCGTCCGTTTACGGCCATTGTCGGCGGCGCAAAGGTTAAAGATAAAATTGCCGTAATCGAAAACCTGTTGACCAAGGTGGATCATCTGATCATCGGCGGCGGCATGGCCAACACCTTCCTCAAGGCAAAAGGGTACGGCATCGGCGCCTCCCTCTGCGAGGACGACAAGCTGGATCTGGCCCGTTCGCTGATGGCACAGGCCGAGGAGCGCGGCGTCCAACTGCTGATGCCGGTGGATGTAGTGGTGGCGGACCGCTTCGCGCCTGACGCACAGAAACAGACCGTCTCCGTCGACGCGATTCCGGACGGATGGATGGCGCTCGATATCGGCCCGAAAACGGTGGAACGCTACCGCAGCGTGATCGTCGATTCCCGTACGGTTGTGTGGAACGGGCCAATGGGCGTGTTTGAGATGGACGCCTTCGCCCACGGGACGATTGGCGTAGCTCAGGCGATGGCCGACTGCTCCGGCACGACGATCATCGGCGGCGGCGACTCCGTGGCAGCCGTGGAGAAAGCAGGCGTGGCGGAAAAAATGACGCACATTTCCACCGGCGGCGGTGCTTCCCTGGAATTCATGGAAGGCAAGGAGCTGCCCGGCGTGGCCGTGCTCGAGGACAACGAATAGGGAGGGCGATTCCTCTGAGAACCCCAATTATCGCTGGAAACTGGAAAATGTACAAAACGATTGCCGAAGCCGTCCGCTTCGTCCAGGAGGCGAAAGCGGGCAGCGCTCCGGCTGGCGTGGAACAGGTGATTTGCGCGCCGTTTACGGCTCTGGCTGCCCTGGCAGAGGAGCTCAAGGGCACCTCGATCGCCCTGGGGGCGCAAAACGTTCACTTTGAGGAGCAGGGCGCCTTTACCGGTGAGGTCAGCCCGCTGATGCTCAAGGAGATCGGCGTCCGCTACGTGATCATTGGTCACTCGGAACGTCGTCAGTATTTCAACGAATCGGACGAGACCGTCAACAAAAAGGTGCTGGCTGCCCTGAAGCACGGCATCAAGCCAATCGTCTGCGTGGGCGAAAGCTTGGAGCAGCGGGAGGCGGGGGAAACCGCCGCAGTCGTGCGCAGTCAGACCGAAGCGGCGCTGGCCGGCGTGGAGGCCAACCAGTTGGCAGACGTAGTGATCGCCTACGAACCGATCTGGGCGATCGGCACGGGCAAATCGTCCACGGCGGAAGACGCCAACGAGACGATCGCGATCATCCGCGGCACGATTGCCGATCGGTTTGGCCAGGCAGCTGCCCAGACCGTGCGCATCCAGTACGGCGGCAGCGTGAAGCCGGAGAACATCGACAGTTTCATGGCGCAGCCGGACATTGACGGAGCGCTGGTGGGCGGTGCCAGCCTGACGGCGGACAGCTACCTGCAGTTGGTGTCCAAAGCCGCCGCACAGCGTCAGTCGTAAGGAGGAAAGTCAGATGGCACATCGACCCAAACCGGTCGCACTCATCATTCTGGACGGCTTTGCGCTGCGGGAAGAAACCTACGGCAACGCAGTGGCGCAGGCCAACAAGCCCAACTTTGACCGCTATTGGCAGCAGTATCCCCACGCCACGCTGCAGGCGAGCGGACTGGCTGTCGGGCTGCCGGAAGGGCAGATGGGCAACTCCGAAGTCGGCCACCTGAACATCGGGGCAGGCCGCGTGGTGTACCAGGATTTGACCCGGATCTCCAAAGAGATTCGCGAAGGCGCCTTTTTCGAAAACGAAACGCTGATCGGCGCATTCCGCCACGCCAAGGAACACGGCAAGCAGGTGCACCTGTTCGGCCTGATTTCCGACGGCGGCGTGCACAGCCACATCGAGCATTTGTACGCACTGTTGGAGCTGGCCAAACGGCAAAATGTCGACCGCGTCTTCATCCACGGTTTTCTCGACGGGCGTGACGTGGCGCCGGACAGCGCCGTCGGCTACATCGAGGAACTGCAGGGCAAAATCGCCGAGCTCGGCGTGGGCAAAATTGCCACCGTGCAGGGACGCTACTACGCGATGGACCGGGACAAGCGCTGGGAGCGAATCGAAAAGGCGTACCGGGCAATGGTGTACGCGGATGCACCGGCTTACACCGACCCGATTCAGGCAGTCAAGGAATCGTACGAGAAGTCGATCATGGACGAGTTTGTGATGCCGACGGTGATCGTGGACGAGCAGGGCAAGCCGGTTACCACCATCCAGAGCGGCGATTCGATCATCTTTTTCAACTTCCGGCCGGACCGTGCGATTCAGATTTCGCAGGCGTTCACCAATGACGACTTCCGCGGCTTCGACCGGGGTGAGGGGCATCCGCGCAACCTCCACTTCGTCTGCCTGACGCATTTTTCCGAGACGGTGAACGGCTATGTAGCCTACAAACCGACCAACCTGGACAACACGCTGGGCGAAGTGCTGGCGCAGCACGGATTGAAGCAGCTTCGCATCGCCGAGACGGAAAAATACCCGCACGTCACCTTCTTTTTCAGCGGCGGACGTGAGCAGGAGTTTCCCGGCGAGACGCGCATCCTGATTCCGTCGCCCAAAGTGGCCACCTACGACCTGAAGCCGGAGATGAGTGCGCCGGAAGTGACGGAAGCGGTGCTGAAAGAGATCGAAGCGGAACGTTTCGACGCGATCATCCTCAACTTCGCCAATTGCGACATGGTGGGTCACTCCGGCTTAATGGAGCCGACGATCAAGGCAGTGGAAACCGTGGACGAATGCCTCGGCAAAGTGGTGGACGCCATCCTCGCCAAAGGCGGCGCAGCGATCATCACGGCTGACCACGGCAATGCCGACCTGATGCTTGATGAAGCAGGACGGCCGGTTACGTCCCACAGCACCTTCCCCGTGCCGGTAATCGTCACGAAGGAAGGCGTGACACTGCGGGAAGACGGCATTTTGGCCGACCTGTCGCCGACCATGCTGGAGCTGTTGGGTCTGCCGCAGCCGGCGGAAATGACCGGGAAATCGCTGATCGCCAAGTAAACAGCCAAGAAGACGAACCAGGCCAACGACGAACGCCGCACCCGCGAGTCCCAGGCTGGTGCGGGGTTCTCCAACATAACAAAGGAGATGGTCACAATGACGATGATTACCGACATTTACGCACGCGAAATCATGGACTCCCGCGGCAATCCGACCGTGGAAGTAGAGGTGTATCTGGAAGACGGCTCCATGGGCCGTGCAGCCGTTCCGTCCGGCGCATCCACAGGCGCGTACGAAGCAGTGGAACTGCGCGACGGTGACAAGAGCCGCTACCTCGGCAAAGGGGTACTGAAAGCGGTGGAGAACGTCAACGAGATTATCGCGCCGGAACTGATCGGCATGGACGCGCTGGATCAAGTGGGCATCGACACGGCGATGATCCAACTGGATGGCACCCCGAACAAAGGCAAACTGGGCGCCAACGCGATTCTCGGCGTCTCCATGGCAGTCGCTCGCGCCGCAGCTGCGTCCCTGGGCGTTTCCCTCTACAACTACCTGGGCGGCTTCAACGCCAAGACACTGCCGGTGCCGATGATGAACATTCTCAACGGCGGCAAGCACGCAGACAACACGGTGGACATCCAGGAGTTCATGGTGATGCCGGTCGGAGCCGAATCGTTCAAGGAAGCACTGCGCATGGGTGCGGAAATTTTCCACTCGCTGAAAAAAGTGCTCGCTGCCAAAGGCATGAACACGGCAGTAGGGGACGAGGGCGGCTTTGCGCCTAACCTGAAATCCAACGAAGAAGCGATCACCACCATTCTGGAAGCGATCAAGGCGGCTGGCTACGAGCCGGGCAAAGACGTCTTCCTGGCGCTGGATGTGGCCGCTACCGAAATGTACAAGGACGGCAAGTACCACTTTGAAGGTGAAGGCGTCGTGAAGACGACGGAAGAAATGATCGCCTTCTACGAAGACCTGGTGAGCAAGTACCCGATCATCTCCATTGAAGACGGTCTCTCCGAAGACGACTGGGACGGCTGGAAAGTGCTGACCGAGCGCCTCGGCGGCAAAGTACAGCTCGTCGGCGACGACCTGTTCGTGACCAACACCGAGCGTCTGGCACGCGGGATTGAAAATGCGACCGGCAACTCCATCCTGGTAAAAGTAAACCAGATCGGTACGCTGACCGAAACCTTTGACGCCATCGAGATGGCGAAGCGGGCCGGCTACACCGCAGTCATCTCTCACCGCTCCGGTGAAACGGAAGACTCCACCATCGCTGACATCGCAGTTGCGACCAACGCCGGCCAGATCAAAACAGGGGCTCCGTCCCGCACAGACCGCGTGGCCAAGTACAACCAACTGCTGCGCATCGAAGACGAGCTGGGCGACACCGCACGCTTCGGCGGCCGCAACGCTTTCTACAATCTGAAGAAGTAAGCCCATTCGCGGCAACGCAAAAAAGGTGCTTTCCCTCTGAGGGAAAGCACCTTTTTTTGTTCGTTTATCGTGTACCGATCGATCGGGCCGCATCTATGCGTGCACCATCTGTCTCGGCTCAGCTGCAGTGGTCAACCGGCTTTTGCTGAACGGGATGCACATCGGCGTGCCGTAGAGCGGATCGCGTGTTATCTGACACTCCATCTGAAACACGTGGCGGACCATTTCTTCTGTCATGACCGCGTCCGGGCTGCCCTCGGCGTACACGCTCCGGTTGTGCACGGCGACGATGTGGTGAGCGTAACGGCATGCCAGGTTCAAGTCGTGCAGTACCATGACGATCGTGCGCTGTTCCGTCCGGTTCAGTTCGTACAGCAGGTCGAGGATCTCAATTTGGTGCGCCATGTCCAGGTAGGTGGTCGGTTCGTCCAACAGGATGGTCTCCGTCCCCTGGGCCAAGGTCATCGCGATCCAGGCACGCTGCCGCTGTCCGCCTGACAGCGAGTCGACGGGCTGGTTGGCCAATTCGGTCAGTTGGGTGGCGGCCAGCGCCTTGGTCACCATCCGTTCATCTTCCTCCGACCACTGCTGCAGCCAACTCTGGTACGGATAGCGCCCCTGCTTGACGAGCTGCAGGACGGTCAAGCCTTCCGGAGCTGTCGGCCCTTGGGGCAGAATCGCCAGCCGCTTGGCCACTTCCTTGGTCGACTGCTTGGCGATCGACTCGCCGTCGAGCAGGATCGCCCCTTGCTTGGGCTTCAACAACCGGGCAAGCGAGCGCAGCAAGGTGGATTTGCCGCTGCCGTTGCTGCCGATGAAAACCGTGATCTGCCCGCGCGGGATGCGCAGATCAAGTGCTTCGATGATATTCCGTTCGCCGTAGGACAACGTCAACTGACGGGTTTCCAAGGCATGCACGCTGCTTCTCTCCTTTCAGCTTACCGGTTACGGTTTTTGTAGAGCAGGAAGATGAAAAACGGTGCCCCTACCGCTGAAGTAAAGACGCCGACAGGGATGTCGATCGGGGAAAAGGCCGTTCGCGCGATCAAATCGGCAATCAGCAGGATCAGGCTGCCGATCAGGGCGGATACAGGCAGGGCGCCTCCAAACGAGGGGCCGACCAGCATTTTGGCGATGTGCGGCGCCAGCAGGGCGACAAAGCTGATTTCTCCGCCGACGGAGACGGCCGCCCCGGTTAACGCGGCACAGATGAGTAACAGCGCAAAGCGGTCGAATTGAACCAGGCTGCCCACGCTGGTCGCCACTTCGTCGCCCAACTGCTGGACGTTGACACGGCGGGCGAGCAGCGCAGCCAGCGCGATCAGGCCGACAACCCACGGTCCGATCATCTTCACGTCGTTCCAGTCGACGCCGTAGATGCTGCCGGTAAGCCACAGGGTGGCCTTGTTTTGCAGGACAAACGGACTGAACAGGATCAGCACCGTAATGACTGCGCTGGCGGCGATTTTGATGCCCACGCCGATGAGCACCAGCCTTAGCGGCGTCACTCCTTTTTTCCAGGCGAGCGCGTACAGGATCAATGTCGTCAGCGTCGCTCCCAGAAACGCGACAGGGGGAAGCCACTGGATGCTGACCGATTCAAAGTAGAGCAGAAAGGCGACAGCCGCAACCGCAGCGCCTCCCGTTACCCCGAGAATGTCTGGCGCAGCCAGGGGATTGCGGACGATTCCCTGCAGAATCGCCCCGGCTGCTCCCAGCGCGGCACCCACCAACAGGCCGATGACGACGCGGGGGAGGCGAAACTGCGTTACGATTAGCGCATCCTGCTCCTCTCCCATGCCCAGAAACGCCTTTACAACGTTGAGGGGAGAGATGTTCATTTCGCCCATCCCCAGGCTGACTACCATGACGGCCGCGGTCAGCAGCAGGCAGACGGCGGCGCACAACAGCGACTTCTTGTGAATGTGGAAGGAAAAGGAGCCTTTTTTGTTGCGCAGCGACAGATACGACTTCATTTTTTCTCCAGCCCCTTTCTCGCCACGTAGATGAAGAACGGGATGCCGACCAGAGCGGTCATCGCTCCGATGGGCACTTCCGCAGGCTTGGCGATGAAACGGGCGGCGATGTCCGCTGCAAGCAGGATGGCGGAACCGAGGATGCCGCTGTACAAGAACACCCACCGCGTGTCCACCCCGACCAGGTAGCGGGCGAGATGCGGCGTGACCAGTCCGACGAAGCCGATCGGCCCTGCCACGGCGACTGAAGCGCCGGAAAGCAGGACGATCACCACGCCGGTCATGACTTTTACCAGCAGGGTTCGCTGCCCCAGTCCCTTGGCCACGTCATCGCCCATCAGCAGGGTCTGGATCGGACGGGCGAGCAGGAAGGCTCCCACCCAGGCCACTGCCATGTACGGAAAGACGGCTTGCAAAAACTCCAGCTTGCGTCCCCCCACCGAACCGGAGAGCCAGAACAGCACCTCGTCCAGTGCCTTTTCGTTCAGGACGAGCATGCCGTGCCGGGCGGATGCGGCCAATGCGGTGATGGCTGCACCGGCCAGCGTCAGCTTGACCGGCGTCAGGCCGTCCCGACCCAACGATCCCAAGAGGTAGACGACGAGGCCGCTGGCCGCGGCGCCCAGAAAGGAAATCCAGGTAAACGCGGTAAGGGAGCTGATGCCGACAAACGTCACCGCAAACACAACAAACAGGGCGGCTCCGGCGTTGAGGCCGAACAGTTCGACGTCGGCCACCGGGTTGCGCGTCAGCGATTGCAGCAGCGCGCCGGCGATGCCCAGGCTGGCTCCGACGGCGAGGGCATTCAGCACACGCGGGACGCGAACTTCCTTGATGACGATGTGTTCATTGGAACCGTTGAAGTGCGTGTAGGCGTCAATCGCCGTTTGCCAACTGGTGTCGATGACGCCGAAGATGAGGCTGAAGTAACTCAAATATAATAGAAGGAACAGGCCGATACAGACGCCAGCGATTTTGAGCGGATTGCTGTGGAGTAACGATTTCATTGTCTTCATCCTTGGGTGACGATTTCTACTGTTCTTATCACATTTCAGTGTAGTTCTTGCCGGCGTGCATTGTCAATGATTTTGAGATTCATTATCACCATTTTTGCAGTTGACTTCATCTGACCCTGGTAGTAGGATATTGGGTGTAAATGAGTTTAATTCTCATTATCATCAAGAATAGAAGGGAGTCAATTTCATGTTTTCTCGTACATACCGCACAGTACGCGGCAAAGCGTTTTTTGCCCTGCTGATGGCCCTGCTGCTGATCGTCACTGGTTGCGGCGGCGGACAGCAGGCAGCCGACCAAAAACCGGCTGACCAAACGCAAGCTCAACAGCCTGCGGGCAGCTCCGATCAATCCTACACGGTGAAACACGCGATGGGGGAAACCAAGATTCCGGGCACTCCGCAGCGCGTAGTCGTCCTCACCTCGCAGGGGGTGGAAACGCTGGTAGCTCTCGGTGTTAAGCCTGTGGGCGCGGTCGGTTCCTGGACAGATCCGACGACCTTTTACGATTTCGTGAAGCCGCACCTGGAAGGCACCAAAACGCTTGGTACCGAGTCCCAGCCGAACATTGAAGCGATCGCGGCGCTGAAGCCGGACCTGATCCTCGGCATGAAGTTCCGCCACGAAAAGATTTACCAGCAGCTGACTGCCATCGCGCCGACTGTCTTCGTGGAAGAACCGCGCGGCGACTGGAAAGAAAACTTCATGCTGTACGCGGAAGCGCTCAACAAGAAAGCAGAAGGCGAAAAAGTGCTGGCCGATTGGAACAAGCGCGTTGAAGAGTTCAAGGCGAAAGTGGGCGACAAGGCGAAGACCAAAGTCTCTCTCGTTCGCTTCATGCCCGGCCGTGTACGCATCTACTACAACGACACGTTTGCCGGCACGATCATGAAAGACCTGGGCGTAGCTCGTCCGGAGTCGCAAAACAAAGAAGAATTCGCCGCCGAAGTGACCAAAGAGCGGATTCCGGAAATGGACGGCGACATCATGTTCTACTTCTCCTACGAGACGGGAGACGGTGAAGCGACCAAGTTGGAAAAAGAGTGGACCAACGATCCGCTGTGGAAAAACCTGAACGTGGTGAAAAACAACAAAGCGTTCAAAGTGGACGACACGATTTGGAACACCTCTGGCGGCGTAATCTGTGCCAACAAAGTGGTGGACGAACTGGAAAAATACCTGCTCCAACAATAGTGAGAGCGACAGGCTGCCGGGATTCATTCCCGGCAGCCTGCTTTTTGCCCGGTGATCGCACGCGTTACGGAATCAGCATGGATTCGCGGGTAAACCAGAGCCGGTAGCACAGCAGGCTGACCAGCACGGCTGAGATTGCGGCGGACGAAGAAAAGGCGAACATGATCATAATCTGGTAGCGCACGGCATCGAGCGGATTGGCTCCGGCGATAATCATGCCGGTCATGGTGCCGGGAAGCTGCACCAGCCCGATCGTCTTCATCGTGTCGAAGGTGGGGATCATGCTGGCTTTTACGGTCCGTTTCAACACGTCGTGAATCGCCTGCCGCTTGGTTGCGCCCAGGCAGAGCAACGTCTCAATCTCGCCGCGGGCGGTGTTCATTTCACGCTTCATGTGACTGAGAAACAGGCCGCTGACCAGCATCGCATTGCCGATGATCATGCCGGAGAGGGGGATCAGGTACTGCGGTGTCGGTTCGATCAGCCCCAGCAATAGCAGCAGTCCCATCGTCACAACCGTCGAAGTTGTCAGTGTGGCGGCGATGCGCCAGAGTACACCCGGCAGCCGGTCCCCCCGGCGTGAGGCGTTCCAGGAGGCGACGGCGATCATCATGGTGAGCACCAGCGCCAGATAGACGGGGTGGTCGGCGTGAAACACGACCTGCAGCACGTACCCGATCACCAGCAGTTGGACGGCACAGCGAACCGTGCTGATCACGATTTCCTTTTCCAGGCCGAGCTTCTGCCATAGGGACAGCAGCAGCGCGATCAGGACAAACGATACCGACAGCCACAGCGACATTGATGACATCCCTATTTCCTCCTATCCCTCCTGGATGGCGGCGGCCAAAAATCGGCGCGCCTCCTCCGAAGCGGGAGCGTCAAAAAACAAATCGCTCGACGCATCCTCCAGCAGCCGGCCGTCTGCCATGAACCAGACCCGCTGGCCGATGGAACGCGCCTGCTCCCAGTCGTGCGTAACCCAGATGAGTGTGGTGCCCTCCCGGCGGTGCAGGTCGGCCAGCAGCTGCTCGGTCGCCTGTTTGCTGAGCGCATCCAGCGAGGCGGTCACTTCGTCCAGCAGCAGTACGGTCGGCCGCAGCAGCAGCGAGCGGACCAACGCGACGCGCTGTTTTTCCCCGCCGGAAAGCTGGTCGGCCGGTTTGGACCAATCCAGTCCGCCCAGTCCCAACTGCTCCATCCATGCCCGGGCCTGATCGGCAGGAAAGGAACGCTGGTGCAGGCGGCTGATCGTCTGCAGGTTGTCCTCCACGCTGCCCGGCAGCATGACCGGCTGTTGGGCGACGTAGCTCATCGTCATGCGCCAGCGTTCCGGCGTCCATTGTTCCGGAGGTTTTCCCGCCAGCCGGACGCTCCCGCTGTCCGGGCGGGTGAGAAGGGCCAGGATGCGCAGCAGGGTGCTTTTGCCCTGTCCCGACTTCCCCAGGATGTGGATGATGGCCGGCTCTTCCACCACCGCCGACAGGTCGGCGAACAGCCAGCCGTCGGGCCCTGACGACGACCGTTTGCCCAGTTGTTCCAGTTCCAGCAGCGGTGCCATCTGCTGTTCCTCCTCTCGAGAAATGAGAAAACACCGGAGATGTCTCCGGTGTGTAACGCCGCGGCTGTCTATGTAATTACTTGTGCTGAGCCAGCCACTCGGCAACTGCCTGGATTTCCGGTTGTTTTTTCAGGACGCCGGCGGGCATGCCGCCTTTTCCTTCCTTGATGATTTTGGCAATATCATCTGCGCTGTACTTGCTGCCCGCTGTGGTCAGGGCTGGGCCGAAAGCCCCTTCCAGGTTTTGACCGTGACAGGATGCACAGTTTGCTTTGTACACGGCTTCCGCGTCAATTTTGGCCGTTTGCCCGCCATCCTGGGCCTCTTCGCCGTGTTTCGGGAAAATGGCGGAACCGACAAGAGCAATAAGAAAAACAAGGAACAAGATGCCAAACGAAGTAAAAAAGGCCTTCGCGGAGTCAACCACGTCATTTTGATTCATGTCTTTTTTGTTGGAACCAGCCATATAACTAGGACCTCCTACGGCAAGTATAACGGTACAACTGCAATTTTACGGCAAAATCGTGACAGTTGCAAGGAAACGGAAAAACAGACATAGAACGTACACAATTTTTGGATAAATCCCCGTCAATTAACCAGGGTTGCTGATCCGATCCAACTGTGGTAGAGTGGAAGTAATAGTTTCTTCACGTTTGTTTTGAGGTGAATACAGATGGTATTGGCTGCGAAAATCTTACTTGTGATCGCAAGTATTGGCTTAATTCTTGTCGTATTGCTGCAATCTGGAAAAAGCGCCGGGCTCTCTGGGGCGATCGGCGGCGGCGCGGAACAACTGATGGGCAAGCAGAAGGCCCGTGGGATTGACGCTTTGCTCGGCAAACTGACCGTTGTGTTTGCCGTGCTGTTCATGGTGTTTGCCATTCTGCTCGGGTATTTCTTGAGAAGCGGTGCGTAACATACATGATTGCCAAAGGCAGCAAGTTTGACTTGCTGTCTTTTTTCTATTAGGATTGCCTACGGCGTAATCGGAGAATACTGAATACTACATACTACATAGATGAAGCAAAGTCGCGGCAAAGCATGTGCCGAAAAGGAGGATACGGAATGAAGGAACAGGATATCCTCGCGTTCATGCGGGAACAGGCGTATCACCCCATGACCGTGAAGGAGCTGGAGGAGGCGTTTGGACTGGCCGACACCGAGGCGTTCAAAGAGCTGGTCAAAACGCTGAATGCGTTGGAAGAACGGGGCGAAATCGTGCGGACCCGTACCAACCGCTACGGCGTGCCGGAAAAAATGAACCTGGTGCGCGGCCGACTGCAAAGCCATCCCAAAGGGTTTGGATTTGTCACCCCTGACACGCCTGGAGAGGACGACATTTACGTCCATGCCAACGACATGAACGGCGCCATGCACGGCGATACGGTCCTGGTTCGGGTGGAAAAGAAAACGAGCGGCAACCGCCTGGAGGGGCGGATCATCCGCATCGTGGAGCGCGGCGTGACGGAAGTGGTGGGGACGTTCAAGGATGAAACGTACTACGCCTACGTCATACCCGATGAGAAACGGATTGGCAGGGACATCTTCATCCCGAAAACAGCCTATAACGGGGCTGTGGACGGGCACAAGGTCGTCGCCAAGATCGTCCGCTACCCGGAAGGACGTACCAGTCCGGAAGGGGAAGTGATCGAGATCCTCGGGCATAAAAACGATCCGGGTGTGGACATTCTCTCGATCATCCGCAAGTATGGCCTGCCGGAAGCGTTCCCTGCCGACGTGCTGGCCGAGGCGGAAGCGGTGCCGGACGAAATCTCCGAGGAGGAGATCAAGGGCAGGCGTGACCTGCGCGACCGGATGATGGTAACCATCGACGGCGCGGATGCAAAAGACCTGGACGACGCGGTCTCGGTGGAGAAGCTGCCCAACGGCAATTACCTGCTGGGCGTCCACATCGCCGACGTCAGCTACTACGTCCGGGAACATTCCGCGCTGGATCAGGAAGCGTATCGGCGCGGCACCAGCGTCTATCTCGTTGACCGGGTAATCCCCATGCTGCCGCACCGACTGTCCAACGGCATCTGCAGCCTTAACCCGAAGGTGGACCGCCTGACGATCACCTGCGACATGGAGTTGGATGCGGAGGCAAACCTGGTCACCTACGACATCTACCTCAGCGTCATCCGCACCAATGAGCGAATGACCTACACGGATGTGCGCAAGATTTTGGAAGAAAATGATGAAGCGCTGATCGAAAAGTACAGCGAACTGGTGCCGATGTTCCGCCTGATGGAGGAGTTGGCCCGCAAGCTGCGCGCCAAGCGGATGCGCCGCGGCGCAATCGACTTTGACTTCCGCGAGGCGAAAATTTACGTCAACGAAGAGGGAACGCCGACGGAGATCGGCTTCCGTACGCGATCCATCGCCGAGTCGATCATCGAGGAATTCATGTTGGCGGCCAATGAAACCGTGGCAGAGCACTTCCACTGGATGAAACAGCCGTTTATGTACCGGGTGCACGAGGAACCCAACCCGGAAAAACTGATGGCCTTCATGGAGTTTGTCACCAACTTCGGCTACACGGTCCGCGGCAAGGGCAACACCGTCCACCCGCGCGCCCTCCAGCAGCTTCTGGAGGAGGTAAAAGGTACGCCCGAGGAGGTCATCATCAGCACGGTAATGCTGCGCTCGATGAAGCAGGCGCGCTACGACGCGGAAAGCCTGGGGCACTACGGCCTGGCGACCGACTTCTACACGCACTTTACCTCCCCGATTCGGCGCTACCCTGACCTGATCGTCCACCGGCGGATTCGCGAGTGGCTGGAGAATCGCGAGCTGTCCGAAAAGCGCTTGGCCTATTGGACAGAGCAGATGCCGATCATTGCGGAACACGCCTCCCAGCGCGAACGCATCGCCGTGGATGCCGAGCGGGAAACGGACGATTTGAAAAAGGCAGAGTACATGCTGGAGCGGATCGGCGAGGAATTTGAAGGCGTCATTTCCGGCGTTACGTCGTTCGGCATTTTCGTGGAGCTTCCTAATACAATTGAAGGTCTGGTGCACATCAGCTATCTGACCGACGACTACTACCATTACCACGAAAAGGCGTACGCCCTGATCGGGGAGCGGACGGGCAAACAGTTCCGCATCGGCGACGTGGTGCAGGTGCGTGTCTCCAACGTCAATGTGGATGAGCGGGCCATTGACTTTGAGATCGTCGGGATGAAGCGGCCCAACACCTTCCGCGGCCGGGAGCGCACCCCCAAGGTGATCGACGGGCGCAAAGGCAAGCGCGACACAAAACGGGCGTCCAGGCAGGAAAAGCCCCATCCCGCCGTGCTGCGCAAGCAACGAAAGCAGCGCCGTCAGCTCGAAGCCGCTCAGCAGATTGATGCCGGTCAAGCAGACACGTCCGAGGGTGACGTCGTGCCGCTCGACGAGGCAGAATCGCCGACGACCCGGCAAAAGGCGTTTTGGGAAGACCTGATCCGAGCCAAAAAATCGAAAAAGAAACACGTGGCCGCGCAGGCGAAACGGAAGCGGCGGTAATGATCTTGTCAAACGCCGCGATATTTGCTAGACTAACAGGTACGATATTGACCGATTCTACAGCCGTCCGTTTACCCAGGCAAGCGAGGTGATCTCCCATGGCAAAAGCGAAAACCGGTGTGAAGACGCTGGCGCAAAACCGCAAAGCGCGTCACGACTATCACATCGAAGACGTGTACGAAGCCGGCATTGCCCTGACAGGCACGGAGATCAAATCGGTGCGGGCCGGACGCGTACAGCTCAAGGACAGCTTCGCCCGCATTCAAAACGGTGAAGTTCTCTTGTACAACATGCACATCAGCCCGTATGAGCAGGGCAACCGCTACAACCACGAGCCGGAACGGACGCGCAAACTTCTGCTGCGCCGTCTGGAAATCCTCAAACTGAACGGCCTCACCCGCGAAAAAGGGTACTCGCTGGTGCCGCTCAGCCTCTACCTCAAGGGCGGCTGGGCCAAGGTGGAGCTGGCGCTGGTCAAAGGGAAGAAGAACTACGACAAGCGCGAGGACATCAAAAAGCGCGATGCTCAGCGGGAAGTGGAGCGCGCGCTGCGCGAGCGGCAGAAGGTGTAACGAAGCGGAAGACAAGTACCTCTTGTTTACTGCGATGGCATTTGATCGTGATGAATGGTTTTGTATCTGCTGGGCAGCGTACTTACAGGCAAGGTGCGCTGCCAGCAGCTGAACAGTGGCCGACAAGCCGTTGGCTGCAGGCACCGCGCATGGTGCACGATGGCAGGATTGGCACAAATCGACGTTGAGTTTTGAATGCCGCGTGTGCTATAGTAAGAAGGCAATGAACCCCGAAACTACAGTCTAGGTGTGGACAGTTGCCATCTTCGCCTAGACTTTTTTTCTCCTGATTGATTTTTTCATCACGGGGGCGTTCTGGATTCGACGGGAATAGTAGAGCATAAGAAGCGAGCCGGGGGGCTGCGGACCCCGTTAACAACGCGGAAAGCCATAACTGGCAACAAACAACTTTCTCTCGCTGCCTAATTACCAGCGAGGCTCTAACACTCCATCGGCCCGTGTGGCGTGATTAGGGCTCACTTCTAACGGGCTACGCCGGAGGTCTCCGCCTGGGGCCAAAGGAAGAAGATCAATCAGGCTAGGTTAGCGGCTGGCGTGTCGTTCCGCAGGCCGTTAGCCGAAATCTTATAGAACGACTGCGCTCGGAGATGCTTATGTGTCGCTATTTTCGGACGGGGGTTCGAATCCCCCCGCCTCCACCATACATAACAAAAAATGCACCCCTTGTGGGTGCTTTTTTGTTATGTACAGGCTGGTGCAGGATTTGAACTTGCAAGTCCGAACGGACGGAGGGGGCGAAGGCCGAGCGGAGCGAAGCGAAGGGAGGCCGCTCGGAATCCGACCGCTAAACAAGCGAGCGAAGCGAGCAAAGGAAAGGGAGGATTCCGATTATCCCCCCGCCCTAATGTGGGTGCTTTTTTGTTATGTACAGGCTGGTGCAGGATTTGAACTTGCAAGTCCGAACGGACGGAGGGGGCGAAGGCCGAGCGGAGCGAAGCGAAGGGAGGCCGCTCGGAATCCGACCGCTAAACAAGCGAGCGAAGCGAGCAAAGGAAAGGGAGGATTCCGATTATCCCCCCGCCTCCACCATACGCAAAAATAAAAGCACCCTTGAGGTGCTTTTTATTTTTGCGTCAGGCGAGCAGGGAGCCGAACTTGCAAGTCCGAACGGACGGAGGGGGCGAAGGCCGAGCGGAGCGAAGCGAAGGGAGGCCGCTCGGAATCCGACCGTTAAACAAGCGAGCGAAGCGAGCAAAGGAAAGGGAGGATTCCGATTATCCCCCGCCCTAATGTGGGTGCTTTTTTGTTATGTACAGGCTGGTGCAGGATTTGAACTCGCAAGTCCGAACGGACGGAGGGGGCGAAGGCCGAGCGGAGCGAAGCGAAGGGAGGCCGCTCGGAATTCGACCGCTAAACTAAGCGAGCGAAGCGAGCAAAGGGAAGGGAGGATTCCGATTATCCCCCCGCCCTAATGTGGGTGCTTTTTTGTTATGTACAGGCTGGTGCAGGATTTGAACTCGCAAGTCCGAACGGACGGGAGGGGCGAAGGCCGAGCGGAGCGAAGCGAAGGGAGGCCGCTCGGAATCCGACCGCTAAACAAGCGATCATCCCCGCACGTGTGGGGGTTTTACTTGCCGTTGTTTATGGTATAATATGTGAACAGGATCTTGTGCATCATAAAAAGGACCGCAGGTGCTGCTACACCTACGGTCTGTACAATAGACGTTCCCCACAAGGGGGGCGGCTCATTGTTTACAGTGGAGTAGATCACCGGTTGCCAAACTCAAGGGTGATCTACTTTTTCTTTGGGAACGACAGCAATGCGACAATCAACAATCCGAAAGAGATCATCAGGCTGATTGCCTCGTACACTGTCATGTTCTCACCCCCTTCCCGCGTGGGATGAGAGGTGAGCCGACCACCCTTGAGGAGCCATATCTATTGTACAAGGTAAATTATACCATGGAATTTTGAGGTCCGATAGTTGAGCGATGTGAAGCCGCTTGGTAACCTCCCGTTTGCACCTGCACTCACTCCCTGAAATTGGCTGAAATATTTTGGGGAACATTGCGTCAAAGTTATTGAAGCAGCTTTTATGGGTGATGGGTTTCAGACAGTAACAGGGAGTGATCATTTTGACATATGCATACAGACGCGCGTTTGCGATCATCCTGGCGGTGCTTCTGGGCATCTTCGCGGGGTGTTCCGGCTCCAATGAGGTGCCGACCCCCGCGGCGGAGCAACCGTCCGATACGAACTCCCAGGCTGGTTCCACTCAGGGATCGGCGTCTTCCGCGACAGGGGAACCATCGCCGGGAGAAAGCCGGGAGAATCCCGCTCCATCCGCTACGACACCTGCCAAGCTGGGAAACGTGACAGCCGTGCGGTTGGCGGATTTCCGCTCGGGCTGGGTCGGCGGCAAAGGGTGGATCGCGCGGACCGACGACGCAGGAAAGAGCTGGCGCGTCCAGCATCAAGTAGAAGGTGCGGTGGAACAGGTATTTGCGCTGAACCACCAGCTGGCGTGGGCGACCGTGGCCCGGGATGGGGCGGTCGATGGTGAACGCCTCCTGTATCACACCAAGGACGGCGGCAAGCACTGGTCGCTTGTGGGCAAGGTGCCGCAGCCGGGATTTCTCCACTTCGTGTCCGGCCAGGAGGGCTTTGTCGCCCATTCGCGGACGACAGACGGGGGAAAAACGTGGAAGCAGCTCCCGGTTCCGAAGCAGCTGACAGGCGATGCCTATTTTCACGACAAAGCGAATGGGTGGGCGGTGACGCAGGAGAACGGCGTCTTTCAGGTGATGCGAACCGTCGACGGAGGCCAGTCGTGGAGCGCGGTGATGAAGCGCGAAACGGTTGCCCCGCTCAGCGGTGCGGTCATCCGTTCGGCCGGAAAAGATGACGCCTGGATTCAGTGCATCGGGGGATACGGTATGAACCAAACCTCCTATTCCCTGTTTCACACCACGGATGGCGGACGGCACTGGCAGACCGTAATCGCGAAGTCGACGGCAGGCGGTGGACCTGCTCCGGGATTCCCCGCCAATTATCCCGGCGGCCCGACGATTGACGGTTCCGCGCCAGGCCCCTTGTACGTGGTCAATCCCGACATCGCCTTCATGGGCGGACGTTGCATGGCGTGCGATTTGCCCAATACGATCGGGTGGACGAAGGACGGCGGCAAAACGTTGGAAAAGGGGACGGAATCGTTCCCTGGATATGGGGATATGCTGTTGGCCTTTGAAGACGGGAATAAGGGGTGGTTGATCTGCTCGGATTCAAAGGAACCGACCGTCATGTACACGACGGTGGATGGCGGCAAGCATTGGGCGAAGGCGCACGTGTTTGACTAGCGTTCCGGGAAACGGGGGACTGGCGAAATTCGTTTGCCCCTATGATAGGGAAGCATGGTTTGGAACGATTGGTTCTGAAGCGGTCAACAAGTATTGGCGGAACAACCCTTCTTCCGGCTGATGGGGCCCGGCTTGCAGATTCGAGCTTGGCGAAGCGGCGTGCTGACATTCCCCGTGCGTAAAGACATAATGCAGAAACGGGTTAATGCACGGCGCACGGGTGAAAAAAATCGAAAAAGCACCAGAGGGCGACTGAGCAAAATAAATATAGAGATTACACTTTCCTCGCACTGGTCAAGACCCCATTTTGTAGACACTTAAAAAACCCCCGGCCGTTAGGCCGCATGCTGACGCCTGTACTCGACTGGCGTCAGCTTATTTAATTTGATTTGCAAACGCTCTTCATTGTAAAAACGAATGTACTCCTCAATTCGTCTTTGCGCTTCATCCAGACTTCGAATATCATAAGGATAGAGAGCTTCTGCCTTTAAGTGCGAGAAGAAACTCTCCATAGGGGAATTGTCTAAACAATTGCCCCTTCGCGACATGCTGATTCGGGCGTCAACCTTTTGCAGCATGTCGTGGTATGCGTGGGACGTGTACTGGGAGCCTTGATCGCTGTGTACGATCAGTCCAGTCACGTCCTTATGCTTTTCAAATGCTTTCCGAAACGTCTCCAGGACAAGGGCATTGTCATTGTGTAAGCTCACATGGTGCGCCACGATTTCGTTGTGAAACAAGTCTTTAATCGCTGATAAGAAGATACGTTGATCTCCTACACGAAACTGGGTAACATCGGTGACCCACTTCTGGTTTGGTTTCTCGGCTGTGAAGTCACGCTTCAACAGATTTTCGGCAACACGACCATCAGATTCAGCCGCTCGATACGTGCTCCGATACGCTCGCTTGCCACGAATAATGGCTTTCAGCCCAAGAATTTGCATGAGTCGTAACACCTTCTTATGATTCACAACCTTGCCGTATTGACGAAAGAGTTCCGCTTGAATTCTTCGATACCCATATATTCCTTTTCGTTCATCATAGATGGTTTGAATCTGCTGTTTCAGTTCTCCGTCTCTATCCCACTCCTTCTGTGCAAGATACCGATAATACCCACTCCTCGATACACCAAGAAGTTTGGAGAGTTCGGTAATCGGGTACAACGCTGCGACATTCTCCATCACACGATACTTTTTTCTTACACCTCCCGCATCCAGATTTCCAAACACTTTTTTAGAATTTCGTTCTCCCGTTTCAATTTTTTCACATGTCGATCTTGATCGATGTACGCTGTACGTCGTCCACGCTGATCCAAAAGACCGAACTCCCCAAGTTGTTTGTATTTCCGCATCCACTTTTTTACTCGATCCTTATCCTGGATTTCTAAATGCTCAGTGATCTGTCTGTATGTCCACTTCTCCTCTACATGCAATCGTATTGCCTCCATTTTCAACGACAAAGGATAATGCTTGAACTTTTGACCTTTGATAGCCATAAAAAATTCACCCCTTAAAGTAACATCGGTTTTCCCAAGGGGTTTTTCCAATGTCTACTTTAAGGGGTGCACTCTACACCCTCGTGGTGCTTTTTTGTTATGTCCGTGTTGAGGAGGAACAGAATTGGCAGTCCGAATGAACGGGAGGCTTATTTCCGCGAGGGAGCGAAGAGGGAGAGTATACTATTCCGCCTCTCTAGTCTGGAATCAACTCGATGCGCGTAAGTTTTTGGGAATATTAACAAAAATGGTTGATATTGCAAACGATATATATGTATAATCAACTTTTGTATAGTCCCTATATAGATTTAACATACGGTAATAAATAAGTGTAAGGAGTTGGTTATCATAAGAAAGTGGGTGCTTACTGCGGGGGCAATCATCCTCGTGTTATATGTGTGTTTTTACAGTCTTCACCTTAACAAAAGACATTTGGAAATAAGGATGGAATCTATTGTAGGACACCATTTGTTTTTATTGCTGACTTCTTGCGACGATGTTGAGGAAATGCTCAGATCAGAGAGTGTGGACAGCCAAACATTAAAGAAAATTGACGAGAAACTATTTGAGATTTACGGATATTCCATGGTTATTGACAGCATCTTGGACAATGACTCACTTCACAACGCAGCATTTACGTTTAGACAGATCTTCTCTTTGCTGAGCGAGATGGAAAATAAGCAGCAAGGTATGCACCTATCTCAGAATTTCGCCCAAATTAGCGAATTGCTCCAGGAATGGCAAGATGCTATCTACGCAACATACTACGATAAGAGCGATATTGAGGGAGGTAAAGCAAAACTGGAAGATCTTGATTTTCGAAAGATAGACACGATTAAGAAGAAAATAGAGGATTTCTACCAGGGAATAAGAAAAAAATAAAAATCACTCATCTATGGTTGTTAAAACACTAGAAACTTCACTTTTATATACGAAAAGTAATTCTGGCCAGATTACTTTATCTCAATAATTATAAAGGTGGGGTTTCAAATGGATTTGAGTGGAAAAAAGATTCTAATCGACCCAGGACATGGCGGAGCATTTCCAGGTGTAACATATAAAGGTCGTCAGGAAAAAGATTGTACTCTGAAGATTAGTAAAGCTCTCGAAAACCTGCTTGAAGAAGAAGGAGCAACCGTCTACATGACGCGTACTCGTGATAAGGACTTTGGGGGTAAGGATATAGAAGACGATATCAACAAGCGGGTAGAATACATTAATAATAGGTACACTGGTAAGGGTATTGATGTATTGCTTAGTATCCATGTAAATACTGAGCGGTTTATTAGCCGATGTCAACGCCGACTTTATTTTGACCCACCATCGCCGGTTTAGAATTGACCCACCCGGCGATTTTTTGTTGGTTAGGTGGTAGAGGGGGAGCCGTAGGCTCCAGTCCTCATCTTCTCACGAAGTCGGTAACTATTCCCCCTAATATTGACGATGTGGGAATGGTGTAAGAGCCGATCCAGGATAGCCGTAGCAAGTATCGGATCGCCCATCAGTTCCCCCCATTCACCGAAACTCTTGTTGCTGGTCAACAGAATACTCCCTCTCTCGTATCTTGCACTTACTACCTGGAAAAAGAGGTTAGCTGCCAAACTGTCAAACGGTAAGTAACCAATTTCGTCAATAATCAGGAGCTTTGGTCGAATATAGATGCGTAGGCGTTTATCCAGCCTGTTTTCCGTGTAAGCTTTTCGCAGATCTTCGATGAGTTGCGAGAGACTGACAAAGTAAACGGATATCCCTTGCGAGATGGCTTCTACAGCCAACGCCACCGCCAGATGACTTTTTCCTACTCCGGGAGGCCCTAAGAACAAGACATTCTCGTGTCGGGTTACAAAAGTCATCGTGGCCAGCTCTCGAATCAACCGTTCGTCAATGCTGGGTTGGAAAGCAAAATCGAACTCCTCCAGCGTTTTTCGGTAAGGCAAGTGTGCGAGTTTGGTGCGTACCTCCATATTCCGTTTTTGACGTTCCGCTATCTCTGCATCTAGAAGCATGTTGAGAAAGGACAGATAGGTGGGCTGTCCATGACTTGCCGCTTCCAAATGGGCATCCAAGAGTAGAGCCGCTTGCTGAAGCCCAAGTTCCTCAAGACGTAGCCGTGCCTGTTCCAGTTCAATCATGCTCCCACCCCCGTCAGCTGCTCATAGACATCCAGCGAACGCACTTCCACTTGCTGCGATGAAATCTGTCGGGCTTGCGGACGTGGATAGGCATATCCTTGAGCAGTCGTAAGACCTGCATACTGGTTTTCACAAAAAACAGTTGCACGGGATCGATAGACCTTTTGGTGTCGAGCAATACATGTGCCGTCGGCCCAGATTTCCACCCACCCATTCACTTCTCGCACGGTACCCTCACGTCCACTGTACCTCCATGGAACCCCATATCGTACACCATCGTAGCTAACAAATCCGTCTCGGCTGACCTGTCTCGGTTCATGCAAGTATTTTTCCCATCGTTCAGCTGAAGGGATAGGCGACAGATTTTCCTCACGGAGTCGGTCGATGGGACGTTCGCCGGTTGTTCCATGAATACGGCGGTTAATCCGCTCGCACCAGTGTAGGGCTTGTTGATTGAGATCCTGTAAATCAACGAAGCGTTTGCCAGGAAGAAAGTTGTTTTTTACGTATTGAACGCCTCGTTCCACTTTTCCCTTTGTTTCGGGGCGTCGAACTTTGCATACTTTTGGAACAAGCCCAATCGCTGCAGCAAAGTCGGCAAAAAGCGGATGCCAGCGAGGTTTTCGATCATCTCCCATGCCCAGTACGACGGTTTTCATCTGGTCGGTCAGCATTACCTTTGGGATGCCCCCAAAATATTCAAAAGCATGAATCAAGCAACGAAGAAAGCTGTGAATGTCACAACGCTTAGTGAACTCTATATAGGTGGAACGAGAGTACCCCAATACCATGACAAATACCGGCACTTTTCGGACTGTACCGTCCAAATCTACGTAATCACACAGTCCCCAGTCGACCTGTGCATATTCACCAGGTTTCGTCTCGTAACGAAGAACAGCGGGAACTTGTTTGGGAGGACGGAAGTCCTTCACATAGTCTTTCAAGATGGTACGTCCCCCGGTATACCCCTTTTCTCGTAGAAGATCGAATAAAACCTCGCAGTTATAGATACCTTCTTGAAGACGTTCCTGCAGGAACGGTTTATACGGATCAAGCTTGGAACCACGAGATTTACGGGTTCCCTTTTCGGGGGAGAATTCACCCCGGAGATATCGGCGAACTGTATTTCGAGAATGCCCCGTTAGACGGGCAATTTCACGAATACTCTTGCCTTCTGCCCTCATGGTATGTAACGATATCACTATCCCACTCCTTAGCATGTGTCTCCCTCCGAAGATTAACTTGGCCGTTAATTACGAAGGGGATATATTCGCTATGGGTGGGTCATTTTCTTTCCGGCGAACCTGGGTCAATTATATCCCGGCGGTGACAGCCGAGTTGGAGTCCTTTATCCCGAGAAAGGAAAAGCTTCCAAGATTTTGGCAGAAAATCTTGCAAGGAAATATGCAACCTTTATGTTGAACACAATGTATCGTGAGGCTGACCTTGCAATATTGAGAGATACTAAGGTTGCTGGAGCAAAAGCGTTAATTGAAACTGGGAAGATCAACCAATCCTGGTACGATGATGATGAGGAAGTAGAGCGCGCAGCATTCGCAATTGTCGCTGGTCTTTACGACTACTTCCGAGAAATCGATTAATTAAAAACATGGGTGAAGTGACTGTATTGGTCACTTCACCTCAGCGTGTAGACCAAGTACTGAAGGTACAAGATCTACACGCTTTTTGCCGTTGTAAGGAACTGAATGATATATCAAAATGCAGTGATTAACTTCAGGCTTGCATGCCTGCCAACTTTTCGGAAGAGGTTAATTTCGAAAATTCAACGTATTGGTAATAAAACGGATCAAACTGAAGAGTAATAAAAGAGCATAAAAAAACGATGATTGTCACTGAATTCGGATGCTGCACTTATGTGGGTGCCGAAAACGAAGGCAGCATGGGGGCGTGATCGACCGGGATTCCCGCCCCTGGCGTCTGAAAAAGCCGTTGGCCCGGGATGAGGAGCCGCAGGCAAAATACCTTACCGAGATGCTTTCCCTGTTCGAAGATGAAGGGATGGAAGTCGCTTTTGTTTTCACGTTTGTGAGTCCCAGTTACCCATCCAGCGAGAACCCGGAGTATGACCAGGATGTGGCCAGTTTCAGTATAGTTCGCACGTGGAAACAACGCGAAACATCGCGGTCACCGCTGCAGCAGAAACCGAAGCAAGCGGTACACGAGATAGCACGATATTATGGTGATCACATCATGTGATCCGCCATCGTGCCGGAGGACATAAGCAAACAACCCGATCGCATATGATCGGGTTGTTTGCGCTATTGATGTATTTTCCTCTTTGCTTCTTCAAATCCAGCATTGAAATCCATCTTACGACAGTTATCCGTTCCTCTAGTCCCAACCTGTTTTCCCCGCTTCGTTTCGTTATAGACCGTGCAAACAGGCAGCAGACCGCATTGACACCTAAAAAAAATGGTGCTATAATCTATACCACTCTAAAATTAATATTTAATTATAACGTAATAATCACCAATTGTCAATGGGTATATAACATTTTACAAGAGGGGTTTGCATGAACAATTTGTCCCGTCTCTTTACCTCTTTGACGCTATCCGCCCAGGAACAGCATATGATCCAGTTGCTTGAGCTGAACGAAAAGACGAAACGTTTCGGGCTGACGCTCGCCCCCGACGACATCAAAGAGTTGCTGGCCGCGAAAAATCAGATACTGCGTCATTACGGGCGGCTGGAATTGGGAATCGAAGCGACGAAGGAGATCATCGAGGTGTTTTCCGAATCCCCATACATCACCCAGGAACATTACGTGTCCACACTGCATGAACTGCACGAAATCTTCTACCATCTCAAAAACGAAACTGAAGACAAAATTGGCGATGCCAAGCTCATCGGAATGATGAAAGATTGCTTTGACCAGGAATGCGAAGGTTCTTTGGAACTGTTAAAAGACAAGCTGGAAGAATATGCGGCGGCATTCAGAGTCGAAGCGATGCGAGACGAAATGGGGGAAGATGACGAATGAATGTCGGAAAGATGGGCAAGACGGACAAGAGCGCAAGCGATCGCGGAGCGCTGGTATCCCGGCACGGATTACATCCATCATCTTTAAAGCGAAACCAGTATACCCTGTCGCTCATGCGTGAAGGTCAGCGCGCAGGTCTTCTGGATCAGCAAGACATTTCCCGCATCCAATATGAGTTTCTCCTCCTGCTGCAAGAACAGATCATACGCTATACGCAGGGCGAAAGTTCTTCCGTCGCTACCGAAACGGCTGAGCAATTGCTTGCCTCCGCCATGTACGCGGTGGATGCTTGCTTGTGGAGCATGGAAGATCCCGAGAAGGCGATTGCCAGCCTGAAAACAACGGAGATCGCAAGGCTGCATGCAATGGGGGTCGAACAGGTTCGGCAATGCCTGGAGGAGACGAAACGTCTCTACCATGAGGTCAAAAAGCACAAACTGGATGTTCCGGTTGACGCGTACAACATGACCATTGAGGAATCCCTGCCCATTTTTCTTCAGAAATACAACATTCTTTTTGATGGGCATAATACGATGGCCAGCATTGATTACCCGTTGGGAATCGACGATATGAGTCTGCAGGGCGTATTTTATTTCAGGCAGTATCTGGAGCGATTGCACATGGAAGATCGGTTTTGCCGCCAATGGGAGCGGGAAGATCTGCTCCGTTTGCTGGAACACTTCGGTCGCGTATGTAAATTCGACTACCGACTTGAATTATTCAATATCTTTGAACTGGTGCTGCATCATGCCTTGTTTTCCGTTCTGTCGGGCGGAGATCCTCGCCGGATTCTGATTTCACCGGTTCAATATGAACAGCTTGAACGAATGTTCACCCATGCGGATGCCGCCGCGGTCGGCCATCTCATTGACAGGGGAGTAGACCGGTTGCTGGACCAACTGCCGGCTCAGGATTCCGATACGACAGATTACATGAAACGATGCTGCCGTAATCTTGTGCGGCGAATCGTCAACGCTGCGGAACATCGGAATCTGCAGACGGTCATCATCGTAGACAAGGAAGACGACATCAGGCCTGTCACCATATCGTTGAAAACGGGAGACAGTATGAGCAATGTACAGCTGCGCCGTCTGCTCGACGACATCAGCCGCAGCGAGTCCAAGGAGGACAAAGTCCGGCTCATCCGGTCTCATTTTTTCTCTTTGCACGATTATCTGGATCTGTTGGAGAGCGACTGCCTGTACGGGGAAGATTACGAAGCGCTGTACGCATCGTTTAGTGACACGGAACTGGCGATCTTGTGCAAGATCATGTTCTATGAAGAGTTGCGAGGCGGGGCTGCGGACCTTTACACCATTATCCAGGGGCGGGAAGGGGCGGAGCGCGATTGGCAGAATCATTTGATCGGCTTTATGAAACGTCTGGACCTTCGCGTATCCGGACGATTGATGAGCGTATGAAGAGATCAGCTTTTATTGACTGCACATCGCTCGGCGTGTTGAGCGTGCGCGCCGAGCGATGCATTCCCTCGCCTTGCCACCCGCTGGTTAATGACTTCAATGGTTGTATTATCTTTTGATCCGCTCCGTTTAGGCGTTCCAGCACTTTGAGCTGTTGCGGCGGGAACGGGTGGAGAAGATCGTCAAGTATTTGAGAAGCATTGGCCAGCGCAAACATGCGACGAATCCGGTACAAGTGTTTTTCCGCGATTTAATGCTCCCCTTCTTTCTGAAGATGGCGAGCCGTTAATCTCTCAAGTGGATGACGATTATCACGTGAACTGGCATGATAAGATAACGGTATAAAGGGGCTCCTGGAGGGAGAAATAAAGGAGGCAATTCCGTGCTCGAGGCACTTTATGGTGTATAGGTCTTTCATTCGCAATCTCCACTAATCCATTCTTGGTAGCCTTCCGTGTTTACTTCTTATGGCAACAGCATGCCACAAGATTAACAAGCTCCTCATCACGTTGTTTAAAGCCAATTTAATATCCAGTCTCCTAGAACTCAATCTGTTAATATGCCTAATATTTGTAATTAAATGCAACCTCACTGGAATCTGCTAGTAGAGTTGTTCGTTGCCGCTGCAGACAAAGAGTAAGCCAGACAGCAATTATATAGATCACAGAGATAGATATGGCTAACATATAGGGAAATGGTACTCTCAGGGAAATGAGGGAAGAGGCGCGAATACGAACAGAAATGCATGGTAATTAATAGGAATAGCAATGGGTGCTTACAGGTAGAGGGCAGGGAAATAATTCAAAAATAATTCGTTGACAAGCACATTTATAAGCTAGAGATGCAATCCTAAAAAACACCCCTACGACTCTTACAAAAACCGTGCAATCGACATTGTGGCATTTAACTTGATGGTGGCTGTAGTTCTCTAAGTCGTTATTCTGTAGTAAGCCATGAAACCAAACCATTTCTTAGGAGTAATAATAGACAGTAGGAGAAAAAAAGAAGATGAAAAGAGATAATAAATGACTTCGAATTCGTTTATTTGCTATTTAATAGTCGTAGGCATGCTGAGTGACAAAATCTTATTCAGGATACAGTTACCTTATTAATGGGAATTCTTTCACTCCTAAGTGTAGGTAAGTTAGGAGTAATTAGTACAGACAATTAGGCGTTGCAACTACACAATGACCTAAAAATTACGAAAAGAAAATTCAAAGTAAGGTGATGACATGTCAATTACCAAAAGAGCAGATAACTTTTATCAAGAATTAGTTCTACATCTAAAAACACCTGAAAAAATTACAATGCTATGGGTGTTGCTATTTGTATATAAGTGTTTTTTTCCTACTCATGCAGAGAAACTTTTCTCAATATTAAAGAATAGTATACCTCATCTAGCATATGTAGTTGAAATGTTAATGATATTTGCATTTATTCTATCTATATTAGCTTTGTTAGCAATGTTGTTAATTATGCTTTACAAACCAATAGCAAACTTAAAATATGCAAGAATTTCAAAAGCGGAAGACTTAAAATTTGCTTCTCTTTATATTGAGAATTATTATAGATTATTATATGGAGCAAGACATAAAGTATTAATGGCCGCAACCTGGTGTATTTGGCAAACTAAATGTGCCGAATTCGGAAATGTGAAAATGCCCAATTGATGAGCATGCCATAGAAAGTAAAAAAACCTTGCCAGCGTTCCCTCATCACTCTACTCTCTTGTTTGGCGACATCAGACAGGAGAGGATGAAAGGAATGCTAGCAATGGCTTATGTTCAGTTTATCAAACATTTGAGAGAGAAAGAAGCGCTCTCTATAAATCAAATTGCAAAGAAATTGGGGATTCATTGGCGAACTGCGAAAAAATACGCAGATTGCGACGACTGGAATCAACCAATGAAGTCGGTGTCACGCCGCTATCGAGTGTTGGAGCCCTATCTCGATATTGTCGATGCATGGCTTCTGGAGGATGGGACACGCCCACGGAAACAGCGGCATACAGCGAAACGAATTTATGACCGGCTGGTTGCCGAACACGGCTTTACTGGCAGCGACCGTACCGTAAGGTACTACGTGGCCAAACGTCGCAAGGAATTGAGACAACAAGACAAAATGGCCTACCTGCGGTTGGAGCATCCTGGCGGCGAGGCTCAAGTGGATTTCGGCACAGTCCAGGTCATCCTCAATGGTCGAGAGCAAACCATGAAGCAACTGACGATATCCTTCCCGTACAGCAACGCCGCGTTTGCCATGTTGTTGCCAGCTGAAAACACAGAATGTTTCTTAGAGGGACTGCGGCGCATATTTGAGCGCATCGGCGGGGTTCCAACACGACTATGGTTCGATAATCTATCAGCTGCCGTTGTATCTGTAGGTCCGGAAGGACAGCGGCACCTGACAGACACATTCGAGCGATTTGTATTACATTATCGATTCGAACCCGTTTTTTGTAATCCGGCAAGCGGTCATGAGAAAGGACATGTCGAGAACAAAGTCGGATATACACGACGCAATTGGTGTGTGCCAACACCGAGCGGATCCAGTCTTGAGGAACTGCAAATCCAACTGGATCAACGCGCAGAACAAGACTTAAATCGACTCCACTACGCCAAGGGAGAGTCGATTCGCAAATTGTGGGAGCATGACCAAAGGAAATTGCTTCAATTGCCGATGATGCCCTTTGAGGCGGTTCGTTTGGGGCCAGCACGTGTGAACAATTACGGGGAAATCAAACTGGATGGTACACCTATTCCCCTTACGGGCACACAGCCAGGTCAAACCGTGTTGCTCAAAATTCGATGGGACACAGTCGACGTGTTGGATGCTCAGCAGCGCGTCATAACGACCATAGCCCGCCCTTACATGCAGCAGGGGCAACCCATTGACTGGGTCACCGTGTTGCGAGCTTTTCAGGCCAAACCACGTGCTCTCCCGTACGCTTCGTTGTTCGGCAACCTGCCGATGGCGATACAAAAATGGTTAACGTCAGCAGAAACGGTTGATGAGAAACGCCGCAGGCTTTCCTGGTTGATTCGCCAGCTCAAAAGTGGAGCAACTTTAGAACAACTCGATCACGTATTAGCAGTCCCAACCCCCGATTGGACGGTAATGGAACATCGGTTATATCGGATGCAGCATCCAGACCGTTCGTTTGAGGTCATTACTGATCCTTACACACCAACGGTGTTGTTACAGCAGGAGCCCGATATCTCCCGATATGACCAACTGAAACGGGCGGTGATGACACCGTGAAAGAGGAACTTCGTCGACTATGCAAAGCCTTACGGCTAGGTTATGTGATGGATCACTATGCCTCACAGCCATTTGAGAGCCGGGAACAATTTTTGTTGGCGGTCTTGCGGGCCGAAAAAGAACAACGAGAGCTGGCCAAGGTGCGTCGTCTGTTGAAAAAAGCACGATTTCATCAGATCAAGACACTGGAGAATTACACATTTGAATCGATCACATTTCCACCCAGCCTGACACAGCACGCGTTGTGTTCGCTTGAATTCGTACACAAGCGACAAAACATTTTGATGTTAGGAGGAGTCGGTACAGGGAAAACGCATCTAGCGACGGCACTGGGGGTAGCAGCGTGCCGGGAAGGATACAACGTGCGGTTCTTCCGGGTAGCAGATTTGGTGGCGCAGTTACAGCAACGTCACCACACCGGGACACTTGCACGTTTCAAGAAGGACATGGAACGATGCGACTTGTTGATCCTAGACGAGTTAGGATTTGTTCCGTTTCACCAGGATGGGGCCGAATTATTGTTTCACTTGATTGCAGATTGTTACGAACGAAACAGCATTATTGTGACTTCAAATCTGGAGTTTGGGCAGTGGACTCGGGTGTTCGGAGATAGCCGCCTAACGGCGGCCTTGGTGGATCGCCTCGTACACCATGCTCACATTCTAGCGTTTACTGGCGAGAGTTACCGATTGCGACATGCGCTTTCGGGACCTGAAAACGCGTGGCAAGGTTAGGCACAAAATGGCTGCCAAATTGAGCATTTTCTACTTGCCAAACACAACCTGGTTATGGGTTTTTGGTGGTTATTTTTTTCTAATTGATGAAAGTAAGGCATTCTATTATGTTTTTCTTATTTCGGAAAGAATGGGCGGACAAAATTTTATTATTACGACAATTGCGTTTCTCTTATCAGTTTTGTATGGTATATTTCTTGTTGAAGCGCTCGTAAATCTACTGCAAAAAATGATATATCACTTTCTTCACTTACGATATGAAAGATTAAATCGAGATGAGCCCGTATAATCATTTTATTGGGCATTAAAATAAATTAAATGAAATAGATCAATTGTACTGCAAGTTTCCAATTTTTGTAATAGACCTCTGCACTACGAGGGATGGTAAGAAAAATTATAGAGAGATGGGCTATACTGGATTAACTTCACGAATCTCTTATGTTTCGTTCGCAATAAATCATGCCTGAAGAAGTTTCATGATAAATCGCCCTAATCGACCCGACTCATCTTAGCAGTCTGTTATATTTGAATGCCCAATTGCTTTTAAGAAGCAGAGGGCATTTTTCAATTACTTCATTAATTTGTTATGACTGTTTTATCCCTTCAACCGCTCCGTTTGCCTGGCAAGAATGTGCGCGGATCGTTCGAGGTAGTCGAGGATCAGCCGCAGTTCGTCTGCGCTGTACCGGGAATACAGCTCGGCCATGGCCTTGCCGAGCGGCGCGAAGACGTCCTGAAGCGGTTGAAGGTTGCTTGGGATTGGTTCGACATAGACGACGCGCAGATCGTTGGGATCTTTTGCCCGGCGGACAAATCCCGCTTTCTCCAGGCGGTTGATCACGCTGGTGATGGCGCCTGTCGTCAGTCCCGTGAGCTCGGCCAGCTGCCCGGCGGTCGCTCTTCCCATCTCCAGCACAATATTCAGGCACTTATGATCGGTGATGTTTAGCCCCAGCGATTTGGCTACGGCCTGGTGGAAAAACACGGTCTGGGTGGACAGCTTCCGGGAAGCATCTTGCAAGGAAGCGTACAGTTCCGGTGGAACCGGTTCGCGGCGATTCATGGACAATCCCCCCATCACAATTTCATCTCCGACCAAAGTCGGGGAGCAAATCGGGCTGCAGCCGGTACAAGAAGCTTCTCATTCCCCGTAATATGGATATGGAAAGCGGAGCGCATTTTGCATATATTTTAATTATTAAGATATAGGAAATCGTCCGCTTATGCAAATGTGACACCTCCGGCCTTATATCTTAATTATTAAGATAATAACCAATGTGTCCAAGGAGGAGAATGACACGATGGGAAACAAGCGAGCGCTGATTATCGGCTGCGGAATTGCTGGACCTGCGATTGCGATCTTTTTGCGGCGGGCCGGTTACGAACCGCGCATTTATGAAGCACAGCCGGATCATGATGATTACGCCGGCCTGTTTCTGAATGTGGCGCGCAACGGCATGCGCATCCTGAGCGAACTGGGCGTAGACGACCGCATTCGCAGGGAAGGCATTGAAATGCGCGTCATGAGTTTTCACAGCAGCAGCGGCAAATGGCTGGGGACGATCGGCGACCGTTCCGGAGAAGTGCAAGGGTTCACGGTGAAACGGGGATTTTTGCACAAAGTGCTGCGCGAAGCAGCCTTGCAGGAAGGCATCCCGATCGAATTCGGCAAAAGGCTTGCAAATCTGCAGATGACGGATCGGCAGGTGACCGCCTTTTTTGAAGACGGGACCTCTGCGGAAGGCGATTTGCTGGTCGGCTGCGACGGCATTCATTCCCGCACGCGCAGGCTGATATTGCCCAACGCTCCGGAACCGGATTACACGGGCCTGATCAGCTTTGGCGGCTTTGCGCGCGGCGTCGATGTTCCGCGCGAGCCCGGCACCCAGCACATGGTATTCGGGAAAAAAGCGTTTTTCGGTTATCTGGTCAAGTCGGACGGAGAAATCTACTGGTTCGGTAATCTCAATTATCCGGGCAGGCCGACGAGAAAAGAATTGATGTCCATACCACAGGCGGAGTGGCGTCAAGTGATCAGCAACCTGTACCAAGGCGAACTTCAGCCCGTTCCGGACATTATTCGCAAGACGGAAAGCCACATCGGCGTCTATCCGATCTACGACCTGATCTCCGTCTCCGCCTGGTACAGCGGACCCGCGGTACTCATCGGCGACGCGATTCATGCGACTTCGCCCAACGCCGGGCAGGGGGCTTCGCTGGCGCTTGAGGATGCCTTGATGCTCGCCAAATGCGTCCGGGACATCGGCAATCTGGGAGAGGCGTTCCGGCACTTTGAGCTGTTGCGGCGGGAACGGGTGGAGAAGATCGTCAAGTATTCGAGAAGCATTGGCCAGCGCAAACATGCGACGAATCCGGTACAAGTGTTTTTCCGCGATTTGATGCTCCCTTTCTTTCTGAAGATGGCGAGCCGTCAATCTCTCGCGTGGATGTACGATTATCGCGTGAACTGGCATGACAAGGTAACGGTATAAAGGGGCTCCTGGAGGGAGACGTAAAGGAGGCAATTTCGTGCTCGAGGCACTGTATGGTCTGGAATTTATTCTGTTGTTGGCGCTTGTGATCGTCTGGGGGCTGACCGGACTTGCGGCGAATCGTCTGAAATACGTTTCGTTTCGGCAAACCGGTGTTTCCCGGTGGAGAAAAGCGGTGCGAGTCGGCGTTTGGGCGGGCTTCATCCTGCTTTTCCTCTGGGGTATTGTCATAACGATAGCCTATTTCACGCTAGGCTGGTATTTCGTCATGGATCGCGTTATCGTCATGCTGCCGCTCTTGGCTCTGCCGGCTATTTTCGTGGCCAGAAGCGCTCTGCCATTCTTGAAGCAGAACACGGTCATGACGCCGAAATCTTTGGTGTTCATCGCGGCATCCATTCACACGATGGCAGCCGGGGCCCTCTTGGTGCTGTCTTTGGTAATGTTCGATATTCCATCCATCCCGGATGTGAGAGAGTCCACGCTGTACCTGGCCGTGCTGGTGGGATGCGCCGCTCTGCTGTGGTTGTACCATCGGCGGCGCGTAGAGATCATCCGGTCCCGCCCCCAGGGGATTCTGGCGCGGGTATTGAGAAAAACCGCGTTGGCATCAGCGGCGGTTGTCCTGTTGGTGGCGTGGTTTCAGTGGTCGCTTGCAAACAGCAAATTTCCTGAATCCATGGCGATGATTCATCCGGAAACGTTTGAATATGGCGGAGGTTCCGAAATTCCGAGCGTTGTATCGTCAGATCATCACGGTCACCATGCCGTCATGCCGGCAGGAGGCAGCGCAGCAGCGGTGAGCGTCGCCGATTTGACAGGCCCCCGCACCGGCCAACCCGACAAACGCTTTACGCTCGTCGCGCAGAAGAAGACGATCCAGCTCGCATCGGGACACACGGTCGAAGCGTGGACATTTAACGGCCAGGTTCCGGGCCCGCAGCTGGTGGTGCACGAAGGAGATCTGGTGGAAGTCACGCTGCGGAATCAAGATATTGAACAAGGGGTTACTTTGCATTGGCACGGCGTCGATGTTCCAAACGCGGAAGACGGGGTGGCGGGATTGACCCAAGATGCCGTCATGCCCGGCGAATCCCATACGTATCGCTTTGTCGTGGAAGAGACGGGCAGCCATTGGTATCATTCCCATCAAGTTTCTTCGGTCCAGGTTGCCAAAGGGCTGTTCGGCGCCTTCATTATCCTGCCCAAGCGCAGTGATGCGAGCAGTGCCGGGAATGGTCAGACGAGCGGCGAGGAAGCCGATGTCACGGTTTTCGCTCACGACTGGGAAACGCCGGATGGAGAGACAGCGGTTCTGCATCTGCCAGCCCCCGCTCAAAGCCAAATCATAAAGCCCGGTACGAAGGTGAGGCTTCGGCTCATGAACAGCGCCAGCAATACGAAAATATTCTCGCTTCATGGGACGCCTTTCCAAGTGTCCGCGATTGACGGTTGGGACATTCACAAGCCGGGGGTGGTGACCGACCGGCGGCTGAAAATCGGGGGAGGCGGCCGGTATGATGTGACATTTACGATGCCTGAACATCCGGTAACATTGGCGCTGGATGAGAGGGAATCCCAAGCCGTTGTTGTATTCAGTAAAGACGGGCAGGGGAAAGCCGACATCCGGGCAGGAGGTCCGATCCTGGACCCGCTGGAATACGGTGCTCCCGCTCCGGCACCAATTGATGACACTGCAAAGTTTGACCGGGAATTTCTCATGGTGTTGGACCAGATCTATTTGGGGAATTACAATGGCTCCTCGAATCACTTGTGGGCCATTAACGGGGAAGTGTTTCCGCATACGCCGACGTTCGTGGTGGAGGAAGGGGACCTCGTCAAGACGCGCATCGTCAACCGGTCGTTTTCGGAGCATCCGATGCATCTGCACGGACATCATGTTGTTGTCCTAAGCCGAAACGGCAAGCCGTACAAGGGCAGTCCGCTCGTGCTTGACACTGTCCTCGTGGAACCGGGCGAAACCTACGAAGTGGCATTCCGCGCCGACAATCCGGGCATCTGGATGGATCACTGCCACATACTGGAGCATGCGGCGTTGGGGATGTCGATGCATTTGACGTATCCCAACGTGACAACGCCTTATACGGTTGGCGAGGCGTCGGGGAATCACCCGGAATAAACGATACGGACTAATGGAAAGTAGGGTGAAGTGTATGGAGATTGTCGAACTGAGCATTTCGTTTGAATTTAATGGCACAACCAATGTGATCTATCCCAGTTTGATCGTATCGGAGAATGAACTGGCTTTGGTCGATACCGGGTATCCGGGGTTTCTCCCTCTCATCGAAAGCGAGATCGCAAGAAACGGCTATGACGCGAAGAATCTCACACATATCATCATTACGCATTACGATGATGACCATATCGGCTCACTGTATGATTTTAAAGCAAAATACCCGTGGATACGGATTATCGCAAGTGAACAGGAAGCCAGGTTCATCAGCGGTGAAAGCAAAGCAGAGCGATTGATTCAGGCTGAAAACCTGCTGCAGCATTTGCCTGAGGAACAACAGGCATTTGGCAAATGGTTCATCCAGCAGTTGAAGAGTTTGAAACATGTGCCCGTTGATCACGTGGTGCGCGATGGCGACATGCTGTTTTCCAATCAATGTAAAATCATCGCTACTCCCGGACATACTTCCGGGCACATTTCCCTGTATGTTCCCGAACTGAACAGCGTGATTACCGGTGATGCTGCGGTGAATGACAACGGTCAACTCGTCGTCGCCAATCCGCATTATTGTTTGGATCTGGAAAAAGCGGAGCAATCGTTGCGAACCATAATAAGTCTGCACGCTGCGCATTATTACTGTTACCACGGCGGAAAATTAGGCTGAGCGCTCTTTTATCGTTATGAAGGAACAGCCCCCTCAAACAAGTCGTTTGGGGGGGCAGCGTGTAGACAAAGTTCGCGGCGCATGGGAGATCGGGCCCGCTCGCTCGCTTGACGCCCAGCACAGAAGCGAATGAAGTCCGCTCCAAAACGAGACGCGGGCAGGGGACAAACATCTGGGTATTTCGAGGAAGTGAGACTTGTGTCCCCTGTTGATTCCCGCGTCTTCGTTTTTCCGCTGAGCAGGTCGTCAAAGGAGCTCGCTTGGCCCATCCCTCCATGCGATGCACATTGTCTTCCGCTTCGGTTGATGAATGGGCAGGCCTTTCGGCCTGGAAATCATTTTTTGTGGACGCTAACTCAATGAACCGTTTGTCTTCAGTCCGCCCCCTCAAACAAGTCGTTTGGGGGGTTTTTATACGCCCATCACGCGGGGCAGTTCCCTTCGTTTTGACACGCGACACGTCACTTGATCCACGCAAATTATCTATACCAAAAGTAATTTCTGTAGATATTTATTTATCAATAAAACGTTTTTATCGACTTCAAATCCCCATTCCATCATCTCTTCATCCCTCCTACCAAGCTCCTCTCTATCGATCAATCCTATGTGAGAAAACTCCCAAGCCGCCGGAACTTCCGCTGCAAATCCATAGGTCTATCAACTTTCGCGGTATAGGAAATATTGACCAGTAACATATTTCGTTATATCATGAATGTGACAAAAAGAAACAATATATTACAGAAACAACTAAAATCAACTAAATTTCGACAAGGTTCGTCAATGGCAAACTTATCGAAAGATAAGGACGCAAAGCCTCGGGTCTAAGATTGTCAAAACTATGATGGCCGGGTTGCCGAAACCGATGCGCTCTATTTCACTCAGTCTCAGGAATGGCGGCTATTCGGGTAACCGAATAGTCTTTTTTGTGAACATTCCAGCAAGGGAAAATGGTTCCACGGCCACCGTTATCGTCTGCTTAGTGGCAGCCGGTTTTGCCAGTCCAACCTTTCGAATGAGCGAAAGGGGGTTACAGGTTTGTTCTAGGATGCCATTTCATATCACTTCAAACCAACAGACGATCGGAGGTAGAAACATGAACGCGACGAGCAAAAAATGGGACTTCCAGTGGCGCGGGTTGCGGTTGCGCAGTTTAAAAGCCCGTGTCCTCTTCTTGTTTGTGATCATTCTCGTCCTGCAATTGGGACTGTCCTCATTTGCCATCAGTTATTCCAAACAAACCATTCAGCAGGAGGAGATCAACAAAACAAGCAGCCTCCTGCAGTCCAAGATTCAGCTGATCGGGGAAGAGTTCGAAAAAATCGGGGTGGTCAGCAAGCTGGCCAACTCTTCGTACGAGAAAAAGCTGGAGGAACTGCGCGGATATCCGGATGACCTGGTCAACCAGTTGTTTGATAGCAAGTATCGGATGAGCAACGGGTTGTACGCGTTGGACGAATATGTCGCCAAAACAAAGGCGGACATCGGGAATGCGCGGATTGAAAAAGGACCGCTGACCGTTGAGCAAAAGCGGCAGATTTTGGCGTCCGAGAGCTTCGACGGTCTGTTTGCGACGATTAAAAAGACAATTCCCGAATCGCAGTGGTACTATTTTACGACCGTTCACAAGTTCCAAAAAATTTATCCGTTCGTGGATAACAAGGAAGGCGCCTATACGACCGACAAATCCATGGCCAATGAATTTTTCCAAATCGCCGTGCCCGAAAACAACCCCAGCCGGGAGATTAAATGGACGAAGCCGTACAAGGACGAATTGGGAACAGGCATGATGGTGACGGCTTCCATCCCGATTTATGCACAGGACAAGTTCCAGGGCGTCTTCTCCATCGACATTTCCTTGACGGGTGTGGCGGACATCGCCAACTCGCTCTCGCTGGCGGACGGCATGCACGCCATGGTTGTTGATTCCTATCAAAACATCTTGACGGGCGCAGTCAAACAGGTGGAGACAAACGAACAGAATACGCTGGAAACCGATATTGAAGATCCTGCCATGAAGGCGTGGATGGTGAAGGTATTAAACGAACAGAAAGACAGCGATCTGTACACCGATCAGGACGATCTCGTGTTTGCCAACAAGATCGAAGAGACAGGGTGGTATTTGTTCCTGTGGGTTCCTGTCAAAAACATTGAAAAATTGTCCGACCAGCAGGTGATGCTCATCAGCCTGATCATCTTCATGTTCATCGTGGGGATTGTGATTGTTTTCGCATACATCTCCAAACGTCTGAACGTGCTGTCGGACGTACGCGACCGTTTGGTTGCCATCGCCTCGGGCGGCGGAGATCTGACGGGGCGCATTCAGGTATCCGGGTCAGATGAAATTCGTCAATTGGCCGACGCATTTAATGAATACCTGAACCAATTGGAGAAGATGATCGCCGACATCAAACGTTCGGCCACGACCGTTGTTGACTACTCCATTCAATTGGAGGAAAACATCGCGTCCAGTACCGAGTACATCGAGGGCATCAACCGCAAAACCAACGACGTAAGCAATGAGTCCACCAACATCTCCGCGGTGGCGCAGGAATTGAGCGCGGCGGTGGAGGAGATTGCCGCGACCACTCGGGACAACCTGTCCACGTTGGGCCATCTGGTCAATGAAATTACACAGATCAAGAACTTGTCCGAAAACTCGGAGGGCGTTGCCAACAAGGCGCTGGCCGGCATGGACAATATCGAGGTCGAAGTGAAGAAGTCGGTTGACATTGCCAAGCAGCTGGAAGACAGCATGAAACGAATCAGCGACATCGTGACGACCATGACCAGCATCAGTACACAGACCAATCTGCTCGCGTTGAACGCTTCGATTGAGGCGGCGCGGGCGGGTGAAGCCGGCAAAGGTTTCTCGGTCGTAGCCGAAGAGGTTCGCAAGCTGGCGGAAGAATCCAAGAACAGTTCGGACAATATTCACGGCATTATTGGCGAACTGCAAAACTCGCTCAGTGAGACCATCCACACGCTCAGCAAGCAGAGCGAGATTATTCTGCGGGAAAAACAAAATGTCATGTCGCTGATCGAACACATGAAAGAGATCAAAACGTCGATTGAAAGTTCCACGGAGCAGATCAAGACGTTCGAGGCGAATGTGGACGCGCAGGCTGACGGAACGGACGCTTCGTCCCAAAATCTGGGGCAGGTAACCGAAAGCATCACGGAAATGACGGCGGCTCTGATGACGATCAGCAGCAACATACAAAATCAGACGGAGATTCAATCTGATATGAGACAGATTGCCGGTCAGATGAAAGCGACCTCCGAACAGCTCAATGAGTTGGTCAAAAAGTTTGTGGTGCGCGGCGATGCGGGTAAGGAGGAACAATCTGCATGATGATGGTGTTGGATAAGCCGTACGTATCTCTGCTCTTGTCCCAGACTCTTGCCAATGTGGGCGTACCGGCGGTGAAGTGCGGGGATATCCGCATTCCGCTGGATAAAACGCTGGAGATTTGGCAGTTGGACGAGGTGGCGGATCGTGTGCGTGATCCCGACCTTGCGCTGTTGTGCAATTCCGAGTATGCGGTGGCGTCCGTGTATCCGCTTCTGAAGGGAACACCGCTCATGGAACAGGCGGAGCTGTTTAAAAACAAGATCAAGTTTCGCGAGACCTTGCGAAAGCTGTATCCCGACTTCTTTTTCCGCGAGTGTTCCTATGAGGAGATTTTCCGACTGCCGGTGGAGACACTTCCGTTTCCACTGGTGGTCAAGCCGACAAAAGGCTTTCGCAGCGTCGGCGTTTACCTGGTGGAAAAGCTGGACGAATGGCCGGCGATGTGCAAGCAGCTGCAGGCGGACATGAGAGCGGCTAAGGAGATTTATCCCGAGTCGGTCGTGAGCGCCAGCAGCTTTATCCTGGAGGAGTGGATTCAGGGAGAGGAATACGCGGTCGATGCGTTTTACGATGCAAACGGGGAACCTGTCGTCCTGAACGTGTTCAAGCGCATGTTTGCGCACGAAGCCGACACGTCCGACCGGATTTATTTCACCGGGAAAAGCGTGCTGCTGGAGGCCCTGGCCAAAATCGAGACATTTATGAAGCAGTTGGGCCATGAAATGCAGCTCCGCCGATTCCCGATGCACTTTGAAGTGCGGATTTCCAAATCGGGCCAGCTCATTCCAATCGAGGTGAATCCGCTCCGCTTCGCCGGCCTGTGCACGACCGATCTGGGGGCGCATGCGTACGGCGTCAACGTGTACGAGTACTTCTTCCAGCAGAAGAAGCCCAAGTGGGACGAGATCATTGCGTCCCTGGACGATTCCATTTTCAGTTTCCTGTGCGCGGAGCTGCCGTTGAGCATTGACGGAAAGTCTATTGAGTCCGTGCACGACCGGAAGTTTGAAAAGAACTTCAGCGACATTCTGGAATACAGGCTCATCCCGTATGAAGAATATCCCACATTCTCCGTCGTCTTTTACCGCAGCCCTTCTCTGAAAGAGAATGAGTACCTGCTGCATTTGGATTTGGAACAGTACCTGGTCATGAAATAGCTCTTGTCGTCAGAAGCGGCTAGAAACAGACGGCGTCGGGGTCCAAGCGGAATGATGACGCCGTCGCGCTGGAAAAAGCGAGGGTCCATCAGCCTGTGCTGCGTGTGTCAGCAAGGTGATGGACCCTTGTTTGTTGTTTGCGTATGCACACAGCCGTTACGCTTTGGGGGAATGCAGCGGGAGTTTGACGGTGAAGCTGCTGCCGAGTCCGGGGCTGCTCGTCACGGTGATCGTGCCGTGATGGGCTTCCACAATCCATTTGGCGATGGCCAGCCCCAGTCCTGTGCCGCCCATTTGTTTCGAGCGGTTTTTGTCGACCCGGTAAAATCGGTCAAAAATGCGGTCCTGCTCCTCTGGCGGGATGCCGATGCCGGTGTCGCGGACGGTGAGGCACATGGACGGGGGATTCGCCGTGTTGTCAACGGAGAGAGTGACCGTAATGTCTCCGCCGCTGGGAGTGTACTTGATGGCGTTATCCAGCAGGATGTACAGCAGTTGTTTGATCCGTTCATGATCGCCGTACACCATCACCGTCGCTGGCGCATCCAGTCTCAGGGTGATCTTTTTCGAGGCAGCCACCGTTTGGGTGGAGCGGATCATCTGTTGGACAGCAGGGACCACGTCAGCGTACTCGCACTGCAGATCGGGGGGGCCGGAGTCGGAACGGGCCAACGTCAGCAAGTCACTCACCAGTTTGGTCATCCGTCTGACTTCATCTTTCATGTTGTCCAGAACGGTTCGTCCAACAGCGGAAAGCTGCTCGCCCTCTTCCATTTCCAATACATCCAGCGAAGACTGCAAGATGCTGAGCGGAGTCCTCAGCTCGTGCGAAGCGTCGGCGACAAACTCCCGCTGACGCTGAAAGGAACGACGAATCGGGATCATCGCCCGCTTGGACATGAAATGGCTGAGGAGGAGCGCAATCCCCAAAAACAAAATGCCCAGGACCGTCAATACGGTGAGCAGCCGTTTGAGCAAATGATTGATAAACGAAATGTCGATACCCGTGTAGAGGATTCCCTTCATCTGTACGCCCTGAAAAATGGGGCGGCCCGTCATCATCAGTTCCAGCCGTCCGTCCGTCGGCGGCATCGGCTTGCCTCGCCGGGGCGGAGGCGGAACCGTCACGGTGCCGTGCCGGACTTCGTTGGCGGCAGGAATCCATCCCCGGACAAGCTCCAGGATCTGTGACTTGGCCCGCGGGATGAATTCATCGCCAAACAAAAGCTGTCCGTTTGCGTCCACCACATAGTAAAAGAATTGATTCCGGCTTTCCCGCATCCGGTTGAGGTTGTCGTACTCTTCCTGACTCAGCACGTCGTCTCGCAGCGCCTCTTCGATCAGCTTGACTTCCTGTTCGGTGATCATCTGCAGCTGTCTCTTTTGTTCATACGCAATCCCGATGTCGACGAGGACGTAAACGATGCCAATAAACAGAGTGAGAAAGACCATGAGCAAAATGCTGTATTGGACGGTCATCCGGTTTTGCGTATGTACAAACAGATCCTTTTTCCAAAAACGGCAGCGCGAGAACCAGTCAGTCATCAAGTTTGTATCCCACCCCGCGAATGGATTGAATCATCTCCGTCTCGCCGTTGAGCTTCTTCCTGAGCAACTTGATGGTGGCGTCTATCGTTTTCATGGACACGTCGGAATTCAAGCCCCAGATGCGCTCGAAAATCACCTCTCGCGACAATACCTGTCCCTTGTTGCGTATGAGCAGTTCCAGCAGCTGGTATTCCCGCGGCGTCAGGTGAATTTCCTTTTCGCCGTCATGGACTGTGCGGTTGGTCAGATTGACGGTGATCGAATGGATCTGCACGATCTGCTCCTGAATCGGGGCAAAATTGCGGCGGGCCAACGCGCGCAAGCGGGCGAGCAGTTCCTCGATTTCAAACGGTTTTACTAGGTAGTCGTCGGCTCCGGAGTCCAGCCCCTCGATGCGATCCTGGAGCGCGTCTCGCGCAGTCAGCATCAGAATGGCGCCGTTGTATCCCTGCTGGCGCAATCGGCTGGCTACGCGCACCCCATCTTCTCCGGGCAGCATCCAGTCCAGAATCAGGATGTCAAAGTGGGCCTGCAGGGCATAGGCGAGGGCATCGTCTCCCTGTGTCACCCATTCAACCTGATAGCCTCCTTTTTTCTTCAGCATGTACGCGATCAATTCACCCAGTCGAATGTCGTCTTCGGCCAGCAAAATATTCAAAAGAGACACTCCTTGCACAAAACATGAAAAGGTGTCTGGTTTCATTCCTCTCTCCATACTACACGCTTTCAATGAAAATTGGGTGAAAAAATGGTTTCGGCATCGATCAGGAAGGCGTTTTCCTTTTCACCGTTTTTTCACCGTTGCTCCCTATAATGAGCGGGTAAGACTTGTCAGATACGTCTAGGGGGAATGCTGCGTGAGTGAGTATGCCAAGAGAAATCTGGCACTGTTCTTGCCCGGCAAAAACAGGCGACGGGTCGTGACGATCGGCTTGGTCGCTGTCCTGTTGGGCGGGGCGGGAACCTTTGCCTACCAGAAATGGGCGTCTTCGCAAAGCCCCGCCTCCGTGATGCTCGTGGAGACCGTCAAGCGGGGAAATGTAACGGAAACGGTCTTTGCATCGGGAACCGTGCAGGCCTCCAAGCGTGTTTCGCTGTCTGCTTCCAGCGGCAATGCAGTCATCAAATCGATCCGTGTGAACGTCGGCGACCGTGTCAAGGCCGGGCAAGTGCTGGCCGAGCTGGACGATTCGGAAGCCCGATTGCAGGTAAAGAATGCGGAAGCCAATCTCCTGTCCGCCAAGGCCCATTTGGCTGAAGTGACAAAGCCCAAGACCGCGGCGGAAATCAACGCGCTGCAGGCGAAGGTGAACCAGGCGAAGGCCGCACTGGACGCGGCCCAAAGCGGTTACGACGCAAAAAAGGCCGATTACGACGTGGAAAAGGCCAAAGCCAATCTGGAGAACGCGCAACGGACCTACAACACGCAAAGCGCGCTGTACAATCAGGACATCATTTCCAAAAGCGAGTATGAGCAAGCAAAGAGCAGTCTGGATCAGGCGCAGCTGGAGTACAACAGCGCCGTGCTGGCCCGCAGCCAGACACAAGCGAAAGTCAAGAGCGAACTGGAACAGGCGCGGGCGACGTATGAAACGGCGGTGGCCGACCTGCAGGAAGCCAAAGCGGGGCCGGACTCCTCGGCTGTGCAGTCTGCACAAGCCGCAGTAGCACAGGCGGAGGCGCAGTGGCAGCAGCAGGTAAAAAACCTGCAGGACACAACCATCAAAGCGCCCATGGACGGGGTGATTGTGCAGATAAACGGAAATGTGGGGGAAAGCCCGTCCAATCCGTTCATCATCATGGATAATTCGGACGCCGGCAATCTGGAGGTGCTGGCGCACGTCAGCGAAAGCGACATCGGCAAAGTGAAGGCGGGGCTGTCGGCCAGCTTTACCACCTCATCGTATGCCGATCAAACCTTTGCCGGAAAGGTGAAGCTGGTATATCCGGAAGCGACGACCGATTCGGGGGTCACCACGTATCAGGTGCTCCTGTCCGTCGACAACAAGGACGGCCTGCTGAAAACCGGCATGACCGTCAACGCGAGCATCGTAGTGGGAACGCACGAAAATGTGCTGTACGTCCCTGCAGCTGCCCTGAAAACCCAGAACGGGAAAGATGGTGTGTACCTCGCATCGGCCAAGGGTGAGGCCGGCGCTGCACAAACAGGAGGCGCAGCAGCAGGCCGGAACGCTGCCCGCTTCCGCTTCCAGCCGGTCACGATCGGTTACTTCAGCTCTGACCGGGTGGAAATCACGTCCGGTCTGCAGGAAGGGGATCAAGTGGTCCTGACCTTTGAGAACACTGCCGCCTCCGGCTCCAGCAGCAGGTCAAACGGCATGGGAGGCTTCCCGGGCTTTGGCGGGATGGGAGGCCCTGGCGGAGGACCCGGCGGAGGATTCGGCGGCGGCATGAGAGGGAATCGTTGAGATGAAACCGGTCATTCAGATGGAAGAGGTAAAGAAGACGTACGTTATCGGTGATCAGGAAATTCAAGCGCTGCGCGGGGTAAACCTGGTGATCGAGGAGGGGGATTTTGCGGCGATCATGGGTCCCTCCGGTTCCGGCAAATCGACGATGATGAATCTGATCGGCTGTCTGGACAAACCTACGTCGGGCGAACTGTACCTGGATGGTCACCCCGTGTCGCAGGCGGATGACGACGAGCTGGCCATCATTCGCAATCAAAAGATCGGCTTTGTGTTTCAACAATTTCATCTGCTCCCCCGTACCAGCGCGGTGGAAAATGTGGAACTGCCCTTGCTGTATGCGGGCGTTCCCGCGAAGGAACGGCGCGAACGAGCCGTGCAGGCGCTGGAAAGCGTGGGATTGGGCAACCGGCTGTACAACAAGCCGAACGAACTGTCAGGCGGGCAGCAGCAGCGGGTGTCGATTGCCCGGGCGCTGGTCAACAATCCCGTGCTGCTTTTGGCTGATGAACCGACAGGCGCGCTGGATACGAAAACGAGCATTGAGATCATGAGCATTTTTCAGCAGCTGCACGAGCAAGGCAAGACCATCGTGCTGGTTACACACGAACCCGACATTGCCGAACATGCCAAGCGGATCATTCGCTTTCGTGATGGACAGATCATCGCAAACGAAGCGGTTGCCCGGCAGAGACGGGCCAACCTTGAGGATGTGAAGGTATGAATTTCGCGGAAAGCCTGCGCGTCTCTTTGCGCAGTATCAAAACAAACCGATTGCGCTCGATGCTGACCATGCTCGGCATCGTGATCGGGGTTGCCGCCGTCATCGCGATGGTGGCCATCGGGGAAGGTGCTTCCGCCGACGTGGCGTCGCAAATCAACGCCTTGGGGAGCAATCTGCTCATCGTGACGCCCGGCCAGACTGCCCGGGGGCAAATCAACCTGGGTGCCGGTTCGTTAAACAGCCTGACGCTGGCAGACAGTGAAGCGCTCACGAAAAACAGTTCCATCGCAGCAGCTTCGCCCAGTGTGACGGGGCGGGCTCAGGTCGTCTGGCGAAACAAAAACTACGCCACCTCGCTTGAAGGCACCAATGAATCATATCCCCAGGTGCGGAACGTACAGGTGCAGCAGGGCCGGTTCTTTAACCGACTGGAAGTGCAGAGACAATCAAATGTAGCAGTAGTGGGTCCGGACGTGATCGCCAATTTGTTCGGCGACAGCAATGCCAGCCCGATCGGACAGACCATCCAGATCAACCGGATTCCGTTTGAAATCATCGGCATTTTGAAAAGTCAGGGCAGTACGGGAATGACCAACAATGACGACAAAGTGATCGTCCCGATTACAACAGCCATGAACCGGCTGACCGGAGGCAGGTTTGTGGGCAGCATTTACGTGTCGGCCGTCTCTGCGGAGGCGCTGCCTCAGGCGCAGTTTGACATTCAGCTGACGCTGAGAGCCCAGCACAACCTGCGGCCAAGCCAGGAAAACGACTTTCAAATCCGGTCGCAATCGGAAATTCTCAGTACGGCTGAAGAGGTGACCGGTGTAATGACCGCCCTGTTATCCGGCATTGCCGCCATTTCGCTGGTGGTCGGGGGAATCGGGATCATGAACATCATGCTGGTTTCGGTGACGGAGCGCACGCGTGAGATCGGCATCCGCAAAGCGCGCGGAGCAAAACGCTGGGACATTCAACGGCAGTTTTTGATCGAATCCGTGACCATCAGTTTGCTGGGGGGAATCATCGGCATTCTTTTGGGTGTCGGCGCTGCTATCGGCTTGCGGCAGTTTGCCGGCATTGCCACATCAGTCAGTGTGACGCCGATGCTGTACGCGTTCCTCTCTTCCGTGCTTGTCGGCGTGATCTTCGGGGTCTACCCGGCCCGCAAAGCCGCGCGGTTGAAACCGATTGACGCATTGCGTTACGAGTAGCGCGCAGCGGGTATCATCCCCCATCGAACAACCGAAAGCCACTCCTATGTATTGGAGTGGCTCAGACTGAAGACAAACCGATTGTACCGCAGGAGAAGCACGTTTCCAGGCAGAGCGATTTGTGAGCCCTACCGAGCGGAGTGGCGATTTGCGGGAAAAAGGAGCGCCACCTCTGAACGGGCTGCGTAGCCATGCGGCTTTGGCGATCCCCCGCAAATCGATGCGGAGCGTACAGTTTGTGCTTCCCTGCTGGGCGAGCACGGAGCGGATGACGGAAACGTGTTCTCCTTGCAATAGTCACCTTGTCTACACACTGAAGCCACTCCTGTGTATTGGAGTGGCTTTCGTGTTAGATAAACGCCCAATTCGATATGGGCAGGCAACCAATCTGGGAAATCGGAATATTGTGCACTGTAGCAGCAATCAGAAAGATGGTGAAAGGGGAAAGGTTTCATTGAGCAGCACACCCGTTGAAAGCCAACATGGCTATATACCTTACGACGCAGCCGTGTACGATCCGCAGTGGTATTATTGGCCGCACCCGTATCAGGTCATGTATTCGCCCTATCTGTCTTACGTGCCGGTTGTCTACCAGGCGCCGTTCTATGACGAATATCTGGACTACGTTGATTATGTTGACCCGTACGCAGGCTACTACGACGTGTACGACGCGTACGGTGACAGCTTTTGACGATGGCCGTTCCTAAATTTCCAGGTCAATTCTTGAATGGAGGTATCACAATTGGACGATTTCAAAAAGGAAATGAGAAACTTGGAAGCGGATGAATTTCATGCGAGCGAAATGGTTCCCTATGAAAATCCGGAATACGAATACGCTCAATTCAACTGCGGGCGATGTGGGGGACGCTGCCGCAACTGTTTTGCCCCGCGCTGCCGCAACTGCTTCTTCCCACGCTGCGCCAATTGCTTTTTCCCGCGCTGCTTCAACTGCTTTGTCCCACGCTGCCACAACTGCTTCTTCCCGCGGTGCGGACGGTGCTGGGGATAGCCCGAATATCGTTTTTATTATTATTGGAAAAAGAGCCGAATCCCTTCACTTGCAAGGGGTTCGGCTTCTTTTTCGGTTGGAAGCGACGGGTTCGGTTGGAAGTGACGGGCCTGTCAGGATTCGTGTCAAGGAAGCGGGCTGTCTAAAGAAGCCCTCCCCACAAAGTAGGCAAGAAGGACAAATAGCGGTACATATGATGAACACGAAATGTCATTGTGGGATGGATGCGCATAGTCAGCACGGCGAACGGGAGGGACCATGGGGATGACAGGTTTGAAGCCTTCGATGCGTCTGAAAGTGAAGGGAGATACGTTTTTTCTTCCCGATCCATCCGGCGGAGTACATGTTCGGAACAACGTCGGCTCGCTTTACATGGAAGGCAGGACGATCCTGCAGTGGATGGAAAAACTGATGCCGGTGTTGAATGGCGAGCATACGCTGGAGGAGTTGACGGACGGACTGCCGGCCCCGCACCGGAACCGGGTGTATGAGATTGCAGAGGTGCTGTACAAAAACGGTTTTGTCCGTGATGTAAGCCGGGATCGGCCGCATCAACTGCCGGAAGGGATACGCAAACGATATGCGGAGCAAATCGAATTTTTGGACAGTTTCGTGGGCTCGGGTGCCTACCGCTTTCAGACGTATCGTCAGACCAGGGTGGCTGCGGCGGGCGCCGGCACGTTTTTGCTCTCGCTGGCAGCGGCATTGTTGGAGTCGGGACTGCCCAGGCTGCACGTACTGATCACGGATGAGGCGGTCACCAATCGGCAGCGGTTGGCGGAACTGGCGGAACATGCACGAAAAGAAGACCCTGAGGTATCACTGGAGGCCATTTCGCTGCAAAAAGGGGGAGTCTTCTCCTGGCGGGAGTTTGTCCAGCCGTTTGATGCGATCCTGTACGTGTCAGAAAAGGGGGATGTCGAGGAACTGCGTCTTCTTCAAGACATTTGCAGGCAGGAAAAAAAGGTGTTCCTCCCGGCTTTGTGCATCTATGAGACAGGGATGGCCGGTCCGCTGGTGCATCCTGACAGTGCGGGATGTTGGGAGTCGGCGTGGCGTCGCCTGCACCTGTCGTCAGTGCGCAAAGACCCGAAGCAGCACGCCTTTTCCTCCACCGCGGCAGCCATGCTGGCGAATGTCATGGTGTTCGAATGGTTCAAAACGGCGGCAGGCGTATTCCGGCCAGAGCCGCAATTCTTTCTGTTGGACCTGGAGACGTTGGAAGGAAGCTGGCATTCGTTCCTGCCCCATCCGTTGGTGACGGGCTGTAAACCAATCGAGTGGATCAACGTTTCCGATCTGCCGCTTGAACGGGATGCCGGCAGGCGGGATACGGACGGATTGACTCCGGTTTTCAGCCGGCTCACATCGCCGGTAACCGGCATTTTGCACGTGTGGGAACCATTGGATACCCGGCAGATTCCATTGGCACAGTGCGTGGTTCAGGCTGTCGATCCGCTGGCGGAGGGGCCGGATCGCCTGCAGCCGGCAGTGGTTTGTACAGGGTTGACGCATGATGAGGCGCGGCGGGAAGCGGGGCTTGCGGGGATCGAGGCGTACGTGACGAAATTGGCTGATCGACTGTTGTCGGCGCTCTCCGCCGAGCAGGAGGCCGACAAGATCACGCTCCAACCGGATGAATGTATCGGCATTGGGGCAGGTGAAACAGCAGCAGAAGGCGTAAGCCGGGGACTGCGGAAGTGTTTGACCGAGGCCTTGAGGAGACGATACGCAAGCGAGCAGCCGCGCATCTCTTTGCTGCGGGTGGAAACGGTCGCAGACGAGCCCTGCCGTTATTACTTGCAGGCGTTGACCACGATGCAGGAGGCGCCGCTGATCGGCTTGGGAGAGGACGTCTGCGGGTTCCCCGTGGTGTGGGTCGGCTTGAATGGCCGGTGGTATGGCAGCGTGGGGTTCCACGTGGCGTCAGCTCTGCGGCAGTCGCTGCAGCAGGCGCTGCAAAAGGCGCAGAACCAGGCGGCGCACTCCGGGATGCAGGCGGTGGAGGTTCCCGACGTGCTGCTGGCAGACAAGACGCCGCAAAGCCTGAGCATCCCGGCGTGTGAAGCGGACGATCATGTCATGGTTGTGCAGTCCGCTTTGCAGGTGCTGCGACGAAATAACAAGCGGCTGCTGGTCTGTGATCTGGCGCTGGAGCCGTTTTTGCGCGAAGGATTGGCAGGGGTGTTTGGCGTGCTGGTGCGAGAGGAGGAGTCCCGGTGAGTGCTGGTGTGGTTGTTGTTGGAGAAGGGCTGTTGGCCGACTTCGTGAGCAGGGCATTGTCCTCTCAATACCGGATTGTTCGTCATGCCGACGTAAAAACCAGCCTGCCGGAATCGGCGGACCTCGTGCTGGTTTTGCACGATACCTGGGAGCCTGCTGTCCATAAGCAGGCTGAGGCGCTGTTTCAACCGGCCGGCATTCCCTGGCTGCGGGGATTTGCCGCATGCGGCGAAGCTGTAATTGGACCGCTGGTGCGCCCGGGGAAGCCGGGTTGCTCCCAGTGTGCGGACCTGCGGCGGATCGTGGCGAGAATAGATCGCAGCCAGATGTGGGAATGGAAACAGGCGCTGGCGGAGCAGGGAGGGATGCCGCGGGACCCGTGGGCGTCGCGGACCGGGATGCTGCAGACAGCTCACCTGCTCATCGCCGAAGCCGAACGGGTGCTGCAGGGCGGGCAGGCCCACCTGGAAGAACACGTCTGTCTGGTCAACCTGAAAACGCTGGAGAGCTCGCGTCACTTTTTTCTGCCCGACCCGCTGTGCCCGGTTTGCGGTGAACTGCCCGACGATTCACCGATGGCGGCGCAGATTTCGCTCGCACCCCGCCCCAAGCTGAGTGCCGACAGGTACCGCTGCTGTTCGCTGGATGAGCTGAAAGACGTTCTGAGCAGGGACTACCTGGATTCCCGGACGGGATTGCTCAACGGAAAACGGAACAACTACGAGGCGCCGTTTGCCGTTGTCAGCGTCAATCTGCCGCTGTTTGTGGGGGACGAATCGACGGCGGGGCGGACGCATTCCTTCGCGGAAAGCGAGTTGTTGGCGATTTTGGAGGGATTGGAGCGGTACTGCGGTTTGGAACCGCGCGGCAAACGGACGGTCGTGTACGACAGCTACCGCAACCTTGCCGATCAAGCGCTCAACCCGCTCACGGTAGGGGTGCACGCCAAGGATCAATACGCACGTCCTGATTTTCCGTACCGACCGTTTGACCCTGACCGCCCGATCAAATGGGTGTGGGGCTACTCCTGCATGCAGGAGCGTCCGATTCTGGTTCCGGAGCTGTTGGCCTATTACAGCTTGAATTACGGGGACGGCTTCGTCTATGAGACGTCCAACGGATGCGCCTTGGGGGGAAGTCTGGAGGAAGCAATCTTCTACGGCATTTTGGAAGTGGTGGAGCGCGATTCGTTCCTGATGACCTGGTACGCCCAGCTGCCGCTTCCGCGCCTTGACCCCGATTCCCTCGACGATACGGAACTGCAATTGATGATCGAGCGTGCGAAGACGGTGGGAGGCTACGACCTGCATTTTTACAACGCGACGATGGAGAACGGCATACCAAGCGTGTGGGTGCTGGCCAAAAACAGAAAACAAACAGGAGTGAATCTCATCTGTGCGGCCGGAGCTCATCCGGACCCGGTCCGGGCGGTGAAAGGGGCGGTCCACGAACTGGCTGACATGATGGGTACAATTGACGGCAAATTTGCGGCGTTTCGGGAGAAGTATGAGCGAATGATGGACGATCCGTTTCTGGTGCAGGAGATGGAAGACCACTCCATGCTGTACGGGTTGCCGCAAGCGGAGAAGCGCCTGGCTTTTCTGCTGAATGAAGACCGCCCGCTGCACACGTTTGACGAATCATTTCCGCAGCAGAAGAAGTCGGCCGACCTGACCGATGACTTGAAGGATATGCTCCAGGCATTTCGGCGTGTAAACCTCGATGTCATCGTGGTGGACCAGACCACACCGGAGATGCGGCGAAACAGCCTGTACTGCGTAAAAGTGCTGATTCCGGGGATGCTGCCGATGACGTTCGGGTATCACCTGACCCGCCTGGAAGGGTTGGACCGGGTGCTGCGTGTCCCCATGGAGCTGGGATATGTCAGGCAGCCGTTGACACCAGATCAGCTCAATCCCCATCCGCATCCGTTTCCATAATCCCGGACGGGAGGAAGTCTTATGCGTCTGGATTCATTTTTGCACCACCTGCACGGTAACATTGACAGGCTTGAGCCGCCGGACTGGGAGGTGGATTGGAGCGACGCGCCTCTCGGGTATAAACTTTACCGCGGCCTGACTGTCGTCCCGCTTTCGGCGGAAGTGCCGCTGACGCTGATAGGACGGGAGGTGACCGGAACGCCTGCGCTGTCCGACATCGGCCATTTTCTCTGGTATGTGTACGGGCTGACCAAGGTCAGCCAATGGGACTATCCCGGGGATGGAATGGGATGCGAAGGCGGCGTGATGCATGCGTTCCGGCGCTTTGTTCCTTCCGGCGGGGCACTGTATCCCAACGAATTGTACCTGTATTTGCGAATCATGGAACTGCCGACAGGGGTCTATCATTACGATGCTGCACATCACCGCCTGGTGCTGCTGCGGGAAGGCAATTTTGACTCCTATGTCGCCAGGGCTCTCGGCAATCGCTGTGACGTGTCGGCGTGCTTCGGCACGGTGTTTGTCTCGACGGTGTTTTGGAAAAATTTTTTTAAATACCATAACTTTTCCTACCGGCTGCAGGGGTTGGATGCCGGAGTGCTGATCGGGCAGATGCTGGAGGTGGCGAAACGATTTGGCTTTTCGGCCGGAGTGTACTTCCAGTTTCTTGACAGGGCCATTAACCATTTGCTCGGCCTGTCCGAACAGGACGAGAGCGTATATGCGGTCATTCCGCTGTCAGTGGAACCGGGGATGACCTGGTTTTCTGACAGGGGGAGTGACGAGGTGATCACGGCCAGTGAATTGTGCCGGGAGTTGATGCCTGTTGCGCATGAGCACTACGTCCGATCGCAGCGGGTCCGCCCGTATCCGATGCTGGTCAGGATGAACGAAGCCTCCCTGCTGGAATCGACACGGGCGTTTGTGCAGATAGAGGGTGAGAGGCAGGAGTCCGTAAAGGGGCGGGCGGTGTTCCTGCCCGAGGCAGAGCGGTTGGTCTATGACCTGGCAGCAGCGTGCAGAGGGCGGCATTCGCCGGGGATCGACTTCGTGCTGGGCCGGGTAAGCCAGGAGCAGCTGGCCGCAATGCTGCGGGAGGCAATTGCTTCCTTCGCCTACCGAAATGATTTGGACGGCAGCAGCGCGAATCCTCACCCTCGCATCTCGCTCTATCTCTGTCTGCATCGTGTGGAAGGAATCCCGGACGGTGCCTACAGCTATGACAGCGGTGCACATGCCTTGCAGCTGGAACGTCCCGGCGATCATCGGCTGTCGCTCCAACAGGCCATGACGCTGGACAACGTCAATCTGCTGCAAACCCCGCTATGCCTGCATCTGGCGGGGGAGCGGGATCACCTCAAAACGGCACTGGGCTACAGGGGATACCGCATTCAACAGATGGAAGCGGGCATGCTCGTGCAGCATGTGCTGTTGGCGGCAACAGCCCTCGGAATGGCGGGGCATCCGCTGCTTGGATACGATGCGGATGTGTGCGACGGGATTTATGGCATCGCCTCACGCGGCCAAACCTGCCTGATCCAGCTCCCGGTAGGTCCCTGCCGCCCTGCCGCCCGTCTGGAGGGGAGCTTGCACGGCTAGCTGCACCGATGACGGCATTCCGCGAACAAAGACACCTGTGACCGGGTGTTTCAGACTGAAGACAAACGGTTCATTGAATAAGCGTCCATAAGAAAATGATTTCCAGGCCGGAAGGCCTGCATATTGATCAACCGAAGGTGGAGATAAAGTTCGGGCATGGAGTGATGGGCCAAGCGAGCTCCTTTGACGACCGACTCAGCATAAAAACGAAGACGCGGGGATCAACAGGGGACACAAGTCTCACTTCATCGAAACACCCAGATGTTTGTCCCCTGCCCGCGTCTCGTTTTGGAGCGGACTTCATCCGCTTCTGTGCTGGGCGTCAAGCGAGCGAGCGGGCCCGATCTCCCATGCGCCGCGACCTTTGTCTACACGCTGAGACACCTGTGACCGGGTGTCTTTTTTCATGGGAAAACGTGATATGAAATATTGGGACATACAACCCATTGATACGGCGCTTTTTTCCAAAAACGCTGTTGACAGATACCCGGAACGTGTTAGAATAGTACCTGCCATGAGAATGATAATTAATATCATTGTTGGTGGCAGTGGCTTTTATCCGCGAGAAAACATCCCGAGTCGATCAGGGAAGAGTAAGGAAGCGACATGAAAAAGAGATATCTGTTTACTGCGCTTATCGCACTATCGGTTACATCCATTTTCATCGGCGTCAAGGACATCTCCCCGCTGGATCTGTTCGGCCTTCGTGAAGACCAGGCGCAGATCTTGTTGGTCAGCAGACTGCCTCGACTGATCAGCATTATCATGGCGGGCGCGAGTATGAGCATCTGCGGATTGATCATGCAGCAGCTCAGCCGCAACAAGTTTGTCTCCCCGACGACGGCGGGAACGCTGGACTCGGCCAGGCTGGGTGTGTTGGTATCCTTGCTGCTCTTTACGAGCGCAAGTCCTCTGCAAAAGATGATTGTTGCGTTTGCATTTGCGCTAATCGGAACATTCGTGTTTATGAAAATTCTTGATCGAATCAAGATGAAAGACTCCATTTTTATCCCGCTTGTGGGGCTGATGTTTGGCAACATCATTACGTCCATTTCTACCTTTTTTGCGTACAAATACGACCTGATTCAAAACATATCGTCTTGGCTCCAAGGGGATTTCTCAATGATTATGAAAGGCAGATATGAACTGCTGTACATAAGCATTCCGCTGCTCATCCTCGCGTACCTGTACGCCAACAAGTTTACCGTGGCAGGGATGGGAGAGGAATTTTCCAAAAACCTGGGGCTGAACTACAAGCAAGTGGTGAATGTCGGGTTAATCATCGTCGCTCTGGTGACGTCGTCCGTGGTATTGACGGTGGGAACGATTCCGTTCCTGGGGTTGATTATCCCAAACATCGTCAGCCTCTACATGGGCGATCATCTGAAGAAAAGCCTTGCTCACACGGCTTTGCTGGGTGCAGTCTTCGTCCTGTTTTGCGACATACTCGGCCGGATCATTATTTATCCGTACGAGATTTCCATCAGTCTTACCGTTGGGGTCATCGGAAGCGGCATTTTTGCGTACTTGTTGATGAGGAGACAGGCACATGGGGGATAAAGCAAAAGTCGGCGCTCTGGCCGCGGTTTGTGTGATACTGGTCGGCGTATTTCTCTTTATTAAACTCGGCGGCAATTGGGACTACGTCCTGCCGAAACGGCTGGGAAAGGTTCTGGCGATTCTTTTGACGGGCGGCGCCATAGCCCTGGCGACGACCGTGTTTCAGACCATTACGAACAACCGAATCCTGACCCCCAGCATTTTGGGTTTGGATTCGCTGTACATGCTCATCCAGACGGTCATCATTTTTCTGTTTGGCTCGAAGACCCTGACGATGATGAATCACAATGTAAACTTTCTCCTTTCCGTAGGGGTCATGATTCTGTTCTCGGGCGTGCTGTACCACGTGCTGTTTAAGCGGGAGAATCAACACATCTACTACTTGCTGTTGATCGGGTTGATCTTCGGCACCATGTTCCAGAGCATGACCACGTTCATGCAGGTGCTCATTGATCCCAATGAGTTTCTCGTCGTCCAGGACAGGATGTTCGCCAGCTATGCCAACGTCAATACGAAGATCCTCGTCCTCGCCTGTATCGCTGTCGTGCTCGTGCTGTTCTATTTTGCGCGGTTTGTCAAATACCTGGATGTCCTGTCCCTGGGAAGAGAGCAGGCGATTAACCTGGGCGTCGAGTACGATTACGTGGTCAAACGGCTGCTCATCGTCGTCGCGGTGCTGATCTCCGTCTCCACCGCACTGGTGGGACCGATCACGTTCCTGGGGCTGCTCGTGGTCAACGTGACCTATGAGTTCTTGAAGACCTATCGTCACAAATACCTGCTGGTGGGTTCGGCACTTATCAGCATCATCGCCTTGGTCGGGGGTCAATTGGTTGTGGAGCGGGTCTTTTCTTTTTCCACGCCATTGAGTGTGATTATCAATTTCGTTGGCGGCGTCTATTTTCTATATCTGCTGGTAAGGGAGAATAAGGCATGGTAGATGTGAGAAACGTCTCGAAACGGTACGGTTCGAAAAACGTGGTGGAAAATGTATCGGTCACCATCGAAAAAGGGAAGATCACGTCGTTTATCGGCCCGAACGGGGCAGGCAAGAGCACGCTGCTGTCCATGATCAGCCGGCTGATTTCCAAGGATCAGGGAGAGATATACATCGACGGCCAGGAAATTGGTCAGTGGAAAAGCGGCGAACTGGCCAAGAAAATCTCAATCCTCAAGCAGTCCAATCACATCAGTCTGCGGTTGACGATACGGGAACTGGTCTCCTTTGGACGCTTTCCCTATTCGCAGGGCAGACTTTCCGAGGAGGATTGGCGCTATGTTGATGAAGCCATCCGCTATATGGAACTGGAGGAGATCCAGCACAAATACCTGGACCAATTGAGCGGCGGGCAGCGGCAGCGGGCCTATATCGCCATGGTCATCGCCCAGAACACGGAATACATTCTCCTCGACGAGCCGCTCAACAACCTGGATATGAAGCATTCCGTCCAGATCATGAAGACCCTGAGGAAAATGGTGGACGAACTGGGCAAGACCATCGTGATCGTCATTCATGACATCAACTTTGCTTCGTGCTATTCCGACTATATCGTCGCGCTCAAGGACGGCAAAGTCATCAAGGAAGGCAGCACGAACCAGATTATTCAGCCTGACGTCTTGCGCAGCATCTATGACATGGATATTCAGATCAAGGAGATCGATCAAAACAAGATCTGTGTCTATTACGCATGAGTTACATCCCTAACGGTTTCAATTATTTGATGGTTTGACCGACGCGGACAAAGGGTCCCCGCCTGCACATCTCCGGTGATACACATCCGCAGGGCCTGCGCCCGTGAAGTCCAGCCATCAAATTATTGAATATACACAAACAATCATAGAGGTGAGCAGAGTGACCAAGAAACTGTCTGTAATTCTCATGTCGTTACTGGCAGCCGTCCTTGTGGCTGCATGCGGATCGAACAACTCTGGTCAGCCAGCGGGGGCAGGATCGGGCGCGGCACAAAGCGCAGAACTGACGATCAAGCACGAGCTGGGCGAAACAACCGTCAAGAAAAATCCTCAGAAAGTGGTTGTCTTCGACTACGGTACGTTGGATTCGCTGGACAAACTGGGCATTGAGGTGGCGGCTCTCCCCAAAACCAATCTTCCGCCGTACCTTTCCAAATACAACGATGAGAAGTACGTCAATGCGGGCAGCCTGAAAGAACCGGACTTCGAAAAAATTAGCGAAGTGCAGCCCGATCTGATTATCATTTCCGCCCGCCAAGCCAACCTGTATGAAGAGTTTAAAAAGATTGCCCCGACCATCTACCTGGGGATCGACACGAAGCGGTACATGGAGTCTTTTGCAGAGAATGCCAAGACGATTGGAAACATCTTTGACAAACAGGCTGTTGTGGAAGAAGAACTGAAAAAACTGGATGAATCCGTCAAGAAGCTGCATGAAAAAGCAGCGGCCAGCAACAAGAATGCGCTGATCATCCTGGCCAACGACGGAAAAGTAAGTGCCTACGGACCGGGTTCCCGTTTCGGCTTGATTCACGACGAGTTTGGCTTCAGGCCGGTGGACACGAACATCGAGGACTCTACGCACGGGCAAAGCATTTCCTTTGAATACATCGTGGAGAAAAATCCCGATTACCTCTTTGTGGTGGACAGAGGGGCGGCCGTAGGCGGCCAGTCTTCGGCGAAACAAGTGGTCGAAAACGAACTGGTCAAAAACACGAAAGCCTATAAAGAAGGAAATGTGGTCTATCTCGACCCGAACTACTGGTACCTGTCCGGCGGCGGACTGATTTCTGTCGCGGAGATGGTGAAAGAGGTAGAAGCCGGTCTGAAATAGTCGTTGCGGGGATCGGCGAAGGCTGTGAACCGAGGAACATCATTAATTATAAATATATGTATCGAGACCCTGCTTGTTTTGCGTAATGGCGGACAGGCAGGGTTTTTTCGTTACTGCCGCAGCACGGGCGGGGAGGAGCGCCAGCTCTTTTGCCTTGCGACGCCCAAACTGCACTCGGGTACACTTGGTTTATTGCCTGTCGGAGGAAAAACGTGAAATCATAAGGGAGAGGTGAGAAGCAAGATGATTCGCTTGAGCGTACTGGACCAATCCCCGATTGCCCAGGGCAGCACGGCCCCGGAGGCGCTGTCCCAGACCGTCCGCCTGGCCCGTGAACTGGACCGCCTGGGCTTTCATCGCTTTTGGGTATCGGAACATCACCATACGCTGGGGTTGGCCGGGTCCAGCCCGGAAGTCCTGGTGGCCCATCTGGCGGCGGTCACCACAAACATGCGGATAGGTACTGGCGGCGTCATGCTGCCCCACTACAGCGCGTACAAGGTGGCGGAAACGTTTCGCGTGCTGGAAGGACTGCACCCCAACCGGATCGACCTGGGTGTAGGCCGGGCACCTGGCGGCATGCCGCTCGCCACAAGAGCACTGCAGGAGGGAAAAGTAGCGGGCATCGACCGATACCCAGAGCAGTTGGATGATCTGATCGGCTATTTGTACGACACGATTGACGAGAACCACAAGTTTCCGGGGCTGCGGGCAACGCCTATCGTCCCCACCGTGCCCCAGTTGTGGCTGCTCGGCTCCAGCGGAGAGAGCGCCAGACTGGCCGCCGAGCGGGGAGCATCGTTTGCCTTTGCCCAGTTTATCAACGGGGAAGGCGGCGAAGAGGCCATGCGGTGGTACCAGAAACATTTTCAGCCGTCCCTCGTAAACGATCGACCGCAGTCGATGGTGGCGATCTTTGTCATCTGTGCCGAGACTGAGGAAGCAGCGAATCGAATTGCTTCCAGTCTCGACCTGTCCCTCTTGCTGCTGGAAAAAGGGGGCGGCAGTCAGGGCACCCCTTCCGTCGAGGCGGCGCTTCGTTATCCCTATACGGATTATGACCGCTACCGGATTCAGGAAAACCGCAAGCGCATGATCGTGGGCACCAAGGAACAGGTGAAGGAACGAATCCTGCAGATGAGCGAGCGATACAATACAACGGAGTTTATGGTGGCCACCATTACACACGATTTTGAGGCTAAGCTGAAGTCGTATCAACTGCTGGCAGAGGCGTTTGACTTGTTGCCTCGGTAGGAGCGGCTGCCGCACGCAAGCACGTATGAATCGCCACGCAAGGGCACAATGAAAGCACCCGTATTGCTGCCAAATCGCAGCAGCGCGGGTGCTTTTGTGCGATAAGCGGCTGAGGACATGCCTAGCTCATCGGTTTCTTTGGCACAAACTGGAATATCTCGTGTGTTTCAAACGAGTCGATCAAGCGGGAAAGCCAGTCGTAGTATTCCAAACCGTTCTCAATGCGTTGAATGCTTGTTTGCACGCGTTCTCTCAGCTCATCCGACAGGTCTTCGCTTTGGAGAAGGGCGTGCAGCTCCTGGAGTGATTTTTTCATCGCATGCACGTTGTATTCGGCCGCGCTTCTCCAACGGAGCGAGAACAAGTCAATGAAATTCTGGTACCAATCGAGGTTTACCTCGTAGTGATCCTTTCGTGCTCCTTTTTTCCAAATTTTTTCTACCATTTTTAATTCCATCAAGGTGCGCACACCGGTGCTCATGCTCGTCTTGCTCATGCCCATCGCTTTGCCCATTTCATCAAGCGTCATCGGCTTGTCTTGAAACAGCAGGGTTCCGTACAGCAACCCCGTGGACATGGTGATTCCGTACAGATCCATGTTTTTGGCGAGAGCTTCGATTACCCGTTCTTGAGCCCGTTGAAGGATTTCTTCATGTTTGGCATCCATAGCAAACAAAGCAGCTCCTCTATCCATTTTACCTGATTCGAATTGTACTAGGGAAACGACCAGAAGTAAATGACCACATCATACAGTATATACGAGATATTCTTAGTATATAGTAAAAAAAGTACGTAAAGTTTTTTCTGAACGCTATATAGTCCCAAATATCGCGGATTACCAAATTTGTGGCAGCCAACCTCGCTTCGCTACAATGAGGAGGAGCGATTGCGTCCGTACAAAAACGTTGGAGGTGACGTTATGCCGAAAATCAAGGTGGAAAATCTCACGAAAATCTTTGGACGTCAGCCTCATCGCGCGTTTGACTACCTGAAGCGGGGATGGTCCAAGCAGGATATCTTGAAGGAGACAGGCTTGACCGTGGGGGTCAATCAGGTCAGCTTTGAGGTGGAGGCGGGCGAGATTTTTGTCATCATGGGTCTGTCCGGCAGCGGTAAATCGACCCTGGTGCGCCTGATTAACCGGCTGATCGAACCGACGGCCGGCAGCATCCTGATCGATGGGGAAGACATCGTCCGGATGAACGCCGAACAGCTTCAGCAGGTCCGGCGGAAAAAGCTGGGCATGGTCTTTCAGAAATTTGCGCTGTTTCCCCACCGAACGGTGCTGGAAAACGTGGAATTTGGTTTGGAAGTGCAGAATATTCCCAAAAAAGAGCGGGAAGAGAAGGCGAAAAACGCCTTGGCGCTGGTCGGCCTCAACGGCTGGGAAAACAGCTTTCCCGATCAGTTGAGCGGCGGGATGCAGCAGCGGGTCGGGCTGGCGAGAGCGCTGGCCAACGATCCGGACGTCCTCTTGATGGACGAAGCCTTTAGCGCCCTGGACCCGCTGATCCGCAAAGACATGCAGGATGAACTGCTGGAGCTGCAGACGACCATGCAGAAAACGATCCTGTTTATTACCCACGATCTGGACGAAGCCTTGAAAATCGGGGATCGGATCGCGTTGATGAAAGACGGAGCGATCGTCCAGATCGGCACGCCGGAAGAGATTCTGACCAATCCGGCCAACGAGTACGTGGAGAAGTTCGTGGAAGACGTGGACCGCTCCAAAGTGCTGGCAGCGGAACACGTGATGAAGCGGGCGGAAACCATTACCCTGGACAAGGGGCCGCGGGTCGCCCTGCAGCTGATGAAAGACCGGGGCGTCTCCAGCCTGTACGTGGTGGACAAAAAGAAACGGCTGATCGGTGTGATCAAGGCGGACGCGGTCAATGCCGCCTCGCGGGAAGCGAAGACATTGGAAGACGTGATGGAACGCGAGGTGCCGACCGTCTCGGCCCATACGCTGTTAAACGAAATGTTCGACCTGGTGGCGTTTTCCGACGTCCCTGTAGCCGTCGTCGGCGAGCAGAACCGCCTGCTGGGTGTCGTCGTGAAAGGGGCGGTATTGGGTGGACTAGCCGGCAAGGTTAACCGGATAACGCCGTCCGATGCAGAAGCAGAAAGGCAGGTGGTAGAGGGTGAGTGAGCTGTTTCCGAAACTGCCGCTCGATCGCTGGGTGGAGCGGCTGGTCCAGTATCTGGATGAGCATTTCGGCCTGGTTTTTGACGTGATTTCGGCCATCATTGGCAGCACGGTGGATCTGTTTGCACTGATCTTTACCAGTCTGCCCGACTGGCTGTTGATTCTCGTTTTCACACTGTTGGCCTACATGGTCGGACGGTTGCGCGTCGCCCTGTTTACGCTGATTGGCCTGCTGTTGATCGCCAATCTGGGGTATTGGGAACATTCGATGGAAACGCTGGCGCTGGTGCTTACCGCCGGGTTGATTTCGATCGTGATCGGCGTGCCCGCCGGCATCTTGTGCGCCCGCAATGATTCGGTGCGCAACGTGGTCACGCCGCTGCTCGACTTCATGCAGACAATGCCGGCCTTTGTCTACTTGATTCCGGCCATCTTTTTCTTCGGTCTTGGCAAGGTGCCGGGTGTGATCGCGTCTGTAATCTTCGCGATGCCGCCGACGATTCGCCTGACCAATCTGGGTATTCGCCAGGTGCCGGGGGAATTGATCGAAGCCTCGGACGCATTTGGCTCCACCTCCTGGCAAAAGCTATTCAAGGTGCAGCTTCCGCTGGCCAAGACGACGATCATGGCGGGCGTCAACCAGAGCATCATGCTGGCGCTGTCCATGGTCGTGATCGCATCCATGATCGGTGCCAAGGGGCTGGGAGCCGATGTCTACCGGGCAGTCACCCAAATCAATATCGGCACCGGGTTTGAAGCGGGGCTGGCAATCGTGATTATGGCCATTTTGCTGGATCGCATCACCCAAAACATGGGGAAAAAGAAAAACCTGCGGGAGGGATAAATAATGAAAAAACGTTGGGTCAAAGGTTTGGCGGTTCTCCTCGGAATCAGCATGCTGATGGTCGGTTGTTCCTCGAAGGAGCAGACGCCGCAGGACGCCGGCGGAGGCAGTGTCGGCCAGCAGGTGGGGTACAAGATCATCGGGATCGACCCCGGTGCCGGCCTGATGAAAGCGACGGAAAAGGCCGTCGGGGAGTACGAACTGAAGGACTGGGAGCTGGTGGAAGGCTCCAGCGCGGCGATGACGGCAGCGCTCAGCGAGGCGATCAAAAACAAAAAGCCGATCATCGTGACCGGCTGGACTCCGCACTGGATGTTTTCCAAATTTGACCTGAAGTATCTGGAAGACCCCAAAGGGGTGTACGGGAAAGAAGAGCAGATTCATACGATCGTCCGCAAGGGGCTGAAGGAAGCGCACCCGAGCGCGTATGCGTTCCTGGACAACTTCACCTGGACGCCGAGCGATATGGAAAAGGTGATGCTGGCCATCTCCGAGGGCAAAAACCCGGAGGAAGCGGCAGCTGAATGGGTGAACAACAACCAGGAACTCGTCAATAAATGGGTGCAGGGCATCAAGCCGGGCAACGGCGAAACCATCACCCTGGCCTACGTCGCCTGGGATTCCGAAATCGCCAGCACCCACGTGGTGAAAAAGGTGCTGGAAGAGAAGCTGAACTACAAGGTAGAGCTGAACCAGGTGGAAGCAGGCCCGATGTGGGCCGGCGTGGCCAACGGCGACGTGGACGGCATGGTGGCGGCCTGGCTGCCGACGACGCATGCGGATTACTACGAGAAATTGGGCAAGGACGTCGAAGACCTCGGCCCCAATCTCAACGGCACGAGGATCGGTCTGGTGGTGCCGAGCTACATGGACATCACCTCGATCGAGGACCTGAAGAAGTAAGAAAGCAAACGGGACGCTCGCGCACACGCGGCGTCCTTTTTTGTCCTGGTTCATGCGAGCTGCGTGAGATAAGATGAGAGAAACCAGATGATTGTGCAGTGGCTGGCCTGTTGGGCGGCACTTGCACAAAGGAGGAACGGTCATGACGATAGAGCGGGAAACACGAGCGGTCGCTCTGGTTACGGGAGCCTCCAGCGGATTTGGCCTGCACACGAGCGTTGCCTTGGCGCAGGCGGGGTATCGCGTTGTCGCCACGATGCGCAGTCCGGAAAAGCGGGATGCCCTGCTGCATACGGCGGAGGCAGCCGGCGTGCGGGAGAGCATTGACGTGCGGCGGATGGATGTCACCGACCATGCGGGTATTCGCCAAACCCTCGAAAAGATCGCCGCGGACTACGGCCGGATTGACGTGCTGGTCAACAATGCCGGATTTGCTGCCGGAGGAGTCGTCGAGGAAGTGGACGATCACACGTGGCGTGCGCAGATGGAGACCAACTTCTTCGGGACAGTCGCCGTCACCCGGGCCGTCCTGCCGCACATGAGAAGACAGCGGCGGGGGACAATCATCAACATCAGCAGCGTCAGCGGGAGGATCGCGTTCCCGGGGTTCGCCCCCTACGCCGCTACCAAGTTTGCCGTCGAGGGGTTTACCGAAGCGCTGCGACTTGAGGTCCTGCCGTTTGGCATCCACGCTGTTCTAATCGAACCGGGAGCGTACAAGACAGAGATTTGGCGCAAAGGATTTGCGACCATCCCCGCGCGAAAGGACTCCCCTTATCAGCCCATGCTGGAGGCCGTCCTGCGCATGGCCAGAAAGACGGCAGATACGGCGCCGCCCCCGCAGGAAGTGGCGGCGGCGGTGGTGAGAGCGGCGCTCGCTCCCGCGCCTCGTCTGCGTTATCCCGTGGGACGGGGGACAGCGGCGATGAATCTGTTCAGAAGCCTGCTGCCCTGGAAATGGTACGAGCGGATTGTGTTGTGGGCGCTCCGTCGGTGAGCGAAGGCGGAATACGGTCTGACCGGCCTGGTCCTGGGCGGTCCGGGGCTGGCCGTGGCGAAAAAAACGGGTGGTTTGGAACAGAACCCGCCGGGGCAAGCGCCGCCGGCGTTGTAACGCGGCGGCTTCCCCTCCCATGTCCATCCCATGAAGTGGATTTCCCGCGAGCCATTTACTTGTCGAACGTACATTCGTAGAATAGAGAAAGAAGGTGGTGTTCGACGTGAAAATCAAGCTGGACATGGCGCAGGTGTTGGAACGGTTGCGCCAGGACGAGCGCTTTGCGCGAAACATCGTGCATTGGAAAACCATCGAACCCCGCGAGGCGCAAACGGTTCCCTTTCCCCCTGACCTGGACGGGCGGATTCGGGAAACACTGACCAAACGGGGGATTTCCTCGCTGTACACCCATCAGGAGACGGCTTTTCGCCACGTGCGGGATGGAAAGCACATCGTGGCGGTGACGCCCACCGCTTCCGGCAAGAGCATGTGCTACCACCTGCCGGTGATGCAGGCGCTTGCGGAAGACCCGGAGACACGGGCGCTGTACCTGTTTCCCACGAAGGCGTTGGCCCAGGACCAGAAAAGCGAGCTGCATGAGCTGATCAACGAATCGGGACTGCCGATCAAGTCGGAAACCTACGACGGGGATACGCCCGCCCAAATCCGACAGACGATCCGCAAGGCCGGCAACATCGTGATCACCAACCCGGACATGCTGCATGCGGCCATCCTGCCTCATCACACCAAGTGGGTTTCCTTTTTTGAACATTTGCGATACGTCGTCATCGACGAACTGCATACATACAGGGGCGTGTTCGGCAGCCACGTGGCCAATGTCATCCGCCGGCTGAAGCGGATCTGCGCGTTTTACGGCAGCCGTCCGCAGTTCATCTGCACGTCGGCCACCATTGCCAACCAGCGGGAACTGGCGGAGCAGCTGACGGAAGAGCCGATGGTGCTGGTGGACAACAACGGCGCGCCCACCGGAAAAAAACACTTCCTGTTTTACAATCCGCCCGTCGTCAACCGGCAGCTGAACATCCGGCGCAGCGCCACGCTGGAAGCCCGGGACATCACGGAGCTGTTTCTGTCCAACGGGATTCAGACGATTTTGTTCGCACGCAGCCGGGTGCGGGTGGAGATCCTGCTCAAGTATCTGCAAGAACTGGTCAAACGGAAGCTGGGGCCCAAGACGATCCAGGGCTATCGCGGCGGCTATCTGCCCAGCCAGCGGCGAGCGATCGAAAAGGGGCTGCGCCAGGGAGAGATCATGGGCGTGGTCAGCACCAACGCGCTGGAGTTGGGCGTCGACATCGGCCAGCTCCAGGCGTGCGTGATCACCGGCTATCCCGGTTCGGTCGCCAGCACCTGGCAGCAGGCGGGCCGGGCCGGGAGGCGGCAGGGGGAGTCGGTCGTCGTCCTGGTCGGCAGCTCCACGCCGCTGGACCAGTACGTGATTCAGCATCCCGAATACTTTTTTGAACGCAGCCCGGAGTCGGCCCGGATCAACCCGGACAACCTGATTATCCTCGTCGATCACATCAAATGCGCTGCCTACGAACTGCCTTTTTCCGAAGGGGACCGCTTCGGCCGGGCGGAGATCACGGAAATCCTGGAGTTTTTGACGGAAGAGCAGATTCTGCACCACGCCAAGGGCAAGTGGTTCTGGATGAACGACTCGTTTCCAGCGCACAACATCAGCCTCCGTTCGGCTTCCCAGGAAAACGTGGTGATCATCGACATCAGCGAGCGGGGCAACGAAAAGGTGATCGGGGAGATGGACCGCTTCAGTTCGCTGACGCTTCTGCACGACGAAGCGATTTACCTTCACCAGGGCGTGCAGTATCAGGTGGAGAAACTGGACTACGAAGAGAAGAAAGCGTACGTGCGGGAAGTGCAGGTGGATTACTATACGGACGCCAACCTGGCCGTCCAGCTGAAGGTGCTGGAGCAGGATCAGTCCCGTCGCGGGCCGCAGACCGAATACGCCTACGGGGAAGTGTCGGTCCACGCCATGGCGACCATTTTCAAGAAAATCAAGTTTGAGACACATGAAAACATCGGCTCCGGTCCGATCCACCTGCCGGAGGAAGAATTGCACACCAACGCGGCCTGGATCGGATTTTCCGAAGCGCTGCTGGAGGAAGTGAGGACAAGCGAAGTGGAGCGTGGGTTGGTGGGGCTGGCTCACGTGCTGCAGCACGTCGCCCCTCTGTTCGTGATGTGCGATCCGCTCGATCTGCACGTGATTCCGCAGCGCAAAGCGGTGCACTCCGGTCAGCCCACGATTTTCCTGTACGACCGCTATCCGGGCGGCATCGGATTGAGCGAGCAGGTGTACAAGCAGATGGAGACGATCCTGGCCCGGGCGGAGGAGCTGATCTGTTCCTGCCCGTGCGAGTCTGGCTGCCCGTCCTGCGTCGGCGCGGCGGAAGAAGGAGGCGGCAAGGAACTGGCGCTCTCCTTGCTGCGGGTCGCCCAGGGGGAAGCCCGCATGTCTCTTAAAGCGAAGCTGAACCGCCTCAAACCGCATCTCACCCGGGAAGCCCCCAGGCAGCCGGAGGGGGACGGGATACCCGGCGGGGCTGTCAGTTCTCCGGCGGCCTCCGATACGGCGTCGCTTCTGGACATCCCGTACCGGGAAAAGTGGGCCGGCCTGCAGGCCAAACCGTACGTGCTCGACGGCGAGTACGTGATGGTGCGTGAGGTCCGCTACCCGGTAACGGCGCGGCATGGAGCTTACACGTTTGCCCAGCTGTACGAGACGATCGACGCCTGGGAGCGTGCGGGCATCCGCCATCCGCTGTCGGCGGCAGGCAAAACGGCGGAAGACCTGCTGTTTTTTGACACGGAGACGACCGGTCTGCACGGCGGAGCGGGCAATGCCGTCTTTTTGCTGGGACACAGCCGGTTCGAGGGAGACTGCGTCGTCGTCCGCCAGCACTTTTTGACCGCTCCTCACGCGGAAGCCGCCCTCTACCACTCGTTTCTGGAAGCGGCGCGAACAGCGACCGATCTGGTTACGTACAACGGCAAGTCATTTGACTGGCCGCAGGTCAAGACGCGGCATACGCTGCTGCGCGATCTTGTGCCCCGTCTGCCGTCGTTCGGCCATTACGACCTCTTGCACGGGGCGAGGAGGCTGTGGCGGGAGGATCTGGAGTCCTGCCGGCTGTCGCTGATCGAGCAGGAGAAGCTGGGCGTCCGGCGGGAGAACGATCTTCCCGGCTATTTGGCGCCGATCCGGTACTTTGACTATCTCACGGACAAGGACCCGGATACGATCAAGGGCGTCCTCGCCCACAACGAGACAGACGTGCTCTCCTTGATCACGCTGTACATCCGCCTCTCTTCCCTGCTGCTCGCCTGGGACAGGGAGGACGTCTCCGCGGAGGAGCGGTTCAACATCGCTCGCTGGTATGAAGCGTTGGGCGACGGCGAAAGTGCCCTCCGCGCCTACCGATTGGTCGCAACTAGCGGTCATCCGCTTGGCGTGAAGGCGACAATCGCGATGGGCCACTGCTACAAGCGGCAAAAAGACTGGAAACAGGCAATGCGGTTGTGGGAAGAAGTGGTCCGATCGGGCAGCTACGTGCCGGAAGACGTCTATGTCGAGCTGGCCAAAATCTACGAGCATCATCTTAAAGACTATGAACAGGCGCTGCACTGCACACTGCAGGCGTTTGACCTGTGGAAGAAAAAAAGCAGCCTGCTGCGCCGCAAGTCCAAGGCGGAGGAAGCTGCCTACCGCAAGCGGATCGAACGGCTGGAACAGCGGTTGGAACAGCATGCGTAAAGGAAACAATGAGGGGACAGGACCAGATGATTCCTGTTCCTTTTTTTGTTGACCCTCACGCTGCGTCAGCCATTATGATCGAGGTGGAGGTGATGACGTGCCGTACATGGTGAAGGAAGTGGCCGAACTGGCAGGTGTGAGCGTGCGGACACTCCATTATTACGACCAGATCGGGCTGCTGAAACCGGCGGCGATAACCCCGGCCGGGTATCGGCTGTACACCGACGAGGACCTGGAGAGATTGCAGCAGATTTTGTTTTTCAAAGAGCTTGGCTTTCCCCTGCAGGAGATCAAGCAGATTTTGGACAGTCCCGGATTTGACCGCGCGCAGGCGTTGAGGGACCACAAGCAGTTGCTGCTGGAAAAAAAGAAACGATTGGAAGAGATCATCCGCACCGTGGACAAAACCCTCTCTTCCATTGAAGGAGGAATCACAATGGATAAAAAGGACATGTTTGGCGGGTTTGACATGACAAAGATCAAGGAACACCAGGAGAAATACGCGGCGGAAGCGAGAGCGAAGTACGGCAGCGCGATCGTCGACGAGACGGAAAGACGAACGAACGCCTACACAGAGAGCGATTGGGCGCGCATCATGGGGGAATGGGAGAATGTTATCCGCGGGATCGTCGAGGCGATGGAAAACGGACCGGCCGATCCGCAGGTTCAGGAAGGCGTCGGAAAGCTGAGACAGCACATCACCCGCTACTACTAGGAGTGCACACCGGAGATTTTCAGGGGGCTGGGTGAGCTGTACGTAGCCGACGAACGCTTTACAGCGACGTTTGACAAATACCGGGAAGGGCTGGCCGCCTTTTTGCGGGAAGCGATCCAACTCTACTGCGACCGGCTGCAGACTAATTGACCGAAATGGGATTGTGACCTTGGCCCATAATCTAATGAAGGTGGCGAGCATCCATCTGACTGCCATCAACTTAAAGAAACCAAGTAGCCAAAAAATGGACGGAAACCTTATCGGTTTTCCGCCCATTTTTTATTTTGGGGACTTATTGGACAGCCTCTTCTGTCAATCCAAATACTTCTCGCATAGTGATACGTACTTTCCATCTGACTTGAGCCCTTCCAAAATGCTTTTCAACATTGCACTTCTTTTGGGAAGCCGCTTCTCGAACTCTGCCACAAATGTGTCCTTGTCCCACTGTGATTTGCCAGCGTGATAAAACAGCTTTTCCAGGCGTTCCAACTCGTCGGCAGTAAAGCCAGTGGCTAAGGCCAGAATCGCAAAGCTTTTATGCTCCTTGTTCACCATATCTAAGAGTAACGTAATTGCGTCGGTGGCTAGATTCAATTTTGCTTCAAGATCCTTGATTCTTTCCTCGTACATAGCACCCTCCTTGTACTATAGTAATACCCAGTCTACGAATTTTGAAATGACCCAACCAACCTGTCTCGCTGTACTCAGTGGTACTCCCAGATCATATAACACCCCGCTAACTTGATCTTGAATGATTTTGATAGAAAGGTCTTTCCAAGAAGCTATGGTCCGCAAGGTATCAGCAATATCATCGGCATATTTCCTGATAGTATCTGCTACTTTTATACTGCCGTAATCCTCAACAAAGTCGAGCAATTTTTTTATGGCTTGCGATTCCAGCATATCTGCTAACTTCAATACCGCTTTCTGGAGTGCTGCAGTTTTGACACCCTGTGTTTCTACCTTTGGCGACACTGTGTTGACCTTCGCCACAGAAGGGTTGAGTTGTGACACCGTGTTTGTTTCTGCGGCAAAAACAGAAGTAGGTACTGCTACCGCCAAAACAGACAGAGCTAAAACAGGAGAAAAAATTCTTTTGAACAACTTCATAGACAGCTTCATAAATTTCTCCCCCTTTTATCTTGACGACCAGCAAAGAAGTTGTAATGTCCGCTCCAAAACGCAACGCGTGCAGGGGGCAAACATCTGGTAGTTCGACGAAGTGAGATTTGTGCTCCCCTGTTTTTCCCCGCGACTTCGATTTTCCGCTAAGCAGGTCGTCAAAGGAGCTCGGTTGGCCCATCACTCCATGCTCGTACTTTATCTCCACCTTTGGTTGTAAAAAGTGCAGGCCTTCCGGCCTGGGAACGATGGTAGATTGTTTCCTTGAGGAACTCAATGGCAAAAAGTACAGTTTGTCTTCAGTCTTTTTATGGCGGCTAGACGTGTTTCTTCAGGTGCTGCGCTCGGTATTCGTCTTCCAGGATGCTCATGATGATCGAGTCGTGATACTGGTGGTTGTAGTACAAGGCTTCGCGCTGCACGCCCTCCCGCTGAAAGCCGAGTTTTTCATAGGCGCGAATGGCCCGCGAGTTGTAGGAGAAGACGTTCAGCTCAATCCGGTGCAGGTTCAAAATCCCGAATGCGTAGTCGAGCAGAAGACGCATGGCTTCCGTGCCAAGCCCCCTGCCCTGGTGTTCCTGGGAATTAATGGCGATACGGATATTGGCATTGCGGTTCACGTTGTCGATGCTCTGCAGGGCGATGTCGCCGATCACCTCGTCCGTTTCCCGCAAGGCGATCAACAGTAGGAGCGACGACGGGTCCTGCGTTTTTCCTTCGATGTATCGGTATATTTGTTCACGGGTAAAGCTTTTCTGCGTGCCGGTCAGTCTCCGCACCTCCGGGTCAAACAGCATCCGGAAATAGAGATCGGTATCGTCAAGGCCGATGGGCCGCAAGTACACCCGGTCACCCTCGAGGAACCGCACGGGCGCAGTGGGGGTGTCCTGATTGTTCATGGTAATCCTCCTTTTCTCCTAACAATAGCAAAATTGCCCATGCTTGAAAATGTGCGGGTTTGGAAAGGATTGACACTTGGCTCGCATTCCTCTTATACTGCAGGCGTGAGGAAAATGATAGAAATAAAATATTTTCCTTGGTTTCCGAGTGGAAGGAGTGGGATGCCCTTGCAGGAACGCATTGTTCAGGCGGCGATTGAAGAAATCCAGACCAGAGGCCTCAAATTTACGATGGCGGACCTCTCGCGCCGTGCGGGTGTCAGCACGAAGACACTGTACGGCCATTTTCCGTCCAAGGAAGCACTGATTGGTCATCTGATCGAACAGGAAATTCAGGACGTGCGGGACAGCATGGAAACCATCGTGAATCGGCAGGATCTGGATGTGACGGAGAAGCTGCGCCGGCTGCTGACTTATGTGCCGAGCGGGTTTGGCGGCACCGACCTGCGGTTGTGGTACGAATTGAAGCGATACTATCCCGCCCAGTGGGCACTCGTGGACGCGTGCATTCAGGAAGAGTGGGACCAGGTCCGGGCCGTTTTGGAAGAAGGGATGGGCAAAGGCGTGTTTCGCCGGGTGAACACGGACATCCTGATTCAGATGTATGTGGGCGCCTGGGAGCAGTTAATCAACCGGCAGTGGCTGACGAGAAACAACATGACTCTTGATCAGGCGCTTGACGCGGTGATCGACATCTTGCTGGGCGGAGTGGTCCGTACCCAAAAACGACAGGAGGAGAGCGTATGAGCTGGTTGTATCTGGCGTTGGCCATCTGTTTCGAGGTGGCGGGCACCACATTCATGAAGCTGTCGAACGGGCTTAGCCGGCCTGTTTTTACCGTATTGATGTTCGTGTTTTACGTCATCAGTTTTTCGTCGTTGAGCATGGCGCTCAAACAGCTTGAGGTGGGCACGGCATACGCGATCTGGTCGGGAGTGGGGACGGCGGCGATTGCCGTCATCGGCTTCCTGTTTTTCAAGGATGTGCTCACTGCGCAAAAAATCATCGCCATCGCGCTCATCATCGTCGGCTGCGTAATGCTGAATTTGAGCGGCGCGGCGCACGGGGAAAGCGCTTCGGCCGGGCCGGAAAAAGGCGTTGTGGCGGAGAGTGAGGCCAAATGAAGCGGCTGACAGGGTTTCTCGATCTGTTCATCTCGATCACCGGATTTGCCAGTCTGTACGCGTACCGCAGGAAAAACAGCTGCTGGCGGCCGTTGGCGCTGATCTCGCTGGTACTGACGTCCTGTTCCGGTCTGCAGGCGATCTCCTTTTGGCTGTTCAAAGGGGATTTTGATCCGGTTTGGTGGATTCCCAACCTGTACCTGTTGATCTATCCGCTGTTCTTTCTGCCTCGTTTTTTTCGGGAGCAGCCCGTCGTATCGGCTTCGGGCAAGGCTTGATCACATCCCGTAGGGCAGCGTGAGCAATCGGGTGCTTCGAGTCGCCATTTCACGTCCCCATACGGTATGTTCCATCCTCCGGCACCGCTTTTTGGCGGTGTCTTTTTTGCTGCCGGGCCTGCTGGTCCAGCACCTTCTTCATAACAGGGACTGGCAGCATTTTATCCTTTATTTTTACCGCGATAAGTTTGTATATTTTGACAAAGGGCAATTGATTTGAATCCAACTTGTAGCCATTTGTCGAATTCATACGTCATTACAGGTAAACGACAAATTTGTTCGCGGAGGTTATGCGGAAATGAATATGGCGAAGTCCAAGCACTGGCTGCTGCACATATGTGTCTGCCTGCTGCTGTTGGCCGGACTGCCCGACAGCCGGGCAGCAACGGTACATGCGGAATCATCTGTACAACTGGGCGTCACGCCCGGCATTCGCGGTGAGTACAAGCAAGCAGGCGTGGTCCCGGTTCAGGTGACAGTCAGCAATGGCGGAGCGGATGTGGAAGGCAGTCTGGTCGTAGCCGGAAGTAAGAATGACGACTTTTCTGTAGGGTACTACCAGCCTGTATCCGTCGCCAAAGGAGCGACCAAGCAGGTAACGATCACCGTACCGGGCAACGCGATCGACCCATTCGGATACGTGGCCCTGATTCAAGGCGATGAGATCGTGGCCCAAACGAAAATCGGCGGACGCCGGTATGGTCCGGACACGCTGTTCGTGGGCGTGCTGGCGGCCGACGTTGACACCGCCAACTTCCTTGGGGCGATGCCCCAATCGGTCTTACCCAATCCGGTGCGGGTCCTGCCGATGCAACCGGAGCAGATCCCGACTTCAAAAGTGCAGTTGGAAATGCTCGACATTCTGGTTTTGAACAATTTTGCCCTGGACGGGTTAAATGGACAGCAGGTGCAGGCGATCCGCGACTGGACAGCGGGGGGAGGCATGCTCGTGCTGGCCGGCGGTGCCCACTACAACAAGACGGCGGGGGTGCTTGCCGACCTTTCGCCGGTAGAGGTGACCGGTGTTACGAGCCTGACCGCTTTTTCCAGTCTGGCGGTGGAGAAAAACAAGCCGCTTGTGCTGGAAAAGCCGTTTACGATCAGTGCGGGACGTCTGAAAACGGGCAGCGTGGTCCATGCGGAGGGCGGCGTTCCGTTAATGGCGGTACGTTCGCTGGGTGAGGGCAAAGTGCTGTACGTTGCCTACGACCTGTCGGAAGAGCCGGTGGCAAGCTGGAGCGGCAACAGCCGTTTCTGGGCGGAGACGCTGACCAAGGCGTTTGGCTCATCACTGCAACGAACAGAAAGAGATCCCATGGATGGCATGTGGGGATTAAACCAGGCCGCCGACCGCATTCCCCAGCTGAAATTGCCGGACGTGAAGTGGACAGCGCTGTTTTTTGGCTGCTACGCGCTGCTGGCGGGTCCGGTCTTCTATTACCTGCTGCGCCGCAAGCGAAAGCAGGGCTACATGTGGGTGGTTGTCCCGGTGTTTGCCGTCATCACCGGCGTCGCTATTTTTTCGTACGGCGCGCTGCAGCGGGAACTGGCGCGCTCGTGCATCAAACCGGCATCATCCACTTGCAGGGGGACGGACAGGCGCGGGCCAAGGCGGTCACGGCGCTGTTTGTGCCGACGAGCGGCGACTATGAGCTGGAAGTAAAGGGAGACGGCAAGGTGTGGCCGATTCAGCACCATTACCTCGGTGAAGCGTCGACGAAGGCGTGGGTCTCGATGCAGTCGGATCGGTCGCTCGTGCAGTTCCGCGACGTCGAGTTTTGGTCCATGCGCAAGGTGGGGATGGAGCACATCGTCACCGACGCTGGTTTGTTTGAGGCCGATCTGGTCTACGCCGACGGCACCGTCAAAGGGACGGTGACCAACAAGTCAAAGTATGCGCTGCGGGACGTCGTCATCGTCTCGGGCAGCAAGGTGCAAAAGGTGCCTGAACTGGCGCCGGGATCGAGTGTCCAGGTCAACCTGCCGTTTAATCCGGCACAAATAGACAATTCTGTCTATCAGTCCAGAACCGATATTCTCCCGCCGCACGTGGACTGGTACGACCCGTATGAAACGAGTCGGGAAGGCGAGATGATCCACGATTTGGATCGAGGAAGCGGCTTCCGGCCGGCGTCACTCATGCTTTTTGGCTGGACACAGACCCCTGCGGTGGAGACGGACGTGAAGAACAGGCGGTCTCAGACGGAAAGCCTGACGTTGGTGACGCAGCCGCTGTCGCTGAAGCCCTCCACGGACGGCCATATTGTCTACCCGCCCGGAACGATTGTGCCTATCAAAACGAGCAGTTCGGTGAAGGTTGATGAACGCGACGACGGGTATATGATGCAGGCGGGCGAGATCACGCTTGACTTCCCGATCGAACTTGGGGACAAACAGGTGAAGATCACGAACATTTACCTCTACACCTGGTCGGACAGCAATACGCAGTTTGATAAACAGGTGTACAACTGGAAGACCCATAAATTTGATCCGTTCGAAAAGGCGTTTGCCAACAACACGATGACCGGGGACAAGACGCCGGTGTACCTCTCGCCCGAAGGCACGCTTCGGATCAAGTTTTCGCACCGGTATGAAGATTACCGCCACCTCGGCACCCCGGTGATCAGCGTGGAAGGAAAGGTGATGCGTCCATGATCCAGATCAATCGGCTGGTAAAGCGATACGGCAAAATGGAAGCGTTGAAAGGGCTGACGCTGGAGATTGAGAAGGGCACCTTGTTTGGCTTCGTCGGCCCGAATGGAGCCGGCAAGTCGACGACAATGTCCATTCTGGCCACCTTGCTGGAGCCGACCAGCGGCCAGGCGTACGTCGGCGGATACGAAGTGACAAAGCATCCGCGTGAAGTGCGCAAGCTGATCGGCTACATGCCTGATTTTTTCGGGGTGTACGACAATTTGACGGCGGAGGAGTACCTGGACTTCTACGGAGCCAACTACGACATTCCCGCCCAGGAGCGCCGGCAGATCATTCCGCAATTGCTGGAGCTGGTCAATCTGAGCCACAAGCGGGACGCGTATGTAGACTCGCTGTCGCGGGGGATGAAGCAGCGCCTGGGATTGGCCCGCTGCCTCGTGCACAATCCGGAAGTGCTGATCCTCGACGAACCGGCATCCGGATTGGACCCCAGGGCCCGGATCGAGCTGCGCGAGATTTTGAAGGAACTGCGCGACATGGGCAAGACCATCATCATCAGCTCGCACATTCTGCCGGAGCTGGCCGAGATGTGCGACGTGATCGGCATCATCGAGGGCGGCAGCCTGGTCGCGTGTGGCAGAGTGGACGAGATTTACCAGAAGATGCAGGAAAAGCGGGTGCTGCGCATCCGCCTGCTGGACCGCGTGGAGGAAGCGATGACCCGGCTGCGTGAAGTGCCGACCGTATCAGACGTCACGCGCGAAGGCAGCTGGGTGGTAGCCGGGTTTACGGGAAATGACGAGCAGCAGGCAGCGCTGCTGCGCGATTTGGCGGCCGCGGGACTGCCGGTGGCCGCGTTCAACGAGGAGCAGGGCAATCTGGAAGAAATCTTTTTGGAAATCACGAAGGGGGTGGGCTCATGAACCTCATGCAGCGATTGCGCAACCCTGTGCTTGTAAACGAGTGGAAACTGCGGATGCGGACGCGCCGTTCGCCGTGGATCATCGCCTTTTACCTGCTGGCGTTGGGCATGGTGACGCTGACGTTTATCTATCTGGTGACGGGAGGCCGCGGCTACTACAACATGAACAACTCGCGCGAAATGTTCATCGTGCTCTCAATCCTGCAGTTGGGGATGATTTGCTTTGTCGTGCCGGGGTTGACGGCAGGGGTGATTTCCGGCGAGCGGGAGCGTCAGACGCTGAACGTCTTGCTGACAACCAACATCAGCGCGACCAAACTGATTTTGGGCAAATGGCTGGCGTCACTCAGCTTTGTGACGTTTCTCGTGTTCTCCACTATCCCGCTGTACGCGATCGTCTTTTTGTACGGCGGCATCTCTCCCGCCCAACTGCTGAAGGTGTTCGGCTTTTACCTGGTTACCATGTTGGCATTGGGCAGCGTCGGGGTGCTGATCTCGACATTGATCAAACGGACGGGAGTCGCTACGGTGTTGAGCTATGCGGTCGTCTTCGCGTATACCGCGGGCACCGTCATCCTGGCCGAAGTAATCCGTGAGTTCATCGAGTACCAGCAGCGGCAAAACCCTGCGCCGGTGCGCACGGAGCCGCTGTTGCCTGATCTGCTGCACAGCATCAATCCGCTGGTCGGAATGCTGGGCATTTTTAACGAAGGACCTGTGCATGATCTGCGCCGGACGCTCAGCAGCCAGTTCTCGTTCGTTTTGGTTGACCCGTTCTGGCTGTACGTGCTGTTTCTGACGTTTGTCACCGCAATCTGCCTGGCGCTGGCTGTTTATCTGATCAAGCCGGTGCGCCCCCGTTTGCGAAAAGCGGCGAATAAGGAGTGATGGGTCGTGTCCATCCGGCAACAGAAGGAACAGAAGGATGAGCTGTCCGCGCTGCTCCGGCCGATCCGCAGGAGGTTGAGCGTCCAGAAGCTTGTGCTCAGGCTCACGGCGGGTGTCCTGTGGGGACTGGGGGGAAGCCTGATGGTTCTTCTCATCGCCCGCCTGGTGCCCATCCCGTACTACAAGGCGATTGCGGCCGCCATCTGCCTGCTCGCAGTGGCGGCGGGAGCGATTGTCGCCTTTATTCACCGTCCTGATGAGCGGGAGTGCGCGCTGCTGGCCGACCGTCAGGGATTGGCACAGCGGGTCGTGACGGCGCTGGAGCACCGTGAAAGTACGTCGCCGCTAGCTGTTATGCAGCGGGAGGACGCCGTACGCCGCTTGCGCGAGGCGCTGCCGCAGGTGCTGGAGAGCATCCCCGTCCTGCCAGATGCAAAACGGCCCGCGTACGCAGCGGGATGCCTGCTCTCCCTTTGTCTCCTGCTGGTTTTCTGGGCCAACCCGCAGGATGAGCGGCTGGCACAGCTGGCCCAGGAGCGGGAGGCGAAGAAAGCGGCGCAAGAGGCGGTGACGAAGCTGGAGCAGGAGGCCAAAGCCGCTGAGGGGTTGAGCGACGCGCAAAAAAAGAAGCTGGAAGAGATACTGGCGCAAGCCAAAAAGGCGCTGTCGGAGGCGGACAGTCAGACCGAACGGCTCCAGGCGCTGAAGGCAGCGGAAAAGCAGTTGGATCAATGGAAGCAGGCGGAACTGGCGAAGCAGGCGGCACTGCAGCGTTTGCAGCAGTCGCTGGCGCAGCATCAAGGACTGCGGCAGGCGGCGGCTTCTCTCAGCAAAGAGGACCGGCAGGCGCTGGTAGAAGCGCTGCGCCAGTCGGCTAAAGCGCTGGAGGCGCTGTCTGCCAAGGAGCGGCAATCTCTTGCCGAGGAGCTGCAAAAAGCGGCGGAACAGTTGGCTCAGGCCGCTGCTGACGCCGGGACGGAAGACGCCGCCGCCACCGCGGCGCAATTGAAGCAGGCGGCCGAGCAGTTGGCCCAGGGCAACGTGCAGTCGGCCATGGCATCACTGCAATCCGGCTTGCTGCAGGCCATGCAGCAGGTGACACAGGCGCAGCAGGGAGCGCTGCTGGCCGCACAGTCACTGGCCGCGCTGCAGCAGTCGCAGATGATGCTGGCAGCAGCCGGTTCCCCGTCCGGCAGCGCCGGCCAGACAGGGATGGGCTTTGGCGCGGGAACAGCGGGATCAGTCGGCGCGGGAACGGCAGTCCCCGCCTCCGGGTCTGCGGGGGCGAATTCCTCGGGAGCAGGCTCCCAACAAGGCCAAGGGACATCCCCAGCCGGCAGTGCAGGTGGAAACGGCCAGGCAGGCGGAGGAAGCGGTTCCGGTGCGGGTAATGGCTCCGGGAATGGAGCAGGCTCCGGCAGCGGTGCCGGGGTGGGGGGAGGTTCCGGCAAAGGTGGCGGCAAGGGCCCGGGTGCGGGTCTGGGCGCAGGCAGACATGAACTGGTGACCGTCCCATCACCCCGCATCGGCGCAGAAGGGCCGACCGATACCGTGGGCGGTCCGCTCGGAGCCGGTCCCTCCCAGTCCCGGGCCAGCACCACGACACAGGTGTCGTCAGGAGCTGCCCGTCCCTATGAAGAGGTATACAGCCAATACGCTTCGTTTGTCCGCGAGAGCCTGGAACACGGGAAAATTCCGGACGATTACCAGGACGCGGTCAAAGCGTATTTCAGCAGTATCGAACCCTAAGCGAATACGTGAAGCAAGGAGACGTGGCGATGACACAACATGCAGTGGAAGAGTACCTCAGCCGGGTGGAACGGGTGAGGCAGGAGATCGGAAAAGTGCTGGTGGGGCAAAAAGACGTGGTGGAGCAGCTGCTCTGGGCGGTTTTTGCCGGCGGCCACGCGCTGCTGGAGGGCGTGCCCGGGCTGGGCAAGACGCTGTTGGTGAAGACGCTTGCGCAGGCGTTCGAACTGTCGTTTCAGCGGATTCAGTTCACCCCCGACCTGATGCCCACCGACATCACGGGGACCAACATCCTGCGCGTGGACGAAACGGGGCAGCAGTCGTTCCAGTTCCAACCAGGCCCCGTCTTCGCCCATGTCGTGCTGGCTGACGAAATCAACCGGGCTACGCCGAAGACGCAGAGCGCGCTTTTGGAGGCGATGCAGGAGCGGACCGTCTCTGCGGGAGGGAGCACGCGGCCGCTCCCGGAGCCGTTTTTCGTGCTGGCGACGCAAAACCCGCTGGAGCAGGAAGGGACCTATCCGCTGCCGGAAGCGCAGATGGACCGGTTCCTGATTAAAATCGACGTGCCGTTTCCCAGCGAGGATGAGCTGAGGGAGATCGTTTTGCGGACGACGGCGGGACAGCCGGCGTCTGTGGAAAAGGTGGCCTCCGCACGGGAGATCGCCGAGATCCAGCAGGCGGCGCGCGACATTCTGGTGGCTGATCCGGTGCTGCGATACGCGGTCAAATTGCTGCTGGCCACCCATCCCGGTGAACAGGCGGTGGAGTCGGTCAACCGGTACGTCCGTTCCGGGGCGGGACCGCGCGGCGTGCAGGCAATGGTGGCGTTGGCCAAGGTGCGCGCCCTGCTGGCCGGCCGTTTCAACCTGGCCTACGAAGACATCGACGCGGTTGCGCTGCCGGCGCTCAGGCACCGCGTGTTTCTCAACTTTGAAGGGGAAGCAAACGGCATCCGCCCTGACCGGATTATCACCGACATTCTGGCCGCGCTGGAGAAGGACAAGGCATGAGCGGGCAGTTGTTGGACCCGGCGTGGCTCAGCCGGTTGGAGCGGATGCAGGTGTTGAGCAGGCGGATGGCCAGCGGCACCCACGCGGGCAAACGACGTTCCAAACGGACAGGCAGTTCGCTGGAATTTGCCGATTACCGGCCGTACGCTCCCGGTGACGATCTGCGGCAGTTGGACTGGAACGCCTACGCCCGCTCGGGAAAGCTGTTTTTGAAAAAATTTCTCGATGAGCAGGAACTGCATGTCACGCTGTACATCGACTGCAGCCGGTCGATGGCCTACGGGGAACCCCGGAAGCTGGAACGGGCGGTGCAGTTGGCAGCCGCACTGGGCTATATCTCGCTTTGCCATCTGGACTATGTGTCGGTATACGCCTTTAACCAGAAGGTGACGGCGTCGCTGTGCAATCTGCAGGGGAAACACAAGGCGGCCCACCTGCTCTCCTTTCTCTCCGGGCTGCAGGCGGGAGGGACAGGTGACATGAACCGGGCGCTCCGCTCACCGGGCGCCGTGCGGGGCAAACCGGGCATCTCCATCGTCTTGTCCGACTTTTTGTTTGAAACGGGTTATGAAGCGGGCATCGCCTATCTGCAGGCTGCTCGGCAGGAGGTCGCGCTGGTTCAGATACTGGCGCAAGACGAACGAGAGCCGTCGTACGAGGGAGAGCGGCGGCTGATCGACAGCGAGACGCGGCAGTTTAAAGAGGTGTCGCTTACCCGGCAGCTCGTCGACCATTACAGACAGACCGTGCGGGACTATCAAGCGGAGCTGGCCAATTTCGCCTACCGGCGGGGAATCGCCTGCACAGCGGTGGAGGCGGAAGCGCCGCTGGAGCAAATGGTCTTTCGGGTGTTCCGGCAGGCAGGGTTGATTCGGTAGAGAGGAGGAGAAGGCAGTCATGCAGTGGATGGCGTTGGGCAATCTGGGATTTTTGCTGATCGTGCCGGCCATTGTCGCCCTCTACCTGCTCAAGCGGAACACGGAGGACCTGGAGGTGCCCAGCACGCTTTTGTGGCAGCGGACGCTGCAGAGCTGGGAAGCGGTGCGCCCGTGGGAAAAGTTGAAGCGCAACCTGCTGCTTCTGCTCCAACTTTTGGCCGCCGTCCTGCTGGTGCTGGCGTTGGTCCGTCCGGCCGTGCCCACGGCGGGAGCAATTGCCGACCATACCGTGCTTGTCATCGACACGTCCGGCAGCATGCTGACCAGGGAAGGGGAGCACTCCCGCTTTGAGCAGGCCCTCGATGCCGCTCGCGGCATCGTGGAACGGTTGAGCGGCGGGCAGGCGATCACACTGATCGAGGCGGGGCTGGAGCCGCGGGTTCTGGTGTCCAAGAGTACGGACAGGCAGGCGCTGCTGCAGGCACTGCAATCACTGGCGCCTCGTCCGGGGACGAGTGATCAGCAGGCGGCCCTGTCGCTGGCCGCGGCGATCACGGCGACAGAGCCGGGCAGCGGGGTGATGTGGTTTGGCGACGGCGGGACCGCCCGCGCGGCCGAACAGGAGAGCGCCTTGGCAGTATCCGGTCCGTATCGCTTTGTGCAAGCGGGTCGGGCAAAAGAAAACGCGGCAATCGGCGCCTTCGTTACTCAGCCGGGCCAAGGCGGGACAGAAGGGCTGTTGCGGATCGACAACTACGGCAGTCAGCCCGTGCGGGGCAGGGCGACGATCTACGGCCCCGAGCAACAAGTGCTGGACGTAAGCGAGTTTGCGGTGGAGGCCGGGGCGTCCCGCACCGTTACCTTTGAACGCCTGCCCGCCGCCCCTGTCTACCGGGCGGTGATCGAACCGGAAAAGGACGGGCTGGCGGAAGACAACGAGCGGTGGAGCGTGCCATTTGCCGCCGGAAAAGGGCGGGCCGTGCTGGTCAGTCCGCAGGGAAACCGGTTTTTGCACCAGGCCCTGCAGTCAGTCGGCCGTTTGGAAGTGGAGACGCGCTCCGAGCTGCCGGATGGCACCGAGAGGGCCGACGTGTGGGTGTTTGACGGCGTGGTGCCCGACCGGCTGCCGGAGGGGAACATCCTGGTGATCGCTCCCGATCGAAAAACAGACTGGCTGCCGTACACCGGTGCAGCTGCTGTGCAGCACAGGCCGGAAACACTCCGGCCGGACGATCCGCTCGTGAAGCACGTGGATTGGCAGGATGTGCACGTGGCCCGGACCTCCGTGGTAAGCGAAATGCCGGGCATGCGGCCGCTGGTGAAGGCAGGAGACACCAACCTCGTCCTGGCCGGGTCATTGGCGGGACGAAAGGGTGTCATCGTCAACTTTGACCTGCACGATTCCGACTTTCCGCTGCGGCCGGCGTTCCCGATTTTCATGCAAAATGTGGCCTCCTGGCTGTCGTCCGCCCAGAACGTTCCGATCGGCCCCGCCGTTCCGGGAGAGACGCTGGCGATTCCGCTGACGCCGGGAGCGGAAAAACGGACGCTGACCTACCCGGACGGACGGGAGCAGGCCGTCGAGGCGCAGGGAACGACCTGGCTGTTCCGTGTTCCGGAGCAGACGGGGTTGTACCGGTTGACGGAAGAAGTCGCAGGAACGGCACAGGTCCGTTACTTTGCGGTTCACATGGACGAGGCGGAGTCGGACATCGCGCCGCGTTCGCTGACGGTCGGAAGCAGCGGGGCCGGCGAAGGAGAAGCCAAGCCGCAGGACGGCCAGGCTGCCGGAAGCCGGGAGCTGACCGGGTGGCTGGCGGCGCTGGCACTGTTGGTGGTGTTTGCGGAATGGAGGGTGTATCAACGTGGGTATTGACGTGCAGCAGCCGTGGTTTCTGCTCCTGCTGATTCCCGCCGCCTGGATGATTGCTTCCTGGTGGCGCGGCCAGCGCAGGATGCCGAACAGCCGCAAGACGCTGATCGCTGCCGTGCGCGGTGCTGTCTTTCTCCTGCTGATTTTGGCGCTCGCCGGGACACAGCTTCTCCATCCGGTGCGGGCGGAGACAGTGGTGGTCGTCGTCGACCGGTCGGCGTCGATGAAAGATGACCCGAGGGTGTACGAATTCATTCGCGCCGCGGTGGAGGAGAAGCGGGCCGAAGATCAGTTCGGCGTGGTGGCTGTCGGTGCGGAAGCGGCAGTAGACCAGCCGCTGACGACCCGGCAGGACGTGCAGCCGGTCGGGGTGGAAGTGAACCGGCATGCCACCAATCTGGCCGAAGGGATCCGCCTGGCCGCCGCGATGATCCCCAGCCATGCGCGAGGCAAAATTGTACTCCTGACGGACGGATTGGCCACGCACGGCGATGCCGCGCGGGAAGCAAAGCTGGCGGCGGAACGGGGCATTGCCGTCGAAGCGGTCTCCCTGCAGCAGCCGCAGGGAGAAGAAGTGGTGCTCACGGCTGTACAGGTGCCGGAGCGGCTGTACGCAGGCGAGGAGTACGCGATCAAGGTGGACGTCGAAAGCACGACGGCCACGCGGGCGACCCTCCGCCTGTACGAGGGGAATCGGGAAGCAGGCCGGCAGACCATACAGGTGGAAAAGGGGAAAAACCGCTTCCTGTTTACGCAAAAAGCGCTGCAGGAAGGGTTTCAGCGCTACCGCGTCGAGATCGAACCGGAGCGTGACACGGTACAGACCAACAACCAGGCACACGCGTACGCGCAGGTGGCAGGCGCCCCGACCGTGCTGGTTCTGGAGGGACATCCCGGCGCGGCGAAAAACCTGGTCAGCGCGCTTGCGGCAGGCAGCATCAAGACGGACGTGAAGGACCCGTCACTTTTGCCCAAGGCGCTGGACGGATACAAGCGGTACGCGTCGATTATCCTCGCCGATGTGGAGGCCACCCAGTTGAGCGACGCCGACATGGAGCGGATACGGACGGCGGTCCGCGATCTAGGTGTGGGATTGATCATGACCGGCGGTTCCAACAGCTTTGGGATGGGCGGCTGGCTGCAGACCCCGATCGAGGAAGCGCTGCCGGTCCATATGGATTTGCGCGGCAAGGAAGATCTGCCCTCGCTGGGACTGGTGCTGGTGATCGACAAGTCGGGGAGCATGTCTGCGGACGCGCACGGCGTGGACAAGATGGAGCTGGCAAAAGAAGCGGCGATCCGGGCCACCACGATGCTGAACGGGCAGGATCAGATCGGCGTCATTGCGTTTGACGGGAGTCCCTGGGAAGTGGTTCCGCCCCGATCCGTCACCGACCTGGACGAAATCCATCGGCAGATCGGCGGCATTTTCGCCGACGGCGGCACGGATATATTCCCGGCGCTGCAGATGGCGTACGAGCGGATCAAGACGATGCAGACAAAGCGGAAGCACGTGATCCTGCTGACCGACGGACAGTCGGGCCGAAGCAGTGACTATCAGGCGCTCCTGCAGCAGATGGCGGGCGAAAACATCACCGTGTCCACCGTGGCCGTCGGTGATGACGCCGATACTTTGCTGCTGGAGGATATCGCCCAATGGGGAAACGGGCGCTACTACTTCGCCAAAGACGCGACGTCGGTGCCGAAAATCTTCAGTAAGGAGACAGCGCTGGCCAGCCGCACGTATATCGTGGAACAGCCGCAGGTGCCGAAGCGCACCGGAGGCGACGACTGGTCCGCGCTCCGCCAGCCCTTGCCGCCGCTGCACGCATACGTGGCGACGACGCCAAAACAGACGGCTGAACAGCTATTGACCAGCCTGGACGAGGACCCGATTCTGATCCGCTGGCAGTACGGGCTGGGACGGTCGGTCGCCTGGACCAGCGATCTGGAGGGGAAATGGGCTCCGGCATGGGTGACGTGGCCAGGCTACAGCCGAATGTGGAACGAGGCGGTGGCCTGGACGCTGCCGCAGGTCGCGACGGGCCGCTGGAAGACAGAGACCCGGCTGGACGGGACGAGCGGCGTCATAACCGTCACCGTCCCCAAAGGGGAGAAGTTGCCGCAGGAACTGGAAGCGGTGGTGGTCAACCAGGAGATGAACCGGGAGGCCGTGCGCCTGAAACCGGTGGCTCCGGGTACGCTGGAGGGCCGTTTTTCCGCCGCTGAACCGGGCAGCTATCTGATACAGATCACGGAAAAAACGAACGGACAGGTAACGGCAAGCGAAACCGCCGGGTTGACTGTCTCGTATTCGCCGGAGTACGGCCTGCCTCGGGACGGGGACAGCGAACTGAGACAATGGCTGACGGCGGGTGAAGGGAGACTGATTACCAGACCGGACGAGGTGTTTACCGGCAAGCTGCCCGCCAAGTGGGATACGCAGCCGATCGGTGAATGGCTGCTGATGCTGGCCGCCCTGCTGTGGCCGCTGGATGTCGCCTGCCGCCGTCTGCAGCTCCCGGAAGCATGGTGGACACGATTTACGGCCCGATTCCGCAAGCGCGGGTCTGTCGGGAATGAAGGCCATCAATCGGTGTTTGCCCGCTTGGGAGAAAAGCAGGAAGAGCGGAAACGAAGCCGGGCAGCCAAGCGAGAGGCGGAAACGGCCGACGTGGCAGGGCAGACGAGGGCCGCGACGGACAGCAGCATGTCAGCTGCAGCGGCTCCTCCCGCCGGGCATTCCGCGCAGGTATCCGGCAGCAGCGAGCAAGGGGAAGCGTTGAGCCGTTCCGCCGCCGGCAGCCGATCTGCAGGGGCTTCTGCAACGGACAGCACCGCTGCCGCGCAGACGGACAGCGGGAAAACGCCGGCAGACAAGACAGGCGAGACCTTCAATCGCCTGCTGGCCGCGAAAAAGCGAAGACAGAAATAAGGAAAAAAACGCCTTTTGGGCGGTTTTTTCCTGTTCCGGGCAGTTTCCCTTTCGGGGCAGTTTTTCTTTGCTGCTGGGATTTGTGCGCGAGTCAAGGAATCCGGTCAGCAGACGGGAACGGCACCAGCGGGTGACGGCGGATGGAAGTTTTTGTGTGTCTATGGTGATTTCTTGATATAATATCGTCTAATATGGTTGATATTGAATTTTTCAGGATGATATTCATGACCTTTCCAGTTTTTATTGACGTCGGTCTGCTGCGGCTGCATCCGCACTTTGTGTTTGAGGCGCTGGCGTATTTCATCGGCTTTCGGCTCTATCTGCTGACGCGGCGCAAAGGGCGAATTCCCGTCAACCAGGCGTTTTGGGTGTTGGTCGGGGCCACGCTGGGAGCGGCTATCGGATCCAAACTGCTGTTTTTGCTGGAAGATCCGGCGAGGACGCTGACCCATTGGAACGAATGGACGTATATCATGGGAGGCAAGACGATCGTGGGCGGCCTGTTGGGCGGTTTGATTGGCGTGGAGTTGACAAAACATTGGATCGGTCTGCGCCAATCCACCGGAGACGACATGGTGTTTCCCCTCATCACCGGCATGGCGATTGGCCGGATCGGCTGCTTTTTGACAGGCCTGGACGATCATACCCACGGCATCCCCACCGACTGGATCACCGGCGTGGATTTCGGCGACGGTGTGCCCAGACATCCGACCCAGTTGTACGAAATCACTTTTCTCGGGTTGTTGGCTGTCTTTCTGCTCGCAGTCAAACGGAGGCGAAGGCTTGGCCGATGGGAACTGCCCGAGGGGGCGCTGTTTCAGTGCTTCATGTTTGGCTATCTGAGTTTCCGTTTTCTCGTCGATTTCATCAAACCGACGCCGCACGTCTACCTGGGACTGAACAACATCCAACTGGCGTGTCTGGCCGGACTTGCCTATTACATGTCGCTCATGCGGAAGTGGCCGCGTCGGAAGAGTGTGCCGCTGCACGGAAAGGAGTAAACCATGCCGAAAAACAGACCGTATCTTTTCTACGAACTGACCAACAGCATTTGTTCCCAATGCCTGCGCAAGACAGAAGCCAAAGTCATCTTCGAGGAAGGGCGGGTCTATCTCTGGAAACACTGCCCGCGCCACGGGCGGGAAAAGGTGCTGATCTCCACCGACGTCGACTACTACAAACGCTGCCGGGAATTCCTCAAACCGGCGGAGATGCCGCAGGTGTGGAACACGCCGATTCGCTACGGCTGTCCCTACGACTGTGGGCTCTGCCCGGATCACGAACAGCATAGCTGCCTGACGCTGGTGGAAGTGACAGATCACTGCAACCTGCAGTGCCCTATCTGTTACGCGGAATCGTCTCCAAATAGGACTACCTGGCGCTCGCTTGCGGAGATTGAGCGGATGCTGGATGCGGTCGTCCGCAACGAAGGGGAGCCCGACATCGTTCAGATCAGCGGCGGCGAGCCGACGCTTCACCCGCAGTTTTTTGACATATTGGACATGGCCAAGGCGCGGCCGATTCGTCACCTGATGGTCAACACCAACGGCATTCGGATCGCGCAGGATCGGGAGTTCGTCCGGCGGCTGGCGGCATACATGCCGGGGTTTGAAATCTACCTGCAGTTTGACAGTCTGGAAAAGGAGGCGCTGATGAATCTGCGCGGCGCCGACCTGCGGGAGATTCGCCGTAAAGCCGTCGAGCATCTGAATGAGTTCAACATCTCCACCACGCTGGTGGTGACGCTGAAAAAAGGAGTGAACGACGGGGAAATCGGCAGGGTGATCCAGTACGGGCTGGAGCAGCCTGCCGTGCGCGGCGTCACCTTTCAGCCGATTCAGGCGGCCGGACGGACGGAGGCGTTTGACCCCTCCCGCGACCGGCTGACGCTAAGCGAAGTGCGGCAGAAGATCATCGAACAGTCCGGCGTATTTGCGGCGGAGGACATCATCCCTGTTCCCTGTCATCCCGACTGTCTGGCGATGGGGTATGCGCTCAAGCTGAACGGAAACGTCATCCCGCTGACGGGACTGATTGATCCGCAGATTTTGCTGGAGGGCGGTCGCAACACGATCGTGTTTGAGCAGGACCAGTCACTCCAAGAACGGATCTTCCACCTGTTTTCCACCAGCCATTCACCGCAGTCATCGGCGCTGTCGCTGCGAAGTCTGCTCTGCTGTCTGCCGCAGGTGGCCCTGCCCGACTCGATCGGGTATGAAAACGTGTTTCGGGTCATCATCATGCAGTTTTTGGACGCGCACAATTTTGACGTCCGCTCGGTCAAGAAGTCGTGCGTCCACATCGTCCATCCCGACGGGCGGATCATTCCGTTTGACACCTACAACCTTTTCTATCGGGACGGAAGGGAAGAGGTGCTGAAAGCGTTACGAGACGAACGGCAAATGGAGGATAGACATGTCTGACAAGCCGGTAAATCACGCCACCGATGTGTGGATCGGGGTCGGGATCACGGCCCTGCTGCATCTGCTGTTGTTTATTTATCCGGAAGCCTTTCTGTTCATCGGGGTCAGCCAGCTCGTTTACATGCTGCCGGTAATCGTCGTGACCGCGATGGTGGTTCGCAAGCGAACCGGCATTCTTCAGGGCATGATGCTCGGGATGGGCATTACCTTTTTGTTGAATGTAGCCTGCGTCGGCTTCGTTTTCTTTCAATTTTTATCCTAGGTGGTGACCCGCGTATCGGTTTCTGCTGGTCGCGGTGAAGTAACGACTTTCTCTTGTGAGCGTTAGATGGGGAAATAAGTCCGGAGCAGCCGGGCCGAATCGTATCGAGAAAACGACAAGCACCGTCGATGGCAGACGGTGCTTTTGTTTTTTGCACAAAGTTCGTGGTCGCATGTGTGACGGTGCCCGCTCACTCTTTTGACGACCGCCTGCCCGTGCATGTCTGTGTACATCCCAGAAATACTAACGAAAAGATACCGTCTCGACGGAAGGGAGGACGCAGCATGAGCAGGTTTGGCCTGGTGCTTCAGGGAGGCGGGATGAGAGGCATCTACACGGCCGGTGTGCTGGATTGCTTTCTGGAACATGGCCTGATCGCCCCGTACGTGGTGGCCGTCTCGGCAGGCGCCTGCAATGCACTCACGTATCTGGCGCGGGAGAAAGGACTGGGCAAGTCGATCTACATTGAACACCTGTGCGACATGCGCTTTTTTTCGTGGCGCAACCTGTTCCGCTACGGCTGCATGCTGGGCTTGGACTGTCTCTTTGACGAGATCCGCAGGCACGTACGTCCATTGGCGTTTGATGTCTTTTCCCAGTCCAAGGAAAAGCTGGTGGTCGCGGCCACCAACTTCCAGACGGGGGAGAGCGTCTACTTTTCCAAAGACGAGCACAAGGAATTTCTGCTGGCGGTGCGTGCTTCCTGCAGCATTCCCCTGCTGTCGGGGGTGGTGCAGTACCAGGGGGTGACGCTGTTGGACGGCGGGCTGGCCGACCCAATCCCGATTGAAAAGTCGCTTCAGGATGGCAACGAACGGGTCATTGTCGTGCGAACAGGGACGGAAGAGTACGTCCGGCAGCCGGTCAACCTGTCCTGGCTGGGAGAGCGATTGTTTCCCCGGTACAAAAATCTGGTGCGCGTCTTGTTCGATCATCACCGCCGATACAATGAGGCACTGGCACGGATCAGGTCGCTGCGCGAGGAGAAGCGGGCTTTCGTGATTACGCCAAGCCAACCGGTTCGCATCCGTCGAGTGGAACGCAATCCGGCCGGTCTGCTGGACTTGTACAACCTGGGTTACCAGGATGCAAGCAGGGCGCTGGAGCCGCTCTTTCGCTGGATCGAATCGTGAGGAACGTCCGCAGTCGCGCGCCTCTGTTTTCCCGGCTGTCGACAGGCTCCTGATGGGAGGGGCCTGTTTTGTTGTTGCTGCTGCTCCAAGGGGCGGCGGTACAAGCAAAGCACGGCTGCTTGTCATACATAAAGAGTAGAAGAAGAGGAGGCTGGAGGAGGTGGGAGCCATGACGCCGGGGAAAAATGAGACGGACAGCGCGCAGCGGATTTATCAACGCCTGGACAAGTTTGAGGAACGGATTGACCAGCTGGAAGGAAAAATGTCCGTGGCGACCACATGGCTGGAGCGCATCGAACACCGCCTGGAGAGGATGGAGGAGGTTCGGGCCGAACTGCTGCAGGCAATCACCAAATTGCAGACGGAGCTGGAACTGAAACGGATCACGGACAAGGACTTTATCCTGAAATTGTTGGACCACGACAGAATTGACATGGAACATATTACCAAAATGATCGAGGGAGACAAGGGGAGAAAGCAGGAGCGGTTTTTGCAAATTTGGGCGGTATTGGGGCCAGTGCTTGCCTCCATCATTTCCGCTTTGTTTGCCAAGTATTTTTTATAAGATTACAAGAGTGTCACAGAATCGTCACCTTTGTGGAAAGGTTGTGGAAGCGTGTTTCCATCTTTCTTCCGCAACTGCACTCTATTATAATGACATAATGGACATAAAGGCGTAAGAAGTGCAAAGGAAGAAAGAGAGGACGACCTGATGAAAAAGTTTGATGTATCCATCCTGGCTGCCGCCGTGCTGCTGCTGGCGCTGGCAGTAGTGGGTCTTTCGCAGGGAGAGTCGGAAGATCCGGCTGTCGCCAAGGTGGGAGACGTGACGATCACCGAGTCGCAATTCAGCGACGCGTTGAGACACAAGTACGGAGTACGGGTCATGGACCAATTGATTGCGGATGCGCTGATCACCCAGGAAGCGAAGCAGCAGGGCATCACGATTGACGAAGCGGAACTGAACAAACAGGTGGAGGCGCTGAAGGAGTCGCTAGGTTCGGAGGAAGCATTCCGCCAATCGTTGGAAAAGAAAGGGTACAACGAGCAGACGTTCCGGGAAGCGCTGAAAATCGTAATGCTGAAAGACAAGCTGTTTGACAAGGCGTATCCGGTGACGGAAGAGCACATCAAGGAATACTACGAAAAGAACAAGGAAAAACTGGGCAATCCCGTGCCCGCTCTGGAACAGGTGCGGGAGAAAATCAAGGATAAACTGGCGGGCCAGTTCCGTGCCAAATACGAAGACGAGTGGATAAACGGATTGGAGAAAAAGTACGGCCCGACCCTGTTCGACCCCGTATTGGCGAAGCAGAAAGCGAGCCAATAGGAACAGCGTGGGCGCGCGTGCATGGCGACCTGGGCCTCGAGATTACTGGCGGCACAGGTCGTTCGTTTTGTGTCATCGCATAGCCTAAGGCTGTCCCGCGGGCAGGTTCATGACCGGCGGGAAAAAACGCCGGCAACAGCAAGAGTGGAGGAGCTATGATGAAACGCGTGACAAACAAGCGCAATGTGACCATTGCCGTGATGATCGCCACCTTTTTGGCCGCGATCGAAGGGACGATTGTCAGCACGGCGATGCCCACCATCGTCAGCGATCTGGGTGGACTTCATCTGATCAGTTGGGTGGTGTCCATTTACCTGCTGACGTCGGCGGTCACCACCCCGATTTACGGAAAACTGGCCGACTTGTACGGACGGAAGATTGTGTTCAGCATCGGGGCCAGCCTGTTTCTGATCGGTTCGGTGCTGTCGGGGCTGTCCCAGACGATGGAACAGCTCATCTTGTTCCGCGCCTTCCAAGGGATGGGCGCTGGCACCATTATCACCATTACCTATACGATTATCGGGGACATCTATCCGTTTGAAGAGCGGGGAAAAGTGCAGGGGTGGATGAGCGGGATCTGGGGCATCTCCGGCATCCTGGGGCCGCTGACCGGGGGCCTGTTGGTAGACTACGTCTCCTGGCACTGGATCTTTTACATGAATCTGCCGTTCGGGCTTGTGTCCATCGCGCTGATCGGGATGTATTTGCACGAGCAGATCGAAAAGAAACGGAAGCATGTCGATTATGCAGGAGTGGCGACGTTTACCTTCAGCATGACCGCGCTGCTGTACGCGCTGTTGAGCGGCGGGACGGATCACCCCTGGGATTCGCCGCTGATCATCGGACTGCTGGTCGCAGCTGCATGCGGCCTTGCACTGTTTTTCTACATCGAGAAAAAGTCGCCTGAACCGATGCTGCCGCTGCAGTTGTTCTCCATCCGTGCCATCAGCGTTGCCAATCTGGCGGGCTTTTTGCTGTCGGCTGTCTTGGTAGCCGTCTCCTTTTATCTGCCGATGTGGATTCAAGGGGTTTACGGTCAAGGCGCGACCGGCTCCGGCCTGACGCTGATTCCGATGTCGATCGGCTGGCCGCTGGGAGCGGCGTGGAGCGGCCGGCTGCTGGCCCGCATCGGGATTCGCACCACCTCGCTGATCGGGGTAATCGCTCTGATTGCAGCGACGCTCTGGCTGGCGTTCATTTCGCCAGAAACGCCGCACGTGGTGCTGTTTGTGATCACCTTTATCGTCGGATTCGGGTTCGGCTTTGCCTTTACCTCGTTCACCGGCGCTGTCCTGTCCGTCGGTTGGAACCTGCGCGGAGCCGCGATGGCGACCAACACCTTGATCCGGACGCTGGGGCAGACGATCGGCATCGCCCTGTTCGGTCTGATGCTCAACCAGTCGGTACGAGGCATCCAGGGGACGGAGGGGATCGACGTCAACAAAATCCTCAACCCGGAGACGGCCCGACACTTGCCGGCAGACGTGCTGCAGGCGGCGCGGGAAGCGCTGGCCGGCGGGCTGCATCAGATCTTTGTCGTACTGGCGTTGTTGGCAGTCGTCGGTCTGGTGGTGACGCTGGCGTATCCGCGGCAGGAGCGGCAGGAAGCGGCGTAACAGAAGGCTTTCACAGGCGAAAAGCAGTGCCGATTGGGCGGCGACCGTTACCCCTGCGGGTGGTTTGCGCTGCAGGGCAGAGCGGCGGCTTTTCGGCGGGTTAATCGGCAGCAGCGGCGGACATACTGATGGTAGTCCAACAGAAGGAGGAAGGATGCTGGTGGCCGGTTTGCTCCTAAAGCTGTTTGTCTCCCCGGCAGTGGTCGTTCTCGCCGACGCCCTGTTCCCGGAATTGAATTACGCCTCCCTCTATCAGTCGATCGGTGTGGGATTGGTTTTTGCCATTGCCGGACATGTGCTGGAATTGTTTCTGCTGAGGCCCGGCACCTTGTGGCTGAGCACGGCGGTCGATTTTATCGCCGCCTTCCTCATCGTCAACCTGAGCGCCTTTGTCCTGCCCGGGGCACGGATCGCCCCCATTGGCGCCGGTTTTGCCGCCATCCTGCTCGGCGTGGCTGAATACCTGCAGCACCTCTGGCTGATCAGGAGCGGACGAGCGGAAAAGGCGTGACGAGCGAAGCCCTTCGGAAAAGACAAGATGTCTTTCCGAAGGGCTTTTTTGCCGATGGACGCAAAAACTTCCTGGAGGACACGCTACATCCCCTGCTTGTCAACCCATAAAAAAATAGTTTCACAAAATTGTTCATAAATTTGTTAACAGATTTATTACAAATGGCATGGGAGCTTGCAAGAAATTTTTGTATACTAAAGAGGTTACCAGTATAGGCAGGTGTAGGGAATGGCCCTGGCTCTATTTGTTTGTCGCGCTCCGGTTGCTAATACTTTTCAGCATTGGGTATTATAGTGAGGGATAGCAGCAGGCGGAGTGATGGTTGACAGACAAAGGAGTACGAATAAACATTCGGCTGCACGGCAGTTGTGGGCGGAATGTTACCAACACGAAGGAAAGAGGGGTTCAATGGTATGAAGAGTTGGCAACAGTTTTGGCGTCAGCTTTTCCTGTTTGGGTTGTTGGCGCTGACACTTACCGGTTGCGGCATCCAAGAGCTCTCCGCGCTCAAGCCGCAGGGGCCGGTTGCAGCAATGCAGTTCGATCTGATGAAGTTGTCCTTCTTCATCATGACCGGCGTCTTTATCGTTGTTATGCTGATCTTGACTTATGTCCTTATTCGTTATCGCAAGCGCCCAGGACAAGAGGGCATTCCAAAACAGGTGGAGGGCAGTCACACGCTTGAGATCATCTGGACGGCCATTCCGTTCCTGCTTCTGATCATCATGGCTATCCCGACAGTCACCACCGGTTTCGCCCTTTCCAAAGAATACGACAATAAGGAAGCGCTTCAAGTTAACGTAACCGCTCACCAGTTCTGGTGGGAGTTCGAGTATCCGGATCTCGGCGTAGCTACCGCGCAGGATCTGGTGCTGCCGGTGGGCAAAAAGATTCAATTCACCCTGAACACCGCCGACGTGATCCACGCGTTCTGGATTCCGGCGCTGGGCGGTAAAATGGACACCAACCCTGGTATGGAAAACAAAATGTGGCTGCAGGCCGACAGAACCGGAACCTTCTACGGCAAATGCGCCGAGCTGTGCGGGACGTCCCATGCTCTGATGGATTTCAAAGTGGACGTAGTGGAACAGGCCGAATTCGACGAGTGGGTACAGAGAATGAAAGCAGCGCAGACTGCCGAACCGCAGAATGCTACCGCCCGTGCCGCAGAAGGCCAAGCTATTTTCGAAAAGAGCTGTTTGGGCTGCCACGCTGTAGGCGGCAAAGGCGGAAAACTGGGGCCGAACCTTACCAACTTTGCCGACCGCATGCGCGTGGCGGGCATTAAACCGAACGAACCGCAATACCTCGCAGAGTGGTTGAAAGACCCGCAAGGCATGAAGCCGGGCAACACCATGCCAAACCTCAACCTGGATGATAATCAGGTGAATGCGCTGGTTGATTACCTGTACACGCTCAGCGTGAAGGACGAGGCACAGAACAGTAACAAACAGTAAGTGACCGTCATGAGGCAGTGACGCAAAAAAGGAGGTAAAACCGTGTCTGCACATGCTTCTCATGCACCCAAGCGGTCAGGGCTGTGGGATTGGCTCACGACAGTGGACCACAAGAAAATCGCGATCCTGTACCTGATTGCCGGCGGGATTTTCTTCCTGGCCGGCGGGATTGAGGCCCTGCTGATTCGTTTGCAATTGATGTATCCGGAGCTTAACGTCGTCGGTGCCAAGACGTTTAACGAACTGATTACCATGCACGGCACCACGATGATCTTCCTGGCGGTCATGCCAGTGATTTTCGCCCTGATGAATGCGGTTGTACCGCTGCAAATCGGTGCGCGTGACGTTGCGTTTCCGTTTGTCAACGCACTCGGTTTCTGGCTCTTTTTCTTCGGTGGCGTGCTTCTCAACACCAGTTGGTTTTTGGGCGGTGCGCCTGACGCGGGCTGGACGTCTTACACGACACTGGCCCTCAATGAATACAGCGGACGCGGGATCGACTTTTACGTGCTCGGTCTGCAAATCGCCGGTCTTGGTACCCTGATCGGTGGTATCAACTTCCTGGTGACGATCATCAACATGCGCGCGCCGGGTATGACCTTCATGCGCATGCCGCTGTTTACCTGGGCGTCCTTCGTGACCTCCGGTTTGATTCTGTTCGCATTCCCGGCGATCACCGTCGGTCTGGTACTGTTGATGTTTGACCGCTTGTTTGGGGGTAACTTCTTCAACACGGATGCCGGCGGTAACGTTCTGATCTGGCAGCATCTGTTCTGGATTTTCGGTCACCCCGAAGTGTACATCCTGATTCTGCCTGCGTTTGGTATCATTTCTGAGGTCGTAAGTACCTTCTCGAGAAAGCGTCTGTTTGGTTACAGCTCCATGGTATTCGCGACCGCGCTGATCGGTTTCCTCGGCTTCATGGTGTGGGCGCACCACATGTTCACTGTCGGTATGGGGCCGATTGCCAACATTCTGTTTGGTCTGGCGACGATGTTGATTGCGGTGCCGACCGGTATCAAAATCTTCAACTGGCTGTTCACCATGTGGGGCGGTCAAATCCGCTTCACCGCGGCAAACCTGTTCGCCGTCGGATTCATTCCGACCTTTACCATTGGCGGTATGACTGGTGTAATGCTGGCGAATCCGCCTGCTGACTACCAATACCACGACAGCTATTTCGTCGTCGCACACTTCCACTACGTAATCGTAGGGGGTCTCGTATTTGGTTTGTTTGCCGGACTCTACTACTGGTGGCCGAAAATGTTCGGCAAAATGCTGAACGAAACGCTTGGGAAATGGAACTTCTGGACGTTCTTTGTCGGGTTCCACCTGACCTTCTTCCCGCAGCACTTCCTGGGTCTGATGGGGATGCCGCGCCGCGTCTACACCTTCCTGGCCGGTCAAGGTCTGGAATTGGGTAACTTTATCAGTACGATCGGCGTATTTGGCATGAGCATCGGTACGATTCTGTTCCTGGTGAACGTCGCCGTTACCGCGAAAAGCGGCAAACGCGCTCCGGCCGACCCGTGGGATGGCCGCACGCTGGAATGGTCGATTCCGTCTCCGCCGCCGGAGTACAACTTTGCGCAAACGCCGCTGGTACGCGGTCTGGACGCACTGTGGGTAGAAAAAATGGCGGGCAACAAAGGCATGACTCCGGCCGAACCGCTGGGCTCCATCCACATGCCATCCGGTTCCTTCCTGCCGTTCGTCATGTCTGTGGGACTGTTTATCGCCGGTTTCGGGTTCATGTATCACAACTACGTGGTCGTCGTCATCGGCTTGGCAATCACCTTTGCGTGCATGCTGCTGCGTTCGATCAATGACGACCCGGGCTATCACATTGAACCGGATGAGATCGAAGAGAAGGGGGTTAAGGCGTAATGGCTACACATCACGTACATGCGGTTCTGCCTGACGAACCGGAAAAAGCCACCCTGGAAGGGAAGAACAAGATCCTTGGCTTCTGGCTCTTCCTCGGCGGGGAAACCATTCTCTTCGGTTCCCTGTTCGCGACATTCATCGCTCTGCGCGATCAGAACAACGGCGGCCCTACGTCGCAAGAGCTCTTCGACATGCCGCTCGTGGCGCTTGCCACCCTGCTGCTCTTGACCAGTTCGCTAACCAGCGTGTTCGCTGTGCTGGCAATGCACAAGAAGAACCTGAAACAGCTGCAGGCCTGGCTGACCGTGACGGTCCTGCTTGGCCTTGGCTTCCTCGGTCTGGAGATTTACGAGTTTATGCACTACTACCATGAAGGACACAAGATTTCCTCCAGCGCGTTTGGTTCGGCGTTCTACACGCTGGTCGGCTTCCACGGGGGCCACGTGCTGTTCGGGATTCTCTGGATTGTCACCTTGCAGTTGGCGGCTGTGAAAAAAGGCCTGACAGTGGTGACCGCTCCGAAGTTTTACGTCGCCAGCCTGTACTGGCACTTCATCGACGTCGTGTGGGTGTTCATTTTTACCGTGGTCTATCTCATGGGTATGATCGGTGGAAAGGTGGGATAATCGATGGGAGCACATACGCACAATGAAGAAGTACGCAAACCCAAAGTGAAAAAGGAAAGCGCGAAGAACCACATTGTCGCCTTTATCGCTTCCCTCGTGCTCACCGCCCTCGCTTTCATCGCTGTCGCGTATGAGGTAGTGCCGAGCGGCTTTACCGTACCCTTTATCATCGGTCTGGCGTTTGTTCAGGCACTGTTCCAGCTGTTCTTCTGGATGCACATGGACCAAAAGGGACACGAGTTTGCGCGCATCTCGATTTTTGCCGGTGTGTTCTTCGTGCTGGCATTCGTGATCGTATTCGTGTTGTGGGTATGGGTGTAACAAATTGATACAGAAGAAAGGGCAGACGAAAAAGTCTGCCCTTTTAGCATGTAGATAAAGTCCGTGGCGCATGGGTGATCGGACCCGCTCGCTCTCTTGACGCCCAGCAAAGAAGTGGATGGTGTCCGCTCCAAAACGCGACGCGGGCAGGGGCGTGGCCGACAGTGGACGTGCTGCCAACAGCCGAATATTTGTGCGAGTTTGTTCATTTTTACAAGACCAAGAAAGCGCAAATTCGCGGTATAATGAAGTTTAAATGGAGGGCACCCTTTCTAGTAAGAAAGGAGTAGGGATACATGCATAACCACCATCAGCATCACAACGCGGCCGATACGGGGATCGGCTCGTTTTCCGATCTGTGGAATCCGGAAGTCCTGCTGATCACCCTGCTTTTGGTCATCCTGTACTTTCTGGTGACCGGACCGCTGCGCAGCCGCTTTGATGGCGCAGAGCCAGTGACCGGGAAGAAAAAGACCGTCTTTGTCCTGGCGATGGTGATCTTATACGCGGCAGCAGGCAGTCCGATCAACTACCTGGGGCACCATTACCTGTTCAGCATGCACATGCTGCAGATGGCGCTGTTGTTCATTGCGCTGCCGCCAATGATCATGCTGGGCATTCCGGGCTGGCTGTGGGCTGTCATGTTCCGCAACCGGGGGATGCAGGCCGTCCTTCGTTTTTGCACCCGACCGGTGGTAGCAGCACTTCTGTTCAACAGCCTGCTTTCCTTTTATCACTTTCCGGAGGTTCTGGACTATGCGGCCCAGAACCACAACTGGATGAACGCCATTCACGCGGTGATCTTTCTTGCTGCCTTCTGCATGTGGTGGCCGATCGTGAACCCGCTTCCCGTGCAGGAGAAGCCGTTGGAAGGACTGCGGAAAGTGGCGTATCTGTTCCTCAATGGCGTCCTGATTACGCCGTCTTGTGCCCTGATCATTTTCGCGAGTGAACCGCTGTATCAAAGCTACATGAATGCGCCGCTGCTGTTTCCGAGCCATACCGCCTTTGCGGATCAGCGCCTGGGCGGCATCATCATGAAGCTGGTGCAGGAAGGAGTATACAGCTCAGTGCTGGCATACATCTTCTTCCAATGGTACAAGCAGGAGAAACAAAACGATTTGCCAATGGATCAGCAGGCGCCCAGACCGCAATTGGGCGATCTGGCTGCGTCCGGCGCAGATCAGGGAAACGCATAACAGACATTAGCGGACAATTTGAGGTGTAAGTCATGTCGATCATTCTCCCGACCATCAGTACGTCTTTTATTGCCATCAGCGGCATTCTTGTCGCGTTCGGCTGGTACTACATCAGCCGCCGCCGGACGGAAACGCACATCAAGCTGATGACATGGGCGGCCATTTTCGCCACCCTTTTCTTTATCACTTACGTGTCCCGCACTGCCTTCGTGGGCAATACGCAATTTGGCGGTCCGGACAACATTCGCATCTTTTATCAAATTTTTCTGCTCTTCCACATTGTGTTGGCCACGGTGGGGGGCGTGATGGGACTGGTTACTCTATACTACGGGTACAAAAAGCAGTACGCGAAGCACAAAAAAATCGGCCCCTGGACTTCGATAGTCTGGTTTGGCTCAGCGATCACGGGCGTAACCGTATACACCTTGCTGTACCTGATATATCCGGGCGGTGAAACAGCCGGGGTGCTGGACGTCATCTTCGGCAAATAAGCGCCTGTTGAAATTTTGTCAAGAATATCGGCGTTTTGGATTTGCTTATTCTGATACAATGACGGTAATCGCAGCGCAACCACAGTTGCGGGCGCACTCTCGCACCTCGCAGGTTGACTTGTCAGGACTTGTTTCGTTACAATGTAAGCTGATTTATTCGCCGAAACGAATATGTGTGAGAGATTCGGGCCGCCGCTTCCTCGTCAGAAGCGGTATGCCCATGTAAAGGGATGTTTGCACAAATGAGACAGGAGGTACGAAACGTGGACCAGCAAGTGACGATGCAGGAATCGCTCAATACCGATTCCGCCATGCCGCCCCAACCGGTGCAGCAGGCTACTTGGCGCGATTACGTGCAGCTCACCAAACCGGGCATCACCATGTCGAACCTGATGGCTACATTTACCGGTCTATGGCTGGCTTCCCACGGTTTTCCCGATTGGAAACTGGCACTGTTCACCATGCTCGGCACCGCCTTGGTGATCATGTCTGGTGCGGCACTGAACAACTACTACGACCGTGAGCTAGATCAAAAGATGAAACGCACCAAGGACCGCGGACTGGCGGCCGGGCGCATTCACCCCCGTCATGCGCTGCTGATCGGTATTGTGTTCCTGCTTGTTGGTCTGGTCGTGCTGGCTGTCTTTGCCAACCCGTTGGCAGCGGTGTGGGGCTTGATCGGTCATATTTTCTACGTGTTGATCTACACACCGCTCAAGCGCGTCACCACTCTGAACACCGTGATCGGCGGCGTTTCCGGTGCGGCTCCCCCGGTTATCGGCTGGGTGGCGGTCACCAACAACATGGACCCGAGCGCGTGGTTGCTGTTTTTGATTCTGTTCCTGTGGCAGCCGCCCCATTTCCTGGCGTTGGCCATGCTGAAAACGGAAGATTACCGAGCAGGCGGCATTCCGATGTTGCCAGTGGTCAAAGGGTTTGCCGAGACAAAACGGCAGATGTTCCTGTGGGGCTCCGTGCTGCTGCCGGCCTCGCTGCTGCTGTTCGTGTACGGCAACGTTGGCTACCTCTATCTGGCAGTCATGGCAGTCATGGGTGTGCTGTACATCGTATTTCTGTATCAGGGCTTCCATACCAAGGATGACTTGGCGTGGGCGCGCAAGCTGTTCGGATTTTCCATTCTGTACCTGACCGTATTCTGCGCGGCCGTCGTCGTCAGCACGATGATCGCGAACTTTTGACACTTAACGCTCACAAATGGCAACGGAACATCCCTTGCATGGCGGGGGATGTTTTACTATTGTAAAGAGGGACAACAATAATTTATTCGAGCTAGGTGTTCACAGATGGAAAAATGGCTGAAAACGCTGGCTGTCGTTGCCACGCTCGTCATGTTGGGCGTGATGATTGGCGGCTCGCTGGTAACAAAGACCGAATCGGGTTTGGGATGCGGGAACGACTGGCCGCTCTGCAACGGCAAATGGGTCCCGGAATACACGTTGGAATCGTTGATTGAATACATGCACCGGTTTGTCACAGGGATTGCCGGCATCGTGGTCGGGGTGTTTTCCGTGATGGCATGGCGTCACTACCGGGGCAACCGGGAAGTGCGCAACCTGGCCATTTTTGGCGTGTTCTTTATCGTCCTGGAGTCCATATTGGGAGCATCCGCGGTGATCTGGCCGCAGTCGTCCGGGGTGCTCGCGCTGCATTTTGGATTCTCCCTGCTGGCCTTCACCGGTGTCTTTTTGTTAAGCCTGTTTGTGCTGCAGCGGGACAAGCGGGAAAAATGGGTGCAGATGCCCGTCTCCAAGGGATTTCGCAATTACATCTGGGGTGTGACCGCGTACGCCTATGGCGTCGTTTATCTGGGCGCCTATGTTCGCCATACGGGTTCCAGCATGGGATGCAGTGACTGGCCTCTCTGCCAGGGCAGGCTGATTCCCGACCTGGTGGGTCAGACCGGCATTCACTTCGCACACCGGGCGGCTGCTGCCGTGCTGTTCCTGCTGGTCCTGGGCGCCATGATCTACGCCGTTCGCCATTTCAAGGAGAAGCGGCACGACCTGTACGTGGCGAGCATCCTGGCCTTCGTGCTGACGGCGCTGCAGATCCTGAGCGGCGGGTTGGTCGTGCTGTTCCAACTGCATTTGTACGCGACCTTGTTCCACTCGCTGGTCATTACCTGTCTGTTTGGCGTCATCAGTTACATGTGCGTGCAGTCGCTCAAACAGCCGCACACGTCCACTGTTCGTCACTGACAAGTGAAAACGAGCGAAGCCGCCATTCGGCCGTATGCCGAGTGTGCGGCTTTTTGCTTGTGAGGCGATGATTTCCGCTCTGGTCGGAAAAATCCCTCCTTACCGCAGGAACCGGCGGACGGAGATGCCTGGCAAACAGTCACAGCAGCTTTTTCTTGCCGCGTCCTGCTTTGCTTTTGTTACAATAAAAGCAAACACATGATCGGGAAAGGGTGAAAGCATGCGCATTTTACATACGGCCGACTGGCATTTTGGGCGGCAGTTGGAAGGACGCGACCGACGCGCGGAGCAGGCTGCGTTTGTGGACGAGCTGTGCCGGATCGCGGACGAGCGGGAAGTTCACCTGGTGCTGGTCGCCGGAGACGTGTACGATTCGGTCAATCCGCCGGCCTGGGCGGAAGAGCTGTTTTACGAAGCGCTGGAGCGGTTGTCGGCGGGAGGAAGGCGCGGTGTGATCGTCATTGCCGGGAACCATGACCAGCCGGAGCGTGTACGCGCGGCCGCACCGCTCGCCTCCAAGCACGGGATCGTCCTGCTCGGCCTGCCCAAGGAAGCGCCGCTTTTGTCCGGGCCGGAGGCATCGCCACAGCGCGTGCGCGTCGTGGACGGAGGGCCGTCGTGGCTGGAGCTGGCTGTGCCGGATGTCGACCATCACGCGGTCGTGTTGGCTTTGCCGTATCCGTCGGAATCGCGGCTGAAAGAGCTGGTGAGCGAGACGTTCACGCCGGAGCAGATGCAGCTCGCCTTTTCCGAGCGGATTCAGACGCTGTTTGCCGAGTTGGCCGGCCGGTTTCGCGAGGATACCGTCAATCTGGTGATGAGCCATCTCTTTGTCATGGGCGGCAAGGAAACCGAATCGGAGCGGCCGATTCAGATCGGCGGGGCGCTGACCGTTTCACCGGATGCCTTCCCGCCGCAAGCCCACTACGTGGCGCTTGGCCACCTGCACCGCCTGCAAAAACTGGGGGAGCGCCCCCTGATCCGCTACAGCGGTTCGCCGCTGGCGTACAGTTTTTCCGAAGCCGGCCAAAGCAAGGCTGTCGTGCTGGTGGAGATCGTTCCAGGCGGAGAAGTGCGGGAAGAGATCGTCTACCTGCAAAGCGGCAAGCCGCTCGCCCGCTGGAAGGCGACGGAGGGCATCGCCCAGGTGGAACGCTGGCTGGAAGAAGGACGAGACGCGGGCGCATGGATCGATCTGGAACTGCACGTGTCAGAAGTGATCGATCCCGCCGAATTTCAGCGGCTGCGCAAACTGAGCGACGATTTTGTCAGCATTCGGCGCGTGGTGGTGCAGAGCGAGCGGGAACAAGCGCAGGAAGAAACGCGGACCGAGCTGGCGGAATTGCAGCCTGACCAGCTTTTTCGCCGCTTTTTCGAGCGCAGGCGGGGCGCGCAGCCTGACGAGCGGCTGGTCGAACTCTTTCTCCGCCTGCTGACGGAAGAATCCAGGGAGGAGGAGACGGGATGAAGCCGATACGCTTGAAGCTGGCCGGCCTGCACAGCTATCGGGAGATGCAGGAAGTGGATTTTGAGACGCTCTGCGAGGCCGGATTGTTCGGGATCTTCGGCCCGACCGGGAGCGGCAAATCGACGATTCTCGATGCCATCACGCTGGCCCTGTACGGACAGGTCGTCCGGCAGGGAGGGGGCAGCCATCCCAAGGATGTGCTGAACCAACTGGAGCAGCGGGTGTTCGTCTCGTTTACCTTTGAACTGGGCAAAGCGGGCGAACGGCGGCGGTACACGATCGAGCGGGAATTTGGCCTGGACAAGAAGGGCAAACGTCGTCCCCCGGAGGTGCGGCTTATCCAATGCGGTCAAACGCCGGACGAACAGGACGTGGTGCTGGAGTCCAGAGCGAAGGAGGCCACAGCGGCCGTCGAGGAATTGATCGGCCTGACGCTGCAGGACTTTACCCGCGCCGTGGTGCTGCCGCAGGGGCAGTTTTCCCGCTTTTTGACGTTGAAGGGCAGCGAGCGAAACGAGATGCTGCAGCGGATGTTTCATTTACATATCTACGGAGAAAAGCTGAATGAAAGTGTGCGCGCCGCGCTGGAGAAGACGCGGGCAAGGCTGCACGAGCTGCAGTTGGAGGCGGCGTCCTTGGGCGATGCCGGCCCGACAGCGCTGCAAGCGGCCCGGGAAGCGCTGGAGGAAGCGGCCCGACAGGAGCAGGTCTACGCGGAACAAAAGCAGGAGCTGGCTGAGAAAATAAAGGAAATGGAACAGCTCTACCAGTGGCAGCAGGAGCTTGAGCGCGTGCGGCAACGGCTGGACACGCTGATGGCCCGGCAGACGGAAGCGGATGAGTGGAAGGCCCGGATCGCCGAATGGGAGGCCAGCGTGCGCCTCTGGCCGCTGGTGCAGCAGTGGGAGCGGCTGGAGGCAGAGTGGACAGAAGCGGCGCAGAAGCTGGAGCAGAGCCGCCGCGAACAAGAAACTGCCCGGCAGGCACACGAAGCAGCCGAGAGCGAGTACCAGCGCTGCCAGAGCGCGCTCATGCAGGAAGAGCCGCTCTTGATCGAACAAAAAAGCAGGCTGATTCAGGCCGCGGAGTGGGAGACAGAGCTGGCGGCGCTGCGAGACGAGTTAACCGTTCTGGAGCGGGAGCAGCGGGCGGTAAGCGAGCAGTTGGCCGGGACAACACGACAGTTGGCCGAGGTGGAAGCGGCACTTGAAGACGGAGAACGCGAGTGGCAGCAGCTGACCGAACAGCTGGCTGCGGCTGTCGTGACGCCGGAGTGGCGCGATCGCTTGACGGCAGCGCGGGAGGCCAAACAGCACTGGGAACGGGAGATCAACGCGCGTCGCGAGCTGGAGGCCGAGCTTTCCAGCGTGGAACGGGAGCAGCAGGAGGCAGCTGCCGAGGCAGAGAGACTGCGCGCCAGCTGGGAAGCAAGCGCGGCTCGGCTGGCTGAGGTGCGCAAACAGCTGGACGTGCAACACGCACAGCCGCTGATGTCGGACGCGGAATGGGAGCATGCCCGCGATACGCTGGGGCAGATCAAGCAGCTGGGACGCCAATGGCGGGACCTGCTTCAGCAGCTGGCCGGCTGGCAGGAGAAGTGGCAGGCCGCTGTGCGGGAAGGCGAACAAGCTGAAGCCCGTTGCCGTAATCTGGAGGCGGCGTGGCAGAAGGAGGACGTGCGTCTCGCCCAACTGCAGGCGGAGCGTGACCGGCTTCGCGAGGAATGGGAGCGCTGGCAGGAAGCAAACATGGCTCGCCTGCTCCGCGAGCGTTTGGCGGAGGGCGAACCCTGTCCGGTCTGCGGTTCGGCGCACCATCCCCGGGCGGTGTCCGGCAGTGCCGACAGCGCAAACGGCGAACAGGACGGCCGTGAACTGCGCGAGCGGGCAAAAGCTGTGGAGGAGGCGCTCCGGGAAGCGGAGCGGCAGCTCAGGACCGCCTATGAAGCGCTGCAGGCGGCCAAGGCAGAGCAAAGTGCCGTGAAACAGCGCCAGGACGTGCTGCGGGAAGAGCGGGAAGCGCTGGAACAGCGAATCACTGCCGTCCGGCAGGAGTGCGCAAGCTACGGCGACAAGTGGAAAGCGGGCAGCATCGAGGAACTGCTGGAAGCCTATCGGCGGGAAGACGCCGCGCTGCGGGAGCAGGCCGCTCGCCGGGAACAGCTTGCAGCCGAGCGGGAACGGCTGCAGCAGCAGGCGGATGCGCTGCGTGAACAGGAGGCGGAAGAGCGCCGCCGCTACGAACGGATCACCGTGCTGACGGAGCAGCTTCACCGCAAGCAGGCGGAGATGCGGGAGCGCATGCAAGCGGCCGATTTCCGGGTCGCCCAGGCAAGAGAAGCGCTCGATGCGAAGCGGGGCGACCTGCCGGTGGAGGAGATCGAGCGGCAGTTTGCGGAGATTGGCCGAAAAGACCGGGAAACGAACCGGCTGCAGCAGATTCGCTCCGAACAGGAAGCGCAGATGCAGCAACTGCGCAGCCGCCGGGAAGCGGCTGCATCGGCACGCGCGGAACTGCTGGCCCGGGAAGCTACCCTGCGTGAACGGCATGACGACCGAAACCGGCTGTGGGAGCAAAAACAGGCCCAGTGGCAGGAGCGAACCGGCGGCACGCCGGCCAGCGAGCGGCTCACTCTCATAGAGCGGTCCCTGTCGGCGCTGCGCGAGGCGCTCACGGCGGCGGAAGAGCGGCGCAGACAGACTGCAGAGGCGAGGGAGCGGGTGCAGAGCGATCTGGTCAAGCATTCGGAGATGTACGCCGTGCTTACCCGGCAGCGGGCAGAGGCTGCGGAAGAACTGCAGCGCGCGCTCATGGAGAGCGGCATCGGCACGGCCGAACGCGTCAGGGAACTGTACGGGGAAAAGGAACTGCTGCCCCAGTACCAGGAGCGGCTTGCCGCCTTTGAAAGCGAATGGGCCCGTCTCCGCTACGACGAAGAGCGGCTCGTGCAGGCGCTGGACGGCCGTACGGTCAGCAGCGAGGACTGGCAGGCGGCAAAGCAGGCCTGGGACGAGTGGGAACAGGCGTATCACACAGCCAAAGAACAGGTGGCGGTCGCCCGGCAGGCGTATGCCTCCATCGAGGAGAACCACGGCAAGTGGCAGGAACTGCAAAAGCTGCTGGAGGCGGAGACGGACGAGCTGAGCAGGCTGGAGGAATTGAAAAAGCTGTTGGAAGGAAAAGCGTTTGTCCAGTTTATCGCGGAAGAGAAGCTGGCCTCGATTGCCCGCGACGCCTCCCATCACCTGAAGCGGATGACCAAGAACCGCTACGCGCTGGAGATCGGCGACGAAGGCGAATTCGTGCTGCGCGACGAAGGAGCCGGAGGCCTGCGGCGTCCCGTCAGTACACTGTCGGGCGGGGAGACGTTCCTGACGTCGCTCGCGCTGGCGCTGGCGCTTTCGATGGAAATCCAGATGCGCGGCGGCCGCCTGGAGTTCTTTTTCCTGGACGAAGGGTTCGGGACGCTGGACCCCGAGCTGCTGGAAGTGGTGATGGACGCGCTGGAACGCCTGCGCATGGAGGACTTTACCATCGGTGTGATCAGCCACGTGCCGGAGATTCGCGTGCGCGTGCCGCGCCGTTTGATCGTGACGCCGGCTGAACCGCTGGGAGAAGGCAGCAAAATCAGCATGGAAGTGGAATAAAGGCGCCGGCACATGTAACGGTGCAGCCGTGGGAGCCAGGTGGGCAGGCATGTATGGCGCCCCTGGCTCGCTGCGAGGAATAGCGAAGAGGAGGGAAACGGATGGCGGTCCAATTTGTCCTGGGCCGGGCGGGAACCGGAAAGACGCGGACGATTCTGGAGCGGATCAGCCGGCGTTTGCAGGATGATCCGCTGGGCTCGCCGATCATCTTGCTGGTGCCTGAGCAGGCCAGTTTTCAGGCGGAGCAGACACTGGCCACCCTGTCCGGGCTGGGCGGCGTGATCGGCACGCAGGTTCTCAGCTTTGGCCGGTTGGCCCACCGCCTGCAGCAGGAACTGGGCGATCTGACGCTGATGCAGGTGGACGACCTGGGCAAGCACATGGTGCTGCGCCTGATGCTGGAACGGTACAAGGATCAGCTGCAGGTGTTTGGCCGTTCCGCCCTGCAGCCCGGTTTTGCGGCGCAGTTGGGACGGCTGATCAGCGAGTGCAAGTCGTACGGAGTAACCTTTGAACATACGGAAAATCTGGAGTGGGGGAGCGCTACACTCAACCAGAAGATACATGACCTGCGCCTGATCATGGGTGCGTACGAAGCCTACCTGGCTGACGGGTACTGCGACGCCGACGACATTCTCAACCGCGTGGCGGCAAAGGTGAGCGAATCGGCCTACATCCGCCAAGCGGAGGTGTATATTGACGGCTTCAGCGGGTTTACCAATCAGGAGCTGCGGCTGATCGAACAGATGATGATCCATGCCAAGCGGGTGACGATCGCTCTCTGTCTCGATCCGGCCGAGCGGGATGCGTCCCTGGATGAACTGGGCCTGTTTCATCCCACGCTGCGGACGTACCGGGCGCTGGAGACGATGGCGCGAGAAGCGGGTGTCGCCGTGGAGCAGCCCGTCCTGTTGACGGAACCTGTCCGCTTTGCTCACAGTCCGTGGCTCAAGCAGCTTGAAGCCCGCTACTTTGAATGGGGCGATCCGGAAGCGCCGCCCGCCCCTGCCCGCGCGGACGAAGTAGTGCTGCTCTCTGCCGCCAACCGGCGTGCCGAAGTGGAGGCGGTGGCACTGCAAATCCTCGCGCTGGCTCGGGACGAAGGATATCGTTGGCGGGACATGGCCATCCTGCTCCGGGAGATCGGGACGTATGCCGATGAGGTGGCCACCGTCTTTACCGATTACGGCATCCCGTTTTTCCTGGACCAGAAGCGGACTGTGATGCACCACCCGCTGGTGGAACTGGTCCGCTCCGCCTTGGAGGTAATCGCCGGGAAGTGGCGGTACGAGGCGGTATTTCGCTGTTTCAAGACCGACCTGATCAGTCCGGAGCCGCAAGCGGAAGAAGGGGCAGGCGCAGAAGCGGGGGCGGATGCAGAAAAAGCAGGGACGGACGCAGAAGAAGCAGTGCGGCGCCAGATTGACGTATTGGAAAATTACGTCTTGGCGCACGGTGTATACGGCTCCCACTGGGCACAGGAGGCCCCCTGGCGCTTCGGCGGACCGGCGGGGGCGGACGAAGACGCCGAGGCAGACGGCCTGCGGCGCCGTTACGCTGCACCGCTGCTGCGGTTTGAGGCGGAGCTGAAGCGGGCGGAAAAGGAGAACGTGCGGGAGATGACGGCTGCCCTGTATTGCTTTCTCACCGCGTTGGACGTTCCAGAGAAGCTGGAGAGTTGGCAGCGAACGGCGGAAGAGGCTGGTGATCTGGAGGAAGCCCAGGTGCACGGCCAGGTCTGGAACGGCCTGATGAACCTGCTGGACCAGGTGGTGGAGGTGATGGGCGACGAGCAGATGGAGATCGCCATGTATGCCCGCGTCCTCGACAGCGGCCTGGAAAGCATTGAGCTGGGGCTGGTGCCGCCTGCGCTGGATCAGGTGCTGGTCGGGTCGATGGAGCGATCCCGCCAGCCGGACGTCAAGGCGCTGTTTCTGCTCGGCGTCAACGAGGGCGTGATCCCGCTCAAGCCGAAGGAAGAAGGCATCCTGGACGAGGCGGAGCGGGAGCGGCTGGCCGAGCTGGGGGTGGAATTGGCGCCAAGCGCAAGACAGCGGCTGATGGCCGAGCCGTTCCTGCTGTATCAGGCGATGACGCGCCCCTCCCTGCGTCTGGCGCTGAGCTGCGCCCTGGCTGACGAGGAGGGCAAGGCGCTGCTGCCGTCATCTGTCTTTTCGCGCGTGAAAGAGGTGCTTCCCGAGGCGCCTCACCGCTTTTTCCACAACGAGCCGACCGGGGAGGCGGAGGCGGACGCCTTTTTGCTCGGCAACCCGCGCCGCCTGTTTCGCCATCTGCTGACGCTTTTGCGGGGGATGAAAAAGAGCGGCACCCTGCCTGTTTTTTGGTGGGAAGTATACGACTGGTTTATCCGCTGCTCGCCCGATGCAAAACGGGAAGGCTGGCTGCTTTCCGGCCTGCGTTACACCAACCGGGCGGCGCCGCTCGACGGTAAGACCAGCCGGGCGCTGTACGGCGAGCGGCTGAGAATGAGCGTCTCCCGCCTGGAGCGCTTCCAGTCCTGTCCGTTTTCCCACTTTTCCTCGCACGGCCTGCGCTTGGGCGAGCGGCGGCTGTACAAGCTGGAGCGGTTTGACGTGGGTGAGTTGTTCCACGCCTCGCTGAAGCGGGCCGTAGAAAAGATGAACGAAGAACACCTGGAGTGGGGACGGCTGACTGAGGCCGACAGCATGCAACTCGCCAGCGCGGTGGTGGACGAGCTGGTGCCGGCGACGCGGAGCAGCATCCTGACCCGGACGGCGCGGTACCGCTTCCTCTCCGGCAAACTGAAGCGTGCCGTGGGCCGGGCGATCTACGTGCTGGGAGAACACGCCAAGCGCAGCCGGTTTGCTCCGGTGGGACTGGAGGTGGCGTTCGGGCCGGGCGGTGACCTGCCGGGACTGGCGCTGAAGCTGGCAAACGGGGCGGAAATGCTGCTCGTCGGACGCATCGACCGCGTGGACCAGTCACTGGATGACGAAGTGCCGTATCTGCGTGTGATCGACTACAAATCCGGCCCCAAGCAGCTCCAGCTCTCCGACGTGTGGAACGGGCTCAATCTGCAGCTGCTGGTCTACCTGGACGTCGTGGTGTCCAACGCGGAGGCCTGGCTGGGGAAAAAGGCGGAACCGGCGGGGGTCTTTTACTACCAGGTGGCTGATCCGTTCGTCACTGCCAAGCGGCTGCTGACGCCCGACGAGGCTGCCCGGGAGCGGGCGAAAAAGCTGCGCATGAAGGGGCTGATGCTGGCCGACCCGGAACTTGCACGGATGATGGATGCTTACGTGGAGCAGGGGCCGTCGGAACTGCTGCCGTTTGAACTGAAAAAGGACGGCACTCTCTCGGCGCGTTCATCCGTTGCCACGCCGGAGCAGTTTCAGGCGCTGCAGCAGTACGTGCGGGAGACGGTGGAAGCGATTGGGCAGCGCATGGTCGACGGCGAGATCCAGATCGCCCCGTATGTGCAGGGGACCGTGTCCGCCTGCCAGTTTTGCGCGTACAAACCGGTCTGCCAGTTTGACGCGGAATCCGCCGGGGAAATGCGCCAACTCCCCAAATGGAACAACAAACAGGTGTGGAGCATGCTGGCCGGCCCACAGCAAACGGGTAAAGGAGGAAACGACGATGTCACAGCAGCAAGTGGCCAAGCCTGAGCAGTGGACGGAAGAGCAGTGGCGGGCGATTACGCGGCGCGGCCGCAACCTGCTGGTGGCGGCAGCAGCCGGTTCCGGGAAGACGTCGGTCCTGGTGGAACGGATCATCCGGCGAATCATGGATGAAAGCGATCCGGTCGGGGTGGACCAACTGCTGGTGGTCACCTTTACCAATGCGGCCGCCGCAGAGATGCGGCACCGCATCGGCGATGCCCTGCGCAAGACGCTGAAGACACAGCCCCACTCCGCCCATCTGCGGTGGCAGTTGGCGCTGCTGCAGCGGGCGACGATCACCACGCTTCACTCCTTCTGTCTGTCGCTCCTGCGCCAGTATTACTACCTGGTGGAACTGGACCCGGATTTTCGCATCGCCGACCAGATGGAAGCCGAACTGCTGCGCCAGGACGTGCTGGACGAGCAGTTGGAGGAGTGGTACGAACGAGATGCAGAGTTTCAGGCGTTGGCCGACCTGATCCTTGACGGCCAGGATGACACGCCGCTGGCAGCGCTTATCGTCAGGCTGCATGAGTTTTCCCGCAGCCATCCCGAGCCCGAGCGCTGGCTGGACGAGGCGGCGGGAATGTTTGAAGCGGCTGATCCCGGCGGGTTGGACAGTTTGGCCTGGACCAAAAGCGTCCTCCAGTCGCTGGCGTTGGAGCTGAGGGCGTTGGAAGGAAAAATTCGGCGGGCAGCTGTCCTCGCCGCGTCCCCGGACGGCCCCCAGGCCTACATGCCGCTCCTGGAGGCCGAGGCGGATGCACTGGCCCGGGCTGCTGCCGCCTGCCGTCAGGGATGGGAAGCGGCGGAGTCGGCAGTGCGTGCCGTATCGTTTGGAAGGCTGCCTTCGGTGAAGGAGGCGGCCCCCGAGGTCAAAGAACAGGTGCAGGACCTGCGCAACGAGGTGAAAAAGGCGCTGGGCGAGCTTACGGAACAGTATTTTGCCATGTCAGCAGCGCAATATGTGGAAGATTTGCGCCAGCTCGCTCCGCACATGCGGACGCTCGCCCGGCTCGTCTGCGAATTTGAAGCGGCATTTCAGCGGGAAAAGCGGGCCCGCTCGCTGGTCGATTTCAGCGACCTGGAGCATCTCGCGCTGCAGGTGCTGACGGAGCGGACGGAGGACGGCCAGACAATTCCTTCCGCCGTCTCCCGCCAACTGCGCGACCAGTTTGTCGAGGTGTTGGTGGACGAGTACCAGGATATCAATCTGGTGCAGGAGACAATTCTGCGGTTGGTCTCCCGCGACGCCGAGACACACGGGGCGGCCAACCGATTTATGGTAGGCGACGTGAAGCAGAGCATTTACCGCTTCCGGCTGGCGGAGCCGAAGCTGTTTCTCGACAAGTACCTGACGTATGCGACGGAAGAGGACGAATCCGGATCAATCGGCGAATGTCCCGGCGAACGAATCGACCTGGCGGCCAACTTCCGCAGCCGGCGGGAGGTGGTGGACGCGGTCAACTTCCTGTTCCGGCAGATCATGTCGCCGGGAGTGGGAGAGATCGACTACGACCGTTCCGCCGAACTCATCTGCCGGGCCGCCTACCCGGAATCTGAACCGGAGCGGTTGCGGCCGGAGGTTCATCTGATCGATCGGGCCGCCCCCGAAGAGTCAGAGGATCAGGCTGAGGCCGAGGAGACCGGTCTGCCCCCTGCGGGAGAGGCGGCAGAAGAGGCCAGCACGGCCCAGTTGGAAGCAAGGCTGATTGCCAGGCGGATTCGCCGCTGGATGGAGCCGGGCGAGGGAGAGGCACCGCTGTTGGTCTACGATAAAAAAGAGGGCGGGCTGCGTCCTCTGGCCTACCGGGACATCGTGATCCTGCTGCGGGCTGTCTCCGGCTGGGGCGAGGCGATGATGGAAGAGCTGCGGGCCGCCGGCATTCCCGTCTACGCGGAGCAGAGCGAGGGGTACTTTGACGCGACCGAGGTGGAAGTGATGCTCTCGCTGCTGCGCGTGATCGACAACCCGCTGCAGGATATTCCGCTTGCCGCCGTGCTCCGCTCTCCGCTCGTCGGTCTGCGCGAAGAGCAGCTGGCTCACATCCGCATCAGCTATCCGGCGGGGCCGTTTTATCAGGCGGTGCACCGCTATGTGGAAGAACAGCCGGCAACATGCGAGTGGGAAGAAAAACTGCACCGCTTTTTCCGCAGCCTGAAGCGGTGGCGGACCCAGGCGCGGCGGGAACCGCTGGCCGAACTGATCGCCGCGCTATACAGGGAGACCGGCTATCTGGACTACGTCGCCGCCCTGGAAAACGGACAGCAGCGGCAGGCCAACCTGCGCGCGCTGTACGACCGCGCCCGGCAGTACGAAGCGGGCTCGTATCGGGGACTGTTCCGCTTTCTTCGCTTTGTCGACAGACTGCGGGAGGCGGGCAGCGACATGGGCGAAGCCCGAACGATCGGGGAGAGCGAAGACGTCGTGAGGATCATGACGATTCACAAGAGCAAGGGGCTGGAGTTTCCCGTTGTCTTTGTCGCCGGGATGGGCAAAATGTTTAACACCATGGATGTAAAAAGTTCGTTTCTCCTGCACAAGGATCTCGGATTTGGACCGATGGCGGTGGAGCCGCAACTGCAGGTCCGCTATCCCAGTCTGGCGGCACTGGGCATCCGGCAGCAGATGCGGCGGGAGATGCTGGCCGAAGAGATGCGGGTGCTGTACGTCGCCCTGACGCGGGCGCGGGAAAAGCTGGTGCTGGTGGGCACGGCCAAGGATCTGGGGAAAAGTGTAACCGCCTGGGGACGACAGGGGGATGGCGAACGGCTGCATGACGAAGACTTGATTCAGGCCAAGGGCTACCTGGATTGGGTGGGCCGCGCGCTGCTCAGACATCCTCAGGCTGCGCCGCTCAGGGACTACCCGCGTGAACGCGGCGGAGAGCCGGTGTCGGTCCGCACGGTGCCGGACGATTCCAGCTGGTCGTTTCATTTTTATCTGGCGGATCGGCTGCAGGCGGAGTCGGACGCTCAGGCGGAGGGACATTCTGTCTGGGAGCGGCTGACCCGACGCGAACCGATTCCCGAGCGTCCGGCCGACGACACGCTGCGCACGCTGATCGAACGCCGACTGGGCTGGAGCGATCCCCATTCGTCCGCATCCCGGTTGGCCGCCAAGTGGACGGTCAGCGAACTGAAGCAGCGAGCCAAAACGGGCAGTGGTTTTCCCTATCTGCTGCCGTCGATTGCGGAGAAACCGCGCTTTCTCGCCGAAGACGCACGCCATCGCCTGACCAGCGCCGAACTGGGGACGCTAACTCACCTGGTCCTGCAGCAGCTTGACCTGCGCCGACCACTTGATGAGCCGGACATCCGGCAGCAGATCGATTCGCTGGTGCTGCGCCGCTTTTTGACCGAGGAGCAGGCGGAGGCAGTAAACGCACGCGACCTTGCCCGCTTTTTTGCTTCTCCGTTGGGAACGCGAATGAAACAGGCAGCCAAGGTCTATCGTGAACTGCCTTTTACGATGGCGCTGCCTGCCAATGAGGTAGATCCGGAGATCGGGGACGACGAGCACGTCATCGTCCAAGGCGTGATCGACTGTCTGCTGGAGGAGGAGAACGGCAGACTGGTCCTGATCGATTTCAAGACGGACCGGATCGCGGCAGAGCCGTCGCCTGCGGTTATCGCCGAGATGAAACGGCGGTACGAAGCGCAAATCCGTCTCTACGTCCGCGCCGTAGAACAGATTCTCAAGACGCGCAAGGTAGCGGAGAGTTATCTGTATCTGCTGGCGGGCGGGGTTGAGGTGCTTGTCGAACCCGACAGCCGACATTAAGCCGACATTAAGCCGACATCAATAGAATCACCATCCGGTTTCCAATAGGAAGCCGGATGTATTTTTTTACCTAGAAACCATTACCTGTATATGTGCAAAGCATTGTCGGCACGCTACAAATAGGGATCCCGGAACGTTTCTCCAGAAAGACGCATCTTGCAACGGCCTGATTCGGAAGGGACTAACTGTCTGTCGGCGGCCGTTTTTGTTTATAGCAAAAAAATCTTTTAACGATAACAAAAATATAATTCTGATTTTAATATTGTTCTGATAAATATGACAATGTATAATGAGAGGCGTTTCCGGTGCGGACACCGGTTTTTAGGCGGCAGGCACATCTTATGTAAATGAGAACACAATCATCGGGGGTTATACGGAAAATGGACATTAGTCAATTCTTACGCAAAAAATCGATCTCCCAGATGCTGGAGCAGACGGAAAGCAAGCACGGCTCGCTGCGCAAAACACTGGGAGCATTTGATCTCACCATGCTGGGCATCGGGGCCATTATCGGCACCGGGGTCTTTGTACTGACAGGTGTGGCCGCCGCGAAATACGCTGGTCCCGCGTTGGTGCTTTCCTTTGTCCTGGCGGGGCTGGCCTGTGTGTTTGCCGCGCTTTGTTACGCTGAGTTTGCCTCTACCGTACCCGTTTCCGGAAGCGCATACACGTACAGCTATGCCGCTTTTGGCGAACTGGTCGCGTGGATTCTCGGTTGGGATTTGATCCTGGAGTACGGCGTAGCGTCCGCCGCCGTCGCGAGCGGTTGGTCCGGATACGCACAGGGGCTGTTGGCCGGATTCGACATATATCTGCCCACTGCACTGACCAGCGCGTACGACCCGGCCAAGGGGACGATCATCGACCTGCCCGCCGTCCTGATCACCGGCGTTATCACCGCCCTGCTCATGATGGGCACACGCGAATCAGCGAGATTTAACAACCTGATGGTGTTTATCAAAGTGGCCGTCATCCTGCTGTTTTTGGTTGTGGGGGTCGGCTACGTGAAGCCGGACAATTGGTCGCCCTTCATGCCGTTCGGCTTCGCGGGAGTGGCCACGGGAGCGGCGACGGTCTTCTTTGCCTTCATCGGCTTTGACGCCGTCTCGACCGCAGCAGAGGAAGTGCGGAATCCTCAACGCAACATGCCGATTGGCATCATCGCCTCCCTGCTGATCTGTACGTTTCTGTACATTGCGGTCTCACTTGTGCTGACCGGGATCGTGCCGTTCGATCAGCTGAACGTGAAAAACCCGGTTGCCTTTGCGATGCAGTTTGTGCAGCAGGATTGGGTGGCCGGATTCATCTCCTTGGGCGCGATCACGGGCATTACCACTGTGCTGCTGGTGATGATGTACGGGCAAACCCGGCTGTTTTTTGCGATGAGCCGCGACGGACTGCTGCCTGGTGTCTTTTCCCGCGTCAATGAAAAGCGGCAGGTTCCCCGTCAAAGCACGATGATCGTGGGCGCCCTCGTCGCCCTGTTCAGCGGTCTTTTGCCGCTGCACAAGCTGGCCGAACTGACCAACATCGGTACGCTGTTTGCCTTTATCGTCGTCTCTGCAGGTGTGATGGTGCTGCGCAAGACCAATCCCGGCCTGCGGCGAGCGTTCCGCGTGCCGATGGTGCCGCTGGTGCCCATCCTGGCGATTCTGTTTTGCGGATATTTGATTTACAGTCTGCCTTCCAGCACCAAGATCGGATTTTTGCTCTGGCTGGTTGTCGGAGCCGTCGTCTACCTGGCGTACGGCAGACGTCACAGCAAGCTGGCCCGAGATACAAGCGAGGGGTAATACGGGAACAAACGGAGACGAGCAGGCATGCTGAAGCGGGCAGCCTGCTCGTTTTCTTGCGCGTTCGGGGGTGGCAATCGTGGGGACGGGCGGACCGCCCCGGCATGCTGGCAAATATTTGCCGCCGGCCAGGGTTTTTTTTACAAGCGTCTTTACATGGAGGCGGGAGCATACATATAATGTACATAACACAAAAGTGAGTAATCACTCACTATAATCATCATCACTGGTATCGTCAAAATGGACTACGCTTGCATCAGGCACCAGAAAGTTTTTTTGACAGCAAAATGAGTGAGTGCTCACATCAACAAATTGGTCGAGGTGGTCTTATGTATCGTCGTTTTCTGTTGTTCTGTCTGGCCGGCTCGCTCGCGGCGCTGCCGGGGTGCACATGGTTTCAGCCGCGCGAATGGCCGCTCTCCGGCACGATTGAAGCGGTGGAACTGCCTGTTGTCGCCGAAGTGGGGGGACTGCTGACGGCCGTCAAGGTGGACGACGGCGCCGTCGTGAAAAAGGGACAGGTGCTGGCGGAGATCGACAAGCGCAGCTATCAGGCGAGCGTGCGCGAAGCGGAGGCGGTGCTGGCCCAGGCCCAGGCACGGCTGGAAGAAGCCCAGGCGGGCAGCCGCGACTCGACCATCCGCCGAGGTATCGCCGCCGTAGACCAGGCGGACGCCGCCATCCGGCTGGCAGAGGCGCGTCAAAAACAGGCAGAAGCCGGGCTGAACCGGGCCAAAGAACTGGTGGACCAGGTCGCCTCGCAGCTGGAAGGGGCAAAGCAGACGCTCGCCTACCAGGAGAACCGCTTGCGGGAAGCGGCCCGGTTGTACGAGCGGGGAGCGATTGCGAAACAGGAGTACGAAGCGAAGCAGGAGGCGGTCAATCAGGCCCGGACACAGGTAAACCAGTTGGCCGCTCAACTGGAGGTGGCCCGCTCCCAGTACGCTGCCGCCCGGGAAGACGTCGCCGCCGCTGTCGCCCAGACCGGCACGGCGCAGGCGCAGCGGGCGGGTGCGCAGGCCGAGCTTGACCAATTGAAAGAGGGGAGCACCGATTACGCGATTCGCGCCCTGCTGGCGGCCAGGGATCAGGCCCAGGCGCGTCTGGAGCAGGCCCGGCTGCAGTTGGAGAAGGCGGTGATCACCGCGCCGGAGGACGGTGTCGTGCTGCGTTCCTCCGTGACCCAAGGGGAAGTGGCAAAACCGGGAGCGACGCTGTTTACGATGAGGAAGGGCGATCATCTGGAGCTGAAGGTGTACATCCCGGAAGCGGAGCTGGGCCGCGTGCGTCCGGGCGAGACGGTGGGCATACAGGTGGACGCGTATCCGGGCGAGACGTTTCGCGGCGTGATCAGCGCAGTCGCCGACAAGGCGGAGTTTACCCCGAAAAACGTGCAGACCCCGGATGAGCGGACCAAGCTGGTGTTTGCCGTGACGATCCGCATCAGCGAAGGGCTCGACAAGCTGAAACCGGGCATGCCCGCCGATGTGCTGCTGCCCGGCAAGGAGGACGCGCAATGAACTACGCCATCCAATGCGAGCAGTTGACCAAGCGCTTTCAGGATCGCGTCGCCGTCAACAGCCTGACGCTGTCCGTTCCCACCGGCTCCATCTACGGCTTTCTCGGCCCCAACGGCTCGGGCAAATCGACCACGATCCGGATGCTCTGCGGCCTGATAAACCCCACGTCCGGACGGGGAACGGTGCTCGGCTATGACGTGATGACGCAGAGCGAGGAGATCAAGCAGCGCATCGGCTACATGTCGCAAAAGTTCAGCCTGTACGAAGATCTCACGGTGGAGGAGAACCTCGACTTCTACGCCGGAGTGTACCGTCTGGGCAGAGAGGAGCGCAGGCGGCGCAAAGCAGAGCTGATTGAAATGGCCGGGCTGACCGGGCGGGAGCGGCAGTTGGCCGGCTCCCTCTCCGGAGGCTGGAAGCAGCGGCTGGCCCTGTCCTGCGCCCTGCTGCACCAGCCGGAGCTGCTGATTCTGGACGAACCGACCGCGGGCGTCGATCCGGTCTCCCGCCGCATCTTCTGGGAGGTGATCCACGACCTGGCGAAGCAGGGGATGACCGTGCTGGTCACCACCCACTACATGGACGAAGCGCAGACCTGCGACTGGATCGGCTTCATTTTCTTCGGCAACCTGCTGGCCCAGGGAACCCCGCAGGAGCTGATCGAGCGGATGGGCGCAAACAACCTGGAGGACGTCTTTGTCACCCTGGTCAAGGAGGAGGAAGCCCGGCAGGCAGCCGCGGGCAGAGGGGAGGAACGCCGATGAAGCGGTTTTCCTGGGCGCGGTACTGGTCGGTGGTGAAAAAGGAAGTGATCCAGATCAGGCGGGATCGGCCCAGCCTTGCCATCGCGCTGGCGATGCCGCTGATGATGCTGTTTTTGTTCGGCTATGCCGTCAATACGGACGTCAACGACATCAAGACGGTCGTGTGGGATCAAAGCGCCTCGCCCTACAGCCGGGAACTGGCGGCCAACCTGGAAAACACGCGGGTGTTTCAGGTGGTCGCCCACGTCGGCGGGTATGCGCAGATCGAAGCGATGCTGGACGACGGCAGCGCGGACGTGGCCTTGGTCATCCCGCCCGACTACGCCCGCAAGCGCGACCGCGGCGAACCGGCAGCGGTGCAGATGCTGATCGACGGCTCCGATCCCAACATCGCCCGGACTGCCTTGTCCAACGCGCAGCTGATCGTGCAGAACCGGGCCGTCACCCTGGTGCAGGAGCGGATGGAAAAAGAGGGGATGGGCCGCTTCGAACCAAGCATCGAACTGGACGCGCGCGTGCTGTTCAATCCCAACATGGAGAGCATCGTGTTCAACATTCCCGGCCTGATCGGCCTGATCATGCAGAACGTGACGATGATCCTGACCGCGTTTTCGCTGGTGCGGGAAAAAGAGCGGGGAACGATGGAGCAGCTGATCGTCACCCCGATCCGGCCGCTGGAGCTTTTGCTCGGCAAAATCACGCCCTACGTCTGCATCGGCTTCTTCTCGTTTTGCCTCGTCCTGCTCTTGGGAAGCTGGTGGTTCGGCGTTCCGGTGAAAGGCAGCGTGCCGCTTCTGATCGCCCTGTCGGTGCTGTTTTTGGTCACCACGCTGACGCTCGGCATTTTCATCTCCACGGTGTCCCGTACCCAACTGCAGGCGATGCAGATTGCGTTTGCCTTCATTCTGCCCAGCGTGCTGCTGTCCGGGTTCATGTTCCCGCGCGAAACGATGCCGCTCGTGATACAATGGTTAGGCGGGATTGTCCCCTTGACTTATTTTTTGGAAATTCTCAGGGGTATCTTTTTAAAAGGGGTAGACCTGTCCGCCCTGTGGCAGGACACGTTGGGAATGGCAGTGTTTTTCCTGCTGTTCCTGACGGTCGCCATGCTGCGGTTCCGCAAGAAGATCGAGTGACACGGCGCATGTGAAGCTCGGATGGAGGAGCGTTTGCAAGGATATGAGCCGATCGTTTGAAGAAAGCCTGATGCAGTTTGTCGAGGAATTGAAAGACGAGAGCGAAATGACGGAGAAGCAGCGCCGCATTCTGCAGGCGTCGCTCAAGCTGTTTGCCGCCAAAGGGTTTCACGCCAGCTCGACGGCTGAAATCGCCAAAGAGGCGGGAGTGGCGGAGGGCACCATCTTCCGCCACTACAAGTCCAAAAAAGACCTGTTGTTGGCCCTGGTGGCCCCGGTGCTGGTCAAGTTTGCCGCCCCGTTCATTTTGAAGGACGTGCGCGTCATTTTTCAGGAGCAGGCGAAAAAGCCGCTGGCCGAGGTGCTCACCGAGCTGTACCGGAACCGGCTGGAATTGATTGGGGCCAATGAAAAGCACGTCCGGATTCTCCTGCAGGAGGCGTTTTTCCACGAGGAAATCCGCGAAGCGATGCTATCGACGGTATTTCAGGAGATGAAGCGGCTGGCGGCGAAACTGATCGAGGAGCGCAAGGAAGCAGGCGAACTGCGCCCACTGCCCACGGAGGCGGTGTTTCGCATGATGCTCTCTTCGCTGCTTGGGATGATCCTGTTCAAGCACGTGACGGAGCCGGAGGAATACGCCAAGCGCTCCGAAGAGGAACAGATCGCCCTCACCGTGGACATGCTCCTGTACGGTATCGCCAACCGCTAGACGGTTCGCCACGCGGGAAGACGACTCCAGGAAAAAGGCCGCACGTTGCGGGAGGCGGTGAAGCGCAGCGCTAGTCTTTTTCGTTCAGGATGTAGCGCAGCGTTCGTTTGGAGATGCCCAGCTTTTTGCTTAACAGCTCCCGGTCTCCGCTGGTTTCGGCCAGCCCTTTGGCAATCACCTGGCGGCCTATCTCCGTCTCCAGCCTCCTGATTCTGCCCAGCAGTTGGACAAAGTCAATCTCGTCCACCGAACCGATTTGCCCGATGACATTCTGTACAAACCGGACCGCTTCCTGTTCGATCGCATGGTGAACAGCAGGCGGTCCGGCTGTTTTGTCCCGGGGGGTGCCCGCACCGCTCACGATCGGCTGCGGCAGGTGTTCCGGCTTCAGGACGGCGCAGTCGTGGATGGCGACCGCCTGGTTGACCACGTTGATGAGCTGGCGGACGTTGCCCGGCCATTCATAGTGCTGCAGCAGCGTCATCGCTTCCGGATCGACCCGGCAGGCGCCGCCAAACTTCTTTTCCAGGAAGGCGTGCACAATGGCCGGGATGTCGTTTGGCCTCTCGCGCAAGGGGGGAATGGTCAGCTTTACTCCTTCCAGGCGGTACAGCAGGTCGGCGCGAAACCGGGACGATTCCGCCTCCTGTTCCAGATTCCGGTTGGTGGCAGCGATAAACCGGACGTTGCACTTCAGCGTCTGCTCGCCGCCCACCCGCATGTACTCGCCTGTCTCGATGACCCGCAGCAGCTTCACCTGGATGAGCGGGGGGGCTTCTCCGATCTCGTCGAGAAACAGCGTCCCGTTATTGGCCAGTTCGAAGATGCCTTTGCGTTCTTTGACCGCACCGGTGAACGCTCCCTTTTCATGGCCGAACAGTTCACTTTCCAGCAGGGACTCCGGGATTGCGCCGCAGTTGATCCCGACAAAGGGATGCTGCGAACGGGCGCTGACTCCGTGCAGAAAGCGGGCCATCAGTTCCTTGCCGGTGCCCGTTTCGCCTTCGATCAGCACGTTGATCGCCTTTTTGGCCAGCTTGTCCGCGACGGACAGGACTTTTGCCATCGGGCTGCCGGCCGTGTAGATGATGCCGAAGCGGGCAGCCGTCTCGGCCAGTTCATCGGAGAGGCCGCCGGGCTTGTCCCAGACGGAGAAGATCACCTGTTCCAGACTGTCCAGATCGTCAAACGGCTTTTCCAGATAGTCTCGCGCTCCCGATTGGATGGCGGTCACCGCCGACTTGATCGTGCTGTAGCCGGTCATGATGATGACCTCGCAGGCGGGCTGTCGCGCCTTGATGGCGGAGAGCAGCTCCAGTCCGTTGGCATCGGGCAGCTTCAAATCAATCAGCGCCAGGTGAAACGGGAAATCGCCGGCCAAAAGCTGCCGGACCGCTTTTCCCGAGTGGGCGACCGTCACGTCGCACTGCTTGGCTTTGAGAAAATAAGAGAAAAAGGACGTAACCTCCACTTCGTCGTCAACGACTAGCACCTGTTTCGGATTCATCAGCACTCTCCTCATCTGTGTAAATGGGCAGCAAGAGCGTAAACGTACTGTACTCCCCTCGCACGCTCTCGGCGGTCAGCGTTCCGCCGTGCGACTCGGCAATCCCCAGACTGACGGACAGACCCAGTCCGGTTCCCTTTGTTTGTTCCTTGGTCGTAAAGAAAGGATGGAAGATCTGCGGCAAATGCTCTGCGTCAATGCCTGCGCCGTTGTCGCGAACGGACATGCCGACGTAGACGCCGTCGTCCGTTTCCTGGCGAAAGGTTGTGATGACAATCTCGGGGCTGGATGCGCCGTGCAGCGCGTCGCGGGCGTTCAACAGCAAATTGATGATGATCTGCTCGATCTGGTGCCGGCTTCCCCAGACAGCCAGCGGCTCGTCCGCCAGCCGCTTCGTGATGCAAATGCCGGACACGGTAAGCTGGTAGCCGATCAGGCCGAGCACGACTTCGACCAGGTCGTTGATGAACAGACGCTCAAACTGGTACTCCTCCTGCCGGGAAAAGGTCAGCAGGTTTTGAATGATCTTCTTGCAGCGGACGCTGCACTGAAACACGTCCTGCAGCATTTGCCGCTGCGGCTCGGTGTGCGTCTCCCTCAGCAATAGCTGGACGTTCCCCAAAATGGCGGTAAGCGGACTGTTCAGTTCGTGCGCCACTCCGGCGGCCATTTCGCCGATGGCGGCCAGCTTGGCTGATTGGATCAGCCGGGCTTCGATCTGCACTTTCTCACTGACGTCTTTAAACAGGAGGATGTTTTCCACGGACACCCCGACGTGTTCGGCAATTTGCTGAAAGAGGAGGAGATGCTCTCCGTCGTCTTGCGGCTGTTTCTGATGAAGCAGGGTGATAAAGCCAAACGGTTTGTTCAGCCGGCTTTGCAGCGCGACGGAGGTGACGTGGCAGCCGGGGTGTTCGGTCTGAAACAGGCGGTCCAGCGCGCTCGTGGAGACGGACTCTCCCCGTTTCAATGATTGGGTCAGGGTGCGAACCCGCCAATCCGCCCCGTTTCGCTTTGCAACATAGGCGGAGAGGGACGTTCCCTCCACCAGCGTGAGCGCGAACAGGTCAAACGGGATCAGCCGGGACAACTGCTCCGCCAGATAGGCGCTGACTTCGCTCCAGTCCGCATCAATCTTGATTTTCGTCAAGCAGTTGATGACTTCCAGCTGACGGTTCTTTTTCTTCATTTCGTCCACGACAAGGTTCAGTTCACGATAGTAGCTTTTGCGCGAGGATTGGATGCCGGTCAATTTCTCCAGGATTTCTTGTTTGTGATGCATGGCGTCCTCCTACAGTGCATTGCAAAACAGCATGTGCACGTCTTCTTCCGTCATGTCGCGGGGGTTGGTGGCCATGCAGACGTCGCGGACGGCGTTGCGGCTCAACACCGGGATGTGCTCCGGCTGCAGCCCCAGCGTGGACAGGTGGTCGGGGATGCCGAGATCGCTCGCCAGTTCCTTGACCGCTTTCATCGCCAGGCGGGAAGCGTCGGACAGGCTTAATCCGGAGACGTTTTCGCCCAGGGCTTCCGCCATCTTTTTGTACTTTTCCGGGGCGGCTAGGAAGTTGTACTCCAGCACGTAGGGCAGCAGCACGGCGTTGACCTCCCCGTGCGGCAGGTCCAGCAGCCCGCCCAACTGGTGGGACATCGCGTGGACGGCTCCCAGGATCGCGTTGGAAAAGGCAAGCCCCGCCTGCAGACTGGCCATCGCCATGCCCTGCTTTGCCTCGGCATTGTACCGGCTGGCTGCCGACGGGCGCAGGTGCTGGGCGATCAGCCGCATCGCCTGCAGCGAGAGGACTTCCGTCAGCGGCGTGGCGGCCAGCGAGACGTACGACTCGATCGCGTGCGTCAGCGCGTCCATTCCCGTGTTGGCCGTCAGCTGCTTGTCCTTGGTCATCAGTGTCTGCGGGTCGATGATGGCGATGTCGGGGATCAGTGATTTGGAGATGATCGTCATCTTGACCTTGCGCTTGGAATCTACGATGATCGAAAATTGCGACACTTCCGAGCCGGAACCGGCCGTCGTCGGCACCATGACCATGGGCGGCAGGGGACGCGTGATTTTGTCTACACCTTCGTATTCAAGGATGCTGCCGCCGTTCGACGCGAGCAGGGCAATCGCCTTGGCTGCGTCCATGGCGCTTCCGCCGCCGATGCCGACAATCGCGTTGCACCCGTGGCGAAGGTATTCGGCTACGCCGGCGTGCACCTCTTCGTCTTTCGGGTTGGAGGTGAGGTTCGTCCAGAGGTGCCACTCCAGTCTGCTCTGCTTCAGGTAACGGATCGCCTGCTCTGCCCATCCGGCGTTTACCACGCCCGGGTCGCTGACGAGAAACACGTTTTTTGCCCCCAGCCGAATCAGACTTTCGCCGACTTGGCTGATCGACTGGTTGCCAAAGATAATTTCCGGCGTCATGAATTTGGAGATTTGCATGGGAACACCTCCTGTCAGGTTCTATTGTAAACAGGGGCGGCTCGCTTCCCAAGGACAAAATTACGGCCCGCGGGCCGATTTTTTGGCAGATGGCCGAAAAATTGTCCCGACAGCATTGTAATAGGTTGAATTATCCTAATATTTGTTCATTTTTTGAGCTTGGTATGCTTTTTGCTGAAATGGAGCGGTACAAGCACGTAATTCATGTTTCAAAGGAGGAGAACAGATGAAAGCAGCAGTTGTCAATCACTTTCGCGAAAAGCTGGAGGTAAAGGATGTGCCGATCCCCGAGATCGGGTTTGGCGAGGTGCTGGTTCGGATCAAGGCGTGCGGGGTCTGCCACACCGACTTGCATGCGGCGCACGGAGACTGGCCGGTCAAACCGAAGCTGCCGCTGATCCCCGGACACGAAGGCGTCGGGGTCGTGGAGAAGGTAGGCGAAGGGGTAACCTCGTTGAAGCCGGGAGACCGCGTCGGGATTCCCTGGCTGTATTCTGCGTGCGGTGAGTGCGAGTACTGTCTGACGGGATGGGAGACGTTGTGCAAGAAACAGCTGAACGGCGGGTACTCCGTTGACGGCGGTTATGCGGAATACTGCAAGGCGCCTGCCGCGTATGTGGCTCGCATCCCTGACGGCCTGAGCGACGTGGAGGCTGCCCCAATTCTGTGCGCCGGCGTGACGACGTACAAGGCGCTGAAAGTGGCCGACATCAAGCCGGGGGAATGGGTGGCCATCTACGGCATCGGCGGATTGGGCCATCTGGCGCTCCAGTATGCCAAAGCGATGGGGTACAACGTGGCGGCAGTCGACATCAACGATGAAAAGCTGACCTTGGCCAAAGAACTGGGGGCCGACCTGACAGTCAACGGGGCCAAGACAGATCCGGTCGCGGAGATTACCGAAAAAATCGGCGGAGCGCACGCCGCGATCAGCGTCGCTGTCACGCGCAAGGCGTTTGAACAGGCGTACCGTTCGGTGCGGCGCGGCGGATCGCTGGTCGTGGTCGGACTGCCCAACGACGAGCTGCCTGTCCCGATTTTTGACACCGTGCTGAACGGCGTTTCTGTGAAAGGTTCCATTGTCGGGACCCGCAAGGACATGCAGGAGGCGCTAGACTTCGCTGCGCGCGGTAAAGTAAAGGCGATCATTGAGACGCAGCCGCTGGAAAAGATCAACGAAGTATTTGAACGGATGGAAAAGGGACAGATCAACGGCCGTGTCGTGCTGACCCTGGAATAATCAGCTCGTCTCGGGCAAAAAGGCACCGCGCGCCAAAGCCCGATACGCTTTGCAGCACCGCTTTCTGAAAGCGGTTCCAGACTGAAGACAAACGGTTCCTTGAGTAAACGCCCACAAGAAATGATTTCCAGACCGAAAGGCCTGCCTATTCATCAACCGAAGCGAAAAGACAATGTGCATCGCATGGCGGGATGGGCCAAGCGAGCTCCTTTGACGACCGACTCAGCGGAAAAACGAAGACGCGGGAATCAACAGGGGACACAAGTCTCACTTCATCGAAACACCCAGATGTTTGTCCCCTGCCCGCGTCTCGTTTTGGAGCGGACTTCATCCGCTTCTGTGCTGGGCGTCAAACGAGCGAGCGGGCCCGCTCTCCCATGCGCCGCGGACTTTGTCTACACGCTGAGCACCGCTTTCTGAAATCGGTTCATACCCGGATTGGGGAAACACAGATTGATCGGGCAAATAAACTTGATTGCATGGCTGTCCTCCTCTGACGAAAAGATAGGGATGGAAACGACAAAAATGGATGATATGATGATATCATGACTAGATCATCCTGACGTTCATTATTGGAGGAGAGAGATCCATGCTTCGTTTGTCAGAGAGAGAATGGCAGGCGTACCGGCAGAAAAACAAGGACCGGGCGCGCATGCTGATTTCGTGTCCGGACCGGGCCGGGATTGTGGCGGCCGTGTCCACCTTCCTGTTTGAACAGGGGGCCAACATCGTTCAGTCCGACCAGTACACGACCGATCCGGAAACGGGCCGCTTTTTCATGCGGATTGAATTTGACGTGGTCAATCTGGAGGAGCGCTGCGAGGCGATCAAGCAGGCGTTCCGGCCGGTGGCGGAGAGCTACGGCATGGATTGGTCGCTGGTGGAGGCGAAGAAGCGGAAGCGCATGGCCATCTTCGTCTCCAAAGAGGACCATTGCCTGTTGGAGCTGTTGTGGCTCTGGAAGTCGGGCGCTCTGCACGCCGACATCGAGGTCGTGGTGAGCAACCACCCCGACATGCGGGAGACCGTGGAGTCGTTCGGGATTCCGTACCGCCATATCCCGGTGACGAAGGAGCGCAAGGCGGAGGCGGAAGAGGAGCAGTTGGCCGCGCTGGGCAGCGGCGTGGACGTAATCGTCCTGGCCCGCTACATGCAGATTCTGTCGCCCCGCTTTTTGCAGGAGTATCCGATGCGGATTATCAACATCCACCACTCGTTCCTGCCTGCCTTCATCGGGGCCAAGCCGTACGAGCAGGCTTACCGCCGCGGCGTCAAACTGATCGGCGCCACCGCCCACTACGTCACCGAGGAGCTGGACGCCGGCCCGATCATCGAGCAGGATGTGCTGCGGGTGACGCACGAGCAGGACGTGGAGGCGCTGAAACAGTTGGGCCGCCAGGTGGAGCGGACCGTGCTGGCGCGCGCTGTCGGCTGGCATCTGGAGGACCGGGTGCTGGTCTACGGCAACAAGACAATCGTGTTTCCGTAAAAGTGGAGCCCTTCCTAAATGGAAGGGCTCTCAGACTGAAGACAAACTGTATTTTTATCATTGAGGTTCCGTAAAGAAACGATTTTCTATCGTTACCAGGCCGATAGGCCTGCACATTAATCAACCGAAGGTGGAGAAAAATACATGGTATGGAGTGATGGGCCAAGCGAGCTCCTTTGACGACCTGCCCAGCGGAAAAACGAAAGACGCGGGGAAAACAGGGGGCACAAGTCTCACTTCCTCGAAATACCCAGATGTTTGCCCCCTGCCCGCGTCGCGTTTTGAAGCGGACACTGCCACCTGCTTTGCTGGTCGTCAAGAGAGCGAGCGGGCCCTATCACCCATGCGCCACGGACTTTGTATACACGCTGAGAGCCCTTCCTAAATGGAAGGGCTCTTTGCCGTTGAGGGATCATTTACGGGCGCTTTTCCAGGGCCAGCGTGACGCCGAACGCCACCAGCGCAAGGCCGGTGATTCCTTGGATGGCCCGCTGCGTGGACGCTTTTTTCATCCAGGCGCGCAGCCGGTCAATGAACCGGACGTACAGGAAAAACCATGCGACCGTAAGCAGTGTGTAAGTCAAACCCAAGGCGAGGAATTGCAGAAACGCGTAGCTGCCGGGCGTTACAAACTGCGGAAGGAATGTCAGGAAGAAGACAGCCACTTTCGGATTGAGCACATTGGTCAAAAATCCCTGCAGAAAGGGGGATTTGTTCTGATGCTTGGCATCTGGCTGCTCAACAGCCGCGGTTTTCTGATTCCGAAGCGACCACAACGACGTAATTCCCAGGTAGAGAAGGTAGACGGCCCCGACGTACTTGATGATGGAAAAGAGAAACGCGGACTTCACCAGGATCGCCGATATGCCGCAGACAACGGCCAGCGTGTGGATCAGCAGTCCGGACGTGCTGCCCAGAACCGTTTTCATCCCGCCTGAACGGCCGTGGAAAACAGTGTTTTGCGTCACCACGCCGGTATCGGGGCCAGGCAGAATGATCAGCAGGATCGACATAAGCACGAACAACGCATAATGTTCCATTGGAATCCCCCCAGTTTAAGCAGACATGTTGCGGCGACCAATCATTTTGCATTGTATCCATTGTAACAATAACAACGAATCAATCAACTCTTTTTAATAATCAATCAATTCTTTTTTTGATTGGGACGACGGCGACTCGCCTCTCATCCTCACGTCTGCATGCAGGGCGGCAGGATCATCTCCAGAAACCGGGCGGCCGCAGGGCGCAGGGCATCATCCTCCTCGCGGGTGCAGATGTAGATCGGCCGTTTGATCGTCACACCGTCGACCAGCACTCGCCCCACTTCGCCTCGTTCCACCAGTTCACGGACGGACGGTTCCGGTGCCAGCATCGAGCCGTACCCCGCCCTGACGGACTGGATGGATTCGAACAGGCCGTGGTATTCAAGGCCCGCTTTCGGCGGAGCGACGCCGTGCTCGCGGCAGAGGGAAAACAGCCTCTCCCGCGTGGAACTGCCCTTTTCCCGCAGCAAAAACGGCTCCCGCATCAGCGCTGCCAATGAAACCGTCCGGCCGGCAAACGGATGACCGGCGGGGACGATAAACCAAAAGGCCACATCCGTAATGTGCCGACGCCGGATGGGCAGGTGTTCGTCCCACGACTCGTTGGTGACCACGGCCAGGTCCGCCTGACAGCGGAGCAGACGTTCCAGCGACTGCTTCGAGTTTCCGGCGCGGATTTCCACGTCCGCCTGCGGGTGCTGCTGTTTGTAGGCGGCCAGCCATTTGGGCAGGAGGTAATGGGAGGGGAGAAAAGTGGACGCCACCCGCAGCTTTCCCCGCTTGCCCTGTTTGATCTCCTCCAATTGGGACTCGATCTCCCGTTCCCAGTCAAAAATCCGCCGGGCTTTCTCATACAAAAAACGTCCTTCGGGAGTGAGCGCAATGCCTCGTCCCTGCGGCGTGAGCAGCTTGATGTCGAGATCCCGTTCCAGTTTGCGGATGTGCGCGGTCACGGCCGGCTGGCTGATGGAGAGCGCATCGGCCGCGCCGGTCACGCTGCCCCGTGCCGCCACTTCCACGAAGATGCGCAGCGCGTGAAGGTTCATGATTTTCCTCCATTCATAAGGATTGCTTATGAGTCGGGTGCCAATATGTATTGGATTTTTGTCAGTCTCCTTTGTAGTGTAAAGCATATAGATTTGTTCCGGCAAAGGAGATTGCGATGGAAGGCAAACACGGCAAGACACAGGTTATGGCACTGGCTCTCGTGACAGCGATGTGCGTGCTCGGTGATTCCGTGCTGTACGTGGCGCTTCCGCTCTATTGGCGGGAGGCGGGACTGGACGCGCTCTGGCAGGTAGGTGTGTTGCTCTCGGTCAACCGGCTGGTGCGGGTGCCGCTGGGGCCGTTGATCGGCAAATGGTATGAGCGGACAGGCGGCCGGTCGGGGTTGGCGATCGCCGTGTTCCTGGCGTTCGTGACGACAGCCTCGTACGGGTTTCAGGGATTTTGGCTGTGGCTCTTGATGTGCTGTCTCTGGGGAGCGGCCTGGACCTTCTTGCGGTTGGGTGCCTATTCGTTGATCGTCAGCGTCTCCGACGACGGGAATCGCGGCCATTTCATGGGGCTGTACAACGGACTGTTCCGGCTGGGCAGCCTGGTCGGCATGCTGGCCGGCCCGCTGCTGGTCGCCTGGGTGGGCTTGCGGACGACGTCCTTTTTGCTGGCGGGGGTGTCGCTGGTGGCGTTTGTCCTCGTTTTTGCCTTCATCCCCGCATCCTTTACCGGACAGAGCGGCGATGCGTCCGCCGCAGCGGTGCGGCCGCAGCTTTGCTGGACGGGGAGTGTCGCGCTGACCATGGCCTCGGGAATGTTTGTCGCCATGTGCTACCAAGGCATACTGGTTTCCACACTGAGCCGCTTGATCGATCTTCGGCAGCCGTTTGCGGTGATCGGCGGGATGGTGGTGGGCTCAGCCGTCGTCGCCGGCGTGGTGCAGGGAGCCCGCTGGGTCTGGGAACCGTGGGCGGCGCCGTGGTTCGGCAGGTGGTCGGACCGCTGCGGACGGCGGCGGATGCTGGTCGGGGCGGTGCTGGCGGCTGCGGTGTTGTTCGGCCTCACAGCAGTGCCGCTGCCCTTTGCGCTCTGGTTGGGCGTGCTTTTGGGGATACAGCTTACCGGCACGGTGCTCACTACCGTGATGGACACGCTGGCGGCAGACGAAGCGTCCCGGCAGGCCAACGGCGCGCAGCTGCTGACGTGTTACTCGGTGGTGACCGATCTCGGCGCCGCCGCTGGACCGCTGCTCGCGTTTTGGGCAGACGGCTGGTTCGGCCTGAACGGACTGTACGCAGGAACTGCCGCCTTCCTGCTGGCGATGGCGGCCGCCTGGTCCGGGCGGGCGGGGCAGGCGCATGCGGCCGGAGAGAACAAGCCGGAGAAAACAAGATAGTGGATTGAATCGCCAACCGATTGGACGGCCATTTGCCATTTCTCGTACGTTCCGCTTCTTCCGGTTTCGTACAGGGCTTGCTCGGATTCACCGTCCGCGCTGTTTACTTACGCCGAGCCGTGTTCCCGAATCGCCTCCAGGATGCGGGCGATCGCGTCGTCGCGGTCCGGACTGTGCAGCAGCATGTGGCCGGAGTTGTCGTACCAATAGATGCGGGCGCCTGCCTCGGGGGCAACGCTGTTGGCCAGATGCTCCGCGCTGGATGGCCGCACGGTATCGTCCCGTCTCGACTGCAGCAGCACGTACGGGACGCGGATGTCGGGCAAGAGCGGCTTTGTCTCTTTCAGCAAGCGGCGAAATTGCAGCATGCTGCGCAGCGGAATGTTAACCAGGCCGTTGATGTAGCGGCGGGAATGGGTGGAGAAATCGTCGCGCAGATTGCGCAGGGCCTGCCGCACCTCCCAGTAATGGTACGGGGAATTGATCGTAACCAACAGGCGGACGGGATGACGGTGGGCGACGTGAATGGCGAGCAGGCCGCCCATGGAAAAGCCGATGACAACAATCGGGTCGGCACGCATGGCCAGCCGTTTGTACGCTTCATCGGCGGAGCGCAGCCAGTCGTGCCGGGTGCTTTTGGCCAGCTGCCGTCGGCCCAAGCCGTGTCCTTCCAGGGTGGGGCACTCCACATGGTAGCCCGCTTCACGCAGTGTCTTCGCCAGCGGCATCACATCCCGGATATCGCCGGCAAAACCGTGCAGGACGAGGCAGCCAAGCGTATTGGACATGGTGAATCTCCTCTCGGTCAAGATTGTTTACTCCTTGTATTATAAACGGTTTCCCGGGCGGGAAGCGATTCAGCACCAAACAAAAAACCGGCTCCGTCCTTTGAGAAGGGACGAGGCCGGTTTGTTTTCACACGGGTGTTTTCTTCATGGCGTGATTGTTTTCAAGTCGGGGGAGACGATGAGTTTTGGCTGCGTGCACGCCTGAATGTCTTCCGGCGTGTAGCCTTCCGCCACCTCTTTCAGCACCAGGCCGTCCGGGGTGACGTCCAGCACGGCGCGGTCGGTGATGATCCGGTTCACCACCCGTTTGCCGGTCAGCGGCAGGGCGCATTCGTTCAAAATTTTCGGATCACCGTGTTTGTTGACGTGCTCCATGATGACGACGATCCGCTTTGCACCGTGGACCAGGTCCATCGCGCCGCCCATGCCCTTGACCATTTTGCCGGGGATCATCCAGTTGGCCAGGTCGCCTGCGGCAGAGACTTCCATCGCGCCGAGGATGGCCAGGTCAATGTGGCCGCCGCGGATCATCGCAAACGACTCCGCGCTGGAAAAGTAGGCGGCGCCGGGTATGGCGGTGACCGTCTCCTTGCCGGCGTTAATCAGGTCGGGGTCGATTTCGTCTTCCGTCGGATAGGGACCGATGCCGAGCAGGCCGTTCTCCGACTGGAGCACGACTGTTTTGCCCTCCGGAATGTAGTTGGCGACGAGGGTGGGCATGCCGATCCCCAGGTTCACATAAAAGCCGTCCTCGATTTCCTGGGCGGCGCGCATCGCAATCTGTTCACGCGTAAGAGCCATCACTGCATCCTCCTTTTGCTGGAATTACTGCCGCACCGTGCGTCGTTCGATCCGTTTTTCAAACGACGGAGCCTGGATCAAACGCTGCACGTAAATGCTGGGGGTGTGAATCTGATCGGGGTCCAGCTCACCTGTCTCGACGATTTCTTCCACTTCGACGATGGTGATTCTCCCGGCGGCGGCCATCATCGGATTGAAGTTGCGGGCCGTCTTGCGGTAGACGAGGTTGCCCATCTTATCCGCCTTCCATGCCTTGATCAGGGCGAAGTCGCCGGTGATGGCGTGTTCCAGCAGGTACTCCTTGCCGTTGAACACGCGGGTTTCCCTTCCCTCGGCGATCGGGGTGCCGACGCCGGCAGGTGTGTAGAATGCGGGAATGCCGGCCCCGCCGGCCCGGAGACGTTCAGCCAGCGTCCCCTGCGGCGTCAGTTCCACTTCCAGTTCTCCTGAGAGGAACTGCCGCTCAAACTCCTTGTTTTCCCCCACGTAGGACGAGATCATTTTCTTAATCTGCTTTTCCTTGAGCAGAAGACCAAGCCCCCAGTCGTCGACGCCGCAGTTGTTGGAGACGACGGTGAGGTCCTTCACGCCCTTGTCGCGAAGTGCGATGATCAGGTTCTCCGGGATGCCCACCAGACCGAAACCGCCGACCAGCAAGGTGGCACCGTCGTGGATGTCTTGCACGATTTCCGCATAGGACGAGTAGATCTTTGCCATGAAGCTCACTCCCACCATTCGAAATATTGAGAAAAAGCGACGCGTGAAAGCGCTGACAAAATCGGGCTACCTCCATCTTACCAGAAGTGGCGATCGGCTGAAAAGAAGGGGGGAATTCCGCCTGTTTGCCCAAGAGGACAAGGCGCGGTGGCAGACGTAAAGTAAAGAATCGTAAAAATCGACAGAAAAGTGGCGCAAGTAGAATCCTTTCGGTAAAATTATTTTGTACTAATTGTCCCATTTTCTGTTTATGTTTCATGTTTCGACATATCGAGTCCGGGGTAGGGGTTGATGGAATGAAGAAATGGATCGGGCTTTCCCTCGCTGCCCTGCTGATTGCCGGGTGCGAAAAACTGGAGAAAAGCGTGGAAAACCTGAAGCGCCTGCAAGAAGAAAGCGTGATCAAGGTGAAGACGGTGAAAGCCTACACGGTCGAACAGCATGACGGCATGACCCAGGAGATCGCCGGTGTGGTGGCCCCGCTCAAGGAACTGCCGCTTTCGTTTGGCCGATCGGGCCGGATTGCCAATATTTTTGTAAAAAAGGGCAGTGTGGTCAAGCAGGGAGAGACATTGGCCACACTCGACACGTCCGTGTGGCAGCAGGAGGTGAACGCGGCCCAGGGGCAGGTGGCCAGTGCCGCCATTCGTCGGGCAAAGGCGTTGCAGGGGCCGGAGCAGCACGAGGTGGAGGCGCAGAAGATACAGCTTGAAAAGGCCAGGCAGACGGCTGCCCAGGCGGCGGAAGAGCACGCGCGCGGAAAGCTGCTTTACGCCAACGGCGCCATTTCCAAAGAGGAGCTGGACAGCCTGGCTCTCCGCGAGCGACAGGCGAAACTGGACCTGGAGGAGAAGCAGATCCGCTACGACAATCTGCTGAAGGGAGCGGACAAGCTGGACGTGGAAGAGGCCAACGCCGAAGTGCAGCAGGCCAGAGTACAGTTGGAGCGGGCCCGGCAAGAGGCGGCGGACGCCGTGTTGAAGGCGCCGTTTTCGGGCGTGGTGGCGTCGATATCGCAGGCGGAGTCGGAGCAGACGGGGCCGGGCAGCGAGGTGATGCGCCTGGTGGACACCTCAGGCTGGCTGGTCAAGCTGCAGGTGACCGGTGAGCAAATCAGCAATTTTGCCGTGGGCAAAACGGTGACGGTAAAAGCGCCGGACGGTACGGAGACGGAGGGGACAGTCAGCTTCGTGGCGCCGGTGATCGACGCCGGAACCGGCACGTATCCGGTAGAGGTGACAATCAGCGGCCGGGAGCACGTCTGGAAAGGGGGTATGACCGTCACCTGCCGCTATCAGGTGAAGCCGAGCGGGGGAGTGCTGGTGCCCGCGAGCAGTGTCGGCATCTCCGAAGAATCCCACTACGTCATGGTGATCGAGGAGAACACGGTCAGGAAAACACCCGTCAAGGTGGGCAATGTGTACGGCCCCCATTATGAAGTCCTGGAAGGGCTGAAGCCGGGCGATATGATCGTCAGTTCCGGACTCTCCTATGTGGCGGACGGTGAGGTGGTGAAAGTGGCCGATGAGTAAACGCACTTACACTTCGACGTTGCCGACGCTGGCCGGGCTGCTGGCGCTCGTCTGCTGCCTGCTGACTGTCGGCGCCCTTTCCAGGATGGATGTCGCGCTGTTTCCCGACCGCCCCCTGCCGGAGTACGTCATTGCCCTGGAGGCTCCCGGCATGTCGGCGGAAGCCGTGGACGAGTCTGTGACCCGTCCCGTGGAGAATGCAGTCCGCGAACTGGACGCCGGGGTGCACATCAGCGCCGAATCCCGATCGGGAGGGGCGACGCTCACAGTCAAGACGGCGGGACGGCCGGCCAGCTCCTACAAAGGCCGATTGGAGCAGAAACTGCAAGAGACGACAGCGCGGTTGCCGATAAGCGGCTGGCGTCTCAGCCAGGCCAACCTGGCCGACAATCAGATCGGCCGTTATCTGCTGCACGGTGCGGACGTGCAGGCACTGGCCGACGCGGCCCGCTACGCGGTGCATGACAAACTGGCCTCCATCCCGGGCGTAGCCCGCGTGGAGGTGGAGGACCACAGCGTCCGGGAAGAGGTGGAGCTGGTGTTTCGCCCCTCCATGCTGCTAACCTACGGCCTGACTCCGGGGGATGTGCTGGGACAGCTGCGCGGCGTCGGCGCGGACGAGCAGGTGGGCGCTGTCGGAACCGGCGGTGAGCGGACCGCTTTCCAGTGGAAGGGCCAACTGTCAGGCCCACAGGAGCTGGCCCAAAAGCTGATCGCCACGGAGAAGGGATACGTGCCGCTGAAAGAACTGGCCGAGGTGCGCGATTTGCGGGGGAGCAGAGGGGAAGAGGTGACACTCTATCGCGGCGAACCGGCGGTGGGGATCAGCGTCTTCGCGACGGAAGCGGCCCAGGTTCCCGCCATCCGGGCCAAAGTGGCGCAGGCCGTGGCTGAGTGGAACGAACAGGCAGCGGGCAGGTACACGCTGGATCTGGTGGAAGACCGGTCACAGGCGTTGACGGCGGCGCTGCGCGACATCGGCTGGCTTGTGGCCGTGGCCGGGTTGGGGGCGGCAGTGATGCTTGGCGTATGGCTCCGCAGTGCGATGGCCGCCCTGCTGATGCTGTACGCGGCATGTCTGTCGCTGGGAGCGCTGTTGGGCGGCATGTGGCTGATTGGTGTGCCGCTGACGTTGACCTCGCTCGGCCCGACAGCCGTCTTTGCTCTGCTGTACGTCGGGGCGGCAGCGGCGTTGATCCATCGGCTGGCCGGAGCGGGGCAGCTGTCGCCGGTGCTCGGCCTGCGCGAGGCATGGTCTCTGCTGAAGCCGCTGCTGCTGGCTGTCGTCGTCTGTGCCGCCGGCTGGTGCGTGCTGATGGTGACCGACTTTGTCAAAGCAGCCGACCTGCCTCTTTTATATGACGCACTGCCGGTTCTTACGCTGGGGACGTTGACCATGCTTCTGGTGTACGGGTTTATCGTGCCGGTGCAGGCCGCTCAATGGCTGACCGGCGGCGCGGCCGCTGGACCGGCCGCAGAGCGGAAGCATTTGGCGGGCAGCCTGCTGGGCGGCAGGGTGGGCCGCTTCCTGAAGAACCGGTGGGAGCGCTCTGTCAACCAGGGCTTTCTGCCGTACGGGATTACCGTGGCCCTCTCGCTGTTGGCCGTCGTGCTGTTGGACGCCTTTGTCCTGACCGAACCGTACGGGGATATCGATGGACAGGAGAAGACGCTGTCGCTGGAGATGGTCAAGGGCAGCACGCTGGATGAGGCGATTCAAGCCGCCCGGGTGGCGGAAGAGCGTCTTTCCGGACTGGAAGAAGTGCGCGACCTGTACACGACAGCCAGTCGGGAGCGGCTTACCTTTCATCTGAAACTGATTGACAAGAGCCGCTGGACCCGGACGCCGACGGAACTGGAAAAAGAGCTGGACAAACGACTTCGGGAGATCCCCGGCACCGATCCGTTTGCCGTCGTGCTTTCAGAGGACCAGAAGACGAGGTTGGAATTTTATGTAAAAGGGCCGTCCCTGCACACAGTCCGGGAGATCGCCTCCCAGACGGTCGCCTACCTGCAGGAGCTGCGGTGGACGGACAAAGACGGGCGGGAGATCATCACCGACGAGCGCCTCGGCGAAGGCGATACGGGGACGTATATCGCCATTCGCCCCAGACCGGAGATGCTCGTCCGCTACCGCGTGACGGAGGAGGAGATCAAGCGGCAGTTGGCCACCTATCTTGGAAAGCAGCAGGCCGGAACCCTGTACGGAGACAACGGGGCGGTACCGGTAACCGCCCGCTTCCCCGACAAGTGGATGGAGCATCCCGACCAGGTGAAACAGATCCTGATTCGCACGCCGCAGGGAGCCGTCCGTCTGGGTGACCTGACGGAATGGACAATTGTCGATGAACCGCCCGTCTATCGCCGCGTGGACGGCATGTACGTAATCAAATTGAGCAGTGCCGTTTCCATGCAAGATCGAATCAGGAGCTTGTCGTATGTGATCCCTGACAACATGAAGGAGATATTCACGATTCCGGAAGGATACGAGATCCTCAATGCAAGCGAATGGGACAAGCTGGAAGAAGCGGAAGCAAACAAAAAGGATACGGCCGGACGGTTGCTGGCAGTAGCCGTGGCGGCGGCCGCAGTGCTTCTGTGCAGTCTGCTTCTTTACCGGCGGATGCGGCAAGGGATGGTGGCGCTCGCGCTGCTGCCCGTTTTGGCCGGAGGGGTGACGGTCGGGCTGCTCTGGCTGGATCGGCCGCTCAACCTGATGGGCGTGTACGGCATCGCTGCCGTCTGTGCCGTGATGACACAGCAGGCGTTGATCCATCTGGACGAATTGTTCCGCGCGGACGCTGCTCCCTCCGTCCTCAAAGGGATTCGTGTCGGGACAGTCCGGGCGATCCGGCCGCTGGTGTGCGTTTTGGCGGCGACGGCTGCCGCCTGTCTGCCGCTGGCTGCCGGGTGGATGGAAGGCGCCGCCCTTCACGCCTCGTTTGCTGTCGCGCTGTTGACGGGTCTGCTCCTGGCCGCCTATGCCGTTCTCGTCCTTGTGCCGGCGATGCAGCACGCCACTGAGCAGAGGTTGGCCAATCGCGCCGGATTGTCACTGGCGGAACTGCGCAGCCGGCTGCGTGCCTGGTGGGAAAATGAACAGGTCCGCCGCCGGGATGCGCGCATGCGACAACGGCAGGAAATAGTTCAAGTGGCAAAGGGGGAGGAGGCCGTCACCGTACGGGACAGGCACGAGCTGACCGAAGAGGATTTTCAACCGCTGCCGGTGACGGCGCGCGACGCCCATTCGTGACATTTTGCAGGCGTGCGACGGGCGGATTCCTGGTACAATGAAAGCGGAACATTCCCGCGAAAGGAAGAAGAGCGTGAAGACATTCGTTCGGCTGTTGGACGTGCTGCTGCTGGTCGCCATATTGGCCGGCTTGTACGTTTCGTCGTCCCAGCCTTACTACAAACAAGACATGCGCGGAACCATTTCCCGCTTCATTGACGAACAAGCGGTGGGCGAACGTCTGAAGGACGTGTCGTTTCGCTACGGAAAACAGGAGATCAGCGTAGAGGCAAGCGGCATTGACGGGTTTATTGAATTTTTCCTCCGCAAAGGAACCCATTTTGCCACATTTGCCCTGCTCGCCCTGACCGGGTACCGCGTGCTGCGCCGCTTCGCACCGTTTGCGGTCGCACTGCCGTGGAGCGCATTTTTGACGCTGGCGGTGGCAGTGCTGGACGAGTGGCATCAAACTTTTACCCCGGACAGGACGGGACAGGTGGCTGACGTGGTGCTGGATGCCAGCGGCGCGTGCACGATGCTGCTGCTGATCGTGCTTGCGCGGGCGTGGCCCGGACAAAAACGGCGTGATAAAAGATGAGCAGCTCATCCATCCTAATACAGGGGGATCGGACACGCACCCAGGCGTCCTTCCCTGCATCTTTTTCCATCGTTTTTCACCTCTGCCGGCCGGTGTGCTTCGGCAAAAGATTAGGCTTTTCAGTATTTGAATTTCTCTGTTATACTTATGAAATGAGGCTTCTGGTAGAGGTTCTCTTACATTTTTGGGAAATGATAAAAGGAGTGCAAACTGAATGGCAGTACAAGTGGGAAGCATCATCGAGGGAAAAGTGACAGCGATTAAACCGTTTGGGATGTTCGTAGCAGTCAGCGAAACCGAGCAGGGGCTGGTCCACATTTCCCAAGTAGCAAACGGTTTTGTTAAGGACATTAACGATCACTTTTCCGTGGGAGATCAGGTGAAGGTAAAAGTACTCTCCATTGATGATGCAGGCAAAATCTCGCTTTCGGTTCGCGCTGCACTGCCTGCGCCGGAGCGCAGCGATCGCGACGAGCGCCGTGGCGGTGGCTATCGCGGAGGAGACCGCGGAGGAAACGCAAGACGTGACAGCTCTGCTTCCTTCGAGGACAAACTGAAGCGTTGGCTGAAGCACAGCGAAGAGAACCTTGCTACCATCAACAAAAAGAACGCAAAACGCGGCTATTAAGCCTTGTTGATACTGGTTTGACATATCGGGAAGAAGGACCGGTTACCGTCCCTTCTTCCCTTTTTGCATTTTCGCCATGCCCATCCAGGCGTAGGAGGCAAAACGGGGCATCTTAATGCAAGACGAAGGAGACGAGGAGGAGTCCGTGTGCAAACAGGAGGCAACATGGCGTGCGCGCCGTTCCTGGAGCTGAAGCCCGAACTGCCGGTCCAACCGGGCGTCCGGCTGTACACCGTCACCTATCTCAGCCAGGGATTGCGCGTCAAAGCGCTTCTGGCTGTTCCTGATGCAGAAGCGGCGGAACTTCCGGCGCTGCTCTACTGCCGCGGCGGCATCAAGGGCGTCGGGAAGGTGAGGCCTGAGCGGATCAGCCAATTGGCGTCGTTTGGATACGTGGTGCTGGCTCCGCACTACCGCGGAAACGAAGGAGGCGAGGGACGGGACGAGTTCGGCGGCGAGGACCGGCACGATGTGTTCGCCGCCTACGAGCTGCTGCGGGCGATGCCGGGCGTGGATCGGACGCGGATCAGCGTCTACGGGTTTTCCCGCGGCGGGATCATGTCGCTCTTGGCAGCGATCGAGTGTCCCGGGATTCGCGCGGCGGTGGTGTGGGGAGGGGTCAGCGACCTGTTTCTCACCTACGAGGAGCGAGTTGACCTGCGGCGCATGCTTCGCCGCGTCGTCGGCCACCCGCGCAAGCAGCCGGAGGCGTACCGCTGGCGGTCGCCCGTCTACCGGGCGGCGGAGATTGCCTGCCCCGTGCTGATCATCCACGGGACAGAAGACCAAAACGTGGGAGTGGAGCACGCCATTCGCCTGGCGGACGCGTTGCAGCGGTGCGGCAAACCCTGTGAGCTGTGGCTGGTGGACGGAGCCAGCCACCTGTTCCAGGGAGAGCGGATGGAGACGTACACCCGGCGGATGTTTGCCTGGCTGGACAGCGTTGCCCGGGATTAAGCGCTGCCCTCGAGGGCGCGCGGCTGGATCGGGAGGGAAATGACGATTTCCGTGCCTTCTCCCACTTTGCTGAAGATGCGCATGTCTCCGCCGTGGTTTTCCACCATGCGCCGGGTGATCGGCAGACCCAGTCCGGTGCCGTCTTCCTTGAGCGAGAAAAACGGGTCGAATATCCGGTTCAGATGCTCTGGCGGGATGCCTTCGCCGGTGTCGCGGATGTGGATGTTCACATAATTCTCGTCCACCCGGTTTTCCACGGTGAGGACGCCGCCCTGCCGCATCGCTTCGATGCTGTTTTTCATCAGGTTGAGCAAAATCTGTTTCAGCTGTTCCACGTCCACCGGCATGCGTGTCTCCTTGTCGCAGAGGTCGACGATTTCGATGCCGTGCAGCGTCGCTTCCGCCTTGATCAGCGGAAGAATTGAGTCCAGCACCTGGGCCAGCGCCACTTCCCGGTAGTTGGGCTGTGACGGCTTGGAGAGCATCAGCAGTTCCGTCACGATTTTGTTGACCCGCTCGATCTCCTGCAGGATGAGCGGCAGGTAGTGGCGGTCGCGCTCCTCGTCGGGGAGGCGCTGCTGGAGCAGTTGAATAAAGCCGTAGATGACGGTCAACGGGTTGCGGATTTCGTGGGCGGCACCGGCTGCCAACTGGCCGACCATGGCCAGCTTTTCCGACTGGTGCAGGTACGCCTGCACCTTTTCCTGTTCCGTGATGTCGGTAAAGGTGACCATCCACCCTGCCTCCCGGTTGTGCTGGTTTCGCAGCGGCACGTAGGAGACCAGCGCGGTGAACGAACTGCCATCCTGCTTGTACAGGGTGATCTTCCGGTTTTCAAACCACGGCGCCTCGTCCGTATCCGGCGATTGTTCCCAGACGGAGGGATCGTCGGTCTGCGGAAAGTAGTTCTTGTCCAGCTGTACCAGTTCGTTCGCCTTTTGATTGATGTGCACCCAGGCAGAGTGATAGTGGCGAGTGATGACCCCGACCGGCAGCGAGTTCAGGATCTGCTCGCGCACGTTTTTCTCCTCTTCCAGTACCAGGCGGCGGGCTTCATCCTGCTGAAACAGGCGGGCGATGTTTCTCGACATCCGGTTGAACTCCTGGGCCAGCTCGTAAAACTCATCCCGGGTGCTGTAGATGATCTGCTGCCCGAACGTGCCTTTGGACACTTTGCGCACCTGCTGGATCAGCGATTGGATCGGCCGGAGCAGCTCCTTGCGGAAGTAGAACGTGCAGAACAGTCCAAACAGAATGGCGGCCACGGAGACTGAATAGGTGAGGATGAGGGAGACTTTCAGGCTCTCGTTGGTCCGCTGAAACTCCTTGTTCGTCTGGAATTCCAGCCGGTTGAGCGAAAAGGTGAGCTGCTTTTCCAACTTGTCGATGTGCGGCTGCACTTCCTGGGTGAGGACGTAGCTGACCGCCTCCACGTTGTTGGCTTTCAGCAACGGGTTGATTTTGTTCAAGAACAGAAAATCCAGTTCACTAATAGATTCAATGATGGCAAACAAGTCGCTGTTGGTGTCTGTCTTGGGGATGGATTCGAAGCGCGACGTGTCAATCAGGTTGGTGTAGTACTCGTCCAGATAGGACGGCTCTCGGGTGATGGTGTACATTTTCAGCGCATACGTTTTCATGTACATCTGGTTTTTGATGTCAAGCAGGCTGCTCGCCTGCGGCAGCACGTTTTGCGTCAGGTGTGTCTCGTCCGTGGTGACTTTGGTCATCTGGTAGCTGAACAACGTTGTGACACAGCCGATCAGAAGCATCATGACAAGGTAACTGAGCATCATTTTTTTCTGAAACCCTAAGTTTCGAAACGGAGACATGTAGATAATCCTCCACCTATTGCTGGCGATGATGAGTAAGGCGTTCAAATTCCTGCTGCATTTCGGCGCGTACCTCCGGCGGCACCATCGGGCCAAACGTGCTTAACCGATTTACGCCCTCGGCCAGACCGTAGGTGACCGTACCGGAAGGAAGCGTGCCGGCGGTGTACTGGGCCATCAGGGTTCGGTAGCACTGCCGGACGTCCTGAATCAACGAGGCGAGCACGTGGTTGGGGGCGATGTAGCGCTGGTCGGCAATGTAGCCGATGGCGTAGATGTTGGCCCGCTGCGCTTCCGTGATGACCGCCAGATTGTAGCTGTCGCCGGTCGTGTAGATCACGTCCACACCTTTGGCAATCATGCTTTTGGCGGCCCGGGTGGCACCCTCCACGTCGTTGAAATCAGGCACTTTCTCGACGATTAGCTGCGTGCGCGAATTTGTGTTTCTGACCCCCTCCTGGAAACCTTCCAACTGCTTGTACTCGGTCGGTTTGTCCGTCAGGATATAGCCGACTTTGCGGGTCTTGGACATGGTGGCGGCCAGTTTCCCGACGAGATAGCCGGCCGGTTTCATATCGTAGCAGATGGTCGTCTGGTTGGGGTGGACCGCTTCCCCGTTAAAGGAGATGAAACGCGTCTCCGGGTAGAGGGGAGCGATCTGGGTGAACGGCTCGGAAAAAATGACACCGTGACCGAAGATCAGATCATAGCCGTTGGAGGCGTACTGCTGCGTCACGGCGGTAATCTGTTCCGGCTTCAGATTGCTGGCGACTTCCAGGGAAAACCCGTACGTTTTCTTCAATTCCGTCAGGCTCTCCAGCGCACTGCTGTTCCAACCCTGGTCGTACGTGGGCCCTTCCAAAAGGAGCGCCACCCGCAGCTTGTGCTTGGCATTCCCAGTTTGGTTGAACTGCTGCAGGTGTGTCATGCTGGTCATAAACTGGCTGGTGATCAACAGGAGCAGGGCGATGACCAGACCCACGAACAGGGCGGAAAACGGCTGCAGTTTGGGCATGACTCGATCCTCCCTAAAAAACAAACGTAATTGAACACACTTCTACAACATAGGCCAAAAATCCTCTGTTTGGAAAAAAAGAGAAGGGGCGGAGCAAAATGGTGCAGGTGTGGCGATGCGCATGTCCTGCCGGGTAAAACATGCGGCGGGGAATGGGGCGCGGCCGCTCGGGGAACGATAACGGGGAGCGCCGATGACACCGGCAATACGTTGGGCAAAGGAGGATATCATGGAAAAGGAGATTGTGGAAATTCCCCAGGTGGACATCCCGGACGAGTTCACGCAGGTGGAAATACCGGAGATCGGCGAGACGACGCCCCATCCGAAACCGGACAGCCCGCTGGCCACTGCGGGAGAGGCGGAACAGCCGATCGGTTTTACCACCGGTCGATAACGGACATAACGGGCAGTTCGACAAAAACAGCCAATTTCTTTCGTGGACAAGTCTCGCGTTTTTTGTAAAAGTAAAAAGAGAAAGTGCGAGACGGTTCAAGGGGGAAAAAGTGCGTGGCCCGTTTGTTGATTGTGGACGACGCGGCGTTTATGAGGCGGATGCTGGCCGACATGGTCGGCGACGTGCATGAGGTGTGCGGGGAAGCCGCCAACGGGATAGAAGCGATTGCCAAGTACAAGGAACTGAAACCGGACATCGTCACCATGGACATCAGTATGCCCGAGATGCAGGGCATCGAGGCGATGCGGGAGATTCTGGCGTACGACAGGGAGGCACGGGTGCTGATCTGCTCTGCGATCGGCCACCGTCAGAAAGTGCTGGAAGCGATGAAGTCAGGCGCGCGGGACTTTCTCGTCAAGCCGTTTCAAAAAGAACAGGTGATGGATGCAATTTCGCGACTGCTGTAAGGAGATACGGCCGCCTTTCGTAGAGAAGTCGGCCGTTTTTGAGTGGCTCGGTGCTGTTCGGTTCTCACCTTCGCTTCTAACTGGATAACTTCTTGAAAAAACAGAAAATTCAATATATTGTTAAGGCAGCGGGACAGAATTGAGGAGCGGAGGGTGGAGGATGCATGATTGAGGAAAGCGTTTCGCTCAGCATGTGGAAACGTTTTGTTCAAGAAGGCGTATTGGACTCGGCGCGACTCAACAAACGAATCTCGGAATCGTGGCATCGTTGCAAGATCGGGAAAGTCAATCCGTACGAAGGAAAAGGGAGGAAGGTCCTGAAGGGGGAAGCCTGGGAACTGCAAAAGGAAAAAAACCGCCGCCTTCTGGAGTTGACCTTGCCGCAGATCAGCAGGCTGTCTCCGTTTATTCGCGATGTCGGGATGATTGCCCTGGTGATCGATCCGGAGGGCTACGTGCTCAGCATGCAGGGAGAACAGCGAACGCTTCAGGAGGCGCACGCCATCAATTTTCGGGAAGGTGTGCGCTGGACGGAGGACGAGGTGGGAACCAATGCGATCGGCACGGCGCTCATGGCGGGCGAGCCGATCATGGTCAACGGTACGGAACACTACTCCGTCGCGTCTCACTCCTGGAGCTGTTCGGCGGCACCGATCCGGGACGGAAACGGAACCTTGATCGGGGTGGTGGATGTTTCCGCTCCGTTGGCCCGCAGCCATCCCCAGATGATGGCCACGGTCTCTTCGCTGGCTTTCTTGATCGAGCAGGAGTGGATGAAAGAGCGGCAGCGGGATGACCTGGAATTGATGCGGTTGGCGGTGGAGGAGCCGGACGAAGAAGAGCGCCTCTGGGTGGTCTGCAATCAGGATCAGCGGGTGGTGTACGCCAGCCGCAGCGTCCGGCAGGCGATGCGCGGCTGGGCTGAAGCGCCCCGTGAACAGGTGCGGGAATCCGGCTTTCGGGAAGGCATTCAGATTCCCCTGTACTCGCTCAGGCACGGAGGGCTGATCGGTTACCGGATCGAACTGCTCCGCAGCGAGTCCCGGGTCCATCTGCACGGGACAGGCCGTGCCGTCTCCGGGCTCCTGCAGCAGGCAACCGACAGTGCCATCTCCGGGTTCCAGCAGCAGGCAACCGGCCGTGCCGTTTCCCGAGTTCGGTTTCGCGGAGAGGCAGGCACGAGCCGCGCCTTTCAGTTTACCCTGCGCGAAGTCGAACGGATTGCCCCATCGGACGGCACCGTTGTCATTTACGGAGAAAGCGGCACGGGAAAGGAATTGATCGCCCGGGCGATTCACGACAGCAGTCCGCGGGCGGAGGGGCCGTTTGTGGCGGTGAACTGCGGAGCGGTGCCGCGCGAGCTGATGGAAAGCGAATTGTTCGGGTACGCCGAGGGCGCCTTTACCGGAGCCAGGCGCCGCGGTTACAGCGGGAAGATTGTTCAGGCGGACGGCGGCACGTTGTTTTTGGATGAGATCGGCGAGATACCGCATGCGATGCAGGTGGCGCTGTTGCGGGTGCTGCAGGAACGAAAGGTCACCCCGATCGGAAGTGCGGAGGAGATTTCGGTGAACGTTCGCGTCATCGCCGCCACGCACCGCAACCTGCGTCAACTGGTGAAGGAAGGAGCGTTTCGGGAGGATTTGTATTACCGGCTGCACGTGCTGCCGATCACGGTTCCGCCGCTGCGGGAGCGAAAAGAAGACATCCCGTCTCTGATCCGTCACTATTGCAGTCAGAACGGCTTCGCGCTGGAACTGCCGGCAGATGTGATGGAGGTATTGCTTGCCTATGACTGGCCGGGGAATATCCGGGAACTGTTCAACGTGCTGGAACGGATGAGGGTGTCGCCGCGCGAAGAATGGAAGCGCTTTCTTTTAGAGGCGGTGCAGCCGGAATGTTCTCTGGGTCTGCCACCGCAATCCGCAGCGCCATCCCCTTCCCCTCGTCCGCTCACGTATCGGGAGCAGTTGGAGCGAAACGCGATCGTCCGGGCGTTGGAAAAGAGCAACGGGAGCGCTTCCGTGGCGGCGGAGATGCTGGGGATTCCGCGCAGCACGTTTTACCGGAAGCTGAAAAAATATCAGTTGTAGGCGCAAGGAGGAACCTAATGAATGACATGCCTGTCATCCGCATGCTGAACACGGCCGCATCCATCCAGACCGGAGACGTTTTAATCCCGTTTGGCATCGACGAAGCATACGCCCGGCTGGCGGCGCGGGAAACAGAAGCGGTGCCGCCGCTGGTCCATCTCTGGAGGCACCGGCGGGCGATGGTGCTGGGAGCGCAGGACGCCAAGCTGCCGAATGCAGCGCTGGCCGTCCGACTGCTGCGGGAGCGGGGGTGCCAGACGGCTGTCAGACACTCGGGCGGAGCGGCGGTTCCGCTCGACGGCGGGGTGGTGAACCTGTCTTTGGTCATGCAGGCGCCTGCCCATGATCTCACCCCCGAACCGCATTTCGAGCGCATGGCGGCCTTGATTCGAGCGGTCCTTGGCACGACGGGACAGCGGGTGCAAACAGGCGAAGTGGAGGGAGCCTACTGTCCCGGTTCGTACGATCTTAGCATCGACGGTCTCAAATTTTGCGGGATTGCCCAGAGGCGGCTCTCGCGCGCTGTCATCGTGCAGGCGTTTGTTCTGACGGAAGGGAGCGGCTGCTCGTACGGTGAAGCGGCGCGAGACTTTTACCGGATGGCTGGAAAAGGTGCACCGGCAGACGCCTTTCCCCGTGTGGTGCCGGAGCGCATGGCCAGCCTGAGCGAACTGGGCATGAGCGGGGGCGTAGACGCATTTGTCGGGCGGGTGCGGGACGTGCTGGCAGGGCTGGGAACGGTGGAGGAGATGAGCGCCTGCCCCGCCTCGCTGGAAGCAGACGCGAAACGGTCGCTTGCCTCGTTGAAGGAGCGAAACGGCAACGTCGGTTTGTTGTGAACCGGCGTTTTTTTATGTCCGCACGCGTACAGCGCATGAGACAAAACGGGACGATTTGGGAATGTGTCTCATCCGGTGCCGCTCGCTGCGGACGCGGGGATATGCGGAATAGGGAAAAATCCGCATCCGATTGCTGTTTGCACGAGACGTAAACGGCTGGCACGGTGGTTGCAATTCAGACAGGAGGCAAGAGCGGTTTTTGCTGCCGACAAATCACGATGGGAGGCGTAAGCGATGAAAGCGACACAAGCGGAAGCACAGGTACTGTCCCGCGAACAGGCGAGATGGATGTACCGCAAGATGGTGGAGATCCGGAAGTTTGAAGACGCGGTTCACCTGCTGTTCGGGCAGGGCAAACTGCCGGGTTTCGTTCATCTGTACGCGGGAGAAGAGGCGATCGCGGTAGGAGTTGGCGCCCATTTGAACCAGCAGGACAGCATTACCAGCACGCACCGCGGCCACGGTCACTGCATCGCCAAGGAATGTGACCTGAACGGCATGATGGCGGAGCTGTACGGCAAAGCCACCGGCCTGTGCAAAGGGAAGGGCGGCTCGATGCACATCGCCGATCTGGACAAAGGCATGCTCGGCGCAAATGGAATCGTCGGAGGCGGATTCCCGCTCGCCTGCGGAGCGGCGCTGACGGCCAAGCTGAAAAAGAGCGGCGCGGTCAGCGTCTGTTTCTTCGGAGACGGGGCCAACAATCAGGGAACGTTTCATGAAGGACTGAACCTGGCGGCCATCTGGAAGCTGCCGGTCGTCTTCGTGGCGGAAAACAACGGATATGCAGAGGCCACCCCGTTCACATACGCCTCAAGCTGCACCCGTATCGCTGATCGTGCAAGCGGTTACAACATGCCCGGCGTGGTCGTTGACGGCAAGGATGTGCTGGCTGTCTACCGCGCGGCGGGTGAAGCGATCGCCCGCGCCCGCAGAGGCGAAGGTCCCACGCTGATCGAGTGCATTACCTACCGCAATTACGGCCATTTTGAAGGTGATGCCCAAAAGTACAAAACAGAGGAAGAGAAGGCCGAACATCTCAACGAACGGGATGCGATCGCCCTGTTCCGTAATCACCTGCTTGCCACGCAGACGCTGACGGCTGATGAGATCAACGGCATCGAGCGTGACGTGGACGCAGCCGTGCAGGCGGCGATCCGGTTCGCGGAGGAAAGCCCGTATCCGGATGCGAGCGAACTGTTGACCGACGTGTACGTGTCCTACTAAGAAAGGAGGATGAACATGACGAGAAAAATCAGCTTTTCTGCCGCTGTCAACGAAGCGATCAGGCTGGCCATGCGGGCTGACGAAAACGTCATCCTGCTCGGCGAAGACGTGGCCGGAGGTGCGCAGGTGGACCATCTGCAGGATGACGAAGCCTGGGGCGGAGTGCTCGGTGTGACCAAGGGACTGGTGCAGGAGTTTGGCCGTGAGCGGGTGCTGGACACGCCGATTACGGAAGCCGGCTTTATCGGAGCTGCGATGGGAGCCGCGGCAACCGGCCTGCGCCCGATCGCGGAACTGATGTTTAACGACTTTATCGGCAGCTGTCTCGACATGGTGATGAACCAGGGGGCCAAGTTCCGCTACATGTTCGGCGGCAAGGCGCAGGTGCCCGTCACGATTCGGACCATGCACGGCGCGGGCTTTAGCGCCGCCGCCCAGCACTCCCAAAGCCTGTACGCAATGTTTACCCACATCCCGGGCATCAAGGTGGTCGTCCCGTCCACCCCGTATGATGCCAAAGGGCTGCTGCTCGCTTCCATCGAGGACAACGACCCGGTGATTTTCTTTGAAGACAAGACCCTGTACAACACTACCGGTGACGTGCCGGAAGAGTATTACACCCTGCCGCTCGGCAAGGCGGACATCAAACGGGTCGGCAGCGACGTGACGATCGTGGCCATCGGCAAGCAGGTCCACACGGCGCTGCAGGCGGCGGAGCGACTGGCCCAAAAAGGCGTCGAGGCAGAAGTGGTGGACCCGCGCACGCTTTCGCCGCTGGACGAAGACACCATCCTCGCGTCGGTCGCCAAGACCAATCGCCTGATCGTGGTCGACGAAGCCAATCCGCGCTGCAGCGTGGCGACCGATATCGCGGCCTTGGTGGCGGACAAGGGCTTCGATACACTGGATGCGCCGATCAAGCGGATCACCGCGCCGCATACTCCGGTGCCGTTTTCGCCGCCCCTGGAGGAGTTGTATCTGCCTTCGCCCCAGAAAGTGGTGGAGGCCGTCTCGGAACTGATCGGTGACGCGTCCATCGCGGCGGTGACGTAATCGCTGCCCGATGGCGGAAAAGCCCGCTGGCCGTCCTGATCGCGGGAGTGAGCGGGACCGGTACATGGTTGTTTGCCCAGGAGCATTCGGTTCGGTGCGGCAGCCGCGCCGGGTGCTCCTGGCTCGTTTTTGGGTGACGTCGAAGCAGGGGGAGGAGAGATCAGCATGGCACATGAAGTGATTATGCCCAAACTGGGCATGGCGATGGTGGAGGGGACCGTCATCGCCTGGAAAAAACGAGTGGGCGATGCCGTGAAAAAGGGGGAGGGCATCGTCGAGATCAGCTCGGAAAAAATCGAGATGGAAGTGGAAGCACCGGCCGATGGCGTCCTGCTGCGCATTGACGTAGCCGAGGGGGGCGTCGTTCCCTACGGTACCGTGCTGGGTGTGGTAGGCCAACCAAACGAGACGATAACAGAGGTGCCGGCAGCTGGTGCTGCACAGGTGGAAGCGGCCGCTTCGCTGGCGGCTGCAGAGCCGGTGACGACTGCGACTGCCGCGCCGGGAGCACCGGCGACAGGAAGGACACCGGCGGCAGGTTCGGCCCTGTCGCGGGAAGGCGTCAAGATTTCGCCAGTGGCCCGCAAAATGGCCGAAGAGGCTGGACTGGACTACACGCGCATCGTCGGATCGGGTCCGCAGGGACGCATTACCAAGGAGGATATCGAGGCGGCGCTGGCGGCGCGGGAAAACGCAGCAAACGCGTCGGCCGGACAGGTTGACGCGGAGCCGGTTGGGACAATGAGCGCCGAACGCATTCCGGTGGCGGGCATGCGCAAGGTCATTGCCGAGCGGATGAAACACAGCCTGATGCAGAGCGCCCAGCTCACCATAACGATGCATGCCGATGTGACCGACTTGCTGCGGATGAAGGAACAAGTAGCTGGCGAGCTGCAGGAGCGCTGCGGGGTGAAGCTGACCGTCACCGATTTGATCGCTAGGGCGGTCGTGCTGGCCCTGTCCCGCCACAAGGACATGAACAGCGCGTTTCTCGGCGATCACATCGAGCGGTACGAGGAGATTCATCTGGGCATTGCCGTCGCTCTGGAAAAAGGACTGGTGGTGCCAGTCATCAGGCGGGCCGGGACGCTGTCGCTGGCAGAACTGTCCGGAACAATCAGGTCGCTGGTGGATCGCGCCCGCCAAAACCAGCTTGCGCCGGATGAGATGAAAGGCTCCACCTTCACCATCACCAATCTGGGCGGATACGGCGTGGACACCTTTACCCCGATCCTCAACCCGCCGGAGACGGGGATTCTCGGTGTCGGGGCCGCAAAGGATACGCCTGTCTTTGTCGGCGACGAACTTGTGCGGCGAAGCATGCTGCCGCTCTCGCTCACCTTTGATCACCGGGTGCTTGACGGCGCTCCGGCAGCGGCATTTCTGGCGACGGTGAAGCGCTATCTGGAAGAGCCGTACAACCTGCTGCTTTAGGGAGGACATCACATGCAAAACGTTGCGATTATTGGCGGAGGTCCGGCAGGGTACGTGGCGGCAATTACCGCCGCGCGCCTGGGGAAACGGGTGTTTTTGATCGAAGAAAAGGAATTGGGCGGCACTTGTCTGAACGAAGGCTGCATGCCGACCAAAGCGCTGCTGGAGTCGGCAGAGATGTACCAGCATGTTCAGCGTGCCGGCCGCTTTGGCATTGACGTGCCGGCGGAAGCAACAAGCGTCAACTGGAAAAATGTGCAGGCGTACAAGCAGGGCATTGTGCGCAGGTTGACCAGCGGGGTTCATCACTTGATGAAGAAAAACCAGGTGCAGGTCATCCGCGGGAGGGCGTCCTTCATCGACGAGCACCGGCTGCTCATTGAGCGGAGTGACGGTGAACAGCGGCTGGAAGCGGACCGCTTTCTCATCGCCAGCGGCTCGGAGCCGATCGCCCTGCCGTTTGCGCCGTTTGACGGCGAGTGGGTCCTGCACAGCGGTCATGCCATGTCGCTTGACGCCGCCCCGCCCGTCCTGCTGATCGTGGGCGGCGGCGTGATCGGCTGTGAATTTGCTTCGCTGTACGGGCGGATGGGCAGCAGCGTGATCGTCGTCGAAATGGCAGACCAACTGCTGCCTGGCGAAGACGCAGACATCGCCGCCGTCCTGGAGCGGGGATTGAGGCAAGCGGGGGTCACCGTTCATTTGGGCAGCCGTGTGGAAGCGCTGGATCACGCGACGAAAACAGCGCGGGTGCGTACACCGGAGGGGGTGATCGAAATTGCCGCAGATGCTGTTCTCGTGGCAATCGGGCGCAGGCCCCGGGTGGCCGGTCTGGGGTTGGAACGGATCGGGGTGCGCGTCACTTCGCGCGGGGTCGAGGTGAACGAGCGGATGCAGACCAACCTGCCGCACATTTTCGCGGCGGGCGATGTGATCGGGGGAATTCAGCTCGCGCACGTGGCGTTTCATGAAGGAGAGGTGAGCGCCGTCAACATCTGCGGAGGGGACCGCAGCGTCGATTACCGCACAGTGCCGCGCTGCATCTACACTTCGCCGGAAGTGGCGTCGGTGGGACTGACTGAGCGGCAGGCGCGGGAAACGTACGGCGAGATCCGGATCGGCGAGTTTCCCTTTGCGGCCAACGGCAAGGCGCAGATTTTGCAGGAGACAGCCGGCAAGGCAAAAGTCTTGATCGAACCTCGCTATCATGAAATCGTGGGCATTTCCCTGGTGGGACCGCGGGCAACCGAGTTAATCGGTCAGGCTTCGCTGATGCTGCACACGGAAATGACAGCCGAGGCGGCGGAAACCCTGATCGCGCCCCATCCGACACTGTCCGAAACGCTCTGGGAGGCAGTTCGGGGCGGGATCGGCCAGGCTGTCCATGCATGACGTCAGGCAGGTATCGCTGCCGGGCGGGCATTGCGGTGTCTCGCTATCTTTTGTTCCGCCTCGTTCCACCTTTCCGGTATAATAGAACTACGTACACATGGTCGGCAAAGAGGTGGAACCGTGTCTGTTCAACCTGATTACTTTCAGAAGTACCAACATGCGGATATTGAAGAACTGGCGGACATCATCGGGGATCTGTTGCAAAACCCGATCACGATCGAAGACGCCGACCACAGGCTGATCGCCTACAGCTCCCACGGCGAAAGCACCGACCAGGCCCGCTGGTCGACGATCATGGGCCGGCGGGTGCCGGAACACGTGCTGACCCGGTTGTGGAAAGACGGGGTGTTTCAGGAGCTTTTGACCAAGGACGACCCCGTGCACATCCCGGCAAAAGACGAGGTGGGGCTCGGCAAGCGGGTGGCGATTGCGATTCGCCGCGGCAGCGACGTGCTGGGATACATCTGGGCCCAGGAAGTAAACCGCCCCTTGACCGAGGAAGACGACGAAATATTGCGACAGGCGGCGCGGGCAGCGGTGACCCGGCTGGTGCAGCGGCAGGGAAAGCGGAAGGCGGAGGAGCGGCGGCGCAAGGAGTTTCTCTGGGAGTTGTTGTTGGGCAATCACACCAGTGACGCGCTGATTCGGCAAAAAGCGGAAAGCCTGCAGATGAAGCTGCCTTCCTCCTACCTCATCTGCGTCATCGAGGCGGCCGGAACGGGGCTGGAGCAGTACCTCTACCCGCTTTTGATGCGCGACAAGCTGCTGTGGGTGGTGGATGACGGACAGATCGTGCTGCTGATCGGTCTTTTCGGTCGAGGCAAGGAAGGGAAAGACGAGCTGCTGCGCAAAACCGAGCAGTTTCTGGCCGACTCGCTCAGCAAGCTGGTGACCCACGTCCGCGAAGGCCAGGTGACGGCCGGTTACGGCTGCGTCTACAGGGCCTACCCCGACATCGTAAAAAGCTACCGGGAAGCGCTCCACGCGGTCCGGGTAAAGCGGCTGTTTCCGCGTGAGACAGAAGGGATCCACGGGTACCACGAACTGGGCATCTACCGCTACCTGCTGAAGCTGAAGGAGTGGGACGAAGAGCAGGGCTACCAAAACGACCGGCTGGCCCGGCTCAAGGCGTATGACAGGGAAAACCAGACTGCGCTGATGGAGACGCTGGAGACGTACCTGGACGCTGCCGGCCGGTCCAACGTCACCGCCCAGCGGCTGCACATCCACATCAACACGCTTGGGTACCGCCTGCGCCGGATCGAGGAGATTCTGCGAGTCGACCTGGAGGACATGAATCAGCGCGCCGCGTTGTATCTGGAACTGAAAATGGATAAGTTGGACCAGGAACGCTAGTTCGTTTGTGAAAATTCACAAACAGATCGGCAAAAGATTAAGGGAATCCCCAAGGAAACACGTTTTGAAAACGCTGTACAATAGCAGTAACTCGTTATACGGCGTTGCGAAGGAGGATAACCAGCATGATTGTAGGGATTCCCAAAGAGATTAAAAACAACGAAAATCGCGTAGCCATTACCCCTGCCGGCGTGGCTGCGCTGGTGCAAAACGGCCACACGGTTCGCATCGAAAACGGTGCCGGCCTGGGCAGCGGCTTTACCAACGACGATTACACGGCGGTAGGAGCGGAGATCGTCGCAACGGCAGCGGAAGCGTGGGCAGCCGATATGGTGATGAAAGTAAAAGAACCGCTTCCGTCCGAATACGGCTACTTCCGCGAAGGCCTGGTCCTGTTCACCTACCTGCACCTGGCGCCGGAACCGGAGCTGACTCGCGCCCTGATGGAGAAAAAAGTGGTGGCGATCGCGTATGAAACCATTCAATTGGACAACGGTTCACTGCCTCTCCTGATGCCGATGTCCGAAGTGGCCGGCCGCATGTCCGTGCAAATCGGCGCGCAGTTCCTGGAGAAACCGTACGGCGGCAAGGGCGTGCTGCTCGGCGGCGTACCTGGTGTGCAAAAAGGTGAAGTGGTCATCATCGGCGGCGGCATCGTCGGCACCAACGCTGCCAAAATGGCAGTCGGTCTGGGCGCCAACGTCACGATTATCGACGTGAATGCTGATCGCCTGCGCCAACTGGATGACCTGTTCCAAGGTCGCGTGCAAACCCTGATGTCCAATTCGTTCAACATCGCCAACGCCGTGAAAAAGGCGGACCTGCTCATCGGCGCCGTGCTCATCCCTGGTGCCCGTGCACCTCGCCTGGTGACGGAAGAGATGGTCAAAACGATGGCACCGGGCTCTGTGATCGTCGACGTGGCGATCGACCAGGGCGGTTCCATCGAAACGATCGACCGCATCACCACGCACGACAACCCGACCTACGAAAAACACGGCGTGATCCACTACGCGGTTGCCAACATGCCGGGCGCGGTGGCGCGCACTTCCACGCTGGCACTGACCAATGTGACCGTGCCGTACGCTGTGCAGCTTGCCAACAAGGGCTACCGCCAAGCGATCCTGGACAACCGCGCGCTGGCCAAAGGGGTCAACGTGATCGAGGGGAACGTGACCTACAAGGCCGTCGCCGAAGCGCACAACCTGCCGTACGTCTCTATCGACGACGTGCTGCTGGTGAAAAACTGACCGGGCCGGGACGATCCCAGCCGACACAGCAAAACCGTGACCAACTGCCTGCCCTGCCAATCGGGGCAGGCAGTTTTTTTTGTCGGGAGATCGGGTTTAAGAGAATACAGGCATAGGGAATGAGGATACTAGTTGCTAGAGGGGCCGGCTGTCTGCAGACGGGAGGAGTAGGAACCGAAACAGCCGTCTGCTGCCAATGGACCAGGGTCTATCCTCGTATCGCGGCAGAAGTTTTTCCGTAACCGAAGGGAAAGGGTACTTCTCTCGTAGTGCGCACCCTTTTGCAAATATGGTATGCTACTAGGCAGTAGAACGAGTGAGGAGTGCAGTGATGTATCAACTGGTCAAAAAATTCCTGTTTAAGATGAGCGCAGAAGAAGCGCATGAGAAGACCATACACCTGCTCCGGTCAGTGGAAAACTCCGCACCGGGCAAAAGCATCCTGAAGATGGTGTATCAGTTCCGCGACGAACGTCTGGAGACAACGCTCTGGGGCATTCGCTTTCCCAATCCAGTCGGCCTGGCCGCCGGATTTGACAAAAACGCCGAAGTCTACCACGCGTTGGCTTCGCTGGGCTTTGGATTCGTGGAAGTGGGCACAATCACGCCGCAGGGACAACCGGGCAATCCGCAGCCGCGGCTGTTCCGCCTGCCGGAGAAGCAGGCGGTCATTAACCGCATGGGGTTCAACAATTACGGCGCCTACACCGCCTCGCAAAACCTGTTGGACTACGCCTATGCCGACATCCCGATCGGCATCAACATCGGCAAGAACAAGCTGACGCCCAATGAAGAAGCGGCTTCCGACTACAGCAAGTGCCTGGACCTGCTCTATTCGTACGGCCATTATTTTGTGATCAACGTCAGCTCGCCCAACACGCCCAACCTGCGCGACTTGCAGGAGGCCAACAGCCTGCGGTCCATTCTCCGCGAAGTAAAGGCCAAGGCGGCCGAACTGGAGATGCGCGGCGCCAAGGCGAAGCCGATCCTGGTGAAGGTATCGCCCGACATGGCGGACGAGCAGATGAGTGACGTGGTCAGGGCCGCGGTGGCTGAAGGGGCGGCCGGCATCATCGCCACCAACACCACACTGTCCCGTGATGGGGTGGAAAACCACCCGTACGCAGAAGAAGTGGGCGGCTTGAGCGGAAAGCCGCTGGAGGAGCGGTCCACCGCCTGGGTGAGAGAAATTTACCAGGAAGTGGGGGACAAGGTGCCGATCATCGGAGTGGGCGGCATCTTCACCGGTGACGACGCCTACCGCAAGATTCGCGCCGGCGCCAGCCTGGTGCAGGTGTACACGGGAATGATCTACCGCGGGCCGGGTATTGCGCGGCAGATTAACAAACGGCTGGTGCAGCTGTTGAAGAAGGACGGGTTTGCCCGCATCAGCGACGCGGTAGGCGTGGACGCACGATAGATAGCGCACCTCGGAGACGATTCTCCCCTCTTTTGCTTTCGCGGGGGCTCGTTTATAATGGACGCAAACGTCCAAGATGGAAAGGAAAAAAACCGAATACAACGGAGCTAGGTGCCCTTATGCGGATAAGGGGTAACAGGGAATCGGGTGAAAATCCCGAGCGGTCCCGCCACTGTAACCAGGGAATTCTCTTTTGACAGGCCACTCGCCGCTCGCCGGACGGGGAAGGCAAAAGAGCGTGATGATCTGGAAGCCAGGAGACCTACCTAGCTGCCGCACCCAACAGCCTTCGAGGAAAGGAGAGGTGAGCCCAGGCAGTACGACTGTTTTGTTTGAGGAAGTAGTCGTCTATTCACATTGCGCAAAGCTCATCCGGCCGGATGAGTTTTTTTCTTGGACGTTGGATGTCGAACCAGATAGGGAGAGGATGCTCGATGAGCCGTTCGCGTTCGTTGATGAGCGGAATGCTTGTGACGGGATTTGTCCTGTACTTTCTGCTGAATGAGCCGGAGACCGGACACGCCATGCACATCATGGAAGGCTTTTTGCCGGTGGAGTGGGCGCTGTTCTGGTGGGCCGCGTTTCTGCCCTTTTTCCTGCTGGGCCTGCGCTCCATCAAGCGGCGGGTCCAGGATAACCCCGAGTTGAAGCTGCTGCTGGGGGTGGCGGGGGCGTTTGCCTTTGTTCTGTCCGCATTGAAAATTCCGTCTGTGACCGGGAGCAGTTCCCACCCGACCGGGACCGGCCTGGGAGCCATCCTGTTCGGTCCGCTGGTCATGTCGGTGCTGGGCACCTTGGTGCTGCTGTTCCAGGCCCTGCTGCTCGCCCACGGCGGCTTGACCACGCTGGGGGCCAACGCGTTTTCCATGGCAGTGGTCGGGCCGTTTGTGGCCTACGGGGTGTATCGGCTGGTGCTGCGGGCCAACGGCGGCCAGCGGCTGGCAGTGTTTCTGGCGGCTGCCCTGGCCGACCTGACCACGTACGTGGTGACGTCACTGCAGCTGGCGCTGGCGTTTCCGGCAGCATCCGGTGGTGTCGCCGCCTCGTTCGCCAAATTTGCCGGCATCTTCGCGCTGACGCAGGTGCCGCTGGCCGTAAGCGAGGGACTGCTGACGGTGCTCGTCTGGAACTGGCTGCAGTCGTACAATGCAAAAGAACTGTCGCAACTGCCGCTGCTCAAACGGGAGGGGATGTAAGTGAAACGCTGGTCAAACTGGGTGCTGTTGCTGCTGGTGGCGTTGTTGGCCGTGCTGCCGCTGATATTGGTGAAAGATTCGGAGTTTGGCGGAGCGGACGGCGCGGCGGAAGAAGCGATCAAAGAAGTGGCCCCCGACTATGAGCCCTGGTTCCAGCCGCTTGTGGAGCCGCCGGGCGGCGAGACGGAAAGCCTGCTGTTTGCCGTGCAGGCCGCGCTGGGCGCCGGATTTATCGGATATGCAATCGGCCTGTACCGGGGTCGGTTGAACAACGGCAAAGAACAATGATCGACCAGTTGGATACGCTCGCCTACACCAACCGGCTGCGCCGCCTGTCCCCCGGCTGCAAGCTGCTGTTTGCCGTGGCGCTGATGTTGATCGTCCTGGTCAGCCATCCGCCCGTGCAGATTGCCGCCTTTGTCTGGATCAGCATCTGGATTGTCGCCTACGCCCGCATTCCCTGGCGCGTCTACCTGGTCGGGCTCGTTCTCGCATGTTCGTTTCTGGCCGCGGGAATGCCGGCCCTGTTGGTGGAAGCGGCGCCTTCGTCCGGGTGGAGCAGCGGCGCCAATGTCCTGGCCGCCTGGCAGTGGGGAGGCTGGGTGATCTATGTGACCACGGACGGCGTCGACCGGGCAGTGACCCTCATGTGCCGTTCCCTCGCGGCACTGTCCTGCTTGTATTTCGTGCTCTTTACCGTGCCGTTTGCCGAACTGCTCCAGGTGCTGCGCCGCATCGGCCTGCCGGTGGTGCTGACCGATCTGGTGATGCTTATGTACCGTCTGGGGTTTGTGTTTCTGGAAACGGCAGCCTGGCTGCGGACCGCGCAAATCGCGAGGGGCGGCTATCAGGGGATTCGCGCGGCGCTCCGCGACACCGGCAGGTTGGTCAGCCGGCTGTTTGCACGTGCGATGCTCCGGTATCGGCAGCTGTACCTGGGCATGATGGCGCGAGGTTTCACGGAGGACTTTCGCGTCGTCAGCCTGTCAACACATGTCCGCTCCAAGCGGCACGAACGGGAGGCACTGGTCGGATGCGTGCTGCTGGCGGCATGGGAATGGTGGATCGGAGGATGAGACGTGACAACGCATGTGCTTGAGTTTGCCGATGTGCATTACACCTATCCGGGCGCCGCTCAGCCTGCGCTCAACGGCGTGACAATGGCCGTGCCGGCAGGCCGGCGATGTGCGCTGCTCGGCCGCAACGGCTGCGGCAAGTCGACGCTGTTTTTGCATGCAAACGGCATTTTTCGCCCGCACAAGGGACAGGTCCTGTGGAAAGGCGTGCCGATCAGTTCGCGGCGGGCAGATCTGCAGGCGCTCAAACGAAACGTAGGGCTTGTGTTTCAGGACCCGGAGCAGCAGTTGATCGCTGCCACTGTCGCCGAGGATGTGTCGTACGGGCTGTGCAATCTCCATCTGCCGGAAGCGGAGATCAGGGAAAAAGTGCGGCGGACACTGGAGGCATTCGGCCTGAGTGAGTGGGCTGACACTCCGGTGCATCATCTGAGTCTCGGCCAGAAGCGGCGGGTGGCCCTGGCCGGCGTGATGGTGATGGAACCGGAACTGCTGCTGCTGGATGAGCCGACGTCCTACCTGGACCCGTGGCAGACGGAGGCCTTTGTCCGTCAGTTGGAGCGCATCCACGCAGTAGGCACGACAATTGTAATGGCGACGCATGACCTGGATTTCGCATACGCCTGGGCGGACTGGGTGTTTGTGATGGATGCGGGGCGGCTTGTGCTGGCAGGGGAGCCGGAGCGTGTCTTTGCCCGTCGGGACATCCTGGAGGTTTTGCAGTTCAAACGGCCCGCCGTGCTGGAACTGTGGGAATCCCTTCCCGGCCATGTGAAAGAACGGCTCGGCCCCGGCCTGCCCAAGACGACGGGCGAGCTGGCGGAGCGGCTGCGTTTGTTGTAGCGTTGTTTGCCCCTTATCCGCGTCGCGTTTTGGAGCGGACGCATTCGACTACTTTGCTGGTTGTCAAGAGAGCGAGCGGGCACCATCACACATGACTGATTTTGCCTGCAAACAAACTGAGACCGAGGCACAATGCCTCGGTCTTTTTGTTGCTTCTGTATTTGCGGCGGATTCGGTTTCTCGCGGTTCCAGATTGGAGGATTGCCCGAGCGCTTGGCTTACAGATCGTAGTACAGTTCGTATTCCTTCGGATTGACGGTGCGCTCCACTTGTTGGATTTCGTCGCGCTTGAGGGCGATCCAGGTTTCGATCACGTCGTGAGTGAAGACGCCGCCCTCCAGCAGGAAGGCATGGTCGCGTTCCAGCGCGTTCAGCGCTTCTTCCAGCGAGCCGGGTGCGCTCTTGATCTCATGTTTTTCTGCATCGGTGAGGTCGTAGATGTTGCGGTCAACCGGCCCGAATCCCAGTTCGCGCGGATCAAGCCCGCGCTTGATTCCGTCCAGACCGGCCATCAGCATGGCGGCAAAGGCCAGGTACGGATTCGCCGTGGAGTCCGGGGTGCGAAACTCGATGCGAGCCGCTTTCGGCGTCATGGCAGCCACCGGGATGCGGATGGCAGCGGAGCGGTTCCCTTTGGAGAAGACCAGGTTGACCGGCGCTTCATAGCCGGGCACCAGCCGTTTGAACGAGTTGGTGCTCGGATTGGTCAGCGCAATCAGGGCCGGGGCGTGATACAGGATGCCGCCAATGTAATAGAGCGCCATTTGGCTCAGGTTGGCGTAGCCGCCTTTTTCGTAGAAGAGCGGTCGCTCGCCGTCAAACAGGCTTTGATGCACGTGCATGCCGCTGCCGTTGTCGCCGACGATCGGTTTCGGCATGAAGGTGGCCGTCTTGCCGTGTTTGGCCGCCACGTTGCGGACGATGTACTTGAACAGCAGCAGGTTGTCAGCCGTGCGCGTCAGGGTGTCAAAGCGGAAGTTGATTTCCGCTTGCCCGGCAGTGGCCACCTCGTGGTGATGGCGCTCCACTTTCAGGCCGGCTTGGGTCATGAGTGTGCACATCTCATTGCGGATGTCCACCTGTGTGTCAGTCGGCTGCACGGGGAAGTAGCCGCCCTTGTTGCGCACCTTGTAGCCGAGGTTTTGCCCTTCCTTCCCGGTGTTCCAGAACGCTTCCTCGGAGTCGATATGGAAGAAGGAACCGGACGGTCCGGAAGCGTAGCGGACGTTGTCAAACAGGAAAAATTCCGATTCCGGGCCGAAGTAGGCGTCGGTGGCCAGGCCTGTCTGTTTCAGGTAGCGTTCCGCCTTCAGGGCGATGCCGCGCGGGTCGCGTTCGTAGGGAGTGCCGTCGGGATTGTAAATGTCGCAGACGATGTTCAGCGTTTTCGCTTCGACAAACGGGTCGATAAATGCGCTGGCGGGGTCGGGCATCGCCACCATGTCGCTGTCTTCGATGCCTTTATACCCAACCAGGCTGGAGCCGTCAAAGGCGACGCCGTTGAGGAAGGTCCCTTCGTCAACCGCATAGGCGGGGATGGTCACATGATGCTGGCGGCCGGACAGGTCGACGACGCGAAAGTCAACATATTCGATGTTTTCTGATTCAATCAGGGAAAGAACTGATTTCATATCCATTTTGATCACTCCATGGCGAATATTCTTAGGTGAAATCTGTGTTAATGTTCGATTTTTTAATTTCATATTAGCGATTATAGTGTTTGGATTTTTGCGCTGTCAATAGGTTTTATGACGCATAATGTTAGGTTTTATTACATAATAGTGCGGGGTATCGCATCAGCTTCCGTTTTATTAGAATGGAGACAGACTATTTTGAACTAAGATGGGGAGGAAATGCGGATGAACGTATTGGTCTTGGGAGCAGGTGCGGTGGGCGGTTATTTTGGCGCCCGATTGGCGGAAAAAGGGGAAAATGTTACCTTCCTCGTGCGAAAACGTCGGCAGGAACAGCTGTTGAAGCGGGGCCTGCGCGTACATAGCGTGCACGGCGACATTCATCTCGACCAACCGCAGTTGATCGTCGCAGGTGAAGCAGCAGGGCCCTTTGACGTGGTGATCCTGTCCAACAAGGCCTATCATCTGGACGACAGCCTGGAGTCGATTGCTCCGTACGTGGGCGAACAGACGGTGGTGATACCGCTCTTGAACGGGATTGCCCACATGGAGCAGTTATGGGCGCGTTTTGGACGGGAGCGGGTCCTCGGCGGTCTCTGTTTTATCGAGACGACGCTGAACGAGGATGGCGATGTGGTGCAGACCAGCCCGACGCACGAAGCGGTGTTCGGCGAGTGGGAAGGCGGGCGAAGCGAGCGGGTGGACGCGATCGAACGGGCTTTTGCCGGGACGGCGGCCACGATCAGGGCGAGCGCCAACATCCAGCGCGACATGTGGCACAAGTACCTGTTCATCACCACCTTGTCGGGCATGACCACGTTGATGAACGCAGCGGTAGGGCCGATCCGCGATGCCGTCTACGGGATGGAGCTGACGCGCCAACTGGCCGAAGAGGCGGCCGCCGTGATGCGCGCGCTGCATGCCCCGATCGACGAAGACATCGTCGAGAAGCAGATGAAGACGTTTCAAAATCTGGGCTACGGAATGAAGTCCTCGATGCTGCGCGACATGGAAAAAGGACTGCCGGTGGAAGCGGATCACCTGCAGGGCTACCTGCTGCGGCGGGCGGAGGAACTGGGTGTGGCCGCGCCGCTGCTCAAAGTTGTGTACAATAATCTGAAGGTTTACGAACGGAAGCGGGAAGCAGGCAAATAAGGTATAATAGTAACGGTTTGTTTATTTCGAGAGGAGGGGTACACATGGAAGTGATCAAGATTTCCCCCCGCGGATACTGTTACGGCGTCGTGGACGCCATGGTGCTGGCGCTGAAAACGGCGCAAAATTTTGACCTGCCCCGACCGATTCACATTTTGGGGATGATTGTACACAACGCCCACGTCGTTGAGGCGTTTGAAAAACTGGGTGTAAAGACGCTGGACGGCGAAGACCGGCTGGCGCTGCTCGACAAGATTGACAAGGGGACGGTGATCTTCACCGCGCACGGCGTTTCCCCCGAAGTGCGGAAAAAGGCGCGTGAAAAGGGCTTGACCGTGGTAGACGCCACCTGCCCGGACGTCACCAAGACCCATGACCTGATCCGCGAAAAAGTGGCGGAGGGGTATCACGTCATCTACATCGGCAAAAAAGGGCATCCGGAGCCGGAGGGAGCTGTCGGCATTGCTCCCGACAGGGTGCATCTGGTGCAGACCGTGGACGAGATCGAGGCGCTGAATCTGCCCGTCGACAAACTGATCGTGACCAACCAGACGACGATGAGCCAGTGGGACGTCAAACACCTGATGGACGCGATCATCAAACGCTTCCCGCAGGTGGAGGTCTACAACGAAATCTGCCTGGCCACACAGGTGCGCCAGGAGGCAGTCGCGGAGCAGGCCGGAGAGGCCGATCTCTGCATCGTCGTCGGCGACCCGCGCAGCAACAACTCCAACCGGCTGGCGCAGGTGGCGGAAGAGATTGCCGGCGTGCCGGCCTACCGCATCGCTGATTTGTCCGAACTGAATCTGGAATGGCTGAAAGGAAAGAAAAAGGTGGCGGTCACGTCCGGTGCGTCCACGCCGACGCCGTTGACCAAAGAGGTGATCCAGTTCCTGGAGCAGTACGACGAGACAAAGCCGGAGACCTGGGAGAAAAAGCGGACAGTCAACATGGAGAAAATCCTCCCGGCAGTGAAGCAGTAAAGCGGGCCGCTGCCGACGGAGACGAGAACCGTCACCACAAGAAATTACCGCGTTTCCGACATCTGAACCCAAGCGCAATTTGGCCGAGGAGACGAGCGGGCACGCTCGTCTCTTCGGCCTGAACCAAAGGAGAGCTTATGTCTGAAGCACTGACCAGTCAAGCGAGCGACGAACGCGGGGCACAGCGCATCCACCTGAACGCATTTTACCTGTTTGCCTACTACGGATTCGGCTCGTTTTTTCCGCTCATTACCCAGTACTACGATTCGATCCGCCTGACCGGAACGCAGATCGGCGTGATCAGCGCCGTGACACCGGTGATCTCCATTGTGACACAGCCGCTGTGGGGCATGATCTGCGACCGCTTTCACATCCGCAAGCAGGTCCTGATGCTGACCCTGGCAGCAGCGGGGGCGATCGGGCTGCTGTTTCCCGCCGTTTCCACGTTTGCCTGGGTGTTTTTGCTCTACATCGCCATGTCCGTGTTTCAAAGTGCGGTCGTACCCGTGTCGGACAGCCTGGCACTGGGGTATGCGAAACGGCACAACGTCCAGTTCGGCGACATTCGCATGTGGGGCGCAGTCGGGTTTGCCCTCGCCGCCTTTCTGACCGGGTTGGCGGTGGAACAATGGGGGCCTGCCGCCATTTTTTACTCGTACTGCGGCGCCTACCTGATCGCCTGCCTGTTTCTGCGCCGGATTCCGGAACACACGGATGCGGCGCCGTTTACCGTGAGTGTGTTCAAGGGACTGACTCAGCTGATCCGCCTGCCGCGGTTTGTCCTGTTTCTCGCGGCTACCTTTTTTATCTTTGGGACGATCAATGCCCATAACATCTGGTTTTCCCTGTACTACCAGCACATCGGGGGAACGGTGGCCGGCGTGGGTCTGGCCTTTCTGCTCTTTGCCGGCAGTGAGGCGCCGTTTATGAAAATCGCCGGTTACTTTGTGCGCCGCTGGGGGCTGGAGCTGACCATTCTGCTTTCGAGCACGGTCTCCGCCCTGCGCTGGCTCTGGTACAGCACGGCTCCCGACACGACCTGGGTGATCGCCCTCTTTTTCATCCAGGGTCTCTCCGTCGGATGTTATCTGGCCACGGCAGCGCAGTTCGTGCGGGAAAACACGCCCGCTTCCTTGCAGGTGACCGCGCTTGCCATCTACGCTTCCATCGGCAACGGTCTGGGCTCGATGACCTGCAACCTGTTGGGCGGCTGGATCAAGGACACGTTTTCCATCCTGGAGACGTACCTGTTTTTCGGTCTGGCCTCGGTAGCCGGACTCATTCCGCTGCTGATCATCCGCTTTGGGCCGTGGAAGCACGCTTCGGCCGAGCAGCAGGAACAGTTCGCGTCAGGACAGCTTAGTCGATAATCAGCAGTCCCTGATACCCTGTTTCCGGATAACCGGGCGTATCCGAGACAAACGGATAGCGCCCTTTTTTGCTGGCCGTAAACTGGAGCGTCGTCGACTGGCTCGGTTTCAGATCGGCGGAAGAGATGTTCAACTCGCGAATCACCAGGTTGTGGGGACGGGTGTCCGTGTTGACGACCGTCAGGGAAACGGTCTCTCCCTGGTGAAAGACGAGCCGGTTGGGCAAAAAGCCGGCGCTGGCAATGGTGACGGTTTGCACCCGTTGGGCCGCGACCGGGGAGGTATTTATGCGGTAGTGGTCATGCAAGGCTAATAACCCCGATATCAGCGCCAGCGCGATAAACGGATAGCGAAGCTGCCTGAAACGGTGACGAGTCATTACACTTCAGCTCCTTCGCGTGTGCATGATCTGTGCTGTTACTATTATCCTGTCCTGGCCTGGGCGGGGATAAACACAGCGATGGTGCGCAGATGATGGATGATCCGAGCGCGAAAAAAGCCCTGCTCCCAACATGATGTCGGGATCAGGGCTTTTGCTGTCATTGACCACGCTTGCCGGCGATCATTTCAGAGGTTCTCAATGATTTGCGAAACGTCTTCGTGATTTTTTGCGCGCCAGCCCTCCATGTCCGAATGCCTCCAAGATTGATAGTGCGATTCTATTTCCTTCCTTTACTGTACCCACCATTTACTAAAAGGGCAAAAACACCTCTTATGTTTTACGATTTTATACAATGATCGACAAATAATGGAGAGCCATTATATTGAAGCAGTATAACAATCTGGATATAATTTTGCAAAAAATATGAATTGGGAGTGATTTGGTTGGCAAATAACCAAATTCCACGGAGAACCATTGGGGATTTGCTGTCCCTTTACCGCAGACAAAACAACCTTTCATTCGCACAGGTTGAGGCGCAGACTGGAGTAACAAAAGGGGCGCTATATAAAATAGAAAGCGGGGAAACGAAGCGGCCTGAATATAAAACAGTTAAGGCATTAGCGGCCATCCTGCCTCAGCCCTTTGAGGAAATCATTGAGTGTTATGTGGAAGGAGAACAACGGCCAGATACGTTGTATGAGGTGCTGCAGGATGTCATTCAACGAGGCAGCAGCATTCCGCTGTTGGAAAAAGTGGCCGTCAAGTTCCTGCAATCTCCCCAGGCAGACACCTATACAGCGTTGGAACGGTTGTATCACCTCGCTGACACCACCACCAATACCGAGCTCAGCCTGCCGCTTTTCAACACTATTGTCAAATACGCGAGAGAACACGGAATCCCACAGTATATTGCCAAAGGGCTGCTCAAAAAATACCTGATTGAAAGGTATGATTTGAAGCGGTTGGACGATTCATTCAGGCTTGGCCAAGAAATTATGCATTACATTGACTTTTTAACCCCAGACGAACAGACGATTTATTATTTTAGGATGGCGCTCCATGCCTACACCATTCAAAAATACAAACGGTGTATTGAATATTGTGAAGCGGGCCTTGCGTTGAATACGGCTGAATCGGAACTGACAGCCAGAGCGTATTTGGCCATGATCAACTCATATTCTCGTTTGGGGGAGTATGACGCTGTTGAATTACGCTTGTGTGTGTTTGAAAGGTTTGATTATGAATTTGTTGCGGAAGCGGCCAAGCTTACCCGTGCGATCGTAAAATCACGCAAAAAAGAATATGATGTGGCTGTTCCCATGTTGAAAGAGTGTTTACAAGAGATTAGCCCGGATTCTCGCATTCATGTTGTGAATGAACTGCTGGACATTTATCTGCAGACGAACAATCACCATGAAATTGCCGAGCTGCTGAGAAAGGAAAAAGAAATTCTGCCGGAAAATCCGCAAACACCCTATAAACATCAGTCGATTGGAAGATACTATCGCTACAAGGGAGAGTTTCAAATACAGACAGGCTCCCTCGATGAAGGGATTGGCAGTTATATTGACGGATTGTTCGCTTACGGAGAGGTGAATGCCTATGATGAAATAACGGAATCATTTATTCTTTCTCAGTTTTATTTGTTGGAAAAGTATATGGATTATCATGATCTTACGAAAATGAAAGACTTGTATGATCGGATAATGAAAAAACAGTTGTCAAGAGCAAGTGTGACCAATGAGAAAACCATAAGGGAAAACCTTATGCACCACAATAATGTCGATTCCAGGGAAGTAACCCGTTCCCGAATTGAATAAACGACTTTACGTGCTCAGAAAGGAAACTATTGATCGTGTATTTGCAGATCTAAAGGAGAAGCATGGTTAAAAACTCCCTCGACTGCACTGGCAACGAGGGAGTTTGTCTCTTCAGTCTGAGCCCTGCTCCCAACATGATGTCGGGATCAGGGCTTTTGCTGTCATTGACCACGCTTGCCGGCGATCATTTCGATCGCTTCGCCGGTGTTGGCATCAATCATCACGTGAACATCAGCGTTCACGTATTGGTTCCTGCCGGGCTTCCCGTTTCTCGGCATCTCCACGCCGTGGAAGGTTACAATCCAGACGGGAACACCTTGTCCATGCGCATCCGTCAATCGCGCCAGCGCCATCGTCACCTTCTCCGCAGTCGCCGCGCGTGAGGAACCAATGAATCGCTTCGCCGCTGCAAGCGCAGTGTTTTCATCCACTTTTGCCGCTTCATCCAATGCCTGGACGTTCAATCCGTTGTCGACAAACGTGCAGCTTTCTGCCAGTCGCTGAACCTCGGCGGCATACACAGCCGTTCGCTCCTGTCCCGGATCGGGGGGAGAAGCGGTCAGCTGTGCTGCGGCAGCCGATGTGATTCCAACCGCAGCGACAATGACGGCACTTGCTGCGAATCCGAAAGGTTTTTTCAAGAAGCCGTCAACTCCTTTTTATCGCTCGGATATCCCGCTCGGGCCGGGATGTTTGCGGTAAGGTGAGCGGAGAAGAAACCTGCCTTTCCTGCTTTCCAGCAACATTCGCTGACGCTCCACGATGTACCTGTCCAGTTCCTGGCTTACACGCAATACAGCACAATCCGTCAACGATCCTTTTTGTTTGACAATCTCATTCAGTTGTTTTTGGAGGTTCTCAATGATTTGCGAAACGTCTTCGTGATTTTTGGCGCGCCAGCCCTCCATGTCCGAATGCCTCCAAGAATTGATAGTGCGATTCCATTTCCTTCCTTTACTGTACCTACTATTTACCAAATGTCACCAACTTCACTTTTTAGAAAACGTTCGACATTTTAATACACTGATATAAAGACAAAAAGATTTTTATTGATCTGTTTTTATTTTCTGTTTATAATCTCTATAAAATAGTAATGTTTGGAAATGGAGTGTTATAGTTGGAAAGAAACCAACGACGAAGGAAAACCCTCGGAGATTTATTATCTCTTTACCGTAAACAAAGCGGGGTTTCTTTTTCGGAAGTGGAAGCACAAACTGGTGTGACCAAAGGGGCACTTTATAAGATTGAAAGCGGGGAAACGAAGCGGCCGGAATACAAAACAGTTAAGGCGTTAGCTGCTGTCCTGCCTCAGCCCTATGAAGAAATCATTGAATATTACGTGGAAGACGAACAACGGTCAGAGACGTTATATGAAATCCTGCAGGATGTCATGCAACGAGGCAGCAGCATTCCACTGTTGGAAAAAGTGGCCGTCAAGTTCCTGCAATCTCCCCAGGCAGACACCTACACAGCATTGGAACGGCTGTATCACCTCGCTGACACCACCACCAATACCGAGCTCAGCCTGCCGCTTTTCAATACCATTGTCAAGTACGCGAGAGAACACGGAATCCCGCAGTATATTGCCAAAGGGCTGCTCAAAAAATATCTGATTGAAAGGAATGATTTGAAACGGTTGGACGATTCATTCCGAGTTGGCGAAGAAATTACGCATTACATTGACTTTTTAAGCCGAGATGAACAAACGATTTATTATTTTAGGATGGCGCTCCATGCCCACAACATCCAGCAATACGAACGGTGTATTGAATATTGTGAAGCGGGCCTTAAATTGAAAACGGCTGAAACGGAACTGACAGCCAGAGCGTACTTGGCCATGATCAACTCATTTTATTGGTTGGGGGAGTATGATGCTGTTGAATCCCACTTGCGTGTGTTTGAAAGGTTTGATTATGAATTTGTTGCATATACAGCCAAGTTTACGTGTGCGATCGTAAAAGCACGCAAAAAAGAATATGATGTGGCTGTTCCCATGCTGAAAGAGTGTTTACGCGAGGTTAGCCCGGATTCTCGCATTCATGTTGTGAATGAACTGCTGGACATTTATCTGCAGACAAACAATCATCATGAAATTGCCGAGCTGCTGAGAAAGGAAAAGGAAATCCTGCCGGAGAATCCACAGACTCCCTATAAACATCGATCGATCGGAAAGTACTATCGCTACAAGGGAGAGTTTCAAATACAGACAGGCTCCCATGAGGAAGGGATTGACAGTTATCTTAACGGTTTGTGCGCCTACGGAGAAGTGAGTGCCTACCAGGAAATAATCGAATGTATGACTGACATTCTGTCACAGTTCACTAAGTTGAAAAAATCAATTGATATACAATATGTGGAAAATATAAGGGGTTGTATGGTAAAATTTATAAAAAAAGGCAAAGGAGAGGTGTGTAATAATGAAAACATTGAAGACATTGACTGTATTAGCCCTGTTTATTGTTGTATTTATGAATGATCAGCCCATAAAAAAAGTGGGAAGTTTTAGCGCTGATATTTTGTATAAAAAAAATATTCAGATGCATACAATGGATCCGGGACATTAACCAAAAACGATTGAAAGGGAAGCCACGTGCTCCCCTTTCTTGCTTCCTGGCGATCCTTACGCAGTCAGATCCCGCACCAGCGAAACCGCCATGTACGCGGCAACGCCCCAGATGAGAAAGGCGGAGGCGACGTTGAGGGCGCGCAGCAGCCGGCCGGACGAGTCAAGTCTGCCCGCCATCCGTCCGGCCAGCGCCAGTCCGAAAAACCACAGCCAGGAGACGAGAATGCAGGCGGCGGCGAATCCCCACTTCGCCGCTCCGGCATAGCCCAGCGAGCTGGTGCCGATGACGCCGATCGTGTCCAGGATCGCGTGCGGATTCATCAGCGACACCGATGCGGCGAACATCACCTGGCGTTTCGGCGGGAACTGCTCCGCCTCCTGCGTCTCGGCAGAGGGGCGGCTTCGCCAGGTGAGGATGCCCATGTAGATGAGAAAGCAGACGCCCCCGGCATAGAGGATGGTTTTCAGCCAGGCAAAGGTGAGCACCGCCAGCGACACGCCCAGCACGGCCAGCAGGATCAGGAGCGTGTCGCAGACGGCTGCGGTCAGGACGACAGGCAGCGCCCGCCACAGCGTCGGCTGGGCCGCCCCCTGATTGAAGACAAAGACATTTTGCACGCCGAGCGGCAGGATTAATCCGAATGCGAGCACAAATCCGTGCAACGCGGCTTCCCACATGCGAAAAGCTCCTCCTTTTGCGGTGTATCTCATGGCTTCCACAGTAAGACAAATCGGGCCGTCTGTCTCCAGCCAATTGGTTTGGCAGCGACCCGACCAATTGGCTACAATAGGGGAAGCATGAAGACCGGAGGAGGGATCACGATGGTGCCGACGATTGACTGGAAGCCGGACAGGGCGTCGGATGTGCCGATCTACGCCCAGATTGTTGCCTACATCCGGGAAAAAATCGCCACCGGCGACTGGCCGGTCAAAAGCAGACTGCCGACGCAGCGGGCCCTGGCCGAGGCGTTTGGCGTCAACCGGAGCACGGTGGTGACGGCGCTGGACGAACTGAAGGCGGAAGGGCTGATCGAAGCGGTCGTGGGCAGCGGCACCGTGGTCAGCAACAACACCTGGTCGCTGCTGGCGTCCGCTCCGCCTCCTGATTGGCTGAGCTACGTCCAAGCGGGCGAACATCCGCCCAATCAGCCGACCATCCAGGCCATCAACCGGCATGAATACGATCCGCAGATCATTCGGCTGGGCACGGGGGAACTGTCGCCCGACCTGCTGCCGTCTGCCGGCATGGCGGAGATTATGGGACGATTGGGCGGACAGAATGCCCAGCTCGGCTATACGGAACCCAAAGGGCTGAAGTCACTGCGGCAGGCGATCAGCGCCCACCTGCGGACGCGCGGCATCGATGCGCCGCCGTCGTCCATCCTCGTCGTGTCCGGTGCACTGCAGGCGCTGCAGCTCATCTCGCTGGGCATTTTGCGCCAAGGCTCGGCCATATTGCTGGAGCGCCCTTCCTATCTGTACTCGCTGCCGGTGTTTCAGTCGTCGCGCATGCGGCTGACGGGCGTTCCGCTGGACGAGGAAGGGATTCGTCCGGATGCGCTGGCACGGCTGAAACAGGCCCACCACGCCGCTCTGCTCTACACCATACCGTCCTTTCACAATCCGACCGGCAGCCTGATGTCGGAGAGACGGCGGCAGCAGGTGCTGGCCGTCTGCGAACGGGAGCGGCTGCCCATCCTGGAGGATGACGTCTACGGCGAACTGTGGCTGGACGAGCCGGGGCCGCCTCCGCTGAAGGCGCTCGACCCCAACGGGCTGGTCCTGTACGTGGGCAGCCTGTCCAAATCGCTCAGCCCCGGGCTGCGGATTGGCTGGGTTGTCGGGCCGGAACCGGTTGTCGAACGACTGGCCGACGTGAAAATGCAGACCGATTACGGAGCCAGCGCTCTGTCCCAGCTGGTGGCGGCGGAATGGCTGAGCAGCGGCCTGTACCAACGCCATCTGCAAACGGTGAGGGAGGCTCTTCGAGCGCGCAGGGCGTGCGCGTGCGAGTCGCTCAGGCGCTGGTTTGCCGATCTGGCGGAATGGCGATATCCGCAGGGCGGCTTTTACATCTGGCTGCGGCTGCGCCGGGCGGTGTCGATGCGGACTCTCTTTTCGCGGGCGCTGGCCGAGGGCATTCTGCTGAATCCGGGCTACATCTATGACGGCACGGACGACTGCCACCTGCGCCTCTCGTACGCATACGCCGATGAGCAGCAGATGGAGCGGGCGCTTCACCGCCTGTCCCGATTGATCAGAGAGATGATGTGACCGTCGGCAGAGCAGCGAGCGGGCCCCCTCACCCATGGGCTACGGACTTGTCTGCAAACAGAAGGGACATCCCTTGTCGGATGTCCCTTCAGACTGAAGACAAATTTCCCGGTTTGCAGCGATCGTCTATCAGTGATACGGAAACTGCGTGGAATATCCGCTGAACTGCTGATACGCCTGCTGCAGCTTTTGCTGGTCTTCCGCCTCCAGCTTGTACCATCCCTTTTGGAACATCAGATTAAACATCTCGCGGGCGCTGTGGTGCGTCTCCGTCAGGATGTGCAGCAGGTCGTCGTAGAGCTGCTGGTGGCTGGCTTCCCGTACGGCGACGTTCAGGCTGTCCGTCAGGTACTTGCATGTCGCCAGGCCGTCGTTCAAGAAGTCCCGGTCGTTCATCTGCGGCCCTTTTACCTTGGGAACACCCGTCTGCGGATTGGCAATCTGGTTTTGGTTTGGCATCTCATATCCCTCCTTTTACTGCATCTGCTGTTGTTGCTGCTGTTGCTGCTGTGCCTGTGTCTGGGGTATGGCAGCCATCGCCTGTGCGTTGTTTACCTGCAGGTGGCTAAGCAGTTTCTGGTAGTGGCGCTGATGCATCTGACCTGCTTTTTCCAGCGCCTGTTTCACCTGCGGGTCGGTCGCCTGTTGGGCGAAGAAGTGCAGCTTTTTAAACGCCAGCAGTTCCCAGGAAAGGGCGTCCTTCAAATAGCTGGCGTCTTTGGTCGAAATCACGCGGGGCGGTTGGGGCATCGGTGCCTGCGTTTGCTGAGGAGTGAACATCGTCGTTGACATGAGGCGATCTCCTTTCAGGTAAAATGGGATACACTCCATAGCTTGAGCAGCGGGAAGGCGGGTCATGACTTGTATTTGCAGGCAAAATGAAAGCCGGTTTGCCTCGTGTCAAATGACAGTCAGCAAACCGGCGAAGCCGTTGCGTATGTGGGAGTACTTGGGAGGAAATCCATTAAACCAATTGCAAGCGCATAATCCGTATGTCAATGCTGACCGGGGCAAAATTGAGACAGTGGCTCGTTTCCTGATGTAGCGCCTCTTGAATCTCCCGGGCCAACGGGGGAATGGACGTCCCATACGGGAGCCGGACATCCAGGGATACCTGCAGACGGGGCACGTCTTCAAACGTGTAGGTCATGTTCTTCACCTGGCTGACGTACGGAAAGCGGCTGCACGTCACCTGGACGATCTTGCGCAGCACCTGCGGATGAATCAGGATGCGGCCGCCGGTAAACGGCGGGTGTACCACCGTCGTTTCCCCGATCACTTCCTTTTTGGCGGAAAAAATCTGTTGGGCGGAGGCGATCATCCGCTGCCAGAAGTCTTTTTCCACCTCGACGCGGGGAATCGGGATCACGTGCTTTCCCTGGGTCTCCCGAATGTACCGGGCCGCTTCGATCTCATGCGCTGGTTTGATCGCTTCGATCGGAATGTAGCGGACAGGGGTGGGCAGGTCCAGCGCTTCCCGTATCCGCTCGATCATTCGCTTCGAGGTGCCGATCACCAACAGGCGCTGAGGGCGGAGGGCGGCGAGAGCGCGGCGCACTTCCTCCGCGTGGTCGCGGTAGTGGAAAATGGCCCGCTTGACCGCCTGGATTTTCGTTTTTTCGTACTTGGCGGAGGTGCCGGCCACCTTGCGGCCCTGGTAAATCAGGATGCCGTCGTCAATGATGGCGCTGATGTCCATCTGGTGGGCCAGCTGCAGCGCACTCGTGCTTTTTCCCGTCCCGCTCGTACCGTAGAAGGCGTAAATCTCCATCGGCTCCTCCTCGTCCGTGTTTTTTCTTTAGTATACACGATCGGGCGCAGGCGCAAAACGGATCACCGGTACTGGGCGCCAAGCTCGCGGGCCCGTTCAGCGGCGCGCAGCACCGCGGAGGTGACGGCGTGTTGAAAGCGGTACGAATCCAGGACTTCCAGACCGGCCTGGGTGGTGCCGCCCGGACTGGTTACTTTTTTCCGCAAAAGGGCGGGCTCATCGCTGGAGTGGAGCAGCATCTGCGCTGCTCCCAGCAGGGTCTGGACGGTGAGCTGCCGGGCCATTTCGCGGGACAGGCCGGCTTTCGCGCCCGCGCCTTCCATCGCTTCTGCCAGGTAGTACACGTAGGCCGGGCCGCTGCCGGAGAGGCCGGTGATGATGTCCAGCTCGTCTTCAGACACGATGTGGACGGAGCCGATCGCTTCAAACAGAGCAGTGGCGGCGCCAAGCTGCTGCTCACTCACGGCGTGGTTGGCGGAGAGGCCTGTGACGGACAGCCCGACGGCGGACGACGTGTTCGGCATCGTTCTGACGATCGGGCCATTGGTGCCCAGCCAGTCGCTGATGCAAGCCGTGGAAACGCCGGCGACGACGGAAATCACCAGTTGATCGGGACGGACGAGTCCGCGCAGGCTGCGGCACGCATCCGGAGCGTCTTTGGGCTTCATCGCCAGGATGAGAATATCGGATTGCTCCACCAGAGCGGCTTTGTCCTCACAGGCGTTCACCCCGAACGTCTCTGCCAGATGCCTGAGCCGCGCCTGGTCGCTGCGGTTGGCGACAAAAATCCGCTCCGGTGCAATGAGTTCGTTTTTCAATATGCCGGCCAGCATGGCCTCGACGATCGAACCGGCTCCGAGAAAGCCGAGCCGCGTATCGAAAGAGAGCGTTGAATGTTCACTCATGCTGCATTCTCCTTCCGTTAGCGAATCTGTCCGCTGCCGCGCACGACGTACTTGCTGGACGTAAGCGCGGGCAGGCCCATCGGACCGCGGGCGTGCAGCTTTTGCGTGCTGATGCCGATCTCCGCGCCAAAGCCGAATTCCCCGCCGTCCGTAAAGCGGGTGGACGCGTTGTGGTAGACGGCGGCCGCATCGACGGCGGCGAGAAACCGTTCCGCTCGCGCGGCGTCCTGCGCCACGATCGCTTCAGAGTGGCCGGTGCCGTGGCGGGAGATATGGTCCAGTGCGTCGTCCATGCTGTCTACCGTGCGCACGGCCAGGATCAAGCCAAGGTATTCCGCATCCCAGTCCGCCGGCGTGGCGGGTACGAGCCGGTCCGCCAGCTCCGGATGGAGCCGCCGCGTCTCCTCGCAGGCGCGCAGTTCGATGCCGGCCTCCATAAGACGGGCCAACAGGTCGCGCCGGTGCGCTTCAGGCCAGGCGCGGTGCAGGAGCAGGGTTTCGGCCGCGTTGCAGACGGCAGGGCGGCTCGTTTTGGCGTTGAGGGTGATCGTTTCCGCCATGGCGTACTCGGCGGTTCGGTCGATGTAGATGTGGCAGTTGCCCACGCCCGTCTCCAGCACCGGGACGGTGGAGGTGCGCAGCACACGGCTGATCAGCGAGGCGCCGCCGCGCGGAATGACGACGTCGATCAAGCCGTTGGCCGTGCACAAGAGATCGACCGATTCGTGTGCGTCATAGGGCAGGTACTGCACGGCCTCTGCCGGCAGCCCGCTGTCCGCCAGAGCGGCGCGGATGCTGTGCGTCAGGGCGAGGTTGCTTTCCCGGGCACTGCGGCTGCCGCGCAGGACGATCGCATTGCCTGTCTTGAGCGCAATCGCCGCGGCGTCCACGGTGACGTTTGGCCGGGCCTCGTAGACCATGCCGATCACGCCCAGCGGGACCCGCACCTGCTGAATCACCAGACCGTTTGGCCGGGTCCATTGGGCTGTCACTTCGCCCACCGGATCGTTCAGCGCGACCAGTTGGCCAAGCCCTTCGACCAGATCGCGCAGCCGATCCGGCGTCAGGCGCAGCCGGTCCAGATAGGCAGCCGGTTGACCGTCCGCTTCCGCACGGGCCATATCCCGCTCGTTGGCGGCGAGGATGGCTGCTTTGTCAGCCAGCAGACGTTCGCCGATTGCCTTTAGGGCGCGGTCCTTTTCCGGGCGGGACAGCAAGGCCAGGTGCCGCGACGCCTGTTTGGCCAGGCGGATCTGTTCGTACACGCGTTCCTTCAGGTTTTGCTCCATGTGTGGTTTTTTCTCAGTTTGGCTCTTCTCCACATTCCTCATCTCCTTTAACGCGAGGGAATCCCCCGCCTGCTTCACGTTCTCTCGCTGCCGCCGATTGCCGCAAAGCACGCTGCTTCCGTCCATTGGTCGCGGTGGATGACGATGCCTTTCGGCGGACTGGCGGCAGAGAGCTTTGCCCGCAGCTCGGCGGCGCTCCAGCGGCTGACGCCGCGACCGATCATTTGGCCGTCGCAGTACACCTCGATCACCTCGCCGGAGGCAAACGCGCCATCCACGTCCCGCACGCCGGCCAAAAGCAGGCTGCGCTGGTGTAGCAGCACAGCTTCGGCGGCGCCGTGGTCCACGCTGATCCGCCCGCGGACGGGGGAGTGAAGCGCGATCCACTGCTTGCGGGTCGGCAGCGCGTGGCCGGCGGGCGATTCGGGACGGAAGCCGACGTAGGTGCCGCTGCCGCTGCCATCCAGCACGTCAAGCAGGTCGGACGGCTGCGCCAGGCGGCCGATAAAGCTGGGAACGCCCAACTGCCGGGCAGTCTTGGCGGCAATCAGCTTGGAGCGCATCCCGCCTGTGCCCAATCGGGAGGCTCCGCCAGCCAGCGCCTCCACTTCGTCGGTGACGGCGGACAGATAGGGAATGCGGACCGCGTCCGCGTGGGTGCGCGGGTCCTTGTCGTACAGCCCGTCGGTATCCGTCAGGATCAGGTACAGGTCGGCGTGTACCAGACCGGCGACCAGCGCGCCCAGCATGTCGTTGTCGCCAAAGGTCAGCTCCGCCACGGAGACGGTGTCATTTTCGTTGATGATCGGCAGGACGTTTTTCTCCAGCAGCAGAGACAGCGTCTGAAAGGCGTGCTGATAGCGTTCGCGGTTGGAAAAGTCGCCCCGGGTCAAGAGGATTTGCGCCACGGTGCAGCCGTATGCGGCGAACAGTTCGGTGTAGGTTTGCATCAGGAGGCTTTGCCCGATGGCCGCAGCTGCCTGTTTGGCCGCCAGCGTGCGGGGACGCTGTTGGTACCCCAGCTTCCGAAAGCCGCTCGCCACCGCTCCCGAGGAGACGAGCACGACCTGATGGCCGGCGTCTCTAAGACGGCTGACGGCCGATACGAGCAGGGACATTTTCGCCGGATCGCACCCGCCGCCCGGCGCCGCCAGCGAACTGCTGCCCACTTTTACCACCAGCCGCATTTTTCCCTTCTTCATCGTGTAACCCTCCTCATTCCAGCAACAAAAAAGCAAAAAACCCTTTCATCCCACACATAAGGACGAAAGGGTATCTCTCTTCCGCGGTACCACCTTATTTAACGGTATGCAGGCGTAAAGCACGAGGCGTTGTCCTCGTGTTCAGCCGCCAAACCGTTCGGCTCTCTTTCTTTGATAACAGGTGAAAGAAACCTGTCCAGGTCATCCCTGGCCGCTCAGGGGTGGGTTCAAACCGGTTCATGGGCGAAATCTCTCAGCCGCTGAATCTCGCTCTCTGTACCTGAAGGGCGGTTTTACTGATCCCCGTCATCGCCATAGGCTATACACTTTTGTTCAATCGCGTTTGTTAATTCATAATTATTCGCGTGGGCCTGTGCAAATGTCAAGGGGGTTTGCGCACATATTTTTTTCGCATGTCCGGATTACGGCTGCCGCTCCCGACACCGTCTGACTCGTGATTGCGCTTATGTTTCCCGCGAAAAACAGCGCGCAAACACGGTGCGGCAAAACGATGTGAGCTGGTTGCGAGATAGGGGTTGTTTCCGTGGAGAAATTATGGCTATCATGGAATGAGGTTGAAAAACAGTTGAGGTGGAATAGGCATGTTCGGTTTTGGGAAAAAGGAAAAAAAGATGGACGGCATCGATGTATTGCTGATTAAGACGGAAGAATCGCAACTTCGCGACATCTACATGGTCGCGTTTCCCAGCATGTATGCCAATGACATTGTCAGCATGCTGCAAAAGCTGGAAAAATCGCCGCTGAACAATCGGGAATACCTGGGGGAACTGGGCGGATTCCGCATCATGATCCACCTGGAGGCCATGACCCGATATGAGGTGCTGGACGATGCGGACATGGAGGCGCATCCGCTGCAAATCAGCGACTTTGCCAACTTTCTGCTGCGCCGTCTGGAGACGCTGGAGGCAAACGGCCAGCTGCCTGAATCGGAAGACGTGGCGTTCTTCATGGGCGAGCTGACCATGCTTCGCGACGGAAGTTTTATCCCGCAGTAACACGCAAGCCGGCATTCTTGCCGGCTCTTTTCTCAGGCGCAGGAGAACCGCAGGCGGCAGGGGAGATACGAAACTCATTATCGGCTGGTTCGTATTACGTGTAAGTACGACGCACTTCCCGGCAAAAGGAGGACGACCATGATCGAACTCGTGGACGTGAGCAAGAGCTACGGCGGTACTGTCAAGGCGGTTGACCGCCTCACCCTGACCGTTCCCCGCGGGGAAATTTTCGGTTTTCTCGGGCCAAACGGGGCGGGCAAGACAACGACGATCAAGATGATTACCGGCATCGTCCGGCCGGACGAGGGAACCATCCGGGTGAACGGCCGAGATATCGGGACCGAACCGCTGGAGGCCAAGCGGCAGTTCGGTTATGTGCCGGACAGTCCCGACTTGTTTTTGCGCCTGAAAGGGCTGGAATACGTCACCTTTATGGCCGACATGTACGGAGTGCCGCAGGACGTGCGCAAGGAGCGGATCGCCCGGCTGGCCGAACGGTTTGACATGACCGACGCCCTCTCTGATCCGATTCAGAGTTATTCGCACGGCATGAGGCAAAAAATCGTAATCATGGGGGCCCTCGTCCACCATCCGGAAGTCTGGATTCTCGACGAACCGCTGACCGGGCTGGACCCAAAATCAGCGTTCACCCTGAAGGAAATGATGCGGGAACACGCTGACAGCGGCCGGACCGTGTTTTTCTCCACACACGTGCTGGAAGTGGCGGAGAAGCTGTGTGACCGCGTCGCCATCATCAACAAGGGCGAGATTCTGTTCTGCGGCACGTTCAAGGAGATGCAAGAGCACTTCCGCTCCAGCGAATCGCTGGAACGGCTGTTCCTGGAGCTGACGAAGCATGAATAGGACCTGGAAGTTGACCAAGGTGTTGATGAAAAACGGCAGCGGCCTTTTGAGCGGGAAGCGGGGGAATTGGTGGAAAAATGCGCTGATTATCCTGCTGTTGGCTGTCGCCTTTTTTCCGATGATATCCGGATACGTGATGGGGGTCATGGGCCTGTACGACGGACTGGCGGCGAGCGGGCAGCAGAGCGCGCTCTTGGGGATGGGGATGGCAATTGCCAGTATGGGCATCCTGATTTTCGCCCTTTTTTACGTTCTGACTGTATACTACTACTCGCAGGACGTGGAGCACCTGCTGCCCCTGCCGCTCAAGCCGTCCGACATTCTCGGGGCAAAGTTCCTCGTCACGCTGGTGTACGAGTACGTGCCGACCGCGTTTTTGCTGCTGCCGCTGCTGATTACGTACGGGGTGAAAAGTGGCGCCGGACCGCTCTACTACCTGTACGCGGCCGTCGTCTTTTTGACGCTGCCGGTCATTCCGCTGGTCATCGCCTCGCTGGTGGCCATGCTGTTCATGCGGGTGACAAGCGTGGGGAAAAGCAGGGACCGGCTCCGCCTGATCAGCGGCGTAATCGGGATCGCGGCCGTGATTGGCGTTCAAGTTGCCATCAATCGGAACAACGCAGGGGAACACAGCTTCGAGCAGTTGGCACAAATGCTGATCTCGGATAATAACGCCCTGCTTTCGCTGGTCACCCGACTGTTCCCGAACACCAGGCTGGGGGCGTTGGCGCTTGTCGAGTCGGGAGCTCTCGCCGGCCTATGGTACCTGCTCGCCTTTGTGCTGGTGTCGGCGGTGTTTGCCGCGGGCTTTGTCATGCTGGGAGACCGCTTGTACCTGAAGGGTGTCATGGGGATCTCCGAGACGGCGGCCAGGCGCAGGCGTGTCAGCGGGGATGAGTTTGACAAGCTGACCGGACGAAGGTCGCCTGTGCTGGCGTTCGCCAGCAAGGAATGGAAGGTGCTGCTGCGCACCCCTGCCTTTTTCCTCAACTGCGTCCTGTCCTGCTTCTTGTTTCCCTTGCTGGTGTTCATTCCCGTGCTCAGCCGCCCGGACGGGTTTGAAACAGTGGGCGAGTGGGGGCAGTTTCTCCAGAAAGACGCCTTTGCCGGAATTGGCGTGGCGGTCTTGTTTGTGCTCGCCATTTTCATGACGGTCATGAACAGCGTCTCCGCCACGGCCTTCTCGCGCGACGGGCAGTCCTTTTTCGTCAACAAGTACCTGCCTGTTTCTTACGTGCAGATCATCGCGGCCAAAGTGGTGCCGGGCACGATACTGGGCATCATCAGCATGCTGCTGCTGTGTGCCGTCCTCGGGCTGGTGTTTCATCCGCCGCTGCAATTTCTCGTGATCGCGTTGCTTGCCAGCCTGCCGGGCATCGTGTTCCTCAACCTGATCGGGATCATGATAGACCTCAGGATGCCCAAACTGGACTGGGATTCAGAGCAGAAGGCGGTCAAGCAGAACTGGAACACGCTGTTCTCGTTGGCGGCCGTGGTGGTCATCGCAGCGCCAACGCTGTACCTGGTGTTCCAGGTGACGCCGTCGCTGTACGGCATCAGCCTGTTGCTGTTTGGCTTGTTTGCCGTCTTCGACCTGGTGCTCTGGCGGGTGCTGGTGACCAAAGGACCAGAATGGATGGAGAAGATCAAGTCGTAAGAAAAAGTGCATGGCAAGGAGAAATGGGGCAAAGAAAGCCAAGCGGGCCCCATCACTCATGTGCCGCGGACTTTGTCTGCACGCTGAACCGGAGGAGTCATTCCTTCGGTTTTTTGCTTGGCCTAGTGCGGCACAGGGAGCGGAAAGACGCACGACACAGAGCTTAAAAACTGGATGATGTTTCCTGAATGCAGGATGATCGGACTATTGGGTCAGGCGGAGAGCTTGTGCATCCCATCCTAAATTTTTTAAGCTATCTTTACAAAGGTGGGAACTGTTGGTATTTTTTTCTCATAACTTAGCAGCGGTTGGGCGGTAAAACAGGCAGTTTTTCCCGGAAATCATCTGTACAAATCATACCATTCGACGCAAATTCACTTGGAGAGGAAAGGAGAAATCATGTTCAAGAGAAGTCTTTTGTGGGTACTCATGGTTTGCCTGTTGTTCCAGGTCGTCATCGTGCCCTGCGCAAACGCCGAAACCGCGTACGACGACGTCAAGGGGCACTGGGCCAGCGAGCAGATTCAGTTCTTGACCGAACGGGGCATATACAAGGGAAACGGCACGCGCCATTTTTACCCGGACAAGCCAATTACCCGCGGCGAGGCGCTGGTGCTGGCGAACCGCGTCTTTGAAGCCGTCTACGGACCGTTGGCTGCTCCCGAGCAGAAGGCTTACCTCGATTACAGGTATCCGCTCCGAAAAGAAATCGAAGCGATGACGGCCAACCTGCAGGTGCTGCTGGACGTCCAGACAGGCTTTGTCAACGAATACCGGCCGGGTGACAAGATTCTCTATTATCTCCATCTGGTTTCGCAGGGGCAGTTGATGAAAACACCGCAGAAAGAACTGGTCGACTGGTGGGTGCCGACCCAGTTCCTGCAGTATCCGCTTTCGCGGGAAGAAGCCAGCATGATCTTCTTTCACCTGCTCGCCCCGTACAAGTTGAGAACCATGAATGCAAAGTCGCAGGATGTCGCCTCGTTTTTCGCCGGGTACCAAGGATGGAAACAGCCAAGCTATTATCCTGATACTGCTTCGCCTTATGCGGGAGCGATTCGCGAATTCCATCTGTTCAACGAAACGCGCCTGTTTAACCCGTACAAAAACATGACACGCGCAGAGTTTGCGACCGTACTGAAGCGCCTGTACGATTTTTACACGGAAGACGCCGCCAAACAGTTCCGGGAATCGCAAAATCGGCAGCAAACAGCGGTGAACATGCTGCTGACCGCCGCCAACTATGCGCACCAAACCAAGAATGAGAAATGGCTGGACGCGTATCTGAGCAAGTCTGCGCAGGAGAGCATCGACAAAATCGGCGTGCCGCTGCATGACTATCGCGTGACGCTCACGCTGCGCAAGGATGACACCGACAAGAACAAGCTGTGGGTCACGGCAGCTTACGTAGACAGCAAAGTGGGCAAATACGAGCTGGAGTACCTGCTGGAACCGGATGACGGAAATCCGTTTGGCCGCAAGGTGATGTCGATCAACATCATCCATAAGTAACGGCATAAACGGCAGGGGCGGCTGCGTCTTTGCTGCCTGTACGTGGCCGCCTGCCCTGTCCTTGGCTGTTGCGGCGGGAAAACTTCCGGGAAGGGGAGAGAGCGAATAAGCAGCAAATGAAGATTGCAACCGCTCTCCTTTTCGTTTACAATAAAACTGAGCGATCATTCAGTCGCGTCTGAATCGCCAAACATCTCACAGGTGCGAGGGCTTATACGGTGGGGTGTTTTTTTACACCAGCAAAATGAATGAGCATTCATTCAAGGGGTGACATGTGCGGCGAAAAAAAGGAATACGTTTGAACAGGTAGAAATCCTTCGTGAAAAACTCTGCAAGTTCAGACTGTTTTGCCTTTTTCGCAGGACCCCATTTCTTTAGTGAGGAGGGTAATGGATGGAACGCAACATCTACAAAGCGGCCGTGCTCGGTTCCGGCGTGATGGGAGCAAGCATCGCCGCTCATCTGGCCAACGTCGGCATCCCCGTTTACCTGCTGGACATCGTGCCGCGAGAGTTGACAGAGGACGAGAGAAAGAAAGGACTGACGCTGGCTGATCCCGTCGTCCGCAACCGCATCGCCCAGTCCGGCAAGGACCGGCTGCTGAAAGAAAAACCGGCTCCGCTCTACGACAAGGCGAACCTGGACCTGATCACTGTCGGCAACATGGAAGACCACCTGTCCTATCTCGGCGAGGCTGACTGGATCATCGAGGCGGTCGTGGAAAACCTCGACGTAAAGAAAAAGGTGTTTGAACTGGTCGAGGCGCACCGCAGGCCGGGCACCATCGTCTCCTCCAATACGTCGGGCGTTTCCATCAACGAGATATGCGCGGGACGTTCCGACGAGTTTCGCAAGCATTTCCTGGGCACGCACTTTTTTAATCCGCCCCGTTATCTGAAACTTCTTGAGATTATTCCCGGAAACGACACGGACCCGGCGATTGTCGACTACATGATGCACTTTGGCGAATTCGTGCTGGGCAAAGGAACGGTGCTCTGCAAGGACACCCCCAACTTCATCGCCAACCGCATCGGGACGTTCGGCCTGCAGGTCTCGATCCAGGAGATGATGCGGCTCGGACTGGGCATCGACGAGGTAGACGCGCTGACGGGTCCGGTGATCGGTCGTCCGAAAAGCGCCACCTTCCGCACGCTGGACGTGGTCGGGCTGGACACGTATGTGCACGTGGCCAACAACGTGAAAAACAAGACCGCGGATGACGCGGAAAAAGCGATCTTCGAAGTGCCGTCCCTGGTGCTGCAGTTGGTGGAAAAGGGCTGGCTCGGCCAAAAGGCAGGTCAGGGCTTCTTCAAGCAGGTAAAGACGGAGAATGGCAAAGAGATTCTCGTACTCGACTACAACACGCTGGAATACCGTCCGCGCGTCAAGGCGAAGTTTCCGTCGCTGGAGGCGGCCAAGACGGCGAAGACGCTGCCGGAAAAGCTGAAAGCGCTTGTGTACGGCAAGGACAAGGGGAGCGAGTTTCTCTGGAGCGTCTTCAAGAAGGTGCTGCTCTACTCGGCGGCCAAGGCGTACGAAATCGCCGACGACATCGTGGCTGTCGACCGGGCGATGAAATGGGGCTTCGGCTGGGAACTGGGACCATTTGAGACCTGGGACGCGATCGGTGTGGAAAAATCGGTGGCCCGCATGCGCGAAGAGGGCGAGACAATCCCGGCGCTGGTGGAGGAACTGCTGGCGAGCGGCAAGACCTCGTTCTATCAGAAACAGGACGGGCGTGTGGCTGTATTTGCCGTCGGCGGCCGCTACAAGGACGTCGAGGAAAAGAAAGAGCAGATCAACCTGGCGGCACTCAAGGAACAGGGCCGGCTGATCAGGAAAAACGCGGGTGCCGCGCTGGTGGACCTGGGCGACGGTGTGGCCTGCCTGGAGTTTACCTCTCCGCACAACGCGCTGGGCATGGATGTGCTGCAGATGGCGGCCTTCGCCGTGGAAGAGGTGCAGCGCAACTTCCTCGGACTGGTGATCGGCAATCAGGGCAAAAACTTCTGTGTCGGCATGAACCTGGCTCTGGCCTTGATGGAGGCGCAGGACGAAAACTGGTTTGAACTGGACATGTTGGTCAGACAGTTTCACAAGGTGGGGAACGCGCTGCGCACCATGCACCGTCCGGTCGTAGCGGCGCCGTTCGGCATGACGCTCGGCGGCGGTGTGGAAGTCTGCTTCCTGGCCGACCGCGTGCAGGCGGCCGCCGAGACCTACATGGGGCTGGTGGAAGTGGGCGTAGGCCTCTTGCCCGGCGGCGGCGGCACCAAGGAGATGCTGTTCCGGGCGATGGAACAAGTACCGGAAGGCGGCACCGTGCCGGTTGATCCATTCCCGTTCGTGGCCCGTGCGTTCGAGACGATTGCCATGGCCAAAGTCTCTACCAGCGGGAAGGAAGCGATCAATCTGGGCTACCTGCGCCCGAGCGACCGGATCAGCATCAATCAGGATCACCTCCTCTACGACGCCAAGCAGCTCGTGTTGACGATGGTCAAGGAGGGGTATACACCGCAGCGGCCGCGCAAGATTCGCGTCATCGGCGAGTCGGGGTATGCCACCCTGCGGCAAAGCATCTATTCGATGAAAAAGAGCGGCTACATCAGCGATCACGACGAACTGATCGCCAGCAAGATCGCCTACGTCATGTCCGGCGGCAGCGTGCCGGCCGGCACCGAGGTGACGGAATCCTACATCCTGGAGCTGGAGCGGCAGGCGTTCCTCGAGCTGATCAAGACGCCCAAGACGCAGCAGCGCATGCAGCACATGCTGATGAAAAACAAGCCATTGCGTAACTAGGGAGGGGGAAAGACATGAGAGAAGCAGTGATCGTCGCCGGCGCCCGCACCGCGGTGGGAAAAGCGAAGCGAGGCAGCCTGAAGGACGTGCATCCCGTCGACATGGGGGCTGCGGTCGTGAGCAACCTGTTGCGCCGCGTCCCCGAGCTTAATCCGGCCGAGATCGAGGACGTGATCATGGGGACGGCCGTACCGGAAGCCGAGCAGGGGATGAACATGGCCCGCCTGATCGGCCTGCGCGCCGGATTGCCGACCAACGTTCCCGGCATTACCGTCAACCGCTTTTGCTCGTCCGGCCTGCAGACCATCGCCTACGCCGCCCAGCAGATTATCGCCGGCGGGGCTGACGTGATCGTGGCCGGCGGGGTGGAGAGCATGAGCCTGCTGCCGATGGCCGGCCACAAGGTGGCGCTCAATCCGACGCTGATGGAGACAATGCCGGAAGCGTACATGAGCATGGGGCACACAGCCGAGGAAGTGGCAAAGCGCTACGGCGTCAGCCGCGAAGACCAGGACGCGTTTGCGCTGCAAAGCCATCAGCGGGCTGCAGCCGCCATCGCCGCCGGCAAGTTCCGGGACGAGATTGTGCCGCTGACCGTCAAGCAGCACCGCGTGGACGATGACGGCAAGCTGCACGTCACGGAGCGCGTCTTTGACACGGACGAGGGCGTGCGGGCTGACACCTCGCTGGAAGCGCTGGCCAAGCTGAAGCCGGTGTTCCACGTGCAGGGCACGGTCACGGCAGGCAACTCTTCGCAGACGAGCGACGGCGCAGCCGCCGTACTGGTGATGTCGGCGGAAAAGGCGGACAGTCTGGGCGTTCGCCCGATCGCCAGATTCCGCTCGTTTACGGTGGGCGGCGTCGATCCCGACGTGATGGGGATCGGTCCGGTAGTCGCCATTCCAAAAGCGCTGAAAATGGCTGGATTGAGCCTGGCCGATGTGGACCTGTTTGAGCTGAACGAGGCGTTTGCCTCCCAGTCACTCGCCGTCATCCGCGAACTGGGCCTCGACCCGGCAAAAGTAAACGTCAACGGCGGTGCGATTGCCCTGGGCCATCCGCTGGGCTGCACCGGGGCGAAGCTGACCGTTTCCCTGTTGAATGAGTTGAAGCGGCGCGGCGGCAAGTACGGCGTCGTGACGATGTGCATTGGCGGCGGCATGGGGGCCGCCGGCGTGTTCGAAATGCTGTAGGCACGGAGAAACACCACATTTTATAAAAAGGGAGAGGGATTTGATGGCTGAAACGAAAGATCTGATTCGCGGCGGCAGCTTTCTGATCAATGCCGGTTCGCCGGACGACGTGTTTGTGCTGGAGGAAATCACCGACGAGCAAAAACTGATCGCGCAGACGACAGAGGATTTCATCAACAATGAAGTGCGTCCGCATATGGAAGAGCTGGAACAGCAAAACTTTGAGCTGTCCGTATCGCTGCTGAAAAAAGCGGGGGAACTGGGCCTCCTGGCTGCCGACGTGCCGGAGAAGTACGGCGGTGTCAGCCTGGATAAGATCAGTTCCGCTCTGATCGGCGAAAAATTTGCGCTGGGGCGCGGGTTTGCGATTACGTTTGGGGCGCACGTCGGCATTGGTTCTCTGCCGATCGTGTACTTCGGCACGGAAGAGCAAAAGCAGCGCTACTTGCCCGATCTCGCCACCGGAAAGCGGATTGCCGCGTACTGCCTGACGGAACCGGGCTCCGGTTCGGACGCGCTCGGCGCCAAAACGACAGCCAAATTGTCCGAAGACGGCACGCATTACGTGTTGAACGGGACCAAGCAGTTCATCACAAACGCCGGTTTTGCCGATATCTTCATCGTTTATGCGAAAATTGACGGGGAACACTTCTCCGCGTTCATCGTGGAGCGCGACTTCCCGGGGGTATCGGTCGGCGCCGAAGAGAAGAAAATGGGCATCAAGTGCTCCTCGACCCGTCCGCTCATTCTCGAAGACGCCCGCGTGCCGGTGGAAAACCTGCTGGGCGAGCCGGGAAGAGGGCATGTGATCGCGTTCAACATCTTGAACGTCGGTCGCTACAAACTGGCTGTCGGCGCGGTTGGCTCGGCGAAACACGCCCTGCATCTGGCGACCACCTACGCCAAGGAGCGCAAACAGTTCAAAACGCCGATCGCCAACTTCTCCATCATCAAGAACAAATTGGGCACCATGGCGGCAAAAATCTACGCCGCGGAATCCTTGGTGTACCGCACGGTCGGCCTGTTCGATGCCGCCCTCTCCGCTCTTGGCGAAAAGGCGGAGGACGGCCGTGAAGTGGCCAAGGCCATCGCCGAATACGCGATCGAATGCTCCATCAACAAGGTATTTGCTTCGGAAGTGCTGGATTACTGCGTGGACGAAGGCGTACAGATCCACGGCGGATACGGCTATATCCAGGAATACGAGATCGAGGGCATGTACCGCGATTCGCGCATCAACCGGATTTTTGAAGGTACGAACGAAATCAACCGCCTGCTGATCCCCGACATGCTGGTGAAAAAGGCGATGAAAGGGGAACTGCCGCTGATGCAGGCAGCCGCCGGCCTGCAGGAAGAGCTGATGAGCTACTATCCGGAAGAAATCGAGGAAGCGCCGCTGGCGGCAGAAAAACACCTGATCGAGATGACCCGCAAGATCATCCTGATGGTGGCCGGTTCCGCGCTGATGAAGTACCAGCAGGCGATTGCCAAGGAGCAGGAACTCCTGGCGCTGGCCGCCGACATGCTGATCGAGCTGTACGCGATGGACAGCGTCGTGAAGCGGACGGAAAAGGCAATCGAGAAAAACGGCGTGGAAAACGAGCGGCAAAAGCTGGATCTCGCCACCCTGTATGTACACGAAGCGTTTGACCGGATCGAGGGCTGGGCAAAAGAGGCGCTGGCGGCGATGGAAGAGGGCGACGAACTGCGCATGCGCCTGTCCATCCTGAAAAAGCTGACCCGCCGGACGCCGATCAACACCGTCCACCTGAAACGGGCCATCGCCGACCGCGTTATCGAAGCGGACGGATACGTGCTGTAACGGGTGAAATGAACAGAAGCCGAGGGGATGTCCCTCGGCTTCGTTTTTTTTCGTTTTCGGATTAGTAGATGGCTTCCCAGCCGGCCGGAGTGACGAACAGGCGGATCGCCTTGATCTTGCGGTCGTCCATCAGCGTGAAGTAGTGGCGGGAGTAGGACGGGACGGAGATCAGGTCGCCCGGCTCCATTTCCACGTCAAAGTAGCGGCCGTCCTTGCCTTTGATCGCAAAGATGCCGTGGCCGTCCACGCAGAAGCGGCACTCGTCGTCGGTGTGATGATGTTCTGCTTTAAATTTGACCAGCAGTTCATCCAGGTTGGGCGTCTGATCGGACAGGACGACGATGTCGGCCGTGAGATAGCCGCGCCGCTTGCTGATGTCCTCGATTTCCGGGCGGAACGCGTCGAGAATCTGCTGCTTTTCCTCGTCGGTCAGGTTGTAGTTGTCGCGCAGATTGGCATCCAGGCGGTCTACTCCCCAGTGCTCATAGATGATTTCTTGGGATTGCAGGAATTTAGAAACTTCCTCCGGTGCCGTAATGTACTCGTTGTTGTCGTGAAACCGTACTTTTGCCATGATGCAATACCTCCTTTAATGATTTTCAATTTATTGAGGGTGTGTGAGGGACACGGCGGTCTGGCGAAGCTGCAGCCAGCGCACGTGGTACTCAAACAGGAACTCAAACGACTCCAGGTGGCGCTTCGCCTCGAAGTCGTTGGCACCCCAGGCGTAGATGCCGTGGTTGCGGATCAGCACGCCGGGGACATCAGGTGTGATCACTTTTTCGATCGCAGCTGCCAGTGTCGGAATGTGGGCAAAATTCTCGACAATCGGAATGGTAATGCGCGCGTTTTCTTCCCAGATGCCCAGTCCCTTGATCAGCTCCTGCCCCTGAATGGAAAAGGCGCGCTGCCCGAAGTAGAGTTCGGACACGAGGTTGTTCCACACGGTGTGCACGTGGAAGCAGGCGCCCGCCTGCGGAATGCGCTTGTAGACCACGGCGTGGATCAGCGTTTCCGCCGAGGGCTTGAGCGTCGTCGGTTCGACCGGGCGGGACTCCCCGTCGACCACCAGGTAGTCTTCCGGGGAGAGCTTGGTCTTGTCTTTTCCACTGGCCGTCACGGCAAACTGCAGCGGGTCATCAGAGAGCTTGATCGAAAGATTGCCGCTGGTGCCGGGAAACCAATCGCGGCGGGCAAACGTCAGCTTCGCTTCGTCCAGCCGGCGAAACGCGTCTGCGCGTTGTTCCAGAGTCACTGTCATGGTGAGCCGACCTCCTGTTTGGTACGTAAATCTTTTACAATGTCGATGACGTCGTGGAAGGTGGCAAACGTCCGATGCGCAAGGCCCAGTTCCGCACATTTTTGCGCCAGCAGCGAACGGGCGATGACGAAATCGGCAATCTTGGCGCCCGCCAGATCGGTGACGGAATCGCCGATGACCACGCGGAAGTGGCGGTCCGGGTCGTATCTCCGGATGATCGACGTCTTGCACATGCCGCAGTCGTTGTCACAGTGTTCGTCGCAGCGGTGCGGCCACGTGATGGTGATGTGCTCGCCGCTGAAATCGCTGCCGTTGCAGTAGATGGGCACGTTCAGCTCAAACGGGGCGAGGATCGGCTCCACGAAAAAGTCGATGCCGCCGCTGGTGATCAACAGTTCGATGCCTTCGTCCCGGCAAAAGCGGACAAATTCGGCAAAGCCGGGACGGATCACCGCATCCTCGACGATGAAGTCGACAATCTCCTGCTTAAGCGAGGAAGGGAGGAGCTGAAACAGCCTGCCCACGCCTTCGCGTATGCTCACCTGCTGGGAGAGGATTTGTTCCGTCAGCGCCTCCCACTGCGGGGGAGCAAAGCGGCGCATGATGGCGACGATGTTGTCCTTTTCCGTAATGGTGCCGTCAAAGTCGCAGAACAGCACGAGCGATTTGCTCATCGTCCGCCCCCCCATTTCTCCAGGGCTGCCGCCAGCTCCGGCGACTCGGCTGCCGCGTCGGCAAGCGAACGTCCGGCGACGACCGCGTCAATCGCGGCGACAAACGCGCGTCCGCCTGCGGTCGCCCCGCCGGGATGGCCGTGGATGCCGCCGCCCGCATTGACCACCTGATCCTGTCCAAAATCTTCGTACAGTTGGGGCACCAGGCCGGGATGAATGCCTGCAGACGGGACCGGGAAGGCGCGCCGCAAGCCGTTCAGGGGAGCGGTCAGATGCTCGGCCAGCTGCAGGGCTTCCGTCTTGTCCAGAGCCACGCTGCCGTATGGCGACGGGAAGAGCACCAGGTCGGCGCCGGCGATCCGCATCAGTTTGCCCAAGAGCAGCGGCGTGGCGATGCCGTAGTCGGGCGACGGGTAGAATGCGCCTGCCAGTGCCGGATGGGCCATGATCGGCACGTGGACGTCCGGGTCGGCACTCAGGCGGTGCAGGGCGTCAAAGCCGAACGCCAGCACGTTGAACAGCAGGCAGTCCGCGCCAGCCTCCACGGCCCGCTTGGCCCGCTCGTTCAACTCGTGCACCGGACCGGTCAGATTGGCAGCGTAGAGGACAGGTTTGCCGGTCTGTGCTTCCGTTTCCGCGGCAATCTGTTTAAACGCCTTGATCCGTTCCAGAAACGGGGCGCGGTCATCGGCGAAAAAGATTTCATCGTCCTTGACCAAGTCCACGCCGCCCAGCGCCTGCGCGCGGAACTGGGCTTTCAGATCGTCAAACGGCATACCCAGGCAGGACTTGAAAATGCTCATCAGCAGCGGGCGGTCATGCACGCCGAGCCGTTTGCGCAGACCATCGATGCCGAAACGGGGACCAGGAAAGCCGTTGAGAAACGCTTCCGGGAACTGCACGTCGATCAGCTTGATCTTGCCGTCCATGGAGAGCTTGCCGAAGATGCCGGTCAGCAGCGACGGGATGTCGGCGGTAAAGTTGCGCACCGGGTAGCTGACGGTGATCAGACCGCGCGTTTCCCCGTTTTCCAGCGTCTCCAGCGGTTGAGCGTCCACCGCTTCGCCCAGGTACGGTTTCAGTTCCGCCTGTTTGGCGGCGGGCAGGTCAGTCCAGGTGCCGACGGTCATCCCGACGGCGATCCCCTCTGCTTTTTTGCGCAGGTCTTTCGCTTGTGTCAGATAGGTGACGAGGATGCGTTGTTCGTTCATGGATGGGATGATCCTCCTTGTGCTGTGCCCTCCCGGCTTGCGGGCGGGATTGCCGCCGTGCTGTGGACGAGCCGGACAGGGCCGCTGTGTTCCAACAAAAAACCTCCCCATGGAGGAGGGGAGGCGGTTGTCGTTCAGTCAGCGTCTCCTCTCATCTTTCGGAAAACATTTCCGCAGGATTTAGCACCGTTACGCCCCCAGACGGGAAAGCGCCGGTTGCCGGGCATCATAGGGCCAGTCCCTCAGCCAGCTCGTGATAAGAGTGTGAATCGTCTGCTATGCGGTTTTGCTTGGCAGTTACCCCCATGATATGACGTTCCTTGCAGGGAGTCAACCCTTGATCGGTGGAAATGTGCAGGCTGTTGTCACGCTGCAGGGAGCCGGGCCTGGCGTTGTCCGGCCGGTAGTAAATCCGGCCCTGGCGCCGATTCAGTGCTGGATGTGTACGTTATGGAGAAGGAGCCACAGTTCAGATGTTTCGTCCACCACCCACCAGAAAAAGGCATCGCGTGCAAAGGCGCATCGGTGTGCAGGCGGAGCGGCGGCCAGATAGGCGCGTATGTCGTCCAGCGGTATGTGATCCCTGCTGGTGTCGGCAAAGGGAAACACGTAGTCAGCAGCAGGCTTTCTGTCCGGTCCGTCAATTGGCACGACCCCCAGCCCGTCGATGGTCGGAATCCAGCCAGCGGATCGGCGCTGGATCTCCAGGTCGTTCAGATACCGCATGACGTCGGGAATCGGTTCGAGGCCCAGGTCTGTCTGCATGTGATGCAAAACGGTCTGGCGGCACGTAACGAAGTTTCGTAACTGCGGGTCTGTTGCCTCTTCATGCCTGCTTTCTGCGAGATCGGCCCAATACCGCTCCCATTGCCGGGGTGTGCGGACGGACACCAGACTGCCAAGTTCGCCGGCGGATCCGATCGTCACCACCAGGCGGAAAAAGTCTTCCAGATTACGTGCGATAATGCGCAAAGGTGGGTCGTCCGTCGGGCTGACACAAACAATCGAGGCCTCTTCCAGATCTGTGATGCGGCCGAAATCGGTCAAAAAGCCGTAATGAATGCCGTCGCAGCCGGTCTCGGCAAAGACGTGCATGTCGGGCGGCGTAATCGTGTAGCGGAAGGAATTGTCTGCAAACCGGAAATGGATATACTCCAGCGGTCTGTCCAGTCCTTCCCGTATCAGTTTCTGCTCCAATGCCCGCATGTGCTCCAGCAGGTCGATGCCATACCCCATCAAATCGCCCCTTGGACACCGTGTTATAATACCCCTTATTTTACCATAAACCTCAATATTTTGAAAAAATGCTGCGGCGCGGTGGAACTTTTCCTCGCCATGTGCGTGGATAGGAGTGAAAGGGTGTGAATCCGTGGAAAAGGTCGGACTGGAAGACGTGTACCGCTTGTACGTCAACGACATATACCGCTACCTCTGCCGATTGACCGTTGACCGGGTGCAGGCGGAAGACCTGACGCAGGAGACCTTTTTTCGGGCGTATCAATACCTGGATGACTATCGTGGGGAAAAGGTGCGCCCCTGGCTGTACAAGGCGGCCTACCACACGTTTGTGGACTGGCATCGGAGGCGGAAGAAGCGTCCGTGGCGATTGGTGGAGAAGATTCCGGAACAGCCGGACGGGGCGGCGGCGGACCCGGTGCGGACGCTGCTGAGCCAAGAGGCGTGGTCATCGCTGCGGACGTGCCTGGACCGGCTGCCGGAGAAGCAAAAACAGGTGATCCTGCTGCATTACGAACAGCTCAGCTACGCGGAAATCGCCGAGGTGCTGGGCATCGACACGGGGGACGTAAAGCGCTCATTGTTTCGCGGGCGGCAAAAATTACGCAGAATGTGGAGGGATGAACTTGACGACGGACAAGGCAAATGAGGATCGGGAACGGGAACTGCTGGCATATCTGCGCGGTGAAATGACGAAGGAAGAAGCTGCCTCTTTCCGTGCGAGGATTGCAGCGGACGAACTGTATGCGGAACGCTTGGAGGAGCTTTTGCTGGGCAGCGGCGGAGAGGAGGAGAGAGAAACGGACGTGCTGTCCGAAGAGACGCAGCGCGCCATCCTCCGCCGCAGCAAATGGCGCCACAGGCTCGGCAACGCGGCTTACACGGTGGCCATCTCGCTTCTCGTCGGGGCCGTCCTGATCTTCACCAACGGGTGGATCGGCTGGTATTTGTACGAGGACGCCTACCGGGTGGCCCGGGACATGGTGCACTTTACCCAGCCGGGGCTCACGGTGGGCAGCAGCGGTTCGCAAATCGGATTTCTGTACGGGGAGATAACCATGGAACTGCGTGAACAGGTGGGGAGAGACGATCAGAACGCCGGAACCTTTTCGATCAGCCACGTCTTCTCGATCATTTCCGCGAAGCCGGCATGGACCGACGGTTTGCGGAAAGAGCGGCTCTTTTTTCTCTTTCCGTTGTCAGCGGACGATCGGGAAGAAAGCGCCATCCGCAGAAATCCTGCCTGGAACACGCTGGAAAAGCTGCCGGAGGGAACGGTGGCGCAGCTCGCCGTCTCGTTTGACCGGCTGCTGACCCATGATGAGTACTACGCCCTTTTTTCCGGCTACGACTTGGATACCACCTGGTTCGCCGTGGACACGGGGCAGGAGCGAAACCATCCGGACGCGGCGGAAGGCAGTCTGCTGCTGTCGGCCGGTGACGTGTGGGGATACGCGGAAAGAGAACTCGATTACGGCGAAGCACCGATTCAGGCACATGGCGAAGGTGAGCGGCGCGCCCGGGCGTACCTGGCGGAAATGGAGTATCTCGCGGGACAGGAACGGCTGACGAACGCCATTGGCGAGCGGCTTGTGACCGCCCGAAACCGGCTGCGTATCGAGGAACGCTGCCGCTACCTGCAGCAGAACGGTGTGCGCCTCTACGGGGCGGTCGTGACGGGCCCTGTCAAGGAACTGCTAAAGCTGCGGCAGGAGCCGTCGATCACGGCTGCCTTCGTGGGCCGGATCGACTGGTGGAACTGGGACCGGCCGAGTGCTTCGGGCCAGCGAACCAGTCCGTGAAGACTGGACAATTCGCCCAAAAAAGGGTGTTGACAGCGAGAAGACGGGGTTGTATGATTCAAACAAACGTCAAAACCGCATACGTTGGATACCTTATCCAGAGAAGGTGGAGGGACTGGCCCGATGAAACCCGGCAACCGACATGACGCTGTTCGAGCGATTCTGGCGACAGACGTGCAGCGCATGCACGGTGCTAATTCCTGCAGAAACAAAAGTATTCTGGAAGATAAGGGGGAGACGACACGCAGACGCGTATGAACAGACCTCTTTTCTTCGGGAAAAGAGGTTTTTTGTATGTGCGGAATGCTCCGGCTGGAGGCGGCAGCAGCACACACGCCGCCCGGCGGCCGCCAACATAGACAAAGCGAAAGTGCAAAAACAAGTGAATGTGAAGACAAGAGAATCTGTCAAAGGAGAGGGGATTGGACCATGGCGTATCGCGCATTGAGCGAACAAGAAGCAGTGCAGTACGTAAAACAACTGCCGGACCTGTTTGCGCCGGAAGCGGAACTGACCAGCCGGGAGATTGGTGACGGCAATCTCAACCTGGTATTCCACATCAGGGAGGAAGCGACGGGCAAAAGCGTCGTCGTCAAGCAGGCACTGCCCTACGCCCGCGTAGTGGGTGAATCCTGGCCGCTCACGCTGGACCGCGCCCGAATCGAAAGCGAGGCGCTGCGCATCCAGCACAAATACGTGCCGGATCTCGTGCCGAAGGTGTATCACTACGACGAGGAGCTGGCCCTGACCGTGATGGAAGACGTCAGCGACCACGTGATTATGCGAAAAGGCTTGATCGAGGGCAACCGCTACCCGCTGTTCGCCAAACAGATCGGCCGCTTTCTCGCCCATACGCTGTTTTACACGTCCGACTTGGGGGCGCATCCCTACGACAAAAAAGCGCTTGTCGGAAGATTCATAAATCCGGAATTGTGCAAAATCACGGAAGACCTCGTCTTTACCGATCCTTACGAAGACGCGCCGACCAACAATTTCAACCCGCTGATCAAGCGGGAGGTGGAGGCGATCTGGAACAACAAGCAGCTGAAGCTGGAAATTGCGCAGCTCAAGTACGATTTTCTCACCCGGGCGGAGGCGCTGATACACGGCGACCTGCATACCGGCAGCATCTTTGTATCGCCGACGTCGGTCAAGGTAATCGACCCTGAATTTGCCTACTACGGCCCGATCGGCTTCGACATTGGCGCGGTGATCGCCAACCTGCTGCTGAACTACGCGGGCCAGCACGGTCTGCAGCCGGACGCAGGAAAGCGGGAGGATTATCGAGAATATCTGTTGGCAACGGTGGAAGACGTTTGGAACGAGTTTGTCTCCCAGTTCGTCCAGCTCTGGCACAAACAGGCGAAAGAGCGGAGCGCCCACACCGAAGGCTTCTGGCAGGGCTACGTGCAGCGGCTGATCCGCGACGCAGCAGGCTTTGCCGGCTGTAAAATCCTGCGCCGCGTCATCGGACTGGCGGGCGTCGCCGACCTGAACAGCATCGCCGATGACCAGACCCGCGCGGAAGCAGAACGGCTGGCGCTGGCGATTGGCCAGGCGCTGATTCTGGAGCGGAACAAGGTGGAAGTATCGACAGACATCACAGATATCGTTCGGACGGTTACCGCACGATACTACCAGGAGGCTGTAGTATGACAACGACCAGCACGCCATTTGCGCCGGTCAAGTGGCAGGATGACGCGCTCGTCCTGCTGGACCAGACCCGGCTGCCCGTTGAAACGACATACCTGACACTGACGACTGCACAAGAAGTGTGGGCGGCCATCCGCCATCTGCAGGTACGCGGGGCACCGGCCATCGGCATGGCGGCCGCCTACGGTTTGTACCTCGGCATCCGCAACAGCGACGCCAACGATTTCGATACGTTTTGGCAACACCTGAGCGAACAGGCTGACTACCTCGGCACCTCTCGCCCGACGGCAGTCAACCTGTTCTGGGCCCTGGACAGGATCAAAGCACGCGTGCAGCGCGAGTCCGGCAAACCGGTGGCAGAGCTGAAGGCAGCAGTCCTGAATGAAGCCCTGTCCATCCAGCGGGAAGACGCGGAAGTGTGCCGCCGGATCGGAGAGCATCTGCTCACCCTGCTGAAAGACGGCATGGGCATCCTGACGCACTGCAATCCGGGGGCGCTCGCGACAGCAGCCTACGGCACGGCGACGGCCCCGCTCTACCTCGCCAAGGAGCGCGGCTGGAACCTGAAAGTGTACGCTGACGAGACTCGGCCTGTGCTGCAGGGGGCGCGCCTCACCGCCTACGAGCTGCAGCAGGCGGGCATCGACGTCACGCTGATTTGTGACAACATGGCGGCGATGGTGATGGCCCAGGGCAAGGTGCAGGCAGTCATCGTCGGCACGGACCGCGTGGCTGCCAACGGTGACGTCGCCAACAAGATCGGGACCTACGGTGTCGCCGTTCTGGCACACGCGCACGGCATACCGTTTTACGTGGCGGCCCCGCTGTCTTCTATCGATCTCGACACGCCGACGGGCGCAGACATTCCGATCGAGGAGCGGCCGGCGGAGGAGATTACACATGGACTGGGCAAACAGGTGGCGCCGGACGGCATCAAGGTGTACAATCCTGCGTTTGACGTCACTCCGGCCCGCTACATCACGGCCATTGTCACCGAAAACGGCATCTACAAACCGGACGAAATCCGCAGCTGCAAACGCTGACGCAAACAGCCCTGGACGGCCCAGGGAAGGGCGTCTCGTCCGGAGGTCCTTTTTCCCACCGATAAAGCGCCCCCGGGCGCTGTTTGCGTTTCCTGGAGGAGGAGAGACATGAGAGTGATTCCCATGACGATGGAGGCCTGCCTGAAGCAGCTGGAACCGGCCGACGCGGAGGAGTTGTTCTGGCTGACGGATGTCAACCGGGCCTATTTGCGCCAGTGGCTGCCGTGGCTTGACATCGTGCGCGAGGTAAAGGACACAGCCCAGTTCATCGCCTTGACGATTGACCAGCACAAGCGCCGCCAGGGCACCCATTACGGCATCTGGTACAAGGGCAGGTTGGCCGGGACGCTGGGCGTCCACAGCATCGACTGGAACAATCGGAAGACGTCCATTGGGTATTGGCTGGGGGAGCAGTTTCAGGGAAAAGGGCTGATGACTCAGGCAGTGGCCGCTTACCTGGACCATCTCGTGTTTGGCGAGTGGAATCTGGAGCGCGTCGCCATCCAGGCGGCGACGGGCAATGTAAAAAGCCGGGCCATACCGGAGCGGCTTGGCTTTCAGCTGGAAGGCGTGCTGCGGAGCAACGAATTCTTGTACGACCATTTCGTCGACCACGCCGTCTACAGCATGCTCGCTGCCGAGTGGCGAGGCCGGAGATCCGCGGGGATGAGCAGGAGCGGGATTTGAGAGAATATGTTGGATTGACAAGAAAATTTGGATAACTTACGATCGTAACATGACTAGCGAAAAAGGGATTGCGTGCAGCGCATCCCTTTCTTTGTTGCGAACAAGCAATAGGTCAAGCGGCGTGCCTGCCTGATGCGGGACACTGCCAGCTTCGACCGTGATACAGAGTCGGCTGTCTAGCCAGCGCAGAAAGGGCTGCATCCAAACAGGTACCTGTTGCAGCAGGTTTTCTCTCTGCGGCGCAGCCAGGGAGTGCCGCTGACGCGGCGGAAAGGCTGCATATGAAATAAGGGAGAGTTTGAGAGGAGTTACCGGACATTATGTCGTCATCGCGTTATACCTTTTGGGTACTGATCCTGGTGGTGGTGATCGGCGGCGTCAGCCAGGGTCTGACCATCCCGCTTTTGGCCGTGCTGCTGGAACAGCAGGGGGTGTCGTCTTTGGCCAACGGCCTGAACGCGGCTGCCTTGTACATCGGGATGGTAGTGGCTTCACCGTGGTTGGAGATTCCGCTCAGACGGATCGGCTACCGTTCCACCATTTTGTGGGGATTGGTGCTGGTCACCGCCTCCACCGTGCTGCTCCCGTTCTTTACCCATCTGGCTGTCTGGTTTGCCCTGCGCCTGCTGATGGGCGTGGGCGATACTTCGCTGCACTACGCCAGTCAGATGTGGGTGACGAAAATTGCGCCGCCAGAGCGGCGAGGACGGGATTTGTCGCTGTACGGATTGGCATACGGGATCGGTTTTAGCATCGGACCGCTGGGAATCAACCTGCTGCCGTTCGGGATCTGGGCACCGTTTGCGGCGGTCACTGTCCTGTACGTGCTGGCGTTTTGCCTGCTGGCCCGTATCCGCAATGCGTATCCCGATCCGGTACCGCCGGCTGCGGATGGAAGGCGGGAAAACCGCTACGCTGCCGTCTTCCGGCTGGGGTGGCTGGCGCTGATTCCGTCGTTTTTGTACGGATTCATGGAGACGTCGCTCAACGGCAGCTTTCCCGTCTACGCGCTGCGAACAGGCATCTCAGTGGAGTGGGTGTCGCTGATCCTGCCGTCGTTTGTCGTGGGCAGCATCATCCTGCAAATGCCGCTGGGGGCGTTGAGCGACCGGATTGGGCGCAGACTGGTGATGGGTGTCTGCGCATTGGTGGGGGCAGCTGCGTTTTTGCTGTTCCCGTTGAGCGGCGACAGCGTCTGGGCGATGATGCTGCTGTTGGCCCTGGCGGGTGCGGCGGTCGGGTCGTTTTACTCGCTGGGCCTGGCCTTTGCGGCTGACATCCTGCCGGCGTCCATGGTGCCGACGGCGGGCATCATTGCCGGCGTGAACTTCGGTGTGGCCAGCATTCTTGCGCCCAATCTGAACGGTCTCATGATGCAGGTGTGGGAGCCGTGGACCATCTTCTGGCTGATGGGCGGGCAGCTTCTCGCTTTCGCCGTCGCCTGCCTGCTGAAGCGGACCCAGTCAGAAAAGATGTGCCTTCATACCCAGGAAAGCTAGGCGCAGCATCCCTCTGCCGTCACAATATCGTCTGTCATGCAGCCCGACTAACGGGCTGTTTTTGCTGAACGTCCTTCAAATTGGGCGCAGACCCAAAGAATAAGCGGCGCTCCCGGCATAAACTGAGAACAGCAGGGGAAACGTAAGGATAGTCCCATTTTTTGTCGAAAGGGGTCGACCCGATGCTTACGCCATCCGTATTTAAACGCGGGATTATCTGGATTCTGTTTTTTCTGCTGAGTCTGGTCGTCGCTCCCTTCTTTACAGATGACAGCAATCCGGCGCCCGCTCCCGCCGCTCCGCAGGCGACAGTCCGATAGGGCGACGGCACACATACCCGCGTTCACGGCCAGTCCGGCCGGCGAGATGCATGGCGTGCCCCGGCATCCCGTATCCACAATCCACGTGGTGCGGGATGTTTACGTTTGGGGGGCTGTCCTGGAGGGGAAGGAGATATCAATGAATACGTCGAAAGGCTCAGGAAGGAAGGGCATAAAATTCATGAAGTTTGTTAAAGAGCTAGACTTTAAAAAAAAAGAACGATTGAATGGCAGGCACTCGCTGACATAAAAAAACGGTAACACAAGGTGTGAACTGGATTCATGAAAAACTTGGTCAGGGATATTTTTACTATTATCAGGATTGCTTTAATCTTTCTTGCTACCTTTGCACTTTCAAGCCTATTGTTTTTTAGGTTTTTCTATGATGGTAAAAATGATGAACTAGTTTTTTTAATCCAGTTGGTTGTCGTTTTTCATCTGCCGCTGACGCATCCCGCTGCAGTTGGCTCCCTTTGCCTTCGCGAACCCAAGTATAAGGAGGGAATTATCATGTCGACGTGGATCTTCCTGTCCATCATTGTTGGGGGTCTTTTGGTTTTTGGGGTAGTGTATGACCGCGTAACAAAAAGAAAAGCGAACGTGAAGGATTTGGATACAGCAATGAAAAACTCAAGCCCGTCTAATATGGTATACAAAGAGACGTTTTTACATGAACAGCAAAATAAAATTCATGATTATAACCAACTGCACTAATCCTGTCATCTGATGTACGAAGGTGGAGTACCCGCTGATAAAATATGTTAAACTGCTGAAATTTTCGAAACATTAGGCTACAATAGGGAGACAGGAATACAGACAGACGGAACCAGGGGGTACAAGTCGTGATCATCCAAGTGACAGACCTGCGAAAAAATTACGGAAAGCTGGAAGTGCTGAAAGGCATCACCACCCAGGTGGCGGAACGGGAAGTAGTGTGCGTGATCGGGCCGTCCGGCTCGGGGAAAAGCACGTTTTTGCGCTGTCTCAACCAGTTGGAGGAGATGTCGGGCGGACGGATCGTCATCGCCGGTCGCGACCTGAGCGATCCCAAGGTGGACATCAACAAGGTGCGGGAAGAAGTCGGCATGGTGTTCCAGCGGTTCAATCTGTTCCCGCACAAGACCGTGCTGGAAAACGTCATCCTCGCTCCCATCAAGGTGAAGAAGATGCCGCTGGAGGAAGCGCGGCAGCATGGACTGGCCCTGTTGAAAAAGGTGGGGCTGGAAGACAAGGCGGACGTCTACCCGGACCGCCTCTCAGGCGGACAGATGCAGCGGGTGGCGATTGCCCGTGCACTGGCCATGAACCCCAAAGTGATGCTGTTTGACGAGCCCACCTCCGCACTTGATCCGGAGCTGGTCGGCGAAGTGCTGGGTGTGATGAAAGACCTGGCCAGGGAAGGCATGACCATGATCGTCGTCACCCACGAGATGGGCTTTGCCCGCGAGGTGAGCGACCGGGTGATTTTCATGGATCAAGGCGTCATTGTCGAAGAAGGAACGCCCGAACAAATTTTTTCCAGTCCGCGAAACGACCGGCTGCGCGCCTTTTTGGGCAGGACGTCGGCGTAAGCGTGCAAACATGATTTCAACCCGATAACTAACAAAGACAAAACCCAGGAATGCTGGAAAATCAACATTCCTGGGTTTTTCATTTTTATCGGGGACAGCCCCTTTTGAGCCAGCCTTTTTTGTGCGCAATGCTTGGCGGCTTACTTTCGAATCGGTTTCCAATGATTGCGTATTTCATTGAAACCAAATGAAAAATGTGGAAAAATATACCTCCTGCGGTTTGGTTGGCGCAAAACAAGCACCTATTGTGCCGCATCGAGAAGCTGGCTCACAGTGACAAACCGGTAGCCCTGGGAGCGGAGATCGGTAATCAGCTCTTGCAGTGCCGCTACGGTCTGCCGCTGGTTCAGCCCGCCGTCGTGAAACAAAATGATGTCTCCGGCCGAGACGCTGCTTTTAACGCTTTTGGCAATCACTGAGGCGGTGCGGGCCAACGACCAGTCGCGCGGATCGACCGACCAGTGGATGATGTCGTACCCGCATGACTGGACGGCGTTCAACACGTCGTGGGTCATGACGCCGCCGGGCGGCCGGTAGTACTGGGCCAGCACGCCGGTCGTGCGCAGGATCGACTGCTCGGCGCGCTTGATCTCGTCGTAAATCTCCTGTTCGGTCAGCTTGTTCAGGTCGTAATGGTGGTACCCGTGATTGCCGATCTCGTGCCCGGCTTTCTGGATCCACTGCATGATCTTGGGATATTGCTCCGCTTTGGAACCGAGCACGAAAAAGGTGGCTAACACGTTGTTGCGGTGCAGCACTTCCAGGATCTTCGGCGTGTAGACGGCATCCGGTCCGTCGTCAAAGGTGAGCGCCACCACTTTTTTCTGGGTGTCGATGCGATGGATGGGCTCGTAGGCGGGGACAGGCAGACCAGACGCGGCGGTGCGGGACGTCCATCCGAAGAGGCAGAGGAGCAGACAGGCAAACAGCATCCTGCGGCGCAAGACTACCGCCTCCTTTGCATGAATGGTCTTTTTCTAGCTTCACCGGGCCCCGGGAAAACATGCTGCCAAAAGAAAACAGCGGTCTGCGGGAAAGCGGGATGTGGTAGAATGAAGGGACCGTACATAGGGGAGGAGAGAGTAATGGTGGAACTCCGCGGTGTTCTGCATGGGCTGGTCCACCAGTACCACGGCAAGGATCAGCCTGTTGACTACTATCTGCAGGTGGGGGAAGACCGGCTGCCGTTGAATGAATGGCTGGGCCGCGAACTGACGATCGCCTTTCTCGGCGAGAAAAACTGCATCGCCTGCGGACGCAAGACCAACAAGACGTTTAACAACGGGTACTGTTACCCCTGTTTTACCAAGCTGCCGGAAAACGACTTGTGCATCGTCAAACCGCACGAATGCCACTATGATCAGGGGACTTGTCGAGACGCCAGCTTTGGAGAGGCGCACTGCATGATTCCGCACTACGTCTACCTGGCCGTATCCAGCGACGTGAAGGTGGGGCTGACGCGAAAAAACAACGAGCTCAAGCGCTGGGTGGACCAGGGAGCCATCCGCGCCATCCCGATCGCGGAGGTGCCGACCCGGCGCATGGCGGGAGAGCTGGAGGTGCACCTGAGCCAGTTTTTGCCCGACAAGACCAACTGGCGAAAAATGCTGAAAGGGGATGTCAAGGAAGTGGATCTCCTCGCCCTTCGCGAAGAGGTGTACGCCCACTTCCCTGAGGAGTTCAAGCCGTTTCAGTACCGGGAAGACGAATGGATAGACATCACCTATCCGATCCTGGAGTCGCTGGATAAGATCAAATCGCTGACGCTGGACAAGCAGGAGAGTCTCGGCGGCAAGCTGATCGGCGTGAAGGCCCAGTACCTGATTTTTGAAAACGGCGTCTTCCAGGCGAAAAAACACGCCGGTTACCAGGTGCAGGTGACCGTCACCGCCTGACGTGCATAAACCAGCCCCCTTCGCTCCACACTGAAAGAAATCGGAGCGGAGGAGGCGAACGCACGTGACCCGAGAGCAGATCCAATACACGGAACCGCTGACCGGCACGCTCGCAGAAGCGGCAGAAGCAGACCCGCTGGGGGTGCCCTTTTCGCCGCTGGCGCAGACGTGGCAGGTCAATCCGGGTACGGAAACGGCGGAGCCGGGCGGCGAGCCTGGTGAACCGGTACGGACAACCAATTAAAAGACGGATGACAGGGTATGGCAGCCAGCAGCGATGCGTGGCTGCCGTTTTTTAAGGACTGCCCTGGTCGCATGAAAAAAAGCCCGCGTAACTTCGGGAGGGGGGCACCTGTCCTCTCCTGCACGTTACTTGCGGGCTCCAGTCTGAATCGTTTTTGCCGCGAGGGACATCGTGGTATGCTAGTAGCAGGAACAATTCTTTCCATTGTTAATTATCACGCGTTCGAGGTGAATCAGTATGACGATCAAGGCATACCTCTACGACAGATGCGGCACCTGCCGCAAAGCGAAGCAGTGGCTGAATCAGCACGGTGTCGCCTTCGAGGAGATTCCGATTGTCGAGGCTCCGCCGTCCAAGGAGGAGCTGCGCCGGATGTGGCAGGCGAGCGGGCTTGACCTGCGCAAGTTTTTCAACACCAGCGGCCAGCACTACCGCGAGTTGGGACTGAAGGACAAGCTGCCCGCGATGAGCGAGGAAGAGATGCTGGAGCTGCTTTCGTCCAACGGCAAACTGATCAAGCGCCCGCTGGTGACGGACGGCAATACGGTGACAGTTGGCTTTAAGGAAGATGAGTTCGAAAAAGCCTGGGGGGCGCGCTGACGATGCGGACCCCGTCGCGGCGTTTGGAGCACCTGTCGTCGGCGATATTTTCCGAACTCGCGAGGCGCAAGCGGAGCGCGGCGCAGCGTCGTCCCGTCATCGACCTGAGCATCGGCAGTCCGGACCAGCCGCCCGCGCCTGAACTGGTGGACGCGCTGGTCGAAGCCGTGCGGCAGCCGGGAGCGTTCGGCTATCCGATGACCGACGGGACGGACGAATTTCGCGCCGAAGTGGCCCGCTGGTATCGGTACCGGTTCGGCGTCGCGCTCGATCCCGACAGGGAGGTACACTCGTTGATGGGCTCCCAGGACGGTCTGGCCCACTTTGCCCTGGCCTGGGCCGACCCCGGGGACGTGGTGCTGGTGCCGGACCCGGGGTATCCCATCTACGCCGGCAGCGTCCGTTTGGCGGGGGCCGACCTGTACCCGATGCCGCTGCGGGCGGAAAACGGCTTCCTGCCCGATCTGGCGAAAATTCCGGAAGAGGTGGCCCGGCGCGCCCGCTTCATGATTCTCAACTATCCGAACAACCCGGTGTCTGCCGTGGCGCCGCTCTCCTTTTTTGAACAGGTGGTGTCCTTTGCCAAACGGCACGACATCATCGTGGTGCACGACCTGGCCTACTCGGAAATGGCGTTTGACGGTTATCGGCCGCCCAGTTTTCTGCAGGCGCCCGGAGCCAAAGACGTGGGCATCGAGTTCAACTCGTTTTCCAAAAGCTTCAACATGGCCGGCTGCCGGATCGCCTACGTGGTGGGCAATGAAGAGATCATCAAGCCGCTGGCCGCGGTCAAATCCAACGTGGATTACGGCGTCTTTCTCCCCGTGCAGCAGATGGCGGTGGCGGCGCTGCGGCTGGACAGGGAGTCGGGTTCGTCAAACGCGGTGGGCCCCCTCTACCAGGAACGGCGTGACGTGTTGCTCGCTTGTCTGGGCGCCGGTGCCGGCCGGATGGAGTTCGCGGGCGTTTGCCTTTGCCCTGTTGGAAGAAGCGGGCGTGGTGGTCGTCCCCGGCAGCGCATTCGGCGCGGAAGGAGAAGGCTACGTGCGCATTGCTCTGGTGCAGCCGCCGGACGTGCTGCGGGAAGCGGCCGACAGAATCGCGGCATCCGGCATATTGTCTCGAAAACCGACCGGCGCATAAACGTTCCTGCGAGTGGGAATGCTATTTGTTGTGCCATTGAGATGGAATTACAGGTTGAAATGATTCCTACATTATATTGACTATAAAGAGCTACGTTGATATGATGAGAACTGTAGGCAATAAAACAAATCCTAAGGAGGTTGTTACATATGGCACAACGTCTTGTTGGTCTTCCGGCCCCTGACTTTACGCTGGAAACCGCTCTTGGCAACGGCAAGGATTTCGGTAAGGTTTCCCTCTCCGACTACCGTGGCAAATGGCTGGTACTGTTCTTCTATCCGCTCGACTTCACGTTCGTGTGCCCGACGGAAATTATCGCGCTGAGCGATGCTATCGAAGACTTCAAAGATCTGGATGCGGAAGTGCTCGGCGTATCCGTTGACTCCAAGCACTCCCACCGTGCATGGATCAACACCCCGCGCGACAAAAACGGTCTGGGCGGCCTGAACTACCCGCTCGCTTCCGACTTCAACAAAACCACCGCTCGTGCTTACGGCGTGCTGGATGAAGAAGCTGGCGTAGCATTCCGCGGTCTGTTCATCATCGACCCGGAAGGCGTTCTGCGCTACCAAGTCGTAACCGATCTGAACATCGGCCGCTCCGTAGACGAAACGCTGCGCGTGCTGCAAGCACTGCAATCCGGCGGTCTGTGCCCGGCCAACTGGCGTCCGGGTGAAGCTCACCTGACGGCGAACTAAGCATCGCGGCATCAGATGAAAAAGGGTCTAACAACCTGCTGTTAGACCCTTTTTTTGCAGGAGCGATGAGCAAGCGACTCCTGTTTCAATAGAAGGGCCGTTTTTGGCATAAGCTTTTCTGTAGGGAACCGAAAGGAGATGTGCTTTCCATGCGTTTGCGCGAAGAACTGCCTGATTTCCCCGGTGTGACCGAATGGGTCAACGGACAGGCGAGCAAGTCCGAACTGGCCGGCAAACCGGTCCTGGTTCACTTCTGGTCGATTAGCTGCTACATGTGCAAGGAGTCGCTGCCGCAGGTGAACGAGTGGCGCGAAAAATACGCCGCCAACGGCCTGCAGGTGGTAGGCATCCACATGCCGCGCTCCGAAGCGGACACCAACGTGGAGGCCATCAAGGAAACCATTGCCGAGTACAAGCTGACGCACCCGATTGCCATCGACAACCAGATGAAGACCACCGACGCGTTCCAAAACGAATACGTCCCGGCTTTCTACCTGTTTGACGAAAACCTGCAGCTCCGTCACTTCCAGGCGGGCGAGAAGGGGCTCAATTTGGTAAAAAAACGCCTTCATCGAATTTTGGGGATTGAAGAGGAATCCTAGAACGTTTGTCCAATAAGTAAGGGGTAACCGAATGTACCTGATAGGAGGATACGTAAGCGATGGAATTCCCGAAACACCTTCGTTACAGTGAAGAGCACGAATGGGTGCGCGTAGAAGGAAACAAGGCGTATATCGGTATTACGGCTTTTGCCCAATCCGAGCTGGGCGACATCGTGTTCGTCGAATTGCCGGAAGTAGGGGCCGAGATCAAGCAGGATGAACCGTTTGGCAGCGTGGAGTCGGTCAAGACTGTATCCGAGCTGTATGCTCCTGTCAGCGGAAAAGTGGTGGAAGTAAACGGCGAGTTGGAAAACGCGCCGGAACTGGTCAACACGTCGCCGTACGAGCAGGCGTGGATGATCGTCGTGGAAATGTCTGATCCGAGCGAACTGGATAAGCTGCTGGATGCGGACAAATACGAAGCAATGGTAAAAGAATAGGAATGTGCACGAAAAGGCCGGAAGCAGCATGCTCCGGCCTTTTTCTCACGGGGCGGGCCGTGCTCCGGGGCGGGACAAGCGGCGGGTTTCGGGTCCCGGGCCCCGGGGCCAAGCGCAACTGCTGCCCGGACGAGGGGAGAAAACGCCAGCGGCTGCGGTCGGCGGCGTCCAGGCGGGAGCGGAAAATCGCGCCTGTAATGTTTTGATTAGTCAGAAAAAAGTGGTCGCTGCTGTTGTTTTCAGATACAATGGGAATACGAATGTACGCTTCCGAACAGGGACTGGTATCATTTGCGTCTGGAGTTGACGTCCGTTTGTAGGCTACAATGCCTATACAGAGGTACATTCGTGCAAACGTGCAAGCGTTTGGCGAAAAGGAGGGAGAGGAATGAGCTTTTGCTGCGGAGCCGGAATGGTCGGTTCGATCGGAACCGTGCGCCATTACAAGACGGTTGTGCACAACGTGCCCATCCTGTTTTGTCCGGTTTGCGACCGGATCGAAGTCCATCCGGCCATTGAGGGAGAGTACGAGATCCTGGTAGAATATGCGCAAGGTGATAACGCACCGGAAGTCGACTTTGCCGACTTTGTGAGTGTTGACAATACATCCGAGTTGTTTGAGAATTGTAGCATGACGGACGAAGCGGCCAGCTTCGCCGACGTGCTGAAACAGCAGATTGACATTTCCCTTGACCTGCTGGGCGTGGCCAAAGAGCTGAACGACGACGACTGGCGGGAAACGCTGATGCTGCGCCTCAAGCGATTGAGCGAACGACTGAAGCAGTACAACAAGCGAAGGGAAAGCGCAGCGTGTGATTGAGTTGACGTAGGAGGCAGTGTAAATGTTTCATTTGAAAGGTGTACACCACATCGCCTTAAATTGCCGCGATGTCGTGAAGGTAGCTCGTTTTTTCAAAGACATATTGGAAGTTCCCATCCCTGAAGAACACATGACAGAAGGAGCACCTATCTACTTTCAAATTGGCACTTACACGCGGATTGGTCTCCATCCCTGCACCGATAACGAAGGAAAAGGCGGCATCGGACAGGTGGATCATATCGCCTTTTCCGTGACCAGCCGGGCTGAGTTGGATTATCTGGTTGACAAGCTGGAGGCGTGCAATATCTGCTACCGCGGCCCCATTGCCCGGCCGACCAGCTATAACCTCTATTTTGAAACGCCGGACGGCCACCATCTGGAGGTACGCCTGGACAAGGACGAGTTTGACGAGTAGCCAGACAATGGCTTGGAGATATGTGAGAGATATGGAGAACGGCACCTGCAGGCAGCGCTGGGTGCCGTTTTGCTGTTCCGAGGGCCAATTGCCGTCCCTCTGCCCTGCGGATAAGTGTCGAGAAAAAATGGGAGCGGCTGACACCAGCCGACATCGGTTCCGACTGCTCGTCAAAGGATTCGACCCGGACCTCCGCGAACGTAAGGGAAGAAGCAAAGGGGGAGATGGCGTTGGCGAAGTCTCTGGAGCGGCTGTTGGCGGAGAAGGCGGAGCGGGTAGGGCAAAAACCCCACTTGAAACCCTTGACGGCCGGATGGGAGCGCATCGTGGGGATTGTCGCGGAAGATGTGCCGGCGCGCTACTGCCTGATGTTTTCCGGCGGCGCTGTGACGTGTACGGCATGGCAGGAACCGGTCCATCTGGAAGTGCGGGGGCGCGCGAGTGATCTGGCGATGCTGTTCGGGGGCGATGAGCTGGCCTACCAGTACGCCAGGCAGCAGGTGTCCACCAAGGGACGGATCGGCGATCGGCTGAAACTGGAGGCACTGATCCGCTTATCGAGCTGAACGATCTATCGCGGATGGCTGGCCAGGAAGGGACCTGGTGTCGTCGTGGGTGCCGTGACGGTACGCTGCGGAGCCCGGTGGGTCTTGTGTTATAATGGTGCCGGGAGAACGTTCCGGTCGGAAGACGAGACAGCAGGGAGCAGCTATGGTTGATAATGACGGAACATTCGCAAAAAAATGAAAGAAGGAGAGGGGAACATGACGACAGCGTTGCCGTTGAAAGAGACGCTGGCCGCGCGGGAAGCCCAGGTATACCGCACGTTTGACCATCTGCACACCCATCCGGAAACCAGTTGGAACGAATGGGAGACGACCCGCTATCTGGCCGAGCGGATGCGCGCCCTGGGGCTGCGCGTGACAACGTTTGACGACTGTACCGGACTGGTGGCAGAGTGGGGCGAGGGTAAGCCGGTCGTGGGCCTTCGGACCGACATCGACGCGCTTTGGCAGGAAGTGGACGGCGTATGGCGGGCCAATCATTCGTGTGGTCACGACGCTCACATGACGATCGTGCTGGAGGCGGTGGAGACGCTGATCGCTTCCGGATACCAGCCGCAAGGGACCGTGAAAATCCTGTTTCAGCCTGCCGAGGAAAAGGGAGAGGGCGCGCTCAAGCTGGTGGAAAAAGGGGTGGTGGATGATATCGACTTCCTCTACGGCGTCCACCTGCGGCCCATTCAGGAAATGGCTGCAGGCGAAGCAGGGCCGGCAATCTACAACGGCGCAGCGATGTTCATGACCGGAGAGATTACCGGCGTGTCGGCGCACGGTGCCCGGCCGCACCTGGGCGTAAACGCCATCGAGGTGGCGGGGGCCATTCTCAACGGGTTGGGGCAGGTGCACACCAATCCGATGGTGCCAGCGACCGTGAAAATGACCATGCTGCAGGCAGGAGGGGACAGCTACAACATCATTCCCGACAAGGCCCGCTTCGCGCTGGACTTGCGGGCGCAGACCAATCATGCGATGGAGGAGCTGACCGCCCGCGTCCGGCAGGTGATTGACGGCGCGGCCGCGATGTTTGGGGCCGACATCAGCGTGACGACCGGTTCGCAGATGGTGGCGGCGGAAGTGGACGAAGAAGCCAGACGGCTGATGGAACAGGCGATCGTGGACGTCCTGGGAGCGGAGCACCTGCGGCCTGCTCCGGTCAGTCCCGGCGCGGAAGACTTTCATTTCTACACCGTGCAGCGGCCGCACATCAAGGCGACGATGCTCGCGCTCGGCTGCGATCTGACGCCTGGGCTGCACCATCCGCACATGCGCTTCGATCGCACCGCTCTGCTTGCCGGTGCGGAAATCCTCGCGCGTGTCGTGGTTCGGACATTTGCCCACCTCCACGGGGAGCAATCAACGTAATCACAGGCAACGGTGCCTCCGTCATCCGGCGGGGGCATTTGTCGTTTGACGCTGTGCAGGCAGCGCAGCCATGATCTGGAACAGACAAAATCGATATAGAGGCGGAGGAAGCGGACGTGCCGGGGAACCCTAAAGATGGGGAAACCCCGGCCGTAGCTGTTGTCAGAGCGTCTTCACAGTTTGTTCACACCCAAAAAAATAAAATCTTGTAGCTTATTTGGCGAAATGTGATATACTAATTACAAATCACGTGACATGAAAAAGGCATGACTCGGATTTTTATGGGAAGGAGATCGTTCACACATGGAAACCAAGACGGTTTACAAACTTGCTGACGTACTGGCGACGGCGACCGTCCACGCAAACCTGCCTGTCGCCCAACTCGTTGAGATGGCGGTAAAACGCGGTGAAGGTATTCTGACCGACAAGGGAGCGCTCAACGCGTTAACGGGTAAGTTTACCGGCCGCTCGCCCAAAGACAAATTTGTGGTGGACGAAGTCTCCGTGCATGATAAAGTCAACTGGGGACCGGTTAATCAGCCGATCTCTCCGGAGAAGTTTCAGGCTCTCTACCAGGACGTGCTGGAGTATCTGCAGACGAAAGAGCTGTTCGTCTTTGACGGCTTTGCCGGCGCGGACAAAACCTACCGTCTGCCGATTCGCGTGGTAAATGAATACGCGTGGCACAATCTGTTTGCCCGCCAGCTTTTCATTCGCCCGACCGCGGAAGAACTGGCCGAGCACAAACCGGAGTTCACCGTCATTTACGCGCCGACGTTCAAGGCCGACCCGGCTGTGCACGGAACCAACTCGGAGACGTTCATCATCATCAGCTTTGAGCAAAAAACCGTGCTGATCGGCGGGACCGAGTACGCCGGCGAAATGAAAAAATCCATTTTCAGCGTGATGAATCTGCTGCTGCCCGAGCGCAACGTGCTGTCCATGCACTGCTCCGCCAACGTGGGCAAAGATGGCGATGTGGCGCTGTTCTTCGGACTCTCCGGCACGGGCAAGACGACGCTGTCGGCTGACCCGAACCGCTTCCTGATCGGCGATGACGAGCACGGCTGGTCGGACGACGGCGTCTTCAACATCGAAGGCGGCTGCTACGCCAAGTGCATTCGCCTGTCCGAAGAAGGCGAGCCGCAAATCTGGAAGGCGATCCAGTTCGGCACCGTGCTGGAAAACGTGGTGGTCGACCCGGTGAGCCGCGTCGCCGATTACGACAGCGATGCCTACACGGAAAACACTCGCGCCGCCTACCCGGTTGAAGCGATTCCGGGCGCTGTCATCCCGGGCGTCGGAGGCCACCCGAACGTGATCATCTTCCTGACCGCTGATTCCTTTGGAGTGCTGCCGCCGATCTCCAAACTGACGAAGGAACAGGCAATGTATCACTTCCTGTCCGGCTACACCAGCAAAATGGCCGGCACTGAGCGCGGCGTGACCACTCCGCAGACGGAGTTTTCCACCTGCTTCGGTTCTCCATTCCTGCCGCTGCATCCGGTCGTCTACGCCGAGATGCTGGGCAAAAAGATTGACGAGCGCGACGTGCGGGTCTACCTGGTCAACACCGGCTGGACCGGCGGACCGGTCGGCGTGGGTTCGCGCATGAAGCTGGCCTACACCCGCGCGATGGTAACTGCCGCGCTGAACGGCGAACTGGAAAACGTGGACTACGTGACCGATCCCGTCTTTGGCGTGCAGGTGCCGACATCTTGCCCGAACGTGCCGGCGGATGTGCTGCAGCCGCGCAACACCTGGGCGGACAAGGAAGCGTACGACAAGCAGGCGCGCGAACTGGCAGCCCGCTTTATCGAGAACTTCGAGAAGAAATTCCCCGACGCGACAGAGATCGCCAAGGCGGGTCCGCGCGTTCAATAACCAGCATACGCAAAGGCGCCCCGGCCGAACATGGCCGCCGGGCGCCTTTTTTCGCGAGCAGGGGAAAGGCCTGCATGGCAGACTGCTGCCCGGATGATTCTTGGCAATTTTTTTCAATCAGATGGAATTGATTTTTCATTACAAAGCAAGTAAAAATGATATGAATGCCCAGTACGCAGAAACGACTTCCCCAATATACTAAACATAATTATTTAAAAATTACAGATATGTTCCATTCCTTGATTTAAAATTATTCTTATTATAAGATAGTCATTGAGAATGAATTGAGAATAACCCATTCATTTCACGATACTGATGGAGGGAAAGCACATGACAGCAGTACCGCATTTGCAAATAAAAAACCTTCGCGCCAAAATCGAGGACAAGGAAATCATCAAGGGTCTCACCCTGGAAATCAAAGGCGGCGAAGTGCACGCGATCATGGGTCCGAACGGTACTGGGAAATCCACGCTGGCGTCCACGCTGATGGGGCACCCGAAATACGAAGTTACCGAAGGCGAAGTCATCCTTAATGGAGAAAACCTGCTTGAGATGGAAGTGGACGAGCGCGCCCGCGCCGGTCTGTTCCTGGCCATGCAGTATCCGTCTGAAATCAGCGGGGTGACCAACTCCGACTTCCTGCGCTCCGCGATCAACGCGCGCCGCGGTGAAGGCAACGAGATTTCGCTGATGAAGTTCATCCGTGAACTTGACAAGAAAATGAAAACGCTGGAAATGGACGAATCCTTTGCTCACCGCTACCTGAACGAAGGCTTCTCCGGCGGTGAGAAGAAGCGCAACGAAATCCTGCAAATGATGATGCTGGAACCGAAGATCTGTATTCTTGACGAGATCGACTCCGGTCTCGACATCGACGCGCTGAAAGTGGTGGCTAACGGTGTCAACGAAATGCGTTCCCCCGAACGCGGTTTCTTGATCATCACCCACTACCAGCGCCTGCTGAACTACATCAAGCCTGACTTCGTACACGTGATGATGCAGGGCCGCATCGTGAAATCCGGAGGTCCGGAGCTGGCAGAGCGCCTCGAGGCGGAAGGCTACGACTGGATCAAAGAAGAGCTCGGCATCGTGGATGAAACCGTAAACGCGAACGTGTAGGAAGAAGGAGGCAGCAGTCAGATGAGTGTGGATGTACAGCTCCGCTTCGACCGTGAAGCGATCACCGAGTTCTCCAAGGCCAACCAGGAGCCTGCCTGGTTTCTGGAAAAGCGACTGGCCGGTTTGAAGGCGGCGGGCGAACTGCCGCTGCCCGCTTTGGAGAAAACGAAAATCGACAATTGGAACTTCGATCAGTATGAACCGTTTGTGACCAGCGCCCGCGTATCTGCCGCAACCGAACTGGACGACGTAGTGAAGGCGCAGATCGACGCAAACGCGGTAAAAAGCCTGATCGTGCAGAAAAACGCCTCCCCTGTGTTTCACGCAGCAGCAGACGAGCTGAAGAGCAAGGGTGTCATCTTTACCGACCTGGCGACCGCACTGCGCGAGCACGGCGAACTGGTGCAGCAATACCTGCTGAACGTCGTGGCGTACGACGAGCACAAGCTGACGGCGCTGCACACGGCTTTGGTCAACGGCGGGGTTTTCCTCTACGTCCCGAAAAACGTGGAGCTGGACGTGCCGCTGCAGGCCGTATTTGAAGTGGCAGGCGACAACGCGCTGCTCTGCCCGCACGTGCTGATCGTGGCGGAAGCGAACAGCAAAGTGACCTACGTGGATACCTACGTCTCCGGCGAAGGCCGCAACATGGTGGCCAACAGCATCGTGGAAGTGTACGTCGGCCCGGGCGCGTCCGTGCAGGTGGCATCCGTTCGCTCCCTGTCCAAGGACGTCCACGACTACACGTTCCGCCGCGCCACCGTTGACCGCGACGGCAAGATGGAGTGGATCCTGGGTGAGATGAACGATGGCAACACCGTCGCCAACAACACGACCATCCTCAAGGGCACTGCTTCCTCCGCCGCGACCAAGACTGTCTCCGTGGGAACCGGCGATCAGCGTCAGAACCTGACCTCCCAGGTGCAGCACATCGGCACGCATTCCGAGTCCGACATGGTCAGCAAGGCAGTTATGACCGGTGAAGCAACGACCATTTTGAACGGCATCACCAAAATCGAAAAAGGCGCCGAAAAGGCAAACGGCGAGCAGGCGGAAAACATTCTCATGCTCAGCGAAAAAGCGCGCGGCGACGCCAATCCGATTCTGCTGATCGACGAGGATGACGTGAAAGCGGGTCACGCCGCGTCGGTGGGTCGGGTGAGCGAAGAGAGCATCTACTACCTGATGTCCCGCGGGATCGACCGCGAGGAAGCGGAGCGTTTGATCATCTTGGGCTTCCTGGAACCGGTCGTCGCTGAAATTCCGATTGATGAAGTGAAGAACCGGCTGCGCCAGGCGCTCGAAAGGAAGTTGGGCTGATGAACGCCAAGGAGCTTCGTCAATACTTTCCCATCCTGCACCAAGAGGTAAACGGCCACCCGCTCGTCTATCTGGACAACGCGGCTACCTCGCAAAAGCCGATCCAGGTGATCGAAGCGGTCGACAAATACTACAAGGAGTACAACTCCAACGTGCACCGCGGCGTGCATACGCTGGGCAGCCGGGCGACAGACGGATACGAGGGCGCGCGTGAGAAGGTCCGCGCCTTCATCAACGCCCGCGAGGCGGCAGAAGTCGTCTTTACCCGGGGAACGACCACCGCTGCCAACATGGTGGCTTACGGATTCGCCCGTACGTTTCTCAAGCCGGGCGACGAGATTGTGACCACCCTGGTGGAGCACCACAGCAACTTCATTCCCTGGCAGCAGGCGGCCAAGGCGACCGGCGCGACGTTCAAGTTCATTCCCTTGGCAGAGGACGGCACGGTGACGCTGGAAGCGGTGGAGCAGACGATTACCCCCAACACCAAACTGGTCGCCATCCACCACATCTCCAACGTGCTTGGCGACACCACACCGGTGAAGGAGATCGCCGAAATTGCCCACCGTCACGGTGCGCTGCTGTTCGTTGACGGCGCCCAGGGGGCTCCCCATAAAAAGATCGACGTGCAGGATTTGGACTGCGACTTTTACGCGTTTTCCAGCCACAAGATGTGCGGTCCGACCGGCATCGGCGTGCTCTACGGCAAACGCGCGATCCTGGAGCGGATGGAGCCGGTTGAATTCGGCGGCGAGATGATCGACTTTGTGGAGCACTTCGATTCCACCTGGAAAGAGCTTCCCTGGAAGTTCGAGGGCGGAACGCCGATCATTGCCGGTGCCATCGGATTGGGAGCGGCTATCGACTTCTTGCAGGAAATCGGACTGGACAACATTGAACGGCATGAGAAAAAACTGGTGGCATATGCTTTGGAGCAGATGCGGGAAATCGAAGGGCTGACAATTTACGGCCCACTGGAAAACCGCAGCAGCTTGATTACTTTCAACCTGGCCGAGGTCCATCCACACGATCTGGCGACTGTGCTGGACAGCCACGGCATCGCCATTCGCGCGGGCCATCACTGCGCCCAGCCGCTGATGCGCTGGCTGAACGTCACAGCTACTGCCCGGGCCAGCTTCTACCTGTACAACACGGAAGAAGAAGTGGATGCGTTGGTGGCGGGGTTGAAAAAGGCGAAGGAGTTCTTTGGCAATGTCTTCTCTTGATGATCTGTACCGCCGCGTGATCATGGACCACTACCAGAAGCCGCGCAACCGCGGCAAGCTGGATGAATCGGAAGGACTTGTAGTCAATTTGAATAACCCGACCTGTGGCGACAGCATCTCGCTCTCCCTGAAAGTGGAGGAGGGCAAGGTGGTCGATGCCAGGTTTCTTGGTGAAGGATGCTCGATCAGCATGTCATCCGCCTCGATGATGACGGAGGCGATCAAGGGCAGGTCGGTGGAAGAGGCGCTGAAACTGGCGAGCATCTTCTCCGACATGATGCAGGGCAAGGAGATCGACGATTCGATCGACCTGGGTGATATCGAGGCACTGTCCGGGGTCGCCAAATTTCCGGCGCGGATCAAGTGCGCCACGCTGGCCTGGAAGGCGCTGGAGCAAGGAATCAGACAGGCCGGAGAGTCGTAAGTCCGTCAGGCTGTCAAGCCACCATGTTCAACAAAAGGAGTGAGTAAGGATGGCGAAGAAAGCCCCTGAATTGCAGGAATACCAGTACGGCTTTCACGACAAGGACGTCTCCGTCTTCCGGACGAAAAAGGGCTTGACCCGCGAGATCGTAGAGGAAATCTCCCGGATCAAGGGCGAACCGGAGTGGATGCTCGAATTCCGTCTGAAAGCACTGGACATCTTTTTGAAATTGCCGATGCCGAAGTGGGGCGGCAACCTGGATGACCTCAACTTCGACGACATCACGTACTACGTCAAGCCGTCCGAAAAGACCGGACGCAGTTGGGACGAAGTGCCGGAAGAAATCAAGGCGACCTTTGATAAGCTGGGCATTCCGGAAGCGGAGCAGAAGTTCCTCGCCGGCGTCTCCGCCCAGTACGAATCCGAGGTTGTCTACCACAACATGCAGGAAGACCTGGAAAAGCTGGGTGTGCTCTTCTGTGACATGGACTCCGCAGTGAAGCTCTACCCGGACATCGTCAAGGAGTACTTTGCCACCGTCATTCCGCCGGCGGACAACAAGTTCGCGGCGCTCAACTCGGCAGTATGGTCCGGCGGCTCCTTCATCTACGTGCCGAAGGGCGTGAAGGTGGAGACCCCGCTGCAGGCGTACTTCCGCATCAACTCGGAAAACATGGGGCAGTTTGAGCGCACGCTGATCATCGTGGATGAGGACGCCTTTGTGCACTACGTAGAAGGCTGTACCGCTCCGATCTACAGCACCGACTCGCTGCACTCGGCCGTGGTGGAAATCATCGTGAAAGAGCGCGCCCGCTGCCGTTACACGACCATCCAAAACTGGTCCAACAACGTCTACAACCTCGTGACCAAGCGCGCTGTCGCATACGCGGACGCGACGATGGAGTGGATCGACGGCAACATCGGCTCCAAGCTGACGATGAAATACCCGGCGGTAATCATGAAAGGACCGCGCGCCAAAGGGACCGTTCTCTCCATCGCGGTGGCGGGGAAAGGACAGCATCAAGACGCTGGCGCGAAAATGGTTCACCTGGCGCCGGACTGCACGTCTACGATCATTTCCAAGTCTATTTCCCGCGACGGCGGCAAAGTGACCTACCGAGGTCTGGCCCAGTTTGGCCGCAAGTCGGACGGCTCCAAGTCCAACATCAAATGCGACACGCTGATTCTGGATAAACTGTCCACGTCCGACACGATCCCGTACAACGAGATCATGAACGACAACATCACCCTGGAGCACGAAGCGACCGTCTCCAAGGTGTCCGAAGACCAGCTCTTCTACCTGATGAGCCGCGGTCTGACTGAAGCAGAAGCGACCGAGATGATCGTCATGGGCTTCATCGAGCCGTTCACCAAGGAACTGCCGATGGAGTACGCGGTAGAAATGAACAGATTGATTAAGTTCGAGATGGAAGGTTCTATCGGATAATCCTTAATCCTTCCTGGTAATGTTTTACGTACGTGTTCGCAGTGACTTTGACACTTGCATGTCCGAGTCGCTCGGACACGTATTTTATTTGGGCATTTATGATTTTATGGTGGAATCCAGCCATTGACGAACATTCATTTGTTGCAAACTGACGTTTTCTGTCGGTTGGCAACATTTTTTATTGCTTGACTTTCCACTTGGATGGAAGGTTTATAATTCGAGTACGGAAAGGAGTGAACCCCATGTTTAAAATCAGCGAGTTCTCAAAATTAAGCCAGGTGCCTGCTAAAACGCTGCGGTTTTATGATCAAATTGATCTTTTAAAACCTGCCTACACGGATCAGCAAAGCGGTTACCGTTACTACAAGAGCGAACAGCTGCTTGATCTGCACCGAATTCTGGCGTTTAAGGACCTCGGTTTTACACTTGAACAAATCAAACAGCTTCTGAATGATAACGTATCTACTGCGGAAATTCGAGGAATGCTTCGACTCAAGCAGGCGGAACTTCACTCGCTGATTCAGTCGGAAATGGAGCGTTTACGACGTATTGAGGTGAGACTGGAACAAATTGAACGGAAAAGTGACAGTCTTTCTCATTGTGAGGTTGTAGTTAAGAAGGTTGAGCCCTTAATGGTTGCAACGCTGAAAGAAACCACAAGCAGGGCAAATATTCCCGGGTTATTCGAAGAAATCGATGAATATTTAAAATGGAATGGAATTCCGCTTCCTGTCCCCCATATCGTGATGTGGCATGGTTGTCCGGAATGTGAAAGCAGCATCGATCTGGAAATAGCTTGCCCAATCCCGCGCAAGCTTCAGGACACAGCTCGTTTTCGGACGATGGAGCTGCCGGAATTGACCGTTGCGGCGGTGACCCATATAAGCCGTCCAGACATGGATACGCCAGTGAGCATTGATCTGGGATCTTGGATTGAGGAGAACGGCTACCAGATCAGCCCGGAAATGCCAAGCAGAGAGATTTATTTATCGCCTCAAGAAGGTAACAAATTGTGGTATGTGACCGAGAGTCAGATGCCCATTTTGCGAGCAGGGTTCATGCAATGAAAAAGGAGTGCTCGATATGTCAGAACAATTGGAAAACCAGATGATTGCAGAATTTGATGTTCCCGTTGAGATGCGAGACGGAATCGTGTTGCGCGCTAATATTTATCGGCCCAATCAGGAAGGAAAATGGCCCGTTCTGCTCCATCGCCATCCTTATAATAAAGATACTCCCCCCATTTCTTTTGGATTGTATGATATTTCCCGTGCAGTTCGGCAGGGATATGTGGTCATCGTTCAGGATACAAGGGGGAGATTCGCTTCTGAGGGAGAATGGGAGCTGATTTCGACCAGTAAACAAGAAGCTTCTGATACCTTTGAGACCATTCAATGGGCAAGCACGCTTCCTTACAGCAACGGTAAAGTTGGCATGTTTGGTGAATCTTATTCCGCATTTGTACAGTGGGCAGGCATGCTGAAGAATCCACGTGTACTCAAAGCAGCGACTCCTTCTTTTTCCTGGAGCGATCCCTTTGATGGATTCATGTACCGGGGAGGAGCGCTTGAACTCGGCTTTTTGTCCTATTGGCAATTAGGAATGTATCTGGACACGCTCTCAAGACGTTATGCGGATGAGCAAGAACGAGCTGATGCTTTGGCGCAGTTAGTTTCAGATATTGATCAACTAAAAACGGAGATGAAAACACTGCCATTGAAACAGTTTGCTCCCTTTGCCCGAAATAAAGTGGCTCCCTTCATTCTTGAACATGTTGAGCGCGGCATGGATCAAGATTATGTGGATGCGTTATCGTTGAAGGGGAAATATGACAAATTCACAGTCCCTGCACTCAACATTGCAGGTTGGTACGATATATTTTTGCAAGGAACCATAGAAAATTTTCTTAAAATGCGTAACAAAGGCGGCAGTCCGGAAGCTCGGCAGAGCAAATTAGTCATCGGGCCATGGATGCATTTGGATCACAGTCATCAAGCTGGCGAAATAAATTTTGGATTGGCTGCAAACTACGCTGTCGCGGATATGGCCGGACTCCAGTTGCGATGGTTTGATCATTTCGTAAAAGGAAAGGACACCGGTATCATCAATGAAGCGCCTGTCAAGATATTTGTGATGGGCGAGAATGTTTGGCGCGATGAATATGAATGGCCGCTTGCCCGGACAAATTATACGTCGTACTACTTGCACAGCCAGGGACATGCGAATACGCTTCACGGCGATGGCGTGCTTAGTACAATCATGCCAGATCAAGAGCCAGCCGATCATTATACGTATGATCCGTTGAATCCGGTCATAACGAAAGGCGGAGCGATCATGATGCCTCCCGATTTCAGCAGCGGTGCATTTGATCAGAGAGAGATTGAATTACGCAATGACGTATTGGTTTATACAACCCCCGTATTAGAAAATGATGTAGAAGTTACGGGACCGGTTAAAGTGAAACTGTGGGCAAGTTCAAGTGCCGTAGATACAGATTTTGTCGCACGATTGGTAGATGTTCATCCCGACGGGTATGCACAAAATCTAACAGACGGCATTATCCGTGCCCGTTATCGGAATGCTGCCAAAGGAGAGGCTCCAAGCTTAATCGAGCCTGGAAAAGCTTATTTATATGAAATCGATTTATGGTCAACAAGCAATGTATTCAAAAAAGGACATCGAATCCGCCTGGATATAACGAGCAGTAATTTTCCGCGTTGGGACCGAAATCCCAATACCGGAAGACAATTCGGTGAGGATCGGGCTGAGGATGTTGTGATCGCGCGGCAAACCGTCTTTCATGATGCCGAACATCCTTCTTGCATTATTCTGCCGATCATACCAAGAAGATGAAACCGAAACATTACATCCATGATGAAATCCGTATATTTTTTATGCGGATTCTTTTTTTATTTCCACGCACATACTGCACTGCATGAGCGGAATTACTGCATGGAACGGATGCGAATAATCGAACAGTACAAGCTTTGTGAATACGATAATCGGAGGGGGTGAAAACGTGTGACAACACCCATTTTGATTATCGACCCCGGTCACGGCGGGACTGATCCGGGCGCAATGGGGAACGGTCTAAGGGAGAAGGACCTCACCTTGCAGATCAGCACCTACCAAAGTGCACGGTTCCACGCGTTGGGTATTCCTGTTGTGCTCACCCGAACAACAGATACGTCCCTCACGCCGTCACAACGCACGAAGCTGGTACGAGACAGCGGTGCCACCTACTGTATTTCCAACCATATTAACTCCGGTGGGGGAGAGGGGGTTGAGGCGATCTACTCCATTTTCGCAAAAGATACCCTTCCCAAACTGCTTGCCCAAGCTGTTGCAGATTGTGGTCAGAAAATTCGTAAAATATACACCAAGGTGGGACCTGGGGGGAAAGATTATTTTTTCATGCACCGGGATACTGGAAAAGTGGAAACGATTATCCTGGAATATGGATTTATTGACCATCCCGTCGATGCAAAAAAGCTAAGAGATAACTGGAAAACTTACGCAGAAGCAGTGGTTAAGGCCTTTTGCGGTTACATCGGAGTGCCCTACATTCCACCTGCAAAGCCTGTGGAAAAGGTGTCCATCGAATTAAACGGCAGTCTCCTGCCGGTTCAGGGTTATCTGCGTGACGGCGTATCGTGGCTTCCGATCCGGGCCGTGGCCGAGGCAGTCGGCGCCACAGTGGAGTGGAATGCAACCACCAGGCAGGTTAAGGTGAACGGCCAAGACCTGACGGAGAGCATCGAAAACGGAACAGCGTATGCCCCTGCGCGGGAGTTGGCTGCCATCCTCGCGTTGGACGTTGAGTGGGAACAGGCGACGAAAACCGTGAAGATGAAGAAAAGGAGTGCGTGACAGAAAAGACGGGAAAGCTTGCGGTAATTTACTGGCCTGTCGGGTGCCGTCAAGCTGGCGTTAGAGTCGTTGGGGGCGGGAAACCACCCCTCCACGTCGTCAAGCCTGCCTTATCATTGGAAACATTATTTTATGATTCTATGCATTTTCATTGTTTCTATAATTTGGTATAATAATTTTCGGCATGTTTATCGGCAAATTTGTAAGTTTAATAAAATTATACTATAGCACTTGAGTCGGGAGCGAATGTCATTACAGGTGTAACCTGGCAATGCAGACTTACATTGATCGTCGTGCATTGTTCAATCCGGATCATGTCCGTGAGACAGCGTTGAAAATGCAGCGTAAGGTAAACTTTCTTTCTTCTTTGATTTACAGTGCCAACCATCGCGCGGAGTTTGAATTTCCGTTTGTCGAACAATACATGCGCTAGTGTTTTACACTAGCTTTGGGGAATAAACCGTGGCGACGAGGTTTATTCTCCAAAGCTGGTGTAAAGCCAGCTCAAGGTATGTGGTGTCGGAAGCCGCCTGCTGTTGAGCGTGTCAACAGATAGATACCGTACAGTCGAAAATTTTTTAAGAGGGCGACCGGTTGACGACTAGACGGATTAACGTGTTACGCCAGGACACTTTACGGACAAAACTTTTTTGCTAACACAGATTCCCGGCCCCATACCTTGATCTTACAGTAAGATTATTGCTGCCTGCCTTGAACGTTACCCCGTTGATACTCCAGAAGGCGCTCCTTTATTTTGCAAATCGCTGCTCCATTTGGCAGGGCTCACACATCGGTTTGACTGGAAACATTGCTGCAAATAGAGAGGTGGAAAAATGAATTGGGAGACTCTTCCTGATTGGTTTTGGGTAATTTATTACTTAATTTTATCAACAACATTAGTGACTGCAATATTTGGTGTTATACGAAAGAAAATGACAAGGTTGTCCATTTTAGCCATTATGTTTGCTGTAACAGTTCCATTCATTGCTTTGATAAACAGTATTGGAAGGGCAGAAGGATTGAATGAATTTGAACATTTAATTCGTCAATTACAACAAGGGGCAATTTGGTCTATATATGCAATTATAGGTTATTTGTTTTTAATTGTATGGTGGGTATTGTTCCTGCTACATAGCAAGACAAAAAATAAGTGAAAGTTCGGTGATTCTGCGGCCGGAGGATGAAGACCTTTGGCTTGATCGCAAGCGGTTTGATCCTGAACTGTTGCGGTATGATGCAGGCCGGATGCGAGGTTATCCGGTGTGCTGTTGGGAGCCCCCAATATCCCGATTGGTTACGCTATAAATCAGCTTTATTAAAATATGCTAAATATGAATTTGAAAAGATAAATCATTGAAACAATGCCAATTAAATCAAATAAATGGTATTTTAATGGTTTTGGCGGATGCTTTTCAAAAAAGTGCTTAAGGATTAAAAAACCAACGATAGCCATTACGGTATGAATAAATTCGCTCATGATTGAGTGCACATCCTTACATTCGGGCATATGGACGAATCCGCGAAATGCCTGGTTTTCCTTATTTTACAATATAACAATCGATTTTGGGCGGGTTGAACATTTCGTTCAAGCAGAAAATTCATGATCTTTCCGGGGGAGTGCAGCAGCGGGTTGCCTGGATGCTTCCTGAGGAGCCTCTCCCATACAGACAAATTGCCCCCAACGAGCAGATGCGCTGCTGGTATGGGGTTTCTTTTTTGTTGGAGGGTTGCCGCCTGATGGATGATGGATAGTGAGGGGCGGATGCGCGATTTTCTCCCCGCTCGGCATGGCAAATGGCGCATTTCTTTCTATATACTAGAATTAGCGAATACACTGGACCGCGGGGATGCTGACATAACTGTGAATGGAGACGTACATATGCAAGTCGTAACCCAACTGCTTCATCATTATAATCACGCGTTTGGCAGCCGGGGAGAACTGTATCAATCCGAAGAGGCGGATGTGCTGATCGCCGTCTATCCGGCTACGCGCAAACGGGGTTGGTGGACCTACGCGACGCTGGAACTGCATCAAACGGGAGGAACGGAGTGCGTGTTCTATTCCTACCGGTTCACCCCTGCGATGGTCACCCACCTCGGACACGTGGCCGGACAGGTGGCCCGGCTGTGGCGCGAACAGGGAAGGCGGCTTGGGGACGGGGACGTCTTTTTGCTCCGGGAACCCATTGCCGAGGGCTCCTGCCTGCGTTGGGCGCTGGCCACGCCCCCTTATTTTGAAGCGGACGGCTTTGAGCTGTTTACCAATGGGAGCGATGTGGTTCGGATGATGATGCTGCACGCCATCTCCGAATCGGAGGCCGCTTTTGTAACGAACGAAGGACTTGACGCACTGGAGAGACGCTTTGCGGAGACCGGAGTCAATTCTCTGGATGTGACGCGTCCCCCTGTCTTATAAAAGGGAGCGAGCGGAATGAAAGCAATTCGTATGCGGGTCACCGTCGTGGTGGAACACCAGGGCGCGATTTTGTTGATCAGGGAAAAAAGCGACGGAAAGCCCTGTTACAGCTTGCCCGGCGGCAGCGTGGAGTTTCTGGAGACCATTCCGGAGGCGGTGCGGCGCGAGGTATGGGAAGAGACTGGCCTATTGGTGGAGTTTGAGCGGATGCTCTGGGTGGATGAACGGATTGATACCGCCGGTGAAGGCAAGCACACGATTGGCATCGGTGTACTGGCCCGGTTGGTCGGGGAGGAGACGGCGCCTATCCCCGGCGGGCTGGACGACGAAGAGATTGACTGGGCCGGGTGGGTGCCGGTGGAGGAGTTTTGCACGTGTCCGGAGTACAATCCGCTGCGTCGCGAGCAGGTGATCCAGGCGCTGACGAAAACGGGGTACATCCCCGGCTACATCGGCAGCCATTCCCAACAGGAATGAAGCGGTGCCAGGTTTACCAATCCGGGGGTGAGGGGTTCTGCATGTTTTCTCAGATACTTGATCGGATCCTTGATTCTGTTTTAGTCTGGGTTCCTCTGCTGATTATGTTTTCTCCGTTTCTATTTAGATTTTGGTTTGAACGAAAAGAGAAATATGAAAAATGAGTAATGGATACGAGCCCTTTCCGAAACCGGGAAGGGTTTTTTTGTCGGAATCAGCAGTTGGACCGGAATGAACCTCCGCACGACAGGGTGACAATAGGAGGGAAACACGTGTCGGTAAACATGGCGGCTGACCAAATGGGGAAGTCAACGACTATGAGGTGCCAAAAGGAGGTATGGGTTTTGGAGAAGGATTTGCTGCTGATGAAGGAACTGACGGAGACGGCCGGGCCGCCCGGATTTGAGGTGCGCATCCACGAGGTGATGCGAAAACACCTGGCCGATCTGCAAGCGGAGCTGATTACCGACAACTTGGGCAGCATCGTCGGGAAAAAAGGGGATTCGGGACCAAAAATCCTGTTGGCGGCGCATCTTGACGAAGTGGCGTTTCTGATTACGCACATCACCGATGACGGGTTTTTGCGGTTTCTGCCGCTCGGTGGCTGGTGGGGACACGTGATGCTGGCCCAACGGGTGAAAGTGCTGACCGGCGCAGGTGACCTGACCGGGGTGATTGGTTCCAAAGCGCCTCACGTCCTTTCCCTGGAAGAGCGCAGGAACGTGCTGGAGATCGACAACATGTTCATCGACATCGGAGCGTCCAGCCGGGAGGAGGCGGAGAAATTCGGCGTCCAGGTGGGGGACCCGGCGGTTCCCGTGTGTCCGTTTGAAGTCCTCCCCAACCCCAAACTGCTGCTGGCAAAAGCATGGGACAACCGGGCAGGCTGTTATCTCGCGCTGAAAGTAATGGAGCAGATTCAACAGGAAAACCTGTCCAATACCGTATACGCCGGCGCCACCGTTCAGGAGGAAGTGGGACTTCGCGGCGCCGAGACGCTGGCGCACAAGATATCGCCGGACATCGCGTTTGCACTGGATGTCGGCGTGGCCGGGGATACGCCGGGCATGGCCCAAAAGGACGGGCGGACCCGATTGGGCAAAGGGCCGCTGTTGGGATTTTTGGATCGAACGATGATTCCCCATCTGAAGCTCAGAAACTTCGTCATCGAGACGGCGCGGGAACACAACATCCCGTTTCAGATCGACGTGATGCCGGGCGGCGGCACCGACGCCGGAAAGATTCACACCGCTTACAACGGCATCCCCTCCATGGTGATCGGCGTGCCGGCCCGCTACATTCACAGCCACGTCTCCGTCGTCCACCGGGATGATTTGGACCATGCGGTAAAACTCCTCGTCGCCCTTCTGAAGAAACTGGATGCAGCGGCGGTCCAGTCGATCAAGGGCTTGGGACCAAATGACCCGGCCAGACAATGATGGACGCGAGCAAACCGTTTTCGTTTTTGCTGCGATCTCATTCACGACCGCTCGATGCGCATGACAGCGGCACGGCGTCCCTGGGCTACGGCGGCTACGACGATGACGGCAGCGGCGATAGCCCCCAGCGTGATGGATTCGCCTAACAGCAGGGCAGAAGCGGCAATCGTGAAAAACGGCTGGAGGTACTGCGTCTGGCCGACACGAGCCACGCCCCCAACAGCCAGGCCGTGATACCAGGCGAAGAAACCGAGATACTGGCTGACCACGCTGACATAGCCAAAACCCAGCCACGCACTCCATGAGGCGTTACGGAGTTCGGAGATGAGCGGGCCGGTCATGGTGACGACGAGGAGTGGCAAGGAAAAGACCAGTGCCCAACTGATCACCTGCCAGCTGCCCATCGTGCGCGCCAGCTGTCCGCCCACGGCGTAGCCAACGGCAGCGGCGAGCACGGCACCGAGCAGCGCCAGATCGGCCAGCTGCAGTCCGCCCAGTCCGGTGCCGGCTGCGTACGCCAGGATCGTCAGACAGGCCGCCGCGCTGGAGAGCCAATACCGCCGAGAAGGACGCTCCCCGGCGAAAAACGCAGCCATTCCCGCAGTCGCCAGCGGAAGCAGCGCCAGTACGATTGCGCCGTGGGTGGCCGGTACACGTTCCATCGCCCAGGCGGATAAAAACGGAAAGCCGCCGACCACTCCCGCGGCGACGATCAAAAGCTGCCTGGTTTCCTGCCAGGTTGGTACCCGCTCCCGCTTTAGCAGCAGCACCACTCCGGCCAGCACAGCGGCAACCAGCGCCCGCCCCAGCCCGACGGTGAGCGGAGAGAGGGAGGCCAAGGCTGCCTTGGTGGCCGGAAGCGTCAGGCTGAAGCTGAAGACGCCGAGCAGTCCCCAGGCCAGGCCCACACGTTCCTGCCGTTGAACTGAGGTTTCCCGTGACGAAGGTTGACGAATCCGGCTTCGGACTTGAATTTTCATGATGATCCCATCCTTTTCTCAGCATGCTCTGGCACTTTCCATGGTAGGGGAGGCTGCGTGAAAAGTCTTGAGCCAATTGGTCGCAGGGTTGATAGGCCAATTTGTCGAACGAGAGAACAAGAAACGAAACGAGGGCCACGGGAGGGAATGTGACATGGATTGGAAGCCGGACAAGCATGCGGAAATGCCGGTCTACAAGCAGATTGCAGCGCATCTGGAACATGAGATCGTCAGCGGGGCGCTGCCGCCGGGGGCTCCGCTGCCGCCAGAGCGGACGCTGGCCCGCCAGTACGGCGTCAATCGGGGGACGGTTTCGGCAGCTTACGAGGAGCTGCGCGCCGCCGGGTTGATCCAGTCCCTGCAGGGAAGCGGGACGTGGGTCAGCCGGCACCTGTGGGGCGTGCAAAAAGTGCCCAACTGGCACCAGTACACCACCGGCGGGGCGTTTTTGCCGGCGCTGCCGCTCGTCAGGCGAATCCGCGAAGCCGGGTGGAATCCGGCGATCATCAATCTGGCCAAGGCAGAACTGGCGACGGAAATGATCCCGACACTGGAGTTTGAGCGTTTGACCGGGGGGAAGATGGAGGCTATCGATTTGGGGTACGTCCATCCCAAAGGGGAGCCGCAGCTGCGCGAAGCCGTGTCTGCTCACCTGCGGACCCATTACGGGATTGCTGTCTCTTCCGAAGAGATCCTGATTACCTCGGGCGCTCAACAGGCGCTCCATCTCATTTCGCTCTGCCTGCTGGCCCCGGGCGATGCCATCGCCATGGAGGGACCCTCATACACTTATTCGCTGCCCTTGTTCGCGTCGGCGGGCCTTCGCCTCTACCAGCTTTCGATGGACGCGGATGGGGTGATTCCTGACGAGATGTGGACGCTGTACAAAAAACACCGGATTCGCATGGTGTTTCTCAACCCCACTTTTCACAATCCCACCGGCACCGTGCTGAGTGAAGCGCGTCGCCGGCAGCTGTTGACCGTCTGCCGCGAACTGCGGATTCCGGTGGTGGAGGACGACGCATACGGAGCGCTCGCTCTGGACGAGGACAAGCGTCCGCCGCTGCCGCTGAAGGCGCTGGACAGCGGCGATTCCGTCCTGTACGTCGGCAGTTTGTCCAAGACGATCGCGTCCGGACTCCGGATCGGCTGGCTGGTCGGGCCGCGTGCAGTCATCGAACGGCTGGCTGACGCCAAACAGCAGATGGACTACGGCACCAGCTCGGTATCGCAGCAGTTGGCCCGGCTGGCTCTGGAAGGCGGGCTGTGGGAGCGGCAGATGGAGCGGCTGCGTCCGTTTCTCACCGCCCAGCGGGACCGGATGCTGGCCGCACTGGATACGCACCTGAGGCAGGAGGCATCGTGGAACGTGCCGGCGGGCAGCTGCCACATCTGGTGCCGACTGAACACGCCCATTGACGGACTGGACCTGCTGGAGGCGGCGATCCAGGCCGGCGTGTTGATGACGCCTGGCGAGGTGTTTGGAGCGGAGCCCGGCTGGATGCGTTTGACGTATTCGTGGGAGAGCAGTGAGGCGTTGGAGGAGGGGATACGCAGGTTGGCGGAGGCGATCAAAAAGGCGGCACCGGTACGTTTGTCCCCCTGTCGGTGAAGAATCATGCCGAAAAATCGAAACATTTGGCCTATCCATTCGTATGAAAGAGGTGACAGGAATGGAAAGGGGTGACAAACATGGGCGTGATGGATACCGTCTACCTCATCTGCATCGTATTTGGCCTTGTCTATACGTTGACGACATTGTTTTTTGGCGATGCTGTCTCCGATTGGCTGGAACAGCTCCAGCTGCCGGTGCTGCAGCCCGTCCTGCTGGTCAGCGGGATTACCGCTTTTGGCGCTGCGGGCTTGCTCCTGACCCGTCTGACTTCCTTTTCCGCGTGGACGGTGCTCGGCTTGGCTGCTTTGGCGGGAGTGGCGTTGGCAGTTCTGGCGTATTTCGTCTGGGTGGAGCCGATGGCGAAGGCGGAGAACACGACAGGTTACTCGATGCAGCAGCTCGTCGGCCAAATTGGCGAAGTATGGACATCGATCCCCTCGGGCGGTCTGGGAGAAGTGCTGATTGTCATGGTGGCCGGCACTACCCACCACATGGCTGCCAGCGTAGATGGTGAACCGATCCGGGAAGGGACGCGAGTCGTGGTGGTAGAGGTGCGTGACCACGTTTTGTATGTCACACCATTTCCCCAATTTGACGAAAAGGAGGCCATGCTTTGATGGAATCGACCATTCTTGTCACCGTCGCTGTCGTTGTCGGCGTCTTCGTGGTGCTGGGCATCGCTTTTTGGGCCCGGTACAAGACCGTGGGCGCAGATGAGGCGATGATCGTGACCGGCAGCTTTTTGGGCACCAAAAACGTGCTCAGCGATGAATCCGGCCGCAAGATGAAAATCGTCCGGGGCGGAGGCGCCTTCATCCTGCCGATTTTCCAGCAGGCCAACTTCCTCAGCCTGCTGTCCCACAAGCTGGACGTCTCCACACCGGAAGTGTACACCGAGCAGGGTGTTCCGGTGATGGCAGACGGTGTCGCCATTATCAAGGTAGGCGGGTCGATTGAGGACATTGCCACAGCCGCCGAGCAGTTCATGGGCAAGTCGGACGACGCGCTGAAAGCGGAGGCACAGGAAGTCCTGGAAGGCTACCTGCGCGCCATCCTGGGAAGCATGACGGTGGAGGAGATTTACAAAAACCGGGAGCGCTTTGCCCAGGAGGTGCAGGCGGTCGCCGCCAAGGATCTGAAAAAGATGGGGCTTGCCGTGGTCAGCTTCACGATCAAGGATGTGCGCGACAAAAACGGCTACCTGGCGGCGCTGGGGATTCCGCAGATTGCGGCCGTCAAGCGGGATGCCATGATTTCTCAGGCAGAAGCGGACAAGGAAGCGCGCATTCGCCAGGCCCAGGCGGAAGAAGAGGCGCGCAAGGCGGAACTGCTGAAAGAGACGAACATCGCCGAGGCCGAGAAGGACAAGGAACTGAAGATCGCCGCTTTCAAGCAGGAGCAGGACAAGGCGAGAGCCGTCGCCGACCAGGCCTACAAGCTGCAGGAAGCCGTCGCGAAGCAAAAGGTGACGGAAGAGGAGATGAAAATCGACCTCGTCCGCAAGCAAAAGCAAATCGAGCTGGAGGAAAAGGAAATCCTGCGCCGCGAGCGGCAGTACGACGCCGAAGTGAAGAAAAAGGCAGACGCCGAACGATATGCCGTGGAACAGGCGGCGGAAGCGGAGAAGGCAAAGAAAATCCGCGAAGCCGACGCGCTGAAGTATCGGATCGAGGCAGAAGCAAAAGCGCTGGCTGAACAGAAGCGGCTGGAAGGTCTGGCCATCGCCGAGGCGGAAAAGGCACGAGGCAGCGCCGAGGCGGAGGTTACCCGCCTGAAACTGGAAGCGGAGGCGGAAGGGAAGGAGAAATTGGCCGAAGCGTTCGAAAAGTTCGGACAGGCAGCCGTGCTGGACATCATCGCCAAGATGCTGCCTGAATTGGCTGCGAAGGTGGCCGAGCCGATGAAAGCGATTGACAAGGTGACGATCATCGACACCGGCGGCGGGCAGGGCGACGGTGTGAATCGGCTGAGCGGCAACGTGACCAAGCTGATGGCCCAACTTCCGGAAATGTTGAAGGACGTCTCCGGACTGGACATGAACAAAATGATCGCCAGCTTTATGCAGCCGTCCCAACCGGAGGCCCCGCCCGTGACGCAGCCGGCGGCTCAGCAGGCTGCGGCCGCGGCCGAGCCGCTCCCGACTGCGGACCAAGCCCAACGTCCGTCAAGTTCCGCAGCGGAACAATAGACCAGACTCTCCCTTGACAGGGTTGGGACATTTTCAATACGTTCATCGGATTACGTACATCACAAGCAGGTTTCCCTCGCAGGAGGAAGGCTGTTCAGCATGTAGACAACGTCCGTGGCGCATGGGTGATCGGGCTCGCTCGCTCTCTTGACGCCCAGCATAGAAGTGGATGTTGTCCGCTCCAAAACGGGACGCGGGCAGGGGGCAAACATCCGGGTGTTTTCGACGAGGTGAGACTTGTGCCCCCTGTTTTTCCCCGCGTCTTTCGTTTTTCCGCTGAGCAGGTCGTCAAAGGAGCTCGCTTGGCCCATCCCTCCATGCGATGTACGTTGTCTTCAGCTTCGGTTGATGAATGTACAGGCCTTTCGGCCTGACAACGATGGATAGATCGTTTCCTTGCGGAACCTCGACGAAACAGTACAGTTTGTCTTCGGTCTGAAGCAGGTTTCCCTCGCAGGTGGGAAGCCTGCTTTTGTTAGCAGGTCGGCAAAGGTGCCATCCCTCCAAGCATCATGCTTTACTCCAACTTTGTTTATCAACGTGCAGGCCCCGTAATGGGAATCGAAGCAGCATGCATAAATCCCGGAGATTTTATTCATAATTGGACCGCATTTCGCCAACACTATAGAGGCTTGAAGGGAATGAATGGAAGGAAAGGTTTGAACCCCCTATGAAGTTCAACCTGTTTTGGCGCAAATCGGTGGATAGATCGAAACGGTTCCTGTTACGCGAGACACAAGCGGTGAACACAATCGAGAAGACGCCCCTTCACGCGTCGCTGGTTAAAAACGCGGAGGTGCTGACGGAGCGGCTCGGCCGCAACAGTGATTTTGCCGCCTGCCACTTCACGTGTATGAACAGGAATGTCAGCCTGTTCTTTCTGTACAGCCTGGCTGATTCCGACCGCCTGAACCGGCAGGTGATCGTTCCCCTCCAGCAGAGAGCGGGCATGTTCCCGACTGCTGTGGAGACGTCTTTGGCCGAGGACGAGGAAAAAAGCCTGATCGTGTTTATCCAGGAGAACATCATATCCGCAAGTGACATACTGCGGGTAGAGGACTGGCAGGCCGCGATTGAGCAGATCCTGCACGGCAAAGCGCTGCTGCTGGTGGACGGTGAGACAGCCGGGTTGGCTGTTGGAGTCAAGAAGGAAAACGGCCGGAGCATCGAGCCGCCGGAAACGGAACAAAGCGTCATTGGACCGAAAGACAGCTTTGTGGAAACGCTCAACACCAATATCGGCCTGGTTCGCCAGCGCCTGCGCGACCCGTATCTGCGGGTGGAATCCGTCGTGGTGGGAAGACGGACGAAGCAGGAAACAGCCGTATTGTACCTCGCGGACGTGGCCAATCCGCGCATCGTGGAAGAAGTAAGGCGGCGTCTTTCCTGCATCGAAACAGACAGCCTGATCGGCCAGATGCAGCTTCAGGAATACCTGGAGAACAATTCGTTCTCCCTGTTTCCCCAACTGCGCCCCACCGAACGGCCCGACGTCACCTGCTCCTATCTGATCGAGGGAAATGTGGCGGTCATGGTCGAGGGGGCGTCGCACGTGCTGCTTCTGCCGATCACGTTCTTTCAACTGCTGGAAACCGTCGACGATTACTACACCAGTTGGCAGTACGCCACGCTGATCCGCTTCGTGCGGATGATCGCCCTGTTTTTCAGCATCACGACGCCCGGGCTGTACCTGTCGCTGGTCGCGTACAACCCGGAGCTGATTCCCACCCGGCTGCTCATCTCCATGGACGCCGCTCGGGTCAAGGTGGCGTTTCCCTTTCTGGTGGAAATTTTCATCATGGAACTGATGATCGAGATTTTGCGCGAAGCTGGTGTCAAGCTGCCCAAACCGGTTGGGCAGGCGGTCAGCATCATCGGCGGGCTTGTGATTGGGGAAGCGGCTGTGAACGCCAATCTGGTCAGTCCCGTGACGGTCGTCATCGTCGCGTTGACCGCGATCTCCTCCTTCACGGCGCCTGTGTATTATCTCGGCATCACGTACCGGATCCTGCGTTTCTTCCTGCTGATCTGCAGCAGTTTATTGGGGACCTACGGATTCATCCTGGGCCTGCTCTTCATCCATGCCCATGTGGCCAGGCTGGTTTCGTTCGGGGTTCCCTATCTGGCGCCGCTTTCGCCGCTGCGTTTGCGCGACTGGGCGGATATGCTGATTCGCATTCCGATGAAAAAGCTGCATACGCGTCCAGCATTTCTGAAAACGCGCAAGCCAAAAAAGGGAGAGAACACCCCGATGATGCGCCCCGACAAGCGGAACACGTGAAGGCAACATCTCCTCATGAAAGGAATGATCACGCGTGCAAGGACTGGAACAGCGTCCCGCGATTAGTCCGACTCAACTTTTCATGTTAGCATTCGGCCTTATTGTGGGGGTGGGGTTCCTCATCATGCCCAGAGGCGCGATGGAGAAAGCCCGGGAAGATGCATGGCTGACTGTCATCCTGGCGGGAATGTGCGCCATCCTGTCGCTGTGGTTGATCACCCGGGTGGCCCGCATGTTTCCGCATGATACTGTGTTTGATTACAATACCAAGCTGTTTGGAAGCATTATCGGCAGCTTGTTCAACATCCTGTGGGGCTTGTACTTCCTGTTCTTTACCGTGACCGGCATTCGTGTCATGGCGGAAGTGGTGAGGGACGAAATGCTGCCGTTTACGCCGGTGGAAGCGATTATTGGTGCGATGCTGCTGGTAATCATATACCCGGCGTGGAACGGGCTGATGCCCATTATCCGCATGTTCGAATCGGGATTGCCTTTCACGCTGTTGTTGATTGTCATGTTTTTTCTGTTGGCCTATCTGCACGCCGACTGGGCCGAACTGCGCATTCCGTTCCAGGAGGGCGTCACTCCCATCATTTCGGCTCTCCCCCAGACGATTTATTCGTACCTCGGCTTTGAAGTGTTGTTTTTGTACTATCCGTTCGTCACCCACAAGGATAAGGCTTTCGCCAGCACATCGTTTGCGATCGTCGCGGTGGGATTGTTTTACGCCTTTCTCGTATTGGGAACGCTGGTGACCCTTGGTCCGGATGTTACCATGTCCCAGACCTTTCCCGTCGTGACCATGGCAAAGACAATCGAGGTGGTGCGCCAGTTTGTGGAGCGGGCCGAATTGTTGCTGATTATCCTGTGGCTTCCGCTCGCGTACACCACCCATCTCGGCTTCTTTTTCAGCAGTGCGTTTTCGTTCCATCGCACGTATCCGCGACTGAAGCTGCGGTGGTGGATGGTGATCTTGCTGCCGCTGGTCTTCATCTTGTCGCTGATTCCCGACAATTTTATCGACATGCAGACGTGGTCGGACAAGGTCGGCCTTGTGGGATTGTTTTTGACGATTCCGTACCCGTTGATCATGCTGGTGTGCATAGCCGTGCGGCGCAGGCTGGGGCATTTCCCTCCTCCCCGCAAGGACGGTGATGTGACATGACAAAACGGCGGCGAAATTGGTTTGCAGCCGTCACGGTTATCCTTTTGATCGGTCTTTTGCTTGCCGGATGCTGGGATTACCGGGAGCTGGAGAAGCGTGCAGTCATTGTCGGCATCGGCGTTGACGAACTGCCCCCGCTCACTGAAAAGGGCAAACAGCTGCGGATGTACCAGATTCTCGTACAGGTAGTCGAGCCGGCAGGAGCAGGGGGAAATCTGGGCTCGAGCGGCGGTACGGAGGCAACCAGCCGGAAAGCCTACACCAACATTGTCGTCACCTCGCCGTCGTTTGCAAACGCAATCGAACGGACCGTGGCCCTCAGTGATCGCATCCCCAATATGGCCCACCTGCAGCTGATCGGGGTGGGGGAAACGATGGCGAAAAACGGCATCAACGAGCTGTACGACTTCTTGACCCGCCTGCCCCAGATGCGCCGCCACACGGAAATCGTCGTGCTGGATGGTCCAATTAGCCGGTTCTTTACCACGCAGAGCATTTCTCAACCCACTCCGGCGCTGCACATCTCGGAGATGGCGGCAAATGTCCAGCAGACGCTGGTTATGCCCGATTCCAACCTGGGGGAAGTTTCAAAAAGCGTTCGGGGAAAAATGCCGTTCATCCTGATAAAAGCGAGTTTGGACGATTCCAATAAAATCAGCATGAGACATGCAGCCGTATTTACGGATCAAAAAATGGTAGGCACCCTGACAACGGACGAAATGCAGTTGCTGTCCCTGCTGCGGAATGAAATTGAACGGGGGCTATTGTCCTTCCCGTGCTCTGCAGGCAAAAGAACATCGTTTCAGATCCTGGGGGGAGAAGCAAATTGGAACCTGTCATGAAAAATGGCCGGCCGCATCTCACGTTTGAGCTCTTTCTCGAAACGGAGATGATCGAATACCAATGTCTGGGCGCTTCCTTTGACAAACAGGAACAGATCCGAAAGGCTGAACGATTGTACGGCGCCGAGTTGAAAAAACGATTGATCACGACGGCCAACAAGCTGAAAGACAAGTACAAAGTGGACGTGTTCCGGCTGACCACCCGGTTGAAGAACTATCCGGACCTGTACAAGGCGATTCGGAACGACCCCAAAACCTTTATAGAACAGATGGTCGTCGATGTAAACGTCAAGCTGAGGATCCGGACGATCGGCAGTTCGCTCGAAACCCCGAGTCTTCAAGAGAAGCCGTGATCACCTGCTCGCATCAGGCGTGGCTCGCTATTCAATCACTGCGCGGCGGCATGTCGCCTGTGGACCCGACGCTTTCGGCAATGTCCGCAAGCGTGTAAGGGCGCTCGACAAAACGACCGTCTGACCACTGGTACAGCCGCAGGTCGGGCATTCCCCCCGCAAAGCTGAGAATCCAATAGGCCAGCTGGGGATAGTGCCAGCCGATTTGATCCGCTTTAGAGGGAACGGGCGGGCTCGTCGGATGGCTGTGCAGGATGCCGACCCACTGCACGCCTGCCTTCCGCACGCTGGCAAGCGCCTGAAAAAAGGAAGGGGCGTCCCACGAAAACGAGTTTCTGCCGTGGCTGGATGAGCGCATCGGCAAATAACCGGTTACCATGGAGCCGTGTCCTGTCAGCAGCGCGGAATACTCATACGGCAGCGCCTCCTGTGCTTCGGCCAGGAGGCGTTTGGCTGTGTGCCGGTCAAAAGACAAACCTTGGTTTTGACTCGCAAAAGGACGGCCGATCAGATCGTCGTACATGCGGCTTTCCTCCGTCTAGGAATGTGGCGAAATTTGCAGGAGCAAACATGACTCGATACGATGATTGTACCATGGGCCGTCTGGCGGGCAACCGGGGAGGCATTCGCCACTTTTCGCTCCAGGCATAGTTTGGTATGCTTAATCGCAAAGGGGTCCCGCCATGAATGTAGATGAATGTACAGGCAGGGGCCGGTTACGCAGACAGTTGGTCATTTCTTCCCTCCATTGGGGTTGGAGGTTTGTGTTGAATGAATTCGATCCAAGTGGGAGTGTGCGGCTGGGGAGACCACTACGACTTGTATCCCCCGGGGACGCGCAGCCGGGACAAGCTGTCCGTCTATGCAGGCCATTTCCCCATCGTGGAACTGGACAGTTCTTTTTATGCCATATTGCCGCAGCGCAATTACGAGACATGGGTGCGTGAAACACCGGACTGCTTTGGCTTCATCGTCAAGCCGCACCAGGCAATGACCGGCCACCAACGAAGTGAAGCGCCCCTGGATCGGCGGGAACTGTTTCGCCAGTTTGAGGAGAGCATCCAGCCGCTGGTGGCGGCGGGCAAGCTGAAAGCGCTGCTGTTTCAATATCCCCCCTGGTTTGACTGTACACGGGAGCACGTGCAGTATGTCCAGGCCTGCCGACAGGCGCTGGATACGTATCCGTTTGCCGTGGAATTCCGCCACCGCAGTTGGTTTGAGCCGCGCTACCGTGAAAAGACTCTGGATTTTCTCAGAACCATCGGGGCGGTCCACGTCATCTGCGACGAGCCGCAGGCGGGCAGCAGTTGCGTTCCTGTCGTCGTCGCCGTGACCGATCCCAAGCTGGTGCTGATCCGCTTTCACGGGCGTAACGTCTCCGGCTGGAACAATCCGGGCGAGGGGCAAAACTGGCGGGATGTCCGCTATCTCTATCAGTACAGCGAAGCGGAACTGGCGGAATGGGTGCCGCGCGTTCAGGAAGTGGCCCGGGAGGCAGCCGAGGTGTGCATCCTGTTTAACAACAACTCGGGAGGGCACGCGGCCGGCAACGCCAAGCAGTTCATGGAGATGCTGGATGTCCGGCCGACGGGTCTGAATCCGCGTCAACTGGAGCTGTTCTAACAGTACGAAAGAAGGTTTGCAGATGGTTTTCGCTATGGCAGCTTTGTTTCTCGTCGTGGGACTGGGGGCCGGAATGATAGGCAGCATCGCCGGATTGGGCGGCGGGATGTTTTTTGTGCCGGCGCTGCTTTACTTTGCCAACGCCTACGAACCGGGCTCCGTCAGCCCGCAGGTGGCGGCGGGCACGTCTCTGTTGGTCATCGGAGTGACTGCGCTCTCGTCGTCGATTTCTTACATCAGGCAGAAAAAGGCGGACGTGCAGACTGCCCTGCTCTTTTTTTGGGCAGCGCCCCTGGTGCTGTCGCAGGCGTGTACCTGAATACACTACTTCCAGTAAAGACGTTTTCACTGTTGTTCGGACTGTTTCAATTTGGCATGTTTGCCCTGATGATGGTCAAGGACAAAATCAAGCCGCGGAACCTGTCATGGGATGTAAAGCGCCGCTTCGTCGATCCCGACGGCGTCGAGTACGAGTACGGGTACAAGCGGTGGGCAGCCGTGACAGTCGCCTTTATGGTCGGCGTTGTCTCGTCGCTGTTTGGCGTGGGCGGGGGCCTGCTGATGGTGCCGGCGATGATCGTGTTGTTCCGCTTTCCGCCGCACATTGCGACCGCCACGTCGATGCTGGTTATTCTGTTCTCCGCCGCTGTTGGTTCCGCGACCAACATCCTGCATGATCACGTGCACTGGCTGTACGCCGCCATGTTGGCGCCGGGGGCCTGGATTGGCGGCAATCTGGGGGCGGCCGTGGCCGCTCGCTTGAAAGGGAAAACGATTGTGCTGCTGCTAAGGGTTCTGATCCTGGCAGTGGGAATCCAGATGATTGGCGATGCGATCTGGAAGTAGTAGCGAGAGGGAGGGGAGAGCTGTGGCGGACACTTGTACCTTGCACATTCTGCACACCAACGACGTGCACAGCAACTTTTCCAACATGCCGCAGATCGCCTCCTGCCTGCGCCAGAACCGGCAGAGGTGGGAAGCGCAGGGTGAGCGGGTGCTGACCGTCGACATCGGCGACCACGTGGACCGCATGAGCCTCAAAACGGAAGCGACGTGGGGGCGGGCCAACGTCGGGGTGTTGAACCGGAGCGGGTACCAGTACGTGACGATCGGCAACAACGAGGGGATTACCTTCCCCAAAGAAAAACTGGACGCCTTATACGAACACGCCGACTTTACAGTGGTGGCCGGCAATCTGATCGAGCCGGCGAGCGGGCAGACGCCGCAGTGGGCGGTGCCGTACGCGGTACATCATTGGCCCGATTTGCGGGTGGGGATTCTGGGGGTGACGATCCCGTTTGTCCCGTTTTACCGGATGATGGGGTGGGACCTGCGCGAGCCGCTGCCGCTGATCCGCGAGCAGGTCGCCATGCTTCGTCCTCAGGTGGACGTAATCGTGCTCCTGTCCCATTTGGGCTATCAGGCGGACTGCCAGTTGGCCCGGGAGGTGGATGGACTGGACGTGATCCTCGGCGGCCACACCCATCATATACTGGAGCATGGCGAGCGCATCGGCCGCACGTTGATCGCCCAGGCGGGCAGATATGGCGAGCTGGTCGGACACGTGCGTCTGACCTGGGATGCGGCGGCCAAACAGGTAAGCGGTCTGAGCGCCGAGCTGTTTCGCACGAACGACTATCAGCCCGAACCGGAGCTGGACGACTACTTGCGGCGGGAAACACTGGCGGCGGAAACCCTGCTGGATCGTCCGGCGGTTTCTCTCTCGACCGATCTGGACATCGGATGGACAAACGAAACGCCGTTTGGCTCGGTGTTGGCCGCCAGCCTGCGCAAGTGGACCGGAGCGGAGGTGGGTCTGGCCAACGGCGGGCTGCTGCTTACGACGCTGAAGCACGGCCCGGTGTCGTACAAAGACCTGTTGACCTGCGTGCCGCATCCGATCAATCCCTGTGCCGTCACGCTGACGGGGGAGCAGCTGCTGAGCGTGCTGAAGCGGGCTGTCCAGCCGGAAATGGTGCAGCGGGAACTGCGCGGTTATGGCTTCCGGGGCAACCAGATCGGCTGGATGGGCGTGGACGGCCTGCGGGTGTGGTATCGCCCGGGTGAGCAGCCGGACATCGAGCGGGTCGAAGTGAACGGTGAGCCGCTTGATCTCGGGCGGTCGTACCGGGTAGGCACTGTGGATATGTTTATGTTCAGCCGCCTGTTCCCGGAACTGGCCGACGGCGGCGAGATTCGGTTTTACCTCCCGGAGCTTTTACGAGACATCCTCGCGGTGACGCTGGGGGATGACGTACTGGTTCGCGCCGGCTTTGAACCGCGCTGGCTGCCCGTGACCATCTGACGGAATTCCTGAACACCTGCCCGGCGAATGGGGCATGCTACAGGGGAAAGGAGGAGCGAATCATGCGGTTTATCGACGAAGTGTACAATTTGTACAAAGGCCACTTCAACGGCAGCGAGGAGGACATCGTCGCCATCGTCGTCGGCATCTTGGCGGAACAGTCCCGGGAGGATTTGCTCCGTCTGGTGTCGGACATGGAGGAGGAAGAGCTGTTTCAGATGCTGGCCACCTACATGATCGAAGTGATGAAGCGAAAGGTGGCGATGGAAGACGAGCTGTCTCCCTCCCCGCAGGTGCATTGAGCTTTCGCGATAACACCCTTTCTGGCTGGATGTCATAGGATGGAAGCGCACCGACAGTTGGAGACAAAGGAGGAATCTGCGATGATCGAGGTCGCACCCGTCCGTTTTGAAGAGGGAACGGCCATCGCCGTGACCGTGCGCTTGCCCAAAACCACACTGCTTGCCGTCACCACGGACAAAGGGTACATCATGTGTGGCGCGCTGGATGTCGGCTTGTTGAACGAACGACTGGCCAGCCGGGAGATCGTTGCCGGCCGCGCTGTGGGGGTCAAAACGATTGAGGAACTGCTGGACGCTCCCTTGGAATCGGTGACAGTGACGGCGGAGCGCCTGGGAATCACCCCCGGCATGATCGGTCGCGATGCCGTCCGCAAAATGTTTTAGCCTGTCCGGATGTGAAGCCTTGCGAAATGCGGAAAAAAGTCGCCTTTGTCGGCAGAGACGGAGGCGATTTTTTTGCATTTGCAAACAGGTGCCTCTTTTCGACAGGAGCGGCCTTGTTGAGAAAAACATGTAGAAGCCGATCGAATCACGTTATAATAGGGGTACTACGACGAAAGGCGAAGAATGGACATGAGATTGACCTCGATCCACAAGATTCGGCCGGGCGACACGCTGGCCCGTCCCATTTACGCGGAAAACGGAACCGTTCTGGTGGGCGCCGGTGTCGAATTGACGCAGCGCATGCTGGACAGGCTGAAACAGATGAACATCGCCACGCTGTATATACAGGACAAGCGCACGGACGACATCGTGTTGGAAACGCCTGTGTCGGAGCAGACACGGCGGGAAGCGATGAGCGTCATCCAGACCGCGTTTCGCTCGGTGCATGAGTTTCCGCACAAATGGCAGCAGGTGTTTTCGGACAAGCAGTTGGGCCGTCAACTGCGGCAGGTGTTGTCCCGGGTGTCGGACGAGTTGAGAGCCTGCCGTTCGGCGATGAACCTGCTGGCGGATGTCTGCGCCTCTGATCACTACATTTTCTCCCACTCCTTCAACGTCACGCTGTACGCCACTGCGCTGGCAATCAAATCCGGTTTTTCAGAACGAGAGGTGCTGGAGATCGGCATCGGTGCCATGATGCACGACATCGGCAAGATGGCCATTCCCGACGAAATCTTGAAAAAGCCGAACCGCCTCACCCCGGAAGAGTATGAAGTGATGAAAAAGCACGCCGAGTACGGGTTTGAACTGCTGCGCCGGCAGGAAGACATTCCGCTGCTGTCTGCCCACTGCGCGTACCAGCACCACGAACGGCTGAACGGGACAGGCTATCCGCGCCGCTTGAAGGGCGGGGAGATTCATCCGTACGCCCAGTTGGTGGCCGTTTGCGACGTGTTTGACGCGCTGACTACACACCGCATCTACCGACCGTCGCTTCTGCCCCACGAAGCGATGGAGAAGCTGTTTGCCGGGACGGAAACGTTGTTTGCCAAGCCGTTTGTGGAATGCATGCGGGACACCATTTCCCTCTACCCGCTGGGCTTGTCGGTGACGCTCAATACGGGCGAGTCGGGCGTGGTCGTCGATTCCAACAAGGGCATGCCCAGCAGGCCCATCGTCCGCATCCTCTACGACGAAAAAGGCGAGCCGGTGGCGTCGCCGTACGAATACGACCTGTCCAAGCGGCTGCAACTGATGATCGTCGCCTGCGACGGCCTGGTATGAAGCTGCGCGGGGAGTCCCTTCAAAGCCACTTTTTTCGCTTGAAAATCCAGAACATCGTCAAGCCGAGCGCGGCCATGAACGCGAGGACGAGGTAGTAGCCAAATGGGGATTTTAACTCCGGCATGTATTCGAAGTTCATCCCGTAGATGCCGGTCACGATGGTCAGCGGCATGAAAATCGTGGTCAGGGCGGTAAAAATGCGCATGATGTCGTTCGTCCGCCCGGCCACGGCGGAGTGGTACGCTTCCCGCAGGTTGCTGATCAGGTCGCGAAACGTATCGAAGCTTTCCACGATCTTGACCGCGTTTTCCAATATATCGCCGAAGTACTTCCGCAGACGGGGTTCGATCAGCGGAAGTTCTTTTGTATGCAGCGCATCGATCAGATCGCGCTGCGGCAGGAGCATCTTGCGCGCGTACAGCACTTCACTCCGCAGGCCGACGATCTGGTTCAACTGTGTCTTGTGCACGTTGAGCAGGATGTCTTCCTCCAGTTTTTCGATCAGTTCCTCGATATGTTCGACCACCTCAAAATACCGGTCCACGATCTGGTCCACCAGATGGTAGAGAAACGCGTCCGGCCGGTTCAGCTCTTCCTCCCTGACGATTTGCAGCAGACGTGAGTAGATTTCGTGGGGATGCTTGCTGACAGTGATGATGTAGTGGCTGCCCAAAAAAATGTTGACCTCTCGCAAAAAGATATCCTGGTCGCGGAATTCCGCATTGTTAATGACGATGAAATAGTGATCGTGGTAAATCTCCAGCTTGGGTCGCTGCTCCTCCTCATCCAGACAGTCGTCGATCGCCAGGTCGTGCAGCCCGAACAGCGGCTGCAGCACATCAAGGTCAAACAGGGTGGCGTCGATCCAGTAAAAGCCGACGGCGGGCGGTGTGCGTGTCTCGTCGAGGTCGTCAATCTGGGTGATCAGTCCGTTCTGTATCAGTCGAATCTTCATGAACCATGCTCCTGCCGATGGATGATGAGGGAGGGGGTGCGTTTGAGGACGCGCCGTCGCTCGGAGACTGACGGGCAGCCATGCGCGGCCAGATGCGCGTCAGGATCAGCTCGTACGCCGTCCGCAGCGCCTCTCTGCTTGGAGCGCTGCGGACGACCTGGTCCGGGTCGGACGTCTTCATGGGATACCGCCTCCTTTTTCCGATCGGTGTCACCATCAAGGGTATGACGTCACGCCCGTCCGCTTGCCGTTTTCGTGTTGACGGACAGCCCGGTTTCCTTCCTGTAGTGTGCCTCACTTTCCGCTATTTGTTTCCTTGGGGAATGCCTATTCGTCGCGTATTGACTGGACTTGATCCGATGCGAATACGCCAAACAAAATGGTTTTCAAACGATTATTTCAAACGATTATGAAACAACGGACTGACATTTTTTTGCTGCAGCGAAGACGCACGGGTTTGGAAGGCAGCATGATCGGGGTATAAGTATGTAGATGATGGTGCCAAATGGGGGTTATGGTGAAAATTACTGGAAAAAAAGGAGAGCAAAGAATGAGCAAAAGCCCATTTTCGAATTGGTTCGGCCGAAAGAGCGGCCGCAAAGACGAATCTTTTTTTCGGGACATGCGGGATAAAGGAGAAATCCTCATCGATCCGCAGTCCGAGCTGGCCAGACAATTGTCGATGATTTATTTGACCGAAGAGGATCTGGCCGTGGTCAAAGCGCTTCAGCCCTTGATTGCCCAACACATCGACAACATCGTTGACAGCTTTTATGACAAGCTGGAGCAAGAGCCGAAATTGATGTCCATCATCGAGAATAAAAGCTCGATCGAACGGCTCAAACAGACGCTGAGACGGCACATTCAGGAGATGTTCAACGGCCGGATCGACGCCGCCTATATCGAGCAGCGCAGACGGATCGCCATCGTTCACGTGAACATCGGGCTGGAACCGAAATGGTACATTGGCTCGTTTCAGAATCTGCTGGCATCGCTGATCGAGATTATGGACGATGCAATTGCGGACAAGCAGGATTTTGTCCGGGCCGTGACCGTGGTGACGAAACTCCTCAATATCGAACAACAGCTCGTGCTGGAAGAGTACGAAAATGAGCACGAGCGGATGCGGCAGGAAACGCAGCGGAAAAACGAGCAGCTTCGTCAGGTCCTGGCCCAGTCCGCCCACGAGCTGGCAGCCATTTCGGAGCAGACCAACACGTCGGTGCAGCAGCTGACGGAACAATCACGGGACGTGCTCCGCTTTGCAGAGAGCGGCACGAGCCATTCCCTGCGCGCCCAGCAGTTGTCCCAGGAAGGCAGGGAAAAGCTGGAGACCCAGCAGAAGCAGATGGAGTTGATCCAGCAAAGCGCCCAGCAGATCGCTGCGGAAATGGGCACACTGGAGGAGATTGCCGAAAAAATTCGCGGCATCGTCGACGTGGTGACCGCCATTGCCGAACAGACCAACCTGCTGGCGCTCAACGCCGCGATCGAAGCGGCTCGTGCCGGAGAACAAGGGCGCGGGTTTGCCGTCGTGGCCGACGAAGTGCGCAAATTGGCGGAACAGACGAAACAGTCCGTCTCCGGCGTGACGGAACTGATCGAAAAGACCAGCGCCCAGACGGTCAGCATGTCCGCAGTGGTCAAGGAAGTGGAGCAGATGGTGGCGTCCAGCACCGCGATGACTGCCGAGACTACCGCCTTTTTCGCGGAAATCCTGCAGGCGGTGACCGAGAGCAAAGAGCAGAGTACGCACATCCAGCAGGAACTGGAACGCTTCTTCAAGGTGATGGAAGACATCAATAAATCGGTATCGCAGGTGGCCGTCTCCGCCGACCAGCTGTCCGCGATCACGGAAGACCTGTAACGATAGCCTGTAACGACAAACAGGCACACTATGGTGCTGTTCCATGGTGTGCCTACGTGTTTTTACGCAGCAGCCGGTTCACCGTCTCCCGCCGCAGCCCGACCAACTGGCCGATCTCTTCCTGGGTGAGCAGCTCGGTCAAGGCGTAATCGCCCACGTACGTGCGAAACCAATCGGTCAACAGAGCCAGCTTGTCCGCCGGAGAGGAAGCGGTTAATTGGTCCATGCGCTGCTGGGTGAGCCGCAGCTTCATCTGGAGCTGCAATGCGATGTCCCGGTACATCAGCGGGTTTTCCTCCAGCGAGCGGTACCACTCGTCCGGAGGGATGACGTCCACGTCGCTGGTCATCAGGGCGATTGCGGTTCCGTGGTATTCCTTGTCCGACAGGAGCGAATGATGGGGAACGATTTCTCCGGGCAGCAGAATGTTGAACAGAAACGGTGAGCCGTCCTGCTGCACCCTTACTACCTTCAACAGGCCCGACTGGATGCGAAAAAGCGGTCCCCGCTCGCCCTGGCGAAACAGGACGTCCCCTTTGTGCAGCCTCATCGGCATCCCTCCGTCTCGCGTGACGGGCCTATGCCGTCAGCGGGTAGATTCAAAGAGTTCCAGCCGTTCCCCGTCCGGCCCCTCGAAAAAGATGTAGCGCGAACCGTTGGGCAGCGTCGTCGGCGCATCGTCCACAAAGGTGACGCCCAACCGTTTCAGCCGCTCGATTTCCTCGTCCAGGTTGTCCACCGTAAACGCGAGGTGGTGCACCTTGCCTTCCACCGGCAGCTCGCTGTTATAGCCGTGGATCAGTTCCAGTTCCGTCTCCGTGGTGCCGGGGAACCCCAGAAACGCCAGCGTGATCCCGGGGTTGGTGTGGACCAGCGTACCGCGGCATTCCAAGCCCACGACATCCCGGTAAAAGGCGATCGACCGCTCCAGATCCTTGACCATCAGGCCGACGTGTTCGATCTTTTTCACTGCCATGCTCATCTCTCCCCTTTTTCCAGTCGTTTCCCTCATTGTAGACGATTTTTCCCAAAAAGTCTGTACGCGGTTTTGGGCGGCGCACGCAGGCGCTATTTTCTAGTCGGACATATTTCAACCAGAAATAATTGACATTCTTTTCGGAATTAAATTACTATTTGGAAAACAATTTGTATACAGCATACAGTATTCATGACAGGGGAAGGGTTTGAGGATCATGCCCAGGATTATTAAGCGCAGCGAGACGCTTCAGGAACAAGTGTACGAATATTTGCGGGAACAGATACTGTTTGGCGGGCTTGCACCGGGGCAGCGGTTGATCGAGGAGCGCTTGTGTGAAGAGACGGGCGTGAGCCGCAGCCCGATACGCGAAGCGATCCGCCGGCTGGAAAAGGACGGTCTGGTGGTGGTGCAGGCACAGGGAGGGGTCACGGTCTACGAGCCGACGTTCGAAGATTTTACCTCGCTGTTCGAGTGCCGTCTCCATCTGGAACCGGCGGCCGCCCGTTTTGCCGCCGAGCGCCGGACAGAAGAGGAATTGGCCGACCTGCAGGAACTGTTGGCACAAATGGCGGACATTGCCCGTGACAGCGACGCCCGCAGAACGCACGAGCTCCATTTCGCTTTTCACCAACGCATCGCGGAAGCGAGCAAAAACCCATACATGGCCAAAATCATGAACGATCTGAAGGTGCTGATTTCGTTCTACCGCAACGCCATCCTGCAGGTGCACCCGCATCGGCCGGAGACCGTCATTGCCGAGCACGGGGCGATCCTCGACGCGATTCGCAGGCGCGACGCAGACGCGGCTGCAGCGCGAATGGCTGAGCACATTACCCGCGATTTTCGCCTGTGCATGGAAACCAAACGCAGAACAATACGACAAGGAGGGGACCGATGAACGCACGAAAACCGCTGCAGGGTGTGCGCGTGCTGGAACTGGGCACACTGGTGGCCGCGCCGTTCGCCGGCAAGATTTTTGCCGAGTTCGGAGCAGAGGTGATCAAGGTGGAGCCCCCAGAGAAGGGTGACCCGCTGCGCAACTGGCGGACAATGCACCACGACACGTCCGTCTGGTGGTATGTCCAGGCACGCAACAAAAAATCGATAACCGTTGACATGCGCAAGGAAGAAGGGCAGGAGATCATCCGCTCGCTGGCCCGTGAAGTGGACATCGTCATCGAAAATTTTCGGCCCGGGACGCTGGAGAAATGGGGGCTTGGTTACGAGGTGCTGAGCGGAATCAACCCTGGGCTGATCATGGTCCGCATCTCCGGTTACGGGCAGACCGGTCCCTACCGCAGCAAGCCGGGATTCGGCAGCGTGGCGGAAGCAATCGGCGGCCTGCGTTACTTGACCGGGTTTCCCGATCGACCGCCGGTGCGGGTGGGCATCGCGATCGGCGACCTTACGGCGGGCCTGTACGCGGTGATTGGGGCGCTGATGGCGCTTCACGCCCGCAGCCGCTCGCCGGAAGGAAGAGGACAACTGGTGGACGTAGCCTTGTACGAAGCCGTGTTCAGCCTGCTGGAAGGCGTGCTGCCTGAATACGACCTGAAAGGGGTGGTGCGGGAGCGGACAGGCAGTTCGCTGCCAGGCATCGCGCCATCCAACACCTACCTGTGCGCTGACGGCAAGTACGTCGTGATCGGCGCCAATGGGGACAGCATCTTTAAGCGGCTAATGCACGCCATCGGCCGCAGCGACCTGGCGGAAGACCCCCGATATGCCACCAATCAGGGACGGGCGGAAAACGTAGCATTCATCGATCAGGTGATTGAGGAGTGGACAAAGCAGCATCCACTCCAGGAGGTGCAGCGCCGTCTGGACGAGGCGGCTGTTCCCGTTGGGCCAATCTACAGCATCGTGGAGATTGTCGAGGACGAACACTACCGGGCACGTAACATGCTGGAGGAAATCCGTCTGCCTGACGGAGAGACGGTGCTGTTTCCCGGAGTTGTCCCCAAGCTGTCGGAGACGCCCGGCGGACACGAGTGGGTGGGGCCGCGGCTGGGGGAGCACAACGAGGAAATCCTCAAGGGTCTGCTCAGACTGGATGATGCTGAGCTAGCCCGGCTGAAGGAGAAGAAAGCCATATGACGACAGACGTGACGATCATCGAAGTGGGGCCGCGTGACGGCTTGCAAAACGAACCGTGCTTCATCCCGACTGAGAAAAAGCTGCGTCTGATCGGCATGCTTGTCAATGCGGGCCTGCGCCGGATCGAGGCGGTGTCGTTTGTCCATCCGCAGCGCGTGCCCCAGATGGCCGATGCTGAAGCGGTGATGGACGGGCTCCCCCGGGTGTCCGGGGTCTCGTTTGCCGCGCTCATTCCCAATCGGAGGGGATTTGAGCGGGCGGCAGCGTGCCGGCTGGACGAAATCAACTGGGTCACTTCCGCCAGTCCGGCGTTCAACCGGCACAACATCAACCAGACGATTGAGGAAAATCTGGATGCCTTCCGCGAGCTTGTTCCGCTGGTCCGGCAGGCGGGGCAGCGGATCCGTTTTTCCATCGCCACCAGTTTCGGGTGTCCGTTCTCTGGAAGGGTAGATCCGGACGTCGTGCTCCAGTTGGCCGAGCAGGCGATTGCCGCTGGTGCGGATGAGATCGGTATCGCCGACACGATCGGCATCGCGGTTCCGGACGAAGTGTACGCGCTGTCCAGACGGCTGATCGACGCCGTGGGGACGGAGCGAATCGCGCTGCATCTGCACGACACCCGCGGCTTGGCGCTGGCAAACACGTACGCCGCTTACACGGCGGGAATCCGCAGCTTCGAGACAGCGGTCGGCGGACTGGGCGGCTGTCCGTTTGCGCCGGGCGCTGCCGGCAACGCGGCGACGGAGGATGTCGTGTACATGTTTGAACGGATGAAGGTGCGTACCGGAGTAGATTTTTCCAAGCTGCTGGACGCTGCCGATTATGCCGTCAGCCTTTCCAAGCGCAAGCCGCTTGGCCGCATCCGGCTGGTTGAATCGAAAAAACGCCAATGATTAACGATTCACTGATGACCAAGGGAGGAAAACCACAATGAAAAAAAGTTGGATCAGCGTATGGACGACGATCGGACTACTGGGCAGTCTGCTGGCCGGCTGCGGCGGAGCGGCGGCACCAGGGGGCACTGCGGCTGACGGCACGTCAGGCGGGCAGGTGGCATCCGCTGACGGCTACCAGGAGGCGACCATCCGTCTCGCCTACAACCTGCCGCAGGACCATCACATCGCGCGCGGGGTGGAAGAGTTCGCAAAAAAAGTGACGGAGCGCTCCGGCGGCAAGGTGAAAATCCAGGTGTATCCGGCCGGGCAACTGCTGAGCGACAAGGAAATGAACCAGGCGATCCTGACGGGCGGCGTCGAGATGGGGGTCAACTCGTCCACGCTGTGGTCGTCGGTGGTGCCGGCGATGGGTATTTTTGACGTGCCGTTCGCGTTTCCCACCTACGAGCTGGCGGGCAAGGCCCTGGCCGGACCTGTCGGACAAAAGCTGAATGCGGAGATGGAGAAGAAGGGGGCCAAAGTGCTGATGTACGCCGACTATGGCTATGCCCAATTCGCCAACAGCGTCCGCCCGCTGACCAAGCCGGAAGACTTTCACGGACTGAAAATTCGCAGCATCGGTCACATCCCGTCGGTGATGATCCAGGCGTACGGCGCGGCCCCTGTCTTTATGGGCGCAGGTGAAGTGTACATGGCGCTGCAGCGCAAGACGATCGACGGCGCCACCTCCGGCACGACAGCGATGGTGCAACGCAAGTACGACGAGGTGTCACGCTATTTGACCGTCGTCAACTACGCCTACCTGGAATTCCTGCTCGCAGTGAACAAGCAGTACTGGGACGCGCTGCCGCCCAAAACGCAGGAACTGTTGACCGAGACGGCCAGGGAGACGGAAGAGTGGATCCGCAAACAGGCAGAAGAAGAGGACAAACAGACGACCGAGCAGTTGAAACAAAGAGGCATGGACGTGTACGTGGTGCCGGAGAGCGACCTGCCGCAGTGGAAGGAAGCGGCCAAGCCCGCCTGGGACGAGTACCTGAAAACCGCCGGGGACTTGGGCAAAGAGCTGCTGGACGACGTGCAGAACATCAAGTAACCGTGCGGCAGAATGCGAGAAAGGGAGGACGCTGAATGAAATGGTTTTCTTACCTGTACCGCTGGCTGGACCGCTTGATCCTGTGGGGGGGAATTGCGGCGGGGATCCTGATCGTGGTGACGACGGGCATGATTTTTTACGAGATTGTCTCCCGTTCGCTCTTTGACGCCCCAACTGCCTGGGCCACCGAGCTGTCCGTTTACGCGATCATCGGCAGTTGTTTCATCGGGGCGGCGTACGCGGTCCGGGTAGACGCCCACATCAAGGTGGATTTGCTCCTGCACAACGTGCCGGCCGCCGCGCGGCGCTGGCTGCTGATCGTTTCCGCCCTGCTGGGGCTCGCGTTCAGCCTGCTGTTTGCCATCTTCAGCTGGGAACACGTCAAGCGGTCGATGGAGCTCGGTTTTACCTCCACCTCGCTCTTGCAGATACCCATGTACATTCCTGAAATGCTGCTGCCGATTGGCGGCACCCTGCTGAGTCTCGCCTTTCTGCTGCAGGCGGTGGACTGCATACGCGGCGGGAAAGGGGGCGAGGCGTAATGGGCCTGTTTTTTACAGGCGGCATGGCCGCGCTGCTCTTGATCGGTGTGCCGGTGGCCTTTGCCCTCTCGCTGTTGGCAGCAATCGGCCTGTACTGGTTCAATGGCGGCGTGCTGGGGCTGCACCAGATTCCCATCATCGCATACAAATCACTGGATGACTTTACCATCAGTGCACTGCCGATGTACGTGCTGATGAGTCAGATTCTGCTCTACAGCGGCGTAGGCAGGGAGCTGTACGAAATGGCCAGCCGCTGGTTGCGTCATCTGCCGGGCGGCCTCGGGCTGGCCACACTGTTGTGCTGCGGTATCTTTTCCGCCATCTCCGGTTCCAGCGTGGCGACGGCAGTGACGATCGGCACGGTGGCAATACCCGAAATGACCACACGGGGTTATGACAAAAAAACGGTGTTGGGTCTGTTGGCGGCGGGCGGTACCTTGGGCATCCTGATCCCGCCCAGCGTCCCAATGATCATCTACGGCTCGGTCACCGGCGAATCGGTCGGCAAGCTGTTTATCGCCGGAGTCGTGCCGGGTATTGTGCTGCTGGTGATTTTTATGGTGTACGCGTCGTGGAGCATGCGCCATATCAAAGACGCGCCGGCCAGCTGGCAGGAGCGTTGGCAGGGGACGCGCAAAGCAGTCTGGGGTCTCTTGATGCCTGTTTTGATCATCGGCGGCATCTACACCGGGGTGTTCACCCCCACCGAGGCGGCTGCCGTCGGCGTAGTATTCAGCCTGCTGGTGGCGGGGATCGTCTACCGCAGCCTCACCTGGGCCAACATCAAAAACATCCTGCTGTCAACCGTCGCAACCAACGCGATGATCCTGTTCATCATCGTCGGGGCGATGCTGTTCGGCTTCATTCTCACCTCCCTGCAGATTCCGCAGGCGATGACGGAGATGGCCACCAGCCTGCCGGTCTCGAAGTGGGTCGTGTTCATCCTGATCAACCTGCTCCTGCTCGTGCTCGGATGCTTCCTGGAGACGGTCTCCATCCTGGTCATCACTCTGCCCATTTTGTATCCGATCATCACGTCTCTGGGCTTTGACCCCATCTGGTTTGCGATCATCATGGTGGTCAACATGGAGCTGGCCCTGATTACGCCGCCCGTGGGACTGAACCTGTTTGTGCTCAAGGGCATCGACCCGTCCACGCCGATCGCCCTGATTGTGCGCGGCGCGGCCCCGTACGCCGTGATCATGCTGGCGTTCATCGCGTTGTTGGCGTTTTTCCCGGAGCTAGCGACAGGACTGATTGGCCACGTGAAATAACGCTTGTACATCCTCTGCCCCTTTCTTGAGGCCGAGGGAGTCGGTTGTCACGTGCAGACGGCAGCAGCGAAAAGCAGCATCGAGCAGCCGAGCCGAACCGCCTAAGGCAGGTTCGGCTTCTCTTTTGCTCCCCTCCCGCATAGGATGTACCAACTGGGAGGTGACGGGCGTGGCGCTGTTTCGACCCCGTCGGCGATGGAGAAATCCGCTTTCGCGCACGAAAGCTTTTTTTATCGCGCTGGTCATATTTTTCGTGTTGATGATCCAGTTTCTGGTGTTTGTCGAGAAACGTCTGAAGCCGACGCTGCTGATCCTGGCGTCACAAAAGGCGGAGCAGTTGGCCAAACAGGCCATCACCGACGCGGTGACGAAGCGGATCACGCAGCAGGGTGTAGACTTCAACCAGATCGTCAAGATTGAAAAGGACAACGAGGGAAAAATTCAGGCGTACCAGTTCAATTTCAAGGAATATTCGCGGATTGTGGGGGAAACCACGTCCCGCGTACAGCAGCGATTGAGGGAATTGGAAGACGAAAAAGTGGATCGGTACATCCCCCTCGGATTGGCGACGGGCAACAGCTTCCTGGCGCAGATGGGGCCGGAACTTCCCGTCACTTTTGTGCCGATCGGAGCGGTAAAGACGCGCCTTAATACGGAGATGAAAGAAGCGGGGATCAACATGGTCCTGGTCACGGTGTACATCTACGTCGAAGTCGATTTACGGATCGTCATCCCGTTTGCCACCGACCAGAAGACGGTGACCACCAAAATTCCGATTACTCACTCGCTCGTCATCGGCGACGTGCCGCAGTACCTGTACAACAATCCTGACGGAAAACCGGACGTGCCAAGACCGGATGATCAACCGGACGACATGCCGTAAGGAGAAGCACGACGAGTCAATTACCGAAAAAAGTGTTGGACCCGTCTGAATATGTGGTATAATGCCCGTAACTGAATACCAACCTTCAGGGCAGGGTGAAATTCCCGACCGGCGGTGATGACGAACGCACGTCTCAGCCCGCGACTCGCTTTTGGCTTTAGGCCGACAGCGACTGACTTGGTGAAATTCCAAGGCCGACGGTACAGTCCGGATGGGAGAAGGTATTTGGTGAGCCTGTGCATCCGTTTGTTGAAAAAACGGACAGCAACAGGCTTATTCCCCTATGCCCTGATCCGACATCAGGGCATTTTTTGTTGGGGCGAAAACGAAGCGGGAAAGGAGCGCACGATGGAACACGACACACGATTCATGGCACTGGCGCTGCAGCTGGCGCGTTCCGCCGCGGGACAGACCAGCCCCAATCCGCTGGTGGGGGCCGTGGTGGTAAAAGACGGCGAGGTCGTCGGCATGGGCGCCCACCTGAAAGCGGGCGAGCCGCATGCGGAGGTGCACGCGCTGCGGATGGCCGGCGAACGGGCAAGAGGAGCCACCTTGTACGTCACGCTGGAGCCGTGCAGCCATTACGGACGTACGCCTCCCTGCGCCGATGCAGTCATCCAGGCGGGGATCAGCCGTGTGGTGGTGGCCGTGCTGGACCCCAATCCACAGGTGGCGGGGCAGGGGGTGTCCCGCCTGATCGATGCTGGCGTAGAGGTCACCGTCGGCATTGGGGAGACGGAGGCGCGGCGGCTCAACGAAGTCTTTTTCCACTACATCACCACCCGGCGACCGTTCGTCACCGTGAAGACGGCCAGCACTTTGGACGGCAAAATCGCCACCGTGACGGGGCACAGCCGCTGGATCACGGGAGAGGAAGCGCGCGGGCAGGTGCACGAACTGCGCCGGCAAAACGACGCGATTCTCGTCGGGGTTGGGACGGTAATCGCCGACGACCCCGAGCTGACCGCCCGGACGTCGGGCAGGGTGACAGGACGTCAGCCGGTGCGGGTCATTTTGGACAGGCAGCTGCGCACACCGCTGGATGCCCGCGTGGTGAATGACGGCAAGGCGCCGACGTGGATTGTCACCTCGGCGGATGCGCCGGCAGTGAAGCGGGCGGCGCTGGAGGAGCGCGGCGTGACGGTAATCGTGCCGGACGGATTGGTCACGGTGGAGAGGGTGCTGGACGAATTGGGAGCGCGCGGCATCACCTCGCTGTTGGTAGAAGGCGGTGCGGAGGTAAACGGTTCGTTTCTGGGCGCGCGGGCGGTCCAAAAGATCGTCGCCTACCTCTCCATGAAGCTGGTCGGCGGCGCCGGCGCCCCCACTCCGTTTGGCGGCCAGGGGCTGGAACGGATGGACGAGGCGGTGCAGCTGGCCGATGTCGAGTGGGAGCAGGTGGGACCGCACGACCTGCGGATCACCGGTTACCCCGTCTGGGATGCGCAATCGTGAGAAACGAGGAGGAGTGCGACGCCATGTTTACCGGACTGGTAGAAGAAGTGGGCGTAGTGGAGAGCGTGACGGGTGACGGCAAGGCATGCCGCATGGTGATCCGTGCCGAACGGGTGCTGGAAGGTGTCCGCATCGGCGACAGCATTGCCGTCAACGGTGTCTGCCTGACCGTAACGTCCCATAGCGACCGTCACTTCAGTGTGGACGTAATGCCGGAGACCCTGAACAAAACCAGTTTGCGGCAGGCAAAACGGGGGCAGATCGTCAACCTGGAGCGGGCGATGAGGCTGGGGGACCGCTTTGGCGGCCACATCGTCTCCGGCCACGTGGACGGGACGGGAACCATTCTCTCGCGCCACCCGCATGCCAACGCGGTGCTGTTTCGGATCGGAGCGGAGCCGGATCTGCTCAAATACGTGGTGCCGCGCGGCTCAATCTGCCTGGACGGCATCAGCCTGACGGTCGTCGATGTGGACGCGGAAAGCTTTTCCGTCTCCATCATCCCGCACACCTTGGCCCACACCAATCTGCGGGACAAGCAGATCGGGGATCCGGTCAACCTCGAAGCGGACGTCATCGGCAAGTACGTGGAGCGACTGCTGGCGTGGCGCTCTGAACAGCCGCAGCAGGAGCGGCGGACGGGGCTTACGCCGGAGTTTTTGCGAGAGCACGGGTTCCTCTGATGGAATCGACGGGTGCTGTCAAAACCGAAGGGAGGGAACCGATCATGTTCCATGCCATAGAAGAAGCGCTGGAAGATTTGAAACGGGGAAAAGCGGTGATCGTCGTGGATGACGAGGACCGGGAAAACGAAGGGGATTTCGTCTGCCTGGCGGAAGCGGCCACGCCGGAGATGATCAATTTCATGGTGACGCACGGACGCGGCCTCGTCTGCGTGCCGATCACGGACGAACACGCCGCCCGGCTAAAGCTCAAGCCGATGGTGGAGGCCAACACCGACCGGCAGGGGACGGCGTTTACCGTCTCCATCGACGAAGCCGGCACCCATACGGGCATCTCCGCTCACGAGCGCTCGCGCACGGTGCTGGCGATGCTGGACGATCGAAAAACGGCGGACGATTTTCGGCGCCCGGGCCATATCTTCCCGCTGATCGCCAAACCGGGCGGCGTTCTGCGCCGGGCCGGCCACACCGAGGCAGCCGTCGATCTGGCCCGGCTGGCGGGTGCATTTCCCGCCGGGGTGATCTGCGAAATCATGAACGAGGACGGGACAATGGCCCGCCTGCCTCAACTGGCCGAGATCGCCGAACGTTTTGATCTCAAACTGATCACCATCGCCGACCTGATCCGCTACCGGATGCGGACGGAGCGGCTGGTCAAACGGGAAATCGAGGTGAAGCTGCCCACCGAATACGGCGACTTCCGCATCGCCGCCTACACCAACGAACTGGACGGCAAAGAACACGTGGCGGTGATCAAGGGCGAGATCACGCCGGACGAACCGGTGCTGGTGCGGGTCCACTCCGAGTGCCTGACCGGCGATATATTCGGCTCGCACCGCTGCGATTGCGGCCCGCAACTGCACGCCGCCCTGCGGCAGATCGAAGCGGAAGGGCGGGGCGTTCTCCTGTACATGCGGCAGGAGGGGCGCGGCATCGGCCTGATCAACAAGCTGCGCGCCTACAAGCTGCAGGAGGACGGCTACGACACCGTGGAAGCAAACGAAAAGCTGGGATTCCCCGCCGACCTGCGCGACTACGGGATCGGGGCGCAAATTCTGCGCGATCTGGGCGTGAAACGCATGCGGCTGTTGACCAACAACCCGCGAAAAATCCGCGGCCTCAGCGGCTACGGACTGGAAGTGGCGGAGCGCGTGCCGATACAGATACCCGCCCATCCGCACAACAAGCGGTACCTGGCCGTCAAACACGAGAAGCTGGGTCACCTGCTCCAACTTTGAATAAGGAGTGAACAACCATGAAAGTGTTCGAGGGAAATCTGGTAGGAACGGGTCTGCGCGTAGGCATTGTGGCAGCCCGGTTTAACGAATTGATTGTCAGCAAACTGCTCGGCGGCGCGCTGGACGCGCTGAAGCGGCACGGCGTGGAGGATGCAAACGTCGACGTGGCCTGGGTGCCGGGGGCTTTTGAGATTCCGCTGATCGCCAAGAAAATGGCGGAGTCCGGCCGCTACGACGCCGTCGTCACGCTTGGCGCGGTGATTCGCGGGGCGACGCCTCACTTTGATTACGTGTGCAGCGAATGCGCCAAAGGGGTGGCGTCCATTTCCCTGGCTACCGGCGTTCCCGTGATTTTTGGCGTGCTGACGACAGACTCGATCGAGCAGGCGATCGAGCGGGCCGGCACCAAAGCAGGCAACAAAGGATGGGAAGCGGCTGCGGCTGCCATCGAAATGGCCAACCTGAACCGTCAGTTCGCCTAAAAAGGCAAAAAAGGGCGTCCGCTATTCCTGCAGACGCTTCCACTCCCGCCAGGCTGCCAAAAGGGCCTGGCGGTTCCATTTTCGTTCCCTGCCGAACAGGGCTTTGATCAGCACGACAAACATCGTCTCCTGCTCCTCGGTGTAGGGATACCAGTTGACCTCCCGTTTTTGCCTGCCGGGATCGTGTATGACGGAGACGGCGTGGGTGAACGCGCGCAAGCCTTCCGGACCGCGGTAGCGGCCAATGCCGCTCTGCTTCACGCCGCCAAAGGGCAGATGCGGGTTGGCGAAGCTGACCAGGCAGTCGTTGATGCAGACGTTGCCGGTTTCCAGCTGGAGGGCGACCCGCTTGGCCTTTGTTTCGTCCTGCGACCAGACGGACGCGTTCAGCCCGTACGGCGAGTCGTTCGCCAGACGGATCGCTTCAGCCTCGGAGGAAAAGGACATGATCGGCAGGACGGGGCCAAACGTCTCCTCACGCATGATTTTCATCGCGTGCGTCACGCCCGTCAGGACGGTCGGGGACAGAAACATCCCGTCTTCGTCAAAGCGGCCTCCGATCTCCACCACGGCTCCCTTGGCGATGGCGTCGGCCACGTGGTCCCGGACAATCTCGGCCTGCCGGGGAAAGGTCATCGAGCCGATGTCGGCCTGTCGGGGAAAACCTTGGCGCAGCGCTGCCGTCTTCGCCTTGACCAGCTCCACGAACTGCGGGTATACGCTTTGCTCGACGTAGAGACGCTCGACGGACATGCAGACCTGTCCCGCGTTGGTAAACGCGCCCCAGACGGCGGCATTGGCGGCCCGCTCCAAATGGGCGTCGGCAAAGACGATCATCGGGTCCTTGCCGCCCAGTTCCAGCTCTACCGGGATCAGATATTCCGCGGCCTGCTTCATGATGGCGCGGCCCGTCGCCGCTGAGCCGGTGAAGAAAATTTTGTCCGGCTTGGCAGCAACCAGCGCCTGCCCCACCTCCCTGCCGCCGTGAAGCACCTGGATGACGCCCTCGGGGAAGCCGATGGTCCGGAACAGTTCTTCCATGACCAGGCCGGTGTACGGCGTGACTTCCGACGGCTTCAAGAGGACCGTGTTGCCGGCCGCCAGCGCGGAAAGGGCAGGAATGACAGAAAGCTGGAACGGGTAATTCCACGGCGAAATGACGGCGACCACGCCCAGCGGTTTGTAGTGGATGGACGACCGTTTCGGCCACAGCACCAGCGGCGTGGGCACCCGTCTGGGGGACAGCATGCGCTTCGCGTGCTTTTCGTAGAAACGGATCGTGTCGGCCGTGATAAATATTTCCGTCATGAGCGCTTCCAGCGTAGGTTTTCCGGTGTCAGCGCTGATTTTTCCCGCCAGCGTTTCTGCCTGCTCCGCCAGGCAGTGGCGCAGTCGAGTCAGGTAGTGGAGCCGCTCCGGAAGCGGCAGCGCTGACCAACCGGGAAACGCTTGCCTGGCTCGCTCCATCGCCAGGCGCACCTCGTCTGGCGTCGCTTCCGCCAGTTCGCCGAGGATTTCGCCGGTGGCCGGATTTTGCATCGTGAGAACGCCCATGGCGTATCACCTCTTACGGTTGTCCAGTTTTTCTGTTTCCATTGTATGTAGGACAGGAAAGGGCTGTCAAAAAAAGAAGCGGCTGCTCACCGCTTCTTCTCAGCGTGTAGACAAAGTCTGCGGCGCATGGGAGATCGGGCCCGCTCGCTCGCTTGACGCCCAGCACAGAAGCGAATGATGTCCGCTCCAAAACGAGACGCGGGCAGGGGACAAACATCTGGGTATTTCGAGGAAGTGAGACTTGTGTCCCCTGTTGGTCCCCGCGTCTTCGTTTTTCCGCTGAGTCGGTCGTCAAAGGAGCTCGCTTGGCCCATCCCGCCATGCGATGCCCATTGTCTTCCGCTTCGGTTGATGAATAGGCAGGCCTTTCGGCCTGGGAATCATTTTTGTGGCCGCTAACTCAATGAACCGTTTGTCTTCAGTCTGAGAAGAAGCGGCTGCTCACCGCTTCTTCTTTTTGCTGTACATTTGCCGCTCCCAGCGTTTCAGATAGGGATACGGGTCAAACGCCCATTCGCTGTAGCCTCTGTCCCGGTACATGCCGTAGTGCAGGTGGGGGGAAACTTGCCGGATGTACCCGGTTTGCCGTAGCCGGAACTGCCGACGTAGCCCAGCACTTCTCCCGGTTCGACGATGTCTCCCGGCTTCAGCCCCTTTCGGAACGAGGAAAGGTGGGCAAAGTAGTGATAGATGTTGTTCATGTCGCGCATGCCGATGCGCCACCCGCCGTACCGGTTCCAGCCGACCACTTCGATTACGCCGTACCCTGTGCTAAGCACGGGTGTCCCGTATCCGGCAAAGATGTCCGTCCCTTCATGGATGCGTCGCCCGCCCCAGCCGCGCGGATCGCCCCATGTGCTGTGGTAGCTGTAGTTGTACCGTTTGGGGATGGGGAAGTGGTGGTCGTGCAGATCCAGCCGCTGGTACTTGTTGTACACGGCGGCAAACTGGGTGATGGTCTTGACCGCCCAATCCCACTTGTAATAGGCCCACAAGCCGATGCGCCAGTCGTCATGCTGGAAGCCGTACGAGGCGAGGAAGCGGATCATCGCCGCAAGCACGTCCATGTCGTTGTTGCGGTCCGCTTTTCCGTCCCCGTCCCCGTCTGCTCCGATTCCGCCAAAAAAGCGGATGGATACCGGGTCCGTATCGTCATCCTCAGGATTCAGCTCTCCACACCACCGGGCAGGGGGAATGTTAATTGCGGTCAAGCGCCGCTGCTGCTCCTTTTCAGGGGAATCCTGTTTGGTCCGTCTCTGCATGCTTCGTTCGTATTGATCAATGGCCGCCAAATACGGCCAGGGGATACCGTAGACCAGTTCCATCTGCTGGAACAACTCCAGCCGCTCCTTGAAGATGGAATCGTCCTGTGTGCCGGACGAGACAGAGGAAGCAGCGGTTGCAGCGGAAGACAGCAGACAGGTGGAAACTGTCAAACACAAGCTGATCTGAACGATTAGGCGGAAAACAAACATTTTGTCTCCCTCCAGCCAGGTAGTTTCTCGTTGTAGTTTCTGCCAGCCTGGCCGCATTATCCGCATTACTTTTTGCCAAATGGCATACGCAAACGGCAGGCACTGCAAGCTGGATTGGTGTATGATGCAAGAAAAGGAATCGTGCCAAAAGGAGGGGTGATGATGAAACTGGTCATACGCAGCGAACGGCCGCTGTTTTTGCGCGAACTGGCCGAACCGCTGATGCGCCTTATGCCCGCCGGGGGAACGGACCGTTTCTCCGCAGACGAACACGCGGCGGCCATCCTGCAACGCGCAGCGTTGTACCGCTCGTTTTGCCGGGAGGACGACTGGGCGGCGGAAGAGAAAGCGCTGCGGACACTGACGACACTCCTGCCGGCAAACGATCATCGTCTCCAACTGGGGATACAGTGCCTGCCCGTCCCTGCCGGTCTGCCTGTTCCGCTGTTGACACTGCTTGAGGGCTGGATGATCCGCGAAGAGAACTGGCCGCCAGAAAAGTTCTCCCCGCTTGCCATGCTGTGGCTCAAGGCAGTGGGCGCCCGGCCGCTTGCCCGGCTTGACGGCCGGATTACGCAGGTGGAGTACGGGGAAGGAGTGGCGGTGATCCGGCTGGAGAGCGATACGCGGGGGAACGGGAGCGACGTGCCTGTCGTCAAGGAACGGCGGCAGCACGAAGAGGAACACATTGACGAAGGAATGTACCTGCTCCAGGCCAACCTGGACGACAGCAGTCCCGAGTGGCTGGCCCATGTGTTGGACAGGCTGTTGGCAGCGGGAGCCAACGATGTCCACTTTTTGCCTGCGACGATGAAAAAGAGCCGTCCCGGCGTGCTGCTGCAGGCATTGTGCTACGGCAGCCGGCTGGACGAGCTGAAATCCATCCTGTTTCGGGAGACGACCACCTTTGGCGTTCGCTATTTCCCCGTTTCCTGTCACAGGCTGGCGCGCCGTGTCGTGACCGTGACCACCGAGTGGGGAGACGTGCCGGTCAAGCTGGGCTACCATCGGGGTGAGCGGGTGCAGGCGGCGCCGGAATACGATGTCTGCGCCCGGTTGGCAAAGCAGGCCGGAGTGCCGTTGAAACAGGTGTACCAGCAGGCGCTGCTGCTGGCGGAATCTGCACAGGCACAGTCCAGGCAGGAGGAAACAGGCTGCGTGGAGAAATGGAAAAGGGAGGAAGAGTTTCCTCAGAAAGACGCAGGGAGGCTGTGCGATGAGTAAAAAGGTGTTGATTGTCACCGGTGACGCGGTGGAGGCACTGGAAGTCTTTTATCCGTACTACCGCTGCCTGGAAGAGGGATTTGAGGCGGTGATCGCTTCCCCCGCCAAAAAGACGCTGCACACGGTCTGTCACGATTTTGAAGCACACAGCGAGACGTACACGGAAAAACCCGCCTACCAGCTGTCTTCCCACGTCGCGTTTGCCGACGTCAGGGCGGAAGAGTACGACGGCCTGATCATTCCCGGGGGACGGGCGCCGGAGTACATCAGGCTGAACGAACACTTAAAGCCGATCCTCGCCCACTTCTTTGAAGCAAACAAGCCGGTCGCGGTAATCTGCCACGGCTCGCAAGTCCTGACTCTGGTCAAGGAACACCTGCGCGGCCGGGAATTGACCGCCTACCAGGCATGCCGTCCCGATGTGGAAGCGTGCGGCGCCGTTTACAAGACCGACACGCTGCACGTGCACGGCAATCTGGTATCGGCTCACGCCTGGCCGGATCTGCCAGGGTTCATGCGCGAGTTTATTCGCCTGCTCCGCTAGTGAAAAAACGACAGCCTTGTCCGCTGACAAGCGGGCAAGGCTGTTTTTTTGCTCAGCAGGGATGGCCGATCAGGACGCGCAGGACGTTGGGCTGGTCGGGCAGATCGCGCGTGCCCGCCCCGTAGCCGATCGCTTCCACGGTCATCGCCGGCAGCGGCCCAAATTGGCGGACCAGGGCTGCCGCGACGCCTGCCCCTGTGGGAGTGGTCAGCTCCTTTTGGATGTCGGTTTGGCGCAAGGGAATGCCTTTGAGCAGTTCCATCGTCGCCGGAGCGGGGACCGGATAGAGTCCGTGGTCGCAGCGGACATAGCCGTTTCCGGTGGGGACGGGACCGGCGTACAACCGGTCGATCTCCAGGTCTTCCAGGGCCAGGGCGATCCCGACAATGTCCACGATCGAATCAAGTGCCCCCACTTCGTGAAAGTGGACGGTTTCCACAGGGACGTTGTGGATTTTTGCCTCGGCGACCGCGATTTTTTCAAACACGGCCTGAGCCCGGGCGGCGACCCGCGGTGCCAAATCAGCTGCTTCAATTATCTCCGCGATCTCCTTGTAGCGGCGGTGATGGTGGTTGTGGTCGTGGTGATGGTGATCGTGGCCGCGATGCTCGTGACTGTGATCGTGATGGTGGTGGTCGTGATGGTGATGCCCGTGACCGTGGCCGTGGTGGTGCTGATGCTCATGACTGTGCTCACCATGTCCGTGATGGCTTCCGGCCAAGACGGGCAGCGTCTTCAGCCCGCGGGCGCGTTCCTGTTCCTCATCGACAACGTCCAGTTTTAGTGCGCTGACGCCTTTTTTGACGACGGTTTTCCACTCCAGTCGAAACGGTCCCAGCGGCAGTTTGCGCAATTCCTGTTCGATCCGATCGCGGTCTGCCCCCGCGTCGACCAGCGCGGCCAGCATCATGTCGCCGCTGAGCCCGGAAAAACAGTCCAGGTACGCTATTCGCATCGCAATCGCTCCTTTTCAATCGGTTGTTGCTTCCTGTATCATGAAAGAGAAAATATGTTCGCGTGACGATACAACCGTTGACCAAAGTGTAACACGGCAGCGGGGCGCTGTCATGTCGGGGAGGTTCACATGCTGAGGTTTATCCATACCGCGGACGTCCATTTGGATGCGCCGCTTCAGACATTGTCCGCCCTGTACGAGCTCAGGCAGGAGGACTTTCGCCGGACGATGCGCACCATCCGCGACCTGGTGCTGGACAAGCAGGCCGATTTCTGGCTGATCGCCGGAGACCTGCTGGAATACCACGGAGGGAGGCGCTCAACCGCGCTTTTTTTGCGCGATTTGTTTGCCAGCGTGGCGCCGGTGCCGGTCTGCATCGCGCCGGGCAATCACGATCCATGGCATCCCGACTCCTATTACCAGACGCTGGAGTGGCCGGGCAATGTTTTCTGGTTTACACCGGAATGGGGGGCGTACGAATTCCCGGACAAATCATGCGTCGTCTACGGATGGGGTTTCCCCCAGCCGCACGTGTACGAATCGCCGCTGCCCGCCTTTCCCGGCCGGCTGCACGGGTATCGGCACCACCTGATGGTGCTGCATGGCAGCGTGGTTAACGGCGGGGCGGACGGGCACCATCCGTACGCGCCGATGACGCTGGAAGAAATGGCTGCAGCAGGCATGGACTACATCGCGCTGGGCCACATCCACAAGCCGGCCGTGTTTCTCCACCCGGTCAGCCAGACGCCGTTTGCCGCCTATCCCGGTTCGCCGGAAGGGCTCTCCGCCAAAGAAGCGGGGGAGCGTTTTGTCATGTACGGCGACGGACGCCTCCGGCTGGAGCACGTGCCGGTGCAAAGCCGCATCATCTCCAGGCGGGAGGTGGACGTTGCGGGGGCGGAGACGACGGAACAGCTCGTCAATGTGCTGGAGCGGGAGCTGGCCGACGAGGAGGACGACTGTCTGCTGTATTTGACCCTGACAGGGGAGAGGTCCGCCCATTTCACCCCGCCGGTGGAAGTGGTGGAGCAGCGGCTGTCCCGCTTCTTTTACGTGCAGTGCACGGATCGCACCTGGTCCGATCTGGACGCTGACCAGCTGCAAGCACAATCCGGTGTCTGGGGCAGATGGCTGTCCAAGCTGGCGGAAGCAGAGGCGGAAGGTGCCGACGAGTGGCAGCGTGACATCGCCAGGATGGCTCGCCGGGAAGCGCTGGCGCGGATCGGGGGGGATCTTGCGGTGAAAATCGACGAACTGCAGCTGCGGGGATTTGGCAAGTGGCGTGACGCGGTCTTTCGCTTTGCTCCAGGGATCAACCTGTTTTGCGGCCCCAACGAAGCGGGCAAATCCACCCTGCTGGAGGGGCTGTTTGCCGCGCTGTACGGGATGAAAAAAGACTACGTCCGGACGGCCCGCTACCTGCCGGAGTACGAGAAGTACCTGCCCTGGGATGGCGGGACGTACGAGACCATCGTCCAGTACGAAGTGGCGGGCAAATCATACCGGCTGCACCGCTGGTTGGAAAAGGAGCGGGAGCAGGCGCGGCTGTTTCTCAATCCGGACTGGTCGGAGGTAACCGGCCTGTACCAGGAAGACCGGCGAAAGGAGCGCAATTTTCTCGAGCTGCACCTCGGGTTGACGCGCAGCCTGTTTACCGATGTCACCTGGATCAGGCGGGAACAGATGGCGGCGGCTGAGCACCTGCTGCCATCGCTGGGGACGGACGAAGCCGACCCGGCGGTCAATCGGGTCCTGGCGGAACTGGAGCGGGAACTGGCGGCGATCGGGAAAAAGGAGCGGGCGGACAATACGCTCCTGGGAAAAGCAGGTGCGCGCGTCGCACAAAAAGAGCGTGCCCTGGCCGAAGCGGAAGCGGGGTGGACTGCTGCTAGCAGGCTGGCCCGGCAGATCGCGGATTGGGAAGCGGAGCGGCAAGAACGGGAGCGGACGCGGGAAAAGCTGCGGCAGCGCCTGCACAGGATGCAGGAGGCAGAGGCGGAATGGCAGGCGCGCTGGCGCCAAAGCTACATTGCTCCTTCTCCTGAACAGTGGGAAGCGTGGGAAGAAAATGCCGTCACCGCGGAAGAGCGCCGTCTGCACCGGGAAACGCGGGAGCTGTTGGCCGCGCTGGCCGCCCGATCTGCCCCTGATGCCGATACGGGATCGGAAACGGAACGGAAACGACTGGAAGCGGACTACCAGCGGGCCCTCGAATTGCGCAAGGCGTGGGAAACCTGCCGGGAACAGGTAAACCGCCTGGCCGCATCCGCCATCGTCGGAACGGAGCGGCCGCGGCAGCGGCAAAAAGCGACGGGAAAATTTTCCTCAGATCGGTTGTTGCGGGCGGGAAGCGGCCTGCTTTTGGCGGCAGCGGCAGGTGCTTTCCTGGCGGGGAAAGGAACGTATGGCTGGATTGCCGGCGTACTGGCAGTCCTCTTGGCTGCGGTCGGTACATTGAGGCGCAGACGTGCACGCGGAAACCAGCACGTGCCGGCCGTCATCGAGGAGTGGCGGCGCTTGCAGCAGGAGGCGGACCGCCTGGAAGTAACACTTCGCGAGATTTATCAGGCATGGAACGCGGCTGATTGGGACGCGTTTCTCCAGCTTCGGGAAGCGCAGCTGAACATGAGCCGGCAGCGGGAAGCGGACAGGCAGACGGAGGAGTGGAAGCGGCGCGAGGAAGAAGCGCGGCTGCTCGCCCGCTGGGGGGATGAGCTGCGCTCCATATTGGAAGCGGAAAAAGCGGAACGGGACCGGGAACGGGATGGCCTCGTACAGTCCTTGAAGGAGACGGAAGAGCGGCTGCAGGAACTGCGTGAGCAAATCGCCCGGGCATCGGGCGAGATGGGGAGCCATGATTCCGTATCGGTTGCGCGGGCACGCAGTGAATACGAGGACGCCATCGCCGCCCTGCGCAGCCTGCAGATGAGAAGGGAAGCGCTGCAGTTGGCCCGTGACACGCTGCGGGAGGCTTTGGCGGAATGGAATCGGGACGTCTCCCCTGTGTTGAACGGACTGGCTTCCGATGTGATGGCCCGGATCACGGGCGGCAAGTACCGGGACGTGCGGCTGGACCCGCGCGAACGGTTTGCGGTCCGGCTGCTGGAACCCGTCCGGCAGCGGGTCGTGGAGCAGGAACAGTGTTCCCTGGGCACGCAGGATCAGCTCCACTTTGCACAGCGGGTGGCGCTGCTGCGTCTGGTCAGTCGGCAGACGGAGCCATTGCCGCTGTTTCTCGACGACCATTTTGCCCACTACGATCAGGAGCGGCTGGAGCGGACGCTGGCCTATGTGGCGGAGTTGAGCGAAGAGCACCAGGTGTTCCTGTTCACCTGCCAGCAGCGGGAGCTCACGCTGTTGGAACCGTACCTGCGGGGATCGGACCGGCACAAGGTGCACCGGCTGTAACGCGACCATTTCACGGACAGGTCCCGCGGATTTCACCGACTGGGTATGTGGATTTTCCCGGCGGGCTTCGCTAGGTCGCGAGTGTGGCGGGCATACATACACCCGAAACGGGAGCGGATATTGTCCCCCCAAAGGCATTCCTCTATAATGGAGGGTGACCAAGTCCAATGAGGAGTGAGCCCAATGACGCTACGCAAACCGGAGTGGCTCAAGATCAACCTTGTATCAGGAAAAGAACTGGCCAACTTCAAGGAACTGAAGCAGACCATGCGCAGCAAGACGCTGCATACCGTATGCGAGGAAGCAAAGTGTCCCAACATTCATGAGTGCTGGGCCAATCGTACGGCCACCTTCATGATTTTGGGTGATATATGTACCCGGGCCTGTCGTTTTTGCGCCGTGAAGACCGGCCTGCCGACTGAACTGGACCGAGCCGAGCCGGAACGCGTGGCGGAAGCGGCGGAACAGATGGGGCTGAAACACGTCGTCGTCACCTCGGTTGCCCGCGATGACCTGGCGGACGGCGGGGCGCTGATCTTCGCAGAGACGATCAAGGCGATACGCCGCCGTCTGCCGCTCGCCTCCGTGGAGGTGCTGATTCCCGACTTCATGGGCAACTGGGATGCGCTCAAAGTGGTCATGGATGCCCGTCCTGACGTGCTTAACCACAACATCGAAGCGGTGCGCCGCCTCTCCGACCGGGTGCGGGCCCGCGCCAAGTACGACCGGACGCTGGAACTGCTGAAAAAGTCCAAGGAATTCCAGCCGGACATCCCGACCAAGTCCAGCCTGATGATCGGGGTAGGTGAAACGTTCGAGGAGATTTTGGAAACCATGGACGATCTGCGTGCGGTCGATGTCAACATCATGACCATCGGCCAGTACCTGCAGCCGACCAAAAAACACCTGCCCGTAGAAAAGTACTACCACCCCGACGAGTTTGCCCGCCTCAGGGAAGAAGGCATGAAGCGCGGCTTCAGCCACGTGGAGGCAGGTCCGCTGGTGCGCAGCTCGTACCACGCCCACGAACAGGCAAACGCCGCCAAGGAATCGATCGCACAGGCGAAGTAGACAAAAAAGCAAACCCCTATGGCAGTCATAGGGGTTTGTTGCCGTTAGCGGGTGGTTGTGGTCATTTTGGAGCCTTTGGTCTTCATTTCTTCGCCGTCCACCTTGCCGCCCAGTCGCTTGATCAGGGCATCCACGCTGCGCTGTTCATCGGCGTGTCGTCCCATCGTGACGTTGTTTGCGCGGCTGGCGATGCGGGCGATTTCGGCGATGTCGTTTGCGTTGTCGGTCACATACACCTTGTAGTAGCGAGGTGCAATCGACTGAGCGCCCATGCGTGCCTGTTCCTTGGTCACGCGGTTGTCCCCGCCCAGGGTGTTGAGGCCGACGAAAATCTCCTCGTCTGTGACGAGAACGGTGGAGCGGTTCACGCCTGGGCAGCTGGCAGTCACGTTGCCCACGGCGCGGGCCAGCGCCTCCCGGTCGACATAGACATTATTCACTCCGGCCGTACGGACGTGCTTCCGGTCGATTTGGGCAAAGCCCATTCGCGGCATGGTCGTCGCCATCGTGCCTACGCGGCTGCGGTCACGATAAATCGACGGAGTGCCTACACCGTCAAACGGGCGCCGTCCGTCGTCCGTAAAGGCATTGTACGAGCGGGCGCCGCTGGTGTACGCGTTGTAGTTGTTGTTCATGTAGTCAGTGCCGTACGGTGTGTTTCTCACGCCCAGATCGTAGTCGCGCATACCCATGCCGTCAAAGGGACGCGTACCGAGAACGTCGAAAGGACGGGCGCCTATGCCGTCGTTGTTCCGCATGCCGATACCGTCCATATGCATGCGCGGAACGGCTTGTTGAACCGTTGTGCCCGGATGACGGTCATTCGGAGCGGCATTTGGCGTACAAGCGGACGCGACCAAAGCAAGACCTGCGAGAACAGGAAACAGCCATGTTTTTTTCAATGGTTCCACCCCCTACAGCTAGGGTGTCCCCCGCGGATGGGGAGTTTTCGTGGGAAATTTAACTCCCTCTGCGAAAAATGTGATAAGATGGACGTAGTATGCAAAGTGTAAGGAGGAAGCGGTCTTGATTCGCACGCCAGCCGGTACGTACGAGGTCATGGAGGAAAATCGCGACGGGTGGAACCCGGAAGCGTTCAAGGAACGCTACAGTGACATTCTCGACAAGTACGATTACATCGTTGGGGATTGGGGTTACGGCCAGTTGCGCCTGCGCGGGTTTTACGACAACAGCAACCGCAAAGTGCCGTTCGAGCAGCGAATCGCCGCGTTGGATGAGTACCTGCACGAATTTTGCAACTTTGGCTGTCCCTATTTTGTGCTGAAAAAGGTAAAACCGGCCTCGCCAGACCAGCATGGGCAGGAAGCAGCAGACGGAGCAGAGGGGACGGATGCCGAACAGCGCAAGGAATCGGACAGGGACGAACCATCCCTGTATATCGAACGAAAGGAACGCCGCCGTTTTCACCCGCGCCACGGCAGACAGGAGCGAACCGAGCGGAGCGGCTCGTCCGGTGAGCGCAGCGGCCGCCATGAGCGGGGAGACAACAAGAGCAAGTTGGCCAAGGGGGAAAAAGGCGGACGCGACGGCGGAAAAGAACGCCGCCAACATGCGCCGCGAGCCAACCGCGAACGGGACAAGATCACCGCAGGTCCCACCCCGCCAAAACGTGAATCGTAAAAAACCATTGACAGTTGATCGATAAAACAGCCCGAATCCAATGGATCGGGCTGTCAGTATGTAGTCAGTGGTGTCCTGTGAATTGGTTTCCGCTCGCTCTCTTGACGGCCAGCCAGGCGACAGCTGCCACGTAAAAACGGAACAAGGCACCGTCCGTTGAGCGCGGATCGATGCCTTTGGCTCTGCGGCATGGCGTCACGCTGTAGGTACCGTTCGGCAGCCTAAAACGGATAAAACGGGTAGAATGGGTAAGGATACGGCGGGTAGAAGGGATAATAATACGGGTAGAAGCCACCGAACGGGAAGACAAAGGGAATGATGACATCAAAATGGGGATGCTGTCTCCGCCGCCGCCAGAACACCGGAGCGGCGAGATCTTCCCTGTGGTGTACTTGGCTGCGTGACTCGTACGGAAAATTGACTGATTGAGCAGAAGGATACGGTTGCATCGCGCGATGTGGCACTCCTCTCATATTGTCTGTTTTGATGTTGCAGTATACGAGACGTCTGCCCGGGTGGCGCGTTGTCCAGAGGGAAATGGGCGGGTGTACCGGATCGGTTAAAGGACAAGGTGCACGCAGTGAAAAAGGGACGCGCCTGTTGGTCAGGCCGTCCCTTGTCTGTCATGTCCCGGATCAGGGAATGACGGTGTGCAAAAACGAGCGCAGTTCTTCCGCTTCCTTATCGTTCAGGTTGAAGGCGTACTCGAGGTAGCCTTCCTCTTTCAGATCGTCGTCGCCGATGATGGCGGAGCGGCCGTTCTGAATGTTGATCACCAGTTTTTTGCCGTAAAAGCGGTTGGTGGTCGTAATTGCCAGATCAAAGCGCGTCGCTTCGCCCATAAAGCTGACGAACCGGGTCTTGGTCTCCTCGGTCTCGTCGTACAGGAAAAACAGGTCGTTGGCCATTTTCTTCCCCCTTACTTCCACACGAGATTGGGCTTGTGGGTGAGATTGTGCAGCGCGCGGATAAAGCGGATCGTTTTGGTCTTGGCACGCATCACGATCGAGTGGGTCTCGACCATGTCGTCCCCAAGGTAGCGGACGCCCTGCAGCAGTTCTCCGTCCGAAACGCCGGTAGCGGCAAAGATCGCGTCGTCTCCTTTGACGAGATCGTTCAGGGTCAGCAGCTGCTCCGGATCAGCCAGCCCCATTCGGATGCAGCGCTGCCGTTCCGCTTCGTTTTGCGGCCGGAGCCTGGCCTGCATGTCGCCGCCGAGGCATTTGATCGCCGCCGCGCTGATCACGCCTTCCGGTGCGCCGCCTGTGCCGAGGAACAAGTCGATCCCCGTATGCGGCATGCAGGCCGCGATGGCTGCGCCCACGTCGCCGTCGCCGAACAGTTTGACGCGCGCTCCTTTTTCCCGGACAGCATCAATGATTGCCTGATGGCGCTCCCGTTCCTGAATGATCACGGTGACGTCCTGAACGCGCTTGTTGTTGGCTTCCGCCACCACTTCGATCATCTTTTCCACCGGGTCGTCCAGGCTGATCTTGCCGGCGGCCCGCCTGCCCACCGCCATTTTGCTCATGTACATGTCAGGGGCGTGCAGCAGCGTCCCCTTGTCGCCGATGGCCACGACCGACATCGCGTTGTTGTGTCCTTTGGCGACAATCGTGGTACCTTCCAACGGATCGACGGCCACGTCCACCTCCGGACCGGTCGCGTCCGGATGCCCCAGTTTTTCGCCGATGTAAAGCATCGGCGCCTCGTCCAGCTCGCCCTCGCCGATCACAACCGTTCCGCGCATGTTGATCGTCTCAAACATGGCGCGCATGGCGCTCGTCGCCGCGTCGTCGGCCTCGTTTTTCCTGCCGCGCCCCAACCAGTGGGAAGAGGCCAGCGCTGCCATTTCCGTTACACGCACCACTTCCAGTGCCAGTTCGCGTTCCACTGTGTTGTATCCTCCCTTTGTCCCGCCAAAAACTCACCCCTCATTGTAACACAATTGAGAGGGGGATTCGTGACAGTGCAGACAATTTTGGTATACTGATGATGAAAAGAGGTGAAGGTGATGAACGATTCCTATCTGCGGCAAGGGGAATTGGTTCTTCTGGTATTGGTGCTGACGTTTGTCATTACCGTATTGTATGCAAAATGGGCAGCGAAAAAGCGAAAGTGATAAAGGAGATCTCCCATGTACGACGTAAATACGAAAAAGATCGACGAAGTGTTGACACACATGTCCCGGATGCTCGACCTGCTGGACAAGCTGGCGGCCCGGGGAGCGAATGACGTTCTCGCCGACGAAGTGGCCGAGGCGGCGATGGAGAGGGCGCTGCATCTGTCCATTGAGGCGGTGATCGACGTGGGCAACGCACTGATTGACGGCTTTATCATGCGCGATCCCGGCAGCTATACCGACATTGTGGAAATTTTGCGGGATGAGCGGGTCATCAGCGACGAGCAGGCGCGGGTGCTGACAGACGTGGTGGAGTTCCGCCGTCATCTGGTCAACCAGTATACCAGCGTGCCGGCGGCGGAAATGGTGGCGCTGGTGCAGGACAGCCTGCCGACGCTGCGCCAGTTTGAGCCGGCTGTGCGTACGTATCTGCAAAACGAACTGTTTTAAGGCGAGAAACGCGGATTTTTTATACAAAACACTTTCTTTTGTTTACTAAAGAGGCCCGATTCGATACAATAGAGAGAAAGGGCGGTGATTACGATGGCTAACGAAGGAACTTCCACCCGCGACCAGATCCTCAACATGCTCAAAGTAAAAGGCTCGCTGTCCGTCAGCGATATGGCAGTCCAGCTGGGGATCACGGAGATGGCTGTGCGGCGTCATCTGAATACGCTGGAGCGGGACAATCTGATCAAATCGACGCTGGTACGCCAAGCGATGGGACGCCCGACCAATGTCTATTCGCTGTCGCAGGAGGCAGATGAGCTGTTTCCGCGCAACTACTCTCATCTGACGCTCGACTTTTTGCGCGATTTGGAAGCAATGGACGGAATCGGAAAGGTGGAAATGCTGTTCCGCCGCCGGGAAAACCGTCTGGAAGAAGCATACCGCAAGCAGATCCAGCAGGAGTCCCTGGAAGAGCGTGTCGCCAAGCTGGCCGAACTGCAAAACGAAAAGGGCTATATGGTAGAGTGGGAAAAGGACGAACAAAACGGCTGCTACCGCATCCGCGAGTACAACTGTCCCATCTCCCAAGTGGCGCGCGAATTCAACCAGGCGTGCAACTGTGAGCTCTCCCTGTTCCGCCGTGTGCTGAAAGCCGACGTGGTACAGACTACCTGCATGGCCAAGGGCGGAGAAAAATGCGTGTTTGAGATCAAGGAAGCGAAGCAAGCCTAACAGAATGACAACGTGCGTAAATCCACTCGTCGCCGGGTGGATTTTGTTGTGAACGGGGAAAGGATGAGGCAGCATGAAGCAGTACAAGGGGTATTTGCTGGATTTGGACGGAACCATTTATCGCGGCAGGGAGGCCATTCCGGGAGCTGCCCGGTTTGTCCAGCATTTGCGCAAACAGGGGATTCCGTACCTGTATCTGACCAACAATTCGTCCGCTTCGCCGGAGCAGGTGGCGGCGCGCTTGACCGGGCTGGGCATCGACGCGGAGCCGGAAGAGGTCTATACCTCTGCAATGGCGACCGCCCACTATCTCAAGGAGCTGGCCCCGGCAGGCACGCCGGTGTATGTGATCGGCGAAGAGGGACTGATTGCGCAGCTGAAAGCCAGCGGCTTTACAATCAGCGAGGAGCGTCCCCGGTACGTGGTGGTGGGGATTGACCGTTCGTTTGATTACGCCAAATTGACGACAGCTGCCCGGGCGATCCGGCAAGGAGCCAACCTGATCGCCACCAACGCCGATGCCGCTCTGCCGACCGAACAAGGCTTGTTTCCCGGCAATGGTTCATTGGTGGCAGCTGTCTCCACGGCGTCCGGAGTCAAGCCGGTAGTCGTCGGCAAACCGGAGCGCATCATCGTTGACTACGCGCTGACGCGGTTGGGCACGAGCGCCGGGGAGACGCTGATCGTCGGGGACAACCTGGATACCGACATTGCCGCGGGTAACTGCTCGGGCATGGACAGCCTGCTGGTCTTGACCGGTTATTCCACGCGGGAGGACGTGGAGACGCATCCCTGCCGTCCCACGCACATCGCATCCGATCTAGCCGATTGGCTCGGAAGAATCGGGGGGTAGGCAGTTTTCCTCCGCTTGTTTCTGGCGGTGAGCGATGCGGCTGGACGCCGCCGCAGCTATGGCTCCGACCAGATCGTCCAGAAAAGTGTGGACGCCAAAGCGTTTGTCGTTTAGATCCTTTAGCTTGCCGTACTTGAGCTTGTCCACGTACCCGTAGTTGGTGAATCCGATGCTGCCGTACAGGTTCACGACGGCAAACGCCAGCACCTCGTCCACGCCATAGAGCGGTTCATCCGAGGCGATAATCTCCTGAAGCGGAGGGATCAGTTTCTTTTCTTCGGCCAGCATGTCGAGCTGAATGCCGGTGAAAAGGGCGTTCTGTACTTCCCGCTTTTTCAGTACGGCTTGCACGCTTTCGCGGCACGTGTCCATGGAGAGGTTGGAAATGTAGTCTTTTTGCAGAAACATGACAATCTCGGCAATGTGGTCGATGTGGACGCCGCGCTGTTCCAGCAGCGAGACGACGGCGTCGTAACACGTGTAGCTGTTGAGCGGATTGTTGCCGTTCACCGCTGTCCTCCTCTCGCCACCGCTTTTTGGGAATCTGCCTGCGGCGCGTGCCGGTCAGGCAGGTGTGAGGGCATGTGCACGTCGGTAGTATCTGCAACGAGATAGGCACCTATCCCGCCTGCGTTACATACCATGCTCCATGAGAAGGTGTGTGGGGAGGTTGTTCTCATGGAGTACAAAGCCTTGCTGGAAGAAGCGTACGGATTTTCCCTGCACGGCTGCCGATCAGCAGGGGCGGGAACCGTGCTGGAGACGGATCAGGGGCTGTTTTACCTGTATACCGCGCCGGCGGGATTCAAATACAAAAGCAGGTTTATCGAGCGGGTAAAAAAACAACTGGCGCAGCAGCAGGAAGTGAACATGCTTACGCTGGTCAAGTCGAAAGAGGGATACCCGTACGTCATCAGCGACGATCAGATTTTCTACCTGTACCGTGGTGTGCGGGAAGGGGTTCCGGACGATCCGGCGTTTGCCGCAGGGCAGGCGCTTGCCCAGTTTCATCAGGCGACCCGTTCGTTCAAGAGCGACAAGCTGTTTTCGTCATCCTCCACGCTTGGGCGTTGGCCCGTCATGTGGCGGAAAAACTGCGCGAGTACAACGGGTACCGGGAGGACATGGAGGAAGCGGACGGTGAGATCTTCCCGTTTGACGAGTATCTTTTGACCAGTTACACCTATGTGAATCAGTTGGGGGAGACGGCGGTGCAGTACCTGTACCATGCCGGTTACGACAGCGTGGTGAAGGAAACAGCCCACTGCGGCAAAGTAGCCTACCAAAATTTTGATGAGGGGTATATCCTGTGGAATGAAGACTACGTTCGCTATGTCTGCGGCGAATGGAACTGGGTGCTCGATATGCGGGCGCGCGACATCGGCCAGTGGATCAAGGCGTCCGTGCGGCGAAACGGCTGGCAGGAAGACGTCGTGACTCATTTCCTGGACGGGTACAACAGCGTCTGCCCGCTGTTGGAATCCGAATACGCCGTGGTCTACGGCCTGATGCTGTACCCCGGGCGTTTTCTCAAACTGGTGGAGACGTATCGGTCATTGCCGTGGGAAGATAGGCAGGAAGTGGACGCCGCGGCGTGGAAAGAACTTTTGGAGGAAGAACTGATCAACATGGAAGAGGCGCTTCGCCGCTACCCGCAGACGATTGCGCAGCGATACGGGGCGCCGGTTCCGCACATTGACTGGTTTTGGAGGCCTGCTGATGACAAAACCGATGGTGTACGTGACGAGGCAAGTGGCGAATGAAGCCATTGCCATGCTGGAGGCGGTGGCGGACGTGGAAGTGTGGGCGGAGGATCGTCCCATCCCCCGAGACGTGCTGCTGCAAAAGGCGGAAGAAGCCAGCGCTCTCTTGACCATGCTGACGGAACGGATTGACGAGGAACTGCTGATGCGGGCAAAACGGCTGCGGATCGTCGCCAACATGGCCGTCGGCTACGACAATATCGACGTGGCGGCGGCCAAACGACATGGCGTCATCGTGACCAACACGCCGGACGTGTTGACGGAGGCGACCGCCGATTTGGCCTTTGCCCTGCTGATGGCGGCGGGCCGACGGCTGGTGGAGGCCAACCGCTTTTTGTTGGCCGGCGGGTGGACATCCTGGAACCCGCACCTGATGGTCGGGCAAAACATCTACGGAGCGACGCTCGGCATCGTCGGCATGGGCCGCATCGGACAGGCAGTAGCCCGGCGGGCGGCGGGTTTTGGCATGCGGATTCTCTATCACAACCGCAGCCGCCGTCCGGATGCGGAGCGAACGACAGGTGCGCAGTATGCGCCATTTGACGAACTGCTCCGGGAATCGGACTACGTCGTGCTGCTGACGCCGCTGACGGAGGAGACGCGGAATCTGATGGGCGAGCGGGAGTTCTCCCTGATGAAACCGACCGCAGTGTTTGTCAACGTGTCGCGTGGCGGCACGGTGGACGAGGCGGCACTCTACCGGGCTCTCGTCGACAAACAAATCTGGGCGGCCGGTCTGGACGTGTTCCAGCAGGAGCCCGTGCCGCTTGACAACCCGCTTTTGTCGCTGCCCAACGTCGTGGCCCTGCCGCATATTGGCAGCGCAACATATCAGACGCGGCTGGAAATGGCTCGGCTGGCTGCGGCCAACATCGCCGCCGTGCTGAGCGGAGAGGAGCCTGTAACCCCCGTATGAACTGGATGATTGCGACGGTGACCGGTCTGGTGCTGGCAGCGGCATGCACGGCCGCCGTGTCGCTGTACGTAGCCTGGAAATTGACGCACCCGCCCCGCAAGCCGGTGGACATGGAGCCGTCCCGCTTCGGCATCGGCCATGTGGAATCTGTCACCTTTCCCAGCCGGGAGGACGGCATCACGTTGAGCGGCTGGTACATCGCGGCGGAAGCCAATGGACACGACAGCAACGGCTGCACGCTCGTCTTTGCCCACGGTTACGGGCAAAACCGGCTGGAACCGCATCTGCCTGCCCTGGCTTTGGCCGCCCGGCTGCTGGCTGCCGGATACGACGTGCTGATGTTTGACTTTCGCAATGCGGGAGAGTCAACTCCTGCCCTGACGACGATCGGTCTTCGCGAGCAGCAGGACCTGCGGGGGGCGATCGATTACGTGGAACAAAGGCGTCCCGGGCAAAAGATCGGTCTGATCGGGTTTTCCATGGGGGCAGCCACTTCGCTTCTGGTCGGCTGCACAGACGAGCGTGTGCAGGCCGTGGTGGCCGACTCGCCGTTTTATTCGCTGCGCGAGTATTTGCAGGAAAACCTGCCGCACTGGACAGGGTTGCCACGGGTACCGTTCAACTGGTTGATTCTGACGCTCAGTCCAATCATGCTCCGGGCCAATCCGTCGGAGGTCAGGCCGTACATGGCAGTGAAGCGGGCCAACAAGCCGATCCTGTTCATTCACGGCACCGGCGATGAAACCGTGCCGTGCAGCAATAGCAAACAGCTTCGGAAGCTCGCCGCTCACCCGGATTCCGCGCTTTGGCTGGTGCCGCAGGCGGGCCATGTGCGTAGCTTCGCCATGATGCCGGACGAGTACATAAAGCGAGTGACCGCTTTTTTCCGCAAGGCGCTGCTGCTGAAAAAGTAAAAAGCCCTTGCCGGCCGTAAAACCGGTAAGGGCTTTTGCTCGATTAGAATACTTGTTGTACTTCTTTGATTCCCGGCACTTCTTCCAGCAGTGCGCGCTCGATCCCTGCCTTCAGCGTGATCGTGGAAGAAGGGCAGCTTCCGCATGCACCCATCAGGCGCAGTTTCACAACGCCGTCCTCTACGTCGACGAGCTGTACGTCGCCGCCGTCGCGCTGCAGGTACGGACGCAGTTTGTCAAGGACTTCCTGTACTTGATCGAACATGTCCATGGGAATTTCACTCCTTTCCAACCTCCCTCTATTATACTCCCCTGGAGCCGATAAATCCATGACCGATGCGCCCGAAGCGGCACTTTGCCGCGGATCGTGAACCCGGGCGGCGTGCCGCATGGACTTTTTCGCTTGGCCTCATGTTATAATAGAGGAGCGAAAAGGAACAAGAAGATAAGGGGTCGGTGTCGTGAACGTATACCGTAACGTGAAGGAACTGATCGGCAACACGCCGATTGTCGAACTGACACAGTTTGATCTGCCGGAAGGCGTTCGACTGTTTGCGAAACTGGAGTATTTCAACCCGGGCGGCAGCGTCAAGGACCGCTTGGGACTGGAACTGATCCGCGCCGCCGAAGAGAGTGGGCAGCTGAAGCCGGGCGGTACGATTATCGAGCCGACGGCCGGCAACACGGGAATCGGGCTGGCGCTGGCAGCGATCGGTACCGGCTATCGCGTAATCTTCTGCGTGCCGGCCAAGTTTTCCGAAGAAAAGCAGGAACTGATGCGCGCACTGGGTGCGGAAGTGGTGAATACGCCGACCGAACTGGGCATGAAAGGAGCGATCGCCAAAGCACAGGAACTGGCGGCATCCATTCCCGGCGCATTCGTACCCCAACAGTTTGCCAATCCGGCCAACCCGGCAGCTCATTACAAAACGACGGGACCGGAAATCTGGAAACAAATGGATGGGAAAGTGGACGTGTTTGTGGCGGGGGCCGGCTCTGGCGGCACCTTCATGGGGGTAGCCCGCTACCTGAAAGAACAAAAGCCGTCCATCAAAACCGTCATTGTCGAACCGGAAGGCTCCATTTTGAACGGCGGCGAACCCGGTCCGCACAAGACGGAAGGAATCGGGATGGAGTTTTTGCCGCCGTTTATGGACACGAGCTACTTTGACGCCATCCACACCATCCTGGATGTGGACGCTTTTGAGATGGTCAAACAGTTGGCCGCCAAAGAGGGACTGCTGGTGGGCAGTTCGGCGGGTGCGGCGATGGCGGCTGCACTGCGGGAAGCGCGGGAAGCCAAGCCGGGAACCAACATCGTCACCTTGTTTGCCGACGGCAGCGAGCGTTATCTGAGCAAAAAAATCTACCAAGGAGGAGTATAAGATGCGGATCAAAACACGCCTGATCCACGGAGGAATTGAGGGAGATCCCCATACGGGAGCCGTTTCCGTTCCGATTTATCAAGTCAGCACATACAAGCAGGAAGCAGTCGGCAAGCACAAGGGCTATGAGTACTCCCGCACGGGCAACCCGACTCGCCACGCGCTGGAAACCTACATCGCGGAGCTGGAAGGCGGGGCGCGCGGCCTGGCATTTGGCTCCGGCATGGCCGCTCTGTCCACGGTACTCTCCCTGTTCTCCAAAGGAGATCATCTGGTGGTGGGCGACGACGTATACGGCGGCACGTACCGGGTGATTACCCGCGTCTTTTCCCGCCTGGGACTGGATGCCACCTACGTGGATACGAGCAATACGGCTGCAGTGGAAGCGGCCATTCGCCCGGAAACCAAGGCGATCATCATGGAAACACCGACCAACCCGCTGTTAAAAGTAAGCGACATTGCCGCTCTGTCGGCGATCGCCAAAGCGAACAACATCCTGCTGCTGGTGGACAACACGTTCATGACCCCGTACTGGCAAAATCCGCTTGAACTGGGCGCCGACATCGTCTACCACAGCGCCACCAAGTACCTGGGCGGACACAGTGACGTGGTGGCCGGCCTGGTCGTGGCCAAAGACGCCAAGGTGGGCGAAGAGCTGCACTTCCTGCAAAACGCGATCGGCGGCATCCTCGGGCCGCAGGATTCCTGGCTGCTGCTGCGCGGGATGAAGACGCTGGGCGTACGCATGGAAGAGCACGAGCAAAACGCGCGGACACTGGCCAACTGGCTGGCCGAGCGGAACGACATCAAACGCGTCATCTACCCCGGCCTGCCCAGCCACCCCAACCACGAGCTGGCGAAAAAGCAGGCGCGCGGCTTCGGCGGCATGATCTCCTTTGACGTCGGAAGCGCCGAACGAGCAGACGAAGTGCTCGCCAAGGTGAAATACTTTACGCTGGCGGAATCGCTGGGGGCGGTGGAAAGCCTGATCAGCGTCCCGGCCCGCATGACCCACGCCTCCATTCCGGCCGAGCGGCGGGCGCAATTGGGCATCACGGACGGTTTGATCCGCATTTCAGTAGGGATTGAAGACGTACAGGATTTGATTGACGACCTGGAACAAGCTCTTTCCTAAAGACACAGGAAAGATCAGCAGGGGGGCATGGCAGATGAGCGTGGAAATCAAGGTCTACGGTACCGAGCAGTTGTGTGCGAGCTGTGTCAACCTGCCGTCGGCCAAGGAGACGGCCGAATGGCTGCAGGCGGCTATCTCACGCAAATACGGAAACGACAGCGTCCGAATCGTCTACAAGGACTTTCAACAACCCGAGACAGAAGATGACAAAAGCTGGGCCAAACGGATTGTGGAAGAAGATTTGTGGTATCCGCTTGTCGTAATTTCCGGGGAAATTGTCGGTGAGGGAAATCCGAAACTGAAAGATATATACGCCAAGTTGGAAGAGCTGGGGGTACCCCCGCTCGACGAGGCAAAGTAAGAACGGGCGGGAGCAATCCCGCTCGTTTTCGTTTGTATGCGGGGTGTCGCACGGAAGAAGCAAGATACTGGCATAATCCTTGTCGCCACCTATTGCATGTGTCGCTTCATTGCAAATGAACAAAATTGTTTTCGTAATTTTCTAAAATTATGCTGCTGCCTCCCAGGACGTGAGTTCTACCTGTCCCACCCGATTCATATACATCCAGAGGAAAAACCGTAATCGAGGAGGGGCCCTGCATGGAACAGCAGTTGGCTCGCTATTACGAGCTGAAAGAGGCACAAAAGAAAATCGAGGAAGAGCTGAACGACCTGAGGCAGAAACTGTTGGCAGAATATGCGGATAGCGGAGGCGCCGAAGCAGGGGCGTACAAGCTGACCATCCACTATCAGGAGCGGCGGGAGTACTACGATGAGCGGGTTTACAACGCTCTGCCCGATCCATCGCTGTGGCGGCTGATGTCCCGGGCGGACGCCGGAAAAATCGCCAGTCTGCTCAAGCTGAACGTGATTCACGACGGCATCCTGGAGGGAACTTACGAGCTAAAGAAGATTCCTGTCCTGCGCGTGCAAAAGCGATAACGGCATTTAAGGGAAAAGCCTTTCGGCGAGATAGAGTGCACCCCTTAAAGTAGACATTGGAAAAACCCCTTGGGAAAACCGATGTTACTTTAAGGGGTGAATTTTTTATGGCTATCAAAGGTCAAAAGTTCAAGCATTATCCTTTGTCGTTGAAAATGGAGGCAATACGATTGCATGTAGAGGAGAAGTGGACATACAGACAGATCACTGAGCATTTAGAAATCCAGGATAAGGATCGAGTAAAAAAGTGGATGCGGAAATACAAACAACTTGGGGAGTTCGGTCTTTTGGATCAGCGTGGACGACGTACAGCGTACATCGATCAAGATCGACATGTGAAAAAATTGAAACGGGAGAACGAAATTCTAAAAAAGTGTTTGGAAATCTGGATGCGGGAGGTGTAAGAAAAAAGTATCGTGTGATGGAGAATGTCGCAGCGTTGTACCCGATTACCGAACTCTCCAAACTTCTTGGTGTATCGAGGAGTGGGTATTATCGGTATCTTGCACAGAAGGAGTGGGATAGAGACGGAGAACTGAAACAGCAGATTCAAACCATCTATGATGAACGAAAAGGAATATATGGGTATCGAAGAATTCAAGCGGAACTCTTTCGTCAATACGGCAAGGTTGTGAATCATAAGAAGGTGTTACGACTCATGCAAATTCTTGGGCTGAAAGCCATTATTCGTGGCAAGCGAGCGTATCGGAGCACGTATCGAGCGGCTGAATCTGATGGTCGTGTTGCCGAAAATCTGTTGAAGCGTGACTTCACAGCCGAGAAACCAAACCAGAAGTGGGTCACCGATGTTACCCAGTTTCGTGTAGGAGATCAACGTATCTTCTTATCAGCGATTAAAGACTTGTTTCACAACGAAATCGTGGCGCACCATGTGAGCTTACACAATGACAATGCCCTTGTCCTGGAGACGTTTCGGAAAGCATTTGAAAAGCATAAGGACGTGACTGGACTGATCGTACACAGCGATCAAGGCTCCCAGTACACGTCCCACGCATACCACGACATGCTGCAAAAGGTTGACGCCCGAATCAGCATGTCGCGAAGGGGCAATTGTTTAGACAATTCCCCTATGGAGAGTTTCTTCTCGCACTTAAAGGCAGAAGCTCTCTATCCTTATGATATTCGAAGTCTGGATGAAGCGCAAAGACGAATTGAGGAGTACATTCGTTTTTACAATGAAGAGCGTTTGCAAATCAAATTAAATAAGCTGACGCCAGTCGAGTACAGGCGTCAGCATGCGGCCTAACGGCCGGGGGTTTTTTAAGTGTCTACAAAATGGGGTCTTGACCAAGATACCGAAAGGCTTTTTGTTCATCTTGCTGCGCATTATCCGAGATGCTTTTTGTACATCCACAGCACGCCGCTCTTCATCACGCGGGGCATTTGGCCGACCAGGGAGACTTTGCCCATCACGCCAAAGCCTTCCTTTTTGCCCAGCGAGCCGAGAAATCCCTTGTGCTTGATGTCCGGCAGGGAAGCGGGATATTCTTCGCCCTTGATGTCCTTTTTCAGCATCATGGCGATTTGTTCACCCTGCAGTTCCGCCGATTGGGCACTCGGGGCGATGGGCAGGCTGGCACAGTCGCCCACCACGTACACGTTGGGATATTCGGGGATTTGGTGATACTGGTTCAGCTTGGCACGGCCGATGTTGTCCTTCTCGATCGGCAGAGCGCGCACGATGCGGCTGGCCTGGATTCCGGCCGTCCAGACGGTGACGTCGGTTTCCACCGGCTCGTTGTGGTTGTAGACCACCCCCGGCTCGACGCGGGTCACGCTGGCCATGGAGACCAACTGCACATCGTGTTCAATAAACCACTGGGAGGCGTACTGCTGCAGTTTTTTCGGGAACGGGCTGAGAATGCTCGGACCGCGGTCCACAATGCGAATGTTCAGGTCCGGGCGGCTTTCCCGCAGTTCGGAGGCCAGCTCTACGCCGCTCAACCCTCCGCCGATGATCGTCACTGTACCGTACGGGCCCAGGTTGTTGATGGCTGTGTACGTGTTGCGGGTCGCGTTCATGGTTTGAATCGAGTGGGTATATTGTTCCGCTCCCGGGATATCATGATAACGGTCTTCACATCCGAGCGCGATAACCAGCCAGTCGTAGGCGAGGGTGTCGCCGTTTGCGAATGTGACGATCCGCTCGTCCATGTTTACGCCGGTTACCTCCCCGAATTTGATCGTCAAACGAGGATCGCTTGGAAACGGGACGCGCACGGCTTTTTCCGGTTCCGTTCCCGCCGCGAGGGCATAATACTCCGTTTTCAAGCCGTGAAACGGCATCCGGTCCACAAGTGTCACAAAGACATTGTCAGGTAAATCCGGGGACAGGACCCGCTCGATAATCCGCAGACCCCCGTACCCTCCGCCAAGGATCACAAGTCGTTTCATAGAAGGTCTAGTCCTTTCTTCAGTCCGTTATTTTACAGCACCCATTCTATTGTTAGTCTCTTTTGCGCAAATTGCAAGCAGAATCTTTTTCCCCGTCCATTCGCGGATAACTGCACCTGCCAAGGGGAAAACCAGTTGCCAACAGGACTTGGTTTGCTATGATAGGGGAAGGGTCTTACGGCCTCGATGGCGAGAACAGTCCATGTTGACGGCAGGTGAAAAAGTAGATGAAGCCATTAGTTGAATTTTGCGCGAGCAACGTCTCTTCCTATACAAAGCACGTGATGGAGGCGCTGGAACACGATCCCGAGCTGGATGTGGACGTGCTGGAGTACGGCTGCCTCGGCTATTGCGGCGAATGCTACATGCAGCCGTTTGCGCTGGTGAACGGCGAGCTGGTCCAGGCGGCTACCGCAGAGGAGCTGCTGGCGGCCATCAAAAAAAAGCTGCAGGAAGACAAAGAGGATGACGGATTCCCGTTTTAGCGACAGGGAGATGAAGAGGGCACGGCTGAATGATCGGCGTGCCCTTTTTTGTTGAATTCGAATGCAGACGAACCTGAACGTGATTGGCGAACCTTCCGGAACGACCATCCGAAGCGGGGCAATACAAAACAAGCTGACGCCCGTAAGAGAGGCGTCAGCTTGCAGTGAGGGATGACGGCATGTCGTGCCGCGCGGCTGGTTTTTAGTGTTCCTTGATGACGTTGTAGAACGTGTCCCGTTCCAGTGCGCGTTTGCCGGCTCCCTTGATCAGCCAGACCAGTTCGTCGACGGTGAGGGCTTGTTGGGTCAGCGCGCCGGCGGAGTGGCTGATGCGCTCTTCGATCAGCGTGCCGTGCACGTCGGACATGCCCATGGTCAGGGACACCTGCGTCAACTGCGTGCCGATGTTGATAAAGTACGCCTTGATATGCTGGAAGTTGTCCATCATCAGGCGGCTGATGGCCATCGTCTTCAGGTCGTCAATCGCCGAGTTGCGCCGCTTGATGCCGGCCGTTGCCTTGATCGGCTGCACCGCCAGCGGGATGAACACCAAAAAGCCGTTGGTCTCGTCCTGCAGTTCGCGCAGGCGGATCATGTGGATCAGGCGCTCCTCCAGCGTCTCGATGGAGCCGTACAGCATCGTGGTGTGGGTCTTCAGGCCAAGCTGATGAGCCGTGCGGTGCACTTCAAGGTACATGTCCGTGCTGGCCTTTTCCGGGCTCATCTTCATGCGGTACCGCTCCGTCAGGATTTCCGCGCCGCCCCCGGTCAGGGTTTCCAGGCCCGCTTTCATCAGTTCCTGCAGCACTTCCTTGATGGACAGGCCGGAGAGGCGGGAAAAGAATTCAATCTCTGCGCCGGTATACGCTTTGATCGTCACGTGCGGGTACGCCTTTTTCAGGGTGCGGATCGTGTCTACGTAATAGTCAAACGACACATGCGGATTGTGGCCGCCGACGATGTGGAACTCGCGGATGCCTTCGCGATACCGCGTGCCGACGTAGTGGAGCAGTTCGTCCATGCTCATCGTGTATGCGCCGTCTTCCCCGAGATCTCGACGGAAACCGCAGAACCTGCAGTGCGCCTCACAAACGTTGGTCGGGTTGATGTACATGTTTTGAATAAAATAGACGTTATTCCCGTTTTTTCGCTGATTGACCAGGTTGGCCAGTTGGCCGATGGTCAGCAGATCGTTTGAGTTGAACAGCGTCAGGCCGTCTTCCAGTGTAAGCCGCTCGCCGCGAATGACTTTTTCCGACACACCGGCCAGCGCTGGGTCTTGGATGGTTAACGTATCAAGCGCCATCCGAACACTTCCCTTCTCAGATTTCGTCCGGTCCGTTGCCCTGATGCGAATGATCAGGGCAGATCCGTCAATCGTTCACAAAAGCATCTATATTATAAACCTCTTGGGAAGGTGGAACAATATCAGAAGTTTAGCAACGCACGTACTGTAAAATTTTTGCAAATTTCACCAAAAACCCTGCATATTCTTGGTTATATAAGGAAATTTTGATTGCCTTATGGCTGTGGTTCCTGTAAAATGGAAGTGGAACGAAGGCTTGTACGCCTTATCCATCTTGAGGAGGAGCTTCAGCAATGCGAGATATGGTACTAGAAAAAATCGAACTCCTTCGACAGGATATGGTGAAAATGGGGTTAGAGTTTGGGTTGGATCATCCTGATGTTCTGGCATACAGTAAGCAGATTGATCAACTTCACAACGAACTAAACCAATTGGATCATAGTCTGTCTAAGGTAGTGAAGAAGTCAAAACCGTATCGCGTTTTCTTGTTGGAAAACAAAGCGCATTTTGCATAAAGGGGGGCATCCCTCTTTTTTTGTTTCGCTGCGTGTTGCAGGGGGAAGGGGCAGGCGCCCGAAGTGCAGGGCAGCCTTGAGAAAACGCGGCTTCCTTTTGTATACTGAAAGCAGAAAGCGGCACCCTGTTATCAGGAACACGGCGTTTGCGTGGTGCAAGCATGGAATGGAAACCGCCGGTAAAGGAGGGTAACGAGATGATTACATTGACGGAACAAGCCAGTCGGAAGGTAAAGGAGATGCTGGCTGCGGAAAACAATCCCAACCTGTTCCTGCGCGTAGGCGTCCGTCCGGGCGGTTGCAGCGGCTTTACCTATGGAATGGGCTGGGATCAGGAAATGAAGGAAGGTGACCACACCTTCGAACAGGATGGCATCAAGATTGTTGTCGACAAGGACAGCTATCTATACATTGAAGGTACGCGAATCGACTACAAGGAATCGCTGATGGGCGGCGGGTTCTCCATCGACAACCCCAATGCGGTCGCCTCCTGCGGCTGCGGCGCGTCGTTCCGAACGGCGCTGGCCGAGGGCAAGCCGGAGAAGTGTGACGAGTAAGACGCCAGACGAGAGGACGCTACCCTCGTGGGCATTGCATGACGGTCATGCGATGCCGCGAGGGTTTCTCTTTTTGCCGGGGAATCTTGACCTTGCTGTCCGTTGAGATACATAGCGGATCGTGCCCTGTTTACCCGCTAAAAGGAGTTTGGGCAGGGGAAGAGGAAAGAGAAGCGGGAGGCGATTTGATGCGAACCGTGGAGGTTGTGGCGTACGACGACCGCTGGCCGGAGCTGTTTCGGGAGGAAGCGGCGAAGATCAGGGAGGCCCTGGGCGGTGCCGTACGGGATATTCATCACATCGGCAGTACGTCGGTGCCAGGCATGGCGGCCAAACCGATTATCGACATCCTGGTGGAGGTGGACCGAATCGAGAACGTGGATGCCCGCAGCAGCCGCATGGAGTCATTGGGCTACGAAGCGCGCGGCGAAAACGGCATCCCTGGGCGGCGTTACTTCTGCAAAGGTGGCGACAAGCGGACTCATCATGTCCATGTCTTTCAACAGGGCAGCGGCGAGGTGATCCGCCTTCTGGCGTTTCGCGAGTATCTGACGGCCCATCCGGCGGAAGCGGCGGCCTACCGTGGCCTGAAACTGCGTTTGGCGGAGCGGTGTTCCGCCGATGTTGCTGCGTATGTCGCCGGCAAAGACGCGTTTGTCAAGGAACTGCAACAGCGAGCGTTGAGCTGGTGGAGCACCCGCAGGGACAGCGAGAAGTACGGCAGCGATCAGAAGCGCGGGTAGGGCATCGTCCGCTGGTCGGCGTTCACCAATCGTTCGCCGGTTCGTCAAGATTCGTTCACAGGTTGGCAGATTCTGGACTGGCTTCGTTCGTTACAATGAAATTGTAGAACGTAAAGACATTGCATGAAAGAAGGGTGTCTTATGAAAAAAATGTGGGGTTTCATGATCTCGGCAGCAGTCCTGTCCGTCATGTTGGCAGGCTGCGGCGGCGACAAACAGGAAGCGTCTCAAGGAAACAGCCAACCTGCGGCAGCGGAGGCCAGCACGGCGATCAACATTGAGGCGAGCAACTGGAAGTTCAATCAGGATACATTTGAAGTAAAAGCGGGTGAACCGTTTACGATTAACTTCAAGTCGACCGAAGGGTTCCATGGCATCGGCATTGAAGGGCTGGACGTGGACATCCAGAACGAGGGCAGCAAGACGCTGACCGTCGACAAGCCGGGCGAGTACAAAATCTTCTGCAACGTCCTCTGCGGTCCCGATCACGGCAAAATGCTGGCCACACTTGTGGTAAAATAAACGATACGGAAAACAAACCTATAGAAGTGCAGCAGCACGAAAAAGCGTGGCGAACGGAACGTGTGTACACGTTCTTGACCGCCACGCTTTTGTTTGACTTAAAATCCGATGGAATGCTGCAAAGTGGCTACCGCAACGTTGTATTGGTGTGTGGTATCGATGCGTTCGGCAATGCTGTCCAGCCATTTTTCTTTCCGATTGGCCAGTTCAGATGCGGATGCTGTTTTGTTCAGGTAGTCCATGTAGGTTTGACGGTAGCGTTCTTCTGCCGCTTTTTGGCTTGCGATGCTTTCCTCCAAGGCTTGTTTCGCCTGAACCACTTTCTCGTAGTTGGCTGTGATTTCCGCGTCTGCTTTCCGTTGGGCCGATTGCAGCAGCAGCTCGTACTTTTTCAGCTCAATTTGCGCAATGCGCCCCGGGTATGTGCTAAGGGCGGCGTACTCGCGGATGTAGTTTACCTTGGCTTGGTAAAAAGCGACTTCAGCAGACGCCTTCACCAGATCGGGCCGCTTTTGATGGGCGATTTTTTTGTATTCCTCGATCGGGAGCAGTTGGAAGGTGGAATAATCCACGGCTGCCAGATTCCACGCCTGGTCGCTTTTTTCGTTCATCAGTTGGTTCAGTTTGGCAAGCGCCTCGCGATACGTTTCTTCCAGTTCGCGGAGTGTTTTCTGAGCGTCGCTGTTGTCACCGTACTTCGCGTCGGCGTATTTCTTTTGCAGGTCGGCCTTCTCTTTCGCTGCCAGTACCTCATAATACGCCTTGTGTACATTGAGGCGGGCATCGTTTTCCTTTATCCTCCAGTTGGATTCTGCGACCTTGTAATCCCTGATGGCGTCGGCTTCCGTCTCAAATTTTGATTTGGCACTGCTCAAGGTTCTGACGGATTCGACTTTTGTGTTTCTCGTACCCATAAGGGCCTGGAGTGTCGTGTAATAAGCGGATTCACTGTCAAGCTTGAGCAGATTCAGGTCCATGCTGCTGGAAATAGCCTTATCGATCGCCTGCTCAAGTGTGAGGTCGGAAATTTCTGACGGAGCAGCAGCAGCAGTTTCGGCTGCACCCGTATCGGCAGGAGCGGCGAGGACGGGTGTTGCACTTGTGAGAAGCGCGGCAATCAAGGTCGTGCTGGTGAGTGGTTTGAGCAAATGAAACTTCATGATGGATGAGCCTCCTTAAAAAATCGGAATAATGCATGTATGATAACGATTATCATTATCACCAACGAGGTCAGTATAAGATGTCTTCATGTGCGGCGTCAAGGCAAAAAATGCTGCAGAATTACAATTTTTTTAGATTGCGAGATACATATTTTCCCTCTGCCCCGCGCATGATAGAAAGGGAATGCGTGCATGCAATCTCCACAGGCTCCGCTTACGGCAGGGCCGAGTTTGATGCAAAGGAGTTGATGGCCCTGGAAAGAAAACGGTATTACATCACGCTGCAGTCGGGTACGACCGTGGCCGAGATCCGCGACGTCAAGGGCGATTCCACCTACGACTTTGAGATCGAGGCGACCGAGGTGGAAGCGGGGATGCTGCGCGACCTGTTCAATCACTGCGCGCACGGGGACTTCATGATGTGGATGCACGGTCATACCTTGTGGAGCGACATGCCGGATCGGGACAACGATGAATACGACGACAACCTGCGCGAGATTTACCGCATGATTTACCGGCTGGGTACGCCGAAAACCCGGAACGATCTCCAACAGATGGGATTGGTGGAGAGACTGGGGTTGGACAGGGACGGGCTGCGGCCGCTTTAGCCATGATTTCGCGCCGCTTGTCCACAGTCGCTAGCCAATCGCTGCTTGCGCAGGCTGTCACCCGCAGCCGGGAAGCACCACGACCAGATCGGTACGCGAAAAGGAGTGATGAAAGATGAAACGTTGGCAAAAACACTTGTTGGCGACAGCACTCGTGACGGGTCTGGCGATTCCGGCCGGCGTATACGCAGCCGACATCCAGGCGCGGCCGGCGGCAACGCTCATCCCCGGCGGAGAGGTCGGCGGGGATCACGAGCATCACGAGCATCACTTTGAACACTACAAGCATAAATGGCGCTGCGGGTTGCACCTGAATGCGCACCGTCAGATGTACCTGACCCTGCTGGCCGAGAAGTACACACCGGACCGCGTGGACGAGTGGAAAGCCGCTTTTGCCGAACGGGAACGCCTGATGACACAGCTGAAGGCATCGCGGGAGCAAAACGGCAAGGACGCAGACAAACAAACGTTGCGGGCAGAATGGAAAGCGCTGAAAGAAAAACTGCACGAGCAGGTGAAAAATGGCCAAATCACCCGCGAGCAGATGAAGCAGCAGTTGAAGGAATGGCGCGTCAAGAACTTTGGCGAGCACGATGCAAAAGACGCGGAAGCCATGCGCACCGTGAGAGAGCAGTTTAAACAGACCCACGAGGCGTTTGACGCCGCGATCCAATCCGGTGACGCCGCGAAGATCAAGGAAGTGCTGCCGAAGCTGTTGGACGAGGTAAAAACGGTTAACCAGCACCTCGCCAAAAAGCTGGAAGAAACGAAAAACTAGCGGGCTGGTTTTCCGGTTCGTTTTCCGGTTCAATTGGAACCAAAAAAAGGACGTGTCCCGGTGCGCGTCCTTTTTTCGTGGAACGGGTCTGCGTGTTCGTGTTGGTCAACACGGATGGTGGCGTCTGCTTTACCGCCAGGAGATTCACCTGCACCGCTTAAAAAAGGTCTAGGGGGACTGGTCATGCAGCGCTTGAGCGCTCCACTCCTCGATGACCGACAGATGCTCCTGCCGGCAGGCGGGACACCAGCCCACATGCAGACAGTGGTGGTGGAGCCGATCGGGAAAGCCGTTGCTCAGCTTGGCGTCGTCGATCTCCCGGTACGGGCTGTAATCGCCGTAGTAGTCATACAGCCGTCCGGCATCGTCCAACGGGCGGCCGCAGCGGGGGCACGTCTCCTGGTAGGGCACGAGGCCATTGCAGATAGGGCAGAGGTGGTCCATGGCCTGTTGTATCCCTCCTTCTCTTGTGGTGTGGTTCTTTCCCTACTGTGCGCCGGGGCCGCATCCCCTATGCAGACCGGCTGGAGCTGCAGCACAGGCAGTCCCGCGCAGATGGATGACAAAAAAGCCCTGTCCAGCCGAAGATGACGGCTGACAGGGCGCTTTTGGCCATGGATTACGATTTGAAATTGTCCATGCTGGAGGAGTGGCCGGGCTGCAGTTTCGCATCCGGATTAATGTAGGCGACCGCGTTGTTTACAGCGGTAGGCGCTTCGCCGAAGCCGACGGCGATCAGTTTGACCTTACCCGGATAGGTGGCGATGTCGCCGGCCGCGTAGATTCCCGGGATGTTGGTCTCCATGCGGGAGTTGACGAGGATGGCTCCCTTTTCCAGTTCCAGTCCCCAGTTCTTGATCGGTCCCAACGAAGAGATGAAGCCGAAGTTGACGATGACGGCGTCCACTTCCAGCTCGCGTTCTTCCTTGGTGACGTTGTTGACGATTGTGAGCCGTTCAATGCGTTCGTCGCCGTGCAGGGCGGCGATTTCATACGGCGTGGTGACTTTTACGCTGGAGGACATCAGCATTTCGACACTGTGTTCGTGAGCGCGGAACTTGTCGCGGCGGTGGATGAGAGTGACTTCTTTGGCAATCGGTTCGAGCATCAGCGCCCAGTCCACGGCGGAGTCTCCGCCGCCGACGACTGCGACGCGCTGTCCCTTGAAGGAGTTCAGATCGGTGACGAAATAGTGCAGGTTGGCATTTTCGTACTTGGCTGCGTCAGGATGTTCCAGTTTGCGGGGCTCAAACGCGCCCACGCCGGCGGTAATGATGACCGCCCGCGAGTAGTGAATGCCTTTGTCGGTGGTAATTTCAAAAATGTCATTCGGTTTCTTCTCGACGTTTTCCACCTTTTCCTCCAGGCAGACAGTCGGTTGAAACCGGGAGAGTTGTTCTTTCAGATTGTTGATCAGGTCTTGGGCAAGCACTTTCGGAAACCCGGCCACATCGTATATGTATTTCTCCGGGTACAGAGCAGAAAGCTGTCCGCCAAGCTGCGGCATGCTTTCGATGATCTTCACGCTAACTTGTCGCATCCCGCCGTAAAATGCGGTAAACAAACCGGCAGGTCCGCCGCCGATAATGGTAATGTCATACACCTGCTCGTCCTTTTGCAGAAGATTCAATCTCAAGCACCTCCGAAATATTCTGAAAGCATCTTTTCCTATTATAACCATACCTGTAAACGAAAAAAAGAAGGGAAAAAAGTGGGATAGGTCAGAAATCACTTGAAAATCTTGTCGACTCCTTTTAATATGAGTGTGAATGTAACGAATTTGACAAAATTTTTTGTTTCCTGGATTGTGCATTTTTTCACAGATTGGGGCAGCAGATCTGACAGGGCAATTATTCCGTTCATACTGGAGCAGCCGCATAGGGCATCTTAAGAGTATCCAATCACGTGAAATTTCGCACAAACTTCCAGGAAATGACTATCACCACACGAATGGAAGGGATACCATGAGCACACCCAAAATTCTCATCCTCGGCGCCGGGTACGGAGGCCTGCTGACCACGCTGAAGCTGCAGAAAAAGCTGAATTACAACGAAGCGGAAATCACGCTGGTCAACAAGCACAATTACCACTACATCACCACCTGGCTGCACGAGCCGGCTGCTGGCACCGCCTCTGCTGACCACGCCCGCGTCAACCTGGATCAGATCATCGACATGAACAAGGTGAACTTTGTAAAAGGCACCGTTCAGTCCATCCAGCCGGAAGAACAAACTGTCACCCTGGAAAGCGGTGAAGTGCTCAGCTACGACTACCTGGTGATTGGTCTGGGCAGCGAACCGGAAACGTTCGGCATCCAGGGCTTGAAAGAACACGCGTTCAGCATCCGCAGCATCAACGCTGTGCGCCAGATCCGCGAGCACATCGAGTACATGTTCGCCAAGTACAAAAACGAGCCGGAGCGCACCGATTACCTCACCTTTGTGGTGGGCGGCGCAGGCTTCACCGGCATCGAGTTCTGCGGCGAGCTGGCCGACCGCGTTCCGGAGTTGTGCCAAGAGTTTGACGTCGATCCGGAACTGGTCAAAATCTACTGCATCGAAGCGGCACCGACCGCCCTGCCTGGCTTTGATCCGGAATTGGTCAACTACGCGATGGACGTCCTGAGCCGCAAAGGCATCGAATTCAAGATCGGCACGCCGATCAAGGAATGCACCGAAAATGGCGTCCTGCTGGCGAACGGCGAAGAGATCAAGTCGAAAACCGTCGTCTGGGCGGCGGGTGTGCGCGGCAACAGCATCGTGGAGAAATCCGGCTTTGAAGTTATGCGCGGCCGCGTGAAGGTTGACGAGTACCTGCGCGCGCCGGGTTACGAAAACGTGTTTGTCGTCGGCGACTGCGCGCTGATCTTTAACGCTGAGGGTCGTCCTTATCCGCCGACCGCCCAGATCGCTGTCCAGGAAGGTGAATGCTTGGGCGACAACCTGGCGGCCCTGATTCGCGGTGAAGTGATGCAGCCGTTCGTTCCTGCGCTGCAGGGTACCCTCGCATCGCTCGGCAAAGGCGAAGGCATCGGCATGGTCGGTTCGAAAAAGCTGTTCGGCAGCACCGCCGCCCTGATGAAGAAGGCGAGCGACCTCCGCTACCTGTGGAAGATCGGCGGAGTCGGCCTGGCCATGAAAAAAGTGCGGTTGTAAGAGGCAGCCATGCGTCACGCCAGTGTTCAGGTCAGAGGACTGCTGACGAGGGATGAACTGGAGCGCTACAACGCGCTGATGGAAGTAGGCGCCTATCTGGAGGAACAGGGCCGCTACGATCTGTCCAAGCACGTGCAGCGCGAAGTCGACATCCTGATCCTGCCCGCGATTGAGCGTCTGAAAGAAAAAGGGCGGGAGCGGGATAGGGAAAACCTCCGCTACATGATCGACAACGGACTGCTCGACGCAGACGACGAGTAGCGCGAAAACAAGAGCGAAGAAACGCGGGCAGTGTAAAATGCGGGGCAGACGTGCACGCTGCCACGCCCGCGCTATCCATCTTCACGCATTTGTGAGAATGAGCAAGAAAAACCGGGATGCAGCCGCTTACATCCCGGTTTTTTTCTGTTTTCCGAGTGATTTTCCCGTTGTCGAGGCTGCGAATTCTCTGCTATAGTAAGACACATCAAAAAAATCAGAAAATACAATTTATTTCCCGGATGGATGGGAAAGGAGAGATCACCATGAGAAGCGAACAAGAACAATGCCCGTACTGCAAAGGACAGGGGTATTTCCAACTGCTGCTGGGCGGCACTGAGAACTGTCCGGGCTGTGACGGCACCGGGACTTTGTCCGCACCGATGCCGACCGCTTCTGCCGTCAAGGCATAGCTGAGCCGACTAAAGTCGGCTCTCAGCATGCAGACAAAGTCCGAGGTGCATGGGAGATCGGGCCCGCTCGCTCGCTTGACGCCCAGCATAGAAAAGGAGCGCCACCTCTAAATGGGCTGCGTAGCGATGCGGCTTTGGCGATCCCCCGCAATCGATGCGGAGCGTGCAGTTTGTGCTTCCCTGTTGGGCGAGCACGGGCCGCGCCGAACGCGAGCGTTAGAGCCGACCATAGTGGTTCCGCCGCTTTTCCAATTGACCTCATCCTGCGATTGGGCTACACTAAAAAACGGAAACGGACGTGTTTGAGATGAAATCCCGATACGTCAGAAGGCTGGAGGATTGAACGGTCAATGGATTTGCTGCAATTTATGGTGTCAATTGTGCTGTTTGCCGTGCTCGGCTTTGGCATCGGCTTTATCATAAACATGATATTGCGGACGACCTGGCTGCCTGTGGTGCTCGTCGGCGGCGTAGTGGTCGGGGCGTTGGTGTACAAAAAAATCGTTCCCGGCCCCTGGGACGCGATCATTCTGGGATGCGGCATGGCGGGAACCGTGCTCAGCGGTTGGACGATTCAAACGCTGCGCAAAAAAGGATATCGTATGTTTTAACCGTTGGTTTGGCGGGCCTGTTGCGGGCCTGCCTTTTTTGATGCGTCTCCTGCACAGGCCGGCTGATTGTGCCGCAAGATGCAGAATATTTTTGTAATCAGGTCATTTTGTGTATAGTTTCCTTCTCTTCGGGACAAGACTAGTACCGAGAGGAGGTTTATATCAGAATGATTGGTAAGCGATTGGTGAGTATGATCGTCCTGGGCGTTACCGTACTGACCGGATTCGCGACCGACGGATTGGGGTACAATGTGATGGCAGACCATTCTGTTAAGACAGTGTTCGGCGTCTCGGAGATGAGAGATGGCCGGCAGGTCGTCAAGAAACGGACGGTTTCCACCAGCTCCTTCACCCCGATGACCGACAAGAACGAACTGATGCTGGAGCAGTATCCCAAGGTGCGCGTCGTGGCGACCGGGTATTACGCCGGGTATGAGTCGACGGGCAAACACCCGTCCCATCCGTCTTACGGGATTACGTACTCGGGCGTAAGGGTTCGCCGGGATGAATACTCCACCATTGCCGCCGACCTGCGCGTGTTTCCGCTGGGAACGGTCCTCTACATACCCGGTTACGGTTACGGCGTAGTTGCGGACAAAGGCGGGGCCATTCGCGGCCACAAGATCGACCTCTATTTTGAGACAAAACAGGATGTGTACAAGCAGTGGGGCAAAAAAGCCCTGGACGTGTACGTCATCCGCCGCGGCGACGGCAAGGTGACGGAAGCGATGATGACCCAACTCAACGAAAAAGGAATCGCGGCAATGGCCGACCCCATCAACTGACTGCAGCGGGTTGGAAACACAAAAAGGATTTGCCCCGGAGTGAGCCGGCGGCAAATCCTTTGCTTGTGTACAGGAGAAATCAAACGGTCAGGTGCGATCGTCCGGGTACAGTAGTTTGACCAGGTGTTCCAATCCGTTGAGAATACGGGGGGACGGGCGGCAATAGAGTCCTTCTTCCAGCAGATGGACGTGCCCATGGCGGATGGCGTCCATCTCTCCCCACCCGGGCCGATCGGTGATCATTGCCGGTTTGATTCGGCGCAGCTCGATGCCGCACCAGACGACGCAGACGTGATCAGGATTCCGCTCCCGCACCATGTCAGGGGTTGCTTTGACATTGGCACAGGGAAAGTCGGCGAACACATTGACGCCCCCGACAATTTCGCTTACATCGGTCAGCCAGTTGTCCCGTCCTGGGGTGTAGATTGGATTGGGCCACCATTCCCAATACAGCTTCGGCCGGGTGCTCTGCTTCGCTGCCGTCTGACGGATTATTTCCACTCTTTCGGCAAATTGCTGCGCCAGCCGTTCGGCGGCTTGTATCGTACCGGTGGCTTCGCCCACCAGCAGGATGTCGCGGGGAATGTCGGCGATCCGCGACGGATTCAGCACGATGTGGGGAATCCGACGAGCCGCCAGTTCCTCCACGTTTTTTTCCATACCGGGAACGCTGAGCGAGGCGACAACCAGATCGGGCTGCAGCGCCTCCACTTTCTGCATGTCAATTGACAAGTCGGGGCCGACGCGCGGCAGGTGCTGCCATTCATCTGGCCAGTCGGAGTGGTCGTCCAGACCGACCACCTGATCGCCCAGTCCCAGGTAATAGAGGATTTCCGTATTGCTCGGACAAATGGAAACGATGCGCATGCTCTCCCTCCCCGAAACGTCGCTGTCCGGCTCCGTTTCCGGTGCGGGACAACTCTGTCCGTCTCTTTTCGTCTACAGCAGCCGATGCGTAATCAGCGCGACCATGACACCCAGCCATCCGCCGACGAATACCTCGATCGGCTGGTGGCCGAGCAGTTCTTTCAGCTTTTGGGCCTTTTCCTGCTTGGGACGCACCTTAAAGGTCTTCATCCCCTCCAGCAGATGGTTGAATTCGTCTACCAGCTTGTTCAGCACGACAGCCTGCATGCCGGCATGGCGGCGGACGCCGGCCGCGTCAAACATGACGATGACCCCGATAATCGCGGAGATGGCGAACATGCTGCTGCTGAACCCTTCCCGGATGCCCACGGCCGTCGAAAGGGCAGTTACTGCGGACGAATGAGAACTGGGCATGCCGCCCGTGCTGAACATCAGCGACCACTGCCAGGTCCGGGTGGCGATGTAGTGAAGCGGGATTTTGATCAATTGGGCAATTCCTATGGCAATCAGAGCCGCCCATAACGGAAAGTTGTCAAGTATTGCTGCCATAGAAAGATCCATTCCTTTCTGATCTGATGCGTCTGCGTATGTATATTGTAACAGAACAGCGTTTCGGGCATCCGTAAAGTTTTCGTCAGGATTTCGAGACCGGGCAAACTGTGTTACGATGGAAAGCGGAAGGACGGTGGCGGTTGACCATGCGATACCCCGAGCAGTACATACGGTTTATCGAGAAGTTCAACGCCGGCGAGTACTACGAATGCCACGACCTGCTTGAGGAAATCTGGATGGAAGACAAAGCGAACAAGTTTCTCCAGGGTTTGCTGCAAATGGCGGTCGGACTGTACCACTTTTCCAGCGGCAACGTCAAGGGTGCGCGACTGATGCTGGCCAATGCCCGCAAATATCTGGCCAGGTATGGTCCGCGCCACTGGGATCTCGATGTCGACGCAATTCTCCGGTTTCTCGACGACTGCATGGACGCACTGCCGCAGGCGGACGTCATTCCGTATACGGAAGCGAAAGCCATTCCGTTTCCTTCCCTCCATCTGAGTCTGGATAGGCCCTAAGGCATTCATGTGCCCGTAGCTTTATCCTATCACAGAGAAAGAAGGAAAGGTATATGAACGTCACTGTGGAAAAACGGAGCGCATGGTGGACCGTTGCGTGCGATGAGCTGGTGCTCCCGCTGTGGAAAGAGGAAGAACTGGCGCAGGTGTATCCGGAATTGGATCAACGGTTTGCAGGCGGGTTGGCCGCGCTGCAGCAGGACAAGGAAATCAGCGGAGAGGCCAAGTCGGTGGCTGTCGTTCACACGATGAGCCGGCTTCAGGCCAAAAAGTTGATTGTCATCGGCATGGGTGACCGGGAGAAGGCCGACTTCGTCTCGATCCGTGCTGCCTGGGGGCGTGCTGCCAAGACGGTCGGCGGCAAAGGCAGCGGCAAAACCGTGGCCGTGGATCTGCGCGGCGGACGGGAGTTGTCGACCAGCCGCTTCGCACAGGCGGTGACAGAGGCGTTTTGCCTGGCGTCGTATCACTACGAAGGCTATCGGCAAAAGCCGAAGCGGGAGGCGGAGCCGCTCGGGACGGTGAAGCTGCTCGTCGGCAGCGACGAGGAAGCGGCCAGCGCCATGCTGGGCGTGATGCGCGGCGAAGCGCTGGCGCAGGGGACCAACCTGGCGCGGACACTGGTCAACGAACCGGGCAATTACCTGACGCCGCGCGCCCTGAAAGACGCAGCGGTGGCTGTGGCCAAACGCTTCGGTATGGCGTACGAGGTGCTGACAAAAGATAAGCTGGAGGAAATGGGCATGGGCGGCCTGCTTGCCGTTGCCAAGGGCAGCGTCGAGGAGCCGTATGTCGTCGTGGTGAAATACCAGGGAACAGAGACCTGGGAAGACGTGATCGGCCTGATCGGCAAAGGCGTCACGTTTGATACGGGCGGTATTTCCATCAAGCCGGTTGCCGGTATGGAAGCCATGAAGTCCGACATGGGCGGCGCGGCAGCGGTGATCGGGGCGTTGGAAGCGCTGGGACAGATAAAACCCCGGGCGAACGTGCTCGCGGTCATCGGCTGCGTGGAAAACATGCCATCGGGAACAGCCTTCAAGCCGGGCGACGTGATTACCACGATGAGCGGCAAGACCGTGGAAATCATCACGACCGACGCCGAGGGACGGATGGTCCTGGCCGATTGCATCACCTACGCCAGAAAGCAGGGTGTCTCGTGCCTGGTGGATGCCGCCACCCTGACCGGCGGGGCCGTCGTCGCTCTGGGCCACTACTGCTCTGCCGCGCTGACCAACGACGAGGCGCTCGTCAGCGAACTCCTGTCCGCAGCCGCACAGGCCGGGGAACGCCTCTGGCAGCTGCCGCTGTTTGAGGAGTATTGCGAATTGAACAAAAGCCGCTATGCCGACCTGAAAAACTCGGGCGGCCGTTACGGCCACTGCATCATCGGCGGCGCCTTCTTGCGGGAATTCGCGGAGGATACCCCGTGGGTCCACCTGGACATTGCCGGCACGGCGTACACCAGCAGCGCGAAAGACATGCAGCCGGCGGGCGGTACGGGCGTCATGGTCCGTACGCTTGCCCAGTTTGTGATGAATCGCAATCAATCCAATGCGTAAAGGAGTTGGTAAACCATGTTTCAAAATCCGAGTGACGAACGCCGCCGCCAATTGCTGGAGGAAGCGAAAACCATCGCGGTGGTCGGCCTTTCCAACAAGCCTGAGCGCACCAGCCACATGGTCGCCGCTGCCATGCAAAACGCCGGTTATCGCATCATTCCGGTAAACCCGACGATTGCCGGCGAGACAGTCCTGGGGGAAAAAGCGGTCGCTTCCCTGAGCGAGATCGACGAGCCCGTGGACATCGTCAACGTATTTCGCCGCAGTGAAGACGTGCCGCCGGTCGCCGAAGAAGCGGTCAAACTGAAACCCAAAGCCCTCTGGCTGCAGCAGGGGATCGTCAATGAAGAGGCGGCCGCGCTGGCGAAACAGCACGGCATCGAGGTCATCATGGACCTGTGCATCAAGGTGGATCACGCCCTCCTGCGCGTGGGGAAAAAATAAACCGGCGGACGCCGCCGTCCGTCAGCGGACGGCAGGCGGATTTGTCCCGCATTGCGAAGGACGCCCCCTGCACATGGTCAAGACCCCATTTTGTAGACACTTAAAAAACCCCCGGCCGTTAGGCCGCATGCTGACGCCTGTACTCGACTGGCGTCAGCTTATTTAATTTGATTTGCAAACGCTCCTCATTGTAAAAACGAATGTACTCCTCAATTCGTCTTTGCGCCTCATCCAAACTTCGAATATCATAAGGATAGAGAGCTTCTGCCTTTAAGTGCGAGAAGAAACTCTCCATAGGGGAATTGTCTAAACAATTGCCCCTTCGGGACATGCTGATTCGGGCGCCAACCTTTTGCAGCATGTCGTGGTATGCATGGGACGTGTACTGGAAGCCTTGATCGCTGTGTACGATCAGTCCAGTCACGTCCTTATGCTTTTCAAATGCTTTCCGAAACGTCTCTAGGACAAGGACATTGTCATTGTGTAAGCTCACATGGTGCGCCACGATTTCGTTGTGAAACAAGTCTTTAATCGCAGATAAGAAGATACGTTGATCTCCTACACGAAACTGGGTAACATCGGTGACCCACTTCTGGTTCGGTTTCTCGGCTGTGAAGTCACGCTTCAACAAATTTTCGGCAACACGACCATCTGATTCAGCCGCTCGATACGTGCTCCGATACGCTCGTTTGCCACGAATAATGGCTTTCAGCCCAAGAATTTGCATGAGCCGTAACACCTTCTTATGATTCACAACCTTGCCGTATTGACGAAGGAGTTCCGCTTGAATTCTTCGATACCCATATATTCCTTTTCGTTCATCATAGATGGTTTGAATCTGCTGTTTCAGTTCTCCGTCTCTATCCCACTCCTTCTGTGCAAGATATCGATAATACCCACTCCTCGATACACCAAGAAGTTTGGAGAGTTCGGTAATCGGGTACAATGCTGCCACATTCTCCATCACACGATACTTTTTTCTTACACCTCCCGCATCCAGATTTCCAAACACTTTTTTAGAATTTCGTTCTCCCGTTTCAATTTTTTCACATGTCGATCTTGATCGATGTACTCTGGACGTCGTCCACGCTGATCCAAAAGACCGAACTCCCCAAGTTGTTTGTATTTCCGCATCCATTTTTTTACTCGATCCTTATCCTGGATTCCTAAATGCTCAGTGATACGTCTGTATGTCCACTTCTCCTCTACATGCAATCGTATTGCCTCCATTTTCAACGACAAAGGATAATGCTTGAACTTTTGACCTTTGATAGCCATAAAAAATTCACCCCTTAAAGTAACATCGGTTATCCCAAGGGGTTTTTCCAATGTCTACTTTAAGGGGTGCACTCTAAACATTGGCGGGGGTGTTTTTCTTGCAGTGATCTGCAGGATATGGTAAGAAGGTGGTATACCTCAATGAGTCGGTTCCGTATGGCCGGCCGCTCTCCGCATATACTACACGGGACGGCATTGTGCCCGGGAATCGATCACGCCTGTCGGAACAAAGGAGTGAAGCCCCATGGTTACCAACAAGCCCCTGGAAAGCAGGCATGACCGCGTGCCCCCCAATCAGAAAGTGACGACCGGCTTTCCCGTCCTGCACTACGGCGATGTACCGGAGTACACCGATTTGGCAACCCAGTGGAGCTTTCGCATTTTCGGCCTGGTCGAGCAGGAAGTGACGCTTACCTATGAGCAGATCATGGCCCTGCCCAAAACCCAGGTGACCAACGACATTCACTGCGTCACCGGCTGGAGCAAGCTGGACAACGTCTGGGAAGGCATTCCCGTGGAAGAAATCGTGAAGCTGGTCAAGGTGAAGCCGGAGGCCAAATACGTGATGCTGCACGCCGAATTTGGCTGGACGGCCAACATGCCGCTGGACGATTTCCTCAGGCCGGGCAACCTGTTTGCCTACAAGCACAACGGACAGGACCTCACCCCGGAACACGGCTGGCCGCTCCGCTTCGTCATCCCGCACCTGTACTTCTGGAAAAGCGCCAAATGGGTGCGCGGCGTCGAGTTTTTGGAAAAAGACAAGCAGGGATTCTGGGAGAAGAACGGCTATCACATGTACGGCGACCCGTGGAAAGAGCAGCGGTTTGCGTGGGATTAAAAAGACCGTTTTAACGCTGTCCGTTTACTTTACCGGAGCTTATGCGTATAATAATTTCTAGAGATGATCGCTACCGTTCTTTTACGGATGGTAGGTCAAGAGTAGTCAGCGGGAAAGGGCAACCTTTCCCGCTATTTCGTTATGGGGAGGGTAGCAACTTGCAGAGAAGGGCGGCAGTTTTCATTGATGGCGGGTACCTGGATAATGTATTGCTTCATTATGGCAAGGCGAAAATCGATTACGAAAAGATGGTTCAAGACTTGACCGGCGAAAATCCCTTGCTGCGCGCATATTATTATCACTGTTTACCTTACCAATCCGCCGAGCCGACACCTGAGGAAAAACAAAAGTTTTCATCTGCGGAGAGATTTCTCAGAAGATTGAGTAGATTGAATAGTTTTACCGTTCGGAAGGGTAAATTACAATACAGAGGAAAAACGGATGACGGAAAACCTTTGTTTGAACAAAAAAGAGTCGATGTTGCTTTAGCTACTGATTTAGTGATGCATGGTACGAAAAGATTAATAACTCACGCAATCTTGATCACAGGGGATAGTGATTTTATCCCCGCAGTAGAGATAGCTCAATCAGAAGGAGTACATATCACGTTATTTTATGGAAACGGAGAAAATTCAATGCCCCATGATGAACTGATGGACGCTGTAGATTCCAGACACATGATCACACAGGAAATGATTGATAAATGGAAAAGGGAGGAAAGGTCAGAAACGATATAATCACAAGGTGGGTTATTGATTGAAGTGCAGGTGGTCAGACCAATTACCATAATTTATGCATGAATTTGTCCGCTTGGCCATCCGATAAACATGGTGAAGAGGCAATTCCTCGACAAATGTTCTTGGGAATAAATTTGAGGCAGTCAAATTGTGCAGGAGACTGCCTCCTTTTTTTCGCAAAAGCACCAAATGAGGAGATACTTCACTTAGCTACCATGATTTATATAAGGAAATTATTATATTGATCAATTATAATGACATCGTTCACGTACTACTTCTCCGATCATCTAAAGACTAGATGGTCGGAGCTTTTTATCAAACAACCGCCTGCTCCAGGTTCGTCCGCTTCGTGCATGGAACGGCATGGACGATTTCAAGCTCCGGAAGCATGGCAGAAGACGTAGATCATTTGTTTTCGATGAACGATAAGGCAATGTGACAATCTCTAATTATACACCGTCATAGCGAGTATCTCAATTCACCGCTGTTGAGTCAGCCAAACATATTTGCTCCAGCTGACCCCCGATTTGCTGTCCCCCAGCATGATCCTCAAATCTCTCCCGGTTTTTGTCCGCATTCACGATCCTGCACATCATTTCTTCGCACATTCAGGTTCCACTCCCTTCGGCACGTATTTGACAAATCATCTGCATCGTTGACATTCGTGCTTGATATGTTCGCAATTCTCTGATTATTGGTGATCGTTGACAGACATTGGGAGACACGCTATAATCCAACTAATCATATCGGAATTATAAACACAAAGATATGATGTTCACTTATGCAAAAATCATCGTGTGATCGGAGAAAAGGAGAGAAACACAACATGAAAAAAACGCGTTTGTTGATGATCATGCTGCTCGTGATCGGCACGCTGCTTTCCGCTTGCGGAGGTAACTCGTCGGACGATTCGGCCGCATCTGCTGGGGAGAAAACGTCGATCAAGGTGGGTGTGACGGCCGGCCCGCACGAAGAAATCATGAACAAGGTAAAAGAAGTGGCCGCAAAAGAAGGATTGGACATCAAAGTCGTCGTGTTCAACGACTACGTTCTTCCCAATCAGGCGTTGGATAAAGGAAACATTGACGTAAACAGCTTTCAAACCATTCCGTTTTTAGAGAAATTTAATGAAGATCACAAAACACAGATCGTCGAGATTGGCAAAACCGTTACCTTCCCGATGGGGATTTACTCCACCAAGTACAAGAAGGTGGAAGACATCCCGGAAGGCGGCACGGTCGGCATCCAAAACGACCCGACCAACCGGGCGCGCGCTTTGCTGCTTTATCAGGCGGCGGGATTGATCAAGCTGAAAGACGGCGTCGGCGACAAAGCAACGCCGCAGGACATCATCGAAAATCCGAAAAAACTGGTCTTTAAAGAACTGGAGGCAGCCCTGCTCGCCCGGACGCTGAAGAGCCTGGATGCGGCAAGCATCAACACCAACTTTGCCATGGAAGCAGGGTACAACCCGAAAAAAGACGCGATTTTTGCCGAAGGTGCGGACTCCCCGTACGTCAACGTTATCGCAGTCAACGCAAAGGACAAGGACAACCCGCTCTATCAAAAACTGGTCACGCTCTATCGGTCGGAAGAAGTCAAGAAGTTCATCGAAGAAGAGTTTTCCGGATCGGTGCTCCCTTCTTGGTAAGGAGGGGAGCGTCCCAACAGGGAGGAGCATGGGCAGATGATACAGCTGACGAATATTCACAAGACATACAAGGTTGGCAGCAAACAGGTAGACGCATTAAAGGGCGTAACGCTCCACGTCAACAAAGGAGAAATATTTGGCGTGATCGGATTCAGCGGAGCAGGGAAGAGCACCCTGCTGCGAACGATCAACTTGCTGGAAAAGCCGACAAGCGGATCGGTTGTGGTCAACGGGCAGGACATGCTGAAGCTGTCCGAAAAGGAACTGCGCCAGGCCCGCAAAAAGATTGGCGTCATTTTTCAGCATTTTAACCTGCTGTCGTCGTACAACGTGTTTGACAACGTGGCCGAAATTCTCAGGATGAATCGGGTGCCGAAAGAGCAGATTCGTAAAAAAGTGGAGGAACTTTTGCGCCTGGTAGGTTTGGAAGACAAGGCAAACGCCTACCCCTCCCAATTGTCGGGCGGGCAGAAACAGCGGGTGGGGATCGCCCGGGCGCTGGCCATGGACCCGGAAATCCTGCTATGCGACGAGGCGACCTCGGCGCTTGACCCGCAAACCACAGAGTCGATTCTTGACCTGCTGTTGGACATCAACCAAAAGTTTGGCCTGACGATTGTGCTGATCACCCACGAGATGCAGGTCATTAAAAAAATCTGCGACCGCGTCGCGATTATGGAAAACGGGGTCATCATCGAGCAGGGAACGGTACTGGATGTCTTCAGCAATCCACAGCAGCCGACGACGGGCAACTTTATCAAGACGGTTTTTGATGACAAGGTCCCGAAAGAGATGCTGGCCAAAATCAAGAACGCCGGTCCCAGCGCGTACATCCTGCGCGTCGCGTTCCGAGGCGATGCGGCGCTCGATCCTGTGTTGGGAACGCTTGCCTCCCGCTATCCGGTCAAAACAAACCTGCTGTACGGATCGATCAGCTCGATAAAAGGTACCGCGCTCGGCATTCTGCTGCTGCATATTTCCGGTGAAGACAAGGCGGTGCAGGAGGGAATTGCGTATCTGCGCCAGTCCGTGTACCGGGTGGATGTCGTATCACAAGCGGAGGTGGGGGTATAATGGATCGACTGGTGGAACTGCTGCCGTTGTTTTACCAATCGTTTGAAGAAACGGTGATCATGGTCGGGGTCTCCCTGTTCATCGCCACGCTCTTGGGCATCCCGCTGGGCGTGCTGCTGGTCATTACCCGTCCGGATCACCTTGCCCCCAACAAATGGGTCTACCACAGTCTCAACGTCATCATTAACGTGATTCGTTCGCTTCCCTTCATCATTTTGATGGTGGCGATCATTCCATTCACAGAGTTTGTCGTCGGCACCTCCATCGGTGTCGAGGGCGCGATCGTGCCGCTTATCGTGTACACCACGCCGTATATCGCCCGCCTGATGGAAACGGCACTGCTCGAAGTGGACCGGGGCGTAATCGAGGCGTATCAGGCGATGGGCGCGTCCCGCTCGCAAATAATTTTTCGCATCATGATTCGCGAAGCCCGACCGGGCATCGTCTTGTGCCTGACCATCGCGACCATCGGCCTGATCGGGGCGACGGCGATGGCGGGAGCGGTCGGCGCGGGCGGCCTGGGCGATTTGGCGCTGCGCTACGGCTATCAGCAGTGGGACATTGAAGTGATGATCATGACGGTGATCATTCTGATCTGCCTGGTGCAGGCAATCCAATCGCTCGGCAACTGGGCAGCCAAAAAACTGAAGAAAACCGCGTAAGCCAACTGCTGGCTTTTGGCACACATCTCCACCCGCGTCAATGACTGGCGCGGGTCTTTTCATTTGGCGAAAAAGGCTGTGGCTGCCAGGTCCAGAGAGCAGACCGTGTAGCCATCGCCGTTTCAAATCTGAATCAAAAATTGTTATTTTATATTAAAAACATTACCCAAAAGAGGATCGGGCAGCTTGGGACCGGCAATCCCTATACAAAGGAGCGTTGAAATGGGTAAAGAGTCGCGGTTGTTTAAAACGCTTTTTCTTATGCAGTTGTTGTCATCCTTTCTCGTATTTTCGGGTCATTACACGGCCTTGGTGCTTCAGTACGACAGTGCTTTCTGGGCCACTGCCCTGAATCAGCTGAGCCGGTACGGCACTGTTCTGCTGGCGATGATCAGCGGGTTTTTTACGGCCCACACCTTTGATGTCAAACGGCCGACGGCGCGGCAGTTCTTTTCCGGAAAGCTGCTGTATGTAGTTGTGCCGTTCCTGTGCGCCGGAGTGGTGTATCATTATTTGCTCTACGACGAATGGCCGCATACGAAAGCAGCGTTTGTCTCGATTCTCTTGGGCAAGACGGGCGATCAGCTCTACTTTCTGTTTATGCTGTGCCAGTATTACGTCTTTGCCTACCTGTTTCGAAACATGATCACCAAGCAAAACATCACGGTCCTGATCTGGTTGTTCATGGGACTTCAATACGTGTACATTCACTACCTGCATCACGGATGGCTGGGGTTGACGACGCGCCATTTCTTTCCCGCCTGGATCTTCACCTTTTACCTGGGCCATCTGCTGTATTGGTACCGGCATGAGATGATGCACTTCCTGCGAACACATCGGGGGCTGCTGCTCGCCTGTACGCTGCTGTCCGTCGTTAGCGCGGTCCTGTTTATCCTGTCTGACACCATTTATGTGGCGGTTCACCTGCGATTCGTGCTGGCGGCGTTTGTCTCCCTGATCGTGCTGATCATGGTGCTGGAGCGCTGGGCAGATTCAATTCCGATCCGGTTCCGGAAAGGGCTCACGCTGTTTATCTATTTGACCCATTCGGCCGTCATGATCTGCTGCAACCTCGCACTGATCAAGCTGACGGGGGATCTGTCGTGGATTTTCGCCAACATTGGGTTGACACTGCTCTACCTGCTGGTGATCTACGCGGGCACTGTGTTCCTGTCGTGGGGACTGTCCCGGATCATGTACACCGTGGAGGGCATGACGCGAAACATGCGCCAGTTGAGCGGGTGAGGATTTGTGCAAAAAATGTCCGATTTCAAAGAGAATTCAAAAAAAGAAACGATACACTGTGCTTGTACCGGGAAGGGTACCAGAATCAGGAATTGGCTGAAGGGGTGAGACATGGTGTTGAAAAATACCAAGGGGAAGAGAGCGGGCATGTGGAAAAAGTCGTCGGCCGTTGTCCTGTCTTCCGTACTGCTGGCAGGCGTTCTGGCGTCCAGTTCCGATGCCGCGGTCGCGACCAAAAACGTGCAGGTTAAATACAACAATGTGAAAGTGACGTACAACGGCCAGCTTGTTCCCACCGACATCGAACCGTTTTTGATCAACGGCACGACCTACATTCCTCTGCGGATGATGGCTGGTGTGTTTAACAAGAATGTGGCGTGGGACGGGAACACGTATACCGTGAGCGTCACGGACAAGGAAGACCCCCGCATTGCCACCCTGCAGGCGGAAATTGCGCTAAAAGATGCCCGGATTGCCGAGCTGGAGAAGAAATTGAAGGATGCGGAGGACAAGCTGGCAAAAGCCGAAGACGATGACGTCGATGACCGGATCGAAGAGCTGGAAGATGACCTGAACTACGACTATGGAGATTATGAGGATCTGGAATGGTCGATTTACTTGAGCGGCGACGAGGATGAGATTGAGGTGGAGATTGAAGTCGACCTTGACGAGTATCAGGATGAATACGACGATCTTTCTACCAGAGACATCGAGAGACTGGTGGAAAATATCTGCAACGATATCTGGGATGAATTCGAGGATGCCGATATCGACGGGGTCATCATTGACATCGCCGACGACGATGAACTGCACGACTTCTACGGTGATGCCGACAGCGGCGACATTGAATTGGACGGAAAAGAAATCTGAATGAATCCCCGGGGGAAACATCGGGGGACACTTGCGACAGGGAACTCGCTGAAAACAGCGGGTTCCTTTTTTCATGCGTTCACCCGACACACAACTCTTCCACGATCATTCCTAGAGTTTTCCACAGTTCTCTAAGGCGAATCAAAGATTGAAACCCTACACTAAAGCTGTACCTGGGTACAAGTTTAAAATATTGGAAAGGATGATGGAGATCATGTTCAGCAAAGCAAAAATCGGAATGCTGTTGGGAGCAATGGCTACGGCGTTGAGCATTGGCAGCATCGGAAGCGTCTACGCCGCTGCCGACAATCAGCAGCCTGTGGATAAAGGCGTTAAGTTCGAACATAAGGGCTGGTTCAACGCGGAGAAACTCGGAAAAGGTAAAGTATTCGTAAAAGGGCCGTCCCTCTGGGAAAACGATGATCTGCTGGATCTGCTGAAGCTGGATAAGGAACAACTGCAAAGCAAGCTGAAAGACGGCAAATCGCTGGCCGACGTGGCCAAGGAGCTGGGCGTGTCCACGGATGAGCTGGTCAGCCTCTTGACCAAGCAGGAGGAAGAACGCCTGGCAGCAGCAGTGAAGGAAGGCAAGCTGACAGAGGAGCAGGCGGATAAACTGAAGGAGAACATTGCCGAGCGAGTGCAGCACTTCGTGGAAAACACTCATCCGGGAAAAGGCTTCGTGAAGTTCCGCGCACTGTTCCCGGGATTCGGTGACAATGAAGAGCTGCTGGATCTGCTGAAGCTGGATAAGGAACAACTGCAAAGCAAGCTGAAAGACGGCAAATCGCTGGCCGACGTGGCCAAGGAGCAGGGCGTGTCCACGGATGAGCTGGTCAGCCTCTTGACCAAGCAGGAGGAAGAACGCCTGGCAGCAGCGGTGAAGGAAGGCAAGCTGACAGAGGAGCAGGCGGATAAACTAAAGGAGAACATTGCCGAGCGGGTGAAGCACTTCGTGGAAAACACTCATCCGGGAAAAGGCTTCGTGAAGTTCCGCGCACTGTTCCCGGGATTCGGCGACAATGAAGAGCTGCTGGATCTGCTGAAGCTGGATAAGGAACAACTGCAAAGCAAGCTGAAAGACGGCAAATCGCTGGCCGACGTGGCCAAGGAGCAGGGCGTATCCACGGATGAGCTGGTCAGCCTCTTGACCAAGCAGGAGGAAGAACGCCTGGCAGCAGCGGTGAAGGAAGGCAAGCTGACAGAGGAGCAGGCGGATAAACTGAAGGAGAACATTGCCGAGCGGGTGAAGCACTTCGTGGAAAACACTCATCCGGGAAAAGGCTTCGTGAAGTTCCGCGCACTGTTCCCGGGATTCGGCGACAATGAAGAGCTGCTGGATCTGCTGAAGCTGGATAAGGAACAACTGCAAAGCGAGCTGAAAGACGGCAAATCACTGGCCGACGTGGCCAAGGAGCAGGGCGTGTCCACGGATGAGCTGGTCAGCCTCTTGACCAAGCAGGAGGAAGAACGCCTGGCAGCAGCAGTGAAGGAAGGCAAGCTGACACAGGAGCAGGCGGACAAGCGAAAAGCAGAGATCGAGAACGTGGTGAAAAAGCAGATCGAGCGGACCTTTCCCGCCGGTCACGCTGAAAAGACCGTGGTAGAACAGTAATTGTTGAAACAGCGAAACTGAGGCAGGTGAGCAATCACCTGCCTTTTTCAAATCTGTTTCAAAAAAACGGATGGTTTACTAATAGATTGGGAGCGTACGGCCACAGGCACAATTGGTGTAGTATATAAACATAGAAATGCGCTCTTCCCTGCCGTCGCCCGCAACGCAGAAGGCAGGGGACAGGAGCAGGAAAGAGGGGTGGGTATGCGAATTCTCGTAGTAGAGGATGAACGTCATTTGCTTCAGGCGATTAGCGCCGTGTTTAAGGAAGAAGGATACCAGGTAGACTGTGCCGACCGGGGAGATGAAGGCCTGCTGCTGGCGGAACGAGGCATTTACGATCTGCTGGTGCTGGATATCATGATGCCTGGTTTGGACGGCTTGTCGATGATAAGAACGTTGCGGTCAAAAGGCAATTTGACACCGGTTTTGTTTCTTACCGCCAAAGACAGCGTGGAAGCCCGGGTCGAAGGCTTGGACGCCGGAGCCGACGATTACCTGGTCAAACCGTTTGCGGTGGAAGAACTGCTGGCGCGAACGAGAGCGCTGCTGCGGCGCAACGGGAAGTTTGCCAAGGAAGGCGAGCTGAGCTATGGCCCGATTTGCCTGAAGGAGTACGAGCACGACGGGTATGTGGGACCCCATCCGCTGCGGTTGACCAGCAAGGAGTACGATCTGCTCAAGTATTTTCTCTACAACCGGGAACAGATTTTATCGCGCGACCAGATTTTCGACCGGGTCTGGGGCATCGAATCCGAGGCGAACTACGGCATTGTGGACCTGTATGTCCATTATCTGCGCAAAAAACTGGCCGATCACGGGTGCGACCACTATATCCGCACGATTCGGAACGTCGGCTACATCCTGAAGGGAAACAATGAGCATGTTTAGAAAGACGCGAATCCGCCTGGTCACGCTGAATGTGATCGTGTTCGTCCTGCTGTTGAACGGTCTGGGGGGCGCGCTGTACGCCTCCATGCAGTATCGGCTGTATGCTCAGGTGGACGCAGAATTGAAGCAGATCGGAAAACGTCTGCTGTTTGATCCGTTTCCGTTTTTTCGGGCAGAGAAAAGGCGGATGCTCGACGTGGACAGGCGGATGGTCTTCCTGCTCTGGGACGATCGGGGAGAGCTGATTCGCAAGGAATACGGCGACTCCATCGACCCGGCAGAACTGCTGAAGTTCCGGCCGGACGGAGTGGCGGATGGCATTGAAACCTTGACGGTGGACGGGCAGACCTACCGCGTCTACACCTTGTCCATCGACAAGCGGGTGTTCGCGGAGGGACGGGTGTGGAAGGTGAAACGGATCCAGATGGTGGTCAACCTGGAACCGGAAGAAAAAATGCTGAACACCCTCCTGTACGTGTTGGGAATCGGCGGTGTGGTCAGCATCGTGATCGCTGTCTTCGCGGGGCTGTTCCTTGCCAAGAGGGCACTGATTCCCATTCAACTGTCGTGGGAGAAGCAGCAGCGTTTTATCGCGGACGCCTCCCACGAACTGCGCACGCCGCTGTCGGTCATTCTCGTTCATCTCGAACGGCTGTTCCGCAATCCCGACCATACGATTGAACAGGAAAGCGAAAATATTTGGGTCAGCATACAAGAGACGAAGCGGTTGAACAAGCTGGTATCCGATTTGCTCACCCTGGCCCGCTCTGATTCCAACGAACTGCAGATTATGAAGCAGCACGTCCGAATGGACGAGCTGGCGTGGAAAGCGGTGCAGTCCTTTCAGCAGCTTGCCGAGCTGAAGGAGATTGACGTGCAGGCAAACATCGAGCAGCCGCTGGACATGTGCGGAGATGGGGAACGGCTGTACCAACTGCTGGTGATTCTCCTGGACAACGCTTTGAAATACACGAAAGAAAAAGGAACGATCAAGGTCACGTGCAGACGGGACAACCATTGGGTCACGATGGTCGTGGCCGATACCGGCATCGGCATTGCCAAGGAGGATCTTCCCTTCATCTTCGACCGGTTTTACCGCGGGGACAAAATGCGTTCCCGAAAGATGGAAGGCACCGGCTTGGGCCTGTCCATCGCGAAGTGGATCGTGGATGCCCACGGCGGCCGGATTCGCGTGGAAAGCGAGGAGGGCGCAGGGTCCAGCTTTACCGTCATGCTGCCCTCCCGGGTCAAGGACGCGGGCTGATTTTGCATCAGGGGAATAGAAGAAATCCGAGGTGTACGAGTGCCTCGGATTTTTGTTGGTGCGCCCGGCATGGGCGGTAGCTATAGGGTGAAAGTCCCGAACGGGGGTTGGCTGTACCAACCGTTAGCTTAAGGCAAGGGTGTCCGCCGTGAGGCGGAATCTGAAGGAAGCCGGCGGCAAAGTCCTGACCTGAGGTACACGAACCCAATTTGAGGCTGTTGTACTCGGGCGAGCCTGCCGAACAAGGTGAAGCCCCATACAGCCAAGGAGTGCAGCAGTAAATTGGGCAGGTACATGGGACGAAAGTTACCGTCCTTACCCGGGGAGGTCTGCATGATACGCCTACTACCGTTGGCAACCGTCTCCGCGAGGGGGCGCTGAACATGCAGAAGTCAGCAGAGGCCATAGTACTCCGATAGAGGACGCTCGAAGGAGGAAGGGCCGAACATCAAGTCAACACATGTTCTAATCCCTTTCGATACGGTGCGTCGAAGCAGAATTCCGAAATGGAACTTCCTCTGAATAGTAGGGGTGAAGCCCCGAGGGTACAGAGAAGGGCTGAGCATCGTACGGCAAGCTTAGCAACATGTGTGCGAAGAGAGGAGTATCGTCAGGGGCATGCTGGAGAAAGTGCTGTCACGGGACAACCTCATGGCCGCTCTCAAACGAGTGGAGGCCAACAGAGGTGCTGCGGGAATCGACGGTGTTTCAACCGAACAACTGCGCGACTACCTTCGTCAGCACTGGGCGACCATCCGGTCGCAAATCGAGAAGGGAACCTACAAGCCGTCTCCTGTCCGCAGGGTCGAAATCCCGAAACCTGACGGGGGAATACGATTGCTAGGCATCCCTACCGTGGTAGATCGCTTCATCCAGCAGGCCATCCTGCAGGTATTGACTCCCATATTCGACCCAGAGTTCTCCGACTCCAGCTTCGGGTTCCGTCCAGGCCGCCGTGCTCACAGTGCTGTGCGGAAAGCACAACAGTACATCAACGAAGGATTCCGGTATGTGGTCGACATCGACTTGGAGAAGTTCTTCGACCGGGTCAACCATGATATCCTAATGAGCCGGGTTGCCCGCAAGGTGAAGGACAAGCGCCTTCTTAAACTAATTCGCGCTTATCTGCAATCCGGAGTCATGGTCAACGGAGTGTGTGTCACGACGGAAGAGGGCACGCCGCAAGGTGGCCCCTTAAGTCCGCTGTTGGCCAACATTCTGCTAGACGACCTGGACAAGGAGTTGGAGAAAAGGGGACACCGTTTCTGCCGCTATGCGGACGACTGCAACATCTACGTCCGCTCCAAACGTGCGGGTGAACGTGTAAAGGCAAGTGTGGAGCGATACTTGACCAGGGTTCTCAAACTCAAGGTAAATCAACAGAAAAGTGCGGTGGACCGCCCGTGCAACCGGAAGTTCCTCGGCTTTAGCTTTATTCCGGGAAAGGAAGCGCGGATACGTCTGCATCCCAAATCGATCACCCGGTTAAAAGGACGAATTCGCCAATTAACCAACCCACATCGAAGCATGGCCATGCAGGAGAGGATTCAAAAACTCAACCAATACCTCATGGGATGGATCGGGTATTTTGCGCTGGCCGAGGCGAAAACCCATCTTCTGCGAATAGAGGAATGGATTCGCCGAAGGCTCCGGCTCTGTCTATGGACGCAGTGGAAACGAGTTCGTACGAGGTACCGCGAACTTCGTTCGCTTGGATTTTCTCACAACAGAGCACTGGAAATCGCAAACACCCGAAAGGGGGCGTGGCGGACAACAAAATCCCCGCACATGCACAAAGCCCTTGGTATTGCCTACTGGCAACAACAAGGGCTGATGAGTTTGATACAGCGATATTTCACACTTCGTCAAGCTTGGTGAACCGCCGTATACCGGTCGGTACGTACGGTGGTGTGAGAGGACGGGGGTTAGCCACCCCCTCCTACTCGATTGCCGGCACACATTGGGCGCCTGTGCCATAGGCTGTGGTATGACTTGCGGCCGTCGCTGACAGTCAGGGACGTGCAGCAAGAAGGGCTTCCGCATGGCGAGGTGATGACGTGAGACTTCCGTACAACGTACCTGACTTTCTGGGGGCCGTGTTGTCTATCATTGCGGGCGTTGTGGTCATTCTGGAGGCGTATCGGCTGCGGGCCTACGCCCTGTCCCCATATGTGGGCGATCATACGCTGCCGGCCATTCTGGGGCTCGGATTTCTGCTGTTGGGTGCGGTCCTGCTGGTTCGCTCGTTCCGGGATCAGGAGCGGGACAAAGAACCGCCGTCGCCGCACCGAACGAGCATATTCCGCTGCCTGGCTCTATTGGGAGCGTACTGCCTTTTGATTGACATCGTCGGCTACCTGACAGCGACGATGATCGTGTCGGCGATTCTATTCCGTGTCGTCGGCAGGTACGGATGGGGGACGGCCATCGCCTCGGCTGCGGTCCTGACTGGATGCCTGTACGTGGTTTTCATCATGTGGCTGCAGATGTCGTTTCCTGCTGGATTTTTTCTGTGAAAGGGACGCGATAACATGGACACCTTACACCTGTTGTTGGCTGGATTCGCACAGGCGATTACGCCGGAAAACCTGCTTGTGGCCGCACTTGGCGCACTGGTTGGCACGTTTGTGGGGGTGCTGCCAGGATTGGGGCCCACGTCCGCCATCTCCATCCTGCTGCCCGTCACCGCCGTAATGGAACCGACGCAGGGGATCATCATGCTGGCCGGCATTTACTACGGCGCCATGTACGGCGGATCGACCACGGCGATTCTCCTCAACATCCCCGGAGAGATTTCGTCGGTCCCCACCTGTTTGGACGGCTATCCGCTGGCGAAGAAGGGAAAAGGGGGGGCGGCCCTCGGCATTTCGGCCATCGCCTCCTTTGCGGCCGGGATCATGGGCGTCGTCGGATTGGTCTGTTTTGCGCCCGTCCTGGCAGACCAGGCATTGAAGTTTGGTCCTCCCGAATACTTTGCCCTGATGATCCTGGCCCTGACGCTGATGGTCAGCTTGTCGGGAGGCTCCTTGATCAAGGGGTTTTTGATGGGGGCCTTCGGATATACGCTGTCGCTGGTGGGACTGGGGCCGTCTTCCGGGATGCCCCGGTTTGACTACGGCATCCCTCTGCTGAGCGGCGGGTTTGACATGATCAGCATTATTATCGGCCTGTTTGCGATTGCCGAAGTGCTGAAGGGAATCGGGGAAAAGCGGATTGCCACCGTCATCGGCGCGCGCGGCAGCGTTTACCCGTCAAAAAATGATGTGAAAAAGTGCGCCGCGCCCACGATCAGAGGAGGGTTGGTTGGGTTTTTCCTCGGGCTGCTGCCGGGCTGTTCCGCCGCGATCACCTCGTTTCTCGCCTACGATCTGGAGAAAAAAGTGTCGAAGCATCCGGAGCAGTTTGGCAAGGGTGCAATCGAGGGCGTGGCTGCACCGGAAGCGGCCAACAACGCCACCAGCAGCGCCGGGTTTATTCCCCTGTTTTCCCTGGGCATTCCCTCTTCCCCGCCGCTGGCCATCCTGCTGGCCGGATTCATGATCTACGGTTTGACGCCCGGTCCCGTGCTGTTTGAGCAGCACCCGCTCTTTGTCTGGACGGTCATCGCGTCCATGTTCGTCGGCAATGCGATGCTGCTGGTACTCAATCTGCCGCTGGTCTGGGTGTGGGTCAAACTGACGAAGGTTCCGTACGGCATCATGGCGCCCGTCATTCTGATGCTGTGCACCATCGGGGCGTACAGCGTGCGAAACAGCCTGTTTGACGTGGCGGTGGCCTTTGCGTTCGGCGGGCTGGGCTACCTGTTTCACACCTACCGCTGGCCGGTCGTGCCGCTGGTGTTGTGCTTTATTCTCGGACCGCTGCTGGAGGAGTCGTTTATCCAGACGATGGTCATGTCGTCCGGCGATGTGGCAATCGTGCTGGAGCGCCCCATCTCGCTGGTCATCCTGTTGGCGGCAGCCGCTCTGATGCTGGTCTCCCTCGCGCTCAACAGGCGGACGCAAAAGCGGGTACGGGAAGAGCATCAACACGGCGCGGACGTGGCCTAGCATCATTGAGAGCAGCTTGTTGTACAGGAGGAGTGTTGTTTGAAAGCATATGGGAAATGGATCGGCGGGATCATCTCCTGCCTGGCAGCCGTGGCGGTGACGGCCTGCGGCGCGGACGTTGCCCAACCCGATGTCGGCTCTGAGACGCAGGCCATTGCCGGTCAGGCGGCTCCCGTCTATCCCGACAGACAGATTGAGTACGTGGTTCCCTATTCCGCCGGGGGCGGGGTAGATCTGGTTGCCCGGGCTGCGGCAGATTATTTGAGCAAAGAGTGGGGGCAGCCGGTCGTCGTCGTCAACAAACCGGGGGGCGGCGGCACGGTCGGGGCGCAGTACGCTCTGAAACAGGCGAAAAACGACGGCTACACGGCGCTGGCCGTCAACGTTTCCAACACGTCCATGCTGTCGGCGGGGATGAAACAGCCCCTGATCACCAATGAGGACCAGGTGTACGCCGCCCGGATCGGAAAAGGGACGCTGGCGTTCGCGGTCAAGGCAGATGCGCCGTGGAAGGACTTCGCCGAATTCTCCCAATGGGTGAAACAGCACCCGGAACAGTTGACCTGGACCTCCGTCGGACCTGCCGGATTTTCCGCATTCGGTGTGGCGGAATGGATGGACGCGATCGGGGCTGATTTTACCAAGACCCGGATGATTGTGACGAAGGGCGCGTCCGATTCACTGCCCAAAGTGGCGGGAGGACACGCGATCCTCGCTGTCCATACTGTCGGCGAGATCAATCCCATGCTCCAGGCAAAGAAAGTGAGGATTCTCGCGGTGTCCGGCAGCGAGCGCAGCCCGTTTCTCCCCGACGTTCCCACCGCCGAAGAGCAGGGAGTAAAAGGGCTGACCGTGTTCTGGTGGACCGGGGTCTCTTTTCCCAAGGGGACACCCGACTACGTGATCAACAAGTGGGAAGAAGCCGTGGCGAAAATGGTGAACGACCCCGCATTTGTGAAAAAGCTGCACGGCATACAGGTGGAGCCGGACTATGCCGACTCGGCCCAGTTTACGCAGGATGTGGCGAAGGAAACCGGGTATTACGTCGAGCTGGCTGAAAAGCGCAATATGCGAAAATGATGATGGGCGACATGGCAGTTTCGTCCCCATGCTGCGGGGCCGGTCCCATCCCGGGTGGCCAGCGCCATGCCGGAGTGCAGGGAATGAGCTGTTACGGCAACAGCCATATCCCTCACTCCCTTTGCTCGTGCCAAAAACATACTTGACAGGTATGAATAGTTGGAATAGACTGTATCGTAAGCAACGACACCGGGTTCAAAAAATAAAACATCCGCAGCCGATCAGTCAACTGAAGGCTCCTGCCTGTTTGCTCTGATGCAAGCATGTGGGAGCCTTTTTGTTGATACTCCACATTTGATGAGAGGAGGAAACCCGTGCTGACACTCACAGATTCACGGAAAAACCCGCGGACCCGTGCTGCTGCCGCTTTTCTCGCAGGACTGTTTCTGGCGGCCGCCTTTCTGACCGGCTGCTCCGGGGACAGCCGCGAAAGCGCGGGGCAGGCCGCTGCCCAATCGGAAGAAACGGCGAAGGTCCTGCGCATTGGCTACCAGAAAGGGGATCCGCTGAACATCGTTAAAGAGCGCGGCACCCTGGAAAAACGATTGAAGGAACGGGGATACGACGTGACCTGGCACGTGTTTCCGGCCGGTCCTCCGCTGCTGGAAGCGCTAAGCTCGGGCAATCTTGACGTCGGGCGAACAGGCGATTCTCCTCCCGTGTTTGCCCAGGCGGCAGGCTCTCCCCTGGTGTACGTGGCTGCGGGCAAGGCAAAGTCCGAAGGCTCTGCGATCCTCGTCAAACATGAGTCCAGCATACGCACGCTGGCCGACTTGAAAGGGAAGAACATCGGCCTGGCCAAGGGGTCCAGCGCTCATTACCTGCTGGTGAAGGCGCTGGAAAAGGCCAACCTCCAGTACAGCGACGTGACCCTGTCGTTTTTGTCCCCGGCCGATGCACGCATTGCGTTTGAGCAGGGAAAAATCGACGCGTGGGTAGTGTGGGACCCCTATTTCGCCGACATCGAGATCACCGGCAAGGTCCGGGTGCTGGCCAACGGCGTAGGCCTGGCGGAGGACCGCGATTTCTACCTCGCCTCCAAACGCTTTGCCGAGGAGCATGGCGACATAATCCACGTATTGCTCGAAGAAGTGGAGCACGTGAGCGCGTGGGCCAACGAACATCCCAAGGAAGTGGCCCAGCTGCTGGCGCCGCTGTTGAAAATCGACGCAGCCGCGCTGGAGAAGGCGGCGAAACGCAGAGAGTACGGGCTTCAGCCGATTGACGACGTCATTGTGAAAGGGCAGCAGGAAATAGCTGATACGTATTTCGCCCTGAAGCTGATTCCGCAAAACATTTCCGTCCAGGAAGCAATTTATCGACCAGCACGGTAAGAGAAAGGGAGTGGGCTCATGGAAGTCTTTTGGTTTATACCGACTCACGGGGATGGCCGTTATCTGGGAACATCCGTAGGGGGGCGTCCCGTCACGTTCAACTATTTGCGTCAGATCGCCCAGGCGGCGGATGAGCTGGGGTTCAGCGGTGCCCTGCTGCCTACGGGACGGTCATGCGAGGACGCGTGGGTGGTGGCATCTTCCCTGATCGCGGCCACCCGGCAGATGAAGTTTCTCGTGGCAGTTCGGCCCGGGATTGTTTCTCCTGCGGCGGCAGCCCGCATGGCGGCCACCCTCGACCGCTTTTCCGACGGCCGTCTGTTAATCAACGTGGTGACGGGCGGCGACCCGGTCGAGCTGGCCGGGGACGGTCTCCATCTGTCCCATGATGACCGTTACGCATTGACGGATGAATTTCTCACCATTTGGCGCTCGTTGTTAAGAGGAGAACAGGTCAATTTTCAAGGTGAGTATCTGCATGTGAAAAATGGGCGTCTGCTGTTTCCCCCGTTCCAAAAACCGTATCCGCCGCTGTACTTTGGCGGTTCGTCCGAGGCGGCGCTCAAAGTGGCGGCCGAACACGTGGATGTGTATCTCACATGGGGAGAGCCGCCGCAGCAGGTGGCGGAAAAAATCAGGAAGGTGCGCGCGCTGGCGGAAGCAAACGGGCGTACCGTCCGATTTGGCATCCGCCTGCACGTGATCGTCCGGGAAACGGAACGGGAAGCGTGGGACGCCGCCGAACAGCTGATCAAGCACCTGGATGAAGAAACGATCCGCACGGCGCAGCAAGCGCTCGCCAACTACGACTCCGAAGGTCAAAAGCGGATGATTCGGCTGCACAACGGCAACCGCAGCGATCTGGAGATCAGCCCCAACCTGTGGGCCGGCATCGGTCTGGTCAGAGGCGGGGCGGGGACCGCGCTCGTGGGCGACCCGCAGACTGTCGCCGCCCGCATGTTGGAGTACGCCGAGCTTGGCATCGAGACGTTTATCTTTTCCGGCTATCCCCACCTGGAAGAGGCGTATCGAGTAGCGGAACTGCTGTTTCCGCATCTGCCGCTGGCGAATCGAACGCCGGAAGCTCCGGCTGGTGAAATCATCGGCAATGACCGTTTTCCCGAGAAAAAGTCTCGTCCCGGAGCGTGGTCGCCCATGGCTGACATCATCTTGGGCCCGGGAGGAGATTCGCCATGCGTTTGACGTTGAAAACACGCGGCCTGGCGCACGTAATTCCCTGGAGCATTCCGCTTCTGGTCATTCTCGTGTGGCAGGTGCTCGGCGACTGGGGGATCATCTCTACGCGCGTTCTGCCGACGCCCGTCCATGTAGTGGAGGCGGCGGTGCAATTGGTTCAGGACGGGGAACTGTTTGACTATATAGCAGCCAGTGCCAAGCGGGCTCTGATCGGCTTTTTGATCGGCGGCGGCCTCGGCTTTTTCCTGGGGTTGCTCAACGGGGTGTTTCCCCCTGCCGAAAAGCTGCTGGACACATCGGTGCAGATGGTGCGCACGATTCCTCATCTGGCCTTGATCCCGCTGGTGATCCTGTGGTTCGGGATCGGAGAGGAAGCAAAACTGGTTCTCGTCGCGCTGGGCGTCTTGTTTCCCATTTACGTCAACACCTTTCACGGCATCCGCACAGTAGATCACGGTCTGCTGGAAATGGGCAGGGTATACGGGCTGAGCGGATTCGCTCTGTTCTGGAACGTCATCCTGCCGGGGGCGCTTCCCTCCATCCTGGTAGGGGTCCGCTACGCACTCGGAGTCATGTGGATGTCGCTGATCGTGGCGGAAACGATCGCCTCCGATTCCGGCATCGGCTACATGGCCACCAATGCCCGTGAGTTCATGCAGATGGATGTCGTCGTGCTGAGCATACTCTTGTACGCGCTGTTGGGCAAACTGTCCGACAGCATCGCAAAGGCGATCGAAGGAAGGTGGCTGCAGTGGCATCCGAGCTACAGCAAGCGGTGATCCGGCGTGGGGGTGATGGTATGAATGCGAATTACGGCATGTCACTCGATGTGCAGGATGTGGGCAAGGCTTTTGGCGCCACCCGGGTGCTGCGGCAGGTGCGGCTTGCGATGCAGCCCGGCGAATTCGTCGCCGTCGTCGGGCGGAGCGGATGCGGAAAAAGCACGCTGCTGCGGATGATTGCCGGCCTGGACCAGCCGACGGAAGGACAGATTTACGTGGATCGCCAGCCCCTCTACGGCCTGCACCCGGAGGTGCGCATCATGTTTCAGGACTCCAGACTGCTCCCCTGGAAAAAGGTCATCGACAACGTGGCGCTCGGGATCAGGGCGGGAGCGAAGCGGACAGCGGAAGAAGCGCTGCGTCTTGTCGGTCTGTCCGAACGCGCCGGCGAATGGCCCCGCGTCCTGTCCGGCGGGCAGCGGCAGCGCGTCGCACTGGCCCGCGCCTTGGCGGGAGAGCCCCGGCTGCTTCTGCTGGATGAGCCGTTGGGCGCGCTGGATGCGCTGACCCGGATCGAGATGCAGCGGTTGATCGAAAAGCTGTGGCTGGAACAGGGATTCTCCGCCATTTTGGTGACGCACGACGTGAGCGAAGCAGTCGCCCTGGCCGACCGTGTGGTTCTCCTGGAAGAGGGAAAGGTGGCGATGGACATCAAGATCAACCTGGCCCGGCCCCGGGTGAAGGACAACGGTTTTGCCCACTATGAGCGGGTGATTCTGGACAGAATCCTGGGTGCGCGGGTAGAGGAGCCGTTTTTCGCCAACAATCAAGCGCATGCCTACTCCATCTGAGCATGATCCGGTGCGGATCGGACGCGGTCCGGTGCGAACAGCCGGATTCGCCCAAAGCGTTGCCGCGCTTTTGGCCCTGTACAACAGACGTTCCCGTTCCCTGCTATGGGGAGGCGCAACTGCAAAAATGAGCAGATCACCAAGCTGCCAGGCTTCAAGGTGATCTGCTTTTTTTATGGGATTGCGGCGATATTGCCTTTGCTGCAAGAAAACCTTGAAGATTAGGAAACATTTGCTAACACAAAGGCGTTACAATATATGGGAGTAATTAGTGGGGGGGGAAAAGCCGATGAAAAAACTGGTGATTTCTCTGTCCGCAGTGGTTCTGGCATGCTCTGCATGGGTGTTTTATTCTTTCGCAACGGAAGAGAAATCTGACATATTTCGTTCACTCAGCGCAGAGCTGAAGGAGATCCAAGCCACAAAAGACAGATACATTGCCCAGGTTGAACATATCGGCATCACGAGCGGGGAGTTTCAGACCTACAAGGCGTACATGCGGGCCAATCAACAACTCAATAACCGTAAAGATGAATTGTCCGACAGTGAGTTGTTAAAAGATTTGATCATCGAAAAGTTGCTGCTGCTGGAGGCTGAAAAGCAAGGGGTAGCGGTCAGTCTGGAGCAGGCCAGAGCGTATTCCGACGAGATGAGACACATTCTGGAAAGTACAGCCGATGAAAAAGCAAAAGCGTTTCAGCAGCAGGTCATAGCCCTGACCGGTCTGCGTGAAGATGAATACTGGGAGAAGCATGCTCCGGAAGCGTACAAAAGCCAGCTCAGCATCGAACATTTGCTGAATAAACTCGTCCAAGACGGGGTACTGCCAAATGCCTCTGGAGACCCTGAGTCCTTTCAAACGGCATGGAAATCTTACAAGGACAAATTGTATGAGAGCCGCTCGGAACAGGTGAAGATTTTTATCGATGACATCCAGTGAAACGGCCAGATTTCCCTGCCCGCGCGTTTTGAAGCGGACACTGCCACCTTCTTTGCTGGTCGTCAAGAGAGCGAGCGGGCCCGATCACCCATGCGCGACGGACTTTGTCTACACGCTGAGGCACAGCATCCAAACAGGAAGCTGTGCCTTTTGTCTGTCCGGCGTCCGGCTACGGGCGGATTTTCACCGGCGTTCCGATCGGCACCCGTTTGGCCAGGTACTCCACGTCCCGGTTGTGCATGCGGATGCAGGCGCGGGAGACGTACTTGCCGATCGAGGCCGGGTTGTTGGTGCCGTGGATGCCGTAATGAGGCTTGCTCAGCCCCAGCCAGTAGGTGCCGAACACGCTGAGCGGGCCGCCCGGGTAGGAGTTTGGGTACGGGACTTTGTTGATGATGGTAAAGTCGCCGCGCGGCGTGGCGGTGGCGATTTTGCCCAACCCGACGTGAAACGAGCGGACCAGGCGCTGACCGCCAGATGCGCATGTACCCCAATACGAATGTTCATTTCAAGAGATGTTTTGTCAGATTTTTTGCACAAATGATTGGACAGGTTGTCAGAACATGAAGTCTATATTTTCTCATATATTTAAATTCATAGAATTATTAGACATATTAACCGAGGGGGTACACATCATGAGACGTAAAAAGCGCGCGTCCATCCTCATTCCGCTGCTTCTCGCTGCCGTTTCCATCGCCGGCTGCAGCCCGCAAAGCTCACCGTCCGGACAAGCCGGTCAAACTGGACAAGCCGGGGAGGCGGCTGGCGCGGGGAGCGGGTCGTCCGCCAACAGGATTTTGATTGCGACGCAAAGCCCCCTGTCCGGCTCTCAGTCAGCAGTCGGCGACTCGATCAAGACAGGGGCGGAGTACGCCCTGCGCTTGCAGCAGGACGAGTTCAAGCAGATGGGATTTGACCTGCAGTTGTATCCGCAGGACGACCAGGCCGATCCGAAAATTGGCGTGACCAATGCGGAGATGCTGGTCTCCAACCCGGATGTGCTCGGCGTGGTCGGCCATTTCAACACCGGTGTAGCCATCCCCGCCTCCGTGAAGTACGAGACGGGCAGCCTGGTGATGGTCTCACCCGCCAACAGCGGCGTGCAGCTGACGGAGGAAGGCAAAAAGACCGTACACCGGATCTGTGCCCGCGACGACGCGCAGGGGCCCAAAGGCGCCAAATACGCCAAGGAAACGCTCGGCGTCAAATCCGTCTTCCTGCTGCACGACAAAACGGCGTACGGGCAGGGGCTCGTCGACCAGGTGAAGGCCCAGTTTGAAAAGGACGGCGTGCAGGTGTTGGGCTATGAAGGTGTCAATCAGGGGGAGAAGGACTACAACTTTGTGATTAACCAGGTGGTGGCGAAAAACCCTGACATGATCTATTTTGGCGGCATTTATCCGGAGGCCGGAATCCTCGTCAAGCAGGCGCGGGAAAAAGGCTTCAAGGGGATCTTTATGGGCGGCGACGGCATCGACTCCCCCGATCTGATCAAGATCGCGGGACCGGAGGCGGCTGAAGGCGTGGTGTTCACCTCGCTGGCAGGGGACGTGAAGCAGACGGAAGAGGGGCGAAAATGGGCGGAGGAGTACGAAAAGGCGATGGGGAAAAAGCCGGAAACCTACTCCGTATACGCCTTTGACTCCATGAATGTGATCCTCAACGGCATCAAGCAGGCGATCAAGGCCAACGGCGGGAAAAAGCCGACCCGCGAGCAGGTGCTGGAGGCGGTTCACAACACAAAGGATTTTCAGGGGCAGTTCGTCAAGGTCTCGTTTGACGACAAAGGGGACAACGTATTTGCCGATGTGTTCATTTACAAATACGAGAAGGACAAGACGACCTTCCTGGGCAAGATCGAGTAGTGAGGAAAGCAGCCGATGTTCATTTGGAACATCGGCTTTTTTTCTGCCCGGGGGCGCTCCTGCTCCCGGAGGATGGCGAACAGCCCGGATCACGGCGATCCGGGCTGCGTATTCAGCGGTTCCATTCGTCTTGAAGCTGTTGATACTCTTCCGGGGTAAACAGGCTGGAGCGGGTGAGAAAGCGCACCCCTTCCGGCCCTTCCAGGGAAAACATGCCGCCGCGGCCTTCGACGACGTCGATCACGAGCCGTGTGTGCTTCCAGTATTCGTACTGGGCCCGGCTCATGTAGAAGGGACATCCGCCGATTTCACCCAACAGCACGTCACTGTCGCCAATGAGAAACTCTCCTGCCGGGTAGCACATCGGCGAACTGCCGTCGCAGCAGCCGCCCGATTGGTGAAACATCAGCGGGCCGTACTTGGCTTTAAGCCGTTCGATCAGCGCCAGCGCGGCGTCGGTAGCCAGCACCTTCTGCACGTTGGCCATCGTCTTCTCAAAAGAAGCCCAGCGCATCGGGGCTGTAGCTGACCAACAGGTTTTTCGTCTGCTGGTAGTGCTCCAGCATCATCTTGTGCGTTTCCCGTCCGATGCCGGACTGCTTGTACCCGCCGAACGCGGCGTGGGCGGGGTAAGCGTGGTAGCAGTTGGTCCAGACGCGACCGGCCTGAATGCCCCGGCCCATGCGGAAGGCTGTGTTGATGTCCCGCGTCCAGACACCGGCACCGAGGCCGTACAGCGTGTCATTGGCGATGGACAGCGCCTCTTCTTCGCTGGCAAACGTGGTCACAGCCACCACCGGACCGAAGATTTCCTCTTGGAAAATGCGCATCTTGTTGTGCCCCTTGAAGACGGTCGGCTGGATGTAGTAGCCGTTTTCCAGACCGCCGCCGAGCGACTGCCGTTCGCCGCCGGTCAGCAGTTCCGCGCCTTCCTGCTTGCCGATGTCGATGTAGGAGAGGATTTTTTCCATCTGTTCGGTAGAGGCCTGCGCGCCGATCATCGTCTCCGTGTCCAGCGGATTGCCCTGCTTGATCGCCTTGACACGGGCCAGCGCTCTTTCCATGAACGGCTCGTAGATCGATTCGTGGATCAGGGCGCGGGACGGGCATGTGCACACTTCCCCCTGGTTGAGCGCAAACAGCACGAATCCTTCGATCGCCTTGTTCAAAAACGCGTCGTCCTTGGCAAACACGTCGGGGAAGAAGATGTTGGGCGACTTGCCGCCCAGCTCCAGCGTGACGGGGATGATGTTCTGGGATGCGTACTGCATGATCAGGCGGCCCGTCGTCGTCTCTCCGGTGAAGGCGATCTTGGCGATGCGGCTGCTGGATGCGAGCGGCTTCCCGGCTTCCAGTCCGAAGCCGTTGACGACGTTCAGCACGCCCGGGGGCAACAGATCGCCGATCAACTCCAGAAGGACCAGGATGGAGGCGGGCGTCTGTTCAGCGGGCTTGATGACGACGCAGTTGCCTGCGGCCAGCGCCGGAGCCAGCTTCCAGGCGGCCATCAGCAGCGGGAAGTTCCACGGAATGATCTGGCCGACGACGCCGAGCGGCTCGTGGAAATGGTAGGCGACGGTATTGGCGTCGATCTCCGCCAGCGTTCCCTCCTGGGCGCGGATGCAGCCGGCGAAGTAGCGGAAATGGTCGATCGCCAGCGGCAAGTCGGCAGCCAGGGTCTCGCGGATGGGCTTGCCGTTGTCCCAGGTCTCCGCCACCGCCAGCATCTCCAGGTTGGCTTCCATCCGGTCGGCGATTTGGTTGAGCACGCGGGCGCGCTCCGCTGTAGACGTCCGGCCCCACGCGGCTTTGGCGGCATGGGCGGCATCCAGCGCCAGTTCGATGTCTTCGGCGGTGGAGCGGGGCACTTCGCAAAAGACCGCGCCGTTGACGGGGGAAACGTTTTCAAAATACTCCCCTTTTACAGGCGGGACCCACTGACCGCCAATGTAGTTTTCGTAGCGTTTCTTGAACGTCACCTTCGCGCCGTCCTGTCCGGGTTGCGCATAGATCATGGAATACCCCTCCTCATGAAAAATGTTGATGAATTTGTTGATGGCAGCTGCCTCTATCCATGTGCAAGGAAGATGCCAACTCCGTAATCTGCGTCGTTTTCAGGCGAAATGTGGAACATTGCTCCGGCTGCCTGTGCCATAATGGAACAGCGGTGCTCCAAAACGGAACATTTATAAGATTCGGACGATTATGGTACCATAGAAGTACGTAATGATCGGAAAGGAGGCCTATTGATGTTCGATCAGGTGTCTCTGTCAGACTTCCCGCCTGATGTTGCCTTGTCGTGGAAGCGCTCTCATGAACGCGGGCTCAAACCGGATGACAAGGCGGATGACCAGATTATTACCGGCACGCTGATCAAGGAACTGATCGACCGGCACCGCTCTCTGGTCAGCCATGCCGAAACGGTCTTTTCCAAGCTGTATCCGGTCATCCGGCAGTTTGGCTGCGTCGTCTTTTTGACCGACCGGGAGGGGACGATCCTGTATGCCAGCGGCGATGCTGAATTTGCCAACCGCGCCGCTCAGGTGCAGCTTCAGGTGGGCGCCAACTGGCACGAATCGAGAAAAGGAACGAACGCCATCGGAGTGGCGATCGAGGAGAAAAAGCCGGCGTTCGTAAGGGGAAGCGAGCATTATTTTGTGGAAAACCGCTTCCTCACCTGCGCTTCGGCCCCCTTGTACGGCAAAAACGGGGACTTTCTCGGGGTCATCAACATCAGCGGTCTGCACGACCGGTTCCACCCGGTGATTGCGACTTTTGCGCCGCTTGCCGCCGAACTGCTGCAAAACCGCTTCATGATCGAAGAGATGGAAAAGGAGCAGCTGATTACGCTGCGGCAGCTGGAAGCAGTGTCTGACCACCATCCGCTGCCGCTGCTGACGCTGGACGCCGACCGGCGCGTGACCGGCGCCAACCGGGCTGCCCTCCGCCTCCTGGGAGAAGATTGCCTCGGTCAAACCTTTTCGCCCAAATCCCACTTCCAGGTGATCCCGATCAAGGACGAGACACAGCGAGTCTACCGCTCTGTTGCGATCGGGACAAGCCATTCCAGGGAAAAGGCATCCCGGCAGGAGCGGGGCCCGTATACCTTTGCCGACATCTACGGAGAGTGTCCGGCCATCCTCCGGGCCAAGGAGCTGGCCCGAAAAGCGGCAGGGAGCTCGCTGGCCGTCCTGATCACCGGGGAGAGCGGGACCGGGAAGGAGCTGTTCGCCCAGGCGATCCATGCGGCCAGCGGACGGGGGCCGTTTGTGGCGGTCAACTGCAGTGCCATTCCTGACACCCTGATCGAGAGCGAACTGTTCGGATACGAGAAAGGAGCGTTTACCGGCGCGCAAAAAGAAGGGAGTCCGGGCAAGTTTGTCGCGGCCAACGGGGGAACGATCTTTCTCGACGAGATCGGAGACATGTCCCTCCGTGCACAGGCTGCGCTGCTCCGGGTGCTGCAGGAAAAAACGGTCACGCCCGTGGGCAGTGCCGTGGCCAGACGGGTGGACGTCCGCGTCATCGCCGCCACGCACCGGAACCTGCCGGCTGAGGTGCAGGCGGGCCGTTTTCGGGCTGATCTGTACTACCGGCTAAAAGGCATTATTCTGCATTTGCCCGCGCTGCGAGAGCGCAGTGATCTTCGACAATTGGCCGGACACCTTCTGCGCAAGCATGCAGACACGCCGGCAGAGCTGTCCCCGGAAGCGCTGGACAAGCTGTGCAGGCACTCCTGGCCCGGCAATATCCGGGAGCTGTTGGCCGTGCTTCAGCAAGCGTCGTTTCTGGCGGAGGGAGCAGTTATCAGGCCGGAGCACGTGATCATAGACGAGCCCGCCATGCGGGATGATGCGCCGACTTCGCTGCGCTGTCACGAACAAAAAGCGATCGAGGAGGCGCTGCTGGCGACCGGGGGTAACATCTCCCAGGCTGCCCGGCTGCTGCACATCGGCCGCAACACGCTGTACCGGAAGATCAAAAGCTACGGCATCCGGCTGGGCCCGGAAGCGGACAAAGGACACTTGCGGATGTGACAGCATTGTGGAGGCCGGCCGTAGTGCCGAAAATCAGGCAGGAAGCGAGGCAGCCGTGCGACCCGGTGCATGTGTATTCGAAATATTCAGTATAATCCGTAGTCAACCACGCGCTGATTCCGGCAATTATGGCATTGCCACGCTGTTGGCGCTGGCGTGCAGGATTTTGGACGGCGGCAGGAGAAGTTCCCTCTGTGTGAAACAAGCCATCAGCGGAAGGGAGCGGAAACGATGACAGTACAGAACAAAGATGTGGTGATCGGATTTGTCGGCACCGGCGTGATGGGGAAAAGCATGGCGTCCCATTTGATAAAGGCGGGGTACCGCGTACTCGTGTACAACCGGACCAAAGCAAAGGCGGAGGAGTTGATCGCCCAGGGAGCGACGTGGATGGACCGGGTGTCCGACCTGGCTAAAGCGGCGCAGGTGATCATCACCATGGTCGGCTATCCGAAAGACGTGGAAGAGATTTATCTGGGGGCGGATGGTATCGTGCATCATGCCAAGCCTGGCGCCTACCTGATTGACATGACCACGTCCAAGCCGTCGCTCGCCCGAACGATTTACGAAGAGGCGAAAAAGCGCGGGCTCTTTGCCTTGGACGCGCCGGTCTCCGGCGGTGACGTGGGGGCTCGGGAAGCGCGTCTGACGATCATGGTGGGCGGCGATGAGGACGCCTATGCGGCGGTGGAGCCGATCCTGCGGGTGATGGGCACCAACGTGATTCGGCAGGGCGGCCCCGGCGCCGGCCAGCACACCAAGATGTGCAACCAGATCGCCATCGCCACCAACATGATCGGCGTCTGCGAAGCGATCGCGTACGCGAAACGAGCCGGACTGGACCCCACCCGCGTGCTGCAGAGCATCGAGGCGGGAGCCGCGGGAAGCTGGTCGCTCAGCAACCTGGCGCCGCGGATGATCGCCGGCAACTTCGCGCCCGGCTTTTACGTGAAGCATTTCATCAAAGACATGACCATCGCGCTGGAAGCGGCCAAGGAGATGGGGCTGATGACCCCCGGATTGGAGCTCTCCAAATCGCTGTACGAGGAACTGGCCGCGCAGGGTGAGGAAGACAGCGGCACCCAGGCGCTGATCAAATGGTTTGACAAGCAGTTCGCGTCATCCGTGTGACAAGGCGAGAGCCGACGTGATGTATCGGCACAAAAAGCAGGACCGGTCCGTCCCGGGAGCAGTCCCCGGCGGGCGCGGTCCTGTATCGCTTTTGGCACCCCCATTCTCGTGTCGCTGCTTATCAGCATGTGAAGGCAGACCGATGTGCCGAAACTGCCTGCCGTCGTCATAAGCGGAGCGCAGCAGAGCGAATACGGAAAACCGGAAACGCAACCATTTTGGTCCGGAAACGTCTTACAATTGACAGCCAAAACAGAAGGGAGACCCAACGTGAACAAACGAATCGCAGCCCTGGTCACGTCCGTCGCGCTGGTATGGAGCGCGATGATGCCGACCGGGCAGGCTGCCGGCCAGGGCACTGTTCATCCGTATATAACCGATTACAAAATCGGCTTCACCGACGGCAGCTCGCTCGTCACCAAAGCGGTTTTCGACGATGCTGCCAAGCGGGGAGATTATTATGTCGTGACCAAAGGCGGCAAAAAAGGGATTCTCGACGGTCGCACCGGCAAGGAGATTACGCCGTCTGTCTGGGATGATGCCGACATCCCCGACGGGAAAAACATCGCCGTCGTCCGCAAAGGCGGCTGGTTTCAGTACATTGATCTGCCGAAACGGGCCCTTTCCCCAAGCAAATTTGCCGGCGCCCACACATATTTTCTGTCCCGGACATACCCCACGGTGATTGCGATGGGCGGCAGCACCTCCATGCTGCTGGACCCGTCCGGCAAGGTGCTGCTGCCGCCGTTCCAGGGGAAAATCGAAATGGTGGACGTGGCGGTACGGGGAACGGATGATGAAGACGAAAGCGTCCGTTATCTGGTGGCGACCACTGCCCAAAAACTGACCGTGTACGATCCGGTTACCCTCAAGCCCTTGTTTTCTCTGCCCCGCGCCTCGCTGGTTCCGAACAACGGGTTGAAACCGGCGTACATCCGGATCGCATCCGGCGGCAAGCAGGGATTGATCGACCTGAACGGGCGATACCTCCTGGAGCCCAAGTACAAGGCGCTGGTTCCACTGGAAAACGGCTACTTCCGCGTGGAAGCTGAGGAGGGCGTCGGCCTGTGGAAAGACGGCATGCTGGCTCCCCCCAGCTTTACTGATGTCGGTGTCCTGCGTGATGTGCCGGACGCCTATTACACCGTGTCTGGGGGAGGCATCACGTACCATTCGACGGCCGGGGGAACCTCCTTTGCGCTCAAGCAGTCGGAGTACCTGCACGGCGGTTATGTGTTGGGACAGGACCCGTCCACCGGGTTGTACGGCGTCAAAAACGTCCGGGGTGAAACGGTTGTGCCGTTTGTCTACCCGCGCGTGGAACGGGTGTCGGGGATACGGCTTTTGGTCCGCTCCGACGGCAAGAAAGGCATCCTGCGGGGCGAGTGGGGCAGGCCCGTACAGGAGCCGGACGCCTGGTTTGACGCCGTGACCACGATCGGCGATTACAATATGGTGAGCGTGCAGGACGGGACAAAGGTGGGGCTGTATTCGCAGAAGGCGGGTCTGCTCGTGCCGCCTGCGGAACACACGCTGATCAGCTACGATTCGTACGCGGGAACGGCCACCGTCACCGGACCAGACGGCAAGCAGCGGATCTATCGATCGGACGGCTCATCCCAGGATGCGAACGAGCCGACCATCTACCCACTTACGGACACGTTGTCCGCGTCTGTCAACAAGGAAGGGGACGTGGTCATTATCGAAAAGGAGACCAGGCAGCCAATCAGCAAGCCATACCAGTCCGTGTACACTGATCACGAGCTCGTGGTCGCTGTTGACGGTGATGCCGCAGACCTGTACACGCCCGATGGCAATATGCTGACGACAGACGTGAAGATCGCGGCTCGGTATAAAAGCATCGAGCGGCCGATCATGTTGATCGACATTGGCGAAGCCATCTACACGGCCGGGACAAAAAACGACACGGGCGAACTGGCGCTGGTAAAGATCGCAAACGACTCCCTGCAGGTGGAAAGCGACTTTCGCTATCACAGCTTTACCGCCTGGCAGGTAAACGAGCGCGCGCTGTTCGTGTTTGTACAGAAGGACGGCAGACGCGATCTGTGGTTCGCAGGGGGAGACGGGGCCGCCCGCAGGTTGGAGGGGATCAGCGGCTATCGTGTCGATAGCAATAGCGGACTAGTCTTCGTTCAGGGTAATGGCGGTTGGGATGTCTACGCGGCAGACGGAAACCGGCTGACAAACGGCGGATACCGCTCGCTGGAAGTGATCAAAACCGTCGGCGGGCAGCGGTTCGTCGCCTACCAGGACCAGCGCACCGGTTTGTACGGCCTGTTGGGGACAGACCTCCGCGTGTTGACACCGCCGAAATACGAAAGCGTAAAGCCGGCAGACAAGGTATTCAGCCAGTTCGGCCTGTCACCCGACCAGGCACCGCCGTTCGTATTTACCGCAGGGGGCCATTTTGGCTACCTGAACAGCAGCGGACAGGAGGTGTTCCGCACGGCGCTGTTCACGAAAAAGCCTGCGGTCTCGTATCGTCCGCTGACGCCGCAGGCGTTTGCAGCCTACAGGGAGCTGTTGCGAAACAATCCGCTTGAGCTGGCGGACTTCGGCAAACCGTACCGATGGCCGGAGGCGGACAACAGCGAGCGCGTGTTTTTCGCCAACCTGGCGCTCTACTTTAACTTGCCGGTCAATTCCGGGAAGCGCGAAGTCCTGCAAGCGCTGATCGCCAAAGGGATCATCAAGGACGATCCCCGCCGCGCTGTCCTGTCGGATGACGACTTCTTCGCGCTGATGTATTACGTCGTGAATGGAAAGACGAGCCAGTCTCTGACCCAGCAGCAGTTGCGGGACTGGGCGGAAAAACGGGGGCTGGTGCGGGAGAGATGGATAAAAGGTGTTGAGCAGTCGATAGACAGCTACTACACCGAATACCTGCAGTCCTTTTTCCAGGAGCTGCTGCGGACACAGGCGGCGGCCGTCAAGCCGAAACCGCTGTCCTTCGCCACGCTCAGCGAAGCGCAGCAACAAATGCTGCGATCCCTCATCGTGGTGAACGGCCGGGAGTATGACCAACTGCCGCTTCCGCTTCCGCAGGCTGAGGTAAAACGGCACCTCGAACAGCTTGTCCGCCAGTACAATAAACAGGCGCCGCTGCTGCTGAAAGCGGCCCAGGCGGCACGCTAGCGGGAGACGAAGCGGCGGCCCGCGTCTCATTGTGTCTCCGGATGGCAACACGCCCATTCTTTTCAGGACGTTTTTTACAGGCAAAATGCCAGACGATCGGCTCGTCCGGCATTTTTTTGAGGTGGGCCGGTGGCGGTGTATGCGCCGCGGCTTCACCTGTCCGTTCTTTCAGCGGTTGTCCACCTTCTCCGGGTACATGTCGTGGTTCATCAGGCGGTACTCCGCCATCTTCTCGTACTTGGTGCCCGGTCTGCCGTAGTTGCAGTACGGATCAATGGAAATCCCGCCGCGCGGGGTGAACTTGCCCCACACCTCGATGTATTTCGGGTCCATCAGCTTGATCAGGTCGTTCATGATGATGTTGACACAATCCTCGTGGAAGTCACCGTGGTTGCGGAAACTGAACAGGTACAGCTTCAGCGACTTGCTCTCCACCATTTTCTTGTCCGGGATGTAGCTGATGTAGATGGTGGCAAAGTCGGGCTGTCCGGTAATCGGACACAGGCTGGTGAACTCCGGACAGTTGAATTTAACAAAGTAGTCGCGGTACGGATGCTTGTTGTCAAACGTCTCCAGCACATCGGGATCGTAGGTGTAGCTGTATTTCGTCTGCTTGTTGCCCAGCAGCGTGAGCGAAGAAAGATCTCGTTCCTGATGGTTATCCATGCAATATTCCCCCGTTTCGTTTGAAAAACGCGCCATTTGTCAGACGCCCCGCTTGTTGCCCCACACCAGCGCGTGAAGCTGGGGCAGCACTTTGACGTCGTTCATGTCGGCTGCGGTCATCGTCCGCTCGATCAGCCATTCGTAGGCCGCCAGCAAGCGCTCCCGCAGACCGGCGAGATCGGCCTGCGCCACGTCGTCGTTCCCTGCCTGCAGATAAAAGGGAACGCGCGGATACCGAAGATGCACCTGGCGGGCGTAGTCAAAATCGGCTTCGTCAAACACGACCACCTTCAGACTGGTGCGCACATCGCCGGCTCGGCCGGACAGCGCGTGCACCATCGCATCCAGCGCGGTGAAGTCGGTGGTCATCCCGGAACTGGGCGGTTTGGGCGAGATCGTCACGTCGTCAACCTGCAGTAGCCAATCCTGCCACCGGCTGCCCTGCGTCTCGACCGCCGTCCGGATGTTTTGCTCCCGCAGCAGCCGGACGAGCTGCCCGACGTTGGCAATCAGCGCCGGATTGCCGCCCGAGATGGTGACGTGGCCAAAGCGGTCCTGCCCGATGCGGCGCAGCTCTCCCCAGATTTCCTCGGGCGTCATCTGCCGGATTTCGCCTGCGGCCGAGCCGTCCCAGGTAAAGGCGGAGTCGCACCAGCGGCAGCGGTAGTCGCAGCCGGCGGTGCGCACAAACATCGTTTTCTGGCCGATCACCATGCCTTCTCCCTGAATGGTGGGGCCGAAGATTTCCAGCACCGGAATGGTGTTCACTCGTACATCCACTCCCGTCTCACTTCGGCGTAGCTGGTCGGCGTCTCGTACAGGCGGACAAATTCCACGCGGGCACCGTCATATCGGTCGCGGTACGCTTCCGAGCTCAGCTGCGCCTCCATCTGCTCGAACAGCCAGACCACCATGTTTTCCGCCGTGGTGTTCATCGGCGGAAGCATCTCGTTCAGGTAGCGGTGGTCCAGGTACACTTCGATGTGCCGCTTCCAGATCTCCTTGATGTCGGCAAAATCAATGACGATGCCGATCTCATTCGGATAGCCGCTGATGCCGAAGACCACCTTGTAGGTGTGGCCGTGCAGGTTTTTGCACTTTCCTTCGTAGGCGTGCAGGTGGTGAGCGGCGTCAAAGGTAAACTCCTTGCTGACCAGCACCCGCTTGCGGTGATAGCGAAGCTGTTCTTTTTGAATCTCTTTGCCCAGCGTTTGCAGCCGGTCGACAATGCGGAAGTCAAAAAAGCCGCTCATCAGGCCTTCACCTCCCCGCGTTCCCGCAGGTAGGCCTCCAGGCCGGCTTTCCGCAACTTGCAGGCGGGGCATTCGCCGCAGCCGTCTCCCTTGATGCCGTTGTAGCAAGTGAGTGTTTTTTCGCGGATATAGTCAAACGCGCCCAATTCGTCGGCCAGTTTCCAGGTCTCCGCCTTGTTCAGCCACATGAGCGGCGTGTGGATGACGAACGGATAATCCATCGCCAGGTTGAGCGTGACGTTCAGCGACTTGATAAACGCGTCGCGGCAGTCGGGATACCCGCTGAAGTCCGTTTCGCACACGCCGGTGACCAGATGGCGGGCCCCCCGCTGTTTCGCAAAGACGGCGGCAAACGACAAGAACAGCAGATTGCGGCCGTCCACGAATGTGGAGGGAAGCTGGCCGTCTTCCTGGGCGATCGGAATGTCGGTTCGGGTCAGCGCGTTGGGTGCCAGCTGATTAAGCAAGCTCATGTCCAATACCGTGTGTTCTACACCCAATTCCTCGGCGATTTGCCGGGCGCATTCGATCTCCAGATTGTGCCGTTGCTGATAGTCAAACGTAATCGCGGCCACGTCGCCAAACTGCTTGCGCGCCCAGTACAGGCAGGTCGTGCTGTCCTGGCCGCCGCTGAAGACGACGACGGCTTTTTCCTGTTTCATGCTCTCCATCTCCTTTGCGTTGTGGTGGAAGAAAGAGAGTTCTTGAACTGAATCCTGCAAAAAAAACAAAACAATACCAAGGGTACTGTTTTTCACCTTAGTTTTTTATAGAGGGAGTTCGCGAACCTCTCCCATGCGTGCGCATGGATTTTCCAGTATGCAGTTGTCAGTCGGTATGGGCATGGCTATTCTGATTATACACTATTTTTGCCGTCAGCGCGGACTGCCGTTATTTGGCTTGCTACATCAGTCCGATCGGCTGCGGCCAGTTACCTATGCAAGACACGAGAACGGAGGAAGTGCGATGGTATTGGAAGTGATAGCGACGACAGTGGAGGACGCCAAACGGGCAGAGCGGGGAGGGGCGGATCGGATTGAGCTGATCAGCGGCATCCTGGAAGGGGGCGTGACGCCCAGCTGCGGTTTGATCGACGCGGTGGTCAAAGCCGTCTCCATCCCGGTCAACGTCATGGTACGGCCGCACAGCCAGTCGTTTTGCTACACGGCCGACGATCTGCGGGTAATGCGCGAAGACATCCGCGTCATCCGCGAGAGCGGTGCGGCGGGCATCGTCCTCGGCGCCCTGACGCCGCAGGGTGAGGTGGATACGGCAGCGCTGGAAGAGCTTTTGGCCGAAGCGGAAGGGCTGGACGTCACGTTCCACCGCGCCTTTGACGAAGCCGCCGACCAATTGGGAGCGGCAAGCGTGCTGCTTCACTATCCGCAGGTGCGGCGGATTCTCACATCCGGGGGACAAAAAAGCGCGCTGGACGGAGCGGAGCGGATCGCCGACCTGGTGCGGTTGACCGCGGGGACGCATCTGTCCATCATGGCCGGCAGCGGACTGACGCTGACGACGATGGCTGATGTGATCCGCTCTACCGGCGCGACGGAAGTCCATTTCGGCACCGGCGTCCGCGAAGACGGCCAGGCGCAAAAGCCCGTGGACGAGGCGAAGGTGGCGGCGGTAAAAGCGGCGCTACATACGCTGATGTTGGAACGGCCCGGCCATTGAGCCGGGAGCAAAATGACGGCAGCGGCGGATGCGTAATGATTGGGCCACGAAAAGAGAGGGTACGACTCCATCCGCCGGAGTTGCCCGCAAGTAAAACGTTAATTGCTGCCAAGGAGCTGATGAGGATATATGAAGGGAAAAATCTTTATCATTTGTGCATTTTTTATCATCCTATTGCTCGTAAGCCTTAATATTTACAAGCTGCTCAACGTCCCCACATATTCGTTAGAACGCAACGTACAAGTGGTGGTTTTTAATGGCACTGAATATTCCATCAGTAAGGTAACGATCAATGGTGATGTTTACTACTGGGATATTTCTGCTGATCCGGCAGCCTTTACGTTTGGCAAACTGATCGGGCAAACACAACATGGCGAACGCATATATGAAGTGAAGAATGACAAATCAAAAGTAATGATTACGTCGTTCATGAGTCCGCAGTTTATCTACACGAAAGACAAAAGGTACTGAGAAGGGCGTCCTTAACTAAAAAATCAATGATTGAGAATCAATTTCGAACATTGTATTATTTAATTAATTTAATAAAGTATGTTTCCCACTCTCCACGGCCCTGCCGGTTGGCAGCCGGAAAAGCAGGGGTTGACGTTGGCAAGCACCTGGAATCGAAAGGGCTGCCGCCGACATCATGCCGGCGAGAGGAGAAAGGAAAGGGTGATGTCTGTGGAGATCTACGCACAGCTGCACGCGAGATTTCGCGAGGAGTTTGGCATACGGGAAGACGTCCGCGTCTTCTTTGCGCCGGGGCGGGTCAATCTGATCGGGGAGCATACCGATTACAACGGGGGTTATGTGTTTCCCGCCGCCCTCACGTACGGTACCTGGGCGCTGGCCGCTCCCCGGCAGGACGGGGTGTACCGGTTTGCTTCCGTCAATTTTCCCGGGAAAACCTCGTGTGAAGCGTCCCGCATCGTCTACCGGGCAGAAGACGGATGGGCCAATTATCCCAAGGGCGTTGTACATGAACTGACGGCGCTGCCGGAATGCGCTCCGCTGCTGAAGGGGGCCGATTTGCTGTTTTTCGGAAACATTCCCAACGGGGCGGGCCTGTCGTCTTCGGCTTCCGTGGAATTGGCGGCCGCTGTGGCCGTGACCGCCCTGGCGGGGATCGATATGCCGATGATGGAACTGGTCAAACTGGCGCAGCGGGCGGAAAACCGCTTTGTCGGGGTGCGCTGCGGGATCATGGATCAATTCGCGGTCGGGATGGGGAAAAAGGAGCATGCAATCATGCTGAAATGCGACACGCTGACTTACGAATACGTGCCGTTTCGCATCGACGGATACAAGCTGGTGATTACCAACTCCAACAAGCGGCGGTCCTTGACCGACTCCACGTACAACGAACGCCGCCGGGAGTGCGAGGAAGGATTAAGCGAACTGCAGAAGCGTCTGCCGCATCTCCGCTCGCTGGGCGATCTTTCCGGCAACGAGTGGCGGCAGGTCAGCACGTCCCTCTCCAACGAGGTGATTCGCAGGCGGGTGGAGCATGTAGTCGCCGAAAACGAGCGGGTCATCCAGGCGGCGCAATGCCTGGCAGCCGGTGATCTGCACGCGTTCGGCCGCCTGATGAAAGCTTCGCATGAATCGCTGCGCGACCTGTACGAAGTGACCGGGGGCGAACTGGATGCGCTGTTTGAAGCGGCGGCACAGGCTGACGGCTGCATCGGCACCCGCATGACGGGGGCAGGGTTCGGCGGCTGCACGGTCAGTCTGGTGCAGGCGGACGCCGTGGACGCGTTCAAGCGTCAGGTTGCCGGACGTTACACGCAAGCCACAGGGCTGGTACCCGACTTTTACGTGTGCGAGCTCGGAGACGGAGCGGGCGAAATCGTCCTGCCTCCTTCCGCGTAACCTCTGCAAGCATCCTGAAAACGAAACGAACGAGAGCAAGGAGGAATCTGGCCAATGGCTGAACTGCGCTACAATCCCCTGCTGCGCGACTGGACGATGGTGGCGTCCAACAGGCAGCACCGTCCGCACATGCCCAAGGATTACTGCCCGTTTTGCCCGGGCTCGGGCAAGGTGCCGGACCACTACGACGTGTACAAGTACGACAACGATTTTCCCGTGCTGACGCCCGATCCGCCGGAACCGGACCCGGTGCAGACCTCCCTGTACCGAACGGCGAAGTCGTACGGGAAGTGCGAGGTGATTTTGTACTCGCCCGATCACACGAAAACATTGCCGGAACTTTCTGTTGATCATATCGTCAAGCTGGTCGACCTGTGGGCGGAGCGTTTTGCTGAACTGGAAAAAGACCCTCGCCACCAGTACGTGCTGATTTTTGAAAACCGGGGCGAAGAATGTGGGGTCACCATGCCCCATCCGCACGGACAGATTTACGCCTACTCCAAAATGCCGCTGAAAATCAGGCAGGAGCTGGAAAGCTGCAAGCTGCACTATCAAGAGACGGGCAAGTGCCTGCTGTGCCAGATGAATGACGAGGAGAAGAACTTCCAACAGCGGGTCATCATCGAGAACGACCACTTTCTCGCCTACCTGCCCTTTTTTACGGATTACCCGTACGGCGTGTTTATCGTCAGCAAACAGCACAAAACGGCGATCACCGATTTTACTGCGGAGGAAAAACGCAGCCTGGCCGCGATCCTTCGCGACACCACCGGAGCGATGGATCAACTGTTCGATAGGCTGTTCCCGTACATGATGGTCATGCACCAACGCCCCGTCAACGGCGACGACGTGGAGGACTATTACCATTTCCACATCGAGTTTTACACGCCGCTGCGGGATCGGGACAAAATCAAGTTCTACGCCTCTTCGGAGATGGGAGCGTGGGCGGCGACCAATCCGCAGTCCGTGGAAGAGACGGCGCCCCGGCTGCGGGAAGCGTATCGGCGGTTTTTGCAAAAAGATGGGCGATTGCCCGAGGGAGGCGGCGCATAATGGCGATTCTGGTGACAGGTGGAACAGGGTATATCGGCAGTCACACCGTGGCGGAGCTGCTCGCCCACGGCGAAGAGGTCGTCGTGGTGGATAACCTCCGCACAGGACACGAGCGGGCCGTGCTTGGCGGCACGCTGTACCGCGGAGACATCAGGGACCGGCGGTTTCTGGACGAGGTGTTCCGCGCCCATGAGATCGAAGCGGTGATTCACTTCGCGGCCAAATCGCTCGTCGGGGAGAGCGTCCGCGATCCGCTTGGCTATTACGACAACAACGTGATCGGCACTCATACCCTGGTGTCGGCGATGCTGGAGCACGGCGTCCGCAAGGTGGTCTTTTCATCGACAGCGGCCGTCTACGGCGAACCTGAGCGCATCCCGATCCGGGAAGAAGACCCGACGGTGCCCACCAATCCGTACGGCGAGACCAAGCTGGCCATGGAAAAGATGTTTCGCTGGTGCGACCAGGCGTACGGACTGAAGTCGATCTCGCTGCGCTACTTCAACGCGGCCGGCGCCCACCCGGATGCGCTGATCGGGGAAGACCACGAGCCGGAAAGCCACCTGATTCCGCTCGTCCTGCAGGTGGCGCTGGGGCGGCGGGAGCAGATCGAGATGTTTGGCGACGATTACCCGACCGAAGACGGGACGTGCATTCGCGATTACGTGCACGTCATGGACCTGGCGAACGCACACCGGCTCGCCCTGAACTACCTCCGCACGCACAACCGGAGCGATGTGTTCAACCTGGGCAACGGCACGGGCTTTTCCGTGAAACAGGTGATCGACACCGCGCGGAAGGTGACGGGCCATTCGATTCCCGCCAAAGTTAGCCCCCGGCGGGCGGGCGACCCGGCCGTGCTGGTCGCTTCCGCCGATAAGGCGAAACGGCTGCTCAACTGGCAGCCGCGCTGCCCTGAGCTGGAGACGATCATCGCGAGCGCGTGGAACTGGCACCGCCGCCACCCGCACGGCTACGCCAGTGTGGACCGGTAAAGAGAGAGGAGGGGCAGATGTGAAATGAACGCGCAGGCAGAATACGAACGATGGCTTCGGCATGAGGAGCTGGACCCGGACCTGAGACGGGAACTGTTCCAAATCGAAGGAGACGAGCGTGAAATCGAAGATCGGTTTTACCAGTCGCTGACGTTTGGCACCGGCGGACTGCGCGGCGTTCTGGGAGCCGGCACCAACCGGATGAACCGCTACACGGTCCGCAAGGTGACGCAGTCCCTGGCTCGTTTCCTCGTCCGGCAGGGGGACGCTGCGATGCGGCGGGGTGTGGTCATCGCGTACGACTCCCGGCGACAGTCTTCCGCATTTGCCCGGGAGGCGGCGCTGGTCCTGGCGGCCAACCAGGTAAAGGCGTATTTGTTTGAAGGTGTGCGTCCCACGCCGGAACTCTCCTTTGCCGTTCGCCATCTGGGGGCGGCCGCCGGGATCATGATCACGGCGAGTCACAATCCGCCCGAATACAACGGCTGCAAGCTGTACGGAGCCGACGGTGCCCAGCTTACCGCGGACGCGGCGGAGGCAATCGCAGCGGAATTGGCGGACGTGGACGAACTGGCGGTGCCGCTGGCGGACGCGGAGGATGCTGCGGCACAGGGGCTGCTGGAAGAGATAGGCGCAGCGATGGACGAGGCCTATGCCGCCCGGCTGCGCACGTTGGCATTCCAATCCCGGGAGAACAACGCAGACTACCGCGTCGTCTACACGCCGCTGCACGGAACGGGCAGCGCGCCGGTGCAGAGGGCGCTGCTCGACATCGGCTTCCGGCATGTGACCGTCGTGCCGGAGCAGGAGCGGCCCGATGCCGATTTTCCGACAGTGGCCTCTCCCAATCCGGAAGACCCGGCGGCGTTCGCCTTGGCGATCGAGACGGCCGAAAAGACGGAAGCCGACCTGGCCATGGCCACCGACCCCGATGCCGACCGCGTTGGCGTCGCGGTGCGGGACGGCAGCGGCGCATTTGTCCGCCTGACCGGCAACCAGTTGGGAGCGCTGCTGCTCGACTACATCCTGTCTCAGCGTGCAAAACGACAAGCGCTGCCCGGCAACGGGGCGATCGTGAAGACGATCGTCACATCGGAGATGGGCGCCGCGATTGCCGCCCGGTACGGCGTGGAAACAGTGGAGACGCTGACCGGCTTCAAGCATATCGCGGAAGCCATCCGGCAGTGGGAGAAGACGGGAGAGAAGACGTTTCTCTTTGGCTACGAGGAGAGCTGCGGCTATCTGATCGGCGATTTTTGCCGCGACAAGGACGGGGTGCAGGCGTGCATGTTGACGGCGGAGATGGCAGCCTACTACGCCAAGCAGGGGAAAAGCCTGCATCAGGTGCTGCTGGCGCTGTATGAACAGGTAGGGTTTTATCAGGAAGCGCTGGTATCGTTCACGTGGACTGGCCGGGAGGGTGCCAAGCGAATCCAGCAGCTGATGGAGCGCCTGCGCAAAGAGCCGCCTGAACGGGTGGGTGATGCTGCGGTGACCGCACGCAAGGATTATCTGCCCGGAATTGATGGGCTGCCGCCGGCCGACGTAATCAAAGTCCTGCTCGCGGACGGTTCGTGGTTTGCGGCCCGTCCTTCCGGCACGGAGCCGAAGATCAAGTTTTACTTTGGCGTAAAGGGAACGGATGCGGCTGATGCGAGCGAACGGCTCAACCGCTTGAAAACGGACGTTTTGCAGTTTATCGGAATGACGAAAGGAAGTGACCTGTGCCATGCCCACTGAGGCAGTAACGAAAATACGGGCGTTTTTGAACGCGCAAAATCTGGACGGGGTGCTGCTCCGCACACGGTCCAATTTCGCCTGGGCGACCGGAGGAGGGGACAACCACATCGTCAACACGACGGAGTTGGGCGTGGCGGACCTGCTGATCCTGTCCGACCGCATGTACTGCATTACAACGCGGATGGAAGCCGCCCGCATTCGTGACGAGGAACTGGCCGGCTTTGGCTGCGAGTTCGTCACGCCTGAATGGTATGAAGGAACCGATGAAGCGATCCTGCAGTTGTGCGCGGGAAAAGCTGTGGGTGCCGACGTCTGGTTCCATCACCTGCCCAATGTGGCCAGTGAACTGGCGCAGATCAGGTCCACGCTGACAGGCGAGGAGATGGAGCGCTACCGCCAGCTGGGGCAAACGGCGGCCAAGGCGCTCGAAGCCACCTGCCGGGAGCTCCAGCGGGGGTGGACGGAGCACGAAATCGCCGCCCATCTCGCGGCCAAGCTGCTGAGAGAAGGAATCAACCCGCAGGTGCTGTTGGTCGCCACGGACGAGCGGATTTTCCATTATCGCCATCCAATTCCGACGGAGAAGCAGCTGGATCGCTACGCCATGCTCGTGTTGTGTGCGGAAAAAGGGGGACTGGTGGCAAACGCCACCCGCTTCGTCCATTTCGGGGACCTTGCGCCCGAGTTGGAAGAAAACAAGCGGAAGCTGGCGGAGATCGAGGTGGCGATGATTGCGGCGACGCGACCGGGGGCGAAGCTGGCGGACATCCTGCAGCGGGGGATTGAAGCGTACAAACGGGCGGGATACCCTGACGACTGGCGGCTGCTGCATCAGGGAGGGCCAAGCGGATACGCCCCCCGCGAATTTCTCGTCGGTCCGGGCGAAACAGGCGTCGTCCGGGCGCAGCAGGCCTACGCCTGGAATCCGACGATTCGCGGCATCAAGATGGAAGATACCTTCCTCGTTCACGAGGAAGAGATTGAATTCATCACGCACACGGGCGAATGGGTGTACATGGAGGCGGCAAGCGAAGGGCGGACGTACCTGCGGCCGGACATCCTGATCCGCTAGGTCTAAAGACAGCGGAACAAATGACCGGACTGGCACCGGACAGCGGCTTGTGGTATCACTGGTGTGTGGATTGTGCACATCGGGCACGCTGACGTGAAAGGAGGGATATGCATGGTCCGAGGCATGGCAGGCAGCTTTCAGCTGATGAAATCGCTGAACAAGTCGCTGATCCTGAACGTCATCCGCACCGAAGGGCCCATTTCCCGCGCCGACATTGCAAAACGGACGCAGTTGACCGCTCCGACGGTTACGAATATCGTCGGCGAACTGCTGGAATCCGGTCTGGTGATCGAAAGCGATCTGGGCGTCTCCAGCGGAGGCCGCAAACCCATTTTGCTGCGCATTCATGCTCAGGCATTTCAGGTAATCGGCATCGACGTGGGAACGCAAGACATCAAACTGGTGCTGACCAATTTGGATGCCGAGATTCTCGACTCGCTGAGGGTCAGCATGCCCGCCGGTCTGACCGGCGAACGTCTGCTGGCGCTGCTGGCAGAGGCCGTCCGCAGCATCATGGACCGGAATCGGTTGAACAAAGCATCCGTGATCGGGATTGGCGTAGGGATGCACGGATTGGTCAATCCGGCCGAAGGGGTGTCGATCTACGCCCCCAACCTGAACCTGCGCAACGTTCCGATTCGTGAGAGCCTGCAGACTGCGTTTGGACTGCCGGTGGAAGTGGAAAATGACGTGCGGGCCATGGCGCTGGGCGAAAGCTGGTTCGGCAGCGGCCAGAATATCGATCACTTCGTCTGCGTCAATGTAGGACGGGGTATCGGGGCCGGGATCATCATCGACCGAAAGCTGTTTGACGGAACCACCCACACGGCCGGCGAGTTGGGTCACATCACTGTCGATCCCGCAGGGCCGCAGTGCAGTTGCGGAAACTACGGCTGTCTGCAAGCCCTCGCCTCCGGTCCGGCGATCGCCGGCAGGGCCAAGGCGGAGCTGCAGCGGGGCCGAACAAGCATCATCGCCGAACTGGCGGGCGGAGACTTGGATGCGGTCACCGGCGAAACCGTCCATGCAGCCGCGCTGCAGGGGGATGCGCTGGCCATTGAGGTGCTGCAGGCTGCGGGACGTTACCTGGGCATCGGGATCGCCGCTGTAATCAACGTCCTTAATCCGGCACGGGTGATCATCGGCGGAGGAGTGGCCAAAGCGGGAGATTTTCTGCTGCAGGCGGTCAACGAGACGGTGCGCAACCGGGCGCTGCAGACGCCCGCAGAAGCCGCGTCCATCACACTCTCCAGGCTGGGCGATCACGCCACGGCGATCGGCGCGGTCACGCTGGTGCTGAAAAAACTGTTCGCTCCTGATTATGCGACATAGATGTGACAGGCGTTTAGGCACGTACCCCGAAACAAATGTGAGCCCTGGGTTTTGCAGGCAGGCAACCCAGGGCTCGTTTCTCGTTTGCAGAAGGATTTCGGACGGCAATATAGTATAAAATAGTATGTATTTTCAAAATAATAATTGTACTTGTGCAGGGGGTGGTTGGCGCATGATGAATGTCCAGTTGACCATCGCGCCTATGATGGAAAGGGCGGAACAATACTTTTCCAGGAAACAGGTGATCTCCCGAACGGCGACCGGGATTCATCGGTTGACGTATGGAGAGATCGGCGAACGAACGCGCCGGCTGGCGAGTGCCCTGAAAAAATTGGGCGTCAAGCGCGGCGATCGCGTAGGGACACTGGCGTGGAATCACCATCGGCACCTTGAGGCGTATTTCGCCATCCCGGGGATGGGAGCTGTGCTGCATACGATCAACATTCGTCTTTCCCCCGACCACATCACGTACATCATCAACCACGCAGAAGATCAGGTGCTGCTGATCGACGAAGACCTGCTGCCGCTCATTGAGGGCTGCAAGGATCACCTCCATACAGTGAAGGCGTACATCCTCATGACGGATCACGACGAACTGCCCGCCTCCAGCCTCCAACCGCTTTACTCGTACGAAGCATTGCTGCGTGAGGGCGATCCCCATTTTGAGTACCCCATCGATATCCAGGAGAATGAACCTGCCGGCATGTGCTACACGTCAGCCACGACAGGGAAGCCGAAAGGAGTAGTGTACACGCACCGCGGCATTGTCCTGCACTGCATGGGCATTGGGCTGGTCGATTCGCTCGCGCTGTCCGAGTCCGATGTCTGCATGCCGGTCGTTCCCATGTTTCACGTGAATGCCTGGGGACTTCCGTTTGCCGCTACGTGGTTCGGGACGACCCAAGTGCTGCCCGGCCCCAGATTCACTCCGCAGCTGCTGGCCGAATTGATCGAATCCGAAAAGGTAACCGTTGCTGCAGGTGTCCCGACGATCTGGCTGGGCCTGTACCAGGAGCTGGAAAAAGGACGTTACGACACCAGCAGCCTGCGCAACATCGTCTGCGGCGGTTCCGCTGCGCCCAGAGGGATGATCAAGGCGTACGCGGAGAAGTTCAACATCCCTGTCCTGCATGCGTATGGCATGACCGAAACCAGCCCCCTCGTTACCGTTTCCCGCCTGAAAAGCTATCAGCAGGATTTGCCGTTGGAAGCCAAACTGGATGTGTACGCCAAGCAGGGGATGGTGGTACCCGGGCTGGAAGTCAAGGTGGTCGGCCCCCATGGTGAAGTGAAATGGGATGGACAGGAAATGGGAGAACTGCTCGTCCGCGGACCGTGGATTGCTGATGAGTATTACCGGGATGAACGCTCCCAGGAGGCGTTTATCGACGGATGGCTGCATACAGGGGACGTGGCGACGATTGACGAAGAAGGGACCATCAAGCTGGTCGACCGGACGAAAGATTTGATCAAGAGCGGCGGCGAATGGATTTCTTCCGTCGATCTCGAAAACGCGCTCATGGCCCACGAGGCAGTGTTGGAAGCTGCCTGCATCGGAGTTCCCCATCCCAAGTGGGACGAGCGGCCCGTAGCCTGCGTGGTGCCAAAGGCGGGCAGCGAAGGCAAGGTGACCAAAGAAGAGCTGCTCGCGTACCTGGCTCCGCAGTTTCCCAAATGGTGGCTGCCGGATGACATCGTCTTCGTGAGCGAGATTCCCAAGACGACCGTGGGGAAATTCATGAAACGCGCCTTGCGGGAACAGTTCCAGCATCATTTCACCGCACAAACAGATGTCCGGTAAGCAACGGAAAAACCAGCGGGATATTGGCTGCCCGCTGGTTTTTTTGTTGACACAAAAGTTGTTTTTCGCCATTACAGCTCGTCAAATCCGTTTTCTTTTGTCACCTTGGCATACGTTCGGGATTTTCCTTCAAAGAAGTCCGTTTTGGTTTGATTCAGGGCTTCGTCGGAAAACGGCCGAATCCACGGCATGCAGTTATCCACGCCCTCATACGCCTTTTCCAGACCCATCATGTCCAACCGCTTGTTGACGATATAACGGATGTAGCGGTCAAATTCGTCAAAGTCAATGCCCTCGACGCCTGTCAGCACATGGCGGGCCCATTTCATCTCCAATGCAACCGCCTGGTTCATCTTCTCATACACGAAGGAGCGGTTTTGTTTCGTATCCAGTTCGGGAAAATCGGCCAGCAGGAGCTGGAACACTTCCCCGAAAAAGTAGGTGTGCTGCGCCTCGTCCCGCTGAATGTAGCTGATCATCTGGCTGGTTCCCAGCATCTTTTGATGACGGGCCAGATTGTAGAAGAACGCAAACCCGGTGTAGAAGAAGACCCCTTCGAGAATCATGTCGGCGACAAGCGCCTCCAGGAAGGTCTGGGGGGTTTTGTCGTCCCGGAAGCGCTGGTACATGTCGGCGATGAACAGATTGCGCTCCAGAAGCACCTGGTCGTGTTTCCAGTATTCAAACACGTCCTTTTGCGTCTGGTAGTCGACCAGACTGGAGAGCACATAGGAGTAGGACTGGTTGTGAATCACCTCCTGCTGGTTGATAATGGCGGCAATGGCCACCAGGGACGAGTCGGTGAAGTATTGGCCGACATCGGTCACAAAGTTGGTCTGCATGCTGTCGAGCACAGCCAGCAGCCCGATAATCTTCTTGAAGGCGTCCTGTTCGATCGGCGTCAGTTCGGCAAACTGCTGCTTGTCCTTGTTCATCGAAATCTCGGACGGAATCCAGTGGTTGGCGATCAGCACCTTGTACAGCTTGTACATCGCCGGGTGGCGGATATCATCCCAGTTCAACACCCCGGAACACTCGCCGTTGATGATTTTGGTTGACCTGTTGGGCGCGCTTGTATCAAATACCTTTTGCTTCTGCAGCATATCCGTTCTCCTTTCCGCGATCAGGTGCAGGCTTCGCACTCATCAATCTCTACGGCCCGGCTGCGGACGTAGTAGGTCGTCTTCAGCCCCTGCTTCCATGCCTCCAGATGGAGCTGCAGCAGCTCTCTGGCGTGGATGTCGGGGCGGACATACAGATTGATGCTCTGCCCCTGATCGAGGTGGCGCTGGCGGGCGGCCGCCTGTCTGATCGACCAATGCTGGTCGAGGTGATAGGCTCCCTTGTAGTACCACATCGTGCGGGCAGTCAGATCGGGAGCGGGATTGGCGATTTTGTACGTCGTCTTCTCCTCGTAGGCGACCGGTTCAAACACCGGGTCGACGGAAGCGGTGGAGCCGGCGATCAGCGACGTGGAGCCGGTGGGAGCGACCGCCATCAGATACCCGTTGCGAATGCCGTGCCGGGCCACTTCTTTGGCCAGCGCCTCCCACTCGGGCGAATTGTAGCCCCTGCGGGCAAAATAGCTGCCGTTTTCCCATTCGCTGCCCGAAAAGAGCGGATAGGCGCCTTTTTCCTTCGCCAGTTCCAGGGAGGCGCGAATCGTCAAGTAATGGATGCGTTCAAACAACCGGTCGTTGAAGGCGACCGCTTCTTCGCTTTCCCATCTGATTTCCTGGAGCGCCAGCAGATGATGCAGGCCAAACGCTCCCAGCCCGATGCCCCGGTACTTTTTGTTGGTTTGCTGGGCCTGCAGGACGTCGATCCGGTTCACATCGATCACGTTGTCCAGCATCCGCACCTGGATGGGGATCAGCCGCTCCAGCACGTTGGCAGGCACGGCGCGCCCCAGGTTGATGCTGGAGAGATTGCAGACGACGAAATCGCCCGGCGTTTTCCGAATCACGATCTCTCCGTCCTGCAGCACTTCTTCTGTCACCGTGGTGGGCGACATGTTCTGCAGGATTTCCGTGCACAAATTGCTGGAGTAAATCATGCCCGCATGTTTGTTGGGGTTGGCGCGGTTGACGGTATCCCGGTAGAACATGAACGGCGTGCCCGTCTCCAGCTGGGAGATCATGATCCGCTTCATGATCTCGATGGCGGGTACCGTCACGCGGCTCAAGCGGGGATGCCGCACGCACGCCTCGTACCGTTCGCGGAACGTGCCTCGCCCGGGCTCCTCATCGTAGCAATCCTCCAGCGAAAAGCCCATGACGGTGCGCACTTCATGCGGATCAAACAAGTGAAACTCGGCCCGGTTTTCCACCGCTTCCATGAACAGATCAGGGATGCACACACCCGTAAAGATGTCATGCGCCCGCAGGCGTTCGTCCCCGTTGTTCATTTTCAAATCGAGAAACGCCAGGATGTCCTTGTGCCACACGTCGAGATACACGGCAACGCTGCCGTTGCGCGTTCCGAGCTGGTCGACGCTGACCGCCGTATTGTTCAGCTGGCGAATCCACGGGATGACCCCGCTGGATTTGTTTTCATAGCCGCGGATGGAAGAGCCGCGCGCCCGCACTTTTCCCATGTACACGCCGATGCCGCCGCCCATCTTGGACAGCCGGGCGACGTCGGTGTTGGAATCGTAGATGCCCTGCAGAGAGTCGTCGACCGTGTCGACAAAGCAGCTGGAGAGCTGTCCGCCCCGTGCTTTGCCGGCATTCGCCATGGTGGGCGTTGCCACGGTCATGTACTGATGGCTGAGCGCCCAGTAGGCTTCCTTTACCAGCGCGAGTCTTTTTTCGCGGGGTTCCTGCAGCATGAGGTGCATGGCGATGACCATAAACCGCTCCTGGGGCAGTTCATACAGGCTGCCGGTGTAATCCCTCGCCAAATACCGCTCGGCGAGAGTCACGATCCCCAAATAGGTAAACAGCTTGTCCTTTTCCGGATCAATCTCCCGTTCCAGCTCCGCAATCTCTTCCGGACGGTAGGCGGTCAGCAGTTCCTGTTTGTAAATGCCCTTTTCCACCAGCTGTTTCAACAGGTTCAAAAACGAACCGTAGGGACGCGCAGGACTAAAGGAATACGCCCGGCTGCGGGCCGCTTCGTGATACAGGGCAGCGAGGTACGCCCTGGCGGCGACGTAGGTCCATTCCGGCTCCTCTTTGGAAATCAGTTCGGCGGCCGACATGGCAACGATTTTTGCCGCTTCCTGTTCCGTGAGCGTTTTGTGTTTGGCTCTGATGGCCGCCGACTGGATGACGGCATCTGCGCGCAGCCGGGGAAAATCGGCCAGAATGTCGCCAATCAGCGATGTAATACGTTGGTCAATGCCAGAGACAACCGTTTGCAATCTATCCCTCTCCTTTGCGGTTCATGAAAAAAGCATCCTCTCCCGTCGGGTAGAGGATGCTGATGTTGCCCATGTGGAAACAAACATGCCTGTGTCAAAGCGGAACGTGCGCCAGAAAGAGCGGCACGCCGCCGGTGACCGATTCCACACCTCCCCATCCTCGTGGTTCCAACGGTGTTGTCTTTGTGGCAGGTCTCCTGGCTCATGGATCATCGCTTCTCTGAACCTTCCCGTCGATGCGATCGACAGTGGCATCTGACAGAGTCGCTCCCCATTTACAGTGGCGGGACCGCGCCGGACTTGCACCGGTCTTCCCTTTTAAGCGCTTGCCGGAATCCTGGTCAAGCGCACCACAAAGCGTACTATATATGGTTGTATGAAGGTACTATAACACAATATGTTGTGGGAGGGAAGACTGATCTTGGCTGGCCGCTTCCAAAAAAGCGGGTCCGGTCAAGTGACTAGCTGTCACAAAACCGCCAAGCATTGCGCGCCCTGCTTTTCCCTTGCCAATCTGTTATAATGAGACGAGTATGGAGATTGCACTGGGCAAGGAGTGAGCAAACGGTGAGCTATGCGTATCTTAAAGCCCACGTAGGCGGTTGGGAAGTGGCATTCATCCTGCTGATCGTCGGGTACATCCTTTTCCGTCTCGGCAAGGAAAAAGTGGGCAACATCGTTCACATGTTTCTGCGCGTGATGATGGTGATCGTGGTCGTGACGGGTGGTTGGATGTTGTTTAAGTTCCACACGGGAGACGTCCTGTACTATGTGAAGGGACTGCTGGGGATTGTCGTCTTCGGGCTGATGGAAATGGCGCTGGGACGGGCACGCCGCCAGGAAGCCAGCATCGGATTTTTCGTTGGCGCGCTCGCGCTGATGGTGCTTGTCATCCTGATCGGGTACCGCGTAATCGTGTAGGCGGCCGGTGCTTTGCACACACGTCGAAAAGCTTTCACTCGGATCAAAAGGTTCCGGGTGGAGGCTTTTTTTGTTGTTGTTCGCTAAGACAAGCGGCGCCAAGAGCGGCGGATGCTCGCGGAAGCGGAGTGCGCCGCGAATCAGAACGGTCTGATATAGAATGGAGAACTTCTCCACATATATCAATCAATATGGCGGAATGCTCCGCTTTTGCATATAATGGCGGTAGGAATAAAGCTGTTTTCTTTTGGTGATAAACGGAGGAGGACGCCGATGACGGTAAATCAGAAAGAGCAGACGGCCGGCGCGTCCGGCGGCGCGGCCAAAACCAATGCCACCCTGCTGGGCATTCAGAGTTTGCGGCCGTCGTTTACCAAATCTGAGCAAAAAGTGGCGGAGATCGTACTGAGCCAGACGGAGAGCGTAATTTACTCTTCCGTCATCGACCTGGCGGAAAAAGCGGGCGTGGGCGAAACCACCGTGCTGCGCTTCTGCCGCAAGATCGGTTTTCGCAGCTACCAGGAGTTCAAGCTGGCGCTGGCCCAGGAGCTGGTCCATCCGGTGAAAAACCTGCACGGTGAGGTAACGGAGGAGGATTCGCTGACGACCATCGCGCAAAAGGTGACGGCCACCAACATGCAGGCGGTTGGTGACACCAGCTCGCTCATCGACCCGGTCGAGCTGGAGCGGTGTGTCGACCTGCTGCAAGCCGCCAACACGATCCACTTTTACGGCGTGGGAACATCCGGGGTGACGGCCCAGGATGCCAAATACACGTGCTTGCGCCTGGGGCTGAAAGTGGACGCCTTTTACGAGGCACACCTGCAGGCGATGGCTGCCGCCACGCTGGGGCCCGGCGACGTCGCCGTGGGCATCTCCGTGTCGGGCAGCACCAAGGATACGATCGATTCGCTGAAAGTGGCGAAGGAAGCAGGGGCAACAGTGCTGTGCATCACCCACTACCGCCGCTCGCCGATCACGAACGTGGCTGATGTCACGCTTTTGACGGCAGCAAAGGAAGGGCCGCTGCAGGGCGGTTCGCTCGCGGCCAAAATCGCCCAACTGCACGTCATCGACATCCTGTGTACGGCACTGGCCATGCGCATCCAGGAGAAAGCGCTGACCTACAAGGAAAAGACGGCAAAAGCGGTGCTGGACAAAAAATACTGAAGCGGCTGACGGAGGGAGAGCGCATGAAACTGCTGATTGCGGAGAATTACGAGTCGTTGAGCAAAGCTGCGGCGCACATCGTGGCGCAGGTGGTGACAGCCAAACCCACTGCCGTACTGGGACTGGCTACGGGCAGCACACCGATCGGCATGTACCGGGAACTGGCGCGGCTGCACCGCGAGGAGGGAGTTGACTTCTCCCGCGTGACGACGTTTAACCTGGATGAATACGTCGGACTGCCGCCGCATCATCCGCAAAGCTACCACACGTTCATGCAGGAACACTTTTTTCGCCATGTGAACATCCCGCTGGAGCAGACCAATATCCCGCGCGGAGACGCACCCGACCTGCAGGCGGAGTGCCGGCGATATGAAGCGGCAATCGCGGCGGCGGGAGGCATCGACCTGCAGGTGCTGGGTATCGGCGGAAACGGCCACATTGGTTTCAATGAGCCGGGGTCCGACGCGGAGACGACCACGCGGATCGTGGAACTGGCACAAAGTACAATCAAGGCGAACGCGCGCTTTTTCGAATCGATCGACGATGTGCCGACGAAAGCTGTATCGATGGGGATCAAAACGATTCTGGCGGCGAAGCGGATCATGCTGCTTGCGAGCGGCGAGGCCAAGGCGGATGCGGTGCGCCGCATGCTGGAAGGAGAGAAGACGCCTGACGTGCCCGCGTCGCTGCTGCAGCTTCATTCAGATGTGACCGTCATCGCGGACAAGGAGGCGGCAGCGCTGCTGTCAGCCGAGACGAAAAACAGCGGCCGCCTGGTGTGAACGGCCGTTGTTTGCGGCGCTTGTTCACCAATTCGTTTCGCATAACGCTTCGTTCGTTATGCTATACTGGGAGTGTCCAAGAAGAATGCACCAGATTACCGTAAGGAGTTGAACCTGATGAGCACGAACGAGGCATTGCTTACGCTGGAAGGCTGGTATACTTATCATAATTTCCGCACGATCAATTGGGAGAAGTGGAAAGCGGCTTCGGCCGAAGAGCGCCAGGCCGCACTGGACGAGCTGTTTGGCCTGATCCGCGAGTGGGAGGCAAATGAACAGGAGAAGCAAGGCAGCACGGCCATCTACAGCATCCTGGGGCACAAGGCGGACCTGGTCTTCCTGTTCCTGCGCCCGACGATGCAGGAACTGGACGCGATCAAGACGGCGTTCAACAAGACCCGCTTCGCCGCGTACACCGAGGCGCCGTACTCCTATATTTCTGTGGTGGAGCTGAGCAACTACGTACATAATCCCGGCGAAGACCCGAAGTCCAATCCGCAAATCCGGGAGCGGCTCTACCCGATTCTGCCGAAGTGGGAGCACATCTGCTTCTACCCGATGAACAAAAAACGCAACCTGCAGGACAACTGGTACATGCTGACGATGGAACAGCGTGCCGAAATGATGCGCTCGCACGGAATGATCGGCCGCAAGTACGCCGGCAAAGTGAAGCAGATCATCGGCGGCTCGGTCGGCTTCGACGATTGGGAGTGGGGCGTCACGCTGTTTGCCAACGACCCGCTCGAGTTCAAGCACATCGTCTACGAAATGCGCTTTGACGAAGTGAGCGCACGCTATGGGGAGTTCGGCAACTTCCTGGTGGGCAACATTGTCACACCCGAGTCGCTCACGCAAATGCTGCAGGTGTAACTCTTTCAACCACAATCTACCCACGGTGCAGCCGGGGTAGATTTTTTTTGCATGCAAAGCATCTGCTGGATAGATGATCCTCTCATATATGGAATAATTTGTATCAATTCGTGACAAATGGTAAGATTGTGTTCGAAATCGCAAAGCCAAGAGGGGAGAGGTGTTTTTCGGTATGACCAGAAAAAAGATGCTGCGGGTGGCAGCGGGATTTTCGGCAGCGGTGCTGCTGACCGGTGTTCCCGTCCCGCTTGCCGGCGTGTGGGAGAACAGCCTGCCGAGCGCCTTGGCCGCCGAGCAGCGGGCGGACGGTTTGACGCAGGAGCAGGCGATTCAACAGGTGAGCAAGCTTTTGAACATACCGGCCGATTACAAGCCGGAGCGGTCGTACTACAAGAAAAAAGATCAAAAAAATTCGTTCGACCATCCGCTGTGGAGCCTGACCTGGGTAAAAGACAGCGGGGAGGGACGTGTGTCTGTCAACGTCGATGCGGTGACGGGACAATTGGTGTATTATTCACACCACAATGAAAAGTGGGAAAGCGACTCGTTATCGGCGGTCAGCGAGGAACAAGCGCTGCGGGCGGCCGAGCAGTTTCTCGAGCGGGTTCTCCCCAAAGTAGAGCGGGAGAAGCTGTCCAAGCCAAACGAATACCCCGGCCTCCCCAATTTTACGGGTGACCCGTGGAGAACGCGCGTCTTTTCCTATACGCGCATGGAAGACGACACGCCTTTTCTCGGCAACGGCGTTCTGGTGATCGTCGAACGAACCGGCGAAGTGATCATGTTTATTCGGAATTGGTACCAGGGAGAACTGCCTGACGCCAAGGCAGTGATCCAGCCTGACGAGGCGGAGCGGCTGCTGGCGGAAAAAGCGGCGCCGTCGCTGTTCTACTCGCTGGAGAGTGAGCTGACCGGCCGTTACCAGGAGGACTCAAACCGGTACCGCTTGGTCTACCGCTACGTCCAGACTGATCCGCAGTTCGTGGACGCAACGACCGGGAAGTTACTGAACGCACTCGGCGAGCCGGCCGAAGAAGTCGACATCAAGCCGCTGGGGACCACGGTCAACAGCCGTGCAGCGGACAAGCTGATCGGCAAGGAAGAGGCGCAGAAGATCGCCGAAGAGCTGGTCAAGCGGCTTCCCGGCAGCTATCGTTCCGATGGAAGCAGGGGAGGAGGTGCCAGATCGGGAGCGGATGGCGTGGAATCGAGATACTGGCGTTTTGAATTCACTCCGCTGCACGTCCAGGGGAAAAATGCGGAGCCGATCGTTATCAGCATCAGCGACCGCGGTGAATTAGTCGAATACCGCATCGGGGAAGGGCTGTTTCCTGCCGAACGGGGACGGAAAATCGAGAAGGCGGTCTCGTGGACAGCAGCGCAGGAGAGTGCGGTCAAGCTGGTAAAAACGCTGCTGTCCGAACGGCTGGGGGACATCTATCTGATTGATCGCAAGCCATCCCGCACGATCGAGGAGGAGGTGCGGGAGCAGGGACGGAATTACGTGTTTACGTTTGGCTGGATGAAGAACGGCATTCCGATCGAAGACAGGAATTTCCGCGTGATCGTCAATCCCGAAACCGGGGAAGCGGAAGAGCTGAACGTGTACGAATATGGACCTGTCAGTGCAGAGGAAACGGCGGCCAAAATTGACCGTAAGGCAGCAGCCAAAACGGAGCGGGAGCAAAAGAAACTGATGCTTGCCTATCACCTGCCGGACAGCGAGTCCAAACCGCTGCTTGTCTACGGCTACGTCGGCGATGAGGGAGTCGTGGATGCCGTGACCGGGGAGTGGCTCAGTTTTGCCGACTTGCGGAAAAAAGAAATTCCGCAGGACATTGACAACCATCCCGAGCAGGCAGCACTGCAGTTTGCCATCCGGGAGGGTTTGTTGACGGTGACTGATGGCAAGGTGGAACCGGACAAAGCGGCGACGCGCGGAGACATGGTGCAGATGATGGCGCGCATGGTCAACCGCATCGAGTTTCACCGGCAGTTCAGCGGGCTCGATGATGACGACGAAGATCGCCAGCCGTACCGGTTTGCTGACGTCGACGAGAACCACCCGCTGTACGGTGTCATCAAAAAAGCGATTCAATACGGACTGATCCCCAAGGAGGGGACCAGGTTTGAGCCGGATCGCCCGGTGACCCGCGGAGAAGCGGCGGAAATGGCCGCCCGCCTGCTGGGGTATGGTGAACTCCTGGAAAAACCGGGGCTGTTTGCGTCGCCGTATCGGGATGTAGAAAAGCGGCTGGTGCCCGCCGTCGCCCTGGCCCATGCCTACGGGCTGCTTCCTTCCGGGTCACCCGACGCGTTCCAACCAGACAAAACGCTGACCCGGGCGGAGGCTGCCAAGTTGATGAAGGCGCTTCTGGAGGTTAGGAAACCGAAGTGACGTGCGTCCCGCGAAAAAAGATCTAGAAAAAAGAAAAAAATGGGCATGAAGGATATACTTGTCTTGTCATTTTCGGGAAATATTTGTACAATGATGGACGGCTGTTCTTTTTATTTGGAATGGCCTGTTTTTTTTGTGTTTATTATAGCTCATCAACAACAGGAGGAATCGACATGAATGGGCCTACCGAGCCAAAACGAACACGTTCGCTGCAGATGAAAGGAAAACTGCTGTTGACCTTTGCCGTGATTCTGCTGTTGCCGAGTCTGCTGATCGCAGGGGTCTCGTTCTACAGCGCCAAGCAGGAAATCGAGGACCAACTGCTGCAGCGGGCTGACGAGCAGGTGAAGACCCTGGCCGGAACAATTGATGCCTATCTGGATTTGCAGATGAAGGAGGTGGAGCGGGTCGCTTCTCATCTGGCGGGACAGGGGCTGACGAGCAACGATTCCGCAGCGCATGCGTATTTGCAGGAGGCCGCCACCATCCACAACGAGTGGGAAGGTATCTACATCGGAACGGAGACGGGGGCGTTTGTCAGCACGGTGTCGGTAAAGGCCGGGTATGACCCGCGTACTAGACCCTGGTACCAACAAGCCATGGAGAACAAGGGAAAAACGGTCATCACTGATCCGTACATTTCTGCGTCTACAGACCTCCCCGTCATCACCATTGCCCGGACGACAAAAGACGGGCACGGAGTGGTCGGGCTCGACCTCAGTCTGCAGGCACTGGCCGAAATCACCAGCCGGGTCAAAATCGGCGAATTCGGCTACGTCGTGCTGATGGACAAACAGCGGAAGTTCATCGTCCATCCCCAGCAGAAAGCGGGGACGGAAGCGGAGAAAGCAGATTATATCGACCACGTGTATGCTAACGAAGCGGGCACGTTTGAGTTCGTCAACCAGGACGGACAGAGCAAGCGAATGGCGTTTGTCACCAACGGACTGACCGGTTGGAAGCTGCTGGGCACCTATTACGTGAGTGAAGCGGAAGCAGAGGCCTCCGACGTGCTGCCTCCCATTTTGACGATCGTGGCCGTAGCAGTGATCGGCGGCGCCGTGCTGGTGCTGTGGATCGTCCGCTTGATCACGCGTCCGCTCGCCGTATTGATGGCGGCCGCCGCCAAGATCAGCGAGGGCGACCTGTCTGAACCAGTAAGAGTAAATGCCAGGGACGAAATCGGCCGCTTGGCGGAAAGCTTCGAGGGCATGCGCCTGTCGCTGCAGTCTGTCCTGGCCGAGGTGAACCAGGGTGCCGTCCAGGTGGCGGCGTCGGCTGAGGAGCTGATGGCGAGCGCGGATCAGAGCAGCAAGGCCAGCGAACAAATCTCGTCCGCGATTCAGGAAGTGGCCGTCGGGGCGGACAAGCAGGTAGCTGGCGTGGAAGAAGCGTACCAGGTGGTCAACATGATGGCAAGCGCTGCGGAACAGATCAACGGCAACACGCAGCAGGTGGCTGGACTGGCTTCCGAGGCTTCGGACAAGGCAGCTTCCGGCAGCCAGACCGTGCAAACAGCGATCAACCAAATGACGGAAATGAGTGTCACCGTCAAGGAATTGGCGCATACCGTGGACGGACTGGGCAAGCGCTCGCAGGAGATCGGCAGCATCGTCGACGTCATCTCCGAGATTGCCGATCAGACCAACCTGCTGGCGCTCAATGCCGCTATCGAAGCAGCGCGGGCAGGTGAACACGGCCGGGGATTTGCCGTGGTGGCGGATGAAGTGCGCAAGCTGGCAGAGCAGACGACGCAATCCACGCAAAAGATTGCCGAACTCATTGCGGTGATCCGCCAGGAGACGAACGATGCGGTTCGTTCCATGCACACGGTGACCCAGGAGGTGGCCGCGGGAATTGACGTGGTCCATGCGGCTGGGGCCTCCTTCGAAGAGATTCGTGCGGCAGTGGAAGAACTGGCTGGACAAATCCAGGAGGTGTCCGGCGCGGTGCAACAGTTGACCGAAGGCACAAAACGCGTGGTGGAGACGACGCATACGATCCGGGAAGTGGCAGAGGAAGCGGCATTTGGTACGCAAAACGTTTCCGCCGCAGCTCAGCAGCAGTTGGCTTCCATGGAGGAGATCAACGCGTCGGCCACGGCGCTGGCGAAGATGGCCGAAGATCTGCAGGAGATGGTAGGCAGTTTCAAAGTATAACCGTACATGAAGTATAAGCACGATCTGTGCGTATTCAGATTGCCCGGGCGGGGGAAGATCAAGGGATCACCCCCTCCCGGGCTGTTGTTTTTCTGGCAACTCCTATCCGACGACAAACTTGCGATAGTTGACCGTGCGGGCAATCCGCCTGTGCGGCCGGGAGAGCAGGTACCGGTGGCCTGCTTTCCAGGTGTGGCTGCCGACGTTTTTCCGGCGAATCGCACAGTAGTGAAAACGGCTGCCCGAGTAGATGCGAAAGCCGAGGCGGCGGCAATTCCGCAGGAACGAGACATCCTCCCCAAGCGAGCGGTTGGCAAAACGGACACGGTTCCACACGCTTCGCCGAAATGCGAGGGTCCCGCCTGCGATCCCCCCTGTCATCCTGTGTTCGTTCCCCGGATATAGCAGGATCAGCAGCCGCAATCCAGAAAAGTACATAAAATACGAGCGCTTCCCGACGACGGCCGCCTTTGATCGGGCAAACGCGCGCAGCGTGTCAGCCGCGTAGCGGGGGGCGTAGTAATCGTCGTCGTCAAATTTGGCGAGGTAGGGATAGCATGCCTTGCTTGCGGCAAAGTTCAGGCAGGCGCCGAGTGACGTCCGTCCGGGCAGTTTGTAGACGGACACGTTGGGAAACGAACGCGCGTAATTTTTGTAGCGCGCTTCGCTCATCGCATCGTTGTTCAGCACTACGATCAATTCCTTGTTGACTCCGCGCTGCCGCAGATAATTCTGAAACAGGTTGCGCATCATGCCGGGACGTTTGGTGCAGGTGATAATGGAGATGCCGGTTTTCCCGGTACTCCCGGTTCGCTTCACGTTGAACCACTTCCTTCTTCGCTGGGATAGTGTGATACGAGCGGGAAAACGTCCAAAACGTACTACATGTGTATTCAGAGGCGGGGCGAAGAACGCTGAGCGGGTGCGGAGTTTGGCAAGATAACCTGTGGGTGGTGCATATCATTGAAGCGAAATAGTTTGACTATTCTGTGTATGGGCGGTATAATTTGGATAACTTTGTTAGTTAGGTTAACTAACTGTTTGGTGGTGAGTGAAAAGGCGTGCGTTCGTCCAGAAAAACGGGCAGCAGCAAGCTGGTGAAAAAGTGGAACAAGGAAGAGATCTTGCAGCAGGTGATTCAGCACGGTCAGATCTCCCGCGCCGACATTGCCAAACAGACGCAGCTGAGCCGCCCCTGCGTTTCCGCCCTGGTGGAGGAGATGATTCAGGATGGGCTGCTCCAGGAGGTGGGGATGGGCGACTCCCGTGGCGGCCGAAAGCCGATCCTGCTGGAGTACAACTACCAGGCGTACGCGATCGTCGGCGCAGTGTTTGAAGGCTCCGCGCTGGAGATGGCGGTGGCCGACCTGAAAGGCGAGTTTTTGGCCCGGTACCGCAAACGTCTGGCCCAGCCGGCCGACGGAGAACGGGTGATCGAGGATTTGGCGGCGGGACTGGACCGTCTGCTGGCGGAGAGCAGCTTGCCGCGCGACAGGCTGCTGGGCATCGGTGTCGGCCTGCCCGGGGTCACCCAGCGGGGCAGCGGTACGGTCAGCTTTGCTCCCAGCACGGGCTGGATGGGATCGCCGATCAGGCAGACCATCGAGGAACGGCTGGAGGTGCCGGTCATCATCGACAATGACGTCAACATGATGACCCTGGGCGAGAGCGTCCGCGGTGTCGGTGTCGGCTATTCCAACGTTGTCTACATCTACGTCGGCACGGGGATCGGCTCCGGCATCATCCTGGACGGCCAGTTATACCGGGGAAGCCGGGACGCAGCGGGCGAGATCGGTTACATGCTGATCGGCCCCGTACACAGCCGGCGCGACGGAGCGTACGGCGTGTTTGAGACGCATTACTCCGTCCCTGGCGTCAAAGCACAGGCGAAGGCCTTTCTCTCCGACCTTCAGGAAGGGTCGAGTATCATAGAGACGCTGATCGGTCAAGCTCGGCAGGACAACCAGGAGGCCGCGCGGTTGCTGGATGACGTATACCGACACTGGGCCTACGCGATGGCCAATATCGTCAGCGTGCTGAACCCGGAGCTGTTGATTCTGAGCGGAGAGATGGTTCATATCGACGAAAAAGGGGTGAAGCAGATTCGCGAGTGGCTGACGGAATGGGTGCCCGTTGTGCCCCGTATGGAAAAAGCGCGACTTGGTGAAGAGGCGGGGTTGATCGGGGCCGTTCACAGCGTTCTGGAAGCGTTTCCATCTACGAAATTGCTGGACAAATAGAGTGAAAAAAGGGGGATTCGATTGTGAAAACGTCCAACAGCACATGGAAAAAATGGCTTCGCGGCGTGTTTGTCGGCTCGCTGGCCCTGACCGTCGCCGCTTGTTCCGGCGGAGGACAGGCGGACAGCGGTACAGGCGGCCAGTCCGGTGATCAGGCGCAGCCGGCAGCATCCGGCGAATCGCAAAAATTGGTCATTTACACCGCCCGGGACAAAAATATTTTTGAAATCGTCCTGCCCAAGTTTAAGGAAAAATATCCCAATATTGAAGTGGAAACATTTGAGATGGGGGCGCAGCAAATCCTGGAGCGGGTGCGTGCCGAAAAGGCCAATCCGCAGGCCGATTTCTGGTGGGGCGGCACACAGTCCGCGCTGAGCACGGCAGCGGACGAGGGGCTGTTGGAGCCGTACAAACCGACGTTTGCCGACAAGATTCCCGATCTGTACAAGGACCCGCAGGACCGCTGGTACGGCGAAATGCTGCTGCCCGAGGTGATCATGTACAACTCGCAGGCGCTGACGAAAGAAGAAGCGCCGCAGGACTGGGACGACCTGCTCGATCCCAAGTACAAGGATAAAATCGTGATCCGCAACGTCCTGCCGTCCGGCACGATGCGGACCATTTACGCGGCGATGATCTACCGTCAGGGGCCAGACACGCCGGAAAAAGGGTATGAATGGCTGAAAAAACTGGACGCCAACACCAAGGAGTACGCCCAGGACCCGACCCAGCTCTACCTGAAGCTGGACCGCCAGGAAGGCGTCATTTCCCTGTGGAACCTGCAGGACGTCCTGATTCAAAGCAAGCAGAACAACCATCCGTACGATTTTGTCTATCCGGAGAGCGGCGCGCCGATCCTCGTCGACGGGGTCGCGATCGTCAAAGGGGCCAAGAACATGGACGCAGCCAAAAAGTTCTACGAGTTCCTGTTCAGCCCGGAGATCGCCACGCAGTTGGCGAAAGAGCGCTACCAGTTCCCGTCACGCACCGACATCAGCAAGGACGAACTGCCTGACTTCATGAAAAACCTGGAGCTGAAACCGCTGGAGCTCGACTGGAATGTGATGGCGGAGAAAGAAAAAGAGTGGATGCAGTACTGGGACGAAAACATCAAGGGAAAAAGCAAGAAGTAAGCGGGTGAGGACAGCAGGAACAGACGGGAAGGGGGACCCCTTTCCGTCTGGCCGTGTCCGGTTCCGTCCGGCACAGGCGACTGCCGAAGCCGGGCAGCGCCCTGCCAATCTCGAGAGGGAGGACACCTGATGAGCAGCGTAACACTTGATCACGTCAGCAAACAGTTTGGCGACGCAAAAGGGGTCGAAGATGTTCACATTCACATCGAATCAGGCGAATTCTTCACCTTTTTGGGGCCAAGCGGCTGCGGCAAGACGACGACCCTGCGGATGATCGCCGGCTTTTACTATCCCACCAGGGGACGGATCTGCTTCGGCAGCCGGGATGTCACATCGCTGCCGCCCCACAAGCGAAACACGGGCATGGTGTTTCAAAACTACGCCCTGTTTCCGCACATGACCGTATTTGAGAACATCGCCTTTGGGCTCAAGGTTCGCAAGATTCCGAAAGTGGAAATGAAAGAACGGGTAGAGCGGGTGATGAAGCTCGTCCGTCTGGAAGGATACGGCGAACGCCGGATCGACCAGCTTTCCGGCGGACAGCAGCAGCGGGTGGCGCTGGCCCGCGCGCTCGTTATCGAGCCGCAGATTCTGCTTTTGGATGAACCGCTGTCCAACCTGGACGCCAAACTTCGCGAAGAAACCCGGTATGAAATCAAGCGGCTGCAGATGGAACTGGGCATTACCACCATTTACGTCACGCATGACCAGGCGGAGGCGATGTCCATGTCGGATCGGGTGATGGTGATGCAGGGCGGCGAAGTGCAGCAGGTGGGTACGCCGCACGAGATTTACCATCGGCCGGTAAACCGTTTCGTCGCGTCGTTCATCGGCGAAACCAATCTGTGGGAGGGGATCGTGGCAGGCATCGACGGTAACGAAGTACGGGTGCGGGTGGCTCCTGACCTCGTGCTGACCGGATATGCGCACAACGTGTCGCCGCAGGTGCGGCTCGTGCCGGGCGAGACAGTCGTGCTGTCGATTCGGCCGGAAACGGTGCAGGAAAGCACGGGAGCGGACGGTGAGAACGTGGTGTCGGGCACTGTTGTGCTTGCCGAGTTTACGGGTGCGTGCGTCAACTACGTGACCAGCGTCGGCCCTCATCAGCTCCGCAGCATGTCCATCAGCCAGGGACGGCCGCTGAAACAGCGCGGAGAGACCATCTCCCTGCACATTCCGAAAGCGAGCATCTACTTTGCGGGATAAGGAGGAGGAGCTTGTGAAAGCAGAACTGCAGCCAGCCGCGACACCGTCCAAACGGATCTCCTTCACTGCTTCGCCGTCCTTTGTCTACGTGCTGGTTTCGCCGCTGTTCCTGATCCTTTTGGCCTACGTCATCTATCCGCTGTTTGAAACATTTGCCACCAGCGTCAACGTGGACGGGCAGTTTACGTGGAAAAACTACGCCCGTTTCTTCAGCCTGGAGCACACGGCCAATCTGGAAGCGCTTTGGAACAGCGTATACATATCCGTGTTGAGTGTCATTACCTGCGGCATTGTTGGCGTGACGATGGCCTTTTTGCTGGAGCGCTACGAGTTCCCGGGGCGGAAAATCCTCTCCGTGCTCGCCCTGGTGCCGATGGCGCTGCCGCCGCTCATCGGCGTGCTGTCGTTTACGTTTTTGTACGGGGAAAGCGGCATATTCCCCCGATTGTTCAAGGAACTGTTCGGGCTGGAACAGGTGCCGTTTTCGCTGAAAGGAATATGGGGCGTCGTTGTGGTCCACACCTTTACCATGTACACATATTTTTTCATGACGGCATCGGCGGCGATCAAAGGTCTTGACCCGTCGCTGGAAGAGGCGGCGGCTAGCCTGGGCGCCAACCGCTTTACCGTCTGGCGGCGGGTGATTTTGCCGATGCTCACGCCAGCCATGGTGGCGTCGTCGCTGCTGGTGTTCATGATCTCCATGGCGTCCTACACGGCGCCGCTGATCTTCGGCATCGACCGGACGATGACGATGCAGATTTACCTGTCCCGGACCAACGGCGATCTGGACATGGCCGCCACCCAGTCGACCGTCCTGTCCGTCGTCTCCATTGCCTTTTTGCTGCTGATGCGCTGGTACCAAGGGGTGCGCAACTACCAGAACATGAGCAAGGGCATCAGCGTACACCGCACCGAGGTGAAAAGCAAAGCGGGCCGCTATGTCTGCATAGTGCTGGCCTTCATCGGCATCGTCATCCTGATGCTGCCGATCCTCGTGCTGGTGTTGATCTCGTTCTCGGTGGACGGCACCTGGACGGTGCAGATTCTGCCGCCGCAGTACACGCTGGACCACTACATCGACCTGTTTACGGACAGCAAGACCTGGCGGCCGATTGCCAACAGCCTGGAGCTGAGTGCGATCGCCACCGTCGGCATCGTCCTGTTCGGGGTGGCGGCGGCGTACGCGATGGTGCGGCTGCGCTTTCGCGGCAAAACGCTGCTCGACGTGCTGATCATGCTGCCGTGGGCGCTTCCCGGCACTGTTGTCGCCGTCAACCTGATCGCCGCGTTCAGTGAGCCGACCGTATTCAGCTTTGGCCAGGTGCTCATCGGCACGTTCTGGATCATCCCGCTCGCCTATTTCGTCCGCCACCTGCCGCTGGTGTTCCGCTCCACATCGGCCACGCTGATGCAGATGGACCCGTCGGTGGAGGAAGCGGCGCGCAATCTGGGGGCATCGTGGTGGTACAGCTTCCGCCGCGTCGTTTTCCCGATGGCATTTGGCGGGATTTTGGCCGGCACGCTGTTGGCGTTCGTTCAGTGTATCGGCGAGTTCGTCGCCTCCATCCTGATCTTTACGCCGCGGACGATGCCGCTGTCAGTGGCCATTTTCCAGCGCATGTACACGTTTGAATTCGGCACCGCGTGCGCATACGGCGTGCTGCAGATTGTGGTCATCATCATCGTCCTGTTCATCTCCAGAAAACTGGCTGGCGACAAGGCGGGCACTGCGGTGTAGTCAGGTTTGCGTTCGATTTAGCGTCCCGAAACCAGACGGCAGCGTCTGTGCATGTCCGTTTCAGCTACCTCAGGTCAATCCATGGCGACAGCAGGAACCGGCTCCATGGACGGCCATGATTGATGCATACATCAATCCCAATAAGGAAAAGGAGGAGCGTTCATTGAGAAAGGGGACATTTGCCAAGCTGTTTTCCGTCGTATCAGCCGTGGCCCTGGCAGGCACTCTGGTATGGCCGATGGCGCCCCGGACCGCCCATGCTGACCGGGGAGTGGTCGACTTGTACAAAGCGATCAAGCCGTTGACTACCATCGCCAGCGCCATGAACACGGGGGCTCACCCGGATGACGAGCACAGCGCGATGCTCGCGTACCTGTCGCTCGGCAAGGGTGTGGACACGTACAGCATCATCGCCAACCGCGGCGAAGGGGGCCAAAACGAAATCGGCAGCGAGCTGGGCAACGCACTGGGCATTATCCGTACTCGTGAATTGCAGGAAGCGTCCAAGGTCACCAACATCACGCTGGACATCCTCAGCGAATCGATCAACGACCCCATTTACGACTTTGGCTTTTCCAAGAGCCCGGATGAGACACTGTCCAAATGGGGAGAACAGGTCGTCTACGAACGGCTGATTCGCAAGATTCGCGAACTGCGGCCGGACGTGCTCATCCCCGCGTTTTTGAACGTACCCTCCACGCACGGACATCACCGCGCCATCAACGTGATCACGGTAAAAGCGTTCAAGGACGCCGCTGACCCGTCCGTGTTTCCGGAGCATCTGAAAAACGGGCTGCGCCCCTGGCAGCCCAAAAAGCTGTACGTGCCGGCGGATGAGAAAGACTACACGGTTCGCGTGCCGATCGGCGAGTACGACGAGGTGTACGGCGCGTCTTACCAGCAGTTGGGCGAGGAATCCCGCTTCATGCACAAGAGCCAGGGGATGGGGCGCCACTACGACGAAGGGCCCAGCTTCAACTACTACAAGCTGGAGCAGTCGACGGTTCCGTCCAAAGCCCGGGAATCGGACTTTTTCGAAGGCATCGCCTACACCTTTGACGACCTGGCCCGGGAAGTGGCCGGCAAGCCGGGCGGGGAAAAGCTGGCCAGGGAGCTTCGCACCCTGCAAAAAGACGCCGACGACGTGATCGCCGCCTACCCGCGCTTTGCCGACGTGGCCAGGGAAGTGCACGACATGCTGTCGGACGTGCAGAGGGCGCTGACCGTCGTGCAGGAAGCCAAACTGGACGAAGCGACCAGGGCAGACCTGACCCACCGTCTGAAGGTAAAGGAACGACAGCTGTACACGGCGAGTGCGGAGGCGCTGTCACTGGTGGCCAAAGTAAGGCCGGAGACAGGCGAACTGGTCGCCGGTCAGACTGCCACCGTAAAAGTGACGGCGTACAACGGCGGACAGGTGCCGCTGAAAGACGTCAGCCTGAAGCTGAATGTGCCGGAAGGATGGCGGGCCAAGCCGTTGGGGGCGACCAGCTTCGGCCAGGTGGGGTACAACCAGACCGTCACGGCCGCGTACGAAGTGGAGGTGCCGAAAGACGCCCCGCTGTTCCAGCCGTATCTGCCGCCGTCCATCACTGCGGACGTATCGTACAAGGCGTTCGGCTCCACCGCGGTCAGCCGCGTCGTTCCGTCTGACGCTGTCGCCGTCCTGCCGCCGTTCTCGCTGTCGCTCGACCCGGGCGCAGCTGTTCTGAACACGTTGAAGCCGCAAGAGCCGATTTCGGTGAAGGTGACGGTAAAGAACTACCAGCCGGGTGCGGCGGAAGCGGACATCTCGCTGGACGTTCCGGCAGGCTGGACGGTAGAACCGAAGGCAAGTCCGCTGGCGTTTGCCGCCAAAGGGGAGACCAAGTCGGTCGCGTTTACGGTAAAGCCGTCCGCCGCCGTCAAATCGGGCACGTACACGGTAACGGCCGTGGCGCGCGCGGGGGCAAAAGAAAGCCGCCATGGCGCCCAGGTGATCCGCTATCCGCACATCGGCACCACGTATTACGTCCAACCGGCGGAGCTGATGATCCAGGCGTTTGACCTGAAAGTGCCGGAGGGGTTGAAAGTAGGATACGTCTCCAGCGGTTTTGACAACATCGACGAGTACCTGAAACAGGTCGGCGTCAACGTCACCCTCCTCAGCGCCAAGGACATCGAGTCTGGCGACCTCAGCCAGTACGACACGATTGTGCTGGGCATCCGGGCGTACGGGTTCCGCCCCGAGCTGATTTCGAGCAATGCCCGCCTGTTGAAGTACGTGGAAAACGGCGGCAACCTGGTGGTGCAGTACCACAAGCCGGAAGACAACTGGAAGCCGGAGTTGGCGCCGTACCCGATCACGATCGGCACGCCGCTGATTGAATGGCGCGTCACCGATGAAAACTCGAAAGTTACCATGCTTGCGCCGGATCATCCCATTTTCAACACACCCAACAAGATTACGGAGGAAGACTGGAACAACTGGATTCAGGACCGTTCCGCCTACAACCCGTCGCAGTGGGGCAAAGAGTACGTGGAGCTGATTGCAAACGGCGATCCGGGCGAGAAGGAGTTTACCGGCACATTCCTGACCGCAAAATACGGCAAGGGGACGTACACCTACAGTTCGCTCGTCTGGTACCGTGAAATCCCCGCCCTGGTGCCGGGAGCCATCCGCATGTTCGTCAACATGGTCAGTTTGAAGCAATAAGGCAGGAAAACGGGACGGGAGAGACGGCCGCAGTCGGCCGTCTTCCCCGCTTTTCCCGGCTCCCCGGCAGTGGGGAACCGCGAAAAAACAGAAAAGGAAACGGCAGGGAAGGAGAAACGTCAATGGACTACAAAGAGCGGATATTTCAACGGGAAGGAGCCCGGTTCCCCGGAAAGACGTACGCGGAGGCCGTGCTGGAACCGGCTTTTTCGGAAGCGAAAACCCATCTGCTGACGCCGATGATGGCGATCAACAAGGCGCATCTGATCATGCTGCGCGAACAGAAGCTGATCACGGAGGACGAAGCGAAGGCGATTGCCCGCGCCCTCACTGCCATCGACCTGGACGGGCTGCGCCGCTCAGCCTATACCGGACAGTTTGAAGATTTGTTCTTTCAGGTAGAGAGCCGTCTTTTGGAGCTGGCCGGGGACGTGGCCGGCAATCTGCACCTGGCCCGCAGCCGCAACGACATGGGCGTCACCATCTACCGCATGGTGCTGCGCGAGAAGCTGCTGGCCACGCTGGCTTCGGCACTCTCTCTGAAAGAGCATTTGCTCCTGTTTGCGCAAGAACACACCGAGACGGTGATGATCGGCTACACCCACACCCAGCAGGCGCAGCCGACGACGATGGCCCACTACATCACGGCCGTGGCTGACTCGCTGTCGCGGGACATCCGCCGCCTGATCAGCGCCTACCGCACCTGCAACCGCAGTCCCATGGGAGCGGCGGCGCTGACCACCTCGGGTTTTCCCATCAGCCGGGAGCGAATGCGGCAGCTGCTCGCCTTTGACGAATTGGTGGAGAATTCCTACGACGCGATCGGCGGGGCGGACTACCTGGGCGAAACGGCGGCCGCCGTGCAGGTGGCGGCAATCAACCTGGGGCGGACGGTGCAGGATATGCTGCAGTGGTGCACGCAGGAGTTTGACGTGCTGAAAGTGGCTGACCCGTATGTTCAGATCAGCTCGATCATGCCGCAGAAGCGCAATCCTGTCTCGTTTGAACACATGCGCTCCATGCTATCGTCCAGCGCGGGCAACGCCGCTGTCGTCTTGACGATGATGCACAATACGCCGTTTGGCGACATCGTTGACACGGAGGACGACATGCAGCCGTACGCCTGGCGCAGCCTGTCCGTCCTGGAGCAGATGTACCGCCTGATGGCCTGTGTGGTCGGCACGATGGACGTAAACAAGGAGGGGCTGCTGGAACGGACCAAAGGCAGTTTCGCCACGGTGACGGAACTGGCCGACACGCTGGTGCGCATCGACCGTCTGTCCTTCCGCACGGCGCACCACATCGTCAGCCGCGTGGTGAAGGAGGCGGCGGCCCAAGGGCTGCGGGCGGACCAAATCAGCCTCGAGCTGGTCAATCAGGCCGCTTTGGCTGTCATTGGACGGACGCTGACGATTACGGACGAGCAGCTTCGTCAGGCGCTCGATCCGGTATATTTCGTCGCCGTTCGCAAGCTGCCCGGCGGACCCAATGCGGACGAAATGAAGCGGATGATCGGCGAACGAAAGCAGTCGCTGCAGGCAGAAATGGCCTGGCTGAAGCAGGCCCGCGAGGCGTGCGACCAGGCGATGCGCTATTTGGATCAGGTCATGGCCGAATGGAGTGAACGGAAATGACAGCGGTACACATTCCCCTGCTGGCCGTGGACGGCGGCGGCACGAAATGCCTCGCTGTTCTGACAGACCGGTCCAAGCGGACGTTGGGTGCGGGACGGGCCGGTTCCTGCAACTACCAGGGGATTGGCAGGGAAGCGGCCGCGCGGGAACTGGCGGCCGCAATCAGCCAGGCGCTGAATGAGGCGGCGGGGCGGCTGCCGACAGCCGCTCCCCACGACAGCATGAGCCGTACAGCATGGGAGATTGAGTGCGCCGTATTTGGCCTGGCTGGATTGGATACAGAGCACGACCGGCAGGTGATCACGGGCATGGTCCGCGACGTCCTGAAGATGCTGCGGATTCGCGTCCGCCACCTGATCGTGGAAAATGACGGCTTTGCCGCCCTGCTGGGAGCGACCAACGGAGAGCCGGGCATTCTCGTGATCGCCGGGACCGGCTCGATCGCGTTCGGGGTGAACCGGGCGGGCGAGACGGCGCGCGCAGGCGGATGGGGTCACCGCGTCGGCGACGAGGGCAGCGGGTACTGGATCGGCAAACAAGCGATCATGGCTGTATTGAAAGCGGCGGACGGCCGCGGTGAGCCGACGCTGCTGGAAAGCCTGCTGCTGCCGCATCTGGGGCTCGATCGGGTGGAGGAACTGTTTAACTGGACGTACGGCCCGGACTACTCCGTGGAAAAGGTGGGCGAACTGTCGCCGTTCGTCAGCCAGGCGGCCGACTCGCAGGATCGGGTGGCCGCGTCAATTCTCAAGGCCGCCGGTGAAGAGCTGTTTCTCGCTGCCCGCGCCGTCATCGAGCGGCTGAGGATGAGAGAGGAGCCGTTCAAAATGATCCTCCAGGGAGGCGTGCTGCAAAACGACGAGCGCGTCCGCCGCATCGTCATCGAGCACGCCCGCCGCTACACGCCGCAGGTGACCATCGACAAGGCGCAAAACGATCCGATCTTCGGCGTGATAGCCAAAGGACTGGCCTATCTGGAGAAACAGGCCGGCGAGAGCGAGGTGTGATGATGAAACGACTGATGTTTGTCTTTCCCCATCCTGACGATGAATCGTTTGCCTGCGGCGGGACGCTGGCCAAATGCAGCGATGCCGGACAGGAGACCTGCCTGATTTGCGTCACGTCCGGCTGCAAGGGGCGTTCCGGCCCGTTTGCGCTTGACAGCCGGGAGGCGCTGGCCCGCCACCGCGAACAGGAGCTGGCCAAAGCGGCGAACATCCTCGGCATTACGCGGCTGGAGCTGTACCGCTATCCCGACGGCGGGCTGGCCGAAGTGGATCCCCGCGAACTGGCCGGACGGCTGGCGTCCGCCATCGTGGAGTGGAGGCCACACGTGGTGGTCACGTTTCCCCCCGACGGGGTGACGGGCCATCCCGACCACATCGCCGTCTGCCGCGCGACCGGCATGGCGGTGGAGCAGGCGGAGCAGGTACTGCCGCCAGACGATTGGCCCGATCTGTACTTCGTCTCCATCCCGCACTACTACGACCATTGCCCGGACAAAGGACCGGCGCCCGCCGTGCCGATCACCGGCAAGGTGGACATCACCCGCTACCGCGACCGCAAAGGGGAGGCGCTCCGGGCCCACCAAAGCCAGGTCTATTCCGTCAACCGCGCCTACCCCGGCGTCATGGAGGGAGACTACGGGGTGATCGGCTGCTACGAGTATTACACGCTGGTCCGTTCCGGCGGCCGCCCCGTGAAGCCGGTCGCGCCGGAGAACGGGATTCCGGTGATGGAGTTGTAGCGCATGCGAATTCGCAGGACGTTTGAGCGATAGCAAAACAGCCTAAGGTGGCATACTGCCGCGTTAGGTTGTTTTTTTGTTGGTATGGAAAAAACGAAAGAAACATCTGAATGAGGAGGCATCAGGGATGTAGTATTCTTCCGCGTCTGGGTTAACAGGCAAAATATTCAAAAATATCTAACATGTTAAATAAAAAGAAAGGATTACCGATAACAAACATGTGGTTATTTTTAACATGTTTGGAGGTTTTGTGTTTGAGAGGAAGAATGAAACGATTTTTTGTTCAACTTGTCGTTGCGGCCATGCTGGTAACTGGTGTGGTGCCATCCGTTACCCCCTGGGAAACGGCTTATGCAGAAGAGATGACACCTACCCAAGAAGTGATGCATCCGGGACAATCGGCATCCGCAGAACAGATGCCGCCTTCTGCCAGCGAGTCAGAGGTCGAACTGGTGGAAATGAAGCCTTCTCATTCAAAAGTAACCTTGAAAGAAGGAGAATCGACAAACGTCCAGATAACCGCACGTTGGTCGGATAAAACGCTCCATGATGTTACAAAAAAGGTGACCTGGAAGTCAGATAACGAATCGGTGGTAAAAGTCAAACGGGGAAAACTGACGGGCCTCTCCAAGGGGAGCGCCGTCGTCACCGTGACATACAAAGGCAAAGACACAAATATCTCGGTAGAGGTAGTAGCTAACGGCGAAAAGGAAAAATATTCGGAAGCGGTGGCGGATGAACACCAACCCGAATCACCCGTAAATGAGCAAGAAGATCAGATACAGGCGGACGAATCTCAAGGCGAAGAACAAGTGGATGCGCAACCGCAACGAGAAGTCCGCGCCGTCGACAAGTTTGAAGTGACGGTGGAAAAGGGCGAAACGGTCGTTTTTGTCAACATTTCACCGAAATACAGCTATTCCATTACGACAAACGGCTCCTCGTCCAACAACCGAACCTACGACTATGCCGTTTACAAGAGTGACGGGAGCGTGATGAATCAAGATACGGATTCCACAGTGACGAGCAAGACCGTACCGGCCGGAGGGAAACTGGTCGTCACCGTAACCGGCAACCCCATGGTTTTTAAGGGCTCAACCGAATATTTCACGTACTCCACAAGTATGATACCCGCCCTGTTTCGTAAGACGCTGCGAAAAGGGGAAACCATCGCTGTCCTAAATACGGGAGGCAGCAGCGAATCGATTCTCGCGAGCGGATCATCTACTCAGAAATACAGCTATCAGGTGTTCAAAAGCGACGGAAGCGTATACGCTGAAGCGTTTGATTCTTCCGCCAAAACGCCTATTATCCCTGCTGGTGGAAAACTGGTGGCCGAAGTGACGACCAGTCAACCAGTAACCTTTGCCGGTTACTACGAAATTTTCCAGGTAGAAGAAACAGGCGGAGCTGTATTGGTGAACGAAACGGTTTCCAAAGGGAGAACTTTCGTCTTTGTCAACCAAAGCGGAGACAGCCAAAAGGTGAATATCGACGCTTCAAAGACGGACAAACGCACGTACGATTTCGCCATTTACAATCAGGACGGCACTGGGAACGACTTTGATAAAGACGCATCCACCACGTATAAAACAGTTCCCGCCGGCGGGAAGTTTATCGTTACGGTAACATCGGAAAATCCGGTGAACTTCCAGGCGTTCCAATCGGTATTTACTGGAACTGAGAGTGACAAACCGGCTTTGTTCGAAAGGACCGTTTTTAAGAACCAGACGATCAGCATCGTCAACTCGAGTACAAAGAGCACAGCCATCTCGGCACAGGGTTCGTCCGCTCGCAGGTTTAGTTATGAATTGTGGAAAAGCGACGGGACGGTTTCCTCCCGCATTTTTGACACACAAGCCACCAGTGTGACGATACCGGCGGGCGGAAAGATGGTGGCCACGGTCACCTCGGATGACCCGATCATGTTTTTCGGGTACGAGGAGATTTTTCGGGAAGAAGAGCCGTCGGACGCTTTGCTAGTGAAGACATTGCAGCCGGGGGAAAGCTATGTTTTTGTCAATAAAAGCGACAAGATCCAAAAAATTGATATAGATGGCGCAACTTCATCTCCGAGCACGCGGATTTACGATTACGCGAAATACAAAAGCGACGGTACGGAGCAAGAGCAGGACAGCGATGCCGAAGCGTCCTACAAATTGGTCCCGGCAGGCGGCAGGCTGGTGGTGACGGTCACAGCCGATCACCCCGTCACCTTTAAGGGGTTTGCCTCAGCCTTTGAAGGGTACGAAATTCCTTTCCCTGCCTTGTTGAAAAAGACCGTGTCCAAAAACGAAACGATTGCCATAGCCAATACGAGCGCCGACAGCGCAAGTATCATGACGACCGGTTCGTCTCGGCAGAAGTTCAGTTATCAGATTTGGAAAAGCGATGGAACCCTGTACAGGCAAAACCACGACTCTGCGGGAACGGCCTTGACGGTACCGGCGGGGGGGAAGCTTGTGGCTTCCGTCACCACGGATGAGCCGGTAACGTTTGCGGGGTACTATGAACTTTTCCGGGAAGAGACGGCCGAGACAATTTTGCTTACCAAAACCCTGTCCAAAGGGCAATCGCATGTGTTTGTCAACAAGAGCGTGGACATCCAGGAAGTGGCGATGGATGCCTCTTCCTCATCGGCCCGTACGTTTGATTACGCGATCTATAATGCGGACGGAGACGGTTACGCGCAACAAAGGGATGCAACCGGTTCGAGCAAGACTGTTCCTGCGGGCGGAAAGCTGGTCGTGACGGTGACTTCCGAGGATCCCGTCACCTTTAACGCGTTCCGTTCCTGGTTCGAAGAGCAGGACAGTAAACAACCAGCGTTGTTTAAACAGTCGATTTACCCGGGCGAAACGTATGCTTTTGTCAACACGAGCCAGTGGACCAGTTCTGTTGATATTGAGGGAACCGGACGAAAGGTCTCCTATCGACTGTATGACCAAAACGGCGCACTGATCCGCGAAAACACCGACTCGGTTGCCAATACCCTTTCCACACCGGCACAAGGGAAACTGGTCGTCACGGTAACGGGAGATAGTCCAGTCGTGGTATCGGGGTACCATGAACACTTTATGGTCCAGGCCGGAGAGGGATCGAGCCTCTCTTTTACAGACATCGCTGTTGATTCCTTTGCGGATGTGAACAAAGGACAAGGAGAGGCGGCTTACTTCAAATTTACAACTGGTAAAACCGGGCTCTATCGCCTGTTTACGTCTCCGTACCAAGGGAACGGGGCGGAAGCGGATACGATTCTTCGCCTCTATGCCGATCCGCTGCTGCAAAACGAGATTGCGCTAAACGACAACCACGACGGTCCGTACGGAAAGCTGTTCTCCAAAGTGGAAGCAATCCTGCAAGGAAACACGACCTACTTCGTGAAAGTGGAACCGGGTGCCAACAGTGTAGCCGTCACAACCCGTTTGACAGTGGAAGCTGATTTGGACCACTCCCGGGAGACTGCTACACCAGCGGAGTGGGACGAAATCTACACGGATCGACTGTCGTCTCCGTATGACGTGGATTACTTCAAGCTCGCGCTGGATGAGCTGGCGGACATGAACCTTTATGTAACCGCAAATGTGCTCATCTTAGAGGATAAGGACGGGAACCCGCTCAAAACGTTTTACGCCAATCAGGAGGACACGCTATTTATCCCGGAAGAGACAGGGACTTATTACGCCAAGGTGATTTGGGACAATGGCAGTCCTGACGAAAGATCTGCCCGAGTGACAAAAAGAGCTGTTCCTGAAATAGGCGGAGGCTACCGGGCAGGGTTTCATCACGTGGAAAGAGTCTCCAAGTATGGTGTAGTAGACAGTACCCCCGGATTTCAAAAGTCTGTCACGTTACGATGGAGATTCTACGAAGGTCATCCTCAGGCGGTTATTAAGGTGAAGCGGTCAGGTTCCAACCTCGTGGTATACGAAGAAATTCGGACTAATCTGCCGGCCAAAACCTATCTGTATTTCACATGGGACGGGCGGGTGAATCAGCCGAATGCAGGCTCGTATGCCGAGAATGGTATGTATAAGGTAGAGATTATCGCAACAGACGCTCCTGCATATCCTATTCACTCCTGGATTTCAGTAAGAAATACAACAGATCCTGAGGAATACGATTTGCAAGTTTTAATTGATCAATATAACCGGACGATTCAGGCAGAGAAAATTAAACGCATGCAGGAATACTTGATCAAGATGCAATTCTATGATGGTCCGGTTTCCGGCCAGTATAACGAAGAGTTCCTCCACAGTGTCATCGCTTACGAAGCAACATTGAACAAGTGGAGCACTCATGTTGCACGTGATGTATACGAACGTGGGCTTGGCTATTTAAATGAAAGAGGAGAAGTAACTGATCGTTTGCTGGGGTATGCGTATGTGGATGTCTCTTTGGGGCGAGATAAGTATAACAGTTTAACAGAATTATTCTTAGCTGGCGATCAGGAAATTTTTACGGTTTTATGGGAAGCCCGTAAAGGACCACTTGTAGCAAGCATGGCTTTCTTTAAAAAGGGAGGAAAAATAACTAAGGAAGCAGTTAAACTCATAAATGAAACCCCAAAAGTAAATATTCCTTTTAAAGATATTATTTTTAATAACAATCAATTAGGTACGAAATGGGGGAAACATAGATTCGACTACCCGGAATTAAATAACTATGAAGAATACAAGAATTTTGCGAACGATATTTTTAAAGTACATGATAAAGTAGTTCGTGATGAGAAAGCGGGAGAGATTTACTTTATTCGAGGAAATAATTTGTTGCGGGTTAAAGAGAATGGTGAATTCGTTAGTCTTTACCCTGGTGCTTTTTCGGATAGGGTTCTACGCTTACTAGACTGAGGTGATCGAATGGGGGCCCAATTAAACGTAACCCTCTATACAAGGAGGGGTATCGAATTTTCAGAATGTAACAAGATGCTTCGCAAAAACAATGTCATTTGCGACATTATCGAGATCGAAATCATCGAGGATTGGGAATATCATCATCAACATTTCTTATCTCCAGATACCGACCTTGCCCTGTTGCATGAACATATCGAGCAGGGAAAGATTTGCTTTGTTCGCTGCATGGTAAACCAATCGGTACATGGAGGGTGCTACGTACAAAAGAACAACGGCATCTACGAGCTTTCTGCATGGTTCGATCTGGACCGATATCCGGAATTGGATGTAGATCATGTGTCGGAGAGAAATCGCTGGTTTTATGAAAGACTTTCCAGAGAAATTAGCAGTCTGGTAGAAAACAAAGATTTTGTGATTGGCGGTGTTGGCGTCGAGACAACCATCACCTATACAGACAATGTGAAGAGGATGATTGAGAATAGTTACAACGTTATCCGATGGTTTTTACCATTCTCTTTTGGCGAACCAAATATCGGTTATCGAGAAGAGAAAAAATTCAATTTGTACATGCTGGATAAAGTAGAGTAAATCAAATCCCCAACAACTAACAAGTTCAGCGGTCTGTAAGCGGCTGGTCGAGCACGGAAGGAATCATTCTCGGCTGTACGGAGGATCGGGCTGTTGATCTGACAGGAGGACACCCCCACGATGGACCGATTTGCCAAGACACCGGACCCACCCTATTACGCCGTCATTTTCACGTCGCAGCGAACGGAGGGAGAGAACGGCTACGGCGAAATGGCCGAGCGCATGGTGCGGCTTGCTTCCGGGCAGCCGGGCTTTCTCGGCGTCGAGAGCGTGCGTGACGGGTCCGGCTTCGGCGTGACCGTCTCCTACTGGTCGTCTCTGGAGGCAATCCGCGAGTGGAAGCGTCATGAGGAGCATCGGGCCGCCCAAGAGAAAGGAAAAACCGTCTGGTACGAACACTACGTCACCCGCATCTGCAAAGTGGAGCGGGACTATGCCCTGGACAGCTTGCGGTAACATAAAAATGGCCCCAGCGAAAATCAAATACCAGTTTCAGCCTGTCAAAAGACGTGGTACCCTGATGAAAAGGGACTGCGTCTTTTTGGTAAGCGATGCCCATGCTGCGCCGAAAGAGAGCGTCTCTGTCGGGAGGAGGGAGCATGATGATCGACAGGCTGGATCATCTCGTGTTGACCGTCCGGGATGTGGAGGAGACCTGCCGTTTTTACGAACGGGTGCTGGGGATGAAAGTCGTCACCTTTGGCGGGGGCAGAAAGGCGCTGCAGTTCGGCCGTCAAAAGATCAACCTGCACCAGGCGGGCCAGGAATTTGAACCAAAGGCGCATCACCCCGTTCCCGGCTCGGCCGACCTCTGTTTGATCGCGTCCGTCCCGCTGGAGGAAGTGATCCGACATCTCCACGACTGCGGAGTTGCGATTGTGGAAGGGCCGGTGGAGCGGACGGGCGCGACGGGGAACATCCTGTCCGTCTATTTCCGCGATCCCGACCACAATCTGCTGGAGGTGTCCCGCTACATAGGGAGTTGACCATCAGGAACGAAATGATCGAAACGATGCGACGGAACTGGCGGCGCCAGGGGGCGAACGACTGGACGTCCGATTGTTCACGCCTGGCAGTACAGGGGGAAGCGGCTTGCTCTCCGTGGAAGCGCCATCATGTAGAAACGCCATCATGAAAAGGAGGGCGGCGAGTGAACAGCAAGGAACCGACCCGTAACCATTTTCTGTCTGTTGCCGAAATTGCCGACGCGCTGGGGCAGCGCCAGCCCGGCATCATGGGAGAGAAGCACCTGGGCCGCTTCAGCGTGCTGGTGCCGCTGGTGGAGCGGGATGACGGAACGTTGGCGGTGCTGTTTGAAAAGCGGGCGCGCACGATGCGGCGGCAGGCCGGAGAAATCTGTTTTCCGGGAGGGCGGGCCGAAGAGGGAGACGCCTCCCCGTGGGAGACGGCCCGGCGTGAGACGAGCGAAGAGCTGGGGCTGGCCGCTAAACGCATCCGCCAAGTGGGGACGCTGGATACGGTGGTGACGCCGTTTGCCTGTATCTACCCGTTTGTCGGGCAGATCGACTCGCTTGCAGACATGTCGCCCAACCCGGCCGAAGTGGAAGAGGTGTTTTGCGTGCCGCTGCAAACGCTTGTTGCCACCCGGCCGGAAGTGTATCCGGTGAAGATGAAGGTGGAGCCGGGAGCGGACTATCCCTATCACCTGATACCGGGCGGCGAGCGGTATCCGTGGCGGACCGGCACCGTCCACCACTTGTTTTATCGGGTGGAGGGGCGCGTGATCTGGGGGCTGACCGCACGGATTCTGGCACATTTTCTGGAACTTGTGGGTCCTGACGGCGAAGGACAAGCCGAACGCTGATTCCGATTGCGAAAGGAGCGTATCATGCATGTGGCCAACAAACGAGGCAACCAAACGACTGCAGGTGCAGTGGCCGATCATCCAGGCCCCGATGGCCGGCGGGGCGACGACACCTGAGCTGGTCGCCGCTGTTTCAAATGCGGGCGGGCTGGGCTCGCTGGGGGCAGGGTACATGAGCGGTGAGCAGATCCGCAGTGCGGTTCGCGCCATCCGTCAATTGACCGACAAACCGTTTGCGGTCAACCTGTTCATCCCGGAGGAGGTCAGCGGCGATACGCGTCCGGGCGAAAACGTCCGGCGGCTGATGAACGAAGCGAGGCGGCGGCTGGGCATCCCCGAAGACCCGGACGTCGGCCGGTTTGCCGAACCGTTTGAAGAGCAGATGGCGGCGGTGCTGGAGGAAGAGGTGCCAGTGTTCAGCTTCACGTTTGGCCTCCTCGAGCAGCGCTGGATGGCGGAGCTGAAGCGGCGAGGGGTCACGGTGATCGGCACCGCCACCACGGTGCGCGAAGGCGTGGCGCTGGAGGCGAGCGGCGTCGACCTGGTGGTCGCGCAGGGCAGCGAGGCAGGCGGGCATCGCGGCTCGTTTTTGCCCGATTCCCCCGACAACCTGATCGGCTTGATGGCCCTGGTGCCGCAGTTGGCGGACAGGCTGAATATCCCGGTCATTGCCGCCGGCGGCATCATGGACGGGCGGGGGATCGCGGCCGCGTTGGCACTGGGGGCAGAGGCTGTACAGGTGGGCACGGCGTTTCTGGTCTGCACGGAGAGCGGCGCCCATCCGCTGCACAAACAGGCGATCCTGGAGGCAGGCGATGACCAGACGGCGCTGACGATCGCGTTTTCCGGCAAGCCGGCGCGGGGCGTCTGCAACCGGTTCATGCGCGAGATTGCCCCGTACCGGGATGAAGTGCCGCCCTATCCGGTGCAAAACGCCTTGACCCGCGACATCCGGCAGGCCGCGGCGAAACAGCGCGAGCGCGACTACCTGTCGATGTGGGCTGGCCAGGGGAGCGGTCTCTCCCGCCAGATGGACGCGGGGACGCTGATGCGCCGTCTGGTTGAGGAAACGGAACAGGCGATGGCACGTTTCGCCGGCCGGACGTAAATGGCATCACGGCCGGGATCGCGGCCGTCGAAGGCTCCCGCACGTCCCCCGCGCGGCGGTGAGCAGCATACGGACAGATGAGATGAAATCATTCATGCGGGAGAAGGGAGGATGGCACACCTTGGGCATGCTGCGCATTGTTCTGTTTGTGCTGTCGTCGCTTTTGCTCCTGTCATGCTCCAATTCCGAGCGGACGCAGCCGGGCATGCTGCACATCGAACCTGTCGATTTGTTCGCCGGAGATGCCCAAAAATTCAAACCGTTCCTGGGAGACATGTCAGGGGCCGTCAAAGTGTCCTACGAAGGAAAGAAAGAGACGATCCGGGCTGTGGTTGAGGTGTGGGAAAACGGCGTCAAAACGGACATTGGGCAGGCGTTTGACACAATGACCCGCGCGTCAACCAATAACAGGCATTACGACGGCCAGTTTCTCATCTCCGTACGAGAGTCGGACGCCAACAACGAAGCCAGCACGCGATACGTGGTCACTTCCGCTTTTGCCGACGACAGCGAACAGTCCAGCGTCCGGACGGAACTGGACGCCGGGCGTAAACATATGGCAAGAGGGCTGATTCAACTTCACGACAGTGTACAGGTTTCGGAAGGGGAACAAGTAGCCGTCTGGGGCATGCAGGCGACGGATGAAAACGCCATGCACGTGATGGATTTCTCCCCCGAGCGGCTAAAACTGGCAAAGTGGGCGTTGATTGTCAAGCTGTCGGCCGTCGATGGCACCGAGGTTGAAAAATAGATCGTAATGCTGTTCGCCAGAGTGCTGACGGAACCCCGTCGGGAACCTCGCCTCTATCGGCGCATTATGTGTTCGGCTGGCGGGGTGATTGCGATACAATAGAGGGGGAACGAGCATGAACGAAATTCGTGTCAGAGCCCTGGTCGAGTCGGACCGGCTGTGGCTGGGCGGCTTTCTCCGTGAGCATTGGGGCAGCTCAAACATGGTGTACGGCCACGGACTGCAGGTGTTTGCCTGTGACGAGCTGCCCGGATTTGCCGCTTTCTGCGGCGAGGAGCTTGTCGGGCTGGTGACCTACGCTGTCGCCGACGGCCAGCTGCAGGTGGTCTCGCTGGACAGCGTGAGGGAAGGCATCGGCGTCGGCACCTCCTTGATGCTGGCGGTGGAACGGGTGGCGCGCGACAGCGGAATGGATCGCGTTTGGCTGTTGACGACCAACGACAACCTGAATGCCCTGCGCTTTTACCAAAAGCGGGGGTACGTACTGGTCGCTGTCCACCGCAATGCTGTGGAGCAGGCGCGTCGGCTCAAGCCGCAAATCCCGACCGTTGGCAGTGACGGCATCCCGCTGCGCGACGAGATTGAGCTGGAAAAGCGGCTATCGCCGTAGCCGCGCGGCATCGCTTGAGAGCGCCGGCAGGCACCTGCGGCCATCATCCGACCGGGCGGCAGCACGCGATGAAGCAAGACAGCAGATGGAGGGATGGAGGATGAAGCAAGCATTTGCCCTGCGGGGAACGGTGGTCACAGGCGGCACGTGCGTGGCTGACGGCCTGGTCGTCGTGGACGGCGGCACAATCGCCTACGCGGGAACGTCAGCCGGGTACGCCGGACCGCTGCCGGAACGGGTGGAGACGGTGAAGGACGGCTGGATTTGCCCGGGGTTCGTCGACATACACATGCACGGCATCGCCGGCTGCGACACGATGGACGGGACGCCGGAGTCGCTTATGACGATCTCCCGGGCGCTGGCCCGATTCGGCGTCACGTCGTTTTTGGCGACGACGATGACAGCCCCTTACGCGGAGTTGGAAAAGGCGATCCGCAACATCGCCGCGGTCAGCCGAGCCGGGACGGAGGGAGCGGCTGTCGCGGGCATTCACCTGGAAGGGCCGTGGATCAATCCGCGCTACAAAGGGGCGCAAAACGAGGCCCACATCGTCGCACCCAAATTGGCGGAGGTGCGCCGGCTGTACGAGCTGGCAGACGGACTGCTGAAGGTGGTGACGATCGCGCCGGAGCAGCCGGAAGCGCTGGAAGCGATCCGCTGGCTGAAGGAGCAGGGGGTCATCGTCTCCGCCGGGCATACCGGGGCCACGTTTGCCCAGGCGCAGCATGCGGTGGAGTGCGGCGTGCAGCACTTTACCCACTGCTTCAACGCCATGACGGGACTGCACCACCGCGAGCCGGGGGTGGTCGGTGCGGCGATGGTGCACGAACAGTTGAGCACGGAGCTGATCGCCGACGGAGAGCATGTGCACCCGGCCGTGATGCGCATTTTGTATCGGCTGAAGTCGTTTGGGCGCCTGGCCCTGGTCAGCGATTCGATGCGGGCGGCGGCGCTCGGCGACGGCGTGTACGACCTGGGCGGCCAGGCAGTGCACGTGCGGGGAACGCAGGCCAAACTGGCGGACGGCACGCTGGCCGGCAGCATTTTGACGCTCAACCGGGCGGTGCAGAACATGGTGACCCTGTGCGGCGTGCCGCTGCCGGAAGCGGTCGCCATGGCGTCCCAGACACCGGCGGAGATCGTGGGCCTGAGCGGGCAAAAAGGGCGCCTGGAGGCGGGGTACGACGCGGATATTACCGTGCTGAACCTGTCGTACGGAGTGGAGGCCACCTATGTAATGGGCAGACAGGTGTACCGCGCACAGGCGTGATCAATGGCACAAAAGACTGTCCCGTGGGGGATGGCACCGTCCAGCGGGGGTGCCGTCTGACACAGCATGAGCATCATCTGCTGCTGCATCGGCGCAGCAGATCCGAATCGCGAATAAAGGAATGGCAGGCAAAAGGGGGAGGGTGGTCTCGTGAAGTACGCGGTCGTATGTGCCGGGCTATGGCTGGCCTGTTTGGCGGCCGGACTGTATTTCGGCTATTGGAACACGTTTGCTGTCGTCGGCGGAGCGGCGTGGCTGTTCAGCGCGGTCTGTTCGGGAGCGCTGCTGAGCGGCGACCGCATTCGCGCCAACTACGCGACGGAAACGGCGGAGGATCGCAAGCAGCGGCAGAAATGGGCGGGACGCTTGTTTCTGTTCGGACTCCCTTTTGTCGTGACGGCCATTTTCCTGTTATGGTCTACAAGCTGAGCGAAGCAGCACGAGTCTGCTTCGCTCTTTTTTTCATGCCAAGTCGCGGCGCCCATCAGCGATTCGAGCGCGTCACGGAATCATCCACGACAGGACGTTGGATTGCAGGAACGTGATCAGGCCGACCAGCACCACCAGGATGATGCTGTGCTTCAGCGTAAAGCGGACGAGGTCGGCCTCCTTGCCGGCCAACCCGACGGCGGCACAGGCGACTGCGATCGATTGCGGCGAGATCATCTTGCCGGTGACACCCCCGCTGGTGTTGGCGGCAATCGCCAGGACGGGATCAACCCCCAACTGCGTGGCCGTCACTTTTTGCAAATGTCCGAACAACAGGTTGGACGACGTGTCGGAACCGGTGATAAACACGCCGAGCCACCCGAGGAACGGCGCAAAGAATGGAAACAGCACGCCGGTTGAAGCCAGCAGGGTCCCCAGTGTCGTGCTCATGCCGGACGCATTGGTCACGTAGGCAAACGCGACAACCGAGGCGATGGTCACGATCGGGAAGCGCAGTTCGTGCAGCGTTTCGGCAAAAGTGGAACACCAATCTTTCCAGGATATCCTGACGATGAACTTGGTCACGACAGCGGCGACCAGGATCGACGTGCCGGCAGCAGCCAGCAGTTCCAGTTTGAACACGGCGGCCATCGGGTTGCCGGCGGTGTCGATAATCAGCTTGTGCAGGCCGGGGACTTCCGGCGTAAAGGTAAGCAGCTTCCCGAGCGGATTAAGCAGGTTCAGCAGGGGATTGCTCCCCTCGTATGTGCCGAGCAGGGCCTTTTTGACAGGGGGGAGTCCCCAGAGAAAGATGAAGACGGTAAGCATGACAAACGGCGACCACGCCTTGACTACCTGCAAAGAGGAATGCTTTGGGCCGGCGTGCCCTGCTGAAGCGGCAGCGGCCGCCAGTTCAAAGGAGGCCTGCTCGGCGGAAAAGCGAAACACCTGCTTGGGCTTCCAGACTTTCAGAAAGAGCGCCAGCGCCACGATGGAGACGAGCGCGGACAGGATGTCGGGCAGTTCCGGTCCCAGGAAGTTGGACGTGAGGTACTGGGTAAGCGCAAACGAGACGCCGGAGACGAGAATCGCCGGCAGGACCTCCACCGCTTTTTTTACCCCTGCCATGATGACGATCAGGTAAAACGGCACGAAGGCGGAGAGAAACGGAAGCTGCCGCCCGACCATCTTGGAAATCTCCATCGCGGGCACCCCTGTCGGCCCCTCCACGGCGAGGATGGGAATGCCGATCGCGCCAAATGCGACGGGTGCAGTGTTGGCAATCAGACAGAGGCCGGCGGCGTAAAGCGGGTGAAAGCCCAGACCGACCAGCAGTGCGGCCGTGATAGCCACCGGAGCGCCAAAGCCGGCCGCCCCCTCCAGAAACGCGCCAAATGAAAAAGCGATCAGCAGCACCTGCAATCGACGGTCTTCGGTAATCGACACGACAGAGGCGCGGATCAAATCAAACTGGCCCGTCTTCACCGTCAGCTTGTACAAAAACACGGCACAGATGATGATCCAGCCAATCGGCAGCAGGCCGTAAACAGCTCCCTGAACCGACGACATGACCGCCATCCGGACCGGCATGCCGTAGACCAATACAGCGACGAGCACGGCCAGGAGCAGCGTGGTGATTCCGGCCACGTGCCCTTTCATGCGCTTGATCGCCAAGGCCCAGAAGAAGTACAGAATCGGGACGAGTGCCGCCAGGGCCGAGAGTACGATACTCCCATTGAGGGGAGCGACTGTTTGTGTCCACGTCATGGAAAAACACCCCGTTTCTACATGAGTTCAAAGCAGGAAGCACGACAAAGTAATAAGGTCACCTGATGAATTGGTGGTTGAGAGTCCGTTCCGTCACGAGCGTACTGTATGCGAATCAAAGAAAGCGTTTGCAAAAACAGTAAGGCAAATGTCCGGCAGCGCCCTCCTTTCCGGTGGACATGAACGAGAGTCATTCGTCATGTAGTAAGGTCATCTGATGAATTTTTGGTGAATGATTACCTCGATTATAAAAAGCAGGAAAAAAAGATTCAAGAAAAATTTTGAATCTTTTGATCGGTCGGCGCTGCAAAAAAACGGCACGAGCCCCCGCCCGTCCTAAAAAGGCGGAGCCGAGGGCTCGCTGCTCATTTGTTTTCCTTGGTCAGGGGCAGTTCGGATCGCTGCAGGTGTTTGGCCATCAGCTCCATCCCCCGTTTGGCGTCACGATTTTTGATCGCTTCCACCAGCTGTTTGTGCTCCTCGTACAGTTTCATGGCCGACTCGGTATGCAGCCACAGCTTTCGTATGTCCTGCATCGTGCGAAACAGGGAAGAGGCGAAGTTCTCGATCAGCGATTGCAGGATCGGGTTCTGCGTGCTGCGGGCGATGGCCAGGTGGAAGTTGACGTCGTAGAGGTGGCTGATCTCTTCGTTGCCCAGCGCTTCTTTCATCTGCTTGAGAATCCGCTCCAGCTCTTCGATGTTTTCGTCCGTGCGGTTGTATGCGGCCAGTTCCACACAACCGATCTCCAGAATCTTGCGCACCTGCATGATCTGCAGCAGTTCCACCTGCGGGTTGTTCAACTGCAGCATGGTTTCCGCTGATTGGAACGGGGCGCTTTTGACAAACGTCCCGCCGCCCTGCCGCGACTCGATCAGCCCCAGGGCCTTGAGGTGGCTCAACGCCTCACGGATGGTGGACCGGCTAACGTGATACTGCTTGGCCAGATTTTCTATCGTATCCAGTTTGTCACCAGGCTTGAGCAGGCCGGATTCAATGATTCGCTGCAACTCTTCGGCGATAATTTCATAGCTTTTTTTATGCAGAAACATCCGGTTACCTCCATGGCAGTGATAATTCCACTCTACACTTTTTTCCTGAATTATGATAGTCTGGTGTAAATTCATCAGATAACCTGACATATTTTTGGTCAGGCATACCCAAGCGACGAACTGGAGGAGAAGCATGGATGAACGTCTCGCTCTTTGTCACCTGTTTGTCTGATGCCGTCTATCCCCGCGTGGGAGAAGCGGTGGCCCGCCTGTGCGCCAGGTACGGCATCCGGCTCCGCTTTCCCGACGGGCAGACCTGCTGCGGCCAACCCGCGTTCAACAGCGGGTACTGGGATGCGGCCCGAGACGCGGCCAAGACCATCATCGACGCGTTTGCTGAAAGCGATTTCGTGATTGCCCCGTCCGGCTCCTGTGTGGGAATGATTCACCATCACTATCCCGCGCTGTTTCAAGACGACCCGGTCTATTTGCAAAAGGCGGAATCGCTGATCGAAAAGACCTATGAATTTTCGCAGTTTTTCGTCAATGTTTTGGGGGTGACCGATCTGGAGGCGACCTTTCCGCACACGGTCACGTATCATCCGTCCTGTCATGCCAGCCGGCTGCTCGGCGTCAAGGACGAACCGCTGTCCCTCTTGTCCAATGTAGCCGGGCTTCGACTCGTTCCGCTGCCCTATGCCGAAGACTGCTGCGGATTCGGCGGGACGTTTTCGGTCAAGCTCCCCGACATTTCTCTGGCGATGGCGGCGGACAAAGCGGAGCACGTGCTGGAGACGGAGGCGGAGGTCCTGGTCGGAACGGACATGGGCTGCCTGATGAACATCGGGGGCCGCTTGATGCACGAAGGCAAACAGGTGCGGGTGATGCACCTGGCGGAACTCTTGTACGAAGGGGTGAACAGCAGACGATGAGCGGACATCATACGGCCGATACCTTGGAGCAGCGGGCGAAAATCGCCCTGCGCGACCAGTTTTTGCGAAATGCCGTCAAGTTTACCACCAAGAAGCTGCGCACCGGCAAGCAGACAGCGGCGGACGAACTGGGCAACTGGGAAGCCTGGCGCGAACGCGGGCGACAGATCAGACTGCACACGATCGCCCATCTGGATTACTACCTGAGCCAATTTGTCGCCAACCTCAGGGCGGCGGGGGGATACGTTCACTTCGCGGCGGACGCCAGGGAGGCTGTCGACATCACCTTGCGCATCGCCAGGGCGAAACAGGCGAAATCGGTGGTGAAGTCCAAGTCGATGGTGTCTGAAGAACTGCACATCAACCAGGCGCTGGAGGCGAACGGGATCGAGGCGGTGGAGACCGATCTGGGAGAGTACATCATCCAGCTGGCCGGGGAAACGCCGTCCCACATCATTATTCCCGCGATCCACAAGAACAAAAGCCAGGTGGCGCAGCTGTTTTCCCAGGTGGCGGGAACCGATCTCCCGGCGGAAACGGCGATTCTTGCCGGATTTGCCCGCACCAAGCTGAGGGAGAAGTTTCTCGCCGCCGACATCGGCATGACCGGCTGCAACTTTGCGATTGCTGAAAGCGGTTCGATTGTGCTTTTTTCCAACGAAGGAAACGGCAGAATGGTCAGCACGTTGCCCAAGACGCAGATCACCTTCATGGGGATGGAGCGAATCATCCCCTCCTGGGAAGATCTCGAAGTGATGGCGACGCTGCTGCCCCGTTCCGCCACCGGACAGAAACTGACCGTGTACATGTCGGCGATTACCGGTCCGCGGCGCAGCGGAGACGGCGACGGGCCGGAAGAGCTGCACGTCATCATCATCGACAACGGGAGGTCCCGCCAACTGGGCGACCCGGAGTTTCAGGAAGTGCTCAACTGCATACGCTGCGGTGCCTGCCTCAACGCCTGCCCGGTCTACCGGCACGTGGGCGGCCACGCGTACGGCTGGGTGTACAGCGGGCCGATCGGCGCCGTGCTCACGCCTCTGCTGAATGAAGACCGGACCAAGTGGGGCGAGGTGGCGAACGCTTCCAGTCTTTGCGGCGCCTGCTATGAAGCGTGTCCGGTCAAAATCCCCCTGCACGACATGCTGGTCTACATCCGCAGGAGAAATGTGGAGAGCGGACTGACCGCACCTGCGGAGAGGCTGGGGATGAAGGTGTTTCGACTGGCTGCCTCCAGTAGCCACGCGTTTCGGCGAACGATCAAGCTGGGGCGGATCGGACAGGCCGCGCTGCTGCGAAACGGCGTGATCCGCGCCAAGTGGGGCCCGTTCAAGGGATGGAACGCGGGGCGGGTGCTGCCGGGTTTGGCCGGGCAGCCTTTCCGCGAGCGTTGGTCCGCCCTGGAACAGGAGCTGCGTGATGACAGCACGGAGATGAGCGACGAGATTCGAAAACGGCTGCAGGATCAGCTCGAGCAAAGGAGGAAACGCTGATGAACCGCACTCTATCCCCAACCGGCCATGAGGAAATTGATCGGCTGCATCGCGAATCTCTGGAAAAGGAACAGGCATTCTTCGCGCGGATTGCAGAACGCCTGGGACGGCCGCAGCTCACCAAGCCGCCGCAGCGCACGGTAAAGGGAGCGCCCGATTTTTGGAACGATTATGCGCTGGACAGGGAGGACAACGTGGAGTTGTTCATCAAAAACTGGAAGAGTCTGGGCGGGGTTGCCAGGCGTTTTGCAGACACGGCCGCTCTCGGTCAATTTCTCGAAACGTTTGCCGCCGAGACAGGCGTGAAGCAGGTGATCCGAGCCGATCATCCGCTGATGGAAGAACTGCGGGTGGACGTCCGCATGAAACCGGCCGAGGTACACGTCTGGAAAAAGGAATCGGGCGAAAACGGCGGGCGTTCGCGCCTGTTGGAAAAGGCAGCCGACGCCGACCTGGGAATCGCCGTCGTCGACTTTGCCATTGCTCACACCGGTTCGGTGGTGATCGCCTCCGGGCCGTCTCAGGGCCGCTCGATCAGCCTGCTGCCCACTGCGTTCATGGGCATTGTGAAGGCATCTGCGATCAAGACGAAAATGGGCGAGGTGCTGCGCGAGATCGCCGCATGGAGCGGGTGCGGGCTGCCGGCGGGCATTCACTTTATCACAGGCCCCAGCCGTTCGGCCGACATCGAGAACGACCTGACGATCGGCGTGCACGGACCGGGGATCGTCTACGCATTGGTCCTTGACGACGAATGACGAATCATTATATGTGTGGTCTGCAAACGAAAGCGGGTGTCTTCAACTGACGCCCGCTTTTGCGTTGGGGAAGCGGACAGGCGAGAAAAAGCATTGTCGCCGCTGCGTGAACGACGGCCGCATCGTCTTGGTCCGGACTGGGCGCGTCAGAAAAGTGTTGACATCCTCGGATGCACAGGCGTATATTGAAAGCGTATACATGAAACCGGTTACATATGGTTGGATACTCCGATCATTCATTTTTTTCCAATCATGTGTAACCGGTTACAGATCAGATGACGACGGTGAAGCAGACATGGCGACGATTCGCGATGTAGCCAGACTGGCGGGCGTCTCCGTGGCGACAGTGTCCCGGGTGCTCAACCAAAACGGCTACGTGAACAAGGAAACGGAACAAAAAGTGATCAGAGCGATTGAGCAGCTCAGGTACGAACCGAATGCGGTGGCGCGGGGCTTGGCCGGCAAACAGACAGGCACGATTGCCCTGATACTGCCCGACATCACCAACCCGTTTTTTCCCGAGATGGCCCGCGGCGTGGAGGACGCGGCACAGGCGCAGGGGTACACGGTGATTCTGTGCAACTCCGACGACCAGGGACAAAAGGAAAAGTCATACATCGAAATGCTCCGCAAAAAGTACATCGACGGCATCATTTTCGCCTCCAACACCCTGGGGCAGGAAGACGTGGAGCAGATGCGGAGCAACAACATTCCGCTGGTCGTGCTCGACCGGGCGCCCACTCGGCAGTTGTGCAGCGTGATCCGTTCACAAAACTACGAAGGGGCCAAACTGGCGGTCCGCCACCTGCTGGACGTGGGGTGCCGGAAAATCGCCCACATCTACGGCCCGCAGGAGCTGATCACGGCGAAAAAACGGCTGCTCGGCTACGAGGAGACGGTGATGCACTTCCCCTGGTACACGCCCAGCCTGATGGTGCCCGGCCACTTCCGCGTGGATGGCGGATTTGATGCCGTCAAGGAGCTGTTGAAGCGGCACCCGGACGTGGACGGCATTTTCTGCGGCAACGATCTGATGGCGGTCGGCGCGTTAAAAGCGCTGTACCAATTGGGCGTAAGAGTGCCGGAGGACGTGGCGCTGATCGGTTTTGATGGGATCGGGTTGACTGAACTGACCCAGCCGGAGCTGTCCACGGTGGCCCAGCCCATTTACGAGATGGGAGTGCTTGCGGCCAAAGTCTTGATGGAAACGATTGAGACCGGCGTGATGGAGCCAAGGCTGTACGAGCTGGAGGTCACCCTCGTTGCGCGGGAATCCACGAAAAGGAGAGCGGAAGCATGAACAAGATCCCTTCGATTGTCGTAATCGGCAGTTTGAACATCGACATCGTGGTGGAAGCGGACCGGCCGCCTCAAATGGGCGAAACGGTGTCCGGCAGCCAGGTGCATTTCATTCCCGGAGGCAAAGGTTCCAACCAGGCGGTGGCCGCTGCCCGGCTGGGAGCGCGAACAGCGATGATCGGGGCTGTCGGCGGCGATCCGTTTGGCGCGGAACTGCTGCAATCGCTGAAGCGTGAAGGCATCGACACAAGCGCAGTCAAAACCGTAAGCGGGACGCACACCGGCGTTGCCTCAATCCTGCTGTCGCAAGGAGACAACCAGATTATCGTCGTCGCCGGGGCAAACGGTCACTGCACTCCGGCTGACATCGACCGGCACCAGGAGCTTGTCAGACAGGCGGACGCGGTGCTCCTGCAGTTGGAAATTCCGCTGGAGACGGTCCAGTACGCGGCCCAGACGGCCAAGCGGCTCGGCAAGGCGGTCGTGCTCAACCCGGCTCCGGCCCGGCCGCTGCCCGACGACCTGCTCTCCCATGTGGATGTGCTGATTCCGAATGAAACGGAGCTGTACCTTTTGGCGGAAGCGGACGAACGCACCGAGCTGGTCGATGCGATGCGCCGTCTGCAGGACAAAGGGGTGCGGACCATCGTCACCACGCTCGGCGCCAAGGGTGCGGCGTATCTGACAGAAGACGGAGCGTTTGGCCGCGTTCCCGGCCACAAGGTAGACGTGGTGGATACGACAGGAGCAGGCGATGCGTTCAACGCCGGATTTGCCTTTGCGCTTGCAACAGGCGAGACAGTGCCTGCGGCGGTGGCGTTTGCCGTCAAGGTGGGGGCGCTGGCCGTCACCAGGCTGGGGGCGCACGCCGGAATGCCGACGCTTGCACAGGTGCAGGAATTTGCCGCAGAGTAGGAGGACGCCATGAAAAAACAGGGGATACTCAACAGTGAATTGTCGGCGCTGATCAGCAGACTGGGACACACGGACCGGATCGTCATTTGCGATGCCGGCCTGCCGATTCCCGAATTCGTTCCGCGCATTGATCTGGCTGTGTTGCCGGGACTGCCGTCGTTCTTTGACGTGCTGCAGGCGGTCCTGATCGAGATGCAGGTGGAGCGGGTGATCTACGCGGAGGAATGGCAGCGGGTCAACCCGCAGGCCGTCCGGCGGCTGGAAGCGGAACTGCCCGGCGCCGAACGGGACATCGTCAGCCACGAAATGTTCAAGCAGCTGACCAGGGAAGCCCGGGCGGTGATCCGTACGGGTGAGTGCACGCCGTACGCCAACGTGATCCTGCAGGCAGGCGTCATCTTCTAAAGCGCGAGGCGAAGGGAGGGAGAGCGCATGAGTGACTACTTGTTGGAGATGAAGGAGATCAGCAAGTCGTTCCCCGGGGTAAAGGTGCTGGACGGGGTGATGCTCAACCTGAAGCGCGGCGAAGTGCTTGCGCTGATGGGCGAAAACGGGGCGGGCAAATCCACCCTGATGAAAATTCTCGGCGGCATCTACCAGCGGGACGGCGGCACGATTGTCGTCAAGGGGCAGACGCAGGAAACGATGACCCCCGACATCGCCGCCAAACGGGGCATCGCCATCATCCACCAGGAGCTGAACCTGATCCCGCACCTGTCCGTCATGGAAAACATCTTTCTCGGCCGCGAGTTTACCTACGGCAAAAGCGGGCTTGTAAACTGGTCCCGGATGCGGACGGAAGCAAAGCGCTGGCTGGAGCAGCTGGCGATCGACCTGGATCCGGCGACGCTGGTGGGCAACCTGTCCGTCGGGCAGCAGCAGATGATCGAAATTGCCAAAGCGCTGTCGATGCAGGCGGATATCCTGGTGCTGGACGAACCGACGGCGGCGCTGACCAACCGGGAGATCGACGCCCTCTTTGAGGTGATTGCCGCCCTCAAACAGAAAGGGGTGGGCATGATCTACATTTCCCACCGCATGGAGGAGATTTTCCAGATCAGCGACCGGATCACGGTGCTGCGGGATGGCAAATACGTGGGAACAGTGACGACGGAACAGACCAACCTGGATGAACTGGTAAAAATGATGGTCGGCCGGGAAATCACGGATCGCTTCCCGAAAGTGGAAGTGAAGCCTGGCGAGGAACGGCTTCGCGTGGAGAACCTCACCGTCCGCGGCAAGCTGTCCGGCATCTCCTTTTCCCTGAGAAGCGGTGAGATTGTCGGCGTGGCCGGCTTGATGGGAGCAGGCCGCACCGAGATGGCCAAAGCGCTGTTCGGCGCGGAGAAGATGGACGGCGGCGCCATTTTCGTCGACGGCAAGCAAGTCCGCATCAGCCAGCCGATCGACGCGATCCGGGCGGGCATTGCGCTGGTGACCGAGGACCGAAAAGAGGAGGGGCTGGTGCTGCCGCTCTCTGTGCGGGAAAACATCGCACTGCCCAATCTGGCAAAGCTCTCGTCGCTGGGCGTGATGAACCGGCAGGCGGAGCGGACATTGAGCGAGGAGACGATTCGGCGGCTGTTGATCAAGACATCCGGCGGGGAACAGGCGGCCGGCTCGCTCTCCGGCGGCAATCAGCAAAAAGTGGTGATCGGCAAATGGCTGGCCACCAAGCCGAAGATTTTGATTTTGGACGAACCGACCCGAGGGGTCGACATCGGAGCGAAAAAAGAGATTTACGACATCATGAACCGCCTGGCCCAGGAAGGCGTGGCCATCCTGATGATTTCCTCCGAACTGCCGGAGGTGCTGGGGATGAGCGACCGGGTGCTGGTCATGCACGAGGGGCGCATCACCGGATCGTTTTCACGGGCGGAAGCGACACAGGAATTGATCATGCATGCGGCGACGGGAGGGACGAACACCCATGCGGTTTAACCTATTGCAGCGGATGGGCCCGCTCCTCGGGCTGGCCTTGATTGTCATCGTACTGTCCATTATTAGCGACGACTTTTTGACCCTCAGCAACATTTTCAACGTGCTGCGGCAGATCTCCATCAACGCCCTGATCGCGTTCGGGATGACCTTCGTCATCCTGACGGGCGGGATCGACTTGTCCGTTGGCTCCATTCTGGCCCTGTCCAGCGCCATCACGGCCGGCTTGATGACCGGCGGGATGGACACGACGCTGGCCGTCCTGATTGGCCTGATGGCCGGCATGGCGATGGGAGCCGTCAACGGCCTGATCATCGCCAAGGGAAAAGTCGCCCCGTTTATCGCCACGCTGGCGACGATGACCGTGTTTCGCGGACTGACGCTTGTCTATACGGAAGGAAAGCCGATCACCGGCCTGAATCCCGATTTTGCCATGCTGGGGAAAGGCTTTTTCCTGGAGATTCCGATGCCGGTCATCTGGATGGTGCTCTCCTTTGTCGTGCTGTACTTCATCCTGCGTCACACGACGTTTGGGCGTCACGTCTACGCGCTCGGCAGCAACGAGGAAGCGACGAGGCTGTCCGGCATCAGCACGACCCGGGTGAAGGTATGGGTCTACACGATCAGCGGGCTGTTTGCCGCTCTGAGCGGAATTATCCTCGCCTCCCGCCTCAACTCGGCGCAGCCGACGGCGGGGACTGCGTACGAACTGGATGCGATTGCTGCCGTCGTGCTGGGCGGAACCAGTCTGGCCGGCGGACGCGGCTGGATCGTCGGCACCCTGATCGGGGCGATGATCATCGGTGTGTTAGACAACGGTCTCAATCTGCTCAATGTCTCCTCTTTCTACCAGGCGGTGGTCAAAGGGGCAGTCATCCTGGTGGCAGTATTGCTCGACCGGTCTAAATCCAATAAATAATGATCACATAGGGGGAAGGTACACATGAAAAGGTTTTTGAAGTTGGCGTTGGCTTCGTCACTGGTGCTGTCGGTGCTGGCCGGCTGCTCCACGTCGTCCAGTCTGGAAAACAAGGCACCGGATCAGTCGTCCCAAGGTGGCTCCGGTGCTGCGGCAGACGGCACAATCACCATCGGTCTGGCCGTGTCCACGCTGAACAACCCGTTCTTTGTCACGCTCAAGGAAGGGGCGGAAAAGGCGGCAAGCGAGGCCGGCGCAAAGCTGATCGTCGTCGACGCGCAGGATGACACCGCCAAGCAGATCAGCGGCGTGGAAGACCTGATCCAGAAAAAGGTGGACGTCATCCTGATCAACCCAACGGACAGCGCCGCCATCACCACCGCAGTGGAAGCGGCCAATCAGGCCAACATTCCGGTAATCACCGTCGACCGTGCGGCAGAAGGCGGAAACGTCGTCTCCCACATCGCCTCTGACAACGAAAAAGGAGGCAAAATGGCGGGCGAGTTCATTCTGGAGAAGCTGGGCGGCAAGGGCAACATCGTCGAGCTGCAGGGCATCGCCGGCACCTCCGCGGCCCGCGACCGCGGCAAAGGGTTCCACGAAGCCGTTGACAACAAGGACGGTGTAAAAGTGGTGGCTCAGCAGCCGGCTGACTTTGACCGCGCCAAAGGATTGAGTGTAATGGAAAACATTCTGCAGGGCAACAAGGACATTCAGGCCGTCTTCGCCCACAACGACGAGATGGCGCTGGGCGCACTGCAGGCGATCGAAGCGGCGGGCAAACAGATCCTGGTGGTCGGCTTTGACGCTACCGACGACGCAGTCAAAGCGGTCAACGAGGGCAAAATGGCGGCAACCGTCGCGCAAAAACCGGCTGCAATCGGGGAGACGGCTGTGCAAACGGCAATCAGCGTGGCTAAAGGAGAGAAAGTGGACAGCTTCATCCCGGTTGATCTGGAGCTGGTGACGAAAAAGTAACACCGGAAATGAGCCTCCTGTCTGTACGGCGGGAGGTTTTTTTGCGCATGGATTGGATTTAAGGCCGGGAGTTGTCCAACAGGTCCATCACCCAGCGGCACCACTCCATTTCCTCGCGCATGCTGCTGATGGCGCGGCGGATCAGAATGTATTCGCCAAAGGAGGGAGTGCGGGGGTCTTGCGGCAGGCCGTCGCAGGCCTTCTCCAGCTCTTGTAAAAAGGTCTCAAACATCTGCAGCTGCTCCCGGCAGTACGCTTCCCGCTCGGCAAACAGGTTGCGGGCCGACTCAGTATCTGTCAACCACAGGCAGTACGACTTGAGAAACAGCTCGTCGCGAAACACCGGCTCCGAAGTCGGTTCCGCCAGCCACTCCCGCAAAGCCTCGCGTCCCTTTTCGGTAATCGAATACACTTTTTTGTCCGGCCGGTCTATCTGGTGTACGCGGGTAAATTCCACATACCCCTCCTGCTCCATTTTGGCCAGCAGGGGGTAAATCTGGCTGTGTTTGGCCTGCCAAAACGGTTGAAGCTGCAGCATCAAGTCATAACCGGAGCTGGGCGTGCGCGCCACCAGCCCGAGCAGTCCGTACGCAAGCGGGTTCACGTTGTAGCCTCCTGTCATCGTTACGTTTGAGACTATTATAGGAAGAGGTGGAAACGTTTTCAACTTGGCGTGTTTGCCCGCCGCCATCGCGCCGAAAACTCGCTCGGAAAAATTTGATCGACAAGACCCTCCACCTGTTTACAAAACGTGTCATCCACGTTATATTTACCTAGATTGGTTATGAGTATTTTGACATATGGTGAGACGATGACCAGATGAAAACGATCATTGCCCTGGAGTCAATTGAAAAGCACTTTTCAGGTTCCGTGGTGATTCCTCCCCTGTCCCTAACCATTGGTGAAGGGGAATTTCTGACGCTGTTGGGGCCGAGCGGCTGCGGCAAAACGACACTGCTGCGCATGATCGCCGGTTTTGAGGAGCCGACAGCCGGGGAGATCTATCTGGACGGGAAGCCGTTGACCAACGTTCCCCCCTACAGGCGCGACATGAACATGGTGTTCCAGCAGTACGCCTTGTTTCCGCACATGACGGTGGAAGAGAACATCCTGTTCGGACTGAAAATGAAGAAAGTGCCTGCTGCGGAACAGCAGCGGCGGCTGGAGGAAGCCCTGCAGTACACGCATCTCGCTGAGCTTCGCAAGCGGACGCCGAAACAGCTGTCCGGCGGGCAGCAGCAGCGCGTGGCCATTGCCCGGGCAATCGTCAACAACCCGAAGGTGCTGCTGTTGGACGAGCCATTGGGAGCGCTGGACTATCAACTGCGCAAAAATCTGCAGTTGGAATTAAAGAATTTGCAGAAAAATTTAGGTATTACCTTTGTCTACGTGACGCACGACCAGGAAGAGGCGATGGCGATGTCCGACCGGATTGCAGTCATGAACAAGGGGCGGATCGAGCAGATCGCCACACCGGCCGAGATTTACAACCGACCGCGCACCCTGTTCGTCGCCACGTTCATCGGTGAAAACAACATTTTCCGCAGCGGTGACGCCAACATCGCCGTCCGTCCGGAAAAAATCAGGCTGTATCCGCTTGAAGCGGAGCAGGACAAGCACCGCATGACCGGCCGGATCATTGACATGGTGTTTCTCGGCAACCTGCGCAAGCTGTACATTCGGCTGTACGAGGAGGACATGACCGTGCTGGCCCACCAGTACGCAGGCGACAGCCGCAGCTGGCGGGAGGGCGATCAAGTGGCGATCGGATGGGCACCCGAGGACGAGGTGACGCTCTGGTTATGACCACCAAACGGCTCAAGCTATTGGCGCTGCCGGCCCTGGTGTGGCTGGGGGCGCTCTTCGTCCTGCCGCTATTGATGATCGCTGCCCTTTCCTTTTTGAAACGCGGCACCTACGGCCAGATCGTGTATCAGGGGACGCTGGACAACTACACGCGCATCATTGATCCGCTGTACGGAGACATCTTCCTGGACACGCTGGCCATTTCCGTGCTGACGACGTTTCTCGCGCTCGTCTGCGGCTATCCGCTGGCGTACCACATCTCGCGGATGCGGCGGTCGGCGCAGAAAATCTGGCTGCTGCTGGTCATGATCCCGTTTTGGATCAATTTTCTCGTTCGCTCGTACGCCTGGGTGATCATTTTGCGCTCGCAAGGTGTAATCAACACCGTGCTACAGTCGCTCGGCCTGATCGACGAACCGCTGCCGCTGTTGTACAACTCCGGCTCGGTGCTGCTGGGGATGGTCTACACCCTGCTGCCGTTCATGGTGCTGCCGATCTACGTCTCGCTGGAGCAGATGGACCGGCGCAAGCTGGAGGCGGCGTACGACCTGGGTGCGACGCCGTGGAAAGCCTTTTGGCACGTCACCTTGCCGCTGAGCAAGACAGGCGTGGTCACCGGTTCCATTCTGGTTTTCGTGTCGTCCATCGGCATGTTCGTCGTGCCTGACGTGATGGGCGGGGCGAAATCGGCCCTGATCGGCAACGTCATCCAGAACCAGTTCCTCTCCGCACGCGACTGGCCGTTTGGCTCGGCGCTTTCGATCGTTTTGATGCTTCTGTCGATGCTGTTGATCTTCCTTTACTACCGTGCCACCAAAGCGGCCGGGCCAAAGGAGGGAGCAGCATGAGCAGCTGGCGGCGCCGAGCACTATCCGGTTATTCCTGGGCGATGCTGGTCTTTTTGTACCTGCCGATCGCCGTTTTGATGCTGTATTCGTTCAACCAGTCGCGCATCAATGCCGTCTGGAGCGGGTTTACGTGGAAATGGTACGTTTCCTTGTTTGAAAACCGGCAGGTGATGGAAGCATTGGGCAACAGCTTGTCCATCGCGCTGATCAGCAGTGTGCTGGCCACGCTCTTGGGGACGGCGGCGGCACTGGCGTTAAAGCATTTCTCGCTTCGCTGGCGCAGCATCGTTCAATCCCTAATCTACCTGCCGATCGTCATCCCGGAAATCATGATGGGGCTGTCGCTGCTGGTGCTGTTCAGCCAACTGCACATCGAGCTGGGCAAAGCGACGCTGGTGATGGCGCATGTCACCTTCAGCATGCCGTTTGTGATGGTCATCATCATGGCGCGGCTGGCCGACATGGGCAGCGAACTGGAAGAGGCGGCACAGGATTTGGGTGCCACCCCCTGGGAGACGCTGCGCCATGTGACGCTGCCGCTGATCTCGCCCAGCATTCTCGCCGGGCTGCTGATGTCCTTTACGCTCTCGCTGGACGACTTCATTATTTCGTTCTTTGTCGCCGGGCCCAACTCGACGACGCTGCCGCTGTACATCTACGGCCTGGTTAAACGCGGCGTGTCTCCGGAGGTAAACGCGCTCTCCACGCTGATGATCGCCTGCACGGTGCTGCTGGTGGTCATCGCCGAGCTTCTCCGGCGCAAGGACTCCAAATCGATCACGTTGTAACCAGGACACAAACAACCGTTTACGGGAGGTTGAACTCGTCACATGAAAGTGCTGAAGTCCCTGTTGATCGGCGCGATGTCCGCCGCCCTCGCCTTTTCCGCCGTCGGCTGCTCCTCTTCCGAGCAAGGGGAGCAGGTGCTGAACATCTACAGTTGGGCTGACAACTTTAACCCGGATGTGATCAAGGAGTTTGAGCAGACGTACAACGTCAAGGTAAACTACGACGTGTACGGCAGCAACGAAGAGATGCTGGCCAAAATCCAGGCGGGCGCTTCCGGTTACGACCTGATCCAGCCGTCCGACTACATGGTGGGAACGTTGATCCAGCTCGGCTTGCTGGAAGAGCTGAACAAGGAGAACATCCCCAACCTGAAGAACATCGTCTCCACGTTCCAGACGCCGCCGTTTGACCCGGGCAACAAGTATTCGATCGTGTATACCTGGGGCATTACGGGGATCGCCTACAACAAAAAGTACGTGAAAGAGCCGATCACCAGCTGGCAGGACCTGTGGAACCCTGCGTACAAGGGACGTGTGATCCTGCTGAACGACCCGCGCGAAGTCATGGGCATGGCGCTGATCAAAAACGGCTTCTCCAACAGCACCAAGGACAAGGGCGAACTGGAGAAGGCGTTTGCGGATCTGAAGGGCCTTTTGCCCAGTGTGATCGCGTTTGACACGGACAACATCAAGCAGAAAATGATCGCCGAAGAAGCGTGGATTGGCACCGTCTGGTCCGGCGACGCGTCGTTTATCAACGCGCAAAACCAGGATGTCGCGTACGTCATCCCGAAAGAAGGGGCCACAATCTGGGCGGACACGCTGGCCATTCCCAAAGGAGCCAAGCACAAGGAACTGGCGGAGAAGTTTATCAACTACCTGATGGACCCGCAGGTCAGCGTGAAAAACTACGAGTTCATCGGCTACAGCAACCCGAACGAAAAGGCGTACCCGCTGCACAGCGAAGAATACCGCGCCAACAAGATGATCTTCTTGGACAAAGCGGACATCGATCGGGCCGAATGGCTTGTCGACGTGGGCGACACGCTGCAGGAGTACGACCGGTACTGGACTGAACTAAAGAGTGGACGTGAATAAGCGCAAGTCCCGTTTCACCGCACATGTGGCGGCGGCGGGACGCGTGCATCCGGCCCGGCAGCGGGGACATCTCCCGTGTGTCGGGCCGTTGTTTTTTTCAGCGCACATCGCGACCCATACGTGACGTCCGGACTTTTTGGGGGGTATCTCGTATATTGTGTGAATTGTCTGGACACATCCGGGTGATGTGTGCAATAGTGGTGGCGGGGTGATAAAAAATGGAAATCGATCTCGTAACGCAATCCGGATGGATCGAAGCGAACGGCACCCGCTTCTACTACGAAGCACAGGGAACGGGAGAGCCGCTGCTGCTGATTCACGGACTTAATCTGGACACGCGCATGTGGGAGAGACAGGCGGCGGTGTTTGCCCAATTCTATCGCGTCATCCGCTTTGATCTGCGCGGCATGGGCCGGACGCCCATCGGGGAGGGGCCCTACACGGTGTACGGGGATACCCGCGCCGTGCTGGAAGGATTGGGTGTGGAACGGGCCCATGTTGTCGGCTTGTCATTCGGCGGGATGGTGGCCCAGGAGTTTGCCCTGGCCTGGCCGGAGATGGTGAAGCGGCTCGTACTCGTCTCGTCCGGTCTGCTCGGCCACCCGCGATCGGAGCGACGGCAGCGGGATGCAGGCCGCATAGCAGAGCTGATTGAATCAGGCAGCCGGGAAGAGGCAGTGGAGCTGGCGGCGCGGATGTGGTTTGACGGGCCGGATCAGCCGGTCAACACAGAGGCGGGGGAAGCGAGGGAGAACTTCCGGCAGATGACCGCGCATGCCTACTCGCTGCCGCCGGTGACCCAAATGCCCGCGTGGCTGTCACCGCTGCCGAAAGACCGGCTGGAAGAGATCAAGGTACCGACGCTGGTGATTGCCGGCGGCAGAGACTACGAGGACTTTTTGCAGATCGCCGACGAGCTGGCGGCACGCATATCCGGCGCGGAAAAAGCAGTGCTGGAGGCGTCGGCTCACATTCCGCCGATGGACCAGCCGGAGGCGTTCAACCGGCTGGTGCTCGACTTCCTGGGGCGGAAGTAACAGGAAGCAGTAGGCTGTACTTATACGAAAGATGGGCTTGCAGAGACAGCTAAGGAGGCAAAAAGACTCTAGTGAAGAAATGGCTGCTGCTTGTTGTGACAGCTGTTGTCCTGATCGGCTGTACGTCATCGAACAGCGAGCAAGGGGAACGAAAACAACCTGTTCAATCAGAAGAGGGGGATGCAACCAACATCCCCGATTGGTTGTTCGATTCATTCAGACAAAAGTTTAGTCAACCAGATGAAATCAAGAAAGAAAGCATTACGCTTGTGTATCTTCGGATGGATCGAAAAAACAGGGCACCCGAAATAGCCGCCTTCCTGACAACGAGCCATATGGAAGGCTGGTTTGTCCTGTATGCGGAAGAAAACGGCGCATACAGAGAGGTGTATGCCAAGGGTGAGCCAGTATATGGTCTGCAGGTTCACGGTGCCGTTGATCACATGATTTCATTTGTATCCGGGCTTGGCGGTTCCGGCGTACAGAAAAACAATTACCATCTCATCAAATACACAAAGCAGGGTTACAAAGAAGTGTGGAATGGCGTAGCTTATGATGTGTTGGCGAACGGCCCCCCGCCGTTACACAAGAAGTTTGGCACGTTTTTTATCGATGAACATACAGGCACCCTGTATTACAAGCAGACTGCCTACAACTATAACGAGGACTTCGAACACGTAAGTTCGACCAAAGAAACTTCACAAGTCTATCACTATGATGAAGAGAAGGACGTTTTCATCCCCTCTTCCTGATACCAGACGGACTGCTTCGCTCGCCGCGCGTTTCGCGAGTCAGCCGACATTCCGGCCGCTGTGCCGCTGACGCGGCGAGCACACAGTCGTGATCGTGTCCTGATTACTTGTCGATGTACTCGTACAAAAACGACTCGCCCCGGTCGCCAAAACGCGGATCGAAGACGGCCAGACGCTCAGGCGTGTCAACGACGACGACCATCGGCGCCCACTGATAGAGCGTGCGGGCAGCCGGATTTTGCTCGAACAGCGGCGTCAGATCGGCCTGCTCGGCGGTGGTGAGGCGCTGAAGCAGCACCGGCTCCGACCAGACGGAGGCGCGGTGAATGTCCACAGTGGTTCCCTGTTTGCTGATCACCTTGTACGAACCAGGCACAAAGTCGGCGGCCAGCACGACCTGCTCGTACCGGTCTGCAAACGAATGCTTGACGATCTGGCCCTGCACCGTCTGGCTGGCGATCTCCAGCACCAGTAGGCAGGCAACGGCGCGAAAGACGAGATGGCGCGGCCATTTGCCGAAACGGCTGAGGAGATAGCCGGCGAGCATGATCGCCCACATGACCAGATCGATAATCGGGACGGTGCCGATGGAGACGCGCTGCTGGGAAAACGGCTCCCAGTAGCCGGTGCCCCACGGATTGAAAATGTCGGTGGTGATGTGGACAAAGAGGGCGAGCATGGCGAGCGGGAAAATGCGCTTGTCAGCCACCCGCCACCACCATCGGGCGATGCCGGTCAAAAGCGCCGCCCACACCGGCACGAGCAGGACCGAGTGGGTAATGCCGCGATGCCACATCAGGTATTGGCCGCCTGTATCCCACAATTGGGAGACGACGTCGATGTCGGGCAGTTCGCTTCCGGCAAGCGAGGTGAACAAGAGCGCCCGCTTTTCCGCTTTGGACAGGTGTTCAGTGCGAATCGACCTGTAGAGAACTGCGCCGATAAGCGCGTGTGTGACCGTATCCATGGATAAGAAACCCCTCCCACTGCACAGCATGTAAGGTAAGCGTACCACAGAATTATCCAGGCAAACAGCGGGGGGACGTACGGCCGCTTTTCCTGGGCATTCGGCCTGCCTGACTGCAAGACCGCTGCATGAATAATGAAATGGCAATCAAAAATTGCAAATGCTGGGGGGGAGAAAGATGAAAGCAATCATCATCGGTGCCGTATTATTGATCCTCCTGCTGCTGGTGCTCGTGTCGGCCGTCAAAAGGGCGGGCACTGGTCGATCCTCCGCGTACGGCAGTGACAGTTCGTCGTCCGGACCGTTTTACATCGACAGCGACGGTAAAGACCACAAGTCCGACGGCATCTGGGGAGACGGCGGAGGAGGAAGCGACGGTGGAGGCGGCGACTGACGTCGTCGCGTCAGGCAGAAAATCCGGGGCATCCCGTACTGTTGCTCCCCATAAAACCGTGGTACAATTAGCGGTAACCACATGCATTGACCGGTTCGCCGGTCTGAAAGGAGAGATGTCACGATGGTAAAAACGCAGATTGTCGAGATTGTTCAAGGTGATGTAGTCACGGGAATCCTCCTTTCAGCCGGACGCTAACCGTATTTTTTGCCAGAGGATTCCCTGTGACGGGTTGTTGTCCTGTTGACTGGACCAGACAATACCTTTGCAGGAGGAATCCGTAAGTGAACAACAATTTGCAGGCATGGGGCTGGAACGACCATTTCGCAGCCCATTTCGCTCCGTTTGCGGAGCAGGATGTATGTGTGGGACGCATTGTCCTGGAACACAAACGATTGTATCGCGTGATGACGGAACACGGCGAACTCCTGGGGGAAGTGACAGGCAAGTTCCGTTTTACGGCCTCCGGACGGGAAGACTACCCGGCGGTGGGGGATTGGGTGGTCATCACTCCCCGCGTCGAAGAGAAGCGGGCCTCCATCCACGCCGTGCTCCCGCGCACGAGCAAGTTTTCCCGCAGGGCGGCGGGCGAAACAGTGGAGGAGCAGATCGTCGCCGCCAACGTGGATACCGTGTTTCTCGTCAACGCGTTGAACAACGATTTTAACCTGCGCCGGATCGAGCGCTATCTGATCCTGGCGTGGGAAAGCGGGGCCAACCCGGTCATCGTGTTGAGCAAGGCCGATTTGTGCGAGGATGTGGAGCGCAAGGTGGCCGAAGTGGAGTCGGTCGCCATCGGAGTGCCGATCCACGCGATCAGTGCTGAGCGGGGCGATGGGCTGGACAGCCTGGCTCCGTACCTGAGGGAGGGGCAGACCGTCGCGCTGCTGGGCTCCTCCGGGGTGGGCAAATCGACGCTCATCAATCGGCTGGCCGGCATGGATCTTCAGCGGGTCAGCGGCGTGCGCAGCAAAGACGACCGCGGCCGGCACACCACGACGCACCGCGAGCTGTTCCGGCTGCCCTCAGGCGGCCTGATGATCGACACGCCTGGCATGCGGGAACTGCAGTTGTGGGAGGCGGATGACGGGTTTCGCGACGCCTTTGACGACATTGAAACACTGGCGGAAGCCTGCCGCTTTCGCGACTGCAGTCACGAAAGGGAGCCCGGCTGTGCGGTCCAGGCGGCGTTGGCCGACGGCTCGCTGCAGCGGGCCCGCTTTGACAGCTATCGGAAACTGCAGCGGGAACTGGCCCATCTGGCCCGCAAGGATGACGCCAGATTGCAGGCGGCCGAAAAAAACAAGTGGAAGAAAATCACGATGGCCATGCGCCACGCTAAGCCCAAGCGGTAGGCGGCCTGCTGTTCCATCCTGCCGAACCCTCCCATTGCGCGAGGGTTCGCGCTTTTTTTGACTTGATTGCGGCAAAATTACGCTTGCCCCGCCGACAGGTAGTGTGGTAGATTTGTCTGTATCAACCGAACATCGACACAAGCTCGTATAATTTTGGGAATATGGCCCATAAGTTTCTACCAGGTGACCGTAAATCGCCTGACTACGAGTGAAAGAGCGCCTAGGGTTCCGTTTTGACCGCCGGTCCGTATCGCGGCCGTCCGGCAAAAGCCCGGTCCGAGCGGCGCTGGCACATCTTTCGTGCTACACCTGAGGGAAAAAAGCCCAGAGGGACAGGTTTCACTTGGAGTTGGTCTGCCTGCCAGCCGGTGAACTGTCCGCTCTGGGTTTTCTTGTTTTTGTGGCAGTGCAGCCGATAGGAGGAGGAAAACAACGTGAAAGAATTAAAGGAGCGAATCGTCCGGGACGGCAAGGTGTTGTCCGAGACGGTGCTGAAGGTGGATGCGTTTTTGAATCATCAGGTGGACCCGCAGTTGACGATGAAGATCGGCCAAGCCTTTGCCGAGCTCTTCCGCGATGAGCGGGTCAGCAGGGTGCTGACGGTGGAAGCGAGCGGCATTCACTTTGCGATGGCCACGGCATACGCGCTGGGCGTGCCGTTTGTCTATGCGAAAAAGAAAAAAGCCGTCACCTTGAGCGACGAGGTGTATTCGGTGCCGGTCCATTCCTTCACCCGCCAGGAGACGTACCAAATCAGCATCGCCAAACAGTACCTGTCGTCTCATGACCGGGTCTTGATCGTCGACGATTTTCTCGCCACCGGAGCGGCGCTGGTAGGTTTGGCTACGATCGTAAAGGAAGCGGGGGCGCACCTCGTCGGCGTCGGCGCGGTGATCGAAAAAAGCTTCCAGGAAGGGCGCGGTCTGTTGGAGCAGATGGGCGTTCGCGTCGAGTCGCTGGCCCGCATCCAATCGATGCAGCCGGGTGACATCCAGTTTATCGAGGCTGTGTCTGCTCGCGTCTAGTCGGGTACGCGGGGAATCCCATTCACAAGAGAGGAGAACACTCATGCTGTCCAAACAAAAACTGCTGACGCTGGGCATGCAGCACGTATTGGCCATGTACGCGGGGGCAGTCATCGTCCCGCTGATTATTGGCGGCGCGCTGAAACTGACTCCCACTCAGATTGCCTACCTGATCGCAGCCGACTTGTTCACCTGCGGACTGGCCACTCTGCTGCAAGTGATCGGCACACGCTACACCGGGATCAGACTGCCGGTCGTGCTCGGCTGTACGTTCACCGCAGTGGGGCCGATTATCGCCATCGCCTCCGGCAGCAACCTGGCCACCGCCTACGGAGCGATCATCGTCTCCGGTCTGTTTGTCGTGTTGGCCGCACCGCTCTTTGGCAAGCTGCTGCGCTTTTTCCCGAAGGTGGTGCAGGGCTCCGTGGTGACGATTATCGGTCTGTCGCTGATTCCTGTCGCCATGAACAACGCCGCCGGCGGTGCAGGCAGCCCGGATTTTGGCCAACCGCGCAACCTGCTGCTGGCATTTGGCACACTGGTCATCATTTTGCTTATCAATCGTCTGTTTACCGGCTTTATTCGCGCCATCTCGGTGCTGCTCGGCCTGGTGGCCGGAACGGCAGCGGCGTACGTGATGGGCATGGTCAATTTTGACGCCGTAACTGAGGCATCCTGGGTCAACATTGTCCAGCCGTTCTATTTCGGCGTGCCGGAGTTTCACATCGTTGCGATCCTCACCATGATCCTCGTGAACATCATCAGCATGGTGGAATCGACCGGCGTCTATTTTGCCCTCGGCAGAGTGACGGAACAGGACGTCAGCAGCCAGGACGTCGTCAAAGGATTGCGCGGCGAAGGGATTGCGATCATGCTGGGCGGGATTTTCAACGCCTTCCCATACACCGCCTTTTCTCAGAACGTCGGCTTGGTGTCCCTGACGCAAATCAAGACCCGTGACGTAATGGTAGCCGCCGGCGGCATTCTCGTGGTCCTCGGCCTGCTCCCGAAACTGGCCGCGCTGACCACCGTCATCCCCAATCCGGTGCTGGGCGGCGCGATGATCGCCATGTTCGGCATGGTGGTGGCATCCGGGATCAATATCTTGTCGCAAGTCGATCTGCGCCAAAACGAGAACCTGCTGATTGCCGCCTGCAGCATCGCCGTCGGGCTTGGGTCCGCTGCCGTCCCGCAGATGTTTGATCAACTGCCGACGATGGCGAAAATGATTCTGCAAAACGGCATTGTCACCGGTTCGATCACGGCTGTCGTGCTGAACATTCTGCTCGTGCACAGCCGGCAAACACAAAAACAATCAACGCCGGTGCATACGGGTACCGTTACAGAGGCGTAGGGAAAAGGAATCCTCCTCCGCCCGTCCACGGACTTTTTACATTAGTTGAATAACCTGTTGGACTGTAGTCAAAGAGGGGGCTGTGCAGACAGTCCCCTTTGCTTGTAGACAAAGTCCGTGGGGCATGGGTGGTGATAGGGCCCGCTCGCTCTCTTGACGACCAGCCAAGAAGTTGGCAGCGTCCGCGTACTATATCTCCAACGACGTTTGAATATGGACAGATTACCAAACAGGCGGTATACTATTCTCTACCAATGAATACGTATACATTCGAGGTAACGTTCCATGATCTCTTCCAAAGATGTTGCAAAATTGGCGGGGGTGTCCCAAGCCACCGTTTCCCGCGTACTGAACAACGCGAAAAGCGTGAAGCCCGAGACGAGAAAAAAGTGCTGCAGGCGATGGAAACCCTGCGCTATCAGCCCAATCTCATCGCCAGGAGCCTGGTGACGAACAGCACGAAAACCATCGCCTTGATTTCCGGTACGCTCAAAAACGGCTTTTTCGTGGAAACCACCGACTCCATTATCAACCTGGCGACCAAACACGGCTACAAAACCATGGTGTACTTTGAGGGAGAGGCAAAGCTGAAAGACATTGTGAACACCGTGATGGGAAACAAGGTGGACGGCATCCTGATGTCATCCATCCTGCTGGACGATCCCCTGTTTCACGAGATCGAGCAGTCCGGCATCCCGTACATGTTTTTCAACCGCCGCCCGAGAAACGGTGGGAACTACGTCGTTCTGGACAACACGCGGGCAGGCGAAATGATTACCAAGCATCTGTTGGACCTGGGACATGAAAGGATTGCCTACATTACGGGCGAACCCACGATCTCTACCTTTCTTGAACGGGAAACAGGGTTCAAAAAAGCGATGGAAGAGGCCGGCATCGAGATCGATCCGCAGCTGGTGTTTGTTACGAACACGACGTCAGCCGAGGTGGAAAAAATCACCTGGAGGTTGATGAACCTGGACGAACCGCCCACGGCGATCATCTGTGCGACCGATACCATGGCGTTGGCCTGCATGGATACGATCATGTCGATGGGGCTGTCCATCCCGGATGACGTAAGTCTGGTCGGGATTGATGACATCAAGATTTCCTCCCATCGCGCCATCCAATTGACAAGTATCGGTCATCACAAATTCAAGATGGGGGAGATCGCAGCCGAAAACCTGATCGAGATGATTCAGCAAGGGGAGCGCCCGAAACAGCTGCGACAGATTGTGCTGCAGCCCGAGCTGATTGTTCGCAAGACGACTGCCCGCCGCAAGTAGCCATGGCCGGGACACCTCTTTTTCGATGTTTATGAATACGTATTCATAGGGGCGATTCAAGAAAGAATCAGCATTGGATCAAAAGGTGTAACGACCCGCAGGAGGAGTGGTGGAGATGAATCAAAGCGAGATCACCGTCATGCACGTCGGCTCTCTCATCGACGGCAACGAGGTTACCGGGGGCGGCCGGATTCGGCACGAGGTTCGCAGTCCGTACAATGGCGAACTGATAGGAGTTGTGGACTTTGCGACGAGAGAAGATCTGGAACAGGCCATCCAAACCGCCCACCGGGTCTTTCAGCAAACCATGAAAAAAATGCCCGCGCACCAGCGGTCCGAGATTTTGCGGAAAGCTGCCGATGCCCTCGAGGCGCAGCGGGAGGATTTTGCTCACCTCCTGTCTCGTGAAGCGGGCAAGCCGATCCGCGATGCGCGGGGAGAGGTGGGACGTGCGGTGCAGGTACTGCGCTTCGCTGCCGACGTGGCCAAGGCCAACGACGGCGAACTCATCAAAATGGACAGTGCGGTCGGCGGAGAAAACCGAATCGGATTTGCCCGCCGCTATCCGGTTGGGGTGGTCGCCGCCATAACGCCGTTCAATTTCCCGCTGAATCTCGTTTTGCACAAGGTGGCCCCGGCCATCGCAGCAGGCTGCACCGTGGTCATAAAGCCGGCCGAAAAAACGCCGCTGTCCGCGCTGAAACTCGCCAGGCTGCTGCTACAGGCAGGGCTGCCGAAAGGGGCGTTGCATGTCGTGATGGGCACCGGTCCCGATCTGGGGGAACCGCTTGTCACCCACCCGCTGGTAAAGAAGGTGACCTTCACGGGAAGCGGGCCAGTCGGCTATAAAATCAAACAACTGGCGGGCAACAAAAAAGTAACCCTGGAGCTGGGCTCGAATTCGCCCAATCTGGTCTTCGAGGACGCCAACCTGGACGCAGCGATTTCCAGCATCGTGACGGGCGGGTTTGCCTATGCCGGCCAAGCGTGCATCTCAGTGCAGCGCATCTATGTGCAAAGGACGCTGTACCAGACGTTTCTCGATCGGCTTGTGCCGCGGGTGGCGAGCCTGCGCGTAGGGAATCCGGCCGAGGAAACAACAGATGTAGGTCCGCTGATTACGGAAGAGGCGGCCGTACGCGTGGAACAATGGGTGCAGGAAGCGGTCGAAAACGGTGCGAAAGTGCTCACCGGCGGCAAGCGGGAAGGATCCATTTACCATCCCACCGTTCTGGTGGATGTCAAGCCGGACATGAAAGTCGTATGTCAGGAAGTATTTGGCCCTGTCGTTGTCGTCATCCCGTTTGACACGGAAGAAGAAGCGGTATCACTCGCGAACGCTTCCGACTACGGCCTGCAGGCAGGCGTTTTCACGTCGGATATCAATCGTGCCTTTCGCCTGGCCGACGAGCTGGAAACCGGCGGGGTGTGGATTAACGAAGTGTCAACCGTTCGCCAGGACAACTATCCATACGGTGGCGTAAAACGGAGCGGGATCGGTAAAGAAGGCGTGAAATACGCCGTTGAGGATATGACCGAAGTGAAATTTATCGGTGTGAAGCTGCTGTAGACGGAAAATATGTGCGGGATAGGAGAGGAATGGACGATGAGCATTAGCGTGTTTCGAACACCGACTGAACTCGTGACGGGAATCGGCTCGATTGCACACATTGGGGAGAAGGCAAAGAAGCTGGGGGCAACAAAGGTTTTGGTCTTGACCGACAAGGTATTGAAGCAAACAGGTCTGGTCGACAAGGCCGTAACCCCGCTGACGCAAGCAGGCCTGCCCGTTCACGTGATTGATGAAATCATGCAGGAGCCTCCGTTTGAAAATCTGGAGCAGCTTGCCTCCCAGGTCAGGGGTCGGGGCTATGACGTGTTTGTCGGGATCGGGGGCGGTAGCGTGCTGGATGTGACCAAGGCCTTGTCCATTATGATGACCAACACGGGCGATGTGCGCGACCTGGTGGGCATTGACAAGGTGGCGAACAAGGGCGTGCCCTTCATCCTCGTGCCGACCACTTCCGGAACCGGGTCGGAAGTTACCTGCAACGCCATTTTTACGGACACGCGCGACCAGGTGAAAAAGGGAATTGTCTCACCGTACCTGCTCCCGGATGTGGCCATCGTCGATCCGGAACTAACGGTGACGGTGCCTCCATCCGTCACGGCCGCGACGGGGATGGACGCGTTTGTTCATGCGGTGGAGTCCTATACGGCGATTCGGGCAAATGAACTGACGGACGCGATTGCCCTGCACGCGATCAAACTGGTTTCCCGTTCCCTTCGCCAAGCCGTGTATCAGGGACATGACCTCAAAGCGCGCGAAGACATGGCGATGGGAAGTCTGCTCGCCGGCATTTCGCTGGGCAACGCCGGGGTAGGAGCCGTCCATGCGCTGGCCTATCCGCTGGGAGGCAAATTCAAAGTGCCCCACGGGGTGGCAAACTCCTTGCTGCTCCCCTACGTCATGAAGTACAATGTAGTTTCGAATATTCCCAAATTTGCGGAAGTGGCCAGGGCGATGGGAGAAAACGTAGACGGGTTGTCGCTTCGCGATGCAGCAATGCAGGCGGTCCACGCCATCGCCAAACTGTCTTGCGACGTGGGCATTCCCGCCAGCATCAGAGATGTTGGCGTGACAGAAGAAGACATTCCGGCCTTGGCAGCAGAAGCTAGCAAAATCGACAGACTGCTGAACAATAATCCACGCTGGCTGACGGCTGCGGACATCGAAACCATTTATCGTGAATCGTTCGCCGGCAAACTGTTTTTGGAATAATTTGTTTCCCGACCTCAGCACCGACTCGGCCTCTCTCGGTATGATGCGCCGTTTGGTGGACGAAGGCAAATACGGCCAGAAAAACGGACACGGTTTTTATCAATGGACAAAGGAATTTTTGCAGAAGAAGAACGACGAGCGGGAAGCAGAACTGATTTATTTGCTGAAAAAAGAGTGGGGGATCTAGCAAAATCTCGCTTGTTTCAAGCCATGCTTCATTTTCCTTCCTGTGAACAACACGATCATTGACACTGGATTCGTTTTCAAATCAGAGAATCGGAAATAATAGAGAGTATGGCTTGCTTTAATACGTGTCAATCTGTGGCCCGTACGGATTTTTGCGGCGGGCAGAATGAAAATCCAAGGAGCTGATTCCTGATGACACTGCGCTTGATCCCCTATCTGATCATGGACGGAAATGCCAAGGAAGCCATTCACTTTTACGAACAAGCACTGGATGCCAAAATCCTGTTTTACCAAACGTTTGGCGAGATGCCGGAAAACCCGGAATTTCCCCTGCCGGAAGAGGCAAAGGATCGCGTGTCGCATGCCATGATAAGGGTCGGCGAGTCGGACCTCATGTTTTCCGATACGTCTCCGGGCCAACCCCATCAGAGCGGCAGTCAAATCACCATCTGTATCTCGACGGACGACAAGGAAAAAGCGACACGAATCTATGAAGCCTTGAAGCAGGACGGTCAGGTGAACATGCCGCTGCAAGAGACGTTCTTTAGCCCGGCCTATGGGATTGTAACGGACAAGTTTGGCGTGACCTTCCAAATCAACACGGAGGGGAAACAACAGTAACGAAAACAGCTCTGCTCGCGTTGATTGCAGCAGAGCCGTTTTCCTTGGCGTTTTACGCCTGCCCAACCTGTGCTGTTCGTCGATAGAAAACTGTCAGCGGAAGGTGCTGACAGTTGTGAATTTTTTGGAGAAGCGATCGAAAAACGGGATTGACGGCACATCCCGCTTCGATGTATGATGTCATCAATATTAAAAAGCATAGTGGAAAACTTGGAATTACACATGCCTTCTTATCCAGAGCAGGCTGAGGGACTGGCCCGATGACGCCCGGCAACCGACTGTCAAGAGCATGCTGCTCTTGCGGCACGGTGCTAACTCCTGCAGGAATTATCCTGAGAGATGAGAGGTGAGCGAGCAAACCGCGCCTCTTTTCTCAAGGAAAAGAGGCGTTTGTTTTTTCGGTTTTTCCGTCCATGTCATTATTTTTTACGCACTCATGAGGGGGATGTACCAGATGAAAACGATCAACAAATGGATGTCTGCCAGTCTCGTCGCTGCTCTTTTGCTGACGGGCTGCACCAATGAACAGCCGCCGGCGCCGTCTGCCCAGTCTGCCACGTCACCGTCATCACAGCCGGCGGACGCGCCGCAGCAGCCGGGCGCATCACCGGCGGCGGCAACTCAGGCAGCTATTCCGGCGGCAGTGGACAAACCGTTGAAAATCGCTCTGGTCAGCGAGTTTTCCATCGGAACGTTTTCTGCCCAGTACCTGCAAGGAGTCAAAGAGCAGGTGAGCAAATTCGGCGGCGAGCTGGTCGTCTACAACGCGGACGGCGATTTGGGCAAAATGGCGGCCCACCTGGACACCGCGATCAACCAAAAAGTGGACGGCATCCTGATCAACCACGGCCGTGCGGAAGCGCTGCAGCCGGGGGTGGAGCGGGCGGTCAAGGCGGGGATTCCCGTCGTCGCGTTTGACAACGACCTGGACCAGGTGGAAGGCGTCACTGTAATTGACCAGGACGACTACAGCCTGGCCTGGCAGGGGCTGAAAAATCTGGCCCAATCCATCGACGGGAAAGGCAACATCGTCTACATCTGGGTGGGCGGTTTTGCGCCGATGGAAAAGCGCAACCGCGTCTACGAGATTTTTCTCAAGCGCTACCCCAACATCAAGGAGATCGCCCGCTTCGGTTCGGCCACGCCGAATACGGCGCTGGACACCCAGGCGCAGATGGATGCAATCCTGAAAAAGTTCCCCAACAAAGGCGACATTGCAGCCGTATGGGCGCCGTGGGACGAATTTGCCAAAGGGGCCACACGGGCGATCAAGGCGGCGGGACGGACGGAGATCAAGGTGTTCGGCATCGACCTGTCCGACGAGGACTTGCAGCTCATCCAGGAGCCGAACAGCCCGTGGAAAGCGTCGGCGGCGACTGATCCGGCGGACATCGGACGGGTGCAGAGCCGCTTCCTCTACCAAAAGATCGCCGGCGAACACACGCCCAAGTACTTCTCGCTCGATCCGCATCTGGTCAGCCAGGACAAACTGCCGGACCAACCGGTCAACATGTCCGACCTGACGCAATACGTGAGCGGATGGGGTCGAAGCGACGCCGCCATCTCGCCGTGGATGGCTGCGCTGGAGGCAAAGCACAAGTGACCGAAATGGACAGATCAGGGAGGGATGCGAGATGACGGCCTCTGTTTTGGAAATGAAGGGGATCGTAAAGCAGTACGGCGGGGTGTACGCCCTGCGCGGAGTGGATTTCACCGTGCGCGGCGGGGAGGTGCACGCCATCCTCGGAGCCAACGGAGCGGGCAAAAGCACGCTGATGAAAATTCTCTCCGGCGCAGAGCAGGCGACGGCCGGCAGCATTCTGATCGACGGCCGTGAGCTGGCCGTCAGCGGACCGCGGGATGCCAAGCGGGCCGGCATCCACCTCGTGCAGCAGGAAGTGGACACGGGGCTGATTCCCTCCCTGAGCGTCGCGGAAAACATACTTCTGGACCATACTGTCTCCGCCGGCGCCTGGTGGCATTCGCCGAAGCGTACGGTGGAACAGGCCCAACAGATACTCAGCCGGTGCGGTTTTTCCCTGCCGCTGAAGGCAAAGGCGGAGGAGCTGACGCTGGCGGAGAAACAGTTGGTGCTGCTGGCCCGGGCTGTGGCCCAGGATGTCCGCTTCGTCATCTTTGACGAGCCGACCGCGCCGCTCAGCCTGACGGAAGCTGCGGCGCTGTTTGAGCTGATTGCCAGCCTGAAGGCGGCAGGGCTGGGGATTGTCTACATCTCCCACCGGCTGCCGGAGGTGTTTGCCATCGCTGATCGCATCACTGTGCTGCGGGACGGCAGCCGGGTGTGGGAAAAGCGGACGGACCAGACCAGTCCGGAAGAGGCGGTGGCGGCGATGCTGGGCCGCCGCGAAGCCAATCAGGCGGACGAGAGATGCAGACGGGCAGGCGAGGTGTTGCTGGAAGCGAGAGAGCTGCGGATCGGCCACAAGGTGAAGCGGTTTGACGTTCAGCTGCGGCAGGGGGAGATCGTCGCGGTGGTGGGACTGGTGGGCGCCGGCAAGACGGAGGTGTCCCGTGCCCTGTTCGGCGCCGACCGGCTGGACGGCGGCGAGATCCGGCTGAGAGGGAAGACTCTGCGCCTCCGCAATCCTGGTGAGGCGATTCAAAACGGCATCGCGCTGATTCCCGAAGAGCGGCGGCTGCAGGGCATCCTGGTGGAGGAGCCGGTGAAGCACAACCTGACACTGGCCCACCTGAAGGCGTTTACGCGCGGAGGCTTTCTCTCGGACAAGGCGGAGCGCGAGGCGGCCCAATCCCTCGTGGAGCGGCTGGGCATCAAGACGGCCGGGCTGGATCAGCCGACGGGCAGCCTGTCCGGCGGCAATCAGCAGAAAGTGGCGATCGGCAAGTGGCTGTTGACCACGGCCAGCGTGTTCCTCTTCGACGAGCCGACCAAGGGCGTGGACATCGGCGCCAAGCAGGAGATTTTCCGCTTGATTAAGGAACTCGCGGACGAGGGCAGAGGCGTCTTGTACTTTTCCAGCGAGATTGACGAAACACTGGCGCTGGCCGATCGGCTGATCGTGCTGGAAAACGGACGGACCGCCGCCGAGTGGAGCCGGAGCGAATGGACGACAGGACGGATCACGGCCGAGACGGTGATGTATTACATGAGTGGAGGGAATCATCATGGAAGCAGTGCTGCAGGGTGAAAAAACAAAACAGACGCGGGGGTCGCTGGCGCAGCGGTACGGTGCGCTCCTGGCCATTCTGGCCGTGATCGTGTTTTTCAGCATCGTCAACGAAAACTTTCTCAGCTACGCCAATCTGGTGGACATCCTGCGTTCCATTTCCATCGTGACGCTGGTGGCAATCGGGGTTACCTTTTCCCTGATCGTGGGCGGCTTTGACCTGTCCGTCGGTTCGACGGTCAGCGTGGCGACGGTGCTCTCCGCCTCGCTCATGGTGTGGTACCGGCAGGAACTGCTGGTGGCGGTGGTTGTTCCGCTCCTGGCCGGTCTGGTGATCGGGCTGATCAACGCGTTGTTGGTGGTCAAGGTGCGGATTCCCGACATCCTGGCGACGCTCGTGTCGCTGTACGTCTTTCAGGGCATTCACCTCAGCTACACGCAGGGCTTTTCCATCTACAACAACATGCCGATGGCCGACGGCTCGTCCGCTCCCGGCATCATCATTCCGTCGTTTCTCTTCATCGGCCAGGGGGAAATATGGGGCATTCCCGTCCCGGTCATCCTGATGGCGCTGGCCGTCGTCGGCGTGCACGTGTTTCTCAACTACACCCGTTTCGGACGGATGCTGTACGTCACCGGCGGCAATCTGGAAGCGGCCCGCCTCTCCGGCGTACCGGTCAACAAGTACCGCACGCTGGCCTACATGCTGTCGGCGCTGTTCGCCTCCATCGGGGGGATCGTGCTGACGGCGCGGATCGGCACCGGCCAGGTGATGGCCGGATCGCCGCTGTTGATGGACGCCGTGGCTGCTGCGTTTATCGGGTTTTCCATCTTCGGGCAGGGCAAGCCCAACGCGTTCGGCACCTTTTGCGGCGCCATCCTGATGGGTGTGCTGATGAACGGGCTGACGATGATGAACGTGCCGTATTACGCCCAGGACATCGTCAAGGGGCTGGTGCTGGCAGGAGCGCTGACGCTTACCTATCTGCCCAGGCTGAAAAAATAGGCGGGCAGCCGATGGACTGCTGCTGTCGGGTTAGTGAGCTTTCTGTTTTTGCGAAAGCGACCGCCGAGCGACTGAAGCAGTAGTTTCCCGCTTTGTTTGATCGGAAAAAGGCGCGATGGCCGTCATGTCGGACGAGGGCGGCGATACGGCCATGCGCCCGGTTTACGCCCGCTGGCTTCCCGCCGGCAGTTCCGCCTGTCTTTTTCGGGCACGCTGGCTGTGTTTGTCCGCTGTGCGCCTGCCTTTTCCGGGAGCTTGCGAAAAAAATTTGTGAATGGAAAAAAATACGGGTTGATTTTTTCTTGTCTCCCCTGTATAGTATTGAATTGTCGCCACGGTGCGAAACAACAAACAGATACGTGCCCTTAGCTCAGCTGGATAGAGCGTTTGACTACGAATCAAAAGGTCGGGAGTTCGAATCTCTCAGGGCACGCCATAATGCAGAGGCGAGAACCCATCTCGCCTCCAGTCGGGAAGTGGCTCAGCTTGGTAGAGCGCTTGGTTCGGGACCAAGAGGTCGCAGGTTCAAATCCTGTCTTCCCGACCATTTTTATTTTTACGGACGTGCCGCTCAGCATTGTTGGCAGAAAACCAAGCCCCAAGGGGAGGCATACAAGCCCTACGCCGGTATGGGAATAGGGACAGCGGCTTTTCAGATGCAAAACAGACCGCCAGGAGGAGATCTCTGGCGGTCTTGCTGTTATTACGCCACCAAGCCCAATCCTCGTGCTGTCTGCGCGATGACAAACGTCACGGCAATCGCGATGGACAGCGGGATCAGAGCGGACAGCACGGTCCATTTGGCGCTTTTGGTCTCTTTGTAAATGTTGAACAGGGTCGTGCCGCAGGGATAGTGCAGCAGCGAGAACAGCATCATGTTCAGCGCGGTCAGCCACGTCCAGCCGTGTGCCAAAAAGATGTCCTTGATGTTGTCCAGGCCGTCAATGTCCACCATTGCCCCGGAGGACAGATATCCCATCAGAAGGATCGGCAGGACGATCTCATTGGCCGGCAGCCCGAGCAGAAAGGCCATGAGGATGTACCCGTCAAGTCCGAGCGCGTGGGCGAATGGATGGAAAAAAGAAGCCAGGTGATTCAAAATGCTGTCGCCGCCCACGGTCACGTTGCCCAGTATCCAGGTAATCACGCCGGCCGGAGCGGCGACGAGGACCGCCCGGGTCAACACGCTCAGGGATTTGTCCTTGGACGCCAGCAGCACGGTTTTGAGCATCTGCGGTTTCCGGTACGGCGGCAGCTCCAGCGTGTAGTGGGTGGGGACGCCGCGCAGCGCCGTTTTGGACAAAATCCAGGAGACGGTCAGGGTGACGACGATGCCGATCAGCACCATGCCCATGACGATCAGCGCCGTGACCAGCGTGTGGTACTGGCTGGCGACACCGGCGGCCACGAACAGTGAGGCGAGCAGGATCAGCGTCGGCCAGCGCCCGTTGCAGGGGACAAAGTTGTTGGTCAGGATCGCAATCATCCGCTCCCGCGGCGATTCAATGATCCGGGTGGAGATGATCGCCGCCGCGTTGCAGCCGAAGCCCATCGACATGGTCAGCGCCTGCTTGCCGTGCCCGCCCGCCTTTTTAAACAACCGGTCCATGTTGAATGCGACCCGCGGCAGATAGCCGAAGTTTTCCAGCAGCGCAAAGATCGGGAAGAAGATCGCCATTGGCGGCAGCATGACGCTGACGACCCAGGCTGTCCCGCGGAACAGCCCGAGCACGAGCAGGCCGTGCAGCCAGTCAGGGGCGTGAACAGCCTGAAACGCGGCCGTCAGGTGCCCTTCGATCCATCCGAACATGTCGGCCAGCATCCCGGACGGGACGTTGGCGCCGGCGATGGTGATCCAGAACACGACGCCGAGAATCGCCAGCATGATCGGGAAGCCCCAGATCGGCGAGGTGACGATTTTATCCAGCCGATACGTGCTTTCCAGCTTTTTGGGGTCTTCGTAGCGGACGGCCTCCCGGCAGATGTTCCGGGATGTCTGGTAAATGTCGCGGACGATGCCGTCGCGGATCGCGTCTCCGCCGGCCATGCACTGGGCCAGGGCAAACAGCGAGTCGAGCGAATCCGGCCTCTCAGTGGCAAGAAATCTGCTCATGGGGCACGACCTCCTTCATCCCGGTCGCTCCGACGGTGTCGAGGCGTGCCTTGAGGGAGGCGAGCAGCTTCTCGTCGCCGTCAAGCAGGCGGAGCGCAATCCATCTGGGCGAAAAACGCGTGCCCAACAGGTGCGTGACATGCGGCTCCAGCTCCCTGATTTTCTGCTCGATGTCCGCACTGTAGGAAATCGTCACGGGCTGCGGGATGATTTTGCCGGACGCCACTTTTTCCACCTCGGCCAGGAGCGCGTCGATTCCCGTCCGATTGCGGGCTGAGATGGCAACCGTCGGCACGCCCAGCTTTTGTCTGATTTTGGTTACGTCGACGTGAATGCCCAACCGCTTCGCTTCGTCGATCAGGTTGACGCAGAGGACGACGCGGTTGGTCATCTCCATCACCTGCAGCGCCAGATTCAGGTTGCGCTCCAGCGATGTGGCGTCCACGACGACGACAGTTACGTCGGGCTGTTCAAAAATGATGTAATCGCGCGCCACTTCCTCATCGGCGGAATTGGAATACAGTGAGTAGGTGCCCGGCAGGTCGATCACCCGGTAGGTGACGTCTTCGTGGACAAACTCACCGACGGCTGACTGCACCGTTTTTCCCGCCCAGTTTCCGGTGTGCTGGCGGAGGCCGGTCAGCGTGTTGAACAGCGTGCTCTTTCCGGTATTGGGATTGCCGGCCAGAGCGATTGTGTACGCAGCCAAAATCATTCACCTCCCAGGATGTTTCCGAATATCTGCGAGCTTTCTTCCCGGCGCAGGGCAATCGTCGTATTGTTCACACGAAATGCGACCGGATCGCCGAGCGGACTTTTCTGCAGGACCTCGATGACGTTTCCCGGGACGAATCCCAGGTCGAGCAGTCTTCGCCGCAGGACCCCCTGCACGTTGATTCCCGATAAAACAAGCCGCATTCCGGTTTTTGCCTCGGAAAGCGGAATTGTGGGCGAAGCCATGTGATGCCACCCCCTGTGGTTTTCGCATGGGACAAAATGTTTGCCAAGGGCAAATTTTTGCTTACAAAAAAATATGTGACAAAAGTAGATCAGGTTCTTACTGTTAGTATAGTACAAAATTTTTCTCTTAGGAACAAAAAGTTTCTCTAGTGCAACATTTCGTCCTTTGTGCAACACTCCGATGCCGGAGCGGCAGGCATTCGGCACGACTTTGACTCATTTGTCTGTTATAATGGAAATCGTAACGGTTCTCTTTTGGGGTGGTGACTGGATGATATCAAACGAGATGCAGGATTCCTGTGACGATACGTGTCAAGGAACGGAACCGACAGCCGCTGAAATAAAGGAAGCCATGATTGATAACGACACGGCCGGGGCGCTCGCCGATCTGTTTCGCGCGCTGAGCGATCCTACCCGGGTCAAGATCATTTACGCTTTATTGCACAGGGAGCTGTGCGTCCACGACATCTCCACGGCCCTGGACATGGGGCAGTCAGCGGTGTCGCACCAGCTCCGTTATCTGCGAAATCTGCGCATCGTCAAACGGCGAAAGGCGGGAAAAACCGTCTTTTACTCCCTGGACGACGATCATATTGAACAGATATTCGTGCAGACGCTTCAGCACATGAAACACGGCTGATCGTCCGAGACCCGCTTGCTTGGCAGGCGGGTTTTTTTGTCTGCGCTGCGGCCTGCATGCACGGCTGTCCGCCCGGGAAAAATTGTGTTGACGTTTTGCAGCCGGAAAAAATAAGATGATTGTGAGGATAAAATACATGAACAATTAATCATGTGTTTGAGCGGGGTGGAACGAATGGCCAATACGGATGAGTGCTGCAAAGCGGCCTCCCACGCGGAAACAGGATGCTGCGGCAACGGTACTGCCGTTGAGACCTGCAGTGAAACATTGTCCCTGATCGGTCTGCACTGTGCCGACTGTGCGGCACGTCTGGAGAAAAGCCTGGCCCGGTTGCCCGGGATGGCGCGGGCGGAAGTGAACGCCGCCGTCGCCAAGGCAAGCGTCAGCTACGATCCGCATCGGACGACCTATGAGCAGATTGTCGACACCATCCGGAAACTGGGCTACGACGTCGCCCCGCAGCAGCGGGGGACGGCCACGGCTCGCTTCCGCATCCGCGGGATGGACTGCGCCGATTGCGCGCAAAAGCTGGAGAAAAAGGTGGGAGCCCTGCCCGCCGTGCATCGCGTCCAGGTCAATTTCGGCGCGGCGATCATGACCGTCGAGCATGACGGAACGGCAGTTGACCGCGTGATCGACACTGTGCGCCAGGCGGGCTACGAAGCCGTCCGGGAGCAGGAAGCGAACAGGCGGGAGGAAGAGCGGGGCTTTTGGCGGCAAAACAAAAAAGCCTGGTCGACCGTGACTGCCTCCCTTTTGTTTCTCGCCGCCTGGGGCCTGGGGTTCGCGCCGGCAGCACCGGAGCCGCTCATCACGCTGCTCTACGCGCTGTCCATCCTGGCCGGCGGCGTTCGCATCGCCAAAAGCGGCCTGTACGGTCTCAAGTCGCGAACGGTCGGCATCGACTTTCTGATGACGATCGCTGTCATCGGGGCGGTGGCGATCGGCGAGTGGGCGGAAGGAGCGGCGGTGGTCTGCCTGTTTTCGCTGGGGGAAACGCTGGAGGCCTATACCATGGACCGGACGAGACGATCGCTGCGCAGCCTGATGGAACTGGCGCCGGCTGAAGCTCTCGTCCTGCGCGACGGTCGGGAGTTGACGCTTCCGGTGGAACAGATTCGCGTCGGCGACACGATTCTGGTCAAACCGGGGGAAAAGATCGCGATGGACGGCATCGTGACCGACGGGCGGCCGACCGTCAACCAGGCGCCCATTACCGGCGAGTCCGTACCGGTGGAGAAGGGAGCCGGAGACGAGGTGTTCGCCGGCACGATCAACCAGCAGGGAGCGCTGACGGTCAGGGTGACCAGACGGGCCGAAGACAACACCTTGTCCCGGATCGTTCATCTCGTGGAAGAAGCACAGGCGCAGAAGGCGCCGTCGCAGCGCTTTGTCGACGCCTTTGCCGCCTACTACACGCCGGCGGTGATCGCCGTGGCTGTCGCGATTGCGGCCGTTCCGCCGCTTCTGTTCCAGCAGCCGTTTGCGGACTGGTTTTACCGAGCGCTGATGATGCTTGTCGTCTCGTGCCCCTGCGCGCTGGTCATTTCCACCCCTGTCTCTATCGTCTCCGCCATCGGCAATGCCGCACGCAGCGGGATTTTGATCAAAGGGGGCATCCATCTGGAACGGCTCGGTGCCGTTTCAGTGATGGCCTTTGACAAGACGGGGACGCTCACCCAGGGGCTTCCCGAAGTAACCGGGATCATCCCTGTGTCTGCTCTGACGGAGGTGGAGGTTCTCGCCATCGCCGCTGCCGTGGAAGCCCGATCGGAACACCCCTTGGCGGCAGCCATCGTCCGCAAGGCGAAGCAGGAGGGCGTGGCCATCCCTGACAGCGATCAGTTTGTCTCCGTCCCCGGCGGCGGGGTGAAAGCCCGGGTGAACGGCATCACGTACATGATCGGAAACCCCCGGTGGATCTCCGGCGACGCGGGGCTCTCGCTGGAGCGGGTCGAGCAGCGGATCGAGCAGCTTCGAGAGTCCGGCCACACCTTGATGGTGCTGGGCACGGAACAGCAGGTGGTGGCGCTGATCACGCTGGCCGACGCGGTCCGTCCGTCCAGCAGGACAGCGATTCGGGAACTGCGCTCCCTGGGGATAGAGCGGATGGTCATGCTGACCGGAGATCACCGGGGCGCGGCTCGCGCTGTCTCCAGCGAACTGGGAGGCATCGACTGCCATGCCGAACTGCTCCCGGAAGACAAGCTGACCCTCATCCGGGAGTGGCAGTTCTGCTGGCGCCAGCGTGGCCATGGTGGGGGATGGCGTCAATGACGCGCCGGCGCTTGCTGCGGCGACCGTGGGCATCGCCATGGGCGGTGCCGGATCGGATACGGCGCTGGAAACGGCCGACATCACCCTGATGGCCGACGATCTGTCCAAACTTCCCTACGCCGTCAATCTCAGCCGGCGGACGCTGCGCATTATCAAGCAGAACATCGCGTTTTCGCTGCTGGTGAAGGCGGTCTTTCTGCTGATGATCGCGTTTGGCTGGTCCACGCTGTGGATGGCTGTGCTGGCCGATACGGGAAGCTCCCTGATCGTGATCGCCAACGGCATGCGGCTGCTGCGGTCCGCCGAGCGCGCCTAAGCGCTCCCGGTCCGCACCGGGCAGGCGGCGGGCTAGGCAGCAGCCCGCTGCCTTTTTTAGTCCAGCCACCATCCCACCGGCCCGTCTGGCGCTTCAATGCGCACAAATCAGCGGTCAGCTGCCATCCTTCACTCCCCGCAGTTTGGCGATCGCCAGCAGCACGAGCGGGATGACATAGGCGATCACCACTCCGAAATAGCCGAGCCGGTCGCCAAAGGTAAAAAACTCGGTCTGGTTTTGCGGCATCATCGCAATCAGGTAGATAATCGGCGAGAGGATGAGAATCCACGTAAATCTTGAAATCCGGGTAAACACGGACTGCAGCGTGGTTATGGCCAGATCAAACGAGATGCTGCAGGTGTTAAAGATGGTCATGATCCAGATGGTGAAAAAGACGGATTCGACCCGCTCGATAAACCCGCCGGGCACCTCCACACCTTTTGCCAGCTCGATGGTGGGAAAGGTCAGATTTCTGACCACCTCCGATGAAAAGACGCCGATGACTATCATGTAGATGGTCATGTACAGCAGGATGGGAATCGCCATTCCCAGCGTGACTGATTTGGGGGCATCCTGCGGACGTTTCATCAGAATCGTGTAAAACAGCACCAATTCCCCACCGGTCATGGAAAGGCCCAATCTTTTCACACCGCTGAGCAGGGACATCCAGTCAGTAGAGAAGAACGGCCGGACGTTTTCCCATTCCAAAAAGCGCAGCGTGTACATCTGGACCATGAGAATGACCAGCAGCACGATCGGCAGAAAGATGAGATTGAGACGCAGCAGCGCCAGGCGCGATCCAGCCGCAACATACTGGACGATCAGCAGAAAGGCCAGCGTGATCATCTCCACCGGCGTGTTCGTAAACAGGCACTGCTTGGTGATAATGCCGACAGCCCGGATTTCAAAGGAGGCCATCCATATGCTGTGCACGCTAAAGAGCAGAGTGAGCAGATACGCGAACGGCCGGCCTGTGATCACCGCCACTAACTCGAAAAAGGGACGGGTGGGAAAGCGGCTGGCCAGCTTGCCCAACAGCCAACTGATGGTACAGACGACAGTGCCGGCGATGAGGATGGAAATCCACCCGTCAAACGAATCGGTTTCCTCCGCAATCGAACGGGGAAAGGTGAGGATGCCTACGGCGATCACGTAATTGGCGATGATGAAGATCATCTCTCGGGTACTGATTTTTTGATCCACATAGGAAACGTTGTTCATGGCGAATCCCCTGTCTTCATGCGAATGTTTTTGCGCTCATTCCCGCTTGTCGCATTTCCATGGCGGATCGCCGTGCTCGCGCAGCTTGCGGAACATGATGTGGAGGCTCCACGGAATCAGCACAGACAGCACCGCCCCGGCACATGTCATAAACGGGGGAAGAATGCCGAATAGCTTGTTCAACATGGCCACACCGCCTTAACGTACTTCGTTCCTGCTGCGGGTTTCCGTTGTATTGATCTCGCCCACATTGCGGATGTACACGGTTGCCTTGACGTCGATTTCGCTCGATGCGAAGTAATTTCTGCCGTAGTCCCAGTCGTGTTTGAGCTGCTTCCAGAGGTGGGGATGCTCCTGTTTCAAGTAAGTGCCCAACCCGAGCACATCTGTTTTCATCTGCTTGTGCACCTTTCTGATCGTGTCGCGGGCCATTCGCTCGATCTCTTTGGCCAGGTGATCCTGCAGCGTTTTTAACGCATCTTTGCTCAGGTAATTCATTGGCTTGAACGTCTCGTCGATCACGCCTTCACACGTGATGGTGTAGACGAATCGCATCCGCTCCTTGTGCCGGGTATCCGCCTTGATTTTCCGGCTGGCCGACTCAATGTTAAATGTCACCAGTTCGCGATCGAGCACTGCCTTCAGCATGCCCCCCTTAACGCGGTCGGTGAGGAAGTTCAAGCCTTCCGTTTCTTCTTCGCCCAAAAAACCGACCATGCGGTTTGATTTTCCATTAAACACGGCCGCGCCGGCCACTTTCACTTCCTTTTCGTTTGAGGTAATGCGGGGAAGCACAAAGCTGTGCTCGTTCATCAGATTTTCGTGGCATTCACCCAACCATATTTCCGGCAATATCCGCGCGTTTTTTTGGATGTTTTCGGCCACGGCGTTGATGTACATGGCCGGCAGTTTCTCGTTAATAGGGGAGATTTCCAGGACGGGCCTGGCGTCCCCCTTGGCGATCATCACCTTGCTGCTACGGCGCAGTTCCGGATCGCGCAGGAAAAAGTCGAGCGCGTCGGCAAAGGCGTGATTGGCCTTGGCCACCTCTTCGGAGATGATCAGCACTTTCAGGTGCTGGTAAAACGGAAACCGGCTGCTCCGCGTCGCCAGCTCACTGGAAATCTCCAGCAGGGAATCCCCTTCTGATGCGAGGTTCAAAAACGCCTCGTTGGCACTGCCCTGGACGCCTCTTTGCTGCGAACCGGAAACCAGTCCGCCGGGAACCACGAACTGGTGGGTAACCAAAAACCGCCATCGTCCCTCCGGCCTGTCTGGCGCTTCCTTTTCTGCTGTTTCCTCTGCGGCTGAGGAGCGGGGGAAGTCAATCGCCACGCCGATGACAAAACCGCGCTCTTCGATGGGCACCTGATCCCAGCACCCGGATGTCAGGAAAGCGCACAGACCGATCAAGGCAGTGCGCACGAATCGGCGGTCAATCACTCTCCTTCACCCCCCGCAGTTTGGCGATCGCCAGCAGCAGGAGCGGGATGACATAGGCGATCACCACACCGAAGTAGCTGAGCCGGTCGCCAAAGGCAAAAAACTCGTTCTGGTTTTGCGGCGACATCGCAATCAGGTAGACAATTGGCGAGATCATGAGAATCCACGTAAATTTCGAAAACCGGGTAAATACGGACCGCAGCGTGGTTATGGTCAGATCAAACCAGATGGTGCTGGTGTTAAAGATGGTCATGATCCAGATGGTGAAAAAGAGGGATTCGACCCGTTCGATAAACCCGCCGGGCACCTCGACACCTTTTGCCAGCTCGATGGTGGGAAAGGTCAGATTTCTGGCCACCGCCGCTGAAAAGACACCGATGATCACCATGTAAATGGTCATGTACAGCAGGACAGGAATCGCCAGTCCCAGGATGACTGATTTGGGGGCATCCTGCGGACGTTTCATCAGGAGCGTGTAAAAAAGCACGATTTCCGGGCCGGACATGGACAGGGTCACTCCTTTCGCACCTTTGAGCAGGGTCATCCAGTCGGAAGAGAAGAACGGCCGGACGTTTTCCCATTCCAAAAAGCGCAGCGTGTACATCTGGACCATGAGAATGACCAGCAGCACGATCGGCAGAAAGATGAGGTTGAGACGCAGCAGCGCCATGCGCGATCCTGCCACGGCATACTGGACGATCAGCAAAAAGGCCAGCGTGATCATCTCCACCGGCGTGTTCGTGAACAGGTACTGCTTGGCGATATTGCCGACAGCCCGGACTTCAAAGGAGACCATCAATATGCTGTACACACCAAAGAGCAGAGTGAGCAGATACGCGAACGGCCGGCCGACGATCAGCGCCACGTAATCGAAATAGGTACGGGTGGGAAAGCGGCTGGCCAGCTTGCCCAACAGCCAGCCGATGAGACAGACGGCAGCGCCGCCGATGAGGACAGAAATCCATCCGTCAAACGCATCGGTCTCCTTCGCAATCGAACGGGGAAAAGTGAGGATGCCTACACCGATCACGGCATTGGCGATGATGATCACCATCTCTCTGGTGCGGATTTTTTGATCCGCATAGGGAACGTTGTTCATGGCGCATCCTCTGTCTTCATGCGAATGTGGTCTTTTGGCTGCCCGGTCTCCGGCCGTTTTCGCATAAACGTCACGGGAGCACGCAGCAGCAGATCCTTCCAGTCGTTCAGCAGTTGCGGCGCAAACGGCGTCAGGTACGGCACACCCAGGCTCGTCAGATTGGCCAGGTGAATAAAGATGGCGACAAACATGAGCACGACTCCGTACAGGCCGAAGATAGCGGCGGCAAACATCACAACAAAGCGGATCATGCGAAACGTCAGCGCCAGGTTGTAAGCGGGGATGGCAAACGAGGCGATCGCTGTCAGGGCGACGACGATGACCATGACCGGGCTGACGAGTCCGGCTGATACGGCCGATTCGCCGATCACCAAACCGCCGACGATCCCCACCGTCTGACCGATTGGTTTCGGCAGGCGCAGACCGGCCTCCTGAAGCAGCTCCATCGTCGCCACCATCAGCAGCGCTTCGACAAACGCCGGAAACGGAACGCCTTCTCTCGTCGCTGCGATAGAGAAGGCCAGGTCGGATGGGATCAGTCCGGGATGATAGGTGACGAGCGCGACGTACAACGCTGGAGAAAAGACCGCCAGAAACGCGGCGACGTAGCGAAGCAGTCGGGCCAGCGTTCCGACAATCCAGCGCTCGTAAAAGTCTTCCGGCGAATGAAGCAGCATGCTGAAGGTAACCGGCACGATCAGGCCCATCGGGGTACCGTCCAGCAAGATGGCCACCCTGCCTTGAAACAGCGCGGAAGCCACCTTGTCCGGCCGCTCGGTCACCTGGCATTGCGGGAACGGCGAAAGAAAGTCGTCTTCGATCCACTGTTCGATAAATCCAGATTCTTCCACCTCATCAACGTCGATGGTGGCCAGCCGCCGTTTCACCTCTTGCACGAGCGCGGGATTGGCGATGTCCTGCATGTAGGCGATAATCAAATCGGTCTTGCTGCGCCGTCCCACGTTCATGGTATCAAAGCGGAGCTGGACGTCCCTGACCCGCCGCCGGACGAGCATCGTATTGTCCCGGATGTTCTCGGTAAACCCTTCCCGTGGGCCCCGCACCAGCCCTTCCGACACCGGCTCGTCGATAGTGCGGGTCTGCCAGCCTCGGCTGTCGATCACGATGGTTTGGGCTGTGCCGTCGACAAACAGGGCGGTATCTCCTGCGAGTACCCGGTCATACATGGCTTCAAATGTTGATTCCAGTTTGACCTCGATGGTAGACAGCACTTCTCTCAACAGGAACGTCAGCATTTCTTCGCCCGGCGGAGGGAGCTTCTTGCCCGATGCCGGCAGTGTCAGCTGGATGTGCTTGACGACTTTGTCATTGATGAGATCAGAGTCCACCAGTCCGTCGAAGCAAACCACGGCGCACGTTAGCGAGGTATTGTCGATCGAAAATGTCCGGACGATCAGATCTTGCGGGTTACCCAACGTCTGCTTGATGGCCGTCAGGTTTTCCTCAAGACGGGGGTAGAGCGGGGTGGACAGGTCGGGCGTCTGCTGCGGGCGTCGCTTCAACTGCGAAGCCATTGTTTTTGTCGGCCTCTTATTTTTGCGATACACCTGGAGGTCCCTCCTGTCGTGGAAACACAAGCCTGTTAGTGCGATTTTTTCCGGAAGTGAGCGGAATTATGCGAACGCTGCCGCCTCTGCGGTGCCGGTTTGCCCCTGCATGTAAGTTCCAATACCGCATTCGCGCAAAAGAATTGAAGAACGAGGGGAGGTGTGGTACATTCGGCATGGTAGAATAGGAGAGTGGAGAGGAAGAAAGACGAGAGGATGATAGGGGTGCCTGACACACAGGTAATGGAGCGGGCAACGGATTTTGCCCGCCTTGCTGATACACTGGAACAGATCGGATCGATGATGGAAGAGGCGAAAGACGGCACGACGCCGGGGAAAATGGCGCAGCTTGCCGAGAAGACGCGGCAGGCAGAGCTGAACATCGCATTTTGCGGCCACTTTTCCGCCGGCAAATCGACGATGATCAATACGCTGTTGGGCGTCAATCTGCTGCCGTCCAATCCGATTCCCACCAGCGCCAACGTGGTCAAAATCCGCGGCGGGGAAAAGGCTGCTCGCGTCTATACGCGCAACAGCGGCGTACTGACCTTTGACCCTGACACCGAAATGGAAAAGCTGAAGCAGTTTGCCGTGGATGGGGACACCGTGGAATGGGTGGAAGTCTCCTATCCGGGGACGTTCCTGGACGAGCGTTCCAGTCTTCTGGATACGCCGGGGATCGATTCCACCGACGCCGCCCACAAGATCGCGACCGAATCGGCGCTTCACCTGGCGGACGTGGTCGTCTACATGATGGACTACAACCACGTGCAGGCGGAGGAGAACTTCAATTTTACCAAAGCGCTGAAAGACCGCGGAAAACCGGTCTACCTGGTCGTCAACATGATTGACAAGCACATCGACTTTGAGCTTGATTTTGACAGTTACAAGGAGAGCGTGGAAGAGGCGTTCGCCACGTGGAACATCAAGCCGGACGGCATTTTCTACACGTCGCTGGCGGAGCCGGATCACCCGGAAAACCAGTACGAGGCGTTTCGGGAGAAGCTGCTGGCGCTGATCGGTGAGCGGGAGAGGCTGATTGGGGAGAGCGTCGTCCACTCGGCGGAGCACCTGATCGACGAGCACGTGAAAGGGATCGCCCAGCGCAACGCAGCGGCCCGCGAAGCGCTGGAGAGCAGACTGGAGGCACTGGCGGTGGACGGCGTGGACAAGAGCGATGCCGCCCAGGCGGAAGCGGCGCTCCGGGAGGCGGAAGCGCAGCAGTCCGCGCTGGCCAACCGGGCCGAGGAGGCGCGCAAGCAGATGGAAAAAGAGCTGTCCGCCCTGCTTGACAACGCGCGACTGACGTATTACAGCACCAACGAAGCGGCGGAGCGCTATCTGGAAAGCCGCAAGCCGGGATTCAAGGTGGGCCTGTTCTTTGCCGCCAGAAAAACGGAGGAGGAACGGGCCAAGCGGCTGGACGCCCTCTTGGCTGATATCCGCGAAAAGGTGGCCGGCAATCTCGACTTCCATTTCAAGGATCTGGTGAGCAAGCTGCCCGAGGCGTACGGCATCCGCGACGAAGCCTACCACGCCGCCGTGCACGCCACGCGGATCGAGGTGACGGCTGAATTTCTCGCCGCCCTTGTGAAGGAGGGAGCAGGCACGCGCGAATACGTGATGAACTACTGTTCCGATATTTCCAACGCGATCAAGGCGGAGTACCACCGTGCAGGACTGGCGTTCATCGAACAGGTGACGGCGCGGCTGCGTAAAGAGGCAGAAGCGGAGGCCGAAGCGCTGAATGGGCGGCTGGGCGCACTGCGTGAACTGGCGGAGATTCACGCCGGGCTGGATGCGCTGGCAGAAAACGAGCGGGCGGTCAAAGAGCGGCTGCGAGCGATTTTGCGTGAAGGAGCGTAACGGAGACAATGAACCAACTGAGAGAGAAACTGATTGCTGCAGCGGAGCGCTTGCGGCGGGCAAGCGATGAAATTGCGACGGTGCCGGGAATGCAGGCGCAGGCCGAGGCAATGCGGGAGCGTGCCGACCGTCTGACTGCCAACCGCTTTACGGTCGCGTTGTTCGGAGCGTTCAGCGCCGGCAAGTCGTCGTTTGCCAACGCGCTGATGGGGGATTTGGTACTGCCGGTGTCCCCCAATCCGACGACGGCGGCGATCAACAAAATCATGCCGCCGACCGAGAGCCATCCGCACGGGACGGTGCGAGTGGTCCTGAAGAGCCGGGAAGCGGTGGAGCAGGACGTGCTGCGCTCACTTGCCGTCTTTGGCCTGTCGGCTGACGGGCTGGAGCAGGCTCTGGCCGAACTGGACAAGATCGACGTGGCGCACATTCCGCCGACTGCGAAACCGCATTTCACCTTTTTGAAAGCGGTGACCAAGGGGCTCAGCGACATGACTCCCCATCTGGGGGGCGAGCTGATCGTCGACATGCAGGCGTTCAAAGGCTTTGTGGCCAAAGAGGAGAAAGCCTGCTTTGCCGAGTACATCGAGCTCTTTTACGCGTGTCCCCTGACCGAGCAAGGGATCGTGCTGGTCGATACGCCGGGAGCGGACTCGATCAACGCCCGCCATACCGGGGTCGCCTTCGAGTACATGAAAAACGCCGACGCGGTGTTGTTCGTCACCTACTACAACCACGCCTTTTCCCAGGCGGACCGGGAATTTCTGCTGCAGATGGGCCGCGTGAAGGACACCTTTGAGATGGACAAAATGTTCTTCATCGTCAACGCTGCCGACCTCGCCTCCTCCAAGGAAGAGCTGGACGGAGTGGTCGCGCACGTGGAGAAAAACCTGCTCGCCTGCGGCATCCGCCATCCGCGGATCTATCCTGTCTCCAGCCAGACGGCATTGCTGGCCCGGATGCACGCGGCAGGCAAGCTGTCGGCCTCGGCGGAAAAAGTGTACCGCCAGCGCACCGGCACGGCGGAAGGCGAACCGCTGCCAGCGGCGGAACAGGCATTTGAGCTGTCCGGCATGGCAGGGTTTGAACGGGATTTCCTCCGCTTTACCCTGGAAGAACTGACGAGCATTGCTGTTACGGCGGCGATGGGAGAAATCCGCCGGGCACACGACATGCTGGCCGAGTTCATCCGGATGGCCCAGGCGGACGAAAGCGAACGGATCGCACGCCGCCAGGCCGCCGAAGAGGCGAAGCGGGCGGCGCTCGCGGCGGTGGCCGAACTGTCTACTGCGTCAGCCGAACGGGATCTGGCCAAGGAGCAGGAGGAACTGCTGTACTATGTAAAACAGCGCCTCTTCTTCCGGTTCAACGAACTGTTCAATGCCGCGTTTAACCCGGCTGTGCTGAAAGAAGACGGCCGGAACATGAAGCAGGCGCTGCAAGGCTGTCTGAGTGACCTGCTGCGGTCGATCAGCTACGACCTGGCTCAGGAGTTGAGGGCCACGACGCTGCGCCTGGAGAAGTTTGTAAACAAACTGGGAGTCTCCCTGGTGGAGCAGTGGCAGCGCGACGTACAGCGGCACGCCGCCGGGCTGACGCTGGCTCCGTTCCAGCCGCGCCAGACGGAGACGCTGCCGTTTGCTGAAGAGCTTCCGGTGGATGCGGCAGCCCTGCACCCGGCGCTTTCCCTGTTCAAAAACACCAAGGACTTTTTTGAACAGGACGGCAAGACCAAACTGCGCGACCAACTGGAAAAACTGCTGCAGGAACCCGTCGCCGCCTACGTCGCGGCCGGCAGTGAGCAGTTGGGTGAACAGTTTTCCACCCTGTTTGCGGCCGTGACAGCGGACGAGCGGAACCGTGCGGCGGAGCAGGTGGAGTCGTACTTTACCGGCGTGTTTGCCGCACTGGACATGACGCTGGATTTGGACGAACTGTCCGGCAAGCTGCATCGTGTGGCTGCCGAGCTGGACTAAGCGGCACCGGCGAGACGAGGATCAATGTAACATGACGCCAAAAGCGGCCTGTCCCCGGGCCGCTTTTTTTGGTGTGCATGGGCGGAAGCAGTTGATGCAGCGATACACGCTTCGGCACTGCTGGGCGCAGGAAGCGCCAGGAGGAGTTCATCCTCCTTGTCCAAGCTGTCGGCGTGCCTCCCACTCTTCGCGCAGAATGCCCATCTTGATCGCGTCGTAGTATTCGCCGCGCACGATGCGCGCCTTGCGAACCCGCGCTTCTTCGATCATCCCGCAGCGGGCGGCCAGCCGGATCATCCGCTCGTTGCCGGACCAGGTGCCGATTCCCAGCCGGACGGTGTCCATGTGAGTAAACAGATAGTCGATCCACATCTGAAACGCTTCGCTGCCGTAACCGTTGGACCAGTAGCGCGAATCGTAGATGACGATGCCGATCTCAAACCAGTTGGTCACCTCCGACACCCAGTAGCGCCCCACACTTCCTTTCAGCTCGCCGTCGATTTCGATGATCAGTTCCGTTCGGGGCTTGTCTGTGCCTGCGAGAGCCAGCGCCTCCCGGTGTTTGGGAAGCTGACGGTACTCTTCCAGCGTCATCGGCTCCAACGGCTTGTAGGGGCTGTTCCAGTTGAGATGCTCCCGGTCATTTGCCTCGTAATACCAATAGTAGAGCGTGTCCAGATCCTCCGGACGGATGTCCCGCAGTACCACTTTTTCCCCTTTGAGCAAGATGTTCATGCGTATTCCCCCCGGTATGGTGATGTGTCTGCATATCAAGATCTTGACAGATGACAGGAAAAGCTCCCGCATGCGGCTGGCTTTGTACGCGCGTTTCACAGTGCGAGCTTTTCTGTTATACTTAGTCTACTTGACATCTGCACCTGTCAATAGTGACAGTTTTCAAGGGATTGATAAGGACAGAGAGGGGACGATGAATGGACCTGACGCCCATCTTGCACCCCGACAGCGATGAACCGTTGTACGTTCAACTGTATCAGGCGATCAGCAGGGAAATTGCCGCCGGACGCATCCCGGCGGGAACCCGGCTGCCGTCCATCCGCCAGCTCGCCCGATCCATCGGCGTGGGCAAGATCACGGTGGAAGCGGCCTATCAACAGCTGCTGGCGGAAGGCTACATCGTCAGCCGGGAACGCAGCGGATATTTTGCCGCTGACATTGAAGCCTGGGCGGACAGCAGCACAGACGAGCGACCTGTGCTGCCCACCGGACAAAAAAAGCGGAAAGGCGAGCATCTTTCCTTGCGGTACAACTTTCACGGTTCGGTGGTGGACACCCGTCATTTCCCGTATGCGCTGTGGCGCTCCTGCCTGATGGAGGCGATGGACCGGTACTCCGCCGACTTTGCCTATTACGGGGACGACCAGGGAGAGTGGGAGCTAAGGGTGGAGCTGGCTCGTTACCTCAGGCGGGCGCGGACGCTGGTGTGCGAGCCGGAGCAAATTGTCATTGGCACGGGGCTGCAGCAGGCGATAATTTTTCTCTGCCTGATGCTGCGGGACGATCATCAGGTCGTGGCGATGGAGGAACCGGGTTACGCCGATGCTCGCGTCGTGTTTGAACATCACGGTTTTCGCGTCGTGCCGGTGCCGCTGGAGGAGGACGGTCTGTCCGTGGACGTGCTGGAGCGAAGCGGTGCCACCGTCGTCTACGTAACGCCCGCCCACCAGTACCCGCACGGCATGGTCATGCCGGTGGCCAAACGTCTCCGCCTGCTGCAGTGGGCCAAGGCATGCGGAGGGATCATCATCGAAAATGACTACGACGGCGAGTTCCGCTACAACGTCAAACCGACGCCCTCCCTGCAAGGCATGGATCAAGCGGGAACAGTGGTCTACATCGGCAATTTCTCCAAGGCTTTTTCCCCGCGCTGCGTATGAATTATACGGTGCTGCCGCCGGCCCTGCTGGGCCGCTATCTGGAGAGCTTCCAGGCGTATCCGTCGCCTGTCCCGCGCCTTGAGCAGCGGGCGATGCAGCTTTTTATGCAAAAAGGGTACTGGGAAAAGCACGTTCGCAAGATGCGGACAATCTACCAGAAAAAGCATGCAATCTTGCTGCAGGCGATCGCCGACCACCTGCATCCGCACGTGACCGTGCTGGGCCATTCCGTGGGCCTGCACATCCTGCTGGAAGTACATACGGACCGCAGCGAAGAAGAGCTGATTCGTATAGCCGCTGAGGCGGGAGTGGGTGTCTACCCGGTCGGACGCAACTGGCAGGAGCCGTGCGGCAGACAGGAGCGGCCGCGCATTATCGTCGGCTTCGGCGGCATGAGGGAAGAAGACATTTCAGAAGGCATCCGCCTGCTGGCCGCCGCGTGGTTTGGGCGATGTTGAACGTGTCGTGTCCGGTTTTGTCGTGCAGAGGGGTTACCGGTTTGAAAAGGAAAGGTTCGGGCAGATATTCGTGTGCAAAAATAAGCAGACCGCCAATACAGGTTGCATTGACGGTCTGCCAGTGAATAGAGTGGGAGCGGTAATCAAGCAAGTTGCTTACTGCTTGCTCAAACGCTCGTATCGGTCAAATTGCTCCTGGAGCTGCTGCGACGGCTTTTGCGTCAGCAGGCTGACGACCACGATGGCCAGCAAGCTGGCGGCAAAGCCCGGCACCATTTCGTAGAGGAAATTCTTCAGCACGTCAAATTGGGTCCAGATGATGACGGTAGCGGCACCGGCAACCATCCCGGCGAGCGCGCCCCATTTGTTCATCCGTTTCCAGTAGAGGCTAAGCAGCACGACCGGTCCAAACGATGCGCCAAACCCGGCCCAGGCGTAACCGACCAGACTCAGGATCGTGTCGTTCTTGCTGTAGGCAAGCGCCAAGGCGATCAGCGACACCAGCAGGACGGACAGGCGGCCGATCGTGACCAACTCCTTGTCCGTAGCCGAGCGACGGAAGAAGGTCTTGTAGACGTCTTCAGTCAGCGAGCTGGAAGTGACAAGCAGTTGGGAAGAAATCGTACTCATGATCGCTGCAAGAATGGCTGCCAGCAGGAAGCCGGTAATCAGCGGGTGGAACAGGATTTTACCCAGTTCGATAAAGATCGTCTCCGGATCGGCAATCGTCCAGCCCTGTTTGGAGTACAAGGCGATGCCGATCAAACCGGTCAGCATTGCACCAACGACGGAGAAGATCATCCAGCCCATGCCGATGCGGCGCGCTTTTTTCATCTCCTTGACGGAGGAGATGGCCATGAAGCGGACGATGATGTGCGGTTGGCCGAAGTAGCCAAGCCCCCAGGCAAACAGCGAGATGATGCCCATCAGGCTGGTGCCTTTGAAAATGTCGAGCAGGGCGGGGTCAACGGCATGGATTTCCGTAAAGGTTGGCCCGATTCCGCCGACGGTCATGATGGTGACCACAGGCACCATGATCAGCGCGATGAACATGATCAATCCCTGCACAAAGTCGGTCCAGCTCACGGCGAGAAAACCGCCGAACAGCGTGTAAGCGATGGTGACGCCGGCTACGATCCACAGCCCGGTGTGGTAGTCGAGGCCAAACGTGTTTTCGAACAGCACGCCGCCGGATACGATCCCGGAGGAGACGTAAAACGTAAAGAAAATCATGATGACTAGGCCGGATACCAGGCGCAGTATGCGGCTGCCGTCGCCAAAGCGGTTTTCCAAAAACGCTGGAATGGTGATGGAGTTGTTGGCTACCTCCGTATAGGTGCGCAAACGCGGCGCCACGTACAACCAGTTGGCGTACGCCCCGAGCGTCAGGCCGATGGCAATCCACGAGGCGCTGATCCCTTGGGCAAACATCGCGCCGGGCAAGCCCATCATCAGCCAGCCGCTCATGTCGGATGCTCCTGCACTGAGCGCCGTCACAGCCGGCCCGAGCGTCCGGCCGCCCAACATGTAGTCAGTGAGATTGGATGTGCGCTTGTACGCGTAGTACCCGATCAGCAGCATGCCGACCATATAGGCGGTAATGGAAGCGACTAGTTGCATATCCATGTGCGTTTTATTCCCCTTTACAATTTTATCAATATTGAACATATTGTGACGATGAATAGTCTAACATGAAAGCGCTTTAAAATCTACTGGTAAAATCAAACGAATAGCAAAAAGATATCAAAAAATTAGATTGAACGTTTCCGGCGTGCGACATTCTTTCGTGCTGCGTTTCCACTTTCCCATGCATCCGCATATGATGTGATAAGCCAGCGAGCTGCACTGACACAGGGAGGAAGGGCAATGATTGAAGGGAAAGTGAAATGGTTCAGCAAGGAAAAAGGGTACGGCTTTATCGAACGGGAAGGCGGCCCCGATGTGTTTGTCCACTATTCGGCCATCGCCGGAACAGGATACCGCAATCTGGAAGAAGGTGAATTGGTCACGTTTGACATCGTCAACGGCCAGCGCGGCTTGCAGGCGGCAAATGTGGTCCGCAAGAACAGCCAAAGCTGACCGCTGGCCCCGGCCGGCAGCGAGGAGGAGCAACAGTCGCCAGCCGGTTGCGCCTCGACAGACAGTCCAGCAGACGTACAAGACGCCGTTGCTCCCGCGGGAGCAGCTGGCGTCTTTTTGCGCATGTCTTATTGTCGGGATAAAAATATGAAAAAGGCAATCAACAAAACGAGCGTGAGGGACAGATAGATCGAAAGCAGGTTTTTCGACCGTCTGGCAAAACTTCTTCTCGTCTTTTCTTCCGGATTTCGGCCAATCAGGATGGTACTGACAAGTCCGATGAAGGATAGAACGAGGACGGCTATGATAAAGGGATAAATGCTCACATCGGTACACTCCTTTCGGTCTTTGCCATGCGCCAGCGAGGAGCTGAACACATGGGGCCACATGCTTGTCCCACACGATCATATCCCGTTGTTCGCCGAAATGGACCATCCACTTGCCCACTTTTTTGCCCATCCACTTGAACGACTGTCGTTCCGCGGGTGCCGTGACCCTGGGGAAAAAAGCGGCGGGCGGTCATTGGCGACAAACGGAGCGATACGCCTCCGCCAGGCGGCTGATCGCGTCCTGAATCCGCTCTTTTGGGGGGCGTCCGAAGGTGAAGCGGACGAACCCTTTTTTTGATCCGAAGACCATGCCCGGGACAAAGATGACGCCGCGCTTGACCGATTCGGCCAGCATCCGGTTCTCGCTCCACTCGCCCGTCAACCGGCACCATAAATGGATTCCTCCTGCGGGCGGCACAAACTCTACGCTGCCGCCAAACGACTCGCGAAGCGAACAAACAAGCCGCTCGCTGCGGCCGGCCAGCTCCCTGCGCAGCATGTCCAGATGGGCGGGAAACCACTCCGAGGACAAAAAGCGGTTCGCCAACCACTGGGGAAAAATGCTGTGCCCAAAATCGATCTGCTGCTTGGCGTCGGCCAGCCGCTCAATGACCGTTCGGGGCCCGACAACCCATCCGATCCTCAACCCGGAGGCGACAATCTTGGTCAGCGAGCTGATGTACAGCACGGTGCCGTGTCGATCCAGGGACTTCAACGTAGGAACATGTTCGCCCGAAAAGGCGGTCAGGCTGTACGGGTCGTCCTCCACGATGGGAATTCCGTGTTCAGCCGAAATCTCCAACAGCCGTTTCCGCCGGGGCAGGGAGAGGAACGTTCCCGTCGGATTCTGAAAGTTGGGGTTGAGAAAGACCATTTTGATCCGATGCTTGCCGTGCAGCGCCAGCAGTTCGTCCGGATCGATGCCTTCGCTGTCCACGGGGAGCGGAAAAAGCCGCACGCCCGCCGACCGGAACAGCGGCAGCGAGTAGCAGTACGACGGGTCTTCGATCGCCACGGCGTCGCCCGGCTGGAGCAGGCACTGAACCACGAGATGCAGGGCCTGTTGGGCGCCTGCCGTCACCAGGATGGACGAGGGAGCGGCATCGATGCCCTTCCACGTCTTCATGTGGGCAACCAGCGTGTCACGCAGCTGCGGATTTCCTTGCGGATGTTCGTAGCCAAAGTGACAGGGGAAGTCGCCCGCGGCCAGCAGCTGCCGAAACTGCTCGTGCGGGACCAGTTCGGGAGACAATTCGCCGCTCGCCAGGTCAAGCATGTCGCTGTCCTGCGTGTCGCGGCGTATCTGGCGGATCAGAGGCAGGTTGGGACGGAACAACCCCGCCTCTGCCATCCGCTTCCAGTCGGGCGTACGATTCCGGGCCAAGCCCCAGATGTCCCGGCTCACAATGGTTCCGCTGCCTTGTCTCCGCTCCACCAAGCCGGCCGCCCGCAATTCCTCGTAGGCGGTCACGACGGTCGAACGGTTGACCTGGAGCTCCTTGGCGAGCAGCCGTTCGGACGGCAGACGGCTCCCGGGCGGAAACTCTCCGCTGGCGATCCGCTGTTCCATCCATTCGGCAATTTGTTTGTAGACAGGTGTATGTCCCTGACGGATCGGTTTCCAATCCACCTTAGCATCCCCGGCTTTCTCCTAATACTTTCGTGTCGCCGTTATTATAGCACAGCCCGTCCGGTGACCGAGAAAATACGGATCGCTGCGCTCCGCACATGATTCAGATGATAATACTTATTTCTTTTTAATAATAATTATTGAAAGATAATTGTTATTGTATTATGGTTGATGCATGAAAGTGATAGTGATTTTCAAATGATAGCTATTCTAATCAATGGGAGGCACGATCATGGAGAACCGTAATGTATTGACGACCAATCAGGGAGCGCCGGTGGCGGACAACCAAAACTCGAAAACGGCCGGCCAGCGCGGACCGACGCTGCTGGAAGACTACCATCTGATTGAGAAGCTGGCGCACTTCGACCGCGAACGGATTCCGGAGCGCGTCGTTCACGCCCGGGGGTCGGGAGCGCACGGCGTGTTTGTGACGACGGCCAGCATGGCGAAATACACCCGGGCCGCCTTTTTGCAGGAAGCAGGCACGGAAACGCCGGTGTTCGTCCGCTTCTCCACGGTGATTCACGGCGGCACGTCGCCGGAGACGCTTAGAGATCCGCGCGGTTTTGCCGTCAAGTTCTACACCACCGAAGGCAACTACGACCTGGTTGGCAACCACCTGCCCGTCTTCTTTATCCGCGACGCGATCAAGTTTCCCGACATGGTGCACTCGCTGAAGCCGGCGCCGCACAACAACATTCAGACGCCCAACCACTACTGGGATTTCATGACGCTGAGTCCTGAATCCACGCACATGCTCACCTGGCTGTTCTCCGATTACGGGACGCCGGCCAACTACCGCCAGATGGAAGGGTTCGGGGTTCACGCCTTCAAATGGGTGAACAAGCACGGCCAGGTCGTATACGTGAAATACCACTGGAAGCCGCTGCAGGGCGTCAAAAACCTGACGGCGGAAGAGGCGCGGGAAATCGGCGGCCGCGACTTCAACCACGCGACCCGGGATTTGTACGAGGCGATCGAAGCCGGCAACTTTCCGCAGTGGGATCTGTACGTGCAAATTCTCGATCCGAAAGACATGGACGCGTTTTCCTTTGACCCGCTTGATCCCACGAAGGTATGGCCGGAGGACGTGCTGCCGCTCGTCAAGGTGGGCACCATGACGCTCAACCGCAACCCGGAGAATTACTTTGCCGAAGTGGAGCAGTCCGCCTTCGCCCCCAGCGCACTGGTGCCGGGCATTGAGCCGTCCGAAGACAAACTGCTCCAGGGCCGTCTGTTTTCCTATCCGGACACCCAACGTCACCGTCTCGGGCCCAACTACCTGCAGATCCCGATCAACTGCCCGTACGCGCCGGTGCGCAACTACCAGCGGGACGGGGCGATGCGCATCAAGCAGGACGCATCGCGGATCAACTACGAGCCGAACAGCTACACGGAAACGCCGAAACAGGCCCCTGAGTACGCGGAGAGCCAAGCGCCGCTGCACGGGGTCACGACCCGCCAGCGCATCGCAAAAACCGATGACTTTACCCAGGCGGGTGAACGCTACCGCTCTTTCAGCCAGACGGAGCGGGACAACCTGATCAAAAACCTGGTGAACGACCTGAAATCGGTCGACCGGGAGATTCAACTGCGGGCCATCTGCAACTTCTTCCGCGCCGACGCCGAGTACGGCATGCGCGTAGCGGAGGGATTGGGCATCGACATCAGCGGATATATCCCGCAGCCGTCGGGCGAGTAACCCCCTGAGCGAATCCGGGCCGGCGGGGCTGAGCCGGCCTCTGATCCACCCTGATCTTCCGTGTGAGGAGGGATAGTATGCGGGTCATTCAAGCCTTGTACAAGTACGCGCTGCCATCCACCGACGGCGTTCGCGTCTCCTGCGGCGAACTGCTGCGGGACGCGAACGGCCTTGTGCTCGTCTCGTTTCCGTTTGCCTTCACCGAGACCAGCGAACAGGCTCTGGCCTGGTTCCGCGATCAGTACAGCCAGTTTGCGGAAAAGAACTGCAGCGTCGTCGGGCTCAGCGTGGAAAACGTGTTTACGCTGAAGGCGCTGCGGGAAAAGCTGCACCTGCCGTATCACCTGCACAGCGACGCCAACCGGGAAGTAAGCCGGTCGCTCGGGATTCTCCTCCCGGAAGTGGCGGGGGTCAGGGACGTCACCGATAGTTCTGTCCTGTTCGTGGACCGCTTGCGGCACATCCGGCGCTGGACGTACGGCGGCGGTGCGTCCGATTTTGAACGGATTCAGCGGGAACTGGTCAAAAGCCTTGTCCCATTTCCGTCCCATTTGGGTTACTATTAAAGGATGGGACAACTGCTGTACGCAAGGGAGCGATGAATGATGAAACAATACCTGGACCTGTGCCGCCGGATTTTGGCGGAGGGGACCGTCAAACAGGACCGGACGGGAACGGGCACGATCAGCATCTTTGGTCACCAGATGCGGTTTGACCTGCGCGAAGGCTTTCCTCTGCTGACGACGAAAAAGCTGCATACTAAATCGATCATCCACGAACTGCTGTGGTTTTTGAAAGGCGATACCAACATCCGCTATCTGCAGGAGAATGGCGTGCGGATCTGGAACGAGTGGGCGGACGAAAATGGCGAGCTGGGGCCGGTGTACGGCAAGCAGTGGCGCTCGTTTGCCGGTCCGGACGGGAAGACGGTGGACCAAATCCAGTGGGTTGTAGAGGAAATCAAGCGCAACCCCGATTCGCGCCGGCTGGTGGTGAGCGCCTGGAACCCCGCCGAGCTGGACAAGATGGCGCTGCCGCCGTGCCACGCGCTGTTCCAGTTTTACGTCGCGGACGGCAGGCTCTCCTGCCAGTTGTACCAGCGCAGCGGCGACACGTTTCTCGGCGTGCCGTTCAACATCGCCAGCTACGCGCTGCTGACGCACATGGTTGCCCATGTGACCGGACTTGAGTCGGGTGAATTCGTGCATACGCTCGGCGACGCCCACCTCTACCTCAACCACGTGGAGCAGGTGAAACTGCAGCTGACTCGGGAGCCGCTGCCGCTGCCGCAGCTCAAGCTGAACCCGGCGGTCACGTCCATCTTTGACTTTACGTTTGACGACATCGAGATCGTGGGTTACGAGGCTCATCCCCACATCAAGGGGGAGGTGTCGGTATGATCAGCATGATCGCGGCATACGCCCGCAACCGCGTGATCGGCAAGGACGGCGCGATGCCGTGGCATTTGCCCAACGACTTGAAGCACGTCAAGGAAGTGACCACCGGCAAGACGATCGTCATGGGGCGCAAGACTTTTGAGTCGCTGGGTCGGCCGCTGCCCAACCGACGCAACGTCGTGCTGACCCGCCGGCGCGATTTTGCCCCGCCGGGCGTCGACGTCGTGCACAGCGTGGAAGAGGTGCTGGCGCTGGGCGACGTAATCATCTTCGGCGGCGCCGAACTGTACCGCCAGTTCATGGATCTGGCCGATCGGCTGTACATTACGGAAATCGACATGGAGGCAGAGGGAGACACGTTTTTCCCTGAGTGGGACCGTGATGCTTTTACGCTGGTGTGGAAGCGGGAAGGAACGGTCGATGAACGCAACCCGGTTCCGCACACGTTTTACCTGTATGAACGAAAAAACAGAAGCGGCGGTGCGTGAGCCTGCTTCCCGTCCCCCATACTACAAAGCCGGACACCCGATGCGCGGCACCGCGCGGATACGGTTGTCCGGCTGTCTTTTTGCATGCGCACCATTATAATGAAGAAATTTTTCGAAATTAATCACCAAGAGCAGCAGGGCATGTTGTTATATTTTTATATTTATACAAAGCTATGAATAAAATATCGTTTTTGCTATGATGGAAAAAGAGAGCTGAAAGAGGAGCGGGAGGATGGACATGCTGCAGGAGAAACTGAAAGAACTGCTGAGAGAAATAGAACCGCAGATGGTCGCGTGGCGCCGCCATCTGCACCAGTATCCGGAGCTGTCGTTCCAGGAGGAAAAGACGCCCGCCATGATTGCGGACATCCTGCGCCAACTGGAGTTTGACGAAGTGCGGACCGGTGTGGGCGGACGCGGCGTCGTCGGCGTGCTGCGTGGCGGACAGCCGGGTGCCACTGTCGCCCTGCGCGCCGATTTTGACGCCCTGCCGATCCAGGACGAAAAAGAGGTGGAGTACAAGTCCAAGGTGCCGGGCGTGATGCACGCCTGCGGCCACGATGCCCATACCTCCGGACTGCTGGGGCTGGCGACGGTGCTGTCCCGCCACCGCGGCGAGATCCCGGGTACGATCGTGTTTTTGTTCCAGCATGCCGAGGAGGAAAATCCGGGCGGAGCGATTCAGATGGTGGAAGACGGCGCGCTGCAGGGGGTTGATGCCATTTTTGGCGCACACCTCTGGTCGATGTGTCCGGTCGGCACGGTCTGGGTGAACGCCGGCCCGGTGATGGCCAATTGCGACGACTTCATCATCGAGATCCAGGGCAAAGGAGGGCACGGCGCGATCCCGCAGGAGACCGTCGATGCCATCGTGATCGGTTCCCAGATCGTAGGGGCGCTGCAGACGATCGTCAGCCGCAACATCAGTCCGCTGGAGAGCGTGGTCGTCACGGTGGGAACCTTTCACGCCGGAGACAACTACAACGTGATCGCTGACCGCTGCCGCCTGACGGGCACGGTCCGCTCGTTCCTGCCGCACGTGCGGGACAAGGCGGAACAGCGGCTGATCGAGATTGCCAAAGGCACGGCTGCATTGATGGGAGGCAGCGCGGAAGTGACCTACATGCGCGGCTACCCGGCCGTCATCAACAGCGAGGCAGAGACAGAGATCGCCCGCCAGGCGGCCGCAGCGGCGGTCGGCTGGGACAACGTGGAACGCATGGAACCGATGATGGGAGCGGAGGATTTTGCCTACTATCTGCAGCACGTGCCGGGCTCGTTTCTCTTTGTCGGTGCCGGCAATCCGCAAAAAGGGGCAGAGTATCCGCACCACCATCCGCGCTTTGACATTGACGAAAGCGCCATGCTGATCGCCGCCGAAGTGCTTGGCCGCGCCGCTCTCGATTTTTTGGACAAACACGAAAAGCGTTCACGAAGCGCCTAACCCTTGTGGGCCCTGGCGCTTTTTTTCACGTTCGGCCATAAGCTGATGGGGAGAAGTCATCCACAGAGAGGGAGGACGACACGTGAAAAAACGGATCGGCATTCTGACCTATCGGGGGGAAAATGGTTTTTACGAACAAGGATTTTTGCGCCGGCTTGTCCGGGAGGGAAAGCTGATGGGGGCGGAAGTGTTTGTCTTTTCCCCGCAGGATGTGAACGCTGCCTCCCGCATGATCAAGGGGTTTACGCCGGGAGCGGACGGCTGGAAAAGCAGCTGGTACGCTTGGCCCGATATCGTAATCGACCGGTACCGCTACTATCCGATAGCGAAGCACAAGAATTACCTGCCGTTCCGCACCAAAAACTTGTTTCGCTACGCCAACAGCCGCTTTGCCAACAAGTTTCGCGTCCATCAGGTGCTGATGCAGGAGGAGGAACTGCAGCGCTGGCTGCCGGAGACGCGGCTCTACAAGCGGGACGTGCTGGCCGACATGCTGAAACGGCACGGCATCGTCTATGTCAAGCCGACCAATGGATCAGGCGGACGCAGCATCCTGCGGGTGGAACGGAGAGGCAAGGTCTACCTGCTGCGCGGACGGACCAAGAAGCAAGGGAGGAAGTATGCCGTCCTGCCGACGCTGTCGGCGCTGACCGCCGAAATCGAGCGCTGGACGAAACGGGAAAAATTCGGGCAGGAGCAGTTCTTCCTGCAGCAAGGGCTGGATTTGACCCTGCTGCCGGGACGGACAGTGGACGCGCGATTGTTGATCCAGAAGGATGGAAGCGGCAAGTGGAGGCTGACCGGCGTGGGAATGCGGCTCGGTCCCAAGCAATCGTCCACGTCCAATCTGCACGGCGGCGGGACCGCGTTGCCGGCTGGCCGTTTTCTGGCCTATCGCTTCGGCGTGCAGGAGGCGGAGCGGATTCTCTGCGAGTGCCGGGAGCTGGCGCTGAAAACGGTGGAAGCGATCGAGAAACATTTCGGCTCCATGATGGAGTTTGGGTTTGATTTGGGCATTGATGCAAACGGCCGGGTGTGGATCATCGAAATCAATCCCAAGCCGGGTCGTGATATTTTCCGCAAGCTGGGCCAGTGGGACCGCTACCTCCATGCTGTGAGAAGACCGCTGGAGTACGCCCTGCATTTGGTGTCTGACGAGCGCATCGCCTCCCATACCGGATAAGGCCTTCTGCCATGGCGGAAGGTCTTTTGCATTTTTCTTTGATACAGCGAATCTGGCTTCGCTCCGACGGGTTTCCTTTTGGGCGTTGCTGCCTTCATAATAAGATAAGAAAAAACCCCCAAAGAGGTGAAGAATCATGATGGAGTCGTTTCGCATTGCCGCCGGCGAGGACTTGACGATCCGCGGCGACTTTCACGCGAAGAGCGCGTCGCCGGACCAGCCGCTCGTGATCTTTTGCCACGGGTTTAAAGGGTTTAAGGACTGGGGCAGCTTTCCCTACGTCGCCGAGCAGTTGGCTGAGCGGGGCATCGCCGTCGTCCGCTTCAACTTTTCCTGCAATGGCGTCGGGGAAAGCCTGACGGAATTTGACGAGCTGGAAAAGTTCGGGCGCAATACATACGCGCGTGAGGTGGCCGATTTGACCATCCTGACCGGGTGGCTGCTGCAAGATGGCGGAGCGTTCTCCGCCTGGTTTGACAGGGAAAAGCTGTTTGTGCTCGGGCACAGCAAAGGCGGGGCGGACGCGATCCTGTTTGGGGCGGGCAACCCGCTCGTCAAAGGGATCATCACCTGGAACGGCGTGGCCGACGTCAATCTGTTTGACGAGAAGCTGCGCCGGCAAATCGCCGAGCAGGGCGTCGGCTACATCGCCAATGCCCGGACCGGACAGCAGATGCCGATTACGAAGGCGGTCATCGACGACGTGGATCAGAACCGGGACAAGTACGACCTCCTGGCGAAAGTGGCGAGCATGCCGCAGCCGCTCTGCATCATCCAGGGGCGGGATGACTACGATCGGCTGGTGAAGGGAGCGATGCGCCTGCACGAGGCGGCGCGGGAGAGCGAACTGCACTGGATCGAAGCGGGCGACCACACCTTCAACACCCGCCATCCGTTTGCCGGCACCTCCTCCCAACTGGAAGAGGCAATCGAACGAACCGCCGCCTTTGTCCACGCCCGGTGCACATGAGCAAAAGCGGCGAAATCACGCGTTTTCTTTCCCTATGGGCTGTGGTATACTGAATAGCATCATATGGTGAATGATACAAATAATTCAGAAAAATGATAGAAGCACATGGGGTGGAGAGAAGATGAAAGAAAAGGTGTATCTGTACGATACGACACTGCGGGACGGCACGCAGGGCGAAGGCGTCAGCCTGTCGGTGGAGGACAAGGTGAAGATCGCCGTGAAGCTGGACCAGTTTGGCATCGACTTTATCGAAGGCGGCTGGCCCGGCAGCAATCCCAAGGACATGGCCTTCTTTGAGCGGATGCGGGAAATTCCGCTGAAACACGCGGTGGTGACAGCGTTTGGCAGCACCTGTCGGCCCAACGTGGCGGCAGAGGAGGACGACAACCTGCGAGCCCTGCTGGAAAGCGGCGTCAAGGCGGCGGCCATCTTCGGCAAGTCGTGGGATCTGCACGTCACCGACGCGCTCAAGACTACCTTGGACGAAAACCTGCGGATGGTGGCTGACTCCGTCGCTTTTCTCAAATCGCGGGGGCTGACCGTCCTGTTTTTGGCCGAACACTTTTTTGACGGCTACAAGCACAATCCGGTCTATGCACTGCGCGTGCTGGAAGCGGCGGAGGAGGCAGGTGCCGACTGGATCGTCCTCTGCGACACCAACGGCGGCAGCCTGCCGCACGAGATTTTCGATACCGTCCGCACGGTAAAGGCAAGCGTACAGACACCGTTGGGCATCCATCCCCACAACGACGGCGAACTGGCCGTGGCCAACGCGCTGGCGGCGGTTCAGGCGGGCGCCCAGCAGGTGCAGGGGACGATCAACGGGATTGGTGAACGGTGCGGCAACGTCAACCTGGTCTCGGTCATTCCCAATCTGCAGTTGAAACTTGGCTACGACTGCGTCGCTCCGGAGCAGCTCAAGCAGCTGACCAAACTGTCCCGTTTCGTGGCGGAGATCGCCAACATGGCGATGCCCAACAACCAGCCGTTTGTCGGCAACAGCGCATTTGCCCACAAAGGCGGCATCCACGTCAGCGCCGTGCTGAAAGATCCCAAGACCTATGAACACATCGACCCGGAATTGATCGGCAACAAACGGCGCGTGCTGGTCTCCGAACTGGCCGGCCAGAGCAACCTGCTGGCCAAGGCAGAGGAGCTGGAGATCGACGTGGCGCTGGACAGGCAGGAAGCGCGGGAGATCGTCAAGCGGATCAAGGAGCGCGAATTTCAGGGATATCAATACGAAGGGGCAGAGGCATCGCTCACGCTTATGCTGCTGGAGGCGGCGGGCAAGCTGCGCCAACTGTTTACGCTCGACTCGTTCAAGATTTTGATGGAAAAGACGGCAGACCAGTCGATCTCTTCGGAAGCGATGGTCAAGCTGCATGTCAATGGCCAGGTCGTCCACACCGCTGCGGAAGGCAACGGTCCCGTCAACGCTCTGGACAACGCGCTGCGCAAGGCGCTGGAAACCCACTTCCCCTGTCTGGCAGAGATGTATCTGACCGACTACAAGGTGCGGGTGCTGGACGAGAGCGGGGCGACGGCGGCCAAAGTGCGCGTCCTGATCGAATCCGCCCGCGACGGAGAAAAGTGGAGCACGGTCGGGGTCTCCACCAACGTGATCGAAGCGAGCTGGGAAGCGCTGGCGGACAGTATCCGCTACCTGCTCTGGAAAGAAGGCTGCGAGGAGGCGGAGCGGCCGGAGCAGACGGAAGCGCGCGTAGGCATCGTCAACCACTGATAAAAACAAAAAAACGGGTCTTCCCTCAGGCAGTGCCGACGGGAGGGCTCGTTTTTTTCGTGCAGTGTGGGCGGCGTGTTCCGTGCCGGATATGGGAAAGGGACGCCATGCTGCCGGGATGATGCGCCTGCGTCAAACCGCTTGTCCTGCGTCCTCATTTGCCTCGCCAGCTTTTTGCCCCTCTCCGAGGTCGAACGAGCGCAGCCCCGCGTTCATTCCGCCAATTGCCGCGCACAGGGCCAGCAAAAGCGCTCCCAGACCATAGCTGGGTTTCGCGCCGATCACGTCCGCCAAGGCGCCGATGCCGCCGTAGGTGATCGGGATCGAGATGTTAAACGCGATCGACGTCATGCTGTTCACCCGCCCCCGCATCCTGTCGGGAATCAGTGTCTGCATCAGCGTGCTCAACGGAATGTTGCAGACCATCACCCCGATTCCCAGCAGAAAATTGCCCGCATACGCCATCCATGCAAACGGGGCGACGGCAACGCTCAGCATGCCGACAGCTTCCAGACCCAATCCGGCGAGAAACCACCGCCCCACTTTTTTGGGGGAGAGCGTCCCGACCAGGATTCCGCCCAGCAGAAGTCCCAACGCGATGGAAGTTTCAAACCAGCCCAACATGCGGGCGTCCCCGTGAAATTCGCGTTGAATCAGCATGGGGGGCAGGACGTTGGTTGGAGCCAGGGCGACATTGGCAAGCGTCCCCAACAGCATGAGAAGCAGCACGATCTTGTTGTTTACCAGCCAGTTCAGCCCCTCCTTGATCTCGCTGTTCACGCTCTTTGCTGACGCGGAAGAGGCCGCAGGCTGGGCCTTGTCGTGGCGAATCCGCTGCACAAAAGCCAGAGACACCAGAAAAGACAGCGCATTGATTTCGATGGTCCCGGCAACGCCGATTATCGCGACCAAAATTCCGCCCAGCGTGGCCCCGATCATCCGCATCAACTGCATGGTTACGGACAGCAGGGCGTTGGCGCTCACCAACTCATGTCTGCCGACCAGATCGGGAATCAGGGAGGTTTGCGCGATGCGAAAGAGCGTTCCGGCCATCGACGCGCAGATCGTGATGACGTAGAGATGCCACATGTGAAACGAACCGCTTGCGATCAGCACGCCCAACAGCAGCATGGCAAGCATTTGGAAAAGGTCGGAGAACTGCATGAGACGTCTTCGGTTCAGACGATCCGCCAACACGCCAAAATAGAGCCCCACGAAAGGCTCGGGCAAAAACTTGAGAATAAACAGCAGTCCCGTTTGCAGGGCGGAATGTGTCTGCTCGTAGACGAACCACATCAATGCGACGCTGTACACATAATCGCCCAGTGCGGATACGGCACGGGCAAGCCAGAGGTTGCGCAGGGAGGAGTTGGTCGCAAGCATTCCGGTAAAGCGGGAGAGCGGCAGGCCATTCAAAACGAAATCACTTCCCCTGTATGGTGAATTTTCTGACACAAGCATCCGCTACATTAAAAATAGTGAAAAATGTGCGATTGTCAAGAAAATATTTCCATACAAGGGATGTTTTGTGGTTGTAGGTGACGCCGGAGAAAGGAGAGGGGACCTCTCCCCACAAAATGATAAGGAGAGAGGTTCGGTGTGCGGCTGCCAATATCCTTGTTGTCAAGCAAAATGGGCTGGGACTCTACATGGTCAGTAATTGAAACGATTTGGCAGCGCTGACACGTTACCAATACGGCTGCTGATGATACGGATGGGGAAGCGGTGCATACGGTTGACAGCACTGTGCTTGCGGTGCAGGTTGATATCCTTGCGCTTGCGGTACAGGTTGATATCCCTGCGCTTGCGGTGCATACGGTTGATAGCCCTGTGGTTGATGGCAGCCTGTTGGAGGGCCGATGAAGAGCGAACGTTGGATGGGGGCCAGCGTATTTTTGACGCTGGACTCATTCAGGCAGTATGTGTACGCCCATATTTCGCTGGGTGTCAGTCTCAGGATATCGGACCCCAGGATGACTTCGGGGATGGGTGCGTTGAAGATGGCAAGCAGATGCGTGTTGTCAGCGGTTGCGATTTCCCAGTGCCACCAGCCTTGGGGGATGTTGACCACTTGGCCCGGCGTAATCTGATAATGATGAAGGCGATTGGTAAATGGGTTGATGAAGGAAACATTGGCCGCTCCGGAAATGCAGTACACCAGCTCGGCGGCATTTTGATGGTAGTGAGGCTCCACGACGTTGCCCGCGCTGAGGAAGATGTCCAGCAAAGACACGTTGTCCAGCGTATTCAACTGTTGGGTGGAGAGGACGTTGATGTAGTTGCGGGGATCCTTTTGGACGAGCAGGTTATTGTTGACGTCAGAAAAGAATTGGGCTGACGTCGTGTAATCGATATACAAAGTCATGGTGCAATCCACCCCGTTTCCAGTGGAATTTGATTACGAGATATGCGTATGTCTCGGATGTACGGGATGTTCGCCCAAATTAAGCGGGGTGGGACGTGCCGTTTTTGCATCGAGGAAACAAATGAAACACGCCGTACCACTCTGCGGATACGGCGTGTCGTCAATCAGGAAGCAGGGCGAAAGCATGAGCCCCCGCACGGCGCGGTTGCAGCGATCCTCGCGCAGGTTTCCCGGGGGCTGGGCTCTAAGTCTAGGGCCTGACTATTGGGCCCCGGGTCAGGACTGCTTCCGCATGCTGCCCAGTTCTTCGACGATGGCGGTCATTTCGTTGATGCTGAAGCTCGCTTTTTTCTGCACCATGTTGTACAGGTACAGCAAGTCTTCGTAATGGGTCAGGTCGAAATCCTCCGGCCGCATGACGGCGGTGTTGGCCATGTTCAGTTTGGACTTGATGCCTTCAATAATCGTCGCCAGGTTTTCCGGCGTGGGCTGGGAAAGGTCCGCCATAATCAATCTCCTCCTCACAGGGTATGGGTAAGGCCGGGACGGTATCGACCGGTCCTATTTGGTGAGCTGGCCGCGGGTGACGCCCAACTGGTTGGTCGCTTTCAGCGTCCGCCAGACGTGGGTGCCGCTCACTTCGCCGCGCAGCGCCCGGCGGTAGAGGTCGATCACCTCTTTGACTCGCTCCGGCTCTTCCTCCAAAAACTCGACGCGGTAGCTGCCCACGCCCAATTTGATAAATTCATTCAGGTACTCCGCTCCCGACTGGTCGATGGCGTTGTACACCGTGTTGCGGCAGCCGGTATCGACGCGGACCGGATGGGAGAATCCGACGCGGTCGCGAAGCGAGACGCGGTGGGACTCGCACGGCTGGCCGCAGTTGGTATGGTCCGTGCCGGGGCTGAGGAACGTACAGTAGACGCAGTGCTCCGTATGGAACATCGGCAGGTGCTGGTGAATCACCACTTCGATTTTGGACGCATCCGTTTTGCCAAGCAGGTCCACCATTTGCTGGATGTTCAGATCGTACGAGGCGGTTACCCGCTTGAGACCGCACTCCAAAAACAGCGAGACGGCCTTGTGGTTGGCCACGTTGAGCGAGAAATCGCCGATCAACGGGATGTCCATCTCGCCGCGGCGGGACATGTAGTAGTACAGCGCGCCCGTGTTGCGGACGAGGATGGCGTCCGGCTTGCTTCTGGCGATCAGGGCCAGCACGCCGTTTTCATCCGGCATGTGGATGCGCATCGTGGCGATGCCGATGGGTTTGCCGTACCGGTGGGCCAGTTTGACCGCATCCGGATACTGTTTGACGAATTCAAAATCGGCGTACAGAAAGTCGACGTCGGTCTGGGCGGCCGCCTCCACCTGCTCCAGCGAACGGCAGAGTGCGGTCAACAGCGGTTTGTCCACCGGCTGTTTGGCAGGCACGTCGGCGTAAACGTCTACGTGCCGCTTCTGGTACACCGGCGGTTTTGTCCGCAGGTGGAGAAGCTGCTCCACCGCTTCCCGCCGCATCCGGTTCAGTTCGCTCACGGGCAGGATCAGGTCGCCGTCCAGATCGGTCGTCAGGTCCTGGGCATTCAGGGAAAACAGGGTGCCCCCCAGCCGGCTCAACTGCTCGTACAGCAGTTCCGAGGTCAGCGGCCGTTTCAGCGCTGCTTCCAGCGGCATTTCCGACTTGACAGTCACGGCGTGGTCGGCCGTTTTGTCCACCCAGGTGACGGACAGCTTTTCGCCCAGCCGGCCGACGACGTGCACCGCGAGCGGGAAGGTGCGGTACGGCTTATCTGTCTCGAATGTTTTGCGCAGCCGTTTGTCCAGCTCGGGGTCGTTCGTCTTCCAGACGCGGTCGCCGACATTGATCCGCTGCAGGTTAACGTCGTTTCGTCCCATGACGATCTCGTAGAGGCCATTCTCCACTTCGCCCTCCACCTTTTTGCCGCGGCTGAGGATGTCGTAGACGCGTCCGCCTTCCTCTTTTTGCGTCGGATCGCCGGCGTCAAAGACGATGCCGTCGCCCCGTTTCAAAGGAGCGTTCAGCTCTACCAGCACCGCGTGCTTCAGCACTTTTTTCACCGTGCCGAGATAGACGCCGCGGCTTTTCGGGAAGGTGCCGTCCAGCAGCGTCTTGTTGTTGGTGCCTTTCAGGAACCCGTGTGTAAAGCCGCGGGAAAAGCTCTGCTGCAGCTCGCGGATGTCCTGTTCGCTCGGCGCTGCCTCCTCGCCGGCGAAGTAGCGGTCGATCGCCGCACGGTATTTGCTGACCACATTGGCCACGTACTCCGGCGATTTCAGCCGGCCTTCGATCTTGAAGGAGGTGACGCCCGCCTCGATCAGTTCCGGCACCAGGTCGATTGCCGCCAGGTCTTTGGGCGACAGCAGGTAGGCGACGTTGCCCATCTCCTTTTGCATCCCGTCCACGATCAGGTCGTAGGGGAGGCGGCAGGCTTGGGCGCATTCGCCGCGGTTGGCCGAGCGGCCGCCCCACATTTCCGAAGTAAGGCACTGGCCGGAGTAGGAGACGCACAATGCGCCGTGCACGAACACTTCCATCGGCAGCTTGGCCTTTTCGCCGATCACCTTGATTTCCTTCAGCGAGTTTTCACGCCCGAGTACCACACGCTCCAGGCCAAACGGCTTGGTAAACTCCACCGCTTCCGGAGAGGTGATCGTCATCTGGGTTGAGCCGTGGATGGGAAAGTCGGGGGAAATCTCGCGGATCAGCTTGACGAGGCCGAGGTCCTGCACGATCACTGCATCCACTCCGGCGTCGATACAGGCTTCGATCAGCTCCTGAGCTTCCTTCATCTCATCTTCAAAGACGAGGATATTAAAGGTAAGAAAACCTTTGACTCCGTACATGTGCAAAAACGACATGATCTCAGGCAGTTCGGACATGTGGAAGTTCTCGGCGCGGGCCCGGGCATTGAATTTTTCCACGCCGAAGTAGACGGCGTTTGCCCCGTTGGCGACGGCCGCGCGCAGACACTCCCAGTTGCCGGCGGGAGCCAAAAGCTCAATATCTTCACGCTTGATCCCGTTTCGCATGTGTATGTGAATACCTCCAACGTGTTGAACAGCTTTTCTTCATCATCATAGGGAAATGTCCCCGACTCCGCAAGGAAAAGATGGGCCGCAGGCGGGCAGGCATTTCTTCCAGCGGTCAGCGCATCCAACATGCCAGAAGGGCCGGGCACATGATGAGCTCATGCGTCCAGCCCTTCAAACACGATGGAGACCTTCTCTTCCATGATTTCCTCCAGAGCCCAGGCTCCTTCGCTGCGCACCCAGTCGTACAGGGCGTTGTAATAGATGTTTTCCAGCATGTTTGCCGCGACGAGCGGATTGAACTTCGCCTTCAGCCGCCCTTTTTCCTGCGCTTCTTCGATCAGGTCCGCAAACAGCTGCCGAAGTTCGTAGTAGACGTTCTTTTCGTTTTCCAGAATCTTGCGGTGTTTCATCGAGGACTCGATCAGCACCTTGATAAAATCGTAATTCTGGATGTTGACCTCGTTCATGATTTTATAAATCCGCAAGACCTTCTGCTTGCAACTGTCTCCGTAGTCCCACTCTTCCCGCCGTTCTTCGATTTCCTGCAGCCGTTCGTATCCCCAGTTGGCGAGGATCGCTTCCTTTGATGTGAAGTGAAGAAAGATGGTGCCGCGGGCGACGTCCGCTTCTTCGGAAATCATGTCAATGGTTGTGTTTTCAAAGCCGTACTGCTTGAACAGCTTGATCGCGGCGTTGAAAATCTTGTCGCGCGTTTCCCGCTTTTTTCGCTCCCTGCGTGTCGTCAAAGGGAAACACCTCCGTTCTGTTATTGTGATTATAGCACAATTGTTCCATTTAAAAGAAATGCGTTTGTCCGCCCAATAGCAAAATGACGGAAAAAAGGATAGACTTCTCTTTCGACTGGATGTATATTTATATATCATAATGAATAATTATTATGTGGATTGAGGCGTTGAGGAGATGGAGTGGGGGAGTGCAGAATGAGTGTCACAAAGACGTTGACCGTGCGTCAGGCAACCATGAGGGACGTCGACCAGATGCTTGAGATTATTAATCAATATGCACAACAGGGGCTGATGCTGCCGCGGACGAAACTCTCCGTCTGCGAACACCTGCAGTCGTTCGTCGTCGCCCACGACGGGGAAAGCGTCATCGGCGTGGCCGGCCTGCATATTCTTTGGGAGGATTTGGCGGAAATCCGTTCGCTTGCCATCGCCGAGAAAGCCAAAGGCATGGGCGTCGGCAAACAGTTGGTGCTGCATCTCGTGGAGCAGTGCCGTCTGCTGGGAATCAACCGGGTGCTGGCGCTTACCTATCAGAAGGCATTCTTTGAAAAGTGCGGATTCCGCGTGGTAGCCAAGGAGACGTTGCCGCAAAAGGTATGGAAGGACTGCATCAACTGCTCCAAGCTGCCGATGTGCGACGAGATTGCGATGATCGTGGAGACGGCGACAGCGTAGGCGTCACCGTTCCCCGCCGGCAGGACGCGTGTGTGCGGCAGGCTGTATCAGCCGTCGTGCGGGCGCGTTTTTTTTTTTTTTTGCCAATTTTTCTGACACGCACGGACAAAACTGGATATTTTTTTCTAGGTCTATGGTAATATATTTGTACCATTCATAGAATTTAGAATTTAGAAAACACAGGTCGTTTCAAGGGGGCTCATGTCATGAAATTGGGGGCGCGGGTATTGATCGCTTTGCTGCTGACCGGCGTTGTGCCGCTGACGGCAGCGGGGGTGTTTGCCTACACGGAGACCAAGCGGGGCCTGCTGGAGGGCAGTGCGGCGACGCTGGAGGCACTCCGCAACAGCAACAAGGAGCAGGTGGAAAACTACTTCCGCGAACGCTCCAAAAACCTGGAGACGCTGGCGGCGTCCGGTTCGGTGGTGCAGTCGCTGGCCGCCTTTGATGGCGTGTGGAAGCTGGGACGGGAGGCACCTGCCTACCAGGAAGCGGAGCAAATCTGGGGCAAGGAACTGAAGATGGAGGTGTCCCGCTACGGGTTTGCCAACGCGTACCTGCTCAACGCGAATGGCGACGTGGTGTACCAGACGAATCCGCAGGCCGACTTCGGCACCAACTTGTACGACGGTCCGTACAGCGGCACCCCTTTGGGGCAGACGGTAAAACAAGCGGCCAAGGGATACAGTCTGGAACTGTCGGACGTCAGCCGTTACGAACCGTCCGGCGGCGTGCCCGCCGTTTTCATGGCCGTGCCGATCTTTGATCACGGGACGGTGATCGGACAGCTCGCCGCGGAGGTTTCCCTGGACTATGTCTCCCGCCAGTTGAACCGGCGCGAGGGGTTGGGTGAAACGGGGAAAATCTACCTGATCGGGGCGGACAAGCTGATGCGGACCGAATTGGGGAACGGGCAGGAGACGATGCTTAGGCAGAAAGTGGAGACGCCGATTGCCGAACAGGCGCTGTCTTCCGGCAGCAACGCGGGCACAGCCCAAGCCGTCGACTATCGCGGGGAGGAGGTGCTGGTCGCCTACGACCGGGTACAGGTGGGCAAGCTCAACTGGGCCATCCTGGCGGAGATGAACATGACGGAGATCATGACCGGGCCTAATCAGATTCGAAATGCGATTATACTGTTTAACGGCATTGTGCTTGTGCTGGTGATGGCCATCGCCTGGGGGGCGTCTGCCGGTCTGCGCCGCTCGTTCGCTGGCCTTCTGTCCATCGCCGGGCAGATCGGCCGGGGAGATTTTACCGCGCCCTTTCCCGCGAGGTTGCTGAAACGCTCGGACGAGCTGGGCGAGCTGGCCCGTTCCCTGCTTGCCATGCGGGAACAGCTCCATGAGATTTTGCGGCAGGTGCGGCAGGCGGCTGCGTCGGTGACGGAATCGGTTCGCGAGATTCACGGCAATACCGCGGAGATTGCCTCTTCCGGCGAGCAGATCACCCGGGTCGTCGAGGACGTGTCAGCGTCGGCCGACAGGCAGGTAGACAAAATGGGGCACACGCTGCATTTGGCGGAGGAACTGACCGCCAGCGTCCACAGCGTTACCAGCCACGTGGAGCAGGTCACGCTTTCGTCGCGCGAGATGAAGGACGACGCTGAAGCGGGACGGCAGGCGGTGGAGGCGGTCATCGCCAGCATGGAGGAGATCGACCGGGCGGTGACGGCGACGACGCAGACGGTACAACAGCTGGAGCAGCGATCGCGTGACATATCACAGATCATCGCTGTCATCACGGAGATCGCCCGGCAGACCAACCTGCTCGCGCTCAACGCAGGCATCGAGGCGGCACGCGCCGGCGAGCACGGCAAAGGATTTGCAGTCGTGGCGGAGGAAGTGCGCAAACTGGCCGAGGGGACGAACGCGGCGGCGCAGCAGATCGTATCGATGATCAGCGAGATCCAGAAAAGCACGGCCGCCATCGTGGAGCAGATGGACGACGGCACGCGCACGGTGGCGGAAGGAAGGCGGACCGCCGGACAGTCGGATGAGATGTTTCGCCGGATTGAACACAATATCCGCCGCGTCTCTGCGGAAATGGAAGGTGTCAGCCAGGCGTTTGCCCGGATGGCTCCAGACGCGCAGCAGGTGGTGGCGGTCGCCCAGGAAGTATCGGCTGCTTCCCGGGAGGCGGCAGCCGGCGTGCAGGGCATTTCCGCCGCTGTCGAAGAGCAGAACGCGGCGATGGAGCTGATCGCCGCTTCCGCGGACCAACTGGCCGTGCTGGCGGAGCGGCTCACTAGCTCGCTGACGGCGTTCCGGCTGGACGACAGAAAAGAATAGCAGGAGCGGTTGGCAAAGGGACGGCCAAGGTTTTCTTGCCGCATTCCCCAAACCGGGCCGAGCCCTGCGATCCCTGTAAAAAAGACCCGGGAAGCGGGTCTTCTTTCTTTTTATGGGAGGATATCTCATTCAAAATGTTGAATCATAAGGACGATGGAGTTTCGGGCCGGAGGGGACCAGTGTGCACAAACTAGATTGGGAACTATATCTGCTACCGTTCGAACAAGCCGTGGAAGAAATCAAGGTCAAGCTGAAAAACATCCGCAACGAGCTGCGTAAGCGCAAGGAACACTCCCCCATCGAGTTCGTCACGGGACGAGTCAAGTCCATCCCGAGCATTTACAGCAAGGCGAACCGCCTGCAGTTTCCCATCGACGAGAACATCTGCTGGGAGCTCAGGGACATCGCGGGAATCCGGATCATCTGCCAGTTTATCGATGACATTCCGGCCGTCGTGGAAATGATACGACAGCGCAATGACATGCGCGTTTACCTGGAGAAAGACTACGTTTCCAAACCCAAGGAAAGCGGGTACAGAGGGTACCACCTGGCTGTGGAATACCCGTTGATGACGGCGCGCGGACAGGTCACCATCCCGGTGGAAATCCAGGTCCGCACGCTGGGCATGAACTTTTGGGCGACCATAGAACACTCTCTCAACTACAAATACGAAGGAATTATCCCGTCCGCCATCCGGCAGCGCCTGATCGAGGCGGCCAAAGCGTCCTACAAGCTGGACAGCGAAATGAACAACATCCGCGAAGAAATCAAGGAAGCGCAGGTGGAGTTCACCGCGCAGGAGGTGCCGATGGAGTCGCTTATTTCGCTGGTGGAGCTGGATTTGGATCTGGATGCGGCACAGGCGGCAAAAGACGACAGTACGACGACGGAAGGGACGAAATCAAACGATGACAAGGGTTGATTGGCAACAAGAGGCGGAAAAGCGAAAAGACGAACTGCTTGCCGCCGTGCGGGAATTTCTGCAAATCAAAAGCGTGCTCGATCCGACGACTGCCCGGGACGGCGCGCCGTTTGGAGAAGGCATCCGCCAAGCGCTTGACTACGTGCTTACGGTGTGCAAAGAGGCTGGCATGACAGTCAAGGATGTCGGGGGATACGCTGCCCATGCGGAGTTGGGCGAGGGTGAGGAGCTGATCGGCATCCTCAGTCACGTTGACGTTGTGCCGGAAGGGGACGGCTGGAGCTCGCCGCCGTATGCGGCCGAAATCGTGGACGGCAAAATCGTGGCTCGCGGCGCAATTGACGACAAGGGGCCGACCATGGCCGCCATCTTTGCCGCCAAAATTGTCAAGGAACTGGGGCTGCCGCTGTCCAAACGGGTGCGGCTCATCTTTGGCACGGACGAGGAGTCCAACTGGCGGTGTGTGAGAACCTATTTCCAAACCGAAGAAATGCCGACGATGGGCTTTTCGCCGGACGCTGACTTTCCACTGATCTACGCGGAAAAAGGACTGACCGACCTGATGCTGACGCAGACTGCGGCTGCGTATGCGGCGCAGCAGATTACGCCTGTTGACCGGCCTGACGCCAGACTGCTGACGCTGTCTGCAGGCCTGCGCATGAACATGGTGCCGGACAAGGCGGAGGCCGTGCTCGAGCCGCTCTCCATGACCGGCCAGGAACTGGCCGAGCGCTTTGGCGCGTATGTGCGGGAGATGGGGCTGAGCGGAGCGGCGGACGTGCGCGGCGGTCAGGTGCATGTGCAGATGGAGGGCGTTTCCGTTCACGCCATGAATCCGAGTTTGGGCGTAAACGCGGGTACGGAACTGCTGCACTTTTTGGCCGGGCTGACACTGGACGAACGGGGCCAGCAGTTCGCCCGCTTTGCGGATCGTTATTTCCATCGGCAGCACGACGGAAAGGCAATCGGCATCGCTTGCGACGACAAGGAAATGGGACCGCTCACCCTCAACACCGGCATCATTCGCTATGAGGCGGACGGGGATGCCGTGTTTGGCGTCAATATTCGCTATCCGCATTCCCAGCCGTTTGAGCGATGGAAGGCGATTCTGGAACAGCGGCTGGCGGAAGCGGCATTTTCGTTGGCAGTGGTGGAGCACCTGGAGCCCCATCGGGTTGACCCGCAGCACCCGCTGATCACCACGCTGCAGCGGGTGTACACGGAGCAGACCGGACAGGAGGCCGAGATCATCGCCATCGGCGGAGCCACGTACGGCCGTTCGCTGGACGTGGGGGTGGCGTTTGGACCGCTGTTTCCAGGCCGGCCGGACAGCGCTCACCAGCGGGACGAGCACATTTTGGTGGACGATCTGATCAAGGCGACAGCGATCTACGCCCAGGCCATTTACGAACTGGCGAAATGATTGTGCAGGCGGCGCGTTGCGGAATTTCTGCAGCCGGCCGCCTTTTGTTGTTTTTTTGGCAAGACTGTCATACTATTAAAGGATGTGAAAGGAAGTGACACCATGGCGAAATCGTTTGCGATGTTTGGCTTTCGACCGGAGTTGATGCAGGGCATTCACGACCTGTTTTATAAAGAGCCGACGCCGATTCAGGCGGAGGCGATCCCGCTAATTCTCGAAGGGAAGGACGTGATCGGCCAGGCGCAAACGGGGACGGGCAAGACCGCCGCGTTTGTGCTGCCGATCCTGGAGCGGCTGCAGCCGGGCAAACGGGACATTCAGGCGCTGATCCTGACGCCCACCCGTGAGCTGTCGATCCAGATCGCCGAAGAAGTGGAGAAGCTGGGCAAATACCTGAACGTCAACGTACTCTCTTTGCACGGCGGGACGGATATTGAACGGCAGTTGAGCAAGCTCAAGCATGTTGTCCACATCGTCGTCGGCACCCCGGGAAGGGTGCTGGACCACATGAGGCGGGGCTCGCTTCACTTCGGCCGCATTTCCACGCTGGTGTTGGACGAGGCTGACAAGATGATGGAGATGGGCTTTCTTGAGGAGGTCCATGAAATTATCGAGGGGACGCCGCAGCACCGGCAAACGCTGCTGTTCTCCGCCACCATGCCGGATTCGGTGAAAAAGCTGGCTCAGTACTACATGAAGCAGCCGCCCCACATCCGAATCGAGGCAAAGCAGAAGACGGTGGAGAGCATTGAACAAATCTACTACGTGGTCAATCAGAGCGACAAGATGGATGCGCTGGTGGACCTGTTGGAAAATGAGAATCCGTATCTCTGCATCATCTTTGCCAACACCCAGGCGCGCGTCCAGCAGTTGACGGCCCGCCTGCAGGAAAACGGCTTTTCGGCGGAAGCGCTGTACGGCGATCTGTCGCAAAACAAGCGGGAACAGCTGATGAAGCAGTTCCGCGACATCAAGTTTCAGTACCTGGTGGCAACCGACATCGCTGCCCGCGGTCTGGACGTCGAAGGGGTGACACACGTCGTCAACTACGATGTCCCCAATGACGTGGAAAGCTACATCCACCGCGTCGGCCGCACCGGACGGGCGGGGCAGAAGGGAATCGCCATCTCTCTTGTCTCTCCCCGCCAAAAAAGCATCATGACCCGCTTCGCCAAGGCGACCAAGGCGCCGATTGAGGAAAAACTGCTGGTGGTAGGCCGCCATCTGGACGCCGGCCGCCGCAAGCGGGCAGAGGAGCGGGAAGCGTACTTTGCCCAACTGCGCGAGCAAAAGGCCAAAGAACAGTTGAAGGAAAAGGAAAAGCAGTACGCCCCCATCCGCGAGGCGCTGAAAAAGAAGATCAAGGTGAAGCCGGGCTACAAGAAAAAGCTGGCACGGGAACTGGAATCACTCAAGACCTTGTACGAGAAAAACCGCCGTCGCCAAGAGGCAATGGCGGCCCGCAAAGCGGCAAAGGGCAAAAAACCGCGCGGCAGGGGCTAACATCGGGCGGCAAACCGCCACGCGAAAGGCAGTCCATGTGGTATGGGCTGCTTTTTTGCATGGCCGGCAAACAGACAACGACGAGGCCGTCCAGGCGTAAAAAAGCGGAAAAAACGCAGCAGCCCACCGCGTGAGTGCCTGCTCTCCTGCGGTGGGCCGTTTTCGTTTTGCGGGCCGCGTAGGCTTCCCGACGGGTACTATATGATCACAGCCAGCGCAGCCCTTTGGGATAATGGTTTTTCAACTGGCCGTCCGCCTGCTTGCCCCAGCCGAGCGGAAATCCGTCCACGGTGACCAGCGTCCAGCCGTTTTCGCCGTCACGTGCCAACGCTTCTCCCTTCAAGTAGCGCACGAGCTCGGGGTCATCTGCCGCAAATGCAGCTGTGCGTGCGGCGGCGGCTTGGGGGACGGCCAGCGCCAGGGCGTGGGCAGGTTCCAGCCGATTCTTTTTCACGGTGCCGAGGTGGAGGCCAGCCCGCACCACTTTCAGACCGTCCAGATCAAGGTCAGGCGCCGGGGTGACATACAACTGGTCGCCAAACAGCAGGAAGGCCGCGTCGTCGATAAATTGTTCCGCGATACCGGGCAGGGACTGGGCCGCAAACGTGCGCCACGCCCCGATCGCTTCCTTCCGTCCGGCTGCCGCCGTTTTCCCGCGCTTCTCCCTGCGCCGTCTGGAAGGGGCGTTCCCTTCGTCGTCCGCCTGCTTGCACAGTTTGGCCAGGTAGTGGCCTTCCCCGTCGAGGCGGTGCGGCCAGAGCCGCGCTGAATGCGTGAGTTCCGGCAGCGGCGGCTCGGCCCACTCGGGGACGCCGGGCGCGAACCACTCGGGATGGGGCAGGGGAGTCAGGGCAAACTCCGGATGGCGAGCGAGGAAGGACGCAATCGACTGTTCGTTTTCCAGCGGCGCAAAGGTGCACGTGGAGTAGACCAGTGTCCCACCCGGTTTCAACATGGCCGCCGCGGCGTCCAGTATCTCCTGCTGGATGCGGTGACACTCCGCCACCTTTTCCGGCGACCAGTCGTCAATCGCTTCCGGCAGTTTGCGGAACATTCCTTCGCCGGAGCAGGGAGCGTCCACCAGGATGCGGTCAAAGAAGCGGGGAAACCGCTCGGCCAACCGTTCCGGCGTCTCGTTGGTGACGATGGCGTTGGCGATGCCGAGCCGCTCCACGTTTTCCGAGAGCGCCTTGGCCCGTACGGGATGAATTTCATTGGCGATCAAAAGCCCCTGACCGCGCAGTGCGGCGGCAAGTTGGGTCGTTTTTCCGCCCGGTGCGGCGCACAGGTCGAGCACGGTCTCGCCCGGCTGCACCTGCAGCGCTTCGGCCGGCGACATGGCGCTGGGCTCCTGCAGATAGTACAGGCCGGCAGCGTGGTACGGGTGTTTGCCGGGGCGTTCCCCTTCGGCATAGCGAAAGCCCTCCGGACACCAGGGAACTGGTTCGAGGGCAAACGGGGAGAGCTGAACAAAGCGCTCCCTGTCGATTTTCAGCGGATTGATCCGCAGCCCCTGGCTGGGCGGCCGGTCAAAACCGGCGGCAAAAGCGGCGTACTCGTCTTTCAACAATGTTTTCATCCGCTCGACAAAAGCGGTGGGCAGTGATCTCATGGTCAGCCTCCGATGTCAGATTTCGACGGGCCCCGAGAGGAATAAGGGAGAATCGTGGCGAATCATAAACAGGATGTGAGGTGAGAACAATTGAGAGAATCCCGCGCAGAACGGCACCGCTCGCGCCGTCGCAACGACTCGGAAGTGAGCCGGTTCTGGATCATGGGCCTGCTCTTCTCACTGCTGGTGCTCGCCTTTGAGTTTCTGATCGAAATTCCCGCCAATGCAGCCTGGCTGCAGGATATGGAGATGGCGCTGTTCAGCGCCAGTTTTACGCTGCTCGCCTTTTACCTGCTGGGCCTGACGTTCGTCTTTTCCCGCCAGCAGGAAGCGGGCAAGGTGAATCATCAGGTCATCATTTACGCGTGGCTGGGAGCGATTTTGTTTCATCTGTTCCTGCTGATCAGCAACATGACCAACCAACACGTCTACAAAGCGGGGATCATTTTATTTTTGGGGCCTTTATTTTTAACTGTGTACCATTTTATCACGTACTTGTCCGCTTTGCGCGCGGCTCGTCGGGAGGAGGAACTGGCCACTGCGACTTCCCGCGAACGGGCGGCATACCAGATCATTCTGGAGGGGACCAAGGTGCACGGGGAGATCACCCGCCTAAAGTCCGCCTATCCTGAGGTGGAGCAGATGCTGAGGGCAAACGACTTCGCCGAAAAGATGGAGCGCTGCGTTCTGGAGATGCAGCAGTATCTGCAGGCCAAAACGATTACCCGCAAGGACGTGGAGCTGCTGGAAAGCCACTACTACTACCTGGAAAACCTGCTCGTCCTGGCCAAACAGCATCCCGGTGTGATGGAGTCCCGCGTGTTTGCGCACCGCGACGACGCTCATACGCTGTAGCGGCCAAAAGCAACAAATGTGAGAAACCAGCATAGAGAGCAAACGAGCACGCGCTCTTCCATACAGGAAGAGCGTTTTTTCGCATGGGTTGTCGCTTGGCAAACGGCGTCTTTGTTTTGCGCAGCACTGCTGTCTGCTTGGTTGAACCGTCCCATTTTTAAGGACAATGAAACAGGGAAGCGATGTGCTGCGTCATACAGAGGAGTGCGTGATCCCGTGGAGTGCGGCTGTTCCGGGGCGTGTATCAAAGGCCAGATGCACTTGTCTCAGCTGCCGTCCAGCGGTGATTGAAGTATGAAAACAGGTGACATGGACTGCTGGCGAAAGGAGGATTCGATGACCAGGTCCCGTATGTTGTTCGCGATCGTGTTGGCGACTTTTCTGTTCACCTTCCTGCTTCCCCCTGATGTCTCCACTCCTCAGACGGGGACTCCAGCGGTGACGGAGGCGAATCTGGTCCGGACATGGGGGACGATGCGCGAAAAAACTTACGATTTTCCCAATGGCGACCGCTACTGGGCCAAACGGTTGGAAGCGGGCGCAAACGACCAGCCGTACACGTTTTCCCTGTTCCTGCCGGGGCGGACGGGAACGTTTCGGTATGTCCGGTACGTCGACGACGACCCGCAAAAACCGGTCTGGAACGTCATCAACCTGGAGGAGACGGCCCCACTGCCCAACGCGCCCGGCTTTCTGGAAACGACCGATCGTCACGTCTGGATAGGGGCGCCAATTGTCTACAAGCCGTTGGGCAGGGGAACGATCGAAGCAAAGCAGGAGCATGTGCTGCCGATAGCCGTGCACAAACAGTGGGGCGGTTTTGCGCTGGAGATCAGGATGCCGGTCCAGGCCGGATTGGTCAGCGAGGTGTGGGCGCTGGAATCCAGTCATCCGCTGGTTCCCTGGGACAGGGAGCAGTTCGCCTCCGTTTGGCTGGCGCTTGATTTGCAGCGCAAGGCAAAGTGGCTGTACGACGGGTACTACTATCAATCTCCGAGCACCTATGTTCCCACTTCTCCAGCCGCGTACTGGCGCATCCCTGAAAACTACGTGCTGCGCTCCCTGCTGTTTACCGGGCAAAGCCGGGTGGCTGAGGATATGGCGTACGTCATGCTGGATGCGTCGGTGCAGAACCAGGAGGCGGAGGGGTACTGGAAGACACTGCCTCGTTCGGAATGGCTGTGGCAGGATTACGGCATCCCGGACGGGTATTATGACACCCGGTTTAACACGGGCGCGGCCGAACTGATGCTGAAGGGCTGCCAGCAGTACAGGGAGGAACGCTTTTGTCAGTCAGTGAAAAAGTACGCGGCATTTTTCCGCGATTATGCGGCCCGCCACCACTTTGTCGTCGACGGCGTCAATGTCGGGTGGCTGGTAGCCGACTACGCCCACCCCGGCGGTAACAAAAAGACCCACGTATCACTCAATCACCAGTTGGCGGAGATCAACTTCCTGCTGAACTTGTACCTGCAGGAAGGCAATCCGACCGACAGGGAACTGGCGGAGATCATGCTCAACGGCGTCGTCAATCTGGGCGCCAAGTGGGTGGCGCCAAACGGCGATCTCCACTATGCCCGATTCCCCGACGGATCGTTTGGCCGTACCGACTATCCCTATCTGACTTACAACGACCTCAGGGAGACGCAGAGATTGTATCGGGCCGTGTACGGCCGGGATGAGCCGGTGCTCGACCAGCTGATACGCAGCAAGCGGGCGTGGATGAACGCCAACGGAGTGGTCAATCCGTTTCCGGAGTAGGTGAGCAACACAGAGGTGCCACGAGGGCACCTCTGTTTTTTCTTAGCCAGGCACTTTCTCCAGCGCAAACAGGGTCAAGAAACTGAGAGCTTCCCGCAGTTCTGCCGAAAGACGGCCGGCCAGCTCGGCGGGTACGCCCTCCTTGTAGACCGGCTCTTCTTCCAGAAGCCGAAAACCGTTTTCCGCGGCCAACTGCTTGGCTTCCCACGGCATCATCGTGTTCTGGATCGTCTCTTCGCCGTACAGTCGCCGATAGCTGTGGGCCCGCGGGCCGGCCGTGGGGCCGAGTATGCCCAAAAGCAGCACGCCGCCGGGGATGAGCAGACGGTGCAGCTCGCGCAGGGCGGTCAGCGGCGATGGCGTAAACTCGGTTACATTGATGCAGAGAATGCCGCCAAAGCTGGCGTCGGCAAACGGTAGAGCCGAGACGTCACCGGTCTGAAACCGGACGGACAAATCCGTTCCGCGCACCCGTTCGTGTGCCAACCGAATCATTTCCTCGGCAATGTCCACGCCTTCCACCCGATAGCCGTTTGCGGCCAGTTTGCAGCTTGCGTAGCCGTCGCCGCAGCCGGCATCCAGTACCGGTCCCGCATCCGGCTGGACATGCCGCATAAACATCGGCAAAACGGTGCGTCGGCTGCCCGTTTCCCACATGGCTGTGCTGCGCGCATGCCAGTCAGCGGCAAATTGATTCCACTGTTTTGCTGCCTCCACGCTCCAGTGACTCATGACTTAACGACAACTCCTTTCACACGCAACGTTACTCCCCTTTGGAATTCGGAAAATTTCCCTACGGTCAAACGCTCTTCTTCTGGCAAATGCTCTTCTTCATTGTATCAAGAGCGGCTGCAATCGCGAACTTTATTGGATGAAAGCGTTTGCGCGTCTGCGCGTTATCCGGTGTTCTTGCGGGAGTAAACGCTTTCCATGTACGCTCAAGATAACGACAAAATCATCTCAATCGCTACAAAATTTTGAAAAATGGAGGGCGAAAGTGATGAGCAGCACCGATTTCTTTCCGATTCAAGACTGGGACTACGTGGAGTTTTACGTCGGCAACGCCAAGCAGGCCATGCACTACCTGACCAAGGCATTCGGGTTTCGGGCCGTCGCGTATGCCGGACTGGAGACGGGTTCGCGCGACAAGGTGTCCTACGTGCTGAAGCAAAACCACATCACCTTTGTCGTTACGGGAGCCCTCACCCCTGACGGACCGATCAGCGAGTTTGTGAAATTGCACGGCGACGGAGTGAAGGACGTGGCGCTGCGCGTCGATGACTGTGAGCAGGCGTTTCGCGAAGCCGTCTCCCGCGGGGCTGTGCCGGTGATGGAGCCGACGGAGTTCCGCGATGAGCACGGCACGATCAAAAAAGCGGTCATCGCCACCTACGGGGACAACGTCCATTCCTTTATCGAGCGAAAACAGTACAGCGGGCCGTTCTTGCCCGGCTACGTCGCCTACGAATCCCCGGTGGAGGCGGAAGGCACCGGCCTGATCGGTATCGACCACATCGTCGGCAACGTGGAAGTAATGGACGAGTGGGTGCAGTACTACCAGAAAGTGATGGGCTTCACCGCCGTGCAAAACTTCAGTGACGAAGACATCTCCACCGAGTACTCCGCGCTGATGTCCAAAGTGATGCAGAACGGCACCGGACGGATCAAGTTTCCCATCAACGAGCCGGCGGAAGGGCGCCGCAAGTCGCAGATTCAGGAATTCCTGGACTTTTACCGGGGCCCGGGCGTGCAGCACATCGCCCTGTTGACCAACGATATCATCGACACGGTTTCCAGGCTGCGTGCCAACGGCGTCGACTTCCTCCACGTGCCCGACACGTATTACGAAGAGCTGAAAGACCGGGTCGGGGAAATCGACGAGGATATTGATGCGCTGCGCCGGCTCCACATCCTGGTGGACCGCGACGACGAAGGCTACCTGCTGCAGCTCTTCAGCAAACCGATCGTCGACCGGCCGACGCTGTTTGTGGAAATCATCCAGCGCAAAGGAGCGCGCGGCTTCGGCAACGGCAACTTCAAGGCGCTGTTTGAGGCGCTGGAGCGCGAGCAGGCACGGCGCGGCAACCTGTAAGCCGCATGAACCTGATACCATGCCCCCGAATCTTTCGGGGGCTTCAGTTTGTAGAAAAAGACCGTGGCGACATGTATGATGGTGCCCGCTCGCTCTCTTGACGACCAGCAAAGAAGCGGATCGCGTCCGCTCCAAAACGCGACGCGGGCAGGGGGCAAACATCTGGGTATTTCGAAGAAGTGAGACTTGTGCCCCCTGATTTTCCCCGCGTCTTTCGTTTTTCCGCTGAGCAGGTCGTCAAAGGAGCTCGCCTTGGCCCCATCACTCCATGCCACATCCTTTTTCTCCAACTTCGGTAGATTAATGTGCAGGCCTCCGGCCTGGAATACAAAAAAGCAGTTTGGGGGCTTTCAATATTTTCAGTCTAGCGTGACGATTCTATTGACCGGGCGGCTGCCGCTGGCGATAATGTAAGCAACAGTTTGACCGAAAAAGGAGGGACGCCGATGAACTTGTCCCTGATGGTGACACTGGCGGAGCGGACCGCCGTGCTGGTGGTGGCAACGCTGCTGTTTACCCGCGTCAAGGCGTTTCGCAGTTTGCTGAACCAACGGGCCACTGTTAAGGATAAAGCGGTGATGGTGCTGATCTTTTCCGCCATCTCCATATTTGGAACCTACAACGGCATCTGGTACCAGGACGCGATTGCCAACTCGCGCGTGATCGGCACGGTGGTGGCGGGCCTATTGGCCGGGCCCTGGGTGGGGCTGCTGACCGGTCTGGTGGCCGGCATCCACCGCTACACGCTCGGCGGTTTTACCGATCTCGCCTGCGCGATCTCCACGATTAGCGAAGGGCTGCTGGCCGGTCTTATCTACCAGTTCCGCCGCTCCCGGGAGATTCGCTGGACGATGGCGCTGGCCGTCGGGTTCATCGCCGAATGGATGCAGATGGGCATCATTCTGCTGCTGGCCAGACCGTACGAGGCTGCGTTGGCACTGATCAAGGCGATCAGTGTGCCGATGTCGGTGGTCAATGCGCTGGGCATCGCGATCCTGATCATCATCATCGACCTGGTCAAGACGGAAGAAGACCGGATCGGCGCCCTGCAGGCCCAGCGGACGCTGCAGGTGGCGGACAAGACGCTGTCTTACCTGCGGCAGGGCCTGACCTACGAGTCGGCGAGAAAGGTGGCGGAAGAAATTTTGCGCACGACCCGGGTGGCGGCAGTGGCGATCACCGATACGAAAAAGGTGCTGGCCCACGTCGGTGCGAGTTCGTCGCATCACGTCGTCGGCGAGGAGATTTCGACCAAGGCGACCCGCGAGGTGCTGGCAACCAAAGAGGTGAAGATTGCCCGCACCAAGGAGGAAATAGGCTGCCGCGAGCCCAACTGTTCGCTGCGCTGTGCCATTCTCGTGCCGCTGATGCGGAAGCAAGGGGAAATTGCCGGCGTGCTGAAGCTTTACCAGGACCGCTCCCGCAAGCTGTCGGCGGTCGACCTGGAACTGGTCCGGGGGCTGGGAAACCTGATCTCCACCCAACTGGAGCTGGCCGATCTGGAGAAGCAGGCGCGCCTTTTGGCCGATGCGGAGATCAAGGCCCTGCACGCGCAGATCAACCCGCACTTTTTGTTTAACGCGCTCAACACGATCGTGTCGTTTATCCGCTTTCGCCCGGAGCAGGCGCGGGAGCTTTTGATCCATTTGGGCGAGTACTTCCGCCGCAACTTGCACGACTCCGGCGGCTTTGTGACGCTGGCGGAAGAGTTGGAGCACATCGAGGCCTACCTGGCGATCGAGCGGGCCCGCTTCGGGGAAAAGCTGCGGGTGGAGTACGACATCGAACCGGGTGTGGACCGCTATCTGGTGCCCGGTCTGGTGCTGCAGCCGTTGGTGGAAAACGCCGTCAAGCACGGGCTGCTGCCCAAACGGGAAGGGGGCGTCGTGCGGATCGCTGCCCGCCTCCAGGACCGGCAGACGCTGGAGCTGTCGGTGGCGGACAACGGCGTCGGGATTGAGGGCGACCCGTTCGAGCCGCCGCCGCCGTCAGACGGCAAGCGCCGCCTCTCCGGGATCGGGCTGTCCAACGTCCGCAGCCGGCTGCAGTCGATCTACGGCGAGCCGTACGGCATCGTGATTGAGAGCGAAAAGGGGAAGGGAACGACCTGCGTCATACATCTGCCGATAGGAGTGAAAGCGCATGCTGAAAGCGTTCATCGTGGATGACGAAGCACCAGCCCGCGCCGAACTGCGCTATCTGCTGGAACAATTTCCGGACGTGACGGTGATCGGGGAAGCGGCGAGCGGTGAGGAAGCGATTGAATCCATCACCGGGGCGGAACCGGACGCCGTCTTTCTGGATATCCACCTGCACGATCGTGACGGCGTGGATGTCGGCCAGGAGCTGTACGAGACGATGCAAAAGCCGCCCATCATCATCTTTGCCAGCGCGTACGAAATTCACGCCGTGCGCGCCTTCGAGACGGACGCGGTGGACTACATCGTCAAGCCATTTAGTGAACACCGCCTGGAAAAGACGATCAACCGGGTTCGCCGGCTGCGCCGACAAAACGAAGCGGTTCAAAGCCACGCTCCCCAGCTGGAGGAGCAGTTGAACACCCTGCTGAAGTCCGTTCTGGCCCACCAGCAGCCGCGCCGCATCCCTGTGGAGAAAAACGGCAAGATCATGCTGATCGATCCGAACGACATCGTCTACGCCACGCTGGACAGTCGGTACGCCACCATTTACACCGAAGCGGACCAGTACGCCACTTCGTTCTCCCTGCAAGAATTGGAGAGCAGGCTGTCCCCGCATCAGTTTTTCCGCACCCACCGGGCCTACATCGTCAATCTGGCGAAGACGGCAGAACTGGTGCCCTGGTTCAAGGGAGCCGTCCACCTGGTCATGCAGGACGCGCGCCGGACGGAAGTGCCGGTCAGCCGAAACGTGGTGAAGGAACTGAAAAAGCGGCTGGGGTTCTGATGGAAGTACGTCTCGTTCATGCGCCATAATCGCCGTTCATGTCTTTATTTGTACTGTTCAGACAATTTTCGTTCTGCGTCCTCCCTCTTCCGTGATACGGTATGGTTAGGTTTTATGTATCTACATGATAGGCAAGGGGGAAGGACTGATGAAAAAATGGCTGCTCTCCGTCCTGATCTGGGGCGGGATTGCCGTGTTGGGCGCGGTCGGGTTTGGCTTTTTGGCGCTCTCCCGGGGCGAACAAGTCAACTCGTTCTGGCTGCTGACCGCCGCGTTCTGTACGTATGCCGTCGCGTACCGGTTCTACAGCCGCTTCATCGCGAAAAAAATCATGGGCCTGGACGACAACCGGGCCACGCCGGCGGAAGTGAACAACGACGGCAAGGACTTTGTGCCGACCAACAAGTGGGTGCTGTTTGGCCACCACTTTGCGGCGATTGCCGGTGCAGGTCCGCTCGTCGGACCGACGCTGGCCGCGCAGATGGGCTACCTGCCGGGGACCATCTGGATTATCGTCGGGGTAGTGCTGGGCGGTGCCGTTCAGGACTTTGTCATCCTGTTCGGGTCGATGCGCCGCAACGGCAAGTCGCTCGGCCAGATCGCCAAAGAAGAGATCGGGCCCGTCGGCGGGGCGCTGGCACTGGTGGGCATCCTGGCGATCATGGTCATCCTGATTGCTGTTTTGGCAATGGTCGTTGTAAACGCTCTCGCGGAATCGCCGTGGGCGACGTTTACCATTTTCATGACGCTGCCGATTGCCCTGTTCATGGGCCTGTACATGCGCTACATCCGTCCGGGACGAGTGCTGGAAGGCTCGTTGATCGGTCTGGCGCTCTTGTTCCTGTCGCTGTGGTGGGGGCAGGAGGTGGCCGCTTCGCCCACCTGGGGGCCGGTCTTTACATTTAGCAAGGCGCAGCTGGCCTGGATGATCATCATCTACGGGTTCATCGCCTCCGTCCTGCCGGTCTGGCTGCTGCTGGCGCCGCGCGACTACCTGAGCTCGTTTTTGAAAATCGGCACGATCGCCGTGCTGGCGGTCGGCATCCTGCTGACACTGCCGCCGCTGCAAATGCCGGCGCTGACCAAGTTTATCGACGGTACAGGCCCCGTGTTTGCGGGCAATTTGTTCCCGTTCCTGTTTATCACCATTGCCTGCGGTGCGGTCTCCGGTTTCCACGCGCTGGTGTCATCGGGGACGACGCCGAAGATGATCGCCAAGGAATCGCACGCGCCGCTGATCGGCTACGGCGGGATGCTGATGGAATCGGCCGTCGCCATTATGGCGATGATCGCCGCCTGCGTGCTGACGCCGGGCATGTACTTTGCCATCAACTCGCCGGCTGCCGTGATCGGCGTGGACGTCGCCGCAGCAGCCCAGGTGATCAACAGTTGGGGCTTTACCATTACCCCGGAACAGATTACCGCGATGGCGAACGACATCCAAGAGAACACGATTTTGTCCCGGACGGGCGGTGCGCCGTCGTTGGCGATCGGGATGGCGACCATTTTCTCCGGCATCCTTGGCGGCAAGGCGTTGATGGCCTTCTGGTACCACTTTGCAATCCTGTTTGAAGCCGTTTTCATTCTGACCACGATTGACGCCGGCACCCGCGTCGGCCGCTTCATGGTGCAGGATCTGTTGGGCAACGTGTTTCCGAAAATGAAGCAGGTGGATTGGCTGCCCGGCAACCTGATCGGTTCCGCCCTGATTTCTGCCGGATGGGGGTACTTCCTGCTGCAGGGCGTGATGGACCCGCTGGGCGGCATCTATACGCTGTGGCCGCTGTTCGGCATCGCCAACCAGATGCTGGCCGCAATCGCCTTTGTCGTCGGGACGACGCTCATCTTCAAGATGGGCAAGGCCAAGTACTCCTGGGTCACGCTGGTGCCGATGGCCTGGCTGACAGCTGCGACGCTGACAGCCGGCTGGCAAAAGCTGTTCCACAGCGATCCGAAAATCGGCTTCCTCGCTCATGCCGAAGCGTTCCAGAAAGCGCTTGATGCCGGCACCCTGCCAAGCGGCGTCAAGTCAGTGGAAGCCGCGCAAAAAATGATTTTCAACGACCAGATTGACGCCGTTGTCTGCGCCATCTTCATGGCCATCACCATCGGCATTATTCTGGACGGCCTGCGCCTGTGGATCAACATCTTGCGCGGCAAGCAGTATCCGCTGTACGAGTCGCCGTACGTCCAGTCCAAAGGGGACAATTACTACGACGGGAAAGGAAATCACGTGGCATGAGACGCAAGTGGAGAGCGATTCGCCAATCGCTGCGCAAGGTACGTTCGACGATCAAGACCATTTTTGGCATGCCGGACTACGACCGTTATCTGCAGCATTGGTACGCGACCCACGCCAAACCGGGCTTGTTCCCGATGACGGAGCGGGAGTACTACATGTACGCGCTGCGGGAACGGTATGAAAAAGGCGGAGTATCGCGCTGCTGTTAGCTTCGCGCGGCCGCTGGCATACAAGAGAAATCGGGAGGTCCGTCTGACGGGCCTCCCGCCGCTTTCCGGCTGTCCGGCGGCAGACAGGCGCATCGACAACCGGGACAGACGAAACGGTGTATCCGCAGGCAAAGTATGGTACACTAAAGGCAAAGTCAAGATGTGGGTGGCGATACGTGTGCAAGCATCAACTCTGACGGCGTTGAAAGAGCTGGCCCTTCACTGCGCCCGAGGCGCGGGTCAGCTGAGCCTCGAGCGAATGAAGCAGCCGTTTACCGTCGAATACAAGACGTCCGCCTCCGACCTGGTCACCGCCGTGGACAAGGAAGTGGAAAAACACGTGGTCGAAACGATTTTGCGCCATTTTCCCGACCACGGCATTCTCGGGGAAGAGAGCACGTTTGCTGGCGATCCTCGCCAGTTTGATACGCTGTGGGTGATCGATCCGATTGACGGCACCACCAACTTTGTCCATCAGCAGATCAATTTTTCCGTCTCCATTGCCGTCTACCACAAGGGGGAAGGACTGGTCGGCGTGGTGTACGATCCTTCCCGCGACGAGATGTTTTACGCGGTAAAAGGAGAAGGCGCTTACCTCAACGACAGGCCGCTGCGCCTGGAGCGGCAGGTGAAGCTGGAGGAAGCGCTGCTGTGTACGAGCGTCTTCTGGAACAAGCGGGCGGAGCAGATGGGCATCGACCTGATCGTGAAAAAACTGGCCGGCAAGGTGCGGGGGATGCGCCTCTTGGGCAGCGCGGCACTGGAAATGGCCTACGTGGCCGCGGGAAGGCTGGACGGTTACGTCAGCCTGTCGCTCAACGCGTGGGATTTTGGAGCCGGCAGGATCATCGTGGAGGAAGCGGGCGGACGTGTGACGACGATGACCGGCAGCCCGCTGCCGTTCGACCGGAAAAGCAGCGTGATGGCTTGCAATCCCGCATTTTACGAAGAACTGCAGCATTACCTTACGCTCACGGAAAACGATATGGCGGACAAAGGCGCGACATGACAAAAACCACTGGAACCCCAGTGGTTTTTTTGTATGGTGAAAATATCTACAACTGTCCGTTCTCCATCAGCAGGTGCACGGTCAGCACAAACATCGCGTGAGACCAGGTGAGCGGCACGACCCAAGCGGGTTCGCCGGTCTGCCTGTCGACCTGCTCCGGCAGCAGACCGAGCGGGTTGGCATGGGCAGCGGCCCACTCCAGATGGCGTTTGGCCTCGTCAAACCGGCCCTGGGCGATCCGAAACTGGGCGAGCCACAGGGTGGTGAGAATCCACGGATTGCCGCCGATGTAGCGGTCGTCCTCGTAGCGGCGGATGCCGCCGACGCCGGGGACGGCGCAGGTGCGTTCAATTGCGTCGGCGGTGCGGGCCATGCGCGGATCGGTTGCGTCCAGCAGGCCAAATGGCACGCTGAGACCGAGCAGACTGATGTCGTAGACCGGATCGTGCTGGACGTAATAGGTGACGTATCCCTTCTCGTCCGTCTCTGTGAATGTACAGAGGCCGGACTCGACGGCGCGCTGGTAGGTGGAGCGGTCCACCTGCAGTTTGAGCGCGCGGTAGAACGTTCCCCGCTGTTCGTCATAAGCCCGCGTCAAAATGGCTTCTTTCAGGGCATTGGCGGATTGTTCCCAGCGGTCGGCCAGGTCGGCTTTCCCCAGTTCCCGAGCCATTGCCGCTGCGGCGCTTATGCCGGCGTGCACGGCGGCGGCAGAATACGTGTGCTCCGCATTGCGCTCCTCCCACAGGTCGCGGCTGGGCAGCGGCAGTCCGGTGTCGCGGTCCAGATAGGAGAGCAGAAACGACGTCCCTTTTTCCACGGCCGGCCACACCTCTTCGAGAAAAGCCCGATCCTGTGTCGCCAGATAGTGCTGGTGCATCCCCCAGAGGATGGAACCGCCCTCGTCGATCTGCAGTCCCCAGGAAGGGGCAAGCCGTCCGTCGTGATAATGGCGCTGCTGAAACGAGCCGTCCGGGTCCTGCGCTGTCAGCGTCCAGCGGTAGAACATCCGGGTTAGATTGCTCAGACCGGCCCGGTCAAAGGCGGTCGTGATGTACGCTGCGTCCCGCCCCCAGCAGTAGGCGTAGCCGCCGCAGCGGGTAAAGGTCTCGTCAAACTCCGGCGCGGCGATCACGCAGCCTGTCTGCTCGTCGGCCATCAGCCGGAAGACGAGCAGGGAACGCTCGTAGACGCGGCGAATCCGCTCGTCGCAGCCGGCAGGGAGAGTGGGCTGTGCGTTCAGGAAGTCGTGCCAGTACTGCTCGGTCTGCTCCAGATGCCGCTCAACCGAGACAGCAAATGCCCGGCACATTGCGTTTACAGCCTCGTCCACCCGACTTCCCGCTGTGAGATAGACAGGAATGGCGGCTGTCTCCCCCGGTTCCAGCGACAACGTCCAGCCGAGTGCTCCGTCCGGCGCCATGGCCACTTTGTTGCCCGGCAAATACCCTTGGGACGCGTGCTTCCAGGCGTCGGCGCAGGTGTACTGGGCGCACCCAAGCGGACTGGCCAGCGCAAACGCGTATTGATGACGAAAGTACACCAGGCCGTCGATCCGGGGGTCATAGGTTACGCAGTTGTACAGGCGGTTTTCCCCGATGGTGAGCGAAGCGGCGCAGAAAAAGCGGAGCCGGATCGGTTTGCGGCCTGTGTTGGTCCATTTGTACAAGCGAACCAACAGCGGCTCGCCAGGCACGGCGAAATCGACGGTTTCCCAGCGCAGAGGCAGACGGCGGGCCGTCCCCGCCGTGCGCAGCACGTTGGTCCGCGGCAGGTAAGCCTGCTCCCATTGCCACTCAGCCGGGTCGTCTGTCCAAACGGTCTCCTCGCTTTCCTCCTCCACAAAGACGCCGGCGCGCATCCGCTCCACGTGCTGCGGGAAGTCAACATGCGGCCACCAGAGGCGGTACAGCTCTCCGTTGTGGCCCAGAGCGGCCAGCATTGACGCGTTGCCGATGACAGCGTCGTTGAGATACGGTTTTCCAGTGACAGGATTCATCATGTGGATTCTCCTTCCCATGAAGCGTCTTCCCCGGTTACGCATCCGGCTGTCGGGCCGATGAGCCGCGGACGATCAGCCGGTGGGGCAGCACGATCTGTGGCTGTGTGATCGTCTCGCCGGCCAGCTTGCGAATCAGCAGTTGGACGGTCGTGTAGCCGAGATGGTAAATGCCGATATCCACGGTGCTGATCGGCGGATTGCTCAGTTCGGACAGCATGATGTTGTTGAAGCTGACCACCGAGACATCGTCGGGGACGCGCAGTCCCGCTTCGTACAGTTGGCGGATAAACCCGAATGCGATCACGTCGTCGATCACGACGAAAGCGGTCGGCCGTTCCGGCTGGCTCATCATCAGGGACGTGGCGTGGAAGCCTGCCTGAAGCATCTCCGCCGTCATTACCCACTCCTGGCGAAACGGGAGCCCCGCTTCGGCGAGCGCCCGCTTGTAGCCTTCCAGCCGATCCTCCGAGACGACCATGTCCGGCGGCCCGCTGACAAAACCGATATGCACGTGCCCCTGGGCGATCAGGTGGCGGGTGGCGTCAAACGCGGCCTGCACGTTGTTGTTGTTGACGCACAATAGATCGTCCCGCTCCAGCGAGCGGCCCAGCAGGACGAAGGGAAAGTCGTGCTCCAGCAACAGATCTACCAGCGGATCCGCCTTGCGGGGGGCCATCAGGATGATGCCGTCCACGCGGCGGCCGAGGATCATCCGGTTGACCGACTCCAGCTCTTCCGGACGGCTGTTGGCCGATGACATCAGCACGTCGTATCCGGCTGTTTGGGCGCAGGCCAGCATGCCGCGCAGCACCTCGGAAAAAAATGGATTGACAAACTCTTCGACGGAACGGGGCAGAACAAGCCCGATCGTTTGCGTGCTTTTGGAGACGAGGCTTTTGGCCATGATGTTGGGGTGGTAGCCAAGCGCCTCCATGGCCTCCCGGACTTTTCGCACCGTCGCGGGACTGATTTTCGGATGATGGGACAGGACCCGGGACACGGTGGAAGGAGAGACTCCCGCCGCGCGGGCCACATCCTTGATCGTAACGGACATACAATCCTCCCAGTTCTGTGCAAACGTTTGTTTTTCAACATCGTACCGGAAAAGCATCCGCTTGTAAACTGTTAATGCGCAAAAATAGGGAATGAATGAAATTTACAGAAAAAAGGCGCGTGCGAGAAAAATTGGCAGAATTATGGCGGAATTCTAGCATAAAAAGGAAAATCGGACAAATTCGGCTGTTTGCAAGCGTTTTCTCGGCTGGAATGTTTCGTGTAGGATGGTAGTACATGCAAGGCGGTTTTGCCGCGCGTTCCATTTGGGGCAGTTTCTGACACAATTTAGTGCAATCGTTTGCATTGAACTTGTGCGCTGACCGGCAACACTTGCCAAAACAGCTTCAGTTTGCCCCAAGCAGCCGCCCTCTCGACGGGGGCACCGCCAGAATGGGCCGCGGCGACACGTCCGGCAGATTAACCTGTATGTCAGGAAGAAAGAGGGGTACATGGATGAAACGCTTTTTCAGCATTTTTACCGCGATGGCGTTGGCTGGTTCGCTGTTGGCCGGCTGCGGCGGCTCCAGCGAGACAGGCGGTCAGCAGGGAGGGCCGGCGCAGCAAACGAATGGGCCGGTCACGCTTACATTCTGGACGACGATGCGCGAATCAGAGACGGTGGCGCTGAAGGAACTGATCAGCCAGTTTGAACAGGAAAACAAAGAGATCAAGGTAAACCTGGAGCTGATCCCGTTCGGCGAGGCGCAGAATAAGTTTCGCACCGCGGCGCAGGCTGGCAACGGACCGGACGTGATCCGCTCCGAAGTGGCCTGGACGCCGGAGTTTGCCAAAATGGGGCTGCTGGAGCCGCTGGACAGCTACTTTACGGATCAGGACGACTTCCTGGAGGCGCCGCTTTCCTACAGCAAGTGGAACGGACACGTCTGGAGCGTTCCGGAGGTGACCGACGCGCTGGCTCTCTTGTACAACAAGCGGATGCTGAAAGAGGCCGGGTTCAACGAGCCGCCCCGGACGATGGACGAATTTGCCGCAGCCGCCAAGGCGCTGTCCAACGGCAAAGACAGGTGGGGCTTCTACCACCGCCAGACGGAAGCGTACTTCTCGCTGCCGTTTATCTGGGCGTTTGGCGGGGGGCTGATCGACGACAACCTGCAGGTGCTGATCAACACGCCGGGCGCGGTGAAGGGCATCGAGTTTGCCTTGAAACTGCGCGATCAGGATCACGCGTACCCGAAGGATCTGGACGCGGCCAACAGCTACCAGACCATGAATGAAGCCTTTAAAAAAGGGAGCGCGGCGATGATTTTCAACGGCCCCTGGGCGACATCCGACATCCTCGCCGGGGAAGAGTTCCGCGATCCGAACAACCTGGGGATCGCTCCGATTCCGGCCGGACCGGACGGGCATACCGGCTCTCCCGTGGGCGGGCACAGCCTGGCCATCTACGCCGGTTCCAAATCAAAAGAGGCCGCCTACAAGCTGATCGCTTTCCTCACCAGCAAGGAGAGCCAGGCCAAATTGGCGAGCAAAAACGGCACACTGCCGACGCGTAAATCAGCGTATGAGATGCCGGAGATCAAGGAAAACCGGCTGATCTCCGACTTTAAGGCGGTAATGGAAAGCGCCAAGAACCGGCCGGTCATTCCGGAAGGGGGACAGATTTTCGCCTCGTTCGACCCCGAGATCCAGGCGATCTACAAGGGCGAGAAAAAGCCGCAGGAAGGACTGGACGCGGTTGCCGGCGCGTGGAAAGCGCTGCTGGGACAATAGCGAATGAAAACGAAAACCGTATGAAGGCGCGAGGGAGAATGGCCAATGGGCTTTTCTTCCCTTCGCGCTGTCGAAGGACGTTGTTGGAAAAGGGGGCGTGATGGTTGACAATACGCAGCAACAAGTGGATCGCCTGGCTGTTTCTCACGCCTGTGCTTGTGGTGATGGCGCTATTGGTGTTTTATCCGCTGGTGCAGGGAATCATCTACAGCTTTACTGACATGAACCAGTACAACATGGGCAGTAAATTTGCCCCGCCCAGTTGGACGTTTGTCGGACTGGACAACTACGTCGATTTGTTTGCCTCGTTTTTCAAGCCCGATTCGGTGTTTCGCGACGTGATTGTGCAGACGCTGGTCTGGACGTTTGTCAATGTCTTTTTCCATTTCGTCATCGGGTTGGGGCTGGCGCTTCTGCTGAACCGCAACATCAAAGGACGCGGCATCTACCGCATGCTGCTGATGGTTCCGTGGGCGGTGCCGTCGTTTGTCTCCGCCTTTTCCTGGACGTGGATGTACAACCAAACGTACGGCTTGTTCAACATCATCCTGCAAAAGCTGGGATTCTCACCGATTCCCTGGCTGGGCGACAGTTTTTGGGCGATGGTCTCGGTGATCATGGTCAACGTCTGGGTGGGCGTACCGTTCATGATGATCACGCTGCTGGGCGGTCTGCAAAGCATCCCGCCATCCCTCTACGAAGCGGCCCGCGTGGATGGTGCTTCGCCGTGGAGCCAATTCTGGAACATCACGCTGCCGCTGTTGAGGCCGGTGGCGGCAACGGCGACGGTGCTCGGCGTGATCTGGACGTTTAACATGTTTACGATTATTTTCCTGGTGACGCGCGGCGGTCCGGTCCGCTCCACGGAAATTCTCGTCACCTACGCCTACCGGGAGGCGTTCTTGAACTGGAACTTTGGCATGGCCGCCACCTACGGCGTGGTGATTCTCAGTTTTCTGCTCGCCTTTACGGTGCTGTACCGGCGGCTGATCAAAGCCAACAGCAACGAGGGGGTGTACTACTGAGATGCGCACGTCCAACTGGTGGGTGCACCTGCTCTTGATCGCTGCATCCGCAATTGCCGTCTTTCCTGTGTTGTGGATTCTTTCTACCAGTTTCAAGCCGCGTTCGGAAGTGTTTTCGACCGAGCTGGCCATCGTTCCGCAGACGTTTACCTGGGAGAATTACGTTCACGTGCTGACCCGTGCTGACGGCGTCTTTTTGCAGTGGATGGCCAACAGCTTCCTCGTCGCGTTATTGACTGCGCTCGTGGCGCTGTCATTGTCCGCCACCGCAGCCTACGCCTTGTCTCGCTTCCGTTTTTCCGGCAAACGGGTCATCTCCTTCAGCTTTTTTCTCACCCAGATGTTCCCGGGGGCGCTGTTGATCGTGCCGCTGTACCGGATTGTCAACGCGCTGGGACTGTTGAACAGCTACCTCGGCCTGGTGCTCGCATATGCTACGGTAGCGGTTCCGTTTTGCGTGATGATGCTGAAAAACTTCTTTGACACGATACCCTACGAGTTGGAGGAAGCGGCACGGGTGGACGGCTTGTCCCCATTCGGCACGTTTTATCGGATTGTGCTGCCGCTGTCGCTGCCGGGTATTGCCGTGACCGGCTTTTTCGCCTTCATCACGGCGTGGAACGAATTTTTGATCGCGCTTACCTTCATGTCCGAACAGCGCATGTACACGCTGCCGATCGGTTTGCAGCAGTTTGTCAACCAGTTCAATTCCGACTGGCACTACATGGCGGCCGGGGCGATCATCGTCACGCTGCCTGTGCTGATCGTCTTTTTGCTGGCGCAGCGTTATCTGATTGCCGGCTTGTCCGCCGGCGGGACAAAAGGGTGAGCGACGGGAGGAGAGTGCCGTGACGACGAGGTCGCTGATCGACGACAGCATCGACATCATCCTGCGCCATCAGGCCAGGACGGGCGCCTATCTGGCATCGCCGGCGTTTGTTCATTACCGGTACGCCTGGCTGCGGGACGGGGCGTTTGTCGCCTATGCGCTGGACCGCTTTGGCCGCCATGAGAGTTCCCGCCGTTTTTACACCTGGTGTGATGCCGTTGTAAACAAACACGCCGACAAGGCCAAAGAAGCTATCGCCGCCGTTCGCGCGGGGTGGGCAGGCAGCGCGGAGGAGGCCAACAGACGCTTTTTGCACGCCCGCTTCACCGTTGACGGAGACGAGGTGGAGGGCGAGTGGGGAAGCTTTCAATTGGACGGGTACGGGACGTGGCTCTGGGGGCTGTCGGAGCATGTCCGCCGCAGCGGAGAGCGGAGCCTGATCGAGCAGTTTCGTACCTCTGTCGACCTGACGCTTGATTACCTCGGGGCGTGCTGGCAGCTGACCAACTTTGACTGCTGGGAGGAGCACGGCGACCGCATCCACCCGGCGACACTGGCGGCCGTATACGGCGGTGTGCGGGCGATGGCGGATTATCTGCCGGAGCGGGCAGAGGAGCTGAACAGCTTGGCTGATGCTGTCCGCCGCTTCGTGCTGGAGCGGGGGACGGAGGATGGCGCGTTTGTGAAGTCGCTGGGCGATCCGTCCGCAGATGCCAGTCTGTTGTGGCTGTCCCTGCCGTTCGGGCTGGTGGACGCAGATGACCCGTTGATGGTCCGGACCGTGACGCGGATCGAGCGGGAGCTTCTGGCCGGCTTTGGCGTTCACCGGTACCGGGGTGATACCTATTACGGCGGCGGGCAGTGGCCGCTCTTGTCTGCCTGGCTGGGCTGGTATTACGTACGAAACGGCCGACACGACGAGGCTGCGGCAATCTGCCGCTGGATCGAGTCAACCTGGACGACGGACGGCCTGCCGGAGCAGGTGCAGGAACATCTGCTGGCGCCAGACCACTACCAGCTGTGGGTGGATCGGGCCGGGATGCCGGCGGTGCCGCTTCTCTGGTCGCACGCGATGTATCTGGTGCTGGCGGATGAACTGCAGGCGGCGAGGTAGGAAAAACAGTAAACGCGGGTACCTTAAAGGGGCCCGCGTTTACTGTTTCAGGGGCTAAGTAAACAGGATCAGAAAGACGGCAATAAACAGCGCCAGGACGATTCCGATCATGGTCACGGAGGCAAAGCCGATGAAGAGGGACTTGAGGGGTTCGATGATCCACTCGACGACACAGCGCGCCAGCGGATCTTTTTTGTCCATCTGCCTGTAGGCCATCTGCAGATACGCGACGAGGACGCAAACGGCGGTAAACATCAACGCGTAACGAAAGACCATGTAAAAATAGTCGGGGTAACTCAAAACCGTGCTGACATCGCCCAGCCAGCCGATCCGCTCCTGGCCAATGGGCACGAAAATGACCGTCAAGGCAAAGCCGATCAGAAAACTGTAAATGGCCGTCTTGAGCAGCCGTTTCTCCATGTGCGAAACCTCCACTTTTTTACAGAAAGTATAGCAGGTATATGTTTGTTTGCACATAAGAAATGTTGATGTGATGCGGATTTTGTCTGTTTTAACTAAAATATTTTCATTCATATAATACAAATTCAAATATTTTTAATTTGGGGAGATTCCCAAAAACTGTGATATGATACAAAACGTTAGACGTCAGACATCTAGGAGGGACTTATATGGAGGCAGCTGTGAACACGCGGCAAGGCAAACCAAAACATCCTCCTGGCTTGTACTTGCTGTTTTTCACGGAACTGTGGGAGCGCTTTAGTTACTACGGCATGCGGGCGCTGTTGACCCTGTATCTCACCACCGCGCTTATCAGCGGGGGGCTTGGGTTTGAAAAAGGCGTCGCCATGAGCATCTACGGATTTTTTACCGGCGCGGTTTACTTTACGCCGCTGATCGGCGGATACCTCTCCGACCGATATCTGGGCAGAAGACTGGCCATTACCATCGGCGGGATCACGATGGCGGCCGGCAACTTCGTCCTGTTTGCGGAACACAGTCTGTTGGGCTTGTATCTCGGTCTGGCACTGTTGATTATCGGGAACGGATTTTTCAAGCCGAACATTTCCACACTGGTCGGCGAACTGTATCCGGAAAACGACAACAGACGTGACTCGGCGTTCACCATTTTCTACATGGGGATCAATATCGGGGCCTTCTTCGCACCGCTCGTCTGCGGATATCTGGCGGAAGACCTCTTCAAGACCACGGTAAACGGCGTGGTTCAATACGGCTTCAAATACGGCTTCCTGGCCGCTTCGATCGGCATGATGATCGGCCAGCTCATTTTCAATCTATTGGGTAATCGCTATCTCGGCGACATCGGCAAAAAGCCTGTGGGGAAATCGGAGGATAAGGCCAAGGCTGCTGCGGCCAACGCTCCGCTGACCAAAAAGGAAAAACAGCGCACCGCAGTGATTATTATCATCACCTGTTTTGTGGTCTTCTTCTGGGCCGGCTTTGAACAGGCAGGCAGCTCGCTTACGCTGTACACGGACAAGTTTGTGGACAAGCAGGTGTTTGGCTACGAGGTGCCGACTTCCTGGTTTCAGTCGCTGAACCCGCTGTTCATCGTGCTGCTGGCGCCGATCCTGTCCGGTTTGTGGGTGAAGCTGGCGTCCAGCAAACGGGGTGATCTGAAGATCCCGACCAAAATGGGGATCGGCATGATCATGCTCGGCATGGGGTACATGGTGCTGCTCCTGGCGGTTCTGCACACCGGGAGCGACGAAAACCACATTTTGAACAAAGCCAACGTCATGTTCATCGTGATGACGTACTTCCTGCACACGCTGGGGGAACTGTTCCTCTCGCCGGTGGGACTGTCGATGGTGAGCAAGATCGCTCCCGTCAAGCTGGCGTCCCTGCTGATGGGCGTCTGGCTGGCCAGCACGGGCGTAGCCAACATTCTGGCGGGTGAACTGGCTTCTTATACGCAATCGCTCGGTTATCTGGAAGTGTTTGGCTTGATCGGTTTGCTGGCAATCGTGATGGGGCTCTTGCTCCTGCTGGTCTCCCGCAAGCTGGTGCAGATGATGGGATAGCATGGCGTGAGCATAACGCACAAAAAAAACCGCCCGGCTTCAGCGGGGGCTGCGGGCGGAAACATGGAGGACGTTATGTCCTTCGGTAGGGTCTGACATTTCCAATGGTAAGCCACAGATGTTGCGGCAAGATGGAGAAATGATGAAGAATGTGTAAACGTTCCAAAAGCCGCAAGCAAGGCTGCTTCCATGTTACAGCCTGCCGGCTTTCCGGGCCCTGCAACCAAAAAAGGCTCTGTGTTTTGCATAAAACACAGAGCCTTTTTGATTGCTGAACGAAAGCGAAGGGGTAATCGCTCAGCTCAGGAGCTGCAAGAATTGACGCGTGCGCTCTTCCTGCGGGCGGGTGAAAAGCTGCTCCGGCGTGCCGCGTTCCACAATCAGTCCCTGGTCCATGAAGATCACCTCGTCGGCCACGTCCCGGGCAAACGCCATTTCATGTGTGACGATGACCATCGTCATGCCTTCCAGGGCCAGTTCCTTCATGACCTTCAGCACTTCGCCGACGAGCTCCGGGTCAAGAGCGGAGGTCGGTTCGTCAAACAGCATCACCTGCGGGTCCATCGCCAGCGCGCGGGCGATGCCGACACGCTGCTGCTGCCCGCCGGAGAGCTGGGCGGGGTAGTGGTCCAGTTTGTCCGCCAGCCCCACCTTGGTCAGCAGGGAGACCGCCTTGGCCCTGGCCTTGTCCGGTGATTCCTTCTTTACCGTGACGGGCCCTTCCATCACGTTTTGCAGGGCGGTCATGTGCGGGAACAGGTTGTAGCCTTGAAACACCATGCCGGTCTGTCGGCGCAGCCGGGCGATCTCCGCCTTGTCCACTTTGCCGCGGGCGGAGAAGTCCAGCTTTACCTCGCCGATTTGGACGCTGCCTTCGGTCGGCAGTTCCAGCGCGTTGAGGCAGCGCAGCAGGGTGGTTTTGCCCGAGCCGGACGGTCCGATGATGACGACCACCTTGCCTTTTTCCACCGTCAGCGAGACCCCTTTCAACACATGCAGGTCTCCAAAGCGTTTGTGAAGATTTGAAATGACGATCATCCAACATTCTTCCCTTCTAGGCGACGTAACGGTCCAGCCTGCTTTCGATCCGGTCCTGGATGAAGGAGAGGATCAGGCAGATCAGCCAGTAGATGAACGCAGCCTCTGAATAGACCAGCAGCGGTTCGTAGGTGGTGGCGGTAATCTCCTGCGCCTTGCGGAACATCTCCGGCACCAAAATGGTGGCGGCCAGCGACGTGTCTTTCACCAGGCTGATGTACGAGTTGGACAGCGGCGGCACCGAGACACGGGCTGCCTGCGGCAGGATGACGCGCTGCAGCGCCTGCCGGTAGGTCATCCCCAGCGAATAGGCGGCTTCCCACTGTCCCTTGGGAATGGACAGAATCGCGGCCCGCACCACTTCCGACGCGTACGCCCCGACGTTGAGGGAAAAGCCGATCACTGCGGACGGAAACGGATCGATGGTCAGACCGACGCTGGGCAGGCCGTAAAAGAGAATGAAGAGCTGCACCAATAGCGGCGTGCCGCGAATGATGGAGACGTAGACGCGGGCGATGGCCACCAGCGGCTTGCTGCCGGAGATGCGGGCAAGCGCCGTCAGGACGGCGATCACCAGGCCGATGGCAAACGAAATGATGGACAGCGACAGCGAGTACGTCAGTGCTCCTTTCAACAGGGGAAGAAACGAGCTCTGTGCGATCTCAATCCATCGCTCCAGGCGTTCAGGGTTGTCGAACAAGCTATTTGGAAACATCTGCACCAAACCATTTCTCGGAGATTTTTAGATACGTGCCGTCTTGCATCATGTCGTCCAGCGCCTTGTTGAAGGCGTCTACCAGTTCCTTGCTGCCTTTGCGGAACATGAAGCCGTTTTTGGCGCTGTCCGGATGCTTGGCGACGACTTTGATCGGCGTGTCCGGCTTCTGCTTTTGATAGTCCAGGAAGGACAGGCCGTCGTTGATGGTGACGTCCACCCGCTTGGAGACGAGCAGGCCGATCGCCTGGTTAAATCCTTCCACGGCGACGATTTCCGCGCCGTTTTCTCTGGCGATGTCGGTCAGGTTGCTGGTCAGCGTCTGCGCCGCTTTCAATCCCTTGATGTCCGAAAAGCTGGTGACGGTGTTGTTGTCCTTGTGGGTCACCAGCACGGCGGTGGATACGGTGTACGGCTTGGAAAAGTCGTACGTTTTCAGGCGGTCCGGCCGGATGCCCACCTGGTTGGCGATCACGTCAAAGCGCTTGGCATCAAGACCGGCAAACAGCGCGTCCCACTGTGTCTCTTGAAAGACAGGCTCGACGCCGATGCGTCTGGCGATCTCCGACACCACTTCCACGTCAAAGCCGGTCAGCTTGCCCGACGAATCGTGGAACGTAAAGGGAGGATAGGTGCCTTCCGTGCCGATCACCAGTTTCCCTTCCGCTTTTACTTTTTCCAACAGGTTCTGCTCGGCCTTTTGCTCGGCAGGGGCGGAGGCAGTGTCGGCGGATGGAGATGGACTGGCGGAGCTGCAGCCGGCCGCTCCCAAAAGCAAGGTGGAGATGAGTGCGAAAACCAATCGTGTTTTCATGGAAAAATCCCCCTGAAACGATATGACTGGTTGGAATATTGAGACCATACTAAAAGGGTTGATCCGTTTTGTCAATGCGCCAGATTTCACTCCGTCACAAACGGGATGGAGGCCGGTCAAGCCTCCGTTTTTTGGCTGTAATTTCTTGGCTGTAAGAAGAAAAGTGGCCGACCTCCACTCCGACCGGAATCAGAGGCCATGCCACTTGGCAAGCCAACCTGGGTTATTGGCTGATGTCTTTGCCAAACCATTTTTGGGAAATTTGCTTCAGCGTGCCGTCCTGCTTCATGCTCTCCAGCACCTTGTCGATCTCTTGCACCAGTTCGTCGCTGCCTTTGCGGAACATGAAAGCGCACGGGACGCCTTCCTGGTTCTCCTTGACGATCTTGATCGGCGTGTTCGGCTTCTGTTTCAGGAAGTCGAGGACGGACAGGTTGTCGTTGATCACGACGTCAACGCGCTTGGTGGAAATCAGATCGATGGCGTTGTTGAAATTGTCGACGGCGACGATTTCGGCGCCCAGTTCACGTGCCATGTCAGCGTAGTTGCTGGTCATCGACTGGCCGGCTTTCAGGCCTTTGATGTCCGAGAAGTCCTTCACTGTGTTGTTGTCCTTGTGCGTCACCAAGACAGCGCGGGATACGGAGTACGGCTGGGAAAAATCGTATTTTTCCTGGCGGTCCGGCTTGATGCCTACCTGGTTGGCGATCACGTCAAAGCGTTTGGCGTCGAGACCGGCGAACATCGCGTCCCACTGTGTCTCCTGGAAGACTGGCTCCACGCCGAGCCGTTTTGCCACTTCGGTAATGACGTCCACGTCGTAGCCGGTCAGTTTTCCCGATTGATCGTGGAACGTAAACGGGGCATAGGTGCCTTCCGTGCCGATGACCAGTTTGCCTTCTGCCTTTACTTTCTCCAGCAGGTTTTGCGTGGAGGCCTCACCGTTGGAAGCACCAGATTGTTCAGGCTGGGCAGGCGTTGTAGACGTGCCGCAGCCGGTAATACCGAGTAACAAACTTGTAATTAAAGCTGCACAAACCCATTTTTTCATCGAGAAACCCCCACTAAGTTGATATGAATTTCATGGGATCATACTAAAAGGCTTTGCCGTATTTGTCAATGACCAGAAACAACCGGCCTCCCATTTTTTTAGGATACCCAAAATATGCGGAACATGATGGCTGTGGACCAGATTGGCAGATTGGCTTTGCCTGTACCGTTACGGCAGTGAAGTTCGTGGTTGAGTCTGCATACGAAGAGGCGTACAATAGGAACGAAGTGAAAGAGCCCCCCTTTCCCGGAAAGCGGGGGCTGCTGCTTCTGGCATCATCACACCAATGAATCACGGACTCCGGCGGCATTCGTAGCGATTCGGCCGGAGAGAAAAAAGGAGATTTTACGATGTTAAACGACTGGCGCATGTATACAGACGAAACCGGCACGGAGCAAAACCATACAGCCTGGCACGAGGTGCTGAAGGCGATCGCCCAACTGGACGGCACGACCAGGACACTGGTGCACGCCGCGTACGGCGACCACGTGGATTTGGTGGTGGCCGGCGGAAATCAGGGACTCGTCCTGGTGCAGTGGAAAGAACACGAGCCAGTCGAGCGCCATTACGTGCTGGCGCAGGACAAGCCGGCAGCCGTCATGACTACCCTGACGATCGAAGGCAGCGAGGTGGCTTTTCCCGCCGCTTGGTGTGTACCGCTGGAGCAGGCAATTCCCGTCTGCGGCGACATTTTGCGCACCTGCGAAAAAGGAGAACCGAACGGCCTCACCTGGCAGCCGGTAGAGATGTAGCACAGGGACGAGGCACCGGAGGTCGTCGACGATGGAAATGAACACGCTTATTCAATCGATCCTGGTGATGGCGGCGATCATCGGCATCGGTGCGGTGATCGGCATCCGCCAGCCGCTCGCGGCCGATTCCCGCCAGCTCCTGATCACGATTATTGTCAATGTGGCGATGCCCTGCATCATATTAGACGGGGTATTTCAAACGCCGATTGACGATCGTCTCATGCTGCAAATCTTCGGAATATTCGTTGTTTCTGTACTATTAAACTGCCTGGGCATTCTCATCGGCTGGCTGGGGGCGCGAACGCTGCCGCTGTCTGCCAAAAAGCGGCGCGAACTGGCTATTCTCTCCGGTTTGGGCAATACTGGATTTATCGGCCTTCCCCTGTGCGCTGCCCTGTTTGGGCCGAAAGGGGCGGTGCTCGCCGCCGTCTTTGACGCCGGACTTGATTTTGTCATGTGGACCGTGGCGGTGATGATGCTGCAGGAGAAAGCGAGGTTCTCGCTGAAGGGACTGAAAGCGATGGTCAACATTCCGATGATCGCCATCGTTGCCGGTCTCGGCTTTGCGATGTCCGGCCTGACGCCGCCGGAACCGGTGAAGCAGTTGGCTGCAGCGCTGGCCCGGCTGGCTTCTCCTCTGGCGATGCTCTACATCGGCATGCTGCTGCCGCTCCTCCTGCGCAACAAGCGGCAGGTGTCCCTGCCGTTGTTGGGCGTGCCGCTTATGTTCAAGCTGTTTGTGTTTCCGCTCTCGGCAGCGCTGCTGTTGTCCCAACTGCACGTGGACGCGGAGATTACCCGCGTCGCGATTGTTCAGGTGGCCATGCCGACGGTGGCGATGGCGTCCATCCTGTTCGCCCGGTACGCGGCCGATGAGGAGATGGGGGCGATGACGACGGTCTTTTCCACGCTGCTCGCACTCTTGACGATTCCCGCCGTGCTGATGGTGGGCAGTATGTTGATCCGCTGACTATGGTCGAAGCGGTTTTGGATGTTCATGAAACATTTCCCATCTCCAAGCAGTCATACAAGGTAAACAGCAACACATGATGTAACAGATTGGAGGAATTGCGCATGAAATGGAAGAAGGCTGTGGCCTGCGCCGTCGGGCTGCAACTGCTCCTCACCGTTCCGGCTGTGGCTGATGTAACCGCCAAGATCACAGTAAACGGTCACGCCGTGCAATGGAAGCACGAGGCGATTACAGTCAACCAGCGAACCTATGCGGCTGCGGCGGATGTGAGCGAGTTTCTGCAAGCCGCCTGGAAGGTGGAGGGCAATACAGGGGTGCTGTCGCTGCCATCAAACAGGACTCTTGCTTTCAAGCTGAACACCGGCGAGGTGGCCGTCGACGGGAAGTGGACCACGATCGAGCACGGAGCCCGGGAGTACAACGGCACTGTCTATCTGCCGCTTCGCTGGGTAATCGAACAGGCGGGGCTTTCGATTCAATGGAACCCAACCACGAAGGAGGTGGATATCGTGAAGCCAAAAGGAGACGATGATGCGTTCAAAGTGCTTGAGAACGGGCAATTGAGCGCAGAGGAGAAAGCATTTGTCCAGAAGGTGAAGGAGCAGCGGGGCGTGCACAACCTGGGTGACTTGTACGTGATCGCCCTCGGTCAGGCGCCCAATCCCGGTTACGGTTTGAAGGTGACCGGTACGGAGTGGAGCTTGGAGCAGCTCAAGGTGTACGTCAAGCAGACCAAGCCGGAACCGGGCAGGCTCTACGCCCAGGTGATCACCTATCCGTATCTGGTCGCCCGGGTGAAACTGCCGCCGAACACGACCATCCAGTTTTACGATGCCGATACGAAACAGCCGTTGTTTGAACAGCAGAAGATCCAGCCGGGCCGATGAGGGTCCGGTTTTTTGTTGCCTTTTCCAAACCGGATGCTGTAAAGTAGAATGTATAGAAACGATTGGTGCGATTATCTTGGGTAAGGAGGTGCAGGTACGTGTTTGGGGCTGTTCAAGCGTGGTTTGTGGTAGAAGTTACCAGCATGACGCATGAGGAATTCCGCCAAGGGGGTAGTCTGCCCTTTTTTAGCCATACAATTGAGCGGAATCAACCAAGGCGTACCATGCATCGATAACCCATCGTCTGTCCGATTGTGCAACGATGCCGCAGGTGTAGGCCTGCGGCTTTTTTGCGTCCAAAAACGGCCGACGGCGCCTGTGTGGCCCGGAGGAGGAGGCGATATTCACGTTTCCTGAGCGGGAGCGGGCCCGCTTGGCCGGACCTGTTTGTCGGGCAGGGCGGTGGCACAACCCAAGGAGGCGTATTTTCATGATCATCATCGCAACCCAACACGTGCAAAAGTCGTTCGGAATCGACCCCGTTCTGCGGGATGTCACGCTGGAAATCAAGGCGGGGGAGCGGATCGGCATCGTCGGACCGAACGGCGCCGGCAAAACCACGCTGTTCAAGCTGTTGGCCGGCCTGGAGCAGCCCGACGCGGGAGAGGTATTTCGGGCGAAGGGCATCCGCTGGGCCTACCTGCCGCAGTCGCCGCAGTATCCGCCGGAATGGACGGCGCGGGACGTGATCGCCAGCGCCTTTGGCGACGTCCTGGCGATACAGGAAGAGATGCGTTTTCTGGAGCAGGAGATGAGCCGCGTCAGTGAAGCGGATCGTGAGTTGGAGCGGCTGATCGGGCGCTACCAGACGCTGCAGTCCGAGTTTGAGCGGCTGGACGGCTATCAGTGGGAAGCCCGAATGGCACAGGTGACGGACGGCCTGGGTCTCTCCGAGGCATTTTTGTCCACGCCTTTTTCGCGGTTGAGCGGAGGGGAACAGACCAAGACCGGGATGGCCAAACTGCTCTGCCAACAGAGCGACGTACTGCTCCTGGATGAGCCGACCAACCATCTCGACCTGGAGGCGATGGAGTGGCTGGAGGGATTTTTGCGCGACTATCCGGGAACGGTGCTGATTATCTCGCACGACCGCAGCTTTCTGGACGCTGTGGTCAGTTCCATCTACCACCTCGACGGAGGCGTGGTGGAACACTACACCGGCAACTACAGCGCCTTCGTCAAAGAGCGGGAGGAGCGGCTGCTGCACCAGTTTGCCGAGTACCAGGAGCAGCAGAAAAAGATCAAAAAGATGCAGGAAGCGATCAAACGGCTGAAGGAGTGGGGCAACCGCTCCAATCCGCCCAACGAGGCGTTTCACCGCAGGGCGAAAAGCATGGAAAAGGCGCTGAACCGGCTGGAGCGGATCGAACGGCCCCGTCTGGAAGCGAAGCGGATGGGCCTGGAGTTTCACAAGGCGGAGCGGAGCGGCGAAGAGGTGTTGGTCGCGGAGGGTGTGAGCAAGTCGTTCGGGGGAAAGCAGCTGTTTGACGGCGCCTCTCTTCTGCTGCGGTACGGCGAACGAAAAGCGATCCTCGGGCCCAACGGCTGCGGCAAGTCGACGTGGATCAGGATGATGGTGGGCGAGCTTCCGCCCGACGCGGGTACGGTACGGATCGGAAGCAGTGTAAAGCTCGGCTATCTCTCCCAGCGGGCGCTGGAGGGGGACCAGGAGCGGCGGGTGATCGACGTGTTTCGCGAGACGGCGGCCGTCTCCGAGGCGGAAGCGCGTCACCGGCTGGCGGCGTTTATGTTTTACGGCGAACAGGTGTTCAAAAAGATCAGCCAGTTAAGCGGCGGGGAGCGGATGCGCCTGCGGCTGGCGCAGTTGATGCACCAGGACATCAACCTGCTGGTGCTGGACGAGCCGACCAACCACCTGGACATCGAGGCGCGCGAAACGCTGGAGGAGGCGCTGGCCGACTTTCAGGGATCACTGCTCATCGTCTCCCACGACCGGTACTTTTTGCAAAAGATGGTGGACGGCGTTTACTGGGTGGAAAACGGCCGGCTGGTCCACTACGAGGGCACCTTTGAAGAAGCGCGGGAAAAACGAAGACAGCGGCTCAGCGGGGCAGCCAGCCGGACAGCGGAGAACAAGCGGAAAGCGGTGGAGCCGCTGCAGCGTGAACAGAGCCCGCATTCTGAAACAATGCCGCACACGATGAAACCGGCCAGTTCCCGCAAGCGGCCCAACCTGTACAAGCTGGCGGAATTGGAACGGGCGATTGCCGAGCGGGAAGCCCGGCGGGATGAGGTGACGGCCCTGCTGTCCGGCGGCGAGACGGACTACCGGAAACTGATCGACTACCAGCAGGAACTGGAGCACTTGACGGAGGAGATCGACGCTCTGTACCGCGAGTGGATGGAGCGGCAGGAGGGCTAGACGGGAGAGCAGGCAAACGCTGCTCATTGTAAAAACAACAGCGGGGAAGGCACGGACTTGACCAGGCCTTCCCCGTTTTCACAGGGTATTCGATTACAAAAGGATGGTAGTCATCCTACGCTTGGGCGCTGGGCTCCGGCAGCCGGTGGTAGCGGGCGCGGAACAAGATCAGCATGACGACCATCAAGATGCCGCCGAGGAGAAACGGACCGCTTTGGTACCATTCGTAGACGGCACCGCCGGCCAGCGGACCGAGGATGCGTCCCAGGCTGTCGATGGAGCTGATCGTTCCACTGGTGACACCCTGGCCCTGGGTGGTCCGCTGCGTGATCATTGCCGTACCGGTAGCGCGAATCATGCCCTGCCCCGCTCCGAACAGGGAGAGCGTGAGTGTCAGCGCCCAGAAATTGGCGGCCAGCGGAATGGCAAAGAAACCGATGCCGTAGAGGATCAGGCCGATGGCCAGGACGAGCGGCTCGCCCAGCGATTTCACCATTTTGCCGATCAGTCCACCTTGCACGAAGGCGGAGATGATCCCCATGACGAGAAACATGTAGCCGAGGTCTTTCGATGAGTACCCGTACAAATCGTTTATGTAGAGGGCAAAGGTCGTCTCCAGACCGGCAAAGGCAAACGAGACGATGAACATGATGCCGTACAAAAGCGAGAGCGGTCCAAACAGTGCAGTCAGCGGATTCCCCCGCTTGACCCGGGAACTGCCCGTCCGCTTCTCCCGCGGCAGGCTTTCCGGCAGCGCAAACAGAATGATCAGAAACGTCAACAGCGCCACGCCGCCGGAGACGAAAAACGGAACGCCAAAGCCCCATCCGCTCAACAGGCCGCCGAGAACGGGACCAAACACGAAGCTGAGGCCGACTCCGGCCCCGATCACGCCCATACCTTTCGCCCGTTCATCAGGCGGAAACAGGTCGGCCACCATCGCCGTGACCGTCGGCATTGCGGCAGCTGAGACGATCCCGCCGATGATCCGGTAGGCCAGCATCTCGGCATAGCTTTCAGCCAGGCCGAACAGGATGAAGGTGACGGAAAATCCGAACAAGCCAAAGGCGATCAACGGTTTTCGCCCGATCCGGTCGGACAGCATGCCCCAGATGGGAGCGAACAACAGCTGCATGATGTTGTAGCTGGCAAACAGAATGCCGATCTGCAGTGAAGAGGCGCCGACGTCTTCGGCGAAATACGGAAGGATCGGTATGATGATGCCAAAACCCAGCATGGTGAGGAAGGCGACCAAAAACAGCAGGGAAAGGTACTTCTTTTTCACGTGAACCATACCTCTTTCCAAACAGTTTGTCATGCTGTATCCACCTTACGGGATGGTTTTGTCGAAGTCAAGCGATTCGCCGGGGACGACGATGCTCCGCCGACGTGATATACTAACAGGAAGTTACACATTAAATTGAACTGCGATCTATCTGCACATAAGGGGTTGTCTATGATGTCTACTGGACTGATCTACTACCTGGCATGGGAAGAAGACGACTGGCTTGACGAACTGCTTGACCGCTTTCCCGAGCTGAACGCGCTGGTGCCTTCAGCCAAGACGTTTCAGATGATGCAGGAGATGCGCCGAACAGGCGAAGTGGAGCGATGCGTCATCGTCCTCAACGCCGCTGTCGAACAGGAAAAGTGCCATCAGTTTTTACGGCTGCTGGCGAAAGACGAGCAATTGTCCCGCGATCCGCTGTACATCGTCGGGCTGAAACCGGAGGAGCAGGCCGCCTGGCAGGAAGCGTACCCGCACGCCAACATTATCGTTATCACCGGGTTTGCCGTCGAGTTTGACTACGATGCCGTGCTGACCCGCATGGCGGCCGATCTGGAGGGAGAGCGTTGAAGGAACGGCCGGACGACTTCGACCTGAATGCCTTTTTGCAGCGATATGGTCTGTTCATCTACACCGGCGACCCGGAGGGGGACCTCCTGTTGATCGAAGACGAAATCCGTGAACTGTATCAGCTCGGCATCATCGACAAGGAGGAGATGGTGCAGGCGCTGGCTGCCCTGCGCAAGAGGAAAACAGTCTAGAAAGACTGTTTTTTCTTATGACTGGAGAAGTATGCAGCAAGATCCGCTTCAGGCCACCGCCGGCAATCTTCAGAAATTCTTAAGCATTTCTCTCTCTTTTTGCTAAGGTTTCAGCGATAGGATAGGGACAACAAAGAGAGGGAGTGACAGGAATGATGAAAGGCACGTCTGAACGGATAGGCATGCCGACGCCGGGACGGGGGCCGATTGCGGACGGGCTGCTGTTTGCCGGCAAGTTTTTGCGCTCGCCCCGAACGGTCGGCAGCATCATGCCAAGTTCCCGCCAGCTTGCCCGGCGGATGCTGGCGCCGATTGACTGGACGACAGCGACAGCCGTGGCGGAGTTGGGGGCGGGCACGGGCGTGTTTACCCGGATGATCCGTGAGCTGAAACCACCCGGCTGTACGGCGCTGATTCTGGAGAAGGATGACGGGATGCGCCGGCAGTTGGCCGCGCGTTATCCGGACCTGCATGTCGGCGGGGATGCGCGGGAGCTGACCGGGATCATGGAAAGATGCGGCATCGAACGGCTGGACGCGGTGGTGTGCGGGCTGCCGTTTGCCAATTTTCCGCAGGAACTGCGGGACGCCATCATGGACCAGGTGGAAGCGGCGCTGAGGCCCGGGGGCGTGTTCGTCTGTTTCCAATACTCGCTGCAGATGAGAAAGCAGCTGGCGGCGCGGTTTGGCCGCGTGGAGATCCGCTTTGTGCCGCTCAATCTTCCGTTTGCGTTTGTCTACGTCTGCCGGAAGCGGGGGAATCACGATGCCGGCTGACTTCCTGACACAGATGGTGGAACAATACGGGTATTTCGCGCTGTTTTTCTCCTTGTGGCTGGGCATTGTCGGCATGCCGATTCCCGACGAGATGATCGTCATGTCGGCTGGGGCCCTTACTGCCCAAGGGTGGCTGGACCCGCTGCCGGCGTTTGCAGCCGTCTATCTGGGTGTCGTTTCCGGATTGTCACTCGGGTACGTGCTGGGGTATAACGTAGGTGCACCGATTCTGCAGTGGGTCGTCCGCAAGGGCAAAGGCAAGCGCTATCTGACCAAAGCGGAGCAGCTGATAGAGCAGTACGGCAGTTGGGCGCTCTGCCTCAGCTACTTCTTTCCGGTCGTGCGCCATCTGGTGCCGTATCTGGTGGGCATCCAGCGCATGCCGCTGCGCCGCTACGCGATCTACGCCCTGCCCACCGGATTCGTCTGGACCATCAACTATTTTTGGGCCGGCCGCCTGTTTGGCCGCCATCTGGACGTGATCGCCCAAGGCGTGCAAATGTACGGCCGGATTACCTTGGCCGCGCTGTTGTGCATCGGGGCGGCGTACTGGCTGATCAGGCAGAAGTGCTGGGCCGTGTCCGTCGAAACAGAATCAACCACGGGGGGAAATGAGAGTGGAGGAAATCACTGTGCTGGTCGTGGATGACGACGAGGAGATCCGCAACCTGATCGCCATTTACCTGCAAAACGAGGGGTATCGCGTGCTGAAGGCGGCTGACGGTATGGAAGCGCTGGAGGTCCTCAAGCAAAACGAGGTGCACCTGCTCGTCCTGGACATCATGATGCCGCGGCTGGACGGCATTCAAGCCTGTCTGAAAATCCGCGAAGAACAGCACATGCCGATCATCATGCTGTCCGCCAAATCGCAGGACATGGACAAGATCTACGGCCTTAGCACCGGAGCGGACGACTACATGACCAAGCCGTTCAACCCGTTGGAACTGGTGGCCCGCGTCAAGTCGCAGCTGCGGCGATACCTGCGGCTCAATCAGGGATACACGGCCCGGGAAGACGAAATCGAGATCGGCGATTTGACGATCAACACGGCGACGCGCGAGGTGAAAGTGAACGGCCGGGACGTGAAGCTGACGCCGACCGAATTTGCCATTCTGGAGCTCTTGGCCCGCAATCGGGGCGTCGTATTCAGCACGGAACAGATCTACGAGCGGGTGTGGAAGGAGCCGTTTTGCCAGTCGGACAACACGGTGATGGTTCACATCCGGAAAATTCGCGAAAAGATTGAGGAAGATACACGTAAGCCGCGATACATCAAAACCGTGTGGGGAGTGGGGTATAAAATTGAGAGCGTTGTTTAGAGGGCTGTCGCCGTTTAACGTGACTCGCCGCCTGTACCGCTGGACGATGAAAGCCGTTCGGCGCGCCGTGGAACACTTTCGGCGGAGCCTGCGCCTGCAGTTGATCACCACCTTTGTTTTTTGCCTGCTGGCTGCCCTCCTGGCGGCGACTCTCGCCCACGGGATGACCGAGACGCTGTATAAGCGGCCGTACGTCGACTACACCCTAAGCATGCAGCGGATGGACTGGGAGACAAGGCATCTGGCCACGATCATCCGGGATCAGAGCGAAACGGACATATCGGCCCTGCAGCCGATGCTGGACAACTTCGAGCAGGATGTCGGGCTGCGGATGCTGTTGGTCAACCTGGATGGCAAGGTGCTGCTCAAGTCCGCCAAGGCCACAGAGAGCCAGGTCGATTTGTACAGCGTCATCAGCAGGGCGATGGAGCTGCGCCTTGATCTCAACGTGTTCCACCCCCAAGAGTTTGTCGCCTTTTACCCGGTGGAGTTGGCCGGACAAAAAGGCTACCTGATCGCCCGCGGGATGCCGGAGGCGAACATCCGCTATGAGAGCACAGGGGTCAACATGATTTCTGTGCCTGTGTTTTTAGTTGTCCTCATTTATCTGTTTTATCGGTTTACCAGGCGGAAAACAGGCTATATCGAGGAATTGGCCGACAGCCTGCTCGTCATCTCGCAGGGCAAGCTGGATCACCGCGTCGAGGTGCGGGGCGAAGACGAACTGGGCTCGCTTGCCCGCAACATCAACCGGATGGCGCAGGATCTGCAGGAAAACATCGAACGGGAACGGCAGGCGGAGAAGACCAAAAACGAACTGATCACCAATGTCTCGCATGATTTGCGCACGCCGCTCACCTCGGTGCTCGGTTACCTGCGCCTGCTGAAAGACCACCCTGCAGGAGGGCTGGAGCAGCAGGAGTACACGCGGATCGCCTATGAGAAGGCGGAACATCTGAAGCGGCTGGTGGAGGATTTGTTCGAATACACCACGCTCAGCGGCCAAGGGGTCCAGCTCTATCGGCAGACCATCTGCATGAACGAACTGGTGGAGCAGTTGGTGGAGGAGTACGTGCCGCTGGCGGAGGAACAGCAGCTCAGCTTTTGCAAAGCGCTGCCCGACGAACGGCTGTACGTCAGCGTGGACCCGGAAAAGTTCGTGCGCGTGCTGGAAAACCTGTTCAGCAACGCGATCAAGTACGGCAAAAAACCGGGCAGCATCGGCGTAACGCTCGCCCGAGAGGCAGACGGCATCCGCTTGTCGGTGGCCAACAGGGCAGATGAGATGGCCCCGGAGGCGCTGAACCGACTGTTTGAACGCTTTTACCGGGTGGAGCAGTCCCGCTCGCGCAAAACAGGCGGTTCCGGGCTGGGGCTGGCCATCGTCAAGAGCATCGTCGAACTGCACGGCGGCAGCATCAAGGCAGACTACCGCGACGGCGTTCTGTCGTTTCACATCTGGCTGCCGGTCCCTGGCTCATAACGGTCAAGGCCCGGTGAGGAGCGGCGTCTAGCCTTGCTCGTCCCATCCGAAGCTGTCAAACCACTTGCCCACGCGGTAGTTGTGAATCGCCTGACGGACGTACGGGATCACGTTGGCGGGCAGGTCGTCCATGTCGCACCAGCGCAGCTCGTCGCATTTATCCGGCTCGGCGTTGACGATCTCGCCTGACCACGTGCTGGCGGTGAGAAAGAAGTCGATCCGCTCGTCCGTCGATTTGCGGTGCATCACGCCGACCACGTCCAGATCGGCCGGGTCGATGTCGATGCCGCATTCCTCTTTTGCTTCCCGAATGGCCGCTGCCTTCACTTCCTCTCCGCCGTCCAGATGTCCGGCAGGGACGCTGTAGTTGCCGTCCTCGTAGCCCGTATTGAAGCGGCGCAGCAAAAGCAGCTCGTTTCCCCGCCGGAGAAACAGGTGGACGGCGGCGGGCATGGTGAACCATTTTCTGCTCATGCAAACCTCCAACGTTTTACGACATGATTGCAAACATTTTAATTATTCCGCCAAGTTTTCCCATCTGTCAACGAAGCGGCTGAAGAAGCCGCTTTCATTTATTTTGAGTCAGCGTGCCGGCCGAGCTGTTGGGAAGAGCGCAGTCACTCCCCCTGCACTTCTTTTGCCCCCCGGTGCTGCTCCGCGCTTTTTTTCCGCAGCGCCTGATCCCGTTTTTGTTTCAGCGGGGAGTTTGACATGGCGTAAAACAGCATGCCGAAACCGGCCAGTCCCAATACGATGCCGATGATCAGATACAGGGTCGACATCAACCCGGACCACCTCCTTTTTCCACGTCGGACATGATTGTGCCGCCGAACTGTGCTATAATTGGTTCGTCGTTTACCCGTAAAAAAACGCAGGGAGGATTTGCTTGATGACTCAGCACACGTCTGTCGATCAACTGGCGATCAACACGATCCGCACGCTGGCCATTGACGCTATCGAAAAAGCCAACTCCGGCCACCCGGGGATGCCGATGGGAGCGGCACCGATGGCGCATGTCTTGTGGAGCCGTTTTATGAAGGTAAACCCGCGCAATCCGCAATGGATCAACCGGGACCGCTTCGTGCTGTCTGCGGGACATGGTTCAATGCTATTATACGCCATGCTGCACCTGATGAAATACGATGTTTCGTTGGAAGACATACATAACTTCCGCCAATGGGGCAGCAAGACTCCAGGCCATCCGGAGTACGGTCACACGCCCGGCGTGGACGCGACGACCGGTCCGCTGGGTCAGGGGATTGCCATGGCTGTCGGGATGGCGATGGCGGAGAAGCACTTGGCGGCTGTCTACAACCGCGACGGGTTTGACATCGTCGACCACTACACCTACGTCATCTGCGGCGACGGCGATTTGATGGAGGGCGTCTCCAGCGAGGCCTCTTCGCTGGCCGGCCACCTGAAGCTGGGCAAGCTGATCGTGCTCTACGATTCCAACGACATTTCGCTTGACGGCGAGCTGTCCCGTTCCTTCTCGGAAAATGTGGCGCAGCGCTACCAGGCGTACGGCTGGCAGTACCTGCGCGTCGAGGACGGCAACGATCTGGCGGCGATCGAGGCGGCCATCGCCGAAGCGAAGCAGGATCTGGATCGCCCGACCCTGATCGAGGTAAAGACGGTGATCGGTTACGGCAGCCCGAACAAAGGCGGCTCCAACGCGTCCCACGGCGCACCGCTGGGCAAGGAAGAAGTGAAGCTGACCAAGGCAAACTACCAGTGGCCGCATGACGCAGAATTCCACGTTCCTGCGGAAGTAGCCGACTACTACGCCAAACTGGCGGCAGCAGGTGAACAAGCGGAAGCGGCATGGCGCGAACGCTTTGCCGAATACGCCAAGGCGTATCCGGAGCTGGCCCGTCAGTTCCAGACGGCTGCGGACGGTCAACTGCCGGCTGGTTGGGACAGCCAACTGCCGACCTACGAAGCGGGAACCAAGCTGGCCACCCGCGCTGCATCCGGCAATGCGATCAACGCGTTGGCCAAAACGGTTCCGTACCTGTTCGGCGGTTCCGCTGACCTGGCTCACTCCAACAACACCATGATCAAAGAGGCGGGGAACTTCCTGCCGGGCAGCTACGACGGCCGCAACATCTGGTTTGGTGTGCGCGAGTTTGCGATGGGAGCTGCCCTCAACGGGATGGCGCTGCACGGCGGACTGAAGGTATACGGCGGCACGTTCTTCGTCTTCTCCGATTACCTGCGTCCGGCCATCCGCCTGTCCGCGCTGATGAAGCAGCCGGTGGTCTACGTCTTCACGCACGACTCGATCGCCGTCGGGGAAGACGGACCGACGCACGAGCCGATCGAACAGCTCGCTTCGCTGCGGGCGATGCCGGGTCTCACAGTGCTGCGTCCGGCCGACGCCGTGGAGACCAATGAAGCGTGGAAGTACGCCATCTCCCGCACGGATGAGCCAGTCATCCTGGTGCTGACGCGTCAAAACCTGCCGGTGCTCAACGAAACGATCGAGAAGGCGGCCGAAGGGGTAGGCAAAGGGGCCTACGTACTGGCCGACGCGCCGGACGGCAACCCGCAGCTCGTCCTGATCGCCACCGGTTCCGAAGTCTCCCTCTGCATGCAGGCTCGCGAAGTGCTGGCCGCCAAAGGCATTCAGGCGCGCGTTGTCTCCATGCCGAGCTGGGAGCTGTTTGAACGGCAGCCGCAGGAGTACCGCGACGCCGTGATCCCGCCGACGGTAAAAGCCCGTCTGGCTGTGGAAATGGCCTCTCCGCTGGGCTGGGAGCGCTATGTCGGCGACGGCGGCAAAGTGCTGGGCATCAACCAGTTTGGCGCATCCGCTCCGGGCGAACGGATCATGACAGAGTACGGTTTTACCGTGGACAACGTGGTGGCAGAAGCGGAAAAGCTGCTCAAGTAACGATCCCTTTTTGTAAATACTCTTATTGCGTGAAAAAGCCTGTTCTCCTTGGGAGACAGGCTTTTTCCAGTGACAAACGGGCGCAGATATGGAATCATAGACGGGGGGCGGACAGAAACTTTTTTGAAAAGGTTCCGTCTATATGATGTGGGAGAGAGAAAGTAACCAGGAGGTCATTCATGGCAACAAAGGCCAAGCAACGAGGGAAGAAGAAAAAGAAGAAATTGCTGATGTTTGCCGTATCCTTTACGGTCTTTCTAATCTTCAGCGTCATCGGCGGATACTTTGTCTTGCTGTACGCCGGTGAAAAAATGATTGAAACGCAGATACAGAAACTGGAGGCACTGAAATCGGAGCCTACGGTGATTTATGACAAAGACGGTAATGAAATCACGAAACTGCTGCGTGAAAAGAACACCAAATACGTACCGCTCACCCAGATGCCGGATCATTTGATCAACGCCTTTATCGCAACAGAAGACCGTCGCTTCTTTGAGCACAAAGGCGTGGACATGTTCCGGATCGGCGGCGCGATCATCAACGACATCCGCAAGGGGTCGCTCGCGGAAGGGGGCAGTACGATCACGCAGCAGCTCGCACGACGAGTATTCCTCTCCCTGGAACAGACGTTTTGGCGCAAGACGAAGGAAGTCTGCATCGCTATGGCCTTGGAACGCCGATATTCCAAGGATCAGATTCTGGAGATGTACCTGAACCAGATTTACTTCGGGGAAGGCGCCTACGGCGTGGGTGACGCCGCCCAGCGCTATTTTGACAAAGATGTAACCCAGCTCGATCTGCACGAGTCGGCCATGCTGGCGGCCATTCCGAAAGCGCCGACCACCTACTCGCCGTTTAACAATCCGGACAAGGCGAAATTGCGCCGCGACACCGTGCTGCGCCTGATGAGCGAGCAAGGCTTCATCACCCAGGAGCAAAAGGTGACGGCCCAAGCCAAACCGGTGCCGGAAGAGACCGATGAGACGAAGGCAGGCGGCGGGTTGAAAAAAGGCTACCGGGCGTTTTACGACTACGTGATCCGTGAGGCCGAGGCGAAGTACGACGTTACGGAAGAGGATCTGTACCGCGGCGGCTGGAAGATTTACACCACGTTCAACCCGAAAATGCAGGACGCCATGGTGGAGGCGTATGACAACCCGGCCAACTTCCCGAAACCGGGGCCGCAGCGGGCCGTGGAGTCAGCGATGATCGTCATCGACGCCAAAACCGGCGGCATCGCCGCAATGATGGGCGGCCGCGATTACAAGCCAAAAGGCTTCAACCTGGCGACCGACATGCAGCGCCAGCCTGGTTCGTCGTTCAAGCCGCTGGCCGTTTACGCGCCGGCAATCGATTCGGATTCCAAATGGGGCCCTAATTCGTCGCTCTCCAACAAGCGGCAGGATTTCAACGGCTACGAGCCGCGAAACTACAACAACAAGTACAGCGATTCCGTCAGCATGACCCGCGCTGTGATCGATTCGTTGAACGTGCCGGCGGTCTGGCTGCTGAACGAAATCGGCATCGGGACCTCGTTGAAGTATCTGGAAAAATTCGGCATTAACCTGTCGGAAAAAGACCGCAACCTGGCGATCGCGCTGGGCGGTCTGGACAAAGGGACGTCGCCGTTGAAAATGGCGCAGGCGTACACGGCTTTCCCCAACAGCGGGGTGGTGTCTGAAGCGCACGTGATCGAGCGAATGGAGAACGAACGGGGCGGCATCCAGAAAGTTTACCAGCCGAAACAGGAGCAGGTGATCAAACCGGAAACGGCATGGAAGGTACACACCATGTTGGAGCGTGCGGTCAAGGAAGGGACGGGACGCAACGCGCGGATTTCCGGCCGCCACGTTGCCGGAAAAACCGGGACGACGCAGTCCCTCATCGGCAACAGCAGCGTCAACAAGGACGCCTGGTTCGTCGGGTACACGCCGGAGTACGTAGGCGCGGTCTGGATGGGCTATGACAAGGAAGATGCCCAGCACCTGATGCGCGAGGGCAGCAGTCTGACGGCCAAAATGTTCGCCACTGTCCTGAAAAAAGGCCTGAAAGGAGAACCGGTACGGGATTTTGAACCGCCGGCAGGCATGAAGCGGTACGAAGAGGAGAAAAAAGAGGCTGCTTCCGTGCACCTCTCCGCCGACCTGACCCTGGAAGGCAACTCGCTGAAAGTGATATTGACCTGGTCCGGCGGGGATGACGACTATACGTACGACGTGTACCGCGTATCTCCGGACAATCCGGACAATCGCCAGTTGATCGCCGCTGGAGTGAAGGATAACAGGCACGTGGATACGCTGGACTCTCCGGTCATGTACAAGTATGTCGTCGTTCCCCATGATGCGGATGGCAGGGAACTGGAGCCGTCCAACATCGCTGAAATCAACACGAAGCAATTGGAGCAGCTGCTGCAGGAAGGGGAGCACCACGACGACAGCGGCACGCATGAGGACGACGGCACGGTCGAGGGAGGAAACGGCCAGTACCCGTCCACCGGAACAGAGGGACAGGACGGAACCGGTCAGCCTGCAGACGATCAGCCTTCTGGCGGCGAAACGCCGGTGATTCCGCCGGATATCGTCCAACCAAACGGCCAGCAATTGCCCCCGAACGGCATTGAGCTGCCGCCGCCGCCGCCCGAAGATGCGGGAGGCGGCAGGCACTCGCCAGGAAACGGCCGCAACCGCTGACAGTGGAAATCTGCTGAACAGTTAGCATATTTTCGACTATTTGCACTTCCTCTCCCGCGTGGTACAATACACATAAATCGGGAGACAGGAGGGACGGTCTATGACAGACTTCGCACAAGTGGATTTGCAGGCGTTTTTTGTAGAGCAGTTGCGGCGGGCCAAGGTAAATTTTGAACGTGCTCTCGACTGTAAACACACCGATTTTGACGATTTGTATCCGTATATGAACGAACAGCCCCAGTTCTTCTGGTATAAACGCTACGTGGCGTGGTCCGAACTGCTGACTGTCGTCCGTCTGGCCGAAGAGTTGGGGATCGCGTGGACGAACGAATTCAGCAGCCAGCAGGTGGAGTTTATCAAAGGCAAAGTCCTGCAGGGCAAAGTGCTGGATCAGTGGAATCCGGAAGAAGAACAGGAAGAAGAATCCCTGAGCCATATGGAAGAATAAGCAAAGCGCGTTCCCGCAGCGGGAGCGCGCTTTTTTGCCGACGGTTCGCCGGTTTCTGTCCACCGGATGCAGGAGAGCCGCTGCCCCCATTCCGGATTGGGACAGCAGCATGTTCGTCCATCCTGTTAATGAAGCCAATGATAGACGACGCGGGGCGTTTCCTCGTCGCGGCCGGCCGGCAGGACAAACGCTGCCGGGTTGGCCCACCGGGGCACGGGAGCGGCATGGGCGGAGATGATCACTTCCGTTCCTGGCGCGACAAACGTATACAGTTCCTCGACGTCCCGGTTGTGCAGACGGATGCAGCCAAGCGAGACCGACTGGCCGATGCTGGCGGGATGGTTGGTGCCGTGGATGGCGTAGCCGTTCTGCTGAAAAATCAGGCCGCGCGTTCCGTAGATATCATCGGGACCGCGGGGATTGCTGATTTTTTGCAGTACGGAAAAGTAACCTGCCGGCGTCGAGCCGTTTTTGCCGATGGCGATCGGATAGCGCCGGACGAGGTGCGGTCCGCTGATCAGCGTCATCGCGTGCGAGTCCAGGTGGACGTGGATCTGCAGCGGCGCGAGCGGCACCGACGGCTCCGGATAGCCGCGCAGCGGGACGACGTGGCGCATGCTTTCCCAGGCCGCTTCCCGGCGAAATGCAGCCGGCTGGTATGCCCAGTCCGTGGCTCCGTACCAGGCGGGCGTCGGAGGAATGTCCGGCAGGGCGTTGCCGGGATAGGAGCGAGCCAGATCGCTCAGCTTCTGGGGCAGGCTCCCTTTTCGTTGGTAGTGGCGGTACAGGGCGCTGCGCAGGATCAGCAGGTGTTCCAGCGTGCGCTGTTCTTCTGCGAGTTGGAGCTTGGCCGTCCGCACCGCCGGATGCTGATCGCAGGCGCAGGGACGGTCAAACCACTGCTGGCTCAAGACGGTGCGGCTGACGGGGTCATACCGCAACAGACCGTGCAGTTCTCCCGGCCGGTAAAACAACAGCGGCGTAAACAGCGGCGCTCCCGTCACTTCAGGGACAACCAGCACCGTGTACGGCTGTTTGAGCGCTGTACGCCGCCCGCTCACATAGTCGTACACGTGATGGCGCAGCTGCTTGCCGTCCGTGCCGGCCGGTACGGCGATCACTTCCACGTGCGGCCGCTCCTGGCCGGATGCGTTCTTTCCATTAGTAAATGCGGCGCCTGTCGAAGCAGCCTTATCCGGCTCAGACAAAAGCCCCGGTGAAAAGGCAAATTGAGCGTGGAAAAACAAAAGGGAGGCGAGCAGCAGGCGGATTCTGCCGGCCCACAACCGCCGCCGGCGTTTGCGCAGCAGGTCCTGATAGACCGCGGCCGCTTCTTCCGAGTAAGGGCCGTGTTTGGCGTGCAGCGCCTGGCGGTACGCGGCCAGCGCCTCGTCTATTTCGTTTCGCATCTCCCGTTCGCGGCCGAGATGGTACCAGCCAATGGCAAGGTCGGGATGCCGTTCGACGAACCATCGGTAAAAGGCGAGGTCACTCTTGTCCGGATAGGTCATGTGAAACGCGCTTTTTTCCTGGAGAAATTGTGCCTTGTTCACCGCACTCCCTCCTTACTGGAAGTATCGGCCAGGAAGCGGGGAAACGTGAGAGTGGAGGAGAGATATATGTATTTGCATGCCATTATCCTGCGCAGGGAGCTGTTTCCCGCAAAAGGGGGGTACCCGTTTAGCCTGCCTGCGTACCAGGGTGTGGAGGAAATCCCCTTGACCAGCAGCGTCACCTTTTTTATCGGCGAAAACGGCTCCGGCAAGTCGACGCTTTTGGAGGCGGTGGCTTACCAGTGCGGTTTTCACACCGCCGGCGGCAGCCGTAACAACCTTTACCACGTAGACCGGGCAGAGGCGGCTCTGGGCGATTATGTCCGCCTTTCCTGGCGTCCAAAGGTGACCAACGGCTTTTTTCTGCGCGCGGAGAGCTTTTACCAGTTTGCCAGCCACATCGACGAGGTGGAGAAAGACTATCCCACCGGGTATCGCAGCTATGGGGGGCGGTCGCTGCATGAGCAGTCGCACGGGGAGTCGTTTTTCTCGCTGTTTGCCCACCGCTTTCGCGGCAAAGGCATCTACCTTTTGGACGAGCCGGAGGCAGCCCTCTCGCCGATGCGGCAGATCGCGTTTTTGTACCTGATGCAGGAGTTGGTGGAGGAAGGAGCCCAGTTTCTCATCGCCACCCACTCGCCAATCCTGATGGGCTTCCCGGGCGCCCGCATCCTCAGCTTCGACACATCACCGCTGACAGAGGTCCGCTATGAAGAGACGGAGCACTACCAACTGACCCGCCGCTTTCTGGAGAACCCCCGGGCCTTTTGGGACATCTGACGCGATTGCCCCGACAGTGTCTGTTTTCGCGGGGGCCGTTCGACGGCCGGTCCCCACTGGCGGGGCAGCCTGTTACGATCGTCCAGCTTAGTGGTACTGATCGATGCAAACGACGAGGGAAAAGTCGGCCCGCTCCAGCGCCTCTTGCTCGATCCAGAAGTAGAGGCGGCCGATGTCCCCCCACATCATCCCCGTCTTTTCCTCTTCCGAATCCACCTGGAACAGCAGCCGCCAGCGCACAGCCTGCCGCAGCAGGGCCGCCTTATCGTTTCTGTCCGTGGAGGGATAGGCCATAAGCTGACATTCGTGCTGCATGTCCCCCTGTATCTGGTCGGGGCAGCCGAGCAGGCGATTTTTCATGTCGTCCGGATGAAGCAATTGTTCCCAGACACGCTTTCTGAACTGCTCCCAGTATCGGTCGAAATCGTCCCGGTTTTTGTTCCAGCTCATGCCTAGCTGTTCGATGTCGCTCGATTCGGCGGGCGGTACGGTCCACTCCACACGATAGTCGAGGGAGCAGGGAGAGAAACGGACGGGCGGATCGTAATCGTCCAGCTCGTTTGGCGGCGCGGTCCGCTTCAGGTCAGCGCTGTCCGTTTCCGCTACAAACAAGACTTTTGCTTTCTCCACGCTGTGGTAGAACTCATCGTCGTCGAACATTGCCGCCGCGGCGAAAAAGAAGAGGAGCAATCCCCGCTCCGGCAGTATCTTCTCCGGAAAAGGGGGCAGCTCGGCCAGGTTGATCTGCCCCAGAAACGACAGCGGATACGACTTCCAATACGGCCAGGGTGTTCCCGCCGGCAGATCGGGGCAGCCGCCGATTTTGGATGTGCCAAGAGACAGAGATTCCTCGTCCACAGGATGCGTGAATATTCGGAATGAAGGGCGGATGAGCGGTTCAAAGCGCTCCGCGTAGCGGGACAGTCCCGCCTCATGAAGCAGTGACAAGATTTGTTTTTTCATCGGTTCTCATCAACCTGTTCGTTTTTGAGGCGCCCGACATTCGTCTCACGCAGCAAGCTGATCAGCTCGCCCAGCTTGGCGTTGCGTTCCCGGTCGCTTTCCGTTTTTTGCTTCATGAAGCGGAGCAGGCTGACGAGAACGTACACGATGAACCCGTAAAAGGCGAGCGTCAGCAGCAGGGGGACGATCATGAAAAAAGAATGGTACTCTAACGCTACTGCTCCAAAATCCATCAAGATATTCCCTCCTTTTTTTGAAAAAAACGGCAAAAACCACGAACTATTTTATCATTACTTCGCACAGTCGGCAAACGAAAGCAGGCGCGACACTTCCCGTCTGTGTCCGTTTGTGAAGCATTCGTGAACAGACGCTCGTTTGGCGGCATGTTCCTGTATGGTTGCCTTGCCACCCGGAAGCCCATCTCATACAATAGAAAAATAACAAATTCTTTCAAAAATGGAGTTAAAAGCAATTTTGTGAACGAAGCGGAAGGAGTGCAGGCACATGATACGGGAACTTCATGCCGACCTGGTCATCATCGGCGGGGGCGTGGGCGGCTGTGCGGCTGCCTTGGCCGCTGCCAAACTGGGCAGAACCGTCGTCATGACGGAAGAAACATCCTGGATCGGCGGGCAGCTCACCAGCCAGGCCGTTCCGCCGGATGAACACCCCTGGATCGAACAGTTCGGCTGTACCCGCAGTTACCGGGCGTTTCGCGACGGCGTGCGCCGCTATTACCGCGATGTTTATCCGCTTACGGAAGCGGCGAGAGCCGTCCCGTACCTCAACCCGGGAAACGGATCGGTCAGCCGCCTCTGTCATGAACCGAAAGTGGCGCTGGCCGTTCTGCACCAGATGCTGGCTCCGTACGTCAACAGCGGCAGGGTGACCATACTCGTCCGGCACAGGCTTGCGGCGGCCCGCACCGTGGGAGACCGGATCGTCTCCGCGACCGTCACCCATCTGGAGACGGGGGATCGCGTGGAACTGGCGGCTCCTTATTTTCTCGACGCGACGGAGTGCGGCGACCTGCTGCCGCTGGCCGGTGTCGAATACGTGACCGGAGCGGAATCCGTCAGCGAAACGGGCGAACCCCATGCGCTGGAAGGGAACCCGCAGCCGATGGACATGCAGTCGTTCACGTATGTGTTTGCGATGGACTATCTGGAAGGGGAAGACCATACGATCGACAAACCGGCCAGCTATGAGTTCTGGCGGAACTACCAGCCCGATTTCTGGCCGGACAAGCTGCTGAGCTGGACAGGCGTCAAGCCGGATACCCATGAACCCGTTCGCTACGAGCTGTTTCCGGGGACGGACCGCTTCTCGCTGTTTCGCTACCGGCAGATTGCGGACAAGGACAACTTCACTGCAGGTTTGTACCCGAGCAGCGTCACGCTGGTCAACTGGCCGCAAAACGACTACTGGCTCGGCCCGATCATCGACGTCAGCGAGGACGAGCGGACGCGCCATCTGCATCAGGCGAAACAGCTCAGCCTGTCGCTCTTGTACTGGATGCAGACGGAAGCGCCCAGGCCCGACGGCAAACAGGGATATCCCGGACTGCGCCTGCGCCGGGACGTCCTTGGAACGGACGACGGATTTGCCATGTCCCCCTACATCCGCGAATCCCGACGGATCCGGGCGGAGTTTACCGTGCTCGAACAGCACGTCAGTCCGGCGTGCCGCCCAGACGGCAAGGCGGAGACGTTCGAAGATTCCGTCGGCGTGGGCTGCTACCGGATCGACCTGCATCCCAGCACGGGCGGCCGGAACTACCTGTACATTCCCTCCCTGCCGTTCCAGATTCCGCTCGGCTGCCTGATTCCCCTCCGGATGGAGAATCTGCTGCCGGCCTGCAAGAATGCGGGGGTCACGCACATTACCAACGGCTGCTTCCGGCTCCACCCCGTGGAGTGGAATATCGGCGAAGCGGCCGGCTTTCTGGCCGGCTACTGCCTCGAGCGGGGGATTTCCCCCCGTGCTGTCCGCAACATGCCGCAGGATTTGGCCGATTTTCAGCGGCTCCTGGTGCGGGAAGGCGTCGAGCTGGCCTGGCCGTCGATCGGCCCGGTCTGAGCACCAATCAAAAACAACAAGCGCGGGAAAGCCAACGCTGACCCGCGCTTGTTTCGTCTGTTTCTGATTGTCGGCTGCCGGCGCGTGCTACTCCGGCAGGTAAATGGCTTCCATCCGGTAGATGCGCTGTCCGCGCGAGGAGAAGCGCTCCTCGTACTCGGTCATCACATTGTCCTCGGCAAATGGCGAATGGTGCAGGTCAAATGTGATGTGGCGCAGCTGAAAACGCTGGTCCGAAAATTGGTTGAGCGAGAACTCAAACAACTGTTCGTTGTCCGTTTTCAGGTGAATCTCTCCGTACGGCTTCAGCACCTGTTTGTACCCCATCAGAAAGTTGGCGTGGGTGAGGCGCCGTTTGGCGTGCCGCTTCTTCGGCCAGGGATCGCTGAAGTTGAGGTAGATGCGTGACACTTCGCCCGGTGCGAACAGGTCAGACAGGTTTGCCGCATTGTACTGGACAAAGGCCAGATTGGGGATTGCCCGCTTCTCCGTCCGCTGGGCGGCGCGCAGGATTACCTCCGCCTTCAATTCCACGGCGATGAAGTTGATGTCCGGATGTTTTTCGGCCAGCGTGTTGATAAACCGCCCTTTGCCACAGCCAATTTCCACATGAATGGGACGGTCGTTGCCAAACCGCTCGCTCCATTTGCCGCGATAGGAGTCCGGGAAGTCCACAAACGTGGGATATTCGCGCAGGGCCTCTTCGGCCCCAGGGATGTTGCGCAGTCGCATGAAAACATGAACCTCCTCTTTACCCGACACGCGCGCTTTCTCAGCACGCTGCCCATGACAAGCTCCTATATACTGTACGACGAGTCGGTCCAGGTTGCAAGCATTCATCCAGGCAGACAGGTTACTTACAAATAGTTCCAGTAATTCTGCGATCAATATGGAATGTGTTGGGAATCATCCGGGACAAAAGCCGTATGGCGGTTGAACAAATGAAGATTACGCTGGACAAAATTGGCATACAGGGGTAGCAGTTTTTGGAAAACGGGAATGAAAAAAGGAAGCAGGATTCCCCGCCGCTATGGGAACGACAGTGTCAAGTAGAAATAGCTGACAGCCACGATCGGCGGAATTGCCAGGAATTTGACAATTATCAACCGGTGACGCGATGGTAGAGTAGAGGACAAGCGTGAAATCGGCGATCGATTTTTCAACAAGGATTTTGCAACAAGGGAGGAGAAACAGCATGAAACTTCGCAAAACGCTTGTCGCCATTTTGTTGGGTACAGCCCTCGGCGTCACCGGGGTGGTGGCTCCACTTCCCGGCAACCACGGTGTGGCTGAGGCAAAATGGACCCAATCCCGGGCGGATAAAGTCATTCAAGTGGGTACCAAATATCTCGGCACGCCGTATAAATTCGGCTCGAAAAGCAGCACGACGCGCACGTTTGACTGCTCGTCGTTTGTTCAGCGCGTCTACCGTGAAGCGCTGGGAATCAGCCTGCCGCGCACGTCCCGTTCGCAGGCGAAAGTCGGGGTCAAAGTATCCAAGAGCAGCTTGAAAAAGGGCGATCTGGTCTTCTTCCGCTCGTCCGGCAGCAAACCGACATCCACCTATATCACGCATGTGGCGATCTACGCCGGCGACAACAAACTGCTGCATACCTACGGCAAACCGGGCGTGACGTATACTAAATTCCGCGGCACGTCGTGGGAGAAACGCTTCGTTACGGCTCGCCGCGTCCTGTAACAACCGAATCGGGAAATAATGATGCGGTCATAACAACAAGTCGTCTGATTTTGGAAAATTTGAAATTGAATGATTCCCCGCCAGACCTCCCTGTGGTATAAAGAGAGTGCAATCACCAGCAGGCTGTCAAATACCACTGGGGGAAAGGAAGTCTGGTAGCATGAACGCCGAAAAGATCGTGCTCCGCAAGATGAGCATGCAGTTAAAAGCGCCGTTTCAAACCAGCTTTGGCACCGAGATCATCCGCGATTTTATCCTGGTGGAGGTTCACACCAAGGATTTTGTCGGCTACGGGGAGTGCGTCGTTTCCGGCAAACCGCTCTACAGCGAGGAGACGGTGGGAACGGCATGGCACATGATGGAGGATTTCCTCGTGCCGATGCTGTTTGAATACGGGGAGATCGCCCATCCCGACGAGGTGGGGCGCCTGTTTGCCCCGATTCGCCGCAACAACATGGCCAAATCCGCTCTCGAAGGCGCGTACTGGGACTTGTACGCCAAACAGCAGGGGATTCCGCTGGCCCGAGCGCTGGGCGGCACCAAGGACAGGATCGAGGTGGGCGTCAGCCTGGGGATCGAGGCGGACATCAACGATTTGTTCCGCAACGTGGAGAAATACCTGGAGCTGGGCTACCGCCGGATGAAAATCAAGATTGCGCCGGGCAGGGACGTGGAGGTGATCCGCGCGCTGCGCCAGCGATTCGGCGACATTCCGATGATGGCCGACGCCAACTCCGCCTACACCCTGAACGACGTGGACGTGCTGAAGCAGTTGGACGAGTTTGATCTGATGATGATCGAACAGCCGCTGGCCCACGACGACATCATCGACCACGCCAAGCTGCAGCGGGAGCTGAAGACGCCGATCTGTCTGGACGAAAGCATCCACTCGTACGAGGATGCGCGCAAAGCGATTGAACTGGGCAGCACGCGGATCATCAACATGAAGGTGGGCCGCGTCGGCGGACTGTCGGAGGCGAAACGGATTCACGACCTCTGCGTGGAAAAGGGGATTCCGCTCTGGTGCGGGGGTATGCTGGAATCGGGCATCGGCCGGGCGCACAACATCGCCGTAACCACCCTGCCCAATTTTACGCTGCCTGGCGACACGGCGGGCTCGTCGCGCTACTGGCAGGAAGACATCATCGACCCCTGGGTGGAAGTGGCCGCCGACGGCACGATCGCCGTTCCCGAGGCGCCGGGGATCGGATTTGCGCCGGTGCCGGAGCTGTTGGACAAGTACACGACGGCGGTCCGTGTGCTGACGAGATCTTGATCAAACGTACGGGCACCTCTTTGTGAGGTGCCCGTGTTGTTTTGGACCGAAATCAGATTTTCAGCACGCCGCCCTGGCTGGCGTTGGTCACCAGCTTGGAGTAGCGGGCCAGGTAGCCGGTTTTTACCTTTGGCTCGAAGCCGTTCCAGTTGGCTCGGCGGCGCTCCAGTTCCTCGGGAGAGACATGCAGGTGGATGGAGCGCTCCTCCAGGTCGATGCTGATGATGTCCCCGTCCTGGACGAAGGCGAGCGGTCCGCCTTCCGCCGCTTCCGGCGAGACGTGGCCGATGCTGATGCCGCGGGAGGCGCCGGAGAATCGGCCGTCGGTGATGAGGGCCACTTCTTTGCCCAGCCCCATGCCGACGATCTGGGAGGTCGGCGCCAGCATTTCAGGCATGCCGGGGCCGCCCTTGGGGCCTTCGTAGCGGATGACGACCACGTGGCCCGGCTTGATCTTGCCGCCCGCGATGCCGGCCAACGCTTCATCCTGCGAGTCGAAACAAATGGCCGGTCCCTCGTGCCGCTTGATCGACGGGTCCACGCCGCCCGTCTTGATGATTGCGCCCTGCGGCGCCAAATTGCCGAACAGGACGGAGAGGCCGCCCGACTCGCTGTACGGGTTGTCCAAACGGCGGATGACCTTGTCGTCCTTGATCTCCGCCTCGGCGATGTTTTCCCCCAGTGTCTTGCCGGTGACGGTGATGCGCTCCAGGTGCAGCGTCCCGGGCTTTTTGGCGATTTCCTTCAGGATGGCCGATACGCCGCCCGCGTTGTGGCAGTCCTCGATGTGGTAGTCGGAAGCGGGGGCCAGCTTGCACAGGTGCGGGACGCGTTTGGCCACTTCGTTGATGCGCTCGATCGGGTACTCGATGCCCGCTTCCTGCGCGATGGCGAGCGTGTGCAGCACCGTGTTGGTGGAGCCGCCCATCGCCATGTCCAGCGCGAACGCGTCGTCGATCGCTTCCAGCGTGACGATGTCGCGCGGTTTGATGTCGCGTTCGATCAGCTCCATCAGCTTTTTCGCTGACGCTTTGACCAGTTCCCGGCGCTCCGGCGAGACGGCGAGAATCGTGCCGTTTCCGGGGAGCGCGAGGCCCAGGACTTCCGCCAGACAGTTCATCGAGTTGGCCGTAAACATCCCGGAACAGGAGCCGCAGGACGGACAGCCGTACTGCTCCAGTTCTTCCAGCTGCTTGTCGTCGATCAGGCCGGCCTGGTAGGCGCCGACGCCTTCAAAGACGGACGAGAGCGAGATGGAGCGGCCATCGCTGGTTTTACCTGCTCTCATCGGGCCGCCGGTGACAAAAATGGTGGGAATGTTGACCCGCAGCGCGCCCATCATCATGCCGGGTGTGATCTTGTCGCAGTTGGGAATGCAGATCATGCCGTCAAACCAGTGAGCGGAGACGACCGTCTCCAGGCTGTCGGCGATAATTTCCCGGCTGGGCAGGGAGTACCGCATGCCAATGTGTCCCATGGCGATGCCGTCGTCCACGCCGATCGTGTTGAATTCAAACGGTACGCCGCCCGCCTCCCGCACGGCTTCCTTGACGAGCTGGCCAAACTCCTGCAGGTGCACATGGCCGGGAATGATGTCGATGTACGAGTTGCAGATGGCGATAAACGGTTTGTCAAAATCCTCTTCTTTTACTCCGGCCGCGCGCAGCAGACTGCGGTGGGGGGCGCGGTCAAAGCCTTTCTTGATCATGTCGCTTCTACGTTTGACCACTAAGAAAAACTCCTTTCCAGTCAAAAACCTGCCGTGTTTTGAACTATCTTATCACTTTTTCACAAGTACAAACAACCGTAAGAGTCTGAACATTCGCTCAGAAAGACGGCTGCTCAGCGCGGGTGAAAAAGCGGAACGTGAAATCGCGTCGGCGTTGTTTTAGAATAAGGAAGTGAATGCTATTTTTGCGTGGAGTGAACAGAGATGAACGAAGAGTGGAAAGCGATCTGGGAAGAAGGGAGTGACGAGGAGCGGCAGATACTGGAACTGGCCCTGCAGGCCATCCGGCAGCGGCGGGAGCGGAACAGCGCCTTTCTGTCCGGATTTCTCGGCTTGAAGGGCGAATTTGTCGATGCAAACACGTACCGTTTTGATGTGCCGCTGACGCCGTTCATGCACAACTCGCTGGGCGTCGTTCACGGCGGCATCCTGGCGACGCTGATTGACTCGGCGATGGGTTCCCTGATCAACCGCAGCCTGCCCCCCGACCGGTACGCGGTGACGACCGAACTGAAGACCAACTACCTGCGTCCGGGCAAAGGGCAGCGGCTGCGTGCGGAAGCCAGTTTTCTGCATCGCGGGCAGACGCTGGTCGTGATGCAGGGCAGCGTGTACGACGAACAGGACCGGCTGATCGCTCACGGCACCGGCACGTTCATCGTCCTGAAACGGTAGGGACATGCAGGCGAAAGCGGGCCGCGAAAAACGAAGCATCCCTGGGCACGCCGGGGCGGCATAGAGGTGTTTTACGTTACGTGATCGCCACGAGCCCGCTGTATTGGGCGATGTACGACAGCATTTTGGCAGAGAGCGGGACGATGAACTCCATGTTTTCCCGTTCGACGACGCCCGAGCGGGTGACGATGCGGGCCCACTTTACGGACAGCTTGTAGTAATCGGAGCCAAACGCGGATTGAATGACTTCGTTTTGGCGACGAAAGGAGATCGGTGAGCTGTCCAGCTTTACCGGCACCATGCTGACGATGTCATGCAAAAACAGGTGGTAGGTCATGTGCGGCTTTTGAAATACCAGTTCTTTGCTGGTGACGGAGCAGCCCAGGTTTTTGTTCATCTGGGTCAGCTTCAGTTCGCCTTCCAGATTTTTCAGACGAATAAAATCGTTGTTCATGTGGTTTCCCCTCCTGCGGCAGAAGGACCCGTCTTGTAAGCAGGGAACGGGATTCCGCCCGATATTGGCTTGCGCGGGCGCAAAGGCGACCGCCAAGCGGCTGTTGGGGCCTCGAAAACGGGTGTCTCTTAATCATAGGAAAAAAACCGGGAGAAGCGCAAGGGAAAACCATGGATGAGGACAGAGAAAAGGAGATGGAGCATCATGCTGGACATTGCCAAGGAAGCCGCAAGCCAGGCGGGCGCGTATTTGCAGGAGCGGTTTTTGGAGCGTCTCGTGCCCGATGAGGAACTGCACAACGACGTCAAGCTGCCGGAAGACAAGGAGAGCGAACGGCGCATCATCGAGGTGCTGCGCCGTCATCTTCCCGGACATGCGATCTATTCCGAAGAGATCGGCATGGTGGAGGGCGACGAGGAATACCTCTGGATCGTCGACCCGCTGGACGGCACCAACAATTACTTTATCGGCTTTCCCTACTTCTCCGTCTCGATCGCCCTGCAGCACAGGGGCGAAGTCGTGCTGGGAGTGGTGTACAACCCGGTGGCCGGCCAGATGTTTTGGGCGGAAAAGGGCAACGGGGCGTTTTTAAACGGCAGACGACTCGCCGTCAACGAGCGGGACGATTTGACGAGAGCGGTCGGCACGTACATTCGCGGCCGCAACACGGTGACCAAGGAGGAAGAGTGGGCGTTTACCCGTCCGTTCGCGCTGAACACCAAGCGGCTGATGCGCAACATCGCTCCCGCCCTGGACTGGTGTCTCCTGGCAAACGGATGGCTGGACTACATCGTCATGCAGCGCTCCGGCATCATGGATGTGGCCGCCGGCATCCTGATTGCCCAAGAGGCGGGGGCGATCATAACCGATTGGGAAGGGAACCCGTACCGGCACGCGTCGTTCAGCGCTGATCATTTCCCATCGCTGGTGGCCAGCAACGGCCGGATTCACGAGCGGATATGCGGTTTGATTGGCGGATAGGCGGCGCTGATCAGCTACTAGGTGCGCAAAAGAAAAAGCTGAACAGGGCGGCGGATTCATGGAGACGATCGGGAATCGGCTGCCGGCCGGTAAAGTGTTGAATGGTTGTGACAAAACGCCGTGTGTGTATAGGCTTCTGCGAACAAAGCATGCGGTGCCGTTCGCGTTGGGCCATGCATGCCCGGTCTTTTTTTGTTGACGGCCGGAACGAATGACACTATAATTCCAAGTAACTATATAGGAATTATACATCATTGAGAAAGGGGGATTTGCATGACCGATGCGGCCGTGCTGGTCATCGCCCACGGCTCGCCCGACCCTCATTGGATGGAACGGGTGGAAGAAGCGGTCCGTCCCTACTGCCGCCAGATGTTGATTCGAGTCGCCTACTTGGACGGGGTGGAGGGGCGTGGCATTGCCGATGAGGTAGAGCGTCTGGAGCGGGCAGGGGTGGAAACGATCGCCGCCGTGCCGCTGTTTGTCACCGCCGGGAGCACCCACGTCAGCGAAATCAGGGGGATGCTCGGGCTGGAGCCGGATGCCATAACGCCAAACGTCAAGCCTGTCGCCACGCGGGCTCGGTTTCTCTGGTGTCAGCCGCTGGAGGACCATCCGCTGGTGGAGCAGATCGTCTGCGAGCGGCTGCGGGCTCTGTCCGTCGATCCTCACCGCGAAGCGCTCCTGCTCGTCGGACACGGTAGCGACCTGCCAGGGTATCGGGAACGCTGGGAGCGCCTTTTGCACCGCTTGACGTTCCGCCTGCAAAACCGCTTTTACTTCTCTGCCGCGGGCTATGCCACGCTGCGGCCGGATACGGTCGCGACCCGCGCCCGGCAGCTTGCATCCTGCGGGGAGCTGGTCGTGCTGCCGCTGTTTGTCAGCCAGGGGTATTTTACCGGCCGTGCTCTGCCGGAGCGGCTGGCAGGGGTGTCCTACCGGTACGACGGCAGCGCGTATCTGCCTCACCCGCTGATTGGCGAATGGATCGTACAGTCGGCAAAGACGGCGTTTTTGTTGGACTATCAAACGCAAAGGAGCGTGATTGGCGATGGCCAAGCAACGTAAATGGAAATGGGCGGATGATCCCAATCTGAACAAAGTGGAGCTGACCAAGCTGGAAAAAGACGGGTTGGACGTGATCGAGACAATTATCAACACCTATTCCAAGCAGGGGTACGACTCCATCGAAGCATCCGATTTCGACCGGTTCAAGTGGGCGGGCGTCTACCAACAACGGCCCAAAGAAGGCTATTTCATGATGCGGGTGCGCATTCCCGGCGGGATTTTGACCAGTGAACAGGCCCGTGTGCTGGCCGGCATCGCCCGCGATTACGGCCGCGATCTCGTAGATGTGACGACGCGGCAGGCCATTCAATTTCACTGGCTGACGGTGGAGTCGCTCGCCGACATCTTCGAACGGCTGGGCGCCGTTGGTCTTTCCTCGTTTGAAGCGTGCGGCGACTGTCCGCGGACGATCATGGGCAACCCGCTCGCCGGCATCGATCCGCATGAAGTGATTGACACGCGTCCGATCGTCAAAGAATTGGAGCAATTCTTTTTGCTCAATCGGGATTTTTCCAACCTGCCGCGCAAGTACAAGATGTCGATCTCGGCCAACGTGTACAATGCGGCTCACGCGCAAATCAACGACCTGGCGTTTACCCCGGCGAAAAAGACGATCGGTGGAGAAGAGGTGATCGGCTTCCACGTCTGGGTCGGCGGCGGCCTGTCGGCCAAACCGTACCTGGCGCAGCAGTTGGATGTCTTCGTCCGCCCGGAAGAGGTGGTCAAGGTGGCGGCCGGCGTCACCACGCTGTTCCGCGACTACGGTTACCGGTACAAACGGACCCATGCCCGGCTCAAGTTCCTGGTCGCCGACTGGGGAGCGGAGCGGTTCAAGGAAGAGCTGCTGAAGCTGACCGGCGAACTGGAGACGAGAGGAGAAGACCTGCTGAAGGGCTGGAACGCCGGTTACTTTTACGGCATTCACGAGCAGCGGCAGAAAGGCTTTTACTACGCTGGGCTGTCGGTGCCCATCGGCCGCATGAACGCGGATGAACTGCTGGAACTGGCCCGGCTGGCGGACGAGTACGGCGACGGAACGATTGGCACCTGCAACACGCAAAACGTGCTGATCCGCAACATTCCGGCGGAAAAAGTGGAGGCGTTCCGGGCTGAGCCGATCGTGGTCAACCGGTTCAAGCTGGAGCCCAACACGTTTGTCGGGTATGCCGTCTCCTGCACGGGGATCGAATACTGCAACCTGGCGATCGTGGAGACCAAGGAACGGATGCGGGCGCTGGCGGAGTACCTGGATGCGACCGTGCCGCTGGATACACCGCTGCGCATCCACATGGTGGGGTGTCCCAACTCGTGCGGCCAGCGGCAGATCGCCGACATCGGTCTGCAAGGGGCATTGGTGAAAACGCCGGAGGGCATGGTTGACGCCTTTGACGTCCACGTCGGCGGCACGCTGGAGGACCCCCGTTTTAACCAAAAGCTGAAGGCGCGCATTACCGCCGACAAACTGGGACCGTTCCTGGCACAGCTCATCACCGCCTACAAGAACGAGCGGCTGGAAGGGGAGCCGTACTGGCGTTACGTGGAACGCGTCGGCATCGAGGCGATTCAGCGGCAGGTGGACGAGATTTTGCAGACAGCGTAAGCGGTGCCGAGGAGGAGACGAGATGGCGGAAGAGCAAGCGGAAACGTTTTTGTACAAATTGGAAGCGGAGCTGGCGGACCGGCTGTTGACGATCGTGGTTGTCGCACAGTCGGACGAACGGGCGTTTAGCGCAGCGGAGAACAACATTCTCCGGCACACGGTGGCGCCGCCGCAGATCAAACAGCTCAGCCTGGTGGAAAAAAAGCCGTTGGGGCGGCAGGGCGTGGGCTATGTGATTGAAACGGCGCAGTTTTGACAGGCAAAGGCGCGGCGGTTGCGGCCCGCCGCGTTTTGAGGGAGCAGTGATCAGCGGCGCGCCTTGCCGCGTCAGACAAGGAACGGGTACAGCTAGGAGGGCGGTTGATGAAAAAGACAGGCAGCGTCATGTTTGTGGGGGCTGGCCCGGGTGATCCCAAGCTGCTCACGATTAAAGGCAAGGAGGCGATCAAACGGGCGGATGTGGTCGTGTACGACCGGCTGGCCAATCCGCTGCTGCTCGCCCACGCCAAACCAGACGTCCGGCTGATCTACGTCGGCAAGGAAGCGGATCGTCACTCGCTTCCCCAGGAGGAAATAAACCGGCTGCTCGTACGGGAAGCGCAGCAGGGCAGCCTGGTCGTCAGGCTGAAAGGCGGCGATCCGAGCATTTTCGGTCGGGTTGGCGAGGAGGCGGAAGTGTGCCGGCAGGCAGGGATTCCGTTTGAGATCGTGCCTGGCATCACTTCGGGCGTGGCAGCTCCGCTGTACGCGGGGATTCCGCTGACGCACCGGGAGTACAACTCGGCAGTAGCGTTTCTCACCGGCCATCAGTGCGAGCAAAACGCGGGCAGGGAGTTGGACTGGGCGGCGCTGGCCGCGATGGAAACGCTGGTGATTTACATGGGCGTTAAAAACTTGCCGCACATCCGGGAGCGCCTGCTGGCGCACGGCAAACCGGCCGATACGCCGGTTGCAATGGTGCGTTGGGGCACGCTCAGCGTGCAGCAGACGCTGGTCGGTCCGCTCTCCACCATCGATCGGCAGGCGGCGGAGGCGAAGTTTCACGCGCCGGCGATCATCGTCATCGGCGAGGTGGTCAGACTGCGCGATACACTCGAGTGGTACGAAACAAAGCCGCTGTTCGGCTTGACGGTGGCCGCGGCCGCCGGCGATCCGGAGCAGGAAGACCGTTTGTTGGCGGAGTTGAAATCGCTGGGGGCCGACGTCCTGCCGGTGGCAGTCGAAGCGCGGGCAGCGGAGGCTGATGCAGACGCGGAACGCCTGACCGATGAGCTTCTGGCATGCCGGTGGCTGGTATTTGCCGACGAGCGGCAGGTGGACTTCTTTTTTCGCACGCTTCGCGAACGGCGGATCGATCTTCGCCGGATCAAGGCTCGGATTGCTGCACGCGGCGAGCGGACTGCCCAGGCGCTCGAAAGCCGGGGGTTGCCGGCAGAGCGGCTGTTTGCCGCAGACGAACCGCTTGCCGCCGTCTCCCAAAACCTGCCGCTCGACCAGGGAGACCGGGGGCTGTGCCTGAGCGGCGGACCGAGCGGGATCGCTGCGTCTGCCGACGGGGTGGTTTGGCGCACGGCTTCCGCAGGCCGGCTGTCATGGGTCGACACCCATCCTGCTGCCCCGCTGCTGCGGGCCCGGCGATTTGACTGGCTGGCTGCGGATGATCCGTACCATCTGGAGGCGCTGGCGCAGTTTGCCGGGGAAGAGTGGCAGAATCAGCCGCTGCTCTGTGTCGGTGAAGAGACGGCTGCCCGTGCCCGTTCCATGGGCTGGAGGCAGGCAGTGTCATGTGAGCGGGGAGCAGCGTGCGTCGTGAGAGCAGTTCGTTCAACGAACAAGGAGGAGGCATATGAACTGGAATTATGAATCGGTGACGGATGCCGAGCTCGCCAAGGTCAACCGGGAGATGGAGGGCAAAGACGCGCTGGACGTGATCAAGTGGGCGTACAGCACGTTCGGCGATGACCTCGTGTACGCCTGCAGCTTTGGCGCGGAAGGCATCGTGCTGCTTGACCTGATCAGCAAGGTGAAGCCGGATGCTTCCGTTTTTTTCCTCGACACCCATCTTCATTTTGCCGAAACGTACGACCTGATCAAACGGGTCCGGGAGCGCTTCCCAACGTTGAAGATCACGATCAAGGAACCGGCGCTTTCCTTGGCCGAACAGGCGGCCGCTTACGGGGAGGCGCTGTGGGAGCGGCAGCCCGACCAGTGCTGTCACCTGCGCAAGGTGGAGCCGTTGGCGTCAGTGCTGGAGGGGGCGGTCGCCTGGTTGTCCGGTCTGCGGCGGGAACAGTCGCCGACGCGGGCCCACGTCCAATACATCAACCGTGACGATCGCTTCCGTTCGCTCAAGGTGTGTCCGCTGATTCACTGGACGTGGGAGGAGGTATGGCTGTATATCCGCACGTTTGACCTGCCGTACAATCCGCTGCACGACCAGGGATACCCGAGCATCGGATGCGCTCCCTGTACGCGCGCGGTTCGGGAAGGCGAGGATGCGCGGGCAGGCCGCTGGGCCAATACGGGCAAGACGGAATGCGGCCTGCACGTCGCGCCCGCTTCGGCAACTCGATCGAATCCAAAGGAGTGAAGAACCATGACAACAAGCCAACCACACGGCGGCACACTGATCAACCGGTTCAATCCGGAAGCAGACCTCACGCTGGCAGTGCGCGAGGTGGAACTGGATGCGTTTGCGCTGGCCGACCTGGAGTTGATAGCCATCGGGGCGTACAGCCCGCTCACCGGCTTTATGGAGCGGGGGGATTATGAATCGGTCGTAGAGCGGATGCGGCTTGCCAACGGGCTGGTGTGGAGCATTCCCGTCACGCTGCCCGTTGCGGAAGAGGATGCGGCCGGACTGAAGGTTGGCGATTCCGTGCGGCTGTCGCACCAAGGAACCGTATACGGCCTCTTGGAAGTGCGCGATATCTACCGTCCGGACAAACAGGTGGAAGCCCGTCAGGTGTACGGCACCGACGAAATCAAACACCCGGGGGTAAAAAAGCTGCTGGAGCGTCCGAATGTGTATCTCGGCGGTCCGATTACACTGGTGAAACGGCCTGACAAAGGCGTGTTCGCCGCTCATACCCTTGACCCGGCCGAGACCAGAAAGCGGTTTGCCGAGCGGGGCTGGAAGACCGTGGTCGGCTTCCAGACGCGCAATCCCGTTCACCGTGCGCACGAGTACATCCAAAAGTCGGCATTGGAAATCGTCGACGGCCTGCTCCTCCATCCGCTGGTCGGCGAGACAAAGGCGGATGACATCCCTGCCGTCGTCCGCATGGAGAGTTACCAGGTGCTGCTGCGCCACTACTATCCGCCTGAACGCGTGCAGCTCGCCGTGTTTCCCGCCGCAATGCGGTACGCTGGACCGCGCGAGGCGATCTTTCACGCGATGGTGCGAAAAAACTATGGCTGCACCCACTTTATCGTCGGCCGGGATCATGCCGGTGTAGGGAATTACTACGGCACGTACGACGCGCAGCGCATCTTTCTGAACTTCACGCCGGAAGAACTGGGCATTACGCCGCTGTTCTTTGAAAACAGCTTCTACTGCCGTGCCTGCGGCAGCATGGCCTCCAGCAAGACCTGCCCGCACGGAGCAGAACATCATGTGGCGTTGTCCGGCACCAAGGTGCGGGAGATGCTCTCCCGCGGGGAAGCGCCGCCGCCGGAGTTCAGCCGTCCGGAAGTCGCCAAGGTCCTGATCGAAGGACTGCAGGCGCTGTCCGTCTGACAGAGGGGAGGAAATGCGATGAGCAAAGCGAACGCCCATGTGGTTTGGCATCCGACGACGGTGACGAAGGCGGACCGCCAACGGCAAAACGGCCACAAAAGCTGTATCCTCTGGTTTACGGGACTGTCCGGCGCGGGCAAATCGACGCTGGCCAACGCAGTGGATCAGCAGCTCCACGAGCGCGGTCTGAAGAGTTACGTGCTGGACGGCGACAACATTCGGCACGGCCTGAATCGCGGGCTGGGGTTCAGCACGGCTGACCGCAAGGAAAACATCCGGCGGATCGCCGAAGTGGCCAAGCTGTTCGTCGACGCCGGCGTGATCGTGCTGACGGCCTTTATCTCCCCGTTTCGCGAGGACCGCGAGTTGGCGAGGGGACTGGTGGAGCCGGACGAATTTGTGGAGATTTACGTCAAATGTCCGCTGGAGGAGTGCGAACGGCGCGATCCAAAAGGCTTGTACCGGAAGGCGAGAAGCGGAGAAATTGCCGAGTTTACCGGCATCACGTCTCCCTACGAAGAGCCGCTCTCCCCGGAGCTGATCGTGGAAAGCGGCACGCAGTCGGTAGAGGAGTCGGTCCAAATCGTCCTGCGCTATCTGGAAGAGCGGGGGATCATTCCGGCAAGACGGTAGGCTCAATATAAAATATAATGAAAAAACAGGCATGGCGTTTTCGGCGCCATGCCTGTCATACGTTATCCGCTTACTTTTTCGTCTCCTGTTCCATTGCCTTGAACTGCTCCAGGGCCTGGTGCTCTTCCAGCGCTTTTTCTGCGAACACGCGCAGGAAGCCTTTTTCACGGAATGCGTCGAGCGCTTTTTTGTCTTGTTTCAGCTGGTCGAGCGTTACAGCGGCGTCTTTGGACGGAACGTCATACTTGGTCGCTTTGTTGAAGTTGTAGCTGTACTGATCCGATTCCAGCCCGATGGTCAGCGGCTGTTTCATTTCCGGAACCTGGAAGGTAACGTTCAGCGTGCTCTTTTGACGAACCGGCAGTTTTTCTTCGGTGATGTAGAAGTCCATGTTCAACGTCACGCCATGGAAGCCATTTTGTTTAGCCTTTTCCAGAAGTTGTTCCGGTGTCTGCTTTTTGCCCTCGGTATCCAGCCATTGTTTGGCTTTTGCCAGACCGGCGGTTACCATCGCTTCGGCGACTGCGCGTTTTTCCGCTTCGCTGGTTTTCTTTTCCGGGTTGAGCAGTTCTTCATTCAGGCTGTTGGAGAGCACCATCATTTCGATGGCGAACTTTTTGACCTCCTGGTTGGTTACCGCGTCGTTGGCGGTGTAGAAGAACATGTTGATCAGTTCTTTGGCGTCAAGATTCACGGCTACGTGGGTTGCCTTTACCTTTTCGCCGTTGGGCAGCTGCACGGTTTCGGTGCCCAGGTTTTTCGCATTGGACAGCTTGTAGCCGTATGTAGCGAAGTACTTCTTCATGAAGTCAATCGCCAGTTTGTTCATCTTGTCCTGATACTCTTTGATTTTGGCGGCATCCACTTTGACGTTTTCGCCAAGAGCAGCCGCGTTGATCACGTTGGTGTCAAACAGCAGGTACTTTTGATCCAGCGGCGTTTTTGCAAACAACTTGCCGTCGTTGATCACCACTTCCAGCGCGGCTTTTTTGTCGCCGGTCCAGAACTGTTTTTCGCGAAGCAGTTTGTCGTCGTTCACTTCCACATTGAACTTCATGTTTTTCGTGTCAAGCACTGTGCCTTTCACGGTTACGCCTGCTTGTACAGCGGCCAGGATTGCAGCAGATTCCTTGTCCTGCTGCTGTTTTCCAAGGGCGGCCGGCAGCTTGTCAATGTCGCCGGTCAATTTGATTGTTCCTTCAAAGTCGTAGTTATGTTTCTCCAGTGATGCCACCATGGCGTCACGCACGAGCGATGCTTCACCGGCGCAGCCGGTCAGCAGCAGCATCAGGGCGAGAAGCAGGGCACTGCCCTTTTTCCACATGTTTCTCATCCTCCCTTAGATTGTCTTTTCATTCCCAATATCTACTACGTTTTATGAAAAAAAAGGTTGCGGAATTTTAGAAAAAAACATTGGGCGTAAAAACCAGCGGATGATTCATGCTAATATGAAAGAGAAAATCACTCGATACAAAAGGTAGGTAATGAAAGAAAGGAACGTTGCAACATGTGGTCGTGGCTGCAAAAGATGATCCGATATGTGCTGGGAGAAGAAGAGCAGGAGCGAGAGCAGGAGCTGGAGCGTGAAACCGTCCGTTATCGCCCGCCTGCCGGACCAGCCGCCGGTCAACTCCGGGCAAAGACAAAGAACATTTACCCGAAACAGCGGGGCGACGAGCAGGAACCGGAGTTTCCGAGAAGGGAGAGGCAACGCCATTTTCGCTTTCCCGTGATCTCGGACGAGGAGCTTCACCGGCCGAAGAAGAGAGAGCCGGTGGAGATGGACAAGCCCGGGCGGGGTGACAGTGTGTACTCAGGGCCTGATCTGGTCTTTCGCAGCGGCTCATCCGCCCGCAGCATCGCCGACGGTATGAAGGCCGGCGAACAAGTGAAGCCGGAAGTGATTCAAGAGAAGCGGGGGGCTGAGCATACCCCGCGCAAAATAGATCGCGTTAAAACAGAAACGGTCCGACGTGAGGAGAGAAAAGCCGAGCCGTTGCGCCCGGCGGGGGCTGCTGCGGAAAAACGTACATATAAGCCGTCGGAGTTCATCTCCCCGGTATACGGAAAAATGACGCCGTCCACGCGGGAGACGGAGCACCGGATTCACACGACGTCCGGGATCTTCTACGCCGGAGCGGACAACAAGCGGGAATTTGTAAACGCGGAGGAGGCTGCGGACCGTCCCGAGTTGACGGCTAAAGCGGAGACAGACGCTGTTTCGGCGGAACTGCAGCCGAATGAACCGGCGGCAGAGACGGCTGCAACGCTCCCGTGGACCAAACAGGAAGTGCCCGCAGCAAAGAACGGTACGGATGCGGGGGAAGCTGCTGAAGCACGGGACGTTTCGGAGGTACAAGCAGAATCGGCGGCCTCCGATGAGCTGACAACACGTGATGTGGTGTTCAATAACACGGCAGCAGCCGAGGCTGTGACGAATGCGGAGACGGTGTCCGAGACGGCGCATGAGATGGAACCGGGGCCGGAGACAAAGATGGTGCCGGAGACAGACGCGGTACTTGAGACAGAGTTGGTGGCAGAGACAGAAACGTTGCCTGAAACAGAGACGGTGCTGGAAACAGAGACGGTGCTGGAAACAGAGACGGTGCTGGAAACAGAGACGACGCCGTCGGAAAAATCAGAGGCGCCGATGGATGTCGCGTGCGAATCGCCGGCAGTGCCCGCCCAAACAGCGGACGAAGATGCAGACGAGGTGCCGACAGAACCGGGAGAAACGCAGGCGCCAGCGCTGTCGGACGAATCGGCGGCCAAGCCGCTCTCCCCTGCATGGGAGGCGTCCGCTCCCGAATCGACTGCTTGCGACCTTGCGGAACAGCCTCAAGCCGCCGAGTTGGATGCTGCCGCAGGATGGGCAGTCCGGGAACAGGAGATGAGCGCAAAAGAAATTGCCGCCTCTGCCGCCGTGCAGGAAAGGGCATCGTCGGCTGCAGGAACTGCGGAACCGTCTTACGAGCTGCCTTCGCTCGATCTGCTCGACCCCTGCCCGCCGATGAGCGAAGACGACGACGAACACACGCAGATTCAAAAAATGCTTTTGGAGGAGACGCTGGCCAACTTCAACGTCAACGCCCAGGTGGTGGGCATCGTCAAGGGGCCGTCCGTCACGCGTTTTGAACTGCAGCCGGCGCCTGGGGTCAAGGTGAACAAAATCACCAGCCTCATTGACGACATCAAGCTGAACCTGGCGGCCAAGGACATCCGCATCGAGGCGCCGATCCCCGGCCGCAACGCCGTCGGGATCGAGGTCCCCAACCTGACCAGTCAGCCGGTCCTGATCAGCCGGATCATCGGCTCGGCGAAATTCCGCGAGCATCCGTCACCGCTGGCCGTGGCGCTCGGCATGGACATTGGCGGGGAGCCGATCGTCGCCGACATCAAGAAGATGCCGCACGGACTGATCGCGGGTGCCACCGGCTCGGGGAAAAGCGTCTGCATCAACTCGATCATCGTCAGCCTCTTGTACAAGGCGACGCCGGAACAAGTGCGGCTGCTGTTGATCGACCCGAAAATGGTGGAACTGGCTCCGTACAACCATCTGCCCCATCTGGTGACGCCAGTGGTGACAGACGCCAAGCAGGCGACAGCCGCCCTGAAGTGGGCGGTGGAGGAGATGGAAAAACGCTATGCGCTCTTCGTCGACGCGGGTGCGCGTGACATCGAACGTTATAATCAGACCGTCGACCAGCCGCTGCCGTACATCGTAATCGTGATCGATGAATTGGCCGACCTGATGATGGTCTCGCCGCAGGATGTGGAGGAATGCATTATTCGCATTGCGCAAAAGGCGCGGGCTTGCGGCATTCACCTGCTGCTGGCCACGCAGCGGCCGTCCGTGGACGTGATCACGGGCAACATCAAGGCCAACGTGCCCACCCGTCTCGCCTTTGCCGTTTTTTCACAGGTGGATTCCCGCACCATCCTCGACCAGTCGGGCGCGGAGCGGCTGCTGGGACGGGGCGACATGCTCTTTTTGGAGAGCGGGGTCACTCCTGTTCGCCTGCAGGGGAACTACGTCTCGGACGACGAAATCGAGCGGATCACGCGCGCGATCAAACAGCAGCGAAAGCCGTCTTACCTGTTTAGCAAAGAGGAACTGGAGCAGCAGGTCCAGTCGTACGACATGGGCGACGATCCGCTGTACCACGAGGCGCTGCTCTTTGTCGCGGAACAGGGACAGGCTTCCGCCTCTGCCCTGCAGCGCCGCTTCCGCATCGGGTACAACCGGGCGGCCCGCCTGATCGAGATGATGGAGGCGGACGGCTACGTCGCCGGTCAGAACGGCGGCAAGCCCCGCGCCGTGCTGATCACCCGCGAGGACGCGGAGGCGCTGGCAGAAGGATCGTCACTGTTCTAGCATATCAGGAATGCTGCAAAGGTCTTGCCGATTGGGCAAGGCCTCAGCGTGTAGACAATGTTCGCGGCGCATGGGAGATCGGGCCAGCTCGCTCGCTTGACGCCCAGCACAGAAGCGGATGAAGTCCGCTCCAAAACGCGACGCAGGCAGGGGACAAACATCTGGGTGTTTCGATGAAGTGAGACTTGTGTCCCCTGTTGGTCCCCGCGTCATCGTTTTTCCGCTGAGCCGGTCGTCAAAGGAGCTCGCTTGGCCCATCTCTCCATGCGATGTACGTTGTCTACAGTTTCGGTTGATGAATGGTCAGGCCTTTCGGCCTGGAAATCATTTTCTTATGGACGCTTATACAATGAACCGTTTGTCTTCAGTCTGAGGTCTTGCCGATTGAGCAAGGCCTTTTTTACGCTTGCGGGGACAGCCAGGTCGTGAGTGTGCACAAACAGACAGACAGATCTTGCTGAAACCCCCATTGTCGTTTTATTCTGAAAAATATCACGAAAAGAAACGGAGGTACGCACATGGACCCGCTGAAAAAGAAGTACCAACCGATTGACGAACAGATTGTCCTGTTCAATGACGAGTATTACCTGAGTGTGCAAAGGCTTGACGTGTCGGAATTGGACGCGAACGCGAGAGAGTCGCTGTTCAACCATCTGTTTGCATTTGACAGCAGTGATATCGAACTGGAGATTGACATTTCCGAGGAGCAGCGGGGGGTCTGGTACCTGCAGCTGCTCGTGCCGCACGTGTTGACGCTGCCGGATGCGGCGCGTAAACGGCTGGAGAGAGGGACAAAACAGCTTGTCAGCCATCTGATGCAGCAGCCGCATCATCCGGCGTCCAGCGGGGTGGGCGGAGACGATCTGCTTTGGTATGTGCGGCGCTACAACCCCGATGTGGAGGTAATCGCTTGACGGTTGTCCGGGGAAATTCACGGGGATTTCGCGGGCTGCCGTGAAGGGGAGAGGGGGAGCGAGCTGGCCCGGTTAATTTGCAGCCGAGTTTGTGCTATCATACGTGGTAGACAAACTTGTACGAAAGGCGGGCTGCTTGTGAAGCTCAAAGAGATTTGGGATTGGATTAGTTCCATCGTCTTCGCGGCATTGCTGGCGCTGGTTCTGGGCGTCTTCGTTTTCCAACCGTTCAAGGTGGAAGGCCACTCCATGGACCCGACGCTGCATGATCAGCAGAGGATCTACGTGTCCAAACTCTCCCACACCTTTTCGTACCTGCCAGATTACGGCGACATCGTCGTGATCGACAGCCGTGTAAACCGAGAGCGCACAATCCGGGATGACCTGATGAACCATCCGTTGATTCACCTGATGCTGGGCAATCAAAAGGAAGATTTCATGTACGTCAAGCGCGTAATCGGCAAACCGGGCGACGTCCTGGAATTTAAGAATCACCAGGTGTACCGCAACGGCAAGCCGCTGGACGAACCGTACATCAAGGAGACAGCCCAGTACGACGGCTTGGAAAAAGTCGTCGTGCCCAACAACCACATCTTCGTGATGGGGGACAACCGCAACAACAGCCGGGACAGTCGGGACATCGGCTTTATTCCGCTCGACCACGTGATTGGCACCAAATTGGAATGGCCGTTCTGAAGGCGGATTTGAAGGCGGATTGACAAGCGGCCGCACTGCTGCATTCGATGGTCATGGAGAAGCGAACGACGAAAACGGAAGCGGCCCCAGATAGGGGACTTGCTTCCGTTTCGTGTTTTACAGCCGTACGTGTTCAGTCAACGTCATTATTAATTGGCAAAAAATACATATTCTTGTTGTGTTTTCTAATAATATGATTTAATATGTTTTTTGTAGAAAAATTTGGAATTTGTGGTGGTGTTGAACATTGAAGAAAACGTTGCTTCTCCTAGCGGTTTGTATGGGAATTGTTTCCTCAAGTGCTGGCATTGCCTATGCTGCGACGTTGGGAAAGATCTCCTATTGGTACTCCGACAAGGATATTATCAGTAGGTGGAGTACGAAACGGTATGTGTGGGCAGGGATGATGGACAAGAGCATAACGACTTCTGCTTTCGCATCCTATGTTAGCCACGCGATGAGTCAATGGCGCACAGCAGGGATTTCAAGTGATGGAGTTGATGAAAAATCTGATGCGAATATAAATATTTACGGGGGAACGTACAATACGTTGAAAGCAATGGAACCAAGTTTGAGCAGTTCAAATACTGGTCTTACTGTCTATGATGGAACATTAACGTATGAAGGCGATTGGCAATACGGTACGTCACTGAAGAAAAGTTACAAAATCGGCTCACCTGTGAACGTATATATCGTGCAAATAGACGGAAAAACTTCAAACGGTTACAAAAAAACAACCACTCATGAATTCGGGCACGCTCTTGGCTGGCGTGGACATTCCAGCAATTCAAATGATGTCATGTATGGGACCGCCAGCGAAGTAACCACATTGACTTCGAGGGATAAGAATCATCTTGTTCAAATATATTAATCCTGTCAAGATTGGAGGATTTTATTGTGAAACAGCTGAAGAAAGTTTTCACAATGGCCACCCTGTCCCTGCTTGTAATCACGGGTTGCACGCCGGATCATCGTGATGCTTCTTTGCACATTACCAGCAGGGAAGGAGAAACCGTGACAGCAATAACAAACGTAGACGATGCCGTAAAGGCTTCTGACCATGTCGTGATTGGCGAAGTAGTGGATGAAGCGAAATTCAGCAGCACCAACACCTACCGATACACTGTCGCTGTGAAAACGGAATTGAAAGGGAATGTAAACGCGAAGTCAATTGATGTGTATGAAGCGAAAGATGCGTTGAAAAAAGGGAAAGAGTATTTGTTGTTTCTGGAATACTGGGAACATGAGCTGTATCCCCGGCCTGTCTATACGCCGATCGGAGAGGAGACGATCATTGAAATCGACAAGAATCAATTACGTGGCAATGAAAACATTGTGATGAACAGAAAGAAAGACGACATGGTGACCTACATTCAAAATTCTCCGGAGGCAAAGCGGCTGACGAAAAAGAACGTTCACATCGTAGAGAAGGCGAGCAGTACGGAAGAATTGATAGATCAGTCCGATTTTGTGCTTCATGTCATGCCTGTGGAAGTCGTGCATGAAAACGAGTATGTAAAGACCGTTACGGCAGACATTTTGCAAGCGTACAAAGGAGAGCTCGATCAGGACAGTGCCATCATCAATTTGCCGGCTGATGTGGAGGTAGGCAAGGAATACCTGGTGTTCTTGAAGGGAGAAAAGGATTTCCGGCTGACGACTAGACAGGGAAGTGTCATCTCCAAAGACCATGAATCACAATGGAACGATGTATTGAACAGCATCAACAAATAGATATTGAAAAGACCACCTTGACGTCAGGTGGTCTTTTTTGCTGCACGGACGAGGATGGTGCTGCCCAATGCAGCGAACGATTTTTTATGAGGTTGCGCGGGCGGCCGCGGCGGACAGCTTGAGCTGTCTGCGCTGATAAAGGTTGTTGGCGATCAGCGCCGCGATGATCAGGAGCGTTCCCCCCACATCAAACAGGGTGAGGCGGTACCCCTGCATCACGGAGATGACAAAGGTGGTGACGGGCACGAAGTTGATAAACAGGATGCCGTTGATTGGCGTCAACAGCTTCACGCCCGCATTCCAACTGACCAGTGCCAGCACGCCGGCGACCAGGATCATGAAGCCAAGCTCGGGGCCGGCCGACCAGATCGACGGCAGCGCAGGGACGGACAACATGCCGAAAGCAGACAGCACGAGAACGATTGCAAGCGAAGTGGCGGTGCCCAGCACGCAGCTCAGTGTGGAGTAGCGGAGTACGGACCACTCGGCGAAAACATTGCCGCCAATCGTGTAGATGACCCAGCCCAGGACGCCGACAAAAATCACGAGAACCGGAAACAGCCGGTCGGTTCCCAGGAGAAATGCGTGCAAATCCCCTTTGGTAATCACCAGAAAGCAGCCGACCAGGGCCACCGCGATGCAGCCGACAGTAAACGGCGCCGGCTGCTTCCGGCTCCAGATCCACAGCACCAGCACCGAAATCATCGGCATCAGCGCTTCCATCACCGAAGCGAGAATCACGCCCGACGTGCCCAATTGGTTTTGGCCCCAAAAGATTAACAGGTTGTAGACGGTAAACGCCATCGTGCCGAAAAACCAGAGCGATGCGCCGCGGCCGTCAAAGCGAAGCGCCCGCCCGCCTTCCTTCAGCCACAAGAGGACCAACAGGATGACGGAGACGGCGGAGTAGCGGATGACGGAAAAGAAAAACGGATCGAGATGAGCAAACGCGCTTTCGGCCACGGGAAACATTGCTCCCCATGCGACGCTCGCGATCAGGCACAAAAATGCCCCTTTGAGAATGTGGTTGGTATTCATGTTGCTGTGATTGCCTGCCTTTCCATTGCTTTGACTCATTCACGATCTCCATCATATTCCGGAATTTTTATCATGTAAAACGATTGAAAATGATTGTACTCATCATTATGATTGATACCAGAGTGGAAGAGAGAGGAAGGGGGAGGAGCGGCGTGGAACTGAGTGATCTGCGCATTTTTCAAACCGTCGCTCAACACGGCAGCGTCAGCCGGGCGGCCCGGGCGCTTAATTACGTGCAGTCCAACGTGACGGCGCGCATTCAGCATATGGAGCGAAAGCTGGGAACGCCCTTGTTTTATCGGCATTCGCGAGGGGTGACGCTGAATCCCGAGGGCAGAAAGCTGCTTTCTTACGCGCAGAAGATTTTGGCGATGATGGACGAGATGGAAAAGGCGTTTCAGGACGAGGAGAATCCGTCCGGCCCGCTGTTGATCGGCTCTGTCGAGACGGTCTCCGGCTTGCCGGCGATCCTGTCTGTCTACTGCGGTCGGTATCCGCGCGTCGATCTGTCGCTGGTAACCGGGGTGACGGAACACCTGGTGAACGATGTGCTGGCCTATGAGTTGGACGGCGCGTTTGTCAGCGGACCGATCGAGCATCCGGAGATTGCCCAGGAGCTGTTGACGGAAGAAGAGCTGGTCCTGATCGCGAGCGGCGACGGTGCTTCCCATACACTTGACGAATGCAAATCCAGACCGCTGCTCGTGTTTCGCTCCGGCTGCGGCTATCGGGCCCGGCTGGTGCAGTGGCTCGCGGCGGAAGGGATTACACCGTCGCGGATCATGGAGTTTGGCACGCTGGAGACGATTTTGGCCATGGCCGCCTCCGGATTGGGGGTCTCGCTCGTGCCTAGGGCAGCTGTTGCTCACCTGGAGGAGGCGGGACGCATCCGCTGTCATTCCATTCCGCACGAGTTTGGCCGCGTCTCCACGGTGTTCATTCGCCGACGCGACGCGATTTTGTCCAGTTCGATGCGGAAACTGCTTGAGACCATTCGCCAGTTTCGTGACGAAGGGGGCACGGGTACGTCCCAGCCGGAAGCAGCTGCCCGCAGCTGACTGGACGAAACGAACATGGAAGCCCTGAAGAAATAAATAGAAAAACGGCCGGTGGGGGGAATGAAGGGATGAAAGCGATCGTGGTCACGCAGTTTGGCGGACCGGAAACGATGATCTACACGGACGTGGAATTGCCGGAGATCCATTCTGGACAAGTATTAATTCGTGTCGAAAAAACCAGCGTAAATTTTGCTGATATTAAATCGAGGTACGGGAAAAAGGGGACAGGCACGCTCCCGTTCATTCCCGGCCTGGATGCGGTCGGAATTGTCGAGCGGGTGGGGGCCGACGTAAAGCGCGTCAAGGTGGGCCAGCGCGTGATTGCGTTTCCGCAGCACGGATCGTACGCGGAGTATGCGGTCGCGGACGAACAGCTCACCTTTGCACTCCCCGACGAGGTGGATGTGGATACGGCAGCGGCCTGTCCGGTCGTTTCCTTCACATCCTACAAACTGCTCGCCGATGTGGCCAGACTGGAACCGGGCGAAACGGTCCTGATCCATGCCGCGGCAGGCGGCATTGGCACGACGGCGATCCAGTTGGCCAAAATTCTGGGCGCTGGCCTCGTCATCGGGACGGTCGGCAGCGAGGCAAAAGCGGCGGCCGCTCTGGAAGCCGGTGCGGATCACGTCATCTGCTACGAGCGGGAAGACTTTGCGGAAAAGGTAAACCAGCTCACAAACGGGGAAGGGGCCAATGTCATCCTGGATTCGATTTCCGGATGGGTCTCGGAAAAAAGCATGACCTGCCTCGCTCCGTACGGCAGGCTGGTTCACTTCGGAAATGCAGGCGGGGCCGTCGGGACGTTTGCGACAAAAGACTTGCACGCAAGCTGCCGCTCCGTGCTCGGATTCAGCTTCGGCACGACCCGGAAAATGCGTCCCCATCTCTTGCATGATACGGCGGAGCAGGTGTTTCGCCTTCTGGCCGACGGGCGTCTGCGCATCAGGATCGGGAGGCGGTTTCCGCTGGAAGAAGCGGCCAAAGCCCACGAGTGGGTGGAGAGCAGACAAAGCACAGGGAAAGTATTGCTGGAAGTCAGGGGATAGCCATGACAGCCTGTCCCAGACCGGCAGACTCCGATACCCGCTTCGCGTGATGAGCAGCGTGATGTGCGGGGGATTTCGCGTCCCATGTCCCACGTGTCATTGACGCAAACGTTGGACGATTTTGTGTGGTAGTCGAAAGCAGCATGGAAAAGTTGAGCTGGAGGTGTACAGGATGGATAACAAGACGATCTTTAAGGACGTGGTGACCGCCGAGGCGGAGCTGCGTGAACTGTTGGGCGAACCGAGGGAACTGGTCCGGCGCAAGGCGATTGACCGCCTGGACGGGCACTGCCGTGCGTTTATTGCCAAATCGCCGTTTCTCGTGCTGGCCACGGCAGACGCCGCCGGAAACTGCGACGCCTCGCCGCGCGGGGACGGGCCGGGCTTTGTGCACGTGCTGGATGACTTTCACCTGGTCATTCCCGAACGACCCGGCAACCGGCGGATGGACTCGATGCGCAACATCCTGTCCAATCCCCGGGTAGGGGTGATCTTTCTCATCCCCGGTCTGGAAGAGACGCTGCGCGTCAACGGCCGGGCCTGCGTCATCCGGGACGCCGACATTCTGAGCCGGATGGCGGTAAACGGCAAAGTGCCGGCCGTTGGCATCGGGGTGCGGGTGGAGGAGTGCTTCGTCCACTGTGCCAAGGCGTTCAAGCGCTCTGGCCTCTGGCAGCCGGAAGCGTGGCTGGACAGGGAGCAGCTGCCGGCCATGGCCCAGGTGCTGGCCGACCACATTAACATGAACGCCCCAGGGATTACTACCGGCAAGCAAGTGGAGGAAGCGCTGCAGGAGAGCTATACAAAGCGGTTGTACTGATGAAAGAGAAGGCATCCGGTGAGGTCGCCCATCTCCGGATAAAGCGGATTCCAAACAGTTACCGCCTTTTTTTGGAAGTATGGTTGTGTTACACTATATACGCTTATACATATTGGAAAAGACGGGAGGAGATCCAAATGGCAACGCATATCGGAGACAGCACTGTATTGAACAACGGAGTCAGCATGCCGTGGCTGGGTCTGGGCGTCTACAAGGCAAAAGAAGGGGAAGAAGTGCAGCGGGCGGTTCGCACCGCCATCGAAGTGGGCTACCGCAGCATTGACACGGCGGCCATCTACGAAAACGAGACCGGCGTCGGCACAGCGATCAAGGACAGTGGCATCGCCCGCGATCAGCTGTTCATCACGACCAAGGTGTGGAATGCTGATCAGGGGTACGAGACGACATTGAAGGCGTTTAACGAGAGCATGAAAAAGCTCCGCCTGGAATACCTCGATCTCTATCTGGTGCACTGGCCGGTCAAGGAAAAGTATTTGGAGACGTGGAAGGCGTTGGAGAAGCTCTATCGTGAAGGATACGTGCGGGCGATCGGCGTAAGCAACTTCCAGGTGCACCATCTGGAGGAGCTGCGCAAGGTGAGCGAGATCGTGCCGGCCGTAAACCAGGTGGAGTGCCATCCGCTTCTGACCCAGCGGGAACTGCGCGCATACTGCAAGGAAAACGGCATCCAGCTGGAAGCGTGGAGCCCGTTGATGAAAGGCAATCTGGACCTGCCGCTGCTGACAGAACTGAGTGAGAAGTACAGCAAGACGCCCGCACAGGTCGTCCTGCGCTGGCATTTGCAAAACGGCGTGGTTATCATCCCGAAATCGGTCACGCCGGAGCGCATCCGTCAAAACGCGGACGTATTCGATTTTACGCTGAGCAGCGAAGACATGGAGCGGATCAGCGCGCTGAACCAAAACAAGCGGTTCGGTCCCGACCCCGACAATTTCGATTTCTAACAAGCGCCAGACATTCCCGTACCGATGGACATACACAGGCAGCCGCTTTCAAGGCGGCTACCTCAGCGTGTAGACAAAGTTCGCGGCGCATGGGAGATCGGGCCCGCTCGCTCGCTTGACGTCCAGCACAGAAGCGGATGAAGTCCGCTCCAAAACGAGACGCGGGCAGGGGACAAACATCTGGGTGTTTCGATGAAGTGAGACTTGTGTCCCCTGTTGGTCCCCGCGTCTTCGTTTTTCCGCTGAGTCGGTCGTCAAAGGAGCTCGCTTGGCCCATCCCTCCATGCGATGCACATTGTCTTCCGCTTCGGTTGATGAATGGGCAGGCCTTCCGGCCTGGAAATCATTTTCTTATGGACACTTATTCAATGAACCGTTTGTCTTCAGTCTGAGGCAGCCGCTTTCAAGGCGGCTGCCTTTTGCTGTTGGGGGCAGTATGGCGGGTCCCCTGCAGGAACGATGCGGCCGTCCATCGTTTTACTACCTGGAACGGCGCTTTTTTTCGCTTTACGTGTGTCCGCCTTTTTTCTATACTGAAGAGTAGAACCATATTTCATCTAGTGAAACGATCGGTGACATTCCAACATGAAAGCGGGTGAGAACAGATGGAAGAGGCAAAAACGAACGTGCGGGCGGTGGAGCGTGCGCTGGACATCCTGCTCTGTTTCACGGATTCGACTGATCTGGGCCTCAGCGAGATCGCGAGCCGCCTTTCCCTGCATAAAAGTACGGTGCATCGGCTGCTGGCGACCCTGGAAAACAAAGGCTTCCTGATCCGCGACGCACAGACGGAGAAATACCGGCTCGGCTTTCGGATCTGGGAGCTTTCGGCCAATTTGACCCATTCGGATGACCCTGCCACCGTTCTGCTTCCGGAGATGGAGCGTTTGCGCGACCTGGTGGGCGAGACCATCAGTCTGTACGTGCGGGACGGCAACGAGCGGATTCGCATCCAGGCGGTGCAGAGCAACCAGCCGATCCGCCGGGTGGCTCCCATTGGAGCACGCATGCCGCTTTTCGTGGGCGCGTCCAGCAAGGTGCTGGTGGCGTACGCCGAGCCGGAGGTGCTCCAGGCTGTGCTGAACGATCCCAACTGGCCGGACTCGATCGATCGGGAGGCGTACCTGGAGCAGTTGGAGCAGATTCGGGCGCAGGGGTTTGCCACCAGCGTGGAGGAACGGGAATTGGGGGCCGCCGCCGTAGCTGCCCCGATATTTAACCGCAACGGCAAATTGGTGGCAGCCATTGCCGCGTCCGGGCCATCCAACCGGTTGACGCCGGAAAAAATGCGCGAATTTGCCCGTCCGATCATGGAGGCTGCGTACCGGATGGGCAAAATGATGAAATAGCACACGACGAAAGCGATTATGTTCAAAACGAAGCTGCGCGCTGTCGGGTACGTCCGGCAGCTTTTTTGTTGCCGAAAAAACAGGCGTCTGTAGGCAAACAGACGCCTGTTTTTTATATGGGATGGTTTTTTCTAAAAAAACAGGCAAGTATTCGCTTGCCTGTCAAACTGTACTTTTAATCATTGAGTTCTGCCTGGAAACCGTTTCCGGTCGGAAAGACCTGCACATTGATAAACCGAAGGTGGAGAAAACGTACATGGAGTGATGGGCCAAGCGAGCTCCTTTGACTACCTGCTCAGCAGAAAAACGAACGAAAGACGCGGGGAAAAACAGGGGGCACAAGTCTCACTTCGTCGAACTACCCAGATGTTTCCCCTTGCCCGCGTCGCGTTTTGAAGCGGACCCTGCCAGCTTCTTTGCTGGTCGTCACGAGAGCGAGCGGGTCAGATCACCCATGTACGGACTTTGACTACAAGCTGAAGGCACTTCATGAAGAAGTGCCTAGAAAGAATTACTTTAGTGAATCAATTGCATCCAATAGATCTGCCTCGTTTATTGAAGGAAGAGCATCGTCCTCTGTGATATTTTCAAATTCAGTGTTATTTGATTTCCAGGAGGCCAACCTACTGGATTTTTCCGCTTTAAATAGCTGATTTGGCGTGTTGGGTATAAGAATTAATTTATTTAGATTATCGTCGAATTGTCCGTTAAGAAATAAGAGGTATTCTCCTTCGTGGAGGGAATGATATTTAGGTGCAACAATATTCGCCATATCTTTACCATCCTTGCTTTCTACACCGACGAGGCGGTACATCTCGTTCAACGCCGACTTTATTTTGACCCACCATCGCCGGTTTAGAATTGACCCACCCGGCGATTTTTTGTTGGTTAGGTGGTAGAGGGGGAGCCGTAGGCTCCAGTCCTCATCTTCTCACGAAGTCGGTAACTATTCCCCCTAATATTGACGATGTGGGAATGGTGTAAGAGCCGATCCAGGATAGCCGTAGCAAGTATCGGATCGCCCATCAGTTCCCCCCATTCACCGAAACTCTTGTTGCTGGTCAACAGAATACTCCCTCTCTCGTATCTTGCACTTACTACCTGGAAAAAGAGGTTAGCTGCCAAACTGTCAAACGGTAAGTAACCAATTTCGTCAATAATCAGGAGCTTTGGTCGAATATAGATGCGTAGGCGTTTATCCAGCCTGTTTTCCGTGTAAGCTTTTCGCAGATCTTCGATGAGTTGCGAGAGACTGACAAAGTAAACGGATATCCCTTGCGAGATGGCTTCTACAGCCAACGCCACCGCCAGATGACTTTTTCCTACTCCGGGAGGCCCTAAGAACAAGACATTCTCGTGTCGGGTTACAAAAGTCATCGTGGCCAGCTCTCGAATCAACCGTTCGTCAATGCTGGGTTGGAAAGCAAAATCGAACTCCTCCAGCGTTTTTCGGTAAGGCAAGTGTGCGAGTTTGGTGCGTACCTCCATATTCCGTTTTTGACGTTCCGCTATCTCTGCATCTAGAAGCATGTTGAGAAAGGACAGATAGGTGGGCTGTCCATGACTTGCCGCTTCCAAATGGGCATCCAAGAGTAGAGCCGCTTGCTGAAGCCCAAGTTCCTCAAGACGTAGCCGTGCCTGTTCCAGTTCAATCATGCTCCCACCCCCGTCAGCTGCTCATAGACATCCAGCGAACGCACTTCCACTTGCTGCGATGAAATCTGTCGGGCTTGCGGACGTGGATAGGCATATCCTTGAGCAGTCGTAAGACCTGCATACTGGTTTTCACAAAAAACAGTTGCACGGGATCGATAGACCTTTTGGTGTCGAGCAATACATGTGCCGTCGGCCCAGATTTCCACCCACCCATTCACTTCTCGCACGGTACCCTCACGTCCACTGTACCTCCATGGAACCCCATATCGTACACCATCGTAGCTAACAAATCCGTCTCGGCTGACCTGTCTCGGTTCATGCAAGTATTTTTCCCATCGTTCAGCTGAAGGGATAGGCGACAGATTTTCCTCACGGAGTCGGTCGATGGGACGTTCGCCGGTTGTTCCATGAATACGGCGGTTAATCCGCTCGCACCAGTGTAGGGCTTGTTGATTGAGATCCTGTAAATCAACGAAGCGTTTGCCAGGAAGAAAGTTGTTTTTTACGTATTGAACGCCTCGTTCCACTTTTCCCTTTGTTTCGGGGCGTCGAACTTTGCATACTTTTGGAACAAGCCCAATCGCTGCAGCAAAGTCGGCAAAAAGCGGATGCCAGCGAGGTTTTCGATCATCTCCCATGCCCAGTACGACGGTTTTCATCTGGTCGGTCAGCATTACCTTTGGGATGCCCCCAAAATATTCAAAAGCATGAATCAAGCAACGAAGAAAGCTGTGAATGTCACAACGCTTAGTGAACTCTATATAGGTGGAACGAGAGTACCCCAATACCATGACAAATACCGGCACTTTTCGGACTGTACCGTCCAAATCTACGTAATCACACAGTCCCCAGTCGACCTGTGCATATTCACCAGGTTTCGTCTCGTAACGAAGAACAGCGGGAACTTGTTTGGGAGGACGGAAGTCCTTCACATAGTCTTTCAAGATGGTACGTCCCCCGGTATACCCCTTTTCTCGTAGAAGATCGAATAAAACCTCGCAGTTATAGATACCTTCTTGAAGACGTTCCTGCAGGAACGGTTTATACGGATCAAGCTTGGAACCACGAGATTTACGGGTTCCCTTTTCGGGGAGAATTCACCCCGGAGATATCGGCGAACTGTATTTCGAGAATGCCCCGTTAGACGGGCAATTTCACGAATACTCTTGCCTTCTGCCCTCATGGTATGTAACGATATCACTATCCCACTCCTTAGCATGTGTCTCCCTCCGAAGATTAACTTGGCCGTTAATTACGAAGGGGATATATTCGCTATGGGTGGGTCATTTTCTTTCCGGCGAACCTGGGTCAATTATATCCCGGCGGTGACATCTCGACAGTTTCCCCTTCTTTAATCTCTTGATCGGTGAGGTTGTTATACAACTTGATAACCTGAACATCATAAACATGAAAAACGATTTCACCTACAACTTCTTTTCGATATTCTTTGGGTACTTTACCCTTTATGATTACTTTAGCATCTTTCACAATATCGTCTATCGATGAGAATGTTTTAGCCAATGCAACACTATGATTGCTTGCACTGTTCAGTTCTTTATAGGCTAATCCCGCTCCAACACCTGCAACCATTGCGGCTACAGTCACAGTCGTTATCATTTTTTTCACTGATAACACATCCTTTCAAATTATCGACCGTAGAGTTCGCGAATATTTTTCTTGTCGTAACTTGTTGGTCCGTCTATATCCCAGTCAAATACGTCTGCATAGTCCATAATAGAATCAATTTTTCTACTATCTATATGTGCAAGCCCAAGAACATGACCAAATTCATGGGTAATCATGTTAATAGTGTCATCCTCGTCCAGTTTGTCACATAAATATCGTACAATAACAACATCGGCTGATGCATATGGAGAACGGTTCTCTCTTCCTCTGTCATCATAGGGGATTGCGTAACCATAAGTGCCACTCCAGCCAAGATAATTATCTTCTGCTCTAGGTAGATGTTTTACTGCAACATAACCAGTTTCATCCGAATCAGCAGGTGAAAGATCAAAACTACTACTAATTCCATTCCATTTATCAACAGCAGTCCAAAGAACGCGAGAGTACTTTTTCTCTAAATTAATGTTTTCATAAATAATGTTTGAGATCTCCCACTTCCCCCCTAGGAAGTTTGCAAATGCACTAGTAGTAAAGAAAGAGAGTGAAGCAACAATCGTAAATAGACCAGCTGCAACTTTAACCCTTTTGCGCGACATAGAGTTTCCTCCTTCTAAAAATTTACATCAATTCAAATACACACCTAAAAACCAATAATTGTAAACAGAGGTATTTTGTTAAATGAATGTGATTAAGAACACTAGAACCTATGTGATGACGGATTTTTCAAAAGCTGGCGAAAGAGCTGAACTCTCCGGATGTGAAAAAATTTACCGAGAATAAGAATAACGGAGGGTTGTGCCGGCTTTCTAATGCCGTCCCTCAGCTGACGTACGAATCCGCTGATTTGGTCGTTTTTTGTTTTGCCCCGTCCAGCTGTGCACAAAAAAAGGCACTCCATCATGAAGAAGTGCCTGGGGCTGAAGACAATGTGCCTTTTTATCAAGAAGGTTCCAAAGCAACCGATCTACCATCGTTTCCAGGCAGGAAGGCCTGCACATTGATAAACCGAAGGTGGAGAAAAAGTATATGGCATGGAATGATGGGCCTCAATAGAGCGAGAGAGCCCGATCACCCATTCGCCACGGACTTTGTCTACACGCTGAAAATGAAAACAGGCAAGCATTCGCTTGCCTGTTTCATGCGGGTGCTGTAAGGAATGTTATTGGTTACGCCGTTACCGGTTTGCCTTCGTCCAGCAGTTGACGCAGGACGGTTTGCAGGATGCCGCCGTTGCGGTAGTAGTCGACATCCACCATCGAGTCGAGACGGACGATGACGTCGAACTCGAACTGGCTGCCATCCTGACGGGTTGCTTTCACTTTCAGGCGTTGGCCAGGCTGTACGTTGTCGTTCAGACCGACGATGTCAAACGTTTCCGTACCGTCGATGTTGAGCGACTTCCAGCTTTGGCCGTCGGCGAATTGCAGCGGGAGCACGCCCATGCCCACCAGGTTGGAGCGGTGGATGCGCTCGAAGCTTTCTGCGATGACCGCCTTGATGCCGAGCAGGAACGTACCTTTTGCGGCCCAGTCACGGGAAGAACCGGTACCGTACTCCTTGCCGGCCAGTACCACCAGCGGCGTGCCGTCTGCCTGGTACTTCATGGATGCATCATAGATGGACATGATTTCGCCGGTCGGCAGGTACTTGGTTACGCCGCCTTCGGTGCCCGGAGCGATTTGGTTGCGGATGCGGATGTTGGCAAACGTACCGCGCATCATCACGTCGTGGCTGCCGCGGCGAGCACCGTAGGAGTTGAAATCTTTGCGTTCCACGCCTTTGGACTGCAGGAACAGACCTGCCGGGCTGGTCGGCGAGATGTTGCCCGCCGGCGAGATGTGGTCGGTGGTGACGGAATCACCCAAGAGAGCCAGTGCGCGTGCGCCGGTGATCTCTTCGATGTGACCGACATCGCCGGTAAGGTCTTTGAAGAACGGCGGCTCCTGGATGTAGGTGGAGTTTACATCCCACTCGTACAGGTCGCCCTTCGGTGCGTCGATTTCGTTCCACGCTTGGTTTTGCGTAAACACGTTCGCGTATTGGGCGCGGAACAGTTCCGGATTCATCGCCTTGTTCATCGCTTCCGCCAGCTCTTGCGGCGTCGGCCAGATGTCTTTCAGGTAAACCGGCTGGCCGTCTTTGCCAGTGCCGATCGGATCTTTTGTCAGGTCGATGTCCACGGTGCCGGCCAGGGCGTACGCGATAACCAGCGGCGGGGAAGCGAGGTAGTTCGCTTTTACCTGCGCGTGGATGCGGCCTTCGAAGTTGCGGTTACCGGACAGAACAGCTGCCACGGTCAGGTCGTTGTCGGCGATTGCCTTGCTGGTTTCTTCCGGCAGCGGACCGGAGTTACCGATGCAGGTGGTGCAGCCGTAACCGACCACGTTGAAACCGATCGCGTTGAGCGAATCCATCAGGCCGGCGTCGATCAGGTACTGGGTTACGACGCGGGAACCCGGAGCCAGCGAGCTCTTTACGAACGGCGGTTTTTTCAGTCCTTTTTCCACAGCTTTTTTCGCCAGGATACCGGCGCCCAGCATTACGCTCGGGTTGGATGTATTGGTACAGGACGTGATGGCTGCGATGACGACGGAACCGGTTTTCAGAGTTGCCGTCTCGCCGTTCGGGTAGGTGACAGTTGCTTCTGCCTTGATCTTTTCTTCGGAGAGGCCGAAACCGCCTTTCTCGATCGGCGTGCGCAGGCTGTTGTTGAAGGATTCCTTCATGTTGGTCAGTTCGACGCGGTCTTGCGGACGCTTCGGACCAGCCAGGCTGGGCACGACGGTGGACAGATCCAGTTCCAGAGTCTCGGTGAAGACCGGATCCGGCGTGTCGTCGGTGCGGAACAGGCCTTGCGCTTTGGTGTAGGCTTCCACCAGGGCGATTTGCTCTTCACTGCGGCCGGTTTGACGCAGATAGTTGAGCGTTTCGGCGTCGACAGGGAAGAAGCCCATCGTTGCACCGTACTCAGGTGCCATGTTGGCAACGGTCGCGCGGTCTGCCAGCGAAATGTTGGACAGGCCAGGGCCGTAGAACTCAACGAATTTGCCGACCACGCCTTTTTTACGCAGCATTTGTGTAACAGTCAGCGCCAGGTCGGTTGCGGTTGCCCCTTCTTTCAGGGTGCCGGTCAGCTTGAAGCCGACAACTTCCGGAGTGACGAAGTAGAGCGGTTGGCCAAGCATGCCGGCTTCCGCCTCGATACCGCCAACACCCCAGCCCAGCACGCCCAGACCGTTGATCATGGTGGTGTGGGAGTCGGTGCCGACGAGGGAGTCCGGGAAGGCCACCAGTTCGCCGTTTACTTCGCGGGTTGCCACCACTGTTGCCAGGTACTCCAGGTTTACCTGGTGCACGATACCGGTTGCCGGCGGAACAGCGCGGAAGTTGTCAAACGCAGTTTGCGCCCAGCGCAGGAAGCGGTAGCGCTCCTGGTTGCGTTCGAATTCCAGCTTCATGTTGTTTTCCAGCGCCTTGTCGTTGCCGAAGTCGTCAACCATGACGGAGTGGTCAATAACCAGGTCAACCGGAACGAGCGGATTGATCCGTTTGGGATCGCCGCCGGCACGCTTCATCGCAATGCGCATCGCTGCCAGGTCGACGACGGCCGGTACACCCGTAAAGTCTTGCAGAACGATACGGGCCGGCATGAGCGGAACTTCCTTGTTTTCGTCGCGGCCTTTTGTCCAGTTGGCCAGTTGTTGCACGTGTTCCTTGGTGATGGCGCGGCCGTCAAATTGACGCACAGCCGCTTCCAGCAGCACTTTAATGGAGAACGGCAGCTTGGAAACTTCGCCGATTCCTTGCTCTTCCAAGCCTTGCAGGCGGTAGTATGCGTACGTCTTGCCGCCCACTTGCAGGGAAGACTTCACGTTGTAAGCATCGTGTTTAGCCAAAGTGCACAACCTCCCTTTTTTACTTGGAGTTTCATCTGATGAAACGCAGTTTCGTTTCTTCGATACGCCCCTATTATACTCGATTTGCTGCTCGGCTTCTACCCCAAAATTCATGATGGCTGCACAAAATCAGTGAAAAAAACATGGTGCAGCGTTATGCATACGTTCGAAGAAAGTTCCAGACTTACTATAACCCCATCAGGTAAATGTAATGCGCCATGAACTCCCTTGGCTGGGATTATTCTCCTCGGTCAGCCTGAAAAAAATGGCCGCCATCCGTATGACAGCGGCGGGGGAAGTTATGCAATCGCTTCCTTATTATTTTATGGTTCCGTTATACGGCTGCGGGCTGCCGACCACGAAAGCCGGCGATCCCTGCCGCGCAGTCATAAGCCAGCGGTGGCAGGTGGCAGCGAAAGGATGGCTGGTTTTCGCCGCCTTTTACGCACCGATGTACCGCGCATGCAGCGTCCGGGCCAGACTGATGTCGTCTGTACCCTGCACCAGCACGCGTCCGTCGGGGAAGACGACCAGCGTGTGCGGGTCGACGTGAAAGCGGAGGAGAAATCTGTTTCGCTCGATGTGCCCCAACGGCGCCAACCGTTCCGCCAGTTGGTCCAGATCGAGCTGCGCGTCGGCCGCAGGCGAAATCTGCACCGTGTTGCGACCGCACAAGGAGACAGCCTGTCCCTCCTGAGTGTCCGGCATCAGACAGGTAAACTGACGCTGTCCGCAGGTCGGGCAGTCGGCTCGCCGCCCGTTTTGTACGCGGATCTGCTGGTGACGGTTGGCCCAGATGTCGAAGTGCTCCAGATGGGGATTGAGCGCTTCCTGATCGTCCACCAGCAGTTTCAACGCCTCCGTCGCCTGGTAAGAGGCGACGATGTGAATGATCGGACCGATTACGCCGGCCGTGTCGCAGGTTGGCATTTCCCCCGGATTGGGCGCTTCCGGAAAGAGGCAGCGCAGGCAGGGGGTAATCCCCGGCCGGATGGCCGTAAACGTGCCGGTGGCGCTGACCGCTCCGCCGTACACCCAGGGAATGCCGTGCTTGACGCAGACGTCATTGATCAGATAGCGAACCTGAAAGTTGTCTGTGGCGTCCAGCACGAGCTGGACGTCGGGCAACAGCTTTTCCGCATTGTGAGCCGTCAGGTCGGCCACCACCGGCTCGACTGTCACTTCCGAATTAATCTTCGTCAGCTTGGCGTGGGCGGCTATCGCCTTGGGCAGGTGCTGGCGGGCGTCGTCTTCGTCGTACAACATCTGCCGCTGCAGGTTGCTCGGCTCCACAAAGTCGCGGTCAATCAGGCGGACAAAACCGACCCCGGCCCGGACCATATGGTTGGCCAGCACCGTTCCCAGCGCGCCCATGCCGACGATCGCCACGCGGCTGCGGAGAAGCCGTTCCTGACCGGTCCGGCCAATCGGAGGAAACAGGATTTGCCGGGAGTATCGCGTGTTCACAACTCTATCTCCTTTCTGACTCGTCAGGAAGCGCCAGCGGGTTCCACGGTCCCTGCTGGTGCCCTTTCCACTCGCTGCCGTCTTCCCAGACTTCCTTTTTCCAGATGGGAACAATCTGTTTCAGCCGTTCGATCGCGTACCGTCCCGCTTCAAACGCTTCGCTGCGGTGCGGCGTGGCGACGGCGGCGACGACGGCAATCTCCTCGATTTGCAGGTCGCCGATGCGGTGATGCATGGCCAGTTCCGCTCCCGGCCAGCGCTCGGCCACTTCTTTGGCAATTTGCTTCATCTTTTCTACGGCCATCGGTTCGTACGCCTCGTAGGTGAGGGAGACGGTCCGCTGTCCGTTGGTAAATTCGCGAACGGTTCCGACAAAGGTAAGCACAGCCCCGGCTCGGGGATTGGAGACGAGCCGGACCAGTTTGTCCGCGCTGAGCGGCTCCGTCGTTACGGCAAAGCGCGGCTCTTCGCCGCCGCTCACCGGGGGAAGAATCGCCACTTCGTCGCCTGGTGCCAGCGCCTTGTCCGGTTCGGCATATTCCTGGTTGACGGAGACAAAGCAGCTCCCCAACAGCGGCGCCAGCGCATGATACTGCTCTCCGACTGCCTGCAGCAGGTCGCGGACGAGAGCTCCTTCCGCTACGCTCACTTGAATCTCCCGCTTACCGGCCCTCTCGGCGAGGCCGGCAAACAACAGCACGCGTATTTGCATCGATGCACTCCTCATTTCCCGGTTTTGAACAACCTGACGCCGGGTATCTTTGTACAGGGGAAGCGGCGGCAGGTTGAATGGCTTTCTACCGGAAACGATAACACACCAAAGCGGATACTGTCTAATGAGTGTAACGCTTTGCGCAGTTTCTGCATTGATTTTACAGAGCGCCAGCGGTAAGGTTAGAGGTGATGAGAGATACGACGGGCGACATTCGTCCACCTGGCCCAGGCGGCTTGGACCGGCAGGGTGGACGGCAATACGCCCATTTCCCTCCAAGGGGGGATCAATCGAGGAGGAGCGCAGCATGAGCGATACATTAACCCATTTTAATGACCAGCAGCGCGCCCGCATGGTGGACATCTCCGACAAAAAGGAGACTCGGCGGGAAGCGGTGGCGAAGAGCAGAATTACGATGAAACCGGAGACGCTCGACCGCATCCGGCAAGGGCGCGTGTCCAAGGGAGACGTGCTCGCGGTGGCCCAGGTGGCCGGCGTGATGGCCGCGAAAAAGACGTGGGAGCTGATTCCGATGTGCCATCCGCTGCCGCTGACCGGCGTCGACATCAGCTTTGCCTTTGTCGCCCCCGACACGCTGGAGGTAGAGGCGACAGTCAAAACCACCGGCAAGACGGGGGTGGAGATGGAAGCGCTGACCGCCGTCAGTGCAGCCGCTCTCACTGTCTACGACATGTGCAAGGCGATGGACAAGGGGATGGTTATCGGCCCCACCTGCCTGATGAGCAAAACGGGCGGAAAAAGCGGAGATTATCATCGGATTGAGGAGTAACCAGACATGAGCGGAATATGGAACATGTATGCGCGCAGCATACGGGTTCTCGCCGTCGTTGCCGCCATGACTTCCACGGGCATGGCGTGCATATGGCCGCTGGTCACCATTTACATCCACGATTACCTGGGCCAACCGCTCACCGTAGCCGGACTATTGCTGCTGTTGAACCAGGGAGCCAACCTCGTGGGGAGTGTGGCAGGCGGCATTCTTTTTGACCGCTGGGGACACAGGCGGACGTTTGCGGTCGGTTCTGTCGGCGCGATCGCTGTTTCTGTCGCGCTTGGCTTGACGACCGACTTCACCGCCTACACCGTGCTGCTGTTATTGAACGGATTTTTCTTTGGCACGATCTTTCCTGTACTGAATGCACTGGCTGTCCGCCTCTGGCCGGAAGGCGGGCGCAGAGGGCTGAACGTGATTTACGTCGCGCTCAACATCGGGGTGGCCGTCGGTTCGGCCTTGTGCGGCGTTTTGGCCAGCGTGTCGTTCGCCTGGACGTTTTTCGGAAACGCGATTGCGCAGGCTGTGACGCTGGCGATGTTTCTTAGGTGCCTGCCGCAGCATTTGGCGGATCAACCAAATGAACAGGTTCACGCGGCGGAATCGGCCGAGACAGAGGCGAAGCAGGCTGCGGCGGGAACAAACCATCGGCCGGTTGCCTGGGGGGCGCTCGCCGTGCTCTGCAGCGGCTTGTTGGTCTGCTGGATCGTCTACGTGCAGTGGACGACGGTGCTTTCCGCCTACATGCAGACGCTGGGCATTTCGCTTCGGCAGTACAGTCTGCTCTGGACGCTGAACGGAGCGCTCATCTTGTTTGGCCAACCGCTGATCTCCTGGATCATCAACAGCTTCGCCCGGACGTTGAAAGCGCAGCTGCTGCTCGGCGGGTACGTGTTTGCACTGTCGATGCTCATCCTCTCGCAATCGACAGCCTACGCCGGATTTGTTGCGGCCATGTTTGTGATGACGATCGGCGAAATGCTGGTGTGGCCGGCTGTCCCCACCATCGCTGCCGATCTGGCCCCGGCCGGCCGGGAAGGGATGGTCCAGGGCATTGTCAGCGGTATCGCCTCTGCTGGAAGGATGGCGGGACCGCTCGTGGGGGCGATGGCCTTCGAGGCGCTCGCTCCGCAAGGGATGCTTTACCTGATGGCGGTCTTGGCACTGGTGGCGGTAGGCTGTTTTGCCGCGTACAGCTCGTTCGTCAAGCGGACGGAGACGCAGCCGGCGGTAAGCGTGCCGGAGAAATGAGCCGGGGGAGAGGCCTTTGTCTCCGACTCCGGATGTGAAGCAAATGAAATAGATAAAATGAAATAGGTAATAGGGTCTAATAACATACGCTTTTACGGCAGCGTCCCTCTCGTGCGAGGGGCGTTTATTCATGGTAGACATGGATTACCCCAGTTCATATTGAGTTCATAAACGCGTGGCATGGTAAGGGGTGAGCCGTGTTGGAGGGTGGTCTGTTGAAAAAATGATACATTTTACCACGAAAATTTCTTGATGCGAAATATGTCCTGTGTCATAATGTTTCGTGACGCGAAATAACAGAGGTGTGGCCTATGAATCCTATGAGGCGCATGTCGAAGCAGTTGATCCAGATGAACAAGGTCTACCTGGACGTCATCGCCCAGGAATTGACCCAATGCGGATTGACCATTCCGCAGATGTTCGTCCTGGGTCCCGTAATAGAGGCGCCCAGGACTATTGGGGAAATCAGCCGGCTGATCGACCTCTCCTACAGCACAGTATCCGGCATCGTCGACCGGCTCGAACGGGACGGCTATGTCAAACGGGTGCGGGACGAAAAAGATCGGCGCATCGTCTGGGTGGAACTTGCCGACACCCCGGAAGCGATCACGCAACGGATTCCCTTTATGCAGGGCGGCTACTTTGACAAGCTGTTCGACGGCATGTCCAGTCAAGAGGTGGAAGATGTGTGCCGATCGCTGACGATCTTGACACACTATTTGGAAAAACGGCAACAATCGTTTCCGAAAAAGGGAGGTAGCTGTACACGATGAATCTTTCCCGCTTCTCCATTCAACGCCCCGTTACCATCCTGATGATGACGGTGGCCCTGCTCATCTTCGGCTTCGTCTCCCTGCCCAAGCTGGCGGTTGAGCTGTATCCGGAGCTGAATCTGCCGGTGGCGGTGGTCGTCACCACCGTCGAGGGCGGCACGCCTGCCGAAGTGGAAAAGCTGGTGACCCGTCCCATCGAGGAAGCATTGGGAACGGTGCCCAACGTAGACAAAATCATGTCCAACTCCATAGAAGGGGCCTCCCAGGTCATCCTGCAGTTCAACTGGGGAACAAACATGGACCAGGCAACGTTGGACATGCGTGACAAGGTGGACTTGATCCGCGGAATCCTGCCGGACAACGCCAAGTCCCCCCGCATTCTGAAATTGGACCCCAACAGTCAACCAATCATGACCTTTTCCCTGACCGGGGAAGAAGACATCGTCAAGCTGAAGGCGATCGCCGAAGACACGATCAAACCGCATTTGGAGCGGATTGACGGTGTTGCCTCCGTCGGCGTCTCCGGCGGCCAGGAGAAGATCGTCGAGGTCGTGCTCGACCCGAACCGGCTGGCCGCTTACGGGATCGGCATTGACCAGATCCAGCAGGCTTTGATGGCTACCAACGTGTCCGGTTCGTCCGGTGTGATTCGCCAAGGCGACACCAAGCTGAGCATCCGGGTCGATGGCGAATACGATACCGTTACCGACATTGGCGAGACGCCGATTCATGTGCAGAACGGCAGCATCGCGCTGAAAAACCTGGCGACGGTCAACGAGACGTACAAAGACGTGACGCAGAAGGCGTACATGAATGGAATGCCCAGCGTCGGCCTGACCATTACCAAAGCCTCGGGCGGTAATACGATTGAAGTGGCAGACGCGGTAAACCGGGAGTTGGAGGCGCTGAAACAGATGCTGCCTCCCAACGTCAAGCTGACCACGATTCTCGACTCGTCCACGTTTATCAAGGATTCCATCTACACGGTCGGAGAGCACGCGCTCTTGGGCGGGGTGTTCTCGATCATCATCCTGTTCCTGTTTTTGAACAGCTTCCGTTCCATGTTGATCGTCTCCATCGTGATTCCGATCTCCGTGGTGGCGACCTTCTGCCTGATGTACTTTACCGGACAGACGATCAACATGATCTCGCTTGCCGGGTTGACCCTGGGGCTGGGTTCCCTGGTAGACTTCGCGGTCGTGATTCTGGAAAACATTTTCCGCTATCGGGAGCAGGGCAAGGGCATGATGGAAGCGGCCCGACTCGGTTCCAGGGAAGTGGGCACGGCGGTGATGGCCTCCGCGCTGGCGCAAATCGCCGTATTTGCTCCGATCGTATTTGTCGAAGGGCTGGCTTCCGAGCTGTTTGGCCCGCTGGCGCTGACGGTCGTCTACTCGCACATCGCCGCGCTCTTGGCTTCGCTGACGCTGGTACCGATGCTTAGTTCCCGCTGGCTGAAACGAGTGCCGCACACCGAGGGAGAGGTGGTGGCCAACTACCGGGGCCTCAATCCGGTGATGTGGTTCAACAAAGGATTTAACAAAATCGCGCGCGGCTATGGCCGTCTGCTGAAGTGGGCGCTTGGTCACCGCAAGACCGTGTTTGCCCTGACGATCGCCTTGTTTGTCGGCGCAATTGCCCTCACCGGCGGAGTCGGCGCGGAATTTATTCCGAAGATGGACCAGGGACAGATTTCCATCTCCATTAAATTGCCGAACGGCACCATGCTGCAGGAGACGGAAAAAGTGGTCGCCGAAGTGGAACAGCGCGTAAAAGATCTGCCGGAAATGGAGCAGCTGTACACCTCGATCGGCTCCTCCGGCGGCCCGGCGCTCATCGCCAGCGCCATGTCCAACCAGGCGCAGCTGCAAATCAAGCTGGTGCCCAAGGACCAGCGCTCCGTCAGCACCGAGCAGGTGACGGAACAACTGCGCGAACGGCTGGCCGACATCTCGGGGGCGGAGATTGAGGTAACGGAATTGGACCAGTCGGGCGGCCCGATGGGGGCACCGCTGGAAGTGAGCTTGCGCGGGGATAACCTCGACGTGCTGGAAGACATCAGCTCGATCATCGCCGGCGAGATCAAACAGGTGCCGGGCACGCGCAACGTCACCACCTCGCTGGAAGAGACGCGCCAGGAAGTGCAGGTGCTGGTCGATCCGCAAAAGGCGAGCCTGTACGGGCTGACCACCAGTCAGGTCCTGTCCAACGTGCGCACGGCGTTTGACGGCATGACGGTCACCACCTACCAGACGGGGGATGACCAGATTGACGTGAAGATCATGCTGCCCAAGTCGTATCAGGACGACATCAGCTACCTGCAACAGCTCCGCATCCCGACGGCGAGCGGCGCGCAGGTCGCCCTCTCGTCTGTCGCCGAGATCGTCAAAAAGGACGTGCCGCAGCTGATCAAACGCTCCAATCAGTCGCGGGAAGTAACGATCAGCAGCGAAATCGTCGGACGCGACCTGAACTCGGTTTCCAATGACGTGATGGCCAGGCTGAACGCCCTGTCACTGCCGGACGGTTACACGCTGGAATTCGGCGGTCAGAGCAAGGAGATGGCCGAGTCGTTCGGCAGCCTGGGACTGGCGATCATTCTGTCGATCGTGCTGGTCTACATGGTGATGGCCAGCCAGTTTGAATCCCTGTTTACACCGTTTGTCATCATGTTCTCCATCCCGCCGACGTTCATCGGCGTGGTCGTGGGCCTGCTTACGACCGGCTATCCGCTGAGCGTTCCGGCGCTGATCGGGTACATCCTGCTCATCGGGATTGTCGTCAACAACGCGATCGTCTTGATCGACTACGTCAACCAATTGCGCAAACGGGGCGTGGAGCGGAACGAGGCCATCCTCCAGGCGGGTCCGATCCGTCTGCGTCCGATTCTGATGACGTCACTTGCGACGATTCTGGCGATCATGCCGCTTGCCTTTGGCGGCGGGGAAGGGAACGAATCGATGGCGCCCATGGCTGTCGTCGTCATCTTCGGTCTCAGTTTCTCCACACTGATCACGCTTGTGCTGATTCCGGTCGTCTACACCTGGTTTGACGATCTGGGGCAAAAGTGGCGCAATCGCAAAGAAAAACGCAAGCAGAAAAAAGCGGCCGGCCAGGAAATGCCGACGTTGGGATAGGAGGCTACACGGTATGAAGATGAACAAGGGAAGTCTTGGGCTGCTGCTGGCCTTGGCAGTTGCCCTGGCAGGTTGTACGGCTCCGGATGCGGCCACGCAGCAGACGCAAACGGATAACAAGCCGGTGCCGGTACAAGTCGATACAGTGAAAAAAGGAAGCGTGTCGACGCGCGCGGGGGTAACCGGGAAACTGGCCCCCAACAAGGAAGTCACCTTGGCTCCAAAAGTGGGCGGCAAGATTGTGCAGCTGAACGTAAAACTGGGGCAGTATGTCAAACAGGGACAGGTGCTTTTCAGCCTGGAGAAAACGGATCTGGAGAATGCAGTGCAGCAGGCGCAGGCGGCGTACGATCTCGCCGTAGCCAACCTGAAGCAGAGTAATGCCGCCTCCGACCAGGGGCTGCAGCAGGCGAAAAACGGTCTGGTGCAGGCCGAGCAGGCGCTGCGGGACGCGGAACGCGACTACCAGCGCATGTCTGACCTGTTCAAACAGGGAGCGGTGTCACCGCAGCAATTGGAACAGGCACAGGCGGCCCTCACCAATGCGAAGACGGCGTATGCCAACGCCAAGGAAGCGCTGGAGATGGCTGAAAAGCAGACGGGAGTGGCCGTCACTCAGGCATCCGTGGAACAGGCCCGCATCTCGCTGCAAAACGCGCGTGAACAGTTGGCCAACGCGACGGTGACCGCCCCGATCTCCGGCTTCGTCTCCGCCGTCAACGGCCAGGTAGGGGAAATGGCTTCGCCGCAAGCGCCAGTGGTCACCATCGTGGATACCGATCCGCTAATCGTCAAGGCAAACCTCTCCGAAGAGGAAGTAACGTCAGTGAAAAAAGGGGACAAGGTGAAGATTCAAATCTCTGCCATCTCCAAGGAGCTGGACGGCACGGTGAGCGCGATCAGTCCCGTGATGGATCAGACGCTGCGCGCGTATCCGGTGGAAATTGCCCTGGCCAAGCAGGACGCTTCGCTAAAGGCGGACATGGTCGTCAGCATCCAGTTTGCGCATCAGCAAACCAACAGCATGCTGGTGGTGCCGCTCAAGGCCGTCTTTGACGAGAACGGCAAGCGGTTCGTCTACAAGCTGGAGGGAGACACGGCGAAAAAAGTGGAAGTGCAGACCGGGATCGAATCCAGCGATCTGGTGGAGGTAAAGGCAGGGCTGAAAGAAGGCGAGCAAATCGTCGTGCGCGGACAGACGCTGCTGAAAGACGGCGCCAAGGTAAACGTCCAGCCGACATCTTGACACTGTTCGCTTGCTCAAGTAGTATGAAAGAGATATCCAACCAGCACAGTCGGAATGCTGCGGCGGCCCTGCAGGGACGTCGCTGCGGGGGGCGACACGGTCGCTGACCCGCCGGATGCTGCTGGGATGGAACGAGACTGCAAACGAAACTGAATAGCATGCAATCACCTTATCAAGAGAGGCGGAGGGACTGGCCCGATGAAGCCCGGCAGCGGATCTGCCTGTGCAGATGCTGTGCCAATTCCAGCAGGAGCATTCCTGACAGATAAGAACGTGGAGATGTCGATCTGCCCCTTTTTCTGTACAGGAAAAGGGGCTTTTTGCTTAGCCGCCGACGTCTGCACGATTTACCCGAGGGAAAGGAACGAGAGACTGATGCGCATCCAACCGTCCGCCATGATTGACCGTCTGCCGACGCAGTTTTTTGCCTCGCTGGTGGCGAAAGTGAACAAGGCCATCGCCGCCGGCCATGACGTAATCAACTTGGGGCAGGGCAACCCCGATCTGCCGACGCCGCCGCACATTGTCGAGGAACTGCAGGTACATGCTGCCCGTCCGGTTCACCACAAGTACCCGCCGTTCAGCGGTCGTGTGGAACTGAAACGGGCTGTCGCCCACTGGTACAAGCAGGAGTTTGACGTCGATCTGGACCCGGAAGAGGAAGTGGCCATCCTGTTCGGCAGCAAGACCGGACTGGTGGAAATCTGCCAGGTATTGCTCAATCCGGGCGATGTGGCTCTGGTGCCGGACCCCGGCTATCCCGATTACTGGTCGGGAGTGGCCATCGCCGACGGGCGGATGGTGATGATGCCGCTGCGCGCCGCGAACGGTTTCCTGCCGGACTACGGCGAGCTGGCCCGAGAGGATCTGGACAAAGCCAAGCTGATGTTCCTGAACTACCCCAACAACCCGACCGCGGTCAATGCGCCGTACGAATTTTTCGAAGAGACGGTCCGCTTCGCCCGCAAGCACGAAATCGTCGTCTGTCACGACTTCGCCTACGGAGCGATCAGCTTCGACGGCAAGAAGCCGGTCAGCTTCCTGCAGGTGCCGGGAGCCAAAGAAGTGGGCGTGGAATTTTACACGCTGTCCAAAACGTACAACATGGCCGGCTGGCGCGTCGGCGCGATGGTCGGCAACCGGGAACTGGTCCGGCTGATCAACCTGATCCAGGACCACTACTTCTGCAGCCTGTTCGGCGCCATCCAGATGGCGGCGGTCCGGGCGCTGACCGATTCCCAGCAGTGTGTCCGCGAGTTGGTGGCCGTCTACGAAAGCCGGCGCAACGCGCTGTTTTCCAACCTGCACCGCATCGGCTGGGAGGCGGCACCGTCGCAGGGCTCGTTTTTCACCTGGCTGCCGGTGCCGAAAGGGTTTACCTCTGCCGAATTTGCCGACTTGCTGTTGGAAAAAGCCCATGTCGCTGTCGCACCGGGCGTAGGTTTCGGCCCCACCGGCGAAGGGTACGTGCGCGCAGCGCTTTTGGCCAGCGAAGAGCGGCTGGCGGAAGCAGTGGCGCGGATTGAGCGTTTGGGTATTTTCTCCCCGTGCAACTAGCAATATATCGTTCATGTGATTGAGAACTGACCGCCAGTGTGTTCGCAAAACGCCCTGGCGGTTTGATTTTTGGGAAGCGAGGCGGAGGCCGGGGCAGTGCCGCGTCCGGGATGGGCCCCGCCCAAAATAGGCGAGTGCCGCATAGTCCAAAACCGGGCGGGCGAATACTATAAAAAAGCGCGGCGGGCGCGATCACGAATGACGCGCCCATGCAAAAAAATCCATTCTCAGTAAAAATCATTCTCAGCATTGACAGATAATGATTTTCATTATACGATGGGTGTGGTAATGATAATTGATCTCAATGATCACGTTTGTTCGGCAGGAGGGTATCATGCGCTACCAGATCAACGGATATACGGACATGTATACGGTCATCTCCAATGAGCGCAAGATAGGCGGCGCCGTAGAAGCGGGTCTGATTCGCCTGCGGTCCGGCGAGGAGTTTGCCAACGCCGTGCTCACACGGTTGGAGATGTCCGGCGCACAGTTTTGCTCGCTCGGTTTTGTCACGGAGGAGGGCAAGCGGCTCATTGTCCATATCAATGACATCAGCATGATCGCCGACGCGGTGCACGTAAACGTGTGTGACCTGCGCAACGAGGTGATGCGCGCGGAGAAGATGGCGGAGCGGCTTAAGCGCTTGAAGCGGCTGTGCCAGTTGAACGAAGGAAGCTGCACGCCGACGTTCCGTGAAGAAGCGCTGTTGCTTGCTGAAGACATTGGCTTCGATGTGGCGCGCGAACACGTCGATCTGTCATTCCTGCCGCAGACGGAAAATGCCCGGGTGGTTCGCATCGCATAGGGAACCCGAACCCTGAACCCTGGCGCGCGATACAAACGAACACGATCCAGAGAATGAGACGGGAAGCGGTTTACGCTTCCTTTTTTGCTTGTCCAAGAGAACAATAGCCAAAACCTATTCCGTCTATAGCAAGCATAGATTGGACTTCTCCCGGCGTGAGTGATACAACAAGGATAAACTCAATCAAGGGGGAACGGAACATGGAGTACGCTTTTTCACAATCGGTTGGCGCACTGAGCTCCTCGGCCGTGCGGGAAATTCTGAAATTGACGCAGGGGACCCCGGTGCTGTCGCTGGCTGGCGGACTGCCGGCAGAGGAGTTTTTTCCGCTCGAAGAAATGAAGGCTGCATTTGACCGCGCGCTCAGTCAAGGGCCGAAATCGCTGCAATACGGTCTGACGGACGGGTACCTGCCGCTGCGCGAGTGGGTGGCATCCCGGATGAAACAAAAGAACATGAACGTGGGCGTGGAAAACATGCTGCTTACCACCGGCTCCCAGCAGGCCGTCGACTTGCTCTGTCGCGTCTATCTGGACGAAGGCGACGTCGTGCTGGTAGAAAACCCCACCTATTTGGCTGCTCTGCAGCTGTTTCAGTTCCGCGGCATTCGCGCTATTCCGGTGGAGGGGGACGACGAGGGCATGGACATGGAGGATCTGGCCCGCAAGATCGCCCAGTACCGTCCCAAAATGGCCTATGTGATTCCCACGTTTGCCAACCCGACCGGCAAGGTATGGAGTCTGGAACGGCGTCTTGGCCTTTTGCGCCAGTGCCGCGACAACAACATCCTGATCCTGGAAGACGACCCGTACGGCGAGATTCAGTTTGACGGGGAGGCGCCGTATCCGACCATCTTCTCGCTGGATCAGCACCCCGAAGGTTCGGCGGTCGTCTACACCAGCACCTTTTCGAAAACGGTGGCGCCGGCGCTGCGGATCGGCTGGGCGATCGGAGACGCTCAGGTGATCCAGACGATGGTCAGAGCGAAACAGGCCGTCGACCTGCACTCCAGTTCCATTGACCAGATTGCGCTGCATCAACTGCTGTCCCGCTTCGATCTGGACGCCCACATCAGCAAGATCCGTGCCGCCTACCAGGAGCGGATGGAATGGATGCACCAACTGCTGGCCAGCAAGAATTGGAGCGGCATTACCTGGAACAAGCCGCGGGGAGGCATGTTCCTCTGGGTGAAGCTGCCGGAACACATCCATTCGGAAAAACTGCTCGCGCAGGCCGTGCGGGAAGGCGTCGCGTTCGTACCAGGCATCCCGTTTTACGCAGCCGAGCCGCAGGTGAACACGATGCGGCTCAACTACACCCTGTTGAACAGGGAAGATACCAAGCTGGCCATCGACCGGCTGGACAGCGCCATTGCCGCCTACACCGCCGTCGTGACGCAGTAGGCAGCAGACCGTGCAACAGCAGCTGAAAAGACGTGATTCTCATACGAAAGAAGAGTCCTCTGTGATGAGGACTCTTCTTGTTTTCGGCGGAAGTGCCTCCCCGTACTTATTCCTCCGTTTCTTCCAGCGTGCAGATGGCGCTCGGCCGCTTGATGCGGAGCACGACGCACTCGTAAACGCGGAAGAAGCTGTTCATTTGCTCGTCGCCGAGGAACGCGGTGTCGAAGTCTTCGGCGATTGCCAGGTCCAGATTGTGCCGGCCGGTGGCAACCAGCACGCCGGTGCGTCCCTTGATGGTGGGGGATTGGTACACCCCGTCGGTCACCAGATTGCGAATGTGCTCGATTTCCAGGACGTTGGTCCCCTTGTGGACGCGATGCAGCAGCGAGTACAGTTCCGGAGAGACGACCAGCGCGTACGGGCCGCTGTGTCCCATCTTCAACAGCTTGTTGCGGGCCTCGACGATGTCAGCAAATGCGTTGCCGGATTCCATCCAGTCGCTTTTCAAGTGGGTGAGGCGCCCCTTGACGTTCATCAGGCCGGGCAGATCAAACTCCTTGGAGCCGTTGAAAATCAGGTCGTCTTCCATCAGAGCGCATCCTGCGGCCGCATTGGCTGCGGCGCTCATGTCCAGCGGCATCCCCAGGGTGCGGGCCTGGGCGACGTCGCGCCAGTACAGCACGAAGTCTTTGTACAGGATCGGGATGGTCAGGCTGACCCGTCGGCTCGGCTGGGTCAGCTCCAGGGATTCGCCGCGCAGGCTTAAGCCCCCGAAGCGGGATTCCTCGTAAATGTCGTTGGTAATCGTCTGGATGCCTTCGCCAAGCGGTCCGTAGATATCGATAAAGCGGCGTCCGACCAGTTGGCGGCGGGCCATCTCGACGACGGTCTCGTCCAATTGGTGCCACTCGTCTTTCGTCAAGGGAGAGTCGGGAAACTTGCGGAGCTTGTCCATCGTTGCTACCTCCAATTCGTTCAAAAATGATGAAGAAGAAACGGCCCTTTACAACCCCTTCAAACTGCCGACGGTCAATCCTTTTTTGGCTGCCGGGGCGGAAACGGCATGTGCGGCTCCCGGTGCTTTTCCGGCGTGTGCTGAACCGATTTGGGCCGCGGAAGCCTGCAGGTGATCCACCTGGTGAATGTCGTGCCCCTCGTCATGGTCGGTCAGGTCAGGACGGCGGTCGTCGTCGGAAAAGCGTTCGCTCAGCGCGGCAATGATCTCCTTGACGCGGAGGTAATCTTCCTGGGTCGCTTCGCGCATGCTGCTCAGGACACTGCGCGTCTCCTCGTCCTGAAACTCGTACAGGGAGAGTTCCAGGTGTTCGCGGAAGTTGTGCAGGCCGAACCGTTCCAGATTTATGTCGGAAAGCAGGCGGGAAAACTCCCGATCGCTCAGTTGTTTCGCCTTGTCCCCGTCGATGAGGGAGTCGAGGTAGGGAATCAGCTCGTTCAGGCGGCCGAGGCGCTGTTCTTCTTCCTCCAAGATGTGGTGATAGTACAGGCGGGTGTGTTCATCCTGCGCCGCGTCGATAATCGGCTGGATGATGCCCATGAAGCGCTCGATAAAGCCGCTGGTGCGGGTAAATATGGCGTGCAGTTGTGACATCTCTTGCACCCAACGCTACCTCCTCACTGGTAAGTGTCTCTTCATTATATCATATCGCTGGAAAAAGGCACCGGGCAAGAACAATGCAGGATCGGTCTTAGTATTTCTGCTGACACAAAAATGTTACCTCGGAGAGTATTGTCAAAGCTAATTGGGAATGATAATATTTATCAATAATAGTGAGATTCATTATCAATTAGAAAACAAGCGAGACACAACATACAACGATTCAGCAAACCATTCAAGTAGGAGGGAATTACCATGTCGTCCATTCTCGTCATCGGCGGTGACCGCCTGGGCAATATCGTTGATTTTTTGCAAAATCAAGGATTTACCGAGATTCATCACGTGACCGGCCGGAAAAGCTCGCAAACCGGCGTGAAAATCCCGACCGGCGTCCACATGATTTTGGTGCTGACCGACTTCGTCAACCACAATCTGGCCAAGACGGTGAAAAATCAGGCAAAAGACCGGGAACTGCCGATTGTGTTCTGCAAACGTTCTTGTGCAGCCATTGCCAAGGCTCTTCTGCACGTGGCGTAAATACATAACCTCCTGAGTGGGCAGACTACATTTCGAGTCTGACAACAAACGGAGGAATGGCACGTGAAACAGAATCGGCTCGACGAACTGCCGATTGCCCGCTTGACAGAGGCCCAGCTTCAGCAGTTGAAGCAGGCGGAACAACAGATCAATGAACAGGGCAGCGGCGTGTATTTGATTGCCTTTGAAAAACAAGCCCCGTCACGGTAGACGGGGTTTTTTGTTGGGGGCGAGAGCCGGTGCGGCAAGTCAGCATCACCTGCGAGGCGGGAGGGGCTTAGCTTAGGTGAACACGAACTGTGCCAACCGCTCCTTCAGCGCGTCAATGCCGATGGCAAATCCGAGACATTGACTGGATTGAATAATGAACGCGTTTAGTCCGATCACTTCTCCGTTCAGATTGATCAGCGGACCGCCGCTGTTACCGGGGTTGATCGCCGCGTCTGTCTGAAAAATATCCTCGTACATCCGCCTGGCCACCTGCAGGCGCCGGTTTTTGGCACTGATGATGCCGGCCGTGACGGAGTTTTCCAGACCGAGCGGGGAACCGTCTGCTCCCGTAGGGGCAAACTGCCTCAGCGAAACGCGAGCAGCGTGAGGCGCACGGCCAGACCGGAGCCGGACGCTGACGGACACGTATCCGCTTCCAGACGGCGGAGCAGAATGTCGGCCAACTGCCGGCGCTCTTCCCGCGTGGCACTCTCCCAGATGGAGGACCAATCAGCCAGCATTTCCTGCCACTCGTCCGAAACGGCCGCAAGAGGGCGGCACTGCGCTGCGGCCAGCGCCTCCTGTTCCGCCTGTTTTAGCTCTCCCAGCTTGGCGCGGTACTCTCCCAGTGTGATGAGCCCTTCGGCATAGGCGTCTTCCCAGCGTTTCCGCCTTTGCCGGCATTTTTTCAGCAGCGCTTCAGCTGCCGCCATTTCCGTTTGAGCTGCCCCGGACGCGACAGCTTCGCGGCAGGCCGCACGCAGTTCCTCCCCGTAGCGGTGGAGGTGGCTGATCACTTCCCGGGCCAGCCGATCTTCGCGGATCGCGGCGGCCTGACACCCGCCCTTCTGCCTGTTTTTGCACAGGTAATAGTAGTGCGTGTAGCGTTTACCGTTGGGTTTTTTGGTCCGGGCCGTTTTGCCGCGCATCGGTGAGCCGCAGCGGGAGCAGTACAGGAGGCCGGAAAAGATGAACGGCGAAGAGAGGACCCGGGGGTGATGAGACCGCCGCTCCGCAAGCCGCTGTTGGACGGCTGCAAACGTAGAGGCATCGACGATGGCCGGATGTGCCCGTTCGACGAGCATCCACTTTTCCGGCCGGTTGAGCCGCTGGCCGCCTTCCGCGTAGTTCCACCGCAGGGCTCCGTAGTATACCGGATTTTTCAACAGGCGGGTCACCGCACCGGGGCTCCAGCGGGCACCGTGTTTACCGCGAAAGCCCTCATGGTTGGCCCATTCGGCAATCTGCCGGGGTGTCCATCCGGCCAGAAAATGCCGGAACATGCCGCGCACTGCCTCTCCCTCTGTCGGATGCACCACCAGCCGGCCGTCCTGCCATTCATAACCGTAGGGCGGGGGGCCGCCCGGCCGTTTTCGCTCCCGCACCATCTGCTCCATCCCCAGCTTCACTCGCTCCGCCAGGTTTTCCCGCTCCCATTGGGCCAGAGCCGCCACCAGCGTGATGAACAGCCGGCCGATTGCCGTCGTCGTGTCGTAGACTTCCGTGCAGCTTTTGAAGCGGACGCCGTACCGTTCAAACTGGCTCAGCAGCCGGTACAGATCCAGGACGGAGCGGGTCAGGCGGTCCAGCCGGTACACCAACACCACGTCGATCCGCCCCAGCCGCACGTCTGCCAGCATCCGCTGCAGCGCAGGCCGGCGCGTATCCTTGGCACTCTCGCCTTCGTCGGCGTAGATGTCCGCCAAGGTCCAGCCCTGGGAGCGAATGTAGGCGAGCAGCCGCTCCCGCTGGGCGGCCACGGAAAATCCCTCCTTGGCCTGTTCTTCCGTACTGACGCGAATGTAGACAGCCGTTCGCATCGAACCACCTTCCCTCATCGCGGATGGTAGAGTCTACAGCAGGGAAGCGGTGCATATGCCTGGACAGCCAAAAAAGCCCCGCCGACGTTCCTGGCGGGACTTTAGCGGGGCGCGGACAGCCGGTGCAGCCGACTATATCCACTTCTGGCCCCAAGCGTGAATCGATTCGATCACGGGGCGCAGATCTTTTCCTTTTTCCGTCAGATGGTATTCAATGCGGACGGGAGTTTCCGGAAACACCTTGCGTTCCAGAATGCCCAGTTCCTCCAGTTCTTTCAATCGTTCCGACAGCATTTTATCGCTCATGTGCGGCACCATTTCGCGGATGTCCTTGAAACGGACAGCCCCGAGCAGCAGCACATGGATGATCAGTCCGGTCCATCTCTTGCCGAGAATGTTCATGGCCCCTTCGTACTTCGGGCACATTTGCTCGCCAGCAAATTCTTGACCCACGTCGGTGTCACCTCTGCGAAACAGCTTATTGTGTTGTCCTTAATTGTAACATACATACTTGAGAAAGGTAAGTTGCATTCACTCCCAAGCGGCACTCGCCATTTAGTCCTCGGTTTGCCGCTATGGCGGCAGGCGGGGAACCAATGCTGATGACCCATTCGCCCACCTTCGTGTCGGCTGAACTGCCCAGCCGCAGCGGGGTCAGCTTGCAATCCGCGTCGATCTTGATAACAGCGTAGTCGCGAACGCGGTCGGTCAGCACCCGTTGTGCTTCAAACACCTTCCCGTTGTACAGTTTGACGTAGATGGTCCGCGATTTTCCTATCACGTGCTCACTGGTGAGAATGTATCCTTTGGGATGAAATATAAAACCGGAGCCGTAACTCCGCTCGGAGGGAAGTGGCGACTCGTCGGTGATCAGACTGCGGATCAGCGATTCCATTTTGTGCCCGTGGGGCGTATCCTCGGTCACAATGGAGACGACGCCTGCCTTGACGCGCTCCACAATCGGCACGAAAAAGTTGAGAGGATGCAAACTGCTGCTCACAGGGTACTTGACTTTGGTGTAATGGGACCATTTTTTACTTTTCACGGTATCTCCCCCCACAGCAGATAGGTATGTATCATCTTATGGCACAGCAGGGAGGAAGGGACGCCCAAATATTTACGAGATGGATATATCAATAATTTTAATTGATATAATAAAGAAATAGGATTGGTATAATCATAATAAAGGTCTTATAATACTTATATAGAATATTTCGAACATATAGCGCATTCGACAGTGCAGACAGCGTGTTGGAGGGATGTAGAGAGATGGATGTCAAAACAATTATTCTCGGGTTTTTGAGTTACACAGAGATGAGTGGGTACGATATCAAACAGGCGTTTTCCAACAGCATCGGCTTTTTCTATGACGCCAGCTTCGGTGCCATTTACCCGGCGCTCCGCAAGCTGGAGGACGAAGGATACGTAACCAAACGGGAAGTCATCCAGTCGGGCAAGCCGAACAAGATCCTCTACAGCATCACGGAGGCCGGTCGGGAGGCGTTTCGCAAGGAGATGCTGACCCCGATACTGCCGCCGGTGCTGCGGTCCGACATGCTGGTCAAAATCTTTTTCGGCAAGAGCCGCACGCCAGAGGAGCAAAGGGAACTGATGCAGGACTGTCTGGAGATGCAGCGGGACTTGCTCAAGCACACAAGACACTCGTACCAGGATCTGCAGCAGCACCTTGACGAGTACCAGCGATTCTGCTGGGAGTACACGATCCACCACCTGGAGACGACGATTGCGTTTTTGGAACAACACATGCCGGCTCTGCTGAAACAACAGACCGCCTGTCCCCTGTAGGGAACGGACGAGACTGTCCGGGCCGCAGCGAATTAAGAGAGCAGATAAAAAAGCGAAGGGATTTTGCGTCCCTTCGCTTTTTTGTGCGGCGATTGCATCGTTACTTCAGATTTTCCGGATTGAGGCATTCCAACTCCGGAACGACAAAGCGGCCGTCTTTGCGAATCAAGCGGTCGTCAAACCAGATTTCGCCGCCGCCCCACTCCGGACGCTGGATGCAGACCAGGTCCCAGTGGATGGACGACCTGTTGCCGTTGAACGCTTCATCGTAGGCTTGACCGGGTGTGAAGTGGAAGCTGCCGTCGATTTTTTCGTCAAACAGGATGTCTTTCATCGGGTTCTGGATGTACGGGTTGACCCCGATGGCAAATTCCCCGATGTAGCGCGCACCTTCGTCCGTATCGAACACTTCGTTGATCCGTTTGGTATCGTTGGCGGTCGCGTCGATGATTTTGCCGTCCTTGAAGGTCAGCTTGATGTTGTCAAACGTGAAGCCCTGGTACGGCGACGGCGTGTTGTAGCTGATGACGCCGTTGACGGAGTCGCGGACGGGAGCGGTGAACACTTCGCCATCCGGGATGTTGGACTGTCCGGAGCACTTGATCGCCGGAATGCCTTTGATGGAAAAGGTCAGATCGGTGCCCGGGCCGGTGATGCGCACTTTGTCCGTCTTTTCCATCAGCTCGACGAGGCTGTCCATTGCCTTGTCCATTTTGCCGTAATCCAGAGTGCAGACCTTGAAATAGAAGTCTTCGAAAGCATCGGTGCTCATGTTGGCCAACTGGGCCATGGACGCATTGGGGTAGCGCAGCACGACCCACTTGGTCTCCGGCACGCGCACGTCCAGTACGGGACGCAGCAGGAGCTTGTTGTAGAGCTGCATCTTGTCCCCCGGTACGTCGGACAGCTCGCTGATGTTGTCGCTGCCGCGAATGCCGATGTAGCAGTCCATTTGCTTCATGAAGGAAACTTCTGCATCGCGCATCACGCCCAACTGCGTCTCATTTGCGCCAAGCAGCAGTTCCCGTTGGATCGCTTGGTCGATCAACTGCACGTACGGGTTGCCGCCCGCCTCGTACACCTTGCGGATGACGGCGCGAACCAGTTCGCTTACCTCGCCGATCGCATAGATGAGAACGTTTTCATCGCGCTGGACGCGCGTCGAGTAGTTCACCAGCACATCGGCCAGTTTTTCGATACGGGGATCTTTCATTGCACAGACGTACCTCACTTTCCATTGCACTAGTATGTATTGTAAATATTGTACACAAATCGACGAGAAAAAAGCTACCCGTGGTCAGGGTAGCGTGCGTATGAAACGCGCTGTGCAGGATTCGGTGCTAATGTATATGCTATGATTGGCGCAGATGTGCGCTGCCGTTTTAATTGTCGCAGGAACAACCAACGATCACCAGCAGGATGAACAGGATCAACACCAGAGTGAAATCGTCCAGGTCGCCGTTAAAGATGCTGCTCATCAAACATCCTCCTTTTGTTTGTTAAGCCTCTTGTGCTTACACCCATAACATATGGGTTTTCACACAGAGCCGTAACGGGCAAATGCCCATTTTTGGGAAGTATATTATTCTGAAAACATGGAAAAGCTAGAGGATACGTAAAGACTACGCGATATGAAAGGATGGCAGTTGTCATGCGCAGAGCTTTGCTTCACGAGGCTCCGACGATTTTGATCAGCGTCGGCGAGGATTTTAAATCGATCGTATGGAAGGCACAGTACGATATGGACTTTAACACGGAATGCCTGTTTTGCTTCTCCGAGCGAATCACCGGCTATCGCGTCGAGGACGAGCTGGGCCGTTCCGGAAAAGTGGCTGTCTGCCCGCATTGCGAGAAAGTGAACGCCATATACGCTTGATCGTCGGCAGTGTTGCCGAAGCGATGCCGCTTGGTGGCTGCGCCCGGCGGTTGATCCCTGTCCGGTCTTGTTCTTTCGTCCGGCGGGAGGTCAGCCGCCGGGCGTTTTTTTCTGCTTGGGAATGTCAATCCATCCACCAAGTACCACCTCGTTTTGGGCAGGATTGCAGAAAGAAGGCTCGAATACGTAGGGGGAGTACACAGATGCGGATAGAGGTGAACCCATGTACAAGAAATGCAGCCGCTGCGGAAGTGGCATGGAGCTCGTGCTGCGCAACGTCGTGTACCGCGGCCGCGTGAAAATCATGAACGTGCCGGTACACGTCTGCGAAAACGATGCTTGCAGCCATTCCCAGGTGGTGGACGTCATCAAAGCTGATCTGAAGAAACTGATGGAGGAATGGGGCCAACATCCGCAGCGCCAATCGATTAATTTTGAAGACGTGTCAGAACTTTCCCATTTGATGGTGCTCATCGCCAAAGAGAAAGAGGATGCGACTGTGCGAGAGGCGTTGCAGGAGCGGGTGAACGAATTGTTGGACCTGTTTTTGCTGGCCCGATCGCTGGGGGACCAGAAATGGATGCACGAATTGCGACAGCGTTTGACGAAAATCATGGTCTAGGCGAACCGGGTTGTCCTCACGAAAGGACGGCTCTTTTTTCGCTGTGCCGTAAGAATTCTGCTGCATTTACGAGATATCGCCGCGCGCTGGCCTGCGGGCTGTATCGCACGGGAAACGTAGACTTCGCCGATGCGATTCCGTATACTGGTAGACGCATGCACCAGATGTGAGAGGAGCGATTCTTCGTGACGGAAGTACAACTGCACACGCTGGAGGAACTGGATCAATTCGTGTCGGGCGCGGGCAAACGGCTGCTGTTCAAGCACAGCACGATCTGCCCGATCAGCACGACCGCTTATGAAGAGTTTCAGGCGTTCCTCAGCGAACAGCAACTTCCCGCGGCGGTCATTCTCGTGCGCGAGGACCGTCCTGTCTCCAACGCGGTGGAGGAGCGCTTTGCCATCAAACACGAGTCCCCGCAGATTTTTCTGCTGGAGGACGGCCAGGTAAAATGGCACACCTCCCACTGGAAAATTACCAAGGACGCCATCCGCGAGGCTGTGCAAGGCTAGAGCGGATGCAGCGAACGGCGGGGGAGGGGCGAACGCAAGCGTCCGCCTGTCTTCGCTGTCGGCCTCGTCCCAGGGTGGCGCCGCGAATGTGAAACTGCACAAAAAAACGGGTGGGCTTGTAAGGGCCGCACCCGTTTTTTTGTGAGAGCAGACGGTTACTCCCAATACAGTTCCAGTTTGTCGCCGTTCTTTAACACCGTGTGGTACGAAGCCGGCTCCCCGTTGACGAGCGTCACCAGGCGAAAGTTGCCTTCGCCCGTCGGCTTTTCCAGCGGGACGTCGACATAGCGGAAAACGTCACTGAACAGGGGCGCGACGGGCTCGGCTGCCTTTACGGTAATCACCGCGCCGTCCCGGACGGGATCGTCCGCCTGTGCCGGTCGGCCGTCCACCGTGACGGATACGCCGCCCACAGGCAGCACGACAGGCTGACCGTTGAAGTGGACGGTGATCGTCTCCTGCCCCCACTCCTCGAGAGGAATGACGTCGCGGATGGCGGGAATCGTCAGTTCTTCCACCCGGAATGCCAGCTCATCGCCCTGCCGCACGCGATCGTCCAGTGCGGCCGGTTTGCCGTTTACCTCCACCCGGAGGTTGCGGGTTGGCAGGGTGTATGAGCGGCCGTTGACGCTGAACCGGAGGGGAGGCGGCGCTGCTTCGTCTCCGTCCGGGAGCAGCCCCGCTTCCCGCAGCACCTCTTCCACCGTGCCGGGCAGACGAATCTCCAGCTCACTGCGGTCGGCGAGAGGGGCGTCCAGCGGTTGCCGCACGCCGTTGACCAGGGCGATGGGGCCGAGTGACAGCGGCTGGCCGTTGCAGGTGAGCTCCAGCGTGTCCAGGCGGTCCAGCAGATCCAGCACCCGCGCCTCCGCTTCGCGGCCGTCCTGACCGGGCACGACGACGATCACATCGCCGTCCGCCACGGGGGCGTCCAGCCCCGACGCTTCCCCGTTTTTCTCGATGACGGGCGGGGTGCCGTGGCCGCCCGGAATGATTTTGATTCGGCCGTTTACGGTCAGCGACATCGCCATGCCGGGGCGGCCGTAGAGACGGCGGATGTCCATGCCGGCCGCAATCAGCGCGTCGCCGACCGTCATGTTGCGCAGGTCGAAGATGCGGATCGGCGCGTCGTTGACGGTGACGGTCACGTATTTGATCGGATGGCGGCGCGCCGCGACGGCGATGCCGACCGGTGTGACGAATTCCGGTCCGGTGATGTCTGGATGTTCGTCCACAAACTGCCGGATGGCATCTGCGCCCCGGACCGCGACGCGAGACGGCGGCAGCTTCAGCGCTTCCGCGACGCGTTCTGTCAGTCTAGGCGTCAGGCTGCCCCCGCCGATCAGCATCACGGCTTGCGGCGGCTTGCCGTTCAGTTCCAGGATTTTGTTTGCGATGTTGACAGCCAGGTGGCGGATGTCACTGTCGATGGCAGCTGCCACCTCGGCAGACGACAGGTTGTGCTCCATCCCGAGTATGTCGGTGAACGATACCGTTTCGCTGGAAGAGAGCGCCCGCTTCACTTCCTCTGCCATTGGGAAGTCGAGCAAAAAGGCGTTCATCAGGGCATCGGTAATCTCGTCCCCGGCTACCGGCACCATGCCGTAGGCGGTGATCGTCCCTTCCTCGGTCAGGGCCACGTCGGAAGTGCCGGCGCCAATGTCCACCAGCGCGATGTTCAACCTGCGCATGGTGACAGGGATCAGCACGTTGATCGCCGCGATCGGCTCCAGGGTCAGCGCCTGCATTTCCAGGTCACAGTGCTTCAGCGCAGCCAGCAGCGAGTCCACGACCACGCGGGGCAAAAACGTGGCGATCACCTCGACGCTGGCAGTGTCCCCGCGTTGGTGGAGCAGGTTGCCGATCAGTTCGCCGTCCAGGTAGTAGTTGACGACGCTGTATCCAACGCAGTAGTAGCGGGTGACGTCCCGTTCGTTCAGTTCATGGGCCAGTTGGGCCTGGGCTTCCTGAACGGCGGAAAACTCCAGGGCCAGCACGTCGTCGCGGGAGATGGTTGCGTGCGGGGCAATCGGCATATCCATCCGCACCCGCCGCGTCCGCAGCGAACGGCCCGCCGCCGCCACAGCCACCCGTTTCAGTGAGCCGTGCGTTTCTTCCAACTGCTCCTTGACCTGCCGAATGACTTTGGCGACGGCGTCGACGTCGTGAATCTGTCCGTCCAGCATGGAGCGTTCGTCATGTTCACGGATGGCGCAGTCGATGATGCGGAACCGATCGCCCGAAGGCTCGACGATCAGCCCGATTACGCTGCGTGTCCCAATATCCAAAGCAAAGATCAGCTCATCCGAAGCTGTTTGCACAATGTCCGACAAAATCAGGTCACTCCTCATTCCATAGGAAAATCCGGGAAATCACTTCGGGAATGTTTTCGACTCGAAGTGCGGAGAATCCTGTCGAAACAGGCAATCTTCTCGACAAGAGGAAAAATTGCAAACGTTTTAAAACAAATTTGCAATTTACTTTCATGCTTTTTGGCGCTAAACTGCTGACAAGGGCAATTTGATTGATTATAATAACCCTAATTTATTGTGGTGAGAACAAAGAAGACGAGGAGAGTGGAGCGAAGATGGCACACGACCAAATCGAAACCATGCGCAAACAGATTGACGAGATCAACCTGCAGATTCTCGCATTGATCAACAAGCGGGCCGAACTCGTTCAGGAGCTGGGCAAAGAGAAAGTAAAGCAGGGCGTCAACCCCTTTGATCCGGAACGGGAGCGCCAAATGCTCACCCAGCTGGTGGAGAACAACAACGGTCCGTTCAGCGACAATACGATCCGCCATCTGTTCAAGCAAATTTTCCAGGCGTCGCTCGATCTGATGAAAGACGACAATAAAAAGGTTCTTTTGGTCAGCCGCAAAAAACAGCCGGAAGACACTGTGATCACGATCAAGGGCGTGGAGTTTGGCGGAGGCCGTCCGATCATGATCGCCGGCCCGTGCTCCGTGGAGAGCTACGAGCAGGTGCGCGCCGTGGCGGAGAATCACGTCAAGCGCGGTCTTCGCGTGCTGCGCGGAGGAGCGTACAAGCCGCGTACCTCGCCGTACGACTTCCAGGGCCTGGGCGTGGAAGGCCTGGAGATTCTCAAGCGGATCGGGGACGAATTCAACCTGGTGACGATCAGCGAAATCGTCAATCCCGCTGACCTGGAACTGGCCACCCGCTACATCGACGTCATTCAAATCGGGGCCCGCAACATGCAAAACTTTGAGCTGCTGAAAGCGGCCGGCCGGATCAACCACCCGATCCTGCTGAAGCGCGGGTTGTCGGCGACGATCGAAGAGTTCATCTACGCTGCGGAGTACATCCTGTCCGAGGGCAACAAGCAGGTGATGCTCTGCGAGCGCGGCATCCGCACCTACGAAAAAGCGACCCGCAACACGCTGGACATCTCTGCCGTGCCGCTGTTGAAACAGGAGACCCACCTGCCGGTATTCGTCGACGTCACTCACTCCACCGGTCGCCGCGATCTGCTCCTGCCTACGGCCAAGGCCGGTCTTGCTGTCGGCGCGGACGGCATCATGATCGAGGTGCACCCGGATCCGGACGTCGCTCTGTCCGACGCCAAGCAGCAGGTCAACATCCCGCAGTTCAACCACATCCTCGACGAACTGCTCGCATCCGGTCTGTACAAGGAAGCAACGCCAACGGTGCAGCGCTGATTCGTCCGTCTTGCATAAAATAAGTGTCCAGGGCTCTTCCGATCGGCGGGAGGGCCCTCTTCATTTGACGAAACACGTCCCAACCAGTAAGCTAAGCACAAGAGGACATGGCTGAAGGGAGCGAAAGCGGATGAGTGAACAGGAGCACTGCTGTGCGCCGGAGCGGTCCACGCCGCGGCCGGACAAGATCAAGAGCAATCTCATCTCCCGGCTGAACCGGGTGGAAGGACAAATTCGCGGCATCCGCGGCATGGTGGAAAAGGACGTGTACTGCGACGACATCCTGAATCAGATCGCGGCGGCTCAGTCGGCGCTGAATGCGGTGGGCAGAATGCTGCTGGAAGGGCACATGAAAAGCTGTGTCATCGACCGCATTCAACAGGGAGACAGCGAGGTTATTGACGAACTTTTGAAAACGATGAACAAACTGATGAGATGAGGGGCCGCTCGCCTGATAAACGATTGCAACCGGGCACGGCTTGTCGTATCATAAGTGCATACATTTATGAAAATGATCATGAAAACCATATTATGGGGAAAGTGAGGGTATGTGATGCCGGTTACTATCTATGATGTGGCACGAGAAGCGGGAGTTTCGATGGCGACGGTTTCCCGGGTTGTCAACGGAAACCCGAATGTCAAACCATTGACGCGAAAAAAAGTATTGGCTGCGATCGAACGTCTCGGATATCGGCCCAACGCAGTCGCGCGCGGATTAGCCAGCAAGAAAACAACGACGGTCGGTGTCATCATCCCGGACATCTCCAGTCTGTTTTTTTCCGAATTGGCACGCGGCATTGAAGATATCGCCACCATGTACAAGTACAACATCATCCTGTGCAACTCGGACCAGCGCATGGAAAAGGAATTGCAGTTGATCAACACACTGTTGGAAAAACAAGTGGACGGCCTTTTGTTCATGGGAGCGGAAATCAAGGAAGACCACTTGCAGGCGTTCACCAGCGCACAGGTGCCGATCGTTCTGGCGGCCACGCGTGATGCGGACAACACATTGCCGTCCGTCACCATCGACCATTTCCAGGCGGCTTACGACGCCACCAAGGCGCTGATCGAACACGGGCACAAGCGGATCGCGATGATCACCGGTCCGATCAATGACCCGCTGGGCGGTCTGATGCGCTACGAGGGCTACAAAAAGGCGCTGGCCGACGCCGGGATTTCGCATGACGAAAAATTGGTGGCCCACGGCAACTACTTCTACGAATCAGGGCTGCGTACGGCTGGGGAGTTTCTCAAGCTGTCCGACCCGCCGACCGCCATTTTTGCTGCCAGTGACGAAATGGCGATCGGGGCGATTCACGCCGTCCAGGATGCCGGCTTGAACGTACCGGGCGACATCGAAGTGATCGGGCACGACAACATCCGCCTGGTGGAAATGGTGCGGCCGCGGCTCACGTCGGTCGTCCAGCCGATGTACGACATCGGAGCAGTGGCGATGCGCCTGTTGACCAAGTACATGAACAACGAGCACGTGGAGGAGCACGTTGTGCTGCTGCCCCACCGTATTGAATACCGCGAAAGCACCCGGCCGCGAGAAATCTAAAGCGCCGAGAGGAACAAGTGTTTGACAGCAAGAGGAGCAGGAGGGAACGAAGCGATGCGCATTGGAATTATCGGCGCGATGGACGAGGAAATTGCGCTGTATCTGGAAGCGATGACCGGCACGGTCAGCACGGAGAAGGCGGGCATTGTCTACCACGAGGGAGAGATGGAGGGAACATCCGTCGTTCTCTGTAAATCGGGGGTGGGCAAGGTAAACGCCGCTGTCACCACGCAAATGCTGATCGATCAGTTCAAGGTGGACCGGATCATTTTCACCGGGGTGGCGGGAGCGGTGCACCCCGATCTGAACATCGGCGATATTGTCGTCTCCACGGACTGCGTGCAGCACGACATTGACGTGACGGCACTGGGATTTGCCCCCGGCCAGATTCCGTATACCGAGCAATGGGTGTGGCAGGCCGACCCGGCGCTGCGGGAGCTGGCGATTGCGGCGGGCAAGGATCTGGAAGACGACGTGCAGGTCGCGAGCGGGCGAATTCTCTCCGGCGACCAGTTCGTCGCCAGCAGGGAAAAGGTCAAATGGCTCCGTGAGCAGTTTGACGCTCACTGCACAGAGATGGAAGGGGCAGCCGTCGGGCAGGTATGCGCCATGAACGGCGTGCCGTTTGTGATTGTTCGCTCCATGTCGGACAAGGCCGACGGTTCTGCACACGTCAACTTCGCGGAGTTTACCCGGTTGGCGTCGCAGCGTTCGTACGCGATCGTCAGCCGGATGCTGCGCGCGATGACGCCTGGCGTGATCGTGTACTCCACCAAAAACTGCATCGACTGCGACATGGTGAAACAGTGGCTGACCGCCAAAGGCGTCGCATTTGAAGTGCGGGACGTGATGACCAGCCGCGCCTACCAGGAAGAAGTGGAGCGCTTCGGATTCATGGGCGTGCCGGTGACGGTGGTCGGCGACAAAGCAGTCAAAGGCTTTCAGCCAGACGAGCTGGAAAAGCTGCTGAGCCGTTCATAGTGAAACACGCATGAAAAAACCGGTTTCTCGCGGGAGAGACCGGTTTTTCATATGGTGCGCCCTGCATGCCCTGCATACCGGCACGCCGGTTGTCCGCTCAGCTATCCGTTTCGATCGGCGCGTACATCAGCGCCCGTTCCAGCGTGATGCGGTTTTTCTCCGTGATCTCCGCCCGGCGGGGGATGGGCGGAAACGGATCGTCAAACAACCGGGTCGGCAGCTCCAGTTCGCTCAGCGGCTGCCAGCGGGAGCGCCACGCTTCCGGCAGCGGGCCGTCCGCGAGCGGCTGATCGGTCATCTCGCTCCAGAGCAATGTCCAGGCGCGGGGCACCACCCGCCAAATGTCATAGCCTCCGCCGCCCACGGCAATCCAGCGGCCTTGGCACCACTCGTGCGCCAGCCGATGAGCCAGCCGGGGAATTTCCTGATAGATGCGCATCGAACAGGAGAGGTGGGTAAGCGGATCGTAGGTGTGGGCGTCGCAGCCGTTTTGCGTCACGATCACATCCGGCTTGAAGCCGCGCGCCAATTTGGGAATCAACTCGTGGTAAATGTCCAAAAACGACTGATCTTCTGTAAACGCTTCCAGCGGGATGTTGACCGAATAGCCGTAGCCGCTGCCTTCTCCCCGTTCCGTCAGGCTGCCGGTGCCGGGAAAGAGGTATTTGCCGGTCTCGTGCAGGGAGACGGTGAGGACGTTGGGATCGTCATAAAAGGCCCACTGCACACCGTCCCCGTGATGGGCGTCGGTGTCGATATAGAGAATCCTGGCGTCCCAGTGCTGGCGCAAATAGGCAATGGCGACGGAGCAGTCGTTGTAGATGCAAAAACCGGATGCCCTCCCGCGAAAGGCGTGGTGCAGTCCGCCCGCTGGGTTGAAGGCATGCTCCGCCTGTCCGTTCATCACCGCGTCCACCGCCTGCAAGGTGCCGCCGACGATCAGCGCGGCGGCCTCGTGCATCTGCGGGAAGAAGGGGACGTCTTCGGTGCCAATCCCGTACCCGGCCGCCAGCGGCAGCTCGGTGTCACTTTCCCCCTGCTGCCGGACAAACTGGATGTAGCGCGGATCGTGGATCAGCGCCAGTTCCTCGTCGGTCGCCAGCCGCGGCGGCAGGATGTCGGCGTCGTTTATCAAACCGTAGGCGCTCATCAGATCGTAGGTCAGCAGCAACCGGCGCTGGTTGAACGGATGTTCGTCGTGAAAGTAGTAGCGGGTGTAATCGGCAGAGTAGATCAGACGAGCGTTCCGGCTCAACGCCCCTCCCCCTTCCCCGGGAGCGACGACCGCAAAGCCCTTGCTGCGCAACAGTTCCATGACGGGGCGCGGGTCGATCGTCTGGACGCGGAAGACCAGATTCTTCCTGCCCGGCTGGTCCCCGGGGAAGACGACCACGCTGCAGACATTCACCTGGGCTTCGCGCATCACCTGGCTGACTTCCGCCAGCATGCCCACGCGGTCGTCTACCTCCACCTCAATGTGGGAGCTGGGTTTGTTCACGCCAAACAGTTCGATCAGGCTGTTGAACAGGTCTGATTCGGTGATGATGCCGACCAGCCGGTTTCCTTCCACGACCGGGAGCGATCCTACCTTGTGTTCGTAAATTTGCACTGCTGCGTCTTCGATAAAATCGAGCGGATGGGCGGTGATCACCTGGCGCTGCATGATGTCCGCCACCGGTTTTTGCAGGACAGTGTGATCGTCGTCGTGCGCAAGCAGCGTGGACGGGAGGGCATCGCGCAGGTCGCGGTCGGAGATGATTCCCACGAGACGCTCCTGGTCCACGACGGGCAGATGTCGAATGCGGTTGCCCCGCAGCAGTTTCAGTGCATCGCCGATACTGGTGGTGGGATGGACAGTGACGACCCGTCGGCGCATGATCTTCTCGATTCGCATGGGCAAAACTCCCCCTTTTTCCTGGCGCTCCAAATACTCCTAATAGAAATAGCGGTGTTGAAAGCGCATGGCGTCAAAAGCAGCAATGCTCTCCGGCGGGACCCGACTGCCGATTCGGGCCATCAGGCAGTTGGCCGGATGGGAGCAGATTTCCGGATCGTCCGTCGCCATCCAGACCATGCCGACGCTGCCCATTACCTTTTCCATCACTTTTCGGTACTGCCACACATCCAGCCCTGTTCCTTTCAGGTCCCAATGCCAGTAATATTCCGTCGTGATGACAATATAGTCTTCCATCGCGTCGTCCATAAAGGCCACCTGCAGCATCGTCTTGGCGACACTGCCGCCCCGGACGGCCTGGCTTACTTCGATTGCCCCCAGCTCGAGCAGGTCGGGGAGTTGGGCCTGCGACCAGCGCTCAAGCGGGTCGGGATAGAGAAACGTGACGTAGCCCAGCACCAGGTCCGCTTCCCGGGCTACGATGATCCGTCCCTCCGGCAGGGCGGCAATTTCCACGAGGGCCTTGTGCTGCTCTTCGGGGATGCGAAACGCCTTGAGCCCTTCGTCCAAGCGGAGGGAGGCGAGACGTTCCGGTTCGACGGGCCCCTCCACCAGCAGCCGCTTTCCGCCGGCGACGAGCTGCTGTGAATGATAGCGCTTGACGTGCTTCATTGACGCACCTCCTGGTTTAGAAAACAAGAGATGGCAGCAAAACCATCTCTTGTTCACCTCTCTATCCCTATCATACGTCGTTTAGTGGGCGGCAACGCTGTTCGATTGCGGCGATTCTCCGAAACTGTTGACGGCAGTGATGTAATACGTGCCGCTGTTGTCTTCGCTCATGTGCACATAGCTGGTGCCGGTCACCGACTCCAGGAGCAGGTATCCGGTTGCCGGGTCCGGGCTGAAGTAGACGTTGTACGCGATGACCTGTTCGTTTGTGCTGTTGCGCTTCCACTGCAGTTTCCAGCCGCCCTGAACTTTTGTCAGCGTCAAAGACTTGGGCGCGCTGGGCGGCATGGCGATTGGGTCTCCGCCGTTTCCGATGCCGGGGTCGTTTGGCTCCGGGAGCGGCGATTCCGTTTGGCCGGGGGCGGTTGGGACCTCCCACGTGCCTGTGGAATTTCCGGCAGAGACTGCCGCTGACGGCGCCGACTCCTGGCCTGTGATGTCCACGGCAGTGACGTAGTATCGTCCGCCGTTTGCCGACGCATCCGTATAGCTGAGCACGGCCGGGTCTTTCACCGTGGCGACGCGGACGAAGCCGTTTGACCCGTTGGCGCGGTAAATCCGGTAGCCGATCAGGTCCGCTTCGCCGCCCGACTTCCACGAAAGTGTCACTTGCTTGCCGGACTGGACGGCGGTGACGTTGGTCGGAGCGGCGGGAGCGCCGGCCACCTCGGTCCTGGGATCTTCCTTTTCGGGGAGGCGCTGCTCCCAATCAAGCGGCTTGACGTTGGCCTTTTTGTCTTTGGCGAGCTGCTCGCTGTCGGGCAGCGGGTCCGGTGAGCGGAAGAAGATGCCCTCTGACACAAAGTCGTCCGGCGTTCCTTCCTTGGCCAGGTAGCGCTCGCCGTTGTAGAGGATGACGCGTGCTTTCTGATGCGAGTCATCCGTTTTCGTCGGCAGGTACTTCTGGTTGAACAGATCCGTGATCAGATGGCCCGCTTGTTTGGACAGTTCGCTCGGCAAAAGTCCGGACTTGCTGTCTACGGTGGCGGTGACGATGCCGGCCGGTTTGGCAAAGGTCTTGTCGGGCGGCGACAAGTCGGGGTGTTTGTCGATAATCTGCTTCATGATCTTGCCCCACACGGCCATCGGCACGTTCTTGTCCCGGTCAGGAATGGGATGTGGCTCATCGAACCCAATCCAGACGCCCATGGAAAGTTCGGGAGTGTAACCGACGAACCACAAGTCGTTGTTGTTGTTGGTCGTCCCCGTCTTGCCGGCGATGTCCACCTTGCGCGGAACGTACTGACGGATGTGGGTCCCGGTGCCGGCGTTGACCACCGATCGGAGCACGTCGGTGATCAGGTAGGCGGTCTGCTCGCTGTACACCTGTACCGGCTTTGCTTCGTGCCGATAGATGACCCTGCCCTGGCTGTCCTCGATCCGCTCGATCAGGTAGGCGTCCACAAATGACCCGCGATTGGCAAAGGTGGCGTAGGCGTTGGTGATTTCCTCCACCGTCAATCCGTACGCCAGCCCGCCGATCACCCCTGTGGCGGCGTAATTGTCGCTGTCGACCAAGGTGGTGACACCCATTTTTTTCACGTAATCCAGCGCTTTCGGGATGCCCACCTTCAGGTACGTCTTGATCGCCGGGATGTTCCAGGACATCCGCAGCGCTTCGCGGGCGCTCATGATGCCGTGAAACTTGTTGTTCCAGTTCATCGGCAGGTGGGAGCCGGTTTTCCCGTCTGCCAGCAGCACGGGCGAATCGTCGATCGGCGAACCGGGCTGCAGCAGTCCCAGTTCAAACGCGGGCGCATAGGCAGCCAGCGGCTTCATGGCCGAACCCGGCTGACGGGGAACGGTGGCGTGGTTGGTCTGTTCCACGTTGAAATCCCGTCCGCCGATCATGCCGAGGATGGCGCCGGTTTTGTTGTGAATCAGCATGGCCCCGACTTCTTCCAGGGCGTTCTCGATTTTTTCCGTCTTGCCGTTGGCGCGGCGAATCGTGTACGTCGCGTTTTTTCCGAAGTTTTTCGGGTCCTGGGCCACGGCCTGCATGATCGTGTTGACGTCCTTGTTGATCGTGGTGTACACCTTGTAGCCGTTGCGCAGGATGTCGCGGCGCTTCTCTTCGATCAGTTGGCGGTACTCGTTGCGCTCGACGCTGGACTTGTCCCGCCCTTTTTCCTTTAATTCGGCGTCGACGAGCGCGCGGGCGGCCCGCTCCTCGATTTCCATCATCAGGAACGGCACTTCCCGGTACGCCTGCTTCGCCGGTTTGGCCAGCCGCGACTTCAGATCGGACGCCAGTGCTTCATCGTACTGAGCCTGGGTGATGTACCCGTTTTCCATCATCCGGTCCAGCACCATCTTCTGGCGATCCTTTCCGCGTTTGTATCCTTCGTTGTTAAACGGCGAGTACGCCCCAGGGTTTTGAATCATCCCCGCCAGATAGGAGGCCTCCGCCAGGTCGAGGTCTTTCACGTCCTTGTTGAAAATGCCCTTGGCCGCTGCTTGGACGCCGTAGACATTGGAGCCGTTGGCATTTTTCCCGAGGTAGATCTCGTTCATGTAGGCTTCGAGAATCTGGTCCTTGGAAAACATCCGCTCGATACGCATCGCGTTGAAGATTTCCCGCGCCTTGCGCATGTGGCTCACTTCATGCGAGAGGATGGTATTTTTCACCAGTTGCTGGGTCAGCGTGCTGCCGCCGGTGACGACAGGCTGGTTGGTCAAGTCCTGCAAGGCGCCGCGCAGCGTCGACTGGATCACGATACCCTTGTGCTGAAAGAAGTATTTGTCTTCGGTGGCGATGATGGCGTTGATCAGATACGGAGAGACTTCCGATTTTCTCACCAGGCGCCGGTCCCCTTCAGACGCGCGGAGCTGTCCAATCAGCGAACCGTCGTTGTAATAGGCGAAGCCGGTGAGGTAATTGGTGAAGATTTTCTGCTGCAGTTCTTCCCGGCTGCGCACAGGCTCGTCCTTGACGAGCGCAGCAACGTAGCCTAACACAACACCTCCGGCCAGAATGACGCCCAACAGCCCCATCAATAGCAGACCCTTGACCAGCAGCAGGATCGTCCGCCTGCGGCCGCGGCGGCGCTTGCGCTTGGCTGGTTCAGAGGAAGAAGAGTGCTTGTTCGACATAGTTCTACGACCCCCTAGTGTTATCCTGATTATACCATAGGCGGGATCGGGAGGATAGAAGCGCGCCGTTGACATGAAATAGCCGCTGTGCAACAATAGCAGTATACGTGTTTACAGAAGACCGTGGCGTCGAACGGTGACAGTAGCGAGTGACAAGCGGAGTTGTCAGAGAGCTGGTGGTCGGTGCAAACCAGCCCCTTCCACATCGCGAAGTACACACCGGGAGCCTTCCGGACAATCCGGACGGAGCAGGCCGTTATCCTGTGCGATGAGCGGAAAGGATGCCGTGCGCATCTTTTCAACTAGGGTGGTACCGCGGGTGCAGACTCGTCCCTAAATTGGGGCGGGTTTTTTTATTTTATGCAAGTATGGATCAAAGAAAAGGAGCTGTACTGGGATGAGTGTCGAACAGACAAATGAGACATACGCGCTGACAGAAGCGCAGAAGCAGGAAGTGGAACGCCAGCTGTCGGTGATTCGCCGAGGTGCTGTGGAGATTATTCCAGAGGAGGAGCTGCGCCGCAAGCTGGAGCGTTTCGTCGCGACCGGCCGTCCGCTGAAAGTGAAGCTGGGACTGGACCCGTCCGCTCCCGACATTCACGTCGGCCATACGGTCGTGCTGCAAAAGCTGCGTCAGTTCCAGGAACTGGGCCACACCGTGCAGTTGGTCATCGGCGACTTCACCGGCCGCATCGGCGACCCGACGGGCAAGTCGGAGACGCGCAAGCAGTTGACCGAGGAACAGGTGAAGGAGAATGCGAAAAGCTACGTGGAGCAGTTTGGCAAGGTGCTGGACGCCAGCCGCGTGGAAGTGCACTACAACTCCAGTTGGCTGGCGCCGCTGACGTTTGCCGACGTGGTGCAGCTGGCGGCCCGGACCACGGTGGCCCGGATGATGGAACGGGACGATTTCGAGAAGCGCTTCAACAGCGGCCAGGCCATCTCGCTGCATGAATTCTTCTACCCGTTGATGCAGGGCTACGATTCGGTGGCGCTGCAAAGCGACGTGGAACTGGGCGGCACCGATCAGAAGTTCAATCTGCTGATGGGGCGCCACCTGCAGAGAGAGTACGGCCAGGAGCAGCAGGTGATCCTCACCATGCCGCTCTTGGAAGGGCTGGACGGCGTGCAGAAGATGTCCAAGAGTCTGGGCAACTACATCGGGGTCAACGAAGCGCCGAACGAAATATACGGCAAGGCGATGTCCGTGCCGGACGAGCTGATGCTCCGCTACTACGAACTGGCGACCGACATTTCCAGCGAGGAACTGGAAGCGTTGAAGAACGGCCTTGCCGACGGCAGCGTGCACCCGCGTGATGCCAAGATGCGGCTGGCGAAAACCTTTGTGCGCATGTTCCACGGCGAGGAGGCGGCTGAAGAGGCGGAGACCTACTTCAAAACCGTCTTCCAGCAGCGCGCCCTGCCGACCGATCTGCCGGAAGTGGAGCTGAATCTGGCAGCGTACGAAAACGGCGAGGCCAACATTGTCAACCTCGTGTTTGACCTGAAGCTGGTCGACTCCAAGGGGGAGGGCCGCCGCATGGTGCAGCAGGGAGCGGTCAAGGTAAACGAGGAGAAAGTGGCCGACATTAATCAAAGCGTGCCGCTTGCGGACGGCATGGTCGTCCAGGTGGGCAAGCGGAAGTTTGCAAAGGTGAAACTGGTGTAGACAAGGCAAAAAGCGGTCCGTGCGGAATTTTTCCGAGCGGACTGCTTTTTATTATGGGAGGCAAGGCATCTTGTCCTGTTGACGGGGATCGTGCTGTTGGCGTCTGCGTCGGCTGCAGGCAAGAGATCGGGTTTGTTTTGTAAATATTTCGTCCTTTCTTTACAATGAGTGTAACGCTTGTTCATGGAGGGAGTGGAAGGATGAAAGAACTGATACACGAATACGCACAGGGATACGAACTGCTGCGGGCGTCCATCGACGGCTTGAGCGAGGAGCAGATGCGCTTTCGGCCGGCACCGGGCAAATGGAGCATCCACGAAATCATCGTGCATGTGACTGACTCAGAGATTGTCGGGCTTCATCGGTTTAAAAAGGTTCTGGCTGAGGATCGGCCGCTGCTGACCGCCTTTGACCAGGACAAATGGGCTGCCCAATTACGCTACCATGAACTGGACGCCGGGCAATACCTGCTGCTGTTCAAGTTTCTGCGGGAAAGCTTTTTGCCTGTCCTGTCCAGACTGACGGAAGACGACTGGCAGCGGGTGGGCATTCACTCGGAAGCCGGCCCCATGACATTTGCCCAGCTGCTGCAAAAGTACGTCGACCACATCCGCGATCACCTCAGGCAGATCGAGCGGGTCAAAGCGGCGATGAGCTGACGGACCCGATGAGCAAGCCGGATGGGAGCAGGTACTTGCTTTTGGCAAAAAAAAGAAGTCGGGATAACCCGACTTCTTTTTCTCTATCAAAGATTAACGGCTGTAGAACTCGACGATCAGTTTTTCGTTGATTTCCGCCGGCATTTCTTCGCGGTCCGGCAGACGGTTGAACGTACCTTCCATTGCGTTGTCGTTGAACGTGATGTAGTTCGGCAGGAAGTTGCGCGCTTCCAGCGAATCTTTAATGATTTGCAGGTTGCGGGACTTCTCGCGAACGCTGATCACGTCGCCCGGTTGTACGCGGTAGGAAGGAATGTTCACTTTTTTGCCGTTTACCAGGAAGTGACCGTGGTTAACCAGTTGGCGCGCAGCCGGACGAGTCGGCGCGAAGCCCATGCGGTATACCACGTTGTCCAGACGGGACTCCAGCAGTTTCATGAAGTTTTCGCCAACAACGCCGTGCATTTTGGTAGCTTGCTCGAACGTGCGGCGGAATTGCTTTTCGCTCACGCCGAACATGTGGCGCAGTTTTTGTTTTTCTTGCAGCTGGATGCCGTACTCGCTCAGTTTGCGGCGGCTGTGGCCGTGTTGGCCAGGCGGGTAATTCCGTTTGATGTCTTTGCCAGTGCCATCCAGGGAGATGCCCAGACGACGAGCCAGTTTGTGACGTGGACCAGTGTAACGTGCCATGTTTTCATTCTCCTTTAAAATGGGATTCACAGGTGTTTACTTCCGGAAGGCTAGTTCCATCTTTACCTACACGAACTTCGGACGGTAGCGTTTCCGCATCGTGCTCCTCACAGGTAGTTCAGCCGCAGCCTGTAAAGGGATGAAACTAAGAGAGGGTGACACTTCCGTTTTTACCTGCAATCAATGCTACCCTGTACACATACATCCAATATTATAGTCTTGGAGCGCGCAAAGTCAAGGAAAATGTAACGGGGCGGCCTCATGGGGTCCGCCCCGGCTGCGTTTTTGGCTGCTGGTGCAGCTGCCAGTTAAGCCGGTTAAAACGTGCGGTTCTCTTCCAGCTCGCTGCGTTTTTCCAGGAAACGGGCAAACGCGACGGCAGCATCAGCCCGGGAGACGCTGCCCTTCGGCTGGAACTCCCCTTTGGCGGGCGTCATAATGCCCAGCGTCGACACGATCACGATGGCGCCGCGGTGGGTGGATTGGTCGATGTCGGTCAGCTTCGTCGCGAACATCTCAGCGTGTTCCGACAGTTTGCGGTATCCCAGGGCGCGGACGATCATGTCCGCCAGTTCTTCCCGTGTGATCGTCTCATCCGGCTTCAGCGACGGGGAGTTTTTGTCCAGCAGGCCGCGATCGACTGCGGCTTCGACAGCGGCGAAGTATTTGGACGTGCTGGCGACGTCGCTGAAACTCGCTTTTCGTCCGGCGGCCACGGGCAGTACCCGTCCTTGATTGAGGCTGAGCATCAGCATCTGGATCATTTCCCCGCGGGTAATGCTGCGCTCCGGCATGATGTTGCCGTCGATCAGGGAGAGCGCCTCGTACTCGTACATCAGCATCAGCGCTTTCTCGGCTGGGTGCCCCTTCAGGTCGGCAGGGGCGGGACGATGCAGCTGGATCGGCTTGCCCGTCGACAGGCTGCGCCAGTCGCCGCTGACAGCGTCATAGACGTACGGCTGATCCAGCGGCGTCACTGCGGCCCGATACACCAGCTTTGCCTTGCGTTCCGGCAGCGTAACGGCTTTTTCAGCGCGGAAAGCGACCGCGTCATCCGGCAAGGGCTCGAGCATGTAGACCGCTTCCACTTCCGTTTCCTTCTGCCAGGCTGCCAATGCTTCCGCGGCGGAGCGGTGCTTCGGCACCTGGGACGGATAGGTCTCGGACCCAAAATGCGTGTTGTAGGTGAGCACTTCGCCGGTGGCAGCATCAAATGAGACGCTGGCTGAGCCGGTGGCAGCGGGAATGCCGTTGACCAGCCGCTGGAACCGCACCTCGTACCGCTCGGCGTCCGGTTTCAGTTCTGTTGTTTCCGTCACATAGAGCCGGTCGGCCCAGGTCGGCGTCCAGGAGCGGATCACTTCCGCCGCTTTTTTCTTCAAGCTGTTTGCGTCTGCTTTTTTGGCCGCGTCCTTTTTAGGCTCCGGCAGCTGGTTGTTCTTGCTGAAGTGGTACACGTCTCCGTTGAGCGCGTCCATGGCGATATAGACATAGCTTTGGCCGTTGGCGTTCTTTGTTTGGTATTCCAGGTTCCAGACCGGCCGGCTGCCGTTGGAGTCCTTTTCGTTGTAGGAGGCAGCACGCAGTTTGTATCCGGAGAGATCAAACGTCCGTTCTGCCAACTGCACGGCAGCTTCCTGGGTGAGCGCACTGCCCGTATGGCGCGGGGACAGGCGCTTGCTGCTTGCGGGTGATGTCTCCGCCTCAGGTTTGAGCGGCTCGAGCGAGTCCGTCAAAGGCGTACCGTTTTTTGCGTCCAGGTAAAAGGTGAACGGGTTCTCATATGCCAGAATCGGCTTGTTTCGCTCCTCCCCCCGCGCATCCCAGGGAAGCACGTAGGAGAGCTTTGCCTTGGCATGCTGCTTGAACAGCGCGGCAGCTTCTTCGGGCGACAGCATCCGTTGCGGCTTTTCAAAGCGGACGCCGTCACTCCAACTCAGCGTGTAACCGGTGACTGTACCGGCAGCGTTGACGGTGATCTCCACGCTGTTGTCGGGGAACGGCACGTCATCCACCAGGCGGACAAACCGGAATGTGTAGGAGGTATTGGAATCAAGCGGCGTTTTGGGCACTGGCAGATCCCGCGTATACAGACGGGTCGCTTTCGCTTTAGCCGGGTTGTGACGGGCGAGGAACTGCTCCGCCGCCTCCTGTGCCTCGGCATACGACACGCGGTCTGCATAGGCGGGTTTGGACGGATGTTGCTGGTAGTGGGAATAGCCGGTCAGCTCCCCGCTGTCGGCGTGAATGCTGACAGTATAGGAGTACGCAATCTCGTTCTGGTCTTTTTTCACCCAGATAAACGTCCATTCCGGAAACGTACGCCAGATGTCGGCAGAACGGAACGACACGTTTTCCAGCTCCAGTCCCTGCGGAACCAGTTTTTTGGCGATATTCAGCGCTGCCTCCTTGGAGAGTTTGGCTTTGCTGGCGGCGTCGGTCAGCTGATTGCCTGCCGGGGCGCTGATCGGTGTAGCCTGGACGGGAGCTTCGGCCGGCAGCAGCTGCGCGGCGTAAGCCTGGGCGGCAGGCGCCAACAGGACAGCGCTCAGCACGACGGATCCCGATCGGATGATCCATGGTTTCATGTACAATTCCTCCTCGGTGTCAAAATCACGCGTACACCTTCTCTGACGAGAGAATTGGCGCGCTCGTTTCACGCGGGGGAGAAAATGGAGGCGGGAGGAAAAATGGGAATTTTGTCCCAAATGTGTCGTAATCTATATGGAATTGCAAACATTCATCTTATATAATGAAAAAAGACCAGCACCAGAATCACGGGAGGAGTAATCAACTTGGATACAATCGTCTACTTGATTCGCCACGGTGAAACGGATTGGAACCTTGCGCGCCGCATTCAGGGCCACAGTGACGTGGCGCTGAACGAAGCAGGATTGCGCCAGGCTCGGCAGGTGGCTGCCCGGTTTCGCGGCAAGACCATCCGTGCCGTCTACTCCAGCGATCTCAGCCGGGCGATGCAGACAGCCCGCCAGATTGCGGAGAACGCCGGTGTTTCCGTTTACGCCTTGGATGCGCTCAGGGAGCGGTGCTACGGTCAGTGGGAAGGATTGACGTACGAAGAAATCAGGGAACGATTTGCCCACCAAGATGAAGCGGCATGCGGAATTGAGACCTTCGAGGGAATGCAACAGCGAGCTGTGACGACGTTGACCGGATTGGCGGCAGACCATCCGGGCGAAGAGATTGTTGTCGTATCCCACGGAGGCTTTATTAATTGCTTTTTGCACTACGTGACCAATGGCGAGCAGGGGACGGGTGTAACGCGGATCGACAATACGGCAGTCAACGTGTTCCGCTACACCGGACAGAGTTGGGAAGTGCTGCAGGTCAATGATACTGACCATTTGGAAAAATGAGAATACGCTGAGAGAGGGAATATCTCGTGTCAAGCAAAAAGTTGGGGAAGTTGGAGACGGTCTTTTCCTACATGGCCCACTTTATTCTGCAATCCTGGCCGGAAAAGCGTCCAGGCATTCTTTACTTGACAGATTCCGTCGGCTGTTTGCTCAAAGTTATCAGGATGCAAGGCGGCCAAACCTGGAATCCCAACGGACTTGACCTGCGAAAGGGCAGCTCGCTTTGCGGTGATGCCCGTTCTCCCGTATCCCGCGCCCTGCGTACGGGAGAGATCACGGTATGTGTGGCGGACAGCGGTCCCCTGGTCTGGGGCGCGTTTCCGCTGTGCGAACGCGACGGGCGTGCCCGTGCCGTTATCGGCATGCTGGCCCCCCACAACGAGGTAGACTTCGATTTTTGTTCCTTCATGCGTGGGCTGGAACCGTTGCTCCGGATGGGATACGATGCCTACATTCAGCACGCCACCAGCGAAATCGTGATGAACCTGGCCAGACATGACAATACACAGGACCTGCTGGCCAGCTTGGTGCGGCAGATCGCGGACATCGTGGAGAAAGGGTACTGCTCTGCCGTCAAGCTGACGGAAGCCGGAACGCTGAACAGCCGGGAGCTGGCCACCAGCGAGCCGGCGGGCGAGGGAGACTGCCACATCAGACAGGTGGCGGCCCGACTGGGCGATCGGGTTATCACGCCGTCCGTGTGGGACGAGCAGCGCACCGTCGTCTTTCCCATCTCCTGCGAAAACAGGCCGCTGTACGCGCTGTTTCTGCACCTTGCGCCTGATGAGCCGGATTGCGTGTACGATGAGCGGGATGTCGCCTTCCTGCAGGAAGTGGGGGAAAAGGCGAGCTACGCCTTGTGGCGGACCATGGTCGCCGATGCGCTGCGCCGTGAGGCCACGCAAAAGGATCTCTTGTATCAGTTGATGACCAGGATTCAGGCGTCGATCGACGTGGAAGACGTGCTGAACGAGATCGTGACCAGCATCCGAAAGCTCTTTCCGACGGCCTTTGTCGAACTGTTCTTGACCGTGGAAACCAACGCCACCACACCCGTCAAACCCCTCTCCTTTCAGGACGATGACGCTTCCACCAGCACGCAGGCGTACCTGGAGGGAAGGCTGGTCGTCGATTACGAAGAGCACGACGGCATCCCGATGGCCGTGATCGCCGCCCCGCTGTTGGGCAAACAGGGCATTTACGGGGTGCTGCAGCTGACGGCCGAACGGCAGGCAGCGCCGGGACGGCAGGAGACGGAGTACATCTCCATCCTGGCGGAGACAGCGGGGAAAGCCTTTGAAAACGCCCAGCTCTACCAGCAGTCGCGCAACTTGATCCGCGAGCTGCGTCTGATCAACGAAATGGCCCGGCAGCTGAACCGCAGCCTGAATCTGAAGGAAATCCTCGACTTTGTGACAAAGAAGCTCCTGGAGACCTTCTCGGCTGAATTTGTCGCCATCCTGCGCAAACGGCCGGACGACGACCGCTTTGAAGTCATCTCGTCATCGCTGCCCGCGTGTCACGGACAGCTGGTGTCGGCCTCGGAAAAACCGTTGGCGGATGCCGTGGCCGGCAAACAGGTGCTCATGCTCGCACAGCCCGGTGCCAAACCGCTGCCCTTTTCCCTGATGCCCTGCGCATCGCTGATGGGAGTGCCGCTGGTGGTGGAAGGAGAGCTGGGAGGCGTGCTGCTCGTTGCGGATTCCCGCCATCATTTTTTTGGTTTTGACGATTATAAACTGCTGGAGATCTTCGGGCAGCACGTGAGCCTGGCCATGACCAACGCCATGCTGCACAACGAAGTGGAGCGGATGGTGATCACCGACAACTTGACCGGACTTTACACCCGGCGCCACCTGAACGACTGCGTGCGGACTTCATTGGAGAAAGACAGCCACGGTTCGCTCCTCTTGATAGATATCGATTATTTTAAAACGGTAAACGACACGTACGGGCATCAGGTGGGCGATGAAGTCCTGCTGCAGGTGTCCGACCTGATTCGACGAAACATTCGTGAATCGGATATTGCGGCCCGCTGGGGCGGCGAGGAACTGGCGATCTACCTGCCGCGTGTGGACAAGGCGACCGCCCATGGCATCGCCGAGCGCATCCGCTCCCTTGTGCAGGCGGAAACGATTCCGCAGGTCACCATCTCCTGCGGCCTGGCCGCATGGTGCCGGGATCAGCAGCCGCAGTACAGCGTGGAAGAGCTGTTCCACCAGGCAGACGTCGCCTTGTACGAGGCGAAACACAAAGGCAGAAACCAGGTGATTCTCGCGTAGGAGCCAAACGAGGCTCTTTGCTTTTTCTGCCGATAAAATTGGCTTCGCCGACAGGAACGCACCAGCTTTTCCAGGATTCACAAACACAGACAGGACGGGGGAATGGCGAATGAGCACTGACAAGCACAAGCGAATGGCTGAACAAGTAGCGAATGGGGTGTACCGGATTATGATTCCCACTCCCTTTTCCGTCGGCGCGGTCAACGTCTATCTGGTGGAGGGCGAACGGCTGACGCTGGTGGATGCCGGACCGCTGACCGAAGAGGCCTGGCAGGCGCTGACGGACGGACTGGATGAGCTCGGTTACCCGGTGGATGCGATCGAACAGGTGATTTTGACCCACCATCACGTCGACCACTGCGGGTTGTTGGAACGTGTCCGTGAGTCGTCGGGAGCGCGCATCTACGCCCATCCGCTCGCCGTCCCGTACGTGGAGTGGCACGAACCGTTTCTCGATTTTCACGATCGGTTTTTCCACGAGCTCTATCGGGAGAGCGGCGTGCCCGAGGAGAAACTCTCCCTCATCCGCAAGTTTCACCAGCTGATGATGACATTTTCCCAAAAAAGCCGCATCGACGGCTTGCTAAAGCACGAACAGACGGCGCCCCATCTGTCCGGGTGGCAGGTTCTCTACACCCCGGGCCACTCGCAGAGCCATCTTTCCCTGTACCGGGCGGCTGATCGCGTCATGATCGCCGGGGATCACATCATCAAACACATCTCTTCCAATGCCTTTGTCGAGCCGCCCCGCGATCAGTCGCGGGCCAGACCGCTGACTCTGGTGCAGTACCGGACGGCGCTTCAGATGTGCGCCGACATGGAGATCGACCTGGTGCTGCCCGGGCACGGTGAGCCGGTCACCAATCACCGCGAGCTGATTCTGGCGCGATTGCAGAAAAACTGGGAGCGGACGGACATGCTCCGCCGGTTCCTGGCTGACGGCGAAAAGACGGCCTACGAGCTGAATGCGCTCTTGTTTCCAACGCTGTATGAAAAAGAACTGCCGCTCACTCTCTCGGAGACACTGGGCCACATCGACCTGTTGGCGATTCTGCACCAGGTGGAGATCAGGGAGAAAGACGGCGTGCTCTACTATTCCCTTTGACCCGCCAGCAGAATAAGCCTTTTCTTCCTCGGATACCCTAATGGCGACGAGGAGGAGGGACGAACATGCGCAAAGCGTTGCACTTCGTTTTCTTGCCCCTGCTGTGCGCTGTGCTGGCAGGCTGCAATACGATAGGAGACAGGCCAAACGCGCAAGCCGCCTATGACCAGGTTCGCGACCGTTTTGCCGAGCAGGAGTCATTTGCGTTTTACGGACAGACCAAGCTGTTGACCGGGGACACCGCCAACGCAAACGTCGTCAGTTTCTCCGGACGGAAGCATAAGGAAGGCATCTTGATGAACGTACAGCTGTCACAGCCCGAACAAAAGCGGGTCCAAACCCTGTCGCTTTTGTCCAGGCAAGAGCGGCTGTTCGTCAAGCAGGAGAGCGACCGGGAATGGAAGAGCGCGGGACTCGACGGGTCGTTTCGCCAGGAACTGAACAACTGGGACCCGGTCTTTGCCTTTCGCCAGATGGACGAGATGAAAAAGAGTGTGCTACCGTTGACCGACCGCAATACGGCAGATGACATCGAAGCGGTGCGGGTGCTGCTGGACTCGACGAAGCTGAAAAATTGGCTGGCAGAACAAATGAAGCAGCAGGCCGGCCTGCATGTCCAGTCTGCCCATCAGCCGCGGCTCAAGCTGGCGATGACGCTGTCCGACGGTGCGTGGCGAGCACTCCGGCAGGGAGTGTCCATCCAGGCGGCGGAGACAAACGTCGACGAGATGATTGACCAGATGGAGCTGGAGGCGGAGTACACCGTGTATTACAACAAGACCACCATGCTGCCCACCAGCCTGGTGATGTCCATTCGCTCCGAGTACGACGCCAACAACCAACGGGTACTGGAACACACCCGGGTGGAGACATTTCTGCAGAACTACGGACAAGTGCAGCCGCTGCCGAACCCGACGAGCGCGGAGAAAACATCAAAGTAAAAATGAAAGCAGGCGTTCGCGTGCCGCAGGTGCGGTGTGTGAGCGCCTTTTTGCGCGGGGCGTCACAGCAGCCGCCGACCTTGCGCTGTCGAGACGTTTTCGCGTAATTGCCCAGAATTGGCAGGAGGAACTCTGGAAAACTTTGTCGAACTATCTACAGGACTGTCTATTTGTTGGCGAATGGTCTGCACAAAAGGCATGTGCCTGAGCAGCCTTGCTGCCCGGTTCGGATTTTCAATGGCCGGAACAGGAGAGGGGAATGGCGAATGGATCAGACCAAGCTGCGCATTCTGTCGGCAGCGGCCAAGCTGTTTGACATACACGGCTACCACGGCACGTCCGTGCGTCAGATCGCGGAAGAAGCGCGGGTGAACGTCGCGCTCATTTCCTACCACTTCCGGGGAAAGCAGGGCGTGCTGGAGACGCTGATCGCCTCGTATTTTGAAACGCTGTTTCGCCAGCTGGATATACGGGAAAAAGAAGACAGCGGACTTCCTGCCATGGAACGGCTGGAGCGGGTGATTCGCCTCTACCTGTCGTTTCAGCGGGAGCACGCGCCGATCACTCGGCTGATTCAGCGTGAATTGAGCGTGGAGTCGATGCTGGCGCGGGAAGTGATGACGCTGTACCTGAGCCGCTGGAAGCACGGCATCGCCAACGTGATCGAAGAAGGAATTGCTGCGGGAGAGTTTCGCGTCGTGCCGGTGGATCGCATCGCACTGGCCACGGCCAGCCAGCTCATTTACCCGTTTTTGCAGCCGCAATCGGTGCGGGAAGTCTATTATCTGGAGCCGGCTTCGGAGGAGTTTGCGGATTGGCTGCTCGTCTCCGTCATGCGCTATCTGGAAGCGTGGCTGCTACCGGCCCGCGGATAAGCCGGCTCGTGATTCTTGAGAATTTTTACATTAAGGGGTTGTCATGACCGTGAAAAGAAATTGGGTCCTGCTCTGTCTGGCAGGCATGCTCTTATATGCGAATCCGGCAATGGCTGTGCCGTTTCCGGACAAAACGGACGAAGTGATTCAAGACGCCGACGGTTATCTGAAAAAGAACGAACGGGAGAGCGCTGCCGAAGCAATCAAGCAGCTCGGCGGCAATTACAAGGTGGTGGTGGTCGAAAGCACCCAACCGGAAGCGCAAACGCCCGACGAATACGCGAAAAAGCTGTACGACAACTACAACCTGCCCGAGGACACCCTGATGGTCGTGCTTGACATCAACACCCAGGAGCTTGGGGTACATGCAGGACCGGCCCTGGCGGCAAAAGGGGCCACTCCTGAGCTGCTGCACGAAAAAGCGGAGGCCTACTATGAACCGTTCCGCGTGGACAAACAATACCTGCAGGGAATCCAGGCGTTTTTGTCGGAAGTCAAGGGAGAATTGGAAGGATTGAAGAACAAGCCGGGCGCGGCCGCAGGTTCTCCAGACGCTGCCCAGCAGCAGAAACAATCGGACTCGGGTCTGCCTTGGTGGCTGTACGGGATTGGCGCAGTCTTTGCCGCTCTCTCCGCTGCGCTGGTGTACGCGATGATCCGCCGCCGCGCCATTTTTGCCCAGGTGGATGCGGTGGAGGAGTGGAAGGACCAACTGGTGGAAAAAATCAACGTCATTGAGGTGGACAAGCAGATGCGCCGTTCCCGCGGCAAGACGGAGGAGCGGTTCATGCACCTGGCCGACCGGAAGGAAAACCTGCTGCGCATCCGCATCCCCGATGTGGAGATGATGATTCTGGACGCGGAGGAGGCGTGCGACCGCTTCCGCTTCCAAATGGCGCTCGGCCTGCTGGAGGAAGCGCGGGAGATGCTCGGTTCCATCGAGCAGGAATTGGACGCATTGAAGACGGACACCACCCAGGTGATCGCCACGAAAAAGGAAAGCAAGCTGGCCATTCCGGAAATCGGCAAGCAGATGGAGCAGGTGGAACGGCGACTGTCCGACCTGCGTCTGGAGTACGGGCTGTCCTTTCACGAATTGAAGACGGCGCTGGATGACGTGGAAATGATGCGCGCCAAGATCAAGGAAGCGCGCACGGACGGCGACGACGTGCTGGCCTATGACATCACGCTGAAGGCGCAACAGCTGCTGGGCAAGCTGACCAGCGACCTGGAGCGGATACCGGCGTTGGTCGGACGCGTGTTGAAGGAGATGCCGGAAGAGTTCAGGCAGTTGGAGGAAGGCATCATCCAGGCGACGGGTGACGGGTACGATCTGAACCGCGACCCGCTGGAAGGCTCCCTGATGCAGGCCAAGCAGCTGATCAATGCGGCGAAGTCGGCATTGGAAGAGGGAAGCCTGGACATGGTGGAGACCCATGTAAAAGCGTTTGACGTGCTGATTGACACCACGTACCAGAACATCGAGAACATGGTCCTGAGCCAACGGGAGGCAGCAGCATCCCTCTCCGCAGCAGAACCCAGGGCAGGGGAGCAGGCTGGCGGAGAGTCAAATGGAATCATCGGAGAAAACGCTGCTGACGAGATGCCGATCAAGCCGGCGGCGGCAGATCGGGCGGCTGCACCTGCAGCAGCGCTTGCCGATGCGGCAGCGGGAGCTGTTGCTGCGGCGGCTGTTTCCGCATCAGGGGCCGCTGAAACTGCATCAGAAAACGCTAAAACCGCACCAGCAGCCGCTGCAACCCCACCAGCAGCAGCGGCCTTGTCGGGAGCAGCCACAGCGGAAGCCGCCGCACAGGGGGCTGCCGGCCATGTCTTGACAGGAGAAAATGAGGAACGGACTGCTGCAGCGTCGGAGCGTTTGGAAACCGGACCGGAAGACGGCGCTGTCGCCCCCGCGGCGGCGTCACAAGAGGCGCTGACCCAGGCGGAGCGGGAATGGCTGTTTGACTCGCCGGCTGCCCGTCCCGGTAAAAAACCGCCGGTCCACGCCGAAGAACGCATGGCTGTCAGCCACGTGGAAGAGGTGCCGGACCAGGAGGACGCAGAATATGAACTGGTGATCCCCAAAGGCCACGAAGCGCAGGCAGAGGCGAAACAGGAGCAACATCCGGAACCGGAGCGGCTGGTCATCGAGACGGAGGACGACGCCCTCGACGAGTTGGAGCGAATCTCCAGCACGCTGGTGCGGCTTCGTCAGGAGATCAAGCGGAGCTACCTGCCGGGCATTCCGTCCCGGTTGAAATTCCTGTTTGAAGACGTGGTGCAGATCCTCACGCGGATCAAGGCAATGATGGAGCAGTACCGCTACGACCTGGACGAAGTGTCCATTTTGATCAATGAAGCCAACGAACTGCTGCTGGAGACGGAGCATCTGGCGGAGCTGACGATCGCCACCTGCCAAAAGGCAGAAGGAGCGATCCAGTACGCCAACCGCTACCGCCGTCAAAACCGGCAGGTGGATGACATGCTGACCAAAGCGGAACAAGCGTTTCGCCATCTGGCGTTTGACGAGGCGTACCAACTTGCAGAGTCGGCCCGCCTGATCGTGGAAGGGGCATCCGAGGAGCCGGAAAAAGGCTGGCTCTTGCGGCGCAAGAAAAAGGGGTGAAGCGCAGATGATGCTGCCCCTGTTTCTCTTCGCTGTCGGCCTGCTGCTGATGTGGCAGCCCCGCACCAAACGCTGGCGTGCCCGCCTGCTCGCCCACTTCAACGGCGACGAGCAGCGTGTCAGGCAGCGGGCCAATACCTTTTTTCTCCTGGGATTCGCCTTCATCTTGACAGCGCTGGCCTACCTGTACCGGCTGACCATGTAGGGAGTGCCGTTGGCAGACAATGGCGGACGCGGGGATATAAGACTGGAAGGCAAAAAAAGGGAGCGCCGCCTGTTTCATCGACGCCCCGTGTAGGAAGATAAAGGGAGTAGAGGTGTGAGAACCCCGAAACTAGGGGGAGTAGGGGTTCAGCTGACTCTTTTCCAACGAAAAGAGTACCTGTTTCATAGTGTTCCCATTTTTTCTCAAACCAAACCTCTTCGTACAAATACGAAGAGGTTTTTTTCGGTGCGCCCGGCATGGGCGGTAGCTATAGGGTGAAAGTCCCGAACGGGGGTTGGCTGTACCAACCGTTAGCTTAAGGCAAGGGTGTCCGCCGTGAGGCGGAATCTGAAGGAAGCCGGCGGCAAAGTCCTGACCTGAGGTACACGAACCCAATTTGAGGCTGTTGTACTCGGGCGAGCCTGCCGAACAAGGTGAAGCCCCATACAGCCAAGGAGTGCAGCAGTAAATTGGGCAGGTACATGGGACGAAAGTTACCGTCCTTACCCGGGGAGGTCTGCATGATACGCCTACTACCGTTGGCAACCGTCTCCGCGAGGGGGCGCTGAACATGCAGAAGTCAGCAGAGGCCATAGTACTCCGATAGAGGACGCTCGAAGGAGGAAGGGCCGAACATCAAGTCAACACATGTTCTAATCCCTTTCGATACGGTGCGTCGAAGCAGAATTCCGAAATGGAACTTCCTCTGAATAGTAGGGGTGAAGCCCCGAGGGTACAGAGAAGGGCTGAGCATCGTACGGCAAGCTTAGCAACATGTGTGCGAAGAGAGGAGTATCGTCAGGGCATGCTGGAGAAAGTGCTGTCACGGGACAACCTCATGTCCGCTCTCAAACGAGTGGAGGCCAACAGAGGTGCTGCGGGAATCGACGGTGTTTCAACCGAACAACTGCGCGACTACCTTCGTCAGCACTGGGCGACCATCCGGTCGCAAATCGAGAAGGGAACCTACAAGCCGTCTCCTGTCCGCAGGGTCGAAATCCCGAAACCTGACGGGGGAATACGATTGCTAGGCATCCCTACCGTGGTAGATCGCTTCATCCAGCAGGCCATCCTGCAGGTATTGACTCCCATATTCGACCCAGAGTTCTCCGACTCCAGCTTCGGGTTCCGTCCAGGCCGCCGTGCTCACAGTGCTGTGCGGAAAGCACAACAGTACATCAACGAAGGATTCCGGTATGTGGTCGACATCGACTTGGAGAAGTTCTTCGACCGGGTCAACCATGATATCCTAATGAGCCGGGTTGCCCGCAAGGTGAAGGACAAGCGCCTTCTTAAACTAATTCGCGCTTATCTGCAATCCGGAGTCATGGTCAACGGAGTGTGTGTCACGACGGAAGAGGGCACGCCGCAAGGTGGCCCCTTAAGTCCGCTGTTGGCCAACATTCTGCTAGACGACCTGGACAAGGAGTTGGAGAAAAGGGGACACCGTTTCTGCCGCTATGCGGACGACTGCAACATCTACGTCCGCTCCAAACGTGCGGGTGAACGTGTAAAGGCAAGTGTGGAGCGATACTTGACCAGGGTTCTCAAACTCAAGGTAAATCAACAGAAAAGTGCGGTGGACCGCCCGTGCAACCGGAAGTTCCTCGGCTTTAGCTTTATTCCGGGAAAGGAAGCGCGGATACGTCTGCATCCCAAATCGATCACCCGGTTAAAAGGACGAATTCGCCAATTAACCAACCCACATCGAAGCATGACCATGCAGGAGAGGATTCAAAAACTCAACCAATACCTCATGGGATGGATCGGGTATTTTGCGCTGGCCGAGGCGAAAACCCATCTTCTGCGAATAGAGGAATGGATTCGCCGAAGGCTCCGGCTCTGTCTATGGACGCAGTGGAAACGAGTTCGTACGAGGTACCGCGAACTTCGTTCGCTTGGATTTTCTCACAACAGAGCACTGGAAATCGCAAACACCCGAAAGGGGGCGTGGCGGACAACAAAATCCCCGCACATGCACAAAGCCCTTGGTATTGCCTACTGGCAACAACAAGGGCTGATGAGTTTGATACAGCGATATTTCACACTTCGTCAAGCTTGGTGAACCGCCGTATACCGGTCGGTACGTACGGTGGTGTGAGAGGACGGGGGTTAACCACCCCCTCCTACTCGATTTATGTCAGTCCCAACGCCATCCGTGCGCTGTGGGTGCCGGCCACGAAGCCGGAGGAGAAGGCGATGGTGATGTTGTATCCGCCGGTGTGGGCGTGCACGTCCATCACTTCGCCGGCAAAAAACAGTCCGGCCATTCGCTTTGACTGCATGGTACGGGGATCAATTTCCTTGACGCTGACGCCGCCTCCCGTAATGAACGCCTCTTCGAGCGACAGGGTGCCGGTCACGGTCAGAGGCACCCCCTTGATCAGCCGGGCCAAGTCCAGCGACTGCTGTTTGCTCACATGGTGTCCGGTGCGATCCTCCGGGATGGAGGCCATTGCCAGCAGCAGGGGAATCATCCGTTCAGGCAAATAGCCCTTCAGCACGTTTTTTACCGCTTTTTTCGGCTGGTTCTCCAGGAAACGCCAGATGTCCGCAGCTACCTCGTCAAGGTGCTTCGCCGGCATCAGGTCGATGGTGAGCAGCAGCGGCGTGTCGCCCTGCTTCCGTTTCGTCACCGAGACGTAGTGGCCCATGCGCAGGGCAGCCGGCCCCGATATGCCAAAGTGGGTGAAAATCATGTCGCCCACCTGGGTCGTTACCTTTTTGCCTTTGGCGTCGTAAAGGGTCAATGCCACATCGCGCAGCGACAGCCCCTGAAGCGATTTGTCCCGGATGTACGGATCACTGGCCACCAGCGGCACTTCCGTTGGGTACAGTTCGGTGACCGTATGCCCCGCTTCCCGCGCCCAGGCATATCCGTCTCCAGTGGAACCGGTTTGCGGAACAGAGCATCCCCCGACGGCGATCACCACACAAGGGGCGTGCAGCCGCTCACCGCTTCGGAGCTGTACCCCTATCGTGCGACCGTCCGCGTACAGGACCCGCTCCACCGGACTGTTCAGGCGAATCTGCACCCCCTGCCGCTTCATTCGCTCGATCAGCGCATGCGCCACGGTAATCGCCTTGTCCGTGACGGGAAACATCCGGCCATGGTCTTCTTCCTTCAGGGCGACGCCCATCTCTTCAAAGAAGCGGATGATCTCCCGATTGCCAAACTGGGCAAACGCGCTGTACATGAATCGGCCATTGCCCGGCATCTGCTTGATCAGCTCGTCCATGTCCTTGGCGTTGGTCACGTTGCAGCGTCCGCCGCCGGAGATGATCAGCTTGCGTCCCAGCTTTTCGCCTTTTTCCACCAGGCAGACCCGCGCTCCTTCGCCGGAAGCGGCGATCGCAGCCATCAGCCCGGCCGGTCCGCCGCCGATGACGATCACATCGTATTCGCTTGCCTTCATGTCTTCTCGTCCTTTTTCGTTGTAATACATGCATCCCCCATTGTACCACAGCAAGAGGACGAGCGCTTTCGTCCGTTCAGCTCCGCAGAATGTCCTCCACCGGCCGCTTCTCCAGGACGTAGCGGACGATCGACTGATCCCGCAGAAGATCGGTCACCACATAGCCCTGCTCAAAGTAATGGGTAAACAGTGCGCGGGTCGCTTCCCGCCAGGCTGCAGCCGCGCCCATGTCTGCCTGTTTGACCGCCTGAAAATGAGCGGGGACTGACAGCAGCAGCCGCTCGTCGGAACGGTTCAGCCGGATGTCCCGCGGGCGGGGCAGCTCGCTGCTCAGGTCGCAGCACAGCACCTCCGGAACGGCGGCCGTGTCGGAGCGTTCAGGCTTACCTGTGCGGTGACGCTCCACCCGATCGCTGGCGATAAACCACTCAACCAAAAAGCGGTCAGTCGGCAGTCCCCGGTTCAGGTCGTCGTTCAGTTCGCCGTAACAGTTGGGGAGATAACGGCGGACGATGCCGCCCAGCTTGGCGATGTTCAGATAGCCGTTCACCGTCTCCAGCGGGTCGTACGTCCAGGTGATCTTGGGGTATCCGGCCTGAAGGGCTTCTTCCCGCTGCATCCATTTCATCCGGACGCCCAACCCCTGCTGGCGGTACTCGGGCAAAAATCCCAGCATGTGCGAGCACAGGTGCAATTCACCGTCCGTATAACCGGGAAAGCTGTACAAAAAGCCGATCATCCGGTCACCGTCGTAGGCGCCGAGAAAGAGGCCGCCAAACTTGGCGACGGTCAGCGTCATGTGCAGCGGAATCACGGATGAACCGCTCCAGATGGTGCCTTCCAACGCTTCCAGTGCATGCAGCTCCTCTTTGTCCGTCAATTTGCGAATCGTTATTGTCATGGCGTATATCCTCCATCCGTGTGTTTGTAAATCCATTCGGGGCGGATGCTCGTATTCCTGCCCGGAGCGGCGGTTGCATCCCGCTCCCCCCTTGGCTGATAATAATAGGGACGCGGTTTTGCCGCGTACAGGAGGAGGTTTTGGCCGGAATGAATCAGTTTCAGCTTGAGCTGTGGAAGAGATTGACCGAAGCGCCGGGAGTTTCCGGTTTTGAAGCGCCCGTGCGAACCGTTATGCGGGAGTACATATCGAGGTATACGCAGGAAATCGTCTGCGATAATCTGGGGAGCTTGTTCGGCGTGATGCGCGGGGATGAAAACGGGCCCCGCATCATGGCGGCGGGTCACTTGGACGAAGTGGGCTTTATGGTGACGCGGATATCGGACAAGGGATTCCTCTCGTTTCAAACCGTTGGCGGCTGGTGGGGACAGGTCCTGCTGGCCCAGCGGGTGCAGGTCCTGACTCCTGCCGGTGCGATCGACGGGGTGATCAGCTCCATCCCGCCGCACGTGCTGAGCGATGATCAGCGCAATCGGCCGATGGACGTTCGCAACATGTACATCGACATCGGCGTGGATTCACGCCAGGAGGCGGAGCAGCTGGGCGTCCGGCCGGGGCAGCCGGTGGTGCCGGTCTGTCCGTTTACCGTAATGGCAAATCCGAAGCGGCTGATGGCCAAAGCGTGGGACAACCGCTACGGCTGCAGCCTTGCGGTAGAGCTGGCCAAGGAGCTGCACGACTGCCCCAGCCACCCCAACGTGGTCTACGTGGGGGCCACGGTACAGGAAGAATTGGCGGGCGCCCGCGGAGCCAAGACGGCGGCGGCCGTAATCGAACCGGATCTGTTCCTGGCATTGGATGCGAGTCCGGCCGGCGACATCCCCGGCGTCAGGGAAGAGGGCGGAAAATTGGGCGGCGGCGTGCTGATGCGGCTGTACGACCCGGTCTTTATCCTGCAGCCGGGGCTGCGCGACTTTTTGATTGCGATTTGCGAAGAGGAGAACATCCCCTACCAGTTCTATGTCGCCAAAGGGGGCACGGACGCCGGACCGGTTCAGTACCACGGCCAGGGCGTGCCTTCCGCTGTGATCGGCATCCCGGCCCGCTATATTCACAGCCATGCGGCCATCATCGACCGGGACGACTACGAAGCGGCCAAGCGCCTGCTGTTTGCTGCCGTGCGCAAGCTGGACCGGGCGGCGCTGGACGCAATCAAGCCGCGCTAGGGGGAATGTGGCGTGAACGCTGTGACGTTTTACACCCGGCGTCAGGGCGAAGAGACGTCGTTTGAGTACAACTTCTACGACAACGGCTTTTCGCCGAGCAATCTGGCCGTCCGCAAAGTGCTGATGGCGATGCTGGAGAGCGTCCACCATCGCTTGACCCACCTGGAAGTGGAGTACAACGACGGCATGCTGGCCGACAAGGTGGGAGCGCGCCGGGCGGGTGAACTGCTCCGGTTTTTGGGGGCGTCCAAAACGAACATGAAAGAAACCTACAGCGGGAATGTGGTGGTCAGCCGCGTGTTTCGCGCCCCGCTGACGCCTGAGCGCTATGACTACTTTCACACCCTCCAGGATGTATCCCAGTTGTCCCACTACCGGCTGCAGGAGCAGGAGAAGGATCGGATTGTCTTTTACTTCACCCGTTATCTGCAGTTGATCGCGCCGCAACAGGAAGCGGAACGCTTTGCCGAGCGTCTGGATGCGTACGGCCTGCCGTACAGATGGGTGCCCATCGACAGGGGAGAGTGAAAAACAAACAGCCATGTTGCTCCAAGTGGAAAAGCAGCATGGCTGTTTTATAGCGGAATGCCCGATTTCCGATGGTAAGACGGCTGGGCCAGGGCGATTTCACGGTCGTCAAATCGGTCGAGCAAAAGCTGGTTGGCCCGTGAGATGTGATGGGCGTGATAGAACGTCTCTTCCGTCACGCTTTGAAAAAAGGCGTCCACCACTTGGGGACAAAACTGCGTGCCCGTGTTGCGGATGATTTCGTCGCACGCTTTGGAAAAGGAGAGCCCTTTCCGATAGGCGCGAGACGAGGTCATCGCGTCGAACGCGTCGGCGACAGCGGAGATCCGGGCGACGAGCGGAATGTCATGTCCCTTCAATCCATCGGGGTACCCTTTCCCGTCAAAGCGCTCGTGATGGTGACGGGTGATGACGAGAATCGTCTCGATCTGCTCTGAATCCTGCGTCCCGGCCTGGACAAACAGTTTGCGCAGCAGCGCTTCCCCGCGCACCGGATGGGCTTTGATGATCTCGTATTCTTCGTCCGTGAGCCGCCCCGGTTTCAGCAGTATGCTGTCCTCGATACCGATTTTGCCGATGTCGTGCAGCAGTCCGCCGGTGTACACCGTATCCAGCATCGCTTCGTCCATGCCCATCTGCTTGCCGATGACGCGCATGTAATAGGCGACCCGCTGGGAGTGGCCCGAGGTGTAGGCATCCCGCTCCTCCAGGGCGACTGCCAGCGACTTCAGGATGCTCTGGTTGGCTTCGGCCAGCTGTTCGCCGCGCCGCTTGGAGTTCAGCAGCAGCTTTTCCTGCCGCTGGGTCAGGTAGATCAGGATTGCCGTGATCAGGTAGTTGCCGGCCACCAGCATAATCAGCATCGCTTTGAAGATGGAAAATTGCTGATAAAATCGCTCTTCCGACGTCACAATGCCGACGTACCAGTCCCACTGCGGAAAGTAGCGGACGACGGAAATTCTGCTCTCGGGAGAAGCGCCGTCCGGGGGCTGCCACTGAAACGAGAGGTGGTGCTTACCTTCGTTCAGCACTTCCCGGATGAGATGATGCCCTTCCGGAGTGGGAAGGGTGTTCAGGTTTTGCCCTTCCCAATCGGCATGAATCGTCAGAATTCCTTGGGAGTTGAATGCAAACAGGCTTACTCCCTCACCCATCGTCAAGCGGGCAGCGCTGCTGTCGCGCGTGCCGTCAGGACGTTTGGGGCCGGCGAAGAATTCCTTCATTCGCTCTTCAGCTTCCGTGATGGTAAGGGAGCCTTCCTCGACCCGAGCGTTCACCAAGGAAAGGATCTGGAAAACAGTATCCAACTGCCTGTCCATCGCTTGCACTCCGTTTGTGTAGTACTGCAGTCGTGCTTGTGAGTACCCGAGGTACACGACGCAGGTAAACAGAATGGGCAGGAGCATGAGGAACCAGGGGTAAAGGCGCGTTTGGGTTGCAAATTTTAGAGGCAAGGCGCGACGTCCTTTCCGCATTTTGGTATTCTTCTCCCTCATAATAGGGCAAATCGACATAACCTTCAATAAATTCCCCGAATGTTGTCGAAAAATAGTGAAGGAGTGGTCGAACCACTCCTTCCGCTATGTCGAGGGGCGATTAGGCCCTTCCAGCTTCTTGTCCCCGTAGCCGGGGTTGTCGTTTTGCGTGGATGCAGGTTGGACGTTGCGCTCGGACCGTACGTCCTGATTGTTGGAAACGCGTTTTTCCGGCAGCTTCACGTCTTGCTTCCCTCCTTTCTGCCCGTTATGTGCAGCTCTCCCTGTGCGTCTGGCACTCTGCCCCGCTTGTGGCGCGGCATGGCGTACAGGGCAAACAGGCCGAGAATGGCCGCCAGCAGCACCGTTGTCAGCGCGTAGGCGATCCAGGGGTACGGACTGGCTACTCCGCCCAGCCGTTCCACCAGGGTGCCGCCGATGCTGGTGCCGAGTGCCGTCCCGATCCCGGAGACGAAGTTGGCCACACCGAAATAGGCGTTCAGCCAGTTCTCCTTGGCAAAATAACCGACCAGGCTGTCCAGGACGGGCAAAAACATCATTTCCCCAAGAATAAACAGCACGGCAGACGCGCTGAGTGTGGCGAATTGCCGGGCAAAGCCGATCCCGAACAACCCGGCGCCCAACAGCGCAATCCCCGCCACGAGCGCCAGATATGGATTGATCCGCGCCAACACGAAGCGGGAGATAACACCTTGCAGCAGCACGACGCTGACGGAGTTGATGGTCCAGATCAAGCCGATCAGGGTCGAAGTGGAAAGCACGTGTTCGCCGCGCAGAGGGAGCACCAGGGCAAACTGGGCATAAAACGCCCAGATGAGCAGCGAGATGCCGGAGAACATCAGGAAACTGCGATGGCGCAGGATCTGCAGATATTCCGGCAGCGGCGTCCGGCGGCAGTCCGGACCGACGCATCGGTCGTTGGGCAGCGTCAGCCGCGTGATGACGGCCAGTGTGGCAAACACCAGCGAGGAGAGCAAAAAGGGCGTTCGTCCAAGGGCGGTCAACCAGGTGATGGTCAGCCCGGCGACAATAATCCCCAGATGGGCAAAAATGCCCCGCCAGGAAAAGGCGACAGTCCGCTCCTCCTCTGACACGGCGTCAGCAATCGTGGCCTTGATCGCCGGAGCGAGCAGCCCGACGCCCAGACCGTTTACGCCCGAAAACACGAGAAACTGCCAAAACGCCTGGCCAACGTGATAGCCGAGCATCGCCAGCCCCTGCAGCAGCGCGCCCGCTATCATGATGGAACGTCTGCCAAAGCGATCGGACAGAGGTCCCCCGAGAAGACTGGCCGCCTGATAGGCAATGCTTCCCGCCCCGAGAACCAGTCCGACCTGTGTAAGGGACAAGGTTCGCACGTCTTGCAGGAAGACGGGAAACACGGGGATGATCAGATAGGCGGCCACGTGCATGAAAAAAACCAGCGCCAAGAGCAGCGTGTAGGTTTTGTTTCGCCGGAGCGATTCCGTTCCCAAAATCATGGCGCCGCCTCCTTGTGACACAGTCTCTCCGATAGTATGGATGAACGCTGGCAAGAACTATGCACCTCTTTCAGCCGTTGGGCGAAAGCGGAAAATCGCAGTCAACAGGCGGCCGTCCAATCCATCCGGCTTTTTGCGACATATACCTAATACTGTATACGGCCATGGGCCGAACGTACGGCACACGGGTACAGGCTGGAGCAACGAGGAGGGACAGAATGAGAACATTATTCAAACACGAAGGATTTGAAGTCATCATCTGGATCCTGGTGATTATCTTTCTTCTCTCCATTTTCTTTGACGAAGGGATAGAGTAGGATGAGCGCATATCGCCCAATCAGCCGATTAAACCGTTACTACAAAACCAACAAGGGCTTCAGGGCTTGGGTACAGGCCAATGAACGGTGGTTCAAGGAAAATCCGGAAGTGTTCCAGCAGCTTCTGCACAATCCGAACATGGTTCACCTGTTCATGAACCTGATGGTCATGCAGGCGCCGCGCATCCAACGCAGGCTGGGCCGGATGAGACGAAAAAAAGATGAAACGCACGGCATGTCAGCGACGGCATGCCGTGTGTTTTTGGGCAGGGACGAGCCGTGCCTGTGCGTTTGTCCCGGGAAATGGCGAGCCCTCCGGCAGTTTGGCATGTCCCCGTACTAGCCCCGGTGTTTTCTTCATATTTGCCTGACAAGCGGCGTAGGGATAAGCATACGCTGCCTTGTCGGGAGGAATGAAGGCATGTCTCAGGTGATACTTACCTTTTTTATCGCGTACGGGATCGTCGTTGGCGGGTCCCTTTCCGGCGGATTGGGCTATTTTCTGGCGGCAGAAAAACCGCCGCTCTGGTCGATGAAGGAACTGGCGGACCAGTTGAAGATCTGGGGGCTGGTGGGCGCTCTGGGCGGCACGTTTGACTCCTTTTTACAGATTGAAAAAATCCTCGTGGGCCACTTTCACCCCGTGGTAAAACAGTTGGTGATGATCGTGGTGGCGTTTCTCGGCGCCCATATGGGCACGATCACCGTCCAATGGCTGTGGCAGGTGCGTTCATGAGTGCAAGTCTGTGGAAGCGGTACGTCGCCCTGCTGGTGTTGGGCGCCATGTTGGGGGGGACGGGGGTGCTGCTGGTATACGGTCGGGAAATGGAACAGATGCTGGTCCTGAACCAGAGTTTGCAAATGTTGACGGAAAAATTGCGGGAAGAGAACGAGGCGCTGAGGCAGACCCAGCGGGTGTCCCGCAAAAAGCAGGACGTGGTGATCGAGGAGATCCGCGTGGTCGTGCTGGAGCCGAAGCCGCACCCGACGATCGAGGTACAGGTGGCGCGCCATTTGGAAAAAGACCTCGCCTCCCTGAAGGGCAAAAAAGTAGAGCAGGTGGCCGGCGTGCACGAGGTGCTGCATGAAATGCTCAGGAGAAGGGAGTACGTGGTGGACGACGAGGGCACGATAGCCGAGGTGCGGGTGAAAACGGTGGCAATCAGCCGCGATCTGTTTCTGTTTGTTACAGTGGAAACGAAGCGGGAGGGGACCTGACGGCAAACAGACGAAATTGTCAAAAAAATACAGTCTCCGCATGAAACTTTCTGCTGCACGACCCGTATAACCAAACTGAAACTCCGGCGGACGCGAACCGCAGCGGAGCAAACGGAACCAAAGGAGAGAATGAAGCGATGTCGATGTTCAAAAAGCTGCTGGCCAGCGTTGGGATCGGCTCCGCGCAGGTTGACGCCCGGCTGGAGCAGGATTCCCTCATGCCTGGCGACATGGTGAGAGGGGAAATCCACATAGCGGGCGGTGACGTGGCCCAGGAGATCGACGACATCTACATGTACGTCGTCACCCACTACGAACGGGAAGTAAACGACAGCAAGGTAAAAGAGGAGTGCATCCTGGTCAAGCACAGACTGTCCGAGCGCTTTACACTGCTGCCCAAAGAGCGAAGAGTGCTGCCGTTTGCCTTCCAACTGCCGTATGAGACGCCGCTGACGATTGGACGGCAGCCGGTCTATCTGCGGACCGGGCTGGACATCAAGAACGCCATTGACCCGGCTGATTCCGACTTCATCGAGGTTCGTCCGCATCCCTTGATGGCAAAGGTGTTGGACGCCATTCAACGGATCGGGTTCCAACTGTACAAAGTGGACTGCGAGTACAATCGCTACCTGGGTCGCCGCTATCCGTTCGTGCAGGAATTTGAATTCCGTCCGATCGGCCCGTACCGCAGCCGTCTGGAAGAATTGGAAGCCGTCTTTCACCTTCGCGATGGAGAGCTGGAAGTGCTGCTGGAACTGGATAAACGGGCGCGCGGTCTGCTGGGCGCTCTTGAGGAAGCGTTCAACCTGGATGAGCGCTATGCCCGCTTCCGCCTGACTGAGGCCGATCTGAACCGGCCGACTGATATGATCGCCGATCAGATAGAGGAAATCATTCGCCGCAACATACGCTAAGCACGGAAAAAACTGTCTGGCAAATTCTGCTCAGGCAGTATTTTTTTTGCCCTGCGCCTGTTCTTTTATTGTCTATTTTTTGATTTGCACGTATGAGCCGGGATTTTTCAGACAATACTGAGACCACAGAGAACCGCAAGGAGGAAAAAAAGGAATGAATTTACTGGAGAAAACGAGAAAGATTAATGTGATGCTGCAAAAAACGATGGGAGGCAGCGGTGTCGGCTACCACGACCTGGCCCGACTTTTGTCCGACGTCATCGACGCCAACGTCTACATCATCACTGCCGACGGCTCCATCATCGGCAGCGGACTGCAGCAGGATTTTGCCGTCGGTGAGCAGACGAAAGACTTGCTTCCTGCCGGCTATCATCAGCGGCTGCTGGAGGTAAGCCAATCACTGGCCAACGAACCGGTGCAAAGCCCCTACAGCATGGTGACGCCCGACTTGGTGTCGCTTTTCCCGCAGATGATGACCACCATCGTGCCGATCAACGCCGGAGGCAGCCGCCTCGGCACACTCGTCCTGCTGCGGGCGTACGGCCAATTTGAGACGGAGGATCTGATCCTGGCGGAAATCGGCGCCACCGTCATCGGCATGAAAATTGTCCGCCAGCGCACGGAGCAGATCGAAAGCGAGGTGCGCGACAAAACCTTTGCCAAAATTGCGCTCTCGTCCCTGTCGTACAGCGAGCAGATCGCTATCGAGAAAATCATGGAACAGCTCGATGCCAAGGAAGGGCTGCTCGTCGCCAGCCAACTGGCTGATCAGGCCGGCCTGACCCGCTCCGTCATCGTCAACGCGCTCAGAAAACTGGCCAGCGCGGGCGTGCTGGAGTCCCGCTCGCTCGGCATGAAAGGCACCTATATTAAAGTGTTGAACGACAAGTTTCCGGACGAACTGGCGAAATGGAAGACGTCGTAACACGCGGCGGCGCCTGCTTTCCGCAGGGAAGGGCGCGCATGACTGACTGCTTCGCCTTCAAAAAGGAAAACACACCCGCAGGCGTTACAGCGCTGCGGGTGTTTGTTCGTTGCGGCTGCCGTCGCCAGGTTGGTGCGGCTGCGGCGAGTCGGTCGTTTCCGCCGCCGTCCGGCCGGACCAGAGCGGATGCTCCTCCATTTGGCGAAACGACCGGAACAAAAGCAGGCTGAGGCCGACCGTCCCGAGTGACAGACCGCCGATCAAAAGCAGTGTGTCCGGAGCGGCCCACCTGCGCTCCAGGAGAACAGAGCAAAGCGCGTAGCTGACCGGGCCCAGACCGACCGACATCAGTGTAAGCAGCGACATCACCCTGCCCAACTTGGCGTCGGGAACGATCGTCTGTATGTAGGTGATCAGCGGAATGTTGGTCATGCTCATCGCCATGCCGACGGCGAACAGCATCGCCAGCCCAAACGCCAATTGATGCATGAACGAGACGGCGGCGATGCCTGCCCCCATCAGACCGACTATCAGGGGCAGGAACTTGTAGCGCCCGCGGAATCCGCCGCACAAGGCAGTGATGATACCGCCGGCGATGGTGCCTACGCCGAGAGCCGAACTGAGCGAGCTGTAGGCGCTGCCGTCCCAGCCGAGCTGCTTGACCAAAAGGGGCAGGCCCATGTTGACCGGACCGGAAAACATCATGTTGAGCACCAGGGACGTCCCGAAGATGATCGTCAGGATCGGGATGGAAAAGGTGAAGCGGATGCCTTCCCAGACGTCGCGGAAGTAGGAAGGCCGAGATGCACGCTGGTGATCCGATTCTGCCGAAGGCGCCGTTTGGGCGGGCTGGAGCCGGAGCGTGAAGAGAATCAGCGTACCGGCGAAAAAGGCGGCAGCCATGATCAAAAACATCGGCGGGTACGGTACGGTGTGCAGCAGCATGGCGGCGACCAGCGGACCGCACACCATGCTGAGCTGCTGCGAGATTTCCATCAGACTGTTTGCTCCGGCCAACTGGTCGCGGCCGACCACAAACGGCAGAATGGAACTGCGCGCGGGCCAGAAAAAAGCGTCCACCGTACCGAACAGGGCGGCCATCGCGTAGGCGGAGTAGGGAAGCAGTTGGTCATCGTCGTACATGAGCAGCAGGCCGAAGCCGGAGAGCACCATCCCCCGGGCCAAAATGGAGCCGACCATGATCCGTTTGCGGCTGATCCTGTCGGCAGCCACTCCGCCCGCCAGCATAAACACAAGGCGGGGAATGGACATGCAGATCAAGGTGGTGCCGAGCACGGTCTCCGATCCGGTCACGTCCACGATAAACCAGGAGAGGGCGACGAAGAACGCACCGTCGGCCAGCGCGGAAATCAGGTTGCCGAACCAGAGCCGGACAAACTGGCTGTTTTTCCACAGTGCGCGTTTAGTTGCCTGGGTCATATTCCGTTTTCCTCCTGCCCATTTTCCTTACCGTTACATCGTCTGCATGCACGAATCCCTCGGGCAGCGATTCATCGTCGGCCACGTAGATCTGCTCGTGGGTCATGAAGCCGACGCCGACGAAGTAAAACACTTCTCCCGTATCTTCCGCCTCCCCGGCCCTGATCCGCTGCAGGTGGCGTTCCTCCATCTCGTTCAATTCCGCAAGCAAGGCGTGATACTTTTTGATCCATGCCTTGATCTCGTCCCGCGGCGCCTTAACTTCCCCGTTGAAGGCGTAGAGCGGCGGTCGTTTTTCCTCTTCGGCAAAGAGCAGAAACGATTCGTCCGGCGCGTTGTACAGCCGCGTGATGCTGGTACGCAGGTGGTTGAGCATTACTTCTTGCTGTAAAAGGGTGTCCTCGCGCAGGGACGGCAGCAGGTCTTCGCTCACCTTGAAATCGAAGGCGACGGAACGGTAGAACTTCTGCACAATTCCGTTTTTCTCCTCGGTGCGGACCACGCGGACAAAGCCTTGTTGCTCCAACTCCTTCAGATGGTAATGAACCTTGGAAGGAGAGAGAGAAAGCATCCCGGCCAACTGTTTTCCCGTGTACGCGTCTTTGGTCAGCATCGTGATCATTTCCAGGCGCAGCGCGTCACTAATGGCGCGGAGTTGTTCCAGACTTTCGATGACCATATAACGTTTCAAGAAATAATCACCCTCTTAAAATCATTTGAACATTACGGTATTATCGAAACGTTCAAATTTGTTTGAACGAATTTTATCAAATAAACCTGCAAGTTTTCAAGCATGTATTTCGAATAGTGATGGAGTTCCTATTAATAAATATAATAATTGAAAAAGTTTAGAAAAATGGCTACAATAATGCTCAAATCGGAAAGAAAAGGAAGATTGGCGTGAAGGAACTGTGGAGGCAATCGTCGTTTCGCTGGTACTGGGTGGGACTGTTTTTGTCCGGCCTGGGCAATCAGTTTGGATGGTTGGCCTTGACCTGGTTTGTGATGAACAAGACCGGTTCGTCTGCCGCCATGGGGGGTGTCGTCCTGGCATACAACATCCCCGCAGTGCTTGCCGGGCTGGTCGCCGGGGTTCTGCTGGATCGCTTTGACCGGCGGCAGCTGATCATGCTGGACAACGTGCTGCGCGGCCTGATCTTTTTCACGCTGGTGCTGCTGCTGCAGATGGAGGGGACGCCGCTGTGGCTGGTATACGTACTGATCGTCATCGCCGGGATGCTCTCACCCCTCAGCAGCGCGGGTGCCCAGACCCTGCTGCCCCGGCTGGTGACGGACAAATCCCTGCTGGTCAAGGCGAACGGTCTGATGGAAAGCCAGTGGCAGATTAACTATCTGTTCGGGCCCGCTGCGGCCGGGGTATTGATCGCCTGGATCGGGGCGGCCAACGTGCTGATTGTGGACGCCATCGGCTTTTTCCTCTGTGCCTTTTGTTTTTCCCGCCTGAAGCCGGCCGCGGGAGTGGACAGTTTCTCTGTCGGGCGGATGGACGAAAAAGAGGCAGAGGAGATCCAAGGGAAGGCGGCGGAAAGCAGCGGGAGTGTGGTCGCATTCGGTCCGTTCCTGCGTTCGCTGATCGCCGACATCCGCACCGGTTACTGTTACCTGCTGGGGCGCCGCCGCCTGTTGTGGCTTGTGCTGTTCACCTTTTTCTTCAACATGGCGTACGGCCCGGTGGAGGTGGGGCTGCCGCTGTACGCCAATAACGATCTGGAAGGCGGAGCAGTCTCGCTCGGACTGCTTTGGTCCGCCTTGGCGGCGGGGGCGCTGCTCGGGTCGATCCTGTTTTCCGCTGTTACCTGGAAACTCCCGACCGGCGTGACGCTGGCGGCCATCATCGGCCTGTGGGGGATCACGACGCTGCCGCTTGCCCTGTTTACCCGCGTCGAGGTGGCGATGCTGGCGATGGCGCTGGCCGGACTCAGTTTTTCACCCTACAACATCTTGTACCGCAGTCATCTGCAAAAACACGTGCCCGAAGAACTGCTGGGGCGGGTGCTGACCAGCGTCCGCACGATTACGGGGACGGGCATGCCAGCCGGGGCGGCTGCTGCCGGCTGGCTCATCCCCGTATGCGGAGTGCAGGGAATGTTCGGCGCTGCCTCCGTCGTCTGCGTGGTGACCGGTCTGCTCGCGTATGTGGCGCTGCGGCGGCTGGATGAGCCGGAGCTACTTCCGGTTCAGCAGGGGGGCGAGGAGGCGCTTCACGCCATGGGGCAGCATCGTGTAGAGCAGTGACAGGAGATGCAGCCGGAGGGGCATGGCCACTTCCGGCTGCTTTGCTTCCACAGCCCGGATGATTCGAGCCGCTGTCTGCTCCGGCGTCAGGAGATAGCGGCGGACTTTTTCCCGGTACGCGCCTGTCTGGTCCGCCCGCTGCAAAAACGGCGTGTCGATCGGTCCGGGCATGGCGCAGGTGACGTGGATGCCGCTGTCTGCCAACTCATGGCGCAGTCCCTCACTCAGCCGGATCACAGCTGCTTTGCTGGCAGCGTACACGGCCGCTTTTGCCGTCGCCACCTGGCCGGCGAGCGATGCGATGTTTACGATGTGGCCGGAGCGGGCCGCAAGCATCATCGGCAAAAACGCGCGGATCACATACAGCGGACCGGCGATGTTGGTAGCCAGAATGGTTTCCAGCTGGTCTTGGCGCATCTCGGCCAGCGGAACGAATACGGCAGTGCCCGCGTTGTTGTAGAGAAGGTCGCAGCGGCCAAAGCGAAGCTGTACCCAGTCGGCAAAATGCTGCACGGCTTCGTTGGCGGTGACGTCGAGCTGATGGAGAAACAGGCGGTCGGACGCACCCAGACGTTCGTGCATCGCTGCCAGACTGTCCATGGATCGGCCGGTCGCGACCACGGTATCTCCTTTTGTCAGGTGAAGTCTCGTCAGTTCCTGCCCGAGACCGCCTGCTGCGCCGGTAATGACGACGATGCGCGGGTTGCTCATGAAACAGGTCTCCTTTCGCGAAACATGCCAGGAAGGCGGCAGTCATGGTTTTGCCGAACGGCGTGATGTCAAGGAAGCCTTAATTTGCGGGGGTATAAGCTGTATGTGCGTGGTAAAGGATAGCCTCTAGGAGGTGAGACACATGCCCATCGTAAAATGCAGCGTTTCCAACTGCGAATACTGGAGCGAAGGCAACAACTGTTCCGCCGAGATGATCATGGTGGAAATTGACAGTCACGCCCACGCAAATTTTAAGGAAGAGTTTGCCGGTGAGTACGGACACGACAGCCAGCACAAGGATCAGGTGAACGACTCCTCCCAAACCTGTTGTCACACGTTCAAACCGAAGAAAGACGAGAAAAAGTAAGGAAAAAAGACGTATCCCGTGCCGGGGATGCGTCTTTTTTCCATGTGCTGCAGGCCGCACTCTGTCCCATCGCCGCGGTCTCAGCGGGAACGGCACTCTCACCGTTGAGCGGGTGGCCGCTTTACGCGTTGGCCTTTTCCAGCGCCAGCTGATCCACCAGGGCGTCCACCTGCTCCCAGGAGGTGACCCGTTGCACCAGACGGGGGAGCGTGCCCTGGTTGTACGGAGTGTCGAACAAAAAGACCGGGATGGAGAGGGCCTCAGCCAGCTGCAGCGCGTTTTCCAACCGGTCTTCCAAAAACAGGTCCACCTGCCACTTTCGGGCGGCGGCCAGCTTGTCGTGCGAACCGATCAAATCCATATGGTGGTACGGAATCTGATAGCGGGAGAACCACTTTATGGTGACCTCCAGATGACGGGCTTCGCGGGCGCTGATGTACACCAGTTTGTGCCGCTTGTACCACTGGCGCAGCACCCGGTCGGCCGCGCCGTGGACAGGGGCGACGTCGTACAGGCGCTCGCCGTGCTTGTCCAGCCAGTCTGCAAAGACTTCGTCGCTGATCCCGTAGACCGTGGCCAGATTGTAATCAATACAGTCTTCGTATCGCAATTGTTTGCCAAAGCTTTCATTCATCAGAGGGACAATGCTGCTCGGCTCCGTGACAGTGCCGTCAATGTCGATGCCAATCGTTAGGGGGTTCTCTGGTTTCATCCTCTCGCCTCCAGTTTAAATTGTACACCCTCGGCAGAGAATAAGGCTACTTCCTTCATCACAATCCTTTTGAAAAAAGGGGCTGAGCATGGCATGGCGTACGATCGAGACGAGCGTGTGAATGCCGAGCAGAAGGAAGGAGAAAACGGCCTGACGGAGATGTTCGATCAGCGGGATACCGAGTTCGCCGACTCCTGGATGGGGGCTGTGTTGGATGAAAATGCCGCCCGTTCCCGAGGGAACATCCAGTATGATCCCTACTCCCAGACGGAACGTTACCTGGGAGAACAAAACGTGGACACGGCAGGAGCCGATCTGACACAGCAGGCAGACCGGGAAGGGGAGAAACGGGGGGACAACCGCCAGGATGACTCCACCCTGAACGGGAACGACGTGGAAACGGCCGCGGAAATTGCCGAACCCGTCCGGAACACGCGCACCACTGACACGCGCACCACTGACGACGTCGACACGCAGGCTGACGGCGGAGCCAGCGGGATTGGTTGGACAGGATTGGGCTTGTCCATTCTGTCGCTGTTTCTTCTCCCGTATATCGTCGCTCCGATTGGCGTGGTGCTGGGATACCTGGCGTACCGGCGAAACGCTCGTACGCTCGGGGTCTGGGCGATGATCGTAGGGGCGATTGCCATTATTGGCGCGCTGATCATCTACCCGTATTACATCGCCCGATGACGGTGGCGCCTCGTCGAAAAAACCTCTCCGGTGACGGAGAGGTTTTTTCCTGTCTGATCGGTTCGGTCGTCCGGGGACTTATCGGTACAAAGCGGAGACGAACGGGGTGACGGCGGCGGTGACGGCGTCGCGAAACACCTCGGAGCGCCGGATTCGTCCTTCCGTCAACAATCCGTAAGCGCCGCCGCGCTGATTGGTTCCCGTGGTGCCGCTCCACTCGTCGATGATCGTCCGAAGCTCGATGCCTTCCTGTTTGATCCGTTCCACCGCCGAGTTTGGGATGGGAAAAAACAGTCCCTTGCCCAGGCAAAGCCGCCTGCCGTCCCAAGCGGCGCAGACGGAGAGCAGATACCATTGATTCGTGTACCGATCGTCAAACGTCAAGCCCCCTTCCAGCCCCAAGCCGATGTCGGCGTTCGGGACCCGGTCCAACACCGCTTTGGCCCGGTTGATCGCCCCTGTGATCGTCTCTTCCTCGGAAAGCGGCTGGGCGGAGACGCCGGACGGCACCGCCAGACAGATCGGTTCCGTTCCTGTCGCCAACACGACTGCTGTCCGTTTCGCCTGATTGACTGTGCCCAGTGCGAAGCGCAGCGCGGACATATCCATGCCGCACACCTCCTGCTGCAGATTGGCTAGGGGTAGTATACCACTTCCCCACGTCCAGGGCTTCTGTGGTAAGATAAAGCGAGAAATACAATTTCGGAGCAAAAATGAGGGGCGAACCATGAAATTTACCAAAATGCACGGACTGGGCAACGACTACGTATACGTGGACTGTTTTTCCGAACCGCTGACGGGCGTGGATCTGCCGGAACTGGCACGGCGGGTCAGCGACCGCAACTTTGGCATCGGCAGTGACGGTTTGATTCTGATCATGCCCTCGGAGCAGGCTGACTTTCGCATGCGGGTCTTCAACAACGACGGCAGCGAAGCGAAAAACTGCGGCAACGGCCTGCGCTGCGTGAGCAAATACGTGTACGACCACGGATTGACGGACAAGACGTCGTTTTCCGTAGAAACGCTGGGCGGCATCGTCACTCCGTCCGTAACGGTGGGCGCCGACGGCAAGGTGGAGCTGGTGACCATTGACATGGGGGAACCGCAATTTGTCCGGTCGGCCATTCCCATGACCGGAGAGCCGGGGGAACGAGTGATCGGCCAGCCGCTCACCATCGACGGCCGCACGTTTACGATGACTGCCGTCTCGATGGGCAATCCTCACGCCGTGCTGATTGTCGATGAGCTGAACGAAGCGGACGTGGTGAAGTACGGACCGGTCATCGAGCGGCACGAGTGGTTCCCCGAGCGCACCAATGTGGAGTTCATTCAGGTGCTGAACCGGCAGGAAGTGCTGTTCCGCGTCTGGGAACGCGGTTCGGGAGTGACGCTCGCCTGCGGCACGGGAGCGTGTGCAGCGGCGGTGGCTGCCAGCCTCAGCGGCTTGACCGACCGGACTGTAACTGTACATCTGGCGGGCGGGGATTTGGTGGTCGAATGGCGGGAGAGCGACAACCGCGTGTACATGACCGGCCCTGCAACAGAGGTATATTCCGGCGTTTATCACGGTTCGCTTCCGTATACAGGCTGACTTAAAAAGCATAAATCGTTGGCCGAGGCCGTCCCTTTATTACATAGGGGACGGCTTTTTTGGCAAAGGAACAGCCGCACATGCGCATACTACGGAAAAAAGCTAAAGCGAGGTACTCTGATGGCGGCAAAGTTTGCATATGTAATCGCGACGATCGTCGGGTTGCTGATACTGATCGGGTACGCATACTGGCGGAGCGTGAGGCGGTAAGGGGAAATCATTGACCGGGGCGAAGGCGTAAAAAAGCGTGGAAGTCGGCACAAACAGTCGTGCTTCTTCCACGCTGGCAGGTAAGGCTAAGGCAAAGGCAAAGGTTCACCCGTTGTACACCTCGTTCAGGTAGACCGTCACCGTTTCATCAGACTGCTTGCTGCCCAGCTTCGCCAATTCGGCACGCAGCCTTCTCAGTTCTGCCTCCATTTTGCGGATTTTCTCTTCCATCTCCATTGTCCGTGTTGTCATGGTGCTTCTCTCCTTCGCTTCTCGTTCTCTAAATTTATTGACTATTCTAACGAATGGACATTGCTGTGTAAAGAGCCCGCCTGCCAATGTAAGCGCTTGTGTTTGTGAACAATTTGTGAAGGTTTTTGCCGCTTTTTTCTCCCCGGCGTTGTTCCCCGCCGAAAAGTGGGAGAAAATAAGGGGAAGTATGCTCCCGGCTATATGTTGATCGGAACTGTCGTGTTATGATGAAAAGTAGACTTTGGGCGAACAGCCCTCAGGAAGGTGTGGACTGGTGATTTATTTGGACAACAGCGCCACGACTCGTCCTCATCCGCAGGTGGTTGAGGTGGTCAAACGGGCGATGGAGACCTACTATGGGAATCCGTCCTCGCTGCATCAAAAAGGGCTCGAAGCAGAGAACATCCTGAAGCAGGCACGCGCGGTAGCCGCCCGTTTCCTCGGGTGCAAACCGTCGGAAATCATCTTTACGTCCGGCGGCACCGAGAGCAACAACGCGGCGATCAAAGGTGTGGCCATGCAGTTTCAGAGCCGGGGAAGACATATCATTACGACGAGCGTGGAGCACCCCGCCGTCTATGATGTATGCAAGCAGTTGGAAGAGTTCGGTTTTTCCGTTACGTATTTGCCGGTTGACAGTGCGGGTCGTGTCTCTGTAGAGGACCTGAAACGGGCAATCCGGCCGGATACCATTCTCGTTTCTGTCATGCACGTAAACAACGAGTTGGGGACGGTGCAGCCCATCGCCGAGATCGGCGCCCTGCTGAAGCAGCACCCGAAAATCCTGTTCCACGTCGACGCCGTGCAAAGCGTCGGCAAACTGCCGATTCGCCTGAAGGAGTGGGGCATCGACCTGCTCAGCGTATCGGCCCATAAATTTTACGGACCGCGTGGCGTCGGCATCCTGTACAAACGGGAAGGATTGATTCTCCAGCCGCTGTTGATGGGCGGGGGGCAGGAGGGTGGTTTCCGCTCCGGAACGGAGAATCTGCCAGCCATCGCCGGCATGGCCAAAGCAATCCGATTGCTGGAAGAGATGGGGCCGGAAGAACCCGCCCGGCTGGCGTCCATCACCCAGGTGCTGCGGCAGGGATTGGCCGAGATTCCCGGATGCGTCGTCAACACGCCAAGCGAGGGAGCGGCCCCTCACATCGTCAACGTCTCGTTTCCCGGGATGAAGGCGGAAGTGCTGCTGCACGCGTTGGAGGAACGAGGCTACCTCGTTTCCACCAAATCAGCCTGCTCCTCCAAGGCAAACGAGCCCAGCCGGGTATTGATGGCTGCTCTGCAGGACAGGGAGCGGGCATTGTCGGCCATTCGCATCAGCGTGGGACGGGAGAACACCATTGAGGAGGCGCGGGCATTTGTTGCTGCCGCTTCTGAGTGTGTCGCCAGCATCCGTCCCCATATGAAAGCAAAAGCGTAACATGTAAAGG
>NZ_OY569118.1:1130000-2585000 GCF_961514395.1 Brevibacillus aydinogluensis
TAGGTTCGGTGTGGAAGCGCGGCAACGCGTGGAGCTGACGAATACTAATCGGTCGAGGACTTATCCACTCCAATGATCCTTTGCACCATGCATGTCCAGTTTTGAAGGCGCGAAGTCTTCAACATTCCTCGGTAGCTCAGTCGGTAGAGCAATCGGCTGTTAACCGATCGGTCGGGGGTTCGAGTCCCTCCCGAGGAGCCATTCATCTGCTCCTGTAGCTCAGTCGGTAGAGCGTTTCCATGGTAAGGAAGAGGTCGCAGGTTCGATTCCTGTCGGGAGCACCATTACATATGGCCCGTTGGTGAAGTGGTTTAACACAGCAGCCTTTCACGCTGTCATTCAGGGGTTCGAATCCCCTACGGGTCACCATATGGAGGCTTAGCTCAGCTGGGAGAGCATCTGCCTTACAAGCAGAGGGTCGGCGGTTCGATCCCGTCAGCCTCCACCACTCTTACACAATGATTTCTCACCGTCGCGGGATGGAGCAGTCTGGTAGCTCGTCGGGCTCATAACCCGAAGGTCGCAGGTTCAAATCCTGCTCCCGCAACCAAATCTGGAGCTGTGGTGAAGCTGGAGTTCACGCCGGTCTGTCACACCGGAGGTCGCGGGTTCGAGTCCCGTCAGCTCCGCCAGCTTTTTGAAAATGTACGCCACCTACTTGCGTTAACACACAGTTGACATCGACAATGGGTGTGCTATAATAAGCCAGGTACGCCGGTGTAGCTCAATTGGTAGAGCACCTGACTTGTAATCAGGGGGTTGTGGGTTCGATTCCTATCGCCGGCACCAGGAGAATGAACATGGGGAGATAGCGAAGTGGCTAAACGCGGCAGACTGTAAATCTGCTCCCTCTGGGTTCGGCGGTTCGAATCCGTCTCTCCCCACCATTTCTCCTTATCATGAATATGAGCCATTAGCTCAGTTGGTAGAGCATCTGACTTTTAATCAGAGGGTCGAAGGTTCGAGTCCTTCATGGCTCACCAGTTTTTTACGCAAAGTGCTGCGGGAAGACAGCAGCATGGTGAATGGCGAAAACTTCATATCGTGCGGTCGTGGCGGAATTGGCAGACGCGCTAGATTCAGGTTCTAGTGGTGGCAACACCGTGGAGGTTCAAGTCCTCTCGACCGCACCATATCCCCAAAAGGCGAAAGCTTTTCAAGCCCAAACGGCTTTTGTCGGGGTGTTGCGAATGCGGACGTAGCTCAATTGGTAGAGCGTCGCCTTGCCAAGGCGAAGGTCGCGGGTTCGAGACCCGTCGTCCGCTCCATTTTTATTTCTATCTAAACATGTGCCCTTAGCTCAGCTGGATAGAGCGTTTGACTACGAATCAAAAGGTCGGGAGTTCGAATCTCTCAGGGCACGCCATCATTTAGAGGTGAAGAGGTTGCTGGGGGAAGCGAACCGGCCACGCCGTTTCTGTCACTCCTCCACCTCCGCATCTCCCCATCCAACGGGAAGTAGCTCAGCTTGGTAGAGTACTTGGCTTGGGACCAAGGGGTCGCAGGTTCGAATCCTGTCTTCCCGACCATGTTTTTTCCCAAAAAGGAACGGATGCTCCCAGGGAGCAGGCGGACGTTTTTGGGGGAGGGCCAAAACAGCGCCGGGGTGGCGGAATAGGCAGACGCAACAGACTTAAAATCTGTCGGGAGTTTCTCCCGTACCGGTTCGAGTCCGGTCCTCGGCACCAATACACGCCGTGCGGGTGTAGTTCAGTGGTAGAACCCCAGCCTTCCAAGCTGGTCGCGTGGGTTCGATTCCCATCACCCGCTCCATACGCAATGCAAAACAGACGGACGATACATGTCCGTCTGTTTTTTGTATGTGGTGGAGAGCGTTTGGCTGCAACAGCCCTTTGTTTAAATTTGTCGAAAAATGTAAGATGGTTAAGGGTGGTAGAAACATATGTTTTCGTGTAGAGTAAGGCTAAGATCGCTTACCCGATAGGTAACGGATCTCTTGCCTCGCCTCCTGCACCGTGCAGGAGGTTTTTTTTCGTCGACGGCCGTTCAACTGAACGCAGAAAGACGGTCAGTAGCAATCGGCAGCCTCACGATGAAGCGGGTGGACTCCTCCGTCGATTCACAGGAGATAGTGCCGTTGTGCTTTTCAATGATGTTTTTGCAGATGGACAAACCGATCCCCGTGCCGTTCTGCTTGGTGGTGAAAAACGGCTGAAACAGATTTTCCACGATCTCCGCCGGGATCATTTCTCCGTTGTTTTCGACGGTCAACTGCAGCCATCCGCCCTCGCAGTGGGAGATGACGCGGATTGACTTGTTCAGACGGGTCTGGACGGCATCAATGGCGTTGTTGAGCAAATTGACCATCACCTGCTTGAGACCTTCTTCGTAGCAGTACAGGGTACACGGTTCAATGTGCTTGTCAAAGCAAATGTTTTCCCCCACCAGCCGCGGCGTAATCAGCAGTTCCACGTCGTAGAGGACCTGTCTGATTTCCACCGTCTTGTATACCTCGTCCAGAATCGGCTTTTTCGAAAAGCTGAGGAAGCCGGTAATCTGCCGGTGCAAATTTTCAAATTCGTGCATGACCACCTGGATGTAGGACTGCAGCTTGTCCTGCCCCTGGGTGGATTCGGAGATCAGCTTCAGGAAGCCTTCTATCGCGCATAGTGGATTGCGCAGTTCATGAGCCATGTTGGCAGCGATTTTGCCCAGCATGGTTAATTTGTCGTTGTGCAAATAGGAGATGGTTTCTTCCTTTTGGACGAGCTCCTTGTTGATCATTTGCTCGAAGTGGTACACGGCCCAGTAGACGCTCTCGTCCATGGCTTTTCCCAACTGAGTTTCCAGGTACAGCATCTCTTCCGGCGCCAACGACCATTGCTGCAGTTCCGGACGGAGGACCCGCCAGAATACGTTCCGGTACAACTGGTACGTACGCAAAATCGATGAAAACGGGAATTCCTGTGAGCGCATCCACTCGCCCATGTCCAGCGACCAGGCCTGCATGTCACCGTCGACGTCTTCCACCAGATAGCGAGCCAGGAGCACAGTCCGCTTCTCGGCAAAATTGCGGGGAATCGTCAACGGAGTATCCATGCTGATCACGATTTCCTGCAGCCACAGCGTCGTGATCGTCGGCGTCATATCAAGAATTTTCTGTGAAACATCGTGAAGATTTAGAGACACTGTTTCCGCCATAGCTTTTCCCACCCCAACTTTAATCGTACGGAAGGACGCCCAGAAAAACAAGGTATGTTTATCCTATTTTTCACATTAAAATGTTTTTTATGGAAGTATTTTTCTACAAAAAACGCGTTTTCTCGCCTTTTTTCGGAAAGAAAAGCGCTCATTAGTCCGCAAACAGGCGCATAGAGTAAGAAGGACAAACTCAGACGGGCAGGGGAGGCGGAGATGGACGGGCAATTTTGGCTGGGGTTCGTGCACATTTTTCTGATAGACGTCGTGCTCAGCAGCGACAATGCCGTCGTCATCGGCATGGCCTGCCGGAGACTGCCGGAGCCGGAACGCCGGCGGGCTGTCCTCTACGGAACGCTCGGGGCCATCCTGATGCGCGTCCTGCTGACAGGCATGGCCACCTGGATGCTCGACATTCCGCTGGTCAAGGCGGTGGGAGGGGTGCTGCTCCTGTGGATTGCCTGCAAATTGATCTTCGGCGGCGGCCAGGAGGAGACGATCGAGGTCAGATACGGCAGCAATGTTGGCCAGGCAGTCAAGACGATCCTGTTGGCCGATTTTGTCATGAGCCTGGACAATGTGCTGGCAGTGGGCGGAGCTGCCCATGGGGATATTGTGCTGGTGATCCTGGGGCTGGGCATGAGCATTTCCCTCTTGATGTGGGGGAGCACCTGGATTTCGCGGCTGATGAACCGCTTCCACAGCTTGGTGATCGTCGGCGGAGGCATTCTGGCCTACACTGCGACGGACATGTGTCTGGAAGATCCGTACGTTTGGAACGCACTTAACCCGCTTCTTCTGAACCACGCCTGGCTGCCGCTGTTGGTGGCGGTGGCGGTAATGGCACTGGGCCGCTTCGGAAAAACGTAGGGAGACGAGGGAGGGCGAGCGGTGTTCCCGGTGATTTCGCGAGAAGGATCGGGGCATACTACAGGGTAAGAAGAAAGCCTGACGATGAAAGGATCCGATCGCAGATGAATACGGGTATCTTGATGTTGTGGGGCGTTTGGGACACGATCTACCAACGCTGCACGCGGCTCAGATACGTTGACAAAGACAACAACATATTTCGTGTCGTTTTATTGCGCTACCGGGGTGAGCCGCTCGTTACATCCGATCAACGCGTCATTCGCGACGGGGATCTGATTTTGAAACTGCATATCCACAATTACTATTTTGCCAAGCAAAGCCAAGGCGTAAAGGACGACCTGCGGCTGGTCTTGCTGCTCCGTCATCACATCATGCGCTCCCTGCCGCAGTTGGCGGCGTATCTGGATGGGCATAAGGATCGGGACCGCATCAAGGGCATCGTCGGTACCACCATGCTGCACAAGGGAGTGAAACCGCTCGGGTTTTCCATCTCGGACGTGCCGATGAACTGGTTTTTTCGCTACAAGCGCTGGTATCTCAGACTGATGGTGCGCCTGATCCATCCCGACGGCAAGCGGCGCATTCAGCGTTGGGACCGGGAGATGCCGCTGAAGCGGGTGTACATGTCCAAAGAGGAGTTGCTTCGCCGTTATCTGCCACGGCAGCAGGAACCGGCGGGTGATCGGCAGTGAACGGGAAGCGCCTGCTGGTTGTAACCGAGGAATGGGCCGGCAGCGGACACCGGATGGCGGCGGAAGCGCTGCGCGAGGCGGTGGTGGAACGCTGCCCCGACGTGTACGCCCGCGTGGAGGGCGGATTGCAGGCGGCCAGCCCGGCATTGCGGGAGTTGTCCCGTTTTTTTTATGGGCAGATGCTGCGCTATAGTCCAACGCTCTGGCAGCGTCTGTACGACCGCGAGCAGATGTGGGGTACGGCCCTCGCCAAGCCGATAGGGGCCTTTCTGGCGCGACGTCTTATCCGCGACCTGTTGGAACGGGAACAGCCGGACGTCGTCGCCGCCACTCACGCCTACTGCTTGCCCGCCCTGGCACACGCCAGGAAAAAGGCAGGCAAGCGGTTCCGGCTGGTCAGCATACCGACCGATTTCCACGTCCACAGGTTTTGGGTGCATCCCGAGATTGACGGTTACGTCGTGGCACACGAGCGGCTGGCGGAGCTTCTGGAGCGCCGTCACGGCGTAAAACGGGAAAGGATTCACGTATACGGCATTCCGGTGCGTCCGGTGTTTGCTGCGGCGGCGCGGGAAGAGAAAGCGTATTGGAAAGCGCGGATGGGACTGTCGCCCGACCAGTTTACCGTACTGGTGTGCGGGGGAGAGGGCGGCCACGGCGGCATGGAGGAAGTGGTCCGGTCCTTGTTGAACGTGCCGGAACCGCTGCACATCGTGGTGATTACGGGAAAAAACGAGCCGATCAGGCAGCGGCTGTCGCTGCTCGCCGGACAGCCTCATCCGCTGCACCGCCTCGTGGTAAAAGGGTACGAGCCGTCCATTTGGGAGTGGATCGGCGCAGCCGATGCCTATGTCACCAAGCCGGGCGGCATCAGTTGTGCGGAAGCGCTGGCGCTCCGGACACCGCTGATCCTGTATCGGCCGCTGCCGGGGCAAGAGCGCCACAATTTGTCGTTTTTACTCCAGCATAAGGCCGCTGCGTGGGCGGAACGGTCCGAGGAGATTGCGCGTCTGATCGTTCGCTGGCGGTGCAATCCGGAAGAGCGGGAGGAGATGGTTCGCCGCATGGATGCTCTGCGTCAACCCGATGCGGCCCGGCGCATCGCCGACTTTCTGCTCTCGCTATAACGCTATAAATTGCCAGTGAAATCCCTGCTCTGACAATGCATGAAGCTATCGGCCATCACACATATTAAAGCTACAAACAACGAGGAGGTGAACACAGATGCCGAACAACAACCGTTCCAGCAACAACCTGCTGGTGCCGCAAGCCAACCAAGCTCTGGACCAACTGAAGTATGAAATCGCTGCCGAGTTTGGTGTACAACTTGGCCCAGACACCACTTCCCGTCAAAACGGTTCTGTCGGAGGAGAGATCACCAAGCGTCTGGTGTCCTTCGCTGAACAACAACTTGCTGGCCGTGCATAACCAAATAGGTTGGATGTGGAAAGGCACCTGTTCGGGTGTCTTTCCTTTTTGTTCGATCATCTGTAAAAAATTACAAAAAGTGGGTGGACATCATAGGAGAATATTTTGCCCCCCTTTGCTGAATCTAAAGGTGCTAGGAGGTGAAGGCAAATGACCGTCGCATCGCAAGTAAAACAAACGCTGGCCAGCCTGAAAGGGGCACAGGCCAACCTGGAGCAGTTTGCACTCAGCACGCAAAATCAACAGGCCAAACAATTGTACACCCAAGCGGCCCAGCAGACGCAGTCGATCATCGACAATCTGCAGCAGCGGGTAACGGAACTGGAAAACGAAGAACCTCAATACAAGGGATTTTAAACGGTTTGTTCGCAGGACGGGGGGAGGCACGCTCTCTCCTCTCCCGCGTCAAGCCAGGAGGTGAACACAATGCCTGAGTGGCTCAACCTTGTCATCCGCTCCGTCGTGGCACTGGTGTACCTGTTCATTTTGACAAAGCTGATCGGCAAGCGGCAGATCAGACAGCTTACATACATCGAGTACATCGTGGGCATTTCGATCGGGTCCATTGCGGCATTCATGGCCAGCGACATGGACGGTCCGATCTATCACAGCCTCGTAGCCATGACGATCTTTGCCCTCATTCCGGTAGCCATAGAGTGGCTTTCGCTGAAAAGCAAGAAGATCAGGGACGTAGTGGAAGGAAAGGCTACCATTCTGATCAAGGACGGCAAGATTTTGGAAGACAACCTGAAAAAAGAGCGGCTGACGGCGGAAGACCTGATGGAGCAACTGCGGATGAAAAACGTGTTTCGCTTGGCGGACGTGGAATTTGCGCTGATGGAGACGAACGGCGAAATTAGCGTACTGCTCAAATCACAGCATCGGCCGGTCACCCCGCAGGATCTCGACCTGCCTGTTGCACAGGCGGAGGAACCACAGGCGGTGATCATGGACGGCACCATCATGGACGAATCGCTGGCCAATCTGGGACTGAACCGCAACTGGTTGCGCATGGAACTGCAAAAAGCGGGTGTGGCCCTGGAGAACGTGTTTCTTGGCCAGGTAGACCGGGCTGGACAGCTCTATTTGGATTTGTACGATGACAAGATCAATGTGCCTCCCCCCAAGCATTGAAGCTGACCTACGCGCTTCTGAAAAAGTGCCAGGCCGATCTGGAGATGTTTGCCTTGTCGACGAAAGACAAGCAGGCCAAGCAGGTTTACGAAAAGGACGCGGAGCATCTGCAGCGCGTGATTGATCAGGTGAAGCCGTTCTTGACCCAATGAGGAAAGGAGGGGTATAGGTGACGGACCAAAAAAAGAAAAAGCTGACGCCCACCCAGCAGCAGTATCAGCAGTTGGCCAAACGGCACGAACCGCCGCGCCCCTTGTTGAAAAACTTTGTCCGGGCGTTTCTCGTCGGCGGACTGATTTGTGTGCTGGGGCAGGCCATTCAAGAAGGTTTTATCCATTACTTTCACTTTACCGAAAAAACAGCAGGCAACCCTACCGTGGCAGTGCTGATTTTTCTCTCCGCCCTGTTGACGGGACTCGGGGTGTACGATCGCATCGCCCAGTGGGCAGGGGCCGGAACCAGCGTGCCGGTGACCGGCTTCGCCAATTCCATCGCATCGGCGGCGATCGAACATCGCAGCGAAGGTTTTGTGCTCGGGGTGGGCGGCAACATGTTCAAACTGGCCGGATCGGTCATCGTGTTTGGGGTGACGTCCGCGTTTGTGATCGGGTTGATTAAAACGCTGATGAAAATGGGAGGGTAGAGCATGAGACAGGGGCATCAATCATGGGTCTTTCCTTCCAGGCCGGTGATCGTCGGGGCGGCCGCGATCGGCGGCCCGTTTGAAGCCAAAGGACCGTTGGCCGACGATTTTGACACGCTGCACGGCGATTTGATGATGGGGCAGGACAGTTGGGAAAAGGCCGAGAGGGTCTTGCTGGAGGAAGCCTGCGACAAGGCGGTGGAAAAGGCGATGCTGCGAAAAGACGACATCCACTTCCTGCTCGCCGGCGATCTGACGAACCAGCTTATCACCGCCAATTTTTCGGCTCGCACGCTGGGGATTCCCTATCTGGGCCTGTTTGGAGCCTGCTCTACCGCGATGGAAAGTCTGGCACTGGGGTCCCTGCTGGTGGATAGCCAGTCGGCCGATTACGTGCTGGCCGCAACCGCCAGCCACAACGGATCGGCGGAAAAGCAGTACCGCTACCCGACCGAATATGGTTCGCAAAAACCGCCCACCGCTCAATGGACGGTCACAGGGGCGGGAGCGGCGGTCATCGCCCGCCAGGGAAAAGGACCGCATGTCGTGGCCGCCACGATTGGGCGTGTGGTGGACATGGGGTTGTCCGATCCGTTCAACATGGGAGCGGCCATGGCACCTGCTGCCTTGGATACGCTGGAAGCTCATTTCCGCGACCTGGGGCTGCCCCACGATCATTACGACCTGGTGGTGACCGGAGACCTGGGGAAGGTGGGCCATTCCATTCTGTCGGAACTGCTGCCCAAGCACAATCTCCACATTCCGCTGGATCGTTACCAGGACTGCGGCCGGATGATTTACGGCGACAATCCTGTCGTCTGGTCGGGCGGCAGCGGATGCGGCTGTGTCGCTACCGTCACGTATGGCCATCTGCTCAACCAAATGAAGGCGGGCAAGTGGAGACGAATCCTGGTGGTGGCGACGGGTGCGCTGCTTTCTCCCATCTCCTATCAGCAGGGAGAGAGCATTCCGTGCATTGCCCACGCCGTGGCAATCGAATCAGAGCCGAATGAGGAGGGATAACGTGACGTTTTTCTGGGCGTTTTTGGTAGGAGGAACCATTTGTCTCATCGGCCAGTTTTTGCTCGATGTCGTCAAGCTGACGCCAGCCCACACCATGTCCTCATTGGTGGTGGCCGGGGCCGTGCTGGATGGCCTCGGCCTGTACGATCCGCTGATCGAGTTTGCCGGCGCCGGGGCCACAGTCCCCATTACCAGTTTTGGCAATGCACTGGTGCATGGTGCGCTGGCGGAGGCGGAAAAACATGGATTGGTGGGGATCATCACCGGCATTTTTGAGGTGACCAGCGCAGGCGTCTCCGCTGCGATTGTGTTCGGCTTTTTTGCCGCATTGGTTTTCCGTCCCAAAGGATAGCGAAACAACAGTGCAATTTTCCAGAGCTGGCAGAAAGCTTGAATTGAACCGCATTCATCCCAACAGCTAGAATGGTGGCTTGAGGAGGGATGAACAGTGTTCAAGCGAAAACCGTTAACCTCCCTGCTGTTGACGCTTGTTGTCGCGCTGCTGATGACGGCGGCGCCTGCTTCGGCGGCCCCCTTGCTGAAACAAGGGAGCAAGGGCGGAGACGTCTGGGACTTGCAGTACCGGCTGCAGGTGCTTGGATACTACCAACAGCCGCTGGATGGAAAATTCGGACCGCACACCCGCCAAGCCGTCAAGCAGTTTCAGCGCAACTACGGTTTGGTTGCCGACGGGATAGCCGGCAGGAATACCTGGCGGACGCTGAAAAAAGTATCGGTCAACCGGGAGGAAATGATACTGCTGGCCCGCCTGGTACATGCGGAAGCGCGTGGTGAGCCGTACGTCGGACAGGTGGCTGTAGCCGCTGTCGTCATGAACCGTTTGCAGTCGCCGCAATTTCCTCATACGATAAAGGGCATCATCTTTGAGCCGTACGCTTTTACCGCGGTGGACGACGGCCAGTTCTGGCTCGCTCCCAATCAAACGGCGTATCGTGCAGCGTACGACGCGGTTCGCGGCTGGGACCCGTCGGGCGGTGCCCTGTACTACTTCAACCCGGCTACGGCGACATCCCGCTGGATTTGGTCCCGCCCGCAAATCAAACGGATCGGTCAGCACATTTTCGCACGATAATACACGTAACGGAGCGATGGAATTGTCATGCGACCAATTCTCACGGTTCTCACCCTGCTGATTGCACTGTACGCCCCCGTCTCGACGGTTTCGGCCAAGCAGCCGGAAGAGGAAGCGTCTGTCCTTTTGTACGTAAACCTGTGGAAGAAGCGTCTCTACCTGCAAACGTCAACAGGAGAAGTGCTGGCGTCTTTCCCGATCGCTCCCGGCGCCGTCGATACACCTTCGCCGATCGGAGTCTATTCCGTCATTCAGAAAGCGAAAAACTGGGGCGGAGGATTCGGGTCCAGGTGGTTGGGCATCAATGTGGAGTGGGGAACGTACGGTATTCACGGCACCAACAGACCGGAGCAAATTGGGCGTTATGTCAGCCATGGCTGCTTTCGGATGCGAAACCAAGACATCGAAAAGATCTATCCGCATGTCCGCATCGGAACACCGGTCATCATCGATGGACCGATCATGGGGCATGAGCGGCTGACCTATCGCATTCTGGTTCCGGGGAGCCGCGGCTCACTGGTCAAGCTGGTGCAAAATCGCCTGAAGGCTGCCGGTTACTACGGGGGCAAGGTTCACGGCCGTTTTGACAAGCAAACGGAGCAGGCCGTCTTTCGGTTCCAGAAAGGAGAAGGTCTACCCGTTACAGGCCAGATCCGATTTGAGGATTTGGTACATTTGGGCATTGTCGAGTAACCCCTTTCCTGCAAACAGGAAAGGGGTTTTCCTTTTGACGGGAAATCGGGAAATCGCTGGAAAACATTGTAGGTTGTTTTCTGACAATTTTCCGATAGAATGAAACGAGAGAAAAATCAGCATGTTTGTTTCAGGAGGTTGATGATGAGAAAGCTGCTGATCCTGGCCTCTCTGGCAGCCATCTTCGGGATGGGCGCGCCGGCGGCAGAGGCGGAGACAACACCTGTAACCACACCATTTGCTGACGTTGACGGACATTGGGCAAAAAAAGAAATCAACAACCTGTACATAGCGGGGGGCGTTGAACGGGCGGAGCGCTTCCGTCCGGACGATCCGGTCACCCGCGGCGAATTGATCGCAATGTTTCTCAAGGCAAAAGGGATTAAGCCAGTGGCGGGCAATACCTCGCCGTTTGCAGACGTGCCGCGTGACAGCTGGCTGGCCCCCTACGCCGACACCGCATACCGGCTGGGGATCATCCACGGCCAAAAGATAGGCGGTCGAGTGTACCTGCATCCCGGCAATCCCGTTCAGCGGGAAGAACTGGTCTCCATCCTGACACGGGCGACCGGAGACAGCGGAAAGGTAAACCAGCTCGGCTGGACGGCTTCCTACAAGACGCTTTTGCATTATCCCGACGGGCAAGCAGTGGGGGAAGTGTTCCAGCGGCCGTTTGTGTACGCGCTGAAGAACGGTCTGGTCGGTGCCTATCCTGACAGCACCCTGAAGCCGGACAAGCCGATGACCCGAGCGGAAGCAGCCACGTACGCCGCCCTCCATCTGCTTCCCGACAAGCCACAGGCAGCGCAGCAGAGACTGGCCAATATCGGTACGCCGTACGAACGGATGCTGACGGTGCAGACGACGGCGTACAGCTACCCGAGCGACAACGTGTTCTCTTATCTGGGCTACCCGCTGCGCAAGGGTGTCGTGGCGGTCGACCCCAACGTTATTCCGCTGGGAAGCCACCTGTACATTGAAGGGTACGGCTACGCGGTCGCGGCCGACATCGGAGGGGCGGTCAAACAGCATCACGTGGACCTGTTCCTGCCGACCCTGCAGCAAGCGCGAAACCACGGTCTGCAAAAGAATGTGCGCGTTTATATTCTGGATTGACAACCCATACATGGAACATAATTCCCACTCTTTCCATTCATACTAACAGGGAAAGGGTGGGATTTTTTGATGGTCTGGCTGATCGTGGGCTTCCTTGCTCTGGTAGCGATAATAGCTGTGACGCCGATACGGATCGCGATTGCCTACAATCGGGTCGGGGAAAACGACCATCTCGTGGTGGAAATCTCCGCCTGGTTTCGTCTGATTAGGAGAAAGTACGAACTGCCGGTCCTGCTGCTGAAGCAGACGCAGGAAGGGACGGAATTGAAAGCGAAGGTCGAAAAGGTGAGCGGGCAGTCGGTGATGGACGAATCGATTCAGGACGTCACCTCCAGACAGGTGAAGCAGTGGAAAAACAAGTACCAGGACCTGCTGAAACGGGTGCATGACCTGCAGCCGGTAGTACGGGCGTTTGTGCGTCAGATCCGCTGTTCCCGCCTGGAGTGGCATACCGTGTTGGGAACGGGAGAAGCTGCGGAAACAGGCACGCTGTTGGGGCTCGCCTGGGGAGTCAAAAGCATGCTGGTGAGCGTCTTTTCCGGCGCTGTCTCGCTGCGCAGCATTCCGCGTCTCAGTGTGCAGCCGGTCTGGAACCAGGCAGTGATCCGGACACAGTTTCGCTGCGTTTTGCATGTTTGGCTGGGACACGTGCTGTTGGCCGGCATACGGCTGCTGCTTCGCTGGCAAATCGGACGCCGGCGCGAGTGGAAAACGGCGCCGACCGAGGCATGAAGCTGTTACAATCGACGTCCGGAAGCGGACTGTGCTCGTTTTCCCAAAGCGGATGACATCAGTCCCCCGGTACATGCCCCGTTCTTGTTTTGGGCATGCTAACAAATGCTTATGAAGACACGCTCAGACGGAGATTTCATCTCGACAAGGAGGAAACGGCATGGCAGACCATCCCATTCAGGGATTAATGAGAACCGCAATGGAAAACATCAAGCAAATGGTGGATGTCAATACAATTATCGGTGATCCAGTGGAGACGCCGGACGGCAGCGTAATACTGCCGATCTCCAAGGTTGGGTTTGGTTTCGCAGCGGGAGGAAGCGAATTCCAGTATGAGAAGGATCATGCCGGAGTCCTCGGCCATCCGTTCGGCGGGGGAAGCGGCGGCGGGGTGTCGATCACGCCGGTGGCGTTTTTGGTCGTGGGCAAGCAGGGAATTCGCTCGATTCCGTTGGAAAATACGACCCATCTGTACGATCGGATACTGGACTCGATTCCGCAGGTTGTGGACAAACTGCAGAGCTTGATGGGCAAGAAAGAGCAGGCGTCCGTGACGTCCACCACGTATATCACCGACGCGGACGAACACGACTTGGAAGAACTGATCAAGCGCAGCTAAACGAAACCGACCATATGAAAACAACAGGTATGCCGCATGAAAGGCATACCTGTTGTGCATTGCAGGCGTAATTCTTATATATGCTGTAAGTCCGTCCTGCTGTGACGCCATCACCACAATTGATTAACGAACAGGCCGGTGCTGGCCGCGTGCCGGAAAAACAGGTTCGGCAGCAAGGACGATTCGTACGCATTGACACCCGTTGGTGTCCGGGTGCGGCGTACATAGCCCCCCGAAGGAGCGGCCTGCAGGCGATCCGCCACCTGCCGAAACGACTGTGTCAAGTCCTGCATCGCTTGTTCAAAGCCGGCGTAATCCTGGGCGACTCCCTGGCGGAAAGCGGCGTCGTCCACAGCCAGGCTGCCGTCCTGCTGCAGCCGGATGCCGTATTTGGGCAGTACGCTTTGTGCGGCCCGGGTAATGCGAAAGAAGGTATCGTCCGGACCGGGTGCAAACGAATCGGGACGCTCCCGCCAAAAGCGCTGCAGCCGATTGTATCGATCCGTCAGTTGACGCGTCCGACGCAGCAGCTCGTCCACGTCTGGTGCGGCACCGTCTGTATTGCCAAGACTCCTTTGACGGGATGGGGCAAACTGCCGTGCCGCCAGTTCCAGTTCCGTTGAGTACCGGTAGAAGCGGGACAAAACATTGGCCACCTCCACCGTCCACTGCCGCTGTTTGGCGAAAAACGGGTGCAGACTGTAGCCGCGAATGGGCTCGACGGGGGCGCTCAGCTTGGCCTGGGCCATGTGGGCGCGGTAGCTGTCCACCCTGTACCGGTACGGCACTTGGCTGATCGCAGCCGGTCTCATGACGATCTCCTCCCTTCAGCGTCGGATTGTTTCTCCTTCCATTATAAAACGATTTGCCGCATTATTCCATTTCCACGAGCAGATCGCCCGTCTCAATGGCGTCGCCTGCCTTGACGTAAACCGCTTTGATCTTGCCGTCAATCGGCGCCTGAATGGTGGTCTCCATCTTCATCGCTTCGCTGACCAGCAAATGTTCGCCCTTGCGCACTTTGTCGCCTTCCGCCACCAGCACCTTCAACACCTTGCCCGGCATGGAGGCGCCGAGATGGGCAGGATTTTGCGGGTCGGCCTTGCGGCGGGTCTGTTCCGCAACCTGGGCGGACTGGTCGTGGATGAAGATTTCCCGCGGCTGTCCGTTCAACTCAAAGTAGATAATGCGCCGCCCGTCCGGATGCAGATCGCCGACCGCGACCAGCTTGATGATCAAGGTCTTGCCGCGCTCGATCGTGATCGCTGTCTCTTCGCCCGGACGCAGCCCGTAGAAGAAGGTGGCGGTGTCCAGAACGGACAGGTCGCCGTACTCTTTGACGCTCTGGTCGTACTGCAGGAAGACCTGCGGATACATGATGTACGCCAGCACATCCAGCTCGCTCGGCTCCCGGCCGATTTTTTCCTCCAGTTCGGCCGCTACCTTGGCAAAGTCGACAGGGGGGAGCAGTTCGCCCGGCCGTGCCGTGAAGGCGTCCCGCCCTTTCAGCACCAGTTCCTGCAGCTTTTTCGGGAAACCGCCCGGCGGCTGTCCGAGATAGCCCTGGAAGAACTGGATGACGGAGTCGGGAAAGTCGAGCCGCTGTCCCTTTTCCCAGATGTTTTCTTCGGTCAGGCCGTTTTGCACCATGAACAGCGCCATGTCGCCCACCACTTTGGAGGAGGGGGTGACCTTGACGATGTCGCCGAACATCTGGTTCACCGTGGCGTACATCTGTTTGACCTCGTCCCACCGTCCCTCGAGGCCGACCGCCTTGGCCTGCTGCTCCAGATTGGTGTACTGGCCGCCTGGCATTTCGTGCACATACACTTCCGTATTGCTCGCCTTCATGCCGCTCTCAAAGCCCTGGTACAGCGGCCGGACGTCTTCCCAGTAGTCGGACAGCTTGTTAAACGCTTCGAGTGAGAGGCCCGTTTGCCGCTCCGTATGGTCGAGGGCAGCGACCAGCGCGTTGAGGCTGGGCTGGGAGGTAAGCCCCGACATGGAGCTGACGCAGGCGTCGACGATGTCTACGCCCGCTTCGATAGCCTTCAGCAGCATTGCCACGCCGTTGCCGGACGTATCGTGGGTGTGCAGGTGGATCGGGATGCCGATCTCCTGTTTCAGGGCGCGGACCAGTTCGTAGGCGGCATATGGCTTCAACAGGCCGGCCATGTCCTTGATCGCCAGGATGTGCGCCCCCGCCTTTTCCAACTGCTTGGCCAGGTCGACGTAATAGCGCAAGGTGTACTTGGTTCGGCTGGGGTCCAGAATGTCGCCGGTGTAGCAGATGGCCGCTTCCGCCACTTTGCCGCTTTCGCGCACGGCGTCGATGGCCGTCTGCATGCCCGGCAGCCAGTTCAGGCTGTCAAAGATGCGGAAGACGTCGATGCCGTTTTCCGCCGAGGCCTTGACGAACGCCTGGATGACGTTGTCCGGGTAGTTGGTGTAGCCGACGGCGTTGGCTCCGCGCAGGAGCATCTGGAACAAGATGTTGGGGATGCGCTCGCGCAGGATCTGCAGCCGCTCCCAGGGAGATTCCCGCAAAAAGCGCATCGATGTGTCAAACGTCGCACCGCCCCACATTTCCAGCGAGAACAGGCCGGCGCCCAGCTTGCCGGTCGCTTCCGCCACTGCCGCCAGATCGTAGGTGCGCACGCGGGTGGCAAACAGCGACTGGTGGGCGTCACGGAAGGTGGTGTCGGTAATCAGCACCCGATTCTGTTCACGAATCCAGCGAATCAGCCCGTCCACGCCTTCGCGGTCCAGAATCTGTTTGGTGCCGTCCGGGTACGGCTGGGCAAACGAGGTCCGGGGGATGCGCGGCGTGTCAAAGTGCGGTTTTTTCTCCTGCTTTGGCAGGCCCGGGTACCCGTTGACAATCGTGTTGCCGATGTAGGTAAGCAGCTTGGTGCCGCGGTCTTGGCGGCCCGGGAAGATGAACAGTTCCGGTTTGGTGTCGATGAACGAGGTGTCGTATTGGCCGCTCAAGAAATCGGGATGCGTGACGACGTTCTCCAAAAAGGGCAGATTGGTTTTTACCCCGCGAATGCGGAATTCGCGCAGCGTGCGCAGCATTTTGCGGGCGGCCTGGTCAAAGGTGGTCGCGTAGGTGGAAATTTTCACCAACAGCGAGTCGTAGTAGGGCGTAATGATCGCGCCGGGGTAGCCATTGCCGCCGTCCAACCGCACGCCGAAGCCGCCGCCGGAGCGCCAGGCCAAAAGCCGTCCCGCATCGGGCAGGAAGTTGTTTTCCGGGTCTTCCGTGGTGACGCGGCACTGGATGGCGTAGCCGCTCATCTGCACCGCCTCCTGCGACGGGATGCCGATTTCCGGATCGGACAGCGCGTGCCCTTCGGCGATGCGGATCTGCGCCTGCACGATGTCAATGCCGGTGATCAGTTCGGTAATCGTGTGCTCCACTTGAATGCGTGGATTTACTTCAATAAAGTAAAACTGGCGATCCGGCGTCAACAGAAACTCGACAGTGCCGGCGTTGCTGTAGCCAGCTTGTCTCATCAGCTTCAGCGCGGCCTGACAGATGGCCTCGCGCAGTTCGTCATCCAGCGCCAGGCTGGGGGCCACTTCCACGACCTTTTGGTGGCGGCGCTGCACCGAGCAGTCCCGTTCGTACAGGTGCACGATGTTGCCGTGTGAATCGCCAAGGATCTGCACCTCGATGTGTTTCGGCTTTTCCAGATAGCGCTCCAGATACACCTTGGCGTTGCCAAACGACGAGCGGGCTTCGGAGCGGGCCCGATCGAGCGCTTCCTGCAGCTCGTCCTGGCTGCGCACGATGCGCATGCCCCGGCCGCCGCCTCCCGACACGCCCTTGATGATGATCGGGTAGCCGTGCTCTTTGGCAAACAGCAACGCATCCTGCATCGTCTCGATCGGTTCCGGCGTCCCCGGTATCACCGGGATGCCTGCGTTGATCGCCATTCGGCGTGCCTCCACCTTGTCGCCGAACGCCTCAATCAGCTCGGGCGACGGGCCGATGAAAATGATCCCTTCCTGCTCGCAGCGGCGGGCAAATTCGGCGTTTTCAGCGAGAAAACCGTAGCCCGGGTGAATGGCGTCGACGTCGTTGCGTTTGGCGATCTCAATAATGCTGTCGATGTCCAGGTAGGCTTCGATCGGGCCTTTGCCGGCCCCCACCAGATAGGACTCGTCCGCTTTGAAGCGGTGAATGGAGACGTTGTCCTGTTCCGAGTAGATGGCGATGGTGCGAATCCCCAGCTCGGTAGCGGCGCGGAAAATGCGAATGGCGATTTCCCCGCGGTTGGCGACCAACAGCCGGTTGATCTTGCGCTTGTGCATGGTGCTCTCCCCCTTCTTCTCTCGCAGTCGTGAGCGAAAATTATATATAGTGTAAATATACAAAAATGCGCGAGAGGAAACATCAGTTTTTTTTACCATTCCGGGAGTGAGAGGAGACATTTCCTGAATGTAAGCCGTTGTGTCATCGGCAAATATTCGTAAATGACAGGAGGAAACCAGATGAATCCACATCGATTGCCCGTTTTCGTCTACGGTTCGCTGCTGCCAGGGTTTCGCAACTGGGAGCTGTACGTCAAACCGTATCCCCACCAGGCACTGCCGGCGGAAGTAAAAGGGCAGCTCTACCATTTGCCCACCGGGTATCCCGGTCTGCTGAGAGAAGGGGAGGGAACGGTTAAGGGAGGCGTGCTCCTGTTTTCGCCGGACGTGTACGACGAAGCGCTGCGCGGTCTGGACGAACTGGAGACGTATTTTGGACCGGGCGACCCGCGCAACGAATACGAGCGCGAAATCATGACGGCGCGGCTGGTGACAACGGGGGAAGAACAGCGCGTCTACGTGTATCGCTTCGTGGACGAAGCCTTTGCGAGACAGACCGGCATCTTCCTGGCCGACGGCGATTGGGAGGCCTTCATGCGCCGCAAGAGAGAATAGGGGTGTGCCTTTTTGCCCAGAATGGTAGGGAAAGGAGGGAGCCCTGCCATGGAATTGTTGCATGCCGCGCCCGCCGACATCTGGCGGCTGTTGATTCCAGCGGCCAACTGGATGTATGTTGACGACATCCCGGAGGACGAACTGATCTTTCACTACCGCGATCACATCTACTTCGTCAACAGCGACGGTTCCGTTCTCGCCCTGCCCAAGCCCGCCTGTTTTGAGCGGATGGACGCAAGCGAGTGTTTGCAGCTTTTGGCCACCTCGGACGAGACGATCGACTTTGACGACAACGGAGAGTTTGACTACGGTTTTGTCTTGAAACAGATGGGCTATGTCGTGCCGACCCGCCGCTCACGGGAGAAGGCCACCTACCGGATCGAGATTGTCAATACGATCCTGCCCCAGTCGATGAGCACGCAGTACGAATTGAAACGGGTGAGCTTCGAGTTTGCCCTTTTTCACGCGCTGATGCGCTGCCACGAACTGAACATGAGGAGCAACTGGGAGTACGAACACGAAGTAAAACGCATTGACAAAGTGGATCAGCGAACGGAGAAACACGTCCGCTTCCAGGTGTAAAATTCTACTGTTTGCATAGTGAAAAAGGTAGAAAAATAGAGTATGATAAGTTAGGTACATATGAATCTCTGGTGAGGAGGAAATGTTCATGACTGCTACGATCGAACGCCAAGGCGTGGTCACGTTCAAAGGCAACCCGGTCACCCTGCTGGGCCCGGAAATCAAAGTGGGTGACACCGCTCCCGATTTTACCGTGCTGGCCAACAACCTGACGCCGGTAACTCTGGCTGATTCCAAAGGCACTGTACGTATCATTTCTGTCGTTCCGTCTCTGGACACGGGCGTGTGCGACGCGCAAACCCGCCGGTTTAACGAGGAAGCAGCCAAACTGGACGGCGTGACCGTCCTGACCATCTCCGTTGACCTGCCGTTTGCCCAAGCCCGCTGGTGCGGCGCCGCCGGCATCGACAAGGTGCAAACCCTGTCCGATCACCGCGATCTGTCGTTTGGTCTCGCGTACGGCGTCGTGATCAAGGAGCTTCGTCTGCTCTCCCGCGCCGTCTTCGTCGTCGATTCCAACGACAAGGTGGTATACGCCGAATACGTGCCGGCCGTGGGTGAACATCCGAACTACGAGGCGGCAATCGCGGCGGCCAAAGCAGCGAAATAACGGATGTTCTATGCAATAACCCCTTCGTCAAACGAGGGGGTTTCAGCATGTAGACAAAGTCCGTGGCGCATGGGAGATCGGGCCCGCTCGCTCTCTTGACGCCCAGCAAAGAAGTGGATGATGTCCGCTCCAAAACGCGACGCGGGCAGGGGGCAAACATCTGGGTGTTTCGGCGAAGTGAGACTTGTGCCCCCTGTTTTTCCCCGCGTCTTTCGTTTTTCCGCTGAGCAGGTCGTCAAAGGAGCTCGCTTGGCCCATCCCTCCATGCGATGTACGTTGTCTTCAGCTTCGGTTGATGAATGTGCAGGCCTTCCGGCCTGGAAAACATGAAAATTACTTCCTTGTGGACACTTACTAAATAAACAGTTTGTCTTCAGTCTGTAGCTGCCATTATTGGCAGCTTGTTTGATGGTGTCACGATTCCCTTTTCTTGATTTTTCCAAACGGCTTCATGTAGGTAACGAACGTCATCAATATCAAACAGAGAAGGTTAAACGAACCAGTTACGATCATGGAGAGCCAGGTATTTTGAAAATCTTCACGCTGGATTGCCGAAAAGCCCAATTGCTCTGCGGTTGTGAGCAGAAAAGAAAACCAATCTTGGAGAAAGAAAATGCCCAGAAGAATGGTACCAATGGTTAAGACAAACTTGATGACAACCCAGTAATGTTTGAAAAGTCCCCAGTGAGTCCATACGGACAGCATGACACCCGTGATCAATGTGGCGAGCGCCGGGTATTTTAGCATGCTTTCATCAATGACGTGCATGCTTGCCAGGGTATAATACAGCTGTGCACCATTTTCCGCATTTTTTGCATACAAGCCAAGCAAGAACATGCCCATCGTACCACCGAACCACAGAGCAACGGCAATCACGTGTATCGAAACCAATAATTGTTTTGTTCGGATACCGAGTCGTACAGCCATCCGCAGAAATTCCACCTTTCATTTCGATGATGTAATACTTTTGGTCGACATTATAATTTGTGTGAAGAAGCATTTCGTCCATCCCGGGACTGTTTTCGCCTAAGACTCCAGAAGGGGATCATCGTTTTTCCGTGTGATGGTCAGCGTACGGCTTCGATCATCCAAACAGCCGTACGCCCCTCTCACATAGGTTGACATTAAAATCTGCATTTGTATCTGCAACTCTTCCGCGGGAAATTGGCGCGGGCTCCAGTCTCCAGGTTCCAGGCTCCAGGATGGCGGCTGAACAGTGCCGTCCCTCCGTTTGTGCTATACTGACCAGGAAGGGTTTCCGACAAAGGAGAGACGACATGTTGGAAGAACTGATACGGTTTACGGCTACGGAGCGGGAAGCGGATATGACGATTCGCGATGCGCTGCAAAAACGGTTCGGGGTGTCCCGACGGCTTCTGGTCCGGGCCAAATACCAGGGAGCGATCACCCGCAACGGAACGCCTGTTTTCGTCACGGAGCGGCTGCGGCCGGGGGATGACGTGGCCATCCTGGTGCCCGCCGAAGAGGAAGAAACGGTGCAGCCGGAGCCAATGGAACTGGCCATCCGTCACGAAGACGAGGACATCCTGGTTATCGCCAAGCCTGCGGGACTCGTCGTTCATCCCACTGGCGGACACACGGGCGGAACGCTGGCCAATGGCGTGGTCGCCTACTGGCGGGAGCGGGGGGAGCGGCGCAAGTTTCGCCCCGTCAACCGGCTGGACAAGGACACGTCCGGCCTGCTGATCGTCGCCAAAAACCAATGGGCCCACGAGCAGTTCAGCCGCATGCAGAAAGAGCGGACGCTGCACCGCTGGTACCATGCGATCGTCGAAGGGATCGTGGCCGAAGAGGAAGGAACGATCGATGCCCCGATTGGCCTGCGCGACGATTCGATCATCGTGCGCGAGGTGCGGCCGGACGGCCAGCCGGCAGTCACCCATTACCGGGTGCTGGCGACAGGCGGCGGGATGAGCTGGCTGGAACTGAAGCTGGAAACGGGCCGCACGCATCAAATCCGCGTCCACATGAACCATCTCGGTCATCCGCTGGCAGGCGACGACCTGTACGGCGGCAGCCGGGCCCTCATCGGCCGTCAGGCACTTCACGCGACCAGATTGTCGTTTGTCCATCCGCGCAGCGGGCAGGCGATGGAGTGGAGCGAACCGATACCGGCAGACATGCAGGAACTGGCGGAGCGCGTTTTCGGACACCGGGACTAATCAATTCAGACGTACGGCTCCCTGACGTACACATCGGCGGGGAGCGTGCGCGTCGGCAGATAAGTGACAACATTTCGTCAATTTCCTCTGGCAATAGGAAAGCGTTTCCGTTATGATGAGGATAGAGACAGACAAGAGAAGAGCGGCAGCATGTGTCGACGGCTGGCTGTCTGCGGGGGAACGCCCGCAAGGTTTTCTTCGGTAGCGGACAGAGCCCAGCTTGCGCCTGATGCCCGTCTTGACTTGCATTGACGACAGCGGAATGCTCTGTTTTCGCATGCAGTCGGGACGGTTTGGGGGTAAGCTGGGCTTTTTGTGTGCCGTTCCCAGCCGGCATGGCTGCCGAAGCAGGAGCGCTGCGCAAAAAATGCAAAAGATCAGGGATGCGTACATGCGTATGGCGAGGAGGGATGTGCGTGAAATTGGTGTCGTACCGTCGCGGCGGCCAGGGAGATTGGCGGGCAGGCTTGTTTCGAAGCAGTTTTGTGATCGACATCGCGCAGGCGATTCCGGAGGCCCCCGCTTCCGTGCTGGCTTTGCTGGACGAGTGGGAGCGCTGGAGGGAGCGGCTGCAGCGTCTGGAGATTGAGGCGGATACGGCTTCCTGCGCGGTGCCGGCGGAGCAGGCTGTTCTGGGTCCTCCCGTGCCCCGTCCCCGCAGCTTTCGAGACTTTTACGCGTTTGAGGAGCACGTCAGGACGGCGCGCGGCCGCCGCGGGCTGGACATGATTCCGGAGTGGTATCATTTTCCCGTCTTTTACTTTTCCAACGCTGCCGCTTTTGTCGGACCGGAAGCGGCGGTGAAGCGGCCCAAGGCGGCGCACTGGCTGGACTACGAGCTGGAGGTGGCCTGCGTCATCGGCAAAGGGGGCGTGGACATTCCCGTCGAGCGGGCGGAGGAGCACATCGCCGGCTACTGCATCCTGAACGACTGGAGCGCCCGCGACGTGCAGCGGGAAGAAATGAAGGTGGGACTCGGGCCGGCAAAAGGAAAGGATTTTGCCACGTCGATGGGGCCCTGGCTGGTCACTCCTGACGAACTGGAAGACGTCCGCATTCCCGGCGAAAGCGGGAGCCGGTACGATCTCACCATGATTGCGAGGGTAAACGGCGTGGAGTACTCGCGCGGACGTTGGGCCGACATCCATTACACCTTCGCCGAGATGATCGCCCGGGCATCTGCCGATTGTCCGCTTTATCCCGGCGATGTGATCGGCTCGGGCACGGTGGGGACCGGCTGCATCCTCGAATTGGGGCCGGAACGCTGCCCGTGGCTTGAGCCGGGGGACGTAGTGGAATTAGAAGTAGAGCGTCTGGGGGTTCTGCGCAACGTCGTGGTCGAATAAAGGTTCAGCAAAAACATGAAGGGAGGAAAAACGGATGCCCTTTTACCATCGCATGGGGGAGGTGCCGAAAAAGCGGCACACCACTTTTTACAAACCGAACGGAGAGCTGTACCGCGAGCAAGTGATGGGCACGAAAGGCTTCTCCGGCATTCAGTCGATCCTGTACCACCATCATCCGCCGACGCAGGTGCGCGCGACGCGCCGTTGCGGCGAGATGAAGCCGGAGTACGTGGAGCAGGCGGATCTGCGGCACCAGCATTTCAAAACCTTTGACCTGAAGGCCGGGGGCGATCCGATTTCAGGCCGGCAGTACCTCTTGGGCAACAGTGACGTGGTGCTGGGCGTCTGCGCTCCGACCGAGCCGATGACGTATTTTTACCGCAACGCGGACGGGGACGAACTGCTGTTTGTCCACCAGGGGGAAGGGGAGCTGGAGACTATCTTCGGCACGATCTCTTATCGGCAGGGCGATTATCTGGTGATTCCGATCGGCACCACGTACCGGATCGTGCCGTCCGCTCCCAGCAGGTTTCTGGTGATCGAATCGCAAAGCGACATCGTTCCGCCCAAGCGCTACCGCAACGAGCACGGCCAGCTGCTCGAGCACTCGCCGTATTGTGAGCGGGACATCCGCGTCCCGGAGCGGCTGCAGACGCACGTGGAAGCCGGGGAATTCGAGGTGCGCGTCAAGCGGCAGTCCGTCCTGTACAGTTATCTGTTTGACTTTCATCCCTTTGACGTGGTCGGCTGGGACGGCTATCTCTACCCGTACGCCCTCAGCATTCACGACTTTGAACCGATCACGGGACGCATTCACCAGCCGCCGCCGGTGCACCAGACGTTTGCCGGAGAGAACTTCGTCGTCTGCTCCTTTGTGCCGCGGCTGTACGACTACCACCCGCAGGCGATTCCGGCGCCGTACTACCACAGCAACGTGGAGAGCGACGAGGTGCTCTATTACGTGGACGGCCAATTCATGAGCCGCAAGGGAATCTTCGAAGGCTCCCTCACCCTCCATCCGATGGGCATTCCGCACGGTCCCCATCCGGGCAAGATCGAAGAGAGCATCGGCAAAACGGAAACCAGGGAACTGGCGGTCATGCTGGACACGTTCAAGCCGCTCATGGTGACGCGCCAGGCGCTTGGCATCGAGGACCCGGACTACATGGCCAGCTGGCTCCCGCCCCAAACGTAAACAGGAAAGGGGATGCGCATGGAAATCGACATCAGTGCCATCGGGCGCCAGGACAAATACAAACTCTTGATTGGCGGGGTCGTGCCGAGGCCGATCGCCTGGGTCACGTCCCTCAGCGCAGACGGTGTGGTCAACGCCGCGCCGTTCAGTTACTTCAATGTGGCCAGCATTGAACCGATGTTGGTTTCCGTCGCGGTCATACGCAAGCCGGGCAGTGTGATGAAGGACACGGCCCGCAACATCGCAGAGACGAAGGAATTTGTCGTCAACATGGTGGACGTGTTCAACGTGGATGCGGTCAATCAGACCTCCGCCGATTACCCGCCGGAAGTGAGCGAGGTGGAAGAGCTGGGGCTGACCCAACTGCCGTCCGTCGCCGTCCGCCCGCCGCGTCTGGGCGAGTCGCGCGTCCATTTTGAGTGCCGGCTGCACCGTTTCATGACGCTGGGCGAGCCGGCTGCGTCGGACCTGATCATCGGCGAGGTGGTGCACGTCCACATCGACGATTCCCTTTACCGAGACGGCAAGATCGACATCGACACCTTCTCCCCTGTCAGCCGCCTGGCCGGCCACTGGTACGCCACGCTGGGCGAATTGTTTGAACGGCCGCGGCCGATGTATCAGCCAAAGCAGGACAGCTGATTTTTCCTGCACTCTGATTCCAGGCGGCAAAGGCACGCTCCCGCCGCTGTCACATAGACTGTGGTGGACCCTTTTACATGCAAAAAAGGAGGAGTACGCGTGCAATTTCATTACGATGAAAAGATGCCGCTCAGAATCTTGGACGAAGGTGAATTCTGGAAACTGCAGGAGAGTGAACACACCGTTGTGCTGCGTGAGCTGGTGCCCAATCTGGAAGAGGAGTTCGTCGATGCGCTCGCCGAGTGGGAGCAGGCATTTGCCCAGACGCAGGGTTTGTTTGTCCGCTACATCGAGGCGGTCATCCGTTCCTGCAACAGGGTGAGCGATCCGCTCATGCGGCAAATCAGGGAGCTGGTCACGTTTTCCATGGAACAGAGCCAGCAGTTTATCGCCCTGTTGAATCAGATGGGTTCGGACAGTCCGGCGTTTCGCAGCAATCCCACGGCGCTGGCGGTGTTGAACCACATCCGCCGTGAATCGGAATACTTTATCGGCATTACCGAAGCGCTGATGGCCAAGGCGCTGATCTAGCCCGCTGCCTACAGAAAACACGGCACCATCAGCAGATCATTCCACAGGCTTCACGGGACGGAGCGGGCCTCCGTCCCCGGACGGAGGTCAAATCCCCCTGGGGCCAGTTTTGGGCAACCTTTCTTTCGGGTATCTTGGAGGTAACATCAGAAACGGATACAGAGAGGAAGGAATGTCATGATGGAAAGACGCTTATACCGATCCAGCAGCGATAAACGACTGTTTGGCGTGTGCGGAGGCATCGCCCGATTCCTGCGAATTGACTCCACCCTTGTGCGGGTGGCAGCGGTGATTCTCACCGTGTGCACCTTCGTGCCCCTGTTGATTTACCTGCTGCTCGCGTTGATCATGCCGAAAGAGCCGGCCTGGCCGTACGGACACGACGCCTGCGATCCGTACGATCCGCTGTTTGCCGGTCGGGGATACGGATCTGATCTGGACAGTGAGATTGAGCGCCTGGAAAAACGGGCTTTGATACAAGAAGTACACCGCCTTCGCGCCGAATTGGCGAAATGGAAAGGTCTATAAGAAACCGGCAACAACTGCGTACTTCCGCATATCATGTAAGGTGGAACCTTTACATAGAATGGGGAGGGGAAAGCAGTGCATCTCGGCTTGTTCGATCTGAAGCAAAGGCTGGAACAGACCCGCAAGATATTGCGGGAAAAACAGCAAGTGAAGCGGTTGATTGAAGAGGACATCCGTGAATTGGAAAAAGACGTGCAGGAATTGGAAGCGCTTATGAACCGCTACGCGAACAGTGTGCAGCGCTAATCACCAACACCGTAAGTCAATAAAGCGGCAGCCCCCTTGCTTGGGGAGCTGCCGCTTTTCTTTGCAGACCTTGTTAACCGTACGGTCAGGTCGACTGTCACTGCTTGGTCAGAATCACGGGACCGTCGGCGGTAATGGCGATCGTGTGCTCGTACTGGGCAGACAGCTTGCCGTCACGAGTCCGGGCCGTCCAGCCGTCCTCGTCAATCTTGACGTGGTAGCTGCCTACATTCAGCATCGGCTCGATTGTAATCACCATGCCTTCTTTCAGACGGGGGCCGCGTCCAGGCGGTCCAAAGTGGGGAATGTACGGCTCTTCATGAATCCGTTGGCCGATTCCGTGACCGGTAAAGTCGCGCACGACCGAATAGCCCTGCGCCTCGGCGTAGCTTTGAATCGCGTGGGAAATGTCGCCGACGCGGTTGCCCGGGACAGCCTGCTCAATACCCAGATAGAGCGCTTTTTCCGTCACCTGCAGCAGCCGCTTTGCTTCGGGTGAGATGTTGCCCACCGCGTACGACCAGGCGGAGTCGGCCAGCCAGCCGTCCAGGTTTACCACCATGTCAATCGTCACGATGTCGCCGTCTTTCAGCGGTTCCTTGGTGGGAAACCCGTGGCAGATGACGTCGTTGACGGAAGCGCAGGTGGCGTAGGGGTAGCCCTGGTACCCTTTCTGCTCAGGCGTGGCTCCGTGTTTTGCGAGAAATTGCTCGACAAATTGGTCGATTTCCCAGGTAGTTACCCCGGGGCGAATCCGTTTGGCCAGAGCGCGGTGGCAGGCGGCGAGAATTTTGCCGGCTGCCCTCATCCGTTCGATTTCTTCCGGTGTCTTGAGGATAATCATCGGCTCTCTCCTTGTGTTCCAGTTGTTCTCGTTATTAGTGTAGACCTCTTTGCCGTTGATTGCCACCGTCATTTCCGCGTGGTAGGATGGGAAGAGACAGTGAAGATGGGGGTACGTTGCATGGACAAATTTCAAGAGCACCTGGCTCACTACCAGGCTCATGTGAAGGAAGATCTGGAAAAGCGCGTGGCCTTTATCCGTGAGCAGATTGACGGACCCGGGCTCGGCGGCGCCGTCGTGGGGATTTCCGGCGGCATTGACAGCGCAGTATCCGCTGCTCTCTGCGTACGGGCGCTGGGCAGGGAGCGGGTGATCGGCGTATGGATGCCGGCGTACTCGCAGGCCATTCATGCGGAGGATGCCCAAAAGCTGGCCGACGCGATTGGTCTGCAGTTGGTGACCGTTGACCTTGGACCGGCGTTTGACGCGATCGTCCCGGAAATCGAAAAGGTGCTTCCCCTTGACGACAAAACCAAAGGAAACACCAAGGCGCGGTTGCGCATGACGACGTTGTACGCGATTGCCAACCAAAAGGGCTATCTGGTGGTGGACACCTGCAACCGCAGCGAAATCTACATCGGCTACATGACCAAGGGCGGCGACGGATTGGCCGACATCAATCCGGTGGCCAGCCTGACCAAGCACGAAATACGCATTTTGGCGCGCGAACTGGGCGTGCCGGAGTCCATCCTGACCAAGGCGCCGTCCGCCGACCTGTGGGAAGGGCAGACGGACGAAAAGGAAATGGGCTTTTCGTACGAAGATCTGGACCGACTGCTGATCACGGGCGAGACCGATCCGGAGGCCAAAAAGCGGATAGATTACCTGCACCGCATCTCTGAGCACAAGCGGCGTCCGATGCCGGAAGTGTAGACAGGGACAGGCGAGTCACTGCGAATGACGGTGCCTTGCCGTTCGGCGGCTCGCGGAGAAACGGGGAAGACGTTGATTCTCCGCCGCGTTTGTACGATAATAGAAAGTATGCACAGATCTGTTTAGGAAAGAGGTGGAACAGATGTCGACAACCGAACTGATGCTGAAAACGACTTTGGAAGGACGCGTGTTGCGAACCCTGCAGGCTTACTTCCGCAGCCCCAACGATGTGTTGGTCCGCGAAAGCCTGTGGGCAAACGGCCTGTCTGAAGAGCAGGTAGACGTTACCATGAATCTGTTGCAGCAAAATCTGACCGTTTCCGAAATCATGGAACAGCTGCGGGAAAAAGGCTTTTTCGCGTAACCTCGTGACAAAGCGCTTCGATTGACGGCCTGTTTTCACCCGCCGGTTGCCGTGAACGTCAAAAAAAGAGACCGGGTCGACAAAACTGTCGGTACCGGTCTTGTTTTTTTATTTTGCATAGGGAGACGCGCCCGTTTTCCCGCTTACCGTGACTGCCGTTGGGCAAGTGAACGGCGGGCCCGTTTTTGCCGGTACCACTGCAGAGCGGAGTAGACGAGGAAATAGCTGCCGATTGCGACGATGAGGCCCATGATCGCGCTGCCGGTAAAATAGGCGAGTCCTTTTTGCTTCATCCAGGCGATCCAGTTTGCCCACGGCTCGTTGTTGTGCTTCATATGTTCATGCAGCGGCCGGCCGATAATGGAGTAGCCCAGTTTGTAATTTAGTACCATAAAGATTGGCAGGATCATTTTTCCGATTACAAAGCCGATCAATCCGGCGGGCAAACTGCAGCGAAACAGCTTGACCAGCGGAAACAGCAGGAGGAATGCCAAACCAAAGGTTGGCAGCGTGATGAACTCAACAAATATGCCGACGGAGAAACCTCGGGCGACAAAAGAGGGCGCCCCTTTCATCCGAATCAGCTTGTAGTACTCGTATTTCAACTTGCGGTAGATTTTTTTCCACATTCCGGCTTGTCCCTCATTTATCCTATTTCCATACTCCCACTCATTATAGCGAAAAGTGAGTGGGAAAGCCACGGCGAGAACCCATAAAATTCGTCATTTTTAGACAACAGTTGCGATACAGGCGCACAAACTCATGGCCTGCCAGGCAAGGTCAACACTCGCTGCAAAGAAGATTATACTTCCTTAAATGGGAATAATTCACAGATATTTGTCGCCCGCTTCTTCTTTTGGCATAATGTATTGAAAGAGGGGACAAGCGCGAAATGTGGTGAAAACATCTTGAATGAAATAAATGAAATTGTAACAGTTTTTGGCGGATACATCTCCCAATACGGGTACGGCGCCTTGTTTGGCCTGTTTTTTCTGGGGATTCTCGGAATGCCTCTGCCGGAGGAAACGCTCCTGGTCTTTTCCGGGTTCCTCGTCTCCACTGGCCAGTTGAAGTACGTCCCCACGTTTCTCGTCTGTTTTCTGGGGTCCATTACGGCGATGACCACTGCGTACTGGATCGGCAGGACGTTGGGATTCGTCTTTATCGAGCGGTATGGGAAGCGGCTCGGCCTGGGCTACGCGCTTTATCGCAAGACGGAAGACTGGTTTAACCGCGTGGGCAAATGGGCGCTGCCGCTCGGCTACTTCATTCCCGGCATTCGCCAGTTTACCGCCTATTTTGCCGGCATCACCCGGCTTCCGTTTCCGACGTTCATGCTGTATACATACACAGGGGGCTTATTCTGGTGCGCCTTGTTCGTCACGATCGGCTGGCAATTGGGAGAACGCTGGGAGCAGTTGTTCGTGCTGGTCGCGCGCAACCTGGCAGTCTTCTTCCTGGCCCTGCTTGCCGTTATTGTCTGCTGGTCCTACTGGCGCAAGCGCAAGGCTGCCGCAAAAACGAAACGGGAGGAATTGCCATGAACGATGAGCAGCGCCATCAAGACAAACAATTGTCTGACGAGCGATTGCCCGCCGTCCGGAGACCGGCCGAGCTGGTGCCGTTGAAACTGCCGGAGAAGCACCAACGCTTTTACGACAAGCTGCGGGCGAAGATCCAGGCTTTTATCCGTGAAAAGGGAGGCAGCGAAAAGGCAGCCGCGTACATCCTGCTTGCGCCCGACCTGTTTGTGCTGCTGGCCCGCCTGATGCTGGACAAACGCGTCGGTGTTCAGGCGAAAGCGTTGGCCGGGATTGCCGTGGCCTATTTTATCACGCCGATTGACTTCATTCCGGAAGCCTTGACTGGCGCCCTTGGTCTGCTCGATGACGTCGTGCTGGCGGTGTACGCGCTGCGGCGCATCCTCGTCGACGTGGACGAGGCGATCGTGCGCGAACACTGGAACGGGGAAGAGGATCTGCTCCAGGTGATTACCAGGGTGATCAAGTCGGCTGACGAGCTGGTCGGCAAGAAAATTGTGCACAAAATCGAAGAGACCCTGTTTCGCAAAAAATAGACGAGGAAGGACAGACAGATGAGATATCTGCTTGATTATCAAGAGGGAGAACGGGTTGTCACGTTTTGTCTGGTCAAGAGCAAGGAGGTGGGCGTCGCCAGCAACCAGAGCGAATACCTCAGTCTGGAGCTGGGAGATTGCTCCGGCACGATTGCCGCCAAACTGTGGGACGTCACCCCGGAGCTGAAGGAAGCCATCCAGGTGAAATCCGTCATCAAAATCGACGCGACGGTGCAGGTGTACCGGGGGAAAAAGCAGTTGGTCATCCAGCGGGTCCGGCTCGCGTCTCCGTCCGACGACGTGCAGATGGAATCGCTGGTGCCGGTCTCGCCATTCCCCGCCGACGAGCTTTGGGAGAAGCTGCAGCAGGCGGTTCGCGGGATCAGAAGCGAGACGCTGCGCGCGATCGTGACGGAGGCGCTGACCGACGAGGAGATCGGCGGACGCCTGCGCTGCTATCCGGCTGGTGTGCGCATGCACCACAATTACTACCACGGCTTGCTGGAGCACATCGTCTCACTTTTGGCCGCAGCCGAGCGGCTGGTGCCGCTCTACCCTCAGGTGGACCGGGATGTGCTGTACGCGACGTGCATTTTGCACGACATCGGCAAGCTGTACGAGCTGTCTGACCCGATCGCGCCCGACTACACCACCCCCGGGCAGTTGATCGGCCATTTGGTGATGGGAGCGGAGATCATCAGCGGCATCTGCCGCAAACTTGACATTCCCCTCGGTGATCCCGAAGTGCTGCACTTGAAGCACTGCATCCTGAGCCATCATGGCGATGTGGAAAACGGGTGGGGAAGCGCCGTCTCCGGCAAGACGCCCACTGCCGTGCTGTTCCACTATCTCGACCAGATTGACAGCAAGATGAACGCCCTGGGCCAGGCGCTGGCCGAGATGGGGGACGAGGAGTGGGCCTACGCCGGCGCCTTGAGGCGAAAGGTGTGGCGCGGCTATTGACAGCGACGAGGCAAAAGCGACAGCCGCTTGCGCCTCGCCGGAGCACTTTTTGAAGCGGATCGGGTCCGCTCTTTTTTCATTTATAAAAACAAACCGAATAGACAATCACTTTCGGTCGCAGTAGGATTTTTCCCTGCTGGTGTCGAATACCCATCTTGATTCCCATTTGCTTGGCAGACCTGTTGCCAATAGCGTAGAAGGAGTAAGTTTAATGAAACGGCCAACCTATACCCTGTCGAGTATTATTAAAAAGGTGTTTCGGTCTGGCGAACGCTCCCTTCCCCGCGAGGAGATCTGTTCCCGTCTGGAAGCGAGCGGGTTGACAACCGGCTTCGGCATGGACGGCAGCGCCCTGCTCGCCAAGGTGCTGCGAATGGAGCAGGCACCGGTGAAAGTTGGGCGTTCCGAGGCGATTATCGAATTGACCTATCAGCCCCATCAACTGTTTGATCTGGCGTACCGTTTTGTGCGTGATACCCATATGCCCAAAACGTTGGAACAAATAGCGGCGGAGCTTCGCCGTCAGACCCAGTTCGGCTGGAATCAGATCATGCGCATGCTGCAGTTGGAGCGGGACCCCCGCTTCGTCCAGTACCAGGGTGATGGCCGCTGGTTTCTGGCGGAATGGACACTGGCCAATGACCAGGTATACGCATTCTGCCGCGCCAACGGCATCACCCAGGTGGCGGCCCGTACCGTTCACCACTTTCTGGAGCAGGAGGTGGGCGTGGCGGACGACGCGATGTTTTTGCCGGCGCTGGACGACCGCTTTCGGTTGGACGGCGAGATCTTGTACATAATCGCCCGCGACGGTGACGAAGAGCAAAGTCAAGCCGGTCTGGAAGCGGCCGCAGCCGTGGAGACGGCGGACGAAACAAAGCCTGAGGCAGATTCGGCAGAAGCCGGCCATACAGCCGCCGATGTAAAAGACGCGGGACAGTCCGGCACCTCACAGCAGCAGTCCACGGACGGACAGCGGGAACGCGAGGCGCAGCCCGCACAAAACCATACACACCGCCATCAGGAAGTGCACGAACAACTTCACTTTGAGGAGGAATTGTCCATGAATACCGTACAAACCCAATCGGTTCTGGAAGAAGTACAACAACTGCTGCGCCAGGCGCTGGGACGTCTGGAGTCGCGCAACGCGGAGATGGCCCAGGAAGTAGTGGCTCATTTTCAGCAAAGCAACATGCAGGCCATCGAGGTTCTGATGAAAGAGAAGCATAAAAACGAGCAGATCGCACTTGGCATTCAGCAAGTGCTGACGACTACCGAACAGCAATGAGCGATCTGGAGGCCATGATCCGGTTTGAGCAGAGGTTTTCCTTGCTGCGCGAGATTATCGCGCGTTATCGGATTCGCCTACAGGAAATGGAACGGGAAGTGGTGGAGCTGTTCGCCGCGAATCAGCTTTCCGCCATCGCTGACTGCATGAGTGAAAAGCACCGCATCGAAGCGCTGATATACCGGCTGGAGCAGTTTATCGCCCAGTGGGAGTCGTCCGCAGTGGCGGGCATCGCTCATGACCGACACGAGAACACTTGAACACCTGATAAGAAATGCGGTATATATAGGGGGATTGCGCTAGATTCCCCGCGCATGCCGCGGTGGAAATGAAAGGAGATCCAAACCCCTTATGTCTGTAGGAAGAAATGATCTTTGCCCCTGTGGAAGCGGGAAAAAATACAAAAAATGTTGCGGCATCGTGACACCGATCACGGAGCTGCGCAGCCGACACGAGCAAAAACTGCAAAAGGAGTACGCATCCTGGGTCGAACGGCTGAACCACTTCGTCGCCGGCAAGGTCAGCAGCGAAACCGTCCAACAGGCACGGGAGCGCTTTGCCGCGGAGGTCGGACTGGCGGCTGAGAGCGTCATGAATCCGGAGTGGGCGGCCCACTTTTTCAACTGGTTCGTCCTTGATGTGAAAGCCAACGGCGAAACCGTGCTGGAAAGCTATCTGAAGCAGCACGGCCGCCGGATGGACCTGGATCTGCGCCGCTCCTTCACCCGTCTGCACCTGAACGCCTACGAGATCGTGCAGGTGGAGCGGGATGTGCTGACGGTCCGCCATCCGCTCAGCGGCGAGACCCGCTATGTGCTGAGAACCAGCCCCCTGAACATGCAGCCTGGTCAGATCATCGTGGGCCGGTTGCTCAATCTGGGGCTGCGTGATCTTTTGTTCTCGGGCAGCATCATCTTGCAACCACACGTAAAGCCCGCATTGGTGGAGTGGTTGGGTGAACATCCGGAAGTGCTGGAAGCAGCGGATAACCCTGAACGGCGCACCTACACCACCGCGCTGTACCGATTCATCGTCGCCTTTGGCGCATCGGAGGGCGGCAGCCGCAGCGACGGTCTTACCCGGCGCATCTACACGATTCCGGACATGGACCGGCTTCGTCAGGCGATCGATGCGCAGCGGGCGTTCGAATTGAAAAAGCGGGACGGCAGCCGGGAAATCTGGGTGTACGCCCCGCGCAAGGAAGAGCATCTCTTTCCGACGCTAAAAGATGCGCTTCTGGAGCTGTACGAAGTGCAGGCTGAATTGATCCTGCAGGACAATACGGCCTGGGTGGAAGGCTATCCGGCGCAGATTGACGAAGTGGCGTCGCTGCTGCAACTTCCCGACCAAGCATCCGAGGAAGAGATTCGCGTGCTGACGTCTACTGGTTCCAGGCTGGCGAAAGGCACGTTGTTTGTCACCAGCGAGCCAATGCTGCCGTCCCCTGTTTTGCAGTGGGCGATGCGCGCCTATTTTACGGAAAAGTGGCTCGTGACCCCGCATGAAGCCTTGGACGGGCTGGCTCCTACGCTGGCAGCAGCTTCTGCGAACGAGACGCTGCAAAACAAGCTTCAGGAACTGATCGATCATCTGGTGCGGGACGGACAGTCCGGCCAGGGACTGGGTCGGCTCATCCACCTGGATACGCTCAAGCCGCGGTTGGCGCTGCCGAACAACACCCTGCACGTGGCCAACCTGCTCAGCCGTCCGCTGATCGAAGGGCTGCCGGAGAGCGTCTATACGGTGCAGCCGGAGCGGCTGGCCGATATCAACCGCTTTGTGGCGGAAATGACCGAGGGCAAGTCGGAAGCGACGGTCAAGAAGTACGACGAAGCGATGAACAACTTCCGCACGTTTGTCCGCAGCGCTTTTGGCCCCTCCTTTACCTGGGAGCAGCTCCGGCAGGAAGACGTGGCGTACTTCCTCGTCCACGACATCTTTACCCGCGTGGACGCGGCCACCAAGACGCTGGCCGGCAACCTCTTGTCGGTGCTGATGGCCTTTTTCAAGTGGCTGGACAAGCAGTACGGCACGTCAATTGCCGCCGCCATGCAGCCGCTGTTCGGCGAGTTGAAAGAGGCGCTGCCGGAGGCGTACCGCCTGCGCGGTCTTCTGGAAAAAGAGGCGCACCAGCGTCTGTTTGGCGCGGACGGGCCCAAGCAGGTGGCAGAAGAACACCTCGTGCTGATCAGCCGGGAAACAGACGGTTGGCTGGCGAAACGGCCGAGCGGCGAAACGATCCGTCTGTCGCTTGCCGCACAGGCAGCCGAAGCACTGGCGCCCGATTGGACGATCGCCGGGCTGATCGGCCAAACCCAGGACGGCTCCTGGTATCTGTACGGGACACCCGAGCTGTATCCGCAGGCCGTATCCCAGCTGCTGGGTGTCACCACCAGCGTTCCCGTATAACTCATCACATGAAAAATCCCCCATGGGCTGAAATCACCCATGGGGGATTTTGCTTTGGTGCGCTGCTTTCGTGTCCCGTACTCGCTGTAAGGCGTGGTTAATCGCGTGCCACCCAGGCTCGCAGCTTTTGATCTTTGGGCAGAAGCAGGCCGAGGACACCGATCAGCGGCATGAGCGAGCAGAGCGTGATGACGGACGCAATGCCGTACAGGTCGGCCAAATACCCGAGCACCAGCGCACCCATGCCGCCCATGCCAAAGGCCAGACCGATAATCAGGCCGGAGACGGTGCCAACGCGTCCCGGCAGCAGTTCCTGGGCGTAGACGACCGTGACGGAAAAGCTGGACAGCAGGATCAGACCGCAGAGAAACAAGACAGGATAAATCCAATATCCGGACACGTACGGTGTCAGGAGCGTCAGCGGCAGCGCGCCCAGTGTGGAGACGATCAGCAGGTTGCGTTTGCCGAACCGATCGGCCAGCGGGCCGCCCAAAAAGGTGCCGATCGCGCCTGCGAGCAGGAAGACGAACACGCAGTACTGCGCACTGTCATAGCTCATGTGCTGGATGTTCATCAGGTAGAACTGGTAGAAGCTTTGATAGCCTGCACTCATCCAGGAACGGACGCTGACGATCAGGACCAACAGGCCCAGTGCGACCAGGCGCTTGTTGCGGTGGGTGTAGGCGACTGCAGCGGCGACAGCTTTTTTGGCGCGCTGCTGCCCCTGGTACCAGTTGGCGACGTACACAAGCACTGCACTGGCGGCAGCTGCCGGGACCAAAAACCACATCGCGCCCGGCTGGCCCAACTGTTGGAAGATCAATATGGTCATCAGCGGCGCGAGCGCCTGTCCGGCGTTGCCCCCCACCTGAAAAATGGACTGTCCCAATCCTCGGCGGGTGCCGGAGGCGTGGTGGGCGACCCGCGATGCTTCCGGATGAAATACGGCCGACCCGATGCCGACGCAGGCGACGGCGAGCAGCACGACGTAGTAATTGCTGGCCAGGGCCAGTGACAGCATGCCGAGCCCGGAGACCAACAGACCGACCGGCAGCATGTACGGTCGCGACTTGCGGTCGGATATGTACCCGACGACCGGCTGGAGAGCGGAAGCCGTCAGGTTCATGACCAATAGGATCATGCCCACCTGGGTATACGTCAGGGCCAAATTTGCTTCAAGAACTGGCAGCAGGGCGGGAATGACCGCCTGCAGGCTGTCGTTGAGCAGGTGAACCAGGCTGATAGCAAACAACACACGGTACACCGTGGGAGCGGCATGTACCGCAGCAGAGGTGTTAACACTGCCGCTATGGGCACTCATAAGTTCATCTCCGTCATCGTTTTTGCCCTTAACTGTAGCACTGTTTGCGCCGCTCGTCACTACTGAACATTGATCATATGCCGATGTGAAATAAACGTGCATGCGAACGCGTATTCCATCTTGTGGTAGGGAAACACAGAATAATGTCGAAAGAGTAAGAAAATGCAAGAAGACGCGAATGGCGACGAGGGGGGCATGACATGCTGGGTAGCATGAAGGAATACTGGTTGTGCGCTGGGGGAGCCAATGTGGACGTGCAGGGGATCACGTCCGCCGCACTGCTGCCGGGAACGAGCAATCCGGGTATCGTACGTCAGACGGCGGGCGGCGTGGCGCGCAACGTGGCTGACCACCTGGCGCGCCTGGGAGAAGAGGTGCTGCTGTTCGCGCTGGTTGGCGAAGATGCGGAAGGGGAATGGCTGCGCCAGATGACGGCCCAAAGCGGCGTGGCGACCATCGGGATGGTCCGCGTTCCTGGCGGCAGGACGGGACGCTATCTGGCCATCCGCGCCGCTGACGGCGAACTGCTCGCGGCCATCTCCGACATGGCGGTGAACGAGGCGTGGACGGAGCAGATGATGGAAGACGGTGTAAAGCGGCTGCAGCATGCAACCGGCTTGTTTCTGGACGCCAATTTGCCGGAGTGGGTCATCCGCAGTTTTCTGCGGGAAGGGATGCGCCGGGGCATACCTGTCGTGGCCGATCCCGTCTCGGTGAAAAAGGCGGAGCGGTGGCGGGGGCTTTTACACGGCGTCAAGCTGATCGTCATCGACACGGACGAGCTGGAAGTGCTGACGGGGAAGCCTGCGTCCTCGGCTGCGGGCGCGGAAGCGGCAGCCAGCATACTGCTCAACGAGGGAGTCCAACAGGTGATCGTGCTGGGCGGTGAAAACGGCCTGTATGTGTGCCGGCAGTCAGAGGCGCTCTGGTTGCCGCAGCCCGATTGCTCCCTGCGCGAAACTGCCAAGGATGCGTTTGTGGCGGGCGTGCTGGCTGCCCTCAGAAAAACCGAGTCGCTCGCCGAGCAAGCGGCATTTGGCGTAACGGTGGCGGAACGGGCAGCCGCCTAGCTGCCGCTCACGCACGAATCGATGCGGAAGCGAACGGAAGTCTGCGCGACACAGGGACGGCAATGACCTAAACTCTTTAACAAGAACCACTCCTCCATCGGCAACCGATGGAGGAGTTTTACGTTCTGGCAACATTTTTCTACAAAAATGGACAACAATATGGTATAATACCGAAGTCAGAGTATTACTATTTGGAAGAAATATGCGGTGCTTTATTTCAACAAGCACTTTTCTTGTTTTTTCGATCTTTTCACAACTTTTTTTCAATGCTAACAAGGAGTTTGATACATATGCCTGAAACTGTGGCAACGCGCACGCGCACTTCCGCACAGAAGAAAAAGTCGGCGCGTCGGCGCACCCTGCGCAGACGGCTGATTTTGTTCAGCTTGTTCATGCTGCTGATGATCGGCGGAGCGGCTGGCGCGGTTTATTGGAAAATCGATCGGACACTGGATACCGTGACGAATAACGACTTTTCCCCGCTAACTTCAAATACAGACCCTACCTACCATTCCGACAAGCCGCTGTCGTTTATCATTCTCGGCCGGGATACACGCCCGGAGACAGGGACGATGAATACGGACGTCATGATCGTCGCCGTCGCCAACCCGGAGACGAAAAAGGTGACCATGGTGTCGATCCCGCGGGATACGCGGGTAAAGATTCCGGGGTACCGGGACTACCATAAAATCAACGCCGTCTACGCCAACGGGGAGGCGGAGCGACGTCGGGCGGAGCGGAACAACGAAACGCCGACGGAAGACGGCATCTCGCTGACGAAAAAGACGCTGACGGAACTGCTGGGCATTCCGATCCAGCATTACGTCGCAGTTGACTTTGAAGGCTTCAAGGCGGTCATCGACGAGTTGGGCGGCGTCGAGGTCAACGTCGACCGCAAACTGGTGTACGATGACCCGACGGACGGCACCCATATCAACCTGGAGCCCGGTCTGCAGCTTTTGAACGGCGAGCAGGCGTTGGGCTACGTCCGCCATCGGCACGACAACCGCGGCACCAAATACTTTTCCACCGACTTTGACCGCAACCGCCGTCAGCAGGAGGTTATCCGAGCTGTAGTGGACAAGGCCACTTCGCTGGACGGCTTGACGAAAATCTTTAACGTCATGGATATAGGCGCAAAGCACATTCATACCGATCTGTCCAAAGAGCAGATAAAGGGGCTCGCCTACGACTTCAAGGGATTCAATTCCTCTTCGCTGGTTACGTTGGATAACGGGGCGTACTGGAAAGGTGGGTACACCTACCTGCCCAAGGAAAACCTGAACGCCATCCGAACCACCCTGCAGACGGAGATGGGCCTGTCGGGAAGCGTCGTCGCTCAGTTAAACGATTCTCCCGTACTGGAGAGCGGGGAGGAGACGGTGACCGCCAGCAGCAATCCGCGCAAGAAAAGCACATCTGCAACGGTGGAGACGGCTGCACCGGCGACCCGGCCAGCCAAGTCGAAGGCGAAGGAAGAAACGCCATCCAATCCGGCACAGGACGAAACTGAGCTGAAGCCGGAAACAGGCGAAACACCGCCGCCTGATATTATTTCGCCGACGGGACAGGATGGCACGCCGTCGTCCAATCCCGTGCCGTCGACGGGAACCACACCGCCGCCGGACATCGTGCCGCCGGCAGGAAGCCAACAGCAGGTGCCGACAGCAGTCGATCCGTCCGACCAGATCAGCACCTCGTAGCCGTGTCGCGATAAAGAGAGCAGAGAAAACACCCGGTAGACCGGGTGTTTTTTTTGCTCGGCGGAGGACGATGTCATGTTCTGCGTACAAAAAAGTTTTTTTGCAAAATAAATGCACAAGGTGGTTTAAAAACACCGAAAGCGTGGTAGAATAATAATATACTGATAAGACAGATCATTCAGACAAATATGCTGACGGGAGGGTTTTTGGATGACGATTTTTTTAGTCAACCTGTTTCTGGTGATCGCGTTCGTATACATTATCAGCCGCCAACAAAACGAAGAAATCATTTATGATGAAGATTTTTTCCTCCAGAACCCCTCAGCTTTGGAAGAGTATCATCAAATGCCGCCCGACTTTCAGCAGGCGTTTTTCCGGAAACATAAAGAGTGGATCAAGGAAAAGTACATGCGCGGTGAGAGCTATGTCCTCGCCTTTTGTCCCAATAAAGAAGTCCGGCGTGCTTGGCTGGCGGAGTTCATGAACCAAAAAAACGTTAACAATCCCCCGACCCCTTCTTCGTGAAGGGGTTTCAATTTGCAGACAAAGTCCGAGGTGTCATGTGTGATGGTGCCCGCTCGCTCTCTTGACGACCAGCAAAGAAGTGGATATTGTCCGCTCCAAAACGCGACGCGGGCAGGGGGCAAACATCTGGGTGTTTCGACGATGTGAGACTTGTGCCCCCTGTATACCCCGCGTCTTCGTTTTTTCGCTTGGCAGGTCGTCAAAGGAGCTCGCTTGGCCCATCACTTCATGCCACGTACTTTTCTCCAACTTTGTTTGATCAATGTGCAGGCCTCCGGCCTGGGGCCTGGTTACTATGGGGAAATCTTACGATGTGGACCTTTAATGATAAAAAAGAACAGCTTGTCTTCACTCTGCACCCCTTCTTCGTGAAGGGGTTTTCCACTGCCCGGGCGCACGTGATATACTCAAAAGAAAGAGTGACAGCAAGACTGGAGGAACATGTTTGTGTTGCAGCGCATGATGGAAATATTGGACCAAGCACTCTCGGGCCACGGGGTGATCCGCGACGTAATTCTGCGGACGGAGCATTCCCTGCTGGAGGACGAGGAGACGCGGGAGATCACGGTATACGTGACGGCTTCGGCGGAGGAGAGCGAACAGCCGCTTGCGACCGTGCATCTGTTTCCGCTGCCCGACGCTGCCGCCTGCGAAGTGGAGGCACAGATCGACTATCCCGGAGCAGTTGAGGCAGAGGCGGCCGCCCGACTGTGGGAGCGGGCTCGTGAGATTGTGCCGGACGTTTCCTTGACGGAAAAGCGGCGCTGTCTCAACCCAGGCGTTCTCGCCGAGTACGGCGTGACTCTCGATTTTCACTTTGTGGTGGAAGAGCCTGATACAGATGAAACAAACGCGCACTGTCGGCAGGCTCTCGATCAATTCGCCGCCAACCTGGGCAGATTGCTCCGGCTGTAAGCAGGCCGGGGCAGCAGGAAAACCGGCCGTGCCCGCCGAAATGATGGGGAGTAAAAATGAATGAGCATTCATTCGATTCGTCAGGAGGGGGCACGAATGGAAACAAAACGCGTCTGGGAACCGATTCGCGTCGGGGGGATTACCCTGAACAACCGCATCATGATGGGCTCCATGCACGTCGGGCTGGAAAAGCTGGAGGGAGGCGTGCGGCGGTTGGCCGCGTTTTACGCGGCGCGGGCCCGCGGAGGAGTAGGTCTGATCGTCACCGGAGGGGCTGCCGTCCGGCCAGAAGGCGGTATGGGCGAGCAGTACTGCAGCGTTTACAGGGATGAGCACATCGAGCCGCTGAGAGTGATCACGGAGGCTGTGCACCAGGAGGGCGGCAAAATCGCCCTGCAGCTCTTTCACGCCGGGCGTTACGCTTATCAGGAAGCCACCGGTCTGGAGCCGGTCGCGCCGTCCCCGCTGCAGGCGCCGATCAATCGGACGCGGCCGCGTGCACTGACCGGCGAAGAGATCGAGCTGACGCTGCAGGCGTTTGCCGACGGCGCGGTGCGGGCGCAGCGAGCCGGTTTTGACGCAGTGGAAATCATGGGCTCCGAAGGATATTTGATCAATCAATTTCTCTCACCGGTCACCAATGTGCGCGACGATGAGTGGGGCGGCGACTTCGAACGGCGGGCACGCTTCGGCGTGGAAGTGATGAGACGCGTACGCGAGGCGGTCGGTCCCGATTATCCAGTGATCTTTCGCATGTCCGGGCTGGACTTGATCCCCAACAGCACGACGATGGACGAGACGCTGCAGTTTGCCCGCATGCTGCAGGAGGCGGGGGCCGACGCGCTTAACATCGGAATCGGATGGCACGAGTCGCAGGTGCCGACGATCGCAATGATGGTGCCGCGCGGGGCGTATGTGTGGGTGGCCCGGCTGGTGAAAGAAGCGGTGACAATTCCCGTCATTGCCAGCAACCGCATCAACGACGTGCGTCAAGCCGAAGCAATCCTGGAGGACCGCTGCTGCGACATCGTTTCCATGGCCCGCCCCCTGTTGGCCGACCCGGATATCATCCGCAAGAGCCGGGAAGGCCGCTTTGACGAAGTCAACACCTGCATCGCCTGCAACCAGGCCTGCCTCGACCACGTGTTTGAGGGAAAACCGGCCTCCTGTCTGGTCAATCCGGCGGCCGGCCGGGAAGAGGAATGGACGCTGTCTCCCGCCCCGGTGAAAAAACGGGTGGCCGTCGTAGGGGCGGGACCGGCCGGGCTGGAAGCGGCGCGCGTGCTGGCGGAGCGCGGTCACCAGGTGGTGCTGATGGAAAAACGGCAGCAGATCGGCGGCCAGCTCAATTACGCGCGGCAGGTGCCGGGCAAATCGGAATTTAACGAAACGTTGCGCTATTACCGGACGCAGCTCGGTCTGCTTGGCGTGGACATCCGGCTGGGTGTGGAAGCACAGGCAGATGCGCTGCTCGCGGAAGGATTTGACGAGGTGGTGGTGGCTACCGGCATCATCCCAAGGCGGCCGGAGATTCCCGGCATTGATCTGCCGCACGTGGTCAGCTACACCCAAGTGTTTGAAAAGCAGGTGGATGTCGGCAAGCGCGTGGTGATCATCGGCGCGGGAGGGATCGCCTGCGATCTATCCCACCTGCTGGTGCAAAACGACAACATCTCGCCGCAGACCGCCCGCTACCTCCTGGAGTACGGGATTCTCAGCGCTGCGGAGGTGCATCGCCTGCAGCAGAGCGGCAGACAAGTGCGGATGCTCCGCCGCGGTCGGCACGTGGGCACCGGATTGGGCAAAACGACGCGCTGGGCGGTGCTCGCCAATCTCAAGCGGCACGGCGTCGAGATGCTGACGCAGGTAGAATACAAGGAGATTACGCCGGAGGGCGTGCGCATCGTCCACGACGGCGAAGAGCGGCTCCTGCCCGCGGATACGGTGGTGGTTGCGGCAGGGGGCATATCGGACAACCGCTTGTACGAATCGCTGAAAGGTCGGCTGCCGGTGCATCTCATCGGGGGGGCCAAAGAGGCAGGAGAGCTTGACGCCAAGCGGGCGATTTACGAGGGAGCGCTCATCGGCCGATTGATTTGAAAAAACAGGGAATCGGCACGTTGTCAGGTTATAGGATCTTTTGTCGAAAGACTTTCATTTGGACATGAATTTTTGCAAAATGAAAGTACGCTGTTCAAATTTAGTTGAATGGGGGCCCTTGCCTTGATGAATCACTATGGCATTCTGCTGGGAAAACGGCACTTTCTCTACTCATCCGCTCGGGTGGTGGAAGTAGAGGGCTGGACGTTCACGGTTGCCCCGGGGGTTAAGGTAATTGCCGGCGGAAGCGCCAACCCGCTGCAAACCTTGATCAGCATATACCGCGGAAGCGAAAAGGTTGCGCAGCTTGTGCTCATCCATAAACGCCACGACACCGATTTGGCGATCCAGGCGGTGTCCAGTGACATTTTGTTGAAACTGTCCCCGGCCACGCGCACGGTCAGCGTAACCGAAAAATAGCAGGGCACCCTGTACGGGGTGCTCTTTCACACTTCCCGCATCTGCATACAAACTTGAGGAGGCTGGTACCATGCAATTGACAAACCTGCAGGCAGGAGCATTTTCCCTGACGTGGCTGCGGGGAGGGCTGTCGCAGTTGGACGGAGGGGCGATGTTTGGCGTGGTTCCCAAACCGCTCTGGAGCAAGCGCTATCCATACAACGATCTCAACCAGATACCGCTTAGGGCTGATCCGATCCTGGTGGAAGGCGGCGGCAAAATCATCCTGATCGAGTCAGGCTTGGGCAACGACCGGCTGACGGACAAGCAAAAGCGCAACTTTGGCCTGCTGGAGGAGTCGCAGGTGAAAGAGTCGCTGGCCGCCAAGGGATTGACGCCGGAAGATATCGACATCGTGCTGATGACCCACATGCATTACGATCATGCCAACGGGCTTGTTTCCTGGCAGGACGGCCGGCTCGTCTCCACGTTTCCGCGGGCGGTCATTTATGTCCAGGAACAGGAATGGGCGGAGATGCGCGAGCCCAACATCCGTTCCCGCAACACCTATTGGGAGGACAACTGGAAGCCCATTTATGAACAGGTGCAGACATACGGCGACACGCTGGAGGTGCTGCCCGGCATTTCGCTGCACCACACCGGCGGGCACAGCCAGGGGCATGCGATCGTCCGCATCGAAAGCGACGGTCAACTCGTATTGCATCTGGCCGACCTTTTGCCGACACACGCGCACCAGAATCCCCTGTGGGTGATGGCCTACGACGACTACCCGATGACCTCCATTTTTGCCAAGCAAACATGGATTCAGGAGGGCATCCGCCAAGGCGCCTGGTTTACGTTTTACCACGACATCAAGTACCGGGCGGTGAAATGGGACGAGCAGGGAGTCATTACGGACAGCATAGAAGTGGAATAAAAGCAGCAGTGGTTACTCGCCTCCTTTCGGTACAGCGCAAGCATGTCCCCGAGCAGGGGGCTTTTTTTATGCGGGGGACAGCTTCAACGCCCGTGCGGCCTTCCGTCATCGTCTGTGGTCTTATCGATTTTTCGATTGTTGTTCTAAAAAATTTTCATAATCAAAAAAGTTCGGACAGTGATTGACGAAACCAAGACTGCTCCCTACAATTTAGGAAAAACTTGTGATGACTGTTCTGTTTCCATTGTCGGGCAGAGCAGTTGGAGGAGAGAGAAACACATGGATAGGGTCAAGGGGTTGTTGCGCGAATTTCACCCCATCGTCTGGTCGCTTGTGGTCGGCACGGTGTTTGTCCGCGCAGCCAGTTCGATGAGCATGCCGTTCCTGTTTTTGTACTTGTCCAATCACACCGACATGGATTATGGAACCATCGGACTGACGATCGGCGCGGGGGCACTGGCCGGGACGGTGGGCGGCTTCATCGGTGGGACGCTTTCAGATATATTTGGCCGACGCCGCGTCATGCTCGCGGCATTGTACGTCTGGACCCTGGTGTTTGTAGGGTTCGCATTCGGCAAAAGTCCGCTGTTTTTCCTGCTGTTAAACGTCGTCGGCGGGCTCTGCCGCTCCTTTTACGAGCCGGTGTCGCAGGCGCTCATGGCCGACGTGACGCCGCACGAGAAGCGGTACCGTGTCTTCGGCCTGCGCTACACCGCGATCAACGTGGGCGTGGCCGTGGGGCCGATCGTCGGGGCGATGCTGGCGTTGACTTCGGCGGCTCTGCCGTTTCTGATGACTGCCCTCATCTACCTGCTGTACGTCATCAGCTTGCAGGTGATGTTGAACGTCTTTGGCATCAAGCAGATCGAGGGACAGAAAAAAGAGCCGGTCAGCTTTCAGCGTGCACTTGAAGTGGTGGTGCGCGACAAAGCGTTCCGACTCTATATGGTGGCGGGGATGCTGGGGGCGATCGGCTACTCGCAAATGTCAACAACGCTGGCCAAGTATACGGAGATGGCCGTTCCCGACGGGGCGAAGCTGTTTGCCATCCTGATGAGTATCAACGCCATCGTCGTGGTGTTGATGCAGATGCCCTTGACCCGCTGGGCGGAAAACAAGACGCCCCTGACCAGCATCGTGGTGGGGAACGTCATGTACGCACTCGGGGACCTGGGCTACGCCTTCGCCCACTCATGGACGATGTTTATTGTGGCGATGGTCGTTTTTACCATCGGCGAGATTCTCACGTTCACCGCGTCCGATGTCCTGATCGACCGGATGGCGCCGGACAACATGCGCGGCACGTATTACGGAGCGAAAAGCTTCGGCAACCTCGGCCAGTTTATCGGCCCGTGGATGGGCGGCATTCTGCTGGCGTCGTACGGCGGTCCCGTGCTGTTCGGAGTGGTCGCTTTCCTCTCCATGACGAGCAGCCTGTTTCATTGGGCTGGACAGCGCGCCTACCAGAAACGCACCGGGACGTCAATCAACATCGCCCGGAACACGTCACTGTAGTGCCTGCATGATCCGCTCGGCGATCCGGGCGTAACCGGCCTCGTTGGGATGAAAGTGGTCCGTGTAGAGGTAGGTATTTTCCTTGTGGACGAACAGATCGTAGGTGGGAACGACAATGACGCGCGGATAGCGGGCCGCGATGGCGGCAGCATCGCTGTTCCAGTCCAGCACCGGCTTGACGGTGTCGGCGGCCGCGTCGGTGTCCCCGAACGGATTGTACAGGGCGGTGTAGACAATCGGCGCGCTGTCGTTCAGCTCCCGGATACGCCGGAGAATCTGCTCGTAGTTGGCCGCAAGTCCTTTGATGGCAGCGGCCAATTTGTCGTTGTCGACGCGGTATACGCCGCCGGACTGCTTGAACAAATCATTTCCGCCGATGGTAAACAGGATGAGATCGGCCTGCTTCAGCAGCGACTGGACCTGGGGTTGGGACAACTGATCGACGAGGCCGGTCGATTCCTGGCCGTTGATGGCCAGATTGGTCAGCGTGATCGGGTGGCCCGCCTGTTTTTCCAGTGCTTGGCGGACGTGTCCCACGTAACCGAGCCCGTTGGCGTCGCCGGCTCCGCGCGTCAGCGAATCTCCCAGCGCCACCACGTTACGAATGCCTTCCCCTGGCGCCAGCGGGGCCGGCTTGGCATGCCCGGCCGGTTCTGCGACCCGGCCGGATGAGAGCTGGCGGGGGTCCAGCGCAAACACGAAGCCTGCGGCAAACAGCAAAAAGGAGAGCACGGAGAGCAGGCCGACTGTACGCCACATGAATTGACCGGATGTGCGCATCGGGTACCTCCCATTCGTTGGTGGATGGTCAAGCATGGTATAATGTGACATGTACTGTCAGTGTATCACAATCACCGTTTTCGCGTCAGCGAACGGTATCTGGATAGGGAGGGCGAGCAGTGGGCGAGACAGTCCTTTCCGTAAAAGGATTGCGCAAGACGATCGGCGGCAAGCCGATCATTCACGATATGACGTTTGACGTTTACGCCGGAGAGGTCTTTGGCTTTCTCGGGCCTAACGGCGCGGGCAAGACGACGACGATCCGCATGCTGGTCGGGCTGGCCTCAGCCGACGGAGGAGAGATTGAGATCGGCGGCATCTCCCTTCGCCGTTCGTTTCCAGAGGCGATCGCCCAGGTGGGCTGCATCGTGGAAAACCCGGAGCTGTACAAATTCATGACGGGCCGGGAAAACCTGGAGCATTTTGCCCGCATGAGCGGCGGCATTCCCCCCGAGCGGATCGAGGAAATCGTCCGCTTTGTCGATCTGGAACGGGCCATCGACGACAAGGTGAAAACCTATTCGCTCGGCATGCGGCAGCGGCTGGGCATCGCGCAGGCCCTCCTGCACCGGCCCAAGCTGCTCATTCTCGACGAGCCGACCAACGGCCTGGACCCGGCGGGCATCCGCGAACTGCGTCAGTTTATCCGCAGGCTGGCGGAAGAAGAGGGGCTGGCCGTGTTCGTCTCCAGTCACCTGCTCAGCGAGATTGAGATGATGTGCGACCGCGTCGCCATCATCAACAAGGGACGGGTCATCTCCGTCGGACCGGTGCAGGAGCTGATGGAACAGTTTGCCGACCGGGTGGCGTGGACCTTTCCGCCGGAGGCCGAGCGCAGGGGACGGGACGTGCTGAGCCGCCTGTCCTTTGTGGAACGGGTGTGGCCGGACGGCGAGGGACGGCTGTACTGCCGCATGGATACGGAGCGAATCAGCGAGGCAAACGCCGCATTGGTGCGGGCCGGCGTCCCCGTCCTTGGCATCGTCGCCAAGACGGTGACCCTGGAAGATTTGTTCCTGACGCTGACAGGGGGAGGTGGAGAAGATGGGGCCGAGCATGCTCGCACTGGTACAAAATGAGACGATCAAGCTGCTGCGCCGCCGCCGCTTTCTCGTCGTGCTGCTGATCCTGGCCGTCCTCATCCCGATCTTTACCTACGCGCAGTACCGCTCCGTGGTGACGGTCCAGGAGCGGATGGGCACGACTGACTGGCGGACGATATTGCAGCAGCAGATCGTGGACACGCAAAACCGGCTCGCTTCCAGCAGACTGCCGGAGGAGTGGCGGGAGTTCTTAAAAATTCGCGTCCAGCAGCAGCAGTACTATCTGGATCATGACGTCAACCCGATGGCACCGGGGGCGCCCACGTTTGCGCGGGGCTTCATGGATCAGGCCGTGTCGCTGTTTCTGCCGATGATCATCGTCGTGCTGGCGGTCGATCTCGTCTCCGCCGAATACAGCGAGGGGACGATCAAGCTGCTGCTGACTCGGCCCGTGCGGCGCTGGAAGGTGCTGACCAGCAAGTACATCACCCTGCTGTTGTTTACCTCGCTCACGGTACTGATGACCTTGTGTATGGCCTACCTGATATCCGGTGTGGTGTTTGGCTATGCGGGCTGGGATCTGCCGGTGCTGACCGGCTTTGACGTGACCGGCGGCGAACTGGTCACATCCGCGGTGTTCATGCTGCCGCAGTGGAAATACCTGCTCATGCAGTACGGACTTGGGTGGTTTGTGTGCATCGTGGTCGGGACGATTACGTTCATGGTCTCCGTACTGGTGCGCAGCGCGGCTGCCGGAATGGGCATCATGATGGCGGCCCTGATCAGCGGAACGATTTTAACCCAGATGGCGTCGACCTGGGAGTCGGCCAAATACCTTTTCGTCGTCAATTTGCAGTTGACGGACTACCTGGCCGGCACGCTGCCGCCGATCAAGGGCATGACGCTGCCTTTTTCGCTCGCCGTGTTGTGCGTCTGGGCAGCGGCGGCGCTGATTGTCGCCTACGCCGTGTTTATTCGCAGGGATGTCACGTCTTGACCTTCTCTTGACCGGTGTGGACGGAAACCAAAAGGGACACTGCTTTTTCGAGGAAGCAGTGTCCCTTTTTTGGTGCTGGGCAGTTTTGATCGGAAGCGGGATTATTTCCACGTCAGCTGCTTGGACATTTCGACCAGTTGGTCCAGTCGGATGCCCCGGGCGGTCATTACGACGTAGAGCGATTGGTTTTCCGTCTGCGCGTTGAAGTGGACGGCGTGCTCGGCAGCCGCTTCGCCTGACGAATCCGGCAGGTCGAATGAGACGGCGATGGCCTGTTCGCCGTTGACCGTGTACAGCTGTGTGGCCGTAAAGGTGCCGGGGATGGACAAGCTGCGCTTCCCTTTTGCGTTGGGCACCACGTCCACCTTGATCCACTCCTTGCTGCGTTGGTAATGGCAGGAGAGGCGAACCACCTTATGGCTGGTCGGTGATTCGTACTGGACGGTGACTGCCTGCAGGGTCATGCCGTCAGGCGGCTGGTTCAGCACGGGTACAGGCACGTCGGATGAACGGATGGCCGTCTCCAGATCAGTGAACGCGGAGAGCGTAATTTCCTGTTTGGCCTGATCGGTTGCGGGCGGACCGGCTACGGGCGGTACGCTTTCGATTGACGGGTCAGGTGCGGCATCATTGCTGAACATGTTGACGCCCCATTCGTTCTCCGTCTTTTGAATGGCGGATTGACCGTCTGTCGGTTTAATTGCATCCGTCTGTTTCGACGGCGTGTCCTCATGTTTGACATGGTCGTTGGCGGATTTTCCGTTGGCGTTGCGAGCGGCGATGATCGTTCGTTTATGCAGGGGTTGCCCCGATTCGTTGACTGTATCGAACGCCTGTGTCCGCGACGTCTGAGGGGGTTGGGCCTTCTCCGCGGTCTTTGCTCCCGACCCGGCGTGCGGTTCCTGCGCCTGACTTGCAGCAGATTTGGGCTGATTGGTTCCGCTGTCGTTCATCGCCAGTGCGGCCGGCTGCACCGTGGTCCCGTCCGGTGACGTCTGCCCGTCTGGTTGTTTTGCGGCAATGTCTGGATAGCCATACCCGGCGGCCGGGCTTGCTACGGGCGTGTCAGGCGAAAGCAGGATGGACGGAGCGTCGGCAATTTGTCTGTCTTTCTGTTCCATATCGGCTTTGCTCTCGTGGTGCATGGCGTTTTCCGTGGCGCCATCTTGCCCTGCCAGTTGGAACTGCTGGTAGCCGGCCACCCCGACCGCGAGCAGGATGGCGGCTGCGCCCACCCACGACAGTGAAGGGAGGTAAGACGTCCAGCGGCGGAATTTCGCCTGTTTGGGTGACGGCGTGACGGATGCCGACGCGGCGTGAGGAGGAGCGCTTTGGCCGGCGGTTTGATAGATCGCATGCATGATTTTCTCTTCCAAATCGGCCATCGGTTGAGGAACTTCTTTCAAGAATTGCACCTCCTCGCCGCTAGTCAATTGGGCTTCCATCCAGGCGATACACTCATCGCACGTCTCGATATGGGAAAGCGTTTCGATGTCCGGCTCGTATGCCCATGCTTTTCTAAATTCCTGGCAGTTCATGCACGAGCCCCCCTTCCTTGCGAGTAAGCAGTTTGGCCAGTTCTTGGCGAGCGCGCAGATAGCGGACACGGGCCGTTGACTCGGCGATGCCGAGCAGCGACGCAATTTTTTCAAACGGATATTCGTGCGTGCAGCGCAGCACGATTACTTCCCGATACGATTCGGACAACATCGAAAATGCTTTCTCAATCTCCCGGCGGCGCTCCTTGTTCAAGAGGGAGTCCTGCGGTGATTCGTCGCTCGCCTGGGAGGGGACGTACGCCAGTTGTTCGTCGGATTCGTGAAACTTGCGCCGGCGCAGGAAGTCGATGGTCTTGTTTCGCGCCAGCGTATACAGCCAGGAGGAAAACTGGCTGTCCCCACGAAAGCTGGAGAGTTTTTCATACGCTTTGACGAAGACTTCCTGGGTCAAATCTTCCGCATCGGAGCGGTTGTTTACCATTTTGTAGATAAACACGTAAATCATGTGCTGATACCGCTGAATCAGCTCGCGGTACGCTTCGATGTCGCCTTGCAGAATCCGCTGAATGATTTCGGCGTCGGATTGCATTGAATCTCCGGCCTCCCTTCCTCTATGAGACGCTGGTATCGATCCGAATGTTTCAATCCAGCGCATCCATTTCTATCACGTCGTAGTGGTATCCCTGTTCCACCAGAAACAATTGCCGGTGAAGCGCAAATTCCTGTTCGCGTGTGTCCCGAGTGACCAGCGTGTAAAAATAGGCGGCGTTGTCGCGCTCTTTGGGACGCAGAATGCGGCCGAGCCGCTGCGCTTCTTCCTGGCGCGAGCCGAATGTGCCGGATATCTGGATGGCAACATTGGCATCCGGCAGGTCGACGGCAAAGTTGGCCACCTTGGAGACGGCGAGCCGGGTAATCTCGCCGCGCTTGAACTGGCGGTACAGCGCCTCCCGTTCCTTTTCCGGCACCTTGCCCGTAATCAGCGGGAGGTTCAGCGCTTCGGCAAGCTGCTGGAGCTGTCCCACGTACTGGCCGATGATCAGGACGCGGTCGTCGGCGTGACGCTCCAGCAGATGGCGCACGACCTGGAGCTTGCGCGGATTCTCCGCCGCGATCCGGAATTTTTGCCGCGCGTTGGCCCGGGCGTAAGCCTCCCGTCCGTTCGCTTCAAACGGCAGCCGAATTTCCTGGCAGCGCGCTTCCGCAATCCAGCCTTGTTCCTCCAGGGCTTTCCACGGCATTTCGTACTTTTTCGGCCCGATCAGGGTAAACACGTCTTCTTCCCGGCCGTCCTCCCGCACCAGTGTGGCCGTCAGTCCGAGCCGGCGCGTCGCCTGAATCCCGGAGGTGACGCGGAAGACGGGAGCGGGCAGCAGGTGCACTTCGTCGTAGATCACCAAGCCCCATTCCCGTTCTGAGAACAGGCGCATGTGGGGATACGAATCGTCCGCTTTTGAACGGTATGTCAGGATCTGATAGGTGGCTACGGTAATCGGTTTGACCTCTTTCCGTTCGCCTGTGTATTCACCGATCTGTGAGGGATCGAGGTCAGTCTTGTCGATCAGCTCGGCGATCCACTGCCGGACCGATGTGGTGTTGGTCGTCAGGATCAATGTGGCCGTCTGGAGCTGGCAGATCGCTCCCAGGCCGATGATCGTCTTGCCCGCGCCGCACGGCAGCACCAGCACGCCGCTGCCGCCAGTGGCAGCACCGGCGGCGTGGAAGGCATCCACCGCCTCCTGCTGGTACGGCCGCAGCGCAAACGGCCGGCCGCTGGCGGTCACTTCCCGCAGCGCGACGGGACAGGCTTCTCCGGATGTATAGCCGGCCACGTCCTGGACGGGGTAGCCGAGCCGGATCAGCTCCTGTTTGATCAGCCCGCGGGCGTATGGTTTGACGCGCCAGACGGCCGGATTCACCTGTCCTTCCAGCAGGCTGCTCACCGCCTTGTACCCGGTCAGCTCAGCCAGCAGGGGCACATCGTCGCCGGTCAACAGCAGGTGATCGCCGTCTTTTTCCAAGCGAATCAGGCCGTACCGTCCCATCGTTTCGGCGATTTCCCGGACGATGGACGGCGGAACTCCGTATTTACTATACGTGCTCAAGACGCCGGTTACCTGCTCCGCCGTCAGGCCCCCTGCTGCTGCGTTCCACAGGGAGAGCGGGGTAATCCGGTATGTGTGTATGTACTCCGGGCTTTTGATCAGTTCGGCAAAGCCGGACAGCGCCTGCCGGACTTCCGCAAACAGCGGATGCTGCGCTTCCAGCAGGATGGTGCGATCGCTTTGCACGATCAGCGGCAACTCGGGACGGTACGACACATTCTTCACCTCTGCGGCTTTGTGGTCTCCATGTTCATACAGTCAATCGTATCACAATCGGAAGGCGAATGAAAAACGGGTTTGCCGCCGTCGCGCTGCCGCGCTTTTGACAGGAACGGGCAACATTTGGCCGCCCGTGGGTTACACTAACGCAAGAAAACGGGCAAAGGAGTAGGGACGGCATGGCGATATGGAGTGCCTTTTTCAATCTGGTCCTGGTCGCATTTCTCGTCTTTCTCAACGGCTTTTTCGTGGCGACCGAATTTGCCATCGTGAAGGTGAGGGAATCGCGCATCGCCCAACTGGTAGCGGAAGGAAACAGGCGGGCGGGCGACGTCGAACTGGTGCTGGACAACCTGGATGCCTACCTGTCCGCCACCCAGCTGGGGATCACGCTGGCGTCGCTCGGACTGGGCTGGCTGGGGGAACCGGCCGTCGCCCATCTGCTCCACCCTGTCTTCCGCTACTTTGGGCTGAACGAGACGCTGGTCGGCAGCATCTCCTTTATCGTCGCGTTCTCCATCATTACTTTTTTGCACATCGTGCTGGGCGAGCTGGCGCCAAAATCGCTGGCCATCCAGCGCTCCGAGAAGGTCTCGATGTTCGTGGCCCGTCCCATCCGGATGTTTTACAAGCTGATGTACCCGTTTATCGCCTTTCTCAACTGGGCGGCGGCCAAGATTCTCAGGATGCTCGGCATTAGCATGGAACCGCATCAGGAAGCGCACACGGAAGAAGAAATCCGCATCCTTGTCAACGAGAGCCACAAAAGCGGCCTGATCGACCAGACCGAGCTGATGCTGGTGGACAATATCTTTGATTTTTCGGAGACAATGGCCCGGGAGATCATGGTGCCGCGCACGGACATGGTGGTGCTCAACCTGCGCGACCCGTTAGAAGATAACATCAAGGTCGTGCAAAACGGCCGCTTTACCCGCTACCCGGTGGTGGACGGGGACAAGGACCACGTGGTCGGCAGTTTGCATATCAAGGATTTGTTGACCAGCCTGCTGGAAGGGGAGCAAAAAAGCCTGGAGCAGTTGAGCCGCCCAGTGCTGACCGTTCCGGAGACGATATCCATCAGCCGGCTTTTGACCATGCTGCAAAAACAGCGCAGCCAGATGGCGATTATCATCGACGAGTACGGCGGAACGGCAGGTCTGGTTACAGTGGAAGACATAATGGAAGAAATTGTCGGCGACATTCAGGATGAATTTGACGACGAGCGGCCGGAAATCGAGCGGAAAGACGACCTGCTGTCGCTGGACGGCCGCATGCTGCTGGAAGAGGTAAACGACTACCTCGGGCTTGATCTGGACGACAGTGAGGTGGACACGCTGGCCGGCTGGATCTACATGCAGATCGACCATCCGCCGCGCGTGGGCGACGTGGTCAGAGACGGCGGCTACGAATTCATCGTCGGCGAGGTGGACCATTACCGAATCACCCGTGTATGGGTAAAAAGAGGAACGAAGGAAGCGGGGCAACAAGCGTAAAACATCTTTTCAACGCCGCAAAGTATGCTATAATGGAACACAAGTTTTTCTGTTATTGCAGAGTGAGAGCTTAGAGGAGGAAGAACAGATGAGACGAGCTGTACATGCTGTACTGGCCGCATGTCTGTCGATTGCACTGACGGCGTGTGGCAACCAATCCGGCCAACAGACGGACGCAACCGCGACCGCTGCCAACGGCCAGCAAATGGTGAAGCTGGGGCTGACCCAATTCGTGGAACACCCGGCGCTGGATGCGATCCGCCAGGGAATTGTAGACGGATTGAAAGCAGCCGGATATGAAGAAGGCAAAAACGTGGAGCTGGATTATCAAAACGCCCACGGTGACATGAACAACACGGTCTCGATTGCACAAAAATTCGCCGGCGACGGAAAGGACCTGGTCGTGGCCATCGCCACGCCATCCGCTCAGGCAGCAGCCAAGGCGATTACGGATAAGCCCGTGATCTTCAGTTCCGTGACGGACCCGCTGTCCGCCCAACTGGTCAGCAACCTGGAGAAGCCGGACAAAAACGTGACCGGCACCTCTGACAAGGTGTCGATGGAGCAGCAGCTGGAGCTGGTCAAACGCTTCCTGCCAAACCTGAAAAAGCTGGGCGTCATCTACACCACGTCGGAAGTGAATTCCGAGGTGCAGGTGAAGGAACTGGAAGAAGCGGCGAAAAAACAAGGGGTCGAGGTCGTCAAGGCAGGCATCTCCCAGTTGTCCGAAGTGCAGCTCGCAGCCCAGGGACTGGCCGGCAAGACGGAGGCCATCTTCATTCCGATTGACAACACCGTGGTCTCTTCATTTGAAGCGGTGTTGGGCGCGGCGGAACAGCACAAGGTGCCGGTTTTCGCTTCCGACACGGATACGGTAAAACGTGGAGCCGTGGCCACCTACGGCATTGATTACTACCAGATCGGCAAGCAGACCGGAGAGATGGCCGTCCGCATTTTGAAGGGACAGAAAGTGGCCGACACGCCGGTGGAAGTGTCCAAACAGACCGAGCTGTACATCAACGAGACGGCAGCTGCCAACTTTGGCATTGCCATTCCCGATGAATTAAAACAGCAGGCGAAAGAAATCTTCAAGTAGAAAAAGAGAGCCTTGCTCTCTTTTTCTGTTTGAATTGTGTTTCCATCGTGGTAAAATGAAAAAAATTTTATAATTAGGGGGGTTTTTTACATGAGAAAGCAAAAGTATTGGCATGTCGTCCAGAAAATTCTGTGTCCTTTGCTACTTTTATCCGTTGCAGCGTGTGGGCAGCAAAGTGCTCCGGCGGACAGTCAGCCGGCCAACGATCCTGCCCAGGATACGAAGCAATTGAAGGTGGGCATCGTGCAGATCGTGGAGCATCCGGCACTTGATGCGGCGCGGGAAGGCTTCATTGCCAAGCTGGGGCAAAACGGCTACGAGAAAGACAAACAGGTCGTCTACGACATCAAGTCGGCCCAAGGTAACATGGATCAGGCTGTGCAGATCGCGCAGAAGTTTCAGGCGGACAACGTCGATCTGATCCTGGCCATCGCCACGCCGGCCGCTCAGGCAGCCGCTCAGGTGACCAAGGATATTCCAATTCTCTTCACCGCCGTGACCGATCCGGTGGCGGCTTCGCTGGTGCAAACAATGGAAAATCCGGGCGGCAATGTGACCGGCACGACGGACATGAACCCGGTGGAAGAGCAGTTGAAGCTGGTACAGGAGCTGAAGGCGGACGCCAAGACGGTCGGCATCATCTACAACTCCGGCGAGGTAAACTCCAAGGTACAGGTGGATGCAGCCAAAGCCGCAGCGGAAAAACTGGGCCTGACCATCCGTGAAGCAGCCATCACCAGCCCGACGGAAGTGAAGCAGGCAGCCGAATCGATGGTCGGCAAAGTGGACGCATTCTACATCCCGACCGACAACATGGTGGTCTCCTCCATCTCTGCGGTGATCGGAGTGGCGGAGTCGCAAAAAATCCCGGTGGTGGCCGGCGAGGAAAACTCCGTGAAGAGCGGCGCAATCGCTACCTATGGCATTGACTACAGCAAACTGGGCGAACAGACCGCCGACATGGCGGCCAAAATCCTCAAAGGGGAAGCTCAACCGGCCAGCATGCCTGTAGAGAAGCAGGCGGAGATGAAGCTGGTGCTGAACAAAAAAGCGGCGGAAAAAATGGGCGTACCCCTTCCGCAATCCCTGCTCGACCGGGCAGCTGAAGTGGTCGAGCAATAATCGCAGCAACAGGAGGACGCTATGAACCTGGCATATCTCGGAGCAATCGAACAGGGCTTGCTGTTTGCGATCATGGCCCTGGGCGTGTATCTGACCTTTCGCATCTTGAATTTTCCTGACCTGACCGTGGACGGCAGCTTTGCGCTGGGCGGTGCGCTGGCAGCCAAGCTGATCATTGACGGCACGAATCCGTTTCTCGCCACCCTGGCGGCCTTTGTCGCCGGCGCAGCGGCGGGAGTGTTTACGGGACTTTTGCACACCAAGGGGAAAATCAATGGACTCTTGGCCGGGATTTTGACGATGATCGCGCTGTACTCGATCAACCTGCGCATCATGGAGAAAGCCAACCTGCCGCTTCTTCGCGAGGAAACGCTTTACACGTTTGTCAAAAACCTCGGTGTCCCCAATGTGACCGTGGGCGGGGAGGTGCTGTTGACCGGTGTGGCAATTGTATTTTTCATTGGTATTCTGCTGCTGAAAGCACTGATTGATTGGTTCCTGCACACCGACCTTGGCCTCGATCTGAGGGCGACGGGCGACAATCCGAAGATGATCCGCAGTTTCGGCATCAACACCGACACGACCACGATCATCGGCCTGGCCTTGTCCAACGCGCTGGTGGCCGTCTCCGGCGCCTTGGTGGCGCAGTACCAGGGCTTTGCCGACGTGGGCATGGGGATCGGGATGATTGTGATCGGTCTGGCCTCCGTTATTGTCGGGGAAGTGTTGTTTGGCAGCTCCTCCATTGTCCGGGCGACCATTGCCGTCATCGGCGGCTCGCTCGTCTACCGGCTGGTGATTGCCCTGGCGCTGAACAAAGGGCTCAATCCGTCCGACATGAAGCTGATTACCGCGCTGATCGTGATCATCGCCCTGACGGTGCCGACGTTTGCCAAAGGCGTGTGGAAAAGACAAGGGTTCCGTGCGGTGAAAGGGGGGAACGGCGATGCTTAGGATTTCCGGCGTACGCAAAGTATTCAACGAGGGAACTGTCAACGAGAAGGTGGCGTTACGGGAAATCAACCTGCACGTCGCCCCCGGCGATTTTGTCACCGTAATCGGCAGCAACGGGGCCGGGAAATCGACGCTGATGAACATTATTTCCGGCGGATTGATTCCCGACAAGGGCACCGTGACGATTGACGGCAAGGACGTCACCCGGCTGGGTGAGCACCAGCGTGCCACCTTTGTCGGCCGCGTGTTCCAAGACCCGATGGCGGGCACGGCACCCAACATGACCATCGAGGAAAACCTGGCCATCGCCTACGGCCGCGGCCGGCGGCGTACACTGTCGTTTGGCGTTACCAACCGCAAGCGGGAGCTGTTCCGCGAGCACTTGAAACAGCTCGACCAGGGGCTGGAGAACCGTTTGAAGACCAAGGTGGGCTTCCTCTCCGGGGGCCAGCGCCAGGCGCTCAGCCTGTTAATGGCGACGTTTACGGAGCCGAAAATCCTGCTGTTGGACGAACACACGGCGGCCCTGGACCCGAAACGCGCACAGCTGATCGTCGAGCTGACCCGCAAGATCGTGGAGCAGCACCAGCTGACGACGATCATGGTCACGCATAACATGGAACAGGCGCTGAACATGGGCAACCGTCTCTTGATGATGCACGAGGGCAGCATCATTCTGGACATTCCGGAGGAGAAAAAACGGAAGATGAAGCCGCAGGACCTGCTGCAGGCGTTTGAAGCGGCGCGTGGCGAATCGTTCAGCGAAGACCGCTACCTGCTGTCGTAACGCGCACCGTTTACATGCTTGAGCCTTCCCGAAGTGACGGGGAGGCTTTTTCCATTCGCTGCAGGTACAGGTACTGGGCCAGGGCCCCGATGAGCAGCAGCACGGCCGAAGCGCCGAACAGCCATGCGCCGCCGAAATGTATCAGGACTAGACTGCCCAGATAAGGCCCCGCTGCGCGGGAGATGTCCCAGTGCAGCCCCGTTATGGCAAAATAGCGGCCGCGCATGGAGGGCGGCGCGATCCGTGCCACCAGCGTCAGCAGGTGATTGAGACCGACGCTTTCGCCGAGAATGAGCACGAGCTGGATGGCGAGCAGTACAGCCGCGCTGTCGGACTGGGCGTAGGCTGCGGAGACCGCGGCAAAGCAGACGTATGAACCGGTGATGAGGATTCGCGGGGACACGCGCTGCGTCCATTTGACCAGCCAAAATTCCAGGAAGATGGATGCGGCCGCTTTTGTGGAGGCCAGCATGGCCAGCAGTTCCAGATAATCGGTGAATGTATTCTTCAGATGCAGCTGCAGATTGGTTTCCGTTTGCGCGTAGAACAGGCTGATCGGCATGGCCAACAGCATCAGGTGCAGCGCGGGACGGATTGTGTGCCGGGCGGCGGGAGCAGGCAAGTCCCCAGCGAAGGCCGGTGATGGTGTGCGTGCCGACGACGACTCTTCTGGCGCAGACGCCGGTATCTTCCACCAGACGCACGCGGCGTAGAGGACCAGCGAAAACGCCGTCAATTGAAAGGCAAGGCTGGGGTCGCTTTGATAGATCAGCACGCCCACAAGCGGACCGGCCGCAGCGCCGATATAGCTGGCTGTATTCAACAGGGCGAACGCTTCCGACTGGAGCTTGTGAGGGACGGTATCAGCCAGGAGGGCGCGTGCCGCCGGGATGAAGAGGGAGCGGCCCGCACCGTTCACCATGTACAGGATGGCAAAGGCGGCAAGCGAGTGGGCAAACGCCATTCCCAGCATGGCCAGCGCCTGCAGGCCCAGAGCGACCAGCATGACGGATTTGCGTCCGTACCGGTCCGTCACACCCCCTGCGATTAGCGTCAGCGCGATTTCACTGGCGGGCTGCAGCCCGATCACCAGCATGGTCAGGGGAACGGAGCTGCCTGCCTGCTCGTTCAGGTACAAGATCAGAAAAGGGGTAATCATGCTGAGAGAGAGCTGCGTTACCAGTTCGCCGAAGAGCCGGACCCAGACCGTGGTCGGATAGCGGGTGAAAAGTGATGTTCGTTTCATGTTTATCCTGGTATCCTTTCGGTATCGGGATTGGGATTGTACCCGATTGTACGCCGGGGGGAACGAAAGAAAAAGCGTACAAAACGACACGTCGTTTTTTCATGTTTTGAGGCGGTGTATGATTATGATCCTGTTTGAACATTATCATCGGCTGTTTGCCGGCTGCCCGCAGGCGGCGATCGACAAGCCCATCACCCTCTCGCTGGCCTGTGCGGCTTCCATCTTGTGCTGCACCCCGCGCAATGCGGCGGCTACGGTAAAAAAGTTAGCGCAGCGGGGGTGGATTGTCTGGCAGCCCGGTAAGGGCAGGGGACATCAGTCCGTGCTGACGTTTCGCATTCATCCCGCTGACGCCGCGCTCTCTGTCGCCAGGGAACTGGTCCGTCAGGGAGAGATTCGCGGAGCACGCGTGTTTGTAGCCCGGTATCGGGAGGAGTTAGGCGAGCTGGAGGAAAGTTTTCAGCGCTGGATGAGCAGTCAGTTTGGCCTGCATGTCAGCAGGAGTCCGGGAAGCAGACAGGACGTGCTGCGGCTGTCCCAGGGCAGGCCGCTGCCCATGCTGGACCCCTCCCGCGTGCTGCTGCGTTCGGAAGCCCATCTGACCAAACATGTATTTGATACGCTTGTTCACTTTGATCCACAGCAAGGTCGTTTTGAACCCCGGCTTGCCTTGTACTGGGAGGCGAATCCCCAGGGAACGGAGTGGACGTTTATCCTGCGAAAAGGGGTCTGGTTTCACCACGGCAGAATGCTGGAGGCGGAGGATGTGCGGTATGCCCTGCTTCGCCTGCGGGACAAATCTCCCCTGCACCAATGGCTTGTCCGGTCGATCCGTGCGGTGGACGTGGTTGACGCGTACACACTGCGGATCAGGCTGCACCATCCGGACAGCCTGCTGCTGCACGCCTTGAGCAAGGAATTTGCTTCCATCGTCCCGTTTGACTACACGGAGCAGATGGGCGAGCAATTTGGCTGCATGCCATCGGGAACCGGGCCGTTTCGCGTGGTCCGCAATGACGACTCGATGCTGGTGCTGGAGGCGTTTGAGCCGTATTTTGGCGGCCGTCCGTTTACGGATCGGATCGAAATCTGGTGCGTCCCGGACATGACGGGCGAAACGGAAGCCGGATGGTCCGAAATCGTATTCGCCAACGTCCCGGGAAGGGAAAAACAGGATGATTCGCGGTCGACCTGGACGGAGGTGTCCCGCAGCGAGCGCTGCTTTCAGTACCTCGGGTGCAACATGATCAAGCCTGGGCCGGTTACGTCTGCTGCCTTTCGGTCGATCCTTGACCGTATCCTGGATCGCCGGCTGCTGCTGGAGGAACTGGGAGGATTACGGGAGCCGGCGGTCATCTGGGGAGAACAGGAGAGGCGCAAGGTACGAAGTTTCCCGCAGACGAGTGACGCCGAGATTTTGCGGCGCTTGCAGGCGAGCGGCTACAGGGAAGAACCCCTCCGGCTCGTCAGCTATCCTGACCAGGATCACGTCGAGGATGCGGAGTGGATTCGGATGCGCTGCGCCCGTTATGGCATCGATGTTCGGATTGTGTACGTCGAGCCGGAAGAGATGGCCCGACCCGAGACATTCAGGCATGCCGATCTCGTGCTGGACAGCGCCAACATCGACGAGCGGGAAGAACTGTCGCTTTTGGAATTTTTGCACGACCAGGCATTCAGTCCGTGTCACCACCTGCCGCCGGAAGCCGTCAGGGAAGTGACCGCCCGATCAGCGGAACTTGCGCGCACCTTCGATGAAAAAAAGCGGCGCCGGCAAATGCAGGCGATCGTGTCCTGGCTGCTTCGGCAGCGGGTGTTTTTGCCGCTGTACCGGAATCGCATCGAACTGCTTGCCCACCCCCGATGGTCAGGCCTTTCACTCAATGCGCACGGTTGGCCAGATTTTTCCCGCATGTTTGTCCGAGCGTGACAGAAAATGTCACATTTTTGTCTGAAACCGCTTACCCCTTTCGTCGTATAATTAGGCAAATACTGCTTCTCACATTTGCAGTGATATTGCAGTGAGTTTCGGGGGAGGAAAAACGATTGTACAGCAAAACCGAAAAGGACAAACAGATTTTGTTTGCGTCCATTCGCTTGATGATCTGCGTTGGCCATGCCGACGGATATATAGGCAATAAAGAATTGACCCGGATTCAGGAGATTGTCAATTCGGAGCATTTCACGCTGAAAGAGCGGCAGATTCTCATGGATGACATGGATTATCCCAAGCGGCCGGAGACAATCGTGGCTGACTTGATGGACCTGACGCGGGCGGAGAAGCTGATGCTGTTGCGCAAGCTGTACCGGATCGCGCTGATCGACCACAAGCTGTCGCAGGCGGAAACGAACGAGATTCGCCGCATCGCTCGCCTGCTGGGGATTCCCGAGGGAAAGATCGCCCAGGTGGAAGCGTGGATCGAAGAAGGCATCCGCTGGCGGGAGCGTTGGAAAAAGATCGTCGACGATTAGGCAGCAGGCGGCGCTCTGAAAGCGAACCGCGTGCAGCTGAAAAACGATGTGCGGACCTCACAGTGGATTGGGGTCCGTTTTTCATTTTTGGTACAATAAGGAGAAAAGCAGGCAGTGCCAATAAGCTCCCCTGCGGGCACTTTGATGTGGCTTGACGAGGAAGAATACTCGAGGTGGCGGCGCCACTACGAAGGAGGACACAACATGTTGCGGATATTGTTGACCAACGATGACGGAATTGAAGCGCAGGGCATCAGGCGGCTGGCGGAAGCGCTCCTCGATCTGAAGAATGCGGAGATTTACGTTGTGGCTCCGGCGGAAGAACGGAGCGGGGTAGGGCACGGCCTCACCTACCGCAGCGCGCTGGCTCCTGTCTCTCACCCCTTTTACGGTCTGCCGGTAAAGGCGTGGGCGATCAACGGCAACCCGGCCGACTGCGTCAAGGCGGCCTGCCATCTGCTGTTTGAAGACCGGCGCAGGCCGGACATCGTCTTTTCCGGCATCAATGTCGGTACCAACCTGGGCCGTGACATCTACTACTCGGGCACCTGCAGCGGGGCAAGGGAAGCGGTCATTCTCGGCGTTCCCGGCGTCGCTCTCTCCTACGACAACTGGTACGCCCAGGACGACTTCGGCCAGGTGGGCGAGCTGATTCGTCCGCTGCTGCACATGTTCTGCGAGCAGGCGGCCGAGAAGAAGCTGCCCGCCGACGTTTTCTTCAACATCAACATCCCCCATCTGCCTCCCGAACAGGTAAAAGGAATCGCGCCGGCAGCGCTCGCCCTGCACCACTACGAAGACAAGTTCGATCGGCAGGACGAGGGATACTGGCTGACACGGGAGTACCCGGATGGCCAGAAGCAGTCCGATGCAGATGACTACCATCTGGTCAAAAACGGCTATATAACGGTCACGCCGGTACATATCGACGCCACGGACCGCTCGCTGTTGGCCGACATGGCCGAGTGGCCGTTGCTGAAGCAGCGGGGTCAGGGCACATCATGACAAGACAGCCGTTTCGTCCGGAAGTCGTGCCCGATCCGTCGCTGAGGTCGCCGACAGCAGCCACGCAAGGGGAAGTGCTGGATGCGACCGTCTTTGCCGATTTGTACCGCCTGGCCGGCGAAGAAGGACTGCCCTACTTTGCCCGTCTCAACGCGGCCGGCGACGTGGAGCTGTACCTCGTGTTTGAGAGCGTCGACGCGTTCAGCGAAGCGACCCGGGACGCCGTCTCGGTGGAGTTCAAAACCTACCGCGACAAGCTGCTCGCAGTGATCTGGACTCTCCATGATCCGATCCAGCCGCTCGGATTCCCGCTCGCGTTTGACATCAAGCGGCCGGAGGAGCATCACATGGCCCTGCGCATGCTGGAACAGGAACAAACACTGCTGCATTACCTCTCCTACGAAGCAGGCCTGCTCACCCATATCTACACGGAAGCGATCACCTTTTCGCCGCAGGAGGCATCGCGGGCGAAAGCGATGATTCGCTCCCTGTACGAAGGGCGGACGGAAGACGTGCCCAGCGAAGCGGCCGTGCAGGAAGAAGCGGTGCAGACCATTTCTGCACTGGAACTGCCCGATCAGGTGCTGGAAGAGACGGGCGTCGCCTATCTGATCGACTACGCCCGCCTGCGCCAGAAGCACGGAGACGAAGGGGCCCAGCACCTGTTGATGAGTGCTGTCCAGCAAGCGGTCTGGGTCATGCGCCGCCACGCCCGCAGCGAGGTGCGCGAGACCGCCTTTACGGTGTGGGCTGCCGAGCAGGGAGAGATGCTCCGGCTGATCGTCACGCCTTCCTTGTCGCACGTGTTTGAGGTGGTGCACATGTCCGCCGACGAGGCCAACCCGTTTGCCCGGTTTCTCTTGGCGCTGCCGGAGTTTGTCCGTACCGAGGAGGCGGTTCCCCTTGAGTGGGGCGCCTATCCGCTGATTCGCATGGAAAACGGCCGGCTGTTTCACCTGGAACTGGACGAAGCCGTGCAGGAAAAGTTGCAGCACTTGTTCGCATCCCGCTGGCCTGCCGCTTCCAATCCGTACGAGCTGAGATAGGGAAAGCGAAACGCCCGTCCGTCACGGCCGTCAGTGAAGAGGCCTGTCCGATCGTTCAACACGCTTGTAAAGTGGTATGTTTGTCGTTTCGGGAAAATATGGGTAAAGTAGTCAGGTTTCCACAAAGGAAACGACAAGCGGCGCTGCGAAGTTAGAGGGACAGATATTCTGCCGGGAAGGGTGAGTAGGATGTACTCTGTTCAACCTTGCGTGTTTGAGGCGGTTTCGGAGTGCGCCCGCCGTTTTCAGGAGGAGGTCGCACAATTGGCCGAACGGTTTGCACTGCGCGTCGACGGCGGCTTCCCCGCGCTGGAGCTGCAGGTCCATCCGCATTTTCGGGCGATCCTGGAGTACACCTTGTGGGGAGATGCCGGCGTGGTCGTAATCCGCGGCAAGGTCGGAACGCAGACCGAGTCGCGGCCATGCAAGCCGATCGCGGTGACGATGAAATTTTCGCTGTCGCACGACCCGGAACTGGACATCGAAGCCAAGAAGCAGCGGATTGAAGAAATCCTTGCCGGTGAAACGGAATTGTCCTGGATTGTCCCGCCGGCTGGACACGTCGGCCATCTGGAGTTGACGCTTCGCTTTGAAAGCAAGCCGGGTTCCGGCTTGGTGGGCGACTACGCCCGCACGGTCCTGGGCATTGTGACCGGAAAGATGATGGCAGCATGATCAGTTCCGCTTGAGCTGCACCAATGGTCGAATTTTGCGGCCGGTCGTCGCCGCCCACACCGTTTTCCCCACCAGCGGGCAATAAAAGATCACGGCAAAAAACAAGCGGCTGATGAATAAACTGGTAGGGAGAACCATGGCTCACACCGATGTGCCCAAAAGGGGAGCCTGCCAGAAAGCGGTGGAAAACGGATGGGTGAGTTTACGACGGGGATTTTGTATCCGCGCAAATACGAACCGAAAGTGCTGACTGATCTGCCCAAATCGCGTCAGCCTTACTTCCACAGAAACGTCAATCACCAATGGAACGCCTTTTTCCTGCAGGACGAATGGCTGGAAACGCATCAAACCGTGCAGTTTCTCCTGCAGTTGTCCCGCCATTGCGTGCCGCTGCTCTGGTTTCACGACTCCGAAGAAAATGGATGGGGCTTTCGGCTGTTTGACGGCGGGTACGAGGTATCCTCGGCCACGATCAGCTATTCGCTGGACGTGGAGCTGGCGGAAGCGGAGTTTGGCCGATTGTATCCGCATGTGGATGTGGAGGAAGCCATCAGCGAAAACGACGACCTGCGGCAAAAGTACGAGGAGATCCTGGATCGCGTGGTGCGGTCCGACCAGTATCGACGGGAAGTGGGCAAAGGCATTACCCGGGTGCGTCCCCAGTGTTTCAGCAGGTTTGTCGGACCCAAGCAGGTGCAGCAGATTCGTTCGCTGTTTGACCTGCAGCTCCTGACCGAAGTGGACGAGGAGACCGGCTCCTCCATGCTGTACGACTCCGTCGATCTGTTCAAGGAAATTCTCGGGATCGAGGAGATGGTCTGGGTCAATTACTCGTATCTGGCCAGCGGCGGCCGGGAGTAGCGGAAAAGAGGGCCGATCGCTATTCGATCCGGGAACGAATCAACGTGTCCGTGGCAAGACGGCATCGTCTGTCCCAAAGCATTATGCATGCAAGCTAAACAACGCCCCTGTACGCTTTTTTCGTACCAGGGGCGTTGTTTGGTTTCAAGCCTTTTTCCACTGGGCAAAAATTTCGTCCGCGTCCAACAGCATGATCAGCTTGTCCTGCACGCGGGCAATGCCGCTTAAGTATTTGCCGTCGACTCCGGCTACGATCGGGGGAGCCGGTTCGATCACCTGCCGGGACAGGTAGATGACTTCCGACACGGCATCCACGACGATCCCCACATTCAGCCCTTCCAGCTGCAGGTCGATAAACCGGCTCTCTTCCGTCAGCGGCAGCGGCTCCAGACCGAACATCGTGCGCAGGTTGATGATTGGCAGAATCCGTCCCCTCAGATCAATCACGCCTTCCACGTACGGCGGCGACTTGGGGAAGCGGGTTACCGGCAGCGGCTTGATGATCTCCCGCACCAGCGAGATCGGCAGGCTGTAGGTTTCGTCCCCCATTTGAAACAAAATGGATTGGACGGAATCGCCTTCCGCTTTCCAGTCTGTACCGTCCACATGTTGCAACGTTTCCATCTCCCATGTCCCTCCTGCAACGCAATCCCATTCTTTCATTCTTTACCCGTATTGTACCATGGACAAACGCTGAGAGTGGGAATATTTACCCGGTTTTCTCAGAGCGGGATTACGCCGAGCGACACGAGGACGACCAGTCCCAGGCTGACGCCAAAGCTGATAAAGACGTTGCGGCTGACCGCCATCACGGCCAAGCAGAGCGCGCTGGCGATCAGAAACAGCGGCTGCACCGCCAGTTGCCCCTCGGCCACGAACAGCGAGGGAAAGATGAGCGAGGCAAAGATGCCAAGCGGAATAAAGCTGAGGCCGTTCTTCAGCCGGGCGGAAAAGTGGCGGCTGGGCAAGCGGAGAAACGCCCGACGCGACAGGTAGGTGGCCACCGCCATCACGAGAAAAAGCAGGAGCGGATGGGTGCTCACGTCGACTCCACCTCCTTGACGTTCGGCGATTGAGCGGTTTCGGTCGGTTCAGCCGCGGGCAGGAAATAGCCGATGGCAAAGGCGAGCAGGCCCGCGACCAGAACGGGCAGCCCGTTGGGGAGCACGAACGTCATCCCGACGGCCGCCGCCCCGCAGAGCACAAATGTCAGGATGCGAACAACGGACAAGAGCTGGTAGTACGCGAGCGCCACAAACATCGCGGTAAAGCTGAAACCAAGGCCCAGAGCGGCCGGGTCTGGTATCCACTGGCCGGCCACTGTTCCCAGCCAGGTGCCCAGGCACCAGGCAATGTACAGCGAAAGGCCGACCCCAAGAATGTACGACGTGTCGCTCGGATAGCGGCGAAAACGGTTAAGGGTAATGGCGTACTGCTCGTCGGTCAGCAGAAAAGCGAGCGCATTCACCTGGGCGGGCGAAAAGCGCTGATAGTAGGGAGACAGCGACAGGCCCATCAAAAAGTGGCGTGCATTTAACAGACAAGTCGTCAAGATGATTGCCCAAAAGCCAGCGTGTTCGGCGATCATGGAGCTGGCCGCAAACTGCGCTGCCCCTGAATAGACGAATAGTGACATCGCCATGCTTTCCCAGGCGGCCAGGCCGGACTGACCGGAGAGCATGCCGAAGATGGCACCAAACAAGACGTAGCTGGCCGTAATCGGCAGGGCGTCCAGCACACCCTGCTTCCACGCTGCGGGTTCACTCGTGTTCATGTCATCAACTCCTTTTGTTCGTGCAGCAGACGGGCGATGATGGCCATCCCCCTGTCGATCTGTTCCGGCCGTTCGTGCGTAAAGCAAAGGCGGATATACGGCTGTTCTGCCTCCCGCAGCAAAAACATATCGCCGCAGGCAATCAGAACCCCCTGTTCCCGGCAGAGCGTCATCAGCCGGCGGGGGTTGATCTCTTCAGGCAGGGACAGCCAGAAATAAAACCCGCCGGCCGGCCGTTCCCAGCGGATGCCGAGAGGCCGCAGCCGTTCCAGATGGCGTTCCATGATCGCCGCCTGCTCGGCGTATTGGCGGCGTGCGTCCGTCAGGTGCGGGAGCAGCGCGCCGTCGCGGAGAAAGGCGGCCACTGCCAGCTGTCCCAGCGTATTGGTGGTGATCGACAATTCCTTCAGCCGGGTCAGCAAGCGCACAAATGGACGGCTGGCCGCCACCCAGCCGATGCGCAGGCCGGGGAACAGCAGTTTGGAAAACGTGTTCAGGTAGATGACGCTGCCGGTCTCATCCAGCGCCTTCAACGGCGGCGGCGGTTCCTCCGCGAGATGCAGGTGCCGGTAGGCGTCGTCCTCGACGATGGGAATGCCGTATCGTTCGCTCAGCGCCAGGAGCCGCTTGCGGCGTTCAAGCGACAGCGTCCGGCCGGTCGGATTGTGATACGTCGGCACCGTGTAGAGAAAGCGCGGCCGGCAGCGGGCCAGTACGCCTTCCAGGACGTCGATGCGCATGCCGTCCGCATCCAGCGGCACCGGCACGATCTGCAGGCCAAGCGACTGGAAGAGCTGCAGCGAGCCGAAATAGGTGGGCATTTCCGTAACGATGCAGTTGCCGGGCCGGGCCAGCAGGGTGGTGATCAGGTACAAGCCTTCCTGGGAGCCGCTGGTAATCGTCACCTGCTCCGGAGATGAGATCTGCTCCATCCCCATCCACTCCACCAACAGTTCCCTGAGCTGGGGCAGCCCCTGCACCGAGGTAAAGTAATACGAAGGCAGCTCTTCTGCCGTCGCCTTCACGTAGTCGGAAAAGCGGGAGGAAGCCAAGGTGTGCTTGCCCCCGTCACCGTGGGCAAAGTTGATGGGATTCGGACAGCGGTCGGTGACCTCCAGCAGCTCCGCCATGTGCGACGGGGAGGCGGCCAGCGATTCGTAACCGTGCTGGCTGTTCCAGTCAATCCGCCTGATGCGCGGAGCGGGCGGGAGGGCTTCCACGTACCGGCCGCTGCCCATCCGGCTGGCGATGAATCCTTCCGCTTCCAGTTCGGCATAGGCCCGAACCACCGTATTGCGGCTCACCCCCAACTGCGCGGCCAGTTTCCGCTCCGGTGGCAAAGGGGAGCCAATTGCCAATTCGCCGCTTAATATTTGATAGCGCAGCTGATTGTACACACGTGTGTAAATCGGTTTTCGCCCCATGATGCCGCCCCTTTTCAGTCTGTGCTTTGCTCTCCACTATACCGGCTCCCGCAATAAAATAAAAGAGCCAATTTTCCGGCAATAAAAAGCCAAACAGACGGACTGGACCATCGGGGCCAATCCGTCCGTAAAAAGGGGGAGCCGGTTACGGCTCCCGCAGCTCGTCCAACGAGATCCCTTGTTCCAGGGCAAATTCAAAGTCGTCTACATCGTAAAACTGAACGGGTACGACATATTCCAAAATCCGATCCTGGTAATCCGTCTGGTCGGTGATCAGCGGTATCTCAAAGCGCATCGATGTGAGCAGCAGTTGGGTCTCCACCGGATCAAACAGTTCCCCCCACATGGCGTTGTCGTCTACCTTGACCACGTTGAGCGTCACGCCGTTTGGAAACGAAAACGGCACGATGGACCAGGGAGCGATCAGGCCCTTTTCCATGCGCTTGCGGTTGAACGGATCGGAGAAGAACTGAATCATTTCCTTCATGATCTTGCGTACGTGCTGATCGTCGGCCGGGATCGGCATGATCGGTTCCGGGCTATGATAAAACTCGTCCAATTCGTAGATTGTCGACGCGGGTATGTAATACTCTACAGGTTGCGACGGTGCCATTAATTCCCCGTAGATGGCCAGCATGATCGCTTCAATAACGAATTGTTTCGGCATTTCGACAACCCTCCTCGTAACCATCATACTGAAATCGGAAGTTGACAACAACCCTGGGGAGAGGGCCGAGCACACCTGCTGGACAGTAAAGGGGGAGGCATGGCAGAGAAAAAATTGACGGCCTGCTGCTCGCAATAGCGCAGCAGGGCGGCAACAGCATCGAAACATAAGGAAGCAGCCGCATTCCAGATGAAACACAAGGCAACAAAAAAGCTGAGACAAGGGTCTCAGCATCTGACTGAAAACAAACTATTTATCTGGTAAGTGTTCACAAGGAAACGATCTTCCATCGTTTCCAGGCCGAAAGGCCTGCACATTCATTAACCAAAGCTGAAGACAAATTACTTGTCATGGAGTGATGGGCCAAGCGAGCTCCTTTGACGACCGGCTCAGCGGAAAAACGCTAGACGCGGGGAAAAACAGGGGGCACAAGTCTCACTTCGTCGAAACCCCCAGATGTTTGCCCCCTGCCCGCGTCGCGTTTTGGAGCGGACATCATCCACTTCTTTGCTGGTCGTCAAGAGAGCGAGCGGGCCCGAGCACCCATGTGCCACGAACTATGTCTGCATGCTGACCTGAGACCCTTGTGTCTCAGCTTGTTGGCTTTCCCGGAAACGCAGAGGACGGCAGGCTTGTCCAGTCTGGAGATTCGCTCTGTCTGCCTTTGCCGTCATGCCGAATACGACACAGTACGGCAGGGCATGCAGCTAGTTCTTGGCTGCGGCGCTCCGGTCGGAACGCGTAAACCAGCGGAACGGATTGAGCGACCAGCGCGCTTGATGACGCTCCAACCGCTCTTTTCGCCGGGTCAGGCGCTGCTGCATGAGATCCATTTCAAATGTGACGCGGCGCATCTCCAGCCGCAGCGACTCTTGCATCTCCTCGATGTCGGCGATTTTTTGCAAAATGGTGGACTGCAGTTGGTTCAATGACGACAGTTGGGCCAGCTCATGCTGAAACTGAACGATCATCTCCTGCACGGTCAGCTCCATCTCGCGAAGGCCGGCTGCTTTTGGCCCGGTCACCACAACGGATTGTTCCTGAGCGGCGGCCGTTTCCTCCTCGGCCAGCATGTCCGCCGGAATGCGTCCTTCTTCAATCAACTGACGCTGTATGTCACGCAGGGAGTAGTTGCCTTCGTCCTTGCGTTGTTTGACTTCTTTCAGCAAGGAAAACCCTGTTTCACTGATCAGGTAGTGACCCTGAGGATTTTTTTGCCGCTCCTGCGGCGGCACGAACATCTCCAACCAGTTTCGCAACGTCCGGACGTGAACATCCAACCGATCCGCCACTTCCTTGGAAGCCATCCACACTTGTACATCCATCCCGAATCACTCCTTATCCCATCAGGAATTCCCGTGGCCCCATTATAGCACCAATTTTTCCGGGTAAAAGGGAATCGACAAAGGTTCTAAAAACAAGTGGCGTTTCGGCTAATTCGGACAGGTTGGCGATTTTTGTCATGTGTTCGCCGGGCATGGCAGCAAGGACGGGGCCATGCAGCACAGCTCTTCGTTTTGCCCCGGGAATCTCTAGCGGGTACTGCCGCAGGTAAAGGCATAACGACCGGGACACGCGCGTAGAATGGAAGGGACACACGTCCGACACCCCGGATGAAAGGGGACGTGCCATGCAACCGGATCTGATCGTGATACTTACGGTGGCAGCGGCCGCAAGCAGCATCGGCGGGCTTCTCCTGTGCCTGCGCGCCTGGTCGGAAGAGACGCTGTACGCCATGGTCAGCGTCGGCGGCGGTCTGCTGTTGGCGCTTACCCTGCTGGATTTGCTTCCCCATACAATGGAAGGGGGAAGCGAGCGGGCCATGCCGTTGGTGATGTTCGGGTTTGCGTTATTGTTCGCGCTGGAGCTGATCGGAGGAGCGGAGCGGAAAGCCGGCTCCTCCCGCCTGATCGGCCTGTTCAGCGGATTTCTGCTGCATGCGTACGTGGAGGGCGTCTCGCTGATCGCCAGCTATCACCTGGACCATCGCATCGGGTTTTCCGTCCTGCTGGCCATGGTGCTGCACAAGGTGCCGGACGGCGTGATCTTTGCTTCACTGGTGCTGGCGGCGACGCGCTCGCAGTGGAAAGCGTTCTGGGGGACGGCCGCACTGGGGGCCTCCACACTGGCGGGGGCATTCAGCGTAGGGGCGGTGGAACAAATTTTCCCGGACGGATGGTCTTCCGTGGTGATAGCCCTTACCACCGGCGTCTTCCTGTACGTCTCGGCCAGCCATCTGGTGCCGCTGATTCAGAACGGACGGCGGGTATTGGGGGTGTACTTTTTTGCCGGGATGGTTGCGTACCTGTTCGTGACAGCCGTCTGGCTTCCGGGTGGGCATGTTCATGCATAAACAGCCGCCTCCCCAGCCAGCCTAAAAATGGTTGTGGGCCAAAAAAGCCTGGACGGAAGGGAGCGATCATCCATGGAGAACAGAGAAGACTTGACACCGGCAGGCGAACCGGCGCAGCTGCAGGCGGAATTCCCGGCAAACGGAACGCCGCTCAATCCGGTGGAAGAATCCTGGGTCTTTTCCAACAGTGCAGCCGCTCCGGCGGACGATTTGGCAAAAGCGATGCAGCAGGGAGAATAACCGATGGAAGCGGTCCCGTTTCGCGTTTTTCCAGCAGACTCTCGTAACCGAGGACAAGATCGGTTATAATGTCAGGGGAAAAACGTTGAAAAGGGGCCGATACATAATGAATACATTGTTGCAAGACAAGAACTTCGTTATCATGGGCGTGGCCAACCACCGCAGTATTGCCTGGGGAATTGCCCAGTCCCTGCACAAGGCCGGGGCCAACCTGATCTTTACCTATCAGGGGGAGCGGCTGCGGGAAAACGTGGCGCAGCTGGCCCAAAGCCTCGGCGGCGAGCCGATTTTGATTAACTGCGACGTGACCAAGGATGAAGAAGTGGAAGCTGCGTTCGCCCAAATCAAGGAAAAAGTGGGCGTCATCCACGGACTGGCTCACTGCATCGCGTTTGCCAAGACGGAAGAGCTGGAAGGCGAGTTTGTCAACACGTCCCGCGACGGCTACGCGCTGGCGCAGGACATCAGCGCCTACTCGCTGGTTGCGGTGACGCGTGCCGCTCGTCCGCTGATGACCGAAGGCGGAAGCATCGTCACCCTGACCTATCTGGGCGGCGAGCGCGTCGTTGCCAACTACAACGTCATGGGCGTTGCCAAAGCGGCGCTGGATGCCTGCGTCCGCTATCTGGCGAGCGACCTCGGCAAAGACAACATCCGCGTCAACGCCATTTCCGCCGGACCGATCCGCACCCTGGCGGCAAAAGGCGTGCGCAACTTCAACAGCATGCTGAAGGAAATCGAGGAAAAAGCACCGCTCCGCCGCACCGTGGACCAATCCGAGGTGGGCGACACGGCGCTCTTCCTGTTCAGCCATCTCTCCCGCGGTATCACGGGCGAAATCATCCACGTCGATGCCGGTTACAACATCATCGCACGATAAAAACGCAAACCCCTGCTCCGGCATGTACGGCCGGGCGCAGGGGTTTTTTCGTTTTCAGCCAACAACGCTGCAGCTAAAACGGCGTTGCAAATACCACTCCCGCGCGCATAAAAGGCTCCCGTTTTCCGCACGCTAGTACCAAACGTACGGAAGGGAGCCGTTTGCCGTGTTTCCAATCATTGCATCGATGGAAGAATGGTTGATCTACATGGGCGGGGGAGTGGACCGACTATCCGCCCATTTCGGCGATGAAGCGGGAGGGCCTGGTTTTCCGGCCGAACCGTTCGCGGGGGATGCCGACCGCGACCGAATGGCGGGCACGCGTGATCGCCACGTATAGGAGCCGCCGCTCTTCCTCCAGCGCGGACGATTCTCCCTTGCGCACGGCGTCCAGCGCGTACTCGTGAGGGAGAGCGCCTTCCACCAGATCGGGCAGGAACACGTGGTCAAATTCCAGTCCTTTGGCCCGATGAATGCTGAGCACGTGAACACCTTCCTTTGGGAGTGGCCGCGCATGGCGCCACTCCTTTTCCTGTTCTGCCATGCGTTCCACATGGTGCAAAAACTCGGCGACGGTAGCGTGCCGCCTGGCTGCGGCCAAGAGCTGCTGCAGTTCGTCGCTCCAGCGCTCCCTGCCGTCGTCCCGGTCTTTGGCCCGCTTTTTCAGATAATCCCGCAGCCGGCCGTCCTCGTAGATCAGCTCCAGCGCCTGGGCGGGCGGGCATTCCCGGCAGGCGGCGAGGATGTCGGTCACGGTTTGCAAGTGTTTGCGCTGGTAGACTTTCCACTGCGGCAGGCGAGGCAGCACGTGCAGGATCGGCAGATCTTCCAGTATGGCCTGGCTGCGCACCGCGTTCCACATCTCCTGGGAGATGTAGAGGGTGGGGAGAATCTCCCTCAGCGCTTCTGCATCGTCCGGGTCCTGCGCCAGCCGCAAATAGCCCAGCGTCCAGCGTACAGCCTGCCGCTGGTAAAAGGAGTCCTCCTCCTGCGTGTAGTGAAACGGAATGCCCGCTTCGCTCAGCCGCTCCAGGATCGGTCGGGCCGACTCGCTGGTGCGGTAGAGGATGGCGCATTCGCCGGGAGGGGTCCCCTGCTCGATCCGGTGGCTGATTTCGTCGACGATCCGGGAGGCCTGTTCTTCCTCGTCGTCCGGCTCAAACAGATAGGTTTCCCCTTCCTCGCTGTGAAACGACAGGCAGTCTTTTTTCCAGCGCGCCCGGTTATGGCCGATTAATGAGTAGCCCAGCCCGACGATGGCGGAGCGGGAGCGGTAGTTCACTTCCAGCGTAATCGTTTGGGCCTGGGGATAATCGCGGGTAAAACCAAGTATGTACTGCGGATCGCTGCCGCGAAATCCGTAGATCGACTGATCGTCGTCCCCGATGACGCACAGATTGTTTTGCGGCGCTGCAAGCAGCTTGACGGTTTCGTACTGGATGCGGTTGATGTCTTGAAACTCGTCGATCATCACATGCGTGATCCGCTCCTGATAGCGGCGCAGGATCTCCGCATCGTCCCGCAGCATTTCGTAACAGCCGATCAACATGTCGTCAAAGTCAAACCAGCCGAGCGTCCGCTTCGCCTGTTCGTACAGCGGGTACAGCTCGTGTGCCTGCCGCTCCGCGTCGTTTGCCGCTTCCTGCGAGACGGACTGGCCGGGCAGCAGGTATTCGTTTTTCCAGCGGCTAATCACGCCAAACGCGTCCAGCACGTCCTGTTCCTTTTGCCCCAGGAGTTCGGGATGGCTGGCGAGCAGGCCGCTTTCCCTGAGCAGCCGCCACTTTTGCCAATCTTTTTTCAGCAGGCGGCGCTGATCCCAGCGTTCCGGCTGGTGGTACAGCAGCATGCGGTAAAAGATGCCGTGAAACGTGCCGGCGATCAGCTCCCGCGCCTGCTCGCGGGGAAGCTGGCGGGCCAGCCGCTGCCGGATCTCATCCGCCGCCTTGGTGGTAAACGTGACCACCATGATCTGCCGGGGAGGGACGCCTTTGTCCCGGATCAGGTGGGCGGTCCGGGCTGTCATCACGCGCGTCTTGCCGCTGCCCGCCCCTGCCAGGATGAGAAGGGGGCCATCCGTGGTCGTGACAGCCTGCTGCTGGCGGGGATGAAGCGGTTCGTTCTGCTGTTCCGCCAGGTGTTGGATGCGCGTTTTCGGCATCAGCCGTTTGCGAAACAGCGGCGGTTTTGGCGCGGGCGTCACGCTGCTGCCGCCGATCGTCCGCTGTTTGGGCAGGCGAAAGGAGCCGACCCGCACCGATTCGCCGTCTTCTTCTTCCACCGTGGCGGCGTTCGCCTGACGTGGGTTGGCATCACGCGGAGCGGGATCGGCCGCAGCTGCGACAGCGGCCGCCAGCTCGGGACTGGCAGCCAGCCGCTCGTGCACCGCATCGTCACTTCCTTTGCAGGCACAATCGCTGTCCGCGGGATGGAGAAAGCGGGGGTCCGCACTGATTCCCGCCATCAGACTGAGATGCGAACCGCAGACGGGGCAGCGCACTTTTCCCTGGCGAGCGGCCAGCCGCCAGGCGGGGATGCGAGGGTATGTCTCGGGTGTTAGCAGGATGACCTGGTCGTCTAGCTGCGCGATTTTCATGGCGACACCTCGTACGGAATGCGGCGTGTGATACGGCAGACTTACCGCGCTGACACGCCTGTGAATGGTAACATCGGATGATGGAAACGGGGGCTGTCGGTCTTGTACCGCCGACAGCCGGAAAGAAGAAGTGCCCCCTGCGGGCAGGGGACACTTCAGCGTGTAGACAAAGTCCGTGGCGCATGGATGATCGGGCCCGCTCGCTCGCTTGACGCCCAGCAAAGAAGCGGATGAAGTCCGCTCCAAAACGCGACGCGGGCAGGGGGCAAACATCTGGGTGTTTCGCTGAAGTGAGACTTGTGTCCCCTGTTTATCCCCGCGTCTTCGTTTTTCCGCTGAGCCGGTCGTCAAAGGAGCTCGCTTGGCCCATCACTCCATGCGATGTACTTTATCTCCACCTTCGGTTGATCAATGTGCAGGCCTTTCGGCTTGACACCGATGGAAAGATCGTTCCTGCAGTTTGTCTTCAGTCTTTGTCTATACGTCACGACTGTGCGGGTAAAAGAACGGTCTCGTCGCTCTCTGTCGGTGGTGCGTTTTCGCCCACGTAGGTGATGCTCACCCGCGTGATGCGGTGGTTTTCCAGCTCGGTGATGGTGAAGAGGTAGTCCTGCAAGCGGACCGACTTGCCTTCCGCCACATCTTCGTTCAACTGGCTGTAGAGCCAGCCGGCAATCGTGTCTACCTCGTCGGAGTGCATCTCCACGGGGATTATGTCATTCAGCTCAGAGAGCAGCATCTTCCCGGAGACGGACCATTCGTTGTTGTTGGAACTTTCAATATCGGGACGTTCGTTTTCGTCAAATTCGTCCTGAATGTCGCCCACAATCTCTTCCAGAATGTCTTCCATGGTAATCAGTCCGGCGGTGCCGCCGTACTCGTCGATGACGATTGCCATCTGCGAACGGCGTTTCTGCATCAGCCGCAGCACGTGGCTGATTTCCATGGACTCCGGCACGGTCAAAAGCGGGCGGAGAAAATCCTTCAGCTCCGCTTTCCCATAGGTGAGAGCCGACAGGTAAAAATCAGAGGTGTGGACAAACCCAATCAGTCGGTCCTTGTCCTCGTGGGCCACCGGAAACCGGGAGTGTCTTGACTGGCGCATGATTTCCAGGTTCTCCTCAAACGTGTTGTCATCGTAGAGGCAGACCATGTCAATCCGCGGGATCATGATTTCCCGGGCCAGACGCTCGGAAAACGCAAAGACGTTGTCCACCAGTGCCAATTCGGTCTGGTCGATGTGGCCGCTTTTATGGCTCTGGTTGACGAGCAGGCGAATCTCTTCTTCCGTATGGGCGGAGTCGTGTTCCGCTGCGGGCTCGATGCCCAGCCGCCGGATGAAGAAGTTGGCCGTGCCGTTCAGCAGCCAGATCAGCGGATAGCTGAGCTTGTAAAAGAACATCAGCGGCGCTGCTGTCCAGAGGGAGGTAGTTTCCGCTCTCTGGATCGCCAGCGACTTGGGAGCAAGCTCCCCGAAAATAATGTGCAGGAAGGTAATGAACCCAAAGGCGATCGCCAGCGATATGGGCGTTGCCAGGGATTGTGGCAGGTTTAAAGAAACCAAAACGGGTTCGACAAAATGGGCGACGGCCGGTTCACCTACCCACCCCAGTCCCAGCGATGCCAGCGTAATGCCAAGCTGACACGCGGACAGATAGGCGTCCAACTGGCGGGTCACCTTTTGCGCGTAGGCGGCGCGCTTGTTTCCCTCGCTTGCCAGTTGGGCCAGACGGGTTTGGCGCACTTTCACCAGCGAGAATTCTGCTGCGACAAAAAAGGCATTCAAAAAAACCAGAAAGCCGACGAGCAGCAGATTCAACACAATCTCCCCTATCGGACCTATCGGACTCTCCAATAATGTCTCCCCTCTCGCATCCGCTAGCGCTTTTGCGACAGCAGGAGAATTCACCTCCACTTGTTATTGTCAGATGATGTTTGTACGAACGCCCTACGGCCAACATTCGCACCTATCCTGTTACTGGATAGTATACCAGCAGAAAAAGCGAAGAGTCAAAACCATCCGATTTGTGCCGGCACATCAGCACAATTGCCATACATACCCGCACCCGCTCTGACATAGAGTTAAGCGAAACCCTGTCCGGGGAGGAGAAGCGTGTGTACTGGCTGCAAAAAAGCGTGGCAATCCTGGCGGGCAGCGTGCTGGTCGCCGTGGGCGTCAACCTGTTTCTCGTTCCGCACCAGCTGATGGATGGGGGCATGATCGGCCTGGGGCTGTTGGCCACGTACTACCTGCACGTGCCCCCGGGACTGGTGATGATTCTGGTCAGCCTGCCCGTTTACGCACTCGTCTTCGCCTTCGACCGCAGCCTGTTTGCCCACAGCTTTCACGGTATGCTGATCTCTTCTTTTTCATTGATGTCTTTTCGCCGCTGCGGTCCTGGAACGTCTGGTCGACGCCAGCCTCGGCCGTCTGGGGTGGCGCGCTGATCGGCTCCGGCATCGGACTGATGCTGGCGTACAAGACCAACACGGGAGGCACCGACCTGTTGGCCCAGTTTGTGGCGAGGCGGTACGGACTGCCTGTGGCGCTCCTGATTCTCGGCATCGACGGACTGATCGTCGCCGGTTCGCTGCCGGCGATCGGATGGGAACGCACCGTCTTTTCCCTGATCACGATTGTCGCCGTCGCGTCCTGCACCCATGTCTTCAGCGGCATTCGCCGCAGGCCGGCGCCGTACGTCGTAATCGGGCCGATCGGCAGGGATGGGGGAGGCGCGTGGAGAAAATAAGCAAAAAGCCAGACAAGAAAAGAGGGAACGCCTGTGGCCTCACATATGCCTGAAATGATTACCGATCGGATCGGCTACTTTCCCGGCAGCGTCAACATCGGCCTCGTTCTAGGAAAAAGCGGCGCCATCCTGATCGATTCCGGATTGGACACGCAGACCGCGAAGAAAATCAAAAAAGGGCTGGAGGCACTGCCCCAGCCGCTGTCTGCCATCGTTCAGACCCATGCCCATGCCGATCATTTCGGCGGCAATGCCTACCTGCTCACCTGCTGGCCGGAGGCGGTCGTATACGCTCCGCCGCTGGAGGAGGCGATCATCCGCTACCCGCTGTTGGAACCGATCTACCTCGGGATGGGGGCCCAACCGCTGGCGGAGTTGTGCAACAAGTTTTTGCTGGCGGAAGCCTCCCGGGTGGACCGCCTCCTGCCAGTGGATGGCGGGCTGGACATCGACGGCGTCCGCTTTGAGGTCATCGCCTTGCCGGGACACAGTTGGCAGCAGGTGGGTCTGGTGTGCGATGGCATCTGCTTTGCCGCCGACAGCTTTTTCGGCGAGGAGACACTGAAAAAGCACAAGCTGCCGTTTCTCGTCGATGCGCATGAGACTCTGCGCAGTCTGGTGAAGCTGCTGGAATCCGGCTATCGCGGCTACCTGCCGGGGCACGGTCCCTACACCACCGCCCCGGAAGCGATCCTGACGAAAAACATTCACTGGCACCGCCGCCTGTACGACGTGATTGAAGAGCTGCTGGCGGAGGAGAGAACGCTGGAACAAACACTGGCCTTGCTGTGTGAACGCTTGCAGATATCCATCGAAAACGCCACGAGCTACGTGCTGTACCGGACCGCGCTGATGGGCTACCTGATTGGACTGATGAAGGAAGAGCGCGTGGGCTATCGCTTCGCCGCCAATCAATGGCTGTGGAGCCGAAAAGTGAGCGATCAGCGCTGAGCAGCGGGATGGGACAAGTAGTCCGCGATTTCGGCCAGCTTGTGCTCGGCGGCTTCGCGGATCTCTTTCGGAATCACGAACTGGTCATCGTCCGTCGTGTGCATGTAAAACTTCGCTTCCAGATAAGGGTGGCCCAATTTGACGGTCAATTCTCCCTTGCCGGTGGTAGTGCTGGTGTAGTTGGTCGGAATGCGGAGAAAATACGAAGTGCTGGTGGCTGAGTCGTAGATGACGACATCGTAGGTAGGGGGGCTGTCTCCGCCGGAACGGTGAAATCCTTGCTGCCGGAGCATTTTGTCGACATAAGACAGCGGCCGAACAACACCGGTCAGGTTTTTGCTTTTTAACCGCATGGACATCCTCCTTGGCTACCACTCAAAATTGTGTGTTGCCTAATCATATGTGGAGGAGCGGCGATTCAGACTTACAAACAGGAGAAACCAGAAGGAGTGGAACATCACGTGAAACAAGCCGATCTGCATACCCATACACGCGCATCCGACGGCACCTGCGAGCCTGCGGAAAACGTCCGTCTCGCCGCCGAAGCCGGACTGGCCGCCGTCGCCATCACCGACCACGACACCGTCGCGGGGATTTCCGCTGCACTGGAAGCGGCCGCGGGGCGGAACATCGAGGTCATCCCCGGCGTGGAGATAAGCTCTGCGGCCAACGGACAGGACATCCACGTGCTCGGCTATTTCATCCCGTTCGACGACGAGGCGTTTCAGGAAAAGCTGCGCGGGCTGCGCGAGACCCGGCACGAGCGCAACAAGCTGATGATCGCCCGTCTGCGCGAGTTGGGCATCCCGATCACCCTGGAGAGCGTCTACCGGCGAAAGAAGGGGGAGGACAAAAACATCGGCCGGCCCCACATCGCCGAAGAGCTGGTGGAACTGGGCGTGGTCGGCTCCATCGACGAAGCATTTGCCAAGTACCTGGGCCGCGAGGGAGCCGCCTACGTGAACCCTCCGCGCATCACGCCCCAGGAGGCAATCACGCTGATCAAGGAAGCCGGCGGTGCCGCCGTGCTCGCCCATCCCGGCCTGTACGACGACGATGACCTGGTGCAGGAACTGATCGCCTTTGGCCTGGACGGCATCGAAGTATGGCACCCGGACAACGACGCGGCCGAACGGGAGCGGTATCGCACTTGGGCTGAGCAACACGGCCTGGTCATGACCGGCGGCTCCGACTTCCACGGCTGGCGCGGCGAAGAGCCGTTTCACGCCATGCTGGGCACGCACACCGCACCGGTCTCCGCAGTGGAACGGCTGCGGGAGATTGCGGCGATGCGGAAGCGGTAACACTGCACAATGAAACCCCGCGTCCGATGAGGACTGCGGGGTTGTTTTTTACACTTATTTCGTATCCAGCTTCTTTACCATGGCAATGTGCTCAATGCCGGCTTCGTCAAACACGTCACCGTGCGCCTGGTAGCCGAGCTTTTCGTAAAAGCGTTGGGCGTGGGTCTGGGCGTTCAGTTTGAGGCTGTGGTAGCCAAGACGGCGGGCGGCTTGCTCCACGGCCAGCATCAGTTCCCGGCCCAGGCCGGTGCCCCGCTCGCTTTTCACCACGGCAACCCGCTCCACTTTGCCCACACCGGGAGCGTACGGCCGCAAACGGCTTGCTCCCACGGGCGTCTCCCCCGCGTAGGCGACGAAGTGAACGGTCCCTGTGTCCGGCCGGTCATGCTCGTCAATCTCCAGCTCTTCCGGCACCTGCTGTTCCTCGACAAACACGGCCCGCCGCACCGACAGGGCATCGTTCATCTGCTTGTCAGACTGGACGGTCTCGATTTGGTACACCTGGTTCATCGTCACGCTTCCTTTCGCTCTGCGCCGAAGTTCTCTTTTCACAAGCCGTGAAGGGGGCTGCGCTCAAACGCCCGCTTGCTATCCCGCCCGCGAGAATAATCGCCTCACGGTTATTTTTTCAAGTGGAACGTTTGATATACGCTCCAGGTGCCGTCCTCCAGCGGACGAATCAAGTGGAAGCTGTCAATCTCCGAGGTCAGGTCGATCTTGTGCATGCTCAGCTGGCTGGTCACGTCGCGCAGCTCGTCGTTGGACAGATCGCGCCCGATGGTCAGATGAGGCACGTAGGCGTATGTTTCCGGAGTATTGACACATTTCTTCACAATCTTTTCGTGCAGGGCCACAAACGGCTCCTTGTTTTGCACGGCAATGTAGATCACGTTGCTGGTCGGGTGAAACGTCGAGATGCGGTGGAAATGAGCGGTAAAGCTATCTGTCGACTGGGCAACCTGTTCGAGGTGGCTCACCAGATTAGGCAGGCGGTCTTCTTCCAGCTCAAACGCCTCTTTCAGTCGGATGTACGGCGGGATCAAATCAAAGGTCGGGTCGTAACGTTTCCGGTATGAGTTGGCGATCTCTTGCACCTGGCTGGATGGGAATACGACGATACTGTATTTCATATGGAACCCCTCCTTCTTCATGTTTTTGAACATGCCATCATATCCACTTATTTTAACAGAAAATTCGCCATTTGTGTAATGTTATGCGTCAACCCGTATATTCCTTCGACGATGGGACAGACTGTTAACAGCAAGGAGGTGTCCCATAATCATGAAAACAGCCATGATGATTACCTTTATGTTCCTCGTTTTGTTTTTGTTGGCGCTGCTCACCTTTACAATCATTACCGTCATCCGCAAAGCGGAATTCGAAGAGGCGCTCGTCTCGCCAGGAAAGGAAGACGGCACACAAAAAGAACGGCCACGGTAAGTTTACCCAAACAGCGCGCGCAGCATGCGCCGCAGGTTGGCCTGCCAATATCCCCACGTGTGGTCACCCGCAAAGGTCTCATAAGCCAGGGTGACCCCTTTTGTTTGCAGGATGTCGCGCAGTCGTTCGTTGGCCGCGAGCAGGTCGAGCGTCCCGCGCGACGTCTCCACCGCCGTTTCCTCCGTTCCCACTTCCAGGTAGACGTGCAGGGAAGCGGGCAGCTCCGCTTCGGCGACACGCCGGTTCAGCGCCTCGTCCATCGCGGCAGACTGGCAGGCCACCTGGCCAAACGTGTGCGGATACGCCAACGCCGTAAACAGTGACACGACGCCGCCCAACGACTCGCCCAGCAGCGTTCGCGCCTGCCCCAGCGGGTGAGTGGAGTAGTGACGGTCCACATACCCAACGGCCTCGACAGCCAAAAAGCGCCGGTAGGCCAGATGCTCATCACCGTCCGGATGGTAACGCGCGTACCGCCGGGACTTGTCCACCGGCAGGAACACAGCAATAAGGTCAGGGATTTCTTTTTCCCGGTGGAGCTGTTCCAGAAGCGTCGCCAGCCGGCCCAGCGACAGGTAATCCTCGCCGTCCTGCACGTACAGCACGGGATAGGAGTAGAGCGGGGAGTACCGCTCAGGGGTATAGATGAGGAGATGTTCCGTTGTTCCCAGGAAGTTGCTCGTCAGTGTGATTTCATTCAGCGGCACAGGGATGTCCTCCTTTTCGTGGCTGCGTTCATTATACCGAAAGCCAAGGGGACAGGGAAATCGTTTTCATAACTGAGGGAGGGGCGACCCGCCCGGCCATGTTTTCCCAACTCCTCCATCGGACAAAAAACCTTTCCAGCCGAAAGATTGTCGCAATTCTGCCAGCGTATGATACTATGATAAAAAGTGACTTCACTCAATCGTGGAAGGGGTTGTCTCAATGAAGAAGCACGTACACAGCAGCGAAGTCAGAAATGCCGCCCTGACACGCCTGGCAGAGCGCGGCGTCACGGTAGAGGATATTGCCGAAATCGTCTATCTGATGCAGTCGCCGTACCATCCCGACCTGACCATGGAACCCTGCATCGAGAGCGTAAAAGCCGTTTTGGAAAAAGGGAAATGCAGCACGCCATCCTCGTCGGCGTGGAATTGGATACATTGGCGGAAAAAGGCATGCTGTCCGAGCCGCTACAAACCCTCATCGCGACAGACGAAGGCCTGTTCGGCTGCGACGAAACCCTTGCGCTCGGCTCCGTGTTTGGCTACGGCAGCATCGCCGTCACCACCTTTGGCCACCTGGACAAACACAAGGTCGGCGTCATCCAACGCCTGGACACCAAACGCTCCGGCCGCGTCCACACCTTCCTGGACGACCTCGTCGCCAGCATCGCCGCCAACGCCTCCAGCCGCATGGCCCACCGCCTGCGTGACGAGCAGGAAGAGCAAGCCAAACAGGCCGAGATCCGGATTGCGGAGCAGAAGGCGGATCAGGCTGGGTGAAAAAGGGGGCGGACAGCTCCCGGGTCAGCTTTCGCGAAATGCTGAAACATTTGGGAAATGCGGTCTCATTTGAGCAGTACGGTCTCATTCAGGCAGAGATGATGCAGAAGCATTACCGGAAAACCAAGCGAGAACAGGGCCATTCTCTTGCACGTGAAGCTGGCAGAGAATGGTTCTTTCTATGCCGGTAAAATTTTTTACAGGAATTTTGATTTTTCCTCTTGAAATCGAAAAAGAAATCAGGTATATTAAATCATGTGATCGGCGTCCGGTACGATTCGGGCCCTTAGCTCAGTTGGTCAGAGCGGTCGGCTCATAACCGATTGGTCGTAGGTTCGAGTCCTACAGGGCCCACCATGAGACAGACGATTGTAAAAGTTACATAACATGATCCGGTAGCTCAGTTGGGAGAGCACCATCTTGACAGGGTGGGGGTCGCTGGTTCGAACCCAGTCCGGATCACCATACATATGAAGTTGAAACCCTTGAGAAATCAAGGGTTTTTCTTATGGTGCGCCCGGCATGGGCGGTAGCTATAGGGTGAAAGTCCCGAACGGGGGGTGGCTGTACCAACCGTTAGCTTAAGGCAAGGGTGTCCGCCGTGAGGCGGAATCTGAAGGAAGCCGGCGGCAAAGTCCTGACCTGAGGTACACGAACCCAATTTGAGGCTGTTGTACTCGGGCGAGCCTGCCGAACAAGGTGAAGCCCCATACAGCCAAGGAGTGCAGCAGTAAATTGGGCAGGTACATGGGACGAAAGTTACCGTCCTTACCCGGGGAGGTCTGCATGATACGCCTACTACCGTTGGCAACCGTCTCCGCGAGGGGGCGCTGAACATGCAGAAGTCAGCAGAGGCCATAGTACTCCGATAGAGGACGCTCGAAGGAGGAAGGGCCGAACATCAAGTCAACACATGTTCTAATCCCTTTCGATACGGTGCGTCGAAGCAGAATTCCGAAATGGAACTTCCTCTGAATAGTAGGGGTGAAGCCCCGAGGGTACAGAGAAGGGCTGAGCATCGTACGGCAAGCTTAGCAACATGTGTGCGAAGAGAGGAGTATCGTCAGGGGCATGCTGGAGAAAGTGCTGTCACGGGACAACCTCATGGCCGCTCTCAAACGAGTGGAGGCCAACAGAGGTGCTGCGGGAATCGACGGTGTTTCAACCGAACAACTGCGCGACTACCTTCGTCAGCACTGGGCGACCATCCGGTCGCAAATCGAGAAGGGAACCTACAAGCCGTCTCCTGTCCGCAGGGTCGAAATCCCGAAACCTGACGGGGGAATACGATTGCTAGGCATCCCTACCGTGGTAGATCGCTTCATCCAGCAGGCCATCCTGCAGGTATTGACTCCCATATTCGACCCAGAGTTCTCCGACTCCAGCTTCGGGTTCCGTCCAGGCCGCCGTGCTCACAGTGCTGTGCGGAAAGCACAACAGTACATCAACGAAGGATTCCGGTATGTGGTCGACATCGACTTGGAGAAGTTCTTCGACCGGGTCAACCATGATATCCTAATGAGCCGGGTTGCCCGCAAGGTGAAGGACAAGCGCCTTCTTAAACTAATTCGCGCTTATCTGCAATCCGGAGTCATGGTCAACGGAGTGTGTGTCACGACGGAAGAGGGCACGCCGCAAGGTGGCCCCTTAAGTCCGCTGTTGGCCAACATTCTGCTAGACGACCTGGACAAGGAGTTGGAGAAAAGGGGACACCGTTTCTGCCGCTATGCGGACGACTGCAACATCTACGTCCGCTCCAAACGTGCGGGTGAACGTGTAAAGGCAAGTGTGGAGCGATACTTGACCAGGGTTCTCAAACTCAAGGTAAATCAACAGAAAAGTGCGGTGGACCGCCCGTGCAACCGGAAGTTCCTCGGCTTTAGCTTTATTCCGGGAAAGGAAGCGCGGATACGTCTGCATCCCAAATCGATCACCCGGTTAAAAGGACGAATTCGCCAATTAACCAACCCACATCGAAGCATGGCCATGCAGGAGAGGATTCAAAAACTCAACCAATACCTCATGGGATGGATCGGGTATTTTGCGCTGGCCGAGGCGAAAACCCATCTTCTGCGAATAGAGGAATGGATTCGCCGAAGGCTCCGGCTCTGTCTATGGACGCAGTGGAAACGAGTTCGTACGAGGTACCACGAACTTCGTTCGCTTGGATTTTCTCACAACAGAGCACTGGAAATCGCAAACACCCGAAAGGGGGCGTGGCGGACAACAAAATCCCCGCACATGCACAAAGCCCTTGGTATTGCCTACTGGCAACAACAAGGGTTGATGAGTTTGATACAGCGATATTTCACACTTCGTCAAGCTTGGTGAACCGCCGTATACCGGTCGGTACGTACGGTGGTGTGAGAGGACGGGGGTTAACCACCCCCTCCTACTCGATTTGTCATGTACCCACCCTGACAATATGATCCCTCTTCGTTGTCGCTTGACAACATTTTGACAACCTTTCGTTTGTTAAAGTGTTTTTGTCTTCAGTTTCCCTTTCCTCATCGATTTGAAGTAGACGGACGAGGTACCTGCTACGCGTGTTTCTGCTGTCTCATTATGTACACATTGAACAGTATTTCGGATGGCGGTATAAGATAGATGTCCAAAACTTTCGTGATCTTCCGCTCATCCAGGTCGTTTGTCTAATAAATGCACAAGACACTCATGAATTCAAAGTTATAGTTAAAGTACGTTAGTATTATGATTAAACACCCTATTTCGGGGATACATGTTCGTGATGTTGAAAAAATAAGCCAAATGGGATGCACTTAAAAAATCTTTTCGTGTAAAATTTTACTAGATCTTGTCGTTTGGTGCGGAGTGACTACGATGAGCTTACAAAATAAGTCCTATGGCAAAATGTTAGACATTTTCAATACAGGTAAGAAGTACCGTCGACGTGATCTGCATGACATGTTTGGTGGACAACGATATGATGGGATATCGACTCCTTCTCAATATCCATTCATCATGATTTTCACAGGGACCGAGGAGAAGAAGATGGTTTATTCCTCTATACGAGTGAAGGACAAGAAGGGATATGCAATTCATCAAGGGGAATAAAGCAATTTTAGAGCATGAAAAGGACGGAGAGGATATACAGCTCTTTGAGTACGTCCGAACCGTGCCTGTGAAGTACGTTTGGTCAGATGCTCTGTGTTGGATATAGGTTAAGGGACAAAGACAACAAGGGGCAAGATCGGAAAGTAATTGTTTTTGAATTGATGTCGATCGAAGCTGTGAATAATGGTGAACCGGCCAGTGCAACCATCTCTAGTGATCTGACTATAGAGGAATTAAGTAAAGAAAGCATTATCGGGATTTAATAACCGTCCAGTAATGAAAGCAAATGAGAGAGTTGACTTATACAGGAGTAGCTAAGCTTTTAAACTGTATGCTCTAAAACGGGATCTGTGAGGCTTGTGGTAATGAAGCTCCTTTTAAAACAAAAAAAGGGGAGCCTTATTTGGAAGTACATCATCTAAGGAGATTATCCTGATGGCGAACCGAATCATCCGGAATAGGTAGCTGCTTTTTGTCCAAACTGCCATAGACATGTTCAGCATAGCAAAGATTCATTAGAGCATAATAACTAGTCTATAATTAATAATATAGAAAAAGGTGTAATGTAAAGTGAATAATAATCTTGAGAATAAGCAACAAGAAAATCAGATAATAAAAATATCTAACTTTATTAGAGATTATGCAATAATATCGACATTTCTTATTTATTTTTTGGGATACATTTATACTGCTGGAGAACTCTTTTTCTTCGCTAATGGAATGGATAATTTTCCGCTTTCTTTAGATCTATTTTTGAAAAACGGTATTTATGTTTCGTTATTACTATTAGCATTGTTTATTTTTTCTTCATTCATTTATTGGGGATTCATGACGTATACGACAAAGAGAAAGAAGAAATTTATACGAAATTTGAATCCATTCAATTGGAAAATTATTATAAATTTTGCTTTCTTAATAATTTATGTCGTACTAAGTATATTTATTTTATATAATATAGATGAATATTTAATATTTGCATATAGCATTGCTACACAATTTATCATTTTTTTTACCTGGTGCTTAGTAATTAATCAAATGGTTTATGAACAATATCAGTTAAACGTTAAAATTAAAGATTATCTCAGCAGAGATGATAATCAATCGGAAAAATACATAAGATTTTCAGATGATTCTTCAATTTTTATTTTATCTAGATTTAAACAAATTAGTAGTTATAATGGATATTTAATTGTATGTTTTTCTTTGCTTTTGATACTGATGGTATTCGCATGGGGATTGGTTTCACAAAAGATTCATATCAAGAAATATACAGATGGTGAGGGGGCCTTTAAATTTGCTACAGTCTATAATGAAAAAGGCCAAAAACAAAAATATCTAATTATTGATACAACAAAAGATCTCCTAATTGGATATCAAAAAGGATCACTTGTAATCTTTCCGACAAGTAAAATTTCAAAAATAGAGATGAACGATGTAGTACTAAAACGAGGAAAGATTGAAGATTCAAGTTCAGGTTTATCAGAAGAGGAGAAAAAAGTAATTGAAACAATTAATAAATATTACATTGTGAGAACAAAAACATTAAATGCTAAAGAGCTTTTAGAATTAATTACTAAGAAATTCTACAGAGATGAGTGGAATTATGAACCTGAACAGGTAATTAGTAAAAGATTGGAAATATCAAAGGAGTATAATGGGAGAAAAATTGATCAATTTATAACCTTTAAGGCCACAAGACCAACTAAAATAGGCAACAAATATGAGGTGCTCGTAAACGAATATTGGTATGACGAAAACATAAGTGTTAAGTATATTATTGAAAAAGAGGACGGGAGCCCTTCCTGGAAAATATCTAGTGTGAATTACAATAATTATTTCTTAAGATTTGAGTAAGACATATTTCAGGTAAGTGGATTAGACCTCTTGATCGTTGATCAAGGTTGATCAAGAGGTTTTGTTGTTATATGAGCCGGACGGGATAGATTTTTCGTGGCTTTGAATAAACCGATACTTGGCTACTCGGGCTCCTTCAAGAATTCCTGAAACTTTAATAAAAATCTCATTCTCCCTTTCTAGTTCTTCCAAGCGCTTTTGTAGCCGTTTGATTTCGGTATCCTTGTTGGCGATTGGTTTACCGTTACCTGTAAATGCTTCCAACGTATGTTTTATATTCATACACCCACCGGCTAAGCATCGTAGGAAGAATGCCTAAAGCCTTCACAACATGGGAGACCTTCTTTCCTTCATCCATGATCTGCATCCGTGTAAAGAGGATTGATGAAAGTCCATGACTATATGAGCAATTTGCCTATTCCAGTTTAGTTGATGAAAACGCAATGCTAAATATGTCCTAACCGTTCGGGCAAAATCGGATGCCTGGTTTATGTCTGTTGCTTTTATCCTTTCGCCAGTAGAGAAAACAGGATTTCATGTCATAAAGGCGCTCGTCTAATTTGATCCTTTGACGTGTCCTCAACCTTGAAGAGACAACCTATTCAAGTACGTGCCCGCCAGTCGAAACTGTGTGGCTCCTGTATTGCGTTTTCATCGTTAGATAGGTAAAAACCCGCCTTACCTACTATTGAACCGGCACTTATCAGGCAAATTTTAGCCCTTCTCGGAAATGACTTTATTAAACTTGTCAGGTTGGGCTCGTGGGGCCGAACCCAGCCCTGCTCACCATTACATACAAGCCAAAACCCTTGAAATTTCAAGAGTTTTCCTTAAATATAAAAAAGATAAAGAATTTATCCGATATGGTGGGTATAAAAATGGAATTGGAATGATCGGGGGATTAAAAAATGGGACTGTTTGATGGCTTGATGGGAAATGCTTCTGAAGTAAATATTGCCGAGGTTCAAAAAGAATTTAGCAAAATCCTGGCCAACGGTGAGAATGTTGAAAGAGCGTACAGATTAATTCGTGATATGTTCATCTTTACAAACAAGCGCTTGATACTGGTTGATAAGCAAGGATTGACCGGCAAAAAGACGGAATATCATTCCATCCCGTACAGAAGCATCATTCATTTTAGTATTGAAACGGCGGGTACCTTTGATTTGGATGCTGAATTAAAAATCTGGATTTCCGGTAGTCCGACTCCCATTCAAAAACAGTTTAACAAGTCACTCGATATTTACGAGCTGCAGAGTGTTTTGGCCACCTATGTACTGAAATAGTTTGGCTGAGCAGGAGGTTCACATGGCAGTTATAAGATGAAACCAGAACAGACAGGGAAATCCCCTGTCTGTTCGCCTACAATTGATACCTTGTACTATAAATCCGTATCTGATACTTGTAAAAAGGCTTTGGTGCCAATGCCTCGCCGCAAATCCGTTCATTTTATTCTCCCGCACAAATTCAATGCATTTCACTCCAGATTGCTCGTTGCCAAACTCGTACGTTCCCACAAAGTGACCAATACAATGTGCCAGCGAGATTTGAGCGGAAACCATCACACATGACACAGCGGACTTTGTCTACAGACGGGAACCTCTGCGAACGCAGGGGTTTTTGTTTTTATTTTATGGTCCGGCGGAAAAATCAGGGAGAAGCTAAGAATCATTGCGAACTGCCTTTATGATCTTTATAATCTTTCTGTTGGAAATACGGAAGTGCGTAAACCTCCAGGCGGGAAGAGGGACATGATGAGTATGGGGAAGCGTCTGCTTTTTTTTGTGTGTAAACTGATGTTGTTTGTCGCATTTGTGGGATTGTGCGTGTTCTTTTTGGATCTGAAGGCGATAAACAGACAGCTCCTCACATTGCTTCACCATCCGTTTACGCTTGCGGGGATGGCGCTCCTCTACGGGATGGCCTTTTGTCTCAGAGCGTTTGCCTGGAAATGGTATGTGAATAAGGATGTCGCGTTTTCTGTCTTTTTGTATGCGCAATTCTACAGTTTGTTCATCAATCACGTTTTGCCCGTCAAGGCAGGGGACGCCGTGCGAATTGGATTGCTGGCGAAAGAAAAGGATGTGCAGTGGGATGAATCCCTGCATTCTGTCGTGGTGATGCGATCGCTTGATCTGTTGGTACTGGCGGCATATGCGGGGATCGGCGTCTTCTGGATGGGGCTTGCATACACGTGGACGACTCTGTTTCTGGTCGCTGGTATCGGGGCAGCAGGTCTGGTTGTTTTGCTCCGCTGGGGGATGAAAAAGCCCTTGCTGAAAAAACATGTGCAGATCGTCAAAACAGCCTTTACGGGCCCCAAAGGATGGTTCATCTGTGCGGCGATTGCTGCCAGCTGGGGGCTGGAAGCGTTTGTTGTGCTGGGAGTGACGAATGCCTTGTCCATCGATCTTTCCGTACTGAAAGGTCTCTGGGTAAACAGCATGACGATCGCAGGGCAGCTGTTTCATTTTACGCCTGGCGGGTTGGGCACGTATGAGAGTGTCATGACGTTTTCGCTGGTGACTGCTGGTGTGGGCTGGCAGCAAGCATACGAGGTGGCATTGCTGACTCACGGATGGAAGTTTGCCTTTTCCTATCTGGCAGGGCTGTGGGCGTGGATCGCTCTCCCCATACCATGGAGCGAATTGAGAAGTTGGATCAGCAAGAATCGGAACAGAGGTGAGAGCAATGGATAAGGTTGCCGTGTTGGGAGCGGGTTATGTCGGTTTGACAACAGCGGTCGGCCTTTCTGCTTTTGGATGGCCTGTCGTTTGTACCGATGTGGACAAGGAGAAGATCGAATCGCTGAACAAAGGGCAGGTTCCTTTCTTCGAACCGGGACTGGAAGAATGGATGGCCCAGAGTATGCAGAAGGGACTGTTGACGTTTACACCCGATGCTTCCATTGCGATTCGATCCGCTGATGTCATTTTTGTCGCGGTGGGAACCCCCAGTCTCTCTGATGGCAGCGTCGAACTGTCCGACCTGTTCGCAGCCGTGTCCACCATCAGCGAACACATGACGGAAGACAAACTGATCGTGATCAAGAGCACAGTCCCGCCGGGCACGACCCAGCGAGTGAAGGAATTTCTCGGGGAACGGCTGGCGGGCATTTGTTCTTTTGAGGTGGCGACCAACCCTGAATTTTTGCGGGAGGGATCGGCCATCGCCGACTTTATGCGGCCTGATCGCGTTGTGATCGGGACGGATCGCTCTGCTCCAATCGAGCGGTTGCAGCGGATCTATCAGCCGTTGATTGAACGCGAGGTACCGTTTATCTATACCAACTTTCAGACAGCAGAGATGATCAAATACAGCGCAAACAGCTTTCTGGCGATGAAGGTAGCGTTTATCAATGAGATTTCCAGAGTGTGTGATCTGGTCGGTGCAGATGTCTTGACAATCGCTCGGGCGATTGGCCAGGACCCTCGTATTGGTCCGGCTTATCTTCAACCGGGTCCTGGTTACGGGGGCTCCTGCCTGCCAAAGGACACGGCAGCCTTTGCGCACTTTTTCCGCGAGAGGGGGATGCCGCTTCCGATCATCGAAGCAGTGATGGAGAGCAACCGCATGCAGCATCGCTACGCTGTCCAGAAGATCAGCGATTATTACAACACCCTGGACGGCATCAAACTTGGCGTGCTGGGAACAGCCTTCAAAGGGGGAACCAGCGACATGCGCCAATCCCCGGCAATTCCCATCATCAACCAACTGCTGCAGTTGGGGACAGAACTGACGCTGTATGATCCGCAGGCGCTGGATGAGGCCAGGCAGCTGTGGGGAGATGCGTGTCTCTACGCCGAAGACGAGTACGAAGCAGCGGCCGGCCAGGACGGAATCGTAATCGTCACAGATTGGCCATCGTTTCGCCAACTTGATTTGGACAGAGTAGCTCAGGCCTTGTCGCGCAAGGTTATGTTTGATTTTCGCTCTCTTTATCAACGAGCGAAACTGGAGCAGATGGGGTTCGATTATATAGCGATTGGCCGATAATTTTTTCTTTGCTAATTGACAACGAGTCTCATTATCTTTACAATGAGTTTTGCTGAGAGTGATAATGATTATCAATAAAACGCACCTTAGGGGGACCTCGTAACATGAAACCGGTAAAAGTTCTTTCCACGACTGCTTTGGTCATGAGCCTGCTGCTTGCTGGATGCGGTGACAAGCCTGCGGCGCAGCCTCAAGACAATGCGCAGACCCAAACGACACAACAACCGGCTGCGCAAGAGGAGGCCAGGAAATCTGCGGTTGCTGATCTTGTCGGTGCAACCAAAGAACTGGTAGGAGTCTTGAAAGCAGAACAAGTGGATTGGGACAAAGCGATCAAACTGTACGACGAAAAATTAAAATCTCATGTTCAATCCATGGATGAAGCGAACAGTGCACAAGTAAATGAACAAATCACTGCTGCTTTGAACGCAGGCAAGGACGGTCAGCTGCCGGCAAAAGTTGTTGCCCAGATCGGCGATAAATTGCTGCAAAAAGTAGCGTTCCTTTCCATTCGCAACGAGTTCAAGGGAGCAAATGATCAATTCGCCAACAAAGACGAAGCGAAAAAGGAATTGGGCGAAGCAAAAGAATATTATGACGGCGTGCTGAAAGCGATGATCGAGAAGCGCGACAATGCGTATGAAACGCAACTCGTCAGCGCAATTGACGCCGGTTTTGCCGAGATGGAAGGCGCCATTGAAAAAGGCGACAATCTCGCGTTTAACCTTGGCAAGCAAGTCGTCGACAAATCCATCATGAAAGCATTCTACCTGGCATCGGGTGCTGAAAAAGGATACGCCTACAAGATTGAGAAACTGGTGAAAGAAGGCAAGGCGGATGACGCGAGAGTAGGTCAGGCAGAAGGCTGGGCGTTTTTCCAATCCCTACAGTCCTACCTGGAGAAACACGACAAAAAAGATGCCGATTTCATTAACAGCCAGTTCGATCTCTCCAACGACGTGAAAAACGTCAAAGGCGACACAATCAATCAAGCGTATGTGCGCGCGATTGCGAAGACAGCCAAGAGTGAATATGAAGCGTCTGTTGAAAACTGGGGCAACGACAAGGCAGCAATCACCGCGCTCGAAGGAGCTCTGTTCATCGATATGATCAAGACGGATCTGCCGAAGGCTCTCGGCAGTGCGGAGAAAGCGGATGCCCTCCAGAAACTTGCGCAGCAGTATCTTGACGCCGTAAAAGCTCAGGACAAGGCAAAAGCAGATGAGAGTTTCAAACAGATCAAGCCTGTGCTCGACTTGCTTGAAAAATACGGGAAATAATGTAACAGAATAAGAAAAGTGGATTTGCAGGGGGGCTGGGTAATGTCTTATGCACGTAAGTTCATGTCCTCCCTCTTTGCTTTGTTATTGGCGGTGTTTACGCTTGTGCCGCATGCGGCGTTCGCGTATTCATACGGCAATCCAAACGAAGAGGCTGTGGCAGAGAACTACAAACAAGTCGTGGCAAAACTGAATCAAACGCCGGCTGACTACGCAGGAGCTTCCAAGACCTTTGAGAGCATCAAACAGGAACTGGACATGCACATGGGGCCGGAGCCGAGTCAGGCGATCACGCAAGCGTTGCAGGCCCAGGATAAACAGGCTGCAATCAGTGCGTACCAGAAGACGCTTGTGTTAAACGTTGCAAGGCGCCTGGAAAGCGCGGAGAAGGAATTCGCCAACTATCAGCAGAGCAAACTGCTGCTTGCCAAAGCGTTGGCTACCTATGATGCCCTTTCCCCTGTCATCAAGGGAAAAGATGCGGCATTGGATCAGAAAGTACGGGAAAGTTTTGATCTGACACTGCAGGCGTTGGGGAATCCCGGGCTGTTCGGGGTTGGCGTGAAGGAACCGGATCAGCAGGCGTTCATCACTCACAAGGATGAGATCTTGCAAAGCCTTCAGACATGTTTCAACATGCCTGAATTGAAAGTGGGGCATTTCACACCTGGGCAAGGTCCGGGAAATGAATTGGGAAATGATACCTCCACCATAACAGACAATCTAAAGAATTGGCTGCCGCTTGTCCTGATCGTGCTCGTGATCTTGTTCATCGTTGTTCGCACGATGCAAAAACGGCGCACATAAGAGATGAATGTCCTGCTTCCGTTTGGAATCGCGTGCTTGGCCTTTGTGATCCGCCTGCCATTTCTGGCACATGGACCGGCTGGCTGGGATGATGTTGACTTCGCCCTTGGCGTGGACAATTACGATCTGTCGCTGATGCAGCCGCATTTTCCCGGCTATCCGGTATACATGTTGATTGCCATTGGCTTCGCGCGTTTGATCGCGAATCCGTTTTTGGCGCTGTCCCTTCTGTCTGCTCTTGCGAACGCTTGCACAGTGTTCCCGCTGTATTCGATTGTCAAGCGGTGCAGCCGTCAGCGGACAGCTGTCTGGGTGGCGGTTCTTTGGGCAGTAAACCCGCTTGGCATGGTCTTGGGAACCCAACCGCTTTCGGACAGCTTCGGTAATTTGCTGGCTGTCTGGCTCGTAGCTGCCTCATTGGTTGTGGTTGACCCTGGTTTGGCGGAGAAAAAGCGGGCACTGGTACTGGTGTTCTCGGGAATCCTGCTGGGCTTATTGTACGGCGTGAGGATCTCGTACCTGCCATTGGGAGCCGTGTTTGCCTGGGCATTGTACGTGTACGGCAGGGATACCCGGCGGTACGGCGATGTTGTCAGTGCAATCGTTTCTTCATTATTGGTCAATCTGTTGTGGCTGTACGGATTGGTGCTGAATGTGGGAAGCCTCACAGGTTTCTGGAGGTTGGCAGCAGCATTCACAGAAGGTCATTTTTCCGATTGGGGAGGAGCGTACACAGGAAGCCATGCGGGAGAGCGACTTCTCTATTGGATTGGGCGGCAGTGGTTTGCCGCCGGGCTGGGTGCGCCGTGGAACGAGCAGAACTCATGGTTCAGCTATCTCATCCTGGTTCTTGTTTGTGCGGGAATCACGGGGGTGGAATAGCGGCAGGAAAGACGCGCTGGCTGCAGACGGGGAACAAGGAACACATCGTGTTGCTTTTCCTGTGGATCGTTCCCTATCTCCTCTGGGCCTTTTTTGCCCAGAATGTCGAGAAGCCTCGTCATATCCTGCCATTGATGATTCCATTGATCTGGGGCATTGTCTGGGGCTTGCAGCAGTGGAGGCGATTCTCCCCCATCTTGTTGACCGCGCTGGCCGCAAGTACGGCTGCCGTGGGTGTCATCCAGGTCCGTGAGCAGCCGGTGACGGATTCACCAATGGCGCAACTCGCCCATTATGTGGCACAAGCTGATCGTGGTGAATCGAGTATCATTTATACGTATGAAGAAGAACGCGTCATACGTTACCTTTATCCTTCTGTTACAACTGTCCGGCTCAGGAAGTGGTCCGATTTTCAGGCCTCCATCCTTGCGTATTCCGTGCTGCCCGATCATGTTTATTTGACAGATCGTGTATTGGACGGATTTCACAATGAACAGCTGAAGGAATATGTGAAGGAAGCAGCCCGATTTCGGGGAAGTGAGTGGCTCTATCCCACGTACCATGACATCGTCTTGTACGAAGTTCGTCAGGATAAAAGACAAGAGTGGATCAGACTGATCAAGACCGGGCAGCAGCCAGCAGGTTCATGACAGCATGCGGAGGTGAACGGGGTGGAATTGCAAGCATTTTTGATTACCTTTCGAGAAGCGCTGGAGGCATTGTTAATCGTCGGAATTATTACCTCGTATCTGAAGCGGGTAGATCATCCGGAGTACGTCAAACACGTCTGGCTCGGCGCATCGCTCGCGATTGTTGCCTCTTTGGGGATGGCACTGCTCTTCCAGGTCGTGCTGGACGGGTTCGCCTCAATGGGTTCCCAGAACTATATGAAAGCAGGGATCATGCTCGTTTCCGGAGTTTTGCTGACCCAAATGGTGTTCTGGATGGCGGAGCAATCCAAGGAAGTCTCCGGCAAGTTGCAGGGAAAATACAGCCAGTTTATTACCACCGGTAATGTCGTCGGCATGGTGGTTCACGCTTTTCTCGTCGTTCTTCGCGAAGGTGTGGAGACCGTCTTTTTCTTCGCCGCGATTACGGGCGGAGACATCGGCAAAGCCATGCAGACATGGGGCTCGTTTGCCGGTATCCTTCTGGCTGCTGTCGTGACCTACTTCTTTTTCAAAGGTACGATGCGGATTCAGCTCAAGACGTTCTTCAAGATTACGGGTGTATTTATCGTCCTGATTGCCGCCGGTTTAATTGTCCAAGGGGTTTCCATCCTTCAGGACATGCATGTCATCGGCTCTGTGGCGCCGCAATTGTATGATCTGACGTGGTTTATGCCGGAGCATCCCATCGATGAAGAACATTACATCCGGGATCACGGTCAAGAACCGCTCATTTCCGGGCAGGTCGGTATTTTCCTGAAGGCGCTGTTCGGGTACTCGTCCTCACCTTCGCTCGAAGAGTTCTTGATTTATTGGGGATATTTCCTGGTATTGTATTTGCTGCTGCGCGGTCGCGGAGAGCAGAAACCTGAACTGCCGCAAGGGAAGACACGTGAACAGACTGTACAGACAAAGGAAGTAAAAGCATGAAGGTATTAATTACAGGGGGAGCCGGTTTTATCGGCTCCCATGTTGTGGAAAAACTTCACGATCATCAGGTTCTCATCGTGGATTCACTCGACCCCTACTATGATCCCAAATGGAAAAAGGAGCGCCTGAACAAGCTGTTGAAGTTGCCGCATGTGCAATGGCGCCATGTCGATATCCTTACCTTTTCGGAGTTGGAAAAGGTATTTCATTTTTTTCAGCCTGATCGCGTGATTCACCTCGCTGCCATGCCGGGGGTTCAACCGTCGCTTGTCCATCCTGCCAAGTACGTGGACGTGGATGTGAAGGGGACGGTTCATGTACTTTCCCTGGCTGCTCAGTTCGGAGTATCCCGGTTTGTCTTTGCTTCCTCTTCCTCCGTATACGGACCGGCTGTCAATCGTCCTTGCCGGGAGGATGATGAGCTGCAGCCTGTCTCGCCTTATGCCGCAGCGAAGGCAGCGGCCGAGATGTACTGCCGCACCTATCAGAGGCTGTATCATCTGCCTGTGACGATCGTTCGCCCGTTTACGGTATACGGCCCCGAGCAACGACCGGACATGGCTCTCTGGAAATTTGTCATGAAGATGATGAATGGAGAACCGATTACCTTGTACCGGGGCGCAATGGGACGAGACTACACCTATGTGTCAGATATTGCCGACGGCATTGTCCGCGCCTGCTTTCGTCCCCAAGCTGTGAATCGAACCTATAACCTGGGGAATGGGTGTGTGGTTCCGTTGGAGAAACTGGTGGCAGAACTGGAGAAGGCAATAGGCAAACGTGCCGTGATTGAGTGGAGAGACCTTCCTGCCGGCGATGTGCCGCTCACGTGGGCTGACACGACCCGTGCCGAGCAGGAGCTGGAATTTCGGGCACAGGTATCGCTTTCAGAGGGAATCCGGTTGTTTGCTGACTGGTTTTGGGAGGAAGGAGTGAAGAGATGAAGAAGGCTTCCGCAATTGAGGTTGTCATGGCACGATGCTGGAATGTCTTGAACGAAGGCAAGACATTCACGCCCGTGTTTGTGCTTGGCGTTTTTTTGATGTACCACGCGACGGATCTGCAGGCAGCGTCCTTTTTCCATGCTTTTGTATACATGCTGCCTGTTTTTGTGGTGTATTACTTGTTTGATTTTCCGCTTCATCTGCGCTGGTTTTTGCTGGTTCCCCTGCTTGCGGGCGGCATCCTGTTTGGGGTAGTGGATGGAAATCTCCTCTGGTTTGCGCTTGGTATGTACGTGTTTTTTACGGTCTTTTTCTGGGGAACGCTTTACTATCACCTGCGGATCGGGACCACCTGGTGGAACTTTTTGCGGATATGGCGGCTCTTTTTGATCAACAGTGATTCGACGAGCGGCAATGTACTGGAGCAGGTACCGAAATTCACCCTGCAATTGATCCTGTTTACGGCGCTTTATCAGGCGGAGCCGGGGGGAGGAACGGGCGGAAAGGTACTCGTTTTCACGATCATATTGGCCGTGTACGCGTACCTGGTTCATCGTTTCCTGTTTAACTGGAAGCCCAAGGAGTATCCGCATTATGTCACGCCAAATGAGCTTCCTGAAAAACCCCTGGCCAAGCGAGTGGTGATCGTGGTGATTGACGGTTGCCGAAAGGACAAGCTGTATCAGGCGGATGCGCCATTCCTTCATCAACTCATGCGGGAAGGTACAGTTTATGAGACGATGGAGACGATCTATCCAGCCCGGACCGTGACATGCTTCTCCTCCATGTTCACAGGTACGTATCCACGGGAGCACGGTATCCGATCCAACATGGTGTGGAGCCTTGGGGTGAAGGTGGAGAGTATTTTCGATGTGTTGAAGAAGCAAGGGAAAAAAGGCATTCTGTTCGGCTGCGCCCATCTGATTGATGCCTTCGGCGATGACGTGGAGAGTTTCACGGCTGTTTCTCACAACGATATCGTTGACTACAAGATTATGAATCAGGCAAAAGTGATCTATGAACGAGAACAACCGGATCTGTTTATCGTCCAGATGATTGCCGTCGATCAAACGGGGCACAGCCGGGGGGTGCATTACCCCGAATATCTGCAAAAGATTCACGAAGCGGACAAGTTAATCGCAGACTTCCACTCCTGGCTGGGAGAGCGCGGGCTTTTGGATGATACGGCGTTTATTGTCATGGCTGACCACGGACAAGGAAACGGGATTGGCGGACATGGGCATCTCGATGAAGGAGAGCGATTCGTTCCTTTCATGATGCATGGTCCCATGATCAAGCAGGGACAACGAGTAAACGAGTTCCGCAGCATCGTATCTGTCGCTGCCACGATCAGCGCGCTCTTGGGTGTCCCGATTCCAGACCATGCGAGAGGACCAGTATTACACGAAGCGTTTGTACAGGATGGTGGAACACAGCATGAAAAAACTGATCATCGTCATCCCCGCATTTAACGAGGAAGAATCGATTGCCCGTGTGATCGGCAAGGTACCCAGACATTTTCAGCATGATGTCCAGGTGGAAGTGTTGGTGGTAAACGATGGCTCGACGGATCGGACAGAGGAAGTGGCCAAGGCAGCAGGAGTAGAGCACATCCTTCGCTTTTCCACCAATCGGGGATTGGGTGCAGCGGTACGAGCAGGTCTGAAGAAAGCCTATGAATTGGGCGCGGATTTGGCAGTGATGATCGATGCGGACGACGAGTACCCGGCGGACCATATCCCGCGTGTGGTTGCCCCGATACTTGACGGCCAGGCAGACTATGTATTGGCCTCCCGCTTCATGCGACGGGTCAAAGGCATGAAGCTGCACAGGAGGCTGGGAAACTATTTTTTCACCGCATTGCAGGTCATCCTTTTGCGTCAATGGATCACGGACGGACAGACAGGCTTTCGCGCCTTTTCCCGATCAGTCCTTAGGGACCTGGAGATCATTCACGATTACAATTACGCCCAAGTGATGACGATGAATATTTTGCGTAAGGGATACCGCTTGCGTGAAGTGGATATCCCCTATAAAGTCCGTCAGACCGGGGAGTCATTTATCACCTTCAAAGGGTATGTGACCAACGTATTCCCTGCGATCTGGCGCGAATGGAGAAGGCAATAGCAAACTTGTCGCTCGTCAAACCCTTGAGAAATCAAGGGTTTTTTGCTGTTGTCGATCATTTAACAAAAACCCCCGGGATTAACCAGGGGACGGTCGAGCGGTTGCCGCATCATGGTAATCCGTCATATCAGCGCAAGCCTGTTTATGCTGATCATAAGGAATTGTGAGGGAAAATGGTCACAGCTCCATTCGTGTTGAGGCAATTCGTGAGAAGAAAAATGGCTGTAATCTGGATGACTGCTGATCACGACACCAAACTTCTGCCGGATAAGGTAAACTTGTTATCAGAGCATATAAAGAGTGAGGAGGATGTATGGTAATAATGATGAAATGCCCTTTCTGCGATACACAGTCTCTTAAAATCATCCTGGAAAACGACAAAGCCATTGCCTTTTATGATAAATACCCGGTTCAACGAGGCCATTTGTTGATCGTACCCAAACGTCATGTGGCCACTTACTTCGACGCTGCTGATGAAGAGATCATGGCCATCCATGAGCTGATAAAGCAGGGAAAAGAACTGCTAGATCGAGAATATATCCCCGACGGCTACAACATCGGCGTCAATGTTGGGGAGTACGGTGGACAGACAGTGATGCATCTGCACGTACACTTGATTCCCCGTTACAAGGGAGACATTGACGACCCGCGTGGGGGAATCCGCAAAGCAATCCCCAATCTCGTACCGTATCCCTAAAGGAGAATGTATTATGCCGATCTACAACAAATTGATCCGAGACCGTATACCGGAAATCATCGCAGCAACCGGTAAACGATATACGACCAGCGTATTATCAGATGATGAGTACCTGGTCAAGCTCCGCGAAAAGTGCCAGGAAGAGCTGGATGAGTACAGCACTGCCCAATCCGATCGGGAAAGTCTGGAAGAACTGGCAGACTTGTTGGAAGTCGTATATGCGCTCGCCCGTGTTCACGGAGCTTCCCCGAGGGATTTGGAAGAGATTCGCAGATCCAAAGCGGAGAAGCGGGGAGGATTCGAGCAAAAGCTGTTTCTTCATGAGGTAGAAGATTAATGGCAGACGTCAGACTTATTACGGAAAATCTGTTTACAGAAATGACGAGGGAGATGAAGAAAGCTTCCTCCATTTACATACTCACCTCTTTTGTCATGTACTCCGGTGTTCGCCTGCTTGAGCCGCATTTGAAAGAGGCAATCGAGCGTGGAGCAGAAGTAAAGGTGCTTGCTGGAGATTACCTGTTTGTGACGCAGCCACATGCGCTGCAGGCACTGCTTGAGATTGACCCGCGTATAGAGGTACGCCTGTGGCGAAGTGGCGGAACATCTTTTCATCCCAAAGCGTATCTCCTCCAATATGAAGACAACGATGGGGTTTTGATTGTTGGCTCATCCAATCTGTCGCGGTCCGCATTAACGTATGGCGTCGAGTGGAATCTGGCGATGCAGGCCAAGGCGGCACCCATGACATTTGTAGAAGCGCAAACCAGATTCATGCACCTGTTTTACCATGAGCAGACAGTTCCCCTGAACAGCGAGACTTGTATGGATTATGCAAGGGAGTATGAGGAGTATCACCGTCTTCATCCCTCCCTTGTGAAGACGTGGACGGAAACGGAAGAGATTGAACTAACCATGCCGGTATACGAGGATGCCGAAAAACGGGATTCTTTTGTGCTGAAAGAAGCAGTCGCTTCCTATGGTGGTATTGTTCCGCGTCCAGCTCAGCAAATCGCGCTCGAAGAATTGGAAAAAACGATGAGTGAAGGCTATGACAAAGCGATGGTGGTTATGGCTACCGGACTGGGAAAAACGTATCTGGCTGCTTTTTTTGCAAGAAACTTTAACAGGGTTCTCTTTATCGCCCATAAGGAAGAGCTGCTGTACCAGGCGCGCCGTTCCTTTGCGGAAGTGATGCCGGAACGAACCGGCGGGATCTATGACGGCCAAACAAAGGAAAGACAAGCAGATTCCGTTTTTGCCTCCATCTACACATTAAGCATAAAGCGGCATCTGGAAAGGTTTCGTCCAGACGAGTTCGACCTGATTATCGTGGACGAGTTTCACCATGCTGCGGCGAACTCATACAGGCGAGTGCTAGATTATTTTCAACCCACTTTCCTGCTGGGAATCACCGCGACGCCATATCGGACAGACGGGAAAGACGTATACGCCATCTGTGACGGAAATGTTGCCTTTCAGCTCGATTTCATCGAAGCAGTGCAGCGAGGATGGTTGGCTCCGTTTCGCTACTATGGCGTGTATGACGATACGGATTATTCGCAAATCACCTGGTTGGGCAACCGTTATGCCGAAGAAGAGCTGTTACAGGCACAGCTCAAAGAAGAGATGGCGGCAAAAATATATGCGGCGTGGAACAAACATAAGCAAACCAGAACGCTTGCCTTTTGCTCCTCAATCCGTCAAGCGGATTTCTTGAGTACATTTTTTCGGGCTAAAGGTGTTCGGGCGCTCAGCCTTCACTCCAGGACGAGGGAAATGTCTCGGGCAGAGGCGATTCGCCAGATGGAAAAAGGAGAGCTGGACGTCATTTTTACTGTTGATCTTTTTAATGAAGGAACGGATATCCCCTCGGTGGATACGCTCTTGTTTGTCCGTCCGACGGAATCGTTAACGATTTTTACCCAGCAAGTTGGCCGCGGCTTGCGTTTGTATCCGACCAAAGAATACTGCACGATTATTGATTTGATTGGAAACTATCGCAATGCGGATGTGAAACTGACCCTTTTTGATACAAGAACGGGTACGGAAAGAAAGAATCATCACTGCAAGCCTGTCGTACCGTTTAATTGCAGCATGGAACTGGAAACGGGTGTGATCAACCTGCTGCAAGAAATGGCGCGTAAAAGGCAGCCGCGCAAGGAAAAACTTCTCCAGGCTTTTGAGGAAGTCAAACGTGATTTGGGGCGGATTCCAACCTACCTGGAACTTCATCTGTACGGCAGGGAAAACAGCCGTGCGTACAGACAGGAATTTACGACGTACATCCGTTTTCTGGATTGGGCTGGTCAATTAAGTCAGCTGGAGAGTGAACTGCTGAGAAAATATGAGCATTGGCTCAACGAAGTCGAAGCGACTTCAATGACAAAAAGCTATAAAATGATCGTCCTGCTTTACATGTTGAATCGGGGAGAGCAAAGATGGTATCACTCCGTGACTCCGCGAGAGGTTGCTCCTTTCTTTCATCGGTATTTGACGGAGAAGGAATTCCGCAAACGGATTGACTTCTCGGACAAATCATCACAGAAATTATGGACCTACAACGAGGAACAAGTGGCCAAGTTGATAGCCGAAAAGCCGATGAGCAATTGGAGCGGCAGCTCGAAGGGATTGGTTGCTTTCACCGACGGTGTGTTTTCCCTGAATTTCGATATCGACCCCCAGGACAGCCCCATTCTCTACCGCTGGACGAGAGATATTTGTCTGTACCGGCTGCACGTCCATTTTGAAAAGAAAGCAGGAAGAGCAGAGTGAAAGAGAGAATGCATGATGAACTGCTCGAGTAAGGGACGGTGGCTATGTCGGCAAGAAGCAGGCGAACTCCACCATCATCCTTTTCTCACCCTGGAAAAACGTGAGAGTTTGACAGGAGGCGGAGCAAATGAAGATCGATCGTTTGGACCATTTTGTCTTGACCGTCAAGGATATCGATGCGACGGTCCGTTTTTACACGACAATATTGGGAATGGAAGAGGTCACGTTTGGCAACGGCAGGAAGGCGTTGCAGTTCGGGCAGCAGAAAATCAATCTGCATGAGGCGGGCAAGGAGTTTGAACCGAAAGCGCTGCACCCGACCCCGGGGTCAGCCGACGTGTGCTTTATCACCGAGACGCCGCTTGACGAGGTGATCCGCCACATTGTGTCGCACGGCGGGCAGATCGTTGAAGGACCGGTGCGACGGACGGGAGCGACAGGGCCGATCCTCTCTGTCTACCTGCGCGATCCCGACCAGAATTTGATCGAGATTGCCAACTACGTCGGCGAAGAAAAGTAGCTCATCGATTTGACCGATTCGGACAAGAGCAGAAACATCAGGGTAATTCTCTTTGGAATCAGAGAAATCCCTGATGTTTTTTTGTTTACAGATGCGGGCGGCCAGAAATGGTGAGGGAGATGATTTGTGATCCTAAAGTAGGAGGTTATCCCAAGTAGTTTTTATGTGAAACACCCTGACTCTCGTACAAATGCGTGTTTGTGATGTTGAATTGTTGGGGCCAATGATCTACTATTATTGAAACTATTGGTGTAAAATTTTACTAGATCATGTCGTTTTTTGTGGAGTGACTGCGATGAATTTACGAGATAAGTCCCAAAGTAAAATGGTAGACGTTTTCAAGACAGGTAAAGAGTATCGTCGACGTGATTTGCATGACATGTATGGCGGCCAACGATACGGTGGGATATCAACACCTTCCAAACACCCTTTTATCATGATCTTCACAGGGGACAGAGGAGAAGAATATGGCTACAAAGATGGCTGGACAGAAAATGGCATATTTCTCTATACGGGTGAAGGGCAAGAAGGGGATATGCAGTTCATCAGGGGAAATAAAGCAATTTTAGAGCATGAAAAGGACGGGAAGGATATACACCTCTTTGAGTACGTCCGAACCGGGTATGTGAAGTACGTTGGTCAGATGCTCTGTGTTGGATATAGGGTAAAGGACAAGGACAACAAGGGACAAAATCGGAAAGTAATTGTGTTTGAGTTGATGCCGATCGAAGCGGAGTTACCTCAGAAGGGTTCATTTAAGTGATGACTTAGCGAAATAAGAAGAGAATTGAGATTGAAATTTTACGGAGCAGCAATAGCATTTCTCCAAGGAGTGTTACTCTTGATATCCAAAATACTTGGTCTCTTTCAGTCAAAAAAAGAGGAACCTGCCACGAAAAAGGTGACGCAAAATAAAAATAAACAAGAGCAGCAGAAAAAATCTGTGAGAAAAGGGGAAATCGGTGAGTACAAGGTAAATATTCAGTTGGACCAGATGCCAAAAGAGTATAAGCATCTTGCTGACCTTCTGGTGACAAACCCAGCAGCGAAGTCTGGCTATTCTCAGATTGACCACGTACTCCTTACACCGTATGCCATTTTTGTTATTGAGACGAAGAATTATCAAGGGGAGATCAAAGGAGGGCGAGACGACAAACAGTGGAACGTTAACAATCGATTTACCATGATGAATCCGTTTAACCAAAATTATGGACATATTGAAATCGTACGAAAGATTACGAACACATCACGAGAAGATATCGTTTCCCTAATCTCATTTACTAGACGGGCTACGTTTAGTGTCGATCCAGCGTTACGGAAGATTTCTTCCAATGACCTGATAGTATATGACATAGAGTTGACGGAATTCATTGAACGAAAGATAAACTACATCAAACTGACAGAGAAGAAAAGCAAATTTTCGGCTGAGCAGATTGACGAGATGTATTTGGCGTTAAAACAAGCCAATATCACCGATCCGGCAATTCGAGCATTGCATACTGACAGTCTGAAAGGGAACGGCCTTGCTGCTCAAAAGACAAAAGGTGATGAGCGGGCAAAGTGCGCCAGCTGCGGCAAGCCAGTGCCCCAAAAGGTAAAAGAGTACTGCCTGGCTAATCCCGCCCGATTTAAAGGAAAAATTTATTGTTATGATCACCAAAAATAAGTCGCTTGTGCGAAAGGACATGAAGGGTATGTCATAAGAAAAGCCGCCTTTTACTGGCGGCTATTTTGTCTCACGTAAATGTTCAAGAGATCTGTTGATGCTATCCACTGCATCGAATCGCTGGTAGATCCGATACAGGATCTCAATGATTTCTGCAAACCCATACATTAAGATACTGCTGACAATAGAGTAAACCAGAGGGGACACGAGGGTGAGAAAGAAGTGTCTCTCGTCAATCATCCAGAGTACGACTCCACTGATAATTCCAACGGCAAGTACTACTCCTGCAAGTACACGAATCCAGCGCGCATATTGATTGGTATAATGATCAAACACCGAATGCCACACTCCTAACAGCAGAAATCCTTGAGAAATCAAGGATTTCTTGATTTTATCGGTAACTTGCTGAACAGGGGAAACCAGAACGGAAAACGATCGAATAACGGCCAATCTTTTTACAAAGTAGGTATAAGCACAAACCTGATAAGGATGAAACCATTAAAAGGCTTCTTCGGAATCCCACAGATTTTGCAGTCGCCCTTGAACCTTTTTATGGAAAGGCAATCGCAGCACGACTTGGCGATTTGTTGAGATGACATCTTACGATAGCGGCTGAACTGGTTCAGGCGCTGAAAACAGGCAATACCACAGCAGCTGTAGATGCCCAGAAAAGTTGGTTCGCAATGCGGATGAGATTGCTGCCTTCTGGGCAGAATTAATGGTCCACAGAGGAATGGAGAGACATGTTGTATAAACATTTGAGGCTGCTCAGCAGCGAAGTGGCTGCCCGTATCGCCGGAAACTATGTAGAAAAACATTGCATTAAGTGACAGGATCGAAGCACAAGCACTTAAAATGGCCGACGTCCAAAAAAGGAGGGAGTAACATCCAATATTTTTTATTTCGGAACATAGGGTAACCTCCTCACAAGCATTAAAACTTCTACCTATTTTACCACAATGTGGCTTCGACTGTTTCGAGAATTTCGATTCTAATCACCCCATTTATATTTGCTAAACAAAAACCCCAGGGATTACCCCGGGGACGGCCGAGCGACTCTTGGAGAACATCATTTCCATTGCGTTCAGTCGTTGCGAGTGCTTAATGCTCACCAAAATTTTTTTACCGTACTACCTTGTAAAGCGACATATGTTGTTATACAATGTCTACCAGGAGGTGTAAACATATGGATAAGGAGATATTGAAGGGAAGTATTGATATTTTACTTCTTTCTATAATTGGCCGGCAGGATACATATGGATATGACATTATCCAGCAGCTAAAGGCTCTTAGTAACGGTGAATATTTGATGAGCCAGGGAACGCTATATCCTGCACTGAAACGGTTGGAGAAAAAGGGCTTGTTGAGATCCTATTGGGCAGAGAATGAAGAAACGGGACGGAGGAAATTCTACTCCCTTACAAACGAAGGGAAAGCGGAATTGCAAGAAAAATTACGATCATGGAATCAAATACATCTTCTTATTCAAGCATGCAGAAAGGTGGAATTCGCATGAATCCTTTCGATTCATATCTTAAAAAAATCATTGCAAACATTGATGTCTCGGAAGAAGAAAAACATGAACTCTACACTGAATTTTTGGATCATCTTACGCAGTTAAAAGCGGAGTATATAGCAAAAGGTTTTTCGGAGTCAGAGTCTATACAAATGGCAATTAACGCTTTTGGTGATACGGGAAAAGTTGGAAAGAGCTTGGAAAAAGCCATCTTTCCTTATAAGCAGTGGATTAATGGGTGCGCCTGGATTGGGTTATTGATCTACATAGCGGTGGTACTTCAACTACTCTTTTTTGATAAGTTTAGATTGATTTCTCGGGAGCATGTGTCAACGCCGACTTTATTTTGACCCACCATCGCCGGTTTAGAATTGACCCACCCGGCGATTTTTTGTTGGTTAGGTGGTAGAGGGGGAGCCGTAGGCTCCAGTCCTCATCTTCTCACGAAGGCGGTAACTATTCCCCCTAATGTTGACGATGTGGGAATGGTGTAAGAGTCGATCCAGAATAGCTGTAGCAAGGATCGGATCGCCCATCAGTTCCCCCCATTCACCGAAACTCTTGTTGCTGGTCAACAGAATACTCCCTTTCTCGTATCTTGCACTTACTACCTGGAAAAAGAGGTTAGCTGCCAAACTGTCAAACGGTAAGTAGCCAATCTCGTCAATAACGAGGAGCTTTGGTCGAATATAGATACGGATGCGTTTATCCAGCCTGTTTTCCGTGTAAGCTTTTCGCAGATCTTCGATGAGTTGCGAGAGACTGACAAAGTAAACGGATATCCCTTGCGAGATGGCTTCTACAGCCAACGCCACCGCCAGATGACTTTTTCCTACTCCGGGAGGCCCTAAGAACAAGACATTCTCGTGTCGGGTTACAAAAGTCATCGTGGCCAGCTCTCGAATCAACCGTTCGTCAATGCTGGGTTGGAAAGCAAAATCAAAATCCTCCAGCGTTTTTCGGTAAGGCAAGTGTGCAAGTTTGGTGCGTACCTCCATATTCCGTTTTTGACGTTCCGCTATCTCGGCATCAAGGAGCGTGTTGAGAAAGGACAGATAGGTGGGCTGTCCATGACTTGCCGCTTCCAAGTGAGCATCCAAGAGTAGAGCCGCTTGCTGAAGTCCAAGTTCCTCGAGACGTAGCCGTGCCTGTTCCAGTTCGATCATGCTCCCACCCCTGTTAGCTGCTCATAGACATCCAGCGAACGCACTTCCACTTGCTGCGATGAAATCTGTCGGGCTTGCGGACGCGGATAGGCATATCCTTGAGCGGTCGAAAGACCTGCATACTGGTTTTCACAAAAAACAGTTGCGCGGGATCGATAGGCCTTTTGGTGTCGAGCAATACATGTGCCGTCGGCCCAGATTTCCACCCACCCATTCACTTCTCGAACGGTTACCTCACGTCCACTGTACCTCCATGGAACTCCATATCGCACACCATCGTAGCTAACAAATCCGTCTCGGCTGACCTGTCTTGGTTCATGCAAGTATTTTTCCCATCGTTCAGCTGAAGGGATAGGCGACAGATTTTCCTCACGGAGTCGGTCGATGGGACGTTCGCCGGTTGTTCCATGAATACGGCGGTTAATCCGCTCGCACCAGTGTAGGGCTTGTTGATTGAGATCCTGTAAATCAACGAAGCGTTTGCCAGGAAGAAAGTTGTTTTTTACGTATTGAACGCCTCGTTCCACTTTTCCCTTTGTTTCGGGGCGTCGAACTTTGCATACTTTTGGAACAAGCCCAATCGCTGCAGCAAAGTCGGCAAAAAGCGGATGCCAGCGAGGTTTTCGATCGTCTCCCATACCAAGTACGACGGTTTTCATCTGATCAGTCAGCATTACCTTTGGGATGCCTCCAAAATATTCAAAAGCATGAATCAAGCAACGAAGAAAGCTGTAGATGTCACAACGTTTTGTAAACTCGATATACGTAGCACGAGAGTACCCCAATACCATGACAAATACCGGCACTTTCCGGACGTTGCCGTCCAAATCTACGTAATCACACAGTCCCCAGTCGACCTGTGCATATTCACCAGGTTTCGTCTCGTAACGAAGAACAGCGGGAATGTGTTTGGGAGGACGGAAGTTCTTCACATAGTCTTTCAAGATGGTGCGTCCACCGGTGTATCCCTTTTCTTGTAGAAGATCGAATAAAACCTCGCAGTTATAGATACCTTCTTGAAGACGTTCCTGCAGGAACGGTTTATACGGATCAAGCTTGGAACCACGAGATTTACGGGTTCCCTTTTCGGGGGAGGATTCACCCCGGAGATATCGGCGAACTGTATTTCGAGAATGTCCAGTTAGACGGGCAATTTCACGAATACTCTTGCCTTCTGCCCTCATGGTATGTAACGATATCACTATCCCACTCCTTAGCATGTGTCTCCCTCCGAAATTAACTTGCCGGTTAAATCCGAAGGGGATATATTCGCTAAGGGTGGGTCATTTTCATTCCGGCGAACCTGGGTCAATTATATCCCGGCGGTGACAGCATGTAATAACCTGGGGTGTTGAACCCACAAGTCGTTATAACCTGGTTCCATTTAAAAATATCATTACCTATCTCCTGAATTTTGAACACTATGATTTTGACACGTGGTTTTTCAACACCTTCGGAAATATTTTGATATTCCTGCCTTTAGGTGTGCTGCTGCCAGTACTGTTTTCGAAAGCTAGATCCGCATTAAGAATTCTCGGTTATTCCCTTGCATTTAGCTTGGCGATCGAGATTATCCAAGCTACTACGAAGCTGGGATATTTTGATGTTGATGATCTAATTTTGAACACATTCGGCGGGTATGTTGGGTTTATTCTTTGGATGCTGATGAATAAAATCATCGCCAAGTTGACGAAAAAAACAAAACCAACGATAGCATGAGGCAATTAACATATTCCAATAGTTGACCAAGAGGCCGAGCAGTGTTAGGGGTTTTACCTGATTACTTGTTCGGCTTTTCTCTTTTCGTATCCTCTGAGAATTTTCCTGGATATTTCCTAACATCTTAACAGCTGAGGAAAACGGGCAAAGCGTCTTTGATCGTAACAGCACCATTAGCTAGTTGAAACCCCAAAACCAAGGCTGGAAATTTGGCAAGCTTTCGTTACCGGAACATTAAAAATGAGTATTATAAATCTCCCCAAAATTGTCCCAAGCCTTCAGAGCCGCATAAGCGAGCACGCAAACGCCAATAAGAATGATCGCCAAACAGCCGTACTTCATTATTTGTTGCCACCTCTTTCTAAGGAAATCGAATAAAGCAAACGGACACTCCCATGCCATCCTCGCTATCCAATATGCCGGGGATGGTGTACTTTTGACCAGAGTTGCGAGGCCAAACATCGCCACAAAAACAAATAACAGGACTAGAGTCCTCCATGATGCAAATTAGCTATTTCATGAGAGATTGGCTTTAATGTGCCGAATATACTGATTCAGGCCCCGTTGGACTGAAGGATGAAATTGTCATACTAATCATACAGGAGACGAATAGGCATTTTCCACTAACTTACTGTCATGTATCACGCCCTCCGCATACCCGCCCCCAATAGCTCAGGGGAGAGGTATTTTGCGCAAAATCGTTAAAAAATTCCCGCAAAAATCAATTGCGAAACAAAAAACGACCCGGTAAACTGAAGACAGACAGGAGAGCAAGCGCTTTCCCAAATTGCGAATCGCCAAAGTCTGATAGGAAAGTGGATGAGAAATGAAGACGACCATTTACGACGTGGCAAAAAAGGCTGGCGTGTCCATCTCCACGGTATCCCGCGTGATCAACAATACCGGACGGATCAGCGCGAAGACGAAGAAAAAGGTCCTGGACGTGATTGAACAGTTGGGCTATCAGCCCAGCGTGGTCGCATCCGCGTTGACGGGAAAGCGTACGCGCACGATCGGCCTCATCATTCCGGATGTGGCCAATCCTTTTTTTGCGGAGCTTGCGCGGAGGGTGGAGGACCGGGGACGGGAATTGGGCTTTAACCTGTTGATGTGCAACACGGACAACAACCCGGATACGGAAGACATGTACCTGTCCTTGTTGAGGCAGAAAAGTGTCGACGGTATCATCATCGGCACGAACGCGAGAAATCATCGCGTCCTCAGGGAGCTGTTGGAGGAGAATCTGCCGGTGGCGCTGATTGCGCAGGACATCCCCGAATTGATGATCGACGTGGTAGCGGTCGATGACTATCTGGGCGGGTATCAGGCGGCCCAGCATCTGGTATCGCTGGGGCACAAACGGATCGCCATCCTGGTGGGCAACATGAATCGCACGAGTGACAAATATCGGCTGGAGGCGTTTCGGCAGGCGCTGGAGGACAATGGGCTGGAGCTTACGGAAGACCTGGTGATCCGGACGGATTATTCGCGGGAGGACGGGAAGCGGGCGGCGCGTGAACTGCTGACGTCACCCAAACGGCCGACAGCGATTTTTGCTTGTTTTGACTTCCTGGCGATTGGCGTCTACCAGGCAGCCAAAGAGTTGGGGCTGCGCATCCCTGACGATGTGTCTGTCGTTGGGTTTGACAACACGATACTGGCGTCCATTGTTGATCCGCCGCTGACGACCATCGCCCAGCCGATTGACGAGATGGGACGTCAGGTGATGGATTTGCTGGTACGTGAAATCGAAGGTGACAAAAAGACGAAGCAGCGTGTCATTTTACCGCCCGAGCTGATTATTCGCCAGTCCACGAAGCCCATTTCGCAGGCAGACGGGCGGTAGGGCGGCCCGGCGGTAGAACGGACCAGCAGTAGGACGGACACGCGGCAGGACTGACACGAGGTAGGACGGACTTGCGCTACGACGGTCCGGCAATTGGTTTCACATAAACATCGAGATGCTGCCCAAAGACAGACGCTCTGCCCCTCTTCACACACGTGAAGGGGATGGCTGCGCGTCTTTTTCTTTCTTTTTTAAATTTTTGAAAAAATGTGTTGCAAGAAAATGGGCAATGGATGTAAAATGAAGGCAAATTAGAGAAAGCGCTTGCGCAACTACCGGCAGGAAACCTCCTGCACATGAACGCAGTGATTTCGCGACATAATCCATCCTCTCAATCGGTTCTGTCCTCTAAGATAAGCGAGCAGGATGCGATTTTTCGGAGGAAAAGTGTAAGCGCTTTCCGATATCGTTATACCGGATTTGTGTGGAGAGAGGGGAGACGTTTTGCATGGCACAGGTAAAGGTGGGCATTTTGGGAGCAGGCGGGATCGCCAAGGTACATACCTCGATCCTGAAGCGAGATGAGCGGGTGGAGATTGTGGGCGTGGCCGACATCTCGCAAGAACGGGCGACAGCCCTGGCGGTGGAGGCAGGGAGGGCGAAAGCGGTCGGGAGCCTGGAAGAGCTGTTTGATCTCGGTGTTGACGCGGTCTATGTCACCACCCCTAATACGCTGCACGTGGAGCCGGTGCTTGCGTGTTTGCAGCGGAACATCCACGTGTTCTCCGAAAAACCAATGGCCACGTCGTTGGCGGAAGCGCAGCAAATAAGAGAGGCGGCGGCAGCGTCGAGAGCGGTGTACAATCTGGGGATGAATCGCCGGTATGCTTCCGTGTACAAACGCGTGAAGGAGTTGATTGGCTCCGGCGAGGTCAACCCGTACCTGGCGCACCTCAAGATGAACCGCGGAGAACTGCTGCACCCCGCCTGGACCGCCGACCCGAAGGTTACCGGTGGGTACCTGTACGAAACGCCTTTTCACCTCCTGGACTTGAGCCGCTACTTGTTTGGCGAAGTGCAATCTGTCTCCTGCGAGGGCAGACAGCATATCTCCCAGTCGGAATTGGACACGTTTGCCATCCTGCTGACGTTTGAATCGGGAACCGTCGCCACGTTTGTCACGTACGCCCATGCCGGTTGGAGCTTTCCGTTCGAGAGCGTGGAGGTGTACGGGACATATGCGACGGTCGCGACACAGGAATTGGAAAAGGTGATGTACGCCCCCGGCCTGAAGCAGCCGGCACACGTCCACGACTTCTTCCAACTGCCGATGGAGGAGAAGTGGGGGTACGCGGAGGAAGACCGGCTGTTCATCGATGCGATTGTCCACGGGACAAAACCGCCCGTAACTGCCGAAGACGGATATCGTTCGATTCAACTGCTGGAAGCCGTGTACGAAAGCGCCAAAACGGGCAGGCGCATCGAGATGCGCCAGGCGGCACGGTAGGCGGGCAGGCACCGGCAGTGATGCTGCGGAAGGCATTGCACAAGCAGCAGGTACGGACGTGCAGCAGAAATGGTTTGGCAAAAGGCTTTACGCGAGCAGCAGGTACGGACCGGATGGTGGGTCCGGACAATGAGCAAAATGGTCTGAATATATTGTAAATTTACCGGTCGGAAAGGAGTGTGATTCCATGACGGTTCGCTGTGCAGTTCTGGGATTGGGACGCCTGGGGTATCACCATGCGAAAAATATCGCCACCCACCAGATCGGCGGGGCCAAACTGGTGAGTGTTGCCGACACGATGGAAGGACGGGCGGAACAGGTTGCAGGAGAATTCGGCCTGCAAACGTGGGCGAAGAATCCGGAGGAGGTCATTGCCGATCCCGATGTCGACGCGGTCATTATTGTGACGCCGACCAGCACCCATGCCGACATGATCAAACAAGCGGCAAAACACGGCAAGCCCGTGTTTGTGGAAAAACCGCTCACGCAGCATCTCGAAGAGGCGGACGAGATCATCCGCATCGTCAAGGAGAGCGGGGTGATCTGCCAGGTGGGCTTCATGAGGCGGTTTGATCCTGCCTACGCCGAGGCAAAGCGCAGGATCAGCGCTGGAGATATAGGAGAGCCCCTTTACTTCAAGGCGATTTCCCGTGACGCCGGTTCGCCGCCCGCTTCGTTTATCAAGCACAGCGGACGGATGTTTATGGACGTCTCCATCCACGACTACGACATGGCGCGGTACCTGATGGGGGCGGAAATCACCGCCGTGTCCGCACACGGGCGAGTGCTAGTGCATTCGTTTATGGAAGAGTACAACGATGTGGATCAGGCGCTCACGTATGTCGAATTTGATTCCGGTGCAGCAGGGGATATCGAGGCCAGCCGAAACTCGCCCTACGGTCACGACATCCGCACGGAAATCATTGGCACGGAAGGCTCGCTGTTTATTGGAACGCTTCGCAATCAATCGATCACGTATCTGAACCACAAGGGCAGCCACTACGAGATCATCCCCGATTTTCAGACCCGCTTTGACGATGCCTACCGATTGGAACTTGCCCATTTCATCCACTGTGTCCAGCACAAGCAAACACCATGCGTTACGGAAGCAGACGGCAGACGCAATCTGCAAATCGCCATCGCGGCCACTCAATCATTTGACACCGGGAAAAAGATCACAATCGAGGGGGGAGTCCGGAATAAAGAGCGGATCGGGTCTACCTGTCTACGATGGAACGCGGCGTGCAAACGGGCAGGATCGCCTGCAAATAAGGAGGGGGCTATTCATGAAGGGACAAAAAAAGGGTGCATGGTGGTTGATTGTATGTCTGGTCGCTGTCTTGGTCGCCGGATGCGGAGCTGACCAGGAGACAGCGCAGCAGGCAGGCTCTGACAAGAAGGACAAGATTGTGATCGGCGCAGCACTTCCCGACTTTGATGACAAGTGGTTGAGCTACCTGCAGGACGGTATGAAACAGTACGAAAAAACGCAGGAGAACGTGGAAGTGATTTACGTCGATGCGATGAATGACGCCAGCAAGCAGCTCTCCCAGGTGGAGAATTTCATCCAGCAGAAAGTGGACGCGATCGTGCTGATTCCCGTCGATACCACGTCCGCGCCCAATCTGGTCGAAAAAGCAAACCAGGCCAATCTGCCGATCGTGGTCGTGAACCGCATATACGACGGGGTGGAAGCAGCTACCGCCTATGTGGGGTCCGAATCCATCAAGGCTGGTCTCATGGAAATGGAGGAAGTGGCAAAACTGCTCGGCGGAAAAGGAAACATCGCGATCATGAACGGACAGATGGGGCACGAGGCGCAGATCAAGCGAACGGAAGGGAACAAGCAGGTCATCGAGCGGTACCCGGACATGCAGGTGGTCTTGGAAGGAACGGCAGAATGGGATCGGGCCAAAGGCATGGCCTTGATGGAAAACTGGCTCCAGTCCGGAAAGCAAATCGACGCTGTTGTCTCCAACAATGATGAAATGGCCATCGGCGCGATCATGGCACTGGAAGCGGCTGGTAAACTGCAAGACGTCGTCGTGGCCGGCGTCGATGCCACTCCGGATGCGTTGGAATACGTAAAAGCCGGAAAATTGCAGGTGACGGTGTATCAAAATGCGATCGGCCAGGGACAAGGCGGCCTGGAAGTGGCGATCAAAGCGGCCAAAGGCGAAAAGGTGGAAAAGTTCAACTGGATTCCGTATGAACTGGTAACCAAAGAGAACGTGGACGAGTACATGAAAAAATGGCAGTAAAGCGGGGGGAGTCGTCATGCACAGCACGTACATCCTGGAAATGGAGAATATCTCCAAGGCATTTCCGGGAGTAAAAGCTCTGGACCGCGTACAGCTCAAGGTGAGGAAAGGGACCGTACACGCCCTGCTGGGGGAGAATGGCGCGGGCAAATCAACCCTGATGAAAATCCTGATCGGGATGTACAGTCCGGACAGCGGGCGCATTATCTTTGACGGGGAAGAGCTGAAGCTGTCCAATGTCAAACAGGCGCTCGACAAAGGGATCGCAATGATTCACCAGGAGCTCAGCCCGATCCCCTACATGACCGTGGCCGAGAACATCTTTTGGGAAGAGAGCCCAGTTACCGGTTTACGGGGTGGGTGAAGCAGAGAGAGATGGAGGAGAACACGAGGCGGCTGTTCGAGCGGCTGGAGATTGACATCGACCCGCGAGCAAAGATGATTGACCTCAGCATCGCCCATACGCAAATGGTCGAGATCGCCAAGGCGATTTCCCGCCAAGCCAAGCTGATCATCATGGACGAACCGACGTCCGCGATCACGGAAAAAGAAGTCCAGCATCTGTTTTCCATCATTCGATCGCTGAAAAAGGAAGGCGTGTCCATGATCTACATTACGCACAAAATGGAAGAACTGGCGCAGATCACGGACGAGATAACGGTCCTGCGCGATGGAAAGTACGTGGGCACAAGGCCGAGCGACCGCATCAGCAAGGAGCACCTGATCGAAATGATGGTGGGGCGGGAGCTGCATCACGTGTTTCAGAAAAAGCGTGCGGACATCGGAGAGGTCGTGCTGGCGGTCAACCGTCTGACCAGAGCGGGGAAATTCGCGGACGTCAGCTTCGAAGTCCGCCGGGGAGAGGTTGTCGGCTTTGCAGGGCTGATGGGGTCTGGCAGAACGGAGGTAATGGAGAGCGTATTTGGGATTGTGCCTCCCGATTCCGGTGAGATCGTGGTGAAGGGCAGGAAAACGGCGATTCGTTCGCCGCGCGATGCGATTCGGTGCGGGATGGGATTTTTGACAGAGGATCGGAAGGGAACGGGCCTGTTCCTCCCGCTGTCGGTGCAGGACAACATGATCACGGTGAACATCGATCGCTACACAACCTGCGGCTTTCTCAATGCCGGGCAAATCCAGGCCGATTGTCGGCAGCAGTGTGAGCAGCTGGCCATCAAGACGCCGAGCCTGTCTCAAACGATCAAGTATCTGAGCGGCGGGAATCAGCAAAAAGCGCTGCTTGCCCGCTGGCTGCTTCACGATCCCGACATCTTGATCCTGGATGAGCCGACGCGCGGGATCGATGTGGGGGCCAAATTGGAAATCTACCAACTGATTGCCGATCTGGCCCAAAAGGGCAAAGCCATCGTGGTGATTTCCTCCGAACTTCCGGAAATATTGGGTGTGAGCGACCGGGTCATCGTAATGCACGAAGGACGAAAAATGGGGGAATTGCGCCGGGAGGAGGCGACCCAGGAAAAAATCATGCAGTTGGCGACCGGCGAGCTGATCGCCAGCTAGTCTCATACAAGTCTGGAGGACGTGCGGATGAACAGTGAAGTGACGATCGCAAACAAGCCAAACAAGTCCGAAGCAGTCGGAAAACGCCGCTGGAAAGAAACGGCCTTCCGCCTCTTCGGACGATACGGGATGCTTTTTATTCTGATCGCGCTGATCCTGGTGATGTCGATTCTGTCCCCTACGTTCTTTACATCTGGCAATTTGCTCAATATCGTCAGGCAGATGTCGATCGTCGGCATTGTGGCGATTGGCGTCACGATGGTGATCATCACCACCGGGATCGACCTCTCATCCGGTTCCGTGATCGCGCTCGTGTCCGTAGTTGTCGCAACTTTCGCGCATCCGGACAGCTATCCGCTCGTGGTTCCGATCGCCGTCGGACTGGGGATCGGACTTTTGACAGGAGTGATCAACGGGACGATTATTGCCAAAGGAAAAATTGCCCCGTTTATCGTCACCCTGGGGATGATGACCGGGGCGCGAGGGGCGGCGCTGCTCTTCAGTGACGGAAGACCGATCGGAAATCTGTCCGATTCGTTCAAGTTCATCGGCCAGGGAGCGGTGTTCGGGATACCGCTGCCCATCATCATCTTTGCCCTGGTCGGACTGGTTTCTTATCTCCTGCTGACCAAAACGAAATTTGGCAAGTACGTCTATGCGATGGGCGGGAATGAACAAGCGGCGAGGATCGCGGGGATTCCGGTCGACAGGTATAAGATCATGATTTACGCCTATGCCGGTTTGCTCTCTTCGATTGCCGGGATCATCCTGACGTCCCGGATCGCCTCCGGTCAGCCGACGGCGGGCGTGATGTATGAATTGGACGCGATCGCCGCAGCGGTGATTGGCGGCACCAGCCTGTCCGGCGGGATCGGAACGATTGGCGGCACCATTATCGGGGCGCTGATCATCGGCGTGATGAACAACGGTCTCGACCTGCTCAACGTATCCTCGTACTGGCAGCAGATCTTGAAGGGCGGGATCATTGTCACCGCTGTCTTTCTCGACGCCCGGAAAAACAGAAAATCCTGAAACAAAAATCGTGAGTTCCGGCAAGATGCGAAAGGTGGGACACGAACGGAATGAAGACGAGGAGACTGACAACGGCGCAAGCGTTGGTAGCCTTTTTGCAGCAGCAGTATGTGGAATGGGACGGCAGGCAGGAGCGGTTCGTCAAGGGAATCTTCACCATATTTGGCCACGGAAATGTACTGGGACTTGGCCAGGCGCTGGAAGAATATGCGGAAGAGCTGGAAGTGTACCAGGGGCGAAATGAGCAGGGGATGGCACACGCCGCGGTGGCCTTTGCCAAGCAAAAAAACCGTCGGCAGATCATGGCATGCACGTCGTCGGTTGGGCCGGGTGCGGCCAACATGCTGACAGCCGCGGCGACGGCGACCGCCAATCAGATACCGGTCCTGCTGCTGCCTGGCGATACGTTTGCCACCAGGCAGCCGGACCCCGTTTTGCAGCAGATCGAACACGGCCATGACCTGACCATCACCACCAATGACGCTTTCCGCGCTGTCAGCAAGTACTGGGATCGGGTAAACCGACCGGAACAGTTGATGACCGCCATGCTCAACGCCATGCGCGTGCTCACCGATCAGGCTGATACAGGGGCGGTAACCATCTGCCTCCCTCAGGATGTACAGGGAGAAGTGTATGACTTTCCCGAGTCTTTCTTCCAAAAGCGCGTCCACCGGATCGACCGCCGGATTCCGAGCGAATCGGCGCTGCGCGATGCGGTGGAGCTGCTGCGGCACAAGAAAAAGCCGATCATCATCTGCGGCGGGGGCGTTCGTTATTCCGATGCGGCTGATGCCCTGCGGCGCTTTTCCGAAACGTTTCACATTCCGTACGGGGAGACCCAGGCCGGGAAAAGCGCGGTGGACAGCGGTCATGCGTACAATCTGGGAGGCATCGGCGTGACCGGAAACCTCGCGGCCAATCGGATGGCCAAAGAGGCAGATGTCGTCATCGGAATCGGCACCAGATTCACCGACTTTACGACGGGGTCGAAACGCTTGTTTCAACATCCGGATGTGGATGTGCTCACGATCAACGTTTCCGAGTACCACGCGAGCAAGCTGGACGCGGTGAAAATCGTCGCTGACGCCAAATTGGCCCTGCTCGCGCTGGAAACCGAACTGGAACGGATCGGATACCGGTCCGGGTACACGGATGAGATCGAACAGGCCAAACAGGCGTGGCAGCAAGAGCTGGACCGTCTGCGCAGCATTCAGTACCGGAAGCAGGGGTTCACGCCGGAAGTGGCCGGCCAGCTCGATCAGGTGCTGCCCGAATTCGCAGACACCTTCCAATCCTGCCTGACGCAAACCGAGGTGATCGGCCTGGTGAACGCCTTGATTGAGGAGGACGCGATCATCGTCGGGGCCTCGGGAAGCCTCCCCGGCGACCTGCAGCGGATGTGGGAATGCCGCCGGCCGAACACCTATCACATGGAATACGGCTACTCCTGCATGGGGTATGAAATCGCCGGGGCGCTGGGCGTCAAAATGGCCGAACCGGACAAAGAAGTCTATGCCATGGTGGGGGACGGCAGCTACCTGATGCTGCATTCTGAATTGCTGACGAGCATCCAGGAAGGCAAAAAAATCAATGTGCTGCTGTTTGACAACGCTTCGTTCGGGTGCATCAACAACCTGCAAATGGGCAACGGCATGGGCAGCTTCGGGACGGAATTCCGCTACCGGAACCCGGAAACCGGTCGCCTGGACGGCCGCCTGATGACCGTTGATTACGCCGGCAGCGCCGCCGGATACGGCGTAAAAACATACCGTGTGCGGACGACAGATGAACTGCGGGCAGCCATCGCAGACGCGAAACGGCAAACCGTGTCTACCCTGCTCGACATCAAGGTGCTGCCAAAGACGATGACCGGCGGGTACGAAGCATGGTGGCATGTCGGCATCGCGGGGGTTTCGCACAACGCTGCGGTGAGGGCAGCGTATCGGGAAAAGGAAGCGAACCTAAAACACGCACGACCATACTAAACCAAAAACGGGGTGTGCAAGATGAGTCAACCCAATCCCTTTCGCATCGGAATCGCCCCCATCGGCTGGGTGAATGACGATATTCCCGGCCTCGGCGACCATTACACGCAGGATCAGGTTTTGTCCGAAATGTCTGCACTCGGCTATGTTGCCACTGAAATGGGTCGCCTGTTCATGCAGGAACCTGCGGCGCTGAAGGCCAAACTGGACGCGTACGGCATACAGCTGGCCAGCAAGTTTGTGGCGACGCTGTTTTCGGACGCCAACCGTCTGGAAGAGGAATTGCAGATTTTTGGCTCATGGGTGCGTTATCTGAAGGAAATGGGCTGCGAGCATGTGATCGCCTGCGAGATGGGCGGGTCGATGCATTGGGACCCCCGGCGCGCACCGGGCGACACGGCAGTCCGCAAACTGACGGATGACCAGTGGGAGTCGCTGGTGGAGGGACTGCATCGGGCGGCCCGCCTGTGCCGGGAACACGGCATGAAGCTCGTCTATCATTACCACGCCGGCACCGTGGTGGAAACGGCGGACGAGATCGATCGGCTCATGGAGACGACCGACCCGGCCCTGGTGCATTTGCTGTTCGATACCGGGCATGCGCTGTACGGCGGATACGATCCGCTGGCACTGGCAGAGAAGCACGGACAGCGAATCCAGTACGTCCATCTGAAAGACGTCCGCCGGGATGTGCTGGAGCATGTCCGGCAGCAGAACCTGGATTTTCTCACGGCGGTAAAGCTGGGAATGTTCACGGTGCCGGGCGATGGCTGCATTGACTTTGCGCCGATCATACAGAAGCTGCTGGAAAACGGCTACACTGGCTGGCTGATTGTCGAAGCGGAACAGGACCCGGCTGTCGCTCATCCCTACACGTATGCGCAGCGGGCAAAAGAATATCTCGAGGCGACGATTCGGTCAGCGGCGAAGCAGAGATAGGAGGGAGACGATGAGTACGCTGATTGTTCCCGGTTCCCGACCGGACGAAGCAGGGTTGGTGCTGCGCGTTACCCCGGAATCGGCAGGGTGGAAATACATCGGCTTTGAGGTGTACGCGCTGTCAAAAGGGCAGACACTGAAAAAGCATACCGGCGATCAGGAAGTGTGCATCGTGCTGTTGACGGGCATCGCTCATGCCGCCACCGCCCGCGCAGCATGGGAAAGCATCGGCCAGCGCATGAACGTTTTTGAAAAAGTACCGCCGTATGCCGTGTACGTCCCTCCGGGCGACCATTGCGAAGTAACAGCTGTAACGGACGTGGAACTGGCGGTCTGTCGGGCGCCGGGGAAAGGAACGTACCCCGCCCGCCTGATTTCTCCCGCCGACGTCGGCGTTGAGCAGCGGGGAGCGGGCAACATCGAGCGAAGAATTCACAACATTCTGCCGGAACAGCAGCCGGCGGACAGTTTGCTGGTGGTTGAAGTGTTCACACCGGAAGGCCACTGGTCCAGCTATCCGCCGCACAAGCACGATCAGGACAATCTGCCGCATGAATCTTATCTGGAGGAAACGTATTACTACAAAATCAATCCCGGTCACGGTTTCGCCGTACAGCGCGTGTACACGGACGACCGCTCACTGGACGAGACGCTGACCGTGCACGATGGCGATGCGGTACTGGTCCCCAAAGGGTATCACCCCGTTTCCGCCCCGCCCGGCTATGACGTCTACTATTTAAACGTCATGGCGGGACCGGTGCGCACGTGGAAATTTCAGAACGATCCGGCCCATGAGTGGGTAATGGCAAGCAAAATGGCCAGCCGGCAGGATGGAAGGGAAGGGGATGCTCCATGAACAATCTGACCTTTGACAGCCGCAAGCCGATGGATTTCATCGCGATCGGCAGGCTGTGCATCGACCTGAATGCCAATGAGATCAACCGCCCGATGGAAGAAGTGACGACCTTTACCAAATACGTGGGCGGCTCCCCGGCCAACATCGCCATCGGCTTGTCCCGGTTGGGGATGAAAACGGGGTTTATCGGCCGGGTGGCGGATGATCAGATGGGGCGGTTTATCGTCAATTACCTGAAACAGAATCAGATTGACACCTCCCAGGTAATCGTCGACCGGTCGGGCAGCGTAACGGGGCTGACGTTTACCGAAATCAAAAGCCCAACCGATTGCAGCATCCTGATGTATCGGGAGAATACCGCGGATTTGCGGCTGGAACCCAACGACGTGAAGGAAGAGACGATTCAAAATGCCAAAGCGATCCTGATCACCGGCACGGCGCTGGCGAAGAGCCCGTCGCGAGAAGCGGTGTTTCTCGCCCTGGACTACGCCAATAGGCACGGCGTCGTGACGTTTTTTGATCTCGACTACCGTCCGTACACGTGGACTTCTGCGGAAGAAACGGCGATCTACTACAAGCTGGCTGCCGAAAAGTGTGACGTCCTGATCGGCACCCGGGAAGAATTTGACCGGATGGAACACTTCGATCGCAATGACCGGCACGATGACGCCGTCACGGCGAGAAGATGGTTTGACTGCCGGGCCAGGATCGTCTTGATCAAACACGGGAAAAACGGTTCCGTCGCGTACACCAACGACGGCCAGTGTTATACGGGAAGGGTTTTTCCGGCCAAGGTGGTCAAGACGTTTGGTGCGGGAGATTCTTATGCCGCCGCTCTGATCTACGGACTGATGCAGGGATGGGACATTGCGAAGGCGATGGAATACGGGGCTGCTGCCGCTGCGATTGTCATTTCCTCCCACAGCTGCTCGGAGGCGATGCCGACGGTGGAGCAGATCGAACGCTATATCCAACAGTGCCGCAGCGGGGAAGGTGTACGCTGACTCAAAGTACGTGGCGCATGGGTGATGGGGGCCTGGATCATGTCCGCTCCAAAACGAGGCGCGGACAAGGGGCAAACATCTGGCCAAAAACAACGGAAACAGCGGAAATCTGCGGGGATCAATGACGTACGCAGTCCAAACACGGAAAAGGGCGGTTTTTTCCGCGAAGTCGCGGCTTTTTGCGCCTTCCGGCCGTTCGACGCCTCCCCCCTGATTATGGTAAAATGGAGGCATCAAACAGGAAAGGATCTTGATACCGATGGGTCCGTATAAGACCATCTGGAAACGTTATGACCTCTCCTACATCTAGCGACGTAGCTGTTGATCGTCTCTTGGGCGACCCAACCTGCTACGAAAGCGAGATAATGGATATGAAACGAGATCGAATCGTCAGGAGTTCCTCCGTAGCCGGAAGGGCGCCCGCGCCAAAACGGTTTACGATGCGAGGAATCTCAGATGAGGAGAGCAGTTGCGTACGTTCGCCAATTGTGTTGGATTGTGTTCGGCGCGTTTGTATTGGCATTTGCGTATTATCACATCAATGCTCAGAACCATTTGTCGGAGGGCGGGTTTGTCGGGTTGGCCCTGCTGGCCAAGTACGCGTTTGACCTGTCGCCGGCGATCACGACGCTGGCGCTCGACATTCCGCTGTTTCTCGTCGCTTTTCACGTGAAGGGACGTCAGTTTCTGGCCAACACCATCATTGCATCCATCGCCTTTTCCGTCTTTTACGATTTGTTTGAGCGGTTCTCGCCGCTGCACGTTGATCTGAGCGGCCTCATGCCGCTGGCCGCCCTGCTGTCCGGCCTGCTGACCGGTTGGGGGGCGGGGATCGTCTTGCGGTATGGCGGCGCCACTGGCGGGGACGACATCCTGGCCGTGCTGCTCAGCCGTCAGATCGGACTGTCGATTGGAACGGTCTTTCTGCTGCTGGACGCGCTGGTGCTCAGTCTGTCGCTGTGGTACCTGCCGATTCGCGAAACGCTTTACACGATCCTGGCGGTGACGATTGCCAGCCGGGTGGTCAACTGGACCGCCGCTGCAAGCGGCCGGGTAGATGATGGCGACGAATCGGAAACAAAAAGCATATCGCGTTCGCTTACCCTGCCGGATCATTGATGCCAAACCAGTTTCAGACCGGATGAGGTAAATGCCGGCAGGTCCATCCAACGCGAACCCCTCCTGGTAATACAGCGCGTATCGCTGTTTGCCGCGAGGGGTTTTTTCACGGCAAAAGGGCAGCTTGCGTGCGTGCTTGTCTGTCTCACGCCTCGGTCTTGTGAGATAATGAGAGGACAACCGACCAAAGGATCAGGAGGCGCTTTTCATGACATTGCTGCAAGACATCGGGAATACGCTGGTGAAGGTGCGTGAGGCCAACCCCCTCGTCCACAACATCACCAACGTCGTCGTCACCAACTTTACCGCCAACGGCCTGCTGGCCCTGGGCGCTTCGCCTGTCATGGCGTACGCCAAGGAAGAGGTGGCGGACATGGCCAAAATCGCCGGCGCGCTGGTGCTCAATATCGGCACGCTGAATGAGGCAGAGGTGGAGGCCATGCTGATCGCGGGCCGTTCGGCCAATCAGCACGGCGTGCCGGTCATCTTCGACCCGGTGGGAGCGGGGGGCGACCGCCTATCGGACGAAAACCGCGCAAACGATCATGCGGGAGGTCCGGGTGTCCGTCATTCGCGGCAACGCTGCGGAAATCGCTCATGTGATCGGCGAGAGCTGGACGATCAAAGGCGTCGATGCGGGGGAAGGGAGCGGCGATGTAGTCTCGCTCGCGCAGTCGGCGGCGAAGCAGTTGGGCACGATCGTCGCGATTACGGGGAAAACGGATGTCATCACGGACGGCCGCACCACCTACCTCATCCGCAACGGCCATCCCATCCTGACCAAGGTAACGGGCACGGGCTGCCTGCTCACATCCGTCCTGGGGGCGTTTGTTGCGGTGGAGAAAGACCTGCTGCTTGCGGGGGCGTCTGCGCTCGTCAGCTATGGCGTGGCGGCGGAAGTGGCAGCTGCCGGCAAAGGAGCGGAAGGCCCGGGACAATTTCAGATCGAGTTTTTGAATCAATTGGCGCGGATCACCGCAGACGATGTCCGCAGATACGGAGCGATCGACCGCGTGTAAGCCGGGGAGAAGAGCGCGTATCGGCCGGGTGACGGCCAGACTGCTTTCCCGCTGTTGGGCGAAAAAGGCCCCTTTGTGCTTGTGAGCGAGGGGGCCTTTGCGTTGCCTTTCATAAGCGGAATCGATACAATGAAATAAGCACGAGGCCAACATCTTCTCTTTTAACCAGAAAAAAATTTTAAAATACCACTTGAAAAAGCTTTTGAGATGTGATAGATTAATTCTTGCCGATGAGAGAACGGCAAAAACGATCTGGATGGATGTCCGAGAGGCCGAAGGAGCACGATTGGAAATCGTGTAGACGGGGATGACTCGTCTCGTGGGTTCAAATCCCACTCCATCCGCCATCAATCACCTGGCCCGTTGGTGAAGTGGTTTAACACAGCAGCCTTTCACGCTGTCATTCAGGGGTTCGAATCCCCTACGGGTCACCATAGAAAAATCCCCCTGGACGCTGTCCGGGGGACCCCGCAAAGCATACGGATTCGCTGAGAAGCCTCCGTTCACTTTGCGGACGGAGCGGAGGCTTAGCTCAGCTGGGAGAGCATCTGCCTTACAAGCAGAGGGTCGGCGGTTCGATCCCGTCAGCCTCCACCACCTTTACGGGTACAATGACATATGCGGTCGTGGCGGAATTGGCAGACGCGCTAGATTCAGGTTCTAGTGGTGGCAACACCGTGGAGGTTCAAGTCCTCTCGACCGCACCATACAAAATGTCTTGATTGTTACATCTCAGAAGGTATTAACATGCGGACGTAGCTCAGCTGGTAGAGCGTCGCCTTGCCAAGGCGAAGGCCGCGGGTTCGAGCCCCGTCGTCCGCTCCAGTGCAATCTCTTACATCGTTTTGTGCCCTTAGCTCAGCTGGATAGAGCGTTTGACTACGAATCAAAAGGTCGGGAGTTCGAATCTCTCAGGGCACGCCATAGCAAGAGGTGGGAAGTTGGCACAGCCCGTGTCTCACCTCCACGTCGGGAAGTGGCTCAGCTTGGTAGAGCGCTTGGTTCGGGACCAAGAGGTCGCAGGTTCAAATCCTGTCTTCCCGACCATTCTTATTCTCATCAGCAACGGGCGGCGCAGAGCAGCATCCGATCTGCTGCGCTGGCCGATAACGCGTGCGGGTGTAGTTCAGTGGTAGAACCCCAGCCTTCCAAGCTGGTCGCGTGGGTTCGATTCCCATCACCCGCTCCAAATGTTTCTGGCGGTGTAGCTCAGCTGGCTAGAGCGTTCGGTTCATACCCGAAAGGTCGGGGGTTCAAGCCCCTCCACCGCTACCATATGTACATGGCGATCGTGGCGAAGTGGTTAACGCACCGGATTGTGGCTCCGGCATTCGTGGGTTCGATTCCCATCGATCGCCCCATTTTTTTATTCACCAAAGGACGTCCCCAACCCAGACACATGCGGTCGTGGTGGAATTGGCAGACACACCATCTTGAGGGGGTGGCGGGGCGACCCGTGCGAGTTCGAGTCTCGCCGAACGCACCATCTATGTTCACACAGCCCGGTGAGTGCAGCAAACCGCTGCAAGCGCCGGGCTTTTTGATTTTGAATCGTTTCTGTACCAGGCCGCTTTTCCACGGGCGGACGCCTTTCTCTTTCACTTTCGCAATATTGTGACGAGTAAATGCGCTTAAGTTCGCCGCTTCCTTTTCAAGGCTGCCACGTTTTGGGGTATGGGAGGGCGAAGGCGCACAAAAACAGGCGCGCCAACCTGTTATCCGGTCGACACGCCCGCATGGTGCATGAGGCAAAAGCGCTGAACCGTTCAGCGCCTTGCCGTATCCTTTTTTACATCTTATGCCGGTGAGGCTTTCGGGCAGGATGGACCAGCCGATTCCACTTGATCTGCGGCACGGCAATGGCGGCCAGGATCAACAGCACACCGCTCCACTTGTAGAGGCTGATCTGTTCGTGCAGCACCAGACTGGAGAGCAGCACGACTGCCGGCAGTTCGGCTGCGCTGAGAATGGTCGCCAATCCGTTGCCGATACGCGGCACGCCAATCGACAGACAGAGAATCGGGATGGCTGAGCCGAAGCAGGCCACCAGCAGGGCGTACGGCAGCAATCCGTCCCACAGTCTGCCGTTGATGAGGAAGGTCGGCGGATAGACCAGCGACAGGCAGAGCGCGGCCATGCCAATGGAGACGGCGCTGCGCAGATACGGGTTCACGTCCGGCGCCAGCCGTCCGCTGAGAAAGATCACCATCGCAAACGTAAACCCGGACAATAGACCATAGATGAGACCGGTGGCGCTGACGTCATGCAGGCCGGATTCCATCAGGCCGCTGGCCAGCACGGTGCCGATGCCGAGGAGGACCAGCGAGGCCCATTTTTCCGGTCCGGGCCACTTGCGGTCGGCAATACACTCGATCAGCACGCCAATCCAGGTAAACTGGAACAGCAGCACAATGGCGAGCGAGGCCGGGATTTCGCTGACCGCCCGGTGGTAAAACAGGCTGGTGCCGGCCATCATCAGGCCGGACGGCAGCAGGATCAGCAGGTGGCGCAGCCGAAACCGCTGCCTGGACAGGAACAGCGCGACGCCGGACATGATCAGCGTCCCGAACACAAGCTGCCCGCCGCTTAATTCGACCGGGGTAAAACCGGCGGAAAAGGCGGATTTCATGATGACAGAAAGCACGCCGTAGCTGCACGCGCCGGCCAGGACGAGCAGCACGGATCGCCAGTAACTCATAAGCAAACGTTCCTTTCTTGTGACAAAACATAAGTATGCGAAAATTATTGTACATGAGATTCAGAAATGATACAATAAAATTTTACACATATCTTTATCATACTGCTGTGATGATTCGTTACTATGCTAAACAACTGCCGTGGCGTGCAAGCATGTGCCTTCTCCCGGCCAATATGCTGCATGTTAATAGATAGCTGTTCCGGCCTGCTTCAGCTACACTAGAGATGACAGAGCAAATAATTCATGGAGGCTGGAGAGATGAGAAAGGGTGTCTTCTACGCGGTGGGGGCCTATTTGGCCTGGGGACTGCTGCCGCTCTATTGGAAGGTGTTTCAGGAAATGGCCGCGTGGGAGATTCTCGCCCACCGAATTGTCTGGTCCCTCGTTTTTGTTGCCGTACTGCTGTTTGTGACGAAGCGCTGGCTGCAGATGCGAAAGGCGATTTCGACGGCGAAGGAGAGAGGGGCGCTCCTCCTGTGTTCGCTGTTTATCAGCGCCAACTGGCTGATTTTCATCTGGGCGGTCAACAACGGCAACGTGTTGGAAACCAGCCTCGGGTACTACATCAACCCGCTGCTGAACGTGCTTTTTGGCGTCTTGTTCCTCAAAGAGCGGCTGGGAAAGGGGCAGTGGATGGCGATTGCGCTGGCCGCAGCCGGCGTTTCCGTGATGACCGCGCACTACGGCAGGGTACCGTGGGTCGCGATTTCCCTCGCACTGACGTTTGCCTGCTACGGGCTGGTCAAAAAGTTGATAAAAACGGACGCGATCATCAGTCTGGCCTGGGAAACGCTGGTGGTGGCTCCGGTGGCGCTGGGGTACCTGGTGACGCTGCACGTCAGCGGGACGGACACGCTTTCCCACGTGACAGGCTGGCAGATTGCACTGTTGACGCTGTCTGGCGTGGCGACGGCCTTGCCGCTCTTCTGGTTCGCTCAAGCGGCCAAGCTGCTGCCGCTGTCCACGGTGGGGTTTATCCAGTACCTGGCCCCGTCGATCTCGCTGTTCATGGCGGTGTTCCTGTTTGGCGAAACATTTGGCGGCGTTCACCTGGTCAGCTTCGGCTTGATCTGGAGCGCGCTGTTCGTGTACACGGTCAGCTCGATGCGAAAAAAACCGGGTTCTGCACAGCAGCAGGTGGAGCTGGCGATCAAAAAGGAAGCGTAACACAAAAAAACTCCAATCTGTCCGAAGCAGCGGACGGATTGGAGTTTTTTGCTGTCAGTTGTGTTGCAGGCTGCGGTACGCGCCGTGATGTGTCGGTCCGACGTATTGATTGAGCGGGAAAGAATGGCGGATCGCTTCGGTGATGAACGCCTTGGCTACCGCTACCGCCTCGCGCACCGATTTGCCTTTGGCAAGCTCCGCACAGATGGCGGCGGAGTAGGTGCAGCCGGCGCCGTGCGTGTAGGTGGTGTTGATCCGCTCGCCTTCCAGAATGTCAAATGTGTGGCCGTCGTACAGGACGTCAATCGCTTTTTCGTGCGCGAGCTTGCCGCCGCCTTTGACCAGCACGTAGGCCGCCCCTTTGTCGTGAATGCGCTTGGCTGCTTCTTTCATGTCGTCGACGGTTTTGAGCGCCCCCATTTGGCTCAACTGACCGGCTTCAAACAGGTTGGGCGTCACGACAGTAGCCCGGGGAACGAGGACGTCGCGCAGGCTGTCGGCCACTTCCGGGTGAAGCACTTCGTCCGCTCCCTTGCAGACGAGCACCGGGTCGACGACGACGTTCTTCAATTGGTATTGGTCGATTTTCCGGGCCGCCAGCTCGATCAGCTCCGTCGTACCCAGCATGCCGGTTTTCACGGCATCGACGCCGATGCCGGAGAGAACCGTTTCCAACTGCTTCTCCAGAGTGCCGAGGTCGATCGGAAACACCTCGTGAAACCAGGAATTGTGCGGATCTTGGGCTACGATTACGGTCAGGGCGGTCATTCCGTAGACGCCCAGCTCCTGAAACGTCTTCAGGTCAGCCTGGATGCCGGCGCCGCCGCTGGTGTCAGATCCTGCGATGGTTAACGCTTTGCGAATCGTCATGGCAGATGTCTCCCTTTTCCAGCCGCAACTGATGGTGCGGTTCGTTTACGTTCTACCTAAATTGAAGTGGAAAACCAAGGCGGTGTCAATACGTTCGTCCCATGAAAAAACGCCTCTCCGGCGGGGAGAAGCGTTTCGATATCGTGGGCGATTTTCTATGTAGGGTTACTTTTTCAGACAGATGCAATGTGATGGAACGAGAAGGTGATCGGAGTGGACATGGCCTTGGCGCGCTTCGAGGCGAGGCGCTTGGCCTCTTTGGCTGCCTCAAACATGCTGGGTGCCTTGATGATTTCAATCCATTGACGTGACGCCGTTTCAAACAAAAACCGATAGATTCTCATCATCTATCCGCCCTCTCTCGTTTTTCTTCACACCTTTATTGTATCAACGAGCAGCATGTATTAGATCACCGCGGTGTTACATTTTCATGAAGAAAGTATTGCGTTTGCGTGAACAAGAAAATATTTACCAAGTCGCGTTACATTTCTCCAGTTACTGCGTCTATAGATAAAGGATGCCAATTTTACACGTATCGACAAACGAGGTGGAAAACGAGATGGCCAACGGAACAGGCGAATTGACGGTGAACGGCGTCAATCACAGCTACGGGACGGGCAAGATCAAGGTGCCCGTGCTGTTCGACATCAATCTGCACGTCGACAAAGGGGAGTTTGTCGCCCTGTGCGGATCGTCCGGATCGGGCAAGTCGACGCTGTTGAACCTGCTGGCCGGTTTGACCAAACCGGACGAGGGGAGGATTTTCGTCAATGGGGAAGAAATCTCCCGCTTGAACGAGAATGAACTGTGTCTGTTTCGCCGCCGGTGCATGGGCTTTATTTTTCAATCGTACAACCTGCTTCCCAACCTGACCGCGCTAGAAAACGTGGAACTGCCGCTGATTTTTGCCGGCGAAAGCCGCAAAAGCAGACGGGCCAAAGCAAAGGAGATGCTGGAACGCGTCGGGTTGGAAGGGCGGATGGACCACAAGCCAAACGAACTGAGCGGCGGGCAGCAGCAGCGGGTCAGCATCGCCCGCGCCCTGGTCAACCAGCCCAGCATTGTGCTTGCCGACGAACCGACCGGGAATCTGGACAGCAAAACCGAGCAGGAAATCTTGGCGTTGATGAAGCGGATGAACCGCGAAAACGGCACGACGTTTATCATCGTCACGCACGAACAGGAAGTGGCGGAACAGTCCGACCGCGTCATCTATCTGCAGGACGGACGGGTCGTGCAAAAACGGACCAAACCGGCATGAGAGAGGGCATGAGGTGAACCTACTGTGAAACTTCTGGATTCGTTTCGCATCGTCTGGCGAAACTTGTGGCGCATGAAGCTGCGCACGGCGCTGACCTCCGTCGGCGTCATGATCGGGACGGCCGCGATTGTGGCGATGATCGCCCTCAGTCTGGGACTGAAGGAAAATGCCGTCAAAAGCCTGGAGAACTTCGGCAACCTGACGGAGCTGGACGTAGAACCGGCGTATTGGAATTACGAAAAGGACGAGCCTATCCCGGACGACCAGCGGAAAAAGCTGAACATGGAAGCAGTGCGGGTGATCAAGGGCATACCCGGCGTGGCGGCGGTCATGCCGATCAAGCGGATACACGGGGAAACCAAGCTGAAAGTGGGCAGGCGAGAAGGGTATGTCGAGGTAGTCGGAGTGGACGTGCACGAATCGGCCGCCTACCGCAAGGATGACGTGGAAAAAGGCAGCTACCTGAGCGGATCGCCGCAGGAAATCGTCGTGGCCTACCGAGTTCCCACCATTTTGCGGGACGTGGAAAAGGAGCGGCGGGAAGCGCGGCGGAGAAGCGCGGACGCCAAACGGGGCGGGGGAATGGAGATCATGCGCCCTGGTTTTAACGGTGGCGATGCCCCTCAGTCGTTCAATCTCGTCGACAAGACGGCTACGATCGTGCTGACGCGCGAGTACCGGATCGACGACGAGCCGCACTTCGAAAAGAAAGAAATCCGCGTGAGAGTCGTCGGCCAACTGCGGCAGGACGACAACCACCGCTACGGACACGCGGTCTATGCGCCGCTCAGCCTGGTAAAAGAGATCAACGACTGGCTCAACCGCACCCGGGGCGACGAATTTGGCGATGGAGGCGGCAGCACCCGGCGCAACCGCGAGACTGCGAAGCAGGACAGCTTTGAGTTTGACGAGATGACGGTGAAGGTGGAATCGCGCGAAAAAGTGGAGAGCGTTGTACAGGCGCTAAAGGAGCGCGGGTTTGAAGTCTGGTCGCCGGCTCGCGAACTGGAGCAGATCAACAAGTTCTTCTTCATCATCCAGATCGTGCTGGGCGGAATTGCCGCCGTCTCGCTGTTGGTCGCCACGATCGGCATTGTCAACACGATGATCATGTCCATTCTGGAACGGACCAAGGAAATCGGCATCATGAAGGTGATCGGCGCCACCGTGTACAACATACGCTGGCTGTTCCTGATGGAATCGGGCTTCATCGGATTGATTGGCGGACTGGCCGGCCTCGGCATCGCCTGGGGAGCGGTGGAGCTGGTCAACCACTTTGGAGAAGCGGGCGGCATCATGGACAGCCTCAACATCGGCTTCGGCGGACCCGAGGGAGAGGAGAAACTGCGCCTGGCCATCATTCCGACGTGGCTGTCTCTGTTCGCCATCGGATTTTCGTTTGTCATCGGTTTGCTGGCGGGTATTTTCCCAGCCATCCGCGCCTCCCGGTTGAGCGCGCTGCAAGCGATTCGATCTGATTAAAGAATGTGGGGATAGGGAGTATGAAAAAGAAAACGTGGATCATTCTTTCGGCAGTCATTGTCCTGTTGGGCGGTGGCGGATACGCCGGCTATCACTATCTCGGCTCCAAAGACGCGGCAGCCGAACAGACTCAGGAGGAGCCGCCCTCCTTTCCCACCGCAGTCGTGGACAGGGGGGACGTGAAAAAGACCATTTTTGCCTCTGGTACCGTGGAAGTAAAGGCGCGCGAGGAAGTAAAACCGGAACTGTCCGGCAAGGTGGAGCAGGTCTTCGTGAAAGAAGGGCAGCGCGTGAACAAGGGAGATCCGCTGTTCTCCATCGACAGTTCGGACGCCGCCCTGGAGCTGCAAAAGCAGGAGTTGAGCATTGTCCGCGCCAAGCGGGAATTGAACGATTTGAAAAACCGGAAGGACAAGATTGTCTTTTCCATGGGCGGCAAGGTGAAGGAAGTGCTGGTCAAGGAAGGAGACACGGTGACGCCGGATACCGTGGTCGCCAAACTGGTTGACACCGAACACCTGAAGATTACCGGAAAATTTTCCGCCTTTGAAGCAGAGCACTTCAAGGTGGGCCAAAAGGTGAAAGTGTTTATCTCCTCGTCGATGATCTTTCTCGACGGAACGGTGACCAAGGTCGACCTGGTCGGCAAGAAGGAAAAAGGCGTCGGTGGCGTTCACGACGTGGAAGTGCTGGTGAAAAAGCCAGGAGCTCTGTACGTGGGAGACCTGGGAGAGGTACAGTGGGTCAATCCAAACGGCGTTCTGTTCGCCAGCCAGGTGGCGACGCCGTTTGAAGACCCGGACGACGTGGAGATTGTGGCCGGCACCCACGGCAAGGTCGGCAAGGTGGAAGTGGAAAACGGCGACGAGGTCAAGGCGGGTCAACTGCTGGCGAAAATGGACATGTCCGCCTCCGAACTGGACCTGAAGGAGAAGGAACTGTCCTTGAAAGAGTCGCTTTTGTCCCTCGAGCAGAAGAAGCGGGAGATCGCGAAAAAGCAGGTGACGGCGCCAATCAGCGGGGTAGTCACCAAGGTGGAGGTCAAACCGGGAGAGACGCCGGACTCCAGCAAGCCGGCTATGGTCATCATGGACAGCAGCGCCGTGTATTTTGTGGCGGGTGTGGATGAAATCGACATTCCGTCCATCAAGGTGGGTCAGACGGCCGAGGTGTACGTGACGGCGTTTGGCAACAAGCCGTTTATCGGCAAGGTCGTGGACGTGCCCAAAGAGGGGACGAAAGAGGACAAGTCGGTGCGCTTCGCGGTGAAAATCGAGCTGACTGATGCCGCTGAGATGAAGCACGGCATGACCGGCGACTGCGACATTTACGTCGAGAAAAAGGAAAACGTGCTCCGGCTGCCGCTGCAGGCGGTCGAAGTGCTGGAGGACGGCAAGGGAACGGTCATGGTGAAGGATCCAAAAACCGGAGAGCCGACGCCAAAAGAAGTGGAGATCGGGATCGAAGGAGCAGAGTTCATCGAAATCAAGAGCGGCCTTGAGGAAGGCGAGGAAGTGCTGATGATGAACGGCGGCGACGTCTTCTAGCACGGCCGCGTCGGCACGCCTCCGGCTCAAATGAAACCCGCCTGCTTGTGCCATTGCGGCAGAGCAGGCGGGTTGTTTGTTTGGACGCCCTGCTGTTCAGCCAATCCGCTTTACGGCAGCGGCCTTTGCTCGGGCGGCTTGATGGCGGCGACCCGGATTCGGCAGTAGTCCAGGACCCAGGAGCCGTCGCGGAACAAGGCGGGACGCAGTCGTTCGGCGATCATCGCGCAGGTTTCGTCTTTTTCCTGCGGAGGCATGTCGGCAAAAAACGGGCCGCAGAATGCATCCAGCCAGTGGCGCAGCCCCTGTTCTCCGTCCGGGAGCTCTGTGGGCCGTTCAAAGTGCTGCGCCAGTTTGACGACAAAGCCCTGCTGTTCCAAAAGCCAGGTGTAGGCGCCGATGCCGGGGAAGTACCAGGGGTTGCAGCTGTCCGCATCGCGCCCCTTGTCTGCCAGGACGGTGCGGATGGCCTGGACGACCCGTTCCACGTTGCCCGCTCCGCCAAATTCGGCCACGAACCGTCCGCCCGGCTTCAGCGCCAGCCACACCTGGCGGATGACCGCTTCCGGCCGCTTCATCCAGTGCAGGGCGGCGTTGGAAAAGACGGCGTCAAACAACTCCTCCGTCACAAACGTCTCGGCGTTGGCGACGAAAAACCGCAGCGCAGGGTATTTGCTCCGCGCCGTGTCAATCATCTCGGCTGACAGGTCCATTCCTGTCGGCACAGCCCCGGCCTTGGCCATCTCGGCACAGAGATCACCTGTTCCGCAGCCCAGGTCGAGAATCGTTTCCCCCGGCTGCGGCTGAAGCCATTCCAGCACGCCTTTGCCAAACCGGGAGACAAAGTCCAGCTTGCTGTCGTACAGCCGTGCGTTCCAGCGGTTCTCTACATGCATGGAAAATCCCTCCTTGGTATCGTTGTACCAGTGGAGGGGTTATTCGTCAAATCTATAAAAATGATGAAATATATAGTTTTTGCCTATTTATGCTCCTATATCCGGTCAAGATACAGCGTGGTTACCGAGGTGGAGTCGCCGTTTTTTATTTCTTCTTCCGTCGCCTTTTCTTCCAGCTCGTCCATCTCCATCCCGGGCGCGATAGTCGGTTCGTGCTTCTGATCGGGATTCGGTTTGCGCTCGTCCGTCCGCTTGTCCATCGATCCAGCCTCCTTTCATTTGGACTCTCCCTAGCGTTTGCCGGCAGCGCCAGCATTATGCTTGTCCCGGCAGCCTCCTTGTGGCGGGATGGTGAAAGCAGTACGATAAAACCAGGGAAAAGATGCCGGATGTCGGCAGGGAGGAGGAACGTATGGAACCGATTGTGCTGCGCGGCCATCATCTGCTGTGCGTTCACGGGTTTCAGGGGATGGGGTACAGCCCCGCGTTTGTCGCCAAAATGGGGGAAATCGTCGAGCGAATCCGCGATCCCCGGCAGGATTTTCCCATCCGGGTGGTGCGGGACTTTGACGACGCGTGCCAGGCGTGTCCCAACAAGGGAGCGGAACGGTGCGAAGCTTCCCCCGATTCGGAAGAGCACGTGCAGACGCTGGACCGAAACGTTCTTACCCATCTGGGCTTGACGGCGGGAGAGGTCTACCTCAAGTCGGAACTGGTGGAGCGCACCCGCCGCCTGGTGGCACCGGACGATCTGGCCTTCCTCTGCGCCGGGTGCTCCTGGTACGAATACGGCGTGTGCCGCGAGGGCATCGCCCGCTTGCGCCAGACAGAGGCCGGCAGGCAGGAGCGGAAAACCGCCCCATAGCCGGAAAGGAGAGAGAAAATCGTGACCGACGAAGAGCGCAGCGTATTGGAAAAGCTGGGGTTCCGGTTGGAGGACGGCGCGGTGAAACATCTCAAGCTGGGGATCGTAGAACGATGTGAGGTCTTTGAGGGATTTGCGTCTCTCGCAGAACTGGAGACCTTTGCAAAAGCGATGCTGCGCACCCGCTGCCGGTTACGTAAAACGGCCGCACAGCCGGGCAGCGAGGGGCAGACGCGCGGGTAAGGAGATGAGTAGAGTCAGCATGGAGACGAGAGAGATGCTCTTGCAGGCGTTGAACGAAGTGGAAGCGTGGGAACGGGATCAGAAGGACCTGTGGTTCTGGGAAAAGCTGGGCCGGCTGCCATTTGTGCTGTTGGACCGCATTACGCCTGCCGTCGTCAGGGAAAAGCTGGGGACGGCTGTCGATGAAATGGCCGCCTTTTTGGAACAGGGGGGTACCTATCTGGTAAGCGATGAGGCGGTGTATGCGCGGTTTCAGGAGGCCCAGCAGGGTAAGGGACGGCCCAAGCAGGAGGACGTCAAGGGATTGCCGCTGGCCAGCATGGACCAGGTGGCAGCGGAAATAGTGTCATCCCGCGCCGCATTTGCCACGGTGCAGGGAGCGACAACGGGGTTGGGCGGCCTGTTCACCCTGGCGATCGACGTTCCGCTGCTGTTGGGCACCTCGCTCAAGGTGCTGCAGGAGATGGCACTCTGTTACGGATACCGCCCGGAGGAAAAACGGGAGCGGCTGTTCATCGTCAAATGTTTGCAATTTGCCTCTTCCGACATTGTCGGCAAGCGCGCGATCCTGGAGGAGCTCTCCCGCTTTGACGAGCCCGAAAGACAGCGGGATGTCATTGCCCAACTGCAAGGTTGGCGGGAAGTGGTGGTGACGTACACGGAAAACTTTGGATGGAAAAAGCTGTTTCAGATGGTACCGGTGGCGGGCATGCTGTTTGGCGCTTACCTGAACCGCTCCACCGTGCAGGATGTGGCGGAAACGGGCCGGATGCTGTACCGCAAGCGGCGGATTCTGGAGCGGCTGAGGCAGGAAGAAGCCGGAACCTGACGGGCAGGATGTCCCGTGCGCTCCGGCTTTCCCGCTGCCAGGGCGGCACGGGACTGGCAGCTTTACGCCCACTCCTCGCTCGTGATCGCGAAGATCAGGTGGTCTTCCCAGACGCCGTTGATCTGCAGATACCGAAGCGACAGCCCTTCCCGGCGGAAGCCGGTCTTTTCCAGCACGCGGATGGATGCCGTGTTGCGCGGCATGACCGCCGCCTGTACGCGGTGTAGTTCGGCTTTGGCAAACGCAAAATCCAGCACCTGCCGGACGGCCTGCGTCATACAGCCGCGTCCGACACATGACTGGTCGAGAAAGTAGCCGATGGTGGCGTTTTGCCAGGCGCCACGCACGATGTTGGTAAGGTTGACGCGGCCGATCAGCTCGTCGCCTTCACGCAGAAAAACGCCAAATGCGTAGGCGGTACCCGCCGCGAAGTCGCGCTCGGCGGACGCCAGCTGCTCCCGCTGTCCCTCCAGGGTAAAAAACGACGCGGGACGGATCGGTTCAAACGGTTGAAGAAACGCCTGATTGCGAACGCGCAGGTCCAACATGGCCGGTGCGTCATTTGCCGTCAGGGGGCGGATGTACACGCTGGGTGCCTGTGAAGACATGGGGCGGTCCTCCTTATCCTCTTGACAGAATCTGGACCGCCAGTGTATCACGTATGCGTCCTTTTTGAAAAGACGGCTTGGCAGATAGGCCGGAACCGTACGGATGGGCGCTAGCGCTCTTTTGCTACATCAGCGACTGTGCAAACGAACGTCCGAATTCCCGGCAGGTTTCCTTCTCCTGGGCGGACGGGGACAGTTCCACCTTCAACCCGTTCAACGGGACGTCTGCGCCCAGCGCAGTTACTTTTTCCAGCAGAATGTCGACGGCGGCTCCCACTTTTTCGTAGCCGGAGTCGCAAGAGCCGAATACCGCCGCTTTTTTGCCCCGCAGGTCAAGCCCTTCCATCTCTTCGTAAAAATCCAGAAACTCGTCTGGCAGTTCTCCGTCTCCCCACGTGTAGGCACCAAGCACAATGCCGTCATAGTCGGCCAAATCGGAAGCGGAGCAGTCCAGCACTTCCTTTACCTCCGGTTCGATTCCCGCCGAGCGAATGCCCTCGACGATTGCATCGGCCATCTCCCGGGTGTTTCCTGTCATGCTTGCATAAACGAGAATAATCGTTTTCATAAGCCCTCCGAATAGATAATGGTTATCATTTTCAATTACAAGATAATGAAAATGATTATCGTTGTCAACTATTATGTTTCGCTTCTTCTTCATTCAGATGTTGCCACCCGGGGAGGATTTTGATAGAGTAAAAGGAAATTCCATAACCATTAACAAATAGAGGTGCGCTGCGGAAGAGTACGTCTTGCCATACAAACGCGGGGGGCGTGGAAAGACGGAAAGGCCAAGGCGCCGAAGTTCTGGCCGTACCCCTCGGACGGCGAGGGCTGGGGTTCCCGTGAACAACGGTCGCCCTGTCATGAAAGGCACGGCCTTTCGTGGAGCGCTATTTACGGTTTGCTTTCAGGTATCAAAAAAGCAATGAGGATAGCGTCTGCACTCATTGCTTTTTCTACATTTTCACATACATGTGATGGAGGAGATTCACAGTGAACATGATGGATGCGCATGAAATTATCTCGTTTATTCAAAAAAGCGAAAAGAAAACGCCGGTGAAGGTATACCTGAAAGGGGAGCTGGACGGCATCGACTTCGGCCCAAGCGCCAAAACGTTTATCAGCAACGGCACGGGCGTGGTCTTCGGCGAATGGAAGGAAATCGAGCCGGTGCTGCAACAGCATAAGGATAAAATCGCCGATTACGTGGTGGAAAGCGACCGCCGCAACTCCGCCATTCCGCTGCTGGACATGAAAGGCATCCAGGCGCGCATCGAGCCGGGCGCGATCATCCGCGACCAGGTGAGCATCGGCAACAACGCCGTCATCATGATGGGGGCCGTGATCAACATTGGCGCTGTCATCGGAGAAGGAACGATGATCGACATGAACGTGGTGGTCGGCGGCCGCGGCACTATCGGGAAAAACTGCCACATCGGTGCCGGTGCAGTCATCGCAGGCGTGATCGAACCGCCGTCCGCCCAGCCGGTCGTGATTGAAGACGACGTGGTAGTCGGTGCCAACGCGGTGATTCTGGAAGGCGTTCGCGTCGGCAAAGGTTCCGTCGTGGCTGCCGGTGCGGTCGTCATCGAGGACGTTCCGCCGAACGTGGTCGTGGCTGGCACTCCGGCGCGCATCATCAAGCAGATCGACGAAAAGACACGCTCCAAGACGGAAATCAAGCAGGAGCTGCGGCAACTGTAGGAGCGTGAGTGAGAAGATGGCTACGGACTGGCGTTCACTCGACGAACAGTACATCGTCCCGACGTACAAACGGCTGCCGATCGCAATCGCCAGAGGAGAGGGCAACTATCTGTACGACACCGACGGCCGGGCGTATCTTGACCTGTTTACCGGACTGGCCGTCAATGTTCTCGGCCACTCCCATCCGCGGATTGTCCAGGCGCTCCGGGAGCAGGGCGAGCGGTTTTTGCACATCTCCAACATCTTTCTCAACCCGCCGGCGATCCGGCTGGCACAGCGGCTGATCGACAACACCATCCCCGGCAAGGTCTTTTTCTCCAACTCCGGGGCGGAGGCGACGGAAGCGGCGATCAAGCTGATTCACAAATGGACAAAAGCGGAGGGGGCCGGCCGGTCGGGTATCGCCGTCCTGCGCAACAGCTTCCATGGGCGCACGCTGGGAGCGGTGCGACTGACGCGGCAGCCCCATGTCTATCAGGATTTTCCCCAGCCTGACTTTCCCGTCTACGAGCTGGATGCAGAAGACGCAGAACAGCTTCGCGCCGTCTGCCGCAGCGAAAAGCCAGCCGCCCTCCTGATGGAGCCGGTGCTCGGCTCCGGCGGTGTGGTGCCGCTTTCCGAAGCGTTTCTGAAGGAAGCGGAGGCGATCTGCCGGGAAGAGGGCGTGCTGTTTGCCATGGATGAAATCCAGACCGGCATGGGACGAACGGGTCGTCTGTTCGCGTATCAGCACGCCGGAGTGACGCCTGATTTGATCCTGTTTGCCAAAGGAGTGGGCGGCGGTCTGCCGCTCGGCGGGGTGATCGCCGGCCAACGGCTGATGAATCTGTTCAAGCCGGGGGATCACGGCACCACCTTTGCGCCCTCGCCGCTCTCCGCCGCGCTGGGCAATGCGGTGCTGGACGAATTGCTCGACCCGGCTTTTTGTGACCAGGTGAGCGACGTGATCGGCTACCTGTGGGGCCGTCTGGAAGAGCTGAGACAGCGCCTGCCGGAGCAGCTTCATGCACTGCGCGGCAAAGGGATGATGGTGGGCATTCCGCTGAACGTTACACCCGAAGAAGCGGCCCGGCTGCAGCAAAACCTGCTGGCTGCGGGCTTCCTCGTCGACGTGACGCAAAAGACGATCGTCCGCCTGCTGCCTCCGCTTACCTTGACGCGGGCAGATGTGGACCGGTTTATCGACGAGTTTGCCCGTCAGCTGACGGCGCTCGGCACCGGAAAGGAAGTGTAGAGGGATGACCGATTCTGCGTTTGTGCAGATTCGCCGCGACTTGCATCAAATACCTGAACCCGGTTTTGCGGAGTACAAAACGCAGCGCTACCTGCTGGACTATCTGGAGCGGCTGCCGCAGGAGCGCCTGCAGATCAGGACCTGGCGCACCGGCATTCTCGTCAGGGTGCGCGGGCTTCATCCCAGGCGGACGATCGCCTGGCGGGCGGACATGGATGGTCTGCCGATCCGGGAGGAGACGACCTATCCGTTCCGCTCCAAGCACGAGGGGTACATGCACGCCTGCGGCCACGACATGCACATGGCGATCGGGCTGGGCATTCTGACCCATTTTGTGCACCATCCCGTCGATGACGATCTGCTCTTCGTGTTTCAGCCGGCCGAAGAAGGACCGGGCGGCGCCAAGCCGATGATGGAGAGCGAAGAATTTGCTGAGTGGCGGCCTGACTGCATCTTTGCGCTGCATATCGCGCCGGAGTACCCGGTGGGACACATCGCCACCAAGCCGGGTATCCTGTTTGCCAACACCTCGGAGCTGATGATTGAGCTGATCGGCAAGGGGGGCACGCGGCCTTTCCCCACAAGGCAAACGACATGGTGGTGGCGGCCAGCCATCTGGTGACGCAGCTGCAGTCGATTGTGGCCCGCAACGTCGATCCGCTCGATGCGGCCGTCGTGACGGTGGGCAAAATCGAAGGGGGCACCCGGCAGAACATCATCGCGGAAACGGCGCGGTTGGAAGGAACAATCCGGACGATGTCGCTGGAGTCGATGGCCCGGGTGAAAAGCCGCATCGAGGCGCTGGTCAAAGGTATCGAAGCGGGTTTCGAGTGCACGGCTGCCATCGATTACGGCTGCGGGTACTGCCAGGTGTACAATCATGAGCTGCTGACGGAGCAGTTCATGGAGTGGGTGGGCACCCAGCGCCCGGACATCACGCCGATTCGCTGCAGCGAAGCGATGACGGGAGAGGACTTCGGCTTTTTCCTGTCAGAAATCCCCGGCTTGTTGTTCTGGCTCGGGGTGAATACCCCCTACGGCCTGCATCATGCAAAGATCGAACCGGACGAGCGGGCGATCGACATCGCAATCAGCCTGGTGACGGACTATCTGACCTGGCTGTCCGGACAGGAGGAATGGCCGATCTGAGCGACCCATTCATCAACCGAAGCCGTAGACAATGTACATCGTCGCATGGAGGGATGGGCCCCGCGTCTCGTTTTGGAGCGGACTTCATCCGCTTCTGTGCTGGGCGTCAAGCGAGCGAGCGGGCCCAATCTCCCATGCGCCTCGGACTTTGTCTGCATGCTGAAGCGACTCCACGCGAGTCGCTTTTTCTTTTATCTGAATAGAGTGTTGATAAGTCCTTCCTCCAGCACGAGATCCGCCTGTGGATATTGTGGATATTGTGAAAAAAGTTTGCGGGGCGACCACAACTATTTGCCGGCTTGGGCGTATAAGTTAATGCAAAAGAAATTGGGAAATTACGCGCTGAGAGAGGCGCAGAACATACTGGAGGATTGTGACATGAAGAAAGCATGGTTGTCTGCCCTGTTGTTGCTGACGATCGCCGGAGTTGGAAGCACGGCCCTGGGCGAAGGCGCGATGCGGGTCTATCTGAGCGGCGAGCGCATCGTCGATAGCTTGCCCGCTTCCACGAGCGCTTCGATGCAGAAACTGGTCAAGCGGATGGGAGGCTTTGTCGAGTACGATCAACGCTCCGGAAAACTGGAGATCGTCAAGCCGAACGTCAATATTCTCGTGCTGGAAGGCATTCAGCAATCCCGCAACAAGAACATCATTTTCAGCAATCCGATCAAAGGGTACAGCGACAAGGACGTGCCCCGGACGTTTAACGTGTTTGTCGAGGTGGATGACGCGCCGGTGACGAAAGACCTGAGGCTGCGCCTGGTGCTGATCGGCCCGGACGGCAAAGAGGTGGACCACGGCAAAGAGTGGAAGTACTCGACGCTGAACGCCAACAGCTTCTACTTCTCCGAACCGTTTGTCTCCACCAAATTGGAACTGTACGGAACGTACAAAGTGCAGCTGCAGATGAAGACAGAGAAGTCCAACGAGTACATCACCGTCGGCGAAAACAGCTTTACCGTCGGACGATAGCCCAATGAGAAAATTGGCTTGGTCGCGTTTCCACATGGCTTGTTGTCATGGTATAATGAGTAACAAATGACGTTTTGCGTCACCCTGATGCAAGTACATGAGAGAAAGGAACGATGGGAGCGAATGGAGACAAATCCCGCGCGGTCATCCACAGACATAGAAGGCCCGAGTATACGGATTGCCTGGAAAGATGAGCATTCGATCCTGGCCCAATGGCACATGACAAAGGAGTTCGAACGGGAAGTGGAGCGGAAATTTGCCATCCCGTTTGCCGAACTGCCATTTGTCCTCCGCCTCTTTGATGTGACAGACCGCAACGAGATCCGCAACGACGGCACCGACCTCTACACTGACTTTGACATTAACCACCGCTCATCGGAGTGGATCCTCTACGGCGTCACACAGGGCTTGCGCTACTGTGTGGATTTGGGGATTCGAATGGTTGATGGCAGATTTTATTCGCTGTCCCGATCTCAACCGATTTGATCAACGTACGCATTAAACAGGCTCTCCACTCGGGAGAGCCTTTTTTTGTCGTCCGGCCGCTCACGGTTTGCGCGGCTGGAAGTACTGGATGCGTTTGTTGAACAGGTGCAGCTCCGCCTTGTATTCGCGGGCCAAATAGCGGCAGAATTCATTTGCCTTGTTCATATCGCCGTGCGTGGCCGACTCCGGCAGGGAGACCTGAATGAAAAACTGCTCCTGGCCGTTCTCCTCGCGGGAGCCCACGCCCACGATGATGGCCTTGTAAAGATTGGGATCCTTGCCTTTCAGCAAAAACCAGGAACCCTTCCCTTCCGGCCGCTCCTCGATCACGTACGGAAAGGCGGCGTCCGCGTAGGTCCACCCCAGTTGTTCCCCCGTTTTTTTCGTCATCTCAATGTATCGCTCAAACTTTGCCTTGACGTCGTCGATGTCCGCTTTCGTGGCTGTGGAACCTTCCACGAAATAGATGTAGGCCGATTTCAGGTTCACGATTGCCGTCACTCCTAGTCCCGGGAATCTCTTGCGATTAGTGTAGCATTTCCTGCCACTCATTGGCAATGCGACATGTTATAAGGAAAATAATTGCGCGTCTTTTCTGAAAAGTGTAAAATAAATATCACATTCATTACAGGAAAGAGAAACAATGATAAAGGATCGTGGAGGAATGGACCCGATGCACGAGGTTTCAATTCGAAACGTTTATGAAGCATTAAACACGATGCGCGCCATTGATGTCGTCAACAAGGAAGACTGGGAACGGGCGGCCAAGGAAGCGGAGCTGGATTCGTCCGTGCAATTGAATATTCTCTGGATCATTTACTGCTACGAAGGCGTCCGCGTGACGCAGATCGCTGAATGGACCTTTTGGCATCCGTCTTCCATCGTCATTCATATCAAAAAGCTGGTGGAAAAAGGGATGGTCTCGATCGAAAAGTCGGAGCTGGACGGGCGCGTGGTGCACGTCTACCCGACGCAGAAGGGACGGGAAGTGATCGAAGCGAGCAGGCGGAACGTACCGTCGATATTTCGGCTCACCTATGCGCTGGAAAAGCTGGAGGAGCGGTACAGTTCGGCCGTTGTGGAACTGTTCTTTGAATGTTTGTCGTTTGTCGCCCAATCGTTGCATGGAGCGGAAAAAGTTCGCTGGATTCAGGAAGGGGAGGACCGCGTTCCCAACCTTCGCCATCTGATCAGCTAGGATCACAGCAGGATTGGTGAGCAAAAGAGGCGGCAGAACACCCAGGCGCTTTTGTGCGGCCACGAGGCTGCTGCGAGGGCAGGGGTGGAAATCTGCCGCTTTTTTTGATATACTGATAAACAATCCGAAAATTTCATCAATTTGCTTTTCGGACATCAATGCCATGAGGAGGGATTGCTGATGGAACGGTTCGACCACTTGTACGACGTTGCGGAGACTGCTCAGGTGCGCTTCTTCGGTGTTGCGACGGAACTTGCACGGCACGACTTTGGGATCGTCTTCACCAACAAGTTTGATGGTAAGCCGCTGGTCATCTGTATGCAGACGGGGCAATCCACTCTTCTCAGTTCGGAGGACGCGGTCAATCCAGAGTACCTGAAAAAGGTTTTTCGGATCGACTGCCAGAATGAAGCAGAAATGCTGTCGCAGTTTTTCCAGGAGTGTTTGCCATCGGTGCCGTTGGAAGATAACCAGTACTGACATCGGGCAGAAGGATTCCTTCTGCCCGTTTTTGTCTTGGGGGGGAGGAGAATGGACAGCTATTTCCATGCCTGGACGGTCGCCGATCCGGTCGCGGCGGTCGTGCTGGTGCACGGAACTGGCGAGCATCACGGACGCTACAAGCATGTGGCGGCCTTTTTGAATGACCACCGCGTGGATGTATTCAGCGGGGATCTGCCCGGGTGGGGTCGTTCGCCGGGGAAAAAGGGGCACATTGATTCGTTTTCACAGTATCTGGACGCCGTGGAAACCTGGACGGAGCGGGCGCTCAAGGCAGCTGGAGACGAGCGGCCCGTTTTTCTCCTGGGGCACAGCATGGGCGGTCTGGTGGCGGTGCGGTTTGTCCAGCGGTATGAGAAGCGGCGTCAGCTGGCCGGGTTGATGCTCAGTTCGCCCTGCCTGCAGTTGAAGATCGACGTGCCAGTGTGGAAGGCCAGGCTGGCGCAATGGCTGGATCGCGCCATGCCCAGGCTGGTGATGGCAAACGGGATCACGGCGGACATGGTCTCCCGCGATCCGCAGGTGCAGGCGGAATACGTAAACGATCCGTACATCTATTCCAAAGTGAGCGTCCGCTGGTTCCAGGAGCTCAACCGGGCCATACGGGCCGCCTGGGAAGAGCGGGAGCGGCTTGACCTTCCCGTGCTGGTGCTGCAGGCAGGAGATGACCAACTGGTCGATCCGGACGGAGTGGAACGGTTTGCGTCCGGCTTGCCAGCGGAGGTCACCTTTGTCCGTTTTCCCGGACTGCGCCACGAAGTGCTGAACGAACCCGAGCGGGAGGACGTGCTGCGGCAGATGCTGGAGTGGCTGAAGCGACACGGTGGTCAATGATAAATGTGACATACTAAATTGGCGATATTGTGTGTGTTTTTCTTATTGACTCTCATTAGTATGTCATATTAATATAAAAGTACCATCACATTTTGATGTCACTTTTGGCTGATCTGCGCTTAGGCAGTACGAACGCGGAGGGATTTCGAATATGGGTACGATTGTTTGTCAGAGTTGTGGGACGATTATCGAGCATTTTGAAAGCAACCAGGTGAAAACGCTGTACGGGATCTGCAACTGCGACTGCTGCCCCAGTGAAAAACAGGAACAGGAGTAACATGCAAATAGTTCGTCAGGCGCTTGTCGATAGCGCCTGATTTTTTTTGACATCCATTGCCATATGTCGGATAATTGGTAAAAGAGGGAGAAACGTCACAAAAGGAGGAATCGTTACAATGAAGAGAACCCCCATCCGAGGTTTGTTGGCGGCGGCGCTGCTGGCCACGACCCTGTGGAGCGGGACTCCGGCTTTTGCGTACTACGTAGGGGAAGAAGTCCGCATCGACTCAGGCAATCCGGTCATTTCCAAAGCCGGTTTTGACATTTCCAAGGATTACGCTGTCTGGATCGCAGAGGGCGAAAAAGTTATCACTCTGTATGATCTCGATGAGCATAAAGAAAGCCAAATCGGGGACAAGCAATCTGCCAAATCCCACCTGCGCGTGGATGGCAAGTACGTGTCCTGGATCGATTCCCGTCACGGCGGTTCGGATGTCTACCTGTACGACATCGCAAAGAAAAAGGAAGTGCGCCTGACGGACGGCTCGACAGAAGCGATGGAACTGGAACTGGCCGGAAACTACGTGGCCTGGAGCGGCAAGCATGGCGGAAAATCCGACATTTACCTCTACAATATCAATACCGGGGAAGAAGTCCGGATCTCCACAAGCGGCCAGGCGAGCAAACCGACGGTAAGCCCCTCGTATGTCGCGTGGGAAGACCGTCGAAACGGCAACGTCGACATTTACTACTACGACATCAAGAGCGGACGGGAACGCGCAGCGGTTACCTCGCTCGGCCATCAGACCAATCCCTCGATCTATGATGACCAGATCATTTACCAGGACGAGCGATACGACGACCTGTACGTCTACATGATCGGCCGCGAGCGAAACAAGCGCCTGACGGACGACTCCAACGAGCAGGCATACCCGCATCTGTACGGAGATACATACGTGTATATCGAAGAGGGTGCACTGATGATCGGCGATGTAGACTACGACGATGCGGAGGAGTTGGACGAAGAGGTCTACGACAAGCTGCCGCCGCGCATTTACGGCGATTACGTGATCTTTGCGAAACAAGACGGCGACAAGAAGGTGCATCTCTATCTGTACGACTTGGACGAAGAAGAGTTGGTCCCAATCGGCGGCTTGTCCGGAGAACCGAGCCAACCGGACGGCGATGACCGCTATGTGGTCTACCTCAATGAAAACAAGAAAGCATCTTCGGTGGTTCTGCACGATCTAAAAACGCAGACCAGTTCCGTGATCAGCAAATCCGGTTCGGAGCCGCGCCGTCCCCTGGTCAGCGACCGTTATGTCGTCTGGTATGACGCTGAGGACGAAGCGTTGATCGCGTACGACATTCGCCGCGGTACCCAGAAGAGGGTGACGAGCAGCAAGGACGAACCTTCCGACACGCTGTACGAACTGGACGGCAGCAAGCTGGCGTGGATTGACGATGACCGCGATCTGTACGTAACCGACTTGTCCACGGAAAAAACCGAGGATATTGCAAGGGTGAGCAACCCCAAGGCGCTTGACATTTACGGCAACTACGTGCTGTGGGTAACGGAACGCTCCGGAAAAGACAGCATTTACCTGTACGACCTGGACGATGAGGACGAGACGGAAGTGCGCACCAATGCTGACATTACCGGGGCCAGCGTGGGCGACAACGTCGTGGTGTGGAGTGAATATTCATCCAAAACCAAATCGTACGATCTGTACTATTACGACATTCGCCGGGACCGTACCGATGTGCTCACGCGCTGGACGGACGGGGATCAGATTGAACCGCAGGCGTCCCGCAACCTGGTCCTGTTCAAGGAAAAGCGCGGTTCGCGCAGTAAAGACTTCAGCTACGAGTTGTACGACATTGAAGACGAATCGTACAGCAGGTACTACTGGTCCGATGATGCGGAAATGGATGAGGTTCGCCTGAGCGGCAACCGCGTGGTGTGGATCGATAACCGCGACGGCAATCCGGCCGTGTACACGCTCGCAGTCACAGACCCGCGGGACGATGACGACGACGATGAACCGTCGGGCGATTACCGGGATTACAATTTCCTCAAAGTGCTGGAGGACGACTCGTTCTTCGACATTATTGACGAGAACGACTATGAAGACATCTATTTCGTCTTCTTTGTCGGCACAAAGAACGAAGTGTCCCTGAACTTCCTGGATGCGCTGAGTGACGCCGATCTGTTTTTAGACCTGGTGTATGAATCCGGTCTGGACAACGTTGTCATCCGCGTGTACAAATAATTTTTCAGACAAAACAGGCAGGCTGCGAGGGCGTGGTTCCCTCCTGGCCTGCCTGTTTATGATTATCAAAAAAGCCGCTGCACTCGAGATGAGGCGGCGGCTGTCACTGTCTTTAGCCGGAGATGGCGGCCTGCTGTTTGACCACCTTGACGGTCCGAAGCGTCTCGTCTTCCGGCCCCTGTACCGGGAGACCGACGCGAATGTTTTCCTGAATGTAGGCGATGTTGTCGGCCGTAATCACTTCGCCGGGGAGAAAAATCGGGATGCCCGGCGGGTAGACCATGATGAATTCGGTAATGACGCGGCCCTCCGCTTCCGCCAGCGGGATGACCTCCGTCTCCGCGTAAAACGCGTCGCGCGGCGTCATGGACAGCACGGGGATTCTCGGCAGGACAATTGCCGGCTTTTCCTCCGCCTGCACATGGGCAAATTCCACTGCCAGCTCGCGCAGAGCGTTGACGAGTACCTCAATCGTCTCGTCCGTGTCGCCGGGGGTGATGAGACAGAGCACGTTGTACAGGTCGCTCAATTCCACTTCGATGTTGTACTTGTCCCGCAGCCAGTTTTCCACTTCCCAGCCGGTGATGCCAAGATCCCGCACGTGGATCAGGAGCTTCGTCGGGTCCATTGCATACGTCGCCGGTTTGCCGAGTATTTCCCGGCCGATGCAGTAGATGCAGGGAATCTCGTTGATCATCTTCCGCGCCTTGTCGGCGAGCCGAATCGCTTCGTCCATCATCGCCCGTCCGTTCAGGACCAGATGCTGCCGGGCCATGTCCAGCGACGCCAGCAAAATGTACGATGTGGAAGTGGTGGTCAGCATGCTCATCACCGTTTTCACCCGGTCGATGTCCACCAGTCCTTCCCGCACGTTGAGAATCGAGGTCTGGGTGAGCGACCCGCCCAGCTTGTGTACGCTGGTGGCCGCCATGTCCGCCCCCGCCTGCATCGCGGAAATGGGCAGGTCCTCATGAAAATGGATGTGCACGCCATGGGCCTCGTCCACGAGTACGGGAATGCCGTATTGGTGGGCGATGCGCACAATTTCCCGCAGATCCCCGGCGATGCCGTAATAGGTGGGATTGATCACCAGCAGAGCGGCCGCGTCCGGATGGGTCTGCAGCGCTTTTTGCACGGCCTTGACCGTAATCCCGTGGGAAATCCCCAGGCGTTCGTCCATGGCCGGGTGAATGAACACCGGAACGGCTCCGGCAAAAATAACCGCCGACATGACGGATTTATGCACGTTGCGCGGCACGATGATCTTGTCACCGGGTTTGCAGGTGGCCATGATCATCGCCATGATCGCACCGCTTGTCCCTTGTACGGAAAAGAATGTATGATCAGCGCCGAACGCTTCGGCGGCCAATTCCTGAGCCTCTTTGATCATCGCCTTGGGATGATGCAGATCGTCCAGAGGAGCAATGTTGATGAGGTCAATCGAGAGCGCATTCTCCCCGATAAACTCGCGGAATGCCGGGTGCATGCCCATGCCCTTCTTGTGACCCGGAATGTGAAACTGGATGGGATTTTTTCGGGCGTGCTCCACCAACCCGCTAAACAGAGGAGTTTTCATTTGACTCATACGATCGCCTCGCTTTACCAGAAAGATGAATATGCGAAAATGATGGATGCAACGAAACAAACAAAGTTGAGTATAGCAAAAAGCATCGGGAAAGCAAGCGGATTTTTATTCATGTATGCGTTTACAGGCAGGAGTTTTGCCCCTGCACCGAGAAGTTTTGTGATAAGCGAGGTGAAGAGGATGAAAACGAGAGTAACGGAACTGCTTCACATCCGCTATCCCATCGTCCAGGGGGGATTGGCGTACCTGGCCTACGCCGAGCTGGCTGCAGCCGTCTCCAATGCCGGCGGTCTGGGGCAGATCACGGCAATGTCCCTGCCGTCACCCGAGGCCCTGCGCGAACAGATTCACAAGGTACGAGCGCTGACAGACAAGCCGTTCGGCGTCAATTTTGCCATCGGCCAGCACGGTCGTCCGTACGAACACATGCTGGAGGTCGCGCTGGAGGAGGGCGTCAAGGTCATATCAATCACCGGCGGCAATCCGGAACCGCTGATTCGACGAACCGACGGCCATGACGTGAAAAAGCTGGTGCTCGTCGCCTCCGTGCGGCAGGCGCAAAAGGCGGAAGCGATCGGTGCCGATGCAGTTATGGCTGTGGGTCAGGAGGGCGGCGGCCATTTGGGGCGTGACGACATCGGGACGTTTGTGCTCATTCCCCGCGTCGTGGATTCGGTGAAAATTCCCGTCCTGGCCAGCGGCGGCATTGGTGACGGTCGCGGTCTGCTCGCGGCGATGGCGTTGGGAGCGGACGGCGTGGAGATGGGCACCCGATTCATCGCCACGCAGGAATGCGTACACGCCCATCCTGCCTACAAGGACGCACTGTTAAAAGGCACAGAGCACGATACGGCCGTCATCAAGCGAACGCTTGGCACACCCGCTCGCGTCGTGCGCACCCCTGGCTCCGACCGAATCCTGCAGCTGGAGCAGGAAGGCGCTGACTACGAACGCTTGAAGCCCTACATCAGCGGCGAGCGCAATCGTACCTTCATCTACGAGGGGAACGCTGAGGAAGGCTTTGGCTGGGCCGGGCAGGTGATCGGCTTGATCCACGATGTGCCGACCGTGCAGGAACTCTTCGAGCGGATGTTCCGGGAGGTGGAGGAAAGACTTGCTGCGCTGCGCGCCAGTGTCGAGCGGGAATAGCCGATACCGCTTATTCCCATCTCTCGTCCGGTACGCGAGACAATGAAAAAAGAACAGGCACGCCTCATTTTCGATAGAAAGCGGACCTGTTCTTTTGCATATATTCTCACTACCTTTAGCGAGAAGCAGCCAGCGAACCGGACCTGCACAGGTTGTACAGCCTGGTCAGCACGGCAAATGTATCGTCCATTCGCTGCAGCAGCTTGTCGCCGTCGGCCAGCACCGGATCGTGCCGGTCGATGGTAATGCCGCAGAGAATCTCCGCTTTTTTCACGGCAGCCAGCCTGTCCACCAGCTTGAGGATGCCCTCCCGTCCCAATTCAGCCTGCGGGGTGCTGTCCGGCTGGGTGTGGTCGGGGGACCAGCGGAAATCATCGGGGACGATCTCCAGGATCTCATCCAGATGCTGCTTCATCGATTGACTGATCTCCTCTTTTACGGGCGATTCGTAGATGACGGCGTACCAGACAAACAGGTGCGTGCCCCACAGCCCCACCTGAAAATGCGGGTGCTTTTTATACCCGCGCTTGTCGGGAGCCCAGGCCACCCATGTATCGTTTGGCGGATTGACGGTCCGGCGGGCGTGTTTGGCCACATGGTAAAACATTTCGCTGCCGCACGCCGTGGAGAGCGTCGGGGCGAAATGATGGCCGAGCGCCTCCAGTTTCGGGCGGATGACGGTTTTGATCGCCTCCATCCGGTTATCCAAGCCGTCAATGGCAAATACGTCAAAGTCTTCCTGACGAAAACCTGAAAACGTTTTCATGAAACGGACACCTCGCTTCAGACTGTCTCGCAAGTTGCCCGCGAGAAACGGGCAGGCGTCCCCGTCAAGGGAGCTTGTAATCCCCCATATGATAACATAACAAGCCGGAAAAAAATACATGTCGGGAAATGAATAGCAATCCAAGCCGCAGAATAATATGATATACCACTCGCTCCCGTCTGCAGCAACATTGTCTGAGTATTCTGTGAATGGGGGTGGATGAACTACGACAAGGAATCTGGAGTTTGGGGAGCTGGCAGGTTGGCTTGGCCGGACCACCGGCACGCGATGCCGCACACACTCGAAAGCGGGAGCAGCGTCTCGTGAAGGGAGTCCTACAGGCAGTTTCTTTTCCGCGCGAACACCCCCGACGGCATGGCCGAATGAACGTACCGGCACCTCGTCGGTAAAGCGCATTCGGCAGGAAGAGGCCGTCAGAACAGTCGAAACAAAAGGAGCTGAGAAAACAATGATCCACGAAAAGGCTTGCAATGTAACCATGGATCAGGTGATTGCCGCTCTGAAACGACGCGACGCCGAAGAACGCATACCCGTCCTGCGCCTGGAACTGGACTACGAACTGGCCACGCTGTACGATGCGCTGCAGGAGAATGACAAGGTGCAAATTCGCAAATCAACCGAACGGTTAAAGCAGCTCAGCCGTGAAATGCTGCTGCTGGAAGCGTAACGAACGACTGGAGGAACGTACAGGAAGATGAGTCTCGAACATGTGCATAGAGAATAAAAAAAGCGACATCTCGTCATGGTAGGTGTCGCTTTTTTTGGTCTCGGAATGGGGCGCGGAAGGCGTCTTTTTGCTCGCGGTGTATCTGCTACAATGAAAGGGAAACGCGTCTGCGGGAGGGATGAGCGCATGTGGAAGCGCATATACCACACGTTGGAGCGGACATTCCCGTCGTTTACCGTGGATGAGTGGTGGGGGGTGACCGAGCCGTTCGCCCGCATGGCGGGGAGCGTACTGGTGCAGAATACGACCTGGATCAATGCAAGCAAAGCGCTTGACAGACTGGAAGAGGCGGGATTGCTTGAACCGGCGGCACTGGCTGGCGAGACGGCCGAACGACTGGCGGAGGTGATTCGTCCGGCCGGATTTCAGCGGGCGAAAAGCGCTGCGCTGCTGCGGCTGGCCGGGTGGGTCGTGGAGCATGGCGGAGTGGACAGGCTTCGCCGGTTGACAGACAGCACGGACGAGCTGCGCCGACAGCTTCTGCTCCTGAAAGGAATCGGGCCGGAGACGGCGGACACGATCCTGGCCTACGCATTGACCCGGCCGACCATTTCCGGGGACGCCTATACCCGTCGATTGTGGCAGCGGCTCACCGGCGAAGTGCTTTCCTACGAACAGGTGCGGCGGGCCATTCTGGCGGAGCTGACGGAGGCGGAAGATCTGCGCCGGCTGCACGGTTTGATCGTGGAGCACGGCAAGGCGATTTGCGCAAAGCGCCTTCCCCGCTGTTCGGCCTGTTTGTTTGCAGACGATTGCCGATATTTGCATGATTCCATTTGAATTGCCCGACCGGACGGAGGTACAATAGTAGAGGATTTTGGCATTTACGCACCACCAGAAAGGAAGAAAACATCGCATGGAACCACTCCTATCATTGACGGCCGACACGCCAATCTTGCTGTTGACCGTGCTCGCGTTTAACCTCCTCCTGCTCGTGCTCATCATCATGCAGTCCGTGCGGATCAAACGGCTGCGCAAATCGCTCAACCGGCTGCTGTCGGGGACGGGCGGGGCCAACCTGGAAGAGGGCATGCACCGGCTCATGGACGAAGTGGTCGAGGTGAAAAAGCGGCAGGATGACCAGCAGTTTACGCTGAACCGCCTGGCGCAGCGCGTTGGAAGCCAGTGTGCCAACGTGGCGCTCGTCCGCTACAATGCGTTCGCCGAACTGGGCAGCGACTTGAGCTTTTCGCTTGCCATCGTGGACGACGCGCAGAACGGCGTGGTCATCACCAGCATCTACGGACGGGATGAATCGCGCATGTATGCCAAACCGGTGCAGGGCGGCGAATCTCCTTATCAGCTCTCCGAGGAAGAACGTACCGCCATTCGCAAAGCGATGAACAACAGTGCTGGCCGACCGGATGAGAAAAGCCGGTAAATCCTACAGGAATGGCACGCATTGCACAGATTCAGGGAGTTCTTTTTCCCTCCTCGCCATTTCTTGGGGATATTTGAGCTTTTTGCGAAAATTCATCCGCTTTTCGCTCAAGACTTTTGCCTGCACATCGTGTATAATAAAAGTGTCAAGGACGGTTTAATTACAAAAAGTAGGTGATCCGCCTTCATTACCCAAATCGATTATCGATTCACGGGGCAAGGCCAGATTCTACAACGTTCCTTTGTTGACACGTAGCGTATCTCCTCAATTGGCAGTCGTTATTGTCTGAACGAGCCAGGAATTTACAAGAATTGAGGAGATAGTATGGCACAGCGTTTAGCAACCAATTACGCCAAGGCCTATTTCACGATGAATGAAGAAGAGCTGGACCGATTTGTCGCGCTCTTCGCCAATGAACACATTTCAGTCGATGTTAAAGTATGCGACAACGGTGATCGTGACGTGTTGCTGACGGATCAGAACGGGGAGATCCAACTGACCTTCCACCGGACTGGCAACCGTTATTCGTGTGAAAGTTCCTACCTCATCCGAGACATGCAGTTGGCCAACGCGATGCGAAAAGCCATGAAAACATTTCGCGGTCACGGAATCGTGCACCGAATCTACGACGGATTTACAATCGTCTACCATTACGACGAAGGCTCTGTCGTAAGCATTCAGGAAGTCTCCGGCGACGAAGAGGTGTCCATCTTCGAGAACACCAACGGAAACGTTGCACGGGAACTGGAATCCCTGTTCCGGCAGATGGGCAGCGAACAGGAGATCGAATCGATTCGGCAAGAGACGGATCGATGGCTTGATTTGCGTAATTGGGCAAAGAGAACGGCCCCGGAAAAGGTCAATGCGATTGATCTTCGACTGGCCGCGTTGTCACGCCGTTTGTTTCAATTGGAAGCATAAGAGCAAGCAAAAAATGGGCGCATCCGCCCATTTTTTGTTTTCCTGGTTTTTCTCCAAAAAAAGTATTGTCATTTGGGCAGAAGCATGGTATGTTTGTTTTCGTTGGAAACAAGATTAGGAACCAGGATTCACTTTAAAGGGTGGATTACATGAGGAAAACCGCCCCCGTTAGTGAATGACGCAGGTCCTAGCGATGTTTAACATTACACTTGCTAGGAAGGGGGAAACCGAAAGATGGAATACTCGACTTTCGGAAGACACGTTGCCGTTGACACATGGGGAGTTCAGTTTGATTTGTTGAACGACGCCGAATATTTGAAGAAAGAAATGATTGAGGCTGCCGAAGCGTGTGGCGCCACCGTATTGGGCGTGCAAGCCAAGCAGTTTTCTCCTCAAGGGGCTACCGTTCTGGTTCTCCTCTCGGAAAGCCACCTGTCCATTCACACCTATCCCGAGCGCGGATTTGCCGCTCTGGACTGCTACACCTGTGGCGAAACTGTCGATCCGCAAGTGGCGATCGACTACCTGATTTCCGTGCTGAAGCCGGAAAAAGTGTACGCGAAGAAACTGGTACGCGGCACCGGCGAACTGCAAGTTTCCGAACCGGAAATCAAGACGTTTGAAGTAGCAAGCAAGTAACAATCGCCAGCAAAGCCAAGAGGTGCGGAATCATCCGCACCTCTTTTACGTCAATCCTGCTCCGGGATTGGCGGCTGAGTGACATCCAATCGTCGTTCATCGCAGGTGTCCATTGTGCCGTTTTTCACAACCTGATAATATGAAAGGTACGCATACCTAGAGGAGGTACACATGAAGCGTCTTGACATCCGCAACATTGCGATTATTGCCCACGTCGACCACGGGAAAACGACGCTGGTTGACAAATTGCTGATCCAATCGGGGACGTTCCGCAGCAACCAGCAGGTGGAGGAGCGGATGATGGACTCCAACGATCTGGAGCGGGAGCGAGGCATTACCATCCTGGCGAAAACGACGTCCGTCAAATACAAGGAGTATACCATCAACATCCTGGACACGCCCGGCCACGCCGACTTCGGCGGTGAGGTGGAGCGGATCATGAGCATGGTGGACGGTGTGCTGCTTATCGTCGACGCATTTGAAGGCTGTATGCCGCAGACCCGTTTCGTGCTGAAGAAGGCGCTGGAAGCGAAGGTGACGCCGATCGTCGTCGTGAACAAGGTGGACCGGGAAAACGCCCGTCCCCAGGAAGTGATCAACGAGGTGTACGATCTGTTCATCGACCTGGACGCGACGGAAGAGCAGCTGGAGTTTCCGATTGTATACGCATCCGGTCTGCAGGGCATTGCGGGGATGGAGCCGGATCAATTGCAGGGCGACCTGGGCCCGCTGTTTGAAACGATCGTCAAGCACATTCCGGCGCCGGAAGCGGATGAAGCGTCTCCGCTGCAGATGCAGGTCACGATGCTGGATTACAACGACTTTTTGGGCCGCATCGGCATCGGCCGGATTTACCGCGGGACGATCAACGTCAACGACATGGTGGCTGTCGTCAAACGGGACGGCTCGATCAAGCGGATGCGCGTGCAGAAGCTGTTCGGCTTTTCCGGCCTGCAGCGCGTGGAGCAAAAGACGGCCAAAGCGGGGGACATTGTGGCGATCGCCGGACTGGAGGACATCAACGTCGGCGAGACCGTCTGCCACGTCGATCATCCCGATCCGCTGCCCCTGTTGAAAATTGACGAGCCGACGCTGCAGATGACCTTCCTCGTCAACAACAGTCCGTTTGCCGGACGGGAGGGCAAACACGTCACCTCCCGCAAACTGCGCGACCGGTTGATGGCGGAGCTGGAGACAGACGTGTCGCTGCGTGTGGAGGAGACCGATTCGCCCGACGCGTTTATCGTATCCGGCCGGGGCGAACTTCATCTCTCCATCCTGGTGGAAAACATGCGCCGGGAAGGGTTTGAGCTTGCCGTCTCCAAACCGGAAGTGATCGTGCGGGAAATCGACGGCCAAAAAATGGAGCCGGCGGAGCGCCTGATTATCGATGTGCCGGAGGAGTACACGGGTGCCGTCATGGAGACGCTGGGTCAGCGCAAGGCAGAGATGGTCAACATGATCAACAACGGCTTCGGCCAGGTGCGGATGGAGTTCATCATTCCCTCCCGCGGGCTGATCGGCTACCGCACCGAGTTTTTGACCATTACCCGCGGATACGGCATCATGAACCATTCGTTTGACAGCTACCGTCCGTACGTTCCCGGCAGCGTGGGCGGCCGCCGTGCCGGCGTGCTGATCTCCAACGAGACGGGCACAGCGACCACGTACGGTCTGATGTCCGTCGAAGACCGCGGCGTGATGTTTATCACCCCGGGGACAGAGGTGTACGAGGGGATGATCGTAGGCGAGCACAACCGGGACAACGACTTGACCGTCAACGTCTGCAAGGAAAAGCACGCCACCAACGTCCGCTCGGCGACCAAAGAAGAGACGGTGAAGATGAAAACCCCCCGTCTGCTGACGCTGGAGGAAGCGCTGGAGTATCTGAACGACGACGAACTGTGCGAAGTGACGCCGCAGTCTGTCCGCCTGCGCAAGAAGTTCCTGACCAAGTCGGAGCGGGAGCGCTACGAAAAGCAAAAACGCTGGGAAGCGCAGGCACAGGCGTAACGACAACGGAAGAAGCCGTACTGTCTATACAGGCAGCACGGCTTTTCTTTTTTCCGTCATGCGGTTTGTTCGTGGGATTGGCTACAGCTGTTTCAGGATGTTTAGTTCTTCCTCGGCGAGGATGATCTGCTGCAGCGATTCTGTTCCGTTTCGCACGGTGCTTTGCAGGACACGGACTACGCCGTCCTGGTTTTGCACCACAATCGTTCGCACTTGGCCCAGTCCGCTTTTTCTCACCGAGTCGTACATGGTGCGGTAGGCGAACCGCTCCTGCAAAAATTGTACGCTGGCCATCGCTTGTGCATGTTTCACCCGTTTCCCTCCCGCTCTGCTGAATGGTCACTACTTCATAGGTAAGCGGACGGATTGGGTTTTATGATACTGCTGCATGCGCAGGGTTCTCATTTTGACAGAGCACGGGCCAACTGATAAAGTTAAATGGACAGATTTTATCGTGGGAGTGAAACCAGATTGAAAATCGGATGCCATATCAGCGTTGGCAAGGGACTGGAACAAGCAGTCCTGCGCGCCATTGAGCTGGGGGCGGAATCGCTGCAGGTGTTTACGAAGAACCCGCGCGGTCTGCGCCCGAAAAAAATTGACTACCGGGACGCGACCAAAGGGGTGGACCTGCTGCAAAAGCACGATCTCACCCTGGTCTGCCACACCCCCTACATCACCAACCTGTCTACGCCCAAGCCGGATCTGCAGGAAGTGACGATTCGCTCGATTTTGGAAGATTTGCATATTGCCGAAGCCTACGGGGCGGTCGGCGCCGTGGTGCACTGCGGCAAGCACGTCGGCGAAGGGGAAGAATACGGGACAAAACGAATGGTAGAGACGTTGGACCTGATTCTGGAGCAGTACGACGGTCCGGTCAAGCTCCTGCTGGAAAACACGGCTGGCCAAGGCTCCGAACTGGGACTGACGATCCGGGATCTGATGGAGATTCGCGCCGCCACCCGTTTCCCCGAGAAAATCGGGTTCTGCTTTGACACGTGCCACGCCTTTGCCGCCGGGCAGTGGAGAGGAGAGACGTTTGACGACCTGCTGGAAGAGATGGAGCGGACAGGCTATCTGGAGCACCTGGTGGCGATCCACTTCAACGACAGCAAGGCCCCTTTGCCAGCCGGAAAGACCGCCACGAAAAAATCGGCAAAGGGGAGATTGGCAGTGAAGCGCTGGCCAAATTCCTGGTGAGCGACAAACTCCAGCACCTGCCGGTTGTATTGGAAACCCCAGTGGAAGACGAACGGGAGTACGCAGACGAGATGGTGTACCTGCACGAACTGCGCCGCGAGGGCCTGGACGCTGCGGGGCAGGAGGGGTGACGCATGGAGTGGTTTGAGCTTGCCTCCACCTATTCACCAGCCGCACCGGACCAGCTGTCGGCGTACGACAGCTTCCGCTTGTGGGCGGACCACTACCGCACCTGGATCATTTTTGTCGAGTTGATCATCGTGTACTATCTCGGGTTTGCCACCCGCTGGCGCATGCCGATTCTGAAAACGCTCCTGTTGTATGTGCTGCTCTTTATCGGCGCATTGATTTTTGCCATTCTGGACGTGCAGCTCCCGGTGAAAAGCGCACTTTTGGTCGCCGTTGCCATTCTGGTGATCGTCAAGATGCGGAACAAGCCGGGAGAACGCAGCGGGAAGTGAGGGAACCGTCGTGAAGCGGGAGGATGCGCTCTACAACTGGCTGCAGATTCAAATCGTCGCCGACGCCCGGCCGGATGACCGGTCCGCTCTGGATACGGCAGCATTTTTCGCGGACATCCTGAGAGAGGACCACCAGGCATCGGAATGCGAGTATCGCCGCGAAGGGGACTGGTACGTGGTTCGCTGCGTCTTCCCCGACGAAGTCTGGGAACGCCGCTATCCCTCGGAGGAAGCGGAATCGCTTTTGGCTGCAATCGAAAACGAACCCCGGTATAACGAGTAGAACCGGCATGAGGCTCCGCCGAACGAAAGAACGGTTGGGACTTCAGCATTATCCCCGTCTCCGCCAGAGGCGGGGTTTTTTTGTGTCGTTTGTCCCAATCTGGTCTCGGCATCCCCCGTTTTTAGCCGTAACTGCAACCTTTGCAGGAAACCTGTCGTCTGTTAGGGTGTCCAGGGCAGGAACTACATAGAGAGGAGAAGGCAGCATGAAGAAAATAGGAACCAAGCCCGTATTGGCAGTCGTGACTGCCGCGGCGATCATCGGGGGAGTGACTCCGCTCCTGGCAGATGCGAGCACCCCCGTACCCGCAACAAACAGCACCAAAGTTGTCATGAACGATGAAAGCAAACACGTCACCCGATACAATCTGAAAAAGCTGGCGGCAAACGATCCGGCGACGCTGAACATGCTGTTGAAAACGCAGGCCGACCACCTGTATCTGGTCGTAAAAGAGATCGGGCTGGACGCCAAATTGCGGACGTACATCGAGGAACATCCGGAAGAGTGGGAGCGCGTCTACCGCGAACACTACGCCGACATCTACCTGGAAGTCCGTTTTGACGTCAACGAACAAGGTTTCATCAGCGTGAAACCGGAGACCCGCGACACAATTACGTACCTGAAAGGGAAAGTGTCGGAACATGTGACCAAAGTAGTCGTCGAAAAGCCAAACGGCGGCACGATCGAAGTGATTCCCACTGCGGAGGATACCTTCACGGTCAGCTTTACGGCGATCGTAAGCGCCACGCCGCAGTACGCGACAGTCAAGGCGTACGTGGACGACAAGCTGGTGGACACCCGCAAGGTGCAGGTAAACACGGGAACTGTCGTGCAGGCCGACGTGCTGATTCACACCTTGGCTCTGTTGGATGAGAAGAAACAGGAACTGAAAGTAAACGGCATCATCAGCCAGGAAGCGGACAAGGTGGTCGTCACGTACAACGGCAAATCCAAAGAAGCGAACGTGAAAAAGCTGTGGCAAGGCGTCGGCTCTTTCTCTGTCAGCCTGAAGGACGTACAGGCCGGCAAAGGCAAGGTGTTGATCGCAGCTTACAAAGACGGCAAGAAAATCGATTCCGAATCCGTGGAGCTGAAGGTAATCAACGCCGCTGACAAGCCGCACAGCTACCGCATCGAGGGAACCGCAACGATCAATGCCAAGGAAAAACAGGTTCGCGTGAAAGGAAGCATTGACGGCCTGAACGGCAAGGGCAAGGTGAAGCTGTACGTCGTGGCGCCGGACGGCAAAAAGCACGAGGTGAAAGTGAAAGACGGCCGGTTTGAGGCGAAGCTGAAGTACCACGATCGCTCGTACAGCGCGAAAGCAGTCCACCTCGAGCTGTACCTGGACGGCAAACTTGTGGCCAAAGCCGACATCCCGCACAACAAGCCGGTCAACGGCGATGACGATGAAAAAGGCAAAGACAAGGGAAAAGACAAGGATAAGGGACCGAAAGGCAACGGCAATGGGAAAAAGCACGGTGATGACGACGATCACAAATAAGGCTTACTGTCGATAGGCCTGCACGTAATCGATCAATTGGCGGATGTAATCGCCGATAATCGGGACTGACAGGAACTGGCTGAGAAAAGAGCCGAGCAGCACCAGGACGATGGCCGTACCGATCGTCAATCCCAGGCCTCGGGCAAGACCTGCGAGGAAGTTGATCCACAGCAGCTTGCTCGGGGCTGTATAATTTTGAATCACGTCGGCGAGGCGGATATCCTCCAGAAAGAGGGCGATTTTGTCCATCCGTTCGTTCAGTTTGCGCACTTCCTGCAGCTCTGCCAGCAGCTTGTCGATCTTGGCCAGCAAGCGGTCGGTGGGGGATGGGGGCATGCGGCTCTCCTCCTGTCTTGCATTCGTTCCCGTTACGTATCAGTGTAGGAAAAAAACGGGTGAGAAGCAAGGTGTTGGACGGAAAGGTTTGCCTATCGCCAGGCGGGTAGGTACAATAGACGTACATTCCCTTTTCAAGGAGGCATCGGAATGGCTGAAACCGTTTCCCAAACGCTTTCGGAGGAACTGTTCGCGCTTTTGCAGCAGGAGCGTTTTGTCACACTCGGAACGATTGACCACGAGTCCGGCGCTCCGTCGCTCAGTTCCCTTTCCTGGACGTTTGCGCCGACGCCGCAGTTGATCCGTTTCGCCGTAGACAACCGCTCTCGTATTTTGGCCAACATTGCCAAGGAACCGCAGGTCGTGCTGCACTTGATCGGGGCCGGTTCCTCCTATGCCATCAACGGCAGGGCGACGATCAAGACGGAACGGATGGAGAATGTCCCGCTGAAGCTGGCGATGGTGGAAGTGGCCATCGAGGCCGTTCGCGACGTGATGTTCTACGGCTCCCGCATCTCGGTCGAGCCCCAATATGAAAAGACGTACGACAAAAAAGCGGCCAGCAAACTGGACAACCAGGTGATGACCGCATTGAAAAACGCAACGTGATCGGGTTACCAGCATAATGAAAAACAGGTTGACAGGTACTGCCGATTTCGGTAGTATAAGGTCAACCAATTGCAAATTGCATAGCAAACTTCTTATCCAGAGAGGCGGAGGGACTGGCCCGATGATGCCCGGCAACCAATCACCTGTACAAGGGGATACTGGTGCTAATTCCTGCAGAGTGTAACGCTCTGAAAGATGAGAAGGATTTGCTTACGTACGCGTAAACAAAGCCTTCTTTTCAGAGAAAAGAGGGCTTTTTTTAATGCCCTCGGTCATTTTGTTGGAGGGAGAGATCCATATGCATCTGGAGACAAAATTGGTGCAGGCGGGCGTCGCCAAAGACGAGCGGACCGGCGCAATCAGCTTTCCCGTTTACAACGCCACCGCGTATCGCCATCCCGCCCTCGGGCAGAGCACGGGGTACGATTACACGCGCACAGCCAACCCGACCCGGACCGTGCTGGAGCAGACGATTGCCGAAGCGGAAGGGGGAGACGCCGGGTTTGCCTGTGCTTCCGGCATGGCCGCGATACATACGGTCATGGGACTGTTCTCCCAGGGAGATCACCTGGTCGTATCGCTCGATCTGTACGGCGGGACGTACCGGTTGTTCGAGCAGGTGCTCTCACGTTACGGACTTCGCTTCAGCTATGTCGACCTGCGTGACGTGAAGAATCTGGAAGAAGCAATCTGCCCGGAGACGCGGGCTGTTTTTGTGGAAACGCCGACCAATCCCCTGATGCAGATCACCGACATCGCGGCGGTGGCAGAGGTGGCCAAGCGAAACGGGCTGTTGACCATTGTGGACAACACGTTCATGACGCCGTTCTGTCAGCGGCCGCTGGAGTTGGGGGCTGACCTGGTGCTGCACAGCGCGACCAAATACCTCGGCGGCCACAACGACGTCCTCGCTGGATTGATCGTCACAAAGGGTGAAGAGTTGTCCGAAAAAATCCGGTTTTTGCACAATTCGATCGGAGCGGTGCTGGGGCCGCAGGACTGTTGGCTGCTGCTGCGGGGGATGAAGACGCTGGCTCTGCGAATGGAACGCCATCAGACAAATGCCTTGGCGATTGTAAAGACATTGCGGGAACACCCTGCCGTGACGGACGTTTATTATCCCGGTTTGCCGGAGCATCCCGGTTATGAGGTGCAGTGCAGGCAGGCCAGCGGGTTCAGCGGGATGGTTTCGTTCCGCCTGCGCTCGGCTGAACAGGTGGCGCCGTTTCTGGAGAGCTTACGGATCATATCGTTTGCGGAAAGCCTGGGCGGCGTGGAGTCGCTGTGCACCTATCCGGCGACGCAGACGCATGCCGACATCCCGCAAGAGATTCGCGAGTACGTGGGCGTGTGCGACCGGCTGCTGCGGCTGTCGGTCGGGATCGAACATCCCGACGACCTGATCGCTGACGTGTGTCAGGCTCTGGATGCAAGTCTCTCACTGACGGGAGGGAGCGTACGATGAAGTTTGCCACCAAACTGCTGCACGGCACCAGTTGTATCGACCCGGTGACAGGGGCGGCCTCGGTGCCCATTTATCAGGCGTCCACCTTTCACCAGGCTGATCTGGACCGGCCCGTCGTTTACGATTACGCCCGTTCGGGCAATCCCACACGGCATGCGTTGGAAGAGGCAATCGCCGTTTTGGAGGGAGGCGAGCGCGGATTCGCCTTTGCTTCCGGTATGGCGGCCATCTCCAGTGTGTTCATGCTGTTCTCCGCCGGAGATCACGTCGTGGTGGCGGAGGACGTATACGGCGGCACCTACCGCTTCTTGACCAATGTTCTGTCCCGCATGGGGATCGCCGTCAGCTTTGTCGATACCACGTCGTTGGAGCAGGTGGAAGCAGCCATCCGTCCCGAGACCAAGGGCATCTACCTGGAAACTCCGTCCAACCCGACGCTGAAAGTGACGGACATCGCCGCTGTCTGCGCGCTGGCGAAACAGCGGGGACTGCTGGTGATCGTGGACAATACGTTTATGACGCCGTACTATCAGCGGCCTCTGGAGCTGGGCGCGGACGTGGTGATCCACAGCGCGACCAAGTTCATCGGCGGCCACAGTGACGTCGTGGCCGGGTTGGCCGTGACCAAGGAGGCGGCATTGGGTGAGCAGCTCTACATGATCCAAAACGGCATGGGAGCGATCCTCGGCGTGCAGGATTCCTGGCTGGTGCTGCGCGGCTTGAAGTCCTTGAAAGCGCGTCTGGACGTCAGCACGCAGACGGCGGAAAAGCTGGCCCGCTGGCTTTCCACACACCCGGCGGTCAGCCGCGTCTACTACACCGGATTGCCGGAACACGACGGTCATGACCTGCAAAACCGGCAGGCGAGCGGACACGGGGCGGTACTCTCCTTTGACGTGGGCAGCCGCGAGCGGGCCAAAGCGCTGTTTGACCGCGTCAAGCTTCCGATTGTCGCCGTCAGTCTGGGTGCGGTCGAAACGATTCTTTCCTATCCGGCGATGATGTCCCATGCCGCCATGCCGCCCGCAGAGCGTAAGCGGCGTGGAATTACGGACGGACTGATCCGTCTCTCCGCGGGCCTGGAGGACGCTGTCGACCTGCTTCAAGACCTGGAGCAGGCATTGGACGCGCTTGGACCCGCAGAGCAGGTGGCAGACGACAAACAGGCATTTTCCTGGGCGTAAGCCCGGAAAATGCCTGTATTGTTTCGGACGATGGTCAGCGGTTCACCGGGATTTTTTCATTTCCCTGCGGTTTGGAGTTGCCGCTTTTGTTGATCCGCTGTTCGTTTTCCCTGGTAGGCGTCTCTTCCCGTTTTTGCACGTCGCGCGGCAGCTGCGGCATGAGCCTCCCGACGATGTCCGCCAGTTCTTCGGCCAAGCCGGTCACGGGACGACCGCGTTGGATGTCAGCAGCCATTTCCCGCAGCCGCTGCACGATATCGGGGTCGGCCGTGACGATGGCGTTCGCCCCTTGGGGGTCTTCTTTCAGCGCTTCCGCCACCGAGTATTTGATCACGCCCACTTCCGGCCGATCCAGATGGGCGTTGACATCAATGCCGACGACCGCCCACTTGCCCAGGACCACCGCCGTCGCGTCATTGACGTTTTTCACCCGCGTGGCCAGGCGCACCAGCCGTTCAGCGGTTGCCTGCGGCGACTGGTTGTAGGTTGGGGACGGGGCGGTTTGCTGGACGCGCTGCGTTTCCGGCACAGTTTGGCCGGGCTGCGGAGCCGCCTGGTTGGCCGGAGGCTTGTTGTTCGTCATGCAGGCGGAGAGGAGCAGGCTGACGCTCAGTACATAGATCGCTGTCCGTTTCACGGTCATACTTCCTTTCCCTGGATTGCTGCGGTACAGGTGATGGTTAGTCGTATTGTGTTCTGCCTGCCCCGTTTTCATTCTTCTGCCTCTCGTCTATCCGTCCACCCCTTGTCATACACTGTAATACATCGCGTTCGGACAGCAGAGCATCCGGTCCCCAACTGCATATAATAGAGAAGATGGGTAATAGGAGGCGAGACTTTGAAGAAAATCTACGTACTGGACACCAACGTACTCCTGCAAGATCCGCGGGCGATGTTCTCCTTTGCGGACAATGAGATCGTCCTACCCGCCGTGGTATTGGAAGAAATTGATTCCAAAAAGCGCTATATGGATGAAATTGGCCGTAATGCCCGTTACGTGTCGAGATTGTTGGACAGTTTTCGCGAACTGGGCCATCTGCATCAGGGCATTACGCTGGAGACAGGCGGTCTGTTTCGCGTAGAGTTGAATCACTCATCGCTTCACAAGCTGCAGAAGCAATTTACAGAATTTACAAACGACAACCGGATTTTGGCCGTAGCGCTAAATCTGCAGGAAGAGGAAAACCTGTCCCCAAGCCCTCGTCCCGTCATTCTCGTCAGCAAAGATGCCCTGATGCGGGTAAAGGCGGACGCGCTCGGCCTGAAAGCGGAAGATTTCCTGTCCGACCGCGTCGTCGAGCACTCCAGTATTTATGCTGGTTGCGAAAAGCTGACAGTGGCTTCCCACATCATTCAAACGTACTACGCCTCCCGCAAGCTGAACCTGTCAGCCTGTTTTCCCAATACCCGGTTTTTTCCGCACCAGTTCCTGATTTTAAAAGACGAGATCAATCCCTCGATCTCCGCGATCGGCAAAGTGGACGCAGAAGGCAGGACGCTGGAGATGTTGGTGACGAGCGACGATCCGGTCTGGGGCATTCGCGCCCGCAACGTGCAGCAGCGCATGGCCATGGAACTGCTGCTGCGGGAGGAGATTCCGCTTGTCACCATGACGGGCAAGGCTGGTACCGGCAAAACACTCCTGGCGCTGGCGGCGGGGCTGTTGCAGATCGAGGACCTGCAGACGTACAAGAAGCTGCTGGTGGCCAGACCCATTGTCCCACTGGGAAAAGATATTGGCTTTCTCCCCGGGGAAAAGGAAGAGAAACTGCGGCCGTGGATGCAGCCGATTTACGATAATTTGGAATATTTGTTTAATACCAAGCACCCGGGTGATCTGGACAAGATCCTCGCCGGCATGGGAAGCATCCAGGTGGAGGCACTGACGTACATTCGCGGACGCTCCATTCCCGGTCAGTTCATCATTATCGACGAGGCGCAGAACTTGACCAAACACGAGGTGAAGACGATCCTGACCCGGGTCGGCGAAGGGTCAAAAATTGTGCTCATGGGAGACCCGGAGCAGATCGACCACCCCTATCTGGACGAGAGCAACAACGGACTGACCTACGTGGTGGAGATGTTCAAGACGCAAAAGCTGGCGGGCCATATCAAGCTGGAAAAAGGGGAACGCAGCGTGCTGGCGCAGTTGGCGGCCGATCTGCTGTAGGGATGCATAGAAACCAAAAATCAGCGCATACTGTAAAACGTCGAGCCCGATGATTGATGGATCAACGGCGACAAGCCTTCTTGGGAGGCGAAAAAGCGTGGTTATTTATGATCATGCAGTCGATCTTGGTCAAAGTGGCGGAACCCGAGCTCTTTAGGTAACAGACTCTATGGATGGAGGCTGACGTGCCAAAGAGAATAACCGGTAGTACCCCAGAACAGAAGGGCTCGACACAACCGCTCCTTGTTGGAGCGGTTTTTCATTTTTCAGCTTACAGCGGCCGATTGGACGGGGCGGATGATTTGAGAAGGGAACTTCGGGAAAAGAAAAAAGCCCGGGCTGCAAGAGCCGGGCAAAAGGGGTTTATGAATGCGTTATGGCCAGTGCCTTTTTCAGTGTGTTGATTGTACTGATGTGCATCCCCTCGTGAAAGAGCGAAAAAACGAACATCTCGCCCAGTGTGGTCATCTGCGTGTTTCGCAAGACGAACGGCTGCGGCAATTCCTGGTTGAGCCGTTCACGGAAGGTTCGCTTGATTCGCTCCTTTTGCTCTTCCAACTGTTCGGCCAACGTGGACAGGGGTGGCACCTCTCCCTGCCAGTCCGCCGGTTTCGTGCCCGGTCCGAACAGCGTTTTGTACGAGGCAGGCAGGTGTGTAAATTCGAGACCGTACATACAGCTTTCCTGAACGGTCAGAATATGTCCCAGATTCCAACGGATGTTGTTGGAAAAGCCTTCCGGAACGATATCCGCCTGCTCTGTGGGCAGATCCTTCAATACCGCCAGAGTGATGCCGCGAACCAGATCGTACTGCTTCCAGACAAATGCGTAATCGTGCACGGGTGACTACCACCTTTCCCTAAATTTGCCATACGTGTGATTGTATTCGCTTTCGGCGGGCAAACACCTGCCAATGATCGAACATCGAGACGGTTTCATCGAAGGTCATGCGTCGGGCTTATCCCCCATACACATGAATGAGGGGGGAGTAGACATGGTCAGTCTGGATTCATCCATTTCCTTTATGATTTACATCACGGCGGTGTCCAGCGCGGCCGCCGGGGTGACGGAAGCAGTCAAGTCGGTGGTACCCTTCCTCGCCACTGATTACGAGGCCGAACAAGACCGGTTGGAAGACCACAACCACGCCGCTCGGCTGACACATTACAAAAAGTTTTGCAATCTGATCATCTCCGTCGTGTCCGCAGGCGTCATTTTCGCACTGCTCGGCCTTGATCCCGCGCTGATTCTCGTCGGGGCGCCATCCGCCTTTGTCGACAATCCGTGGAAAGTGGGCACCTGGATCTGGGGGATTGTCGCTGTCTTTGGATCGCCGTTGTTTGCCTCCGTCTTGAAGATTCTGGAAGGGTGGAAACAAAACGTCAACGGCGACAACTTTCCGCACAAGCCAAGACAAAAGGTCAGAGGACCAAGAAACTGACGAGGCGATTCATGCGGCTTTCACTCGAGTGGAAAGCCGCATGGTTTTTTCATGAGATGGGCTTGTCTCACTCGTTCCACCACGTGACGGCCGTCCGGTAGGCGCGGGCAATTCCTTCGATCAGGTCAGTCTGGTTGGCGTCCACGAGGTACAGCGTGGGGCGGGATGACGATGCGTGCAGCGTTCCGATCACGTGTTCCCGGCACTGCTCCAGAGCTGCCCAGCGGTCGCGTTCCTCGCCGGCGGCAGCGTCCAGTGAAAACGCGGCGACGCGGTCAGCGTAGAGATACACGTGTTCGTTCTGACTGACGAATCCGACGTCGTCCAGGTGGGCGATGTCCGCTCCCTCGGGGAGCAGCCAGAGCGTAAATTCTTCGCCCAGCATTCCCGCCTTTTGCAAGATGTCCCGCAAGGTGTCCCGTTCGTGCGGGCTTTCTACAATAAACAGTCGGCCGTCGCGGTCAAACACATTGACATGATCCCCGATTTTATGTATGACTTGAGCATAGAAGCCGGGCCGTTTGCCGTCCGGCACCTGCATGTCCACACCGTACATGCGCTTCAACAGTCTCACTCCGTTTCACGTTGAGTATTATCCATATCGTATCATAAAAAAAGGAGGTTCACCCATGAACGAACCACAATTGACCATTGAGAAATACGTACTGGGGCCGTTTCAAACCAACGCCTACATTTTGACCAACCCGGAAACCGGGCAGAGCATCGTGATCGACCCGGGGATGGAACCGGCGGCGCTCCTTCGCGCTCTGGAGGGAAAAAACATCGTCGCCATCCTGCTGACCCATGCGCATCTGGACCACATCGGCGGGCTGAATCAGGTGCGTGCCCTGACCGGCGCACCGGTCTACATCCATCCGCTGGAGCAGAGCTGGCTGACCGATCCCGATCTGAACGGCTCGACCCGCTGGAACTTGTCAGAACCCATTGTCTGCGAGCCGGCCGAGCACGAGCTGGCCGACGGGCAAACGCTGGAGCTGGCCGGACTGACCATCCGCGTCCTGCACACGCCCGGACACTCGCCGGGGAGCTGCTCGTTTGTGGTGGGACAGCATTGCTTCGGCGGCGACGTCCTGTTTGCCCAAAGCATCGGGCGGACAGACCTGCCGGGAGGAAATTTCGAGACACTGATGATCAGCATTCAGGACAAACTGTTTGAGCTGGATGACGACACGATCGTCTACCCGGGGCACGGTCCGAAAACCACGATCGAAGCGGAAAAGCTGTACAACCCGTTTGTGACGGGCTTGCTGCGGTAACCGAGCTTCGCCGGCTGTCATCCGCATCCCCAGCGGACGAGCGGCCGAATAAGGAAAAAGCCAGTGCAAAACGCTGGCTTTTTCATCTGCCAAATGCGGCCCAAATAGACGAAAGCGTGTTTGGAACGGGGCGTCCCGGCGGCCATCCCTATTTTTTGAACCCAAACGGCAGGTTGATCTTCAACTGCAGCTTTAATTCCTGGTTGGCCAGCGTAATCCCCTCCACCTGGATGTTGGAGGAGATCAGCTCCGGGTAAAAACCGAGGTCGTACGTTTTCTGCAACTCTTCAATCGTCGAGGCAGGCAGGGCGAATCCGTCATAGTACAGCTCGTTGATGTGAAATTTCAAGGCTTTCGTCGAAACCAGCTCGTACGTGCCGACCAGCCGCATGTGTACCTGGTCGTACGAGCCTTCCACAATCAATTGGTTGTTGTCAAAGGAAAACTGCGTATGTTTGAACAATTCGTCCTTGGAGACCAGGAAGCGGTTAAACTCATCCTGCCGGATCGTCAGCGTGTGCGTGAACAGCCCGTTGGATTGGATGCGATCCGGCGTCGCCAACTCGGAGATCTGGAACATTACATTGGACAGCTCGTTGAAAAACGTTTGAAAAGCGGGCAGTCCCCGTTCCCGCCAATCGGTGACGAGGTGGTCCATCAGTGCCTGAACGCTGGTCGGGTCGCTCAGCATCTGCACGTTTTTCTCCTTTTCCGCCTGGATTGCCAGCATGTCCGCCAACTGCTTCTCGTACTGCTGCCGCAAATTCTGCAGCAACGTCAGCCGGTTTTGCCGCTCCGCCTGCAACGACGTCATCGCGGCACGTTCCTTCTGGTATGCTTCCAGCTTCGTCAGATCCCGTTCGTAGAGGATTTGCAGAAAATCAAACAACAACAGAAAATCATTGAAATTTTTCGTATCAAACAGCAGCGTCAGCAGGTTGGCCCGCTCTCCCGTGTAGTACGCTTTGGCAACCTCTCCTGCGTGGCGGCGCATCGCGTCCATCACCAGTTTCTTACGCTGCAGATCCAGATCCAGCTGGGCGATCTCCCCGTGCAGCCGGTTTTCTTCCTGCCTGATCAGCGTCAGTGTGCGCTCCAGTTCTTTTTGGGTAAAGTGCTGCTGCAAGATCAGCTGTTCCAGGGGCAGCTGCTCTTGGGCCAGGGCTGTCGCGGTCAACGGCAGCGCCAGCAGCAGCAAGCAAAGCATGAGTGTACGCATGGCTTCACCTTTTGTTTTTGTGAGGTGGAGAAATACGTAAAAAACAATTTCTCTCCACATTCTATGACTTCTTTTCGTATTATAGCCTTATACGGTTAAATTTGGATAGCGGGAGAACAGAAATGACGATTACATCCATCATTCGGGACCAAATACGCAATCATCCGCGGCGGGCGATTCCGTTTGCGCGGTTCATGGAGCTGGCACTCTACCATCCGGAAGGCGGGTACTACATGTCGGAGCGCCCCAAGGTGGGCAGAGACGGTGATTTTTTTACCAGTGCGACGGTTCATCCCGTCTTTGCCGAGACGTTGGCTGACGTGGTGGCCGAGATGTGGCAGTCGGGTGGCTGGACCGCCCCGGCGCTGGTGGAGATCGGCGGAGGTACGGGCGCGCTTTCGGGCAGCATGCTTCGCCGGCTGCGCGAGACGGTGCCCGAGCTGTATCGGGACATGCGCCTCGTATTGATCGAGACAAGCCCGTATCATCGGCAGCTTCAGCAGGAGGTGCTGCGCGATGCAGAGGTGGAGACACGTTGGTATTCCAGTCTTCGGGAGGCGGCAGCAGAAGGCGTCGAAGGGGTGATCCTCTCCAACGAATGGCTCGATGCCTTTCCCGTGCATGTGGTGGAGAAGACGGCTGACGGCTGGCGGGAGGTGTGGGTGACGGAGACAGACGGCGGTTTTGCCGAAGTGCTCGGCGAATTGACGTTTGCCCTGGAGGATAATCTGCAAGAGATGGACGAGTCGCTGCCGCGGGGGATGCGGATCGAGGTCAATACGGCGATGGAGGAGACAGCCGCCGACCTGTCCCGCCTGCTGAGGCAGGGGTATGTCCTGACCGTGGATTACGGTGACGTGCAGGAGGAGCTGTACCATCCCGCCCGGAAGCGGGGGACGCTGATGTGCTACCACCGCCATCAGGCGCACGACAATCCCTATGTGCACGTGGGGGAACAGGACATCACGGCGCACGTCAATTTTTCTGCATGGATACGCGCGGGCGAGCGGACTGGGCTGAAGACGCTTGCCTACATGCGACAGGACCGTTTTTTGATCAAATGCGGCCTGTTGGAAAAGGCGGTCGCCCATGCGGAGACGGACCCGTTCACAAGTGAAGCGATGAAGCGGAACCGGGCGATTCAACAGCTGATCTACCCGGGCGGCCTGGGCGGCCTCTTTCGCGTGCTGGTCCAGGCAAAAGCGATGCCGGACGGAGTGCCGCTCAGCTTTTTGCGCTAGCTCTACAGGAAATAAAAAAAGATGCTCACCCAGAGCATCTTTTTTTACATGATCAAGTTCAGCATGGAGTGCTCTTGCGGACCCACCGGCATGACGAAGAACGTGTAATAGGTGAAGCCCACGAAAGAGACAAACATAAAACAGAAGAAAATGTTCAAGTACGCCCGTTCTGTCAGATTCATGTAGCTGAGAGATACGAAGAAGGCGGTCAGTCCGAAAAACAAGAGAGCCATCGGGTACAGGTGCCCCCAGAACGCCATCAGCGCGATCGCCAGCGTCCAGAAGCCGAGTACGCGATACATGCGATCCATCTGTTTCCCTCCTTTTTCCAGCAAGTCGGCAAGATTTACAAGATTCCTCCCCCATTATAAAGGACTGGAAGAGGCCTGTAAACGGGAAGGTATGACGGTTTTTTGACGCAGCCGTTCCCACGCATCCGAATCGCTCCCGACATACCATCCAGCCGGATGGGGGAGATTCGGGTTGTACCGCTGCCGACCGCGCCGTTGGGCGAAACGTCGACGTCAACGAGGGATACGCGCTACGGTATAGTTGCAGGACCTGCAACCTTTGATCATGGACTCGTCTTCTTGTAATTCAATGTGTCCAAAGTAAGTCTCAAATATCCCCGACAACAGAGCGTTGTGCATCTTGCAAATGGCGTCGGGGAAACGCTTGGCTGTCTCGGAAAACGTGCAGTTGTTCACTCGAAAGCGCAAACTTCCGTCCGAAAGGGGTTCGATCTCCGGTTTGAGTCCTTGCGCCACCAATAGCCGGTGGATGTGGGACAACTTTGCGTCCAACGTTGCGTTATTCATGTCGATCGGCACTTCCGCCAGCGCCCGTTTGGCCATTTCCGTTCCCATGCGGTGTCCCATTTTGACGAGGGCAACTTCCCCCATCTCTCCCAAGGACAGCAGACTTTCGATGGCGATGTCGGCCAACAGCCGGTAATCACGAGGAGGAAACTGCAGGCTGACTACCTGATCGGAAAGGGCGTACAGACGGCAGGGACGCCCCCCTTGCCGCTTTTGTCGGAGAAAGAGGTAAGCAAATGGACGTCTTCCAGCTTGGTCAAATGCAGCCGCGCCACGTTTGGATGGATGGAAAACTGCTCGGCCACCTCTTGCACGGTCACAGGCTCTTTGCTGTTGGAGACAAACTGGTAAATGGAAAAACGGGTGGAATCAGCCAAGGCGCTTGTTAACTTTTGAGCGTCGCAATCCACGCTGGTCCCCCCTTTCTCAGTACAAATCACCATTAGTTTAGCCGATTTTCGCGCCGTTGTTAAGGTTGGAGTGTGCCAGGCATTCGTCGTATTTTATATATTTAATACTATTGACATAGTGTTAACACCGCATTTATAATCCAGAGTAGAAAAGGATTTTTTATTACCTAACTTTTGTATAGTTAAATAAGAAAATAGAGCAAGATGGAGGGGAACACGATGGCGGTCGCTGAACGTACTCGTCCACAAACATTGACGTTTTTCACCTATCCGAGCTGTACATCCTGTCGCAAGGCCAAGGCGTGGCTGGCGGAACACGGAGTAAAATACGAGGAGCGGCACCTGTTCAAAAATCCGCCGACGCCGGAAGAACTGATGGAGATCATCAAAAAGACCACCAACGGCTTGGACGAAATCCTGTCCACGCGCAGCCAGCGTTTCAAAAACCTGGAGGTGGACATCAATGAAATGACCGTCAGCCAGCTGTTGGAGATGCTGAGCGAAGAGCCGCAGCTCCTGAAGCGACCGATTCTGACCGACGGGGAAAACATCATCATCGGGTATAACCAATCGGCGATGCAAAAACTGCTGGCCTAAGCGAACGAGGAGGGAATAATCCGCCTCTCAGCGTGTAGACAAAGTCCGAGGCGCATGGGTGATCGGGCCCGCTCGCTCGCTTGACGACCAGCAAAGAAGTAGATAGCATACGCTCCAAAACGCGACGCGGGCAGGGGGCAAACATCTGGGTGTTTCGAGGAAGTGAGACTTGTGCCCCCTGTTTTCCCGCGTCTTTCGTTTTTCCGCTGAGCCGGTCGTCAAAGGAGCTCGCTTGGCCCATCACTCCATGCCATGTCCTTTTTTATCTCCACCTTCGGTTGATCGGTGTTCAGGCCTTTCGGCCTGACAACGATGGAAAGATCGTTTCCTTGCGGAACCTCAATGAAAAAGTACAGTTTGTCTTCTGTCTGCGAGGAGGGGATATCCCTCCTCTTTTTTCGTTTGGCGGGCCCGTTTACAATGTAGGAAAGCGGTTCGTGAAGTCTGATTCGCGAAGTCTGATTAGAACAAGCGGGCTGCTTCGATGGCGTTGACCTGCCTGGACGGGCGTTCACCATGGGTACTGCTGTGCTCTGGAATATCAGCGAAAGGGTTGGAGAAGAATGGACACAATCTTGGTGGAAAAACGGGTGGGGGTGGCCTGCATCACGCTGAACAGGCCCCACGTCCGCAACGCGATCAGCCTGGAGATGGCGGAGGAACTGCGCCAGACGGTGAGCGCGTGCGAGGAGGACGACGCGGTCAAGGTGCTGGTATTTACCGGCATGGGCGACAGTTTCATCTCCGGCGGCGACCTGCGGCAGTTCATGCAGGCAAGGGGGAGGAACAGGCGCAGCCGATTCTCGACCGCGTGGCCGGGCTGCTCCGCGCGATCGACAACTGCAGCAAACCGACCATCGCGATGATCAACGGACACGCCATCGGGGGCGGCTGCGAGTTTGCGATCTCCTGTCACTTTCGCTTCGCCGCCGAGACGGCCGTGCTCGGCTTTGTCCAGATTGGCCTCTCGATCACGACCGGATGGGGCGGAGGGTCGCGCTTGCTGGACAAGCTGCCGGAGTCCAAGGCGCTGGCGCTTTTGCTGACGGGTAAGCGGGTCAGTGCGCAAGAGGCGGAGCGCTATGGGCTGGTGGATGCGGTGTATCCCGCAGATCGCCTGCGTGAGGAGACGGAACGCTTTGCCGCCAAGATCGCCGCGCAGCCGCTTTCCGGTATCCGGGCGTACATGCAGCTGTTGCGCTGGAAGCGGGACGGGTTGAGCCTGGACGAGCGCATCCGCCGCGAGGTCAGCCAGTGCGCCGAGTTGTGGGGCAGCGACGATCACGTTTCCGCGGTGCAGCGGGTTCTGCGAAAAAACTAGCGGTTTGACCAAGCAAATCCCTCCCGTTTAAACCCTTTTGTGTCTGGACATACTTTTTCTAGTAGAAAGCGATTCTACCAGAGTAGGGAATAGCATAGGATGAATTACATCATCATCCTATCAAGGTAACGGGAGGGACATTTTTTATGGCAGCTTCCAGACAAGATGCATGGACGGAAGACGACGATCTGGTGCTGGCGGAAGTCACCTTACGCCATATTCGCGAGGGCGGGACACAACTCGCCGCATTTGAAGAAGTGGGACAGCGGCTGGGCCGAACTGCCGCCGCCTGCGGGTTTCGTTGGAACAGCTGCGTGCGCAAGCGGTATGACGCGGCGATTCAGATCGCCAAGAGCCAACGCCAGCAGTTGAAAAAAATGGGGCGGTTGAACGCGCGAAACAACGCGCTTGACTCGGCCAACACTGCCAAGTCGGGAGGTCAGCTCCTGCTGGGAGAGGGCGCAGCTGCGGCAGACGACGAGCAGCACATCGAGGCCGTCATCCGGCTGTTGACCAACCAGAAGGAGATCGTGCGCCGCTTGAAGCAGCTGGAACAAGAATTGGAAGGAAAGAATGCGGAGATAAAAGAGTTGAAAGAGGCCAACGAACGGATGAAACAAGAGCTGGAGCAGGTGCGCGGGGTCAATGAGGACTACAAGGCACTCGTGCAGATTATGGACCGCGCCCGCAAACTCGCTTTCTTGCAGGAAGAGGAGGCGCCCAAGGCGATTTTCAGGATGGATGAAAACGGCAACCTGGAGCGCGTGGAAAAGTGAGCGTGCAAACGTGCCAACAAAAAAGAAGCGGATAAAACCGCTTCTTTTTTTGACGCGTGGACGGTGCAAAAGCCCTCAGTCCTGCAGGCCGACACCTTCGGGCAGCCAGACGTACGGGTTCTCGCCGCGGTCGCGAATCGGGTTGTACTTGACCGGAGTGAAGCCCATCTTCAGCCAGAATTGGTCAGCGCGACAGCGGGAGTTGGTCTTGATGGGTGCACCAAAGCTCTTGGCGTGGTTGACCAGAGCCGTGCCGTAATCCTTGCCGCGGTAATCGGGCAGCACTTCCAGTTTCCACAATTCGTAATAATCTTGAGCCGGTTTGAAGTAGCGGTCGTACTTGCCGTCGATTTTGTACAGGCTCATCCGTGCCACCAGCAGGCCGTTGTCGTAGATTCCGTAAAAAGGAGATTCCGAATCGTTTTCCACGATGTTCGCCTCCAGGTCTTCCTTCATGGAAAGCTCCTCCAGGCCAAATTCGCGGAATTTTTGAAACTCCTCCAGAGTCTTGTAATTGATCCGTAAACGTTTAACTTCATACATCGCTTGCCACTCCTCTCACGCGCAATGCCTAACCTTCATGGGCTACCTACATTATACACCAAAAACCTCCTTCCCGAGCGATTTTCTCGTGTTGATTTCTTGGGTATCCCAGAAATTGGATAGGCTATCATGGAAGAAATTTAAATTTCAACTAGAACTATGGACGGTCTCATGGCAAAATAGAGAGTAGCAAAACAATTTCGAACAATCGCACCGCATGCAATGAAAGCGTTTTCGAGCAGCGGACGATTGATCGCCGAAAGGAGCGTTGCCATGCGCAAAGTACTGATTGCCAATCGCGGGGAAATCGCGCGGCGGATCATCCGCACCTGCAAAGCCCAGGGAGTGGCGACAGTGGCCGTATATTCGGAGGCGGATCGCAACCTGCCGTTTGTCAGGGAAGCGGACGAGGCCGTCCACATCGGACCTCCCCCTGTGCCGCACAGCTATCTCAACGTGGAGGCGATCATCGCGGCCGCCAAAGAGACCGGAGCGGATGCCGTCCATCCGGGCTACGGCCTGTTGTCGGAAAACGCCGCGTTTGCACGGCGCTGCCGCGACGAAGGACTGGTCTTCATCGGGCCGTCGCCGGAGGTGATTGCGCAGATGGGGGATAAATTGACGGCCCGCCGCGTGATGCGGGAAGCAGGTGTACCCGTGGTGCCCGGCTGCGAGGAACCGGTGAACACGCCGGATGAAGCGGCCAGGGTGGCGGCCGAGATTGGCTATCCAGTCATGCTCAAGGCCAGCGCGGGCGGCGGCGGCATCGGCATGCAGATATGCCGCGACGAAGCGGAGCTGCGCCAGGCGTTCCAGTCGGCCAGGGGCAGGGCCAAGGCGTATTTTGGTAGCGACGCCATGTACGTGGAAGCGTATGTGGACAGCCCTCGCCACATCGAGGTGCAGATCGCGGGAGACGCGCATGGCACCGTCATTCACCTGCTGGAGCGGGAGTGCTCCATCCAGCGCCGCCACCAGAAGGTGCTGGAAGAAAGCCCGTCCCCGTTCCTCGACGAGCTTGCGAGACAGCGGCTTTGCGAAGCTGCGGTGACGGCTGCCAGGGCGGTCGGGTATACCGGCGTCGGCACGGTGGAGTTTATCATGGACGGGAACAAGAATTTCTATTTCCTGGAAATGAATACCCGGCTGCAGGTAGAGCATCCTGTCACTGAAGAGATGACCGGTCTCGACCTGGTCGCGCTGCAGTTGGAGATCGCCCGCGGCAACGCTCTGCCCGTCGCGCAGGGGGATGTCAAGGCGCTGCGCCATGCGATCGAGCTGCGGGTGTACGCCGAGGATCCCGTCACCTTTTTGCCGTCTCCCGGAACGATTACGTACTACCGGCCGCCGCAAATGGACGGGGTACGGGTGGACGACGGCGTGGAGACCGGCACGCAGGTAACGCCGTTCTACGACCCGATGATTGCCAAGGTGATCGCCTCCGGCACAACCCGCGAAGAAGCGATACAGCGGGCACGGGAAGCGATGCGGCAGTTTGAGGTTACCGGGATCAAGACCAACATTCCGTTTTTGCTGGAGGTCTTGGGCGACGAGGCATTCCGGCGAGGCGTGTACACCACGCGCTTTGTAGAAGAGCGAAAAGAAAAAACAACGTAAGGAGAGCATGATGATGAAAAACGTGACAGCATCCATGGCAGGAACCGTTATCAACGTGCTGGTGCAGGCAGGCGACCAGGTGAACCAAGGTCAGGACGTGGTCGTGCTGGAGTCGATGAAGATGGAAGTGCCGATCCAGGCGGAAGCGGACGGCAAAGTGGTTGAAGTAAAAGTAAATGTCGGGGACTTCGTCAATGACGGAGATGTCATCCTCGTACTGGAGTAGTTTTTAGAATGATTCCAAACTGAGCGCCCGCTAGGAAAGGCAGGTGGCCTGCATGCAGGTGCAGATTGTAGAAGTAGGGCCGCGTGACGGCCTGCAAAACGAATCTCAAATGGTGCCGACCGAGGCGAAAATCCGGCTGATCGGCCTGCTGGCCGAGGCGGGACTGCGCCGGATCGAAGCCGGCTCATTCGTCCATCCGCGCTGGATTCCCCAATTGGCCGACACGGCGGACGTCTTTCGCCAACTGCCGCGCAACCCGGACGTGACGTACAGCGCGCTCGTGCCCAATCTGCGCGGGCTGGAGCGAGCCAGGGAGTGCGGGGTGACGGAGGTGGCGGTATTCATGTCCGCCTCGGAGACGCACAACCGCAAAAACATCAACAAAAGCATCAGCGAAACCTTCCCCGTCCTCAGGGAAGTAGTCCAAGAGGCGCTGACGCTGGGCATGCGCGTGCGGGGATACGTCTCCACCGTGTTCGGCTGCCCGTATGAAGGGGCCGTCCCGCTGGATAACAGCCGGCGGGTGACGGACGAACTGCTCAAAATGGGCGTCTACGAAGTCTCCATCGGCGACACCATCGGGGTGGCCACGCCCCGTCAGGTGCAGGAGACGTTTTCAGTGCTTGTGAACGATGTTACGAGCGAGCGCTTGGCCGGTCATTTTCACGATACCCGTGGAACGGGCCTGGCCAACGTGGCGGCTGCCCTGGCCGAAGGAATCCGCACATTTGACAGCTCGATCGGCGGTTTGGGGGGATGCCCGTACGCGCCGGGGGCGAGCGGTAACATTTCCAGCGAAGATTTGGTTTACATGCTGCACGGCATGGGCTATGAGACTGGCGTGGATCTGCAGAAGCTGATCGAGGCGGGCAGTTACATTCAGCGGCAGTTGGGGCGCCCTCTGCCGTCCAAGGTGCTTGCGGCCAGTCTGGCGCAGGCGGAAACCTGCGCAAAGAATGAGGCGGAAGGGGATACGGCATGAGCGTACTGCTGCGAAAAGAGGGGGCCGTCGGCGTGCTGACGCTGAATCGGCCCGAGGTGTACAACTGTCTGAACCTGGAGACGCTGTTCACGCTGCGTCGGCTGATTGCCGAGATCGACGCGGACAGGGAAATTCGCGCCGTCGTAGTGACCGGTGCGGGGGAGAAGGCGTTCTGCTCCGGCGCCGACTTAAAGGAGCGGCGGACGATGACGGAGCTTCAAGTGCAGCTCTACATCCGCACCATCCGGGATACGTTCAGTGAGCTGGAGCGTCTGCCCAAGCCGGTCATCGCCGCGATCAACGGCGTTGCGCTGGGCGGCGGAACGGAGCTGGCCCTGGCCTGCGATCTCAGGGTGATGAGCGAGACGGCCCAGATGGGGCTGACGGAGACGTCGCTTGGCATCATTCCCGGAGCGGGCGGGACGCAGCGGCTGCCGCGCTTGATCGGCAAGGGGAAGGCCAAGGAGCTGATTTTTACCGCCCGCCGCGTCAACGCCGAGGAGGCGCTGGCGATCGGGCTGGTCAACCGCACGGTTCCGCGCGATCAGGTGATGACGTCCGCGCTTCAGCTGGCTGAGGAGATTGCCGCCAACGCGCCGCTTGCGCTGGCCCAGGCGAAGTTCGCCATTGATTACGGGATGGAGGCCGATCTGGCGACGGGGTTGGCGATCGAGAGCAGCGCCTACCAGGTGCTAATCCCCACCCGCGACCGGCTGGAAGGGCTGGAAGCGTTTAGGGAAAAGCGAAAACCGGTATATCGCGGAGAATGACGGGAGGAACGGCAGATGAGCAAGCAGTTGGAACAGACGCTGAAAGAACGGATTGTCAAGGTGAAGCAGGGAGGAGAGGAAAAGTACCACGCCAAGCTGAAGGAGCAGAACAAGCTGTTCGTCCGCGACAGATTGAAGCTGTTGTTTGACGATGAGTTCATGGTGGAAGACGGCTTGTTTGCCAATTTCACCGCGGGTGACCTGCCGGCAGACGGGGTCGTGACCGCCATCGGCAAAGTGAATGGGCGGACCGTCTGCGTGATGGCCAACGACGCGACGGTCAAGGCCGGTTCGTGGGGAGCGCGGACGGTGGAAAAGATCATCCGCATCCAGGAGACGGCGGAGAAAATGCGCGTGCCGCTGATCTACCTGGTTGATTCCGCCGGCGCACGCATCACCGATCAACTGGAGATGTTCCCCGGCAGGCGGGGAGCGGGCCGGATCTTTTACAACCAGGTGAAGCTCTCCGGCAAAATTCCGCAGGTGTGCGTCCTGTTTGGCCCTTCCGCCGCTGGAGGAGCGTACATTCCGGCGTTTTGCGACGTGGTCATCATGGTGGACAAAAACGCCAGCATGTACCTCGGGTCTCCCCGCATGGCGGAAATGGTAATCGGCGAAAAGGTGACGCTGGAGGAACTGGGCGGCGCGCGCATGCACTGCTCGGTGAGCGGCTGCGGCGACATTCTGGCGGCCAATGAAGAGGAAGCGATTCAGGCAGCCCGTCGCTACCTCAGCTATTTGCCGGACGACTACACGAAAGAGCTCCCTGTGGAAGCGGCCCGGCCACCCAAACCGGATGCGCGGGACATCAACGAGATCGTGCCGGAAAACCAGAACACGCCCTTTAACATGTACGACTTGATTGATGCACTGGTGGACGAGGGTTCGTTCTTTGAGATCAAGAAGCTGTTCGCCCAGGAACTGATCACCGGTTTTGCCCGGCTGGAAGGAAAACCGGTCGGCATTGTTGCCAACCAGCCTCGGGTGAAAGGGGGCGTGCTGTTCGTCGATTCGGCCGACAAGGCGGCCCGCTTCATTACCTTGTGCGACGCGTTTCGCATCCCGCTGCTGTTTCTCGCTGATGTCCCGGGCTTCATGATTGGCACCGCCGTAGAGCGGGCCGGCATCATCCGGCACGGCGCGAAAATGATCGCGGCCATGGCGGAGGCGACTGTGCCGAAAATCTCCGTGATCGTGCGCAAGGCGTACGGCGCCGGCCTGTACGCGATGGCCAGCTCGGCGTTTGAACCCGACGCCTGCCTGGCACTGCCCGGCGCGCAGATCGCCGTGATGGGGCCGGAAGCGGCGGTTAACGCCGTCTACAGCAACAAGATTCAGGCGATTGAAGACCCGCAGGAGCGGCAAGCGTTTATTATGGAAAAACGACGTGAGTACCAGCAGGATATCGACATCTACCTGCTCGCCTCCAACCTGATCGTGGATGCGATCGTGCCGCCGAGCGAACTGCGCGGCGAGCTGATCCGCCGTTTCGAGATTTACAAGAGCAAGCAGCAAATCTTCTCGGAGCGCAAGCACCCGGTATACCCGGTGTAGATGTGCCAGACAGACTGTCTTCGGCGAGGAGGCAGTCTGTTTTTTTTGTGAAAAACAGGCTGTGGCGCTGCTTGGCAGCCAACGGGAGGTATGCCTTTACAAATAAGAAGGTTTAACCTGAAGCGATGGCGTTGCGTTTTGTTCATTCAGATTGACCGCTGCTGCCGGCACGTGTGCTGACGGACCGCTCGGGCGGAAAATGTTTCGATAATTTCGACCTTTTGCGCACATTTCATTGAACATTGATCGCAAACCTGCTATTCTTGAAATAAGTATTGATTAATGTAGGTGAACAAATGCAGTCGGAAGCGATAACGTTCCACCCGGTGGTAATCGGCGGCGGTTCCGTAGGATTGCTGTACGCGGCCCGTTTTTTGCTGAACGGCCAGTCGGTCGAGTTGGTTACCCGCACCCGTGAGCAGGCCGCGCTGATCGGCGACCGGGGGCTGTCCCTGTTCACGCTGGACGGCCGACGGGAAACAGTCGCGGTCAACGCTTCTCCGATAGACGACGGATTGCCGGAGGGCGATCTCTACCTGTTGGCCGTGAAGCAGACTGCCATCGCCGAGCTGCTGCCGCTGCTGCGCCAACTCCCCCGCTCGGCGCGGGTGCTGGCCCTGCAAAACGGCATGGGTCATCACGAACAATTGGCGGAAGGGCTGGAGCCTGGGCAGCATTTTTACGCGATCAATACAGAGGGGGCGCGCCGCCTGTCGCCGTTCGAGGTGGAACACACCGGCACCGGCCTGCTGCGCGTCGGACCCTGGACGGCTGAGCCTGTGCGCGATCCGCTGATTGCCGCGTTTGTCGCCTGGGCCAACCGCTGCGGCATCCGCGCCGAATACGTGGACGCCGTCGAGCCTTACGCCTGGCGCAAACTGCTGGCCAACGCGCTGATTAATCCCTTGACCGCGTTGTTCGAGATTCCCAACGGCATGCTGCTCGATTCACCGCACACGCTCAGGCTGATGCGGGAATTGTTTGACGAAGCGGCCGCCGTGGCCAAACGCTGCGGTCAAAAAATTGATGAAGCAGATTGGCAGGAAATTGTATCCATTTGCCGAAATACTTCCCGGAATCTTTCCTCCATGCTGCAGGATATCAGACGGCACCACCGGACGGAAGTGGACGCGATCAACGGGTACCTCGTGGACAAGGGAAAACGGACCGGCACGCCCGTTCCGCTGCACGAAACGCTGTTGCGCGCCGTACATCTCAAATCAGGCATGGAAACCGCGAAAGGAGAGGCGGCACATGACCGTTTTGGGTAATCTCTGGTCGTTTGTTTGGGCAGTGCTGACCCATGTGTGGGCTCTGTTGACCGTTTTTCCATTTCTCGGGTTTCCGCTGGCGTATCTGATCGTGCACGCGTGGAAACGGGACCGGCGGCTGGCCGGCCGCTGGGCGGTTAATATCACGAATTTTTTGTTCATTCGCGCTGTCGTGGCCGCCTATGGCGTGATCTGGCCGGATGCGCTTTCCGCTTGGTGGTGGGTGATCGTGTTTTTCCTCGTGACTGTAGGCTTGCTGAGTTGGCTGCAGGTGAAGTGGAAGAGAAAACTCTCCCTGCGGAAGGCCGGTTTTTCCGCGTGGCGGTTGTCGTTTCCCCTGTTTGGACTGGTTTACGTGGTGCTCTTTGCGATGGGGATCGTCAAGACGATGAGCGTCGTCTGAATCCACCGGCGGTATCAATACATATCCTGAAAAGAAAGAAGGTAGGACAATGATGCGGCTTCCCATCGAGTCGATCGGACACAAGATTCGAACGATTCGGAAAGAACGCGGCTTCACGCTCGAAGTCATGGCCAACAAGACAGGACTGAGCAAGGGCTTGCTCAGCCAGGTGGAGCGCGGCATTTCCCAGCCCTCGCTGGATTCGCTGTGGAAAATTACGAAAGCGCTTGAATCGTCGATCATTCACTTTTTCGAGGACATCGACCAGAAGCAGGTACACGTCACCCGCAAAGAGAAGCGCAGACAGATGATCTTCCCTGAATCGACCGGCACGTACAGTCTGCTTTCCACCGGCGGCAGCGGCAAATTGGGCATGCTGGAAGTCAGGCTGCAGCCGGGACAGATGGCGGCAGACCGGTTTGTGCAGGCAGAGGGCGAAGAGTGTTTTGTCGTCATCCAGGGACGCGTGACGGCGCGTTTTCATGACGAGGAGCATGAACTGGAAGCGGGTGACAGCATTTCGTTTGACTGTTCCAAACCCCACACCATCGAAAATACTGGCGACGGCGAGGCCGTGCTGATTTGGTCGATGACACCGTCGCAATTTTAAGACAGCACATTTGACTGCACTTAGACAACCCATTCAGCGGGTTGTCTTGTTTTTTTACGGAAAGGGGGCATGGTATAATTTGCAGTGACATGGCGTAAGAAAGGTGAGCATTAATGAAAATTGAATGCGTTGCGCTTCCTTTGGCGAACCCGCTGTCCAATGCGTACCAGCAGGGAAAAGCCGATGCGCTGCAATTCTTTGCGTACCATCCCTACCGTTCCGATTCGTACCGGGAGCGGATCGCGTGGCTCACAGAACGGCCAATCCCGCACCGGAATGAACTGGCGGACGGATTGTATGCCTACAACAGTCAGATCGGCAATCATCCGGAGGCGCTGGCGCAGATTGAACGGCTGCGATGTACGCAGACGCTGGTCGTCGTTGGCGGCCAGCAGGCCGGAGTGCTGACAGGACCGCTGTATACGATCTACAAGGCTGTCCACCTGGTACAGGCAGCAAAACGGCTGTCAAAGGAACTCCAGACGGAAGTCGTCCCGGTGTTTTGGATTGCCGGTGAAGATCACGATATTGACGAAATCGACCACCTCTACTGGCTGGCGGAAGGGGGAACGGCTCTGCGCAAAGGACGGCTGGCGCTGCCGCGCAAAGGGCGCCCGTCGGCCAGCATGCTGCCCTTCGACCCGGATGAGTGCCGCCGCTTTCTGGCCGATTTTTTTGCCGACCAGACGGAAACGGAGTATACGGCCGTGATTCGGGATCTGTTGGAAGAAACGCAGGCTTCCTCCAAGACGTTGGCGGACTGGTTTGCCCGCCTGATGGCCCGCCTGTTCGGCAAGCACGGTCTGGTGCTGGTGGAGTCCAGCCTGCCGTTTGTGCGCAAACTGGAACAGCCGATGTTCCGCGCGATCCTCGAACAAAACGAACAGCTGGCCGGCCTGCTGATGGATGCCGCCGAACGGATCGAAGCCGCCGGATACCCGCAGCAGCTTCAGGTGAAGGCGCATCAAGCCAACCTGTTTCTCTACGAGGACCAAGACCGTTTGCTACTGGAACGCCACGGCGAACGGTTCGTGACGCGGCGTCGCAGCTACACTCGTGAGGAGTTGCTGCGGCTGGCGGAGATGGAACCGGAGCGCTTCAGCGCCAATGTAGTGACTCGCCCGCTGATGCAGGAGTATCTGTTCCCCACGCTGGCCTTTGTGGCCGGACCGGGTGAAGTGGCGTACTGGGCGTATTTAAAAGAAGTGTTTGAACTCTTTGGGCTTCGCCTGCCGATCGTGCTGCCCCGCCTGTCGGTCACCCTGGTCGAAGGGGCGATGGAGCGGCTGATGCGCGAGTGCGGCATTACCATTGAGCAGATGTTAAGGGATTTTGCCGGGTGGAAAGCCGAATGGGAGGCGCGGCGGGCACCGCACCCCCTGGCCGGGCGCTTCACGGAGGTGCGGGAAGGTTTGCTCGACATCTACCGTCCGCTCGTGGACGAGGTCATCCGCCTGGAACCGGGCATGCGTAAATTGGCCGAAAAAAATGTGGGCATGCTGATGGCCCAGGTGGACTTTTTGGAGAAGCGGCTGCTCCGCTTGCTGGACCAGCGGGAAGATGTGGGCCGGGTGCGGGTGCAGCGGCTGGAGGCTGCGCTTGCTCCCGAGGAAGCATGGCAGGAGCGGAAGCTGTCGTATGTTTCCTTTGCCAACAAGCACGGACTCGATCTGGTCGACCGTCTGATCGAAGCGCCGCTTGCCCACGACGGCAGGCATCACGTCATCTATCTGTAAATCATACAATTTCCTCTAAGATACAAGCACCCGCAGCAGTGCTTCTGACTGATGGCCAATCGATTGCAGCGAACGAGACACATGTTTCCAGGCTTCTTTGTCAGTGTTGACTGAGCCACGCTGAACCACGAGCGTCCGCTCCTGTCCGCGCAAGACCATTTTTGGTTTGAACAGGAAAAAAGGATGAAGCCTGCGAATGCGTATGATAAGATAATGATGGTGTTGCAGAGAAGAAGGAGGTTCGTCAAACCCATGAACATGGTTTCGGAAAGCATTGTAAAAGACATGTCATTGGCACCCAACGGTCACTTGAAGATCGACTGGGTGAAAGAACATATGCCCGTGTTGAACCGGATCCGGGAGCGCTTTGAACGGGAAAAACCGTTTGCCGGCCTGAAAGTGGCGATTTCCCTGCACCTGGAAGCAAAAACGGCATACCTGGCAAAAGTGATTCAAGCAGGCGGCGCCGAAGTGACGATTACCGGTTCCAACCCGCTCTCCACGCAGGACGACGTCTGCGCGGCCCTGGTGGAAGACGGCATCCGCGTATTTGCCAAGTACAATCCGGATCCGGCGGAGTACAAGGAGCACCTGATCAAAACGCTGGAGACCCGTCCGGACCTGATCATTGACGATGGCGGCGACCTGGTGTCCATCCTGCACAGCGAACGTCGCGATCTGCTCGGCCAGATTCGCGGCGGCGCGGAAGAGACGACCACCGGGATTCTGCGCCTGAAAGCGCTGGAAAAAGAGGGCAAGCTGGAGTTCCCGATGGTGGCGGTCAACGACGCGTTCTGCAAATACCTGTTTGACAACCGCTACGGCACCGGGCAGTCCGTCTGGGACGGCATCAACCGCACGACGAACCTGGTCGTCGCCGGAAAAACCGTGGTCGTGGTCGGCTACGGCTGGTGCGGCAAAGGCGTGGCGATGCGCGCCAAAGGCCTCGGGGCGAAAGTGATCGTGACCGAAGTGGACGCGATCAAGGCGGTCGAAGCGTACATGGACGGCTTTGAAGTGATGCCGATGAGCGAAGCGGCCAAACACGGCGACTACTTCGTCACCGTTACCGGCAACCGCGACGTGATCCGCAAAGAGCACTTTGAAGTGATGAAAGACGGAGCGATCCTCTCCAATGCCGGCCACTTTGATGTCGAAGTGAACAAGGTGGAGCTGGAAGCACTGTCGAAATCGAAGCGCACGGTTCGCAAGGACATCGAGGAATTTGTCATGGCGGACGGTCGAAAACTGTACCTTCTGGCGGAAGGCCGCCTCGTCAACCTGGCGGCGGGCGACGGCCACCCGGCGGAAATCATGGACATGACGTTTGCCCTCCAGGCAGTCTCTCTGGAATACGTCAACAAACACTACCAGTCGATCGGCAAGCGCGTGCTGAACGTGCCGTACGAGCTGGACGAAATGGTGGCGCGCTACAAGCTGGAGGCGCTGGGCATCGGCATCGACAAATTGACCGACGAACAAAAAGCGTATCTGGACAGCTGGGTCGAATAAGCGGCGAAACCCGTCCAAGTCCGGCGAGAAAATCAGCGAAAAAATCCTGCTTACAAAAGCAGGATTTTTTTTTATAATAACAACTAGGCAGCGAGTGGGGAAAAGTGGGGGGAAGTGGAGTCTAGTGGAAGGAAAGTGGGGGAAACGGCCGTGTTCATGGGTGAATATCAGCACAGCATCGATGAAAAAGGCCGACTGACCATCCCTGCCAAATTCCGCGAAGGGCTCGGCTCGTCCTTTGTTATAACCCGCGGCCTCGATCAATGTTTGTTTGTCTACCCGATGGAAGAGTGGAAAGTGCTGGAGGAGCGGCTGAAGACGCTCCCCTTTACCAAGGCTGACGCCCGCGCCTTCACGCGGTTCTTCTTTTCCGGCGCGACCGAATGCGAATGGGACAAGCAGGGCAGGGTAAACATACCGCCCACTTTGCGCCAGTACGCTGACATCCAAAAGGAGTGCGTCTGCATCGGCGTCTCCAACCGCGTGGAGATCTGGAGCAAAGAGCGCTGGGAAGAGTACTTCGCTCAGTCGGAGGGTTCGTTTGGGGACATTGCCGAAAAGCTGGTGGATTTCAACTTGTAACTGCATGAGTCCAGGCAGCGCAAAATATCCGGTTTGAAAAGGCAGACAACCCTTTTCTTACGCGTTTGAATCGGGAGTGACAACCTTTGTCGTTTCATCATGTGACCGTACTCAGGGAAGAAGCCGTAGACGGGCTGAATATCCGGCCGGATGGCGTCTATGTGGACTGTACGCTGGGCGGCGCGGGGCACAGCAGCTTGATCGCGTCCCGGTTGGGCGCAGGCGGACGCCTGATCGCCATTGACCAGGACGACTGGGCGCTGGACAACGCCCGCGAACGGCTGGCTCCCTACATGAATAAGGTGACGCTGGTCAAGAGCAATTTTCGCCGAATCCGTGACATTGCAAGCGATCTCGGTCTGGACGGTGTGGACGGCGTGCTGTTTGACCTGGGAGTCTCCTCCCCACAGTTGGACGAGGGGGAGCGCGGCTTCAGCTACAACGCCGATGCGCCGCTGGACATGCGGATGGATCAGGATGCACCGTTGACCGCCTACGACATCGTAAACGAGTGGGATGAGGAAGAGCTGGCCCGGATCATCTGGGAGTATGGTGAGGAAAAGTTTTCTCGGCGGATTGCCCGTCAAATCGTACAGCGGCGCCGGCATGCACCTGTGCGGACGACCGGGGAGCTGGTGGAGCTGATCAAGGAAGCGATTCCGGCGGCGGCCCGCCGGAGCGGCCCGCACCCGGCGAAACGCACGTTTCAGGCCATTCGGATCGCAGTCAACGACGAGCTGGATGCATTCCGCGAGGCGGTCGTGGACGCGATCGATCTGCTCCGTCCCCAGGGTAGAGTGAGCGTCATCACGTTTCATTCGCTGGAGGACCGGATCTGCAAGCAGGTATTTCAGGATTTTGCCAAAGGCTGCACTTGTCCGCCGTCGTTTCCCGTCTGCACGTGCGGGAACCAGGCGTCTGTCAAAATCATCACGAGAAAGCCGATTTTGCCTTCGGAAGCGGAATTGACGGCCAACCCGCGCGCCCGTTCGGCCAAGCTGCGGGTGGCGGAAAAACTGTAAGGCCCCGCGAGCCTGCACGCAAAGGAGGGAGACCGAGTTGAGCTACTACTACCGGGGAAATCTTGCGGTGGAACTGGAAAAGTCGCACACCGTGACCAAAACCAAGCGCACCATTCGCATCAAACCGTCCATTCCAACCAAGGAAAAGCTGCTGTACCTGCTGTTGATCTCGCTGATCGTGACGGGAGTGGGTCTGGTCGGCGTCCGTTACTCGCAAATTTCACAGTACAACTACGAAATCCAGCGCCTGAAAAAAGAGATCAAGGAGACGAAGGAGCAAAACGCCTCGCTGCTGCTGCAAGTCGAGCAGTTGAGCAACAGCGACCGGATTCTCAGAGAAGCGCAAAACATGGGGATGGTTTACAATCCGGAAGCGGTACACTTCATCGGTCAACCCAAGGGGAAATCCGCGTCACAGGGATCGGCGCAGACGAATCCGGCGAAAACTCCCAAGCAAAATCAAAATGACAACAATGCCAAGACGAAACAGCCCGCTCAGTCGAAAACGAATTCCTGACGGGAACTTGCGGATATTGCCGTAATCACAGGTTCAACATGCTGACATCAGCTTCACCGACAGGGATCGGAGAAGCTTTTCTTTTTTGCCGTCTCTGCACGGGGGCGGTCATCATCCGTCGAGTTGGAGGGAAGAGGGCATGGACACGAAACGACGCGTCAACTGGCGGATCCTGATTCTGGCGCTTTGCACCATCGTGCTGTTTTCCGGCCTGACGGTGCGACTCTGGTGGCTTCAGACCGTAGAAGCGGCAAAGCTCATGGACTACGCCAAAATCCAATGGGACGACATGGAAAAAACGCTGCAGCCCAAGCGGGGAGAGATTCTCGACCGCAACGGCGAGAAGCTGGCCTTCGAAGCCAAGGCGTACACGGTAAACGCCAGGCTGAAGCCCATGGACGACAAGGACCAGGATTACGTCAAAGACCCATACTACACGGCCACCAAACTGGCACCCATTTTGAACGCGCCGGTGGACAAACTGTATAAATACCTGACGAATCCTACCGCCAAAGTGGTGGAATTGGGACGCTGGGGCAACAAGATTACGGAAGAACAGCGCAACCGCATTCTCGAGCTGCAGCATCCGACGCTGCCAAACGGGCAGAAGGTGGAGGATAACCAGCTTCCCGGCATCACGCTGATCGAAACAACCCGCCGCTATTACCCCAACGGCAGCTTTGCCACCCACGTCCTCGGCTATGTGGACTACGAGGGCACGCCGCGCATGGGGATCGAACTGCAGTTGGACAAGGAGCTGCGCGGCGAAAAAGGTGAGATGCAGATTCTGACGGACAGGCTGGGGTATCAGCTCCCGGACGGGGAGCGCAAGTACAAACCGGCCAAGGACGGTCTCAACGTCTACCTGACGATCGACCGGACGATCCAGGGCTATGTGGAGCAGGCGCTGGAACAGGCGGAGCAGGAATTCAAGCCCAAGGCCATGACTGTGGTCGTAAGCGATCCCAACACGGGCGAAATCCTGGCCATGGGCAACCGGTCCCAGTTCAACCCCAACGAGTACTACAAGGGGATTTCCAACTACACCAACCACGCGGTCACGAGCATGTTTGAACCGGGCTCCACGTTCAAGATCATCACGTTGGCGGCCTCCATCGAAGAGGGGTTGTTCAACCCGAATGAGACCTACCAGTCGGGTACATACACGAAAATTCCCGGTCCGGCGATTCGCGACCACAACAACGGGGTCGGCTGGGGCAGGATCACCTTTCTCAAAGGCGTGCAGCGCTCCAGCAACGTCGCCTTCGTCATCCTGGGGTACGACCGGCTGAAGCAGGACCGGCTGAAAAAGTACTTCAAGGACTTCGGGATGGGCCAGCTTACCGGAATCGAGCTGCCCTACGAAAAGGCCGGCAACCTGAACAACCTGGATAATCCGCGTTCGCCACGCGATATCGCCGTTACCACGTTTGGCCAAGGGGTGACCGTGACGGCGATCCAGCAGGTGATGGCGGTAGGAGCGATTGCCAACGGCGGCGAGCTTTTGAAACCGCACATCGTCAAGGAAATGCGCGATCCCAATACCGGTGAGGTGGTCAAGCGCAACGAGCGGGAAGTGGTTCGCCGGGTGGTCAAGGAATCGACCGCCAAGCAGGTGCGTGACATACTGGAGACGGTGGTCACAGACGAAGAAGGTACGGGGAAAGCGTACAGGATCGACGGCTATCACGTTGCCGGCAAGACCGGGACGGCGCAGAAGTACAACCCGGAAAACGGTGAAGTCATGAAGGGCCACTACATCGTCTCTTTCATCGGTTTTGCGCCCAAGGACAATCCGCGTCTGCTCGTCTACGTGGTGGTGGATGACCCGCAGGTGGGCGAGTCGTATCAGACATGGGGCAGAAAGGTAGTGGCGCCGATCTTTACGTCCGTCATGGGGCGCAGCCTGCAGTACCTGCAGCTAAAACCCGACATGCAGCAGGTGCAGCAGGCGTCGTACAAGGCAAACACAGCCACATCCCAGAAGCCGGTTATGACCGACAAGGAAGTGACGGTGCCCAAGCTGGTCGGCATGTCCACGACGACCGCGCAACTTCGGGCCCAGCAGGAGCAGTTGAACGTGAACGTGGTCGGAACCGGCACAAAGATCGTCAGCCAGATTCCGGCCGCGAATGAGACAGTGCCCTCCGGCACCCGCGTGATCCTCGTGACGGATCGGGTCAAAGGGGCGAAAATGCCGGACTTTACCGGCAGGTCGCTGCGTGACGTAATGGAATTCGCCTCGCTGTTGAACATCCAGGTTGCGCAGGTCGGGACCGGTTTTGTCACCCAGCAAAGCATCAAGCCGGGCACCGTGCTCAATGGAGGCGAAAAGCTGCAGGTAACGCTTCAGCCTGCGTCCAAGCTGCCGCAGGCGTCTGACGAGACCAATCCGACGACAGGAGGCGCCCCTCCCGGCGCTACATCGGGATCCGAGACAACAGCGCAGGGTTCCGCGGAAGCGGGCACAGCAGGATCGGCGAATCAGCCGCCGTCAACACCGTAAGTTCTAACCCGTCCCCCCCGCGAATAGGGTAGGAAAGAGACAACCTACTCCGTGAGGGGGGACTCGCTTTGCGGGTATCCAATGTAACTGTGCGGCGCCGCATTTTTGTCGCCTTGGTGATCGGCATCGTCCTGTACACCGCACTGATCACCCGTCTCGGATACGTTCAACTGGTGCAGGGGCACTGGCTGCAGGACAAGGCGTTGAAGTTGTGGAACCGCAACATTCCGTTCGAAGCCAAGCGAGGGCGCATTCTCGACCGCAACGGCAACGAACTGGTCACCAACATCAGCGTTCCCTCGGTCATGGCGATTCCGGTGCAGCTGGAAGATGCGCGTGAGACGGCGCGGAAGCTGGCGGTCATACTGGAGCAGGACGAAGAAACGGTCTACCAGGGCATTACCAAACGAGCGATGATTAACCGCGTGCCGGGCGGACGGAAAATCTCTGCGGAGAAAGCCAAGCAGATTCAGGAGCTGAACCTGCCCGGCATCGAGGTGGTGGAAGACACCCAGCGATTCTATCCGCATGGTACGATGGCCGCCCATCTGCTCGGTTTTACCGGGATCGACAACCAGGGGCTGACCGGTCTGGAACGCTTGTACGACGACTATCTCAAAGGGCAGCCCGGTTACGTTTCGTACCTGGCCGACGCGCGGGGAAAGTCGATGCCCGGCGGAGGAGAGCAATATGTCGCACCAATCGACGGGATGGACATGTACCTGACCATCGACAGCACGATTCAGTCGTTTATCGAGCGGGAACTGGATCAGGCGATGGTGGCGTATCAGCCTGACGACGTGCTGGCGATAGCCATGAACCCGAAGACGGGCGAGATTCTCGGCATGGGCAGTCGCCCCACCTTTCAGCCTGACCGCTACCGGGACTACCCCGAAGAGGTGTACAACCGCAACCTGCCAATCTGGAAGACGTACGAGCCCGGTTCGACGTTTAAGATCGTGACCCTGGCCGCTGCGCTGAACGAAGGCGTGGTCAGCCTGGACGAAGGGTTTTACGATCCGGGTTACATCCTCGTCGCCGGCAAGCGGCTGCGCTGCTGGAAACGGCAGGGACACGGCCAGGAAACGATGCTGGAAGTGGTGGAAAACTCCTGCAACCCGGGGTTTGTGACGATGGGGCAGCGGCTGCAAAAGGAGCGGCTGTTTGACTACATCAAAAAGTTTGGCTTTGGACAAAAGACAGGCATTGATCTGATTGGTGAGGAAAACGGCCTATTGTTCAACTTGGACCGGGTGGGACCGGTGGAATTGGGCACCACGTCGTTCGGCCAGGGGGTGTCGGTCACGCCGATCCAGCAGATGGCCGCCGTGGCTGCGGCGATCAACGGCGGAAAGCTGATGAAGCCGTATGTAGCCAAAGAGTGGCGTGACAGCGTAACCCATGACGTGGTGGGCAGGGCGCTTCCCACCGAAGTGCGTCAGGTGATTACGCCGGAGACGTCCGCCAAGGTTCGCTACGCACTGGAGAGTGTCGTGGCGCGCGGAACGGGGAACAAGGCGTACATCGAGGGCTACCGCGTCGGCGGCAAGACCGGTACGGCCCAGAAGGTAAAAAACGGCAGGTACGTAAACGGGGAGTACATCGTCTCCTTTATCGGTTTCGCGCCGGCAGACGACCCGCAGATACTGGTCTACTTCGCCGTCGACAACCCCAAGGCGCTGGCCTTCGGGGGGCTGATCGCCGCGCCGAGCGTCAAAAACATCATCGAATCGTCCCTGCAGTACATGGGCGTGCCGAAACGAAAGGACGGCATCCCGCGGGAGTACAATCCCGCCCTCGGCCAGACGCGTTACGTGGAAGTGCCCAACATGGTGGGGCTTTCGATGCGGGAAATAGTCACTACGTACGACACGCTGCCGTTGGTCGTCTCCGGCAAGGGCACTCACGTCATCAGCCAGTCGCCTGCCCCGGGAGTCAAAATCGAGGAAGGATCAAAAATTCGTATCCATCTGGGTGACAAATCAGCCGATTAGCTATACAATGAGATTTCGGAAGCGGGGTGGGGAGGCTTGATCGAAAGCCTCACCCGCCGCGTTTTGTAGAAATCGCAACGCATTTGTCTATAATAGGGAGAGAATGGGGTGCCTGTTTTATGCTGTTACGAGATCTGCTTGCTCCTCTGTTGCCGGTGCAGGTAACGGGAGATGACAGCTTGGAGATTACAGGATTGACGGCAGACTCACGCAAAGTTCAGCCCGGCTGCTTGTTTGTCTGTCTGACAGGCTTCACCGTGGATGGTCATGCCTTCGCGGCACAGGCGGTGGAAAACGGAGCCGTCGCCGTGCTTGCGGAGCAGGATGTGGACGTGCCAGCGACCGTTGTCCGGGTGCCGGATACCCGCCGGGCAATGGCAATGCTGGCTGACCGTTTTTACGGGTCGCCTACGCGGGAATTGAAGCTGATCGGGGTGACCGGAACCAACGGCAAGACGACCACCACCCATCTGATTGACAAGATTTTGCGCGACCAGAACAAGCGCACGGGGCTGATTGGCACCATTCACATGCGGATCGGCGATGTCACCGAAGAGGTGAAAAACACCACGCCGGACGCGCTGGAACTGCAGCACGCGTTTCGCCGGATGCGCGACGTCGACACGGAATACGCGATCATCGAGGTGTCTTCCCACGCTCTGGAGCAGGGGCGCGTACGCGGCTGCGATGTACATACCGCAGTCTTTACCAACCTGACGCAGGATCATCTGGATTACCACGAGACGATGGAGAATTACCGTGACGCCAAGTCGCTCCTGTTCTCCCAACTGGGAAACAGCTACGATCCCGACAGGTTGAAAACGGCCGTGCTCAATGCCGACGACGAGGCGTCGAACCTGTACGCCAAAGTCACGCCCGCCCGGGTGATCACGTACGGCATCGACAATCCGGCCGACGTGCGGGCCGCCGAGATTGAGATCACCAGCCGCGGCACGTCGTTTACTGCCCACACCTTCGCCGGTTCCATCCGGCTCAATCTGAAGCTGATGGGCAAATTCAACGTCTACAACGCGTTGGCCGCCATTGCCGTCGCGCTGGCCGAAGGTGTGCCGCTTGATGAGATCAAGGCGAGCCTGGAAGCCGTGCCGGGCGTAAACGGCCGGTTTGAACCGGTCGACGCGGGCCAGCCGTTTGCCGTGCTGGTTGACTACTCGCATACGCCGGACAGCCTGGAAAACGCGCTGGCGACCGTCAAGGAGTTTGCCAAGGGACGGATTTTCTGTGTGGTCGGCTGCGGCGGAGACCGAGACAGGACAAAGCGCCCAATTATGGCGCGGATTGCAACAAAATACGCTGACCTGACCGTCTTAACGTCTGATAACCCTCGCTCCGAGGATCCGCAGGCGATCATTGACGACATGTTGGCGGGCCTCACGGAAGTGGCTGCGGAGCGATACGTCTCCATCGTGGACAGAAGGGAAGCGATCCGCTACGCCGTGGCGCAGGCCAAGCAGGATGACGTCATCCTGATCGCCGGAAAGGGACACGAAACCTATCAAATCATCAAGGGACAGGTGCTGCCGTTTGACGACCGTGAAGTGGCCCGGGAGGCCATCGCCGAACGGCGGAACGAATAGAGGCACGCGTCCGTGAATAGCATCAGAGAAAGGAGGGTCGGGCATGTTCGCTGACAATGTACTACTCGTCACGATCGTCGCCGCGTTTCTCATTGCCGTACTAATCGGTCCCCTGTTCATCCCCGTGCTGCGCCGCCTGAAATTCGGGCAGGCGATCCGGGAGGAAGGGCCGCAATCTCACCAAAAAAAGGCAGGAACTCCCACCATGGGTGGGACAATCATCCTGATGGCACTTATTTTTACCGTGCTGAAGTTTGCCAACATCAATGCAGAAATCCTGTTTTTGATGCTGGTGACACTTGGCTACGGATTGATCGGATTTTTGGATGACTACATCAAAATCATCCGGAAGCGGAATCTCGGCCTGACGGCCAAGCAGAAATTTACCGGCCAACTCCTTCTGGCCGTCGGCGCGTATTACCTATTAGTGCAAATGGGACACGATACGACGCTGCACCTGCCGGGGACACCGTGGAAGCTGGAGCTCGGCCTCTTGTACTTCCCGTTTCTGCTGTTTCTCCTGGTAGGCACGACCAATGCCGTCAACATCACCGACGGTTTGGACGGCCTGCTCGCCGGGACGGGCGCGATCGCCTTCGGGGCGTACGCCATCATCGCCTGGATCAGCCAGGACTATGACACGGCCATCTTCAGCGCAGCCGTCGTCGGGGCTGTGCTCGGCTTTCTCGTCTTCAACGCGCATCCCGCCCGCGTCTTTATGGGGGACACCGGGTCGCTGGCACTCGGCGGTGCCCTGGCGGGAATCGCGATCATGACCAAGACAGAGCTGCTGTTGGCCGTCATCGGCGGCGTGTTTGTCGTCGAGACGCTCTCCGTCATTCTGCAGGTTGTCTCCTTTAAAACGAGAGGGAAGCGCATTTTCCGGATGAGTCCGCTTCACCATCACTTTGAACTGACCGGATGGTCGGAGTGGCGCGTTGTCGTCACCTTCTGGCTGGTGGGCATCATCTTTGCCGGATTGGGCGTGTACCTAGAGGTGGTGGCAATGCGATGAAACGTTATCACAATCAGCACGTAGTCGTGTTGGGCATGGCAAAAAGCGGTGTGGCAGTGGCAAAACTGCTGCACCGCTTTGGTGCGCATGTTGTCGTCAACGACAAGAAGCCGCGCGAGGAAACGGCTGGCGCCGACGAACTGGAAGCGCTCGGCATTCCGGTCATCTGCGGGCATCACCCCGATTACCTGATCCATGAAGGCGTGACCCTGGTGGTGAAAAACCCGGGCATCCCTTACGAAGCGGCGCCGGTGGCCAAAGCGCTGGCGCTCGGCATCCCGGTGGTGACGGAGGTGGAGCTGGCCTACCTCATCTCGCAGGCGCCGATCATCGGCATCACCGGCTCCAACGGCAAAACGACCACGACCACGCTGGTCGGTCTTATCCTCAAGGAAGCGGGCATGGATGCCCTGGTAGGAGGCAATATCGGCACGGTGCTGTGTTCGCTTGCGGAAACGGCCCGGCCCGACCAGCGCCTGGTGGCGGAATTGAGCAGCTTTCAACTGCTGGGGACGCAGGCGTTCAGGCCGCAAATCGGCGTGCTGCTCAACCTGTATCCGGCCCATCTCGACTACCATCACACAATGGACGAGTATTTGGCAGCCAAGCTGAAGCTGTTTGCCAACCAGACGGCTGACGACATCGCCATCCTGCCGTACGACCAGCCGGACGTGCTGGCCAAATGCGGGGAACTGAAGGCGGCCACCTACTACTTCAGCAAGTGGCAGTCGGTGCCGCAGGGCGTCTATGTGGACGGCGGTGACATCGTCTTCGTCGGGCCGCAGGGGGAGCGGGATGTGCTCATGGCTGTGGCCGATCTGTCCGTCGCCCATCTGGACAACGCCCTGGCAGCCGCGCTGGTGACCAGGCTGGCAGGCGCGGACAAGCAGTCCATCGCCAAGGTGCTCTCCACCTTTCCGGGCGTGGAGCACCGCATGGAGTACGTGGCGACGATTGACGGTGTCAAATACTACAACGACTCCAAGGCGACCAACCCGGAAGCGGCTTCGCGGGCGCTGCAGGCGCTGGACGAACCGATCGTCTGGATTTGCGGCGGACTGGATCGGGGCGTGGATTTTCGCGAGCTGGTGCCTGTCATCGGGCCGCGGGTAAAAGCGGTGGTCGCGCTCGGGCAGACTGCCCCGATTTTGCTGGAGCGGGCAAAAGAAGCAGGAATTAGCAGGCTCATCCATGTCGATACTGTGGAAAAAGCCGTCCTTGCCGCCAGCGGCGAGGCTGCGCCGGGCGACGTGGTGCTGCTCAGTCCGGCGTGCGCAAGCTGGGACATGTTCCCGTCGTTCGAAGTGCGGGGGAGCATGTTTAAGGACGCTGTGCATAGACTTAAAACAAGCCTAGCATAACGTCCGTCCCGTACAGCAGGAGTGCTGCATCAGCGAAGGACGGCGCGAGAAAGGATGACCTGTCACAATGAGCAAGTCCCGCTCCGCTCCCGACTTCGTAATTATTTTTGCAACACTTTTTTTATTGGGAATAGGCATCGTGATGGTGTACAGCGCCAGCGCGATCGTGGCGCAGAAGTTCAACGACCCGTTTTTCTTTGCCAAGCGGCAGTTGATTTTTGCCCTGCTGGGGATCACCTCCATGTACCTGACGATGAACATGGACTACTGGATCTGGAAGCGGTGGGCCAAAGTCGCGTTTTACGCCAGCATCGGCCTCTTGATCCTGGTGCTGGTCATCGGCATCGAGGTGAACGGCTCCAAGAGCTGGCTGGGCATCGGCGCGTTCGGGATTCAGCCGGGTGAATTCGCCAAGCTGGGAGTCGTCGCCTTTTTGGCCCGCTGGCTCTCCGACAATCAAAAGCTGATCGTGCAGTTTCGCAAAGGGCTGGTGCCCGCTCTGGCGATCCCGACCGTATGTTTCGCCCTGATCATGCTGCAGCCTGATCTGGGGACGGGTACCGTGCTGATGGGTACCGCGCTGGTGATGATTTTCGCCGCCGGGGCAAAGATCAGCCACTTCATCGGCTTGGGCGTGCTTGGCCTGGCCGGGTTTGTCGGACTGATTCTGTCCGCACCGTACCGGATCAAGCGGATCACCTCGTTCCTCGACCCATGGCAGGACCCGCTGAACACCGGGTACCAGATCATCCAGTCCCTGTACGCCATCGGTCCCGGCGGGCTGTTTGGCCTGGGGCTGGGGCAGAGCCGGCAGAAGCACTTCTACCTGCCGGAGCCCTACAACGACTTTATTTTCTCGGTGATTGCCGAGGAGCTTGGCTTTGTCGGCGGATCACTGGTGCTCCTGCTGTTCCTGTTGCTGTTGTGGCGGGGCATGCGCACGGCGATTACAGCGCCGGATCTGTTCGGCAGTCTGCTGGCGCTGGGCATCATCGGAATGATTGCGATCCAGGTGGTCATCAACGTCGGTGTGGTGACCGGCATGTTTCCGGTTACCGGAATCACCCTGCCGTTTTTAAGCTACGGCGGCTCGTCGCTGACGCTGATGCTGACCGGGGTCGGTGTGCTGTTAAACATTTCGCGTTTTTCCAGATAGAATAGAAGGTGATCGTATGCGTGTCGTCCTCACAGGTGGAGGCACAGGTGGACATATATACCCGGCGCTTGCGGTGGCGAAAGAAGTGTCCCGCCAGGAACCGCAGGCGGCCTTTTTGTATATCGGCAGCAAGCACGGCCTGGAGGCCCAGATTGTGCCGCGGGCCGGGATTCCGTTTGAATCGGTGGAAATTGTCGGCTTGAAGCGGAAGCTCACCCTGGACAACGTCAAGACCCTGTGGAAGTTTTTCCGCGCCGTCTCCGCGTCGAAACAGATGCTGCAGCGTTTTCGGCCGGACGTGGTCATCGGCACGGGAGGGTACGTCTGCGGCCCGGTGGTCTACGCGGCGGCCCGGCTGGGGATTCCCACCATCATCCACGAGCAAAACGTGGTGCCCGGCCTGACCAACAAATTTCTTACCCGGTTCGTCGACAAGGTGGCGGTGTCGTTTCCCGAGTCCCTGTCGTTTTTCCCCCGGTCAAAAAGCGTGCTGACCGGCAATCCCCGGGCGACGGAAGTGATGCACGGAGACGAGCGGGCGGGCCGTTCGTTTTTGGGCATCGGCGGGGACAAGCGTATCGTCCTCATGTTTGGCGGCAGCCGCGGGGCGAAAGCGATCAACGAAGCGGTGCTGTCCATCGTGCCGGAGTTGGAACAATTTGAAGATACCCACTTTGTCTACGTGACCGGCGAAGTTCACTACGAGGCAATTACCGCCGCTCTGCGGGAAAAGGGAGACCTGCCGCGCAACATTTCCCTCCTGCCGTTCGTCCACAATATGCCGGATGTTCTGGCGGCTACGCATGTGCTGGTCAGCCGGGCAGGCGCATCCACGTTGGCGGAAATCACTGCCTTGGGCATCCCCGCCATTCTCATCCCGTCCCCGTACGTGACCAACAACCATCAGGAGAAAAACGCACGCGGACTGGAGAAGGAGGGAGCGGCTGAAGTCATCCTGGAGCGGGAGCTGACCGGCGAGCGGCTGCGTCAGTCGCTAACCAGACTGTTGAGCGACCGGAAGCGCTGGGCGTCCATGCGGGAGGCCTCGCTCAAGTTGGGGATGCCGCAGGCGGCAACGGAAATCTATCGGTTGATGAAAAGCCTTTAGAGGCAAAAAACGGACGTCTGGGCGATTGTCACGCCGTTATGGGCGATCGCATAGGATGAAGCAAACACGTGATAAGACATAGGTCCGACCTAGCATGTGTATCAGGAGGTTCACAGATGAAACAAATCGCAGATGAGTTGAGGCAAGCAGGTATTGGAAAAGTGTGGACCAATGAACCTCTCGCCAACCATACGACGTGGCGGATCGGGGGTCCTGCTGACTTGTTAATCCAACCCAAGGATAAAGCATCCTTGCAGAAAGCCTTGCAAATCATCCATCGTCACGAAATTCCTTGGAGTGTTATTGGGCGCGGTTCCAACCTTCTGGTGAGGGACGGAGGGATTCGCGGAGCCGTGCTCAAGGTGGCTGAGGGCTTGAGTCACTGCGAGTTCAGGGGCGAAGAGGTGTGTGTGGGTGCCGGATATTCCATGATCCGCCTGGCGGTGGAGGCAGGCAAGATGGGGTTAACAGGCATGGAGTTTGCGGGAGGCATTCCTGGTACAGTAGGCGGAGCCGTCTACATGAATGCGGGGGCTCACGGATCTGATCTTTCACGTATTCTACTAGAAGCCGAGATACTCTTCGAAAATGGCGAGGTAAAGGTGTTGAGCAATGAAGAGCTGAGCTTCAGCTATCGTACGTCTCTTCTGCAAAAGCGCAAGGGAATCGTGCTTGAGGCGCGCTTCCGTCTGCGCAAGGGCGACCGCAAGGAGATTGCGGCCACACTGGCTGCGTACAAGGATCGCCGCCGGCAGACGCAGCCCCTGCAGATGCCGTGCGCCGGCAGCGTGTTCCGCAATCCGCCGGGAGATCACGCCGGACGGCTGATCGAAGCGGCCGGATTAAAAGGCTTTCAGATTGGAGGAGCTCAGGTCTCTGAGATACACGCCAACTTTATCGTCAATCGCGGAGGGGCCACGGCTGCCGACGTCCTCACCCTGATGGATCACATCAGATGTACGATCAAAGAAAAATTCGGCGTCGAGATGCATCCGGAAGTGTTGGTGGTGGGCGAGGGGTAACACGGAGGTGAAAGTTTGGAGACTTTTACGATCGATGGCGGAAGACCTCTGTCCGGCACGCTTCGGATCCAAGGAGCAAAGAACGCTGCCCTACCCATCCTTGCCGCATCCGTTTTGACGGAAGGGCAATTTTATATCTACGACGTTCCCCATCTCAAAGACATCGAGGTGATGTTGAAGATCCTGACGGCCTTGGGGGCCAAGGCGAAGCATGCGGACGGATGTGTTGATCTGGATACAACGTCTGTCTCTGTACCGCACGTGCCAGATGAGCTGATGGGCCAGATGCGTTCTTCCATATTTCTGGCGGGGCCGCTCCTCGCTCGCCTGGGCGAGGTAACCATATCCAGACCGGGCGGATGCGATATCGGGGAGCGCCGGATTGATCTGCACCTCGCGGGATTGTCCGCACTGGGTGCAAAAATCGAAGAAGCGGAAGGCTACATCACGTTTCGGGCGGAGCAGTTGCGCGGGACCAACATCTTTCTGTCCTTCCCCAGCGTGGGAGCGACGGAAAACATCATGATGGCGGCAGTGCTCGCCAAGGGGACGACGCGCATCTGCAACGCGGCGCGTGAACCGGAGATTGTTGACCTGCAGAATTTCCTGAACGCCATGGGAGCGCGGATTCGCGGCGCCGGCACCGATACGATCGAGATCACCGGCGTTACGCGTCTGCGTTCGGTCAGCTACCGGATCATTCCGGACCGGATTGTGACGGGCACCTTTCTGCTGGCGGCAGGTATCGCCCAGGGTCATATCGAGCTGACCAACACCATTCCCGAACACCTCACCGCCCTGATCGAGGTAGCCCGTAGCTGTGGTGTTGAAATCAAGACCCACCATGATATAATGGAAATCAAGAGTACGACTCGACCCCGCGCTTACGAACGGATCATCACCTCTCCCTTCCCGGGGTTTCCGACGGATTTGCAGGCGCAATTGATGGTGTTTTTGGCGCAGGCCAGGGGAACGAGCGTCATCAAGGAAACCATATTTGAGGGAAGGTTCAAACATGTAAACGAATTGGCGCGAATGGGCGCCTCCGTATACGTCGACCTGGGTTCTGCGATCATTCGCGGCGTCAACAAACTGACGGCTGCGAACGTGGAAGCAACCGATTTACGGGCAGGTGCCGCACTTGTGCTCGCCGGCTTGGCCGCGGAAGGCACCACAACGGTAACGCAGATTCATCACATCGACCGCGGGTACGAACGGCTGGAATTGCAGCTTCGCCAGCTTGGGGCAGAGATTACCCGCACGTCGACATAGTTCAGGTGGTTGTAGAGTGACAAGCGGCATAAGGATATGCCGCTTTCCCTGTTTTGTACGGTGTCAGATAATCCATGAACATCCATTTTTTGTGTAAACCATATGTACGCAGTCGCCGCGCATTTCATGTTCTTGCGCGTGCGACAGCTTATTGAGGAAGGGTAGGCTCATGGCGGTATACGAAGAACGCATTCCGCATGTCAAGGAACAGCGCCCCAAGCGCAGAGTCAACCGCAAGCTGGTGTTTCTGCTCGGCTTGTTTTTTCTGATCATCCTTGTCATCGTGTTTATTCGCTCACCATACAGCAAGGTTCAGCAGATTCAAGTGTACGGAAACGATATCTACCCTGCCGAGCAAGTTGTGAAGAACTCCGGTCTGGTCATCGGGATGCAGTTTCTCAACGTGTGGGAATCCGATGTGCGGACAAGCCTGAAGCCGCTGGAGGGAATCAAGGACGTGTCCGTCGAGCGTTCCTTTCCCGGCGTGATTCGACTGCATGTTGAGGAGTATCGGCGTGTGGCATTCTGGAACGGACCGGACGGCAGCCGTTATCCGCTGCTGGAAAACGGGCGGGTGCTCAAGCAGGTCAATTTTGCCAATCGCGTGGTGGACAGGCCGCTGATCAGCTCCTGGTCGGCACCGGAACTGCTCCCGCAGCTCGCGAAGGCGCTGGCCAAGTTGTCGCCGGGTGTGCTTGGTGAAATCTCCGACATCACGCTGACGCCCACGGCGTACGACAAGCAGCGCGTGACGCTCTACATGCGCGACGGCAACGAAGTGCGCAGCGTGCTGCACAAACTGGACTCCATGCTCAACTGGTATCCGACGATTGCCAAGGAACTGCCGCAGGGCGTCAAGGGAGTGCTCTCGCTGTTTGAGCAGCCGTGGTTTGTGCCGTACGGAACGCCGGATGCGCCCATCCCGCTGCAGTCCGGTGATACACAGCCTCCACAGTCGTAGTGTCTTAGTACTGTATAAAAGGGGAAGCAGCCAATGGGTCGTCACAAGTTTCAGTTGTATTTAACCATCGTCACGTTCTGTACCGGGTTTCTCATCGCCACTTCGATCGAAACGACCAAACTGCTGCGGACGGAACGCATGAACGACCAGCAGTTTCAGCAGGAGACACAGCTCAACGAGCGCATCCTGGCGGAGAAGGAGCAGAACCGCCAGCTTGAGGACCAGCTCTTGGACCTGCAGCGTCAGGTGGGCAAGGTGGAGGAGGCGATGGCTCAGCGCAAGTCGGAAGCGGCGGCGATTCTCAGCGAGTTGGAAGCGGCGCGGATGATGGCCGGCGTCGTGCCGGTCGAGGGACCGGGCGTCGTCGTGACGATGCAGGACAGTCAAAATGCGGCCAGCAGCGCTGATGTGACCAATTACATCGTCCACGAGCAGGATGTGCGCCTGGTGGTCAACGAACTGCGCGCTGCCGGAGCCGAAGCAATCAGCATCAACGGCCAGCGACTGGTCAGCAACTCGTCCATCCGCTGTGTCGGCCCCACGATCATCGTCAACGGCATCAAGTCAGCCGCTCCGTTCGTCATTACCGCCATTGGCGATCCGAACACGCTGGAAAGCGCACTTAATCTGCCGGGCGGCGTCCTCAGCACCTTGCGGGATTTCGTGCAGATCGAGGTGGCAAAAAAGGACAAGGTGGTCCTGCCTGCCTTTGTCGGTGACGCCAAAACCAAACACTCCTGACGGGGGAAGCATTTTCCATGTCGCAAAAAAACCGTAAAATCACGTTTATTCTCGCCTTTATTAGTGCTATCATAGGTGTTATGTTGACGGTACAGCTTCGCAGCAACCTGCATCCGGTGCAGAAGGAGTCCCGCAGCATCGCAGAACTGCGCACGACGCTGCAAAAAGAGCTAGAAAGACACAAGAATCTGCTGGCCGATATTTCCAAATACAATCAGCTCTACTATCAGTACGAGACGGCTCTCAACGAAAACGAAAGCATCTCCGTCATGAAGGAAGAGTTGGAACGCAACCGCCGCATGGCGGGCATGGTCAGCGTGGAGGGAGAAGGGATTGAGCTGCGTATCGTGGAAGCAGAGCAGCCGCCGGCCGATCCGGCGGTGGACATGTCCTCTCACGAAGCGGTTGCAGGCGGCTATACGGTCGACGACGAGGATTTGCGCTGGCTTGTCAACATCCTTTTTGCCAACGGCGCTCAAGCGGTTTCCATCAACGGACACCGTCTGATCGCCACAACGTCCATCCGCTTGGTCGGCGACGCCATTCAGGTCGACACGAAGACGATTCAGCCGCCGTATGAATTGAAGGCGCTGGGGGAGCCGGATGTGCTCCTGTCCGCCTTGAAGCTGGAGGGCGTGGAAGAGAATTTCAAGCTCGCCAACAAGACCATTGTGGCCGAGAAGCGGGACAAGCTTGTCATTCCCGCCAATCGTGAGCCGCACGTCATCCAATACATGAAACCTGTCAAAGAAAAAGGAGATTCGTAACATGTGGCTCCCGCTCGTCGGTTTGATTGTCGGCATCGCTGTCGGCTTGCTGCTGGATTGGCGCGTGCCGCAGGAATACTCTAGCTACCTCTCCATCGCCCTCCTGGCCGGATTGGACACGATTTTCGGCGGCATCCGCTCGTATCTGGAACGTACGTTCAACGTGCGCATCTTCATGTCCGGTTTCTTTTTCAACACGCTGTTTGCGGCCGGGCTGGCCTTTATGGGCGGTTTTCTCGGCATTGACCTGTACCTGGCAGCCATCGTTGCGTTTGGGGTCCGCTTGTTCAACAATCTGGCGGTCATCCGCCGGATCGTATTGTCTCGCTGGATCAACGAGCAGGAGTAGGGTGGTTCTTGGGAGGAAGGTCATATTTTTACAAAAATTCATGATGAAAAAAAGGGAATGGTAGTCCTGTGTGGAATAAATTACGCAGATGGATTCACTACTCGATGACGAAAGTCGTAGCAGGGGAGGTGTCACAGGTTTGGTAAGTAATGAACTTATCGTCAGCCTAGATATAGGAACGTCCAAAGTTCGCGTCATGATTGGCGAGGTCAACAACGGTTCCATCAACATCATCGGTGTCGGCCAGGCCCACTCCGAAGGAATCAAAAAGGGCGTGATCGTCGACATCGACCAAACCGTGCATGCCATCCGGGAAGCTGTTGACCATGCAGAACGCATGGTAGGAGTATCGATAGACGAAGTGTATGTCGGTATAACCGGGAACCACATTGAGCTGCATGAAACTCAAGGGGTTGTCGCTGTTTCCAGCGAGGACCGTGAAATACGAGAGGAAGACATTCAACGCGTCATTCAGGCAGCGAAAGTTGTTGCCATTCCGCCTGACCGAGAAATAATCGAGGTCGTACCGAATGAATACATCGTGGACGGACAAGGCAGCATCAAGGACCCGCGCGGCATGATCGGCGTCCGGCTGGAAATGGAAGGAACAATTGTAACCGGCCTGAAAACGGTCGTACATAACATTGTGCGCTGCGCCGAACGCACCAACCTGCGTGTGGCGGGAATTTTCCTGCAGCCGCTTGCTTCCAGCACCGTGGCGCTTTCCAAGGACGACAAGAACATGGGTGTCGTCCTCGTCGACATCGGTGCCGGTTCCACAACCATCGGTGTCTTCAAACATGGGAAACTGGCGGCCACCACCGTCATTGGCATCGGTGGAGACCATATCACCCATGACATTGCGCTTGGCCTGCGCACGCATACCGACGTGGCAGACCGCGTCAAGATGAAGCACGGCTGTGCCCTGATTGATGAAGCTTCCGACGACGTCACCTTTAAAGTGACCCGCATCGGCAGCGATGTGGAAAAACAGTTTACCCAGGTGGATCTGGCCACAATCATCGAACCGCGTGCGGCGGAGATTTTCAACCTCGTGGATGAGGCCGTGTACAAGCTGGGCTTTCGTGATCAAATCGCCGGCGGATACGTGCTTACGGGGGGGACCGTGGCGATGCCGGGCATGCTGGAGCTGGCCAAGGAAGAACTGGACGCGCCGGTTCGCATCGCCATCCCGGATTACATCGGGGTGCGGGACCCCGCCTATACCACCGGCGTGGGTCTGATTCAGTACGCCCTGCAGCAGTTGGAGCGGCGCAACGTAAACAACACCGCTCCGATTAAAGCGGTGCAGAAGCAGGCCGTTTCCAAGCCGAAGGAAGGCGGCGGCTTCATGGAGAAAGTGAAAAACTGGTTCAGCGAGTTTATCTAACCGACTGCAACCGCAAAACATTTTAAATCGGGCGAATCGGCAGAGGATTGACAATGTCCCGCTGCGGCCAACTAATACGGCCGTCTGCCGCATTCCCCGCAGGCTTCATCAGCCAAAGCTTTTCTCATGTTGAATTGGGGAGGACTAGCAAGATGCTGGAATTTGATATGGAGATGGAATCCTTTGCGCGAATTAAAGTAATCGGTTGCGGCGGTGGCGGAAGCAACGCGGTGAACCGTATGATTGCTGGCGGCGTCAAAGGAGTGGAATTCATCACCCTGAATACGGATGCGCAAGCGCTTCAACTGTCCAATGCAGAAATCAAACTGCAGATCGGGGAGAAGCTGACGCGCGGCCTGGGTGCCGGGGCCAACCCGGAAATCGGTAAAAAAGCGGCAGAAGAGAGCCGCGAGATGATCGAGAACGCCTTGCGCGGCGCAGACATGGTGTTTGTGACCGCAGGGATGGGCGGCGGTACCGGCACCGGTGCCGCTCCCGTCGTTGCTGAAATCGCGAAGGAACTTGGCGCATTGACTGTCGGCGTGGTTACCCGTCCGTTCTCGTTTGAAGGGCGCAAGCGTGCCATGCAGGGCGAAATGGGGATTGCCGCACTGAAGGAAAAAGTGGACACGCTGATCGTGATTCCAAACGACCGTTTGTTGGAAATCGTGGATAAAAACACACCGATGCTGGAAGCGTTCCGCGAGGCGGACAACATTTTGCGCCAAGGTGTGCAGGGCATTTCCGACCTGATCGCGGTGCCCGGTCTGATCAACCTGGACTTTGCCGACGTGAAGACGATCATGACCGAACGCGGCTCCGCCCTGATGGGCATCGGGGTGGGTAGCGGAGAAAATCGTGCGGCCGAGGCAGCTCGCCGTGCCATTTCCAGCCCGCTGCTGGAAACGTCAATCGATGGTGCTCGCGGCGTGCTGATGAACATTACGGGCGGTACCAATCTCAGCCTGTATGAGGTGAACGAAGCTGCCGACATCGTGTCGTCCGCTGCCGATCCGGACGTCAACATGATCTTCGGTGCCGTCATCAACGAGGAATTGAAGAACGAGATTGTCGTGACGGTTATCGCCACCGGTTTTGAAGACAACCAAAAACAGGCGGCTGCAGCCCGTCGTACGCAACAGCAGCCGATTGCGACCAACCGTCCGACGCCGATCTCCAATACCAATACGGTCCGCAGCAAGGAGGAGGAAGAAGAAAAATCGTTCTTCTCCATGAGCAATCTGGACAACCTGGACATCCCGGCGTTTCTGCGCAACCGCCGTCGCAACAAAAAATAGGGACGGACGTAAAAAAACCTTGTTCCTCTTGTAGAGTGCACCCCTTAAAGTAGACATTGGAAAAACCCCTTGGGATAACCGATGTTACTTTAAGGGGTGAATTTTTTATGGCTATCAAAGGTCAAAAGTTCAAGCATTATCCTTTGTCGTTGAAAATGGAGGCAATACGATTGCATGTAGAGGAGAAGTGGACATACAGACGTATCACTGAGCATTTAGGAATCCAGGATAAGGATCGAGTAAAAAAATGGATGCGGAAATACAAACAACTTGGGGAGTTCGGTCTTTTGGATCAGCGTGGACGACGTCCAGAGTACATCGATCAAGATCGACATGTGAAAAAATTGAAACGGGAGAACGAAATTCTAAAAAAGTGTTTGGAAATCTGGATGCGGGAGGTGTAAGAAAAAAGTATCGTGTGATGGAGAATGTGGCAGCATTGTACCCGATTACCGAACTCTCCAAACTTCTTGGTGTATCGAGGAGTGGGTATTATCGATATCTTGCACAGAAGGAGTGGGATAGAGACGGAGAACTGAAACAGCAGATTCAAACCATCTATGATGAACGAAAAGGAATATATGGGTATCGAAGAATTCAAGCGGAACTCCTTCGTCAATACGGCAAGGTTGTGAATCATAAGAAGGTGTTACGGCTCATGCAAATTCTTGGGCTGAAAGCCATTATTCGTGGCAAACGAGCGTATCGGAGCACGTATCGAGCGGCTGAATCAGATGGTCGTGTTGCCGAAAATTTGTTGAAGCGTGACTTCACAGCCGAGAAACCGAACCAGAAGTGGGTCACCGATGTTACCCAGTTTCGTGTAGGAGATCAACGTATCTTCTTATCTGCGATTAAAGACTTGTTTCACAACGAAATCGTGGCGCACCATGTGAGCTTACACAATGACAATGTCCTTGTCCTAGAGACCTAGAGACGTTTCGGAAAGCATTTGAAAAGCATAAGGACGTGACTGGACTGATCGTACACAGCGATCAAGGCTTCCAGTACACGTCCCATGCATACCACGACATGCTGCAAAAGGTTGGCGCCCGAATCAGCATGTCCCGAAGGGGCAATTGTTTAGACAATTCCCCTATGGAGAGTTTCTTCTCGCACTTAAAGGCAGAAGCTCTCTATCCTTATGATATTCGAAGTTTGGATGAGGCGCAAAGACGAATTGAGGAGTACATTCGTTTTTACAATGAGGAGCGTTTGCAAATCAAATTAAATAAGCTGACGCCAGTCGAGTACAGGCGTCAGCATGCGGCCTAACGGCCGGGGGTTTTTTAAGTGTCTACAAAATGGGGTCTTAACCACTTAGGGAACAAGGTTTTTTTGATTGTCTGCGCCGGACGGCAGACGGGTCAGTGGCAGCCTTCGTCGATGTGTCAGCGGTAGCCTTCGCTGGTGCGTCCCCGGTAAGAATGGATATGCCGATCGTTGAGCGTCGTTTCACCAGCAAATGTGTGATAATGGCCGCCGCCGGGAAGCGGAATGGGCGGACTGGTCCATCCGCGAAAATAGTGAACGTGACCGTCGTCAAACGAGGTGACGCCTTCGTAGTAGTGGACGTGACCCCTGCCCGGGACCGGGTAGGGCCCCGACGTTCGTCCCCGCACCTGGTGGCGATGACCGTGGTTGAAGCTGGTGCGGGTCGAATACGCATGAATGTGTCCCGGAGTGTCGGAGAAGCGAATGAAATCGACGGCATGGGTGTGCTGATCGGACCGTTTTTTTCGCAAGAGAATACCGCCTTTCAAAAGAATGACGTTTCTACATAACATGCCATCCGGGGAAATCTGGAAACGGTAGATGCCTATCGCATCACGACAAATTCTGCGAGAACGTACGGAATCTCGTCTCCGGGAGGGATCACGGCAGCTTTTCCCTTGCCGTGTATCTTCTTTTTTTGCCGCCTCAATGATATAATGACAGACGGGTTTGACGCATACCTATCGAATCGTATTCCGGCAGCGGGTGCTTGCTGACCCTTTGTTTCCCGGCGGATGCAAAGGGTTTTTTCGCTTTACGGTGGGCTGCCAGAAAGTTTTTATACATTTATACATATGGAAAGGAAGAGTGAACGATGAAACGATCCCTGTGGCTTGTAACGGGTGCGCTGGTCGTGGCGCTGCTTGGCGGCTGCGGCGGCAGCGGACCGACCACGGGCGGTTCGGACCAGGCGCCTGCGCCGGCGACGGTCGGCACAGATCAGAATACAGGCCAGAAAACGACTGCCGGCACCAAACAGACGAGTTATCCCCTCACGCTGAAAGATGCGACCGGCACCGCCTATACGTTTGCCAAGGCGCCGGAGCGGATTGTCTCCACGTCCCCGGCTGAAACGGAAATCTTGTTTGCATTGGGGTTGGGCGACCGTGTGGTGGCCGTCTCTGATTATGACGATTACCCGGAGGAAGCCAAAGCCAAGCCGAAAGTAGGGGGCATCGTCAATCCCAATGAGGAGGCGATCATTGCCCAGCAGCCCGACCTGGTGATTACGGGTATTTCCATGCAGGATCAAGTGGCGGAAAAACTGCGTTCGCTTGGCCTGGTCGTCTGGAAGACCAACCCCCGCACGACGGAGGACATCCTGAACAACATCCTGCTGTTCGGTCAGATTACCAACCGGCAGGAACAGGCGGAGACGCTCGTCGCACAGATGAAGGAAGACATCCAGCGGGTGAAAAACGCCGTGCAGGACGTCAAGCCGAACGAACGGAAGAAGGTGTATGTTGAATTCGCACCCGGTTGGACCGTCGGAAAGGGTGAATTCATGGACGAGCTGATCACACTGGCAGGAGGCGTAAACATCGCCAACGACATGGAAGGCTGGAACCCGATCAGCGAGGAGAAGGTGCTAAACGAAGACCCGGACGTGATCCTGTATGCGAGCGGCGTGACAGATGATAAAAGCGGCCAGACCCTGGAGCAGATCATCCGCAAGCGAAGCGGTTGGGACAAGATAACGGCCGTCCGCGATCAGCGGATCGTCGGTGTTGACCAGAATGTGCTGAACCGCCCGGGCCCCCGGATCACCCAAGGGCTGTATGAGGTGGCCAAAGCGATTTACCCGGATCGGGTGAAATGATGAGAACGCGATTGTTTCTCTGGGGAGGAGCAGGCTGCCTGCTCCTTTTCTTCTCGGTCGTAGTCAGCTTGTCACTGGGAGCGGCCCACCTGCCTATCTCCCAGGTGTGGGCTATCCTGCTTCATCAACTTCCAGTGATCGGGCAGCACGTCCCTGCCGACTGGCCGGCGTCGTCTGAGCAGATCGTGATGAAAGTGCGGTTTCCCCGAATCATGCTGGCTGTTCTCGTCGGGGCTTGTCTGTCGCTGGCCGGCGCCGGTTTCCAAGGCGTGCTGCGCAATCCGCTGGCCGATCCTTACACCCTGGGAGTGGCTTCGGGGTCTGCCGTCGGTGCCGCTTTCTTCATCTTGTTCGGCTTCCAGTTTGTCCTGCTCGGCCAATGGACCGTTCCCATCGCTGCTTTTCTGACCGGCCTGGTCAGTCTGTGGGCAGTCCTTAGGCTGGCCAACACGAACGGCATGTTTCACGTCGAAACCCTGCTGCTGTCGGGCGTCGTCATTCAGGCATTCCTGGGATCGCTGGTGTCGTTCATGGTCTCGCTCTCCGATCAGGTAGTGAACGAAATCGTCTTCTGGCTGATGGGCAGTCTGGCGTACCGGGGCTGGGCGTTTTCGTCCGTGCTGGTGCCCTACCTTGGTGGCGGACTGATTGTGCTGGCTGCTTACAGCCGAACGTTAAACCTGTTTGCACTGGGTGAAAGACAGGCCGCTCACCTGGGGGTTCATGTGGAACGGACAAAACTGGTGGTGCTGTGTGTGTCCGCCCTGCTGACCGCCGCCGCCGTTTCCATTGCCGGGGTCGTCGGCTTTGTCGGCTTGGTGGTGCCCCATCTGGTCCGCCTGCTGGTAGGCCCGGACTACCGCCTGCTGCTGCCGCTGTCGGTGATATACGGTGCCGCGTATGTGCTGTGGGCGGACACGCTGGCACGCACGATTCTGGCCCCGACGGAGATTCCGCTTGGGGTGGTCACCGCCTTTCTGGGCGCGCCGTTCTTTGCCTATTTGCTGAAGAAAAACAAACGGCTGGCGAGGAGGTAGACGGATGGTACGGGTTGACGGAGTGGGTAAGGCGTACGACGGCATGCCAATTCTGCGAGACGTTCATTTTTCCGTGGAAAGCGGGGAGTGTTTCGGCATCATCGGCCCCAACGGCAGCGGAAAATCCACTTTGTTGAAGCTTTTGTCCGGCGTCGAATCCCCCGATGAGGGGCACATCTGGCTGGATGGCCGACCGCTCGAAGCGTACTCGCGCAAGGAGCGGGCCCGCCGGATTGCCGTGCTGCAGCAGGAGCCCCTGCCGGCGGTCGGGTTTACCGTCAGGGACGTGGTGGAGATGGGGCGGTATCCGTATCAAAATTGGCTCGGGGAAGAGCGGGAGAACGCCGCTTCGCTGGTTGACGCAATCATCCGGATGCTCGGGTTGGGCGACCTCGAGCACCGCACGTTGGAATGGCTGAGCGGGGGGAGAAGCAGCGGGTGGCCTTGGCCAAGGCGATGGTCCAACAGCCCCGGCTTCTGCTCCTGGACGAGCCGACGACATACCTGGACATCGGCTATCAGGTGCAGCTCATGGATATGGTCCGCGCCTGGCAGAGACAGGAGGGTGTGACCGTAATCGCCGTCCTGCACGATCTGAATCTGGCATCGCTGTACTGCGACCGTCTCCTTTTGCTGCAAAAGGGGCAGCCGTGTCGGATCGGGGCCCCTCGGGAGATATTGCATGCCGATGTGATTCGGGAGGTGTACGGCACCCAGCCGATCGTGATTGAACACCCGGTGCGCCAATCGCCGCAAATCCTGCTGCAATCGGGATGCAGCTAGCAGTGTGTCGTCGGCGTGTCGGATACGAGAGGAGGAAATGGGCATGATCGTGCTGGTTACAGGCGGTGCGCGGAGCGGCAAGAGCACGTTTGCGGAAACGTACGCGGCCCGTCTCGGGGTACAAGGCGTGTACATCGCCACATCCCCCGTTTTTGACGAGGAACTGCGGGAGCGGGTACGCCGCCATCGTCAGCGCCGCGAGCAGTCGCCCTTTTCGTGGGAGACGCATGAGATACCGTACGACCTTGCCGGCTTTTTGCGCGGGCTCTCCTTTGAACCGGCGATCGGCTCGGGCGAGCGCGTGGTCCTGGTCGATTGCCTGACACTCTGGCTGTCCAATTGGCTCTTGAAATTTGAACAGGAGCAGCCGATGGAGCGTACGCTGGAAAAGGTGGACGAACTGGTGGACGTGCTGCGGTCGTTTCCGGGGACGATCATGCTGGTCTCCAACGAAGTGGGGTACGGCATCGTTCCCGACAATCCGCTTGGCAGGATGTTCCGGGATGCGGCCGGCATCATGAATCAGCGGGTGGCGGAAGCGAGCGACCAGGTGTTTCTGGTGACAGCAGGCATTCCGGTGGAGCTGAAATCGCGCGCCTTTCGCCCGTGACGATCAAAACAATAAAGGGCTGTCGTACACATCGTGACGACAGCCCTTTCGTTTTATTTTAGGGGTTGTGCCCCGCACGAAATTGCCCTCAGCCCCCGCCTGGTCCCTTCTACAAAAAATCCGAAAAAACACGGTCAAGAATTGACAGACTTTACATACACATTGATATATACTGTCTTTGCCGGGCGGGGGTGAAGGCAGATGATCGTCTATCTTGATATCATTTTACTCCTGAATGTGGCCATTGATACCTTGCTGCTCTGGTTTACGGCCTATTTTCGCAAAGAGCGGGTTATATGGTGGAGGATCCTGCTTGCTTCTCTGTTCGGGTCGATGTACCTGGCGTTTTTCTTTCTCCCTTCCTTCGCCTCGATGTACCAGTGGACCGTGAAGCTGTTGTTTTCCGTTCTCATGCTGTGGATCGCGTTTGGCAATCGAAGACTGCGAGCCTTTCTGCACAATCTCGCCATTTTCTACTTCGTGGCCTTCATCTTCGGCGGCGGGGTGTTTGGCCTGCAGTATTTCCTTGCCTCACACAACGAGATCTTGAACGGGTTGGTGACTCTCCACAGTGACGGCTTCGGTGTCGGGTTCAAACCGACGCTGGGCGTTCTCGCCATGGGGTTTTCCCTCGTCTTTGTCCTCAGCCGGAAGAGCTACCATGCCGTTCAAGAGCCGCGACGGATCGAGGCGTTCCTCGCCGAGGTGACGGTGACGATCGCAGGGGAAAGCGTCGTCTGTCGCGGACTGGTGGACACTGGCAACCAACTCCACGAACCGATTACCCGCCAGCCGGTGATGATTGTGGAGAGCGAACTGGTTGCCCATATCCTGCCGGCTTCGCTTCGTCAGCGGATCGGCAGCCCAACGGCATGGGAAAACCTGGACGGGGTCTTCGAGCAGGTGCCCGCCGAATGGCAGTCGCGGCTGCGGCTGATTCCCTACCGCAGCGTGTCCCGAGGGATGGATTTTCTGCTCGCCGTCAAGCCGGACGAAGTAATTGTCGTGCAAAATGGCGCCCGCTACCTTGCCAGGAAGGTGCTGATCGGTCTCAATCCGATCCCGTTGGCCGCCGACGGCCGGTATCAAGCCATCGTGCACCCCGCCATCATACAAAGCGATGACCAAAACCTAACTCCCTTACGCGAACAGGAGGGCTAGTATGTATGTGAAACTTCGCCTGCAACTCCAATTGCTCTGGTACCGTTTCCTGCTGTGGATTGGTGCACGCGCCGAAGAGATCTACTACATAGGGGGAAGTGAAGCCCTGCCGCCGCCGCTGACCAGAGAAGAAGAAGAGATTCTCCTGAGCCGGCTGCCGTCCGGCGATCCCGCCGTGCGCAGCATGCTGATCGAACGCAACCTGCGGCTTGTCGTGTACATCGCCCGCAAATTTGAGAACACGGGGATCAACATCGAGGATCTGGTCAGCATTGGGACGATCGGCTTGATCAAGGCGGTCAATACGTTTGATCCGGAGAAAAACATCAAGCTGGCCACCTACGCTTCCCGCTGCATCGAAAACGAAATTCTCATGTACCTCAGGCGGAACAACAAGATTCGCTCGGAAGTGTCGTTCGACGAACCGCTCAACATCGACTGGGACGGCAACGAACTCTTGCTCTCCGACGTGTTGGGGACGGACAACGACACCATTTACAAGAACATCGAAGACCAGGTGGACCGCAAGCTGCTGAAAAAAGCGCTGGATAAGCTGACAGAGAGAGAACGCATCATCATGGAGCTGCGCTTCGGATTGTCGGGAGAAGAAGAGAAGACGCAAAAGGACGTCGCCGATCTGTTGGGCATCTCCCAGTCGTACATTTCCCGTCTGGAAAAGCGAATTATAAAACGGTTGCGAAAAGAATTCAACAAAATGGTGTAGCGCATAATTTCCCAATCGAAGGAGATACTGTTCCTAAACCGTGCCAGAGAGTGGCAACGCCACTTGCTCGTAAAACCGCCTATACACGGCTCGCTCTCGCCGCAAAGCTCGGCCTTCGCCGAGTTTTCTTTCATCCGGCGATGCGTCGGTACGCGGCCTTTCAAGACAACCGGGTTGGGAACTTTCTTGCTTCGAGGAGGGTAAGACGTGACGCGCAACAAGGTAGAGATTTGCGGGGTGGACACTTCAAAGCTTCCGGTGCTTACCAACAAAGAGATGAGGGAGCTGTTCGAACGCCTGCAGAACGGCGAACTGGCAGCGCGGGAGAAACTGGTCAATGGAAACCTGCGGCTGGTGCTGAGCGTCATTCAGCGCTTCAACAACCGGGGCGAGTACGTGGATGACCTGTTTCAGGTGGGCTGCATCGGCCTGATGAAGGCCATCGACAACTTTGACCTCGGCCAAAACGTGAAATTTTCCACGTACGCCGTGCCGATGATCATCGGGGAGATTCGCCGCTACCTGCGGGACAACAACCCGATCCGCGTGTCGCGGTCCCTAAGGGATATCGCGTACAAGGCGCTTCAGGTGCGGGACAATCTGACCAACAAGCATTCGCGGGAACCCACCATCACGGAGATTTCCCAGGAATTGAACGTGCCCAAGGAAGACATCGTGTTTGCGCTGGACGCCATTCAGGACCCGGTCTCGCTGTTTGAACCGATCTATCAGGATGGCGGCGATCCCATCTACGTGATGGACCAGATCAGCGACGAGAAGAACAGGGATGCCAACTGGGTGGAAGAAATCGCCCTGCGCGAGGGCATGCAGCGGCTGGGCGAACGGGAGAAGATGATTCTCTCCATGCGGTTCTACGAAGGCAAGACGCAGATGGAAGTGGCGGAGGAGATCGGCATTTCCCAAGCACAGGTCTCCCGGTTGGAAAAAGCGGCCATCGCCCACATGCAAAAACACGTGCAATCGTAATGGGTTTATCATCAGCAGCCTCCATGCCATCAGCGTCGGAGGCTTTTGTTTCTGTATAAGCTGCTCGGCGACTGAAACAGTCTGAAAGTTGTGAAATTTACAAGTCGTGATGGGACTCTGCAATCGACGCGCCGTGACGCCGGTCCAATCTTTCACCGCTCCCCGGGGCATATTTGTCTGCCCGTTCATATACTTGAACTAACGGAGAAAAAGTAGGTGAGGAAAAATGGTCAAAATCTCGGATTTCCAGACCAAAGAAGTGGTGAACATTTTGGATGGCAAGCGGCTGGGGCAGATATCCGATCTGGAGATAGACCTGCGCCACGGGCGGGTGGAGGCGATTGTCGTCCCCGGACCGGGCAAATTCCTCGGGTTTTTTTCAGCGGGCAACGACTACGTGATTCCCTGGCGCAACATCATCAAGATCGGCAAGGACGTCGTGTTGGTTCGCCTGGAGGAGTCGATGCGGGTAGAGGCAAAAACCGGCGGGGAAGACGAATACCGGGCGTAAGAAAGGCGAGAGAGCCTTTCTTTTCTTTTGGGCTGTGGTATCATAAGCCATATAAGGAAGGTGACAACATGAACGAACCGTTTGTTGGCAGAGAGGGCGGCGCGCTGCTGCATCTGCGCGAGTGGGAAGAGCGCTTTCCCGGCTTGGCGGCCGGGTTTACCCTCAGAAACGGCGGAGTGAGCGAAGGAGCGTACCACTCTTTTAACATGGGCCTGCACGTGGGAGACGACCCGAACCGTGTGGTGGCCAACCGGCGCAAGCTGGCAGCGGAACTGGGCATGTCGTTTGAAGCCTGGACGTGCGCGGATCAGGTGCACGGCAGCCGGGTCTGCCAGGTGACCGCCCAATCCATGGGAGCGGGCAGGGAGAGCCTGGACGACGTCATTCCGGCGACAGACGGCCTGCATACGAATCAGCCGGGCGTGCTGCTCACGTCCTTTTATGCCGACTGCGTGCCGCTGTTTTTCCTCGACCCGGTGTCGCGGGCGATCGGCTTGGCCCACGCCGGCTGGAAGGGGACGGTGGCGCGTATTGCCGAGGAAATGGTGCGGGCGTTTGAAAGTCACTACGGCAGCAGGGCGGAGGAGCTGCTGGTGGCGATCGGTCCTGCCATCGGCGGCTGCTGCTATGAAGTGGACGAGCGAATCATGGAACGGGTACGGACGGCGGCTGCTCGCTGGGAAGACGCCGTGACGCCCCGGGAAAACGGCCGATACATGCTGGATCTGCCTCGTCTGAACACGGAGATTTTGGCGGAATGCGGCGTTGCGCCAGAGCGCGTGCTGCGGACGGGATGGTGTACAAGCTGCCGGACCGACCTGTTTTTCTCTCACCGCAGGGAGGCGGGGAAAACGGGCCGGATGGCATCGTTTATCGGATGGAGAGAGTCTGAAAAAGGAGCTGTGAACGAATCGTGACGAGAGAGAGGGAAATGCTGAAAGCGAGGCTGGCAGCCGTCGAAGAGCGCATCGCGGCCGCCTGCGATCGAGCCAACCGGAAGCGGGAAGAGGTGAAAGTCATCGCCGTCACCAAGTACGTCGACGCCGACGCGATCGGCGATTTGTTGGCCATCGGGGTGGAGCATATCGGGGAAAACCGCGTGCAGGATGCACTGCCCAAATTCGAGCGCTACGGCCACCTGGGGACGTGGCATTTCATCGGCCATCTGCAGACCAACAAGGTAAAAGACGTCGTGGGCAAATTTGCACACATCCACTCGTTGGACAGGCTGTCGCTGGCCCGGGAGCTGAACAAGCGCGGGGAAGCGCTGGACCGTGTCGTTTCCTGTTTTCTGCAGCTCAATATCTCTGGAGAAGAGACAAAATTTGGGCTTAGTCCCAATGATGTATTGGCTTTTTTGCAGGAAACCAGTAATATGAATCATATAAAGATCGTCGGATTAATGACCATGGCGCCTTTTGTCGAAAATCCCGAGGAGGCGCGACCCGTGTTCCGCGGCCTGCGGGAATGGAAAGAACGGATCAACGGCTGGAACTTTCCGCACGCTGCAATCGAAGAGCTGTCGATGGGCATGTCCAACGATTTTGAAGTGGCGATTGAAGAAGGAGCGACATATGTCCGGCTTGGTTCGGTCCTGGTTAAGCCGGAATGACCGCAACGCTGCACGAGAGGAGGATGGCCATGGGCGTAATGAACAAGATCATGGGGTTCTTTGGATTGGATAACGAAGAATACATTGAAGAGACGGTGGAAGAGGAGCGCGAAGAGCAGGAGCGGGAGTCTTTCACCAAACGGCAGCCGGCGCCTCGCGCCAACAACGTGGTGCCGTTTCAGGCTCGGGAAAAGGAGGGCATTCGGTTGGTTTTATGTGAACCACGACATTACAGCGACGCGCAGGACATCGCTGACAACCTCCGTCACCGCCGGCCGGTCGTCGTCAACCTGCAGCGGGTGGATAAGGAACAGGCGAAGCGCATCGTCGATTTTTTGAGCGGAACGGTCTACGCGCTGAACGGTGACATTCAAAAGGTGGGCGACTACATCTTTGTCTGCACGCCGGATCACGTCGACATTCAGGGGACGATCTCCAGTGTCGTCGAAGAGTAAGAGAACCTAGCAAAAGGGTGAGTGAATGACAACGGCCATTTTTACCATTGTGTATTACGCTTTTACCATTTATCAATTCATGGTCATTGCCTACGTGCTCATGTCGTGGGTGCCGCAGATGCGGGAAACGCCCATTGGTCAACTGCTGGAGCGGTTGGTGGAGCCGTATCTGGCGCCATTTCGCCGCTTTATCCCGCCGCTCGGCTTTATCGATATCTCGCCAATCGTGGCGCTGATCGCACTCAACTTCGCCCACAGGGGCCTGAATGCGATCCTGCAGCAACTGCTGCTGTGAGGTGCGTGACGGCATGAGCGTGTTTGATCATTTTCGAAAAGAAGAACGTCCCTTTGCGGAACGGGCGCTGGAGATGCTGACGCTGACAGAGCGGAAGCAGGCCATGCGCCTTACTGATTTTCTGGACCCGAGGCAGCTTGCGATCATGCAGAGCCTGACCTCGCAGGTAAGTGACGTGTCCGTCTCGGCCAGCGGAGGCTACGACGGAGCGGAGCGGGTGCGCGTGCTGCTCCATCCCGATTACATCGTGCCCGAACCTGAGGACTACCGCCTGGCCCTGCTGCGGATTTCCGCTGACCAGCGCTTCCATACATTGGAGCACCGGGATGTGATGGGTGCGCTGTTGAACGTGGGGCTGAAGCGGGAGAAATTTGGCGACATGATCGTGGCCGAAGAGGCGATCCATGTCGTCATCGCAGACGAGGTAGCCGATTTCATCTGTTCACAGGTGACCCATATACACCGGACGCCGGTCCAATTTGAGCGGGTGGATTGGGAGTCGTTTCAGCCGCCCGCTCCCCGGTATGCGGAAAAGGTGATCACGGTTCCGTCGCCGCGTGTCGATGCGGTCATCGGCGAGGTGTACAACCTGTCGCGGGCAAAGGCGTTGGTCCCGATCCGGGCGGGCAAACTGAAAGTCAACTGGAAAGTGGTGGACGACCCGTCGCATCTGCTGGAGCCTGGCGACATGGTGTCGCTGGCCGGGTTTGGACGGTTCAAGCTGCTGGACGTGTCCGGGCCGACGCGCAGCGGACGGCTGCGCATGATCGTCGGGCGACTCACCTGAGACGGGCTCAATAATTTTGCAAATTCCGGCAGGAAATGCGGATAAACCTGTCGAAGAATTTGGGTACGATTACCGGAAAAAGTGAGGGGTTCATGTGCCTTTAACGCCATTGGACATACACAATAAGGAATTCAGCACGGGTTTTCGCGGTTACAACATTGACGAAGTGAACGAGTTCCTCGATCAGGTGATCAAGGACTTCGAACTCCTGATAAAGGAAAAAAAGGAACTGGAAGAGCGTGTCGCCATGCTGAACGAGCGGGTGGAACACTACAAGAGCATGGAGGAGAACCTGAGCAAATCCATCCTTGTGGCTCAGGAGACGGCCGAGGATGTCAAGGCCAACGCCCGCAAGGAAGCGCAGTTGATCCTGAAAGAAGCGGAGAAAAACGCCGACCGGATCGTCAATGAAGCACTGGCGAAATCCCGCAAGATCGCCATCGAGATCGAAGAGTTGAAAAAGCGCGCCTCTGTCTATCGGATGCGCTTCCGCACGCTGCTCGAAGCCCAGTTGGAGATGCTGGATAACGGGGCATGGGACGATCTCGAGCAGGCAGATTCCACGACGTCCGCTCTGATGGCGGAATAAACCGTTGACGTTCAGGCCATGATGGTACTATAATATTTGCAAACTTTTCATCACTGGATCGACGATGAACGGGAAGAGTACGTGACCAAGCACTGCCCAGAGAGCCGGGGAGAGGTGAAAGCCCGGCCAGTTGCCGTCGCCGAAAATCACCCGGGAGTTCACAACTGAAAGCCGGCTGCCGGCGTCACGTCCGGCGGGCGAGTAAGGGAGCGCGTCATTCCCGTTACGAATGAAACGAGTGGAGCGGAGCGGCATCCGTCTGCTTTGCGGCAGGGCCGTTCCGTTCAATCAGGGTGGTACCACGGGAGCCTTCTCTCGTCCCTTTTGGGATGGGGGAAGGCTTTTTATTTATACCAAGTAGGAGTGAAAACAGGTCATGGATTACAGCAAAACATTATCGCTGCCCCAAACCGATTTTCCCATGCGCGGCAACCTGCCGACCCGGGAACCGCAGATACAGGCCCGCTGGGATGAGCAGGAGATTTACCGGAAAGTGCAGGAGCGGACAAAGGGGCGTCCGTTGTTCGTGCTGCATGACGGTCCTCCGTATGCCAACGGAAACATTCACATCGGCCACGCGCTGAACAAGATTCTCAAGGACATCATCGTTCGCTACAAGTCGATGGCCGGTTTCTGCGCGCCGTACGTTCCCGGCTGGGACACCCACGGTCTGCCGATCGAACAGGCGATTATCAATGCTGAGGGGCTGGACCGCCGCAACATCGAGGTAAACGAATTCCGCAAACGCTGTGAAGCGTACGCCTGGTCCTACATCGAAAAGCAGCGGGACCAATTCAAGCGGCTGGGCGTTCGCGGCGACTGGGAAAATCCGTACGTGACGCTGAAACCGGAGTATGAAGCGCGGCAAATCCGCATCTTCGGCGAGATGGCAAAAAAAGGCTACATTTACAAGGGGCTGCGCTGCGTATACTGGTCCCCGTCGTCTGAGACGGCTTTGGCGGACGCGGAAATCGAATACAAGGACAAGCGCTCGCCATCCATTTACGTCAGCTTCCAAGTGACCGACGGCAAGGGCAAACTGGACACGGACACCGGCGTTGTCATCTGGACCACCACACCGTGGACGATTCCGGCCAACCTGGCCATCTCCATTCACCCGGAACTGGAGTACAACGTAGTGAATGCGGACGGCCGCAAATTCCTGCTGGCGAACGGTCTTTTGGAAGCAGCGTCCAAGGAGATCGGCTGGGAGAACGTAGAGGTTCTGGCTACCTTCAAGGGAAGTGAACTGGAAGGCGTCGTGACGGCCCACCCGTTCTACGACCGTCCGTCTCCGCTGATCCTGGGCGAACACGTCACCCTGGACGCCGGTACGGGCTGCGTTCACACCGCTCCGGGACACGGGGAAGACGACTTCAACATCGGCCAGAAATACGGTCTCGGCGTGCTTTGCCCGGTTGACCATGAGGGCAAGATGACGGCCGAAGCACCAGGTTTTGAAGGCATGTTCTACGAGGATGCCAACAAGGCGGTTACACAAAAGCTGGAAGAAGCGGGAGCGCTCTTGAAGCTCGGCTTCATCACCCACTCGTACCCGCACGACTGGCGGACGAAAAAGCCGGTCATCTACCGGGCGACCGAGCAGTGGTTTGCGTCGATCGACGGCTTCCGCGAACAGATGCTGGAAGCGATCAAAAACGTGCAGTGGCTTCCGCACTGGGGCGAAACGCGCCTGGCCAACATGGTGGCCGACCGCGGCGACTGGTGCATCTCCCGTCAGCGCGTCTGGGGCGTACCCATCCCGATCTTCTACTGCAAATCCTGCAACGAACCGGTGATCAACGACACGACGATCGATCACATCGCGGAGCTGTTCCGCAAAGAAGGCTCTTCCGTCTGGTTTGCCCGTGAAGCGAGTGAACTGGTGCCGCCGGGCCTGACCTGCGAAAAGTGCGGCTGCACGGAGTTCCGCAAAGAGACAGACATCATGGACGTGTGGTTCGACTCCGGCTCCAGCCACGAAGCAGTGTTGAGAGAGCGGGAAGAACTGAAATGGCCGGCTGACCTCTACCTGGAAGGATCGGACCAGTATCGCGGCTGGTTCAACTCGTCGCTCTCCACCTCGGTGGCCGTATACGGAACGGCGCCGTACAAGGCGGTGCTGAGCCACGGCTTTGCCCTCGACGGCGAAGGACGCAAAATGTCCAAGTCGCTCGGCAACGTCGTCGTGCCGCAAGAGGTGATCGACAAGCTGGGGGCGGACATCCTGCGCCTGTGGGTAGCGTCCGTGGATTACCAGGCGGACGTGCGGATTTCCGACGCGATCCTCAACCAAATCGCCGAAGTGTACCGCAAGATCCGCAACACGTTCCGCTTCCTGTTGGGCAACCTGAACGGGTTCGACCCGGCGAAGGACCGCGTCCCGTACGAGCAGCTGGGCGAATTGGACCGCTACGTGCTGGCCAAGGCGGCCCAAGTGGTCAAACGGGTGCGCAAGGCGTACGACGACTATCAATTCCACACGGTGTTCCACGCTGTTCACAACTTCTGCGTCATTGACCTGTCCGCCTTTTATCTGGACATCTGCAAAGACCGGCTCTATGTGGAAGCGCCCGACAGCATCAAGCGCCGCGCCGCGCAGACCGTCATGTACGACTGCCTGTTGAACCTGGTCAAACTGGTGGCGCCGATCCTGCCGCACACCGCAGACGAAGTGTGGAGCTACATCCCGGGCGTAGCCGAGGAAAGCGTGCAGCTGACCGACATGCCGGAGGCAAACGAACAGCATCTCGGCTTCGCGGCAGACATGGAGAGCAAGTGGGACGCGTTCCTGGCGGTGCGCGACGAAGTGCTGAAAGCGATGGAAGAAGCACGCCGCAACAAAGTGTTCGGCAACTCCGTCGACGCCAAACTGGCGCTCTATCCGCAAACCGAAGAGGTTGCGCGGGTCTTGTCCGCCATGGATGACCTGGCCGACCTGTTCATCGTCGCCCATGTAGATCTGCATCCGCATGGCGCCAGCGTGCCGAGCGAAGCAGCTGTGCTGGAGGGCATCGCAGTCGTCGTCGCACCTGCTGACGGGGTCAAGTGCGAGCGCTGCCGCGTGGTGAAGCAGGACGTCGGGGCGGACAGCGCCCATCCGAGCCTCTGCCAGCGCTGCGTGACGATCGTACACGAACACTACGCCCACGTGGCTGAATAATTTAATCTCACAATCTGACAAACAGTACAGCTCTGCCTGTGCCCCTGCGGTGAGGCAGGGCTGTTTTTTTGTCCACAGGGTTCCTCCCCCACGGCAGAAAGGGTTGTCAGAGCGATGTCGGCTCACGCGGGGCAGGCAAGGGACTGGCCGTGGGTTATTTTCGCGGCCGGCAAGACATACTACACCAAGAAAAGCAAACAGAGGAGGGTGGCATGCGTGGACAAGGAAAAGCTGGCTCGGTTCAGGGAACGGCTGATGCAGGAAAAACGTGAGCTGGAGGAGCGGGTGCAGGCCCACTACGGCATGCGGGAGCCGATGGCGACATCCCTGCAGGAGTTTTCCATGTACGACAATCACCCGGCCGACATTGGCAGTGAGCTGTTTGAGCGTGAAAAAGATCTCGCACTGGACAGTCTGGACCGGGAGACGTTAAAGGAGATTGACCAGGCGCTTACCCGCATGGACGAAGGGACGTACGGGCTCTGCACCGTCTGCGGGCAGCCCATCCCGGAAGAGCGGCTGGAGGCGCTGCCCTACGCTCAAACCTGCAAGGAACACGCGGCGGCACCCAACATCAACCAGTCTCGTCCGATCGAGGAGGAGTTCTTGCAGCCGCCGTTCGGCCGCACCTCGCTGGACGAAAAAGAAGGACAGAACAGCTTTGACGGAGAGGACGCCTGGCAGATTGTCGAGTCGTGGGGAACGTCAAGCACGCCATTTTCCTATGTGGACAACGACAAGACCGACTACAAGGAAATGTACGTGGAAAGCGACGAGGCGGACGGAGCCGTCGAGGCCATCGAGCAGATCGGCTACACGGACATCGACGGCTACCACGGTCCGGAGAGCGTCAATTTCATGCGCAGCGGCACGTATGAGGAGTACATGCGCAAAGGGGAAGGCAAAGGCTTGTTTCTCGATTACGAAGCGTATCTGCAGGAGCGCGAAGGGCGCGACGACCTGTTGTGAGGAGCACATCGGATGCAGATCGAACGCGTGGAGACCTACCCGCTGCTCTATCGGTTGACGCAGCCGTACGGCGACGCCAACGGCTACAAGAAGTACCGCGCCTGTTACCTGATCCGCATCGTCACGACCTCCGGGGCAGACGGATGGGGAGAAGCAGTAGACTGGCTGCCGACGCTGGACAAGGGATTTCGCGAGCGCATCATCCCGTACCTCATCGGCAAACGGGTGACGGACCGCCTGCGCCTGGTGGAAGTGATCAGCAAATGGCATCAGCGCTCGGCAGCGGCCGTCAGCATGGCCCTGACCGAGATTACTGCCAAGCTGGCCGGTTTATCCGTCTGCGAGCTGTGGGGCGGGGCGTACCACACCAGCATCCCGGTGTACGCGTCCTTTCAATCCTACAGCGAGCGTCCTGATTGGGCGGAGCATTCCATCTGGCTGGTGGAACGACAGGTGCAGGCCGGATTTCGCCGCATCAAGGTGAAGATTGGCGGCCGTTCCTGGCAGGAGGACCGCCGTCACATCGAGCGGCTGATGGCATCGCTGCCAACAGACGTCCAGGTGGCGGTAGACGCCAACCAAAGTTACGATCTGGCTGCTGCCCGACAGTGGGAGCATGTCTTTTCCCGTTATGAAAACTGGATGTGGCTGGAAGAGCCGATGCCGATGGAGCGGACGGAAGAGTACGCCAAATTGCGGCAGGCGTTGTCAATTCCGCTGGCCGGGGGCGAAAATCTGATCCACTGCTACCAGTACGTGCCGCTGTTGAAACAGGGAGCGCTTGATATCATCCAGCCCGATCCGATGCATGCGACCGGGGTGGACAGCTTTCGCTTCATGCTGCAGATGGGGCGGCAGTTTGGACACCGCGTCTCTCCGCACGTGTTTGACGGATCGCTAACGCGGCTGTACGCGATATACGCGCAGGCGTGTCTCCCGGCGTGGAGCAAAATGGACGCCGACCCGATTGAACCGGTGGAGTGGGACGTCATGGACAATCCGTTTACCTGCATTTTTCCAATAGCTCCGGTCAATGGACAGGTGACCCTGCCGCGAGGAGCGGGCATCGGCGTCCAGCCGGATTGGCAGATTATCAAAGCGTTGTGCTGGGATGGCAGCGCATACGCGTGACGAGGGTGTACGGTATGGCACAGAACACGAAAAACCTGATAGGACTGGTGGGCATTCCGCTTGTCATGGTGTTGGGAAACTCGATGTTGATCCCCGTCCTGCCCACGATGAAAGCCAAGCTGCAGCTGACGGGCTTGCAGACGAGCCTGGTGATTACCGCGTTTTCCATCGCGGCGGGCGTCGTCATTCCGCTGGCGGGCTATCTGTCCGACCGGTTTGGACGCAAAATCGTCGTGACCCTGTCTCTGATTCTGTACGGGGCGGGCGGTCTGTTGGCCGGATTGGCGGCGCTCTGGTTGGACAAGCCGTACGGGATCATCATGACTGGACGGGTCCTGCAGGGGATCGGTGCTGCCGGGACTGCCCCGATTGCGCTGGCCATGGTGGGCGACTTGTTTAACGGGGCGGCGGAAAGCCGGGCGCTGGGCTTGATGGAGACATCCAACGGCTTGGGCAAGGTGCTCAGTCCGATTATTGGCGCGCTGTTGGCCATGATTACCTGGTACATGGTGTTTCTCGCGTTTCCGATCATCTGCGGAGTGATCGTGCTGCTGTTTTTGTTTTGTACCCGGGAAAACAAGCAGGAGAAACAGCCGGTGCAGGTCGGCCAGTATCTCCGATCCATCGGACAGGTGTTTCGGCAGCACGGACGTTGGCTGGTGCCGGCGTTCTTTATCGGCAGCATCTGCCTGTTCACACTGTTTGGCGTGCTGTTTTACCTGTCCGATCTGCTGGAAGAGACGTTCAAGATCGACGGCGTGCTGAAGGGCGGTTTCCTGGCCATCCCGCTGCTGGTCATGAGCATCGTCGCATACCTGACCGGCCTGATCATCAAAAAAAAGCTGCGCCTGATGCGCCTGTTCGTGATCGTCGGGATGTTTCTTTTGGCCGCCTCCTACGTGATCGCCAGTTTCGTACAAGGGGTGTACCTGTTGATCGGGGTGCTGGTGATCGGCAGTGTCGGAACAGGCATGATCCTGCCCTGTCTCAACAGCATGATCGTCGGGGCCGTGAAAAAGGCGGAACGGGGCATGATCACGTCGCTGTACAGCGGCGTCCGGTTTATCGGCGTAGCTGTGGGACCGCCGGTGTTTACCTGGCTGTTGGGCATTTCCCGCAACGTGATGTTTTACTCCATTGCCGGCATAACCGCCTTGTTTGCGGTGGTCGCGCTGTTCTTTCTAAAACCGCAGCAGGCAGCTTCCCAGGAGGCTTCCGGCCAACAGGCAAAAGCGGAAGACAAGCAGGAAAAAGACATGGAAGCAATGCGTCAGGCGGCGGAAATCCTCGGAATCCAGGCGGAGAGCGAGGAGGAGAGACAGCGGGCAGAAGCGGTGCGCAGGATGGGGTTTGACCCAAACGATCTGGTCAACCATCTGTTGAGCGGGAAAAAGGAAAAAGGCAAAAGCTAAAACAGGCATCGCCCACGGTTGGGGGATGCCTGTCACGTTGTCGCAAACGGATGGCGGCGTGCCCGCTCCAGCGCCAGCGGGTATACATCGTCGTACAGATAGCGGCTGAAGCGGGGATCATTCCGTACCTGGAGCGGTATATGTTCGAACAACACCCGTTCAGCAACGTCGGCACCGGGTGGCTCCGTTTCCAGGTCCAGCACGCGGGCAACGTAGATATCCTTGACCAGATTGTGGTTGACGGTGTACTGGCCGATGCGCTCGATCGCCTCCAGCGTGGCACCGGTTTCCTCGTAGGTTTCCCGGATCGCGGCAGCCAGACTGGACTCACCCGGCTCCACCTTGCCTCCGGGCAGCTCGATGCCCCGCGTGCGGTGGCGGGTAAAAACCAGCCGGCCCTGCCAGAACGGAAAAACCAGTACATGCAGGGCACGCCGGTTTCGGTAGACGGCCGGGTCAAACGTGAGCGTCACCGGCAGGCCAAAATTATCGACGAACGAGTACATGATCACGGCTCCTTTTGTCCGGATGGTCACTAGACGCGATCGGCTACAGCGACGGGACCTGAAGTGAAATGTGCTTGACCGCCTTCATCGCCTGGCCGACGGCGAGCGACAGGCTGGCATAAGCGGCGCCGTTGGTGATGTCACCGATGGCGTAGATCCAATCAGCACCCACCCGCAGGTTGACGTCGGTCTGCAGATACCCGCCTTCCAAGGCAGGCAGTTGTCCCAACCCCTCGCTGTTCCCGCGCACGCCGATTCGCGGCAGGACCCAATCGACGACGAGCGTTTGCGGCGTGTCGGAGCGGGGGGAGTCCAGGGTGAGCACGGCTTTGCCGTTTTGCTCCCGGCAGTCGCTCACCACTGTCTCCCACAGCACGTGGAGAGAAGGGTGAGGGCGAAGGCGCTCCACCCACTGCGGACGGGCTCGCAGCCGATCGCTGCGGACGAGGAGGTAGAGGCTGCGGACGTGTGGCAGGAGGTTGCAGGCGCTTTCCACCGCCCGATCACCGCCTCCGATCACCGCGACATCCTGGCCGGCGACAGCGGTTCCCTGCGAGGTGGTGGAGAACCACGGCTGCAGCACCCGCGAACAGCCGACGAGGGCGGGAATCCGATTGGGGCGCACGCCCGTCGCGATAATCAGGTAGTCGGCCAGGTACACGGTCTTGTCGGTATGGACCAGGTGCTTGTCGAGATCGATCGAGCGGAGCGCTTCCCCAAGGCGGGGACGGAGTGCGCGAATTGATCGATGGGCGAGCAGTTCGTCCAGCAAGGCCGCGCCATCCGGGTATACACGCGGTGGAAAGTCCCAAATTTGGTTGTGGATGTCCGAAAGCTGCCCGCCGAGCCGATCGTTTTTTTCCACCAGGACACAGGACAATCCGAGCCGTTCACACCAGATGGCAGCAGACAACCCGGCGATGCCGCCGCCGGCGATCAGCACCTGTACGTGTTCCACACTCAGCCCCTCCGCTTCCCGTGATCGTTCCGGTTTCTATCTTGGATAATTTTAGACTACCGTTTTCCTGTGGGGAGCGCAAGTGCGTTCTGGAGGGCGAGCCTTCCGGACGGAACAGGCCGGCACCTGATCCCATTTTGGGAACCTATCATCATTCTACAAAGCCAGACAAAATTGTGATAGAATTATACATATTTTTTCCAGAAAAGGTAGAATCGTCGAGCCAAACGCCACGTACAATGGGATTGAGGAGTTGACGACGCATGCGGAAGACGGATGAAGCGACTGCTCCTGCACAAAAGGGGCGCCGCGCCAGACGGAGACGACGGACATGGGGAATGCGTCTGCTGCTGGCGGGCTGTCTGATTCTGTGTATGCTGGCAGCCGGAGCCGCCTACAGCTTCACCCGGATCAACGAAACCCTGGGGACGATTACGAATGACCCGTACAAGCTGCCGGACGAGCCTGCAACGCAGCAGGCGTACGAGAAAAAGAAGCCGATTTCCGTGCTGATTATCGGGACCGACACCCGGAAATTGGGGGGCATGTTAAACACCGACGTGCTGATTCTGACCGTCGTCGATCCCGATGCGCAGCGGGTGACGATGGTCTCTCTGCCGCGCGACACCCGCGTCCAGATGCCGGGCTACCCGGGTTACCACAAGATCAACAGCGTGTTTGCCGCCGGGGAAAGCGTGCGGATTCGCGCAGAGCAGCGAGGCGAGCCGGTGACCGAAAACGGCGTCTCGCTGTTGAAAAAAACGGTCGAAGCGATGATGGGCATCCCGGTTCAGCATTACGTCCTGTTTGACTTTGAAGGCTTCACCGCAGTGATTGACAAGCTGGGCGGGGTAGAGGTGACGGTCGACCGCGACCTCGTCTATGAACTACCCCAAGGGGGCGTCTACAAGCGTCTGAAAAAGGGACGACAGGTGCTGAACGGCGAGCAGGCTCTCGGCTTTGTCCGCCACCGTGTGGACCGGCGGGGACACGCTTACGACTCCAGCGATTTTGACCGCAACCGGCGGCAGCAGGAAGTGATCAGGGCGGTGGCCGACAAAGTGACGTCGATGAATGGCCTCAGGAACGCGTTCGCCATTCTGGAGACAGCGGGCCAGCACATCAAAACCGATCTGTCCAAAGAGCAGATCACCGGATTGGCCCTCGATTTCACCAGCTTTTCCTCGGAGCGGATCGTTTCGCTGGACAATGGCGCCGTATGGGATTCCCGCCTCCTGTACACGCTGTGGCCCAAAGAGAAGATGGATCAGGTCCGCTCCGCCCTGCAAAGCGCCATGAAGGTCACATCAGGCGCAACCTTGAGCGAGGCGGCCGTTGCCGAGTACGCACGCGCGGAACAAAAAAGACGACAGCGCCAAGCAAACAGACGGCTGGAAACGGGAAGACGGGAGCTTCCAAACAGGCAGGGAAAACCGGCCAATCGGCTGCCGGTTCCACGCCGGCACTCAACGGCGGCAAGTCCAAACCGGCTGATTCCGGTGACGTGTCGGCCGGAAAAGGGAGAACGGACAACTCCCCAGCGGACATTCCCGCTTCGGGCGGAACGGGCGGACAGCAAACGTCTCCGCCGCCAAGCACCAGCCCCGAAGCCGAGCAGCCGCCCGCCAATCTTCCGCCGCCCGACATCATTGCTCCACCCTCTTTTGATTCGCTTCCTGCCGGGGCAGCCGGCAAAGAAGAGGGCAGCGGTGCGGTTATACACTAACAGATGAGAAAACGACATGCGGCAACCTGCCAAACAGGCTGGCTGCCCGCACCCCCTCCTCGAAGTGCCGAGGAGGGGTTTTTTGTTGGCCCATCTCTTTTCCCCTATATCCATGATGAATAGATTACATCCAACTTTGCCACGCTACCTATATGGATGTTATTGGAGAAAGGTGTGGTTTTGATGGCAAAGGAAGCTGCAGGGCAAGACTCTCTCATTATTGGTGTCGACGTCGGCTCGACTACCGTCAAAGCTACCGTGGTCGATCCCGACACCAGGGAGATTCTCTGGTCAGACTATCAGCGCCATCATACCAAGCAGGCGGAAAAAGTGCTGGAATTCCTGGTGGCGATCGGCAATCAGTTTGCCCATGTCCGGCGTGAAAACATTCGCATCTTTATGACCGGCTCCGGGGCCGGCCCGATTGCGGAACACGTCGGCGCCAAGTTTGTCCAGGAAGTAAACGCCGTAACCATGGCAGTGGAACAGCTTCATCCTGACGTCGGCAGTGTGATCGAACTGGGCGGGCAGGACGCGAAAATCATCATCTTCAAGGTAAACGAAGAGACGGGGGACAAGCAGGCGATCACCTCGATGAATGACAAGTGCGCCTCCGGGACGGGTGCCACCATCGACAAATGCATGATCAAGGTGGGCATGCCGATGGAGAAGGTGGGCCGGCTGCATTTCGACGATTCCAAGCTGCACCACGTGGCCGCCAAATGCGGCGTGTTTGCAGAGACGGACATCGTCAACCTGGTGAAGAGCGGCATCCCGGCGGCGGAAATCATGTGTTCGCTGGCGGACGCCATCGTCATGCAAAACCTGTCCGTACTCACGCGGGGAAACACGCTCAGGCACCGGGTGCTGCTGTTGGGCGGCCCCAATACGTACCTGCCGTTTTTGCAGGAGTGCTGGCGCAAGCGCATTCCGCAGACGTGGGAAGAGCGGGGATACCAGTACCCCCGGGACGTCCCCGTCGAAGAGCTGATTTTTGTGCCGGAAAACTCCCAGTACTACGCCGCATACGGCGCCGTCATGTACGGACTGCACGAGCCGGCCGAGGTGGGCGCCTACAAAGGGATCGAAGCGCTGAAAGCCTTCATCGCCCACGGACGCAAAGCCAAACTGGGTGAAAATGCCGGCCCGCCGCTCGTGCGCAGTGTCAGCGAGCTGGAAGAATTCCGCCGCACGTACAGCATCCCGCCGTTTACGCCCGCCAGCTTCTCGCCTGGGCAAAAGGTGAGGGCGGTGATCGGGCTGGACGGAGGATCGACGTCGTCCAAAGCGGTGCTCGTTGACGAGAGCGGCGCCATTTTGCTGAAAGAGTACCAACTGTCCAAGGGCAACCCGCTCGAAGACACCAAAGAGATGCTGCGGCGGATTCGCGACAAGGTGACAGGCGAAGGAGCGGAGCTGGAGATCATCGGCTTTGGCGCCACCGGGTACGCGGCGGACGTGCTGGAGAAGACGCTCAGGGCGGACGTCAACATCGTGGAGACGGTCGCCCACATGATGAGCGCCGTTCACCAGTTCGGGGATGTCGACGTGATTTGCGACATTGGCGGCCAGGACATCAAAGTGCTCTTTTTGAAAAACGGCGACATCCGCAACTTCCGGCTGTCCAACCAATGCTCGGCGGGCAATGGCATGCTGCTGCAGGCGATGGCCGACCAGTTCGGCATTCCCATCCAGGAGTATGCGGAAACGGCCTTCAAGGCGGAACTCACCCCCAAGTTTTCCTACGGCTGTGCGGTGTTCCTCGATGCCGACCGGGTCAATTTTCAAAAGGAAGGGTATTCCAAGGAAGAACTGCTGGCCGGCCTTGCCCTGGTCCTGCCGAAAAACGTCTGGCAGTACGTCGTGCAGATCCCGCGCATGGCCGAACTGGGCCGCACCTTTGTCCTCCAGGGCGGCACGCAGTACAACCTGGCAGCGGTCAAAGCGCAGGTCGATTACATCAGGGAGCGGGTTCCCGACGCCAAGGTGTACGTGCATCCCCATCCTGGTGAAGCAGGCGCGATCGGCGCCGCGATGGAGACCCTGCGCGTCGTCAAGCGTCGGGGGTATTCCACCTTCCTGGGGCTGGATGCTGCGATTGGGCTTTCGTACATCACCCGCAACGACGAATCCACCCGCTGTACCTTCTGTCCCAACCACTGCAGCCGAACCTTTATTGACGCAAAGACGCCGGACGGACAGACGGCCCGCTACATCTCCGGCTTTAGCTGCGAAAAGGGAACGGTGGAAGACAAGGAGGCGGTCATTCGCCTGACCAAGCAGCGGCAGGAACTGAAAAAACACTATCCCAACCTGGTGGAATACGAAGCGACCCGCATGTTCCAGCATTTCTACGATCCGGAACCGATGCCGACAGCGGACGAGACGGTGAACGACGTGCGCGTCACGCGCAGGTGGCTGGGTCTGGGGGGCGTGCGCAGAAAGGTGTATACGCGCCATTTTCAGCGCTCCTCGGCAGAGGCGGCAGAGCGGCGTAGCCGGATGCGCATCGGAATTCCGCGGGTGCTCAACATCTGGTCGACGGCTCCGTTTTGGCGCACCTATTTTGAAACACTTGGCATCGACAAGAACAACATCGTATTCAGCGACTACACCAGCGAAGAGATGTGGCTGGAGGGCGGCAAGTACGGCTCGATCGACCCGTGCTACCCGTCGAAGGTGGCCCAGGCGCACATCCACAATCTGCTGTTCAAGCATCACGAGCGGAAGCCGCTGGACTGCATCGTATTCCCGTGCATCACCCACATTCCGACCCACTTGCAGAACGTGATGGATTCCGCGAGCTGTCCCATTGTCGCCGGGGCGCCCAATGTGATTAAAGCGGCCTTTACGAAAGAGATTGACTTCTTTGCGACGAGAGGTGTCACCTACCTCGACCCGGCCGTCACCTTTACGGAGCGGCACATGATGAAAAAGCAGTTGTTCGAGGCGTTTCGAGACGTGCTGCAGATCACCGAGGACGAGAGCGATTTTGCCGTGGAGCAGGGATGGCGGGCGATGGACCTCTTTGACGCCGAAATGCAGGAGCGGGGAAAGGCGATCCTGGAGCAGGTGGAAGCGGAAAACCGTCTGGCCATCCTGATGATCGGGCGGCCGTACCACTCCGATCCCGGTCTCAATCACGGCGTGCTGGAAGAGTTTCAGGTGTTGGGCTACCCCATCCTTTCGATGCGCTCCATCCCCAAGGACGAGCAGTGGCTGCGGCGTTTTTTCCGCGACGACATCGAGAGCGGGCGCGTGGAGCACGCACTGGAGGTGACGGATGTCTGGCCGGAAAACTTCAGTTCCAACAGCGTGCAAAAGGTGTGGGCAGCCAAGTTTGCCGCCCGCCATCCCAACGTTGCGGTGCTTGATCTGTCCAGTTTCAAGTGCGGTCATGACGCACCGACCTACGGGCTGATCGACAAGATCATCTCGACGGCAGGAACGCCTTATTCCGCCTTGCACGACATCGACGCCAACAAGCCGAGCGGCTCGATCAACATTCGTGTGAAAACCTATGCCCACAGCCTGAGTCTGCACGAGGAGCGGCTGCAGGATCTGGCCGCGAAAAAAGCGGAGCTGCAGAAGCGCATCGAACAGAAGCGGCGGGAACTGCTCGGCCTCGACACGCAGGAACGGACGGCTGTGATGGAATCGACCGGGTTTGCGCAGACGGGCAGCGAATCGATCCCGTCATGACTATCTGAAAGGGGCGAAAAGGTATGACAACCACCACAGAAATTTCCGGGAACGAAAACGCGATTGCCGATGAATTGCGCCGTTATCAGGAAGAGCAGATGCAGGCGCTGGGATTGACAGCCAGTCGGCAGCAGTGGTTTGATCCGGTTCCCCGCCAGTTTTTGGCCAGGGACAAGGCCAGCACCACCATCCTTTTCGGCGGACTGACCATGGCCCACGACTACCTGATCGAAGGGGCGCTCTCCGGGCTGGGCTACAACGTAAAGCACCTGGATTGTCCCGACAACGAGTCGCTTCGGTACGGCAAGGAGTTTGGCAACCGCGGCCAGTGCAATCCGACGTATTTTACCGTGGGCAACCTGATCAAGTATTTGACGTATCTGCGGGACGTGGAGGGCAAATCAAAAGAGGAGATCGTCGCAAACTACCTGTTCATCACCAGCGGTTCGTGCGGGCCCTGCCGCTTCGGCACGTATGTGACGGAGTATCGCAAGGCGCTGCGCGATGCCGGGTTTGACGGCTTCCGCGTGCTCCTGTTTCAGCAGCAGAGCGGGCTGAAGCAGGCGACCGGCGGCGACTCCGCCCTCAAGCTGGACACCGCGTTCTTCCTCAGTTTCTTGAAAGCGGCCCTGTTGGGCGACATTCTGAATGCCATCGGCTATCGCATCCGTCCCTACGAAGTGGAACCGGGCGCCACCGATGCCGCGCTCGAGCGCTGCAAACATCGACTGTACGAGGCCTTGCGCCAGCGCAAATGGCTGATTCCCGCCCTGCTGGCATGCCGCAGGGAGCTGCAGGCGATCCGGGTGGACCGGACGCAGGCCAAACCCAAGGTGAGCGTGATCGGCGAGTTTTGGGCGATGACGACGGAGGGCGACGGCAACTATCAACTGCAGCGCTTTCTGGAAAAGGAAGGGGCCGAGGTAGACGTGCAATTGCTGACTGCCTGGATTCTCTACCTGATCTGGGAAGGGCGCTACGACACGCTGAAGCGCATGAGGCTGCGCGGCGAGGACGGCGGCCGCTACGGCCTTGCCGGCAAAAATCCGGTCATGCGCCTGCGCATGCTGTGGGCGGCCGACCGCGTTCTCCGCTTGATGTTTTACAGCTACGCAAAGCTGTTGGGCTTGTCCGGCTACCATCTGCCGGACATGGATGAGGTGGCCCGGGTTGCGCATCAGCATTACAACAACCACCTGCGCGGCGGCGAAGGCCACATGGAAGTGGGCAAGCTGATCCTGAACGTGGTCAAGCGGAAAGTGAACATGACGATCTCCGTCAAGCCGTTCGGCTGCATGCCGTCTTCCGGGGTATCGGACGGCGTGCAGTCGCTGATCACGGAAAAGTACCCGGATGCCATTTTCCTCCCGATCGAGACGACAGGAGACGGCGCGATCAACGTCTACAGCAGGGTGCAGATGATGCTGTTCAAAGCAAAGCAAGCCGCCCAGAAAGAATTTGAGGAAGCTCTGGCGCAGCAGGGGATCACATTGGAGAGGCTGCGGAACCTGGCAGACCGCCCGGCCTTTGCCCATCCGTTGAAGACCAGTCGGCACCGGGTAGCCTGTACGGCGGCCAACGCCGTCTACAGCCTGCGCCGCTTTCCCTGGCTGTCCGTTCGGAGCAGCAAAGAGGAGATGCACAGCGTCTAGCACGAAAAAAACGCGTTTTTTCGCCAAGCAGCGGAAAGCGCGTTTTTTGCATATCCTGATGAAAAACGATACCGGGGGAGAAGACATGAAGGAAAAAGAAAATCGCCCGACGCCCACTCAGGAACTGCAGTTGATCGGGCAGGTATTGTCGCTGATCGGGGCTGTCCTTCAATTGATCGGCTACGTGGTGGAATTGAACGACAAGAAGAAATGAGACACCCCATCGCTCGCAGCGAGCATGCCAAGGCGTACAGGTATCTGGTGCTTGTGGATACATGAGGAGAGATGTGTACCATCGACCGTCGGCGGCGTTTTCTCACCAGCCATAGCGGAGTGCATGCAAGGGGAGAATGCCCCCGAATTCTCCCTTTGCATGGATCTGTCTGCTTTTGCTTTGTTTTCGTTATTCACAACTGCAGCCGACAATGACCAACAGGATAAACAGCACGAGCACGAGGCTGAATTCGTCAAATCCGCAACCGTTGAAGATACTGCTCATCACTACCCCTCCTTTCCGCGACTATCATACTGTATGTGTGCGCAGTGGGTTTTGCCTGTACGCTCGCCCAATGCTGGACGCACCGACGAGGAAATCCCCCCGTTTGGACAACGGATGGACAAGCCGGGACAGGTCCGCGGACTTGTAGTACAATAGAAGTCAGAACAAATGTTTCCAGACGGATGGGGAGAATGCCACGCATGAAAGTCATCATTGCCGAAAAACCGGACCAGGCGCTCAAGTTGGCCAGTCCGTTTGCGCATAAAAAGAAGCAGGGCTATGTGGAAATTCAGCCAAACCAGCTGTTTCCCCGGGGGGCCTACATCACGTGGGCGGTAGGTCACGTGTGTGAGCTGGTGCCGCCGGAAGCGTACAATCCTGCCTGGAAAAAGTGGGCGGTGGAGACGCTGCCGATCATCCCGGAATCGTTTCGCCATCAGGTGATAAAGGGCAAGGCCAAACAGTTCGGGATTATCAAGCAGCTGCTCAGGCGGCCTGACGTAAACGAGATCATTCACGCAGGCGACGCCGGACGGGAAGGGGAGCTGATCGTGCGGACGATCGTGGAGATGAGCGGGGTTCGCAAGCCGATGAAGCGGCTGTGGATCTCGTCGCTGACGGAGCGGGCTGTCGTCGCCGGCTTCGCATCGCTATTGGAGGAGGAGCAGACGCGCAATCTGTACCACGAGGCGTACAGCCGGGCCTGCGCCGACTGGCTGGTGGGCATGAACGCCTCCCGCGTGTACACCATCCTGCTAAAGAAAAAAGGAATCAGCGATGTGTTTTCCGCCGGCCGGGTACAGACCCCGACCCTGGCGCTGGTGGTGAAGCGGGAAAAGGAAATCGCCTCGTTTCGGCCGGAGCCGTTCTGGGAAGTAAAGGCCACCTTCGACGTGTGCGGCAAACGGTATGAAGGCGTCTGGCAGAAGGACGGGCAATCGCGGATCAACGACCCCGAGCTGGCGGAGCGGATCGCCGCGTTTTGCCGTGATAAACCGGTACGCGTGTCGGAGGTGAAGACGGAGCGGAAAGAATTCCTGCCCCCGTACCTGTTCAACCTCTCTTCCCTCCAGGCGGCCGCCAACAAGCTGTACAAGTTTTCGCCGCAAAAGACGCTGGACGTGGCGCAAAAGCTGTACGTCAAGGGATATCTCTCCTATCCGCGCTCTGATTCCGCCTTTGTGACGGCCGAGGAGGCGCGGGCGTTCCCGGATATCCTTGCCAGGCTGGCCAGACAGCCGGAGTACCGCGGCTTTTTTCCCGCGCCGAAGTCCTCGATCGCCCAAGATCGACGCTACGTCAACCAAAAAAAGGTAACGGACCACTACGCGATTATCCCGACGGAGCAGGTGCCCACCGTGGCCAAGCTGGGGGACGACGAGCGGAAAATCTACGACCTGGTGGCCCGCCGGCTGATCGCCGCCCATTATGAGAGCGCGCTGTTTGATTACACGACGGTGGTCACGCTGGTGGACGGCCGGGCTGCATTTGTCAGCAAGGGAAAGGTGCAGCTCAGGGCCGGATGGCGGTCGGTGCTGTTCGACGAGGAGAAGGAAGAGGACGAACCGGTGCTGCCGCCGCTGGCCGAGGGAGAAGAGGGGCGGGTGTGCAAAGCAAGCGTCAAGGAGAGCAGGACGCAGCCGCCCAAGCGCTACACCGAAGGTCAGCTGATCACGCTGATGAAGACGGCGGGCAAGCATCTGGACAACGAAGAGCTGGAGAAGGTGCTGATGAAGACGGAAGGGCTGGGCACCGAAGCGACCCGCGCCGCCATCATCGCCACACTGAAACAGCGAAAGTACATCGAGGTCAAGCGGAACCAGGTGTACGCCACCCCCAAGGGTATGCTTTTGATCGATCTGATCGGTGACAAGATCCTGGCCTCGCCGGAAATGACCGCCCGGTGGGAGCAGCGTCTGGCGGAGATCGGGCAGGGATTGGCCTCGCCGCAGGCGTTCATGGAGCAGGTGAAAAAACTGTCCAGCAAGATCGTGCAGGATGCGGTGGAACAGTCGCAAAGCTGGAATTTGGACGGATACGACGTGGCGGCGATGCCGAGGCAGTCCTCTCGGTTCAGCCTGGGCAAAAAGGTGGCCGCCTGCCGCGCCTGCGGCGGCGATCTGGTGGACAAAGGGGATTTTTACGGCTGTGCCAACTACCGCAAGACCGGCTGCGGCGTGACGCTGTCCAAGACCATTTTGGGCAAGAAAATTTCCGCCGCCAACGTCAAACGGCTGATGGAGTCGGGCAGAAGCAATCTCATCAAAGGATTTCAAAAGGGCGAAGAGCGCTTCGACGCCTACCTGCTGTGGGACGACCGGGAGCAAAAGGTGCGTTTGCAGCAGAATGCTGGCGGCGAGGGAGAGCGCAAGGGCAGCATGCGCAAACGAAAGGAGTCCGGTTGAAACCGAGGCCCCTCTTTTTTCGTAGATACGTGTTAGAGAGGCGCAGTTGCAGCTGCGTTGACATTCTTATGCAAGGAGGAAAAATGTCATGTCGTTTTTCAAACGTCTGCGAGACCTGACCATGGCCAATCTGTATGCTCTGATTGAAAAAGCGGAAGACCCCGTTAAAATGACAGACCAGTATCTGCGCGACATGCAGGCCGATCTGGAAGAAGCGGAAAAAGCTGTCGCTGCCCAAATCGCCCTGGAGAAAAAATTCAAGCTGCTGTACGAGGAGCAGGAAGCCCTCGTCAAGAAACGCGACGAGCAGGCCCATCTGGCTGCGCAGGCGAAGAACGTCGATCTCGCCCGACGCGCGTTGGAAGAAAAGAAAGCGGCCCAGCAAAAGATGGAGGAGTACAAGGCAAGCTACGAGCAGAATAAACAGGCGGCTGACAACCTGCGCGAAAAGCTGGCGGAAATGCGCAAGCAGATCAACGAGCTGAAACACAAACGGGAGACCCTGGTCGCCCGCGTCAACGCCGCCAAGGCCCAGAAAAACATCAACAAGGCGATGTCCGGGTTCGACGCAAATACGGCGATGGCGGGGTTGAAGCGCATGGAGGAGAAGGCGCTGCAGCTCGAAGCGGAAGCGGAGGCCAGCGGCGACGTGTACAAAAAAGAAACATCGCTGGACGAGGAAATCGCCAAATTGAACCGTGATCAGGAAATTGAAGACGAACTGGCGGCCCTGATGAAAAAATACGAGGGGTAAACCGCTCCAGGCGGTTCCCCTTTTTCTCTGATTCCGCGAACTGCCGCAAGTAAATTTTGACGCTGTGGAGGGATGGACTTTGTCGTGGTTTGAAGTGCTGGCCATGCTGGTGTGGACCGGGGCCGGCGCCATTCTCTTGTTTGTGCTCATGTGGGTGGACAGTTTGTTCACCAAATACAAGGACATTACGGAAATGAAGAACGGGAACGTGGCGGTAACGACCCGTTTCGTCATGAAGCTGTTTGCCCAGGGCTATATCTTGTCCCGGTCGATTGCCACTTCCAACGATCTGTTTATTGCCCTGTTGGTGTCTGTGGTTTCATTTGTCATTTTGTTCATGCTGGAATGGATTGTCGAACGGCTGTTGAAAATGGCTGCGTCGTTTGATCTGGACGAGGGAACGCGGCAGGGGAAAGTCGCGTACGCATTGTTGGCCGGCTCTTTCCACATCGTCGGCGCTTTGATTTTGGCCGCTTGTCTGTAGTGCGGGGAAAGGAGGGCATCCATGAGTTTGTTCAAGCGAATCCACGGTCTCTTTGCCAAGCATGAGCCGCTGCCCGCAGAGCGCAGCATCCTCACTGTTGGGCCGGGAGATGTGGTGGAGGTTTCCCTGGTCACCTATCAGGTGACGGGCAGGATTCAAAACGTCAGTCGAAACGCCGTGATGCTGACCCTGCAGGACGGCCAGCAGATTCGCTATCTCTATATCGAAGAGCGGGAACAGGTGGTGTATCAGCTCTACAGCGCCATTGACGGCCGGCTGGATTTTGACGATGGAGTCCCGACCACGATCGAAATGGACGGGGTCTACTACAACCTGGAGGAACACTACAGCGGTCACGTGACGGCCCAGGGCAAAACCCCGTTTTCTTCGTCAGGCGAGCAGCACATCTGGCAGTTTCAATCCGACCAGCGCCATCTGCTGCGGATCGAATGGCAGGACGGCCGTTTCATGCTGTACGAGGGAGAGTTTGTCCTCTCGGCTGACGTGCAGGTCTTGCGCGGAACGTAGGGAGGGATGAGGATGGCACAGCGGTTGTTTCGAGCGGTCGCGATCTTGTTGGTGCCAGCGCTCTTGCTCTTGTCCCTGGCTGGCTGCGGGAAACCGTCGGCCGGATTGGACTATCCGCTGGAATCGGTGATCTCCAAGGACGACGGGCAGTATTCCCGCGTCTACCGCGCCGAAAACAAAACAGTGCCGGAAGTGGCCCGCGAACTGGCAGAGCAGCGAGAGCCGGACGAAATCTCAAAAGAAGACGAGAAACACATGTTTCTCATCTATCCGGATGAATGGTACCACCTGCAGCAGGATCAAGAGAAGCCTTCGGACACGCTCATCGAAGTGGACAGCAAGGAGTTTGTCCGGCAAAATTACGATCCGTCGTTTCTGGAGGGGTTCATCATCGCCAGCCTGCTGGATGACCTCTTCGATGCGCACAAACATGCCACCGGTTCGTATCGAGGGTATACCACAAGAGACATCTACAAACCAGGGGGGACGTACCGGGTCCCCACCCAGCAGGAAAAAAGGCGGCTCCTCCTGTCACCAAGCAGGGAACGGGGAGCATCATCAAGCGCAGCGACAAGCCTGCCGATCGGAGTTCCGGAGTCGGTGCGGACGGCAGCATCATCAAAAAAAGACGGAACCGTCCACAGCGCCATCCGGGCAGGTCGGGCGGATTATCCGCAAGTCTGACAAGAAGACGACCATCTCCAATTCGACATCCACAAAAAAATCCTCAATCTTCTCCCCGCCGCGAAGCAAATCGCCTCCGCGCACGAAGGTTGGTGGCTTCGGCCGTATCACCAAACGACGATAACCTGCTGAAAACAGCGGGTTTCCGACTGAAGCCAACCCGATTGCATCGAAGGAGAAGCACGTTTCCAGGCAGAGCGACTTGTGAGCCCTGCCGAGCGGAGCAGCGATTTGCGGGAAAAAGGATCGCCACCGTTGAACAATCTGCGTAGCCATGCGGCTTTGGCGATCCCCCGCAAATCAATGCGGAGCGAGCAGTATGTGTTTCTCTGTTGGGCGAGCACGGAGCGGCTGACGGAAACGTGTTCTCCTCGCAATGGTCATTTTCTACACACTGTAACCCGCTGAGCACAGCGGGTTTTTCTTATGCCACACAAACGGGCGACCGCCCAACACCGCAGGTAGGTGAGTGTCATACAGTGATACTGGTTAGTCAATCACCTAGCAAGGAGGTCACCTTCGTTGGATTCGCAGACGAGAGTGTATTATCCGTACGTCAGCCCCTTTGACCCGTGTCCGCCGATCCGGGTGAAAACCTATGTGGTCCCCCCCAACCTGTTCATGAATTTTCAGCCCCCCGGACTGCCGCAGTTTTCTGCTCACGAAGCGCTGCGCCACGGCGTGCTCTGGCCGGCATTGTACAGTCCGTACGAGGGACGGGATCGAAAAGGGAGGGAGCGGAAGTGAGCGATCGCAAACAAGTGGACGAACGCTACTACCAGCTTCTGCATGAGCTGCAGGCGCTCGATTTCGTGCTGGTGGAGTTGTCGCTGTACCTGAACACTCACCGAGACGACATGAATGCGGTCCAGCAGTTCAACGAGTACTCCGCCAGACGCTGGCAGGTGGCGTGCGAGTTTGAGGCTCATTACGGACCGCTTTTGCAATTCGGACACAGCTATTCCGGATATCCCTGGCAGTGGCCCGAAACGCCGTGGCCGTGGCAGGTATGAGGATGAGGAGGAGAATCAAACGTGTGGATTTATGAGAAAAAACTGCAGTACCCCGTACGCGTGAGCAAATGCGATCCGCGTATGGCGAAGCTCCTGATCGAGCAGTATGGCGGCGCCGATGGGGAGCTGGCGGCGGCGCTCCGCTACCTGAACCAGCGGTACACCATCCCTGACAAGGTGATCGGTCTGTTGACGGATATCGGGACAGAAGAGTTTGCGCACCTGGAAATGATTGCTACCATGGTGTATAAGTTGACGAAAGACGCCACGATCGAGCAGTTGGAGGAAGCCGGCCTCTCCCCCCACTACGTTAATCACGACAGGGCGCTGTTTTACAACAATGCCGCCGGCGTCCCCTGGACGGCGGCGTACATCCAGGCCAAAGGCGACCCGATTGCCGACCTGTACGAAGATATTGCCGCCGAGGAAAAAGCGAGAGCCACCTATCAATGGCTGATTGACATGACGGACGATCCCGACCTGAAGGACGGCCTCAAATTCCTCCGCGAACGGGAGATCGTCCACTCGCTGAGATTTCGTGAAGCAGTGGAACTCTTGAAAGAAGAGCAGGGACGAAAGAAATTTTTCTGATTTACTGTCTGATCCACCTGTACAGGTGGTTTTTTTCTTGCCCTGATTTCCCGAAAGGTCAACGGGTCTTTCGCCATCCTGCAGTTCGTCAGTTTTCATGACGAAAAACAGTCGGAAACTCGACAAAAGAAGAAAGGATGTGCACACACTGTTCGACAGTCTTTGATGGGCGGTTTTGGCTATGATGGCATTGTTGGCAAAAGACCCGTCGCCTCCGCCAGTCTCGTGCTTGGAGGATACCGGCAGAAAGGAGCGTTCAACGATGTTGGAACGAATCTTACAGCTTCGCTCGCAGTCCATGACCATCGCGCAAATCGCCAAAGAATGCGGGCTGACCGTGGGCCAGGTGAAATACCGGCTGCAGAAGGGCAGATCGCGTTCGGCGGCCGAACCTGACTCCAGCAGCCGGAATGCTGTCCCGCCAAAGAACAAACCGGACGACGGGTGGCGGCTGCCGCCGTTTTACGGGAGGGATGTGGTCAAACTGATGGTGCAGGGGCCGACGGTGCTGTTTGTCTATTGGGAGATCACCTGGCCGCGCATGCGGATGGTCGCATCCTACCTGCAGGCAGACTACCGGCAGATCGACAAGGGGCTCCGTCTCTACGACGTGACCGACTGCTTGTTTGACGGCACCAACGCGCATTGCCACCTGGACGTGACCGTGTCACATGACGCCCACTCCTGGTTTGTGCATGACGTCCAGCCGGGGAGAACGTACATCGCCGACTTTGGTCTGTTCCACCGCGAGCGCTTCTACCCGATCCTGCGCTCGGAACCGGCAGCGACACCGCGCAATTACCCTGCCGCATGGGGCGAGCCGCTGGTGGAGCCAGCCACCGACACGCGCGTACCAGCCTGGTTTGAGAACTTTTCTTCCTATTCCCTCTATCCCAAAACGTCAAAATGAGCGAGGTGTCTGTGGTGTCAAACGGTTATCTCTCCCTCGTGCTGCATGCCCATATGCCTTACGTGCGGGATGGCGAGCGGGATGATCGCCTGGAAGAGCGCTGGGTGTACGAGGCCATGCTCGAATCGTACATTCCGCTGTTGCTGGTGTTTGAAAAGCTGCTCGCGGACGGCATCCCGTTTCGCATCACGCTGGCCGTTTCACCTCCGCTGCTGTCCATGCTTGACGATCCGTTGATCCGTGAGAGATTCCGGCGCCATCTCGCCAAAACGGTCGAGTTGGCCGGAAAGGAATGCAAGCGGACGAGCGGCAGCCCGGAGGAGCACCGCGTCGCCAAAATGTATCTGCAGCGCTTTCGGGAAATCGCCCAGTACTGCCGCAAGTGGGATTATGCGCTTGTATCCGCTTTGAAACGGCTGCAGGAGAGCGGCTGCGTGGAGCTGATTACGTGCGCCGCGACTCACGCGTTTCTCCCCTTTGTAGAGACGGAAGAGGCAATCCGCGCCCAGCTTATGGTAGGGATTGATACGCATGAGCGTATTCTCGGCCGCCGTCCCGCGGGAATCTGGCTGCCCGAGTGCGGCTATACCCCGGGGCTGGACCGCCTGCTGAAAGAGGCGGGCATCCGCTACTTTTTCACCGACAGCCACACGGTTCGCCACGCCACTCCTCATCCGCGGCGGGGGCTGTTTGCGCCGCTGTTGACACCGTACGACGTAGCCGCCTTTCCACGCGATGAAGAAGCGTCGCGTCAAGTGTGGAGCTCTGTCACCGGCTATCCCGGAGATTACGATTACCGGGAATATTACCGGGACATCGGGTTTGATCTGGACTGGGCGTACATCGCTCCGTACGTTCATCCCGAGGGATTCCGCGTACATACAGGACTCAAGTACCACCGGATCACCGGGCGGGATGAGCCAAAAGCCATTTACGATCCCGACCGGGCGAGGGAGAAGGCGGACGTTCACGCCGGTCATTTCCTCGCCAGTCGGGAGGCACAGGTGGTGCAGGCGGCCGAATGGCTGGATCCCCCTCCGCTGATTACGGCCACGTACGACGCCGAACTGTTCGGCCACTGGTGGTACGAAGGGCCGCAGTTTCTCGATTTTCTGCTGCGGAAGGCTGCCTGCGATTCACATGTGATCAGTCTGACCACGCCCTCCGCCTACCTGGACGCCTACCCCCAGATTGACCGGGGGCGTCTGCCGATGTCGTCCTGGGGGCGAAACGGCTACGGCGAAGTCTGGCTCAACGAGCGAAACAGCTGGATTTACCGCCACCTGCACCAGGCTGAACGGGACCTGATCGAACTGGTGGAAAAGACCCATGACGATCATGAGGCACGTCCGCTGTTGCGGCGCGGACTGCAGCAGGCGGCCCGGGAGCTGATGCTGGCGCAAAGCAGTGACTGGGCTTTTATCATGGACGGACAAACCGTGGTTGATTACGCCGTCCGCCGCACTCACGACCATCTCACCTGCTTTCGCGAGCTGGTGGAGCAGATTGAGGCGGGGACGATTGATCCCGAGCGACTGGCCGCAAGAGAGCAGGCGTATCCGCTTTTCCCCGATCTGGACCTGCGGTACTATTTGCCGATAAGTTCGCATAGAGTGAACGTATCGCGTCAGTATGTGGCCGCCGGCAGTGAGCGTCAAGAAGGGCTTCGGGTGCTGATGTTGAGCTGGGAGTTTCCGCCCCGCGTCGTCGGCGGACTGGGCCGGGCCGTGTACGACCTGGCCTGCCATCTGGCAAGGCAGCACGCAGAGGTGCACGTATTGACAGCCTCACCAGGTACGGCAGCGCACTCGGAGCTGGTAAACGGGGTGTGCGTCCATTGGCTCAACACCTACGTCCCGGGAGAGCAGAGCGATTTTCTCGACTGGGTATTTCAGCTCAACCTGGCGATGACAGACGCGGCGGAACGATTGGTGCGGCAGGGATTTCGGCCCGATCTCATCCACGCGCACGACTGGATGGTCGGATGGGCAGCGCTGGAGCTGAAACAGCGTTGGGAACGGCCGTTGGTGACGACGATCCACGCGCTGGAACACGGCCGTCATCAAGGGATTCACACCCCGCTGCAGCAGCGGATTCACGAGCGCGAACAGCTTCTCTCCACCGCATCCGACCGCCTCATCGTGTGCAGCCGCTACATGGCCGGGGAGGTGAACAGGCTGTTTAGCGTACCGCATGAGTGTATCGCCGTGATCCCCAACGGCGTCGCATGCCCGCCGGCCGCGACTGCGGATGAAGCAGAGTGCATGCGCGTCGTGCGGGAGGAACTGGGGCTGGGGACGGGACCGGTCATCTTCTTTGTCGGCCGGATGGTGCGGGAAAAAGGGGTGCACCTGCTGTTGGAGGCCGCCCCCCGCGTATTGCACGAACACCCGGAAGCCGTCTTCGTTCTGGCGGGAAAAGGGCCCATGCTGGAAGAGTGGCGGCAGATGGCGGAGCAGCGGGGGCTGGCGTCTCGCGTCCGATTTCTCGGCTTTGTCGACGACGACCGCCGCAATCTGCTCTTCCGAATGGCAGCGGCAGCCGTTTTTCCCAGCTTGTACGAGCCGTTCGGCATCGTGGCGCTGGAAGCCATGGCGCTGGGGACACCGGTGATTGTGGCCGACACGGGAGGCTTGCGGGAAATCGTCCGCCACGGCGAAAACGGGCTCACCTTTTACACCGGCAACGCCAATTCGCTTGCTGATCAGTTGTGCTGGCTCCTGCACTGCCCCGATGAACGCGAGCGGCTGGTCCGCACGGCGCGTGAGGACATCCTGTGTCAATACGACTGGAACCGGTTGGCGCTTCAGACGATGGATTTGTATCGTTCATTGGGTTCAGCCTGGGCAACTTCGATCTGACCGAGAGGAGGAACGGTTGATGAAAGCAGTGATCATGGCCGGCGGCAAGGGAACCCGCCTGCGCCCGTTGACGGTCCATACGCCCAAACCGATGGTGCCGTTGTTAAACCGTCCCTGCATGGAATACACGATCCACCTGCTGAAACGCCATGGCATTACGGACATCGCGGTCACGCTGCAGTACCTTCCCGATGCCATCCGCAGCTACTTTGGCGACGGATCACGCTTTGGCGTCTCGCTTACCTATTTCGAAGAAGCGACGCCATTGGGCACGGCGGGCAGCGTCAAAAACTGCGCTGAATTCCTGGATGACCGGTTCCTGGTGATCAGCGGAGACACCTTGACGGACATCGATTTGACAGAGGCTGTCCGTTTTCACGAGCGAAACGGCGCATTGGCCACGCTGATCCTGACCAGAGTGGAGACGCCGCTGGAATTCGGCGTCGTCATGACGGACGAGAGCGGACGAATCACCCGGTTCCTGGAAAAGCCCAGCTGGGCCGAAGTGTTCAGTGATACGGTCAACACAGGCATGTACGTCTTCGAACCTGAGGTGCTTTCTTACATAGAAGAAGACAGAGAAGTGGATTTCAGCAAAGAGCTGTTTCCCGCCTTTTTGGACGCGGCTCTGCCGCTGTTCGGCCACATCGCGGAGGGCTACTGGTCGGACATCGGGTCCCTGGACGTGTATCGGCAGACGCAGGCTGACATGCTGGACGGACGGGTGCGGGTGGAGATTGACGCGCGAGAGATTGCCCCCCGGATCTTTCTCGAAAACCACGTGCGGATTGATTCGTCCGTGCGGCTGGAAGGGCCCGTGTACATCGGGGAAAACGTCCATTTGCAAGCGGGTGTGTCGGTCGGTGCCTACTCCGTGCTGGGCAGTCATTCGGTCATTTGCGCCGGGACCAGGCTGGGGCAGTCGATTTTGTGGGAAAACTCCTATATCGGCCAGCGGGCGGAACTGACAGGCGCTATTCTGGGCCGCAACGTGAGCGTCGGACCGTGTGTCCTGCTGGGCGAGGGCGCGGTCATCGGCGACCGCTGCCGGATCGGTGCCAAGGCGGTGGTAAAAGACGGGGTCAAGGTCTGGCCTCACAAGGAAATTGAGGAATGCGCCAACGTACACACGTCGCTCATTTACGGAACCAAGCAGTCAAAACGCCTGTTCGGCGGCAATGGCATCAAAGGGCTGGCAAATGTGGAGATTACGCCGGAGTTCGTAACCCGGCTGGCTGCCGCATACGCCTACCTGCTCAAGCCGGGCAGCAAAATCGCCCTGTCCGCCTGCGCCCACCCGTTTGCCCAACTGCTCAAGCACAGCGTCATGACCAGTCTCTGCTCGTCCGGAATTGACACGATCGACATCGGCATCAGCATCGCGCCGGTAAACCGGTACGCCGTCCGACAGTTTCACTGCCAGGGCGGGATTCACATCCACATGGACGAATCGGCTGAGGAGAAGCAAGTAGTGATCCAGTTCGTCGACCAGCTGGGGCTGCCGGTCTCCCGCGATTGGGAGCGGAAAATTGAAAATGCCTGCTGGCAGGAGACGTATGTCCGTTCGCTGCACCACCTGGGTTATCTGCACGTGGAACACCAGGTGCAGGAAACCTACACGCGTGAACTATTGGAGCAGATCGACGCGGCACTGATTCGGCGCCGGGGATTCAACCTGCTAATCGAGTGCGAGCCCCGCTTCCTGCCGGCGTTTCTGGCTCCGCTTTTTGGCGCGCTGGGTGTGACCGCCCTGTACGGCGCCGTCGCAGAAGGGGTCGGCAGGCACGGTGTCGATCTGGCTGTCCGCCTGCACAAAAACGGCGAGCAGTTCGAGCTGTTCACGGACACGGGGGAACGCCTGACGCCGGAACAACTTATGGCGCTGCAGCTCCTCGCCTGCCGGGGGCAGCGACGGCAGATCGGCCTGCCGGTCAGCGCGCCGGAAGAGATGGAGCAGCTGGCCCGGCGGATGCAGGTGGAGGTGGTCCGCACCAAGTTGTCGCCGCGCGCGATGATGGAGGTGTCGCCGGACGAGCGGTTCCATCCGCTGTTTGATGCGGTTTTCAGCCTGGTCTGCATCCTTGCGCACCTGTCACGGGAAAAACAGCCGCTCAGCCAGTTGACCGCTCAGCTTCCGGCGTGCCACATGGACAAAACGACGGTGTTTTGTCCGTGGGCATGGAAGGGAAAAGTGATGCGTAAAATGTTGGAGGAACACAAAGGCCAGCAGCTGGAGTTGGTGGACGGCATCAAGGTGTACGACGCCCACGGCTGGGTGCTGATTCTGCCGGATACAGAACATTCCCACGTCAATATCATTTCACAGGGCGTGACAGCGGAATCAGCATCGACGCTCGCCGCATTGTTCGCCCGGAGGATAGCGGAGTTCCAGTCCCGATAACGCGCCTTGTTTTCGGGAACCTTCTCGTGAAGTTTCAGATCGGAAGGGACGTGACATCATGCCAAGACCGCTTGTGGTGGGTAACGGAAAGCTGCTGATCAATTTTGACGACAGACTGCGCATGCGCGATCTCTTCTATCCGTATGTCGGGCAACTGAATCACGTGGGCGGTCATTACTGCAAGCTAGGCATCTGGGTGCAGGGGCGGTTTTCCTGGTTGGATGAAGACGGATGGGAACGCAGGCTCGGCTATCGCGACGAGTCGCTCGTCACCGATGTCACCGCCCGTCACGAGAAATTGGGGCTTTCGCTCTGCATCGCAGACGGCGTGCATCAGCGCGACCCGATTTACCTCAAACAGGTCCGTGTCCGCAACCACTTCGCGGAGACGCGGGAAGTGCGCCTGTTTTTTCATCACGACTTCAGCTTGAACGAGACCGAAGTGGGGGATACGTCCGTGTACGATCCCCTGCTTCACACCGTGTACCATTACAAGCGCAATGTCTACATCATGGTGAACGGCCGGACGGCGGAGAACGGCATTTTTCAGTACAGCGTGGGCATCAAGCGGTTTAATTACGCGGAAGGAACCTGGCGGGACGCAGAGGACGGTCTGCTGGAAGGAAACACGATCGCGCAGGGCTCGGTGGACAGCACCGTTTCGTTCCGCCTTGTGCTGGAGCCGCTGGCGGAGCAGACGCTGTACTACTGGATGTGCGTTGGTGACACGTACCCGGCGGTCAAGGAATTGAACCAGTACGTGCTGGACAGCGGAGCGGACCGGCTGCTGTCGCGCGTGGACGTCTACTGGCGGCGTTGGGTGAACAAGGAGGAGCAAAGCTTTGCTGACCTGCCGCCTGAGGTGATCCGCCTGTACAAACAGAGCCTGTTGATCATCCAAACACAGATTGATCAGCACGGCGCCATTCTGGCCGCCAACGATTCGGACATCCTGCAGTACAACCGCGATCATTACAGTTACATGTGGCCGCGCGACGGGGCGCTGGTCGCCAGCGCGATGGTCCGCGCGGGATACGGCGGGACGGTGGCGCCGTTTTTTCGCTTTTGCCGTGACGCGCTGACGGAGGACGGCTATCTGCTGCACAAGTACAATCCAGACGGGTCTGTCGGTTCGAGCTGGCACCCGTTTGTTCGGGACGGGGAGTACCAGCTTCCCATCCAGGAGGACGAGACGGCGCTTGTTCTCCACGCGCTGTGGGAGATGTACCGCTGCAGCAAGCAGATTGAATTTTGCCAGCGGCTGTATCCCACACTGGTCAGGCCGGCGGCCCGGTTTTTGCTGTCCCATCTCCATCCCGAATGGCACCTCCCCCTCCCCAGCTACGATCTGTGGGAAGAGCGCAGAGGAATCTTTACCTTTACCAGTGCCACCGTCTACGCCGGGCTCAAGGCGGCGGCAAGGTTTGCCCAACTGTTTGGCGACGATCACCGCTTCCAGCGCTATGACGAAGGGGCGGAGCGCGTCCGTGCGGCCATGTTGCAGCATCTGTACGATCCGGACCTCGGCCGTTTTTTGCGCGGGGGGTACCTGCGGTCAGACGGAAAGCTGGAAAAGGATGAAACGGTGGATAGCAGCCTGTACGGACTGTTTGCCCTGGGCGTGATGCCGGCAGACGATCCCCGGGTCGTCAGCACGATGGAGGCGGTTAGGCGCAGTCTGCGGGTGGATACGCCGGTGGGCGGAATCGCCCGGTACCAGGGTGATCCGTATTTTCGCAAGGCACACGACGCGGCCAGGGTGCCGGGGAACCCCTGGATTATCTGCACGCTGTGGGTAGCCGATTGGGAAATTGCGAAAGCGCAATCGCTGGAAGAACTTGGCGAAGCGAAAAAGCGGCTCGACTGGGTGGTGCGGCACGCGATGGAAAGCGGCGTGCTGTCGGAGCAGTTGGACCCGTACACCGGCGAGCCCGTCTCCGTTGCGCCGCTCACCTGGTCGCACGCCACCTTTGTCGCCACGGTGCTGCGTTACGTGGACAAAGCAAACGAGCTGAAGCAAAAAAGGGAGAGGTGAATCGCAGTGAACGACATCCGCTTTGGCACGGACGGCTGGCGCGCCATCGTCGCCGATCAATTTACGATGGAAAACGTGCGCGTCGTCGCCCAGGCCATTGCAGCCTATACCAGGGAAATCGGCCAACAGGAACAGGGCATTCTCATCGGTCATGACACGCGCTTTTTGGGCCGACGCTTCGCCGAGACCGTGGCAGGCGTGCTGGCCGCCAACGGCATTCGCGTCTATCTGGTCAACGAAGCAGCACCGACGCCGGCCGTGGCCTTTGGCGTCAAGCATTTTGCCGCCAGCGGCGCGGTGATGATTACCGCCAGCCACAACCCGCCTGAGTACAACGGGATCAAATACATTCCCGATTATGCCGGACCGGCCGCTCCGGAGATCACCAGCAGGCTGGAAGCGTTGATCCGGGCGGTCCAGGAGGCGGGCGGCGTCCGGGACATTCCGCTGGATGAAGCCAAGGCGCGCAAGCTGCTGCAGGTGATCGTGCTCCGTCCGCACTACGAGGCGCATCTCAGGCGAATGGTCCACCTGGACGTGCTGAAACAATCACCGCTGCGGGTCGTGATTGATCCCATGCACGGCGCCGGGATTGGCTACGTAAGCGGACTGCTGAAAGAAGCAGGGGTGGAGACGATCAGCATCCGCGAGACGGCCGACCCGTTTTTTGGCGGCAGCCTGCCGGAGCCGAACGATCACCACCTGTCCTTGTTGAAGAGGGAGGTCATCGACCGGCAGGCCGACCTGGGGTTGGCCAATGACGGAGACGGGGATCGCTTCGGAGCCGTTGACCGTTTCGGCCGGTACGTGCCGCCCAACGCCGTGCTCGCCCTGCTGACCCGCCATCTGGTCAAAAACAGGGGGCTGCGCGGCCGAATCGTACGCACCGTGGCGACCACCCACCTGTTGGACCGGATGGCGGCCCGCTACGGTCTGGAGCTGGTGGAGACGCCGGTTGGGTTCAAGTACATCGGCGCCCAAATGCTGCGGGGAGACGTGCTGATCGGCGGCGAGGAAAGCGGCGGCGCCAGCATTTTCGGCCACATTCCGGAAAAGGACGGCATTCTGATCAACCTGCTGTTGGCGGAGATGTGCGCCTGGGAAAAGAAAGGCATCGATCAGATTCTTCAGGAGGTCTGCGACGAGTATGGCGAGCTGTTTTCGACGCGCCTGGATATCCGCCTGCCGGGAAAAGAACGCTGGATACAGCAGATGCTGGCGGTGCCGCCTGGCCAGGTAGGCCCGTTTGCAGTGCGGGGAGTAAACCGCATGGACGGCGTCAAGCTGCTGCTCGACGGCGGTCATTGGGTGCTGATCCGTCCGTCCGGAACGGAGCCGCTTCTCCGCATTTACTGCGAGGCGGCGAACCCTGCCGCTCTTGAACAGATCAGAGAGGCTGTCCAAGACTGGTTTATCGAGATCAACGCGTAACGAACAAGCCCCTTTTGCGGTCTTGCCGGAAACGAACATGCATGTGCGGGGAAAAATAAAAGAGGCCGCCTCCCAGACTGGCCCATGCGGCGGGGAGGCGGCTTTTGCCGTTGTTCAACAGCATCCGCCGAGCAGGTTGCCTAATTTTCTGGTTTTGCTAGAATCAAAAAGAAGAAACCCTTCCGTGACGAAAGAAGAGGACACATGCGCATTCATCGAGACGTGTTGGACCCGTTCCTGCGTGAGGTAAAACTGGAAAGCCGTTCGCCGGACGACCCGGTCGTCGTGTTGCACACACCGTACCCGTGGGAATTGGTGGGAAGGGGCAACTACGCGGCGGTGTTCGCCCATCCTGACTACCCGGACGTGGTGGTGAAGCTGTACGCACCGGGGCGTCCCGGTTGGGAACAGGAAGTGGACGTGTACCGCAAGCTGGGGCAGACCCGCTCGTTTCCCGTCTGCTATCAGGCGGAGCCCTGCTTTCTGGTGCTGACGCGGATCAAAGGCATCTCGTTGTTTGACTGCCTTCTCTACGGCATTCCGATCCCGCCGCAGGTGATCGAGGACGTGGAGGAGGCGCTGGAGGAAGCCCGGTCCAAGGGGCTGTATCCCCACGACGTGCACGCCAAAAACGTGCTGATGGATCAGGGGCGGGGCTATCTGATCGACGTGTCCGACTACTACAAAAACATACCGGACAGCAAGTGGCGCGACTTGCGACGGGCGTACTACAAGTTCTACCTGCCGCTTTTCAAGGACCGCGGCTGGAAGATACCGCTCTGGGTGCTGGATGGCGTGCGCAAAGGGTATCGGTACTACATAAAGCTGTCCCGCCTCTTTCGGTGAGCAGGGGAAGACGCACCGGTCCACGGGGAGCGTGGATCGTTTCATTGTTTCACAAGCGGCGCTGTGGTATCATTTTCTGTTGACGTCATGTTGCTGGCTGTCTGAGTCGGAGTAAGGAGGACCCCATCGATGTACTATCTCATTGCTGCTGCCATTGTCGCGCTCGATCAATGGACCAAGAACCTGGTGGTGACCCGGATGGAACTGGGGCAGTCGATTCCCCTGATTCCAGATGTGTTTCACCTCACGTCCCATCGGAACATGGGAGCGGCATTTGGCATCCTGCAAAACCAGCGATGGCTGTTTGTGATCATCACGATTGCCGTCGTGATCGGCATTCTGGTGTCGCTCGTGCGCATCGGCAAGCGGCAGCCGCGCGTGTCTCTCGCGCTTTCGCTGGTGTTGGGCGGGGCGATCGGCAATTTCATCGACCGCGTCAGCACGGGCCAGGTGGTCGATTTTCTCGATTTTACCCTGATCAACTTTCCGATTTTCAATGTAGCCGATATGGCCATTACATTCGGCGTTGCCCTGCTGCTGCTGGACGTGCTGCTGGAGGGCAGACGCAAGGCCGAGTAAGTGGTAAATGGAACGAGTGGTTGTAAACGATACTAGCGTACTACATACGAGGAGACAGAGATGAACGACACGCAGTTGTTTGAACGGTACGACTGGACCGTTGAGCCTGCCGACGCGGGTGAGCGGATTGACAAATTCATCACGATGCAAAACGAAGACTGGTCCCGGTCACAAGTGCAAATCTGGATCAAGGAAGGCCGAGTGTCCGTCAACGGGGAGCCGGTGAAAAGCAACTACAAGCTGGCGGCGGACGACGAGATTACGCTGCGCGTCCCCCCGCCGAAGGAAATGGCGATCGAGCCGGAGCCGATGCCGCTCGACATCGTTTACGAAGACGCCGACGTAATTGTTGTGAACAAGCCGCGCGGGCTGGTGGTCCATCCTGCCCCCGGACACTACAGCGGCACACTGGTCAACGGTCTCTTGGCCCACTGCAAGGATCTGTCGGGGATTAACGGCGTGCTTCGGCCTGGCATTGTCCACCGCATCGACAAGGACACGTCCGGTCTGTTGATGGTGGCCAAAAACGACAAGGCGCACGTCAGCCTCGCCCGGCAGTTGAAAGAGCACAGCGTCAACCGCAAATACGTGGCCATCGTGCACGGGGTTATCCCGCACGAAATGGGCACAATCGACGCGCCAATCGGCCGGGACCCGAAAAACCGGCAGCAGATGGCCGTCGTCTTTGAAAACAGCAAACCGGCCGTCACCCATTTTGTCGTGCTGGAACGGTTTAAGGCGTTTACCCTGGTGGAGTTGAAGCTGGAGACGGGGCGCACCCACCAGATCCGGGTGCATATGAAATACATCGGCTATCCGCTGGCGGGAGACCCCAAGTACGGGCCGAAAAACACGCTGGAACTGAACGGCCAGGCGCTGCACGCCAAAACGCTGGGATTTGACCATCCGCGCACGGGCGAGCGGCTGGAGTTTGAAGCGCCGCTGCCGCAGGATCTGCTGGACGTGATTCACCAGCTGCGGCAAGCCTGACACAACGCACACATAATACGGTTCAGCGAATTAAACGCTAGGGAGTACCACAGATGTTCCCTGGCGTTTTTTGTTGCCGATGAAACATTGCCGCGTTGGTATCGTCATACCAACGACGAGAGAAAAAGGAGGAGTACGCATGTGGACGATGGTGAAACTGGCGGCATGTGCAGCGGCGCTGACGGCGTCGGTGCTGACCACATCCGCCCAGACCGGAACAGTCCCGGTCGCGACGGGTCAGGGCTCGGCTCCCGCGCCATCCCTGCCGACGGGAAGTGAACCGGCGGTAGACGTGCAGCCGGGAGAGCGGGCCGCAGACGCCCCTCAGCGCGTCAGCCAGACTGCCGTTCCGGCGACGATCGCGTTTATCCACAATAAGCATTTGTGGATACTCGACGCCAGCAAGGCCGACGCCGTGCCCGTGCAGGTGACGACGCAGGGCGAAGCAGAGATCGCCGGGTGGTCGGCCGACGGCAAATGGCTGCTCTACCTGCTGTACGAAAAGGAGGCGCGCTCCAGTTCGTCACCGGCTTACTTGTGGGCGGTGAAGGCGGACGGAACCGGAGCATTCCAGGTGGATGAGCGGCCCGTCTTGGAACATCCCAAGTGGTCGCCTGTCTCCCGCACCTTCGCCTACCTGGTCGCTGCGTCCGGGGCGGACGAGGACCGAAAAAAGCTGTTGGTGGTGGCGGAAATGGCCGGGGAGAAAGCGGGCGTCGTCAGCACCCAGACGATGGAGCTGGCCGATTTTGCCTGGATGCCGGACGGCAAGCGCCTGCTCGTCTCCGTGCCTGTCGCTTCGGACCGTCCGATGACGCTCAGGCTCATTGATCTGGCAGGCAATCAGCTGGCCGTCTATCCGCTTACCGAGCAGTCCAATGTGGACGAAGACATCTATCCGCTGGAGGCTACAGGGTTGAAAGTCGCTCCGGACGGCAAGCGGGTGGCTTACTATGTGTGGATGAATGCCGCTTCGCTTTCTAATGACGGCGTGCCGATTCAGATCCTTGACCTGACCCGCTCCGGCAGCAAACCGGTGGACATCGGCAGCGGTCTGGCCTATCCGCAGTGGCTGGCCTGGTCGCCGGACAGCAGCCTGCTGGCGTTTATCGACGGCGAAGATCGCATGGCCACGCACAACAAGCGCGTGATGATTGCGGATGCCAACGGGCGGGTGATCCCGGCAGGGCAGCCGGACAAGGTGGATGCGCAGCCGACGTGGACAGCCGCCTCTCCGTACACGCTGTATTTTACCCGCGGTGTTGAGACGTATTTTGAGGACGACCCGGAAAATCCGAAGGTGCCCGGGCAGCGCATTTGGCGGCGAAGCGCTGACGGCAGTCAGCAGGCTGTGACGCAGGGGACGGACAAGACGGCCGATATCTTTCCCACCCTGTCACCGGACGGAAACGCCTTGCTGTTTGTCCGGCTTGATGCCGCCGAACACGGCTCGCTCTATCTGAAAACGGGCAGTGAACGCGAAGTGGAACTGCTTCGGCATGTGACGGGTTCCGTCGGGTTTTACGGCAACCACCTGCCGGCGTGGATCAGCGTTTTCTGGAAAGAGCAAAAACCTCATTGACACGGCTTGCGATTCGTGCCATAATTCATTCTGACAAAGGGAACCTTTAAATCCAGTCCTGTGAGGCTGGCAAGGGCACGGATACGCAGAGACGGCAGGAAAAAGGGCGGATCACCCCTTTTGCCTGTCATCGGCCAGTGGCTTCTTGTCGCCTGACAAGAAGCCTTTTTTGTGCCACAGGTAAGACAAGCCGATTTCCGGGAGGGAAGCGCACGTGATCAACAAGAGCGTCATCATGGACGAAGCGGCCATCCGTCGGGCACTGACGCGGATCGCCCACGAAATCATCGAGCGGAACAAGGGTGTGGAAGACTGTATCATCGCCGGCATCAAGACGAGGGGCATCTACCTGGCGCAGCGGCTGGTGGAGCGGATCGAACTGATCGAAAACGTCAAGGTACCGGTCGGCCAGTTGGACATCACCTTTTACCGGGACGATCTGCAGCACAAATCAGAAGATGCGGTGCTGCACGGTGCCCAGTTGCCCGGTGACATCACCGGCAAGACGGTCATTCTCGTCGACGACGTGCTGTACACCGGACGAACGGTTCGGGCCGCACTGGACGCGCTGATCGACAACGGCCGCCCACGCATGATCCAGTTGGCCGTGCTGGTGGACCGCGGCCACCGCGAGCTGCCGATCCGACCCGACTTTGTCGGCAAGAACGTCCCTACGTCCCGTACTGAGATTGTGGACGTGAAGCTGGCGGAAGTGGACGGGATGGACATGGTCACCATCCGCCAGTTGATCTGAGACAAAAATGGATACGCCTCTTTAACCGCAATCCCGTGAGGTTGCGAAGAGGTTTACGCGCTTTCCATGCCCGTGGAAGGATGGAAGGAGTATGCCTCTTTGTGCCTGCACAAAGAGGTTTTTTGTTGGCCGAAATACGCAGTGCAGTATAGACAAATAAAAGACAAAACAAACGCAGGGGGACAATACAGATGAGTCAAAAAAACTTTGTCGATGTGCACGAAACACCCGCGGTCTCCAAGCTGCTGCCGCTCAGCATCCAGCACCTGTTTGCGATGTTTGGCGCGACTGTGCTGGTGCCGATTCTGACCGGCCTGGACCCGGCGACCGCGCTCTTTACCAGCGGGGTGGGAACACTCCTGTTTCTGCTGATTACCAAAGGCAAGCTGCCCAACTACCTGGGATCGTCGTTCGCCTTTATCGGCCCGATCATCACGGTAAGCCAGGCCTATGGCGTCGGCACCGCGCTGCTGGGCTGTCTGCTCTCCGGTCTGGTCTACGTCATCGTGGCGGCGATCGTGCAGAAGGCCGGCGTCAAGTGGCTGGACCGCGTTCTGCCACCGGTGGTGATCGCGTCCGTCATCGTCGTCATTGGCCTGAGCCTGTCGGTGGTGGCCGTCGATATGGCGACCAAGGTAACGGTGGACGGCCAGTCGGTCATGTCGCTCACCTCCATTGAAATTTCACTGGTGACGATGATTGTAACGGTTCTGGCGGCTGTGATGCTGCGCGGCTTTTTTGCCCTCATTCCGATTCTCATCGGCATCATCGCCGGGTACCTCTACACGCTCATGCGTCATCCTGAGCTGATTGACTTGAACAAGGTGGCTACTGCAGAGATCATTTCCGCTCCGGACTTCAAGCTGAAAGAAGTGGCCTTCGCGCTCGGCGACCCGTCCGCCTGGGTAGCGGCGCTGATCATTGCGCCGGTCGCGTTTGTCACGCTGGCGGAGCACCTCGGCCACCTGCTGGTGACGAGCCGGGTAATGGACCGCGATCTGATGAAAGATCCCGGACTGCACCGCAGCTTGCTGGGGGATGGAGTGGCGACCGCGCTGGCCGGTCTGATTGGCGGACCGCCTGCCACCACGTACGGGGAAAACATCGGTGTGCTCGCCATCACCCGTGTGTTCAGCCGCACGGTGATTGCGCTGGCGGCGGTATTGGCAATCCTGTTCTCCTTCTGCGGCAAAATCAGCGAGCTCCTGATGACGATTCCGACGCCAGTGCTGGGCGGTGTCTCCATCATCCTGTTCGGGATTATCGCGGCCCAGGGGCTTCGCATGTACGTCGAAAGCAAAGTGGACTTTTCCAACAAGCGCAACATGATCATTGCCGCCGCGATTCTGGTGACCGGGATCGGCGGTTACAAAATCAGCTTCGAGGGCGTTTCCTTCTGGCAGTCTTTCCTGCACAACCTGACAATTGACAACATCGCCTTCTCCACCTTCCTCGGCATCGTGCTGCACCTGATCCTGCCGGGCAAGGAATCGGCGATGGGGGAAGCGCACCGCGAAGAACAAAAGCATATCGCCTGACACGTTCCGACGACCTTTAAATCAGTCCCGAGAGGCTGGCAAGGCGGCTGGGCGCTGTTTCACCTGCGCACAGGGAAGCAAATCACGAGCTTCTTGCCTTACCTGCCTTCACGGCAAAGACGGCAAGAAGCTTTTTTTATCCAATTGCGGAATACGGAGGGATTTTCGATGAGCATCGTCACGCACCTGATTGGCATGAAAGAGCTGACAACGGATCAGATCGAGCGGCTGCTGGATCGCGCCGAATACTGGGCGGAGCGGCCTGGTGTGCAGACGGATGTGCTGAAGGGACGCTTCATCGCCAACCTGTTCTTCGAGGCCAGCACGAGAACCCGCTTTTCGTTTGAGGTGGCGCAAAAACGGCTGGGTGCGCACGTGCTGAATTTCATCCCGGAGACCTCTTCCACTGTAAAAGGGGAAACGATCTACGACACGATCCGCACGCTGGAAGCGATGGGCGTGGAGGCGGCGGTCATCCGCACGAAAAAGGACGGCCTGCTGACGGAACTGGCCTCTGAAGTCAGCCTTCATCTGATCAACGCGGGCGACGGCACCAACGAACATCCCACCCAGTGTCTGCTCGACCTCTTGACGATGCGGCAGCAGTTCGGCCGGATCGAGGGGCTGACCGTGGCCATCATCGGTGACCTTCGCCACAGCCGCGTGCTCGGTTCGCATCTGCACGCCCTGCCCAAGCTGGGGGCCAACCTGCTGCTCGCCGGTCCGTCCAGCATGATGCCGCCGGCGCAGATCGTGCCGGACGGGGTGAAAAAGGTCGACATCGACGAAGCGGTCCAGACGGCCGACGTGGTGATGATGCTGCGCGTGCAGTTGGAGCGGCACACAGACGCGCTGTTTGTATCCAAGGAAGAGTACCACCGGGCACACGGGCTGACGCTGGAGCGGGCCAAGATGATGAAGCCGGGCGCGGTGATCATGCACCCGGCGCCGGTCAACCGCGGAGTGGAAATCCACAGCGACCTGGTGGAATGCGAGAAGTCGCTGATCCAAAAACAAGTGACCAACGGCGTGGCTGCCCGCATGGCAGTACTGGAAACTGTGCTGAAAGGAAGCGATAAGACATGGGAATCATCCTTGGCAACGGCAAACGCATAAACGAGGCTGGCGAACTGATCCCCGCCGAAGTGCTAATCGAAGACGGACGCATCAAAGCGATCGATAAACAGCTTGCGCGCGACGGGCATGAGTGGATCGACTGCAAGGGCAGACTCATCTCCGCCGGCTTCATTGACGTCCACGTCCACCTGCGCGAACCGGGCTTTGAACACAAGGAGACGATCGCGACGGGGGCGCATGCAGCCGTAAAAGGCGGATTTACCACGATCGCCTGCATGCCCAACACCCGCCCTGTCATCGACAGTGTGGAGACGGTCCGCTACATTCTCGACAAGGCGCAGGAAGCGGGCAAGGCCCGCGTGCTCCCCTACGGAGCGATTACCGTGCGGCAGCTCGGCAAGGAATTGACCGACTTCGCCGCGCTCAAGGAAGCGGGGATTTTCGCCCTTACTGATGACGGCGTGGGCGTCCAATCCAGCGCGATGATGAAGGAAGCGATGAAGCGGGCGAAAGAACTGGGCCTCTCGATCGTTGCCCACTGCGAAGACGACGATCTGATCACTCCGGGCAGCGCGCTTCACGACGGCGTGGTGGCGGCGCGGCACGGCCTTCCGGGCATCCCGTCGGAATCGGAGTCGATCCACGTGGGACGGGACATCCTGCTGGCAGAGCAGACCGGCGTCCACTACCACGTCTGCCACATCAGCGCCAAGGAATCGGTGCGTCTGGTGCGGGACGGCAAGCGGGCCGGGGTGAACGTCACCTGCGAAGTGACGCCGCACCACCTGCTGCTCTGCGACGAAGACATCCCGGACGACCTGAACGCCAACTGGAAAATGAACCCGCCGCTGCGCAGCCGCGAAGACCGGGCGGCGCTGATCGCCGGACTGAAGGACGGCACGATTGACATCATCGCCACTGATCACGCCCCGCACACGACGGAAGAGAAGACGAACGGCATTGAGCGGGCACCGTTTGGCATCGTCGGACTGGAGACGGCATTCCCGCTCCTGTACACCCATCTGGTGCTGACCGGCGAACTGACGCTGAAGCAGTTGATTGAGCTGTTGACCGTAAAACCGGCAGAGATTTTCGGACTGCCGTACGGACGCCTGGAAGTGGGTGCTCCAGCCGATCTCAGCGTGCTTGATCTGGAAGCGGAGCGGACCATTGATCCCGGCACCTTTGCCAGCAAGGGAACCAACACGCCATTTGCCGGCTGGGTCTGCAAAGGATGGCCGACCCTGACGATGGTAAACGGTGCGATCGTATATCGGGAAGCGGAATAAGGAAGCAGAAAAAGGAGGAAGCGAAGATGCGAGCGAGACTGATCTTGGAAGACGGAACGGAGTGTGTCGGCACCGCTTTTGGGGCGACGACGGAGAGCGTGGGGGAAGTGGTATTCAACACCGGGTTGACCGGTTATCAGGAAGTGCTGTCCGATCCTTCCTACTGCGGCCAGATTGTCACCATGACCTACCCGCTGATCGGCAACTACGGGATCAATCGGGACGATTTTGAGGCGGTGCGCCCGTACATCCACGGATTCGTCGTCCGCGAGCACTGTGACACGCCGAGCAACTGGCGCAGCGCCGGGACGCTGGACGAACTGCTGAAAGCGTACGACATCCCGGGCATCGCCGGCGTCGACACGCGGATGCTGACCCGCAAGATTCGCTATCACGGTACGATGAAAGGGATGATCACGACCAGCGAGGCTCCCCTGTCCGAGCTGCTCGACTCGCTCCGCCGCGCTCCCCTGATGAACGATCAGGTGGCTCGTGTCTCCACCAAGAGCGTGTTTAGCTGTCCGGGAACGGGCCATCGCGTGGTGCTGGTCGACTTCGGCGCCAAGCATGGTATTTTGCGCGAGCTGACCAAGCGCAACTGCGATGTGGTCGTCGTTCCCCACAACGTGACCGCAGCCGAGATTCGCCGACTGCATCCGGACGGCATCCTCCTGTCCAATGGCCCCGGCGATCCGAAAGACGTGCCGCAGGCGATCGAGACAATCCGCGAGATTTTGGGCGAGTATCCGCTGTTTGGCATCTGTCTGGGCCACCAGTTGTTTGCCCTGGCATCTGGAGCGGACACGGTGAAGATGAAGTTTGGCCACCGCGGCGGCAACCATCCGGTCAAGGAGCTCGCGACAGGCCGCACCTACATCACGTCGCAGAACCACAGCTACGCGGTGAAAGCGGAGTCGATTCCGGGCACCGGCCTGGAGATTACGCACGTTGCACTGAACGACGGCACGGTGGAAGGTCTGCGCAATCTGGAGAAACGGGCTTTCTCCGTACAGTACCACCCGGAAGCGGCCCCAGGTCCTTACGACACCGGCTACCTGTTTGACCAGTTTCTCGAAATCATGGACACCGCGAAGGAGGAGAGGGCACATGCCAAAGCTCGCTGACCTGAAAAAAATCCTGGTGATCGGCTCCGGTCCCATCGTCATTGGACAGGCGGCGGAGTTTGACTACGCAGGCACACAGGCCTGCCAGGCGCTGAAGGAAGAAGGGCTGGAAGTGGTGCTGATCAACTCCAACCCGGCCACGATCATGACCGACACCAACATGGCGGACAACGTGTACATCGAACCGCTCACGCCGGAATTTGTCACCCGCGTCATCCGCAAGGAAAAACCGGACGGCCTGCTGCCTACCCTGGGCGGCCAAACCGGGCTCAACATGGCGGTGGCACTGGCAGAATCGGGTGTGCTGGCAGAAGAAAACGTGAAGCTGCTCGGCACCAACCTGGACGCGATCAAGCAGGCGGAAGACCGGGAGCAGTTCCGCGCCCTGATGAACGAGCTGGGCGAGCCGGTGCCCGAGTCGACGATCGTCAGCACCGTGGATGAAGCGGTGCGGTTCGCCAGCGAAATCGGCTACCCGATCATCGTCCGTCCGGCCTACACGCTGGGCGGCACCGGCGGCGGCATCTGCGAAGACGAGGAGAGCTTGCGGGAAATCGTGGCGAGCGGTCTGAAATACTCTCCCATCTCGCAGTGTCTGATCGAGAAGAGCATCGCCGGGATGAAGGAGATCGAGTACGAGGTAATGCGCGACGCAAACGACAACTGCATCGTCGTCTGCAACATGGAAAACATCGATCCGGTCGGGGTGCACACCGGCGACTCCATCGTCGTGGCGCCGAGCCAGACGCTATCCGACCGCGAGTATCAGATGCTCCGCTCCTCCGCGCTGAAAATCATTCGCGCGCTGGGCATCGAAGGCGGCTGCAACGTGCAGTTCGCGCTCGACCCGCACAGCTTTCGCTACTACGTGATCGAGGTAAACCCTCGCGTCAGCCGCTCCTCCGCGCTGGCCTCCAAGGCGACGGGCTACCCGATTGCCAAGATGGCTGCCAAAATCGCCATCGGCTACACGCTGGACGAACTGAAGAACCCGGTCACCGGCCAAACCTACGCCTGCTTCGAGCCGACGATCGACTACGTGGTGAGCAAAATCCCGCGCTGGCCGTTTGACAAGTTCCAGTCGGCCAACCGTAAGCTGGGCACGCAGATGAAGGCGACCGGGGAAGTGATGGCAATTGGCCGCACGTTTGAAGAGTCGATTATGAAAGCGATCCGCTCCCTGGAGATCGGCACCTACCACCTGGAGATCAAGGGCACGTCCGCGCTGGCCGACGAGGAGCTGAAAGACCGGCTGATCACCGCTGACGACGAGCGCCTGTTCCTGCTTGCAGAGGCACTGCGCCGCGGCTGGAGCATCGAGACGCTGCACGACCTGACCAGCATCGACCGTTTCTTCCTGCACAAGCTGCACAGGATCGTCGCTTTTGAACAAGAACTGGCGGCAGGTCTGACGCCGGAGAAGCTCTACGAGGCGAAGCGGATGGGCTTTACCGACCGGAAAATCGCTGAACTGACCGGCCGAACGGAAGCAGAAGTCCGCGCTCTGCGGGAAGAGCACGGCTTCAAGCCCGTGTTCAAGATGGTGGATACCTGCGCGGCCGAGTTTGAAGCGCAGACCCCGTACTACTACTCCACCTACGAGCAGGAAGACGAGCGGGTGGAGACGGGCAAAAAGCGCGTCGTCGTGCTTGGCTCCGGCCCGATCCGCATCGGCCAGGGCATCGAGTTCGACTACGCCACCGTTCACGCGGTCTGGGCGCTGAAAGAGGCGGGGTATGAAGCAATCATTATCAACAACAACCCGGAGACCGTCTCCACTGATTTCAACACCTCTGACCGCCTGTACTTCGAGCCGCTCTACATCGAAGACGTGATGAACATCATCGACGCGGAACAGCCCGAGGGCGTGATCGTTCAGTTTGGCGGACAGACTGCGATCAACCTGGCGGACAAACTGGCCGCCCGCGGCGTGCGCATCCTCGGCACCAGCCTGGAGAACATCGACGCAGCGGAAAATCGCGAAAAGTTTGAAGCGCTGCTCAGAAGCCTTGACATCGCCCAACCGCCGGGCAAAACCGTCACCTCTGTGGAAGAAGCGGTGGTGGCGGCTGAAAGCCTCGGCTTCCCGGTACTGGTTCGTCCATCCTACGTCCTGGGCGGCCGCGCGATGGAAATCGTCTACAACAAGACGGAACTTTTGGAGTACATGGAACACGCAGTGAAAGTCAATCCGGAGCATCCGGTGCTGGTCGACCGCTACATGGTCGGCACGGAGGCGGAGGTGGACGCCATCTGCGACGGGGAAAACGTGCTGATTCCGGGCATTATGGAACACATTGAGCGCGCAGGGGTGCACTCCGGTGACTCGATCGCAGTGTATCCGCCGCAGTCGCTCTCGCCTGAAATCAAAGCAGAACTGATCGACATGACGACGAAGCTGGCCCGCGCCCTGCAGATCAAAGGGCTGATCAACATTCAGTTTGTCATCTGCGACAACCGTCCGTACGTGATCGAGGTAAACCCGCGTTCGTCCCGGACCGTGCCGTTCCTGTCCAAAGTGACGGGCATCCCGATGGCGAACATCGCGACCAAGGCGATCCTCGGCCACTCCATCGTCGAGCAGGGCTTTACGCCCGGCTGCCATCCGGAAGACGAGATGGTTTCCGTGAAAGTGCCGGTCTTCTCCTTCGCCAAATTGCGCCGCGTCGACATCACGCTGGGTCCGGAAATGAAGTCGACCGGCGAAGTGATGGGCCGCGAGCGGACGCTGGCCAAAGCGCTGTACAAAGGGCTCCTGGCCGCCGGCATGAACATCCCGACACATGGTTCGCTGCTTGTCACCGTCGCCGACAAGGACAAGGAAGAAGCGCTGGAGATCGTGAAACGCTTCCATCGCCTGGGCTTTAAACTGCTGGCCACCTCTGGAACGGCGGATTACCTGGAGAAAGCGGGATTGACCGTCACCCGCGTAAACAAGCTGTCCGAGGGCACGCCCAACCTGCTGGACATGATCCATCAAGGGGAAGCGAATATTGTGTTAAACACCCTGACCAAAGGCAAGACACCGCAGCGGGACGGTTTCCGCATCCGCCGCGAAGCCGTGGAAAACGGTGCCGTCTGCCTGACGTCCCTGGACACAGCAAAAGCGCTCCTGCACGTCCTGGAGACGATCACGTTCTCTACGGAAGCGATGCCGGCGCAGCGCACGGGAGCCAAGCTCGCCGTGCCGGTATAACAGTCAGAGCGTCCCCTGCGGATCTACGGCTATGGATTCGCAGGGGAGTAAACGCGACGAAGTGTCGCCACTAGGAAGCCCCCTATCGGGGACCCGGATGTGGCTACGCAGGGGAGTAAACGCGACGAAGTGTCGCCACTAGGAAGCCCCCTATCGGGGACCTGGATGTGGCTACGCAGGGAAGCAAATTCGAGGCGGTGTCGCCACTAGGAAGGGAGAGAGCGGTGTGCCGCTGCAACCAACCGATATACGCGAGCGCATGATCGTTGCGCTCGACTTTTCCACGAAAAAGGACGTCACACAATGTCTGGCCCGGCTGGACGGGCTGATTCGATACGTCAAGGTGGGTATGGAACTGTACTATGCAGAAGGCCCGGCGATCGTCCACTACCTGAAGGAGCAGGGACTGAAGGTGTTTCTCGACCTGAAGGTGCACGACATTCCCAACACGGCCAAAGGGGCGATGAAAAGCCTGGGCCGTCACGGCGTCGACATGGTCAACGTGCACGCTGCGGGAGGCGTGGCGATGATGGAGGCGGCCCGGGAAGGACTGGAGCAGGGGACCGCGGCCGGTGCTCCCCGTCCTCTGCTGATCGGCGTTACGATGCTCACCTCGACCGGACAGCAGACGATGAACGAGGAGCTGGCGATTCCCGGCACGGTGGAAGATGTCGTCGTCCATTACGCGAAGTTGGCCAAACAGGCGGGGCTGGACGGAGTCGTCGCCTCTCCATTGGAAGTACCGATGATCAAGCAGGCGGCCGGTACTGATTTCCTCACCGTCACCCCGGGGATTCGGCCTCTCTGGGCGGAGAAGGGAGACCAGACTAGGATCACGACCCCGGAACAGGCGTTTCAGTTGGGGAGCGACTACATCGTAATCGGCCGGGCGGTTACGGCTTCGCCCGATCCTGCCGCCGCCTGGGAGCGGATCGTTAACGCCGTTCAGGCGGCATGCCTCTAAACGTACGCGAAGGGAAGAGGATAGGATGAATACCACGACAGCCAAAGAAATAGCGGGACACCTGCTGGAGATCGGCGCCGTTCACCTGCGCCCGGACCAGCCGTATACCTGGACATCCGGCATCAGGTCGCCGATCTACTGCGACAACCGGCTCACGATGTCCCATCCGCCGGTCCGCCGCCGGATTGCCCAGGCGTTTGCCGAGGTGATCCGCGAACATTTTCCGCAGGTGGAAGTAATCGCCGGAACGGCGACGGCAGGCATCCCGCACGCTGCCTGGGTGGCAGAACTGCTGGACCTGCCGATGATCTACGTGCGCGACAAGGCAAAGGGGCACGGGCGGCAGAATCAACTGGAAGGCGTGCTGGCCGCAGGTCAAAAAGTGGTGGTCATCGAGGATCTGATCTCCACCGGCGGCAGCTCGCTCAAAGCGGCAAAGGCCGTCCAGGCGGAGGGAGGCGACGTGCTCGGCGTGGTAGCGATCTTCAGCTACCAGTTTCCAGAAGCGGAAGCCCTCTTTAGGGAGGAAGGCATCCCGGTCGCGACGCTTTCCCACTACACTGCACTGCTCGAGACGGCACGCGAGCGCGGCGTCATCACGGCAGAGCAGGAAAGCCTGTTGGCCGACTGGCGCAAAGCCCCTCGCAGCTTTTATGCGTAACCGGTCATGACGCATGTCCAAACGGATTGGATAAAAAAATTTTGTACCTCAATCGACTGTACTTTACCAACGCCCTGTTTCGGGGCGTTTTTTGTTTTGTTCGTTACCAAAATGTAATTGATTTTCATGTTTTTTACATTATAATACTTCATAACCGGTGGGTAAAAATCGTGGATGCTCTTTTACATTTGAACGTAATGGAGGGATCATGAACAGACCATTACTGTACATAACCTTGTTTGCGTTTCTGCTTCTCACAGCAGGATGCTCGGATGAGAAACCCAAAAACGAACGCAAAGGTTTGACAGGATACGTCATCGAGACAAACTATGAGAAAAAAGCACTGCTGGTTGCTGAAAGTGACAAAACAGCAAGAGATGGCGACTATGACGCCGAATGGTATTTCGTAAACGACGATGCCATTCTGCTTGATCGCAAGAATAACAAGGTTTTGCTTACAGACATAGAGGTCGGAGCGGAAGTAGAAACATGGGCGGCTTCCCCTTCATTGGAATCGTATCCTGCGAAAACGGATTTGAGCAAACTTGTCGTTGCAGATGATGTACAACATCCACATTATCCCATGCTGCAAAAGAAAGCCATTCAAATGGCGCTAAACTTTGTAAAGAGTCTTTCTGACAAAGCTGATATATTCATTGTACAGGATGCAGTGAGCACCGAATCAGAATGGATCGTTCGCGTTTTTACTTTCAATGCAGGACAGAAGCACGAGATAAGTGTTCATGCAGAAACGGGTGAAGTAAAGCAAATCAAGTAACCCGGTATTGTGGAAAGCGCCTTTTCCGTTGGCTCGATAGGTGCCAGTGCCTTGCTGGTCAAGAAAAAGGATGGCCGATCTGACGACGCCATCCTTTTTCGGTGCGCCCAGCATGGGCGGTAGCTATAGGGTGAAAGTCCCGAACAGGAGTTGGCTGTACCAACCGTTAGCTCAAGGCAAGGGTGTCCACCGTGAGGCGGAATCTGTCTGAAGGAAGCCGGCGGCAAAGTCCCGCCCTGAGGTACACGAATCCGATTGGAGGTTACTGTATTCGGGCGAGTCTGCACAGCAAGACAAAGCTCTATACAGCCAAGGGATACGGCAGTATAGCGGGCAGGTACATGGGATGAAAGTTACCGCTCTTACCCGGAGAGGTCTGCATGATACTCCTACTACTGTTGGCAACCAACTTCACGAGCACTGAGCGACCAATCGGTCGCAGATCGAGGAAAGAACCTATAAACCGTAACCTGTCCGCAAGGTTGAAATCTCAAAGCCTGACGGAGGAGTGTGGTTGTTATGCATCCTTACCGTGGCAGAGCGGTTGATCCAGCAGGCCATCCTGCAAGTATTGATTCCCATTTTTGAACCCGACTTCTCCAACTGTGGTTTCGGCTTTCGTCCGGACGTCGTGCTTACGACACGGTACGTAAGGCGAAGCAAATTATTGATGAAGGTTATCGGTACGTGGTTGACATCGACCTAGAGAAATTCTTCGATTGAGTGAACCACGACATTCTGATGAGCCGTGTAGCACGAAAGGTGAAGGACAAGCGCCTCCTTACACTGATCCGTGCCTACCTTCAATCTGGAGTGATGGTCAACGGGGGGCGTGACGACGGAGGAGGGCACACCTCCAGGTGGTCCCTTAAGTCCGCTGTTGGCCAACATTCTATTAGACGATCTGGACAAGAAGTTGGAGAAAAGGGGACACCGTTTCTGCCGCTATGCGGACGACTGCAACATATGTCCAAACGTACGGGTGAACGTGTAAAAACAAGCGTGGAGCGATACTTGACTAGGTTCTCAAATTCAAAGTAAATCAACTCAAAAGTGCGGTGGATGACCCGTGCAATCGCAAGTTTTACGGGTTTAACTTTACTCCTGGAAAGGAAGCACTGATACGTCTACGCTCCAATCAATCATCCTGTTGAAAGAACGGATTCGCCAAAGGCTTCTGACTAAGACTGTGGACAAGTTGAAACGAGTTCGTACGCGGTACCACGAACTTCGTTTACTTGGTCTTTCTCACAGCAGAGCTCTGGAAATTACAAACACCTGAAAGGGGCGTGACGGTCAATTAAACCCGCACATGCACAAAACCCTTGGCATTGCCTACTGACAACAACAAGGGCTGATGAGTTTCATACTTTACACATTATCAAGCTTGGTGAACCGCTGTAAACCGGACGGTACGTACGGTGGTGTGTGACTCAATTGAGAATCTGTTATGCTATACTTTTTTTAAGTTTTATTTAGGGTAATGATAATAAGGAGGCAATATAATGAAAAAATATAGAGGTCTAATACTGTGGGGGATCTTTATCCTACTGTTAGGAATTAGTATCGTTGCTGCAATATCAGTACAATCTGATCGTGGCCCCGTTTATAACTATACTTATAATGAGGAGTTTAATCCGAACAATTTTTTTGATGCTGTACTTAAAGGTGATATTGAGAAAGTAAAGTCATTTATTAATAAATCTATGGATCCAAATATAACTGATGAAGAAGGAAGGACTGCACTTTTTATCGCTGTAAGAGAAAAAAACGTTGAGCTCGCTAAGTACTTACTAAGTGTAAATGCAGACCCTAACATTAAAGATTTTTACGATGATTCACCTTTAGAATTAGCGAAAGGATACAATAACAAAGATCTAGTTGATCTCTTAATTCAACATGGTGCAAGGGAGTAAAATCAGAATTAATGTCAAAATCAGTTGCAAATCCCTGATATAAGAGTTCATGCAGAAACTGATGAAGTGAAACAAATCAAATACCCGGTTTTCGATGGGTTCGGGTGCCTTGCTGGTCAAGAAAAAGGATGGCCGATCTGACGACTCCATCCTTTTTCGTATGTATGTCAACTTGCAGCGGCTTACGACGGGCGAAATGCCGGTCTGCCAGATTTTTGTTGACGAACAACCTGTGATTCTTTACAATGATACCCAAGAGTTAAACACTGTTCTTATCCAGAGCGGCGGAGGGACTGGCCCAATGAAGCCCGGCAACCGTCACGCGGTGCGTGACCAGGTGCCAATTCCTGCAAGACAGATGTCTTGACAGATAAGAAGCGGGTTTGATTGATATGGACGCAGACCTTCTTCTTGTCGGAGAAGGTTTTTTTATTTTTCTGTTTCAAAATTTCATAGGACTTCTTCTTATCCAGAGAGGTGGAGGGACTGGCCCGATGAAGCCCGGCAACCGTCACGCGGTGCGTGACCAGGTGCCAATTCCTGCAAGACACGCGTGTCTTGAGAGATGAGAAGAAGGCTCGAGCACAATGCACACCAGCCTTCTTCGAATCCGAAGAAGGCTTTTTCATGTTGTACAAACAAAAAACGGGGTGGAAAAACATGAGTGTGGTAAAAGTAGGCTTATTGGGATTGGGAACGGTAGGCGGCGGGGTGGTCAAGACGATCCGTTCGCAGCAGGAGAAGCTGTCGGCCCGGTTGGGCAAGCGCATCGAAATCGTCAAGGCGCTGGTGCGCGACTCGCGGAAGCAGCGGGCCGTGCAGGTGGAGCCATCGCTGTTGACGACACGGTTTGCCGACGTTCTGGAAAGCGACGTAGACATCGTCGTGGAAGTGATGGGCGGCGTGGAACCGACCTACGACTACGTACGGTCGCTGATCGAGAAGGGCTGTCATGTGGTGACGGCCAACAAGGAGCTGCTGGCCAAACGCGGCGCGGAGCTGGTGGAACTGGCCAACCGGCACGGCGTCCATCTCGCCTATGAAGCCAGCGTCGCGGGGGGAATTCCCATCCTTGGGGTGCTCCGTCAATTCCTCAGAACCAACGATATTACAAAGGTGTGCGGCATCCTCAACGGGACGACCAACTTTATCCTGTCGCAGATGGAGGAGGCCCAGCTTCCCTACGACGATGTGTTGAAGCGGGCACAGGAACTGGGGTATGCGGAGGCAGACCCGAGCTCCGACGTGGAAGGCTGGGACGCCTTGTACAAGCTGTACATTCTGGCACAGCTCGTGTTCGGGGAGTCGCTGCCCCTGTCAGCCATTGAGCGGCAGGGGATTGTTGAAGTCTCGCAGAGCCACATCCGGCTGGCGAAGGAACTGGGGTATCGGATCAAACTGCTGGCGCAAGCCCACCAGGGAAACGGCGGCCTGCACCTGTCCGTGCGGCCGACGCTGGTGCCGCTGGAGCATCCGCTGGCGCGCATCCAGGATGCATACAATGCCGTACAGGTGGAAGGCAGTCTCGTCGGCGACCTTTTGTTCACCGGCAAAGGGGCGGGCGAATTGCCGACTGCCAGCGCGGTTGTGGAAGATCTGGCCTACTTGCTGACCCAACCGTTTGCGCCTCATCCCGCTTGGCGTGAACGGCCGGAGGCGGTCCCGTCCAGCCGCCTCTCATCCGGCCTCGACTTCTGCTGCCTGGCAGGGACAGCGGCTGGCGTGACGCCGGAGCAGGTACTGCTGTTTCTCGAACGGGCGGGTGTCTCCGTTCGCAGGATGACCGTCCAGTACGATTCGGGCAGCGTCCTGCGTGTGGGCCTGCTCGCTGCCGGACTGCAGGAGGAGCACGTTGGGCTTTTGGAACGGGATTTCGGCCTCGAAGCGCGGCTGTACCCCGTGCTGGAGGCGGCCGATGATCAAGATGCTGACGGCGGGAGTGCGGGGCTGTAAACTAGCATCCAACTCCCCATCGCATTCGCCGGGATTTTTTGGCATGATAAAAGCGGAGCACTTCTTCTTCAAGGGGATGAGGACAAGTCATGCTGGGTTCGCAAACCATCTTGCCGGCCATTCGCCAAATGAAAGAATTTGAACGCGTCCTGGAAAGCCGGTACGAGACGATCATTTTGCTGGAGAGCCATATCTGCCAACTGAAAAGCATCGCCGACCTGGCACGCCGGCACGGAAAAAAGCTGTGGCTGCATGCCGATCTGGTGCAGGGATTGAAAAACGACGAGCACGGCGCACTGTTTCTTTGTCAGGAGATCAAGCCGGCCGGCGTCATTTCCACCCGTTCGCAGGTGATCACGACCGCCAAAAAGAAGGGCTTGGTCACGGTGCAGCGCCTGTTTCTGCTGGACTCCGGCGCGCTGGAGACGAGCTACAAAATCCTTGAGCAGACAAAACCCGATTTCGTCGAAGTCCTTCCGGGGGTCATGCCGCACATTATTACGGAAATTCGCGAACAGATTCAAATTCCGATCATCGTAGGCGGGTTTATCCGCACCCGGGAGGAGATCGAGAGCGCTCTGGCGGCAGGAGCCATCGCCGTCACCACCTCCGATCGAAACTTGTGGAAACAGCTGTAAAAAATGATTGACAACGCTTTCACGACCGCATAAGATTGATTACAGAAGTTCATATGTCGGATGAGATCAGGAGATCCACCTATATATTCCCTGTGTTTAAGTTCCTGTGGACTTAAACCGTGGATAAATAGGTGGATTTTCTGTTTTCTTCCAGTGGAGGTGAACAGCAAAAGAGGGAAAACCAGTCCAGACTCGTCATAAATATTAAAAAAAGAGAATGGAGGAACAAGATGTCGGCGTATTGGGCGGAACTGATCGGGACCATGATGCTGGTGATTCTCGGGGACGGCGTCGTGGCGGGAGTCGTGCTGAACAAGTCAAAGGCAAAAGACAGCGGGTGGATCGTGATTACCCTGGGCTGGGGGTTTGCTGTCGCCTTTGCCGTATACGCGGTCGGGGCCATCAGCGGCGGCCATTTTAATCCGGCCATTACCATTGCGTTTGCGTCAATTGGCTCGTTTGCCTGGGAGCTCGTGCCCGGGTACATTTTGGCCCAGATGGCCGGGGCGTTTTTGGGAGCAATCTTTGTCTACCTGTACTACCTGCCGCACTGGAGAGAAACTGCTGACCCGGCGGCCAAGCTGGCAGTATTCTGCACAGCTCCGGCGATTCGACACACATTTGCGAATATTCTCAGCGAAGGACTGGGCACGTTTTTCCTCGTGTTTGGCCTGCTGGCTATCGGCAGCAACACGTTTACCGAAGGGCTCAATCCGCTGATCGTCGGATTTTTTATCGTCGCCATCGGCATGTCGCTCGGCGGGACCACCGGCTACGCGATCAATCCGGCGCGCGATCTGGGGCCTCGTCTCGCCCACTTTGTTCTGCCGATCCCGGGCAAAGGCACATCTGACTGGGGCTACGCCTGGATTCCGGTCGTGGGGCCGATCGTCGGCGGGACGGCGGGAGCGCTCGTCTTCAAGGCCTTGTTCGGATAGCGGTCGGCCCAAGCTGATTGAGGCAGAGATGATCGGGAAACGATAAAGGAGGATATGTGACGGATGGAAAAGATGTATGTTTTGGCCATTGACCAGGGCACGACCAGTTCCCGTGCCATTTTGTTCAACCGGGAAGGACACATGGTGGGAGTAGCCCAGAGGGAGTTTACGCAGATTTTCCCCGGCCGGGCTGGGTGGAGCACGATGCCATGGAGATCTGGTCGTCCGTCGTCGGCGTGATCGGCGAAGTGCTGGCCAACCACAACATCAGCGCCCAGGAAGTGGCCGCGATCGGCATTACCAACCAGCGGGAGACGACTGTCGTCTGGGACAGACACACCGGTCTGCCGGTCTACAACGCGATCGTCTGGCAGTCCCGCCAGACGGCCGATATTTGCGAAGAGTTGAAGGCGAAAGGGCTGAACGACCTGTTCCGCGAACGGACCGGCCTGTTGATCGACGCCTACTTCTCCGGCACCAAGGTCAAGTGGATCCTTGACAACGTGGAAGGGGCACGCGCCAAGGCAGAACGCGGCGATCTCTTGTTTGGCACCATCGATTCCTGGCTGATCTGGAAGCTCTCTGGCGGCAAGGCGCATGTGACTGACTACACCAATGCGTCCCGCACGCTGATGTACAACATTTACGACCTGCGCTGGGACGACGAACTGCTGGCGCACCTCACCGTGCCGAAAGCGATGCTGCCTGAAGTGCGCTCCAGCTCGGAAATCTACGCGCATACCGACAAAGATCTCTTTTTCGGCGTGGAGGCGCCCATCTCCGGCGCGGCGGGTGATCAGCAGGCAGCCCTGTTCGGCCAGGCATGCTTTGAGGAAGGCATGGCGAAAAACACCTACGGCACCGGCTGCTTCATGCTGATGAACACCGGGGAGAGACCGGTGCGTTCCGAACACGGCCTGCTGACCACGATTGCCTGGGGGATCGACGGCAAAGTGGAATATGCGCTGGAAGGAAGCATTTTTGTCGCCGGTTCCGCCATCCAGTGGCTGCGCGACGGCCTGCGCATGCTGAAATCAGCGGCGGACAGCGAAGCGTACGCCAGCCGAGTGGAATCGACCGAGGGTGTCTACGTGGTGCCGGCGTTCGTCGGCCTGGGCACGCCGTACTGGGACAGCGACGTGCGCGGCGCCGTCTTCGGCCTGACGCGGGGGACCAGCAAGGAGCACTTCATCCGTGCCACGCTGGAATCGCTGGCCTACCAGACGAAAGACGTGCTCACCGCAATGGAGGCCGACTCCGGCATCAATTTGAAAAAGCTGCGCGTGGACGGCGGCGCGGTGAAAAACGACTTCCTGATGCAGTTCCAAAGCGACGTATTGGGCGTGCCGGTGGAACGTCCGCAGGTAAACGAGACGACCGCTCTGGGAGCAGCCTATCTGGCCGGGTTGGCGGTAGGCTTCTGGAAAGACAGGCAGGAGATTGCCGCCAACTGGCACGTCGACGGCGTCTTTGACGTGAAGATGAGCGAGGAGAAGCGCAACGAACTGTACGACGGCTGGAAAAAAGCCGTGCGGGCTGCGATGGCCTTCAAATAATCGGCCGCATGTGGTATACTGTACGCGATAAGTTCATACGGATGGTCTGAGATACGGAGTCGACCACTGATCCTTCTTTGCAGGCAAGGAGGGATTGGTGGTCGTTTGTGTTTTTTCCGGACTGTTCGGGTTGACCCATCGATAAAGTAGAACAGGGAGTGATGCGTGATGAAACGAGCGGAGCACCTGGCGCAACTCAAATCGACAGAGGTAGACCTGCTGGTGATCGGCGGCGGTATCACCGGAGCGGGGATTGCGCTGGACGCCCAGGCAAGGGGGATTCAAACAGGGCTGATTGAGATGCAGGATTTCGCCGCGGGGACCAGTTCCCGCTCCACCAAACTGGTTCACGGCGGGCTGCGCTACCTGAAGCAGCTGGAGTTTCGCCTCGTCTCCGAAGTGGGCAAAGAGCGGGCGATCGTCTACGAAAACGCGCCGCACGTCACCCAGCCGGAGTGGATGCTGCTGCCGCTGATCGAAGGCGGCACGTACGGACGGCTGGCCACATCTGTCGGCCTGTACCTGTACGACTGGCTGGCAGGAGTGAAACGGAGCGAACGGCGGCGGATGCTCAGCCGGGAGGAGACGCTCAAGATGGAGCCGCTCCTGCGCAAGGAAAAGCTGAAAGCGGGCGGTTACTACGTGGAGTACAAGACGGACGACGCCCGGCTGACGCTGGAAGTGATCAAAGAGGCGGCGGCCCGCGGGGCGCTGCCGGTCAACTACGTGAAGGCGGAGTCGTTCCTGTACGAAAACGGCAAGGTCGTTGGCGTGCAGGCCGTCGATCGGATCAGCGGGGAGACGTTTGCCATCCGCGCAAAAAAAGTGGTTAACGCTGCCGGTCCGTGGGTGGATGAATTGCGCGAAAAAGACGGTTCCCTGCAGGGCAAGCGGCTCTTTCACACCAAAGGGGTGCACATCGTCTTTGACCAGGCGCGGTTTCCGCTGCGTCAGGCCGTCTATTTTGACACGCCGGACGGCCGCATGGCGTTTGCCATTCCGCGCGCGGGGAAAACCTACGTGGGCACGACCGACACCCCCTACGACGGCGATCTGGCCCATCCGGTGATGACGGTGGAAGACCGCGATTACCTGCTTTCGGCCATCCATTACATGTTCCCGGAGGTGGGCATCCGGGCGGAGGACATCGAGGCGAGCTGGGCTGGGATACGGCCGCTGATTTACGAGGAAGGCAAGTCGGCTTCGGAAATCTCCCGCAAAGACGAAGTGTTTCGTTCCCCGAGCGGTCTGATCACCATTGCCGGCGGCAAACTGACCGGCTACCGCAAGATGGCGGAAAAGGTGGTCAACATCGTCGCACAGGAACTGGGCGTACAGGCAGGGTGCACGACGGACCGGATTGCGCTGTCCGGCGGCAAGGTGGGCGGCTCCGCAGGTTTTGCATCCTTTGTCGCAAGGAAAACAGAGGAAGGGATGGCGGCAGGCCTCAGTCGTGAGGAGGCGGAACGGCTCGTTCGCCGCTATGGCAGCAATATAGACCGCCTGTTTGCGATTATCCGCGAGCGCGGGCAGGAAGCAAAGCGGCACCAGATGTCGCTGGAAGTGTTCACGTCCCTGGTGTACGCGCTGGAAGAGGAGATGGCGGTGACACCGGTGGACTTTTTGCTTCGCCGCACGAGCAGTCTGCTGTTTGACATCGCGTGGGCGAAGCGCTGGAAAGAGCCGATCCTGTCCTTCATGAAGCAGTACGGAAACTGGAGTGCGGAACAGGCGGACGCGTACCGCCGCGAACTGGAGCAGCAGATCCACGACATGACGCCCTGACAGGCGGGCGAGGCGCCAAGTTAAATGGTCATGCTAACACCCCCTCCGGCAGATGATTCGGAGGGGGTGTTTTTGTTGTCAGTTACGTCAGTGAATGGCGCCGCTTGTCGTGAATCAGCTTGTCCTTCAACGCCCGCAAGCGGTCGGACAGGGCGACAGGGTATACTTCCGGGTTGTCGAGGCGGAGGTATTCTTCCCAGAACGTGCTTTTCTGCTTGCGGTGGAAGTCCCTGATCTCGTCCAACGTGGGCTTCTGATAGACAAGCTGACCGTTTCGGAAAATGGGGCGAAGCAATTCCACTGCCGTAAAGTCGACGACCCGCTTGCTTTTGAGCGGATTGGTCGGGTGCTTCAGAACGATTTCGGTAAGGTTGTCCAGCGTCTCTTCCTGCAGACAGATGTAATCGCCTTTGGCCATGCCGTTTCGATCGTAGAGGCGGTACACTTTTTTCAGCCCGGGGTTGATGATTTTGTCCAGGTTCTCCGAGATTTTGATCAGCGCGATCCATTCCCGCTCGGTTTTGCGGGCGACGATCTTGTGCACGCCGCCAAGGGCGGGGCTGTCATAGGCTGTAATGAACTTCGTGCCGATGCCCCACACGTCGATTTTGGCCCCCTGCAGCTTGAGCGAAGCGATCGTGTACTCGTCCAGGTCGCTGGAAGCGGCAATTTTTACGTACGACAAGCCGGCGTTGTCCAGCATCTCCCGCGCCCGCTTGGACAGGTAGGCCAAATCGCCGCTGTCCAGCCGGATGCCGTTCAGCCTGTGTCCGTGCTCTTCCATGATCTTGGCCGTCTTGATCGCGTTGGGGATGCCGCTACCCAGCACGTCAAAGGTGTCGACCAACAGGATTGACTTCGCCGGAAAGACCTCGGCAAAGGCGAGAAACGCGTCCAGCTCGCTGGGGAAAAACTGGACGAACAGGTGGGCGTGCGTTCCCGTTGTGGGCACGCCGTACTTTTTGCCTGCTTTCAGATTGGACGTAAAGTGAAAGCCGGCGATGTAGGCGGCTCGTGCCCCCTGGACGGAAGCGTCCCGCCCCTGGGCGCGGCGTTTGCCCATTTCGATCACGGTCTGCCCGTCCGTCGCCGTGATGATGCGGGCCCCTTTGGTCATCAGCAGCGACTCGCTGTTGATGGTATTCAGCAGCTGCGCTTCAATCCAGATGCATTCGATCACGGGGGCGATGATCCGGATGTAGGGGGTGTTGGGGAAGACGATCTGGCCTTCTTCCATGGCATCCAGATGGCCGGTGAAGCGCAGGTTTCGCAGCTCTTCGAGAAAGTCCTCGTCGTACAGGTTTTTGGAGCGCAGGTAGGCGATGTCCGATTCGTTGAAGTACAGGTTTTGGAGAATGTCAATCAACTGCTCCAAGCCGCCGAATGCCACGTACCCGCCCAGCTCGCCCTGGTAATCCCCTGTCGGTTTGACGAAGGGTGCCTTGCGGTAAAAGTCGTCAAATACCACTTCGGTTTTGTGCAGCCCTTTCTTGTACAGCGCGTACATCATGCTGAGCGCGTACTCGTCCGCGTCGAGGGCGTAATCCCGGGACGGATCGTAGTAGGGCAGCACTTCAAACGACCGGGTCTCATCGCAAGCCGCGCATTTCTGCGGTTGATCGGTCGTGCGGAAATTGGGCTGGCCGCACGTTTGGCAAATGTGGACAAAGCGGTAGATTTTCGGGTCAATTACGTCAAAAAGCGTCTTGTAGGGTGTCATCTAGGCGTCTCCTTATCACAAATCGGCCAAAACCTGGAGGCCGAGCTGATTTTTGAAGTGGTTCAAGGCCCATTCGTGACCGGCCGGGTTAAAGCTGGCGACGGCATCGGCGTGAATCACGACCGTAAACCCGCGGTAAAAGCCGTCGATCGCCGTGTGCAGCACGCAGATGTCCGTGCAGACGCCGGTAAGGTGGATTTCGCGAATGCCCCGAGCGTGCAGCTGCAGGGCGAGATCGGTCCCCTGAAATGCGCTGTAGCGGGTTTTGTCCATCCAGGTAATGAGTCCGGCATGCCGTTCGTACACGTCCTGCACCTTTCCGTACAGCCGTCGCCCCTCGGTGCCGATGATGTTGTGCGGAGGATACAGCGGCGTTTCCGGGTGGTACGGGTCGTCCTTCTGGTGGGCGTCCACCGCCATGACGACGTAGTGGCCGTCGCGCACGAACTGCTCGGTCAGCTCCGCGATCCGCTGTTCGATCCGCTGGGCCGGTTCCCCGCAGGTCAGCGCTCCGTCGGCTGCCACGAAATCGTTCGTATAGTCAATCACTATCAAGGCGTTCATCGCTATCCCCCCGAAAGAATCAATAGACCGCGGCGTTTGCCAGCCGGCCAAAACGATGCCAAGTCGTGACTGTCGTTACGGAAGTTGGCTTCATCTTACCTGGTAAACATACCCACGTCAATATGACGCCATGCAGGCATGTATTTTATGTGAAAATATTGACGATTCAGCCAATAGGGCGTTACCATTCGGGGTACATTCACTATTTGTCTTTGAGGAAAGGGAGGATGCAGATGGCGCAAACGGCTGTATCGCCGAAGACGGGCACCAAAGCGTTGGTCGCCAGTCTGATCGGCAGCTCCATCGAGTGGTTTGACTACTTTCTCTACGGGACGGTAGCATCACTGGCATTTGGCAAGCTGTTTTTCCCCAATACGGACCCTGTGGTGGGACTGCTGCTCTCCTACCTGTCGTTTTCCTTGACGTTTTTCATTCGTCCGTTGGGAGGCCTCATCTTCAGTCATATCGGCGACAAGGTCGGACGAAAAAAGACGCTGGTGCTGACGCTTTCGCTGATGGGGACGGCGACGGTCCTGATCGGCCTTTTGCCTGGATACGACACGATTGGCGTGTGGGCCCCGATCCTGCTGTTCATCCTTCGTCTGGTGCAGGGGCTGGGGATTGGCGGCGAGTGGGGCGGCGCCCTGCTCCTGGCTGTAGAATACGCACGAAACGACCAACGCGGCTTCTACGGCAGCATTCCCCAGATGGGCGTGACCATCGGCATGCTGCTCGGCACGTTATCCATGTCGCTCATGAGCCTGCTGCCGGAAGAACAGTTCCTGGCGTGGGGCTGGCGGGTGCCGTTTGTCCTCAGTGCCGTGCTCGTCTTCCTCGGCCTGTGGATTCGCAGCGGCATCGACGAGACGCCTGCGTTTCGTGCCGCGCAGCAAAGCGGCAGCATTGCCAAAGTGCCGCTGGCGGACACGCTCCGCTACCACTGGAAGTCCGTTCTGATCGCCATTGGGGCCAAAGTGGTGGAGACCGGACCGTTCTACATTTTCTCAACGTTTGTGATCGCCTACGCGACGAAGTACCTCGACTACGACCAGGTGACTGCGCTGAACGCGGTGACGATCGCCACGCTGGTGGCCACTATCGCGATTCCGTTTATGGGCAAATGGTCGGATAGGGCCGGACGCAAACCGCTCTACATCGGCGGCACTGTGGCGATCATGCTGTTTGCGTTTCCATACTTTTATCTGCTTTCGCTCAAGTCGGCGTTTTGGCTGACGGCGGCCACGGTGATCGGACTGGGCATCCTCTGGGCGCCGGTGACGGCTGTTCTGGGAACGCTGTTTTCCGAGATTTTCAGGACAGAGGTGCGCTACACCGGTGTGTCCCTCGGCTATCAGATAGGGGCAGCCATCGCTGGCGGGACCGCTCCGCTGATTGCTACCTGGCTGCTTGACGTGTTTGCCAACTCGTGGGTACCGGTCGCTTTGTACATCATCTTGACCGGGTTGATTTCGCTCGTCGCCATCGGAGCAGCGAAGGAGACGAAAGCAGCAGACTTGGGAGCGGACAAGTAAGAAAATGGAGGAATGGTCATGCTGGTACTGTCCCAGGAAGAGATACGCGAGCTGTACACGATGGAAGAATGCCTGCGGGACGTGGAAATGGCGTTTCGGCACGAGGCGGCGGGCGGCACGGTCACACCGGTTCGTACCGTGATCGCCCACGAAAAGCGGGGAGCGGTGACGCTGTACATGCCGTCGTTCGTGGAGGAGATCGAATACACGGCGGTGAAAGTGGTCAGCATCTTTCCGCAAAATGTGGAAAAAGGGCTGCCGTCCCTGCAGGGGGTCACGCTGCTGACGGAAGCAAAAAGCGGACGGCATGTGGCGCTGATGGATGCCACCTGGCTGACTGTTCTGCGCACCGGCGCGAGCAGCGGTGTGGCGACCAGGCTGCTGGCGCGCCCGGATGCCCGAAGCTGCGCTGTGCTGGGGTGCGGTGCCCAGGCGCTGGGGCAGGTGCAGGCGATCATGGCGGTGCGCCCGATCGAGCGGTTTTGGCTGTACAACCGGACGCGAGCGCGCGCGGAGCAGCTCGCCGACCGGATATACTCGCTCTACCCGGAGTGGAAGGGAAGCATCACATGTGTCGACGACGCTGACGAAGCCGTGTCTGCCGCCGATATCGTGGTGTTGAGCACCAAGGCGACCGAGCCGCTGTTTGACGGCAGCATCCTGCGCCCCGGTACCCACATCAACGCGATCGGCGCCTATCAGCCGCACATGCAGGAATTTGACGCGGTTACGTTGAACCGCTGCAGGAAAGTGGTGGTGGACACCAAGGAAGGGGCCCTGCACGAAGCGGGCGATCTGATCAAGCCGATTCAGCAGGGGGAGTGGTCGATCGACCGGCTGTATGGCGAAATCGGTGAACTGATCACCGGCCAAAAACCGGGGCGGGAGACAGACGAGGAAATCACCCTGTACAAATCGGTGGGGATTGCCTTCCTGGATACGATGGTGGCTTGCGCCGTCTACGAAAAGGCGAAGCGGCTGGGAGCAGGTACGACCGTGACGCTGTAGGAGCAATCTGCCGGCACGGAGGTGTGCGTCCGGGCAGCACGCTGCGCGCGCAGATCCACGCTGCTGGATGTGCGGAAACGATATCGGAAAGGCGGGAGTACATGGAACTTGCGTTTGATCATCTGGTACACTTTCTTCGCCGCCCACCCGTCGAGGCGGCGGAGCACATGCAAACCAAAGGATTTCACGCGCTGGCGGGCGGCCGGCACGAGGCCTGGGGGACTTGCAACAGCCTCATCTACTTCGATCTTGCCTATGTGGAATTTCTCGCTGTGGAGTACCCGCAGGTGGCTGAGCGGTCTGACAATCCCCTGGTCCGGCAGTTGGTGAAGGACGCGGCAGTGGGCGAGGGCATGGGGCAAATTGCCCTGCGGACGCGCGAAATTACACGTTGGGCGGAGTATTTTCACGAGCGCGGGATGAACGTAATCGGTCCGCTACCGGGCAGCAGGATGCGGGACGACGGCACGGTGATCCGCTGGCAGATGTTGTTTGCGGAGCCGCCGGAGGAGAGGGGGCGTATGCCGTTTTTGATCCAGTGGGAACAGAGCGACGACGAGCGGCGGGACGATCTCACCCGCCGTGGTGTGATAGCTTCGCATCCCAATGGAGCGCATGCCCTCACGAGCGTCTGCGTGGCGGCGCACGACGCGGACGAAGCGGCGGAACGCTGGCAGCGGTGGTTTGGCCTGCAGGCCGCGGACGCATTTGTCGATGAAGCGCTGAACGCCCGCTGCCGGACTTTGCCGTTTTTCGGCGGGGGTGTCGTGCTGTGCCAGCCGTTGGGGGAGGGATTGGCCCGTGACGCGCTGCTGACCCGCGGAGAGATGCCGTTTGTGGTCCGCTTTGCCGGTCGAGGCCAAGCGATGCGCCACGAACTGTACGGCGGATGGTATGAGTGGTGAAAGAGCCCAAGCGGCTCTTTTTCTTTTTTTAGTAAAATTGAAAAAACAAGAAATCACGTACGTTCATGTTATTATGTGTGTAGATTGTTAAGTAATTTGTCGGTCAGATAGGGGGAACAACGTGGAGGTACAGCAACGTACGCTGCAAAAAGAAGTGGGGTTAACGTTGGCTACATCGTTGGTGATCGGGACTGTCATCGGCTCGGGCATATTCATGAAGCCGGGCAAGGTGATTGAATACGCCGGTGACTCCACGCTGGCACTGTGGGCGTGGATCGTGGGAGGACTGATCACGCTGGCGAGCGGGTTGACCATCGCCGAGGTGGGCACGCAAATCCCCAAGACAGGGGGGCTGTACGTCTATCTGGAAGAAGTGTACGGAAAGGTGTGGGGCTTTCTCGCTGGATGGGTGCAGTCAGTCATCTACGGCCCGGCGGTAATCGGCGCACTTGGCTTGTATTTTGGTTCGTTGCTCGTCCACCTGTTTGGCTGGGACGGTGCATGGAAACTGCCGATCGCGGTCGGTACGGTGCTCCTGCTGACCGTGGTCAACAGCCTGGGAACCCGGTACGGGGGCTTCGTCCAAACGGCAGCCACCTTCGGCAAGCTGGTGCCAATCGCGCTGATCGCCGTGTTTGGTATGTGGAAAGGAAACGGACAGATTTGGGGGGCCGACAGCGGCGTGGCCGCCGAGATCAGCTTTGGGGCGGCCGTGTTGGCTACGCTGTGGGCCTACGACGGCTGGATGTTGGTCGGCTTCATGGCCGGAGAGATGAAGAACCCCGCCAAAGTGCTGCCGCGTGCCATCATCGGCGGTCTGCTCGTGGTGACACTGGCGTATCTGTCGGTCAATGCGGCTCTGCTCCATCTGATGCCTGCATCCGAGATTGTGCGCTTGGGGGAAAACGCCGCAGGTGCAGCAGCGTCGCACTTGTTTGGCGAATGGGGCGGCAGGCTGATCAGCGTCGGGATTCTCGTCTCCATCTTTGGCTGCCTCAACGGCAAAATCCTGGCGTTTCCCCGTGTGCCGTTCGCCATGGCAGAGCGCGGCCAGCTTCCTGGCTCCCGCTGGCTCTCCCGCATCCATACCGCCTACGGCACACCGGTAGCCGCCATTTTCTCACAAGCACTGATCGCTGTGATCATGATGGTGGTGAGCAATCCCGACCACTTGTCCGAGCTGGCCATTTTCTCCGTCTACCTGTTTTACATTTTGGCCTTCGTCGCCCTGTTCATCCTGCGCAGACGTCAAGGGGGACAGACACGCGCTTACAGCGTGCCGCTCTATCCGATCGTGCCGCTGTTCGCCATCGCCGGTTCGCTCTATATCCTTGCGAGCACGCTGCTCACCAATCCGGTGAATACGCTGGCGGCCATTGCCATTACGCTCTTGGGTCTTCCGTTTTTCTGGCGCGGGCAGCGAAAAATGAAGTCCGCCGATGCGAGCCGATGAGCCAACCATCAGCCTGACAAACCGAAAGCGCTCCTTCCCTCCAAACGGTTGGAATCGACCGATTGGAGGGTTTTTTCTTGGGAAAACGAGGGCAAAAAAAGAGCAGTGACCTCGGCGTCAGAGGTTCTGCTCATCGTTGTCAGGTTCTCACTGTCTTTTTGACCAATTGGCGGTACATGTACAGCATCGCCAGTCGCCACGGAACGATCATGCCGTAGGCGAGGACGAAGAACAGTCCCGCTGTTTGCATGATCGTCAGCGAATCGTTTACCCACAGTTTCATGGCAAAGCGGATTATCACCAGGACGACGAGGATGCCGAAAAAGGCTCGGGACCGTTTCAGATAGACGTCCTGGCCGACGATTTCGAAGCGGGATGTGAGGATCAACGGGATGGAAAAGATCATCCCGGTGAAAAAGGCGATCACGTCATAGATGAGCGGCGTGGCCGTTTCCGGAAAGTGAAACATCGCAAAACCGGTAGACATGAACAGGGGCGGCAGGATGATGCGCCGCACGGACACCGGCTTTCTGGACCCGCGCATGCGCAGGACGATCACCACTGTCGCCATAAGCAGTGGCAGCAGCATGCCCAGGGCTGTGGACGATAAAATCTGCATGAAAGTAGTCCCTCCTTGGCCCATGATATCTCTAGTGTACACCTTTTTGCAGAAAAAGGGGAAAGCGATTCGCTGTCTTTTCTTAAAGAAGCCCTACGCCGCCGCTGGTTTATCTGTCTCTCGGACGTCCAGCTTGTTTTTGATGCTGTAGGACAGCGTGACCACGCCCGTCAGCAGGGTGGCGGTGGCGATCACCAGCATGTAGCCGGAGATTCCCATAAGGTCGAGGCAGACGCCGGTCGTACCCAGGGCGATCAGGAAAACGCCGCGATCCAGCATGTTGCGGAAAGAGAAGAAACGCCCCTGCTGATGCTCCTCCAGCCGTCGCTGAAACACAGTCGTGGTGACCGGGAAGAAAAAGGCGACGGTCATGCCGAACAGTGCAAACGAGGCCAGCACCATGATCCGGTTTTCCGCGAATGACATTCCGTATTGGGCCAGGGCAAACGAAAACAAGAGGGCAGCGGATACGACGATCAGGTTGCGTCCGCCGATCCAGCGCTTGGCCAGCAGTCCGCCCACCAGAATGCCGGTCCCCTCCACCCCGTAGATCCAGCCCATCATTTCGGGCGCCTGCTGGATTTCGCTGAAGTTAAGCACCAGCAAGTTGATGCCGCCGAGGAACAGCGTGATCAACCCCATGTTCACCAGCCCGACGAGCAGGACCGGATCCTTTTTGGTGATCGTCAGCACTTCACGAAACTCCACCTTCTCCTGCTGTTTGTGGGAGGCGATTGGCGGAATTCGCAGCAGCAAGGTCAACAGCGTCACGATGATGTAGGCAACAACGGACAGCGCGTAGAGCATCCGAAGATCCATCGAGGCGACGAGGACACCGCCGATCGCGGTTCCGCCGATGCGGGACAGCGTGGAAATGTTCAGATAGACGCTGTTCGCCTTGAGCAGTTCCGACGACGGCAGGATCGCGGGCAGCGATGCCTGCAGGGTAGGGAAGTAAAAGGCGGCGGACGCCTGCATGATGATCAGGGAAACGACCATCCACCCGAGCGAGTCGTGCGCGATGGCAGGAAACATGCAGATGGGACTCAGACAGCGAACCAGGCTGGACACCAGCATGATCCGACGCTTGTCGGAGCGGTCGATGACGACGCCTGCCTTGGGTGCCAGCAGGATGCTTACCACCAGGCCGCTCATCAGGATCAGCCCTTTGAGCGCGTCAGACGGGATCAGATGCTGCATGAACTGCAGATTGGCGATTATGGAAATCCACAGCCCCGATCCGGTGATCACTTCCCCGATCATTAACAGGAGAAACGTACGATTTCGCCACAACATGGCAGCCACTCTCCGTTTTAATCAAAATCATTTTATCAATCCGATTCAAACAGTATACCACCTGCCCACTGGTTTGTATATGACTCTGTTGGTTTCAGTTGGGTATGGCTTGCCGGCACTGGGGGGAAGCTAAGGGCATCAGATTGGATTGGGGAGCAAGGAGAATTTTCATGAAGCGGAAACGCTCGCTATTGCTGTTGATCGCCTACGGCTTTATCGCAACGTTGGCTGTTTATTACGGATTGGTGGAAAGGGAGAGTCTGGCTGTCACGTTCGTCTCATTTCACCTGCTGGTCTGCCTCGGCATTCCCCTGCTGCACGGATGGTGGGAAGGGGGATTGCCCGACAGTTGGCGGCGTGCGTGGCTCCCCTTTGACAAGCAGGGGGCGGTCTGGGGGCTAGCTGCGGGAGCGTTCATGTTGACGGGAATTCTCGCCGGGATCCGGTTGCTTTTCGCCTCCGGGGTGCAGCCGGAAGAGATCCGCGCCGTGCTGGAACGATGGGGACTCACCCGGCAGGCGCTCTGGTGGTTTTCGCTGTACATGACAGCCGTCAATTCGCTGTTGGAAGAGCTGTTTTGGCGCGGGTTCGTCCTGGAGCGGCTGCTGGCTGCCATGTCCCGCTTCGCTGCTGTACTGCTCAGCAGCTTCTTTTTTTGCCTGTATCATCTGCTGGTGGCCACCGTTCTGTTCGGCTGGCGGTGGGGTGTGTGGATTACACTCATGGTGCTGGCCATCGGCGTATTCTGGGGGTGGCTCAAGGGTGTGTTTCCCGCCGTGTACGCCACGTGGTTCAGCCACATGCTGGCCGATTTGGGCATCATTCTCGCATTGGTCTTCTGGGTGTACATGGGCTGAATGTGACGGCGGGATTCAGCGCGATTGCCCGTTTTGTTTGTGCCGGTCCCGAAGCGAGAGCTGGCGGGCCCGCTCGGCGATGACGGCGCTGCGGTCGCGCAAGGTGTGCTTGTGCAGCAGATACCGGTTGGCCATGTCGCTTGGCCGATCACATGGCAATCCCCGTTCCGCACACATCTGCTGCACGCGCAGGCGCAAGTTTGGATCAGCAATCGGCAGTGAGATGCTGCGGTACGGAGCGCCAGCCTCCATCTCGGTGACGACGTCGTGGAGAAGGTGAAGCAGGGTGACGGGTTCCAGACCGAGACGGCCGATTGCTTCCTGCTGCTGCTCCAGGATGCGCAGGGCGCTGTTCATCATTTTGACGGCGCCGGCCTGATTCCCCCTGCGGTGGTGGTACAGCCCGACGGCGATCTGAATCAGCCCGACCCAGACGGGGCTGCGCTGTCCGGCCTCACTTTTCCAGTACTCTTCCAAAATTTCGTGACATTCGAAGTAGTCCCGTTCGGCGTGGAACTGGACCAGGTATTCCAGATAGGGGTGCGGGTACATGACAAGCTCCTCGCTCTTTTGTTTTCCGATTCAACCATGTACTATTATAAAGGAAAACGCAAGCAGAAAACGAGGTGCAGGTTAGAAGATGACCAAAGAGGAAATTCTCTCCATTCTGCAGGAAAGAGATATGACGGAAGTAATCGAATTGATTGAGGATGCCGAATCGGGCGATCTGGAAGAGCTGGAACTGGTGGAGAGCCTGGGCCTGCTGCGGGACGAGGAGCTGAACCGGGAAGTGCTGCAGCTCCTGGAAAGCCTGGGGGTTACGATCATCTACCTGAAAGGCGATGAAGAGGACGCCGAGGACGAAGACGAGTAACACGCGACCGCCCCTGCTCGCGGGGGTGGTTTTTGCCCGGGCAAAAGGGAATGACTGGCTCCGCCCATTGCGGAGCCGCATGTTCCCTTTGTCCGTGGATAGCGGTTACTTTTGCGTCCAGACGCGGTTCTTGTTGCGGGTCGGGGGAAACTTGTCCCCTTTGCCCAGCTCGATGATCATCGGGTTCTGCACGCTGGCGCCGGTTTCCCCGATTTCCATGTAGACCGCGTTTTTCGGAGACTTGTCGCCTTCACGAAAACGGCTGCGCTCGCCCATCTGGGTCACCCCGCTTTCTTCTCATGTTGTGTCCCGTTTAGTATCTCCCCAAGGGACTGGCTCAACCCTTGTGCCGCTATTGACGATAGATTCAGAATTGATTTACGATAGGAGCACCACAGATCCGGGGGGTTGTATCGTGCATCGTCTGTCTCTGCAAAAAGATTCCAACATCTCGTACCACGAACAACTGTATCAGCAAATTGCCGCCTTCATCCGCAGCGGGGAACTCCCGCCGCAATCACAGCTTCCGACTGTACGGCAATTGGCTGCCCATCTCAAGGTGAACTACAACACGGTGCGCAGTGTCTACCTGCGCTTGCAGCAGGAGGGACTGGTCGACTCCCGGCAGGGACGGGGAACGATCGTCAGCAGCGTGGTAAACGACCCCCTGTTGACCCGCAACCCCGCCCACCTGGCGCTATTGGCCAAGGAAACGCTGCACAAGGTAAAGGCAATGGGATATTCGATGGACGAGTTTACGCGCGTCTTGTCCGCTGTCATGCAGGAGATCAACCAGTCCCCCGTGCTGTTTCTCCGCTTTACGGAACTGGAGCTGGCCGAGTATCTGCGGCTGGTGCAGTATCACCTGCCGAGCGCGATGGTGGAAGGTCGCACGTTTGACGAATTTTGGGAGCGGCTGGAAGAGGACGCCGGCTTTTTGCAGCAGTACAAGGCAATTGTCACCCATCCCAGCGTTACCCTCAAAATAAAGCAGGCGCTCCCGCGGGAAGCGCCTCCGGTGGTCAGCCTGGATTTCATCCCCGACCCGACCATCGTCATTCCCGCCCTGGAAGCGTACCCCCGCCACACCAAGGTGGGCCTGATCTGCGCCACCATCCGGGGAGCGGAAGGCATGATCGACGACTTGTACAACGCCGGAATCACGCATCTGGACCTGCGGACAATCGAGGCCAACCACCCTGACGTGTTTGAGCTGATTGCCAACTGCGACGTGGTCTACATCTCCAAACCGGGTTACATGACTCGGCCCCATCTGTTAACCTTGCCCAAGGTAAAGGAGTTTCAGGAAATCCCCGATCATCACGGAATCAACGAACTGCGGAAGATCGTCACGCAGTAATGCCCTCATGGTTATCCGTTTATTTCTGTACAGTTTAGACAAGTGTACCATGCCAATGCCACCCCTTCGACATAGCATGTAACTGTACCAACTCAGAGGGGGTGAGCTCATGAGCTGCGGATGCCATAAGTCTCACGGGCACAAATGCCACTACAAAAAATGCTGTAAGAAGAAGTACTACAAGAAAAAATGCTACTACAAACCGGTCTACAAGTACGATTGCTATCACTATCGGAAAGAGCGCTACGGAAAAGGATGCGACTCGTACGGTTCCTCGTCCATGCGTCACTGGTATGACAGCCCTGACAGCCCCTACTAAACACGAAAAAAGCGCCTCCTTAAGAGGCGCTTTTTTCTCTCCGCAAGTTTTCGGAAGGTCTGCCGTACATTTGAAAGTGAAGGAACAAACAAGGGGGGCTATGCATGAATCAGGAACGGCCCGGCAAACAGGAGCGGATGTGGGCGGTCGCTGCGCATCTCTCTGCCTTTGCCGGATTTGTCATTCCGCTGGGGAACGTGCTGGGGCCGCTGATTGTCTGGCTGCTCAAGCGGGAAGAGGGAGCGTTTGTCGACAGCCAAGGGAAAGAGGCACTCAACTTTGGCATCAGTGTCACGATATACGGGGCGATCAGTACGCTGCTGATTTTTCTGTTTGTTGGCGTCCTGCTCTTGTTCGCCCTGTTCGTCTTTTGGGTGGTGGTCGTCATCATGGCGGCGATCAGAGCCAATGACGGCATACCCTATCGCTATCCGCTCACACTGCGCTTTATCACCTGACAACAGCCGTTCGATATTTGAACGGCTGTATTTGTGTTGGCATTTTTCTGACAATGAAGGAATGCGGCCCGCCCATCACGAAATACCAAAACATGGACAAGGGTGGAAAGGGGTGGAAACCGCATGTTGACAGGGATCACGGTCGTCGATTTTTCACGTCATCTCCCCGGGCCGTATTGCACAATGAGGCTGGCCGACCTGGGGGCAGAAGTGATCAAGGTGGAAGCCCATCCCGGGGGAGATCCCGGCCGTTCGCTGGGGCCGCGGGTCAAAGAGACGGGGGCGTTGTTTTTAAGCTCCAATCGCAACAAGCGGAGCGTCGCGCTAAACCTGCATACCGAAGCGGGCAGAGCCTTGGCGTTTGACCTGGCCAGCCGTGCTGACGTGGTGGTGGAGAGCTTCCGTCCGGGCGTGATGCGCCACCTCGGTCTGGACTACGACAGCCTGTCTGCTGTCCATCCTTCGCTGGTGTATTGCTCGGTTACCGGATACGGCCAGACGGGGGACATGCACCAGTTGGGCGGCCACGACCTCAACTACCAGGCGATCAGCGGGCTGCTGTCAGCGATTCGCGACAGCGAAGGCAGGCCGGTCCCCCCGGAAGTGCCGATCGCCGATTACGCTGTGGGCCTGTACGCAGCCGAGCAAATTTGTGCGGCGCTGGTTCGGCAATATCGACACGGACAGGGCGCTTACCTCGACGTCGCTGCAGTGGACGTGCTCTCCTCCTGGATGGGACTGCATGCCCTGCTCGCCCATGACGGGCAGGCGATGGCGATGGGCCAATTTCTGAAGGGCATGCTGGCATACCAGGTGTACGAGAGCGCGGATGGCAAGTACGTCACGCTGGCGGCGCTGGAGGAGAAGTTCTGGCACAACTTCTGCCGGGCGGTTGGACGGGAAGACTGGGAGACCCTGCACGGCGCGTTGATCGCTGACCACCCAGACGTTTACGAGGAAATGAAAGCCCTGTTTTTATCACGGACGCAGGCAGAGTGGAGCGAACTGGGGAGTGAAGTGGACTGCTGCCTGACCGCGGTGGAAGAGATGGACACCTGGAGCGGCAGTGCGTATGTCGCCAGCCGGGAAGTCGCCTTTACCCTGCCGTACGGAACCGATGGAGAGACGCTGCAGGTGCGCGTGGAACGATCCCGCCCGCTGGACGGCATGACGCCTCCTCCGCGCTGCGGGGAAGACACCCGTGACGTGTTGAAAACCAAGCTGAACCTGACGGATGACGAATTGACCCGCTTGGAACAGGAAGGCGTCATCCCGCAGCGTATGCTGTAAAGAAAGGAGCAGACACTGATGGAACACGGACAAGACATGCCGATCCTAACCGACCTGCGGGAGGGCATCTGGACAATTACGCTCAATCGGCCGCGGGTACTGAATGCGCTGACGCTGGAGATGTTTTCACTGCTACAGGAGGCGATCGCACGGGCTGCCGCTGAACCGGCTGTCGAAGTGGTGCTTCTGCGCGGCGCCGGTGGCAACTTCTGCTCGGGGGCCGATTTAAGCATACTGGGAGCGCTGCGTGACCCCGCCCAGGCTGACGAGTCACTGACGGTGATCAACGCGTTTTTGACGCAGCTTCATCACATGCCCAAACCGGTAATCGCCCTGGTCGAAGGGGCGGCAGTAGGGGCGGGCCTCAATCTGGCGCTTCATGCTGACTTTGTCATCGCAGCCCGGGACGCGGTGCTGCAGGAGCCGTTTGTTCAGATCGGCCTGACCACGGATTTCGGCGGCACCTATCTGCTGCCGCGCCTGGTTGGCATGGCCCAGGCCAAGCGTTTGGCCCTGCTCGGTGAAAAAATCTCCGGCAGCGAAGCGGAGCGGATCGGCTTGATCTACAAGGCCGTGGATGCGGCCGAAATCGAGCAGGAGGCGCAGCAGTTGATCAGTGCCCTTCTCCGGCTGCCCCGTCATGCGCTGGCCGTCACCAAAGCGGGTTTGACCGCTTGCCTGGAGAAGAATCTGGAGCAGTCGCTGGCCTGGGAGAAGGAGCAGCAGCCCAAGTTGATCATGCATCCCGCCTTTGAATCGCTGGTACAGGCCAAACGGAAGCGCATGTGAAAAAACGCCGAAGCCACGGCGTTTTTTTCGGTGCGCCCGGCATGGGCGGTAGCTATAGGGTGAAAGTCCCGAACGGGGGTTGGCTGTACCAACCGTTAGCTTAAGGCAAGGGTGTCCGCCGTGAGGCGGAATCTGAAGGAAGCCGGCGGCAAAGTCCTGACCTGAGGTACACGAACCCAATTTGAGGCTGTTGTACTCGGGCGAGCCTGCCGAACAAGGTGAAGCCCCATACAGCCAAGGAGTGCAGCAGTAAATTGGGCAGGTACATGGGACGAAAGTTACCGTCCTTACCCGGGGAGGTCTGCATGATACGCCTACTACCGTTGGCAACCGTCTCCGCGAGGGGGCGCTGAACATGCAGAAGTCAGCAGAGGCCATAGTACTCCGTTAGAGGACGCTCGAAGGAGGAAGGGCCGAACATCAAGTCAACACATGTTCTAATCCCTTTCGATACGGTGCGTCGAAGCAGAATTCCGAAATGGAACTTCCTCTGAATAGTAGGGGTGAAGCCCCGAGGGTACAGAGAAGGGCTGAGCATCGTACGGCAAGCTTAGCAACATGTGTGCGAAGAGAGGAGTATCGTCAGGGGCATGCTGGAGAAAGTGCTGTCACGGGACAACCTCATGGCCGCTCTCAAACGAGTGGAGGCCAACAGAGGTGCTGCGGGAATCGACGGTGTTTCAACCGAACAACTGCGCGACTACCTTCGTCAGCACTGGGCGACCATCCGGTCGCAAATCGAGAAGGGAACCTACAAGCCGTCTCCTGTCCGCAGGGTCGAAATCCCGAAACCTGACGGGGGAATACGATTGCTAGGCATCCCTACCGTGGTAGATCGCTTCATCCAGCAGGCCATCCTGCAGGTATTGACTCCCATATTCGACCCAGAGTTCTCCGACTCCAGCTTCGGGTTCCGTCCAGGCCGCCGTGCTCACAGTGCTGTGCGGAAAGCACAACAGTACATCAACGAAGGATTCCGGTATGTGGTCGACATCGACTTGGAGAAGTTCTTCGACCGGGTCAACCATGATATCCTAATGAGCCGGGTTGCCCGCAAGGTGAAGGACAAGCGCCTTCTTAAACTAATTCGCGCTTATCTGCAATCCGGAGTCATGGTCAACGGAGTGTGTGTCACGACGGAAGAGGGCACGCCGCAAGGTGGCCCCTTAAGTCCGCTGTTGGCCAACATTCTGCTAGACGACCTGGACAAGGAGTTGGAGAAAAGGGGACACCGTTTCTGCCGCTATGCGGACGACTGCAACATCTACGTCCGCTCCAAACGTGCGGGTGAACGTGTAAAGGCAAGTGTGGAGCGATACTTGACCAGGGTTCTCAAACTCAAGGTAAATCAACAGAAAAGTGCGGTGGACCGCCCGTGCAACCGGAAGTTCCTCGGCTTTAGCTTTATTCCGGGAAAGGAAGCGCGGATACGTCTGCATCCCAAATCGATCACCCGGTTAAAAGGACGAATTCGCCAATTAACCAACCCACATCGAAGCATGGCCATGCAGGAGAGGATTCAAAAACTCAACCAATACCTCATGGGATGGATCGGGTATTTTGCGCTGGCCGAGGCGAAAACCCATCTTCTGCGAATAGAGGAATGGATTCGCCGAAGGCTCCGGCTCTGTCTATGGACGCAGTGGAAACGAGTTCGTACGAGGTACCGCGAACTTCGTTCGCTTGGATTTTCTCACAACAGAGCACTGGAAATCGCAAACACCCGAAAGGGGGCGTGGCGGACAACAAAATCCCCGCACATGCACAAAGCCCTTGGTATTGCCTACTGGCAACAACAAGGGCTGATGAGTTTGATACAGCGATATTTCACACTTCGTCAAGCTTGGTGAACCGCCGTATACCGGTCGGTACGTACGGTGGTGTGAGAGGACGGGGGTTAACCACCCCCTCCTACTCGATTCAGGGAAGCGGAATTTTCAGTTCGTGCCGACGGGCACCCGTGTGCGCAATTTCTTCAAACAATATCAAGGTAAGCGGCTGCTTGCTGCCGGGCAGGTTCAGGTTGAGTTCATACGAGCCCCATGACAGGCCGCCGCGGCTGGCGGAGACGAAACTGTTGATCAGGGTGGTAGCCCCGTCCGTGACCACGTAGCGGACATTGCCTTCCAGGACGCGGGCTTGTCCCTTGACGACGTATTGGCTGGTGTCGGTCTTGCTGACCGTGACATTGCGGAACGCTTCGTTGCCGTACCCCTGTTGGCTCTTTGACGCTGGCGGAATGCCGACGGCACCGGCAGCCGGGGGCAGCGCTGAGACGCATACCAGCCAGCAGACGATCACCCACGCACAAAACACGTTCTTTTTCATTGCGGGTTGCCTCCAAACGGGTAAATTTTTTTGTAGCATGGCCTGTTTGTCCCGTTCCTATCCGGTTGAAGCCGGAGCTTGTCAAGAAATCTTTTGGTCCCGGCTACACAACCGCAAGAACGTGTGAACAGCGCAACCAAGTCTAGCGGAAAATATGCTGCAGGTGAGAGAATATCCATTGAGAGCGGAAGCCATCTGTGGTAGAGTAAGAAGTGTAAAGATCCTGCGATGTACGTGAGGCCATAAATGTTTCTAACCTTATGAGTGTTTCTAGGGAGACAGAACTTCGCGCCGTATGTCAGGCCCACCTCCCGGCCTGGGACGCATGGGAAGGCAGAAACGCGGACGGGTCACCCACCTGTGTGAGAGCAGGTTACAGAAACATGAGGCCGGACGGCAGAGCGGGGGTTTTTTAAAAATAAAAAGACAAGCTGGACATAGAAGATTCAACCACGAAAAAACCTGGGACGTTATCGTTCCAGGTTTTTTTGCGCGATCTGCCGGTCCTGTGGCGATCGAACTCAGTGCCGTACGCCGGAGATGCCTGTCTCCTTCTGATTCTGCTGTTGGTCTCCCCGGCTGACGATGGTCAGTGACTGTTCCAGATCACGGGTGTGCTTGGCGTCGTGAAGAATCTGATACATCTGCAAAAAGTTTGCTTTTTGCCCCTCCGGAATGCCCTTGATCCGGACGGTCATTTCCTGCGGACCGCTCTGCTGATTTCCGGATTGCCCCTGCTGATCCTGTTCAGCAGTCTGGTCACCCAGGAAATCGAGAAACAGGGAGTCGTTATCGTTGTCCTGACTGGATTGGCTCTCCTGGCCACGCTGATTACGCTGATCCTGTTGTTCCTTGTTTTCGCCGCTGTTTTGATCCGGTACAAACAGAACGTTAAACTCGTTCAAATCTGTCTGGATGATGCCGATGACGTCCATCCCGATCCTCCTTTGCATGTAATGGTAGGGTGTCAGCCGGGGTGCTTGGTGTGATGGACCCCATGTCGCTGCAAATAGTCATGATAAAAGTATTCGGCAATGGAAATGGCAAAGGCCGTCAAAAACAGGCCGGACAGGCGAAAAGGCTGCGCAAACACAGACGCGGCCAGCCAGAACAGGGCAAATACCATCCCGAAATCTGCCGTGCTGGCAAACGTATTGTTGGTCCGTGGCAGAATGAAGGCATCGCCCAGCCCGTAGGCCACCAGGCTGACGACTGCGCTGGTAACCAGCGCAAACGAAAGCGACGTTCCCGACCACAGCAGCCCCGGCACTGCGATGATGCCGTTTACCAAGAGCTTGAGCAGGATGTTCAAGCACGAACCCTCCTTTCATGCTCTTAGTATGAACCTACCTAGTCTCGCTATGCGCCGCGCGGTTGTTCGCCTTCAGCCGGCGAACCAGCGCTTCATCGGGAGTGACGTACAGCGTCCGCTGCTGTTCGTAGATGACGAAACCGGGCTTGGCTCCGCTCGGTTTTTTTACGTATTTGACCAGCGTATAGTCGACCGGCACCTGGTTGCCGTGTTGCGCCTTGCTGTAATACGCGGCGAGGACGGCCGCTTCCCGCAGGGTTTGTTCCGAGACCTGGCGGGAGCGGATGACGACGTGGGAACCGGGGATATCCTTGGTGTGCAGCCACGTGTCGTGAGGCCCGGCCAGCTTGTTGGTCAGGTAGTCGTTTTGCTTGTTGTTCTTGCCCACGAGAATCTCCGTGCCGTCGCTCGACGTGTAGGCGTCCAGTTCGGGACGGACGTCCTTTTTCTTTTTGTTTGTCCGTTTCTGCCGGCTGCGCACATACCCTTGTTCCGCCAGTTCTTCACGGATTTCTTCCGCTTCCTGCAGGGAGGCGTGCTCCAACTGGACGAGCAGGCCGTCCAGATAGACGATCTCTTCGCGCGCCTGCCGGATTTGTTCTTCCACGATCTGCAGGCTGTTTTTCGCCTTGTTGTAGCGCTTGTAGTAGGCCTGCAAATTTTCGGATGGCGTCTTCAACGGGTCGAGCGGAATGGTCACGGTGCTGCCCGCTTCGTCGTACCAGTTGACCGCCTCCAGGACGGTATCGCCCCGTTTGAGCTGGTGCATGTGGGCGGTGATCAGTTCACCGTACAGCCGGAAAATCTCCGCGTCTTTCGCTTCGGCCAAGGTCTGCTCCAGCTTTTCGATTTTCTTCTCGTTTTTGTTCCGTTCGCTGGTGACGAAGCGGATCAGGTCGTGCACTTTTTGCTTGACCGTGTCCCGCTGTGCCTTGACGGCGTAATACGCCTGCAGGCATTCGCTTGCAGTGGAAAAGGAAGTTGTGGCGGCGTCCGTCAGATGGGTCAGTTCCACCACGTGAAACTGTGTTTTCTCTCGGCTTTCCGCGATCATCGGCGCATACCGGTGCTGTCTGACCGCTTCCATCACGGATGCAAAGGCGTGCCACATCGCTTCCCGCGTCGGCAGGCCCGCTCGGTGGACAATCTCTTTGGCCAACAAGGGACTGATCCCGGTGAAAGCGTCCACCAACTGCCGGTCCAAGCGACCGCCATTCCAGTTGATCGCCGTGATGAACGCCTGTTCTGTCACGGCTAGCGGGTCCCGCTTCTCCTGGCTGGGCGGGGAGACGTAGGGACGGCCGGGCAGAACCTGCCGGTATTGGCTGATCGCCGGGGTCACGTGCACGGCGCTGTCCAGGATGGTGTTGCTGGATGGGTCGAGCAGGATGATGTTGCTGTGCTTGCCCATGATTTCCATGACAATCCGCCGCCGCGCCGTGTCGCCCAGTTCGTCGCGGGTGCGGATATCAATGTGCACGATCCGCTCCATGTCCACCTGTTCGATTGCCTCGATCAGGCCGCCTTCGCAGTGCTTGCGCAGCAGCATGCAAAACATCGGGGCTTCCTGCGGATTGGTAAACTCCTCAGTCGTCACATGCAGCCGGGGATAGGTGGGGTTGGCGGAAAGCAGCAGCTTCACCGTCTCCCCCTGTGCCCGAATCTGCATGACAATATCGCTGTGATGGGGCTGATGGATTTTGGCGATCCGTCCGCCCGCCAGTTTTTGCAATTCCCGCACGACCGCACGGGTCACGATTCCGTCAAATGCCACAAGTGCTCACCTCACGTGTGCAGCAATCCTGCACGTATCCACGATTCGTCTGTCTAAAAAGTGTCAGTGACAGTGTATCACAAAGCGCACCACGGCGGAATCGACTTGTCCCTGCGGCGTTGGTTGACACTGCAGAGAGTTGTCTCCTATAATAAATTAACGATTTTACGTCTATGGAAGTGAGAACCATGGTCCGAAGCATGACCGGGTACGGCCGAAGTGTAGGGATGTACGGTTCGCTGCAGCTCACTGTGGAGATTCGCGCGGTGAACCATCGTTTCTGCGAAATCCTTGTTCGCTTGCCCAAGACCTGGGGCATGCTTGAGGAGCCGGTGCGCAAGCTTGTGGGCCAATTCGTCCGGCGCGGCCGCGTCGATGTGGCCGTCACCGTGGACGCAGGCGGCCTGACGGGGCAGGGAATTGCCATTGACTGGGCCGTTGCAGAGCACTATGTGTCGGCGGCGCAGGAGATGAACGAACGCTTTTCGCTACATACACCGTTAACCGCCAAAGACTTGCTGCTCCTGCCCGGTGTGGTGCAAACCCGGGACGCGGCGGAAGCAGACGCCGAGCAGGCGTCCGAGTGGCTGCTTGCGGCGTGTCGGGAAGCGGCGGAAGACCTGCTGTCCATGAAGCGAAAGGAAGGGCTGAAGCTTCAGGCGGATCTGGAACAGCGACTTGCCCGGATTTCCGTCTGGACAGAGGAAATCGGACAAATGGCGCCGCTGGTCGTCGACGAATACCGCAGCCGTCTGCATCAACGCATGGCCGAATGGGCCGAAACTGCTCCGTTTGAACTGGACGCGCAGCGCCTTGCACAGGAAGCGGCCTTTTTGGCCGAGCGTTCCGACATCAGTGAAGAGGTGACCCGTCTGACGAGCCACTGCTCTCAGTTTGCGGAACTGTTGGGCAGGGAAGAAGCGGTCGGGCGCAAGCTGGACTTTCTGCTGCAGGAGATGAACCGGGAAGCAAACACGATTGCTTCCAAGGCCAATCATCTGCCCATCCAGCGATTGGCCGTCGAGATCAAGACGGAACTGGAAAAAATGAGAGAGCAGGTTCAGAACATCGAGTAGCGATGAAAGGATGGACGGGGCCGTCATGGCAATCAAGCTGATCAATATCGGGTTTGGCAACATCGTCAACGCCAACCGCATCATATCCATCGTCAGTCCCGAATCAGCGCCGATCAAGCGGATCATCCAGGAAGCGCGCGATCGCAACATGCTGGTGGACGCGACGTACGGAAGGCGCACGCGGGCGGTCATCATCACGGACAGCGATCATGTCATTCTGTCTGCGGTCCAGCCGGAAACCGTGGCGCAGCGACTGACGACAAAAGATGACGAATCGGACGAATAGGCAGGAGTGAAGACATACGATGGACGATCGCGGTCTCCTTTTGGTTCTTTCGGGGCCGTCTGGCGTCGGCAAGGGAACGGTCTGCAAAGCGCTTCGCGAGCGCATGCCGGATCTGGTCTATTCCGTTTCCGCCACCACGCGGGCGCCGCGGGCCGGAGAAGTGGAAGGGGTTAACTACTTTTTCAAATCAAAGGAAGAGTTCCGCCGGATGATCGAGCAGGATGAACTCCTGGAGTGGGCGGAATACGTTGGCAATTACTACGGTACACCGCGCCAGTTTGTGGTGGATATGCTGGAACAAGGGCGCGACGTGATTCTGGAAATCGAGGTGCAGGGTGCCCTGCAGGTGAAGAAAAAATTTCCTCAGGGGGTTTTCCTGTTTCTCGCGCCACCTGATCTGGCCGAACTGGAAAATCGGATCGTCGGACGGGGAACGGAGACGGAAGAGACAATCCGTCACCGCATGGAGATGGCTCGTCAGGAGATCGAACTGATGGATCAGTACGACTACGTGGTGGTCAACGACATGATCGAATGCGCTTGCGAACGCATCCAGTCGATCATCACCGCCGAGCACTTGAAAAAGGAACGCCAAATTCACAAGTATCGCAAATGGCTTGAGGAGGTTACATAATCCATGCTGTATCCATCGATTGACAAACTGACCGAAAAAGTGGAAAGCAAATACACCCTGGTCACCATCGCGTCCAAACGGGCTCGCCAACTTCGCGAAAACAGCCCCGTACAGGTGGAAAAACCGCAGTCCAAAAAGTTCGTCGGCCTGGCGCTGGAAGAGCTGATCGCCGACCAGGTCATTTACGAATACACCGACGTCCGCAAATAAAAGCGGCTTTGTCACCGCGTTATTGCTTTCAAACAACCTCACGCAGGTTGTTTTTTTTCGCAGCAAGGACCGGTCTTTCGTCGTGATGGACACAACCACGCCGGTCTTGCCGTTGGGCAGACTGACTAAAAAGGGAGGACACCCAAACATGCTTCCTCTGCAAGGAAAACAAATCGTGCTGGGCGTATCGGGAGGTATCGCCGCGTACAAGGCGGCGGCGCTGACCAGCAAGCTGACCCAGGCGGGTGCGCAGGTACACGTCATCCTGACAGCGAGCGCCATGCAGTTTGTGCAGCCGCTCACCTTTCAGGCGCTTTCCCACCAGCAGGTGTACACCGACATGTTCCAGGAGCCGGACCCCGCGGTGATCAGCCACATCCAATTGGCCGATCGGGCCGATCTGGTGCTGATCGCCCCCGCGACGGCCAACGTCATCGGCAAACTGGCCAACGGCATCGCCGACGACATGCTGACGACGACCGTTCTCGCCACCAAAGCGCCGGTGATGCTGGCGCCGGCGATGAACGTCAACATGTACGGCCATCCTGCGGTGACGGCCAACATGCAGCGGCTGGCGGAGTACGGCTGTCGCTTCGTCGAGCCGGGTGAAGGCTTGCTGGCATGCGGTTGGATCGGCAAAGGGCGGTTGGCCGAACCGGAAGAGATCGTCGAAGCGGTCATCCGCTTTTTTTCCGAACAGCAGGAGACTCACCGCGACCTCGCCGGCAAACGCGTGTTGGTGACGGCAGGGCCGACGCGGGAAAAAATCGACCCGGTCCGTTACATCACCAACCACGCCTCCGGCAAGATGGGATATGCCATTGCGGAAGCGGCGCGGGACAGAGGGGCAGACGTGGTGCTGATCAGCGGCCCGACGTCGCTGCCCAAGCCGGCTGGTGTCGAGTTTGTCCCGGTGGAATCGGTGCAGGAGATGTACGACGCGGTCATGCGGCATCTGCCGGAATCCGACATCGTGATCAAGTCGGCGGCGGTGTCCGACTACCGGCCGAAGACGGTCCATGCGCATAAGATGAAAAAAGGAGACGGTCCGCTGGTGCTGGAGCTGGAAAAGGCGCCGGACATCCTGCAGGAAGTGGGCCGGAGGAAGACGGACCAATACGTGGTTGGCTTTGCAGCTGAGACGCAGGACGTGCTGGTCCACGCGAAGTCCAAGCTGGAGCGAAAAAACCTGGACATGATCGTGGCCAATGACGTGTTGATGGAAGGCGCGGGTATGGGCAGTGACACCAACATCGTCACGCTGCTGACGCGGGAAGGGGAGCAGGCAGCGCTGGAAAAGATGAGCAAGCGGGACGTGGCGGACAAACTGTTCGACGCGATCCTGGCCAAAATGGCGCACCGGCCGCTGTCTGACGCGCTATGATTGCCCGCGTCGTGGTGGACGTGCCGGTCAACCGGACCAATCGTCCGTTTGACTACCGGATACCGCCCTGGCTGAGACCGCTGGTGCAGGTCGGCAGCCGCGTTGTCGTGCCGTTTGGCCCCCGGAAGCTGCAGGGGTATGTAGTGGACGTCACCGACCAGCCGGAGGAAGGGACCGGACGGCTTCGGGATGTGGAACAGGTGCTGGACGATACGCCGCCGTTGACCCCTGAATTGATCCGCCTGGGCGAGTGGATGTCCCGCCAGTATTTGTGTCCGTGGGTGACGGCGATGCAGGCGATGATTCCCGCCGTGCTGAAGGGCCGATCGGAAAAGTGGCTAAAGGCCACCGATCTTTTAGATGAGACGGCTTGCGGACAGTCCGCCCTGCTGTGGGACGTGTACCGAAAACGGCAGCTGCCGCTTGCCGAGGCGGAAAAGCGCTTTCCCGACGAGGCGATGCTGGTACCCGGGTGGATTGCAAGCGGTCTTTTGGAGACGGACTACCAGGTGAGGGACCGGATCACCCGCAAACAGCAGTCGTTTGTCCGCTGCCTGCTGGAGGGAGCTGAACTGACTTCCGCGATTGATTCCCTGCCGAAGCGGGCGGAGCAGATGCGGCGGGTGCTGGAGCTGTTTGCCGCGCACGAGGGGCAGTCGTTTTCCGTGCAGACGCTGCGAGAAGAGCTGGGCATTACCCGCTCTCCGTTGAAAAGTCTGGAGCAGCGGGGCTGGGTCGCGATCGAGCAGGTGGAGGTTTACCGCGACCCGTATGCGCAGCGCCGCTTTGCCGGCGGTGAAAAGCCGTCCTTTACTCCGCAGCAGGAGGCGGCACTAAAGCCGATCGGCGGTCAGATTGCTGCGGGCGAGTACGGGGCGTTTTTGCTGCACGGGGTGACCGGCAGCGGCAAGACCGAAGTATACCTGGAAGCAATCGAACGGACGCTGGCCGCGGGACGGGAGGCGATTTTTCTCGTTCCCGAGATCAGCTTGACGCCGCAGATGGTGGAACGGTTCAAGGCGCGGTTCGGCGCCGACGTGGCCGTTCTGCACAGCGCGCTTTCCCAAGGGGAGCGGTACGACGAGTGGCGCAAGATTCTCCGCCGAGAGGTGAAGGTAGTGGTGGGGGCGCGATCGGCCGTCTTTGCCCCGTTTCAAAACGTCGGATTGATCGTGATCGACGAAGAGCACGAAAGTTCCTACAAACAGGAGGAGACGCCGCGCTACCATGCGCGGGAGGTGGCGCTGTGGCGAGCGCGGGAAAACAACTCCGTAGTGGTGATGGGCAGTGCCACACCTTCCCTGGAGACGTACGCGTTGGCTGCGCGCGGCCGGTACACGCTCCTGGAGATGCCGGAGCGGGTCGGCAGCCGGCCGCTGCCGCGCGTTCACGTCGTCGACATGCGGGAAGAACTGCGCGCGATGAACCGTTCGATGTTCAGCCGTCTGCTGTACGAAATGATCGGCGACAGATTGGCCAAACAGGAGCAGATGGTGCTGTTTTTGAACCGACGCGGCTTTTCCACCTTTGTCATGTGCCGCACCTGCGGCTATACGCTCCGCTGCGTGCACTGCGACATTTCGCTGACGTACCACAAGACCAACCATACCGCTCGCTGCCACTACTGCGGCTACACGATCGTTCAGCCCGCCCGCTGCCCGGAGTGCCAAAGCGAGCACATCCGCTTTTTCGGGACGGGCACACAAAAAGTGGAGGCGGAGCTGGCCCGGCTGTTCCCGGGCATCCGCGTCATCCGCATGGACGTGGACACCACCTCCCGCAAAGGGGCGCACGAGGAGCTTCTGCACAAGTTTCGCACCGGGCAGGGGGACGTGCTGCTGGGCACGCAAATGATCGCCAAGGGGCTTGATTTTCCCCGCGTGACGCTGGTCGGCGTCATCGCAGCGGACACGTCGCTGCATCTGCCCGATTTCCGTGCGGCGGAAAAGACCTTCCAACTGCTGACCCAGGTGGGCGGACGGGCCGGTCGGCACGAACTGGAAGGTGATGTCATCATCCAGACCTACACGCCGGAGCACTACAGCATCGTTCATGCCACCCGGCACGACTACCCGTCGTTTTACCGCGAGGAGATGATGCAGCGCAGACGGACCGGCTATCCGCCGTACTACCGGCTGGTGCTGATTACCTTTTCGCATGAAGAGGTGCCTGTGGTCATCCGGGCGGCTCACAGCGTGGCTGATTTTCTCCGGCCGCGGCTGGCGGAGACGACGATTCTGCTGGGGCCGGTGGCGTCGCCAATTCCGCGCATCAAGGATAGATTTCGGTTCCAGATCATGTTAAAATATCGGGATGAACCTCGGCTGTCTGACCTGTTGGCCCAGGCCGTGGACGTTTTTGAAGAAGGGAACAAACAGCAGAAGGTGCTGATGACGATCGACGTCGATCCGCACGTACTGCTTTAGGGAGGATAACAACCAATGGCTATTCGCACAATCGTCAAACACCCAGATCCGATCCTGCGGGAAAAAGCGGCAGTGGTCACCAAATTCAACGCCAACCTGCACAAGCTGCTGGACGACATGGCGGAGACCATGTACGACGCAGACGGTGTCGGCCTGGCAGCGCCCCAGGTGGGCGTCTCGAAGCGCGTCATCGTCATGGACTGCGGGGAAGGCCTGATCGAGGTGGTCAATCCGGAGATTATCGCCTATGAAGGGGAGCAGTTTGACTACCCGGAAGGTTGTCTCAGCATCCCCGGTCTGCGCGGCGATGTGCGCCGTCACAAATGGATCAAACTCAGAGGACAGGACCGGTACGGCAACGTGTTTGAATTGGAAGCAGACGACCTCTTGTCCCGCTGCGCCCAGCACGAAATCGACCATCTCAACGGCATCCTGTTCATCGATATCGCCGACCGGGTCTATCCGATCAGCCAGGAAGAGGAAGGGGAATAAACCGTTTTGAAAGACGTGCGCATACTGTTTATGGGAACGCCCGACTTTGCCGTCCCCAGCCTGGAGGCGCTGGCGGCGAAAGGGTACCAGGTGGTCGCTGCCGTAACGCAGCCTGACCGGCCTGTGGGGCGCAAGCGGGTGCTGACCCCGCCGCCGGTAAAGGAAGCGGCGCTGCGCATCGGCATCCCGGTGCTGCAGCCGGAGAAGATCAAGGCTGAAGAGGCGCTGGCAGAGGTGCTTGCGCTGGAGCCCGATCTGATCGTCACAGCGGCGTACGGCCAGATTTTGCCGAAACGTTTGCTGGATGCGCCCCGCTACGGTTGCATTAACGTGCACGCCTCGCTTTTGCCCAAGTACCGGGGCGGCGCGCCGATCCACAAAGCGATCATGGAAGGCGAAACCGAGTCGGGCGTGACGATCATGTACATGGTGGAGGCACTGGACGCGGGTGACATGCTCTCACGCGTGGTCGTGCCAATTGACGAACGGGATACGGCCGGCACGCTGTTTGACAAGCTGGCGGCGTCCGGCGCCAAATTGTTGGTGGAAACCGTGCCGAAGCTGTTGGCTGGAGAAATTGTGCCTGAGCCGCAGGATCACGAGGCTGCGACGTATGCGCCTACGCTCAAACGGGAGGATGAGCGGGTCGACTGGAGCCGGGATGCGCGGCAGGTGTACAACCAGGTGCGCGGCCTCAACCCCTGGCCTGTCGCCTTTACCACCTATGGCGGAAAGGTGTGGAAGCTCTGGTGGGTGGAGATGCAGGCGGAGGACGGTCAGTTGGCTAAGCCCGGCACGATTGTCGCCCGGGAAGAGGACGGGCTGATCGTGGCCTGCGGCAGCGGCGCGGTAAAGATTACGGAACTGCAGCCGGAAGGAAAGAAACGGATGAGCGCGCGCGACTTTTTGCGCGGCGCCGGCAGCGGCATTGAAATCGGCACAAAGGTAGGAGAATAGCACGTGGCACACAAGGGAGCGCGCGAAATCGCCCTGGACGTCTTGAACAGGGTGGAGCAACACAAGTCGTACAGCAATCTGGAGTTGAAGCACGTCCTGGAGCGCGGGGAGCTGCGCGCCCCCGATGCCGGATTGGTGACGGAGCTGGTTTACGGCACGATTCAGCGGCGGCTGACGCTGGACGAGGTGCTCGCCCACTTTGTCCGCGGCAAAAAGCTGCAGCTTTGGGTGCGCAACCTGCTGCGGCTCAGCCTGTACCAGATTCGCTACCTGGACCGGATACCGGCGCGGGCTGCAGTGCACGAAGCAGTGGAGATCGCCAAGCGGAGAGGGCACCAGGGGATCGCGTCAATGGTAAACGGCGTGCTGCGCAACGTGCTGCGGCAGCCTGACGTGTGGGAGCGCCTGCCGGAGGGAGACGCTGCGCGCCGGCTGGCGGTCGAAGAGTCTCACCCGGAATGGCTGGTGCGCCGCTGGATCGCGGCGTACGGTGAAGCAGCGACGCGCGCCATCTGTGCGAGCAACAACCGCCCCCCACATGCATCCGTTCGCGTCAATACGCTGAAACTGACGCGGGACGAACTGTTGGAGCGGCTGCGTGAGGAGTATCCGGACGCTGCCCCGTCTCCGCTCAGCCCGCACGGTATCCTGTTTCCCGGCGGGCATGCGGCGGGGACCCGCTGGTTCAGCGAAGGCTATTTCACCGTGCAGGATGAAAGCTCCATGCTCGTCGCGCCGGCGCTGGCCGTCCAGCCGGGCATGCGGGTGCTGGATGCCTGCGCCGCTCCGGGCGGAAAGACGACGCATCTGGCAGAGCTGATGCAAAACAAAGGCGAGATCGTGGCGAGCGACGTCCATCCGCACAAGCGGGAGTTGATTGCGGAAAACGCCGACAGGCTGGGCATCTCGATCATTACGCCGATCACGAGCGACGCGCTTGATTTGCCGGACAGGGGGCTGGGCGCGTTCGACCGGATACTCCTGGACGCGCCGTGTTCCGGATTTGGCGTAATCCGGCGCAAGCCCGACCTGAAGTGGAACAAAACCCCGGACGACGTGGCGGCGATCGCCGACCTGCAGTACCGGCTGCTGGAACGGGTGGCAGGAATGCTGGCGCCAGGCGGTCTTTTGGTGTACAGCACCTGCACGATCGAACCGGAGGAAAACCAGTCGGTGGTGCGCCGGTTTGTGGCCGAGCATCCGGAATTCGCGCTCGACGAAGCGCTGGCACAGGACCTGCCGGAGGCGGCGCGGGAAAAGCTGGATGGCCATGCGGGATACGTGCAGGTGTTGCCGCATCACTTTGACAGCGACGGATTTTTTATCGCCCGTCTGAAACGAAAAAGGTAGCGGAAAAGGGGTGGCACTCCGTCAGCGGATGTCGCTCCTTTGCTGTTGTTTGCGTCCTTGCCGTTTGGTTTACACTAGGAAAAGCGACGCATCTTGCGCGGTTGGCCTCATTTCCTGTTTGATGCGGCGCGCAATGCAAGGTACAATGATACAATGATGATTTCTCGCTATGCGACTACTTGAGGATGTGAACATAAAATGCCATTTTCATCGTATACGGGCGAAAAACCGCTCATTTACAGCCTGACCCAGGACGAGTTGAAAACGTGGCTCGTCGAGGCGGGAGACAAGGCGTTTCGCGCCCAGCAGATTTTTGACTGGCTGTACGTCAAGCGTGTCCGCTCGTTTGACGAGATGACCAACCTGTCCAAAGATCTGCGGCAAAAGCTGAGCGAAACCTTCCGCATCGATCCGCTGCAAGAAATTACGCGCCAGGTGTCACAGGACGGTACCGTCAAGTTCCTGTTCCAACTGGTGGACGGCCATGCGATCGAGACGGTGATCATGCGGCACAACTACGGCAACAGCGTCTGCGTCACCACTCAGGTGGGCTGCCGCATCGGCTGTACGTTTTGCGCCTCCACTCTGGGCGGTCTGAAGCGCAATCTGGACGCCGGCGAGATCGTCGCCCAGGTGCTGATGGCCCAGCGGAAGCTGGACGAAGAAGGAGAGCGCGCCAGCCACGTCGTCGTCATGGGCATTGGCGAGCCATTCGAGAATTTTGACAACCTGATCGCCTTCCTGCGGATTATCAACGACAACCGCGGACTGAACATCGGGGCCCGTCACATCACCGTATCAACCAGCGGCATCGTGCCCAAGATCTACGAATTTGCGGACAAGGGAGGTCAGGTGAATCTGGCAATCTCCCTGCATGCCCCGAATACGGAACTGCGCTCCAAGCTCATGCCGATCAACCGGGGCTTTCCGCTGGAGAAACTGCTGGAGGCCTGCCGCTACTACATTGCCAAGACAGGCCGCCGCATCAGTTTTGAGTACGGTTTGTTCGGAGGGAAAAACGACCAGCCCGAGCACGCGGAAGAACTGGCCGACCTGATCGGCGACATGCTCTGCCACGTCAACCTGATCCCGGTCAACTACGTGCCGGAACGCGATTACGTGCGTACCCCGCGCAACGAAATCTTCCGCTTCAAACGCATTTTGGAGGAGCGAGGGATCAATGTGACGATCCGCCGCGAGCACGGCAGCGACATTGCAGCTGCATGCGGCCAGCTCCGGGCTCAATACGCAAAGGAAACCGCGGGGTGATCTCATGGAAATTGCGATGAAATCACATGTCGGCCGCGTCCGTCAGGTCAACGAGGACTACTTTGCCTGCATCGCCGACCTGAACGGGCGCGTGCTGGCCGTGGTCGCCGACGGCATGGGCGGCCACCAGGCTGGAGATATTGCCAGCCGTCTCGCCGTTGAGCGAATTGTAAAAGAACTGCGTCATCTGGACGGCGAACTGAGCGATGAAGACGCTCGCGAGCGCTTGATGGACGCGCTCCTCATGGCCAACGAGGAAGTGTACCAATACGCCCAGCAGCATCCGGAGTGCAGCGGCATGGGGACGACGATCGTGGCCGCGCTGTTGGGAGAGACTGGAGGCGTGACGGCGCACATCGGCGACAGCCGCCTGTATCATTTCAACGCGGATGGTCTGCAGTTGAAGACGGAAGACCACTCGCTCGTGCACGAACTGATGAAAAGCGGCCAAATCACCGCCGAGGAAGCCTCGGTTCACCCTCAGCGCAACGTGTTGATGCGCGCCCTCGGCACCGAGCCGGATGTGCGCATCGATCTGGGGCAGTTCAACTGGTCGGAGGGCGACGTGGTGTTGCTGTGCTCTGACGGGTTGAGCAACAAAGTAGATCATTCGGTGATGGTGGAGTGGTTGAAGCGTCCCGTATCGCTGCAGGCACAGGTGGACGGTCTGGTCGAACACGCGCTGGACGCTGGCGGCGAGGACAACATCACATTGGTAGCCGTTCGCAACAAACCCAAGCCCGTCACCGGCAATAGAGAGGGGTGAGCGAGATGGAAGGTCAACGACTGGGGGGACGATACCAACTGGAAGCCCGCATCGGCGGGGGTGGAATGGCTATTGTATACAAGGCGAAGGATCTGGTCCTGAACCGTCAGGTAGCGGTGAAAGTGCTGCGGTCACAGTTCGGAACGGACGAAGATTTCGTCACCCGTTTCCGGCGGGAAGCGCAGGCCGTAGCCAGCTTGTCTCACCCCAATGTGGTCGGCGTGTACGACGTGGGACAGGACGGGGACACCCACTACATGGTGATGGAGTACGTGGAAGGCTCGACGCTGAAAGATCTGATCAACCGCCACGGAGCGCTTCCGGTGGAAGAGGCCGTGCGGATTGCTGCGGAAATTTGCGACGCGCTGGACCACGCCCACCAAAACCAGATCATCCACCGCGATATTAAGCCGCACAACATTCTGATCGGGAAAAACGGACGGGTGAAGGTGACCGACTTTGGCATCGCCCGTGCGGTGACGTCCACCACCATCACGCACACCAACGCCGTGCTCGGTTCGGTCCACTACTTTTCGCCGGAGCAGGCGCGCGGTGGCGTGACGGCGGAAAAGTCGGACATTTACTCACTGGGCATTGTGCTCTACGAAATGGTTACCGGCCAACTGCCGTTTTCCGGCGATTCACCGATTTCCGTCGCTTTGAAGCATTTGCAGGAACCCCTGCCCGAACCGCGTCAGGTCAATCCGAACATTCCGCAAAGCGTGGAAAACGTAATTCTCAAAGCGCTGGTCAAGGACCCGCAAATGCGCTACGCTTCCGCACGGGAAATGATGGAGGACCTGAAGACCTGCCTTCTGCCGGAGCGGCTTAACGAGGAGAAGATTCAGTTCCCGGTAGACGACGAGCAGACGAAGGTGTATCCGGCCATTACACCGGAGATGCTGGAAGCCCAGGGACGTCAGGGGCAGGCCGGGCAGCAGGAGGAGGAAAGCCCGCAGCCGCGCCGATGGTGGGTCAAACCAGCGATGTGGGTCGGGGCAATCGGCTTGTTCATGGTTCTGGCCTTTCTCGGGTTCAACCTGGTGGTAAACCTCTTCCCGTCTGTGCCCGAAGTGCAGGTGCCGCACGTGGAGGGGACGCACCGCACACTGGCAGAGGAGCGCATCCGCGAGTTCAAACTGGTTCCCAAGGTGGTCTACGAGGAGAACGACAGCGTCGAGAAGGACATCGTGATCCGGCAGGACCCGGCGCCGCCGATGCGGTTAAAGGAAAACGGCATTGTGACGATTTACGTCAGCAAAGGACAGGAAGCCGTAGAGATGCCCAATCTCGCCAACCTTAGCCGGGAGGATGCGGAAAAGGCTTTGAGGGATAAAGGGTTTGCCATTACGGACAATACCTTTGTGGAAAAAGAGGACGACAAGGTGCCGGCCGGCCATGTGATCGACCAGTCCCCGGCGGCGGGCGAGAAGGTCGTTCCCAACAAGACGGACGTGCGGGTGGAGATCAGCTCGGGACCGCCGCAGGTAACCATTCCGGACGTGCGCGGCTATAACCTGGAACAGGCCCAGATCGAGCTGTTCAAGAAGGGACTTCTGGTCGACCAGCAAAACATCAGGTATGAACCGGCCTATACGGACAAACAGGGCATTGTCATCGGCATGCCTTCGCCGTACGAGCCGAATACCCGGGTGACAAAGGGTACGGCGATTCCGCTGATCGTCAGCAACGGTCAATATCCGGCGGAAGCCCGGTTCGCCTCCCAGCCGATCTACATGGAAGTGCTGGACGGCGAGGGCGAAGTGTCGGTCAGGATTACGGTGAACGACGCGCGCGGCGACAATCAGATTGTCATCGATGAGAAGATCACCGAGAGCAAGGGTTATGACGTGCCGGTAGTGCTGTCGCCGCAGAAAAACGCTGTAATCCGAGTGTACCGCAACGGAATACCGGATTATCAGAAAATCACCATCACCTACGACAGTGTGCCATAAGCAGTTGGGGGGACATGGATGCCAGAAGGACGGATCGTGAAAGCATTAAGCGGATTCTACTACGTGGCCGACGGGGATCGCGTCTACCAGTGCCGGGCCCGGGGACTGTTCAAGAAAAAAGGGGCGAAAGTACATCCGCTCGTCGGCGACTGGGTCGTGTACGACGTCATCAGCGACAGCGAGGGGTACGTGATGGAAGTGGGCGAACGGACGAGCGAGCTGGTTCGCCCGCCCATTGCCAACGTCGATCAGGCTGTGCTCGTCTTTTCCATGGCAGAGCCGGCGTTTAGCCCGTTTTTGCTGGATAAGTTTCTCGTGCATACGGAGCACGCCGGGATCGATGCGGTGATCGTGCTGTCCAAATCGGACATCGCGGCGGACGACGACGTGGAAGCGGTCGTGCGCAAATACGAGAAGATCGGCTACCGCGTCATCCCCACGTCCACCGTGGACATGCGCGGTGTCGAGGCGCTCCGCGAAGCGCTGCGCGACTCCATCTCCGTCTTTGCCGGCCAGTCGGGCGTGGGCAAATCCTCGCTGATCAACGCCTTGTTTCCCGGCATCAGCCTGCAGACTGGCGACGTCAGCCAGAAACTGGGGCGCGGCCGGCATACGACCCGCCACGTGGAGCTGATTCCGCTGCCTGGCGGGGGGTATGTGGCGGACACCCCAGGTTTCAGTTCCCTGGAGTTTATCGGCATCGACGAGCTCGACCTGGCGGAGGCTTTCCGCGACTTTGGCGAACTCAGTGCCTCGTGCAAGTTTCGCGGCTGTCTGCACGTAAGCGAACCCGGCTGCGCCGTCCTCGCGGCACTAGATGCGGGTGAACTGGACACCGAGCGCTACCAGCACTACAAGCAATTTCGCGAGGAACTGAAAGAATACCAACGGAGGAACAAGCCATGGTAAAAATTGCACCCTCTATTCTGTCCGCTGACTTTGCCCGCCTGGGCGAAGAGATTCGGGACGTCGAACGGGGCGGCGCCGACTGGATTCACGTCGACGTGATGGACGGCCGCTTTGTTCCCAACATCACGATCGGACCGCTGATCGTGGAGGCGATTCGCCCCGTGACCAAGCTGCCGCTGGACGTGCATCTGATGATTGAAGAGCCGGACCGCTATATTCCGCAGTTTGCCAAGAGCGGCGCGGACTGGATCACTGTTCACCAGGAGGCATGTCGCCATCTGCACCGCACGCTGTACCTGATCAAGGAACAGGGGGTAAAGGCAGGGGTTGTGCTCAACCCGGCCACCCCGCTGGTGACCATCGAATCGGTGCTGGAAGATCTGGATATGGTGCTGCTGATGACCGTCAACCCCGGTTTTGGCGGCCAGAAGTTCATTCACAGCGTCGTGCCGAAAATCAAAGAACTGCGCCGGATGCTCGACGAGCGCGGACTGAATCATGTTGAAATTGAAGTAGACGGCGGTGTCAACGCGCAGACAGCCCGCCTCTGTGAGGAAGCAGGGGCCACGGTGCTCGTCGCCGGAAGCGCCGTCTTCAATCAGTCGGACCGCGCACAAGCCATCGCGGCGATTCGCGGCTGACCCACAACAGCAAAAAGCCATCCTCTTTGTGAGGATGGCTTTTGACGTTGTTGGCTACTGGCCAATGATTACCCGTTCTTTTGGATAATGGTAGCGAATCTGCCGCTCGTCCTTTTTCAGCAGGAGCAGCAGGCTGATGATTCCGATCCGGCCGATTAACATCGTGATGATCAGAATCACCCTGCCGGACGTGCTCAGTTCGGATGTAATCCCCATGGACATCCCCGTCGTTCCGAACGCCGAGCACACTTCAAAGAAGACCTGCTGGATGGGCTGCCCCTCGATCCAGACGAGCAGGACGATTGCGGCAAAGACCAGGCTGACGGCCACAAAGAAGACGAGGAAGGAGCGCATGATGTCGTCTTCCTCCAGCTCCCGGCCAAACACCTTGACGTCTTTCCGACCGCGCATGTAGGCGATGACCGTGGCGATCATGACAAAAAACGTGGTCGTCCGAATCCCGCCCCCCACACTGTTGGGAGAGGCCCCGATGAACATCAGGGCAGACAGCATGACCAGTGTGGGTGTGGACAGCACGCTGACATCCATCGTCGTCAGACCGGCGCTGCGTGTGGACAGCGATTGAAACAGCGCAAAAAAGAGCGATTCGTCCCAGCTTTTGTGCGCCAGGAATCCGTCCCATTCAAACAGCAGGAAAAACAGGGCGCCCGCCACGCTCAGGATCAGGTACGTCAGCGTGGTGATCTTGGTAAACAGCGAAAAGGTAAACCGCCGGTTGAGCCGCCGATGCGCGATGTAGTCCTTTACCTCGACCAGCACGGGAAAGCCGATCGCCCCCAGCACCATCAAGACCATGTGGATCAGCTGGAATACGTAGTCGTGGGAAAAGCCGATCAGCGAGTTTCCGTAGATGTCAAACCCGGCGTTGGTGAAGGCGCTGACCGACGCAAAAAAACCGTGAAAATAGGCCGTATACCAATCGGCGTGGTACCCTGCCGCCAGGAAGTAGCTGCCCAGCATGATGGTTCCAGCCAGCTCGATGAAGATGGCGAGCAGGAGGATGCTGCGCATCAGGGAAACGAGTCCGGCAAGCGTAGGGCGGTTGTGGTCGGTCGCGATCCATTTGCGCTGTTCCAGCCCGATTCGCTGCCGCAGAACCAGCCAGAAAAACGTTCCCAGCGTCATGATGCCAATGCCGCCGATCTGAAAAAGCAGCGTGAGCAGGAGAAGCCCCCACTGATTAAACACCTCGTGAATCGCGATCACCGTCAGGCCCGTCACGCTGATGGCACTTGACGCAGTAAACAGCGAGTCGAGAAACGTAAGCCGGGCACCCGGCTGGTGAAAGATCGGCAGCATCAACAGCAGGGTGGAAATCAGCACGGCACTCAGGTAAAAGGATACGATAATTTGTACGGAACTAAAGCGACGTCGTTTGTCGGTCACAGCCAAAGCAACTGCCTCCCGTAAAACATCATACGGACTATCATAGCGAATGGAATGGCGGATCGCAATGCCCAAAAGAGGGCGGGGGCAGCGATGATTTCGTCCCGCCCCTGCCGTGCCGGATCACACCCCTTCTGTCGCTGACGAGCAGAAAAATTGCCAATGACTGGCTGAGATCCCGTAAGTCAGGCGGTCATTACAAGGTGGTGAACAAGCGCAGCAGCAGCGCGATCCGCTGCGGAATCGCATCAATTACGATGTGTTCGTGAGGGGCGTGGGCGCCGTCGCCGACAGGTCCCAGTCCGTCCAGCACGGGCGTGCCGACCGCTGCCGCCACATTGCCGTCGCTGGTGCCGCCGACGCCGGTCTCGGTCAGGTCCAGACCCTCCAGGGCAGCCAACGAACGGGCGTGAAGAAAGAGGCGTTCCGTCTCGCTGGTCCGTTCCATCGGCAGTTTGCTGATGCTCCCCTCTACGTCCAATTCGGCGCCGGGCAAGACGGGGGAAAGCGAACGCATCAGTCGGCTGATTCGTTCCGCTTCCATCGACGTGCTGACGCGTACGTCCACGACCGCTTCCGCACAGTCCGGTACGACATTGGAGGCAATCCCGCCCTTGATCGTGCCTACAGACAGCGTGGTGCCCGCGGTGTAATCGGTCCAGGACTGGACGGTAAGGACGTGATGAGCCAACTCGGCGATGGCGTTGACGCCTGAGGCGTGGTCGTTGCCGGCGTGGGCCGCCCGTCCTTTTGCCCTCAATACGAAATTGCCGCCGCCTTTGCGGCTGGTTTTCAACGACCCGTCTCCCGCCGCAGGCTCCAGCACCAGCACGCATTTGCTCCGCTTCGCTTCCTCTTTGATCAGCGCCTCCGATGACGGGCTGCCGACCTCTTCATCCGTGTTCCAGAAAAAGACCAGTTTGCTTTCCAGCGGCAGGTGTTCTTCAATGATCGCGCGCAGGGCAAAATAGCCGAACACGATGCCCGCCTTCATGTCGTACGTACCAGGGCCCCACGCTTTGCCATCCTCGATGCGCCACGGCTCCCGGCTGAGTGTGCCGATCTCCTTGACCGTGTCATAATGGCCGAGCACGAGCACCTGCTCGCGGCCGCTTCCGTATTCCACACGCAGTTGGCTGCCGTATTCGCGCTGCGGAATCGCCTCAACGCGGCAGCCCAGCTTGCGAAAACGGTCCGAGATGTATGCCCCGAGCTTGTCGACCGCCGCCTAGTCGTGCGTGGGCGACTCCATTTCCACGTAGGTGCGCAGTTCTTCCAGCACATCCGGCAGCAGCCGTCGAAAATATTCAGTCCAATTCCTGTTCATACACGCCCTCCTCGCAACAGTTTCCACCTGCATGATACATCGCAGGGAAGAATTGTGCCAGAGCGGGCGGCTTTTTCAAGAAAAGCGGCGGGACGTCCGACCGCGGCGCAATGCGGTATCACGCTGCCTGTTGTTGTCTGATAAATAAAATTTAGTTGAAATTGTTTCGGTAATGATTAAAATAAGCATTATGATGAATAAATATAAGTTGTCGGAGAAGCAGCCGGCAGCTTGCACTTCCGCAGCCAACGATTTATGGCAAGCGAAGGTACTTTACTCACATCATATCTAGGGGGTATATCAATGAAAAAGACGTCCTTGTTTTCGCTCGCCGTCTCCACGCTGCTGGCGGTAACGGTACTGGCTGGATGTGGCACCGGCGCACAGCCTGCAGGGGAACAGCCGGCCGGACAAGCTTCCTCCGGTGAAGGAAAAACGCTGATCATGGCTACCTCGGCCGACTACAAGCCGTATGAATTCCACGACCTGTCCAGCGGCCAGGATGAGATCGTCGGCTTTGACATTGACATCGCCAAGCACATCGCCAAAGAGCTGGGCTACGAGGTGCAAATCGTCGACATGAACTTTGACGGGTTGATTCCCGCTCTGCAAAGCAACCGCGCCGACTTCGTCATGGCGGGCATGACGCCGACGCCGGAACGGCAGAAAAACGTGGACTTTTCCATCATCTACTACGACGCCAAGAACACGATTGTCGCCAAGCAAGAGAGCAAACTGACCAAGCCGGAGCAGCTGGCAGGCAAAAAAGTGGCCGTGCAGACCGGTTCCATCCAGGAAGAAGCGGCAAAGGAACTGGCCAAGACAATTCAGGGAATGGAAATTGTCTCGCTGAACAAGACCGGCGAAATCGTCGAAGAGGTGAAAACGGGCCGCGTCGATGCTGCGATCCTGGAGGACACCGTGGCCAAAGGCTACATCGACGCCAATCCGGGACTCCAGTTCACCACGATAAATGAAGCCGAAAACAACGGTTCTGCGGTGGCCTTCCCGAAAGGTTCTCCGTACGTGGAGGATTTCAACAAGGTGCTTAAACAAATGCAGGAAAACGGTGAGATGGACAAGCTGATCAAGAAGTGGTTCGGCCAATAACCGGGCCCTGACAAGGAGTAGAAAACGGGCATGTTTGATTTTCAACAGATTGTGCCCTATATCCCGTTTATCTTGAACGGGGTAAAGGTCACCTTACAGGTAACGCTCCTCGCGGTGGTGCTGGGGTTTATTTGGGGCTCGATTCTGGCGCTGATCAAGATTTCCAACGTTCGCATACTAAAATGGCTGGCGGTCGCCTACACCTCGGTGTTTCGCGGCACGCCGCTGATTTTGCAGTTGACGTTCGTCTATTTTGCGACACCGCAGATATTCGGCTATAACATTTCGAAGTTCGAGGCAGCCGTGCTCACCTTTACGCTCAACTCCGGCGCGTACATTTCAGAGACGATCCGCGCAGGGATTATGGCTGTCGACAAGGGGCAGTGGGAGGCTGCCAAGGCGCTTGGCGTGCCGTACCGGCAGATGATGATCGACATCATTCTGCCGCAGGCGCTGAAAAACATCCTGCCTGCCCTGGTGAACGAAACGATCGCGTTGTTGAAGGAATCGGCGCTGGTCTCCACGATCGGGCTGGCCGATATCATGCAGAACGCCAACATTGTGAAGGGAACAATCTTCCGCTACTTCGAGCCGTACCTGATTGCCGGTGCGCTGTACTACGTAATGGTCATGCTGCTCACCTGGCTTGCGCACGGTCTGGAGAGGAGGCTCAGACGCAGTGATTAAGATTCAAAACGTAAGCAAGTCGTTCGGATCGCTTGACGTCCTGCACGACATCTCCACCGAGATCGGCCGCGGCGACGTGGTGGCGATCATCGGTCCGTCAGGGTCGGGGAAATCGACGCTGCTGCGCTGCATCAATCTGCTGGAGACCCCGACAAAGGGCAGCATCTTCATCGACGGGGACGAGATTACCGCCCCCAAAGCGGACGTGATGAAGATTCGGCAAAAAATCGGCATGGTGTTTCAGCACTTTTACCTCTTCCCGCACATGACCGTGCTGGACAACCTGACGTACGCGCCGGTCAAGGTGAAGGGCGTGACCAAGGAGGCAGCCGAAGCCAAGGCCCGGGAACTGCTGGCCCGCGTCGGCCTCTCCGACAAGGCCGACGTCTTTCCGGCGCGGCTGTCCGGCGGGCAGAAGCAGCGCGTGGCCATCGCCCGGTCACTGGCAATGGAGCCGGAGATCATGCTGTTTGACGAACCTACCTCGGCACTCGACCCGGAGATGGTCAAGGAGGTGCTGGAGGTTATGAAAGGGTTGGCAGAGTCCGGCATGACGATGGCGATCGTCACGCACGAGATGAACTTCGCCCGGGAAGTGGCCGACCGTATCTGTTTCCTCGACGGGGGACGGCTGGTGGAGGAGGCGCCGCCGGAGGAGTTTTTCACCAGTCCGCGCAGCGAGCGGGCCAAACAGTTTTTGGAAAAAATGCTGTGAGGACGCAGTCCTGAGCAAAATCGTGTATACGACATTGCCATCGCTTGCGGGCAACGCAGCAGGGCACACCATGAGGCAAGGAATGAAGCCGCGGATAGTTCCGCGGCTTTTTTTCTCTTCATTTTGACAGACAGGACAGCTTCCGTTAGAATGAGCACAGCCGCTCTTTGGCTGTCGTTCTTATCATTGGTATTTCGGGTAAAGGAGTGAATGCGCATGGCTCGACAACGACTGCTCGTCATGCTGGAAATGGCAATGATGGCAGCGCTTGCGGTTGTGTTCAGCGAAATCAAGGTGTTTGAAATGCCGCAGGGAGGGTCCGTCTCCCTGGTGATGGTGCCGATCGCCCTCATCGCGGTGCGGCGTGGAATTCTGCCGGGCGTGGTCACCGGTTTGATCGTCGGGCTGCTGCAGCTGCTGCTGGGGGGCACGATTGTTGCGCCCATTCAGGTGCTGCTCGACTACCCGCTGGCGTTTGCCGCCCTGGGACTGTCCGGCATGATCCCGCTGTCCGGTCTGCAGGGGACGTCGCGACGGATTGCGGTGCTGTGGAGCGCCCTGTTCGTCGGCGTGGTCGGACGGTTTGTCTGCCACTTTATCTCCGGCGTCGTCTGGTTCGGTCAATACGCGCCGGAGGGGATGCCGGTCGCGCTCTACTCGTTCGTCTACAACATCACCTACTTGCTGCCGGAAATGATCATTGCCGGCATCGTGCTGACGGTGGTGCTGACCAGCGCGCCGCACCTGCTGTTCTCGGCTGGGGGACGGAAGCGCATCGCGTAGCGGGACGCAAAAGATTCAGACAGGGGGCGGCTGCCGTCTCGGCAGGCGGCGTGCCGCACCCATTTTCTCGTCTACGGGGAAAATGGGGTCATATCAGCGGAGCCATCCGCATATGGTATTCAGGCAGCAGCACGTTGCCTGAATTTTTTATTAGTCGACACCGGGAGACGCATGTTTGCCCCGCGGTGGAATATAATGTAATATGCACGTTTGAACAATACACCTGAAGGAGGTGCGGCAGTAAATGGGATTGCGCTCCTTTCGCCTGCGACAGGGGGGCGCCTTGCGACGTGTTCTCGGGGTTGCGTTGGCTGTCGGAGGGATCACCATTTTTCTGTACACGGCACCTCCGTGGGTTTGGTATACCCTGTTGGGATTGGGCCTCGTGGGAGCTGGCTGGTATCTGTATCACGTGAAGTAATTTCGGTAAGGAGGGGTACGCATGCGGTTTTACACCATCAAGTTGCCGAAGTTCTTGGGTGGCATGATTCGCGCCGTCATTGAGGCGTTCAACCGGAAAAAGTGACGGCGGCATCGCTGTGCACAACATCTGATCCCGCCCTCGGAAGAAGCCGGTCTTCCCGGGGAAGCTGTTCTCATGCAGGGGAGACCGGAAGCGGGCGCGCGTGGCGGTACGTCAGCCGTTTCCGGGATGTTTCGCAAAGCGATCGAGGCGCGAGCAGGCAGCGCCCCGTGTTCAGGGGAAGGAAAAACAGCAGGGAAAATGCAAAAAAGCACCTCGCGGGTGCTTTTTTTCGCGTTGTCTCGAATCGCGTTACACGCGGGTAACGAGACCGGATTTCAGCGCTCGGGTGCTGACGTAAACGCGCTTCGGTTTACCATCTACGAGAATGCGCACTTTTTGAACGTTAACACCCCATTTGCGGCGAGTAGCACGCATGGAGTGGGAGCGAGCGTTTCCAGCTTTGCCAGACTTGCCAGTTACAAAGCAACGACGTGCCATTGCGATCCACCTCCCTTAGCTGCATATAAACGGGATACCCGGTGTGAGAAATACAAACACTTGCTTATAGTAGCACACCCCCCTGTCAATTGCAATACTTGACATGGAAATGCCCGTTTTCCGCTTTTCCCCGGAGTGTCCGTCAAAACGCTTCATTTCTCGCTTTTCATGGTGTAGAATTGGGAAGAGCATGGTAATACGTGCCTGACTAGAACGGTGACGCCGTTAAAAGGAGGAGTCCTTGCATGACAGTGGAATTGAGCACACCTCTGGGGAAAGTGAACGTTGCAGAAGAAGTGATTGCGCGGATTGCCGGGGGCGCCGCCATGGAAGTGTTCGGCCTCGTCGGCATGGCTTCCCGGAAGGCGCTGAAAGATGGTATTGCCGAACTGTTGGGGCGGGACAATCTGAGCAAGGGCGTCGTTGTCCACAACCAGAACGGTGAAGTGGTATTGGACATGCATATCATCGTCAGCTACGGCGTGAAGATTTCCGAAGTGGCCGGGAACGTGCAGCGGCGCGTACGGTACACGCTGGAACAGTTGGTTGGCGTCGATTTGGCTGCGATAAATATCTATGTACAGGGAGTACGTACAGACAGGGATACGTAAGGAGGAACATCAGTTGGTACATACGCGTCTCGATGGCGTGCTGTTTAGCCGGATGGTTCATTTCGGGGCCAGGCTGCTGTCAAGCAACGCCAAAGTGGTGGATGGATTAAACGTCTTTCCGGTGCCGGACGGCGATACGGGGACTAACATGAATTTGACACTCATGTCAGGAGTGGAGGAACTGTCGCGCCGGGAATCGGTGTCGATCGGAGAGGCGGCCGCCGCTCTGGCGAGAGGGCTTTTGATGGGCGCTCGGGGGAACTCCGGGGTCATTCTGTCCCAGCTGTTCCGCGGATTCAGCAAAGCGGTCAGCGGTAAGGACGTGATCAGCGCCCGACAATTCGCCGAGGCGTTGAAAGCCGGGGTTGATTCCGCCTATCAGGCAGTCATGAAGCCGGTGGAAGGGACCATTTTGACCGTTGCCCGCGAGGCAGCGGAGAAAGCCGTTTACACGGCGCGCGCCACAGACGACGTATTGGTGGTCATGGAAAAGACCTACGAACAGGCGCAGGCTGCACTGCTGCGCACACCGGACATGCTGCCGGTACTAAAGGAAGTAGGAGTTGTCGACTCGGGGGGACAAGGGCTGCTGTTTGTTTACGAGGGATTCCTTCGCGCCCTGCGCGGCGAGACGTCGGACGAGCGTGCGGCAGAGGCGAAGCAATCCGCAGCCAAGGTCGATCTGGACGAACTGGTGCACGAGCAGCACAGCGCGCAGGTGCACCTGAAAACAGAGGACATCACCTACGGCTATTGCACGGAGTTCATGATCCGGCTGGTCAACAGCACGGAACCAAACAAAAAGCCGTTTTCGGAAACGGTTTTTCGCCATCATCTGGACCAGATGGGCGATTCCTTGCTGGTCATCTCTGACGACGAACTGGTCAAGGTACATATACACGCCGAACACCCGGGCAGCGTGCTGGAGTACGCCCAGCAGTTTGGCAGCCTGCATCGGATCAAGATCGAAAACATGCGGGAACAGCACGCCAACATCCTCCGTGAAGAGGAGAAAAAGGGGAGTGAGGCGAAAGCCCAGCCAATGGAACCGCTTCCTTACGGTCTGATTGCCGTCGCCGCCGGAGACGGTATTGCCGAGATATACCGCAGCATGGGCGTTCATGTCGTGGTCGAAGGCGGTCAGACGATGAACCCCAGCACGGAAGACTTCGTCAAGGCAGTGGAAGGATTGGACGCCAAGCAGGTGATCATCCTGCCAAACAACAGCAATATCGTCATGGCCGCCCAGCAGGCTGCCGCGCTGGCGGATAAGCCGGTGACCGTGATTCCGAGCAAGAGCATTCCCCAAGGGATGGCCGCACTGGTGGCGTTCAACGCGGGAGCAGACCTGGAAACCAACACCCAGGCGATGACGGCCGCCATCGGCCAGGTCAAGACCGGGCTGGTCACGCGCGCCGTGCGCGACACCCGGATGGGCGATGTGGAGATCAAGGAAGGCGATTTTATCGGCATCGCCGAAAAGGAAATCGTCACCGCCGGCACCGATCTGCTGGAGAGCGCCAAGGCGCTTTTGAACTGTCTCGTTGACGAAGAGACGGGCATCGTCACCATTTTTCTGGGCGAAGGAGTTGAGGAGGAGCAGGCTGAAGCACTTCAGGAGGTGCTGGCTGAAGCACATCCGGACGTGGAAGTGGAAATCCTCGCCGGCGGCCAGCCGCTCTATCCGTTCATCTTTTCCGTGGAATAAGCGCAGCCGTGTGCTGTGAGAGGAGTTTTGCGCAACATGTCTATTGTGATTTTGACCGACAGTGCATCGGACATCGATCAATCGCTGCGCGAGTCTCTCGGGATCGTGTCCGTGCCGCTCAAGGTGATGTTTGGCGAGGAGACCTACACGGACGGGGTCACCATTACCGCTTCCGCTTTTTACGATAAGCTGAAACAGTCCGAGACGCTGCCGACCACATCGCAGCCGTCGCCGCTCGATTTCGCGGAGGCGTACAGGGCGATCATCGACCAGCACGGCAAAGACGTCCAGATTATCGCCATCATGCTGTCCGGCGCAATGTCCGGCACGTACCAGTCCGCGCTGATTGCCCGGTCGATGCTGGAGGAACAGGTGGACATCACGGTGATCGATTCCCGCAAGGCGTCGTTTGTCTACGGCATGATCTGCGTGGAAGCGGCTCGGGCGGCCCGGGAAGGGAAGACCAAGCAGCAGATCCTGGACATGATCGATCACTTTTTACATGAAGTCCGGGTCTACTTCATCGTTGACACGTTGGAGTACCTGCAAAAAGGCGGCCGGATCGGCAAGGCGTCGGCGCTGATCGGCTCGCTGTTAAACATCAAGCCAATCCTCACGCTGGACGAGGCGGGATACGTCGCTCCGTTCGACAAGGTGAGGGGAACGAAAAAGGCGCTGGCACGCGTCTTGGAGGCGCTGAAGGAGTACGCGGGCGACGATCCGGTCAAGATGGCCGTACTGCACAGTGCGATTCCCGACGATGCGGCGGACCTGTTGGCGCGGGTCAAGCAGGAGTTCAACGTGGCCGAAGCCTACCTGCAGCAAATCGGCCCGATCGTCGGCACGCACGCGGGACCGGGTCTGTTAGGCGTCATGATGATAAAAGCGTAAAGGTGACAGCCTCCCTGAACGATACAGGGAGGTTTTTCACTTTTCATTTATGTAGCGCTTTCAAAAGTGGTACGATACAATGAGAGTGTAGCTTGCATATGTGACCCCTTGCCATTCAGGAGGAGAACCGGGTGAAATACAAAAGCGTGTTTGACATCATCGGTCCGATCATGGTCGGGCCATCAAGTTCCCATACAGCCGGCGCGGCGCGCATCGGCCGAGTGGCCCGGAGGCTGTTCGGCCGGCAGCCGAAGCGGGCAGAGATCACCTTTTACGGCTCGTTTGCCAAGACGTACAAGGGACACGGCTCAGACGTGGCTACGGTAGCCGGCATTCTCGACTTCGAGACGTCCGACCTGCGTCTGAAGGACTCGCTTCGCATCGCCAAAGACATGGGCGTCGACGTACAGCTGAAGACGTCCGACGAGCTGACCGGCCATCCCAACACCTCCCGCATCCGGTTGGCCGACGACGATCAGGAAATCGAAGTAGTCGGCGTTTCCATCGGCGGCGGTAAAATCGAAGTCTCGGAGATTAATGGCTTTTCTTTTCAGCTTGGCTTTGACACCCCGACCTTGATGGTGCTCCATGAGGATCGTTTCGGCATGATTGCCGGTGTGGCCAGGGTGCTGACGCAGCACCGCATCAACGTGGGCCATATGGAAGTCTCCCGGCACGACCGCGGCTCGCGCGCCCTGATGGCGATCGAAACCGACGCGGTGGTATCGCCACAGGTGCTGGACGAGATCAGGCAGATTCCCCACATCTTAGACGTTTCCCTGCTTTCGCTTGGCTGAAGCAGGATGAAGAGGAGTGAACCCAACAACATGTTTCGCAACGTGGCCGAACTAGTGGAATTGGCGGAAACCCAAGGGAAAAAGATCTCCCAGGTGATGATCGAGGCGGAAATGGAAGTCTCCCAGCGCAGCCGGGAAGAGATCATGCACGACATGTACACCAATCTGGACGTGATGGAAAAGGCAGTGCGGCGCGGCTTGACAGAAGATATCCGCTCCCACAGCGGGTTGACCGGCGGCGACGCCAAGAAGCTGCAGGAATACATGAAAACCAAGCCGTTTCTTTCCGGCCCGACGCTTTTGAATGCGGTGTCGATGTCGGTGGCCGTAAACGAAGTAAACGCGGCGATGGGCACGATCGTGGCGACGCCGACCGCTGGGGCGTGCGGGATTGTGCCGGGAACGCTGTTTGCCGTCTCTGACCGACTGAAGCCGAGCCGCGAAGAAATGGTCAATTTCCTGTTTACGGCAGGCGCGATCGGCTACTGCATCGCCAACAACGCTTTCATCTCCGGTGCCGCCGGCGGCTGCCAGGCAGAGGTAGGATCGGCAACGGCGATGGCGGCGGCAGCAATCGTGGAAATGGCGGGCGGCACACCGGAGCAGTCGGCTCAGGCTGTCGCGATCGCGCTCAAAAACATGCTCGGTCTGGTGTGTGACCCCGTGGCCGGACTGGTGGAGGTTCCCTGTGTCAAGCGCAATGCGATGGGAGCAGCCATCGCGACTGTGGCGGCGGACATGGCATTGGCCGGGATCAAGAGCGTCGTACCCACGGATGAGGTGATCGAAGCGATGTACCGCATCGGCTGTTCCATGCCGACTGCGCTGAAGGAGACGGCGCAGGGCGGTCTGGCTGCCACTCAAACGGGCCGGCAAATCGAAGCCAAGATTTTCGGTGTGCGGTTGGATGCAAAATGACGGATGTGTATCAAACGCCCGTCTCGCTTCTGCACGGGGTAGGCGAGGAACGGGCAAAAGCACTGGCCGGATTGGGCATACACAGCGTGGGTGACCTGCTGGAGTATTTCCCTTCCCGCTATGAAGATTACCGCGTGCGCGACGTGACAGAAGCAAAGGACGGGGAGAGGGTGACGCTGCAGGGGACGGTGTACGGCGAACCCTCTGTTCGTTTTTACGGCAAGCGAAAGTCTCGCATCGCTGTCAAACTGGTCATCGACAAAGTGGTGGTGACTGCGGTCTGGTTCAACCAAACGTTTGTCAAAAAACGACTGTCTCCCGGAAAGGAGATTCTTGTTACCGGCAAATGGGACAGGCACAAGCTGCAGATCACGGTGAGCGAAATGACAGAGGCGGATTCCGACCGGGCGCAAAAGCGGGGCGAGCTGGCACCAATCTACCCGCTTGGCGGCGACGTCACGCATTCGCTCCTGCGCAGGGCGATCCAGCAGGCGCTGAAGCAGTACGGGACCGAGATTCCCGAGATTCTGCCCGCCGACATCGTCGCCCGCTACCGTCTCATGCCGCGCGCAGAGGCGTTTCACGCGATCCACTTTCCGAGGAGTGCGGAGGACGGACGGCAAGCGCGTCGTCGGATCATGTTTGAAGAACTTTTTTTATTTCAGTTGAAAATGCAGGCGCTGCGGCGCATCACCCGACAGCAGACGGAGGGCAGGGCGCTGGACGTGCCGATTGACGACGTGCGCCAGTTTGTCGCCTCACTGCCGTTTTCGCTGACCGATGCACAGAAGCGGGTCGTCCGGGAGATTCTTGCTGACATGCGCTCCCCCTACGCGATGAATCGGCTGTTGCAGGGAGATGTCGGCTCGGGGAAAACGGTGGTGGCCGCCATCGCCTTGTTTGCCGCTGTCAAGGCGGGGTATCAGGGAGCGCTGATGGTGCCGACGGAGATTCTCGCCGAGCAGCATCTGCAGTCGCTCACGAGCCTGCTTTCTCCGCACGGCATCCAGGTGGCGCTATTGTCCGGTTCGCTTGGGACCAGGCGGCGGCGTGATGTGATTTCCGCCTTGCAGATGGGCTTGATCGACGTAATCGTGGGCACGCACGCGTTGATTCAGGAAGACGTCTTTTTCCGCAACCTGGGGCTGGTCATCACCGACGAGCAGCACCGCTTCGGCGTGGAGCAGCGGCGTATCCTGCGCAGCAAGGGCTTGTCCCCGGATGTGCTCTTCATGACCGCCACGCCCATCCCGCGGACCCTGGCGATCACGGCCTTTGGCGATATGGACGTCTCCACGATCGACCAGATGCCGGCCGGCCGCAAGCCGATCGAAACCACCTGGCGCAAGCACGAGCAGTTTCACCTCGTGCTGGAACAGATGCGCAGCGAGCTGCGCAAGGGACGGCAGGCGTACGTGATCTGCCCGCTGATCGAAGAATCGGAAAAGCTGGACGTGCAAAACGCGATTGACGTTCACGCCCAACTCACGCAGTATTTTCCCGAATACCGCATCGGCCTGATGCACGGCCGCCTGCCGGCAAAGGAAAAAGACGCCGTGATGCAGGCGTTTCTCGCCGGTGAGTACGCTGTGCTTGTCTCCACGACAGTGGTGGAGGTAGGGGTAAACGTACCCAACGCCACCTTTATGGTCGTCTACGACGCGGAGCGCTTTGGCCTCGCTCAACTGCACCAGCTTCGCGGACGTGTCGGCCGCGGCTCCGAGCAGTCCTACTGCGTCCTGATCGCCGATCCCAAGTCGGAGATCGGCAAAGAGCGGATGCGCGTCATGTGCGAAACCACGGACGGCTTTGAGCTGTCCCGGCGCGACTTGGAACTGCGCGGCCCCGGCGACTTTTTCGGTACCAAACAGAGCGGCTTGCCGGAATTCAAGGTGGCCGATCTGTTGAGCGACTACAAGGCGCTGGAAGTGGCCCGTCAGGAAACGGCTCGCCTGGTGGAGGACGAGCAGTTCTGGCAGGACGACCGGTACGCGTGGCTGCGCGGCTACTTGAAGCGCGAGGGCGTGCTGGATGGAATCGTGTTCGATTAAATCAGAGCCTTGCAGCAACAACCCACCTGCAAACGGACAGGTGGGTTGTGCAATTGGCCCGTGGCTGTCCAGTTTCTGCGGCGTTCACTGGGGAAGTGCGCCGCTCGCATCAGCCTGCCCTCGGCAGGCTTTTCTCTCTTTTGATCGGCAGATTTACGGACCCGTGGAAGCTGCCTCTGCCTCTTGGCGCATGACGGTGACTGTGTAGCTGACGGCCTGGCCGCCCGGCGGGGTGACTGCAATTACGAACGTGGTGTCGGCGGTGTCCAGTGGAATTTCCACGGACGGTTGTTCGTCGGAAAGCGGCACGTCATTTACGATAACCGTCGTCTCTGGAGAAATGGCAGCCGTCAAATTGATAGCGCTTACATCATGTTCAACGCTTAGTGTGTAGTGGGTGATGTCGGGAGAGAAACCGGGACGTAACTTACCCTCATTGAACGTCAGCCCGAGGAGTCCGGCATGCACAGGCTGCTCGTCGCCGGGGCTGTCATCCTGAGGTGCGCCGTCGTCAGGGCTGTCATCCTGTGGAGCCCCGTTATCGGGAATGTCATCCTGAGGTGCCCCGTCATCGGGAATGTCATCCTGAGGTGCGCCGTCGTCAGGGCTGTCATCCTGAGGTGCCCCGTCATCGGGAATGTCATCCTGTGGAGCCCCGTCGTCGGGAATGTCATCCTGTGGAGCCCCATCGTCGGGAATGTCATCCTGAGGTGTCCCGTCGTCAGGGCTGTCATCCTGAGGTGCCCCGTTGTCGGGGATGTCACCCTGACTCGGCGTGTCAGCTCCAGGCTCTTGCGGCGGTTCCGCCGGTGTCTCCTCCGGCGGGTCGTATGCAGACAGCGGTTCCTGCACGTCGTACGCTTTTGCCCAGTAGTATCCGGGTGCGATGATCCGCCGCACGAAAAAGTCTACCAGCCAATCAGCCGGGACCGCTTCGGAGGTGGCCGATCCGATGCCGTTCTCATCCGTCACGATGTCCACAAACCTTCCGGCTCCGTATGCGAACCGGCCGTGGACATTAGCGGACGGGATCGGCTCGTTGGTCTCCATGTCGACAACTCGCAGACTGACCTTGGCGCTGGTGCCGGTATGGGTGATCTCCAAGCCGCGCACGATCATCGGCGCGAGCGGCGTGTCACCGGTGACGGCCGACGTTTCGTCCGAGACGGGGCCGCGATTGCCCCTCACGTCGACAGCGGCCACCCTGTAGTAATAGGTGGTGTTGGGCAGGAGCCCTGTATCGGAGAAGAGAAGGCCTCGTGTACTGCCTGCCAGGTTGGACTCGTCAGGTTCAAAACCGCTCTCGGTGCTGCGGTATACGTAGTATTCCTCCACTTCCGTATTGTCAAAGGCGCGGCCAAAGGTGATGTCGATCCGTTGATGGTCTACCGCGATGGCGGTCGGTTCGACGCTTACGGCAGAAGGAGGGGTGTCGTCGTCCGGCGGCTCCCACGTAATCCGGTCCGGCCCCCAGTCGGAGGGAAGCTGGCGCAGCGAATCGTAGTGGTGCATGGCGATGCCGGCAAAAGCCGGATCGCTCCCGACAGCCTCGTACACTTTGTCCAGTTCCCTTTCCATATACGTGCGGCCTTCTTCACGGAAAGTGATCGTCTCGGGATCGCCGCCGTCGGCAATGTCCAGTGTCTCTACACCGATCACGACGGACCCGGGCTTGCCGATGGCATTGGCGTAGGACAGTTCTCCCAGCGCTGACTGAATGATGCCGGCCGATCCTTCGGCTGTGTCCCGGTAGTCCATGATGGCAATGTAGTCGCTGATGTCCTGGACGTGCTCGGACAGCCATGTCGTCGTTCCCCTCCAGGGGATGTCCCGCGCTTGGTCGGCCGTATCAAACCATCTGGGGATTACGGTGCCAAACGGCAGGTTGATCCCGGCAGCGTCTCTTCGCTGAATCATTTTGGCGAGACCATCCAGGTACTGGATTTGGACGGAAGGCTGGTCGGTTTTGAAATCGGGCAGAAGGTATGGCTCAATGTCCACGTTGACACCGTCAAATCGTTCGTCGGGAGCAGAGGAGAGGTTGTAGTTGATCACGCCTTCCATCGCGCGGACGGCGAACTCGTGGTAGCGGCTGTAAGCGCCCAGGTAGGGCGGGATCGTTCCGCCTGCGATGGTCGCGTGCACCTTGTATCCTTTGGAGTGGGCCCAGGAGATGAACGCCCGCACCTTGTCCGGATCTTCCTGCATCACATGCTTTCCGTGCAGTTGGTCGATGCCGAGGTAAAACGTCGTGACGGGGTCCGAGTCGAAGGTGGCCGTGTCCTGTGCCAGGGCGTCCAGCACCTCCTTGGAGCCGTCGTTGTAAAACAGGTTGTACGACGCCTTTTCCCAGATCCACATGGCCCTATCCTGCGGTTCTAACGTAACGGGTTCGGGTTGGGCGCAGCCAAGGCGGACGTATGTGGTCAGGCTGGTGCCGACATTTCCCCGGCTGTCACGCGCCCGTGCTTCGATCCAGCTGGTGTTGGAAGCCCCGGCCGGCGGATTCCAAAGGTACTTGTAACGGCCTTTTGAGCCGTCTGCCTTGGCCTTCAGCCATTTTCCTCCGTTGATTCTCACTTCCACGGATGAGATCGGGTTTTTTGCCTTCACGGAGATTTGGATCATCACTGGCCCGTTCACATGTGTGCCATCTGCAGGGCTGTTGATGGTGACGACCGGTTTGTTGGCCTCGGGGTTATTCACGTACAATGTGACAAATGGCGACCAGACCCCGTAGCGGGTCCTCGCGTCCCAGCCTCTCACGGCGATCTCGATCGGGCCGTCGTACGGGCTGGTGTCGAGGTCGTAGTACCACGTGCCGGAACCGTCTCCGTCAGGATCGTTCATGTAAACGTCTTCCAGTGTCTCGGCATTGATCACGAGCTTTAGCTCGTACGATCGTGATAGGTAAGGGTGCGTCCTCGCCTGCGCGGGTAGCGCATCGTGTGGAACCCCTTTTCCCCCACGTCACACCGTGCGTGCGGCTTTCACCGCACACGGCGTTCCGCCATGTTCTCCCCAGCGGAGTGCATGGCTATGCCCCTTCGCTCCACAGGCATTACCCTGCTTCCTCGCTACTACGGGCTGCTGTCCTTCGGATTCAACGGCCATTTCCTGCCGTTTCGAAGCATCGCGGTTTGCCCCGCTTGGCATCTTCGTCCGAAGTTCCGACGTTCCCTGTACCCTAGCCTTGCATCTGCTGCCGTAGCCCTCCTCTCTGACCCGTCAGCCGTTCGCCCGCCCGCAGTCGGAGGACGGGGGAACTCCATTCCCTTACCGGAGTGGAACAGAAGGAACGAGGACGAAATTCCTTCCGCGACTGCCCCGCGGTAATGCGGGGAGGAGGGGACCGCGATATCCCCGCCGGACGGGTCGTTCTTCCGAGGATTCGTGCCAACGCCGAAGCGTTCTCCTGGGCATAGCAGCTTTATGGCCCCCCGGCTTCTTTTACCTAAGCAAAGACGCCGCACTTCACCGAGCTTCATACGCGTCCGCGGCAAATCGGCCGCGCATGTCGGAGGATTAGGCAGGAATGCCGACTTTCATTCCGGGCGGGCACTTCCCCCGCCGAATCGGGTACAGAGTTAGACTCCCTAAATCGGGGAGCCCCCTGGTTTTGCCACCTATTTCTAAGTGGATTGTTCAGGAACGTCGCGCACCGTCCACGTATGTGCCAGACACCCGGATCGTTCCTCCCATGATTTGTTCTTTGTTCTCGTGTGAGTCGATCGTGATTGAGGCTTCGGCATGAGCGGGAGGAGGAGCGCTAAAAACGGGAAACAAGGCCAACAGCGAAACGAGAAAAAAACGGGCGAAAGGAGGCAAGCCTGCGGTCAACCTGATGTGTCGCATCGTCATGTCAACTCCTTTCTGGATGTACTGCGCGACCAAGGACGGGCCAAAGCCTTGATCGTTTACAACATTGTAATGTTTCCAAACGATTTTCAGTACGGCTTTTCACGTCTCTTTTGCGAGTGAAATTCCCGTTTGTCTCGTTTGTCCGGCAAGGAGCGAAGGGCGGATGATGGTCTACAGGTCACGGCCGCTTAGAATGCGTGGTCAGGAAGGGGAAAAGACGGACGGCTGCTTCCCGGCGTCAGTCCCTGTACTCGGATGAAAGCATCGACAGGATGAGCAGCGACTCGTACCGTTCGCCGGTTTTCAGGCATTCCCGCAGTTTGCCTTCGATGACAAATCCTTCGGACAGGTACAGGTTCAGGGCCCGTTGATTTGCCTCCTTCACGTCCAGCCAAAGGCGGTGAGCCTGCTGTTCCTCAAACGCCCAGCGCTTGACCTGCCGCAGGACCTGGCGGCCGTATCCTTTCCCTTTCGCGGAGATCGTAATGCGCATCAGCTCGATGCTGCCGTGCGGGTTGGTCAGCCCGGCGATGATAACGTAGCCGACCGCTCTGCCGGTCTCCGTTTCCTCCACGATCAGGTGGCGGATGTCTGGATGGGCGAGGGCCTGTCGATGCCGTTCCTCCGTCCATGGGAGGAGAAACGGGCGATTTTCCGCCGCGTGTTCGGTCTCGTACACAAACGGTATGTCGGCCGGACGGGTTGGCCGAAGCTGAATGCTCATGGGCGATGCTCCTTTCTGATCGGTCGGGTTTCCACCGGCTTGCCGCAGCGTGGGGGCATTCGAGATCGGACCCGCATGCCGGATCATGTCCGCCTGGGGCGAAGGGTTCCGTCCCGCGCCGCCCGCCGCCTGCTCCTGGCGCCCCTTTTACAGCCGAGTGGACCGAAGCTGTCCTCTTGGCTTCCTGCTTATCGGGATTCTCTGCCCGTCGCCGTCCTCCCTGCCGTTCGGCAGTTAGTGGGAGAAAAAATTACCAGCGCCTTTTTTGCATGCAGGGAGTATAAAAGCGAACGTGTGTTTGCTATACTAAGAGCAGAGGATAGGAACAAATGTTCTTGTTGGGGGATGAACATCATGACCAAGGACCGGATCATCTTCCTGGCTGACATGCAGAGCTTTTACGCCAGTATTGAAAAGGCGGCCCAGCCACAGCTGCGGGACAAACCGATCGTCGTGGCCGGCGATCCCGAACGGCGCAGCGGTGTGGTTTTGGCCGCCTGTCCCATTGCCAAGTCATACGGCGTCACCACGGCAGAGGCGCTGTGGCAGGCACAGCAAAAGTGCCGGCATCTGGTGGTCGTTCGTCCGCGGATGGAGACGTACCTGCGCGTCTCCGTGCAGATTACCCGCATCTTTGAGTCGTTTACCGATCTGGTGGAGCCGTATTCCATCGACGAGCAGTTTCTGGACGTGACAGGAAGCGTCCGGCTGTTCGGTGACCCCTGGCGGATCGCCGAGGAAATCCGCCGCCGCGTCCGGCTGGAGACCGGGATTAACGCCCGGATCGGCATCGGGGAGAACAAGGTGCTGGCCAAGATGGCCTGTGACAACTTCGCCAAAAAACGGGAAGAGGGGATCTTTTGGCTGAAGCGGGAAGAGCTGGCCGACACGCTTTGGAAGCTGCCGATCGAAAAGCTGTTCGGGGTGGGCTCGCGGATGAAGCGTCACTTTCACCGCATGGGCATCTACCAGATCGGGCAGCTCGCCCGCATGTCTCCGGCAGTGCTCGCCCGCCGCTGGGGCGTAAACGGCGAGGTGCTCTGGCGCACGGCTCACGGTCTGGACAATTCGCCGGTGTCGCCTCAGACCCACGAGACGCAAAAGGGCATCGGCCATCACATGACGCTGCCGCGCGACTATCACACCGCAGCCGAGATCAAGGTGGTGCTCCTGGAGTTGTGCGAGGAGGTATGCCGCCGGGCGCGGAGCAAGCGGCTGATGGGATCGGTCGTCTCGGTCGGATGCCGCGGGGCCGATTTTGATGCCCCTGCCGGCTTTGGGCGGCAGTTGAAGCTGCCGGAGCCGACCCATGACGCGATGACGCTGTACGAAGCGGCCTGCCGCCTGTTCGACCGGCACTGGACGCAGACGCCGGTGCGCAGCGTCGGTGTCAGCCTGGATCAATTGGTGCCTGACAATGTGGTGCAGCTCAACCTGTTTACCGACACACACAGGCAGCGTTCGCTCGCCCGGGCCATGGACGACATCCGCGCCCGCTACGGACAGGATGCCATTTTGCGGGCGGTTTCCCTGCTGGGAGCGGGGCAGGCGCGGGAGCGTGCCCGCAAGATCGGGGGACACTACAAGTGATGGAGCGGGACGGGCAGGCGGCAAAGGGAGAGCAGGAGCTGTTGCGCCTGTACATCCTGTTCGGGCTGCTGTTTCGCGCGGTCATGGCGGATTGGGAGCGGATGCGGCAGGTTCCCTTGAAGCTGTCGTACCACTGGCTTTTCGAGGAACTGTCCCGCTGGGCGGAGCGGCAGCATCACAGACTGCGCCGCCATTTGCGGCAGCGGGGATGCGTCCTGCTGAGCGCCCGCCGGGAGCAAGGCGTCTACGTGGTGCAGTACCGGCTGCGCGGGTACGTGCGGGAAGCGGTCTACTTCATTGAGGTGCTGCGCGCCGAATGCCAGGAATTGGTCCGGCTGTGGATCATGCAGCAGCACGTCCTCCGCCAGGACCCGGGCGCGATGGGGCCGGAGCGTCATGCGCGGCAGATCGGCCGCGAAGAAGAAGGAGAGAAGGCAACATGAAGGAAAAACGCGTGTCGAAGAAGGACAATTTGTTTGCGGCCAGCCGCTTTGTGCTGCCCGAGCATCGGGAGATGTACCTGCGGATCAAGGCCGAAGAGCGGCGCTACATCCCCCCGGAATTGGACGAAGAACAGCTGGCGGCCGTCAGCGAGCAGATCTGGAAAGCGTTCCAGACGGGGGACGTCGTGAGCCTGAGCTACTACGACGGCGAAGCGGCCCGCCGCCTGAGCGGCCGGGTGGTTCACATCGATCCGGCCAGCCGGCAGTTGAAGCTGAAGAGCGGGGAGAAGACGCTGCGGATTCCGTTTGCCCGCCTACTGGACGCCGAACTGACAGCAATCTCCTGAGCAGAAGGGACAGGGTCGGCAAGCAGACGGGCCGTTTTGGCGCGAGTTGGCACGGACATCCAGAAAAAGGCAAGCGGCAAAAAACAGCGTGGCACGGTGAAATGCCGTGCGCGGTGGTGACGTGCTGTTCCTGCGACAGCAGGCGGGGAAAATCAGCATTTTTTCGCTGTTTTTTGCGCGAAATGCTTTTTGCCAGAACGGGATGTTTCAGAGTATCGTAAGGATATCTTTCCGATCAAGACCTGAGGTACGTTAAAGGAGATTGTACATGTTGGCAAAAGAAATGGGTGTCATTTTTACCAGGCACGCGGAGCAGATGACCGCCAAACGCTGGACGGAGTTCATTCAGCAGCTGGAAAACAAGGGACTGTACGTGGTCATCGAAACGGACACGAACGGGCGGGTCATGAGCCCGTTTGGCGGATTGATGCCGATGCCGTGCAAGGACGAGACGCTCCATATCCTGACGGAAGAAGAACTGCAGCAGCGGGGCCTGCCGCGCGGCCATCACATTATCACCAAACCCAAGGCCAAGCACGTCACCACCTAGCGGACAGATCGCACGCCGCTGCACAGAGACGAATACGCACACGCAAACCTTTCTCATCCCGGGAGCGGGACGACGAAAGGTTTTTTGTTTGCGCCGCGGTGGGAGGGACCGACAAACGCCCGGATGCATACGGTGGTAAGAGAAAAAAAGCGCCCGCCGGGCACGTGCGGAGCAAACAAGCTCGCCCTGGCAGAGGCAGCGGGAAGCAAAAGGAGGAGTCTCATGGAGCCCAGCAATGCGCTTCGCAAAATGCAGGAAGTGCAGTTTGCGCTCGTCGAGCTGCAATTGTATCTGGACGTGAACCCCGGAGACCAGCGCGCCGTTCATCAATACAACTGCTTGTCCAAAGAGCTAATCGCCTTGAAAGCGGAGTATGAAACGAAGTGCGGCCCGCTGATGCAGTACGGTTTTTCGTCTTCCCCCAGCCGCTGGGTGTGGAACGCCACGCCGTGGCCGTGGGAAATCGAGTATTGAGGTGAACAGCGATGTGGATTTATGAAAAGAAGCTGGAAATCCCCGTCCGCGTCAGCAGGCCGGACCTGCAAATGGCCAAATTTCTGATCACCCAGTACGGCGGACCGGACGGAGAACTGTCTGCGGCGCTCCGCTACCTGAACCAGCGCTACACGATGCCGAACGAGCGGGCCAAAGCGCTGCTGACGGACATCGGCACGGAAGAACTGGGGCACATGGAAGTGATCGCCACGCTGATCCACAAGCTGGTCAAAGATGCCACGCCGGAGCAGATGAGGGCAGCCGGGTTGGGATCGATGTACGCCGAACACGAAAAGGCGCTGTTCTATACGGATGCCAACGGTAATCCCTGGACGGCGGCGTACATCCAGGCCAAGGGCGACCCGATCGCCGATCTGGCGGAGGACATCGCCGCCGAGGAAAAGGCCCGCGCTACCTACCAGTGGCTGATTAACTTGACGGACGACCCGGATGTGATCCAGGTCTTAAAATACCTGCGCGAGCGGGAAGTGGTCCACTCCCAACGCTTTCGCGAAGTGCTGTGCATCGTGGAAGAAGAGTACAAGACGAAAAAGTATTTTTGACGAAGGAGGGATGCGCGCATGAAGAAGGAACAAGTCCGCCAAGCCGCCGCCAAAGGCAGGCCGCATCCGCTCACCCGGGCAGGCCACTTTCCTCCGCGGGTCGGCTTTTTCCCGCAGGTGACGGGCAGCTATCCGCCCGTAAATTTGCCTCCGGTCAAACCGTATCCGCCCGATCCGTACATGGACCAGTTTTCGCTGCCGGAAGCGCTGGCAGCGGGCACGCTGTTTCGGTGGCTGTATGATTCGTATGAGAATCCGTACCGGATGTAGGATAGCGTTTGGGCATAATGAAGAGCCATCCACGTTTAGGAAGCGGATGGCTTTTTGCATTTGCGGGGACGATTGAAGGACTGTGATACGCGCGTAAGCGGCTACTTGACCAAGAGATGTGAATTGTTTTTCAGGTTCTCGATCAAGCGCTGCAGCTCTTCAATCATTCTGTTGTGATAATCATTGTCGGATTCGTTGTTCCATTTCTTGTGTTCGGCTTTCAGCTTGTTGATGATGTTCAGTCTCACGAGTTCTTCCTCATACCCATCGCGTAAAAAATCAAAGAAAAATTCATCAACGGATAATCCCAGTTCGTCCATCATTCCTTCGATCAGCGGCGATCGGTCTTGCAGGTAGCTGTTTTTGATGTCCTCAATGTGCTGGATGATCTCTTTTTCAGAAGGATACAAGTGGTGTTCCAGCGCATATTTCCTGAGCAAATGTTTCTCGATTACCTTATCCATCGCCTGCTCAGGTGTTAGGGTAACGCCAAAAGCCTGGGAATAGGCGGTATATCTGGCGATTTTATCGTTTAATTCCTCCTGGGTGATGGTCATGTCCGTATTCTTCTGAAGAAAAGCATTAAAGGGGAGGGAGGCTCTGTCCATCTTTACTGTTTCGGTGTATATCTGCGCATATTTTTGCCCTCTCTCAAATTCATCGGGATCCTTTTTTGCCCATGTATGAGAAAGGGTGCCTGCACTTAAGACAAGAACCGTTAACGATGCGACTACAATACGTGTGTACTTCATCATATACACCTCTCTTGTTATTTAATACTCAATGTCAGGTTGTTCGATGTTCCGTAGTATACCCCATCTGCAACTGCACCGGGGGAAGATATTGCTTTTGGTTTGTCAGTAGTACTACTGGAGAATTGTTTTGTATTTCCTCCACCGTATACTGTTTCGCCCGGATTGCTAATGTAATCTCTCAATCTGTCCTTCCATTTCCATTCAAGATCATTGACGGTACCAAATCTTCCATAACTGTCCCGATATTCGTTACTAATTACAAGGTTTACAGGATAAGGATGTCTACCGGTATTACCGATTGCAACTGCATGATGGTGTGTTAAATCAACATCACCGCTATTTTTATCAATATAGTATTCTTCGATCATATGAACTCTGTAAGCAATGTTTCCCCATCCATAATCAGGATGAAACCAATTAGATTTAAAGTCTCCCCATTGGTCTGTTTGTTTTGCTAAAGCCACAGAACTAAGCTGTAGCGAAAAGAAAACTGCAGACAAACACCGCGATATTAACTTTCCTTATCATGATATAAACTCCTTTCACCAATATCTTAAGTGTGGATCGCAGAATTATTATAAATTTCTTTATTATCCAAAGTAGTTACAAATTGGTAAAATTGATTGATATGGAAAAAGGGTGTTAGTTTGTCATTGAAAAAGACGAGTCATTATAGTGGATGCGGTAATGTAGATTTTGGATGGAGGAAAAAATTTTTTGCTTTTAAATGTTTTAAACATACTTCTCATGTTGTTGAGCCTATGTGTGTAGGGAAGCTGTCATGAAAAAGGACCTTGAAATTAAGTGATGCCAACTGCTATATAAGCCGCATCTGAAATGCGTTTCTTTAATGAGTGTCCTGTAGTACGCGTGTCCGTGTCCATGACCGCGGCCATCATGCTGCTTGTGATAGCCGCCGTGCTTGTAATCGCTCCTGCTGTACCGCCGGTATGTACGGGAAGCGGGACGGCTGCCGAGCAGGCTGTTTATCAGTTTTTTGAACAACATGACATGACCTTCAGACTGAGTTATATACTTTTACGAATGAAGAGGTCCATAGTTTCGGGATAAGGATGACATCATTTGAGTACAGGCAAGCTGACCAATCGACTTGCCGAAGCAGTAGCGAGCGAGCCGACGGAAAAACCGCCGGCTCTTTTTTGCGTGTGGGCGGACCCCAGGCGTTTGCCCGCGTCTCGACATTGACCGTGTCATGCCTGTTCTGACAGTCCGGGGCCGGGTAGACAAGAGCCAAATTTGCGCGGCAAGCGGTATGCGTCCAAGTGTCCGTCTGCCGTCAGCATACTATTTAGCAAGCGTTTTGCAGCAGCATGCTGTTTGTCAGCCATGACGGGCAGAGGCTTCAGCCATGAAGTGATTGTGCATGTATAGAAAGGGGGTACCGCGACCATGAACATACTGGTGACAGGCGCCGCCGGCTTCGTCGGTTCCCATCTGTGCGAACGGCTGCTGCAGATGGAGGGAACGGAAGTGGTGGGCCTCGATGTGTTTGTCAATCCGTCGCTCGCTCCTGTCAAACAGAGAAATATCGCCGCGCTCGTCAAAAATCCGCGCTTTCGGTTTATCCAGGAAGACCTGCTCCAGGCTGATCTCCCCGCTCTGCTGCAAGGAGTAGACGTGGTGTATCATCTGGCTGGCATGCCTGGTGTTCGCTCCAGTTGGGGCAGCGATTTTCAGTTGTATGTTACGCACAATATTCTGGCTACCCAGCGGCTGTTGGAGGCGGCCCGCGTCAGTAAGCTGGATCGGTTCATCTATGTTTCCACCTCGTCCGTCTACGGTGAAAAGACCGGACGGGTCCCGGAAGACGCTCCGCCTGTACCGCTTTCCCCATACGGTGTCAGCAAGCTGGCCGGCGAGCATTTATGCCATGTCTATCGGCTCTGCTACGGGGTGCCGATTGTGATATTGCGGTATTTTACCGTGTATGGCCCGCGCCAGCGTTCTGACATGGCGTTCCATTTGTTTATCCACAGCCTGATGAAACACGAGCCGATTACGGTGTTTGGAGACGGTCGGCAGACCCGCGATTTTACGTACGTTGCCGACTGTGTGGAGGCCACAGCTGCAGCGCTGACGGCAAACGGAGTGATCGGCGAGACGATCAACATCGGCGGTTTGGAACGTGCCTCCGTGCTGGACGTCATCGCCATGCTGGAGCGGTTGACAGGAGAGAAAGCGATACTCCGTTTCACGGGAAATCTCCACGGGGAGCCGAGACACACGTGGGCAGACATCTCGAAAGCGGAGCGACTGCTGGGGTACCGGCCTGTTGTTCCCTTGGAAGAGGGACTGGCCCGGCAAATCGCCGCCATCCGTTCCACGCTCTCTGATTGATTGCAGCAATCAGCCCTGGCCGAATCAGTGGATTGTCCCCCCCATCGGACAGGAAGAAAAATTCCGCTTTGCAAAGTGGATATCTGCTCAAACCGACCAGCAGACAGGTTCATATAGTGATACAAGTCAAAGGGGAATCCGATGACTATAAGCAAAAATGACACTTGATGGTGGGAGGTCAAAGGCAGATGTCACAAGAAACCTGGTTGGAGCATCTGAGCGAAACGCTGCGGGACGAAAACGGGATCGAGGAATTGGAGGTTGAAATCGAATACGCGGACGGCAACAAAAAGAAACTGATCTACTCGTCCGGCCAAGACCCGATCCTGGAAGAAGAACTGAACGAGGAAGACGACGAAGAAACGGATAGCGTCGTCGCGCAAGCAGATGCAGATGAAGAGGACGACGAAGACGAGGCAGAATCCGAAGAAGGCGATGACGACGAGGAAGAAGACGAAGAAGAAGACGAAGAAGAAGACGCGGAAGTAGACGCAGACGAGTCCGATGAAGACGAAGATGAAGATGAAGATGAAGACGAGACGGAAGATGAAGACGAAACAGAAGACGAAGACGAGACGGAAGAAGAAGACGAGGAAGAAGACGCGGAAGTAGACGCAGATGAGTCCGATGAAGACGAGGAAGAAGACGAAGAAGAAGACGAGGAAGAAGACGAGGACGACTAAAAACAGCATCAACATGCAACGCGTCGAGACGATGCGCCGGGCAGGCGCATCGATTTTTCTTGTTCCGGTGCGGATGAGGGGGCCGTTGGCACGATTTCTCAAGTGCGGATAGATATTTGTCCGTTACGTGATCCTTTCGCTGCGAATACCTTATAAAAGGTTTACGAAAGATTTACACCGATTTACAAAACGTACATCGGAGGGAGACAATGGACCAATACGTTATCAAGCCGTGGGATAACCCAGAGGCAACAGGAAACAAACCTGTTAATTGGGATTTGCAAGTGCCACCGGAGATCGACGCGCTGGCGGAACAAGTGATGACTCACTACGACATGTCTGTCAGCGAGCGCACGTTGATCACATCGAAACCTGACAAGGGTGGTGCGATTTGGCGAATCCAGACCAACAAGGGACCGCGCAGCCTGAAGCTGCTGCACCGTGCTCCGGCGAGGAGCTTGTTTAGTGTCGGGGCGCAAGCGTACATTCGCCAACAGGGGGGCAGAGTTCCCGAGCTCATCCCGGCAAAGGACGGCAAACTGTTTGTTGAAAGTGGCGGAAAACTCTGGATCGTCACCGAATGGGTGGAACCCCTCACGCCGGCGACCAAAATCGACCTCGCTGGAGCCCAGCAATTGTGCTACGGATTGGGTGAGTTTCATCGCTACTCCAAGGGGTACGTCCCTCCGCAAGGGGCGAAGAACGCGTCGCGGCTGCACAAATGGCCCAACTACTACAGGAAGGTGGCCAAAAAGATCGGGTGGCTGCGCGAAGTTGCCAAAGTGTACAACGACATTCCTGCCAGCCAAGCGATACTCTCCGTAGTCGACGAGTTTGAGCGGCAGGCCTGGGATGCGCTGCAAAAGCTGAACGAGTCTCCCTACCGACACATGGTGGCGATGGGCGAACCGTATTGGGGACTGGTTCACCAGGATTACGGATGGTCAAACGGACAGATGGGGCCAGGCGGTCTGTGGGTGATCGACCTGGATGGGGTCGCGTACGATCTCCCTTTTCGCGACCTGCGCAAGTTGATTACGAGCACGATGGATGACATGGGCGTCTGGGATATTACCTGGATGCGCGGAATGATCGAGGCGTACCACGAGGCAAATCCGCTCAGTGCGGAAAGCTTCGACGTCCTGCTGATTGACATGGCCCTCCCCAACGAGTTTTACAAGCATCTCAAAGAAATATTTTACGATCCGGTGACGTTTTTGAGCACGGGAGGAGTGGAAGCTATCCAGCAGCGGATTGTCGCCGCGGACCAGTCCAAGTGGCAGGCGCTGGCGGAACTGGCCAAGGACAGAGCCAAATACAAGGCAGAGAATTACGAACAGTTGGCGGCGCTGCGCCAACCGAGCCGGCCGGCCAGGGAAAGTGTTCCGGATGCAGACAAATGGGTTCTGCAGCAGCCGGCACAAGCAGAGATGCAGCCAGAATCGGCTATGGAAGGCAAACGGGATATGGCTGCTGTGCCTGAACCGCTCGCACAAGGAAAACAGCGTGCGGCAGAAGAGCCTGCAGTTGCTACGAAGCAAGGAAAACAACGTGCGGCAGAAGAGCCTGCAGTTGCTACGAAGCAAGGAAAACAACGTGCGGCAGAAGAGCCTGCAGTTGCTATGAAGCAAGGAAAACGGCGTGCGGCAGAAGAGCCTGCAGTCGCGACAAAGGTAAAGGAACCAGTCGGTGCTGCGCCATCCGAAGCGGAAGCGAAGGAGCCCGCCGTCTCATTGGTGCCTGTCGTGCGGGATAAAGTGCGGATAAAACTCAAAGCCGCAGACGCCAAACGCGTCTACCGCAAGCGTGTTCGCGTTGTGAAACGAGATGAGAGCCGCCCGCAGAAAAAACGTAAGCCTGTGAAAGCGGTGAGGAGCGTGAGCCGGCGCAAACCGGAGAAGGCTCGGACGACGAAGCGCAAATCGATCCAGACGCCTCGGAAGACGATCACGCGCAAACTGACACAGTCTGCTTCGCAGGCAGCGAAGCGCAGAGCGAAGCAAAAAAGCAAAACCGGCGTCGTCAAGCTGAAAAAGTTGGCGCGCCGAGCGGCTTCCACGGTGAAGGTCAAACGAAAACAGCAGAAGTCATCCGCATCGGCAAAAAGAACGGTCAAAGTCAAAAAGAAAGCGGTCAAAAACTGAAAACGCCTCTTCGGCCAAACATCGACCACTTGAATTAAGGCGGCCGCAGCTGCCGTCCAAAAGCCGTACGGCTGCAGGCAAGACAGACGGGCCGCCAGCTTGAACCAAGCGGCGAGATGGGAAAGGAGAATTCGGATGAAGGGGTTACTGATCTGTACGGAAAAATTGCCCGTACCGCCAATCCGGGGCGGTGCCATTCAAACCTATATTGCCGGTATCGTCAATATACTTGGCAAGCACCACAACGTAACGGTATTGGGGACGTCCGATCCCTCGCTTCCGCAAGAAGAAACAAGGGAGAATGTTCGGTACGTGCGTGTCAACGGACAGGGCGTCTTTGAGCTGTACGCGAAAGAAGTGGTCCAGTATCTGCGCAACAATTCGTACGACATCATTCACGTATTCAACCGACCGCGCCTGGTTCCGCTGATTCGGGAAGTGTGTCCCCGCGCGCGGATCATTTTAAGCATGCATAACGATATGTTTGATCCAGCCAAAATTGAACCTGACGTCGCTATCAAGGCGATCGAAGAAACGGAGCGGATCATCACCATCAGCAATTACGTCGGCAAGGTGATCTGCGAGTTGTATCCGCAGGCGGCGTCCAAGGTGCGCACCATCTATTCGGGTGTAAATCTGGACGTGTTCGTGCCGTGGGAACGGTCGCAGACGGCCAAGCAAATTCGCAACCAGCTCCGCTCGGAGTACAAACTGAACGGAAAGCAGGTCATCTTGTTCGTCGGACGGCTCACTCCGAAGAAAGGGGCCGACGTCCTGGTCAGGGCGATGAACGAACTGTCGCGCCGCCATTCCGACATTGCGCTCGTCCTGGTCGGGGGTTCCTGGTACAGCGTGGACAAAGTGAGCGATTACGTGGCTTACGTCCGTGCTCTGGCTGCGCGTTCTCCCGTTCCGGTCATCACGACGGGATACGTGCCGGCCGAACAGATTCACCACTGGTTTTGGGCCGGCGATATTTTCGTCTGTCCCTCGCAGTGGGAGGAGCCGCTCGCCCGCGTCCACTATGAAGCGATGGCCGCTGGACTGCCGTTTGTCACGACGCAGCGAGGCGGTAATCCAGAGGTGATCATCAACGGCAACGGCCTGTTGGTCGAACAGCCGGAAAATCCGCAGGCATTTGCCGAAAAGCTGCACACGCTGCTCTCCAACCGCGATTTGCAGCGGAGAATGGGCAACGCCGGCCGGCGTTTGGCCGAGGAACGATTCACGTGGAGCCGGGTGGCAAAGGAAGTGCTGCAGGTCTGGAACGGATAGCACCCGTTCATTCGTTCGCCTTGTAAGATGACAGGCCAAAAAGCGCGTCCGTTTGGGAAGCAGACAGGGAGGATATGACCGGTACGTGCCGGAATACGCCTCCCTGTTTCTTTTTTCAGCGGAGCGTGATCCGTTGCGAAACAGGCTTGTCCACCTGTGGAAAGCAGACACGCCATGGGAGACGATCGGGAAAAACGAAGACCGGCCCAGGCGCGGAACGTGCACGCGACGGCGAAACGATCCAGGGATTTGCCCGAGCCGGCAGGCAGACTCGTCTGCTCCCCACAGACGTTCAGGAGGTCGGGATGACGGCCACGATCCGATTCATGGGAATAATCACACTGCCAGGGACAGCTTCTTCGCTGGGCGCAGGCTTCAATTCGATGATGCCGTCTTCCACGCGAACCAGGTTCCCGAACCGGTAACGGCGACTTTGCGCTCCCCAATCGACGGACAGGATGACTTCAACGGCTTTTTGGTTTTTCATGCAGCGTTCCAGTTCCTTTCGCAGGCTGTTCATGCTGATCGCATCCGCCGTCTCCGGAGAGTCGACATCTACTTTGACGACAGGAGCCGGGATGATGGCGGGCGGGGGTGCGTCCACACGAACCTCGGGTGCCGTGACGTTCACCTGTGGGGTCGGAGTGGTGACATTCACCCGCGGCGGTCGGACATATACGCGCAGCGTCTTGTCATTTTTCTTTATGCGCCGCGTTGTTCTAACGGTGAGAGAACGGGAGCGGGATGCGGAACGGGCTATCCTCTTTTTTGCTGCTTTGGCCGCTTTCATTACTGACACCTCCATCTGTGCATGGTGTAGTATATGCACGGCGGGAATGCAGGAATTGGACAAATATCCAGCAGGTGAAAAAATGAGCCAGTCCTGGCGGAACTCGACACATTTTTCCAAACATAGAGGAATTTTTTAAAAACGTAGGAAAATCGTGTATAATGGTCGGGGAATCGCTAATACATAGGTGGAGGTCTCGTGCATGAATTACTCGCAGTTTAAACCGATGGGAGTGGGAAGCCTGCTGGATCGGAGCTTTTCTCTCTATCGGCATCACTTTGTTCAATTTTTTCTATTGACGTTGCTGCTACTTGGACCATGTCTCCTGATGCAGGAGGTATTAATGACAGATCTTGACAGCGTGCCTCTGGTGAAGAGCGATGAAGAATCGTCGACTTTTTGGGAAATCTGGCAAAACCGCCTGGTTGAGCCCGACCCCGCCCTGAACGACAACGTGGGGGATAACGTGGGGCTCCTGCTGTTGAACCTGCTTGTCATTGTGCCGCTGACGTTGCTGTTTGCCTATCCGCTGACGCTCTCGGCGACACTGCTGATGACCAGAGCGGGGGTGACAGGGGAGACGATCAGCATGAAAGCGGCGCTGAAGCAGGCGCTGAGCCGGGTGTGGCCGCTCGCCGGCAGCACGTTTGTATTTGGACTGTTCATTTCAGGCATCCTGGTTATTTTGACTGTGCTTTTTATGGTGGTCGGCATCAGCATCGTAGGCATGGCGACCGTGGATGACAGCGATCTTTCACCGCTCGCCCTCATCGGTTGGCTAATCGGCGGGTACATCGCACTGATTATCACAGTCGTGCTTGTATCGAGCTTTTTTGTGATTCGTTGGGGGTTTTACCTGCCGGTAGTGTTGCTGGATCATGAAGGGCTTGGTATTGGAAGGAGCTGGAAGATAACAAAGGGCAACTTCTGGCGCCTGGCAGCGCTGTACCTGGTGATGACGGTGATCTACACCATCTTCTCTGGCGGCATTTCCGCCTTGTCGCTCGTCGTTTTTGGCACGTCCATCCTGAGCAAGCTGATCCAGGTGCTGGTCTCGTGCCTGCTGATGCCGTGGATGATGATTGTCTACGCTCTTTCCTATCTGGATCTGAAGCTGCGTTATGAAGGAACAGACGTGGAGGCGCTGCTGAAGCGGCAGGCTGCGGCTTCGGCTGCGGCGGAGTTGAATGGCAGCCATGATTGATGCGGATCAACTCTCCCGCGACAAGGAGCGGCTGGCGCAGATATTGTCTGCCGATGAGTATGCCGTTCGGGCAGAGGAGGGAAAAAGCTGGCTGGATGTGCTGATGGAGCCCATCGTGGAGATGATCAGCCGCCTGCTGAAGCACGCTGACGTGTCGCCGGGAGCAGTCAGCACACTGTCGGGTGTGATCATCATCGCCGCTCTGATCGGCCTGTTCGTGCTGATCATCTGGCTTATCAGCCGGATGGTGCGGACGGTACAGCGAAAAGCAGCGCCGCTTTCGAGAGGGGAACACATCCGCACGCACGCCGATTGCCTGCGGGAAGCCAAGGAGATGGGACAGCGGGGCGAGTGGCGGGAAGGCATGCGCCTCATGTTCCTGTCCCTGCTCTTGTATCTGCAGGAGCAGTCGTGGATCCGGGTGGAAAAGTGGAAGACCAACTGGGAGTATATGGATGAGCTGCGCGAACGCCAGCCGGCTTTGGAACCGCTGTTTCGCCGCCATGCACACGCCTTTGAACAGGTGTGGTACGGCAGGAAGCGCGTGGAGGAGTCGGTCTTTTGGCAGCATGTGAGCGAGCTGGAACAGCAGTGGAACGGGGAGGGACAGCATGGGGACCGTCGCTAAATACCGTCTGGCTCTCGCCGCCGCCGTACTGCTGCTAAGCGTGCTGGGCTGGCTGTTCATCAATCCGGCAGCTCCGTCGTATCCGCCGTACGTCTCGTTTTCGCCCCAGCCAACCGGTCTCAAGGCAGTCGCGACGCTGCTGGGGGAAAAGCGAAGCGGCGTCAAAGAGTGGCGTCAAGCGTGGCGCTTTTTGCCGTCGGGCAGCGGCCAGCTGCTGATCGTGGTCGAACCGCTCCAGGTGACGGACATCGAACGGGAGGATATCCTCCGCTGGGTGGAGAGCGGCAACGACCTGGTCGTGTTTGAAAAAAATCCGACCGGATGGGAGGAGGCTGACCTGTCGGCCGTTTCCGCGGGGGAGGCAGGAGATGAGGCAAAAAAAGAGAGGCCCATCTACACCTCTATCCCCGGTCAGAGCGGGACCGGGCTGGTGTATGCGCACAAGCGGCTGGACGACACGTCGGGCATGGAGAAGCTCCTCTCCGACGATCTGGGCATTATCGCTGGACGGACGAAGGTGGGGGCTGGCACGGTCACGCTGTTTCTCGTGCCCGAGTGGCTGACGAACGAGCAGGTGATGAACCACTCCCACTTCGAACTGATCTGGCCGTACTTGCAGGGGGACTGGAGCGTCATCTGGCTGGATGAATACCATCACGGCTATCGGCAGCAGCCGGGCATGCTCGCCGTCTACCCGGGTTGGTTGGTGGCGGCTCTGGCCCAACTGGGGCTGGTGCTCCTGTTTTGGCTGTGGCGGAAGGGCAAACGATTTGGCCCTGTCTACACCCTGCGGGAATGGACGGTTCGCCGTGGGGATGAAACGCTGCTGGCCGTGGCGAGCTGGTACGAACGGCGCCGCCTGACCCTGGATGCCTTGAAAATCCGGGAGGCGTACCTGCGGCAGGTCATGCAGGAGCGCTGGGGGCTTCACACCCGGGCTTCGTCCGCTGAAATCGCGGCGGCAGCCAGGGCGAGGTGGAGCGAAGCGGAGGCGGCCGCGCTCATCAGTCTGCTCGATCGGATCGAGAGGGCAAAGGCGGAGGGGCGCTGCTCGCTCAAGCAGTTGGTGGCCGAAAGCCGCATGCTGGATGACATGACAGAGCGCGTGGAAAAGGAGTGATTTAGACGTGGAACAATTGCTGCAAGAAATGGAGAAACGCGTGTTGGGACAGCGGCACAACATTCGGTTGCTGCTCGCGGCACTGCTTGCCGGCGGTCACGTGTTGCTGGAAGGGGTGCCCGGGATCGGCAAGACGAAAATGGTCCGCATCCTGGCCGGCTTGATCGGCGGCGAATACAGACGGATTCAGTTTACCCCCGACATGATGCCGAGCGACATCATCGGCAACGTCGTGTTCAACATGCAGCAAAACCGGTTTGAAACGGTGAAGGGACCGGTCTTTGCCAACCTGCTTCTGGCTGACGAGATCAACCGCACGTCGCCCAAGACGCAGGCGGCGCTGCTGGAAGCAATGGAAGAGCGGCAGGTGACGATTCACGGCGTCACCTATCCGCTGCCTGATCCGTTTTTTGTCATCGCGACGCAAAACCCGGTGGAGTACGAAGGCACGTACGCCCTGCCGGAAGCGCAGTTGGACCGGTTTCTGTTCAAACTGCAGGTCACCTATCCGTCGCATGAGCAGGAAACGCAGATTCTCAGGCAGCACGTGCCATTCTTTGCCGAGCCGGCGGAAGGGAGCGAGCCGGTCATCAGCATGGAGGAGATCGTCCGCGAGCGGCGGAAGCTGGCCGACGTGGTGGTGGAAGATTCGATCATCGAGTACATCGCCACACTGATTCGCAAGACGCGGGAGACCAATCGGCTGCTGCTGGGGGCCAGTTCGCGAGCAGGCATTGCCGTCCTGATGGCGAGCAAGGCCTGGGCTGTTTTGGATCAGCGGACGTACGTCACGCCGGATGACGTCAAGACAGTCGCGCGGCCGGCTCTGCGCCACCGGCTGATTCTTGCGCCGCAAGTGGAATTGGAGGGGGGAACCAGTGACCACATCATTGATGAGACGCTGGCCGCGATTCCGGTTCCTCGCTAGGTTTTTCTTCGACGACTTCATCTTGCCGACCAGGCGGCTGATTCTCCTGGCGCTGTCCGGCTGCCCGCTGGCGGCGCTGGGATACCTGCTCGGCTGGGGGTATGCCGTGTTCTGGATGGTGAACGGGTTGCTCGTCATCGCGAGCGTAATCGACCTGGCATCGCTTCCCAGGCGCAGGGAGCTGATCGCGGTGCGTGAACTGCCGGAGCAGATTGATCTTGGCCGGGCGCTGCCCGTCTGCATCCGCCTGGAAAACAGGAGCGGCCAACTCGTCTGGTACGAACTGCTCGACGATCTGCCGCTCTCATTTGATCGGCTGGAGCCGCTCGCGGGAGAACTGCCGCCGGGCTCCGTCACGGTCCGCTACGAAACCCGCGCCAGGGAGCGGGGGACGTACACGTTGTCTCATCTGTATCTGCGCTACAGGGGGAGCATCGGATTGTGGCAAAAGCAGGCAAAGCTGTCCTGCAAGCAGTCTGTCAAGGTGTATCCCGATCTGTCCGCCGTGCGCGGGTACCTCAACTCGCTCCAGGAAAGCCTGATCGTCGATGGCAGGAAAGTGATGCGTCGGGCCACGTCGGGTTCAGAGTTTCACGCGATCCGCGACTACGTACCGGATGACGATCCCCGCCACATCAACTGGTCGGCCTCTGCGCGGACGCGCCGCCTGATGACCAACCAGTACCGCCCTGAGCAGGGAAAAGTCGTGACAATTCTCCTGGACTGCGGCCGGATGATGGGCGTGGAGCTGAACGGCCGGACAAAGCTGGACTTGTCGTTGGAAGCGGCGCTGACGCTGGCCGCCGTTGCCCTGCGGCAGGGGGATCAGGTGGCGCTGCTCGCCTTTTCCCATGAAACCAAGGTGTACGTGCCGCCGGGCAGAGGGCTTGCCCACCTGCACACCCTGCTGGACGCGGTCTTTGACCTGCAGAGCGACTTCGTCGAATCCAATCCGTTGCAGGCGCTGGAGTACCTGTTTCGGCAGCAGAAGCGGCGCAGCCTGACGGTGCTGTTTTCCGACATGGAAAACTACCTGCTTGAAGATCAGATGGCTGCGTACCTCAGGCGGTTTCGGCGCAGTCACCTGTTGTTATTGCTCTCCCTGGCCGACCCGCTGCTGCACGCCTGGAACAAGGCGGAGACTGTCAGCAGCCGCCTGGCGTATATCAAGGCCTTGGCCCAGCGCTTCCAGCTCGATCGGAAAGCGTTTCAGCAAAACATGATCGGCGCGGGCATCCAGGTTCTGGACGTCCCGGCCGATCAGCTCACGCTGGCGGTAGTGAACCGCTACTTGGAGATCAAGGCGAGAGAAGCGCTGTGACGCTGCCGCTTCAGCCCGTATATGTACCAGCCGACAATGACGATGAGGGTGAGAATCGCCACCGCGTATTTCGCCTCGAGGGAGAGTGCGGAGGGCGTGATGTACCCTTCGATGATACCGGCGACGACAAACAGCGGCAGCGTTCCGAGCAGCAGTTGGGCCGATTCCTTGGCCGCCTGCAGGAACTGGTATTTGCGGTGGTATGGTCCAGGTACGAGCATGCGGTAGCCCATGTGCAGACCGGCCCCGCCGGCGATGAAAATGGCCGTCAGCTCGATCACGCCGTGCGGCAGGATGTAGGCCCAGAACGCGTAGCTGGCGTTCGCCTGCCAGTAGACCGCGGCCAGCGCTCCGACCAGCAGGCCGTTGAACAGCAGCAGATAGAGCGGCACCAGGCCAAGCGTCACACCGCTGATGAAGGCGAGAATCGCTACCTTGATGTTGTTGAGCATGATCTCCGTGGAGATCAACGGACTGTCAATCGCTGCGTGTCCCTGGCCGAGCTGGCTGGGATCGATCCGTTCGGCCATCCCTTCCGGCAGGACGTAGTAGAGATTCAGCGGATCGGCCATGACGGCGGCAAATCCGGAAACGCCGCCGATCAGAAACAGGACGGCCGCCCAGCCGATAAACGGCAGGCGTTTGCGGATCAACTCCAGCAGGTTGACCCAGAAAAAACGGGAGAGCTGTCCGCCGCTGGTCGACTGCTGCTTGTACGCGATGTTGTGGGCACGGGCCACCAGTCGGTTCAAGTAGCGGGTCACCTCATCGTGCGGGTGATAGGTGCGGATGTAGGCCAAATGGGCAGAGGTCTTTTTGTACAGCAGCGTCAGCCGGTCAATGTCAGCCGCGCCAATCTCCCGCGGCCGCTTGTGAAAACGATCCAGCAGCCGCTCCAGTTCGGCCCAGGTGGATTTGTGGGTGTGCCAAAACGACGTCACATTCACGATGAACCCTCCGTTTGCGTGGTCTATTTACAAATAATAGGAATATGAATGGTACTTACTCGTTTCGGAGAAGGGAGAACGTTTTACCCATGAGTGATCAGAAAAGCATCGACCGCCCATACAGAGAAACGGCCATCGTCACTCCCGAGCACGTACAGCTCCGGTTTCAAACGGCCGGGTTGGGCAGCAGGGCGGCGGCCCAGCTGATTGACACGCTGCTCCTTCTCTTGGTTAATCTTACTGTATTTGTGTTGATTGTCATAGTCGTATTTGGCAGTGAAGAGGAATTTTTCCAGGATGAAAATAGCTACGCCCTGGCTATCCTGCTGATCGTCCTGACTGTGTTGAATTTCGCCTATTTTTTGCTGATGGAGTACTTCCGCGGCGGACAGACGCTGGGAAAGAAGTGGATGGGCCTTCGCGTCATCCAGGAAAACGGCCAGTCGCTGACGTTTTTGTCCGCCGTGATTCGCAACTTGTTCCGCATTATTGACAATCTCCCGGCCGGCTACTTTCTCGGCGGATTGGTCGTGTTTTTTCATCCCCGGGACAAACGGATCGGCGACATGGTGGCCGGAACGATTGTCGTGTTGGAAGACGAGGGGATGCGTCTATCCCGAAGACACAAGAAGCGGAAACTTGCCCGCTGGATGGCGGATGCACCGCCCTTTGTGTTGACCGAACAGCAGAAACAGGCAATCACCCGGGAAGACTGGCAGCTTCTCTCCGCCTATGTTGATCGCCTGATGACCATGGCGGAGGACAGGCGAATGATACTGGCCCTGGAAATCACACGACGGCTGTGCGACAGGTTGGATTGGCCTGACCGGAAGACGGCGATGGCTTTTCCGATCGGATTTTTGCTGCAACTGCACGAGCAGCTTCAACATGAGTGGAAGATTGGGCCGTAATCAGAAAGATCGGAGCGTTCCGATCTTTTTTGCAATGCGGTGTCGCCTGCCGTGATTGTGTTATAATAAAATGTCAACTCATGTCGCACAAGAGGAGGGAGAGCAGATGAGCGACAAGTACGTTACCGCTTCATCGACTTCATCGACCACACTGCGCCTCCCGGAACAGGGGAAGCAGGGAGGAAAGCGCAGGAGAAACGGCCTGTTCACCAGTTTGGTGCGGGCGGTCGCTCCCGGGACGGACGATAAGCGCTCGCTTGTGCCCACAGTCATCGCTGTGCTGTTGTGGCTGGGACTGGCCGGCGTCGGATACGCGTTTGCCGTTCACACGCTGGACAAGCAGCAGCAGTTCGTGACCCAGCGCCTTCAAGAGGTGCAGGCTCAGAACGAGCAGCAGATGAAGCAGGTAGAAGAACAACTGGCGCTCGTCCAAAACGAAATGAAACAGGTGCAGAGCGGATTGGCGACGCTCCAGGAAGATCTGCAGCTGACAGGCGAAACCATCGGCGGCACCAACAAGACCAAACAAGCCCTGCAGGATCGGATCGATCAGCTCAACAAGCAGTTGGGTGAGCTGAAGGCGTCGCTGAAAAAACTGGAGGATGCGGCCCGTGCCTGGTAAGATTCACCGCTTCTTCGCGTTTCTTTTGGCACCGGCGGTGGGGTTCCTGCTGGCGTTTTCCCAGGCCAACCCGGTGGACAAGCTGCCGGTGGAGCAGTTGACGCCGCCGGTGGAGGCGACCGGCAATCAGGTGGCGGCGCTGATGAAGCAGCTCGATGACACAAATGACCAACTGCGCGAGGCGTCATCCATCATGGAAGAGCTTCGCAGCCGGGCGGACAAGGAGAAACGGGAGTACGAGGAACAGCACAAATCAATCAACAACCTGTTGGAGACGAGCAAAACGCAGACGCAAAAGTCAGCCGACGTGCTGGACACGATCTTGTCCAGCATGCTGGGCAATCCGGTCGGGCAGAGCTTTGGCCCCAACTCCATCGTCAAAGTGTATTCCTTGGAAGAAGCCGGATACCGCGGTTACATGGCCAAAGTACGGCTGAAAAACCCCAACGCGCTGCGGATGGTGCTGGCGCATGACGCGGTCAAAAGCAAGGGAGAGACGACCAGCAGCGCCGGCAAACGCACGGGAGCGGTGCTGGCGATCAACGCCGGCGGCTTCATGAAGGATAAAAACGGCTATCTGACCCCGCTTGGGATTACTGTCGTTGACGGCAAGATTCGCACCTTTTCGACGAACACCAATCTGAGCTTCGTCGGATTCAACAAGCAAGGGCGGCTGGTCGGCGGCAAAATCACCTCGCAGCAGCAAATCACCCAGCAGGGGATTTTGCAGGGGGCCAGCTTCCTGCCGACGCTCCTCAAGGACGGCAAGCGCATGCCGATTCCGCGCGAATGGGCCAATGCCCGGCAGCCGCGTACGCTGATCGGCCACTTTGACAACGGCGACCTCTTGCTGATCGTCATCGACGGGCGGCGCAAGGGGTGGAGCAACGGCGTCACGCTGGAAGAAGCGCAGCGCAAACTGCAGGAATTCCACGTGGTGGACGCCTACAATCTGGACGGCGGCGGTTCCAGCGCCTTCTACTACAATGGCAAGATTCTGAACAAGCCTTCCGACGGCAGGGAGCGTCCGGTGGTCAGCAATCTGGTGATCATGCCGTAGCTGGACAGCTCGGCAGCGGATGCCGAAAACAGCCTGATTGAACATCGCTTCGAAGAACAGTCACTCGTCATGCGGGTGGCTTTTTTCGTTGGGTTCAGTCCTTTTGTCCCAGATGCACTCGCGCCTTTCTCACGTTGACCGGGCCTAATATTCAGAAATATAATAATTTTCATAGATCACCGGAGGGTGAGGAGGGATTTAATGAAAAAGGCAAAAGTGCTTCTTGCGTCCTTGGCGGCGCTGGTGTCGCTGGCAGCGCCGGTGCAGGCGGCCGTGCCGGGAATTCCTGCAGGTGCGGACGGAGCGACACAGGGCATTGTGGCGGTTTCCCACCCGGCGGCGGCACAGGTGGGCCGGGACATTCTGCAAAAAGGCGGCAATGCAGTGGACGCCGCAGCGGCGATCCAATTTGCCCTCAACGTGGTGGAGCCGCACATGTCGGGGATTGGCGGCGGCGGTTTCATGATGATTTACCTCAAGGATCAGGACAAAATCACGGTCATTGACAGCCGGGAAATGGCTCCTCAGGGAGCAGACGCCCGGATGTTTCTGGATGAAAAGGGTGAGCCAATCCCGTTTGCCGAACGGCACACCAACGGCAAGGCGGTCGGGGTGCCCGGCACGCTGCTCGGTGTGGATAAGGCGCTGACATCATACGGCACGATGTCGCTCGCCGAGGTAATCGAGCCGGCGATCGAGCTGGCAGAGAAGGGCGTTGAGGTAAACGGGGTGACCGCCCGATATATCGCCGCCACGAAGGACAAACTGCTGAAGCACAAGACGGCCGGAGAAGTGTTTGTGCCAGGCGGTACGCCCTTGAAAAAAGGCGATCTGCTGATCCAGCCCGATTTGGCGAAGACCTTCCGACTCATCAAGGAAAAGGGGACGGACGCCTTTTACAAGGGAGAAATCGGTGAGGCACTCGTGCGCGAAGTACAGCGGACCGGCGGTTCCATGACCATGGACGATTTGCAGCGGTACGAGGTCAATGAACGCGAGCCGGTGCGCGCCAAGTTCCGCGGCTACGAAGTGGTCTCCATGTCTCCCCCCAGCTCCGGCGGATTGACGGTGATCCAGATTCTCAAGCTGATGGAGGGCTTTGACAACAAAAAGGCCGGGTTTGGCTCGGTGGAATACCTGCACAATCTGATCGAGGCCAACCGTCTGGCTTACGCGGACCGGGCCGCGTACATGGCGGACGAAGACTATTACCCCGTGCCCAAACAGGGCCTGATCCACGACGACTACATAAAGGAGCGGCGCTCATTGATCCGGCCGGATGCGGCCAACCCTGAGATTACTGCCGGCGATCCCTGGAAGTACGAAACAGACAAGAAGCCGGTGCCGGCCCTGAATCTGACCGACCCCCAACCCGTCAAGCAGACGACCCACTTTGCCGTGATGGACAAATGGGGCAACCTCGTCTCCTACACGACGACGATCGAAGACGTCTTCGGCAGCGGCATCATGGTCCCCGGATACGGATTTATGCTGAACAACGAGCTGACCGACTTTGACGCCGTGCCGGGCGGAGCCAACCAGGTGGAACCGGGTAAGCGTCCGCGCTCCAGCATGAGCCCGACCATCGTGCTGAAGGACGGCAAGCCGTTTATGGCAGTGGGATCGCCCGGCGGCTCCACGATTATCGCCTCCGTGTCGCAGACCATTTTGAACGTGATCGAGCACGGCATGGAGATCCAGGACGCCATCCTGGCGCCGCGCATCTTTACCAGCAGCTATCCCAACGTCACCTGGGAGGCAGGCATCGACCAGGACGTCATCCTCCAACTGATGGCCAAGGGGCACGTGTTCAACGAGCATCCGGAAGACATCGGAAACGTGCAGGCAATCATATACGACTTTGAGACCGGCAAAATGTACGGAGGAGCCGACAACACGCGGGAAGGAACCGTGCTTGGGGTGGACGCGGTGGCGTATACGTCGGCGGAGCCGGAGCCGCTTCCCCCGGTGGAAAAAGGACCGTTCGTGCTGAAAGTGAACGGCCACGTCTACCCGTACACGGCTGACCAGAAGGCGTTGATCAACGGTACCGCGTACGTCGAGGCGGAAAAACTCCTTCTCGGACTGGGCGGCGATCCCTCCCGCTTCCAACAGGACGTCGTCACAGTGGGCGGCAAAGCGTTTCTGCCGGTGAAAAAAGTGGCCGAAGCGCTCGGTTACACGATTAGCTGGGACGCGAAAGAAGCAGCCGTCCTCCTCAAAAAACCGTAAACAGATTATTCCCTTCGAGGCCCTGCCGAACATGGCAGGGTCTTTTGGTTGTTTGCACATGTGGGAAGAAGCGGTATGACGTATTGGTCAGGCAGGGGTGTATAATTAGGGGGGATTATGCGCGCATCGTCGGCAGGCTGTTTCCCGTTTTGTACGGTTGAGGGAGCAAACCTGGCAAAAAGCGTAACATTTAAGGCTATGATTCCGTCATTCTACATGGTAATGTAGAACAATACACATGTGTGTGCAAGGAACCAGGAGGTATATCGCATGAAAACACGAAAACCCGCCGGTCTAGCAGTTGCAGCCGTACTCTCCGCCGTGCTGTTGGGAGGATGTGAAGGGCTGCAGCCGACCGCTCCGGCGGACTCGCAGCCGACTTCGACGGATGGGGCTAACGCTCCGTCATCCTCATCGATCAGCCTGGCCGCCGTTCCGGACAGCATGGTGCTGGCACCGGGGGCCAAAAAGACCTTGCCGTACGGGGATGGCGTCACGTATCATTCTTCTGCGCCCGATGTCGTGACAGTCGGTTCCAACGGGGAGCTTTCCGTATCTTCCCAGGCAAAGGTCGGTTCCACAGCGACTGTTACCGTGGAGTATCAGGGCGAACGCAAAGACGTGACGATCACCGTCAAACCCTCTCTCGCTGCGACCGTGACGATGGTGAACGGCATTCCGACCGTTACCAATCCGGACGATTTGGTCGTGGTGGTCAACAAGGAACGGGCCCTGCCCGCCGATTACGTGCCGCCTCGTCTGGTCGAACCCAACGTGCCGTTCACGTTTTCCGGCAAGGCGGAGAAGCGCCTGTTGCGCGAAGAAGCGGCCCGTGCCCTGGAGGAGCTGTTCGCCAAGGCGAAACAGGATGGCATTCAGTTGTACGGTGTCTCCGGTTACCGTTCGTATCAAACGCAAAAGGGACTGTTCGAAGGTTACGTGAAAACGCAGGGAGCTGAGCACGCGAACCGCTACAGCGCCCAGCCGGGGAAAAGCGAGCATCAGACCGGCCTGGCTATCGACGTAGCAGGCACCGATCCCAGCACCTTGCTGGAGGAGCCGTTTGCCGATACCCGTGAAGGCAAATGGCTGGCGGAGCACTGCGCCGAATTCGGGTTCATCATCCGCTATCTGAAAGGGAAAGAAGAAATCACCGGCTACGCCTACGAACCGTGGCATATCCGCTATGTCGGAAAAGAAGTGGCCAAGGAGATCATGTCCTCTGGTGTTACGTTGGAAGAGTACTTCCAGGACAGCGGTCAGGTGCAGGCTCGTTAGGCATCCGATATACTGACAGATTGACGAAGCGGCTTTCCGCCCCGGTGTGGGGACGGACAGCCGCTTCTTTCGTCGTCGGTTCGTGCGGCTGCCGGAGTGAGACGACCGCCTGGAACGAATCCCGGCGGTTTTTTATTCTGTAAGAAAAAAATGGCCGCTTGTATCTAACTAAATAGAAAGAAAGGAGGGAGAACGCTGGAACAGAACCATCTGTTGACGGACGGTGCCGTACTGAACCAGACCAGGGATGCCGCATTCGAACAACTGATGCAGACGCAGATGGCTCGGGTGTACCGGCTGTGCTGCTGGTTGGTCAACGACCGGACGGCTGCGGAGGACATTACCCAGGAGGTTTTCCTCAAGGTGTACAAGCATCTGTCTGCGTTTCGGGGAGACAGCCGGATTGAGACATGGCTCTATCGGATTGCGGTCAATGAGTCCAAACGGTACCTGCGCTCTGGGGTGTTTCGCAAACGGTTTTCCGCCTCCCAGGCAAACCGTGTAGCGTGCGCCGACATCGAGAAGGAGGTCATGCGGAAGGACGAACAGGCCGCGTTGTCACGGCTGATCGACACGCTGCCGTTTCGGCACAAACAGGTACTCATTCTCCACTACTACGAAGAACTGAGAGCGGAAACGATCGCCGAAATCCTGGGCATTACACCCGGAGCAGTCTACACCCGCCTGCACAGGGCGCGGGAAAAGCTGAAAGCATTGATGCGCAAGGAGGAGGAGCGATGGATTTAGACAAAAGGCTGCGCGAGCTGGCAGCGGCGAAGCGGAAGGCATTTCAACCGTCCAGGGCGGACATGGAGCGGATCGAACGGAACATCCGCGAAAGGATCGGACAAAAACAGGGGAGGTTCCGTCGTGCCGCAGTCTCCATCGCGGCCGTGGCGACAGCCTGCGGGGCGGGCGCGTTCCTCCTGACGCCTGTTGTTATGGACTGGCAGCGCGATGCGGGAGGCGGCCGCGTTCCTGTCGTGGAGCCGGCAGACCCATCTGTTGAGGAGCAGTTCCCGTTTGCTGAGGAATTCATCCGATTCCTGAAGTCGTATACCGACCTGGAGCTTACACAAATCGAGCCGTCGCCATTTGCAGACGTTTTTGCGGCAACGAATCAAGCCGTTCGGCTGACCACCAACCAAGGGAAGCTGGACGTCGTGTTTTTCCCCAATCCGGGGCAAGCGGAAAAGGTGGAGATCGACGAGGATTTTTCCGTGCCGGGCCACATTACCTTAACCTTCACTGGCGCTGAGCTAAAGACGGGCTTTACTCCGATGAAAGCATCGGGGCCGACCTATGTGTACGCGCATGATAAGCTGTTGCTGCTGACGAACAAGAGCGGATTCCTGCATTCGTTCCAAATCAAGTTGTTTCTCCACGACGTGTACCGGGATGTGTTTGAAAGTTTCGGCATCGATCCGGAGGAGTATGAATTCGACCGAGGGATCAAGCAAGGGAAGCAGGCATCTCACCTGTCGGAAAAAGCGTGGAAAGGATTGGATGCAGCCTGGACACAGGTAGCCGTAAACGGAAAGGTCGGCGACATCATCCCTGGCCTGTTTCTTAAACACGATGGCCAGGAAGCGCTGATTGTCTACAAGTCGTCCGATGCAGTCAATCACCTATACCGTTACGCGTGGGAGGAAGAGCGGGGCGAGTGGGTGCTCACGGCACACGGCAGCAAGCAGGGGAAAACCATCCGGAAACGCCCATGACTGACGATTCCCCGTTTCCTTGCCGTCGCTGTCTGGCGGAATCTGGGATACGTGCGGTTTAAGGAACCTGTTCCAAAACGAAACACAGCTCTCCGCGCAATCCGGACGGGAAACGCGGAGAGCCGTGTGCTGTTCGCGACAGTCAATGTCCGCCGCACCGTGAATGCGGCCGAATCAGTGACGGGTCTGGTAGGTTGGCAGGGGTGACGGCTGCTGCTGCAAGGGAATCTGCTGTGTGACTGACTGCTGCAGCTCCCGCTCCATTTGCTCGCACAGTGTGATCGCGTGCTGCATCTGGCGAATCGCCATGTCATGACCTTGCAGAGCCTGCTGAATCATCTGGACCGCCTGCTGCTCGCGAGCAGCCAACTGCTGCAGCGTGGCGGCGTTTTGCTGTTCCTGCTGCAGAAGCTGACGGTAGGTGGCGCTTGCTTGCATTGTCTGTTGGATCAACTGCTGGATGGTCTGTTTGCACTGAGACAATTCTTGTTGGGCATGGGTGATCGTATGCACGAAAAAACGACCTCCTGATTGTGGGATTGATGCATGCGATTACCCTTTTATGTTGTGCAACATACGGAAAATTATCAGTCGTGTTGGTCAGATGCGCCCGTGACACCGCATGTGTTGTTCTCATGCAAAAACCAGCATCCCGGCTGCACTTACTTGGGCAGGCGGATGCTGTTCAACGGCCAGTAGACCAGTTCCGCCCGGCCGACCACGTGCTCCAGGCTGACGGGGCCGATGACCCGGCTGTCCATGCTGTTGTTCCGGTTGTCGCCCATGACGAAGACGTGGCCGGGGGGGACGGTGATCGGGCCAAAGTCTTCGGTGAGTGTGATGCCGTTCGCTGCCGCTTTCAACTTGTTGGCGGTGAGGTATTCCTCTTGTACAGGCTGGCCGTTGACATACAGCTGATCGTCTTTCGCCTCCACGGTATCACCCGCGACGGCGACGACTCGCTTGATCCAGTTTTCCCCGCTCGCGTCGGGGTGGATGATCACGATTTCGCCTCTTTTTGGCTGCTGCAGGTAATAGATTGCCTTGTTGACGATCACCCGTTCGCGGTCGTGCAGGGTGCTCTCCATGGAACGCCCTTGAACGACGTAAGGGGCCATCACAAACACATAGATAAAGGCGGTCAAGCCGCCAATCAAGACGAACGATTTCAACCAGTCTGCCAATTCCGTTTTCCATTTTGCCTTTGCCGTGCTTTGCGTATGTTCCATATGCCAATCTCCTATGTATCAGGTTTGTCGGGAGGCCGCCGGTTGGTTTCGAAAACAGGAGGCGCTGCCGTATCTATTATTATACATACGATACAGACGGAAACGGAAGTTGTTTTGTGGAAATAGGTGGAAAATAGGCTGTATTTCGCCAATTGTCCGTCACGAATTTGTCACGGAACTCGCCCCTTGCATCGTTTGCCATTTTGCGGTAAGATGTCAATGTAAAAAGTTTTACAGTAAAAATATTAAACGGTAAACGTATTGTCCTACTCACATCCCCTTTTTCAGAGGCCGACTGAATAACGCTTGCGCAGACTGTTAACAGCCGATATATTTTTATAGTAAAAGTATGAATTTTTGAAAAAGGGTGATGATGTGAGCGAAATGTCCCGCGCCGGTAAAATCGAGGAACTGGATCAGGTGTTTGTTGAGTTGGCTCGCTTCTTCATCAGCCATTGGCTGCTGGAAGAAGAAGTAATTAGCCCCAAGCAGTTCATCTTGCTGCGGGTGCTCTATGACAGAGAGCGCAGCACGGTGTCCGAATTGGCCGCTCTCTTGAAGCAGTCGAACAGCGCCACCACCATCGCACTGAATCGACTGGTCAAGGCGGGCTACGTCAATCGGCTCCGTGATGAACAGGACCGGCGGGTCGTCTGGGTTACGCTCTCGGACAAAGCGGTTCCGCTGATGGAGCGATTGTTGTCCAGACGGAGGGAACTCCTCACCAAACTGCTGGAAAACCTGACCGACAGCGAACTGGAACAGTTTACACTCTATCTCCGAAAACTGAAGCAAGGCTTGCAGTAACCTACTTGCCGTATCGGAGCAGCGGGCGGGGGATATTTCACAGGACAGCGTGAACCAACAGAAGATGGGAGTGTACGAAAATGAAAAAATCGACAACACTGTTGATGGGAACCATGGTTCTCGGCGCCACTCTGTTCGCGAACGCTGCTTATGCAAACGAAGCTGTTCAGGCTCACGGTTGGATCAACATGCCGGCAGAGGATCAATGGGTAGTCCAGCCGGGAAACAACGCGACTGTCACCAACCAAAGCGGCTGGATCAACATACCGACAGAGGATCAGTGGGTGGTCCTGCCGGGAAGCAACGCGACTGTCACCAACCAAAGCGGCTGGATCAACATGCCGGTTGAGGATCAGTTCGTAGTTCAGTCGAGCGTTACAGCACAAGTAACCACGCAAAACGGCTGGATTGCCATGCCGGTAGAAGATCAAACGATCATCCTGTCGCCCAAAAGCGAGCAACCCACCGGCGTGGCTCACGGTTGGGTGGCTGCTCCGGTAGAGGACAGCGTGATCGTGGTGAAACCGGCTGCCAGCACCAACGATACCACTCAGGCTCACGGCTGGAGTTGGTCGGTGCCGTATGCGAACAACGACAAGTAAACACGCTCTTGCCCCTAACCCCTTCTCGATGCAGAAGGGGTTTTTTGACGCGCTCGCTTTGGCTAAATGGCAGGGAAGCCGCACACACTACGAATTGACCTAAATCAGGAAGGAGGAACTGACATGGCAGATGAGCGCCAAAATGAATTGGACCGCACTGCTGACACATCGATCAGGACATTTGCGTCAGAGTCCAGAGCAGATGCGGAGCAATCCCAGGAGGTGAACATCACCCAAGAGCAGGTGAGCGATATGTACAAAATGGGGACGATCGACGATGCCCAAGGACTGAACTGATGTCCTGATCTCGACCGTCCCCGCTTGCCTGCCGGGCGGGTACAGCAGACGGCAGGCTTGATCGTCTGATCCATCTCCTCTGATCCGTCTCCATCAAACAGCAACAACCCGGACTGCATATTTGTCCGGGTTGTTTGTTATGTCAAAGCGGCAGTCGTCCTTTCCCCTGATCACAATGCGTACCGCTTACGGCCGGTCGTAGACAGCCCGCTCTTCCGCGGGTATCCGGACGCGCCACAGCAGCCAAAAGTTGGCCAGGGAAAAGACGACGGCGGTCACGACGGCGGAAAAAGTGAGCGGCAGGACGAGCAGTTCAATCGACACCACCAGGTAGTTGGGATGGCGCAGGAAGCGGTACGGGCCGCGCCGCACGGGTTCGCTGCCGGGAAGGATGTAGATGCGCGTGTTCCAGCGTTTTCCCAGGCTGACGATGCACCAGTACCGCAGTCCTTGGGCCAGTGCAAATACGGAAAATGTCCAGGCCCACCACGGCGCGGTCCTGCCTTCATGGAGGAGTCCCTCCGCGAGCAGGCTGACAAGAAACAGCACATGCAGGGTGACGATGTACTTGTAGTGTTCGGCCCCTACTTCCCGTCCGCCCGCGGCGAGGATGTGGCGGGCGTTGCGCCGCGCGAGGGCCAGTTCCAGCAGGCGTTGGGCGACGACGACGGTATAGACGGTGACAAAAAAGCTCACGCTCTGCTCACCTCGCTTCCAACAGGATCAACTCCGAACTGAAGCCAGGTCCGAGGGCGGCCAGCAGTCCCTTTTCGCCCGGCTGCCAGTCCTCTTCCATGCACTTTTCCAGCACAAATAAAACGGTGGGCGACGACATGTTGCCAAAGTCGCGGAGGACGTCCTCGGCCAACCGTGTGGCTTCTGCCGGAATCCCCAACGCCTGCCGGTAGGCGGCCAGCACCTTCGCCCCGCCGGGATGGAAGATAAATCGCTGCACGTCCGGGACAGATACGCCAAACGGTCCGAGAAATCCCTCGACGTTGGCCCGCATCGACTGCCGAACCAGGCTGGGAATGTCGCGGGAAAAAATCACTTTCAGGCCCGGTTCGGTCAGTTCCCAGCCCATGATGTCCAGCGTATCCGGCCATGTTGTCGTGCGTGCCCCCATGAAACAGAGGCGGGGCGGAGCAGACGGCCGCTTCACCTCATCACCTTCCACCAGCACGGCAGCGGCTCCGTCAGCAAACAGGCAGGTGGCGACCAGGTTGCTTTTGGACAGGTCTTGTCGGATAAATGTCAATCCGCACAGTTCTACTGCCACCACCAGGACGCGGCTTCTGGGGTACGCCCGGGCGTATTCAAATGCCCGTGTAAGACCCATCGCCCCGCCGACGCATCCCAGTCCCCACAGCGGCACGCGGGCGATGTCCGGCCGCAGGCCCAAGCGGTTGATTAGATGGGCGTCGATGCTTGGGGTGGCGATGCCCGTGCTGGAGACGAAGATCAGGCAGTCAATCCCCGAAGCCGCCGTGTTGGCCTTGTTCAGGCAGCGCCGGGCGGATTCGGCACCAAGGGAGACGGCATGCTCCACGTACAGCCGGTTTTTTTCAGCAAACCCGTGTTCTGTTGTAAACCAGTCGAGCGGCATGCAGAAGTGGCGCTTGCGAATTTGGCTGTTGGCAAAGACGGCGAGCAGGCGATCAATGTCGGGGAAGGCTTGTTGGAAAAACGCACGGGCGACCGCCATGGAATCGTCCTGAGTGATTACATGTTCAGGAACAGCGGTCGCCGTGGCTTCGATGCGGGGCATCGCAATCCCTTCCTTTTCGTCAGGTAAGTAGTTCCAGTTTTCCCTAAACGCAGTTGTCCGATTCGTGACACACGGGAAAACAAAACGAAAGCGGAAGGGAGCGAGAACAGAATCGCTTGAGCTGCAGGCGGTCGTTTTCGGGAAATTGCCAGCCGCCCTTTATGACGCGGCAATCGGAGGCTTGGAACCGTCAAAAGGAGCCGGCTGCCGCTGGCTCATGGCCCGCTTCACCAGCCGGTACTGGAACAGGCCGGCGACGAGCAGGAGGACGGCGAGCAGGGAAAACCAGTAGGCGCCGCCGATGCTGCGGAACGACACGGCGCCAAGCGACGGGCCGATCGCGCCAGTGATGCTCCAGTTGGCCCCGAAAATGGAAAAGTAACGGCCGCGGTACGCTTCCGGCGCCATGACGGAAATTGCCTTTTGGATTTGCGGGCCGTACAGCATCTCGCCCAGCGTAAAGATGGCCTCCGCCACCACCAGCAGGAAAAAGGTGGGGGCCCAGCCGTAGCCGATGCCGACACAGGCGAGGAGCAGGTAGGCCAGCAGGATGACGCGATGGGCCGGAAAACGTTCGGCAAACTTGGCGATCACGATCTGGCAGCATACGACGAGCAGGCCGTTGATCGTGATCAAGGTGGCAAACACGGTCAGGAAATCATCAAAGCGCGTCCGCAGGTGCTGCGGCAGGATGATCTCCACCTGGGAGTACAGGAGCGAGACCGGAACGGCCGCCAGCGTCATCCACAACAGGGTGGTGTGCTCGTGCAGCCGCAGCTTGGGCGCTTTTGGCTTGTCTGCTTGTCCTTGGCTGCCCTGCTTCCGCTTCTCACGGGGGAGTGTCTCCGGTACTTTCCACACGATCAGCAGCATATAGGTGAAGAGTGCGGCCGAACAAATGCCGAAGACGATTGCCGGGTTGATTTTGTACAGCGTAACCCCGATCAGCGGTCCCGCCGCCGCGCCCAGGTTGAGGGCGGTATGCAGCAGGGCGAACACCTCACTGCGCTTTTCCTCCGGAACCACGTCCGTCACCTGTGCGCTGGCTGCCGGCCAGAACAGGGACGAGCCGATTCCGTTCAGAATGGTTAAAGCCGCAAAGTCATAGAGGGACTCCGCCCAGATGTAACCAGCCATGGAGATCGCTTCGATCGCCAGGGCGGCCACCATCAACGGCTTTCGTCCGTAACGGTCAGCCAATCCTCCAGAATAAAGTCCGGCGATCATGCTGGTCAGCGGCTGCAGACTGGTCACCATGGCCGCCACCACCAGATTGTTGTCCATTCTCTCATATAGATAAAAGGCCAGGAAGGGTCGGAGCATGAATCCGGCAAATGTGGTCAGAATCGTCCCGATTACGCGGATCCAGATGGTCGAGTCATAACGTGTAAAGACGGATTGAAGCCATGCCATGTCGTAAATTCCTCGCTTCTGATAAAAGAATTTTTTAGTAGTATACGAATTTTTTGTGAAATGAAAAAGAAGGTTTATACATATCTGAATACTGAGTTTTTCGTTAATGCCTTTTGCGTGAGCACGGCTTCCATGAGAGGGGGCGCGAACGGAGCGAGCGATACGCGAGTCGGTTTACACGTTGTCCCGACACTGCGCTGGCGATTTTTTTCCTTGAACTCACTGGAACAGACAGGTAAAATATTCCTATGAATAAGATAAAAGTCCTATATTTTCCGTGGTTATTTAGGTCTTTTGTATCATATCCAACGCGTTTTTGTGCGAACTACGTCGGAGGGGATATCGTTGGACTTACGTTGGATAGGGTTGGGGATATCCTGCCTGTTTAGCCTGCTGTGGACGGTTGTATACGGACTGCCGTCCCATCAGCTGACGGCCGTACTGGCCGCAGTGGTCGCGGTGATGCAGGCAGCAGCGGGTTACCAGATGGGATTGTATGCCGAGAGACTGAGAGAGGAGGCCAGTCTGGACTCGCTGACAGGTGCTCTTGTCAACCGCCGCTTTTTTGCATTGCTGGAAAAGGAGATAGAGCGGGCCCGCCGCCACGACTATCCGGTTACCTTGCTGTTTATCGACCTGGACAATTTTAAGATATTCAATGACAGCCATGGTCACTTGGCGGGAGACGAGCTGCTGTGCCGCTTTGCCGACATTCTGAAACGCAGCATCCGCGCGCAGGATGCGGTCGGCCGATGGGGCGGCGAGGAGTTTGTCATCATGCTGCCTCATGCGGAAACGCCGCACGGTGTAGCCGTGGGGGAGAGAATCCAGCGCAATGTTCGGGAGGATCTTGGGGGCGTAACGGTCAGCATCGGCATTGCCTCGTTTCCCGCGCACGCGTCCACGGCAACGGAACTGGCGGCGAAGGCAGACACCCTGATGTACGAAGCGAAAAAAAAGAAAGACTGCATTTTGGTAGCGCACCATTGAGGGAAGGAAACATTTGGAGATAATTGAACACCCGCATCCGGGAATAGGGCGGGTGTTTTTCGCTTGTCATGCGTCTTTACAAAACCTTTACAATATCTTAATGAAAAAAATACGCGTTTGTCCTTGTTTTTAAATTTACCTTTCGAAAGTTGTTCGGTTATAATCGTTGAGGCGCTATTTTTCCAAAGGAGTGACGACGGAACATATGTGGAAATCCAACAAGGACATCTTCTTTGACCTGTTTGAACAGCAAATCGCCAATGTTCACAAAGGCACCCATCTGTTTTACGAGATGATTGGCAACTATCAGGATGTGGAAGCCAAAGTGAAAGCGATTAAAGCGGTTGAAAAAGAAGGGGATGAAATCGTTCGTCGGATCATGAACGAGCTGAACTCCACGTTCATCACCCCGCTGGAGCGGGAGGACATTCACCAGCTCGCGCATACGATGGACGAAATGATTGACTATATCGACGGGGTAGCGGATCGGATGTACCTCTATCAAGTGCACCAGCCCGATCCTCGCGTTCTGGCTCAGGCCAACATTCTGGTGAAATGCTCGGCCAAACTGATCGAGCTGATTCGCACCCTGCGCAAACTGGATCACAAGGTGGTGTCCCAATACGCTTCCGAGATCAAGGAATTGGAGCATGAGTCCGACTCCAACTACCGGAAAATGGTGTCCGACCTGCTCAACGCACCCGACGCCAATCCGATCGAGGCGATCAAGCTGAAGGAGATTTACGACAAGCTGGAAGACTGTGCGGACTTCGCCGAGGATGTTTCCAACCTGGTAGAAGGGATTGTGCTGAAGAATGCTTAGTCTTTCGCCTGACATAATCATACTCATCCTTGTCGTCATCATGGCGCTCAGCTTTGACTTTATCAACGGCTTTCACGACACGGCCAACGCGATCGCCACGTCCGTGTCCACCCGGGCGCTGAGTCCCCGCACGGCCATTCTGATTGCGTCGGTACTGAACCTGATCGGTGCGCTTACCTATACCGGCGTGGCCAAAACGATCGGGGGAAGCATCGCCGACCCGTTCAAGCTGGAGAACGGTCTGGTCATCGTCCTGGCCGCGCTTACGTCCGCCATTCTGTGGAACCTGATCACCTGGTGGTTCGGGATTCCCAGTTCGTCGTCACACGCCCTGATCGGCGGGGTGGCCGGTGCGGTTGTCGGTGCAGCCGGTTTCGACTCCATTAACATGGCAGGCTTTATCAGCATTGTCCAGGCGCTGATTTTCTCACCGATCGTTGCGTTTGTAGTCGGGTTTGTCATTATCAAGCTGGTCTCCGCACTGGTGGCCAACATGCCGTATCATCGTACGAACAGAGGCTTTCGCTTGTTGCAGGTGCTGTCGGCGTCCTGGCAATCGTTCAGCCACGGGGCCAACGACGCTCAGAAGACCATGGGGATCATCACTTTCGCGTTGATCTCCGGCGGCTTTATGACCTCGGAGACGGGTGAAATCACGATTCCGATCTGGGTGAAAATCTCGGCGGCGATCGCAATGGCGCTTGGCACGTCGTTTGGCGGCTGGCGGATCATTAAAACGATGGGTGGCAAGATCATGAAGATCAAGCCGATCAGCGGCTTCTCCGCCGACTTGTCGTCTGCCCTGATTATTACCATTTTTACCATGCTGAAACTGCCCGTCAGCACGACGCACGTGATCACCTCGTCCATTCTGGGCGTGGGAGCGTCGCAAAAATTCTCCGCAGTAAAGTGGGGATTGGCCGGCCGGATCCTGGTGACATGGGTCATTACACTGCCGGCGACAGGACTGCTCGCAGCTGCCTGTTACGTGGTATTCGACGTCTTTTTGTAACGGAATCGAGTTCCCGCCTCTCTCTCTTAACGGGGAGAGGGGCTTTTTTGTTTTACGGGGAAAGCGGATCAGGAAGTGCCGGTCAACCGCTCCCAAAAGCCGGGACGCGGTTTGATCTGCACCATCCGGACCGACGTATACGGGATGTAGGTGAGCGAGCCGTCCGCTGCTTCCAGCAGCAGCCCCGCCGTGCCGTAGTCGTGCAGCTTTCCTTCCTCATAAGCAGACAGGCCTGGCCCGAGCATGCCCGGAGCGAAGTGAACGCGCACGTTCCGGTCCAGATACGCTTCCAACATGTCGTCATCCATGTGATCCTCCTCCTGTTCCTTTCGTCGTTTTCTTTCAGTTATGCCCACCTTTGCGACAATTCAGACCAGAAAAAAACACCCGACCCACCGGTCAAGCCCCCGTTGAGCAGTCTCGATTCTTCAAAAAAGGGAAACCCCCTCCCACTGCGGAGGGGGTTACAAGGACGTACTTTGCTCAAACTACACACTTTCCATTTGGGTCAGTATCTCTCGAATCCGCTCGATCTGAATCACCTGAATCACGCCGTTGGAGAATTGGATAAAGCCTTGCTGGCGCCATTTCTGGATGATCTTGTTGACCGTGATCCGGGACGTGCCGATGTATCGGGCGAACGACGTCTGGTTGATGGGAATGTTTTCATTCTCATGAATTTGAATCAATTTCAACAAAAAGTGAGCCATTTGGTGTTCGACCGGGCTGTCCAGATAGGAAATGATTTCGGCGAGGAGTCGTACTTTATAGATATGGGAGTTGGTGAAGATCATCGCCGCATGGGGATGATCCTTGCACACTCTTGACAAGGCTTCATCGGAGAAATGATAGAGAATCGAAGGTGTAGTGGTCACCGCGGTTGTCAAATAGGTTCCTCTGTGAGCCCCGTGTTCCCCTAGCAAGGTCCCGATCGGGACGTAGTCAATGACACGCTCGTGGCCGTTATCGGATAGCAGGCTGATTTTCACCCCGCCCTGCCCAAGGTAATAAAAGCCTCTGCCGTTTTCTCCCTGGCGATACACGAACGTATTCTTTTTCAGTTCCAGTTTTTGTCCATATGATAAGAACGGAGTCCACTTGTAGCGAAGGTTTACCATACGATCACCTTTCCTTCCCAACATCATTCTCTGTGCAACATTGGACAGGGAATGAGCGCCCCAGACTAAACCGTTTTCGCTGTCGGTGCAGACAGATTCAACTTCCGCAACACATCCGGACGCTTGATCACAAATTTGCGCTGCTCGATGTCGATCAGTCCGTCTTCTTTCCACTGTTTCAGGATTTTGTATACGGTGATTCGGGTTAATCCGGTGCAGTGCGCCAGGTCCTGTTGGGTGAGGGGGACTTCATAGTTTTTAAACTCATCGCAGATGTTGAGGAGCAGCGCGGCGATCTGCTCTTCGGAAGAAAGCGCTTTCATATTAATCGCATAAAGAAGAATCCGCATTTTTTGATTGACGGTTTGAGCAAACAGGGGCAGTAATTCCGGCCGCTCCTTCATCAGTTTCGCAAACTGTTCGCAGGAAAAATGATAGACCACCGAGTCCTTAACGGCGATCGCGGTGGTAAAGTGCGTTTGCCGGTCCATGGTTTGAATCCCGAGCAGTTGGCCAGGCACCACGATGTTCAACAACCGGTCTTTTCCTTTTACCGTGGAGGTGACGATTTTCACCAAGCCCTTGTGAAGGTAATAAAACCCGTCTCCCAGACTTCCCTGGTAGTAAATGACGGATTTTCCTTTCACGAATTGCCTCTTCCCGTACTTTAGAAACGTCTCCCACTTCAGGTCGGTTTCAAAAGGGGATACCATATCGAACACTCCTTTCAATATGGTTGTAAACGATTAACGGCTGTGGTTAGTGGCCGGCTTGGATCTGCGACATCTGCTGCAGCAGGCATGCCTCCTTGGTAACGTCTTGAATGGCGGAAGCCAGTTCCATAATCCCTTCTGTCTGTGCCTTTGCGAGATTTTTTGATGCAAGCACCATTTGTGAAAGAGAGGTGATCTCCTCCTGCAGCGAAGAAAGGCGCTTGGAGATTTCCTTTGCCAAACGCCGGACGTCGAAGCCAAACGACGCATTTCTCCCGCAACGATCGCAAAGCCTCTGCCCTGCTCTCCTGCACGGGCGGCTTCAATCGAGGCGTTCAACCCGAGTATGCCCGACTGCTTGGCGATGTCTGAGATTGATTTCAATACGGAAAAGGTTGTTTCTACTTGCTGCAGCATTCCGGTCATGACCTGATGAAGCTTCTCGCTGTGTGACGACAACGTCTCAGCGCTTGACTGCATCACCACGGACTGGGCGGAAACCTCTTCCACAATGGCCGACAGGTGTTCGGCAATCTGTACTAGCTTATTTTGGCGATCCAGACTGACTCCGAAGACGAGCGCACCGGAAATCCTGCCGTCTTCCTCAATCGGCAGTCCGTCGGCAATGTAAGCGATTCCGTACACCGAGGAATCCATCAGCTTTGTCATCGGTCTTCCCTGCTTGATAATCGTATTGGCCAGACTGCCTTTCTTGATTGGATCATGCGGCGATAATCCGAATTGCAAGGTCTTTACGGGCAGGTAGGTTAAAAATTTCTCCCTATCCGTGATCCCGAGCGTAAAATCATCTTCAAAGCACAAAACCATCCTGTGCATGATGGAAGATACGTGCACGACACTTTCCAGCAGGATCATACCCTTCAAGCCCCTATGTTTCATAAATCTAAATTTTCAGAAACTATCAGCACAATTATAAATGGGCGAAGAGCATATGTACAACGTAATCATTCTCGTCGCGAAAAAAAGTCTGAAAAAATGTTAACTGGTTTACAACCGGCGTGACGGAAGGATTCGAAAAAGGGATTGGAACGTTAAGCGATTTACACAGGGAGGTCCTCCCTTTTAGTACAATCAGTTCACGGCAATTTTAAATATTTAAACAATTATCAGGGGGAGGATATGATGAAAGGGAATCTGCAAATGGATGCGCCCGTTCTCGATCCGTCGTCGAAACCGGCAACCAGGACAATGCCAGCCATCACGCTGCTCGTTGTTGTCATCTGTTGGTTCAGCATGCTGGCAGACGGGTATGATCTCGGCATCTACGGCGCTGTGCTGCCTTCGTTGATGGAGTACAAGGATTGGTCGCTGTCTCCGGCGAAAGCGGGCGCCATTGGAAGCTATGCGCTGGTCGGCATGTTGGTGGGAGCCATCTGTGTCGGAACTGTCACGGACATGATCGGGCGCAAAAAGACATTGGCTTTTTGCGTATCGTTGTTTTCCATCATGATGGGGTTTGCCGCGATGGCACCCTCGCCTGACATGTTCGGTTTGTTTCGTTTTCTTGGAGGTATCGCGCTGGGCGGCGTGATTCCCACGGCGTCCGCCCTCACCATCGAGTATTCGCCGGTGGAACGGCGGTCGTTGATGTACGCCGTGATGTACACAGGGTACCCGGTCGGCGGTCTGCTCGGTGCGCTGCTGTCGATGTATTTCCTGCAGGATTTCGGATGGCGGTTCTTGTTCTGGCTCGGCGCCGTCCCGATTCTCCTCGTGCCGTTCATTCTCACGTATTTGCCCGAATCGATCAGCTTCCTGCTGGCGAAGAACAGACGCGAAGAGGCGGAGCAAATTGCCGCCCGGTACAACATTCCGCTTGATACCATCGGAGCGTACCAACCGGATCAAGCGAACGAGGGAAAGGGTAAATTCGCCTCGGTCGCCGCGCTGTTCGCCAAACAAAACATCCGCGCGACCATCTGTTTCTGGATCGCCTTTTTCATGGGCCTGCTGATGATTTACGGGTTGAGCACATGGCTGCCGAAAATGATGAAGGAGGCCGGGTACCCGCTCGGATCCAGTCTGGGATTCCTGTTCATGCTGAACCTGTCGGCTGCGGTGGGCGCGCTGTTGGCGGGCAGGGCGGCAGACCGGTGGGGATCGCAGAAGATCATCAGCATCTCCTACCTCCTCGCTGGGGTCTCGATGGCCCTCTTGAGTGTAAAATCGTCGATGCCGGTGGTGTACGCCCTGGTCGGCCTCGCCGGTTTCGGGACGATCGGTACCACGTTGATCATGAACGCCTACATTTCCAAGTACTTCTCCGCAGATAACCGGGCGACCGCGCTGGGATGGGCGATCGGGTTCGGTCGGATCGGGGCGATTTCCGGCCCGGTGCTGATCGGATTGTTCATGTCCTGGAACATGGGGCCCTCCTGGAACTTCTATACCTTTGCCATCGCGGGAATCATCGCTTCGGTCATGGTGCTGTTTATTCCGAAGCACCGCGACGGGAACATCTAACCAACGCGTGGGAGGCTGTCGATACTATCGGCAGCCTTTTTTTCTGACGTCACTTCAAAAATCGGGTGAAAACGTTAACCGCACTACAATTTTCAAAATTGTTCAATATTATAATGCAATCACAAGACAGGAACTCATCCTAACCAAGAAAGTAGGGAGGAATTACCATGGGAATCCGAACAGGTGCCCAGTACATCAACGGATTGAAATCCCGGCAGCCGGAGATTTGGCTGTCCGGACGAAAAGTGACCCATGTATGCGACGAGGTTGTGTTCCAGCAGCCAATACGTGAAATCGCAAAGCTGTACGATATGCAGCACGATCCGGAGTACCAGGACAAGATTACGCACATCTGTACAGAAACCGGGGAACGGGTGAACAATGCGTTTCTGGTCCCGAAAACCCACGAGGATTTGCAGGCTCGCCGGGCGCTGTTTGAAGCGTATGCCAAAGCCACGTTCGGCTTGATGGGCAGAACTCCGGATTTTCTCAATGTTGTGCTTACATCGTTGTTCAGCAACGCTTCCTTTTTGGAAAAATACAATCCGCAGTGGGCGGAAAATATCCGCGCGTATTACCGGTACATCCGCGACAACGATTTGTTCTTGACGCACGCGATTATCAACCCGCAAAACGATCGCAGCAAGTCATCGCATGAACAGCAGGATCCCTTTATCCATTTGGGCACGGTGAAGGAAACGCCGCAAGGACTGATCGTCCGAGGCGCGAAAATGCTCGCCACCCTGGCGCCGATCACGGATGAAGTGATCATCTACACGTTCCCGGGATTCAAGCCCGGCGATGAGCGCTACGCGCTTGCCTTTGCCGTTCCGATTGACACGCCGGGACTGCGGATTCTCTGCCGTGAACCGATGCAGGACGGAACCCGCTCGCTGTTTGACCATCCGCTGGCGTCACGCTTTGAAGAAATGGATGCGGTGCTGGTCTTCCACGATGTATTGGTGCCGTGGGACCGGGTCTTCCTGTACAACAACGTGGAAGCGGCCAACCTGCTGTATCCGAAAACGGGTATCGCGCAGCAGCCGGCGCATCAAACCGGAGTACGCGGGCTGATCAAACTGCAGTTTGCCACGGAAGTAGCGGTCCGTCTGGCCGACTCCATCGGCGTGGATGTCTACCTGAATGTCCAGAACGACCTGGGTGAGTTGATCCAGGCGGTGGAATCGATCAGGGCGCTGTTGCGGATCGCCGAACAGGAGTGCGACGTATTGCCGTCCGGCGAAATCATGCCGGGATGGGTGCCGCTGGAAACGATACGCGGACTGCTGCCGAAGATGTACCCGCGCGCCGTGGAAGTGCTGCAAATCATCGGAGCAGGCGGTCTGCTGATGTCTCCGACGGGGGCCGATTTTGCCAATCCGGAATTGGTGGAAGACATGGAGAAGTATTTCGCCGGTCGAGCGGGTGTCTCCGGGAAGGAACGCGTCCGTTTGTTCAAGCTGGCCTGGGATCTGTGCGGAGAAGCGTTCGGTCAGCGGCTTCTGCAATACGAACGCTACTATACCGGCGATCCGATCCGCAAGCGGGCGATCTTTTTCAACAATTACAAACGGGAGCGCTCGTTTGACCTGGTCGATGACGCGTTGAGCGTGCTTGATCTTAATGAACCGGTCGTGAAAGCGTGAGGAACGGACGGCGCTTCGGACAAAGGAGGAAACGGGATGAAGCTGTTAGGCATATCAGGAACGATTGTGGGGGCAAAAACGCGCATACTCGTGGAAAAGGTTCTCGAGGAAGCGAAGAAGCTGGACCCTGAGCTGGAAGTGGAACTGCTGGATATGAAGCAGTACGATGTCCAGTTCTGTGACGGGCGTGACCCGTCCACCTACACCGGTGACACGAAAACGGTGATCGACATCGTCTCTTCCGCTGATTTCTACATCATCGGCACGCCGATCTTTCAGGGATCGATCACCGGGGTGCTGAAGAACCTGTTCGACCTGGTGCATCCGCAGGCGCTTCGCCATAAAGTGATGGGTTTTGTCGCCAACGGGGGCACGTATCAGCATTATCTGGTGATTGAAAATCAGCTGAAACCCATCGCCGGATACTTCCGGGCGTACGTCGCACCCGGCTATGTGTACGCGCATGCCGACCACTTCAACCGGCAGAATGAACTGGTGGACGAAGACGTGCTGCAGCGGATCAGGAATCTGGCCGAAGAAGTGGTCCATATGCAAAAAGCGTTAAAAGCCGGTGATATTCATGCCTATTCTTGAGATCAAGCTGCTGGAGGGACGAGATCAAGAGGTGAAGGAGCGTTTGATTGCCGATGTAACGAAAACGGTCTCCGAAACCCTGCAGGTCGCACCCGAACGGGTCAGGATCATCCTTTACGAGATTCCGTTGAACCATTGGGCGATTGGCGGAAAGACGGTGAAAGAAAACCAAGCGGAAAAGGAGCGATTGACATGAGTACGACGAGCATGTTCGCACCGATCAATTTGTGGAAATTTATCGAGGAAAACAAGGACCAGCTGAAACCTCCGGTCAACAACAAGGTGATCTGGAAAGACGCGGAGCTGATGGTGATGGTGCTGGGCGGACCGAACAAACGGCGTGACTTCCACGTCGATCCCTCCGAAGAAATTTTCTATCAGCTGAAGGGAGATTGTTATGTAGAGATCATCAACCAGGAAGGCAAACGCGAAGTGATTACCGTGCGGGAAGGAGAAATGTTCCTGCTTCCGGCCAATGTTCCGCACTCGCCGCACCGGGTGGCCGATACCATCGGCATTGTCATCGAGCGAAACAGGGCCCAGGGAGAGCTGGAGGACTTCGTCTGGTTCTGCGATCAATGCGACCATGAAATGCACCGCGTCACCGTTCAGCTGACCAATATCGAAACGCAGGTAGAGCAAGCGATCGAAGGATTCAACGGCAGCCTGGAGCTGCGGACTTGCAAAAACTGCGGATACGTCATGCCGCCGGAAGCGAGCGAATGGAAATGCGAGTAGATTTTCATACCCACATCATCCCGGAAGACCTGCCGAACTTCGCCGAAACATTCAAGGGAGAGCGCTGGCCTGTCCTGCACCGGACATGCGCATGCGGCGCCAATATCCTGGTCGGGGGAAAGGTGTTCCGCGAAGTGACCGACCAGGTATGGGACCCTGCGAAGCGGCTCCAGGATATGGACCGGGAAAAGGTGGACATCCAGGTGCTGTCTCCGATTCCCGTCACGTTCTCCTATTGGGCGCCCGCTGAAGAAGCGGAAGTGATGGCCCGCATCCAAAACGATTTCATTGCGGAAACCGTGAAACAGCATCCCGACCGGTTTATCGGCCTGGGAACGGTTCCTCTGCAGAACACGGCCGTCGCCATCCGTGAAATGGATCGCTGCGTTCACGAACTGGGCCTGAAAGGGATCGAAATCGGTACCAACGTGAACGGAAACAATCTGGATGACCCTGCATTCCTGGAATTTTTCGAGATGTGCGAGAAGTGGGACGTGCCGCTGTTTGTCCACCCGTGGGAGACGTTGGGCAGAGAGCGGATGCCTCGCCACAATCTCATGTACACCGTGGGGATGCCGAGCGAGACGGCCCTCGCTGCAGCCAGCCTGATCCTTGGCGGCGTGATCGAGAAATTCCCTCGCCTGCGGATTTGTTTGGCCCACGGCGGGGGATCATTCCCTTACATTCTTCCCCGGCTGGACCAGGGCTGGAAGGTATGGCCCCATCTCCGGCTGCTGGAACAGCCGCCCAGCCATTACGCCAAGAATTTCTATTTTGATTCGTTGGTCTATGATCCGGCGAACATCCAGTACATGATTGACCGCTTTGGCTATGAGCGGATCCTAATGGGCTCCGATTACCCGTTCCTGCTGCGGGAAATTCCCCCGGGCGAAGTCATTGACCAGATGCTGACGGTTACGGAAGAACAGAAGCGGGCGATGCTCGGGGAAAACGCGCTTCGCTTCCTGAATATGAGCCAGGTGAAGGTGAGGTAACGATGACGATACATGCGGCGACACCCGAACAACGATTGCAGGATCTGGGCCTGACGCTGCCTGCGCCGCGGCAGGCGGCGGGAAATTACGTGGGCTGCGTTCGCACCGGCAATCTCCTGTTTCTGGCCGGTCAAGGGACGGACGAGTACCGCGGCAAACTGGGCGAAGACGTCACGGTGGAAGTAGGCTATCTGGCGGCAAGACAGTGCATGCTGAATCTCCTGGCGGTCGTCAAACGGGAGATCGGCGAATTGAGCAAAGTGAAACGGATTGTCAAACTCCTGGGCTTTGTCAACAGCGCTCCTGATTTTACGGATCAACCCAAGGTGATGAACGGCGCCTCCGATTTGCTGGTGCAGATTTTCGGAGAGAAAGGCAAACACGCCCGTTCTGCGGTAGGCATGGCGCAGCTTCCGCACAACAACGCGGTCGAAGTAGAGATGATCGTGGAAATTGAGGAGTAGGGGGGGATTCCGATGAGCCAGACTGCACAGGAAAGAGAAAGAAAGTTGAAGGACGCCAAGCTGTTCATCAACGGCGAATACACCGACGCCATCTCCGGTGAGACGTTCGACACGCTCAACCCGGCGACCAATGTCAAGCTTGCTTCGGTGGCCAATGCCGGCGAGGAAGATGTGAACAAGGCGATTGAAGTGGCGCAGCGCACCTTTGAAAGCGGCGTCTGGAGCGATATGTCTGTCGAAGAACGGGCGAAGATTCTCTGCAAAATGTCCGATCTCGTCATGGAACGGTTGAACGATTTGGCCTGGGTGGAAACGCTCGATGTCGGCAAGCCGATCAAGGAGAGCCGCGGTTTTGACATTCCCAGAGCCGCCTGGAACCTGCGCTTTTTTGCAGAGATGGCCAAATACCTGATTCATGAAAACTACGAGATGCGCAATTTCATGTCGTACACGAAATACGCTCCAGCAGGGGTGACCAGCCTGATCATTCCGTGGAATCTGCCGTTCATGCAGATGACCTGGAAAGCTTCCGCGGCCCTGGCAGCCGGCAATACCGTGGTGGTCAAGCCGGCCTCCTATACTCCCCTGAGCGCCGTGATGCTGGGGGAAATCGCCAATGAGGCAGGCCTGCCCCCGGGTGTGTTGAACATCGTGACCGGCCCGGGAGGAACCGTCGGCACGGCGATGACCACGCATCCCTACGTGCGCCGGATTTCGTTTGTCGGTGAGACGACGACAGGCAAGACGGTCATGAAAAACGCCGCTTCCCAACTGATTCCGGTCTCTCTCGAACTGGGAGGAAAGTCGGCAAACATCGTGTTTGAAGACGCCGATCTCGATGAAGCGGTGACGGGGTCCATCGAAGCGATTTACCGCAACCAGGGTGAAATTTGCCTGGCCGGGTCGCGGCTGCTGGTGCAGGAAAGCATTTACGACCGGTTCCTCGACAAATTCGTGAAGGCGGTGCAGCAGATCAAGGTGGGCGATCCGCTCGACCCGGAGACGGATATGGGGGCGCTCGTATCGCGCAGCCACCTGAAAACGGTCGATGACTACGTGCAGATCGGTCTGGCCGAAGGCGCCAAGCTTGCTTACGGCGGCAAGCGAATCACCAGCCTGGGTGACGGAAACTTTTACGAGCCGACCGTCTTTTATGACGTAGACAATAAAATGCGGGTGGCCCAGGAGGAAATTTTCGGTCCGGTTGTCGTCGTCATTCCGTTCAAAACGGAGGAAGAAGCGATTCGCATCGCCAATGACTCCATCTACGGATTGGCCGGGGTGGTCTGGACGAACGACCTGAGACGTGCCCACCGCGTAGCCGCTCAGGTGCAGTCCGGCCTGCTGTGGATCAACTGCTGGTATGTGCGCGACCTGCGCACGCCGTTCGGCGGGGCAAAAGCGAGCGGCATCGGCCGTGAAGGCGGGCGGCACAGCTTCGAATTCTATACGGAAGCAAAGACAGTTACCATGAAACTATGAAATTGGAACGCAGGGAGGTAGCGTCGTTGGACTTGGCAAAAATCACGAAATTTGCCGACCATTTGGCAGAGGCGGAACGAAGCGGTCGCGGGGTAGAGCCGTTAACGGCCCTGGACCCCAATTTGACGACAGAAGAAGCGTACCGCGTGCAGCTGCACACGATTGAGCGAAAGGTGAAGGCCGGCGACGTCGTTGTCGGAAAGAAAATCGGGTTGACTTCGTTAGCCATGCAGACACTGCTTGGGGTCGACCAGCCTGATTACGGTCATTTGCTGGCGGGCATGGCCGTTGAAAACGGAGGGGAGATTCCGTTTCAGCGCGTGATCCAGCCCAAGGTGGAAGGGGAAATTGCCTTCGTGTTAAAGCGCGACTTGCAGGGGCCGCGCGTTACCGCGTCAGACGTGCTGCAGGCGACCGATTATCTCCTCCCTGCTCTGGAAATCGTGGACAGCCGGATCGCGGATTGGAAAATCAAGCTGCAGGATACGGTCGCGGACAATGCCTCCTCCGGTTTGTACGTGCTGGGCGGACGCCCCGTGAAGCCGGATCAAATCGACCTCGCACTGGCTGGCATGGCCCTGTACAAAAACGGCGAGTTGGTCAATACCGGTGTAGGAGCAGCGGCGTTGGGCAACCCTGCGAACTGCGTGGCATGGCTAGCCAACAAGCTGTTTGAGTTTGGGATAACGCTGAAAGCCGGGGGAGTGATTCTCTCCGGCGCCCTGTCTGCGGCGGTCAATGCGGCCCCCGGAGACTGTTTCAGCGCGCGAATCGCCCATCTCGGGGAAGTAGGAGTGAGATTTCATGTCTAACGTAAAGGTTGCCATTCTCGGCTCCGGAAACATCGGTACCGATTTGATGATGAAGCTGGGCAGGTCAAGCAAGCTGGAGCTTACCGCGATGATCGGCATCGATCCCGACTCGGAGGGACTGCGCATGGCGAAGCAGCGCGGTTATGAAGTGTTCGACGGCGGACTGAAGCAGTTTTTGGAAAACAGTCCGGAGCTTGCCGATATCGTGTTTGACGCCACGTCTGCGAAAGCGCATATTCGTCACGCCAAGGCTCTTCGGGAAGCGGGCAAGCTTGCCATCGACCTGACTCCGGCCGCAGTCGGCCCATATGTCGTTCCGGCCGTAAATCTCGGTTCCCACCTGCACGAAACAAACATCAATCTGATTACGTGCGGTGGCCAGGCGACGATTCCGATCGTTCATGCGATTAACCGCGTGAGCCCGGTCAACTACGCTGAGATTGTCGCCACCATTTCCAGCAAAAGCGCCGGTCCGGGCACCCGCGCCAACATCGACGAATTTACGGAAACCACCGCCCACGGCATCGAAGCCATTGGCGGCGCGAAGAAAGGCAAGGCGATTATCATCCTGAACCCCGCTGAGCCGCCGATTTTGATGAGGAACACGGTGTATGCGCTGGTTGACGAAGAAACGCTGGATGAACAGGCGATTGCTGCATCCATTGAGCAAACCGCAGGCTATATTCAATCGTACGTACCCGGATACCGTCTCCGTACCGAGCCCATTTTCGACGGCAACAAAGTCACCGTCTTTTTGGAAGTGGAAGGGGCCGGCGATTACCTGCCCACCTACTCCGGCAATTTGGACATCATGACAGCGACGGCGGTGAAAGTGGCGGAGGAATTTGCCGCGCACCACGTGAAGGCAGCATCCGTCTGAAACTGGAAAGGAGACGAAACAGATGAGTGGTAAACGGGATATTCTCATCACGGAAGTGGCGCTTCGCGACGGCAGCCATGCGATTAACCATCAATTTACCGTGGAACAGGTGGTGAGCGTGGCCCGCGCTTTGGACGAGGCGAATGTTCCCTTCATCGAAGTTTCCCATGGAGACGGTCTGGCCGGTTCTTCCTTGCAGTACGGGCTGTCCCGAACGAATGAGATGGAACTGATCGAGGCGGCAGTTTCCGTCTGCAAACAGGCGACGGTAGGTGTGCTCCTCCTGCCGGGAATCGGCACAATCAAGGATTTGAATGCCGCTGTGAAGCTGGGTGTTGGCATGGCCCGGATCGCGACGCACGTTACCGAAGCCGATATTTCCGCTCAACACATTGCCCGCTCCAAAGAACTTGGCCTCTTCACCGTCGGTTTTTTGATGATGTCTCACATGGCACCTCCGGAAAAACTGGTCGAGCAGGCGAAACTGATGGAGAGCTACGGAGCCGATGCGGTGTATGTGGTTGATTCAGCCGGCGCCCTGCTGCCTCATGAAGTGGCCGAACGAATCAGGGCATTAAAGCAAAGCATCGGCGTTGAGATAGGGTTCCACGCGCACAATAATTTGTCCCTGGCGATGGCCAACACGCTGGCGGCGATTCAGGAAGGGGCAACGCGCATCGACGGCAGTGTCCGCTGTTTGGGGGCCGGCGCGGGCAATACGCAAACGGAAGTACTGGTCGCCGTGCTGGAACGGATGGGCATCGAAACCGGCATTGATCTTTACAAAATGATGGATCTGGCGGAAGAGATCGTTGCGCCCATCCTTCAGGTTCCGCAGGAGATTACCCGGGACAGCCTGGTCCTCGGATACGCAGGCGTGTATTCCAGCTTCCGGCTACATGCGGAGCGTGCCGCGAAGAAGTTCGGAATTGATTCCCGCGATATCCTGATTGAGCTCGGGAAGCGAAAAGCGGTAGGCGGTCAGGAAGACATGATTATTGATGTCGCTGCAGAAATCTTGAAGCAGCGCAGTGCAGCGGGACTGCGATAAGGAGGTGGACAGCTTGCTTACGGAACATTCCTACAGATCATTGGCGCAAAAGCTGGTCGATGCGGAGTTCAACCGGCAGGAAGAGGTGAAACTTACGGCTGAATATCCAGACTTGTCGGTAGAGGATGCGTACCGGATCCAGGATGAGCTGGTTGCCATCAAGCGCGAGCAGGGCCATCGGGTGATCGCGCTGAAAATGGGCTTTACCAGCCGGGCCAAAATGAAGCAGATGAACGTAAACGAGCCGATCTACGGCCATGTGTTTGATTACATGTCCGTTGACAGCGGCGTCCTGTCTTTCCGTGAATTGATTCATCCGAAAGTGGAAGCCGAAATCGCGTTCATCCTCGGCAGGGATATCGAAGGACCGGGAGTGACGGGCGCTCACGTGTTGGCCGCCACGGAATACGTCGTTCCCGCCCTGGAGATTATCGACAGCCGCTACCTGAATTTTCAGTTCACCCTCCCCGACGTGATCGCGGACAACACGTCCGCTTCCCGTGTGTTCATCGGATCGAGGCAGCGCAGACCGGATGAGCTGGAACTGGATCTGGTCGGAGTTACCCTCTCCATCAACGGGGAATTGAAAGATTTGGGCGCAGGGGCGGCAGTGCTGGGACATCCGGCCCATTCCATCGCCATGTTGGCCAACATGCTGTCTCGCAGAGGGCGCAAGCTGCACGCCGGTCAACTGATCTTGACCGGCGGCATTACCGGAGCGCAGCCACTTGCTGTCGGCGATGTCGTTTCTGCCAAATGGGACGGACTGGGCTCCATTGAGTTTACCGTCAAGGAATGACCGTAATCTGCTAGATGGCCCCGGTACGCGACCGGGGTCGGCTTATTTTGTTTCAACCGTATCTGTTCCGATCAGTCCAGACACGTCCTTATGGATTTCAACTGCTTTCCGGGCGTCTCAGGGACAAGAGCTGTGGGAACGTTTGGCCGTTGACTGTTTGAAAAGAATGAACCCCTAACGTATTGATCGGTCAACCATAGGGGTTCCAACGTCTACGTTTAAGGGGTTCATACTACACGGATCGGTTTTTTGGGCGTATGTATTCGTCATTTCGGCGTTTGCTCGGAGTGATCGGACGGCTGTCTGCTCGCGCGGGCATACACCAGCATGAGCACAACCCCGACGACGATCAGGCTGAGGCTGACAAGCTGGGCGACGCGCAGCGTTTGGCCGAGCATCAGGCTGTCAGTGCGCATGCCCTCAATAAAGAAGCGGCCGAGCGAGTAGAGGATCATGTAGCTGAACAGCACCTGTCCGTCAAAGCGTTTCAACCGGTACAGCATGACCATCAGGATGGCGAAGACCACGAGGTTCCACAGCGATTCGTACAGAAATGTGGGGTGGTAGTACTGGCCGCCTATGTACATCTGTTCGCGGATAAACGCAGGAAAATGCGACATAAACTCCTCGGTGGCCGGCCCGCCGTGGGCTTCCTGGTTGATGAAGTTGCCCCAGCGGCCGAGCGCCTGTCCCAAAATGACGCTGGGCATCAGCACATCTCCCAGCTTGCGCAGCGGAAGATTGTGCTTGCGGACGTACCAGACACCGGCAAGAAAACCGCCGATCAACCCGCCGTGGATGGCCAATCCGCCCTTCCATACGGCAATGACGTCAAACAGATTGTCTTTGTACTGCTCCCACTCAAAAATAACGTAATACAAACGGGCACAAATAATCGCGGCCGGGATGATCAGCACGACCATGTTCAGCACGTGGTCGGGATCGATCCCGGCCCGTTTGGCGTTGTAGCGGGCCAAATACGTGCCCAGAAAAAACGCCAGCCCCATGATTACGCCGTACCAGTGAATCTTGATGGGGCCGAGCGTCAACGCAATCGGATCAATCATGATGAATTCCTCCTTGCCATCAACCATCTGATGCACAGTATAGCACAACCGGCACAGATAGTTCCATTACAGGGAAGGCAGAAGCAAGGAGGGGCGAGGCCGCGTTCTCAACGTGATCATCTCCGCCTGGCGAGAAAGGCGAGAATCGGGTCCAGGGATGCCCGCCGGTTGGGATCGTGGACCGGCGCGAACAAGTCTCCTCGTTCCTTTAGCCGCTGTGGCACGGTATGGACGGTAAAGTCGGTCGGATGAATCCGGGGCACTTCGTCCCACGTGATCGGAGTGGAGACCGTCGCTTGCGGGCGGGCGCGCGTGGAGTAGGGAGCAGGCAGTGTTTTGCCGCGCCAGTGCTGCAAATAATCAATGTACAACTTGGTTCCCCGGTTTTTCACCAGGCGTTCGATCGTGACCAGGCTGGGGTGTTTTTCCGCCAGATAGGTGGCGACGAATTGACTGACTTGACGGGTTTCGTCAAAGCTGTAGCGACGCTCGATCGGGATGTAGACCTGCAGGCCGCTGGCCCCCGATGTCTTGACGAATGAGGGCAGATTCAACCCGTCCAGCACTTCTTTCAACAGCAGCGCCGTCTCGGCTGCCGGTGCGAACTCGGGGGTGGAAGGGTCCAGGTCGAACACCAGCTCGGTCGGCGTTTCATCATGGGCGAGATGAAATGACACGTGCCACTCCAATGCAGCCTGATTGGCCATCCAGACCAGTGTGGCGGTGTCGTTGCACAGCGGATACCGCGTGTTTTCCCAGCGGCTCGTGGCAATCCAGTCCGGCGCGTACGCGGGCAGGTTTTTCTGGTAAAAATGCTTGTCGCCAACGCCGTGCGGATAGCGGATCACGGTCAACAGGCGGTTTTGGGCGTAGCGCAGCAGGGGAGGCGCCACCTCCAACAGGTAGCGGATATAGTCCCATTTGGTGACATTTGCTTCCGGCCATAGCAGTTTGTGCGGGTTGGTGATGGTCAGTTCCCTGCCTTCGACGCTCAATACGAGATCGGTCGCGGCTGTCGGCATCGCTTTGCTACCCTCTTTCCGGAAAAATGTTCGGGATTGCATCCGATGGTTTGCCACTACTATGCCCCGGTGCATGACGGTTATGCGGGCTAAAGCGGGCTGCATATTTTTCCGGTTCGGCACCCATAATACGGATAGCTTGCCAACGGTTGGTGAATGCGATGGCTAAGAACGGAAAGTCAAGCAAGGAAGAATTGATACATACGATCAATACCTGCAGTTTGACCGAGATGGAAGGGGTTCCTCTTTACCCCACCCTGCAGGAAAATGTGCACGTGTTAAAACAGCTGTTTTCCGACTGCTCCGACTTTGTCATCCGCGAGTTCAACATGAAAAACGGTGTCGCGGCGGTGGCTGTATTCGTCGACGGCCTGGTTGATACGAGAGAGGTCAACCAGGCGCTGGAGGCGTTGATGATCCTGGAGAGCGGCGATCGCGACGTCGATGTGATCCAAAAGAAACTGCTGCCGGTTTCGCAAATCGCCAAGGTAAAGGATTACAAAGAGTTTTTACAGGCCGTGCTGTCGGGAGACACCGGCATCGTGGTGGACGGAAACACGGAGGCGCTCACCATGGGCATGCGCGGCCCGGAAAAGCGCTCCGTCGATGAACCGGAGGGGGAGGCGGTGGTGCGCGGCCCGCGGGAGGGCTTCATCGAAAACATTCGGACCAACACCTCCCTGCTGCGGCGCAGACTCAAGACCCCCCGGTTGAAAATGAAATCGTTGGTGATTGGTAGGGAAACCAATACCAACGTGGCGCTCGCGTACCTGGAGGGGATCGCCGACCCGCAATTGGTGGAAGAAGTGACGCGGCGCATCAGTGTGATCGAAACCGACGGAATTTTGGAGTCGGGTTACATCGAAGAATTGATTCAGGACAACATCTATTCTCCTTTTCCCCAGGTCCAGTATACCGAGCGTCCGGATACGGTGGCGGGAGCACTGTTGGAAGGGCGTGTCGCCATTATGGTCGACGGTACGCCTATGGTGCTGATCGTGCCCACCACGTTCTGGATCATGCTGCAGGCGAACGAAGACTACTACGAACGATTCATGCCGGCAACCCTGATCCGCTGGCTGCGTTATTTGTTCCTGCTCATTTCGCTGCTCACGCCCGCCGCCTATGTAGCCATCACCACGTTTCATCAGCAGATGCTGCCCACCACCCTGCTGCTCAGCATCGCGGCGGCGCGGGAGTCGATCCCGTTTCCGGCGATCGTGGAGGCGCTGATCATGGAAATCTCCTTTGAAGCCCTGCGGGAGGCCGGGGTGCGCCTGCCCAAGACAGTCGGCCAGGCGGTCAGCATCCTGGGGGCGCTTGTCGTGGGACAGGCGGCCGTGGAGGCTGGGATTGTGTCAGCGCCGATGGTGATTGTCGTGTCCATCACAGGGATCGCTTCCTTTACCATACCTCATTTCAACGCTTCCATTGCGCTTAGGATGCTGCGTTTTCCGCTGATGATCGCCGCCTCGATTTTGGGCATATACGGCATTCTCGTCGGCATCGTGCTGATTATGGGACACTTGGCCAACCTGCGTTCGATGGGCGTTCCCTACTTGTCCCCGATCGCGCCGATGTCAGTGAGTGACCTGAAGGACGTGCTGATTCGTGCTCCGTGGCCGTTCATGAGAAAACGGCCCAGCTTTCTCGGCGTGCAGGACGCCCGGCGGATGCGAACCGGTCAAACCGGCCAACAGCAGCGCAAAGGCCAATCCGGGGCTGTTCGCCAAGGCGGAGGCGGGCATGGCGACAAAGGCCGCACCAAAGGAGAGGGATGAACGAATGAGACGGTGGATGAAGGGTTGTGTCGTCGCTCTCTGCGGACTGCTGATGAGCGGATGCTGGGACCGGACGGAAGTGAACGACATTGCCATCGTGATTGCGTTTTCCATCGACAAGGAGGCCAATGGTGAATATCGTTTGTCCGTTCAGGTTCCGCTGGTAAGCAGCTTGGGCGGACCGACCGGTGGCGGAGGAGGTACCAGCGGGGACAATGTCTATTACGTCGACTCGGCCACTGGCAAGACGCTGCGGGAAGCACACAGCCTGATTCAGGCCAGGATGAGCCGGCAGTTGTACTACGCCCACCATCGCGTGATCGTCATTGGGGAGGCGTTGGCCCGAGATGGACTGAGCGAGGTGCTGGATGTGGTGGCCCGTTTCCCTGAGAACCGGCTGACTGCCTACCTGGTGCTGGCCAAGGGGAAGGGGATTAACATGCTGCAGGTGCAGCCCAGCTTTGAACGCTTCTCCGGTGAGGCGATGCGGGAACTGATCAAAATGGAATCGGTTCCCGTCACCGTCAAGGACATGGCACAGACGCTGAGCACACCTGGTGTGGACCCCTACCTGCCGTACGTGGCGGCCGTCAATTCCCATCCCAAAGGACAGTCGAAGGAGATTCAAGTACTTGGGGTGGCCCAATTTCGCCGCGACAAGATGGTGGGGGTGTTCAATCAGGAAGCGGCAGGGGGACTGCGGTGGTTTCACCGTCAGTTTACGCCCTTTTCCACAAAGGTTTCCCTGACAGAAAAGGAAACCGTCAACGTCCGGTTCGACAAGGGAAAGGCGGAAATCAAGCCTGTAATCAAGCAGGGCCGTATCCAGTTTATGATCAATGTGGACACGTCGGCGTCCGTTATCGAAAACTTGACCGATGCCGATCTGGGCAGGGCGGACAACCTGGCTGCGCTGGAGCGAAAACTGTCCAATCATATTACCGAAACAGTAAAGAAGACGTTGGCCCAGATGAAACGGCAGCGGACGGACACCATCGGGCTGGGCCTGGTGTTGGCTCGAGAGTATCCCCGCGAGTGGCGAAGCCATTTGCGGGATAATTGGAACGAGCGCCTTGCGCAGGCGGAATTCCACGTCCGGACCAAAGCCGAGATCACCAATATCGGCCAGACAACAGAGAACATCACAAAGGAAGATCGCCATGAATAGTGTCGCCCTGGTTTTGTACGTGCTCTTGCTGCTAGCGTCCCTGGTCCAGTTTTTCATGAAGCGAAAAAGCATGCCAGTCAAGCAAAGGCGAGTGATGGGTTTCTTTTACCTGCTCACGATCGGGTTGTTCATAGCTCTGCAGTTTCAACTCCACGTGATCATGCCAACCAATTACCTGGCCGACGTCTTTTCCGTTGGCCTGCAGCAGTGGATGGAAAACATCAGGTAAGGAGGGCCTGTCATGATCCATAAACAGGTGATCAATCATCGGCAGATTGCCTGGCTGATCGGCAGCGTCCTGATTACGGGGGCGTTGTTCAGCCAGCCGAAAACACTGGCCCAGATCGCCAAGAATGATGCGTGGTTTGCCTTCATCCTCCCGACGTTTTACGCAATACTGGTAGCCCTGGTCTTCGCGAGGCTGTCGCGGGCCTACCCCGGAAAAAACCTGTTTGAAATCATCTTTCTGGCAGGGGGCAGGTGGATCGGTGGCTTCGTAAACGCCCTCGTTCTGTTTTACCTCTGGCTGTTGTTGGTGGCGGACATCAAGGGGGTCAGCTTGTTCCTGCAAGTGATGCTGCTGCCCCGGACGCCGCTTGAAATCATTTTGTTGGTATTCGTCCTGATGCTGGTGTACTACGGCCGAACAAGCACGGAAGTGGCTGCCCGCGTCAATGAAATGTACTTTCCCGTATTTTTTCTCATCACCATCATGCTGTACTTCACACTGAGCAACGAGTATGCGGTTGAACGGCTGGAGCCGGTGCTGGAGAGCAACATCGCGGCCGTCGGTCTCGGTAATCTCCTCCCGTCAGGGGTGTTTGGCAGCATCTTTTTGTTCGGTGCGTTTCTGCATGCCATTTCCCATCCCCGGCTCCTGTATTCCGCAATGAAACACGGGGCGATCATTGCCGGGTTCTCGCTGACGCTGTTGATGGTGGTTCAGTTGGGCGTGATGGGGTATCTGATCACCAGTCGGTTGACTTTCCCTGTTTACGCGCTGGTACAGCAGATCCACATTACCGACTTCCTGGACCGCGTGGAAGTGATCGTGTTCAGCATCTGGTTTCCGGCCTTTACAATCAAGGCAGTCGTCACCTACATCGCCTTTCTTGTCGGCGTCGGATCGTTCGCCGGCCAGCAACACTACGCCGCCTCCAATGGGCCGTGCGGCTTGTTCATCGTGGTCTCCTCGCTACTGTCGTTTCCCAATACGGATGACGTGCTGCGCTTCTTCAGCTACGGCATACCGGCAATCACGCTTATCTTCCAACTTCCCCTGCTGGCCTTCCTGTTTGCCGCAGCCCTTCTGCGAGAACGGGGAAGCGGACGTGACTCGCATTCCGCCCATACGAGAGAGTATAGGCGCTGTCAGATCTGGGCCTGGATCAACAAACTGGCGTTAGGTGTGTGTCTCGTGTCGATCGTCGGCGGGGCCTTGCTGGAGAATCAGTACAGAGTGGCCGGCCTGATCAGCGGCGTAGCGTACTTTCTAAGCTTTCTGGTGGCGCTGGTGAGCTCCTATCTGGAAATGCAGGCGGTCAATCACCTGAAACACAAGCAGTCGCAGGGGAATGATACAGCCTCTGCGGACCACTAGCAGATCATCTCATCATCTCCCTGTCCAGCCTGCAGGCGTGCGGCGGTACGTCCACGATCGCCTGAATGGATGGCTGGCGAAGTGATCGCCCTTCTGTCCATTCCGCGTACTTGATTTTGGCCGTCAGCGTGGGGGTCACCCAGAATACGCCATGGTGACGATCGGGCCTGTTTACGAAGGGTTTTTCCCGGATAACTGCAGGCATCAGCCTGTCGGTCAGCTCCCGCCACTCCTGGCGGGACAGTTTGCCCGTTCCCGCATGACCGATGTACCAAAACCGGCCCTGCTCATCGTAGAGGCCCAACAGCACCGCGTTGACGACTCCGCCGTTCAAGGTGAAACCGCCAATGGCGGCTATCACATCCCGGTAGTGTTTGATCTTCAGCCACACGGCTTTTTTCGCACCGATGAGATAGGGGGCATCCAGCCGCTTCATGACGATGCCTTCCATGCCGTGCTGCCGGATCACCTCAAACAGGGCGGAACCGTTATCATGGGACGACACCACTTGCACGTGGCTGTTCGGTTCGATCGTTTCGGACAGCAGTTTGAGCCTGTCCTGCAAGGAGCGTTGGTTGATCCATTCCCCGTTTAGGTACAGACAGTCAAAAATCATGTAGGTAACCGGCACAGTCTGCTGCATCCGGGGCACGTTCTGCATGCGGCGAATCCCGTCCCGGCGCATCACTTCATGAAAGGACGGTTTGCCGTCGCTCCCCAGCGCGATCACTTCACCATCCAGGATCACGGAGTCGGCTCGGCAGTACGTTTCAATATCTGCTAGTTCAGGGTAGTGATGGGTGCGCTCGTTTCCCTTTCGATTGAACAGCTGCACGTGTTTGCCGTCATAATAGGTAAGGATGCGAACGCCGTCCCATTTCACCTGGGCAATCCAGCCCGGCTCCTGGGGGATGGTGTCGCTCGCCACTGGCTCCATCGGGATGATCGGTTTCATGTTCCACCTCGTCCAGGTAACGGAATTGGCCGTCAGACGGAAGAAAGGAGCCGTCCGAATCAGCCTCATCCATGATTGTTCCCCATTAGGACGAAGAAGAGGCGATGAGCGGCATCCGTCTCATCGCCTCGGGCTGTTTAGTAGTACGTACTCTCCGTGTACAGGCATTTGCGGCAGGTCATCGAAAGCTGGCCGCGGGCAAAGTCGTGTTCGCATTCGGATTGGAGCTTTGCCAACTGCTGCTTTACCTTCTTCCATTCAGCCTCCAGTCGTTTTGCTTCCGCGAGAAGCTGTTCCGCCTGATTCACGCGATCTCCTCCTCGTCTTGCAGGTGCGCAAGCGGAGCCAGGGAGCGCCGCTTACGTGTAGAGCTGGTTCCCCTGTTTTCGGAAGGCGTTCGCCTGCTTTTTCATCCCTTGTTCCACGGCTTTCTCTACAGTCAGGTTGTTCTGCTGCGCGTACGCGCGGATTTCCTGCGTGATGTTCATGCTGCAAAATTTGGGGCCGCACATCGAGCAGAAGTGCGCTGTTTTCGCCCCTTCCGCCGGGAGTGTCTCGTCGTGGTATTCACGGGCCCGTTCCGGGTCAAGCGACAGGTTGAACTGGTCGTTCCAGCGAAATTCAAACCGCGCTTTGGACAGGGCGTCGTCCCGTTCTTGGGCGCGCGGGTGACCTTTGGCCAGGTCGGCGGCATGTGCGGCAATCTTGTAGGCGATCAGCCCGTTGCGGACGTCTTCCTTGTTCGGCAGGCCAAGGTGCTCCTTGGGCGTCACGTAGCACAGCATCGCCGTGCCAAGCCAGCCGATCATGGCTGCTCCGATCGCGGAGGTGATGTGGTCGTAACCGGCAGCGATGTCAGTGGTAAGCGGCCCCAATGTATAGAAGGGGGCTTCCTGACACACGGTGAGCTGCCGTTCCATGTTCTCACGGATCAGGTGCATCGGCACGTGACCGGGGCCTTCGATCATCACCTGGACATCGTGTTTCCAGGCGATCTTGGTCAGCTCTCCCAGCGTTTCCAACTCGGCAAACTGTGCCTCGTCGTTGGCATCGGCGATGGAACCGGGGCGGAGGCCGTCTCCCAGCGATACGGCGATGTCGTACGTCTTCAGAATTTCGCAAATCTCTTCAAAATGGGTATACAAAAAGTTTTCCTGGTGATGCGCCAGACACCAGGCAGCCATGATGGAACCGCCGCGCGAGACGATGCCGGTCACCCGTTTGGCCGTCAGGGGAATGTAGCGCAGCAGCACGCCGGCGTGGATGGTGAAGTAGTCCACCCCCTGTTCGGCCTGTTCGATCAGCGTGTCGCGGTACACCTCCCAGGACAGCTCCTCCGCCTTGCCGTTCACCTTTTCCAGTGCCTGGTAGATCGGGACGGTGCCGACCGGAACCGGGCTGTTGCGGATGATCCATTCCCGGGTGGTGTGGATGTGTTTGCCCGTAGACAGGTCCATGATCGTGTCTGCCCCCCAGCGGACGGCCCAGATCATTTTTTCCACTTCCTCGCCGATGGAGGAGGTGACGGCGGAGGTGCCGATGTTGGCGTTTACCTTGACGTGAAAATGGCGGCCAATGATCATCGGTTCGCTCTCCGGATGGTTGATGTTGGCAGGGATGATCGCCCGGCCGCTGGCCACTTCCTGACGCACAAATTCCGGCGAGACGCCCTCGCGGATCGCCACAAATTCCATCTCCGGCGTTATGATGCCGCGGCGGGCGTAATGCAGTTGGGTGACGTTTTTCCCCTGGCGGGCGCGCAGCGGCTTCTGTCTTTTGGCGGGAAAGATAGGGACGGATGGTTCCTGCGGGAAGTTCCGGTAGCCGTCGTCCTCCGGCTTGGGCTCGCGGCCCTCGTATTCCTCGGTGTCGCTTCTTTCCGCGATCCAGTTGCGGCGCAGGGCGGGCAGTCCCTTGGTGATGTCGGCGATGTAATCGGGTGCCGTATACTCTCCGCTGGTGTCGTAAACGCGCAGCGGCGGGTTGGGCACTTCGCCGTTCGGGGTAATAGTAGGCTGCTGGGAAATCTCCCGCATCGGCACGCGGATGTCCGGTCTGGAGCCCTGGACGTACGTTTTGCGGCTGCCCGGAAACGGCGGGACGGCCGCTGTGGAGATAAAGGGGAAGGGGGAAGTGGACATGAAAAAAACCTCCTTGTCACGGTTGCACGTGTCGTGAACCCTGCGGGAGGCGGAGAAACTGCGTCACGAAAAAACGCCGCATGAACCCATGCGACGCCAGACGCAGACGAAGAAAGAGCGTGCGCGAACAGACGCACACCGCATTTCTTGGTGTCAACAACATTCCTCCGCTGGCATTACCCAGTTCAGGTTCAACGGTCGACGGCGGATCAGCCATCCTCTCAGCCTGGTTCCCCAAGCTCCCGTGCATATCTGTATTGTTGTACAGCACCAGCTTACCATTTCCAATTCTATCCGGCAAGAGGTTTTGGCAGTGTCCAACTTATTTTCCCTCTGCCTATCATGCTGACCCGGACAAAAACTGTTTCCGTAGACCCACTCGGGAGTCGTCTGGTACGATGAAGGTCGTGTGAGAAGGAATTTTGAGGTGATGCAGGTGGATGTGTACGCGAATCTGAAGCAGGGAGAACGCGGGGTGTGGGTCAGCATCATCGCCTATGTCTGCTGCTCCCTGGTGAAAGTGGGGGTGGCGCTGCTGGCAGGCTCGGAAGCGCTGCTGGCGGACGGACTGAACAACACAACTGACGTGGTCGCGTCCGTCGCCGTACTGATCGGCCTGCGCATCTCTCGCAAACCGCCTGATCACGACCATCCCTATGGCCACTTACGCGCAGAAAGCATCTCAGCTCTTGTCGCATCCTTCATCATGTTGGCGGTCGGGATCGAAGTCCTCAGCCGGGCAATCTCTGCGTTGTTCACCCCGGAGATGAACGCGCCTGACATGCTGGCCGGCTGGACCGCCCTGGCAACCGCTGCCGTCATGTTCGGCGTTTACCGCTACAACCGGCGGCTGGCGCAGGTAACCCAAAGCCAGGGCTTGATGGCTGCGGCAGCAGACAACCGCTCCGATGCGCTGGTCAGCGTCGGCACATTTGTGGGAGTGGCCGGCTCCCAGTTTCAACTGCATTGGCTGGACCCGTTGACAGCGCTCGTGGTGGGCGGGATCATCCTGAGGACGGCGTGGTCCATTTTCCGCGAGGCGGCCCACCGATTAACAGACGGGTTTGACCGCAGCGAACTGGTTGCGCTGCGCTCCACCATCGCCGAAATCCCCGGGGTCAAGGACGTTACAGATATCAAGGCGCGCTACCACGGAAGCAACGTGCTGGTCGATGTCGTGATTCACGTGGACCCCACTCTGAACGTGACGGAGAGCCACACGATCACCGAGGAAATCGAGGCGCGGATGAAGGCCGTTCACAATGTCAAAGCCGTGCACATCCACATAGAACCGGAAGGACAGTCCGAGCACTGACGACACGACAAACCTGTCTTGTGCCCGCAAGGAGGGCATGGGACAGGTATTTTTCATCTTTTTGGCTTTGGTATAATGTGGATGCAACAAGATGTACTCGGCAATCAGGGAGAAAAATTGAAAGGGTTCAGGAGGTTGTGCACCGTGCGGAAACAGGATGCGGCAGGCGTGGAGACAGCGCTGGACAGACTCAGGAAGCGGGCGATGTCTCTGTTTAATATCCCATCGTCGTACCGGCTCATGATCGAAGACGGGGAGCGGCTTGAAGAAGCTGGAAGCATTCCCTCACGTGACAGTGACCACCAAAAAAGACGGCGTCTGGTTTCACTTTCGCCAGAAGGCGCTGGGTTTGCCGCTGCCGCTGTCTGGCTGCCGCGTTAAGGTGCATGTAAGCGGGGCGGTGACCGATTTGCCTGTTTCGGCGAGCAGCGGCTACCGGAACCGCCCGCGCAGTTGGTTGGGGAGGAAGTGAGTGAGCGCTTCCTGGAACACGACGTAACGCTTAGGCTCATGCTGAAGCTGCTGCCGAAAAGCGTTTTCGCTGGTGGGAGAGGAACGTGGCGGCTGGTGTATGAGCCGGAGCCAATCTGCTTGACGTTTTCGGCGGTAACAGGCCCGCAGGCAAAACGCAGCACGTTTAGAGTGCTTTAACAACGCCGCTTCAATATCGGCGGCGTCACCATGGACGGCACGATCACCATCCGCCTCTTCGAAGAGCACGTCCGCTCGTCCTTTCTCTTATAAAGAGAATATGAGCAGACTTGCCGCAGATCAGGACGACTTCGCTTTTTTGCGCTTGAGCTTCTTGGTGGTCGTCGGGGTGGTGTCGGCAGCCGGCTCCTCACGTGCCTCTTTGTCAGCTGCAGTCCGTTTTTTGGTGGGTGCGGCCGGCGTTGGCTCCGGCTCCAGTTTGACCGGAGTGGAGGCTCCGCCGGTTGCGGCGAGACTCTCTTTCAACGCCTGCATCAAATCAATCACGTTGGCGCGCGGTGCCGCCGGAGCGACCGCCACTTCCTCTCCTTTCCGCTTGTTCTCGATCAGTGTCTGCAGTTGGCTGCGGTATTCGTCACGATACTTGGCCGGATCAAACGGCGTCGTCATGTTGCGAATCAGCTCTGCGGCCATCTTCAGCTCGTTGTCAGCCAGCGGGACGTCCGATTCGGGCAGCGAAGGCACCTGTGAGACGGGGCGAACCTCGTCGGGATAAAAGATGGTTTCCAGCATGATGCAGTGTTCGTACAGCCGGACCACCGCCAGACTTTGCCGGTTGCGCATCGTCACGCGGGCAACGGCAATTTTTCCTGTTTCCTCCATGGCTGCCCGCAGCAGAGCGTACGCTTTTTCTCCGGTTTCCTGGGGGGAGAGAAAGTAGCTTTTGTCAAAGTAAACCGGGTCGATTTCGTGCAGATCGACAAAATCGAGGATCTCGATTGCTCTTCGCGTTTCCGGGGAAATCGCTTCCAGATCCTCGTCGCGAATAATTACAAAATTGCCTTTTTCGTATTCAAATCCCCGCACAATCTCCGACGCGTCCACTTCCCGCTGGCAGTGCGGACACATTTTGGCGTACTTGATCGGCGTGTGGCATTCGCTGTGAAGCTGGCGAAAGCGGATGTCCCGCTCTTCCGTCGCGGTATGCATCCGCACCGGGATATTGACCAGACCAAAACTGATCGAACCTTTCCAGACCGTGTGCATGGCAGTCCTCCTGTCAGGGTTTGCTGTCCGTAGTATTTGCACCCCGTTGGAATTACCAGGAGGGAAATGCAGGTTATTTTGCTCGACAAGGCGCGCTTTCTTTTTGTACAGTGAAAGCAAGAGGGGGAGAGCGATGGAAGAGTTGAAAAGCATGATCGCGGGATTGGGGCAGCAGTTGAGAGGGCTGGACGAGCGGATCGGCGGGCTTGAACAGCGCATGGATCGATTCGAGCACCGCTTGGACATCATTGAAAGTGACGTGCGCGAGATCAAGGACCAGGTGATGTTGATCAAAGCGCAGGTCGCCCATAACACGGAGAAGAATGGGAGCATTCGCGAATTGCAGGAACTGGTGAATTAGCACGACACGGATATTCGCCTGCTCAAAAAAGTGGTGGCCAACCACTAACAGCCCCCGCCTGCACATCGCGGTGAGCAGGGGAGGCGCCCGCCTGGCCATAACAGGAGGAGTGTTATTTCGCATGCTGGAAACGGATCGTTTGTTATTTCGCCCGTATTGCCTGGATGATCTTCCTTTTCTTGCCAGTCTGCTAAAAGACCCGGACGTGGTCCGCTACATCGGGCATGGCAAGCCGAGAACGGATGAAGAGGTCACACGCTTTTACGACTGGGTGCAGCAGTCCTACGCTTCCGGTCTGGGGCTGATGGTGGCAGTGCGGAAACAGGACATGCAGCCCATCGGCCATGCGGGACTGGTGCAGCAAATAGTGGACGGGAAGCCGGAGACAGAGATCGGTTACTGGATGGCGAAGGAATACTGGGGAAACGGCTACGCGTCCGAAGCGGCGATGGCGTTTCGCGAGTACGGAGCAGCGGCGAAAGGGCTGAGGAGATTGATCTGCCTGATTCAACCGGGAAACGCCGCATCCGCACGAGTTGCCCAAAAGATCGGAATGTTCCGGGAAAAAGAGACTGTCTTCAAGGAGAAACTGGTGCACGTATACGCGTGGGAACAAACCTGACAAACGCTTTACGAAAGGGACATTCCCTGGCAGCGGAGCTTCATCACCCATCCAATTTTCAATACAAAGCCAGCCGTTTCTTACGTACGGCTGGCTTTCCGTCATTCATTTACTGCCCGTGTTTGATCACTTCGGACTTGTCGGCTTCAGACTGCATGCGGCGCGCCTCTTCCTTGCCGATGCCTGTGCGGTCGGCGAGGGACTGGGCGGCAGCGGCTTCCTGTTTTTGTTTCGACGGCTGTTTTTCTGCCATGGAGTCTGCCTCCTTTTTAACGGATAGTGTGCCGCCCGGATCACAAAAAAATACCTCACCGCCATTGGCGATGAGGCAGCGGTTTAACTTCTCCCTCAGGGAGATCGGCCACGGCATGCTCCTATCAGACACGCAGTGCGCCAAAGTAAACCGCCTTTCAATTATGGGAGAGGAGAAACCGGAGGAAGAGCTTATGGGGAAACGTAAGTCTTCTCCGCGGTTGTCAGCGACACCGTTGCGTCGCTATCCATATTCTTTGCCAGAACTTCCATCTCTTATACATGCACGGCGCAATTTTTTTCCACGGCACAATTTTACGCAGCAGACCGGTTGTGTTAGTATGAAATCATTCTCATTCTCCATACATACAAAGGTGAGGCATTATGCGAGTCATCGCAGGTGAACACAAGGGACGCAGGCTGTTGGCCGTCCCCGGCAAAAGCACGCGGCCCACGACGGACAAGGTGAAGGAATCCATTTTCAATATGATCGGCCCGTACTTTTCCGGCGGCTGGGCGCTCGATCTCTACGCCGGAACCGGCGGGCTGGGGATCGAAGCGCTCAGCAGGGGAGCGGAACGGGCCATTTTTGTGGAACGGGACGCGAAAGCACATGCGGTCGTCAAGCAAAACATCGCTGCCTGCCGGCTGGAAGACCGTTCCGAGCTGTACCGCACGGATGCGTCTCGGGCGCTGAAGGCACTGGGGAGACGTGGGGTCGCGTTTGACCTGGTCTTTCTCGATCCGCCATATGCCCAGCAAAACATCGTTGCGGACATCCGTGTCATGCAGGAACTGGGTTTGCTCGCTGACGGGGCGTGGATCGTGGCGGAACACGACAGCGACATCCGCCTGCCGGAAACGATTGGCCGCTGTGCAGTGGAGCGCGTCGCCACCTATGGGGAGACGACGGTGACGCTTTATGCCCACGAATTGGAAAAAGACGATCAAGCCGAGCAAACGGCGTCGGAAGGAGATGCATCCATCTCATGAACATCGCAGTATGCCCAGGCAGTTTTGACCCTGTGACGAATGGACACCTCGACATCATCACCCGCGGCGCCAACATTTTTGACAAGGTGATCGTAGCGGTGTTGATCAATGCCAAGAAACAGTCCTTGTTCAGTGTGGAAGAACGCATCGAACTGCTGCGCGAGGCGACAGCCGGATTGGACAACGTCGAAGTGGAGTCCTTCAACGGCCTGTTGATCGATTACGTTCGCCAGCGTCAGGCACGGGCGGTGATCCGCGGACTGCGGGCCGTCAGCGATTTTGAGTACGAGATGCAGATGGCTTCCATCAACAAAAAGCTGGATGACCATGTTGAGACGCTGTTCATGATGACGAGCCATCAGTATTCGTTTCTCAGTTCCAGCATCGTCAAGGAACTGGCCCGATACAGCGCCGACGTGAGCGACCTGGTGCCGCCGGTTGTGGAGCGTGCGCTGCGCGCCAAATTTGCTGCACAACCCTGAGCGATCAGTGTATCTGGTGCCTGTTGGCAAGACGCACGAGCAGACTGAGCAGGGCCAATGCAGCGAGAATCACGGCCGCGAGCAGTCCGGAGTGCAGCAGCGTATCCCACCAGTCCATGACCGGAATCCCGGACGTAGACGGCAGAAAGACCGGGATGCTGCTACCCTTGAACCAGGAAGATGCGGTGAGCGGTTCCCACGCCAAATAGGTAAGCACAGCCGAAAGGATCGCGTGAATGGCGCGGGCGAGCAGGTACGGCGCCACCCTGAGATCCGTCTGGCTGAGGATGCTGGCCACCTGGGCATGCACGCTCAAGCCGCCCCAGGAGATGACCGCGCTGGCGATGACCGCCTGCCAGATCAGCGGGACGGATGGGGGGACTTCACTTGCGGCCTGTGCGCCAAGCGTGACCTCGAACAGCCCGGCAATGATCCCGTTGGAGAGGGCGGGCGGCAGACCGATTGGACCGAGCAGCACCGCCAGCAGGCTGCTCAAAAACCGGGTCAGATTGATGGCGGAAAACAGCTGAATCAGGACGGAAAAGACGATAATGAAGCCGCCGATCATCAGCAGCGTGTGCAGGGCAGACTGGACTGCTTCCCCCATCAGCCGCCCAAACGGCCGGCGGTCGCGCAGCCGCGCCCGATGCATCGCCTGCAGCGCCCGGAGCGGGAGAGGGAGCTGGTTCTTTTCCAGCGCCCTGCTCATGGGAGCGTACGGGGAGTAAAAGCGGTACAAGAGCCCGATCAGGACGGCTGAGACGTAATGGCTGAACGCGAGGACGACCCCGACCTGCTCACTGTGAAAGAAGCCGATGGCGACCGCGCCGATGACGAAAAGCGGGTCCCCTGTCGTGGTAAACGACACGAGCCGTTCCCCTTCCGCCTGGGTCACGCTGCCCTGTTCACGCAAGCGGGTCGTCAGCTTGGCCGCGACGGGATAGCCGGAGGCAAAGCCCATCGTCAGGACGAAGCCGCCCGTCCCCGGTACGTTGAAGAGCGGGCGCATCAACGGTTCCAAAAGCACGCCGGCGAAGTGGACGACCCCGACGCCCATCAAAATTTCGGAAAGAACGATAAACGGCAGGGTGGAGGGAAACACCACCTCCCACCAGATTTTCAAACCGCGGAGCGCCGCCTCAAACGACATCTGCGGGTGCGACACCAAAATGACGACGAGGGCAATGGCCGACAAGGCGAGCAGCAGTGTAAGAATCGGAGAGCGGCGTGACATAGCTACCTCCTGTACCAGCGAATGAGCAAAGGGAAACCCGGCAGGTCGTGCATCCGGCCTGGCCGTGCCGCAGTGCTCATGGGCAGCGAGGCAGGTCCGGCGACCGGCCGAGATAGTACATGTCTACGTGAACGAATCAAAAACTATGCTCCGCCCGTCTGCTTTGTCCGAAAGGATTGGCGGTACCCTGCATACGTTTGTGAGAGGGGGAGAGGCGCATGGGAACTACGAGAAAACCGAAAGTGGGACTGGCGCTCGGCTCGGGAGGAGCACGCGGATTGGCCCACATCGGTGTGTTGAAGGCACTGGAGGCACACGGCATTAAAGTTGACATGCTGGCCGGCAGCAGCATGGGCAGCTTGATCGCCGCCGTGTACGCTAACGGCATCGAGCCGCACATGATGGAAAAACTGGCGTTGAATCTGAAGCGAAAACATTGGCTGGATCTAACCGTTCCCGGCATGGGGTTTGTCGCGGGGGAAAAGATCAAGCAGTTGATCCGCCTGCTGACCCATGGCAAACGTATCGAGGAACTGTCCAAGGAGTTGGCTGTGGTCGCGACCGACATCGAGACCGGGGAACGTGTCGTCTTTCGGGAGGGGCCGGTGGATCAGGCTGTGCGGGCGAGCATTTCCATCCCGGGCATTTTTGTGCCCGAACGGGTGGGAGACCGCCTGCTGGTGGACGGCGGGGTCATCGATCGGGTGCCGATCACGGTCATTCGCGACATGGGTGCCGATCTCGTCATCGCTGTCGATGTCGCCCAGTTTGACACGCCGATGAAGGTGACGACGATTTTTGACGTGATCGCCCAGACGATCGACGTCATGGAGCGGGAGATTTTGCGGCATCAGATTTTGGCTGCCGATCTCGTAATCCGTCCCGATGTTGGACATTATAGCAGTATCGCGTACACCGGCGTGGAGGAGATTATCGCCCTCGGCGAACGCGCCGGACTGGACTCTGTGGAACGGATCAAGGAATTGATCGCCGACTGGGAGGCAAAACAATGAGTGAGGAGAGGCTGATTACACGCAACCGGTCGGGCCGGGGGTCCCATTCCATACCCTGGCTGTTTGTGTTGGCCGTCGTCCTGTTGGGCACGGTGTTTTTCGTGCCGACGCCGTACTATGTGACGCGGCCCGGTTCCGCCATTGAACTGGCCCCGATGATTGACGTCGAGGGTGGGAAAAAGGACGAATCAGGGGCGTTCATGTTGACGACGGTCAGGATGGGGGAAGCCAATCTCGCCTGGTATCTCTACGCCCAGCTGTCTCCCAATGCGGAACTGATGAAAAAGGAACTGGTCGTGGGCAGCGGCGAGAGCAACGAAGATTTTACGAGACGGGAATTGGCCGTGATGGACAATTCCCAGAAAATCGCGGAAGCTGTTGCGTTCCGCCTGGCCGGATACGACGTAAAGATCGAGAACCAGGGCGTGTGGGTGATGGGCACGATCGAGGGCATGCCGGCAAAAAACGTGCTGCAGATCGGTGACGTGATCGTGGCGGTGGACGGCCGACCGACGCGCGAAGCCAAGGATCTGCTCCAATACCTGTCGACCAAAAAGCAGGGCGATCAGGTGGAAGTGACGCTGATCCGTGACGGCAGGGAGGAAAAGCGCACGTTGACCCTGGCACCGCTGCCGGATTCCAAAACGCCCGGACTTGGCATCCGTCCCGACAACAAACAGGAAATCATCGTCCCCAAGCAGGTCAGCATCTCTAGCCAAGGCATTGGCGGTCCGTCGGCGGGGCTGATGATGACGCTGGAGATTTACGACCAGTTAAACCAGGAGATTGACTTGACGCGGGGATACAAGGTTGCCGGGACGGGTACAATCTCGCCGGACGGTTCAGTTGGCCGCATCGGCGGCATCAACCACAAGGTCGTGGCTGCGGACGAGGCGGGCGCTGACATCTTCCTGGCGCCGGACGATGCCGAGGGGCCGGTGTCCAATTACCAGGAGGCGCTGGAGACGGCCAAGCGGATCGGATCCCGGATGCGGGTGGTCCCGGTCAAAACCGTGGACGACGCGCTGGCTTTCCTCAAGGCGCAAAAACCAAAGAGCTCGTATAGCGAATGAGCTGTCAAGGAAAAATGGTTGACAAAGCAAAGGGCAAAGGCTATAATCATCCTTGTTGTGCTTGAGGTGAAAAGGTGTGAACATCAAAGTAAGCGATTTGGACCATCTAAAAGGCGAGCCGCTGCCGTTTCGGCTGACGTTGGACGCTGACGAACTGAAGCGCCGCCATCAGGAGATTCGCGGGCTCACCCCTGTCGAAGTGAGCGGCGAGGCAGCCAAACTGGGCAATCTCTATTACGTGAAAGGCGAGTTGAAGTCAGACGTTGACTTTGTCTGCGCGCGATGCCTGAAGCCTTTTACCCGGCACACGGCCGTGCCTTTTGCGGAAACCTTCGCCCCCGCTGAATCAGCGGAGGATGAAGACCAAGACAGCGACATTTTGCCGCTGGAAGGCGACGAGATCGAGTTGAATCCGCTGCTGCAGGAAGATTTCCTGCTCGCCATCCCTGCTTTTCCCCTCTGCGAGGAGGAATGCAAAGGATTGTGTCCCGAGTGCGGAGTAAACCGGAACGAGCAGGCGTGCGAGTGCAAACATGAGCGGATCGATCCGCGGTTGGCCGGACTGGCTGATTTCTTCAAGGACAGCAAGTAATTGCGTGTGTTTTCAAGATGGGATTGCCGATCCCTCGATCGAGCGTCTCATTTTTGAAGGATGGCGGAAGCGTTCGCGCCTGTACCATCCACCTAATAGAGCTTCTTAGCATGTGCCAATTGAAGGAGGTGTAAGGAAGATGGCAGTACCTTTTCGGAGAACTTCCAAAACCCGTAAAAGAATGCGTCGTACGCACTTCAAATTAGAGATTCCTGGCATGATCAAATGCGATAACTGTGGCGAATACAAGCTTGCGCATCGCGTTTGCCCGAGCTGCGGACACTATAAAGGTGTAAAAGTAGCGAAGTAAGAAAAGGCAGGGTGAGAAATCACCTTGCTTTTTTCATGACGAAGTGTCCAGGAGGGAAGCGCTGCTTTCCATCCGCATGAGAGAGCCGAGCGTCGAATCGCTCATCATGCACATCGGTGGTCGGGGGACATCTGTCCCGATTTAGCCGACTGCGGCGATCTTTGCTTGTCATTCCGCCGCTTCTCCCTTATACTTGATTAGGACCTGGTATTAAAAACTACTCGCAAGTTATGCGATTGAATACGGATGCCGAGGGGGTGTTACCCATCGCCCGCTTGCCAAAAAAAGACCGCCAGACTCGTTTGGTGCAGACGCTTCAGGAAAATCCCTTCGCCACTGACGAGGATCTGGCAGAGTTGTTTCAAGTCAGCATACAAACAATACGGTTGGACCGTTTGGAGCTGGGCATCCCGGAACTGCGGGAGCGAATCAAGTCGGTGGCGGAAAGAAGCCTGGACCCGGTCAAATCACTGGGGATTGACGAAGTGATCGGGGAGATTGTCGACTTGCAGCTCGACGTTCAGGCCATCTCCGTGTTGGAAATCAAAGAAGAACACGTTTTTGCACGGACGCAAATCGCCCGTGGACACTACATATTCGCCCAGGCCAACTCGCTGGCGGTGGCGGTCATCGACGCCGACGTGGCGCTGACCGCTTCTGCCCGCATCCGCTTTATCCGTCCGGTACGGCTGGGGGAAAAGCTGGTGGCTAAGGCCGTTGTGCGCAGCCGAAACGGGGACGAATGCAAAGTGCGGGTGGAGACCAAGGTGCAGGGAGAACTGGTCTTTACCGCTACGTTCCGTGTCGTCGGCATGTCCGATGTCGCAAAGCGAAATGGATGAGAGCATTAAGGAGGAGTCACGGTTGCGAATTGCATTGGATGCGATGGGAGGCGACAACGCGCCGCGCAGCACGGTGCTGGGCGCTTTGCAGGCGGTCAGGGAGAATTCGTCACTTGAGATCGTGCTGGTCGGCGACGAGCAGGCGATCCGGCGCGAACTTCCGGGAGAGCTTCCTGCGGGATTGGAAATCCACCCGGCGTCGGAAGTCATTGAACCTGACGACGAACCAGTACGGGCTGTCCGGCGCAAAAAAGGGGCGTCGCTCGTGGTGGCCGTCGAACTGGCCCGGGAAGGAAAAGTGGACGCTGCCATTTCGGCGGGCAATACGGGAGCGTTGATGACGGCCGGCCTGTTGTACGCCGGACGTATGGAAGGAATCGAGCGGCCGGCGCTGGCGGCATTCATCCCCAATATCAAGGGGAGGGCAACGCTGACGCTTGACGTGGGAGCCAACATGGACGCCAAGCCCCATCATCTCTTCCAGTACGCCGTGATGGGCAGCCTGTACGCGGAAAAAGTGCTCGGCTTCGAACGACCGACGGTCGGTCTCTTGAACGTCGGAACAGAAGAGGGCAAAGGAAACGAACTGACCAAGGCCGTCTTTCCGTTGCTGGCGCGGACCGACCTGCACTTCGTCGGCAACGTGGAGGCGCGCGACGTGATGCAGGGAGCATGCGATGTGTTGGTTTGCGACGGCTTTGTCGGCAATGTGCTGTTGAAAGCGATGGAAGGTACCGCTTCTACCATCTTTTCCTTGCTCAAGCAGGAATTTACTTCCAGCCTGATTAATAAAGTAGGTGCGGCCATGTTGAAACCGAGCCTGGTCCGCTTCAAGCAGCGGATGGATTACGCCGAATACGGTGGCGCTCCGCTGCTGGGACTGCGCCGGCCTGTGATCAAGGCGCACGGATCGTCTGACGAGCGTGCGATCAAAAACGCGATAGCCAGTGCTGTCCGTTTTGTTGCTGAGGATGTGAACGGTTTTATCCAGGACGCACTACAGAAAAACCAATCGGGAGAAAGCGAGTGAAACCAATGAAGGAATTGCGCCCCGTAGGGATTTTGGCGACAGGTTCCTACACGCCGGAGAGAGTGCTGACCAATTTTGATCTGGAAAAAATGGTGGAAACGTCTGATGAGTGGATCGTCACTCGCACCGGGATTCGCGAGCGCCGCATCAGCGCACCGGATCAGGCGTCCTCCGATCTGGCGTACGAAGCAGCCAAAAATGCGCTGGCGAAAGCTGGGATCAGTCCGGAAGAGCTGGACATGATCATCGTAGCCACCGTTACACCCGACATGATGTTCCCGTCGACGGCCTGCATCCTGCAGGAGAAACTGGGCGCTTCCCGCGCAGCCGCGCTGGACGTTTCGGCGGCCTGCACCGGGTTCCTTTACGGGATCGCCACGGGCAGCCAGTTCATTGCCAACGGACTGTACCGCTACGTTCTCGTCGTCGGGGTGGAAACCCTGTCCAAAATCACAAACTACAAGGACCGCAACACCTGCGTTCTGTTTGGCGACGGTGCCGGTGCGGCCCTGCTCGGACCGGTGGGCGAGGGCTTCGGATTCCAGGCGTTTGAGCTGGGCGCTGACGGTTCCGGCGGACCGCTCCTGTGTATGCCTGCGGGCGGGTCGCGGATTCCGGCCTCCAGCGAATCGGTGGAAAAAAACCTGCACTACATCTCGATGACCGGCAGTGAAGTGTTCAAATTCGCCGTCCGCGTCATGAATTCGGCGACGGAAGCGGTGCTGGAGAAGTCGGGGACACCGAAAGAAGCGATCGACCTGCTGGTTCCCCACCAGGCCAACAAACGGATTATCGACGCAGCCATCCAGCGCTTCGGCTTGTCGGAGGACAAAGTGGCGATCAACCTGGACCGCTACGGCAACATGTCGTCCGCGTCCATTCCCGTCGCGCTGGACGAAGCGGTGGCAGAGGGGCGCCTGAAAGAAGGCGACAACGTCGTCCTCGTCGGCTTCGGCGGAGGACTGACATGGGGTGCAGCCCTGTTGAAGTGGTCCACCACACCGGCTTAAAGGAGGAAATCGTGCAATGAGCAAAGTGGCTTTTGTCTTCCCGGGACAGGGGTCCCAGTTCGTCGGAATGGGTCGGTCGCTTGCCGAACAGTCCGCAGCTGCCCGCGAAGTGTTTGAACGTGCAGACGAAGCGCTCGGCTTTTCGCTGTCGTCGCTCTGCTTTGAAGGACCGGAAGAAGAGCTGCGGCTGACGGTCAACACGCAGCCGGCAATCCTGACGACCAGCGTCGCGGTTCTGGCCGCGCTTCGCGAGCAACGACCGGACGTGGTGCCCGATTACGTGGCCGGACACAGCCTGGGCGAGTATTCGGCGCTGGTGGCCGCCGAGTCGATGGAATTCGCCGACGCAGTGAAAGTGGTCCGCGCCCGCGGTCAATTCATGGAGGAGGCTGTGCCAGCCGGTCAGGGAGCGATGGCAGCCGTGCTCGGCATGGACCGGCAGGCCCTGCAGGACGTCTGCGAAACGGTGACTGCATCAGGTCACCCCGTCCAGCCCGCCAATATGAACGGCCCCGGACAGATCGTGATCTCCGGTACGGCGGAGGGTGTGCGGCTGGCCGGTGAGCAGGCGAAAGCGGCCGGCGCCAAACGCGTTCTGCCGCTCAACGTCAGCGGCCCGTTCCACTCCAGTCTGATGCAGCCAGCGGCGGAGCGGCTTAAGGGCGTGCTGGCCAACATTGACGTGAAAGACGCTCGGGTGCCGGTGGTGGCAAACGTATCGGCCCGTCCGGAGACGGCAGCGGCGGCAATTGTCGACAACCTCGTGAAGCAGGTGGCCGCTCCGGTACTGTGGGAGGATTCCGTCCGCTGGATGGCGGAACAGGGCGTTACCACCTTTGTGGAGATCGGCCCGGGCAAAGTGCTGGCTGGCCTGATCAAAAAGATTGCGCCGACGGGGACGACGATCGTTTCCGTTCAGGATATGGAATCGTTACATGAACTGTTGAACGGAGGGGTATTATGCTAGCAGGCAAAACCGCGCTGGTCACCGGCGCTTCCCGCGGAATCGGCCGCGCGATTGCACTGCGGCTGGCGGAAGCGGGAGCCAACGTCGTGGTCAACTACGCCGGCAGTGAGGCGGCGGCTGCGGAAACAGTGGCCAAGGTAAAGGAACTGGGGCGCGAGGCGATCATGATTCGTGCCAACGTGGCCAATGCCGAAGAAGTAAACGAGATGTTCAAAGAGGCGCTGGAGCGCTTCGGTACGATTGACATTCTCGTCAACAACGCTGGCATCACGCGCGACAATCTGCTGATGCGGATGAAAGAGGAAGAGTGGGACGAGGTGATCTCCACCAACCTGAAAGGCGTCTTCAACTGCCTGAAAGCGGCCACCCGTCCCATGATGAAACAGCGTTCCGGCAAGATCATCAATATCACTTCTGTCGTCGGCGTGCTGGGCAATCCCGGCCAAGCCAACTACGTGGCAGCCAAGGCCGGCGTAATCGGATTGACGAAGACGGCCGCGCGTGAGCTGGCATCCCGCGGCATTACCGTAAACGCGGTCGCCCCCGGTTTTATCGACACGGACATGACTGCGAACCTGCCCGAGGACGTCAAGGCGTCCATGCTGGGCCAGATTCCGTTGGGCCGACTCGGCCAGGCGGACGACATCGCCGGGGTGGTTCTGTTCCTCGCCTCGGACGCGGCCAACTACATGACCGGCCAAACCCTGCACGTCGACGGCGGCATGTACATGTAAGGCGCACGCGTACAAGCAGCAAGAGCCTGACTCAACTGGTGTTTTGCAGGCTCATCCACTATAATACGGGGAGAGGGGGTGAAGCAAAATGGCAGACACGTTGGAACGTGTGAAGAAAATCATCGTCGATCGTCTGGGTGTAGAGGAATCCAAGGTAACTTTGGAAGCTTCTTTCAAAGATGACTTGGGTGCCGACTCCCTGGATGTAGTGGAACTCGTAATGGAACTGGAAGACGAGTTCGATATGGAAATCTCTGACGAAGACGCTGAAAAAATCACTACTGTTGGTGAGGTTGTAGCTTACATAGAATCTCACAAGTAGTCTGTTCAGTGGAAGTCCCGTGTCACGCGGGACTTCTCCCTTCACACACCCGGCTCGATTTTGCCGCAGAGCTTTCCAACCGTAACCAGGCGAAGAACAAGGAAGCGGAGAGCTGACTTACACATAGAGGTGATCGTAATGAAACGACGAGTGGTGATTACCGGTGTCGGCGTCATCTCCCCCGTGGGTAATGACGCGAAGACCTTCTGGAACAGCTTGCTGGAAGGAAAATCGGGAATCGGGCGCATCACGGCATTTGACGCCTCCGACTACCCTACGCAGATTGCGGGGGAAGTAAAGGATTTCAATCCCGAGGCGTACCTGGACAAGAGGGAAATCCGACGTACAGACCGATTCGTTCAGTTTGCGTTGGCTGCCACCAAAATGGCGATGGAAGACGCCAAGTTGGAGATTACGGCTGAGAATGCGGAACGCGTGGGTGTATACATCGGATCAGGTATCGGCGGTCTGACTACCTGGGAAGAGCAGCACCTGGTGCTGTTGGAAAAGGGACCGCGCCGTGTCAGCCCGTTTTTTATCCCGATGATGATCGCCAACATGGCATCCGGAGCCGTCTCCATCCAGTACGGAGCAAAAGGGCCGACGTCCAGCGCAATTACCGCGTGCGCGACGGGGACGAACGCAATCGGAGATGCCTTCCGGCTGATCCAGCACGGTCACGCCGACGCGATGATCACCGGCGGTGCGGAAGCGACGATCCGGCCGATGGCGTTTGCCGGTTTCTGTTCCGCCAAAGCGATGTCCACCCGCAACGACGAGCCGGAAAAGGCGAGCCGTCCGTTTGACATCGACCGCGACGGGTTCGTCATGGGCGAAGGAGCGGGCGTGCTCATTCTCGAAGAGCTGGAGCACGCGAAAAAGCGGGGAGCAACCATTTTGGCGGAAGTGATCGGCTACGGCATGAGTGCGGACGCCTACCACATCACCGCCCCGTCACCGGAGGGGCAGGCCCGCTGCATGAGAAACGCGCTGCGTGACGCCGGTATTGAACCGACGGATGTGGATTATATTAATGCACACGGCACCTCTACGGATCAAGGTGACATTTCCGAAACGCAGGCGATCAAGAGCGTGTTTGGCGACCATGCCTACAAGCTGGCGGTCAGCTCGACCAAGTCGATGACCGGTCACATGCTCGGGGCGACCGGAGGTGTGGAAGCGATTGCGTCGGCGTTGGCGCTGCGCGATCAGATTCTCCCGCCGACGATCAACCTGGAGAACCCCGATCCTGAGTGCGACCTCGACTACGTACCCAATCAAGCGCGCAAGGCGGACGTGAAGGTAGCCATGTCCAACTCGTTTGGGTTTGGCGGTCACAATGCCACGATCGTCTTGAAGCGGTTTGAGGCATAAATGGTTCCTGCCGGAAAGAAGCGCAGGAAGTCTTCAAGAATGGTGGTGAGCGTCATGAACTTCTCGGAGCTGCAAGAAACCATCGGTATTCGATTTCGCGACGAGAACGTATTGCGGCAAGCCTTCACCCATTCTTCCTATGTCAATGAGCAGCGCGGCAAGCGCATCCAGGACAACGAGCGGCTGGAGTTTCTCGGCGATGCCGTCCTGGAACTGACCGTTTCGCAATTTCTCTACAAGACCTTCCCCAAAATGAGCGAAGGAGAAATGACGAAACTGCGGGCAGCGATTGTCTGCGAGCCGTCATTGGTCAAATTTGCCGAACTGCTAAACTTTGGCGATCTCGTTCTGCTGGGAAAAGGGGAAGAACTGACAGGCGGCCGGCAGCGGCCCGCGCTACTGGCGGACGTGTTTGAGGCGTTTATTGGCGCGCTTTACCTTGATCAGGGACTGGACGCAGTCTTTCACTTCATGGAAAAGTACGTCTATCCGCGAGTGGACAAGGGCGAGTTTGCCCAGGTCACCGACTTCAAGAGTCAGCTTCAGGAGTTCGTCCAGCAGGATAACCTGGGGGAAATTCAGTACCGCATCGTGGAGGAAAAGGGGCCGGCGCACAACCGGGAGTTTGTGTCCGAAGTGCTCCTGAACAACCGTCCGCTCGGCATGGGCAGCGGGCGATCCAAAAAAGAGGCGGAACAGCAGGCGGCTGCCCGGGCGTTGATCAAACTGGGAGCGAAGTAGATCGCCCGCTGATTCGTGAGAAAACCCGTTCTCCCCATGAGGGAAAACGGGTTTTTTTGTTAGGCTTGCTTTTTGGTCATGCCGTACTTTTTTAGCTTGTAGTTGAGATGTTGGCGGGAAATTCCCAGCCGCTCCCCCGCCTTGGTGATGTTTCCGTTGGTTTCGCGCAGGGCCTGGCGGATCAGCTCCTGCTCCAGCCGAGCGACTTGTTGCTCCAGACTGCCGGAGAGGCGAATCGGCGCGGTAACTGCCTGCGGCGCATCCGGAAAAGCGTCAGGGAGCTGCCGGATGATCATCTCGCGAAACGCGTACGGCAGGTGTTCGAACCGGATCGGGCCGTCGTCGTACATGAGATTGAGGCAGCCCTCGATCACGTGCTCCAACTGGCGGACATTGCCCGGCCAGGCGAACGCCAGCAGGTGGCTGTAAACGTCCGGATCGATGCCGGTCACCTTCACGTCAAGCGCTCTGCCATGCTTGGCCAGAAACGCGTCGATCAGGGCCGGAATGTCCTCCCTTCGCTTGCGCAGCGGCGGGATGTACAGGTTGACCACGCTCAGACGGTAAAACAAATCTTCACGAAGCCGCCCATGCCGGATGGCCTCCAGCGGATCTTCATTGATCGTGGCGATAATCCGCACATCCACGTCCACGACCTTGGCCGATCCCAGCCTTTGACATTTTTTCTCCTGCAAGACGCGCAAAAGCTTTGCCTGCAGATTGGGGCTCATCGCATTCAGTTCGTCCAGCAGCAGCGTGCCGCCGTTGGCCTGCTCAAACAGGCCCGGCCTGTCCACCGCCCCCGTAAAACTGCCCGGAGCGGTCCCAAAGAGCAGACCTTCCAGCAAACCTTCCGGCAGGGCCGCGCAGTTTTGCGCGATAAACGGTGCCGATCGCCGCGGACTTTCGTTGTGAATGCTCTGTGCAAATAACTCCTTTCCCGTGCCCGTCTCGCCGATGATCAGCACGGAGGAAGAAGAGCGTGCCGCCCGTCTCGCCTGTTCTACAATGTGTCCCATCTCGCGGCTGACGTAGACGATGTCCGTGAAACGGAAACGCGTCTGGTTCTGCCTGGGGAGCGGCCGGGGGGAGGCGGGCTTCGTCTCGTCCGCCTTGCGGAGCTGTTGGATGGATTCGGCCAGCTGCTTTTGCTCCGTGATGTCCCGCAAGACCTGAATCGCGCCCCGTTTCTGCTCGCCCACAAACAGGGGAGTGGTGCGGGAGAGCGTGGTCACTGCCCGGCCGTTCGGGGTAAAGTGCGTCTCCCGATGGTGCAGCGTTTTGGACAGTTTCATCGCCACCAATAGCGGGTTGGACTGCTCGTCGAGCGCGGGCCACACGTCAAACATGCGCCTGCCCCTGACTGACGCCGGCTCGCGAAGGTCGATCTCCCCCATCTTCCGGTTGTAAAAGAGGACCCGCCCCTCCGTGTTGACCACACAGACCCCTTCCTCCAGTTCGTCCAGCACGGCGTCGTACAGGAGCTTGACTTCGTTCATGGCTTGCAGCTGGTATTTCAACTGCTGCTGCTGAGTCATGTTCTTAAGGATGATCACATATCGCGTCTGCTCCAGGTCGCGATAGAGCGGGACCACGTTGGCAATCAACTCCTGGGTGCCGATGCAGACGGAGATGCCGGTCGTTTCCTTGTCCGCCTTGAGATACCGGCCAAATGACCTGTCACCCAGCAATTCGCAGAGGGAGACACCGGCGAAATCCCCGGGGCCGAGCGAAAACAAGCGCATGGCCGAACGGTTGAGGTCCAGCACGCTGCCTTCCTCATCGACGATCACCATGCACTCAAAGCAGGCGTTCCACACGTCGTTGAGCGCAATCACAGTCATGGTGAAAAAAGCCCCCTCTGGCGCAAAATGTTTGTCGTTTTGCCGGAAACGCCGTTTCAAAACAGCAGCATTCCTGACTTCACTATAGCTTCACTATAGGATCGTTTATCCAAATATTCAATAGATTCAAAAATATTTTGCGCAAAATTTTTTTCGGCGCTCTTTTTTTGTCGCTTTACTCCCTTGCAAAAACGCCTAAATGCCGAAGGAGCAGCTGGCATGCAGATTGCTTCCCGTAACGTGTGACAGCCCCTGAAAGGAGGATCATGATGACACTGGATCTGCGTCCCATCAAGGCGGTGGACGTCCACTGCCACCCGTATCTGCAGCAGGCATCCCCGCTGTCGCCTGCAGAATTTGTTCGCAAGCTGTCCTTATCCGTTGTTCCCGGCATGTTCCAAACCGTGGAACGCGGCCACCCCAAGCAGCCCGTTCCCGGAACCAACATGTACACGCAGATCACCATTCAGCGCTTGGCAGCGTATTACGGCTGTGATCCGGTGCTGGAAGAGGTGGTGGCCTGTCGCAATCGGCTGGCGAGCGATCCGCGGGAGTATACCCGGGCCTTGTTCCGTGACGCCAACATCGCCGGACTGCTGCTGGATTTCGGCTATCCGCAGCCGCGCCTGTCCGAGGAGGCATACGCCGACATGACGGGCGTGCCGTATTGGGAAGTGTACCGCATCGAGCCGGTCATGGTCAGGCTGCGGGAGGAGTGCAGGGAGTTTGGTTCGTTTGCCGAGCGGTATCGGGCCGATCTGCGCGAGGCGTTGAAAGGGGAGCGCATTCTCGGTTTGAAAACGATCATCGCCTACCGCAGCGGTCTGGAGATCGGCCCGATGGACGAGCGGGCGGCAGCGGAGGAGTACGCGGCATTCTGCTCTGATCCGCGGGCGACCGTAAAGGCGTTGCGCGATTACTGTCTGCACGTCGCCCTGGAAGAATGTACGGCCGCCGACAAGGCGATGCATATCCATACCGGCGTGGGCGACGGCGAGGTCGTGCTGACCAAGGCGAACCCCGCCAGGCTTATGAATCTTCTGCGCGACAAGAAGTACATCGACACAAAGGTGCACCTTGTCCACGGCGGTTATCCGTGGGTGGAGGAGGCAGCCTTTATCGCCAGTGTACTGCCCCGTGTCTATCTGGACATTTCCCTGCAGAATCCGTTTATCGGCCACGGGGTGGAGCGGATTCTCTCGCACGTCTTTGAATTTGCGCCGTTTTCCAAGGTGATGTACGGTTCAGACGCGTTTACCCTGCCGGAGATGAATTGGCTGGGCGTGCACTTGTTCAAGGAGTGCTTCACGCGCGTGCTGGAAGGGTGGATTGCGCGTGACTACATGGATGCCGAAGTGGCCCTGCACATTGCCGAAGGGGTGCTGTACCGCAATTTTACCGAGGTGTACGAGATTGCCTGGTGAGGTGGGCTAGCATGATTGAGCAATTCGGTTACAAGCAGGAGTTGAAAAGAGCGCTCAGCTTTTGGGATCTGCTCGTGTACGGCTTGATCTTCATGGTGCCGATTGCGCCATTCGGCGTGTACGGCTACGTTGCCGATGCCTCGAAAGGGATGGTGGCGCTGGCATACCTGATCGGCATGGCCGGGATGATTTTTACGGCGTTGAGCTATGCGCGCATGTCTGAGGCGTTTCCCGTCGCTGGTTCGGTCTACGCGTACGCGCAGCGCGGCATCCACGAAACCGTGGGCTTCTTTTCCGGCTGGGCAATCCTGCTGGACTACATCCTCATCCCTTCCCTCTGTTACGTGGTGAGCGCCAACGCGCTGACTTCCCTGGTTCCGACGATTCCCGCCTGGGTCTGGATCGTGCTGTTTCTCGCCGTCAACACGGTCATCAACGTGCGCGGCGTGGAGTTCACGGCGAGAGCCAACAAGATCATGCTGATCATCCTGTTCGCCGTGCTGGTGTTGTTTTTAATCGCCGGCGTCACTGCGCTGCTGGGGAGCGGCGGTTTTACCGTCAAGCCGATCTATGACGCGGAACATTTTGACCTGAATCTGGTGATGAGTGCAGTCTCCATCGCAGTTCTCTCCTTTCTCGGGTTTGACGCGATATCCACGCTCTCCGAAGAGGTCAAAGGGGGCAGCAAGGCGGTCGGGCGGGCAAGCGTGACAGCACTCTTCACCGTCGGTTTTCTGTTTATCGCGCAGACCTGGGTGGCGAGCGATCTGGGGCGAGGCATGCAGTTTGACAGTCTCGATACGGCTTTCTACGAAATCGCCGGTGCCGCCGGAGGAGTGTGGCTGAAGACGGTGTCCATCCTCGCCACTGTTTTGTCGTGGGGCATCTCTGCGGCGCTGGTGGCGCAGGCGGCCATATCCCGCATTCTGTTTTCGATGGGGCGCGACCGCAAACTTCCCGCTGTTTTGGCCAAGGTCCATCCCCGGTACCAAACGCCCTACGTGAGCACCGTGCTCGTCGCGGTGGTGTCGCTGATCGTCAGTCTCGGCTTTCAAGACCACATGCCGCTGCTCACCAATCTGGTCAACTTCGGGGCGCTCACCAGTTTTGTGGTGCTCCATCTGTCCGTCATTGTCCATTTCACCATTCGCCAAAAATCCCGGCAGGTTGTCGCTCATTTGCTCTGTCCACTGATCGGTATGAGCGTAATCGCCTACGTGCTGACCTCCATGGATCCGCTGGCGATCAAGGCGGGAATCGCCTGGCTGGCGCTGGGGGCAGTGTACCTCTTCATCCGCAGCCGCGTGTTCAAGGACAAGTCAACGACGCTGGAATTGTAAGCCGTTTCGCATGCAGCACCTTACAGGAAAGGAGAGACGCATGATGTACACAGCAGACGATGTCATGAAGATTGTAAAGGAACAGGAGATTGAATTCATTCGCGTGGAGTTTCTGGACTACGCCGGGTTGATCCGAGGCAGAACGATTCGCCCGGACAATTTGCGGGATGCGATGGAGAGAGGCATCAACTTCAGCACGGCCATCATGAGTTTCGACAGCTTCGACGAGTACATTCCCAACCCGATGTACGGGGCCGGGGACGGTGATTTCTTCGCCGTTCCGGATCCAGCTACCTTTGTCATCCTGCCCTACCGCAGAAAAACCGCCCGCATGCTTTGCGACCTGGTGGACGAAAACGGCGACCCCTGGCCGGGCTGTCCCCGCCATGCGCTGAAGCGGCTGCTGAAGGAAGTGGAGTCGGTCATGGGCGGCAGGATGTACATGGCTTACGAGCAGGAGGCCTACCTGTTACGAGAGGAAAACGGCCGGCTCGTCCCCGCCGACGACAGCCACTGTTTTTCTCCTGACGGCGTCGATATCCAGGAGGATTTCGTGCAATCGTTCGTCCATGCGCTGGAGGCGATGGGCGTGAGGACTGAACAGATTTCCAGCGAATACGGACCGGGTCAACTGGAAGTCAACCTGCGCTACACGCATGCTTTACAGGCGACGGATGACCAGGTGACGTTCAAGCAGGTGTTCAAGCAGATCGCGCGCGACAAGGGACTGATCGGCACACTGATGCCCAAGCCGTTCGAGCACCTGGCCGGCAGTGGCCTGCACGTGCACATCAGCCTGTACAACGACGCGGGAGAGAACCTGTTCGCCGACAACACTGACCCGCGCGGACTGGATTTGTCGGAAAAGGCGTACCATTTTATCGGCGGCCTGCTCAAACACGGCCGCTCCCTGATCGCCATCGGAGCGCCGAGCATCAATTCGTACAAGCGGATGCGGCCGGGCACGTGGGCGCCGGCCCACATCTGCTACGGCGCAGGCAATCGCTCCGTCCTGGTGCGCATCCCGGAGAAGCGGCGTACTCGCCGGTTTGAATTCCGCGGGGGAGATGGCACCTGCAATCCATACCTGCTGTCAGCCTGTCTCGTGGCCGCCGGTCTCGACGGCATTCACAACCGCATTCATCCCGGCGAGCCGGCGAGCGATGACGTCAGCTGGCTCACTGAGGCGCAGATGCAGGAACGGGGGATTGCCCGCCTGCCGCGGACGCTGGAAGAGGCGGTGGACAGCCTGAGCCAGGACACCATATTGGCCCAGGCGATCGGCCGCGAGATCTGGGAAGAGTATATCAAGATAAAGCGTACGGAATGGGAGAAATACACCCGGCACGTAAGCGACTGGGAACGCCGGCTGTTTGCGCAGCGGTTTTGACCACAAAGGCATACAGGTGAACGAAACAGGGCTCTTCTTCGGCGGGATGCCGGAGAGGAGCTTCTTTGTTCTCGACAAACGGCCGTTCTGTGATAAACTATTACAGTTGCAGGCAAGCCTTAAAAACGCTGCCTGCTTCGCGATCGTCTTTTGGCCATTGACATGCTTCTGTTCCGCAGGCGGGACAAGCGGTGCCAGGGAAGACGGACGACAAGAACCATGCGCTAGGCGAAGACTGTTTTTTTCCGTCCGCCAAAAAACGGGCAGCATCGGGTTTGTCTATGTGCCTGGTGGGGAAAGGTCTTCGTTCGGCTGTTATTCTATGGTACACTAATCTCACATTGGGTTTTATGCAGATGACTTGCTCCTGTTTCCCAGCAGGGGCTTTCTTTCAGGGCCCCCGCCCGGCGGCGACACGGGCCCGCTCGGCAGGCGACAGCGCCGGACGCAGCGGGTGTGTGATCGCATGCGCCGGACGGGTTTTTAAGGAGGACCATCAGTATGTATTTGAAACGCCTGGAACTGGTTGGGTTCAAATCGTTTGCCGACCGGACCGAGTTGGAATTCGTGCCCGGAGTAACGGCTGTCGTCGGGCCGAACGGAAGCGGCAAGAGCAACGTCTCCGACTCGATCCGCTGGGTGCTTGGCGAACAGAGCGCCAAATCGCTGCGCGGGGCAAAGATGGAAGACATTATCTTTGCCGGAAGCGATACGCGCAAGCCGCTCAACTTCGCAGAAGTGACGTTGACGCTGGACAATACCGACCGTTCTCTCGACGTCGAATATACGGAAGTCTCTGTCACCCGCCGGGTCTACCGTTCCGGTGAGAGTGAATACTACATAAACAACCGGGCCTGCCGGCTCAAGGACATCATGGAGCTGTTTATGGACACGGGTCTCGGCAAAGAGGCCTACTCCATCATCGGACAGGGAAAAATCGAGGAGATCTTAAGCACCAAGGCAGAGGATCGCCGCGGCATTTTTGAGGAAGCGGCCGGCATCGTCAAGTACAAGACCCGCAAGCGGGAAGCGGAGAAGAAGCTGGACGAGACGGAACAAAACCTCGTGCGGATTCACGACATCGTCAGCGAAATCAACGAACAGATCGGTCCGCTGAAGGAACAGGCGGACACTGCGCGCAAATACAACGAACTGCGCCAGACGCTGATGGAACACGAGGTGGCGCTCTACGTCCAGCAGATCGAGGCGGCGCACGCCAAATGGGAGGAAGCAAGCCGCCGCGTGCAGGAGCTTCAAGAGCAGTTGGCCTTACAGACGACCCAGGCCTCGAAGCGGGAAGCCGACCTGGAGCAGGCCCGCTTTCACGTCAGCCAAATCGACCAATCCATCGAGGAATTGCAGCAAGTGCTGCTGTCCGTGAGCGAAGAGACGGAGAAAGTGGAAGGTCAGCGGGAAGTGCTCAAGGAACGGCTGCGCAATCTGGCCGCCAACCGGCAGCAGACGATGGAACAGATGCACCGCATCACGGAAAAGCGGCATGCCGTCGAGGCCGAGCTGGCGGAAGGAGAGCAGCTGGTCGAGGAAACCAAGCAGCGCATGGATGATGCCCAGGCGTCGCTGAAGGAGGCGGAAGATCAGTTTGCCGCCATGCTCCAGTCGCTCAGCGACGACGTCGAGCGATTGAAAGGAGACTACTTTGAAAAACTGAATGAGATGGCCAATCTGCGCAACGAAATCCGCCACCAGCAGCAGTTGAGCCAGACCAGCCAGGCCCGGGCGGAGCGGCTGGAGCTGGAAAAAGAGCGGCTCAATCAGGAAGAGGCGGCCCGCCAGACCAAGCTGGCCGAGCTGAACGTACAGCTTCAGGAGATTGACCTGTCGATTCAAGAGACACTGACGCGTTACAAGGAAACGATCGAGCAGATCCGCGAGGGACAAGCCCGTCTGGAGGCGTCCCGCCGGGAACTGCGTCAGTGGGAGCAGAAGCGGGAAGCGGCCAAATCGCGGCGCGACCTGCTGCGGGAGATGCAGGCGGAATTTGCCGGTTTCCAGCAAGGGGTCAAGGAAATCCTCAAGGCTCGCGAGCGCGGCTTCGCAGGGATTCACGGAGCCGTCGCCGAACTGGTCACGGTGCCGGAAGAGTACGAGACTGCCGTAGAGGTGGCGTTGGGCGGCGCCCTGCAGAACGTGGTCGTCGAGGACGAAGCGGCCGGCCGGGCGGCCATCGCCTACCTGAAACAGCACAATGCAGGACGGGCTACCTTCCTGCCGCTTGACGTGATTCGGCCGCGCAGCCTGCAGGCGGACGAAAAACGGCTGTTGAGCAGAACAGGACGGCGTGGTCGGCATCGCCAGCGAATTGGTCTCGTTTCAGGAGACGTACCGTCCCATTGTCGAATCCCTGTTGGGCAATGTGATTGTTACAGAAACATTGGAGCAGGCCAACCGCGTGGCGCGGGCGCTGAACTACCGCTGCCGCGTCGTCACGCTGGAAGGGGACATCGTCAACGCCGGCGGTTCCATGACCGGGGGCGCGCTGAAAAAGAATACGACCAATCTGCTGGGCCGCAGCCGTCAGGCGGAAGAGCTGGAGGCGCAGATGGCCGAGATCGAAGAGGCCATTGCCGGGCATACTACGCGTATGGAACAACTGGCCGAAGAACTCAAGCGGATCGAGCAGGAGCAGGAGCGGCTTCGCACACAGGGTGAATCGCTGCGGCTGAAGGAACAGGAAGTAAAGGGGCTGCTGCAGCAAACGGAAGCGGAAGGCCGCTCGCTGGCGGAACGGGCCATGCTCGTCGACCAGGACGTGGCCAGCTACCGCCGCGAGATGGAGGAAGCGGGACGGAAACTGGCAGAACTGGAGGCGGCCTTGGCCGTCATGGAAAAAGAAGAAAAGCAGCTGTCCGAACAGATTACCGCAGCCGAAGCAAAGCGGCAGGAACAGCTCGAATCCAAGGAAGAGATGAATCAGAAGATCACCAGCCTGAAGGTGCTGAACGCTCAGGTGAAGCAGGAACACCAGTCCCGCGTGGAGCACTTGGAGCGGCTCGCGGAACAGCGCGCGTCGCTTCTGCGGGAGTGGGAGGAATTGAACCAAACGCTGGCTTCGCTGGACGAGCTGGAGCGGACCAACGAGTCCTCCAGCGGCGAACTGGAGCAAAAGATCACCGAACTGCGGCAGGACAAGGAGCGCGTCGCAGGGCTGATCCAGGAGCGGCGCAGCGAGAGAGCCACCCTCTACCATCAGCAGGAGCAGGTGGAGCAAGAGGTCAGGGAAATCCGCAAGCAGGTGAAGGCGCTCGAGGAAGGACTGCATCAGGAAGAGGTGAAGGCCAACCGCTTCGAAGTGGAACTGGATCATCTCCTGAACAAACTCTCCGAAGAATACGAAATCAGCTACGACCTGGCCAGACAAAAGTACCCGCCCCGCGGCGACATGGCGGAGGAGCACCAGATTGTCAACCGCCTGAAAAAAGAGATTGCCGCGCTGGGGACGGTCAACCTGGGCGCCATCGAAGAGTACGAGCGGCTCAGTGAGCGCCATCAGTTCCTGAGCGCGCAGGAGGCCGATCTGAACGAGGCCAAGACGATGCTCTATCAAGTGATCGAAGAGATGGACACCGAGATGTCCCGCCGTTTCAAAGAGACGTTTGACGCCATCCGGGAACAGTTCCGTGATGTGTTTGTACAGCTGTTCGGCGGAGGCCGCGCCGACCTGATGCTGTCCAATCCGGACAATCTGCTGGAGACAGGGATTGACATTGTCGCACAGCCGCCCGGCAAAAAGCTGCAAAACCTGGCGCTTCTGTCCGGCGGTGAACGGGCGCTGACCGCGATGGCTCTCCTGTTTGCCATTCTTCGGGTCAAGCCGGTGCCGTTTTGCGTGCTGGACGAGGTGGAGGCGGCGCTGGACGAAGCCAACGTCAACCGGTTTGCCGAGTACATGCACCAGTTCAGCAGCCAGACGCAGTTCATCTGCGTCACCCACCGCAAGGGGACGATGGAGAGCGCCGATGTGCTGTACGGGGTGACGATGCAGGAAGGCGGCGTGTCCAAAATCGTCTCGGTCAAGCTGGAAGATACCAAAACATTTATCGAATCCGCTTCGTAAAGGGAGATGACCATGAGTTTTTTCAAACGCCTGCGTGACGCCATCGTGCAAAAGTCGGAGGCAGTTACGCAAAAATTTACCGAAGGCCTGGCCAAAACCAGGGACCTGCTGGTGGAAAAGGTGGAAGACCTGGTTCGCCGGTACAAGAAAATCGACGACGATTTCTTTGACGAGCTGGAAGAGATCCTGATCACGGCCGATGTCGGCGTCAACACCGTGATGGAGCTGATTGACGAACTGCGCGACGAGGTGCGCAAGCAAAAAATCGAGAACGCCATGGATCTGCAGCCGATTCTGTCGGAAAAGCTGGTCGCCCTGCTGAAAAACGACCAGGGCCAGGATGCCGGCCTGAACGTGCAGGACGGGCGGCTGAACGTCATCCTGTTCGTCGGCGTCAACGGCGTGGGCAAGACGACCACGATCGGCAAGATGGCGCACATGTTCAAACAGCAGGGGAAAAAGGTGCTGCTGGCGGCAGGGGACACGTTCCGGGCGGCTGCGATCGAACAACTTGAGGTGTGGGGCGAACGCGTCGGCGTGGATGTGATCAAGCACCAGCAGGGAGCAGACCCCGCAGCGGTCATCTACGACGCCGTACAGGCGGCCAAATCGCGCGGCGTGGACGTGCTTTTGTGCGATACCGCGGGACGCCTGCAAAACAAGGTGAACCTGATGGAAGAGCTGAGCAAGGTGCACCGCGTCGTGCAGCGGGAACTGCCGGGCGCTCCGCATGAAGTGCTGCTCGTGCTGGACGCGACGACGGGGCAAAACGCGCTCTCCCAGGCCAAGACGTTCGGCCAGGCGGCCGGTGTGACGGGCATTGTGTTGACCAAGCTGGACGGGACGGCCAAAGGCGGGATTGTCATCGCCATCCGCAACGAGCTGAACATCCCCGTCAAATACGTCGGCCTCGGGGAAAAGGTGGACGACCTGCAGCCGTTTGACCCTGAGCAGTTTGTGCACGCGCTGTTTGCCGGGTTGATCGCGCAGGAGACTGCGGCGGAAGAGCAGCAGTAACAAGGTGCAGATAGGGACAGGAAACCTGTATTGCTTTCACGGCGATACAGGTTTTTTTCGTATGGGATGAACCGGAAGTGCCCCCATCCGTTTGTATGCCTGTCACCCTCGTAGGAAATACTCCCTATTTAGGGTGCACGAAAAGGCGGTGTGTCACATGAACATTCTTCGAAGGCTGTTCCCTGCCATGTTTTCGGCGTTTCATGCCAAAGACGAACCTGCACACGGGGACGAACAGCCCCCGACCGATTCGTCCCTGACGGTTGAAGAGCTGCAGAAACGGTTCTGTCACGTTCATGATGCCTGTGTGAAAGATTTGCAGGTAAATGCCCAGACAGTCACGCTGTTTTATATTCGCTCCCTGATCGATGCGGACCAGTTGCGAGAGGGGATTCTGCTCCCGTTGGTACACGGGGATTACAACTGCGCTAGCCGCGCCATCATTTCCGATCAGGTCAAGCCGGTTCCCAATCTGGAAAAGGCGATTGAACAAGCCCTGCAGGGCGCCGTTATCGTGTTTGGCGAAGGACGGGTATTTGCCGTGCATATTCCCAGCACCATCAGCCGTTCCATTGAAAGCTCGGAGCAGGAAGCCATCGTCTACGGACCAAAGGACAGCCTGAGCGAGCAGTTGGATCACAATCTGACCATGATCCGCAGGCGTTTGCCCGTGCCGGAACTGAAGTACTGTTTGTTTACCCTGGGAACGTTGAGCAAAACAAACGTCGCGCTGCTATACATCGAGGGAATTGCCAATCCGGAAAACATCCGGCTCGCATTTGAAAAGACATCCAACATTGATTTCGATGTATTTTTTGATTCGTCGCATGTCAGTGCGTTTTTGGAGGATCACATGGGCAGCGTTTTTCCGCAGTTTCAGCAGACGGACAGACCGGACGCGGTAGCCGCCGCACTGGCCAGCGGAAAAATTGTCTGGCTGGTCGCCAATACGCCGTTCGCGCTGATTGCCCCCGTTACGTTTTTTGATCTGTTTCAGTCTCCCGAAGATTACATCCACCGCTGGATGGTCAGCAGCTTCTTGCGGTCCCTTCGCTTCTTTGCCTTTTTGTTTGCCATCGTCCTGACACCGGTGTATGTGGCGCTGACCACGCACCATTACTATTCGATGCCGCTGGAATTGCTGTACCTGCTTATGGAGTCGAGGAGCGAGATTCCCTTTACTCCGATTTGGGAGGCCATGTTCATGCTGCTCACCCTCGAGATTCTGAAGGAGGCCAGCTTGCGGATGCCCACCAAGTCCGGCCAGACGCTCGGGATTGTCGGGGGAATTGTCGTCGGTCAGGCTGCCGTCGAAGCGAATGTCGCGAGCAATATTTTGATCATCCACATTGCCGTCTCCGCCATCGCGTCGTTTCTGGTGCCGAATTACCTGATGACGAATTCCAGCAAATTGATCCAGTTCGCCCTGCTGATCCTTGCCGCCTGGCTGGGGATGTGGGGAATCATTTTCGGAATGGTGTTGGTGCTTATCCATTTAACCGGGCTCACGTCCTTGAAGCAGCCGTATTTTGCTCCCCTTACCCCAATGTATTGGCGAGATTGGAAGGATACGATCGTTCGGCTGCCGTTGAAGTTGATGAAACAGCGGCCTGAGCACCTGCGACCGGTGGCGAAATCGAGAATGAAAAAGGAGATCCGATGAAGAGCAGTTCGTTGTTTGACCATGACAAGCCGCTTCAGCCATGGATGTGGGCTGTTTTGGTGAACAGGATGCAAGTCGGCTACTTCATGCTGATCCTGCCGAACGTGCTGGTTCAACCGTATATGGTCTGGATCATTTTGCTTGCAGGATGTTTGGCTCTTCTCAACATGTGGGTAATCGGAAAGGGCCTGGAAGTCAGTTACCAGCAGCATGAAACGGAAGGATGGCAGCCGTTTATGGGGAGCGTGTGGATGCGCTTGTTGATGGTCCCCTGCCTGGTCATCATGCTGTTGAAATTGATAATTGTCGTGATAGGGTATGTAAGCATCGTGCACCAGATCCTGTTTCCCTCCGTCAATACCGGGACATTCGTCGTCTTGATGATGTTCGCCGGATATTATTTGGCGAAACACGGGATGTTGACGGTGCTTCGTTTTGGCGTGATCGCCTTTCTGATGTCCGCCTGGATTCTCGTCCTGTACGGGTATTATTTGTTGCCCCAGGAAGCGAACTATACCCATCTGTATCCGATCATCCCGCTGCAGTGGCCCTCCCACTGGTTCGAATCTCTGCTGTTCGTATGGGCGGCGTTAGCCGGGCCGGAATATTTCGTTGTGTTGGGGCCGTGGACGGGGGGAAGCGGCTGACCAAATACATCCTGACAGGGAACGTTGCGTCACTCTTCGAATACGTGTATTTCTTTTTCGTTTCGCTGCTGTTTTTCGGTTCTTCCTATCTGAAATCCATTGATATTGCGCTGGTTCAACTGGTGCGTTACATCCAACTTCCTTTTTTTGAACGCGTTGATATGATCGTGGTGCCTGCATACATGGCCCCCATTGTCCTGGTGATCGCGCTGCTGATGCTTTACGTATACGGAGCCCTTCGCATTCTGCTGAAGCAAATCCACAAGCCGCCGCATGCAAGAGGGTTTTTCATGGTGTCATTGGCGGTGGTGGGGTATCTGCTGATTGTCGATCACTGGCTGTGGACATCGGAAACCCAAAGACGCATGTGGGAACAACTGCAGATGGTTGTCGGCGGTGCATCCTTTGCATTGACTCCCGCCCTGTTTCTTGTGCTGCATGCCGTGCAATCAAGGAGGCGAAAAAGTGAAAAAGCGCAGTAACAGCCTGATATTCGTCACGATGCTGCTGATGCTGTCCGGCTGCGGCTCATGGTCGGTGAAAAACAACATCATTGAGGAAATCTCGCCGACAATCCTGCTGTATGTCGGCCGGGGAGCGGACAAACACCTGGAGCAGGCAACCTTGATCCCGCCTCTGGTCGAGGAAAAGAAACGGGTGATCACGGCAAACGTCAGGCTGATGAAGGAAGGACGAATCCAACTGAACCAGAAGTACTACCGCGAGATGAAAAGCGGGCAGCTGCGCATGCTCTTTATTTCCAAAAGTCTCGCCCGGGAAGACATCCTGCCCATTGTCAACACCATGATGATTGATCCCGAAATCTCCGACCGCCTGTATCTGATCGTCGTGGAAGGAGATTTTCTCGCGTACTTGAACAAGCAGGTAGTAAAACAGCAGGAAATGATCGAATTTTATCTGTACAAGATGCTGGCTCACTATGAGCAGCAGGGGGAAATCACGGTGACCAATCTGCACCGTTTTATGGAAGCGTATTTTTCCCCTTATGCAGATCCGAAGATACCGCTGTTCACCACGAACGGAACCGATTTGATCTATAAAGGAACGGCGCTGTTTCACGACGGCAAAATGGTGGGCGAAATCACGACACTTGACGATCCCCTGTTCCAAATTCTCAACCGACCGACGCGATTTCAAAAGTTGCTGTCCCTGCCGGAACAAAGAGTTACGCTGGGGTCGCTGCACACGGAAACAAAGGTGACGGTACAACCTACAGGCGATGTGAAGATTTACATCGAAGGAACCGGAAGGGTGGAAGAATACCAGGGCGAGCGGGACCTGAACCAACCGGAAGCAGCGCAGCAGTTGACGAGGGAGTTGGAAGCGGTTCTGGAACAGAAGGCCGCCCTTCTTGTAAAAAAGCTGCAGCAGTTGAGGATTGACCCGCTGCGGATCGGAGAACGCACCCTGGGCCCCTTTTCTCAGCCGTACACAGAGGAAACATGGAAAGCAGCGTGGCCCACCATGCGAGTCCATGTGGACGTGCATTTGCAGCTGGAAAGTCTGGGATTGCTGAAGATGAAAAAATGACGAAGCCCTTGCATGGCCCGTCGGGAGCAGCAAGGGCTTCTTATCTGTCAATTGCGGCTGCGAATCTCCTGCCGCATGAACAACACGTAGGACGCGGCAAAACACACGGCGGCAGCCGCAAGCAGTCCCGTCACCTGCGGCCAGACCAGCAGCAGGCTTTGCCCAAACGGCAGCGGACTGGGAATCGCGCCGTATATCTGTTCCATCGTCAGCGGCCCCAGGCTGCGGACGGATGGCGTCAGCATCGTCGTGGTGGCCTCGCTGAACAACTGGCTCGGCGACAAGCGGGAGAGGTATAAAATGAACTGCTGATGGGACAGCACGTTCTCCGGCGTCTGCACAGCCGGTGCCGTGGCACTGGCCGTCAGGTTGACCAGCAGCGGAAAAAAGACGCTGAAGAACAGCCAGACGGCAATGCCGGCCAGCGCGGACGTGGCCGCCTGGCGAAAGCGGGTGGAAAACAGGATGCTCACGCTCAGCCAAAAGGCCACGTACAGCACGCTCAGCGCCAGGAAAAAGACCATGCGGGCCAATTCCTCCGGTGTAGGCGGAATGCCGATGGCGATCAGTCCCAGCCCCATGACGAGGAATCCCAGAGCAAACAGCAGGACGGTGATGACGATGAGCGCTGCGACAAATTTGGCGTTGATGACGGTGTCACGGTGCAGCGGTTGGGACAACAGCCGGCTCAGCGTGCCCTTGTTTCGCTCCGAACTGATCGCGTCAAAGCCCATCCCGATCCCCAGCAGCGGGCCGAGAAAGCTGACAAAGGTAATAAACGGCGGCAGCGTGCCGTCTGAGATCGTAAACAGCTTCAAGAACAGAAAGGATGATCCGCCGTCCTGTTTGGGCACCGCCTCCCGGATCGTCGACAGGGCGGTGTACAGCGATCCGATGCAGGTCAGGACCAGGATCGACACCAGGATAACAAAACGCCAGCTGCGCAGGTGGTCGGCCATTTCCTTTTGCACCATCACCCAAAACGGGTGGAGAGATTCCGCGCGGGGACGAACAAACCGGTCAAACACGGACATCCCCCCTTCAAAATAGCGGTGATAGATCTCGTCCAGCCCGTACGCTTTTGTGTTCAGGCGGTGCAGAGAAGCTCCGGATTGGACAGCCAGCCGGGCGATCTCGGGAGCAGCGTCGGTCCGGCAGGAGAGGAGCAGACTCCCGTCATCCCTGCGTTCGACGCGGCTCACCGGTTCCAGACTGACCAACCGATCGACCAGTTCGTCGCTGACCGGCCGCACATCGACTTCGATCAAGATCGGCTCATCGGCAAACAGTTGGGCTGACAGCTGGGCCAGGGTGCCTTCCGCCAGCAGTCTGCCCGCCACGAACAGCCCGACGCGGTCGCAGATTTGCTGCACCTGGTGCAGATGGTGGGAGGAGAGCAGGACGGTAATTCCCTCGTCTCTGCTCAGCCGCTGGATCAACTGGAGAAAGTCGCGGACGCCCTCCGGGTCAAGCCCCAGCGTCGGCTCGTCGAGGATGATCACTTCGGGCTGTTTCATCAAGACGTCGGCCAGCCCCAGCCGCTGCCGCATCCCCCGGGAAAACGTTCCCGCCCGTTTGTGGCCGTGTTCGCTCAAGCCGACGCGCTCCAGCAGCCGGATCGCCCGTTCTCTTCCCGTCTCATCGGGTATGCCGTTCAGCCGCGCCGTGAAGAGCAGGTTTTCCAGCCCGCTCATGTCGTCGTAGAAGCCCACGTCGTCCGGCAGGTACCCCACTTTTCGCTTGACGGCCAGCGGATCGCGCGTCGGGTCGTGGCCGGCCACCCGGACGATGCCCGACGTGGGTTCCGTCAATCCCAGCATCATCAGGATCGTCGTCGATTTTCCCGCGCCGTTTGGCCCCAGCAGGCCGAAGATTTCGCCGCGGCGGATGGTCAGGGTCAAGTTGTCCACCGCTTTGAAACTGCCGTACTCTTTCGTCAGGGCAGACAGCGTAATGACGTCTTCCGTCATGTGTTACCGCCTCCCGTAGGTGCGGAACAGGTAGACGACACCACCCGCGACGGCGAGAATGACCAAAACGCCCAACCATCCCCACAGCACCGAGGTTTCGACAGCGACGCGAAACTCCGCATCCGCAGCGGCCTCCGGCGCGGTGGCGCTGACATCGACGACGTAGTCACCGGCGATTGCCTTGCTGTCTGCCTTGATCGTGGCGGTCACGTCCGCCTTTTGTCCCGCTGCCAGTTTGTCGATTCGCTTCGGTTCAAAGGTCACCTCCCAGTTGACGGGCGTGCTCGCGGAGAGTTCCACGTTGCGCAGATCGGCCGTCCCGGTGTTGCTCACCTGCAGCTGGAGCGTCCGCGTGCCGCCGGCGGTCACGTCTGTGCTCAGCAAGCCGGTCGGAGTGCCGACCTCCAGGCCATATGTGCCGGTAATCACTGCTTCCAGCTCCATCTGGGCAAAAGTGGAGGAGGTGGCCGCCTTCACCGGAAATTTGTACGATCCCGATTTCACTTTTTTCGGCGGACGGATTTCGACGACGATGTCCTTTGAGCCGTTCGCGTCCACCTGCACGGACGTGACTGCTTTTCCGTCCGCCTTAAACTGCACGTCCCATCCTTCCGGTGCTTGCGCGGTCAGGGAGTAGAGCTGCTTTTGCGCAGTCCGGTTGCGCAGGGTGGCGCTGTATTGAAATTGCGAGTCGGCGGGTCCCTCCATGTTTGGCTGCTCGCTTATCAGTTCCGTCTTGAACGAGCCCTGCTGCGAGACGTTGACGGTGAGCGGCAGGACCGCTTTCCCTTTGGCGCTCAGCTCGAAGCGATAGGTCCCCTTGTTCACGTCGAGCGGGACGTCCACCTGCAGGGTGACGGAGCGGGAATCATTGGGCTTGACGGAGATCGTCTGTACGCTCCACCCGTCGGCGGTGATTTCCGCTTCCCACTTGGCCGGCAGGTGTTCCACCTCAAGCTCCGCGCTTTCGATGGCGCTTCCGTTGTTGATCACATCGATGCTGTACTGGATTGACTCACCCGGCGTCACCGTGATGGCAGGATACGGCGTGTACAGGCTCAACGATCCTGCGGCGTCGGCCCGGGCAGAGGCAGCGGCGGCGAGGCCGAGGGCAAGTGCCAGTGCCAGCGCCCACTGCCGGTTCCACTTGCATTTCATGATGACAATTCCCCCTTTTACCGTCGATAGTTGCTTTCACCCCGTATACGCGGAAACATGTGCACGCGGATTTGTCGGCTGGCAAAATTTTTGCTTTCGGCTGGGCCCGGTCAGGGCAATCGCTGCTGCACCCAATTGCGCATGGGCGCCTTTTTTGTTACAAGAAAATTGGGAAAGAGGCATCGGCTAAGGGGGAGGAAGGGCGTGTCGAAACAACACCTGGAAGGGGAGCGCCTGCTCATGGAAATGGGACGCGGCTCACGGGCGGCGTTGGAAGCCTTTTACGAACGGTACGCCGCTTTCGTCTACCGCATCGCTTTGCGGATGCTGCACGATCCCATGGAGGCGGAGGACTTGTGTCACGACATTTTTCTCGAAGCCTACCGGACAGCGGCGCAGTACGACCGGCAGCGGGGCAGTGTCGAGGCGTGGCTCGCGGTAAAAACCAGGTCGCGCTGCATGGACCGCCTGCGCAGGATTCAGGCCAGCCAGCAGCGGGAACAGACGGCGGCCACCCACCAGCTGCAGGATGACTCGGTGGAAGAATCGGTCTTGGCAAAGCTGGAACGAGAAACGGTGCGAAACGTGCTGAACCGCATTCCCGAAGCGCAGCGGCAGGCGGTTTACGGGGCCTATTTTCAGGCGAAAACCCATCGGGAGCTGGCTGAAATCATGGCCCGGCCGATTGGAACGATCAAGTCGCTGATACGCTACGGCTTGCACAACCTGCGAAAGCAGTTGGCGGAGACGGGATGGCACGGAAGCGGCAAGGGAGGCGATAAGCGTGGCTGACAAGCATTGCGGCGTGTACGAGGAAGACGTGATCGACCTGGTGCTCGGCAAACACTCCGCTGAGCGCAGCGAGGAACTGGCGCGGCATCTGCAACACTGTTCCCGCTGTGCCGCACTGCATCGCGAGTGGGCGGTAATTCTGGACAGTAGCGGTGAAGTCGGAGCACCCGCTGAACGCCTTCAGCCAGCGCAGGAAACGAAACCCTCGCCCCGGCTGAAAACGCGGCTGCTTCGCTCCGTCGACATGAACAACAGGCTGCCGCGCCGGCGTGCAGCGGCCCTGTCCTCAGCGGCGGCCTGCGTTCTGCTGGCGGCCATGGCTTTCGTCCCGCTGCGAGGAGACGAGATGGAGCGGGCAGAGCCGTCACCGGTTTTTATCAGTGAACCTGCCACCTCCCTGTTCCTTACGCAAAACCGGATCGTCAACGACCCGAAAACAGTGCTGCATCAGGCGGTGCCCGTGATGCGGACCAACGTCAGGGGATATGTCTGGATCAACGACATGTCCAACGAACTGCTGATCCTGGCGGAAGGACTGGACCCGCTGGAAGAGAAGGATTATCAGGTCTGGTTTATCATCGGAGACAGCAGGGCAAACGCAGGTGTGTTACAATGGAAGGGACGGATGGCACACCTGTATGTCCACGACGGCGATATCCGCCGGGTCACGAACATCGCCGTCAGCATCGAACCGAAAGGGGGCAGTTTTTCCCCAACCGGTCCGGAGGCGATGATTGTGAACATTCGTCCGTAATCTGTGTCAATAAAAAACCTTGACAGTGCATGGAGAATTGGGTAGTATAGTTATCGTGCTGTAAAGGAGAATCACTTTACAGGACATAATCGAGTACCTCTCAGCAAAGGATTGGTTTCATGCTGGAGAAGACCAATCAGGTAAATCTCTTGTTCGACTTTTACGCGCCGCTCTTGAAAGGCAAGCAGCGTGAATATCTGGAGCTGTACTATCTGGATGATTTGTCGCTGGGAGAAATCGCCGAGATGCACGAAGTGAGCAGACAGGCGGTGTACGATCACATCAAGCGGGCGGAGCGGCAGTTGTTTGAGTACGAGGAAAAACTGCTGTTGGCCGCCAAGCACGAACAGCGCCAGGCTCTTCTGGAACGCATCCGGCGGATTGTGGAAGAGCTCGCGGACGGCGAGGCAAGAGAGGAACTGCAAGCTTTGCTCCACCAACTGTCGGAGATGGATTAGGAGGGCTCGCATGGCATTTGAAAACTTGACCAGTCGGCTGCAGAACGCATTTGACAAACTGCGCGGCAGAGGCAAGATTGACGAAACCGTCGTCAATGAAGCGATGCGCGAAGTTCGTCTGGCCCTGCTGGAAGCCGACGTCAACTTTAAAGTCGTCAAAGACTTTATCGCGCGCGTCAAGGAGCGCGCTGTCGGGCAAGAGGTGCTGAAAAGCCTGACGCCCGGCCAGATGGTCATCAAAATCGTCAACGAAGAGCTGATCGAACTGATGGGCGGACAAGTCGCCCAGCTGGCCGTCGCCAACCGGCCGCCGACCGTCGTGATGATGGCGGGGCTGCAGGGTGCCGGTAAGACGACCACGACCGGAAAACTGGCCAAGTATCTGCAAAAGCAGAACCGCAAACCGCTCCTGGTGGCGGCGGACATTTACCGTCCGGCGGCGATCAAGCAGCTGCAGGTGCTGGGCGAACAGTTGAACGTTCCGGTGTTCTCCCTCGGCGACCAGGTCAGTCCGGTGGAGATTGCCAGACAGGCGATCGAGCACGCCAAAGAGAACCATCTCGACTACGTGCTGATCGACACCGCCGGCCGGCTCCACATCGACGAAGCGCTGATGGAGGAGTTAAAGCAGGTTCGCGACGTGGCCAAGCCGGATGAAATTCTGCTCGTCGTCGACGCGATGACCGGTCAGGACGCCGTCAACGTGGCAGAAAGCTTCAACAGCCAGCTCGAACTGACTGGCGTGGTGCTCACCAAGCTGGACGGCGACACGCGCGGCGGTGCAGCATTGTCCGTCAAGGCCGTCACCGGCAAGCCGATCAAGTTTGCGGCGATGGGCGAAAAGCTGGACGCGCTGGAACCCTTCCACCCGGATCGGATGGCATCGCGGATTCTCGGGATGGGCGACGTGCTCAGCCTGATCGAAAAGGCGCAGGCGGCAGTTGACGAGGAAAAGGCGCGGGAAATGGAGAAGCAGATGCGTCAAGGGGAGTTCACCTTTGACATGTTTCTCGAATCCATGCAGCAGCTGCGCAACCTGGGCCCGTTCGAAGACATTCTCGGCATGCTGCCGGGCATGAACAAGCTGAAGGGCCAGCTCAAGGTGGATGAAAAGCAGATTGCCCGCATCGAAGCGATCGTCAAGTCGATGACGAAAGCGGAGAGGGCCAACCCCGAGCTGCTGAACGCCAGCCGACGCAAGCGGATTGCGGCCGGAAGCGGCACGTCGATCCAGGAAGTGAACCGGTTCATCAAGCAGTTCGAAGAAATGAAGAAGATGATGAAACAGTTCACCGGCGTGGCCGACAAGATGAAAAAGAAGGCGAAGAAAAAGGCTTTGGCCTTCCGTTTCTGGGCAAGGGCGGCGGCAATCCGGGAGGCATGAACTTCCCGTTCAACTTCAAGCCCCCGTTCAAGTGATGTTGTATGATCTCTTCGCGCCCTGCTTTAAGCAGGTGACGCGATGGTTCAGATAAATAGTGACGCCAACGCGACAAGTTGACCGTTGCGTTGATTCATACAGGAGGTGAAACAGCATGGCAGTAAAAATCCGTCTGAAGCGCATGGGTTCCAAGAAAGCCCCGTTCTACCGCGTGGTAGTGGCTGACTCCCGTTCTCCGCGCGACGGCCGTTTCATCGAGGAAATCGGTTACTACAACCCGGTTGCACAACCGGCTGTGGTGAACATCGATACCGAAAAAGCGGTGAAATGGATCCTGAACGGTGCAGCTCCGACTGACACGGTTCGCAACCTGCTGTCCAAAGCAGGCGTTCTGGCGAAAGTACACGAAAGCAAATTCGGCAAGTAAGCCGGTCATCCGGAGGTCCGATGATGAAAGCACTGGTCGAAACGATCGCAAAGGCTCTCGTCGATCACCCTGATGACGTTCGTGTAAACGCTGTGGAAAAAGAGCGCACAATCGTCTACGAACTGTCGGTGCACCCCGATGACATGGGGAAGATCATTGGCAGACAGGGACGAATTGCCAAGGCGCTGCGCTCCGTCGTGATCGCCGCCTCCGTCAATACGGATAAGCGGGTCACGGTTGAGATTGTCTGAGAAAAAGGCTGGGAGCTGTCCCAGTCTTTTTTGATGCTGGCAGCCTTCGAAAGGAGTGTCGGACGTGCTTACCATTTTGCGTACGGTTCAGGTGAAGGTGATCATGACGGAAGCATCCCGCGCCGCATTGGTGGAACAGTACCGCCAACAGATCCGGCGGCGGCAGGAAGAGTGGGAGCAGTGGCAGTTTCAGGCCAAAAAACTGCTCGCGGACGCCCGCAAGCGATCCCCCGAGGCACTTGAGTTTGTGCAGGAGCGGATCGCCCGGGAGGAACGGCAGCGCAAGGAAAAGTTGGAGCAGCTCCAGTTCCAGCTGCGGCAGGCGGAAAGCCTGCCGGAGGGCAGCGAGATTGAATATGCGACTGTGCAAAGTCCCGTCCAGATTCGCGTCGGAGATGTGTGGGATGAAATCATGTCTGGAACGGAAATCATGGTAAAAGACGGACGGATTTGCGAGATTCGTCAATCGGCCCATCAATAGTTGATGCGCCCGCACATCATCCCCACGAAAGGAGGAGAAGGAGCGTGAGCCAAACGCGTTACTACACCGTGGGAAAAGTGGTCAACACTCACGGGCTGCGGGGAGAGGTCAAGGTGATTTCCACCACTGACTTCCCCGACGTGCGCTTCCGCAAAGGGAGCGAACTGTATCTGTTTCATCCGTCGCTGGCGGAGCCGTTGAAGCTGACGGTGGCCTCCCGCCGTTCCCACAAGGGGACCGAACTCATCAGCTTCCAGGGCTATCCGTCAATCAACGACGTGGAAAAGTTCAAGGGCGGCGAACTGAAGATTCCCGAAGAGGCGCTCCTGGAACTGGAAGAGGACGAGTATTACATCCACCAGCTGGTCGGCTGCCAGGTATTCACCGACGAAGGGGAAGAACTGGGCAGGATCGTGGACGTGCTGCAGCCGGGCGCAAATGATGTGTGGGTGGTAAAAGGAAAGCGCGGCGAAATTTTGCTGCCGTTTATCGACGACTGTATCAAGGAAGTGGACATCGCCGGCAAGCGGGTCGTCTGCCACCTGATGGAAGGCCTGCTGTGAAGGGGGACGGATGGTGAAGATCGACATTTTGACGCTCTTCCCGGAGATGTTTGACGGCGTCCTCAACAGCAGTATCCTGGGGAAAGCGCAGGAGAAGGGGATCGTCCAATTCCAGGTGATCAACTTTCGCGATTACTCCGAAAGCAAGCACGGCACCGTTGACGACACGCCCTACGGCGGGGGAGGCGGCATGGTGCTGAAGCCGGAACCGATCTTTCGCGCCGTGGAGGCCGTGGCTGGCGACGCGAAGCCGCGGGTCATCCTGATGTGCCCCCAGGGCCGGCCGTACGACCAAAAGATGGCAGAGGAGCTGGCCGGGGAGGAGCACCTTGTTTTCATCTGCGGCCACTATGAAGGTTACGATGAACGCATCCGGCAATACCTGGTCACGGACGAAATTTCGATCGGCGACTACGTGCTGACGGGCGGAGAGCTTGCGGCAATGGTGGTGATCGACAGCGTCGTCCGGCTGCAGCCGGGGGCGCTGGGCAATCAGTCGTCGGCGGAGAAGGATTCGTTTACCACCGGCTTGCTGGAGTATCCGCACTACACCCGTCCGGCGGAGTTTCGCGGGTGGAAGGTGCCGGACATCCTGCTCTCCGGCCACCACGCCAATATCGAGCGCTGGCGGCTGAAGGAATCGCTGCGCAGGACCAGAGAACGCAGGCCCGATCTGCTGGAAAAGGGCGAGCTGCCCGATGAGTGGAAAGCACTTCTGGCCGAGCTTGAGGAAGAGGAAAAAAATTCGGGTTCCGAATCGGAATAGCACTTGTGGATTCATGTCCAGTGTGATAATATACTTCTTGTGGCAATTTTGCCCGCTGACTAAGGCGGTCCGCTACCCGGATTTCAGCGTAATGCTGGGTTTTGTGAGGACGGGTATGAACGTCTGAGCGGAAGGAGGGAATTGAGGATGAACCAAGTGATCCGTGAATTGGAAAAAGAACAAATGAAACAGGACATTCCTGCGTTCCGGCCTGGTGACACGGTACGTGTTCACGTAAAGGTTATCGAGGGTCAGCGCGAGCGTATTCAGCTGTTTGAAGGCGTTGTGATCCGTCGTCGCGGCACGGGTGTGAGCGAAACGTTCACCGTTCGTAAGGTTTCTTACGGTGTTGGTGTTGAGCGTACGTTCCCGCTGCACACGCCGAAGATCGACAAGATTGAGGTTGTACGCCGCGGTAAAGTTCGTCGCGCGAAGCTGTACTATCTGCGCGATCGCGTGGGCAAAGCTGCTCGCATCAAGGAAATTCGCAAATAATCGCATGTTATGCATACAAAGGGGGTCTGGTTTGCTTGCCAGCCCTCTTTTTCCCATTATTCCATGCATACACGGACGCATTCCCTGAATCGGGCGTCCGCCAAGGCAAAATGCGGGAGGATCGGACCCATGAGCGAAGAAGTTACCTCCAGCCGCGCCAAAAACGAGACGTGGGAATGGATCAAGGCGCTCGGCATAGCCATCGCATTAGCGTTTCTCATCCGTACCTTCCTGTTCGCCCCGTTCATCGTCGAAGGCGAATCCATGGAATCGACGTTACATAACAACGAAAAACTGGTGGTCAACAAGGCGATCTACCACCTGACGCAACCGAAGCGCGGCGACATCATCGTGTTTCACGCGGAAGAAAGCCGCGATTACATCAAACGGGTTATCGCAGTCGCGGGAGACACGGTGGAGGTGCGCAACGACCAACTCCTGGTCAACGGAAAACCGGTGGACGAGCCGTACCTGGCCAAAAACCGGGAAGAGGCGGCAAAACTGGGCGTTCCGCTGACCAATGACTTTGGACCGATCCAAGTGGGAGAAGGCGAGATTTTCGTGCTTGGGGACAACCGTCTGAACAGCCATGACAGCCGGGCGATCGGCCCGATCAAACTGGACAAGGTCGTGGGACGGGCGGAATTCGTTTTCTGGCCGCTCTCCCAGTTCCGGCTGGCCCGCTGACGACTCCCTTTATCACACACCCGAGGCAGGTGAGACATCATGACGATTCAGTGGTTCCCTGGCCACATGGCAAAGGCCCGCAGACAAGTTACGGAGAGACTGAAGCAGATAGACGTGGTAATCGAACTGCTGGACGCCCGTCTCCCGCTTTCCAGCCGCAATCCGATGATTGACGAGATCATCAGCGGAAAACCCCGACTGATCCTGCTCAACAAGGCCGATCTGGCCGACAGCAAGGTAACGGAAGAGTGGATCAGCTACTTTCGCGAGCAGGGCATCCGCACCCTGCCCATTGACGCCCTGAGCGGAAAAGGCGTGGGCAAGCTGCCGGAGATGTGCCGGGAACTGGCGGGAGAAATGCTGGCCAAGCGGGCGGAGAAGGGCATGCAGGCACGGGCTGTACGGATCATGATCCTCGGCATTCCCAACGTCGGCAAGTCGTCCCTGATCAACCGGCTGGCGAAGCGCTCCGTGGCGCAGACCGGAGACCGTCCCGCAGTGACGAAAGCCCAACAGTGGGTGAAAATGGGCGACACGCTCGAGTTGTTGGATACCCCTGGCATCCTCTGGCCCAAGTTTGAAGATCAAATGGTGGGACTGCGGCTGGCGGCGAGCGGGGCGATCAAGGACGAGCTGATCGATTTTACCGACGTGGCCCTGTTCGCCATCAGCTACATGATGCACTACTACCCGGAGCGGCTGAAGGAGCGCTTCAAACTGCAAACGCTCCCGAACGACCGGGTGGAGATGCTGGAGGAGATCGGGAAAAAGCGGGGGTGCCTGGCATCCCGCGGAGAGATTGACTACGACAAGGCGGCCGAGCTGTTTCTGCGCGACCTGCGCTCGGGCAAACTGGGACCCGTTTCTCTGGAACGCCCCGCCGATTGGGAAATGGAGGAGCCGATCGGAAAGCCGCCCTCTTTGTCCTGAAGGAGCTCGGAAAACCTGTCTATCCACAGCGGATAGGCGGGTTTTTCCTTTCAAACGGACACATTTTGGATACATAAGGAGAAAGCCGTCAATGAATCTCGCGGAACTGTCGATAAAGGAAATACGGGAGCTTATCGAAAAAATGGACGAGCCCCGCAAAGATTTTTTAGAATGGTTGCGTCAGGACAGCCGAAAAGGCGTACAGGATTTGGCGCGCAAGCTGGAAGAGAAAATGGCCCGGCAGGCCAGACTGGCGAAACAGTGGGAAGAGATGACGCAGGTGGAGCGAGCCCTGCGGGAGGAAGGTCACGTGCACCTCTTCGGCATTGACGAAGTGGGTCGCGGCCCGCTGGCAGGGCCGGTCGTCGCCTGTGCCGTCTGCCTGCCGGCTGATTTTTACCTGCCGGGGCTGAACGATTCAAAGAAATTGCCCCCATCCGTACGGGAAGGATTTGCTGACGTAATCAGACGGGACGCATTGGCAGTCGGCATCGGAATCGTGTCTGCCGAGCGGATTGACGAGATCAACATTCTGGAAGCGACGCGTGAAGCAATGCGCTTGGCGATCCAGGATGCGGCGATAAAACCGGACGTATGCCTGATCGATGCCGTACAGCTACCCGGTCTGCCCTATAAACAACTGCCGATCATCGGCGGGGACAGCAAAAGTGTGTCCATCGCCGCCGCCTCCGTCGTCGCCAAGGTGACGCGCGACCGGCTGATGGCGGAATACGCCGAGCAGTACCCCCAATACGGTTTTGACAAAAATGCCGGCTACGGAACGGCGGAACATCTGGCTGCCCTTCAGCAGTACGGGCCGTCGCCGATTCACCGGCGCACGTTTACAGGGGTGAAGGAGCGGGCTTGAGAGGCGTTCCCGTCCGGGTAACAAAGGAGGAAGTTTGCCCATGTTTTCCCCCTCGCAAATGATACAGTCGCTTGTTCAACGCGCTCAGGTCTCCGCGCCCAAACCGATCGAGCTCACACCGGGTCAAGTCTTTATCGGCACTGTGCAACGAACCTACCCCGACAACATGGCGCTGGTCCAGATCGGCGGCATGCAGGTCCAGGCCAGACTGGAGGCCAATCTGGAAGCAGGACAGAGAGCGTGGCTGCAGGTGCAGCCGTCAGCCGGAGTGGTCACGTTGAAAGTGCTGGGAACGACACGGGACGGAGGAGCAGCGGACGCATCGCTGGAAGGGCTGATCCGCTCATTGGGTCTCAACGACACGAAGGAGACTCGGGCGATCGTGCAGGAGCTGGTGCGGGCCAAACTGCCGGTCACCCGCGAGACGGTGCAGGCGTTCACAGCCGTCGCGCAGCGCCTGGGCATGCACAAGGAGACTGTGGACGCTTTTCTTCTCGCGGTAAAACGCAGCTTGCCGCTGACGCCTGATGTTGTAGCCGGACTGCGTGCCTTTTTGTCGAAACAGCCGATCAGTCAGGCGATTCAGGCATTTGTAGCGCAGGCAGAGCAATTTTTACAGACGCACGGGGAGCGTGCGGGAGGACAGGCGGGCAAGCATGGATCGGCCGCGGCGTCTTTCGCTCCGTCCTCGTCAGCTGCTGCTCCGCTCCTTACCCTGGTCAGCCAGTTAAAACAGGCGGTGGCCGGTTTGGCGGTGCTGCTGCCCGATCACCAGGGGGCGGACGAACTGATGGTCCAGCGTGAAACCGCACAGCCTTCGGCGGGGACAGCGAATGCGGCCGGGACAAACGGAAAGGGGCAGGCACCGCTTCCAACCATTGCTGCGGGTAGTACCGTTCAGCCAGCCCCCCATACAAATACTGCCATCACCGGCACAAGCACGACAATCGGAAAGGAAGCTCTTCGACAGGGGAGTGTTTCAGACGGTTCTTTGACCGGGTCTGCCACTTTGGGTGGCGAGACCGCGAAGTTGGGAGAGGCGCTGGCGCAAAACGGACGTCAGCAAGGCGCTCAGCTGGCTAGCGGCAGCGGTCTGCCCGCGAAAGGAACCGCTGCTGATACAGCGTTACCCCGCAGCGGAGAGCAGACGTCTTCGGCAGCGACGTCAGCTCCGCACGGTGTGGGAGCGCCGAACACCGCTGCAGCGTCGACGGTCAACGGGGCAACGCGAATGGCACATCCGGCTTTGGTCAATCAGGCAGCGGGGAGCAGCCAATCGTCTGTGTCGTCTGCGGCAAGCAGTGGTACAAACGGGACGAATGCAGCCGCTCCTGCTCAGACAGTTTCGGCGCATGGCCATCCGATTCAGGAGCTGTTTCAGCGCCTGGGGCTTGGGCACGAGCGTGATTTGATGGGTCGTGCGCTGGCTCACGGAATGGATGCCGCAGCCCAGCGGCAGTTGGACAGCGTGAAAGCGATGCTGCTGCAGCTTACTCAAGAGGCGGCCAACGCTGTACCCGCCGCGCTTCGCGACACGGCGGACGCACTGCTTCAGCACATCACCGGCCAGCAGTTGATGCTGGTGCAGCCCTCCAACCAGACACTGTCGCAGGTGGTCATGCAGATTCCCATTCGGACGCAGCACGGGGATGAGACGGCGTATGTGCAGATTGAAGCCAAGAAGCGCGGAGGAGGTGAGCTGGACCCGGAGAACTGCCGCCTGTTTTTCCATCTGGAACTAAATCAGCTCGGAACGACGATGCTTGACGTGGCTATTGTCAACCGAATTGTCAGCATCCAGCTTTTCAACAACACGTCGTGGGTGGAAGCACTGGCTCAGGACATGAAAGAGGACTTTGCCCGCCAACTTCATGAAATGGGATACCACTTGTCCGGACTCCGGGTTCAGGTCATTCCTGACAGCAAGCCCCAGGCGGCAGCTGCCGTTGCCGGAGGCAGAACCGGGTTTCTGACCGATTACAAGGGAGTGGACATTCGCGTATGAACGACGCCTCCGATGCGAAAGTGAAGCGCAAACAGGCGGTGGCGCTCCGCTACCAGGCCAAAACGATGGAAGCGCCCGTCGTCGTGGCCAAGGGAAAAGGCTATGTAGCGGACAACATTCTGAAAACTGCAAAGGAACACGGCATCCCTGTTCAGGAAGACCCCTCGCTGGTGGAAGTGTTGGGCAAATTGGACCTCAACCAGCAGATACCGCCCGAACTGTACCAGGTGGTGGCGGAAGTGCTCGCGTTTGTCTACCGCCTCGACAAGGGAGGGCGAAGCGGGCGATGAGCCACAGACGGCGTGCTCTCGGCCAGCGCGGCGAACAAATCGCTGCACTGTTTTTGCAGCAAAAAGGGTACCGCGTTATCGAACGGAATGTGCGCACACGGCAGGGGGAAATCGACCTGATCGCCTGGGATGGAGATGTTCTCGTATTCGTGGAGGTGCGTACGCGGACGAGCACGGCCTACGGCACGGCGGCTGAGTCGGTTACATGGCGAAAGCAGCGAAAATTGCGTGAACTGGCCCTCGCGTACCTGCAGCATTACGAAAAGTCGGTGCCGCGTTTTCGCTTTGACGTTGTGGCGATCTGCTGCCGCCCGGACCAATCGCCGGAGATCGAACACATCACTCACGCCTTTTGAATCAAAACGGGCGCGAAATCGGCAGGGCACTGGGGATACGTCTACAGCAGATGCCTGTTAAGTCGCGTAGAATGTAGCATACTCGACGCGATGAAACTCCTCCAAGCACCATCACTTGGCCTTCCGGCTTACGCTGGAAGGCGCTTTTTTTGTGTGCACAGCCCGGTGTGAGTGTCCAATTTTCTTGCAGCGGGATGCTGTCTTTTCGTACGGTGAAGCTGAAGCAATGGGAGATGTAGTCGGGGGGATGTCAGATGTATGCACGCAGTTTTGCCGGTACTGTCTACGGTATTGACGGGATGCTCGTGGCGGTGGAAACAGACATCGCCAACGGATTGCCCCAGTTTGATCTGGTCGGGCTGGGCGGCTCCGCTGTGAAGGAAGCGCGCGACCGGGTGAGAGCGGCGCTGCGCAACGGCGGGTTTGATTATCCGATGCAGCGGATAACGGTCAATCTGGCACCTGCCGATCTGCGCAAGGAGGGATCAGGATTTGACCTGGCCATCGCGATCGGCATTTTGCAGGCTTCCAAACAAATCCCGCCGCGCCCGGAAGCCGTGCTGGTGCTTGGCGAACTGGCGCTGGACGGAACGCTGCGCCCGGTTTCCGGCGTGCTACCCATCTTGCTGGAAGCCAGAAAACAGGGCTTTACCCATGTGATCCTGCCGGAGGAAAACGCCGAGGAAGCGCGCCTGGTGGACATCTGCGTGCTTCCCGCCGCCAATCTGGCTGCTGCCATCGGATACTGGACGGGGGGACTGGAGCCGCCCGCGGCCGAATCGCGCCCCGCTCCTCAAAAACGCGCCGTGCATTCGCAGGCCAACCATTCAGACTTTGCCGATGTCTGCGGGCAGACGTTTGTCAAACGAGGCTTGGAAGTGGCGGCCGCCGGTTTTCACAACGTGCTGCTCGTCGGCCCTCCCGGTTCCGGCAAAACGATGCTCGCCACCTGTCTGCCCTCCATCATGCCGGACATGACCACGGACGAGTCGTACGACGTGACCAAGATTTACAGCATCGCCGGTCAGTTGACGCGAAACAGCGGTCTGATCCGCGAGCGGCCGTTCCGTTCGCCGCACCATACGATCACGGCAGCCGCCCTGATCGGGGGAGGCGGACAGATTCCGCGGCCCGGCGAGTGCAGTCTGGCTCACGGCGGCATTTTGTTTCTGGACGAGCTCCCGGAATTCTCCCGCCACGTCCTGGAGGTGCTCAGACAGCCGTTGGAAGCGGGCGTGGTGACGATCGGGCGTTCGAGACAGGTGTTTACATTCCCGGCCCGCTTTCTTCTTGTATCTTCGATGAATCCGTGCCCCTGCGGCTTCTACGGCTCCCGCGACCAGCGCGAATGCACCTGCACGCCGCAGCAGATCCAAAAGTATCGGTCGAAATTGTCCGGCCCGCTGCTTGACCGGATCGACCTGCATTTGGAAGTTCCCCGGGTGCCGGTAACGCTGCTGCAGGAGCGGCCGCAGGCGGAATCGTCCGAAGAGATCCGCTGCAGAGTAGAAGCGGCGAGGGCCATTCAATGCGAGCGTTACCGGCACCGCCCCGGCGCTCCTTTCAACAGCGCGATGAACGGAGAGGAGCTGCGCCGGTATGCCGGCCTGAACAGAGAGGGGCAGAAGCTGCTGCAGCTCGCTTTTGAAACGCTCGGCCTGAGCGCCCGCGCCTACAACCGGATCGTCAAGGTGGCCCGCACCATCGCCGACCTGGCGGGAGCGGAGCAGATAGAGGCCGCCCATGTGGCGGAAGCGATCCGGTATCGGGCGCTGGATCGCGGGGTGGTGGGATGAGGATGGTTATCGATTTTGGCGATAGGGGATGCAGAAGCGGGGCATGATCATGACAGCTACTTACGGGGGAACAAGCATGCCGACCATGAGAAAGAGTAGGTGGAGGAGCGGCCGTTCCACGCGAATACTGGATGTACAGGATAAGGAGTAGCCGGATTGAGATTGAATGGAAATGGAAAAAAGGTTCTGAATCCGGTGGCGGCCGCTGACATTATTGGTCTGAAAGGAAAATGCCAACCGACAACAAGGATAACTGTTACGATCAGGGACATATAACAAGTTGCTCATCCTATGAAATGGAGTGAAGTGATTGAGGAGAAATGAAAGGTAAGCAAATTCGACATGAAGAAAGCCGATTTTTCCTACGCCAAGGAATCATCGGCTTTTATTTTATCGGTTTGGGATAACCTGCAAGTAAACGCTGAACCGTAACGGTTTACATGGTTCTCTTCCCGAAAGAGTGTGTTTGGCAAGTAGAAAATGCTCAATTTGGCAGCCATTTTGTGCCTAACCTTGCCACGCGTTTTCAGGTCCCGAAAGCGCATGTCGCAATCGGTAACTCTCGCCAGTAAACGCTAGAATGTGAGCATGGTGTACGAGGCGATCCACCAAGGCCGCCGTTAGGCGGCTATCTCCGAACACCCGAGTCCACTGCCCAAACTCCAGATTTGAAGTCACAATAATGCTGTTTCGTTCGTAACAATCTGCAATCAAGTGAAACAATAATTCGGCCCCATCCTGGTGAAACGGAACAAATCCTAACTCGTCTAGGATCAACAAGTCGCATCGTTCCATGTCCTTCTTGAAACGTGCAAGTGTCCCGGTGTGGTGACGTTGCTGTAACTGCGCCACCAAATCTGCTACCCGGAAGAACCGCACGTTGTATCCTTCCCGGCACGCTGCTACCCCCAGTGCCGTCGCTAGATGCGTTTTCCCTGTACCGACTCCTCCTAACATCAAAATGTTTTGTCGCTTGTGTACGAATTCAAGCGAACACAACGCGTGCTGTGTCAGGCTGGGTGGAAATGTGATCGATTCAAATGTGTAATTCTCCAGTGTCTTGATCTGATGAAATCGTGCTTTTTTCAACAGACGACGCACCTTGGCCAGCTCTCGTTGTTCTTTTTCGGCCCGCAAGACCGCCAACAAAAATTGTTCCCGGCTCTCAAATGGCTGTGAGGCATAGTGATCCATCACATAACCTAGCCGTAAGGCTTTGCATAGTCGACGAAGTTCCTCTTTCACGGTGTCATCACCGCCCGTTTCAGTTGGTCATATCGGGAGATATCGGGCTCCTGCTGTAACAACACCGTTGGTGTGTAAGGATCAGTAATGACCTCAAACGAACGGTCTGGATGCTGCATCCGATATAACCGATGTTCCATTACCGTCCAATCGGGGGTTGGGACTGCTAATACGTGATCGAGTTGTTCTAAAGTTGCTCCACTTTTGAGCTGGCGAATCAACCAGGAAAGCCTGCGGCGTTTCTCATCAACCGTTTCTGCTGACGTTAACCATTTTTGTATCGCCATCGGCAGGTTGCCGAACAACGAAGCGTACGGGAGAGCACGTGGTTTGGCCTGAAAAGCTCGCAACACGGTGACCCAGTCAATGGGTTGCCCCTGCTGCATGTAAGGGCGGGCTATGGTCGTTATGACGCGCTGCTGAGCATCCAACACGTCGACTGTGTCCCATCGAATTTTGAGCAACACGGTTTGACCTGGCTGTGTGCCCGTAAGGGGAATAGGTGTACCATCCAGTTTGATTTCCCCGTAATTGTTCACACGTGCTGGCCCCAAACGAACCGCCTCAAAGGGCATCATCGGCAATTGAAGCAATTTCCTTTGGTCATGCTCCCACAATTTGCGAATCGACTCTCCCTTGGCGTAGTGGAGTCGATTTAAGTCTTGTTCTGCGCGTTGATCCAGTTGGATTTGCAGTTCCTCAAGACTGGATCCGCTCGGTGTTGGCACACACCAATTGCGTCGTGTATATCCGACTTTGTTCTCGACATGTCCTTTCTCATGACCGCTTGCCGGATTACAAAAAACGGGTTCGAATCGATAATGTAATACAAATCGCTCGAATGTGTCTGTCAGGTGCCGCTGTCCTTCCGGACCTACAGATACAACGGCAGCTGATAGATTATCGAACCATAGTCGTGTTGGAACCCCGCCGATGCGCTCAAATATGCGCCGCAGTCCCTCTAAGAAACATTCTGTGTTTTCAGCTGGCAACAACATGGCAAACGCGGCGTTGCTGTACGGGAAGGATATCGTCAGTTGCTTCATGGTTTGCTCTCGACCATTGAGGATGACCTGGACTGTGCCGAAATCCACTTGAGCCTCGCCGCCAGGATGCTCCAACCGCAGGTAGGCCATTTTGTCTTGTTGTCTCAATTCCTTGCGACGTTTGGCCACGTAGTACCTTACGGTACGGTCGCTGCCAGTAAAGCCGTGTTCGGCAACCAGCCGGTCATAAATTCGTTTCGCTGTATGCCGCTGTTTCCGTGGGCGTGTCCCATCCTCCAGAAGCCATGCATCGACAATATCGAGATAGGGCTCCAACACTCGATAGCGGCGTGACACCGACTTCATTGGTTGATTCCAGTCGTCGCAATCTGCGTATTTTTTCGCAGTTCGCCAATGAATCCCCAATTTCTTTGCAATTTGATTTATAGAGAGCGCTTCTTTCTCTCTCAAATGTTTGATAAACTGAACATAAGCCATTGCTAGCATTCCTTTCATCCTCTCCTGTCTGATGTCGCCAAACAAGAGAGTAGAGTGATGAGGGAACGCTGGCAAGGTTTTTTTACTTTCTATGGCATGCTCATCAATTGGGCATTTTCACATTTCCGAATTCGGCACATTTAGTTTGCCAAATACACCGAAAGAGACATGGTTGAGGAGTTTCATTAACTTTTTGCCAGTTCTCGAATGATTCGACTAATCCGGTAGATTCCCTGCTTCAAATCTTCTAATGGAGCATAGCCATAAGAGAGGCGAAGATAACGGTTGGACTCTTGGCCATAAATATTCCCCGGGTTAAGCAGAATGCCTTCAGATAAAGCCTTTACGTAAAGCTCCCTCATCGATAGTTTTGGTAGTATTTTTAACCAAATAAAAAACCCGCCCTGCGGTACATTCCATGTCGCTATATCATGTAAATACGTTTCTAAAGCATCCAAAACGATTGTCCGCCGTGTTCTAAGCTGTTCCCGTACAAACACAAGGTGCTGCTCATATAACCCGCTTGTTAACCATTCAGCAGCGACTCTTTGAGATAACGAACTAGAACCATAGTCGATTTGCATTTTAATATCGGATAATCGATCAATGACAGGTTCAGGACCAACAATCCAACCGATCCTTAAACCTGGGCTTAACGTTTTGGACAAACTGCCCAGATACAATACGTGTCCATGTTTATCCATCGCCTTTAAAGGGGGAGGAGGTGGTTCATCGATCCATAACTCCCGGTAAACGTCATCTTCAATCATAGGAAGTTGTTCCATGTTACATACTTGAATGAGCTCTTGACGTCGTTTTTCTGACAGTAAAATCCCCGTTGGATTATGAAAACAAGGGATGGAGTATAAAATCACTCTGCCTCGCTGTTTTTTTGATACGGAAACGGCGTTGGGCAATAGGCCATGTTCATCTATCGGGAGACCGGTAAGCTTCATCCCTGCTGATTGAAACACCTGCAGAGAATAAAGATAGGAAGGGTTTTCAAGTAAAACGGTTGATCCTCTGTGCAGCAGCCCAACTGAAATCAAATGTAAAGCCTGTAACGACCCAGAAATTTTTTCAGCTATTTTAGCCGTTTGGTTTCTTCGTGAACGATTTGGATTATCAAGGTGGATTGGATCTATTACAAGCTTTTTTAGTCGTTTGGAACTGAGGGAGATGTTGAGTATACCAGTGGAATTTTGTTCATTCTATTAGCGTCATTTTCAGAAAGTTTATATTTCGTTTTTCAAACCCGTTATGTAAAAAAAATATGGCTTTCTTGCATGTACTACCTATACGATTTGGGCGGGTACGTTTTTCATGTTCTTCTTTCTCCCAGGATTATCAAGTGAAATGACGAAACTTTCTATAGCATCAACACTTAGCATCTTGTACTTAGGTCTCTTCCCTACGGTTATTCCTTATCTTGCATTAGCCTATGTAACATCACGTGTAGGGGCTTCGGAGGCAACAAGTTCCCTTTACGTAACGCCAGCTCTTGCATTTGTACTTGCATGGATGTGGCTTGGAGAGAAACCACCCCTTCTCTCTGTGATAGGAGGGGTAATCACTCTATCTGGAGTTATGTTCATTCATTTGAATGTAGACAAATTTTCACAAATGTGCGCTACTTTTGTGACATATAGGATGGGGCTATTAGCTACTTTTTTCAACAAAAATATGATTTGTCACAGTTTGAAACAGGATTAATCGTATCAGTAATCAATATCAGGCCGATTTTTTTATGCTTATTTTTGGGAGTCTGATGGATAAGTATGGAGAAAAATGGGTTGTATGTTTAGACTCGAGCCGAGCAAGGGTCTAAATGGCAGCCCCTTATTACACATATTGGAATAGGGGTACTATCCGCTGTATCCTTTCTCTTTCGTGATTGTTTCGTCCTTATGATCCATTTTGATGACGTTGCATCTTAAAAAAGGTAATTTCCTCCGAGATTTATTTAATGTGTATTGAGAAAAACAGGATCCTAGGTGAAAAAACGGTCGAGCGAATCAAAAGAGAAGCGGACGGGATTCAGAAGCTTGAGAAAGTAAGCGGAAAATAGAAGAAGTCTACCACGGCTGAACAAAGTTCGCTTCGCTTAGTAAGGTGTCATTAATGTACTGTATTGGTTGTCGTTTAGAGAATGCTCTGCAAACAGTGCAGATTATATTACGAGAATGAATATGTGTGTTGCATCCTTGTTATTTATATTCATACAAAGCGCAGTCCAAAATTACTGAACGAGTATCAAGACATCTTCCTCGCGTTAAGAGGCTATAAAAATTCAAGTGTTAAAATCAAGAGGAAATGAAATAAACTTCGAAAAATTACCAAAAATGGCAGACAAATATGGAAGATGTTGTTATAATGCAATCATGTAAAAATAAGATTGAGGAGTGAAAGAATGAAAAAAGCATTATTATCATCATTAGTCGTAATGTCAACACTTTTTGCTCCAGTTAACGTTTTTGCTTATGAAAATTTTAATTACGAGGAGTTTATTAATGATGTAAAAATCGAGACTGAAGAGAGAAAAATAACTATCTCGTGGAGCGAAATACCGGGTGCAGTGGAGTATAAAATTTATCAAGGAGAGTCTGAAGTTTACAGCGGTACAAAAGTTAATTTCACACACGATAATTTAGAACCTGGTAAACCATATAAATATAATTTAATAGCAGTAGATTCAGAAGGTGAGAGCATAGCTAATATCATTTTGAAAACAAAAACTAATGAATCAGAAGGTTTAATCGCTAATTCTAGCAGTAGATTCCCAATTAAGGAAGTTAACGTGTCGACAATTTCAAATGGTGAATACATCAAATTTGACTGGAACGATATTTCTCAAATAGAAGAGTACGATGTAATAAAAAATGGGGAATTAATTGAGAGCATAAATGAAAGTGTATTTAATGACAAGTTGGATGGTAAAAAAGAAAGGATAGTCTATGAATTTCTTGGAAAGATACCAGTAGATGAACAAGAAAAGAAAATTAGACTATCACAAATCGAAGAGAATTTAGGTGAAATTGGTTCTGATAACAAAAACACGGAAGATCTTTTGTACGATTATGTCTCAATTATTAAAATAATTGATAAGAAGAAGTATGAGACTGACTCTGTTAGCATTAATGCAGATGATGGTGGAGACAGTGTAGACAATGTTAAAATAAGATATACAACATTTATCGCGGATCGCTACGTGGAGAATCCAGTTCCTTATGCTCTTCGTTTAACTGGAGACGATTGGGAGGAGGAAGTCGAGTATTTTGGTGGAGACAACAGGGATTTTGCTGTAGTCCATTCTAGATACAGAACACAAATAAATATAGAAGCAGATTTTACAGATGAAGATATTGATTTAGATAAAGATGTGGGTACAAGTAAGTTTTATGACGAGAATAAAAATCTAATACAAACTGCAAAGGCTAGCGCAAGCGGTATTAAAATGATATCAGACGACATAACTCAAGATGAGGCGTATTTTAGAATAGATCATGAAGTTGGAATTCCGTACTTAGAGGATTCGGATGAGTTTACCCCGCCTGCTATTGATTATGAGTTTACGGCTTATCTTTATAGAGAAGACGGGGAATTTGAAATTGATGGTTGGCACGATGGTGCACCAAGCCATGAGATGTACATTTCTTTTGATGATTATGCATATGATGAACTATTTACTCATGATCTTTACGATTTCTGGTATTTGTTTTCAGTAACTCCCAAATATTATTTTGACATCTCAAACTAAAAATTAAATAGCTAAAAACTGGGAGATGCTGTACTCCCAGTTAATTTTTTCTGTGAAAATCCCTTGTGTCTTAGTATCGAAGTAAGGGGGTGCCGGGACAAACCCTAGCCCATGAAACTAAATGGGCGGCAGTTGGGAATTGGCTCATATCTGGTCCCATTTCGGCGAAAAAAGAGTCGCAGCCGTTAGTTTTTCCACTCCAGGTGCGGATTGAAGGCGTTGTACGTTTTCTTTTGTAAGGTTGCCAAGTATTTTTTAATCTTTTGGTTAAGTGTCTGAATGACTCCTTTACAAACATAATGGGATTCCAAGACTGGCAGATGAAGATCTGATGGTGAGTGATGGTTCCAGACAGAGAGTCCGAATGGGCTTTGACTTTATTTTTCACCTTTCCTTTCATACAATCCAAGATTACGCTTTTCTCTACAAACCCTTGTACTAGAAGACGAGTAAGTAGATTGCGACCAGGGACGCCGAAGATATCAGAGTTAACTGCACCTAACTTTACGTTAGGGCTTCTAATCCCTTATGAGTTCGATTCTTTTCGGAAGTTAGAGTATCAATCAGACGAGTATGTCGCGTAATTCTCGAATATCAGCTAAGGGTACAAAACTTCTCAATTTAGCCTTGTCGTAAGAGTTTTGCGATCCATTCGGCATTGGAGCTGTCCATAATCCGTTGCGCGTTCACCAAAGTAATGTCGAAGTATCCCTCAAGAACGTTATATACGTGCTTCCAAAATACACTCCAGTGCTTTCCATCGTGACATGGGTAACTCCTTTTTCTTAGAGCCATCGTAGCATCTCAAACAAGTCACAGGTTATGGTTGGGAAGGAGCGAGTTTCACAAAAAGGAATCTCGTCTTCTTTCCCAATCAGGACGCTGACGACAATGGTTTATTGATGAACATCCACCCCTGCGCTGTGGATAAGGATCACATCCATGATTATTCGCTCCTCAACATAGAAAAATCCTTGGGTGATGGATAAGCTGTAGAAAAAATCTTTCTGTTCGTAGTCACGGCTCAACTCGTATGGCTATACCGACAGTGGGGTGCGCTCAATGCTGTTCCATACAGTTTTTTTACAGGGTCAAAACACCATTAAAACCCACGTACTCGTTCACCCAAGATTATTCACTAGCTTGGGAAGAAACGAAGTCGAACCATTTTCATGTTGGGGTGTGGCTCAAGGAAACAAGGATGTTTTGTTTCATGATTTATCGTTCTTTTTCATAAATTAAACAATATGACGGGGATTAGGGGGAGGAAAATGTTAAATAAACTCTTGTCTGCTTCATTAACATCATTTTTTTTATGCATACTACTTGCTTTTATGGAATACACGCCTATTAACGAGCGTGATGAACTAACATATTATTTCACATTCTTTAGTTTAGTAATTATTTATTTAATATATGCATTTCCAATTACAATTGTTGTAGGGATTCCACTTTCCTTATTAATTGAATCAATTGATAAAAAAATATTAATACACTCCAAGGTTAAGAGGTATTTAGTAAATGTTAGCTTGTTTACTTTGGCTGGTATAACAGTGGCATTGTTTTTCTCTTTGATTAATGGCGGGAATTTTCTGAATAGGTTGTTCGATTTATATAGTTACATTATATTTATATTCCCATCACTTCTTTTCTATCACATTTCCATTTTAATTAGATTAATAATTAAAGGTTCTGGACAAAATCATTAAACCCTTGTTTTGCCATTCGAGAGCCCGCTCTAAGTGGAAGAATCTGTTCTAGCACGATGAACCCCTACATTACCACTTGGGAAACTGGACGGGTTTCTTTTTATACTATAGGAAATCTGTTCCTGATGTCGAAGTAACATGGATACGTGAGTACATTGACCTCCCTGTAAATCTGTGTCATCTTGGGATTACGGTTCAAAGGGAAAACCGATCGGGTGAGCATCCCTACTTGTACCCGCTTCATGGGGATACCAAACCTAGTATGTATGCCAACAGGGAAAAAGGCATCTGGTACTTTTTTTCTGCTCCATTTCTGGCGATGCTGCGGAATGGTCCGACTCATGTATGGGATGCGCTTTGGAGACGCGGTACGTAAGGTGCTAAAGGACGTCCGACGACTATTGCTAAAAGGAGATACCCGAGTCCTCTTAGCAAAACCAGGGGAGGCTTATCGCGCTTGGATTGATTGGGGAAATCCAGGAGAACCCGTAGTTAAACATTGCACAAGCGGGAGATGACCATCGTTTCAAACAAACTCCTCAAAATGCAACGACGGGAACAGGCCCATAAGTATGCTTTCGATCTTTGTCTCTCCCATGATACTCAGAACTATCTAAGAAAAAGGGGATTGGATGCCAATACTATCCGAACGTATGGCATTGGATGGGATCAGCAGACCAACAGTATCGTATTCCCCAACCGAGACGCAGTAACAGGAGATGTGCTTGGGTTTACGTACCGGTCCATTGTCCCCACTTCAAAAAAACGATACCGTAATACTCCTGACGACAGTCTCTTTCAAAAAGGGGCTGTTTTATTTGGTCTTTATGAAGTGATGGAAGAGGTGTCAACGCCGACTTTATTTTGACCCACCATCGCCGGTTTAGAATTGACCCACCCGGCGATTTTTTGTTGGTTAGGTGGTAGAGGGGGAGCCGTAGGCTCCAGTCCTCATCTTCTCACGAAGTCGGTAACTATTCCCCCTAATATTGACGATGTGGGAATGGTGTAAGAGCCGATCCAGGATAGCCGTAGCAAGTATCGGATCGCCCATCAGTTCCCCCCATTCACCGAAACTCTTGTTGCTGGTCAACAGAATACTCCCTCTCTCGTATCTTGCACTTACTACCTGGAAAAAGAGGTTAGCTGCCAAACTGTCAAACGGTAAGTAACCAATTTCGTCAATAATCAGGAGCTTTGGTCGAATATAGATGCGTAGGCGTTTATCCAGCCTGTTTTCCGTGTAAGCTTTTCGCAGATCTTCGATGAGTTGCGAGAGACTGACAAAGTAAACGGATATCCCTTGCGAGATGGCTTCTACAGCCAACGCCACCGCCAGATGACTTTTTCCTACTCCGGGAGGCCCTAAGAACAAGACATTCTCGTGTCGGGTTACAAAAGTCATCGTGGCCAGCTCTCGAATCAACCGTTCGTCAATGCTGGGTTGGAAAGCAAAATCGAACTCCTCCAGCGTTTTTCGGTAAGGCAAGTGTGCGAGTTTGGTGCGTACCTCCATATTCCGTTTTTGACGTTCCGCTATCTCTGCATCTAGAAGCATGTTGAGAAAGGACAGATAGGTGGGCTGTCCATGACTTGCCGCTTCCAAATGGGCATCCAAGAGTAGAGCCGCTTGCTGAAGCCCAAGTTCCTCAAGACGTAGCCGTGCCTGTTCCAGTTCAATCATGCTCCCACCCCCGTCAGCTGCTCATAGACATCCAGCGAACGCACTTCCACTTGCTGCGATGAAATCTGTCGGGCTTGCGGACGTGGATAGGCATATCCTTGAGCAGTCGTAAGACCTGCATACTGGTTTTCACAAAAAACAGTTGCACGGGATCGATAGACCTTTTGGTGTCGAGCAATACATGTGCCGTCGGCCCAGATTTCCACCCACCCATTCACTTCTCGCACGGTACCCTCACGTCCACTGTACCTCCATGGAACCCCATATCGTACACCATCGTAGCTAACAAATCCGTCTCGGCTGACCTGTCTCGGTTCATGCAAGTATTTTTCCCATCGTTCAGCTGAAGGGATAGGCGACAGATTTTCCTCACGGAGTCGGTCGATGGGACGTTCGCCGGTTGTTCCATGAATACGGCGGTTAATCCGCTCGCACCAGTGTAGGGCTTGTTGATTGAGATCCTGTAAATCAACGAAGCGTTTGCCAGGAAGAAAGTTGTTTTTTACGTATTGAACGCCTCGTTCCACTTTTCCCTTTGTTTCGGGGCGTCGAACTTTGCATACTTTTGGAACAAGCCCAATCGCTGCAGCAAAGTCGGCAAAAAGCGGATGCCAGCGAGGTTTTCGATCATCTCCCATGCCCAGTACGACGGTTTTCATCTGGTCGGTCAGCATTACCTTTGGGATGCCCCCAAAATATTCAAAAGCATGAATCAAGCAACGAAGAAAGCTGTGAATGTCACAACGCTTAGTGAACTCTATATAGGTGGAACGAGAGTACCCCAATACCATGACAAATACCGGCACTTTTCGGACTGTACCGTCCAAATCTACGTAATCACACAGTCCCCAGTCGACCTGTGCATATTCACCAGGTTTCGTCTCGTAACGAAGAACAGCGGGAACTTGTTTGGGAGGACGGAAGTCCTTCACATAGTCTTTCAAGATGGTACGTCCCCCGGTATACCCCTTTTCTCGTAGAAGATCGAATAAAACCTCGCAGTTATAGATACCTTCTTGAAGACGTTCCTGCAGGAACGGTTTATACGGATCAAGCTTGGAACCACGAGATTTACGGGTTCCCTTTTCGGGGGAGAATTCACCCCGGAGATATCGGCGAACTGTATTTCGAGAATGCCCCGTTAGACGGGCAATTTCACGAATACTCTTGCCTTCTGCCCTCATGGTATGTAACGATATCACTATCCCACTCCTTAGCATGTGTCTCCCTCCGAAGATTAACTTGGCCGTTAATTACGAAGGGGATATATTCGCTATGGGTGGGTCATTTTCTTTCCGGCGAACCTGGGTCAATTATATCCCGGCGGTGACAATTCCTCTCGGTTAGAGAAGTAAATTAGCCAATCCGAGTCAATATAGACTCCTAAGTTGTTGCCTGCGGTTCTCACCATTCCGCATACTCTCCCATATTGTGATACTTTTTGCTGCTTACCCTTTTTTGTTAATCTCCATCAGTAAAGCTTCGATGAGGCGAATAATCGATTCTCGGGTAGGAAACATGCGAATGACACGTTCTCGTAGGCGAATTTCTTCGTTGAGTCGCTCCATTGTGAAGATCAGCGATAAAATCCCCAATAGAATCGGTTGAAAATTCCCCATTTTCATCGCAGACTCTCTCCTTGGAGGAGAGAGAAATTATGGTAAAGAATGGGGAGTTTTACATGATTCACGAGATGAGGAAACGTGGCATGAGTATTACTCGGATCGCGCAGGAAATGGGGAGGGATCGAAAAACCATTCGTAAGTGGCTAAACAAGAAGGAACCTGAATCCTATCAGCGAAAGGTCACTCGTCTCGGCAAGCTGGATCCGTTCAAGGATTACGTTCGCCGCCGAATGGAGGAAGGTTGCCTGAATGCGAGAGTTATCCTGGAAGAAATCAAGGCAAAAGGGTATACCGGTGGGATTACCACTCTGCGAGTCTTCATGAAACCGTTCCGGCCCACCGTCATCAGCAAAACCACCGTCCGATTTGAAACAGATCCCGGATACCAAGCCCAAGTCGATTGGGGACGGTTTACGGTGGACTGGCACGGCAAACCAAAACGGCTCTATGCGTTTGTCATGGTCCTCAGCTATTCTCGCATGATGTATCTGGAGTTCACTGAAGATGAGAAGTTGGATACGCTCATCAGTTGTCACCATCGGGCTTTTGAGTATTTTGGAGGGGGTACGGAGGTGATGCTGTACGACAACATGAAGACCGTTGTGAAAGACAGAGATGAACAGGGCCATCCCGTCTGGAATGAGCGTTTTTCCCGATTTGCCAGCCACCACGGCTTCCTTCTTACGAGCTGCCGGCCCTATCGCGCTCGCACTAAAGGAAAGGTCGAAAACGGAATTGGCTATGTTCGCAAGAACTTTTGGCCGCGAGTTCGGGAATTCAAGGGAGTAGACGATCTGAATCGTCAAGCTCGTGAGTGGCTAAATCAAGTGGCCAACGTGAGGATTCATGGAACCACGCACGTCAGGCCGGTTGACCGCTGGCATGAGGAAAAGCTGAAACCCATGAACCCAACGCCGTTTGCGGTCGTCGACCGTCATGCTCGGAAGGTATCAGCCGACTGCCTGGTATCGTTTGAGGCCAACCGTTACTCCGTTCCCTTCCGTTTTATGGGGCAAATCGTGCATGTCCAGGACGACAAGAACGGACGCATCCGGATTTACAGTGGAGACACACTCATCGCTGAACATCCCAAGGCCGTCCAAAAAGGGCAGCTGGTCATCAACAAAAAGCACTTCGAAGGACTGCGCCCAACCGGTCAACATCGAGTTCCTGCCCCAATGCCCAAACTTGTTGACCGACCAGCCCCTGAAGTGCTGGAACGAAACTTATCCGTGTATGAACAATTCCTCGACGAGGCGGTGAGGCTCCAATGATTGGGCTGCAAGAACGTCTTGAGGATGCCTTCCACCAATTCGGATGGACTCGCATTCCCGAGGTGCTTCACCACCACGCCGAAGAAGCTTCCAAACACAATATATCGTATCTGGAATTTCTGGACAAGCTGCTGCAGGAGGAGTTGGCGGCAAAATGGGATCGGTATATCCGGACCCGGACACGTCTAGCCAACTTGCCCTTTCACAAGACCCTGGATCAATTCGACTTTCGTTTCCAACCATCCATCGATGAACGGCGAATCCGGGATCTGGCGACCCTTCGGTTTATCGAGCACCAGGAGAATCTCATTTTCCTCGGCCCGCCCGGTGTGGGGAAAACACATTTGGCCGTTGCACTGGCTTTGGAGGCGATTAAGCAGCGGTATACGGTGTATTTTACAACCGCCCATGATCTCGTGCAAACGCTTCAGCAGGCCGATCAGAACCATACGATCAAACAAAAAATTCGCATGTACACCAAGCCGCGTCTGTTGATCATCGATGAGATCGGCTATCGCAAGATGGACGAACCGGCAGCCCATTTCTTCTTCCAAATCATCTCCGAACGATACGAGACCGGCTCTATCATCCTGACTTCCAACAAGTCGTATGGTTCATGGGGAGAAATCTTTGGAGACTCTATACTGGCCACAGCCATCCTGGATCGTTTGCTGCATCATTCCACCACAATCAATATCAAGGGGGAAAGTTACCGCATCAAAGAAAAGAAAAAGGCGGGTTTCTTCCGACCAGAAGGGCATGAAGAACACCCAAAGGAGTAGTCCTTGTTTCCGCCCCCTAAGGGGCGTATAAAATAACTCTTACTGGGGAATTTTCGATTGATTTTTTTGAGGAGCTTTCTTTTGATCTTGACACATGCCATTCGGACTCATTCGTGGCAACTGTGTCAGACTCATTTTGTGCGGATTATCCTAGATGCCACGCCCAACAACTGCAGAAGGAATTGTATACCCGCGTTCGTGCGATATTGGATGCTCCTGATCTTGAGACGGCACAATTGTTGTAGCAACAAACAGTGGAAAGGTAAGAGGACAAAGCTGCAAAGGCGATTTCCGTTTGGAGAATGGTATATATGATGCCACAGCCGTTCTTCTACTCCCTGAAAAGTACTGCAAACGACTTCGAAATTCGAGGTATAGCTCGCAAAAATTATTTCCATATCCCGAAACCTCCCTTCGTTTATAATAAATGCTATGGAAGCACCGAAGCCAAGGGGGAAAAGCATGGGTTTTTTCGGCAGAAAAGAACCAGAGGTAAAACAAAAAGTGCTCTGTTGGGTGCATGACAATGAACGGACCTACCATCAGGAAATAGATGTCATGTCTTCAATTTTGTCCGATCTGATTCAGCGGGCCACAAGGGAAAACAAGGAGATCGTGTTTTTATGTGTTGGCTCGGATCGCTCAATTGGCGACGCATTGGGGCCGTTGGTCGGGACGATGCTGAAAGAAAACGGGATTGCGTACCAGGTGTACGGTACGCTGGAGGAGCCGGTTCATGCCTTTAACCTGGAACATACATTGAAGACGATCCAGCGGCAGTTCCGGCAGCCGTTCATCATCAGCATCGATGCCGGGCTGGGGGAAAGGGAGCAGGTTGGAGCTGTTTTGTTGAAAGAGGGACCGCTGCTTCCGGGGCGGGCCCTGCAAAAAGTGCTTCCGGCAGTGGGCGATTATCACCTGACCGGGGTTGTCAATTATCTCGATCCGCTGCCAGCAGCGCAGTTTTTAAATGATACCCGTCTATTTACAGTGATGAAGCTGGCCAGAACGATTGTTCAAGCAATTACAAACGTTACAAACAACCAGGGCTGCGCGAGGTAAGCAGCAACCCTGGTTTATGGATGGCGCCATGAAGATGGCGGGATAAAGGATCGGCAGTTATCTCCATCTTACCCGATTTGTTAGATAATCGCTCCAGTCAGTACAGCCAACACGATGATAACGAGGGAACAGAGGAGTGCCCATTTGATCGCGTATCGCTGAAATTCGCCCAGATCGGTTTTGACCATGCCGACCAACAGTAGAGTGGAAGCGACGAGAGGGCTGAGAAAATGGACTGGCTGCCCGAGCACAGAGGCCCGCGCTACTTCGACAGGATCGATACCATATGCGGAAGCGGCTTCAGCCAAAATCGGCAGGACACCGAAATAGTAGGCGTCGTTGGATAAGACGAAAGTAAATGGCATGCTCGTCAGTGCGACAACGAGCGGGAAGAAGTTACCCAATGATTCCGGAATGATGGCAACGAGTGAATTGGCGATGGCGTCTACCATCTTCGTTCCTTCAAAAATGCCTGTGAAAATACCGGCGGCAAACACAAGTGTAACGACGGTGAGAGCGTTTCCGGCATGGGACAGCACGCGCTCCTTCTGCTCATCCAGATTGGGGTAATTGATCATCGATGCCAGCACAAACCCGATTAAGAACAAAACAGGTACCGGAAGAAGGCTGGACACGAGAATTACCATAACCGAAAGCACCAACAGCAAATTGACCCATACCAGCTTGGGGCGCTTGATATCTTCCTGCAACGCGTAGGTAGCGGCAGCTTCGGAAAGGAAAGATTCATTCCGCCCGTCGAGTTCGATATCAATGACACCGATACGTTCACGCTCTTTTTTGCCAAGTAGATACGCGATGCTGATCACACAGATAATTCCGCCAAACATGGTTGGCAGGAGCGGGATGAAAAATTCTCCGGCGTCCAGTCCCAGTGCGGTGATCGCTCTCGTAGCGGGACCGCCCCAGGGTGTCATTCCGCTCATAATGCTCAACGAAAGCAGGGAAATCGTAGCCAGCACTAGCGGTCTCATCCCCAAACGCTTGTAAAGCGGAAACATCGCAGAGATCGTAATCATATGAGTGGTTGTGCCATCTCCATCCAGTGCAACGGTGAGGGCCAATACCGCTGTACCGATGGCGATCTTGACCGGATCTCCTTTTGCAATCTTCAATATTTTCCGAATCAATGGGTCAAACAATCCCGCATCGATGAGGACACCAAAGAACAAAATGGCAAACAGGAGCAGCGCTGCAGACGGTGCAACCGTTTTTAATCCTGCCAGCATCATGTCTCCAAGCTGCGAACCGAAGCCGCCGATCACCGCAAAGAGAATCGGGACTACTGTGAGAGCGGTGACAGGAGACAACCGTTTGGCCATAATAAGATACGTAAAGACGACCACCATGGATATACCGAGTAACGTAAGAATATGAACCCCTCCTCCAACAAGCAATCGCTTACAAATCTGCTTGTTGAAATTTGTGTGCTGTTACCATCTAGGGTAGTGCAAACGAAAAAATAAAGGAAATACATATTTTTTTGCAGTTTTCGAAAAAAAAACTTATAACTAAAACGCAAACTTTTGTCCTGCGTTTACAGCCGGTTAAATGCTCGTCTCTTTGTTTAGGAAGTCGACAAAATGTTTGACGGTGGACAAGCGAAGGACATCCGGGTTGTACATCAGCCATGTATCTCTAAGTACAGGCTCCCCATTTTTATAAGACAGGCCATACGTGTGCAAATTGTCTGAAGGCTGCAGACAGATTTCCGGCAGTATGGAGACGCCAAGTCCGTGTTTTACCATTTCTTTGCACGTTTCCTGGCGGTCGTTTTCCATGGTTACCATCGGCGGATCGGAGAAGCGGTCATGCCACCAGCCGTTGATCAGATTTTTTAGCGAGCTGTCGGTTTTGTAGTTGATAAACGGAAGCTGCGGCAAATTGTCCAAGTCGACCTCATCCTTCGAAATGAGAAAAAGACGTTCTCTGTGCAAAAGCGTTTTGATCCCGTACCATTCATAATTGCCCCGCAAGATCCCCACCTGAACGCTGGATGAGTTCAACAGATGCATGATTTCTGTGCTCCATCCCGTGTTTACGCTGAACTGGACGTGAGGAAACTGATCGGAAAACTTTTTAAAATTTTCGGCAGCTTGTACTGAGCGAAGTTGCTGGAAACCCCGAGACGCAAAGTGCCTCTTACTTCTTTCTGCATGTTTAGTATGTAATCTTTTGTCTTCTGTAGCTTTTTGATCATTTCCTCGGCATAATCCGCCAGGTAAATTCCTTCCGATGTAAATTCAATCCCGTTTTTGATTTTGAAAAACAGGCGTGTGCCAAATTCCTTCTCCAGGTTTTTCAGACGGTATGTCAGGGCTGGCTGCGAGATGTACAAACGCTCGGCAGCGCGGCTTATATTTTTCTCTTCATACAACACGCGAATGGCGATCCAGTCTTTTTCGTCCATTCTTCCAACACCTCAGCTCCTGATTATAAATTTTTTTTGTCAGAATCCAAATAAAATATGTATTTCACTTATGATTCCGTTTATTTTACGATACGTTTACCGAATTCGCAATCAGAAAGGGTAGGAGGGAATGCCGATGAAAGTGCCAGTCGTGATCATGAGAGGCGGTACAAGCAAGGCTGTTTTTTTGAACTATGAGCATATGCCGAAAAACAAGTTGCTGTGGGAGGAATTCCTACTCGACATCATGGGCAGCCCGGATCATCGCCAGATAGACGGTCTGGGCGGAGCCAATTCGCTGACAAGCAAGGCGGCGATCATCAAAAAGGCGGAATCACCTGAATTTGATGTGGAATACACATTTGCACAAGTAAGCATCGATCATCAAATGGTTGATTTCAAGGGAAACTGCGGGAATATATCATCCGCGGTCGGTCCGTATGCGATCGAGCAGGGGATGGTTCCGATCAAAGAGCCGGTCACGACTGTACGAATATTCAACACCAATACGAAAAAGCTGATCATCGCCGAAGTAGAGGTCGAAAACGGCCGTGTAAAAGTGGATGGAAGTTGCTCGATTCCGGGCGTTCCCGGTACAGGCTCTCCGATTTACCTCTCGTTTACGCAGGCTGAGGGAGCGGTTACGGGAAAGCTCTTTCCGACGGGAAACCCGGTGGATATGATCAAAACAAAAAATCGTCTCATTCCGGTCTCCATCGTTGATGTTGCTAACCCACTTGTATTCGTTCGGGCGGCCGACATCGGACTGAAAGGGACGGAACTCCCCGACGAGTATACACCTGAAAAACTGAAAGAGCTGGAAGAGATTCGCTCGATCGCAGCTGAAATGTGCAGGTTTGCCGACCGGAAAGAGGCGACTGCAAAATCTCCGGCAGTGCCGAAAATGACCATCGTCGCATCGCCGGCGGATTACACGGACGTTACCGGGAGCGAAAGAAAAGCTGCTGACATGGACATTGTAATTCGCATGATGTCCATGCAAAAACCGCATCAGGCGTTGGCGATCACCGGAGCGATCTGCACAACTGCGGCCGCTTTTCTGCCGGACACGATTCTATCCGAACTGGTCGAGATCAAGCAGGAAGTGTTTCGACTGGCTCACCCGGCAGGAATTATGGAGACGAAAGTGGATTTCGTAGCAGGTCACATCAGCGCCATCAAAGTCGTGCGTACAGCGAGAACGATATTGGAAGGCTACGTATATACGAAAAGGAATTATTTACAGTCCTATCATTTCGCGTAAATCGGGTTAGAAAATCTGTTACTATTTGGCGGAGGATTCGTAACTGGGCCCAGAAAGAAGAATCATGCGAATCACCCTTTGCGCACATGCAACTCGATAGGGGGACGATGTGAAGGGCTATGATCCGTTTTTTCTGGGAGAAAGGCATGGAGTTTCTCTACCTGAGTTGCAAGTTACGGGCATCAGGAATTGCCTGTTGCTTTGGGGCCTGGTTCCTTCTTGGGCACAAAATCGGCTACAAGATGATCAATGCGCGCGCCGAAACACTGCGGGAGAAGCCGGCATTTCGGCGGCTGTTTGAACGCAAGCGCTGTATGATCCCTGCCGACGGCTTCTACGAGTGGAAGCAGATGGACCGGGGAAAACAGCTGATGAGAATTACCATGCGGGACGGAGAACCCTTTGCCTTCGCCGGCCTCTTTGACACCTGGACTTCGCCCAACGGCCAGAAACTTCACACCTGCACGATCATTACCACCCAGCCCAACGAGGTTGTAGCAGACATCCACGACCGGATGCCGGTGATTCTACGGCGGGAGGATGAAAGCATTTGGCTCGACCGGGAAAAGTACGATGCCGATCTGCTGCAGTCGCTGCTCGTGCCATATGATGCCGGTCAGATGCGAGCGTATCCAGTATCAATGATTGTTGGAAGCCCGAAAAATGATTTCCCTGAATGCATTGTGGAGGTTGCTTGGCAGTAGCCACAACCTCCTGTCTTTTCGTCTAAGGATTCGACACTCAGAGTGCCGAAATGAAGGTATGGAGTGATGTCAAGATCATCCACTCGGGACGGTTTGCGCGCGACGAAGGTAGAGAACGAGAATCAGACGAAGTATGTCTACCTAAACGGAAAAGTAATTGAGGAACTGGACGGGTCCCCTGTATCGAGGCAATGCAGGATTTAGACCAGGATTGAATCGCGTACGAGTAATGAATCAAGCTCTTCTCGTCCGAGGGGGGCTTTGATGTTAATGCAAAATAGCTAAGAATGTATCAAGACGCTTCATATATTTTTCGGAAGGCCGGTACTCATCTTTTTCCCATCCTAATATCATACGCGGGCTCAACCCAAGAATTTCTCCAAATTCTCTCTTGGTATATCCATGATACAGTCGAGCCTTTTTGATCCGCTGGCCTAGTGTATGTTCCGGAAGGTTCTCAAAACAACCGAGGTAAGCGATTGACATCCCCAATGCCTCAGACAACTTTCTGAGGCTAGGTGGGCTTACTGTTAACTTGTTCTGTTCGGCCAGACGAAGAGATCGGACACTAAGACCGGTTGCAGCAGCAAGCTCGACAAGTAACATGTTTTTCTCTAATCGTGTACGTCTGATACGTCCTCCGGGTGTGTCATCTTCCGGCAATGCAGGAGACATTGAAGTCTTCCTGTGAATCGAAATTTCTAGGTTGTTATCTTCACGCTTGGTTATTGGTGTATGCCCAATACCTGAAAGGAAACAGAGGTGCGAGGTATGCTGCATTTTACTGTGAAGTTTAGTGATGATTTTACGCAGCACACACCATACTGTACTGTCCAGGTAACCTCATCGGAGGGTGTAAAGGTAGACGAATACGTGATGAGTTTTGATGACTTTGTCGAGTCCATTCGAAATTCTGAATCGGAGAATGTAAGACCAATGAGAATCCTCGGGGTTCAGAAACGGAAACGACTACGAAAAATCATCGGAAGGAAACGGATGAAAAATCCAGCAATACGTGTCGAGACTCCTACCTTACCCGTCAACTGTGTCAAACACATTTGGATTAATCGAGCGCAGAAGATCCAGATGGTATTTATCGAGGTGCCGAAAGGAAAATGGGACATCGCCTATTACAACACCGCTTTTGAACAAGTGGGATTCCCGCGAATGTTGTTTGGGTACCGAATTCGGGATGGTCGCATTCAACAGCTGCACATCTTAGCCGTAAAGGACAAGGGAAGGATTCGCGAGGACACCGAACTATACAAGTTTCCTTACGCGAATGTATCGAATGGTGTGGTTTGTATGGGGGGAAATCCGTTGCCGGTTATCAAAGACTTGGCTCAACTTGCTACTCTGCACCAGGTCTTTTTTGCGGCTCCCAGTTCTACCTGCTATTACAACACAAACCGGAACGAATCCGGGATCAGTGATTTACGGGAGCTATACAATCGCATGCAGGGACAGGATTTTCCAGAGGAATGGTTAACATCCAAGCAACAAACGTTTGGACAATACTGCCAAGAACTGTAGATCAAAGACTTTGGCGAAAGCTACAGTCTTTTTTTTATGAATTGAATGCATGAGGAGGCATGGAAAACATGACTGACAAACTGTATCAAGAAACTTTGTTCAGCTTTTTAGGAGAAGAGGAACCGGAGGCCATCCAGGACACAGGAAAAGGCAAAAGGACGACGGCAGCCACTAAATCACGGGTAGCTTCCAAGGACCAAAAGAAAACGGCTGCATCTGTCACGAAAAGTGAACCGGAAACATGGGAACTAAACACCGAGACGATCATCCGGTATGGCGGGGAGAACATTCCTCTGACCGATTACTTTACGCCGGAAGAAATCATAAATGGTCTTCCAGAGAGCTCCTCAACGGATGAACAATCTACAGAAGACAACGCAGCACTGAAAATGAGGAACATTACGGGTGAAGACGTGAGGAAACGGATGGAGAACGACTTTGGCGAACTAACTGAAGAGTTAACAACGATGACATTCATTAAGGAAAAGAATATGATTATCCCTGTTCTAACCGCTCGTAAGAAAGGAAGCGGCATGATCTTGGATCGCCGACATGGTGTTTATCTGAAGTTGGAGGATGCTGTGGCAAACCGCCGGTCCAACATGTACCTTCCCGGAGCTGATGGTCATATGTACCATATCCGCGAAACAGAAGCGTTAACGATCTGCAAAAAAGCCCGGAAGGTTCCAAATGTTCCGGCGTTGGTAGAAGGTGTGCGTCTAAAATTCCCCAGGATTCCCTGGGGGATTCTGACGCAGTTTTTGGTTGTCGCTCGCCACTTCGCCAGGACATATGGCGCTGAGGTTCATGGCGAGATTTACTGGGGAGAAGAAGGGTACCAACTGGTGATTCCGGCACAGATTGTGAGCAGAGACATGTGTGAACCAACTGAGCAAGTAGCTTACGTGGAAAACGTTGTGAAAGTGATGGAAATCCACTCTCACCATACGATGGAAGCCTACTTTTCTTCCCAAGATGATCGATCTGAGCAGGCGCCGATCCTCTATGCGGTTGTGGGAAGGGTGCTGGATTTCTTCCCGCAAATTCTGGTGAGGACGTGTCTGGACGGGGAGTATCTGATCATCAATCCCCATATCGTCTTTGAATCACCGTTGGAGTCTCCGACGACCCTGGAGTTTCCTCAAGTGACCGTGAAAGGAGCGGGAGACGATGTTACGGTTTAACGAACGGAAGAAGATCTTTTACTATATCGTTCAGATCGGTGCAGGCGCAAATGGCGGATATATTCTGCAGCAATGCGCTCAAATGATGAATATATTCAAGGTACAGGGGTTTTACCTGGTGGCCGATCCGGATACGGTAGAACAAAAGAATTTGGCCAATCAACTCTTTATACCAAAGGATGTCGGACAGAAGAAAGCTGCGGTACTGGCTAACCGGTACCGCAGCCATTATCAAGTGCCGATCGCAGCGTTCGATGAACGGTACGTTGAGGATGAGAGAACGTTAAACCGGTTGTTTCAGTTCACGGATTATCGCGGGTGTTACAGTTGGGACACGTTTTTTCTCCCAATTCTGATCGGCGCAGTGGATAACAACTACACACGCCAGGTCATGCACAGTTACTTTCTCAGTCAAGAGAAGTTGCTCTACATCGATGTGGGAGTGGAAGCTGCCTGGGTTCCTCGTGACGGCCGGCCACGTGAAGAGTGGACGGAGGAGGAGCAGCAGCGCCACGCGAATACCGGATGGACCGGACAAGTAGTAGCCGGATTGAGATTGAACGGAAAAACGGTTCTGGAACCGGTGGCTAGCCGCTTTCCAGGCATATTGGAGGATGAGGACGAGATCGAGATCGCTCCTTCTGTAATGGCCTGCTCACAGGTGATCGCGTCAGAGCCGCAGCGGTTAATTACCAACAGGTTCGCGGCGCAAGCGGTGGCAGGTTATTTGAACGAATTGTTTGGAGAGAGAACCTTGTCTACACACGTGACGTTCTTCCACGCGAAGAAAATGTACATGCGTGGAGAAAGGATTAGCTCATAGTATGAATGAGGGCATGAATGGTACTGTCGCCTTTGCATAAGCAGAGGCGCTTTTTTTATGTTTTTTGAAAAGAACACGAGGAATTAGGCAAGATAGATGTTTTGCCACAATTTTTTAAAAAATATTCACAAAATGATTTATTTACATACAGATCCAAAATTTGTATAGTATGGATGGGTGGGAAACCTCCAAAATCTGGATAAAGAGGGTGAGATTATGTAACTGTGTCACTTTGTCCACATGATTACTAATTTCTTTTGTGTAGGGAGGTAATGCAAGTGAAATCAAGCCTTGTTAATCGAGTACTTTGTCTATTTTTTGCAATAGCATTACTGTTTACTTCGGTTAACATCCCTGTAAATGCAGCTACTCAACCTAACCAAAAGAATATCGATAGAATTGCAGAATTGACAATCCAATCTGATGATGGAAAAGAAACAACAATTACAATGTTCCTTACAAAAGGAACTAAACTTGACGAGACTATTTTTCAAGGTATTAATAACGGAATAAAAGTCACGGACATTAATATCAAGCCTGTTAATGATAAGGATTTAAGGAACTTTCAAGCCCTGTCTTCAGATGGAGAAATAAAACCGCTTTTTGTAGATACCATTTTTGATGTCGGAAACTTCACTATATCTCTTGTGGAGTTCATTACAGAACCGACTTTCTGGAATGGGTTCTATGTTGTAATGGATGGTGCCGCTGTAATTTTTCCCGGGATACCAGCCATAAGTGGCGTAAAAAGAATGATAAAAAATAGTGACACACTTAAAGAGTCACTAAAACTTGGAGTTAAAACATATGATGAACTTAAAGATGGTAGACCATATGGTTGGCATCGACATCATATATTTGAGAAACGCTTTGCATCTAGATTGGGAACCCATGAAGACGATATGTTATGTATTGCAATACCTAAGGAGTACCACGATCCAATAACAAGCGCAATGAGAAAAGAGATTCCTTACGGCTCTAACTATAACAAGTATACTCCTGATGAGATAATGGATGCTCATATTAAAGTGTATCGCAATCTATGGAAAGAAACTGATGATGAAGTTTACGAATTTTTGTTTAAATTTGCTAGTGAGAAACAACATAGTGTCCGCCGTTAAGTATATCCGTTAAGTATATATAGAATCTCATTAAAAACTCTTATCCCTCTTTACAAGAAGGCAATACGAAACGGAACTTCTGGTAAAGAGGGGGTTTTATTTGATGTAGAATAAAGTAACAGGACTTCGTTTTATCAAGAATCTCCAATGGTTCCAGAAGTTATGATATAATCTTGATCATCCTAGTTAGAACATGAGGTGTAGATGCATGAAGATAAACGTTTATTTTACCTTTCAAGTATATGATCTAAAAATTAAATTTAAAGTCGATCAAATTCTTCATAGTCTAATCCAAGATTTTGAAATACCAGAAGCAGATATCATAAGAGATGATGTTTTTGCCCAATATAAATTTGAAGTAGCATACGATACTGAGTTAATTACAGCAATAGTTGAAAATCTAAATGCGATTTATGAAAAAACAAAAGGACGTAAACTGATGTCACCTACTTTTCGAGGATTTAGATATATATATAAATATACTGACGACGAGATAAAAAACGCTAAATTATTTAACATCACCTCAATAGGTAACAAACCACAATTATATCTTTCCAATAAATCAAAAGATGAAGTTGCATCATTTTGTACAAGATGTTTAAGAAATAAAAAAGTTAACAATAATGAATTAGCATTTAATACTTCAGTTATGAAAAAATATCCGATCGTATTCGTTGATGAACATTTGGTTATTTCCCAGGAACTTGCGGATAAGTTTAGTGAGTGGAATTTATCTGGGTATGAATTACGAGAGGTAATTCATAAGGGAAAAACAACAGGGGAAAAAGCCTTTCAGATTATTCCCACAAATATTTTGCCGCCCCAAACTGTAATCGAACAATTACGTAATGATCCTCACATCAAACAGCAAACATGCCCTGAATGTGGTGTTGTAGAGCACTTACAGGTACCCTATTGTTATGATGAGAATATAAGTCAATTTATGCATGATTTTAATTTTACCTATGAATATTATCCTATCAACAATAAAACAGTTATTCGGGATATGTTAGTTAGCAAGAAAGTTATCACGTTATTAGTTGAACATGGTATTGCTAAACTTGAGACCTTATCTGATGAGAGCAAATGGACGCTAGTTCCCGTGCTGACAAACAACACTGTATAAGCATTGGAGGTCAGAAATGAAGACAATGTTAAAAATAGTAGCCGGTAGTTTGTTTTGTGGTTGGTTTATGCTTCTTTGGAGTTATGAAATGCTGCTCTCAAGTGATATTCCAGTAAGGATTTCATTTGATGAAATGAGGAGTACACTGCTTACCATTATAGTTTCCACCCTGATCATGCTTCTCTATATCAGAATAGTAAAGAAGAGTTTGCTATGGTGTTTTTTTCTTTTTCCCTCACTTTTTTGGGCAGGATCTATGCTGATGGCGATCAAATATCAGTATCATGATTACGATACAACACTCAGTGTGGCAGGGTTTGTAGGATGCTTATGTATCATCTTGTATTCCCTTCCCTTTGAAGAAATTAAGAAAATCGTAAAAAGACCTACCTCACGATTGTGATGTAGGTCTCAGATTGCAGACAAACTCCCTCGTTACCATTGGCAGTAGAGGGAGTTTGTCCTGTATGTATTTGAAGGTGAAGCGGAAATGAAGGGCATTTTGCCTCCCTTTGCCTGACTTCCATAGCCAATTGGCCAGTTTTTTTAAATTCATACAAGCAAAGACAAGCATCGCTTGCATTGTCACTTTTTTCAGTCCTCGTAAAGTGGTCCAACGCAAGCCATGCTTCTCCTTTAAATCCGCAAATACACACTCAATGGTTTCTTTTCTACGTGTGTACAGGCGTTTATTTAATTCGGTATGTCGCAGATGCTTCACTTCGTCCAGGTAATCGGCCCAAATATGACGACTGACTCGCCTCACAGCCTCCCGGCTCTGTGTACACTGGTAGCGGAATGGGCAATGGTTGCAGTCGCCTGGAGTGGAACGGTACATACGGTAGCCGTCACGCGTGGTGGTTTCGTAAGTAAGAACTTGTCCGGCAGGACAGATATAGCAATCAAAGTATTCATCATACACGTATTCATGCTTGCGAAAAAACCCTTCCTTCGTATGAGGACGGGTGTAAGGCATCACGGGGCGAATTCCTTCTTCCAACAGATACTTGCTAATGTAAGGAGTTTTATATCCGGCATCTACTGCCATTGCGTCCGGTTTTCCTACGCGTCCCACGGCATGTTCGAAAACATCCGAAAAGACCTGACTGTCATGAACGTTAGCCGCCGTCACCACGGCACTGACGACAAACCCATGTTGGTCACTTGCTGCATGAAACGAATACGCAAACGTTTGCTCCTTTTCGTTTTTGACAAACCAGCCACTATCGGGGTCGGTACAGCTTTGTTTCACCTCCTTCCAGGCTGTTTCAGTCTTTTTTGGCAATGGCTTCTTTCCATGCTCCACGCGGTCCTGGTTCAATTCTTCTTCAAAAAGTTCCTGATACTTCTTCTGCTCTTCCCGTACAAGTTGTTTCATGTATTTGTTTTTGTTCACACTGGCTTTTACATGGGTGGAATCAATATACAAGACTGAGGGATCGACAAATCCGTGATGGCAAGCCTCTTCGAGAATATGAGAAAAAATCTTTTCAAACAGATTGGTTCCTTGAAATCGCCGTACATAGTTTTTCCCGAATGTCGTGAAGTGGGGAATCGGTTTAAAGTCGTAACCAAGGAACACCCGATAAGCAATGTTCGGTTCGATCTCTTTGATGGTTTGACGCATGGAACGGATTCTAAACAGGTACTGGATGAGCACCATTTTGATGAGGACGACAGGGTCAATGATAGGTCGTCCGTTGTCGAGAGAGTACCGATCTTTCACCAAGTCGTAGATAAAAGAAAAGTCGATGGCATTTTCGATTTTTCGAACAAGATGATCTTGCGGAACAAAATCATCTAACGAGACTACGGAAATCTGGTAACGGCCTTCGGCCTGTTGCTTATTCAGCATGCTTCTACCTCTACACAGCATTGAATGTCATGTTTATTCTTATAAAAAATGCAGAGCGGGTAAAAAGCCCGCTCTTCCACTGCTAATCCCCCTCATTAAGAGATGTACCTTGATCCAAATAATACTTTTTCAAATATGGGTAACCTAAATTACATGCGCATCGGAGCATTTGCATAACTACATCTTTATTTACTGGGTTAGGACACGGTTTCATTAGCGGTATTATCTCATTGCAAAATTGGCCAAAACTCGGAATTTCTTCGCCATTTTGCTCTGCAAGCTTGATTTTTCGATTAAAGGTAAATAAGGCTTTCTGGATTTTTCTAATCTGCTCCGGTGCTAATCGCTGTGAAATGAACCAGTTATTCAGCAGAAACGTGTGTTGATCGACAGCAAAGTCTCTGAGTAGGTCGATGTAACACTCCAAACGTTCTACTTTTTGCTCTAGAGTTTCTTCCAATCAAATCCCTCCCTGTGGACTTATAATAATACTTGACAGACGGCATAAGCAATGTGTCTAGAAATAGAGTAAGGCACCCCTGAAGCGTGCAATGCGCCTGTTAATTGATCTTCTACCCATTTTTCGGCAACTTCAGTAAACTCTGCCATTTCTCTGAGTTTTTTGGCCACAGGGTCGATGTTTTTATAAAATGCATCTACCGTGTCCTTATCTGTAAAGTATTCAACAATATCGTAGATCACGGAATTTCTATTTTCAAGCTTCCTGGCAGCAGCTAGCAACGTCTTACGCGTAACTTTGCCTTTCCATTGTGGCTCGATTGCTTTCTGTTCAATTTGGCTTGCTATGGATGATTGACTCGTGGCAGCGGTGTTGCTGGGGGAAGCAGAGGCCGCAGCCGGGATTGCTAGGGCAGTTACAAAGATTGTAGCGGAAAGTAATACAGAAAGTGACCTTTTCAACATGGTAAAACTCCTCTCAAATTCGTATTTTCATCACAACAAGATTCTAACAATAGGAAAATTAAGCAGTAAATTGGACTATTTTACTATTTTTGTTAAATGTTATGTCGAGTCCTCAATTATGGCGATAGGGGATACATAGCAGGGTATGGCGATGCTTAGGGAACAATCATGCTGACCATGAGATAAAGTTATGAAGAGGAGCAGCAGCGTCACACGAATACCGGCTGGACCGGTCAAGTCGTAGCCGGATTGAGAATGAACGGAAAAACCGTTCAGGAAGCGGTGCGGACATATTGGAGGATACGGACGAGATTGCTCCTTCTCGTCTGGCATGTTCCCAAGTGATTGCATCCGAGCCGCAGCGGTTGATAACCAACCGGTTTGCAGCGCAGGCAGTGGCCGGTTACTTGAATGAATTATTTGGGGAGAGAACGTTGTCCACACGTGACGTTCTTCCACGCGAAGAAAATGTACATGTGTGGGGAAAGGATTAGTTCATAGTGTGAATGAGCACATAGTGGTACTGTCGCCTTTGCGTAAGCAGAGGCGCTTTTTTTATGTTTTTTGAAAAGAACACGAGGAATTAGGCAAGATAGATGTTTTGCCACAATTTTTTAAAAAATATTCACAAAATGATTTATTTACATACAGATCCAAAATTTGTATAGTATGGATGGGTGGGAAACCTCCAAAATCTGGATAAAGAGGGTGAGATTATGTAACTGTGTCACTTTGTCCACATGATTACTAATTTCTTTTGTGTAGGGAGGTAATGCAAGTGAAATCAAGCCTTGTTAATCGAGTACTTTGTCTATTTTTTGCAATAGCATTACTGTTTACTTCGGTTAACATCCCTGTAAATGCAGCTACTCAACCTAACCAAAAGAATATCGATAGAATTGCAGAATTGACAATCCAATCTGATGATGGAAAAGAAACAACAATTACAATGTTCCTTACAAAAGGAACTAAACTTGACGAGACTATTTTTCAAGGTATTAATAACGGAATAAAAGTCACGGACATTAATATCAAGCCTGTTAATGATAAGGATTTAAGGAACTTTCAAGCCCTGTCTTCAGATGGAGAAATAAAACCGCTTTTTGTAGATACCATTTTTGATGTCGGAAACTTCACTATATCTCTTGTGGAGTTCATTACAGAACCGACTTTCTGGAATGGGTTCTATGTTGTAATGGATGGTGCCGCTGTAATTTTTCCCGGGATACCAGCCATAAGTGGCGTAAAAAGAATGATAAAAAATAGTGACACACTTAAAGAGTCACTAAAACTTGGAGTTAAAACATATGATGAACTTAAAGATGGTAGACCATATGGTTGGCATCGACATCATATATTTGAGAAACGCTTTGCATCTAGATTGGGAACCCATGAAGACGATATGTTATGTATTGCAATACCTAAGGAGTACCACGATCCAATAACTAGTGCGATGAGAAAAAAGATTCCTTACGGTGAAGACTATAATAAGTATACTCGCAACCAAATATTAGAGGCTCATATTGATGTATATCGAAAACTATGGAAAGATACTAATGATGAAGTTTACGAATTCTTGTATGAATTTTCTAAAACTAAACAACACAGTGTTCGTCGTTAAATATTTATTTATATATAAAACATGACTAGGGTTTTCTATGCCTCTTTACTCAAAATCAGTTTTGAGTAAAGAGGGTGTTTTTTATATTAAAACAAAAAGCCAGTAGAATAGCTTGGTATAGATGAGATGATTTTGAGAAGAATTGACTAAAATCCAAAAGCATTCCTAGAAGCAACCACGCTCAGTTATTATCAAAACTATCCAAATTATTCTAGAGAGTATGATATAATCTTAATATCATAAAAATGAGGTGTAGCTATGAAGATAAACGTTTATTTCACTTTTCAAGTATATGATCTTAAAATTAAGTATAAGGTCGATCAAATTCTTCATAGTCTAATACAAGATTTTGTAATACCAGAAGCAGATATTATACGAGATGATGTTTTTGTCCAATACAATTTCGAAATTGCATATGACACTAAGCTAATAACAACAATAGTCAAGAATCTCAACGCAATCTATGAAAAAGCAAATGGAAATATGACGCCAACTTTTCGTGAATTTCGATATGAATATACGTATACTGATGACGAGATGAAAAACGCCGAATTATTTAGAATCACCTCAATAGGCAACAGACCGGAATTATATCACTCCAGTAAGTCAATAGTTGAGTTTGTGCCATTTTGCGCAAGATGTTCTAGAAATGAGAAAGTTACAAAAAACAATTTAATAATTAATACTTCAGTCATGAAAAAGTTCCCGATCATATTTGTTGATAAATATTTGGTTATTTCTCAAGAACTTGCGAATAAGTTTAATGAGTGGAATTTGTCCGGGTATCAATTACGAGAGGTGATTCATAAAGGGAAAACAACTGGAGAGAAAGCCTTTCAGGTTATTCCCACAAATATCTTGCCACCCCAAACTGTAATCGACCAATTGCGTAATGATCCTCATATCAAACAGCAAACATGCCCTGAATGTGGTGTTGTAGAGTATTTACAATTTCCCTATTGTTATGATGAAAAGATTAGTCAATTTATGCAGGATTTTAATTTTACCTATGAATATTACCCTATCAATGAAGAAACAGTTGTTCGGCAAATGTTAGTGAGTAAGAAGGTTATCACGTTATTAATTGAACATGGAATTGCCAAACTTGAGACATTATCTGATGGGAGCAAATGGACGGTAGTTCCCGTGCTGACAAACAACACTGTATAAGCGTTGGTGGTCAGAAATGAAGACAACATTAAAAGTAGTAGCTGGTACTTTATTTAGTGGTTGGTTTATGCTTCTTTGGAGTTATAAAATGCTGCTCTCAAGTAATATCCCAGTAAGGATTTCATTTGATGAAATGAGGAGTACACTGCTTACCATTATAGTTTCCACCCTGATCATGCTTCTCTATATCAGAATAGTAAAGAAGAGTTTGTTATGGTGTTTTTTTCTTTTCCCCTCACTTTTTTGGGCAGGATCTATGGTGATGGCGATCAAATATCAGTATCATGATTACGATACAACACTCAGTGTGGCAGGGTTTGTAGGATGCTTATGTATTATCTTGTATTCCCTTCCTCTCGAAGAAATTAAAAAAATCGTAAAAAGACCTGCCTCACGGTTGTGATGTAGGTCTTTTGGGAATTAGAAGTTTATTGTGATTGTGATAAAATTGGGAAAAATGTTGAGAAAATCGAATTATCGAAAAAAATATAAATGAAAATTTATAAGGAGTCGATTATGTCTACCACAAATAACGAGCGTCAGGCACTACAGATGACATTACAATTTCTGCTTGAGCAACGAGTATCTATAAGAAAAGAATATCTACAACGGGACAAAGAACTGGCGGAGGAGATCAAGCAGCTATTACATCGAATCCGTCAGTTGGATGAGCAGTTTGGTGTACCTTCTGGCATGGATGATCAACAAGGTGGAACAACAATTGGAACGGCTGTTCCTGTTGAGATGTCTGCAAAGCGAGCAGGGAGAGTCCGAAGGCCATATCAGCATCATGATTATCCCAGGATCGCTCGGGAAGTGGAAGCCATTTTAGAGGAGGCGACAGCACCACTGACACTGACACAACTGTATGGGGAGCTGCAAAAACATCAGGGATTTGAATGGCCGCATCCGTACATCATTATCCAAAAGGCACTGAAGTACTCAGAAAGGGTTCAAGTACAGAAGGAGGGCAGAAAGCTAATGTTTTCGATTGTGAAATGATGAGTGTTACGCAGTTTTGTAACCAGTTGCAACTTTGAATTAGAAAGAGCAATGGTCAGGAGTGTGGCAGTTTGGGCGGGCAGGGGGGATCAATCGGTAGGGTTGGGGTAAGGAAAGATCTGTCAAGTTACTGCAAGATTGCAGACAAACTTCTTCGCCTCCATTGGCTGTAGAGGGAGTTTGTCTGCAATCGCTAAAGGAGTTGTTTATCGTATCAACAGGCAAGTTTATGCAAAATACAGGAAAAACGATAATGCTGTAAGTGGTCCGAGGAATGATAACACGATTGAGATATGTCTATTGGTAATAAGTTGAGCAAGATAGTAAACAAGAGATCCTGCTATTGTAATAAAGTAAAATTTGTAATTCAATTCAAATATATAATCTAAAGTCATAGAAAATGCTAATCCTAATAATATAAAAATAACAGCAGATCCAGGTATACTTTTGATACGTATTCTAGTTAATGCAGCATGAACGAGAAAGCCAAGTGCACATCCTAAATAATTAAACAAGGCAATAAATAAAATCCCAACATCATAAGATGTAATTACACCAGGAGGAGTTTCGAACTCCACGACTGTAGTAAGATACAAAATAGTTGCAACTAATAACGAACACCCTGCTCCTTTCAAGTATGTCAACACGTTTGCATCCCCCTCTTTATACCATTTACGCCTTTATTTTACTTCTCATCATTCCAATAATAAACATACTCACTGCACGGTTTCTATTTCTAACAAATGACAGCGAATTGATACTCTATATCTAAATAAGGGCATTGTGGGAAGTGATACAGAGAGATGAAAATCCAAGGCTATTGTCAAGACCACAATTTGTAGACATGTAGAAAAGCCGTTACGTCACAAGCTGATGCTGTCTTCGACTAGCGTTGGCTTTATTGGATCTGCGACCCACCAAAGTTTCCATCAAGGTTAAAGAGGAAATGGCCAAGGTATTGCTTCTTGAAACGCCAAAGACCAAGTGAACAGGTGCAGGCAACTTTGGGTTTACCAAAGTTTTTCTTTTTTTAGAGTGCTATATAAAATTCGTTCTTGAACATTGTCGAGGATCTTTTGTACATGTACTAATTGAGAAAATAGTGGAAACATATGTAACGATTGTAAAGCGAAATCGTCATACGTATTGATGGGGCAGTAAATTCTAGGAATCCGGGATTCTTATGGGGCGTTGGAAGATCGGCAAAAAACACTGCAGGTGGTAGTTCAAGCGAATTTTCTTATGCTTAAAATAGTGTGGGGTGTCTGTTTGTGAAAAAGCGTACATGGATGGTTGTCGGCATGTTTGCAGTTGCAGCAATTGCTGGAGGGAGCTTCTACGGAGCAGAAGACGCAAATGCATCGAAGATGACAGCAGACGTAAAGCAAGCAGACAAAATGAAAATACACCGCTCCAAAGAAACAAATCCAAAGAAACAAATGAAAAGATTGAGAAGGCCTGGAAGAGTGCCAAAGAGACTTTTACGTTTGATGATCGTGGTTGGACGCAGTATGACTATGCTGATCGCTCCCATTTTACAGCGACAATGAGTGAACAGGAAAAGAGCAGTTTTTACGAAGCATTGCTCTCGGCGATGTCTGAGCATCAAAAGGTTGGAGATATGATGCCAGTCTTGCTGGTAAATAGCGATAAGACCAAGGCGGTCATCCTGTTCAAGCGAGATGAAGGGAAAGGTGCGTCCGTGAAAATCGAATTGACGTTAGCAGAAGGAACGACGAAAAGTGACAAAGCGCCTAAAGTGTGGAAAGTGGACAGCGTAGAGGAAAAGTGACAGGAGCATCGGGGGATGCAGCAGCGTCCTCCTCCTTTATGTGCTCTGTTGCCCACTCGTGTAGATGGAACAGGAGGATGGTGTCACCGCCGGGATATAATTGACCCAGGTTCGCCGGAAAGAAAATGACCCACCCATAGCGAATATATCCCCTTCGTAATTAACGGCCAAGTTAATCTTCGGAGGGAGACACATGCTAAGGAGTGGGATAGTGATATCGTTACATACCATGAGGGCAGAAGGCAAGAGTATTCGTGAAATTGCCCGTCTAACGGGGCATTCTCGAAATACAGTTCGCCGATATCTCCGGGGTGAATTCTCCCCCGAAAAGGGAACCCGTAAATCTCGTGGTTCCAAGCTTGATCCGTATAAACCGTTCCTGCAGGAACGTCTTCAAGAAGGTATCTATAACTGCGAGGTTTTATTCGATCTTCTACGAGAAAAGGGGTATACCGGGGGACGTACCATCTTGAAAGACTATGTGAAGGACTTCCGTCCTCCCAAACAAGTTCCCGCTGTTCTTCGTTACGAGACGAAACCTGGTGAATATGCACAGGTCGACTGGGGACTGTGTGATTACGTAGATTTGGACGGTACAGTCCGAAAAGTGCCGGTATTTGTCATGGTATTGGGGTACTCTCGTTCCACCTATATAGAGTTCACTAAGCGTTGTGACATTCACAGCTTTCTTCGTTGCTTGATTCATGCTTTTGAATATTTTGGGGGCATCCCAAAGGTAATGCTGACCGACCAGATGAAAACCGTCGTACTGGGCATGGGAGATGATCGAAAACCTCGCTGGCATCCGCTTTTTGCCGACTTTGCTGCAGCGATTGGGCTTGTTCCAAAAGTATGCAAAGTTCGACGCCCCGAAACAAAGGGAAAAGTGGAACGAGGCGTTCAATACGTAAAAAACAACTTTCTTCCTGGCAAACGCTTCGTTGATTTACAGGATCTCAATCAACAAGCCCTACACTGGTGCGAGCGGATTAACCGCCGTATTCATGGAACAACCGGCGAACGTCCCATCGACCGACTCCGTGAGGAAAATCTGTCGCCTATCCCTTCAGCTGAACGATGGGAAAAATACTTGCATGAACCGAGACAGGTCAGCCGAGACGGATTTGTTAGCTACGATGGTGTACGATATGGGGTTCCATGGAGGTACAGTGGACGTGAGGGTACCGTGCGAGAAGTGAATGGGTGGGTGGAAATCTGGGCCGACGGCACATGTATTGCTCGACACCAAAAGGTCTATCGATCCCGTGCAACTGTTTTTTGTGAAAACCAGTATGCAGGTCTTACGACTGCTCAAGGATATGCCTATCCACGTCCGCAAGCCCGACAGATTTCATCGCAGCAAGTGGAAGTGCGTTCGCTGGATGTCTATGAGCAGCTGACGGGGGTGGGAGCATGATTGAACTGGAACAGGCACGGCTACGTCTTGAGGAACTTGGGCTTCAGCAAGCGGCTCTACTCTTGGATGCCCATTTGGAAGCGGCAAGTCATGGACAGCCCACCTATCTGTCCTTTCTCAACATGCTTCTAGATGCAGAGATAGCGGAACGTCAAAAACGGAATATGGAGGTACGCACCAAACTCGCACACTTGCCTTACCGAAAAACGCTGGAGGAGTTCGATTTTGCTTTCCAACCCAGCATTGACGAACGGTTGATTCGAGAGCTGGCCACGATGACTTTTGTAACCCGACACGAGAATGTCTTGTTCTTAGGGCCTCCCGGAGTAGGAAAAAGTCATCTGGCGGTGGCGTTGGCTGTAGAAGCCATCTCGCAAGGGATATCCGTTTACTTTGTCAGTCTCTCGCAACTCATCGAAGATCTGCGAAAAGCTTACACGGAAAACAGGCTGGATAAACGCCTACGCATCTATATTCGACCAAAGCTCCTGATTATTGACGAAATTGGTTACTTACCGTTTGACAGTTTGGCAGCTAACCTCTTTTTCCAGGTAGTAAGTGCAAGATACGAGAGAGGGAGTATTCTGTTGACCAGCAACAAGAGTTTCGGTGAATGGGGGGAACTGATGGGCGATCCGATACTTGCTACGGCTATCCTGGATCGGCTCTTACACCATTCCCACATCGTCAATATTAGGGGGAATAGTTACCGACTTCGTGAGAAGATGAGGACTGGAGCCTACGGCTCCCCCTCTACCACCTAACCAACAAAAAATCGCCGGGTGGGTCAATTCTAAACCGGCGATGGTGGGTCAAAATAAAGTCGGCGTTGACACTTGCTGGCCTTTGGATTTGGAGTTAATAGGAATTGATTTGGGATGATTGGTAAGTCATTAAGGTCCCAATTTTTATATCTTTCATTGTAAACTTCTGGTTCAGCTAGACCCAATAAATGGCCAACTGCAAATGTAATCAGGTAGCCATTCCCCTCAAAGTAACCATCTTTTTTTGTATACTTTCCAATAATCGCTTGAGCAATTTTTACCGCCACATCAGGTTTCTCTGCAATGACCAAAGTAGCCAAACATGTTCACACTCCTTATGTGGTTTACAATGTAACATTTTGTATTTCAAAACGTCCAAAAAATTAGAGTGAATATATTGTATATATGCAGTAATATTGTACCAGAGATAAATTATAATGTGTATCATGGTTTACATAAATTAGTTTTGTAGTATCATTAAATTGTCTAAGAAAATAATGAAAGAGAAGAGAATGCTATGACAGAATACAAAGAGTATATTTTTAAAAATAGGGCATTTGAAAAAAAGGTGAAGAAAATAGCAAGTCTGCAAAGTTTCGTGGTTTCGTATTTGTATAAGTACATGGATAAAGAGAAGATGTTTAAGCATATGGATGATTTGACGAAAAGAAGAAAATTACGTTTAATGTGGACCCAATTATTGATCTTGAATAAGATGTATGCAATTGCTGTGGCTGATTTAACAACAGATATCTACACCAATAGGAGATACATCGAAAGATTGCGAGATAAAAAGAAGGATCAGTCATTATTAGCAAGTGAATATTCCTGGACGTTGGAAATGCTTGAAACGTTAGAAACAATCGGTTGGCTAACCGGTGAAGCGGTTTTGAAAATCGCATATACCTTGAGGGAATTGAATATCAGACTTACCTCCAAAGAGTTGAAAACTGCGTTATCTATTTCTGACCAGGCATGGTCCAACCACGTTAATGATTGTAGAAAACGAAAGACACATGAAAGGGATTTGATTAATATCTTAATCGTCTCGCAAGTAGGTCCAAAAGAGTTGATTCATCAATCCATGGTAGCTGCATCCCAGATGATGCTATCCAACCCGAAAAACCTGTTGAAAGCAAAAATTAAGGCTGAACAGATGTTCCCATCGCTGTTTACTTGAAACGATTTCCTTTGAATGTCTTTATTTATAGAACCCCGCCGAGCCCCGCCTTCAGGAATGGGGATGAGAGGCGGGGTTTTGTATGTTATGATCGATAAAATATAGCTGCAATAGGAGCGATGTGAAGAGTAAAATCCACGTGGTGTTTGAGTGCCGATACCATGTGTTGTTTTGGACGAAATATCGGCGTAAAGCAATTACTCCGCCCATTAATGTTCGTGTCAAGGAGATCAGCCATGCCGAAGTCACCAAACTCAGAGGAGAGGTAATCGAACTGGAGGTAATGCCCGACAATGTGCATCTGCTTCTCTCTTGCAACCACAACTCGGTATCCATCTGAAGGTCAAGCACATTAAGAGGGGGAATGCCCCATGAAAAATCCCTTCTCTGAATCGTTGAATTCTGTCGCTCTGGACGAATTGCTTCTGCTACGGAACAGTCTAACCAGTCTGCTATGAAATAGTGAAAAGTACATTCAAGATGAAAATCCTGCATATATTGAACCATCAGCAATGAGAGGAGCTGATCTCTAAGATGAATTGAGAAACCTCCGCCTTCTCCGCCTTTTAGGCGTTAGGAGTCGTTACGGAATCATTTCCTGAAGCCCCTGTTGAAACTGGTCATTTCTCTCAGAAACGTAGCATATCCTTGGTAAAGAGAAGCGATACAGGGGAAGGTGGAAATAGTGGATAAAATGATTATTGTATGGAATGGTTCAGAAGAAGAAGTTGCAAGAACAAAATATAGTGAACTCATAAGCAGATATAAAGGATGCCCCGCTGAAATGCTAAAGAAAAAGGCTAGAGATTTTATGGGCTCTAAAAATGGATTGATAGGTGAAGTGACAGTTTATGTAGGTGAATGTGAGGAAAGCGTAAGAAGATTTCACGGACCTGGAGTTTTTTTATTTTCAAAAACTCCTCACAACTTGGAGGAATTTTTAGTTTCGTTTGTTTGCACATTAACTTTGTTGCCTACCTTCTTGGATAGGTTTGCTTTCCTTATACACAGTTGTAAAGGGTTATGGTTCATTAACAAGGATTTTGCAAAAAAATTCGCAAAGATATTTGGTTTTTCAGAGTGCAATAAAACAGTCAGAGTTAACCTTATAGATCTCGATGATGTAGCGATGTAAAAAGTGTTTTACTTTGAATGTGTATTTGGCAAACTAAATGTGCCGAATTCGGAAATGTGAAAATGCCCAATTGATGAGCATGCCATAGAAAGTAAAAAAACCTTGCCAGCGTTCCCTCATCACTCTACTCTCTTGTTTGGCGACATCAGACAGGAGAGGATGAAAGGAATGCTAGCAATGGCTTATGTTCAGTTTATCAAACATTTGAGAGAGAAAGAAGCGCTCTCTATAAATCAAATTGCAAAGAAATTGGGGATTCATTGGCGAACTGCGAAAAAATACGCAGATTGCGACGACTGGAATCAACCAATGAAGTCGGTGTCACGCCGCTATCGAGTGTTGGAGCCCTATCTCGATATTGTCGATGCATGGCTTCTGGAGGATGGGACACGCCCACGGAAACAGCGGCATACAGCGAAACGAATTTATGACCGGCTGGTTGCCGAACACGGCTTTACTGGCAGCGACCGTACCGTAAGGTACTACGTGGCCAAACGTCGCAAGGAATTGAGACAACAAGACAAAATGGCCTACCTGCGGTTGGAGCATCCTGGCGGCGAGGCTCAAGTGGATTTCGGCACAGTCCAGGTCATCCTCAATGGTCGAGAGCAAACCATGAAGCAACTGACGATATCCTTCCCGTACAGCAACGCCGCGTTTGCCATGTTGTTGCCAGCTGAAAACACAGAATGTTTCTTAGAGGGACTGCGGCGCATATTTGAGCGCATCGGCGGGGTTCCAACACGACTATGGTTCGATAATCTATCAGCTGCCGTTGTATCTGTAGGTCCGGAAGGACAGCGGCACCTGACAGACACATTCGAGCGATTTGTATTACATTATCGATTCGAACCCGTTTTTTGTAATCCGGCAAGCGGTCATGAGAAAGGACATGTCGAGAACAAAGTCGGATATACACGACGCAATTGGTGTGTGCCAACACCGAGCGGATCCAGTCTTGAGGAACTGCAAATCCAACTGGATCAACGCGCAGAACAAGACTTAAATCGACTCCACTACGCCAAGGGAGAGTCGATTCGCAAATTGTGGGAGCATGACCAAAGGAAATTGCTTCAATTGCCGATGATGCCCTTTGAGGCGGTTCGTTTGGGGCCAGCACGTGTGAACAATTACGGGGAAATCAAACTGGATGGTACACCTATTCCCCTTACGGGCACACAGCCAGGTCAAACCGTGTTGCTCAAAATTCGATGGGACACAGTCGACGTGTTGGATGCTCAGCAGCGCGTCATAACGACCATAGCCCGCCCTTACATGCAGCAGGGGCAACCCATTGACTGGGTCACCGTGTTGCGAGCTTTTCAGGCCAAACCACGTGCTCTCCCGTACGCTTCGTTGTTCGGCAACCTGCCGATGGCGATACAAAAATGGTTAACGTCAGCAGAAACGGTTGATGAGAAACGCCGCAGGCTTTCCTGGTTGATTCGCCAGCTCAAAAGTGGAGCAACTTTAGAACAACTCGATCACGTATTAGCAGTCCCAACCCCCGATTGGACGGTAATGGAACATCGGTTATATCGGATGCAGCATCCAGACCGTTCGTTTGAGGTCATTACTGATCCTTACACACCAACGGTGTTGTTACAGCAGGAGCCCGATATCTCCCGATATGACCAACTGAAACGGGCGGTGATGACACCGTGAAAGAGGAACTTCGTCGACTATGCAAAGCCTTACGGCTAGGTTATGTGATGGATCACTATGCCTCACAGCCATTTGAGAGCCGGGAACAATTTTTGTTGGCGGTCTTGCGGGCCGAAAAAGAACAACGAGAGCTGGCCAAGGTGCGTCGTCTGTTGAAAAAAGCACGATTTCATCAGATCAAGACACTGGAGAATTACACATTTGAATCGATCACATTTCCACCCAGCCTGACACAGCACGCGTTGTGTTCGCTTGAATTCGTACACAAGCGACAAAACATTTTGATGTTAGGAGGAGTCGGTACAGGGAAAACGCATCTAGCGACGGCACTGGGGGTAGCAGCGTGCCGGGAAGGATACAACGTGCGGTTCTTCCGGGTAGCAGATTTGGTGGCGCAGTTACAGCAACGTCACCACACCGGGACACTTGCACGTTTCAAGAAGGACATGGAACGATGCGACTTGTTGATCCTAGACGAGTTAGGATTTGTTCCGTTTCACCAGGATGGGGCCGAATTATTGTTTCACTTGATTGCAGATTGTTACGAACGAAACAGCATTATTGTGACTTCAAATCTGGAGTTTGGGCAGTGGACTCGGGTGTTCGGAGATAGCCGCCTAACGGCGGCCTTGGTGGATCGCCTCGTACACCATGCTCACATTCTAGCGTTTACTGGCGAGAGTTACCGATTGCGACATGCGCTTTCGGGACCTGAAAACGCGTGGCAAGGTTAGGCACAAAATGGCTGCCAAATTGAGCATTTTCTACTTGCCAAACACATGAATGATACCCTTTCACTTAATAGCTTTCTAAAAGACGGCATCCGCCGTCTATTTTTTATGTAGATATTAAGTAGCCAAATGGCCCATAAAAAGTAGCCAAACGGCCCATAAAAAGTAGCCAAGTGGCTATGGGGTAATTTGTTACGATTTAAATTAGATGAACTAAGGGGTGAAGATAATGAAAGGTAAATCAACATTAAAAAGAAAAATGGTGGTGATGTCACTACTCTCTGGCCTAGTTAGTATGGGGGGAATTCCATCGGGAGTCGTTCCTTATAGTGTACTATCACCCGTTCTCATTAATAAAGCATTTGCTGCCCAAGGAAGTTTTGATACAAACTACGGTTTGGATGAAACAGTAAGATCTATTTATAGCGGCGGATATGATTCCGGTGGTTATGCTTCTGGAGCAGACATTCCGAACAATAAAAGTTGGTCTCAGATTTCCAAATATTCATTGTCGCCAAATACTTATCATAACTCATTTAGCTGGAAGCTCACTGGGAATAACGAAAAAGCAGTTGCCAAAAACGGTAGTACACTTTATGTGTTAGGTAAAGATTTAAGGGCTGTTGATGCTGTATCTGGTAAAGTTCTTTGGAGTGTTCCTTCTCTTTGGGGGGAGCAAATTGCTATTGGCTCCTCGGGCGACCTTTACGTAGGTTCCTCTAGTAAGTTTTATTGTTTTGATTCCAATGGGAATAAAAAGTGGGAACGAGCCGGTAATATCTCCGATTTTGCGGTGTCTCATGATGGGACCATAATCGGGGTAGGATCTTCGAATATAATTGCGCTTAATCCAGATGGAACGGTTAAATGGAATAAAAGTATCCAATTTGATAAGATTGTTCCCGTAGGTTGGTCCATTATTTCCAAAAGTGAGATAAATCTTACTGTCGGTAACGATGATACTATTTACCTTAGTTTCGGAGTAACAGGTAATAATACATCGTCAGACAGTTATTACGCTGTCGTTCAGGCATATAGAAAAAGTGATGGTAATTATCTATGGACGGGAAAAGTGTTGGCATCTCAGATTCCTAATGTTTCAGAAGTGGTAATTGGGGCGGATAAAACTCTTTATGTACAGGCTTCATACCATGTAACGGGTAATCACCCTAACATAAATTATCGCACGGTAAGATCAGAAGTAAGTTTGATTTCGTTTAATCCAGACGGATCACTTAAAAACAATCAGCAGTTGTCTTACCAATATAATCCAGCAACAATGTATTATGACGGTTACGAAACTCTCTCCAAACCGATTGTTGCTAAAGATGGTTCTGTTTATGTATTGGGATTTGAGTTCATTCCAAAATATCAGTACAAAAACAACTGTGTACCAACACTGTTCAAGGTGAAAGGAACGACTGTTTCCAAATTATCTTTGGACGAAATCTTAACTAATGGCCTAAAAAATGAAATGGTTCTGGATGAATCTACGAAATCTTTATACGTTCCTGGTCCGAAAGGTGTGTACATCGTAGATACAGAATCATTCACGATTCGTACACGATCTACTATTCAAGAGCTGAGAAGTGGATTATATATTGCGAATGACAATAGTATGTATGCGATAGCATCTGATGCACTATATAAATTGGGAGAGGTCCTTCTTCCGCCGAACCAATCTAGCTTGGCTGACCATACGATGAAACTCGTTCTTGATCAGGGAGATAAGGCAGTAGTTGCATTCAATAATAATTACCCCGATGACATCGTGGATTATGGGGTAACCACAGGTAATATGCTACGTTGGCAAGTAGCAACGGACGGATTAAACTTCCAAGATACTTCCGTATCATTTGGAGGACAACCTGGAACAGCTATTTTGAGTGGTCTTGATCCATCTAAAGCCTACTATATACGAACACTTTACAAAAACAATCAAGGTCGAGTAATGGTATACCAACGAATGATTTTGCGACCAGAGAAGTACAGTGGTGTACCTATGCCTACTGAGAACCAAGTGAAAACATTAACGGCAGGTCCAAGCATTTCTTTGGGTAGTCCAGTTATCGTTGAAGATGCTTCAAATGATGGGTCCATTTCTGCAAAGCAATTAGTAACGGTAACAGGTGGTACATTAGCTCAAGACCTTTCTTCCGGTATCACGGTGAATAACTTGCCGGCGGGATTGACTACAACTGTTAATCGTCTGAGCGACACTCAATTTGAGATTGTGTTCAATGGCAAGGCAACAAACCACGCCAACATTAATGATGTGTTGAATGCAAGTGTTACCTTAACTCAAGACAAAATTACCGGTGCAACTGGTCCGGTAACCTCTGGAACCTTTACGTTTGATTTTAATGATCCGGTGCCGAAGATTTCAATTGAAACTGCAACAATCAAGGAAGCAGATGCAAACGATGGTTCCATTACGCAAAAGCAAGTCGTGAACCTGACCGACGGTGTTTTCACATCTGATGTTGCATCCGGTGTAACTGTCACGAATCTGCCGGCTGGCCTGACCGCCAGCGTCACTCGGGTAAGCGATACCCAATTGGAGATCTCCTTCCTGGGGAAGGCTGCCAACCATGCCAACGCGAACGATGTGTCAAACGTGCAAGTTACCATTGATAAATCGAAAGTGTTGAACGCAACGGCCAACTTGGTTGCGACCTTCGGGATCGACTTCCAAGATGCGTTCCAGGTGAGCAATTTGCAAGCGGCGATTGTGAACGAACACGTGAATCTCTCGTGGAACAATCTGCAAGGCGCAGACAGCTATCTGGTGGAGCGCTTCGTGAATGGTGTAAAAGAGAAAAGTGTCACGGTTACCAACTCAATTTTCCAGGACGATTCCGTTGTGGCCAACACGACCTACGAATATCGTGTCACGCCGAAGCAGGGGGTTCAGTTGGGGACAATGAAGTCTGTGACCATCACCACTCCGGCTGACTTGCAAAATCCTGGTCCTTCCTATGGGAAACCGGAAGTGACCGACAGTACCTCAATTCGTATTCCGCTGAACATTCCGGGAGCGGTTCGATACGAAGTGTTCCGTAACGGCACGGAAGTATACGATGGTCCAGGTCCGGAATATGTGGATCGGAACCTCCCGACTGGTCAAACATACCAGTACAAAGTGGTGGGATACGATGCACAAGGAAACCCGATTGATACCATCACGAGCGAGATCTCATTGCCAGCCGTTCCAGTGCAGATGACGGTAGGGAAGGCAACACTGGTAGAAGCACCTGCCAATGACGGTTCGATTACCGACAAGCAAACCATTACCATCACGGGCGGAACATTCGCTTCTGATGTAGAAAGCGGAGTTACGGTATCCAACGTACCGGTTGGCCTGACGGCCAATGTTGTGCGTGTGAGCGATACCCAACTGGAGATTTCCTTCTCGGGTAAAGCGGCTGCTCATGAGAACACGAATGACGTATCGAATGTACAAGTGACTATCGATAAAAGCAAAGTGATGAATGCCAGCGAAAATCTGGTAGCTACCTTCGGGATCGATTTCCAAGATGCGCAAGTGCCGTTCGAGGTAAGCAATCTGCAAGCGGCCATCGTAAATGACACGGTAAACCTGTCCTGGGATGCCGTACAAGGTGCGGACAGTTATATCGTGGAGCGCTATGCGGAAGGTATCAAGGAAAAATCTCGCACCGTAACCGATACGGTTTTCGTTGATGACACTGCGATCTCCGGAATGACGTATGAATACCGCGTCACTCCGAAGAAAGGCACGGAAGTCGGGAATCCGAAGTCGGTCACGATTGATACGCCTTTGGATTTCGAAGACGGTGGACAAACCGATCCGACCTATGGAAATGAGCCGCAAGTAGAGGACAGCACCTCGATCCGCATTCCTCTGAACATTCAAGGGGCCGTTCGCTACGAGGTATATCGCAACGACACCAAAGTCTATGATGGTCCGGGACCGGAGTATGTGGATCGGAACCTGCAAGCTGGCGTGTCGTATCGCTACAAAGTAATCGGTTTCGATGCGCAGGGGAACCCGGTTGACACCAAGAACAGCGATGTGAAGATTGAGAACCAAACGGTTCAGAATCTGAAAGCAACGGACGTACAAAAGGATCGGGTGGTTCTGACGTTTGATCCGATCAGCGGTGCATCTGACTATATCGTGGAGCGGTACAAGAACGGTCAGTTGGAGAAGCGCAGCTCTACAGCAACCCATACCTTTACGGATTTGACGGTTGCCGCCAATACCACGTACACCTACAAGGTGAAAGCCGTCATTAACGGCAACCAGACCATTCCGGCCTCCGTAACCGTGAAGACCCTTGAGGATGTACAAGATCCCGTGGTGAACAATGTAACCGTCAGCACGTCCGATGTAACCCACAAATCCGTGAAGATCTCCTGGACAGCCGAACTTCGATACAACAAAGCGGTGGTGAAACGTGACGGTCAAGTGATTTATACGGGAGCACCTGCATCGAACGGGTACTTCACCGACACGAACCTGGATGCACAAACCACCTACGAATACACTGTTGAAGTATATGACTCCAAAAACAATGTAACCGGAAGTGACACGATTACGGTGACCACCCAGCAAGAACCGCCAGCGGAAACAGGGGACGAGAACTTCTACGCATCCGATGTACAGTTCAACCGTGTGACGTTGACATGGAAACCGATTGATGGGGCCACCTACTATATGCTGTATCGCTTCAACGGAACGAAACAAGAGTTCGCGAAGGTTGTCTATGCACCGAAGATTTCCTTTACCGATACGACTGTAGACGGTGGTACAACCTATAAGTACAAGCTGGTACCGAAGGTGGGAACCAAATTCACGGAACCACTTGAGCTCACAGTAACAACCAAATCAGCAGAGATGCCGGTAGCACCGACTTTGAACAGTGTGACCGTAAGTAATAACGGTGTGATTAAAGTAAAAGCGACCAACAACGATGCCTCTGCAAGCCTGTACGCGGTATTCTACGATGCAAATGGCACGTTGAAATCACGCACGGCCATCAGCTCTGGAGTGGAGAAGGAATTCAAAGGGTTTGCAGCCGGCACGTATACGGTAAAAATCGAAGCCTACAACCGTAGTTACCGGACTTCCAGCTATTCCGATCCGCAGACCGTAACTCTGACACCTGAGATGGTGAACCCACCAGTACCACAAAATCTGGCTGTAACGGTTACGCCACTGGATGCAACCTACACACTGATTACATCCACGGTGGATGCGATCAATGATCCGGAAGTGAGTGTCTACTTCTACCTCTATGCAGCAGACGGTAAGTTGATAAGCAATGCGCTCGGTAAAAAGACAGCAGATGGAAAAATCGGTTGGGACTATCGAGTGATCAAAGCAAACCTGGCTCCGGGTCAATACAAAGTGGTTTCCAAAGCAATGAAGTTTAACAAATACAGCGAGCTGGTAGAGAAACCATTTACAATTGAATAAAGGAAAAAGCAGAGGATAATTCCTCTGCTTTTTTATTTTATTCCTAATTCAATTACCAACCCGGGTAAATCCATGCCAGTTGATACACGGCATTTGCGTTTATTAACTGCGTTGTACAAGTTGAGATTCGGCAAGAGCTACAAGCCGTTTTGTCATTTCACCTCCTACAGAACCGTTATTTCTTGATGAAGTGTCGGGGCCAAGTATCACTCCGAATTCAGTAGCAATTTCATACTTCAATTGGTCCAATGTCCTATTGGCTTGTGGGACAAGTAAATTGTTTGATCGATTTCGTGTCACCTGAATCATTCCCTCCTTTCATTGAAGTACGTATATTACTGTAGTGTTTTGTTTTATTTTGTTTCCTTGATCAAAGGACTACATGCTATACGCCTAAGTCTTTAATAAATCGTGCATGCACTCCTTTTTACTAGGTATTTTGGAGGACATAGTCCTCACGGGAGGTGTCGCAGGGAGATTGCGAAGCATTCTCTCGAGAATAACTTTTCATGTTTTCATTTTACGCTTGCATTGCTAGAGGAAAACAGGCCCTTTTTCCTAAAAAAATAGTTCCATTGGTGTATTCCCAATTACTACCATGTTCAATAATATCATAAATGTAAAAATTTTGGAAAGGAGCTAGGAAATGAAAAAGTTGGTTTTGGGTTCTCTTGCTTTAGTATGCACAATTTCTCTTACATCATCTGCTCTCGCTGCAAGTAGTAGCAAAATTTCTACATCTCAGACTATCACTAACAAAAGCATTTATGAAAAAAAACTGATAGAGCTGCAAGAAAAGAAGGCAGAGTATAAGAAACAAGTTGACTCAAAGGTTAGTAAAGACAACATTACGATTCAAGGAAAATTGGGCTATTTGGTAAAATTGGCTCTTGAAGTAATCGAAGCTGCAATTAAATATGGTGGCGACGAAGTAGCACATATCTTGAAATGGCTTGATGCTGATACTGCGAAAGTGTTTAAAGAAAATAGCTCAAAAATTGCCAAAGCCGTTGGAAAAGTCGCTGATAAGCTTGATGAACTCGAAGAAGTTACTCAATCCTACATCAAAAAGGAACTTTACAAAGCTTTGACGGCTGCCGGAATCTCTGGCACGTATGCTTTGCCAATTGCCGATGCTATCGCTCGCACAGTTACATTTCTTTTGACGTAATGCAAATTGTATAATCTAAAAGGGGCTTTTTATAGCCCCTTTCGTTATATGAGATTAGAAAGGAGCAATTGAGATGGACAATCAACTTGAAGAATTAAAATTGAAAGTACAAGACCAAGACAAGATTATTAAAGGGTTGCGTGAAAAAGTAGAGGAATTACATGATTTTATTTTAACATTAGCCATTTGCAAACAAGCAGATCCTAAATTTCCGTACTATAATTTCATAGTGGAATATCAAATTTCACCCGACAAAAAAACAGCCATTGAGCTATTGTTCATGGCTCTATCTCAAAAGCTAGAAGGGAAAAATTTAGATCACATTCGAGGAAAAGATGTTGGTATTTCTTCTGAAATATTGTTTAGTGATACTCCTCTCCAATATAAAGATGTGGAGGGGGCTATCACGAAGATTCTTGAAGTCGAAAGTAATCTCGTTGCATATAGACTCATTCAAGCAATGAAAGATCAAGGTATGCAAACCTCGCTTTGTGAGTACTTACTCTCACAGGTAAATCCACATGATTACGACTCAGAAATAAAGCTTTAGAAAGTCCAGACGGAGTCAATTTTATAAAGAAGGGAAATGTTGAACATGGATAAGAACAAAGCAAAAGAATTATTAGAGCTTTTTAAAAAAATTGAAGATGCTCCACCTGAAGTTATCGATAAGATAAAAGAATTACTCAACGAGTATAAGGAAAAGAAAGACGAGAGTCTATAAAATATTTTGTATATCCTCTCAACCTACTAATTGGGTCTGTCAACAATTTTGTGTAAACTCAATCAACCAGTATATGAGAAGGTTTCATCCCCTAATCGGAACGTCTTTCTCGGAACCAACAGGGTCAAGGGCGTCAGGCGAAGCGAACCCTTGACGTGTTGATGGAGAGAAAGAAAATCTCTTTGGGGATGAAGCCTTTCCTTTCTTAACGGATATATGGCTGAACCCGTTCCTCGAAGTAAACCGATAACTGCAAAAGAATTTGTTGTATATGATTGGTACTTATCACGGATATGGCGAGTATTTGTTTATTGATTCAGAACGAGTGAAACAAGGAAACAGGGACTATCTTGTTATCGTGGAAGAGGGTGATATTCAACGAATACCACTCAATTTTGAAGAATGGCTTGATCGCTTTATCGTTTGCCAAGGAGAGCATTTTTGGAGTTGGAATCGAGAAATATAGCAGTTTGTTTGAAAGTAACATGGATAAGAAGGCTGACTCATGGAATAATAAATCGGCGAGTGGCGATAGTGGTCAGACTGCAATGATTCGAATCTACGAGGCAATGCTATAGGTCGAGGTGCAATAGAAAATCGACGAGCTGATTGATGGTTATGTTTACGAAAGAATGATAATAATGACAGAGGATACCCTCTTTCATCGTTCTCTCGCTACTGCGGGGGATTATTTTTTATCTGTTGAGGTATGATGGTGGCAGGAGGGGATTGCACATGTGTGGACGGTTTACACTAGTCACATACCCTGAAAAACTGATGAGTCGATTCCATCTGCAGGAGATCCCGTTTGATCTGAGGCCACGGTACAACATCGCCCTCGGTCAGCAGATCCCGGCCATTCTTGCCGACGGTGGGCGACACAGAATTGGCCAATTGCGTTGGGGGCTGGTTCCATCTTGGGCACAGGACGATAAAATCGGCTACAAGATGATCAATGCGCGCGCCGAAACGCTGCAGGAGAAGCCGGCTTTTCGGAGGCTGTTTGAGCGCAAGCGCTGTATGATCCCTGCGGACGGATTTTTCGAGTGGAAGCAGATGGACGGTCGAAAACAGCCGATGCGTTTAACCATGCGGAGCGGGGAATTGTTTGCCTTTGCCGGCCTGTTTGACACGTGGACGGCGCCTGACGGCCAGAAACTTCACACCTGCACGATCATTACCACCCGGCCCAATTAAGTCGTCGCTGACATCCACGATCGGATGCCGGTGATTCTGCGGCCGGAGGATGAAGACATCTGGCTGGACCGGGAGAAATATGATCCCGACTTGTTACAGCCGATACACGTGCCATATGATGCCACTCAAATGCGAGCGCATCCAGAATCTGTGATTGTTTGAAACTCGAAACATGATTTCCCTGAATATATTGAGTAGGTTGCTTGGCAGTAGCCGCAACCTCCTTTTACTTGTCTAAGAATGAGTTAGCCAACATATCCATGATACAATCGGCCCTTTTTGATCAGCTGGACATAATGCGGGCTTACTTTTGTGGTGTTTTGTTCGCCAAGATGAAGAGGTCAGCATCAAAGGGGAGGGAGGGTGATTCAATGCTATCGATATCAGACCGCTTGCCCTTAAACGCTCGCTGTGCCTACAACCGGATCGTCAAGGTGGGCTCGCACCATTGCCGACCTGGCCGATTCAAGCAGATCGAGGCCTCCCATGTGGCAGAAGCCATCCGATATCGTGCATTGGATGGAATAACTGTGGTAAAGGTACAATTATGAAATTGAACGTTTTTACAGCCACCTAACTTTCTAAGCTAGGTGGTTTTTTTTAAAACTCCATTTCTCTATTTAAAGAATTCGATAGGTCAATGCCTCTGTGCAGGCAAATCCGTAAAGCCATTAAACCATTGAACAGGTCTAATCCTTCCTTGGATTTGGGATTTGTTTGCTAAAGACAACTACTTTGTTTTTTAGGAGACTCGGCTACGTGGCAAGGTATAAGCAGTAATGGGAAACTTCGGAGTCCAGTACAAGCTTGTAAAGTGAAATGTAGATTAGTTGCATTTAGTGCTAAAGCACTATTTTCAACCATAGAATATTTATAGTAAATTTTTGATCGTGTACTAAAAAAAGGTTCTTTTTGGTACAAGTAGTAATCAATTGAAAAAAAGGGGAGTGCTTATTGTGATTGCGAAACGCTTTGGGATTCTGGTCCTTATGTTTTCACTAATCTTACAGCTAATAAGCCCTTATGTTGGTAAGGCAAATGCCGCTTCAATTCTAAAAAATACAAATAATTATGATCATTTTACTAATGATTTGGGTAAGAATATAGATACCTATCAAGAACAGGGGAATGAAGATATTACTTATGTCAATGAATCAAATGTAGATGAGTTAAATGAAAATCAAAGCCAAAATGAAGAAAGTCAAGGTCAAGAAGAAGATCAAAGCCAAGATCGGGTAGATGAAGTAGATGCTATAGAGGGAGAAGACAACGATAATGAAGTACAAAATGATATAGAGAAGAATGTAAGTCTAAGGGCTACGAAAGAAACAATCACCATAAATAAAGGGGAGAGCTATTGGTTTATTGAATCGACTACAAGTGCAGCCAATATTAGAAATGATGCTTCTAAAAAGGACGGTAAATACTTTGATTACATAACTTATGATAGAAACGGAAAAATTAAACGACAAGGACTGAATACTGATGATGAACCATATATCACGTTGGGTGAACGGGTACGTATTACAGTTACTTCAGAATTGCCGGTTACTTTCACATATTATCCTGCTAAAACATCTGTTGAACCAAGTACGAACCCTGCCCTCGTAAAAGCTTCTTCAAGTTCTGGGCAAAGCTTAATTTTTATTAATGAGGGTGACATTGAAGGTATCTTAGAAAATGATGCATCTTCGACTAAAAAATATGATTTTTCGGTATATGATAAGAATGGTGATTTGATTGAATACGCTGCGGATTCATTTGCGAAGCCAGTAGTACCCCCTGGTGGGAAAATTGTCGTTACCAACAGGTCTGACCAAACGATTACGTTTGGAGGAGGTTATGAACTCTTTAATGTAAACGATTCGGACGAGGAAGCATTAATAAGGCAAGAGATTGTTAGCGGACAAAGTTACAGTTTTATAAATACGAGTACTACGTCTAAAGTACTTATAAATGATGCTTCTTCGTCAGAAAATAAAATGTTTGATTATGCTTTATACAATAGTGATGGCACAGCTAAAAATGAAGGCATAGATAACACATCCGATCCGTCTATACCTACAGGGGGAAAAATTGTTGTAACGGTAGAAGATGGTAACCCAGTTACTTTTGTTTATCATCCAATGGTATTTAAATGTGATGTAAGCGAAGATCCTGCATTACTAAAAATAACCTTAAATAAAAATGAAAGCTATTCTTTTACAAACATAGGAGACACAGTTATTTATCTTGAAAATAACGCAGACGCTACGAAAAGGTTTGATTATACATTATATGATCGAGATGGGGTTATTATAAAGCAAGCATCAAATGCAAACGCAAGACCCTCGATTCCAGCGGGTGGTAGAATTGTAGTAACGACAGTTTCTGATCAACCAATAACGTATTATGGCTATTATAAACTTTTATATGGGGATACCTCCACAGAACCAGCATTACGTAGAGTCACTGTAAATAAAGGAGAAAGTTATGTTTTTACAAACATTACGACCACATCCAAACAAATTAAAAACGATGGGGTTGCTCCTTCCAGGACGTTTGACTATGCGATCTACCTTAGTGATGGCACAGGATATAAATTAGAAGACAATTCTGTGACAGAATATTATATTCCCTCAGGTGCAAAAATAGTAGTCACGACCGTAAGTGATGAACCAGTCACTTTTATTTATAGTCAGGAATCCTTTAAATCTGAAAAATCGTTTAGTCCAGCGTTATTAAAAAAGACAATAAATAATGGTGAAACGCTATCGCTTTATAACCACAGTGGGAAAGAAGCACAAGTTAAAAACAACGCATCTACTACAAATAAATATGATTACACTTTATTTGACGAGAAAGGTAATGTCATTAAAGAAGTGAAAGATACTACAGAAAAACCATTTGTTCCGTCTAAGGGTAGGATAACAGTAACCCCCAAAAATGCTCCTGTGACATTCTATACATTCTACGACCTATTTACAGAAATTAATAATGATGATATGGATGGTGATGGAATAAGAGATGATATCGAGCGAAATGGGATTCGAATTGGTTACCAGGGGCACTATATTAGGACAATTACTACTGATCCAACCCAATGGGATACTGACGGGGATGGAATAAATGATGGTGCGGAATTATTAGAACTCAAATACTACAACAGCGATGGTAACTTTTACGAAGCAATAGACGACCCTACTTCATCTGTGAATGGTTCATTAGTACAGGGAGTACTCTTCGAAATCCCTATTCTTTACGATTATCAGACTGATGACATTGAAACAATAAAGTCCATCCTACTGCAAATAGAAAATTATAAAGACAAGTTGAAGCAATATCATAAAGATATAATTGGGTATGCGAACTCTGATTCCTTAAGCAGTTTGGGAAAAGATCAAGTTCTTGATTATGTGTTTAAAATTGACAATGCTGCCGTCTCATTCTATACACTAACTGAAACGTTGGCTACAAAAATAATATCAACAGGAAACATATTGGATTGGAATTGGCTCATTGAAAATGATATCGAATATATGACGACTTATGGAGACGATAATACTCCATCAGCGAGAAAGAGTGGTGCCAGCAACTGGCTTGCTGTATTTGGTACTGAGGTTCATCAGCAAGTTTTTCAGAAATTTAAGAATGACCCGCGTATTCGCCCGCATGGCTTTACTAATTTTCAAATTGGAGAAACAAAATTAAGGCCTGACATGGTTTATGATACTGGTTTATACGGTAATATGAACTATGCAGAAATATTGAGTCTATAAACTATTTTGTGTAAACTCCTAACCTTCAAAATAGAGTACAATGAATTCTAAGAAAGGTTGGGAGAGCCCATGAGCCTGATGACCAAAGAGCAACTCAAGCAGTGGATCAAGGAAAAGAACATGCAATCGGTGGAAGACGTCCAATCGGCCCTGAAGGAGTTGTTTGCCGACACCCTTCAAGAGATGCTGGAAGCCGAACTGGAGACATCTCTTGGCTACGCCAAGCACGACACGAAAAACAAGAAAACCACCAACAGCCGGAACGGCTACAGCAAGAAAAAGGTGCGTTCCGAGTACGGCGATGTGGACATTCAGGTTCCGCGTGACCGGGCCGGTGAGTTTGAGCCGACCATCGTCAAAAAGAACCAAACGAACGTGACGGGTATCGAAGACCAAATCATTGCCATGTATGCCAAGGGTGTTTCTACCCGCGACATTCAGGATCACCTGCAGCAGCTCTACGGCATCGAGGTTTCTCCTACCCTCATCTCCAACGTGACCAACAAGATCGTCCCGCTGATCAAAGAATGGCAAAACCGTCCTTTGCAGGCGGTATATGCGGTCGTGTTCCTGGATGCCATTCACTTCAAGGTGAAACAAGACGGTGCCATCGTCAACAAAGCCGCCTACATGGCCATTGGCATTGACTTGGAAGGCCACAAAGATGTACTTGGCATCTGGATCGGGGAAAATGAATCGGCAAAGTTCTGGCTTCATGTCGTAAACGAGTTGAAAAACCGGGGCGTGCAAGACATCCTCATTACCTGTGTGGACAATCTTCGCGGCTTCTCCGAGGCCATTTCCGCTTGCTATCCCATCACGGAAATCCAGAAGTGCATCATCCACCAGATTCGCAACTCGATCAAATACGTTTCCTACAAAGACATCAAGAAGATCACGTCGGCCCTGCAGCCGATTTATAAAGCGGCCACGGAAGAGGCCGCCTTGGAAGAACTGAATCAATTCGAGCAGACGTGGGGACAAAAGTACCCCCTTATTGTCCGTTCCTGGCGTACGAACTGGGCGGAAATCTCCACCTTCTTCAAGTACTCACCCGAAATTCGCAAACTGATCTACACAACCAATGTCATTGAGAGCTACCATCGCCAACTGAGAAAAGTCACCAAAGGAAAAGCCATTTTCCCTACAGACGAAGCCCTGCTCAAAATGCTCTACCTGGCAACCATGGATGTGTTACGAAAGTGGACGGGGAGAGTTCAGAACTGGGGCCAAATTCTGTTACAACTGTCCGTTCAGTTTCCGGAGCGAGTTCAACCATATCTCCGCTGAGCCTAACGGCTATTGGAGTTTACACAAAATCATTGACAGACCCGAAATATTTGAGTTAAAACCGATAACCTGGAGTCTTTACGTGAACCCCAAAAATTACGCACTTGCTCAAGCTAAGTTAAATAAATATATCTCTGCCTATAAATATCATGATCCAGATAAGACAGTAGCTCCAGGTACAATAGCTACGTGGGATGTCATTTATCATATAGTAGACATACCAAAATATAAAACCGCAGTTGTCCTGTATCAATTCGATAACCAACCGGGCATGGTATATTATGCACAGTTTCGATCTGACCGTACTCACATAGACAAATATGTGGTAAAGATGAACCGAAAGAAATATACAACAACTATCAACGGCAAAAAAGTAGAGGTAGAAACAATTGCTAAGGATACGCGTACAGGAAAAGTGGCTGCCATTGCCATGATTGGAGGAGCGACCCTCATTGTCATCGGAACGATTGCGGAGGACATTTTCACAGCTGGAACAGGAATTGCGGATGATCCGGTATCATTTGCTGCGGCAGGGGGACTCCTGCAAAATGCGATTACAATTTTGCGTACGGCGCCATAAACGAAACCCGGCAAGCCCCCTCTTGCCGGGAATGTTTAGGAGGGAATTTTTTTGAGCGAATTCACGTTTGCCATTCTTGTCAAGGAAGCAAACAAAAGGAAGATAAGCAGCGCGGTCCGTAAATGGAAAGCACCGTCTTGCCTGTTTCCCGCCAACGAAACATGGTATGCGGTCGTCACGGAGAATGGAGCGGAAGCAGGATCGGAACAGGCGCGACAATTATCGGCTGCACTCAACACCCATTCGTTTTCCTTCGTCCATGCAGAGGATTACGGATGGCACTATGAACTGTATGAAAATGGCGAGCGAAAGGGAACGCTGGAGATCAACTACGAAACATACAATCACAGCAGCATTGAAGAAGCGAATGTTCCTCTTTTGAAGAAACTGGCTGTCGATGAAGCAGCACTAGCACGCCTGGAACGCGTCCTTTGCGCCCGGACTCCTCAGACGGAAGATCTGCTGCACAGCGTTGAGCATTTCAAGCAGGCGATGGGATTTGAAAAGATTTCCTGGATATCGTATGAGTACGTGTCCACGATGTCCAAACGCCAGCTTGACGAAATAGGGGCAAGCTTCAACAAACCAGCCACAAAGCGATTCTTGGCAGACAAAATTATTGTAGAAATGCTGAATGAATCGTTGCGTCACATGGGATATGCCTACGAAGAACGGCCAAAAATGGGCGACCGGCTGTACTTTGTCAAACGTGAAAACGGCTTTGATTACGGCTTGATCATCGATATGACGCAAAAGAATACCATCGAGCCCAGACTCTTTACGCCGCGCAACACTGGGGCAAACCTGTTCTACATCGCGATGCGAGGATTAAAAAGCTTCGAGTATGCGAATGAACATGAACTGCGCCAGCACCTTGAGGAAATCGTGCAGGTGTTTCAGCAAACAGGTGATCCGTGGCTGAAAAAGAACAGGATCGAGACCTTTGATGCCAACGCCCTTTATGCAGAGATGGCGGATCCATTCATGGCGGAATACTCGTTTCAACGCATACATATGGATGATCGTATTCTGTTTGGCGGCAAGGCGATCTACCAAGGCAATCGGATGCAGATTGAGTTTACACATTTTCCTCAGAAAGCCAGTATCGTTACGTATCTGGTCGAGGAGACAGGGAAAAGGTCCTTACAAGATTTTTGGTGGAACACAGAGACATATTGCCGTTCGATATCAGAACCATTCATTTCTTGTTTCAAAATCAGGATGAATTTATACAGGCGCTGGAGCGAACCTTTGATTTACTGCGTTTATATTTCAAACAGAAGCAGGAAGATTGACGGATATATCGTCAGGCAGCAGCTTGCCCGGGCAGTTGTAGAATGGTGAACCAAACAAACAACCCACGCGGGAATTGTAATGGGGGACGGCTGAAGGGATTTGCGGGAAACTCTATAACTTTCCCTGCAATTATTTAGCGTGAAGCGTCAACAGAGCATCAAGGCCCTTCTCGACCGAGGAGGGCCTTGATGCTAACGTAAAATAGCTAAGAATGTATCAAGACGCTTCATATATTTTTCGGAAGGCCGGTACTCATCTTTTTCCCATCCTAATATCATACTCGGACTCAACCCAAAAATCTCTCCAAATTCTCTTTTGTTATATCCATGATACAGACGAGCCTTCTTGATCCGCTGGCCTAGTGTATGTTCCGGAAGGTTCTCAAAACAACCAAGGTAAGCGATTGACACTCCCAATGCTTCAGATAATCTTCTAAGATTAGGCGGGCTTACTGATGACTTGTTCTGTTCGGCCAGACGAAGAGATCGGACGCTGAGACCGGTTGCAGCAGCAAGATCGACAAGCAACATGTTTTTCGCTAAGCGAGCACGTCTTATGCGTCCACCTGGTGAATCATCTTCTGGCAATGCAGGCGACGTTGAAGTTTCCCTGTAAATCACAAGTTCTAGGTTGTTATCTTCACGCGTGTCCGTGCGGCTTCTACGGCTCCCGCGACCAGCGCGAATGCACCTGCACGCCGCAGCAGATCCAAAAGTATCGGTCGAAATTGTCCGGCCCGCTGCTTGACCGGATCGACCTGCATTTGGAAGTTCCCCGGGTGCCGGTAACGCTGCTGCAGGAGCGGCCGCAGGCGGAATCGTCCGAAGAGATCCGCTGCAGAGTAGAAGCGGCGAGGGCCATTCAATGCGAGCGTTACCGGCACCGCCCCGGCGCTCCTTTCAACAGCGCGATGAACGGAGAGGAGCTGCGCCGGTATGCCGGCCTGAACAGAGAGGGGCAGAAGCTGCTGCAGCTCGCCTTTGAGACGCTCGGCCTGAGCGCCCGCGCCTACAACCGGATCGTCAAGGTGGCCCGTACCATTGCCGACCTGGCCGGTTCTGAGCAGATCGAGGCCGCCCATGTGGCGGAAGCCATCCGATATCGCGCATTGGATCGCGGGGTGCTGGGATGAGGAGTGTATCGATTTAGCCGGTAGAGGATACATAGCAGGGTATAGTTATGATAGATATTTGGGGGAACAGCCTACCGACCATGAGAAAGAGTGTGAGAGGAGCAACGATCGCCACACGAATACCGGCTGGACTGGACAAGTAGTAGCCGGTTACGCAAGTGAATTGTTTGCGGAGAAAATGTTGTCTACACACGTGACGTTCTTCCACGATGCGTGGGGAAAAGATTAGCTCATAATGTAAAGAAGCACATAAACAGTAATGTCGCCTTTTCGTAAGCAGAGGCGCATTCGGCGCGGTCGAGGTGGTGCCGCTCGTCCTGATTGGATTCGAGGCCTGTGAAAATTTGCGGAACAGCAAAGTAGTACGCGCGTTCCGCCGAATTTTTGCACCAGCCGCTGCTGCAAAATCTTGTCTGGAGTCGTGCAGCGGGTGACACGATTTTTGCCGCTGCGTGGTCGGTATTGCCATGTTCGTGATCGGTTTGGCAACGGGCCGTTCGTGTGAGAAATCGTCCGCCGCGACAGCCATGTGCAGCCTGATCAAGAGATGGCGTGAGGCTTTTGCCAGGTCTGATGCATACACTCACCCTCGCGTAATGTAAATAAACGATACTGCCATTGGTAATAGTAAGTGTGATTCGTCATCCGGATTGAAATTGACTGGCAGGAGTTGGGGAGAATGAAAGTATACCCACTGTCATTCGAGGAAACATTTATCCAGCCGGTGCTGGATAATGGTGTGTCCAAAGTCGTGAAGTTCTCGTTTCCAAAAGGAAAGGTATTACAGAAGCACAAGACGACCAGCGATATCCTGGTATTTGTGCTGCTAGGAAAAATCCGATTTGTCGCCCATGAAGAAGTGGAACTGGCTCAAGCCAGCATGATCTCCCTCGACAAGCAGGTGGAGCATGCCATCGAAGCATTGGAAGACAGTGTGGTTGTGCTGGTGCTGACACCCAGCCCGGAAGCTCATTCCGTGTTTAAACCGTAACGAAAGCGTTTCAGGCCCGTCGTTAGCGTTCTTCCCGTTCGGATCGGCGGGCCAGCCAACGTTGCAGCACGATGGCCTGGTTGTGGACGGAATCTTTTGCGGAATAGACCAGTGTGACGTTTTGTTCAGCGGTCATGCTGCAAATTCGGTCGGCCAGTTCGTTGCGGAGTGGATCTCCTTCCAGTTCCCGTTCGTAGCGAGCGCTGAATTCGTCAAACCGCTCCGGTTGGTGGCCGAACCACTTGCAAAGTTCGGTGCTCGGGGCAATCTCTTTCATCCACTCGTTGACCGCAGCCCGCTCTTTGGAAATGCCGCGCGGCCAAAGCCGGTCAACCAGAATGCGGACGCCGTCTTCAGGGGAGGGCGCGTCGTAAATGCGCTTCACCAAAATCTGATGCATCATAGGACAATCAGCCTTCTTTCGCAACATGCAGTGATTTGACTGCGGCCATTATATCACTCCGGAGCGAGGAAATGAACCAAGGCCCGATTTACAATACCGTCATGGTGAATCAGTGAGGTGGTGACCGTGAGAGAGCAAAAGCGTTCAGCCCTTCCTCCGCATCTGAATATGTTTCCGGTAACATTCACCTTTTTTGCCGCTGGAGCCTTGTTTTTTCTCGCGGCTCTTCTGTTTGGCTTGGGGAACATGCCCCATCTGGTAACAACATCGGCTTTGCATTCTCCCGAGGGAATCTTGTGGGCGCATATGCTGTTGCTCGGCTGGGCGACGATGATTGCGATGGGAGCCAGCTACCAGGTGACACAGGTGCTGTTGAGAACTTCCACCTATAGCCGGAACCTCGCTTGGCTCCATCTGATCGCTTACGTGACAGGCGTTATTCTCCTCTTGGTCGGCTTTTGGAACTGGAACCGCATCGGAATTGTCAGCGGCGGGGGGCTCATCGTGCTGGGCGTGGCGGTCTACACCTTCAACCTGGGAGCCACTTACGCTCGCGGCAAGCTGTGGACGCCGGTCACCGTTGGAGCTATCCTGAGCCTTCTTGACCTGGGTGTGACCGTTGTGCTCGGTACGACCCTGGGCATCGCCGCCTGGACGGGTTGGTCTCCGACACGATACGAGTTACTGTTTTATACGCATATGTGGTTCGGTCTGGCTGGCTGGTTGGGAGGTCTGATTGCGAGCTACAGCTTGAAGCTGCTTCCCATGTTTTATGTATCAAGGAAGACGGGGACGAAGTTGAACTACGCGATCGTCATCCTGTTCCAGGCGGGAGTATGGCTCGGGGGTGCAGGATGGTGGTCAGATTACCGGATGTTTTCGAGCGCCGGACTGCTGCTTGTTGTCGCGGCACTCGGAATGCTTGTCTGGTTCGTTCGCGATGTTCGGCAACAAAGCAGTGGCAAGCAGCCGATCGGCGCGGTAAAAGTGGCCGATGTACTGTTAACCATTACGTTTCTGGTTGCGTTGGTATGGGTAATCCTGCACGGATGGCATGGTGGCGCTGCCCGTTCCTACACGGTCGTTTCCACCCTGATTCTGTATGTGGTCCTTGGTTGGTTTTCCGCTTCCATCCTTGCGTACTTGTCCAAAATCATCCCGTTTTTATGGTGGGCTCACCGGTTTCGGACCAAAGAGCAGAAAAAGGGCGCCGTCCTGTTGGCAGAAATGGTCCGGCACGACAGGTTGACGTTGGAGCTGTGGGTCTTTCTCTTAGGATTGGGCCTGTTCATCATCGGGAATATGGGCATTCATTCTGCTGTTGCGACGGTCGGCTTGCTGATCATGGTGATCGGAGTCGTGATCTATCTGGCGGAGCTGTCAAGGGTATTTCGCCATTAACGTTGCCCATCGAGGCGGTGCTTCGCGTTAATTATGCTCTTTCCATCGTTTCAGCGCATCCCTGTCCAAAATGATGATTTCCGAACGGTGCGTATCAAGAATGCGTTGCTTTTTCAGTTGGTTTAACAGCCGGTTTACGGTTTCTCTGGTTGTTCCGATCGTATTGGCCAATTCCTGATTGGTCATCGGCAATTCGATGTGAATACGAGATCCTTTTACCTCTCCGTGTTTGTCAGCCAATTGCAACAAAAAGAAAATGATCCGGTCGTGCACGTCGTGGCCGGTAAACTGTTGAAGTTTTTGTTGAAGTTCGCGAATCTTGGCGCCCATGACATCGATGACTTTGATCGCAATGGACGGCATCGCCAAGATGAGCTGCTCAAACGCGCGGACGGGTATGGCCAAAACGTGAGTGTCCACGAGGGCTTCCGTCGTTGCCGGATAAGGCGATTGATTAAAGAAACCGGTATGGGGAAACATATCGCCAGTCTGCAAGAGCGACACGATCTGCTCATGCCCCTCCTCGTCGGTTTTGTATGCTTTGACCAGTCCGTCCTGAATGAAAAAGACCGCTTCTTTTTCGCTACCTTCCATAAAGATGATCGTTTTTTTCCGGATCAGGCGATGGATGGCGATCTGTTCGACGCGGTCCAGTTCCTGCGGGTTCAAATCCCGGAACAAAGGGACCTGCTGCAACATGTTCCGATTTCCCATAAAATAGATCCTTTCCGCTGGTTTTTATTTTGATGATATCAGATCAGAGCGGTCACTTGTAGCGAATACGAGAATGGCACCAGTCCCGTCCGGCGATCGATGCCCGACCAGCAATGCGAACAAAGAACAATGAGACATCCCTTAAAGCCAGGGGAGGGAACCCTGCTTTAGAGGATGTCTTGTTTAATCGTGTGTGTGCTTACGTTTTTTGCAGATTGTCATCCGCGTACGGCAATGGTTGATCCGTAAGCGACCATCCGGTCTTGAGTCCCAGGATGAACCAACCGAGCGCCAGCGCACCGACGGAGAAAATGGTATCACCGATGACGCGCAGCCAGACAAAGATGTGGATGATGTTCTGCGTCATGAACTCAGCAGAGCGGGCGTACCACATCCCATGCTGGACGCTTGCCCAGGTTTGCATCAGCCCGATGGGTAGCAAGCTCAATACCACCATCAACGCCAAACCGATGTTGATGGACCAAGTGTGGTCTCCTTTTGGCAAAATCCCAAAACACACGTTTTATTCTAACCAAATCGCGAGTGACACCCGTCTTCATGTTGATTATCGCCATGCAGTTGGCTGCCGCGATGCTGTTGAGCGCTGGATGCCAGGAACGGTGAAGCTGAAGATGACAGGAGATTGGAGCGTACCGTCACGATGACGCAAAAGCGAAAAAATGAACGGATTCGTGAAAAGGATCCATCTGGCCAAACAGATCCCCTTCATGATGCATGTAAATGACCATCAGTTTGCCGTCATTGGTCTTACGGACCCTTCCGTGATTGGGCTGAAGGTGGAAAACACCGTCCCCGAAACCGAGGACGGTGCTGCCATGTAAAGCTTTGCTCAACAGAAGCCGAGCCGCTCTTTCGCTTCCTCCGACATCATCTCGGGCGACCATGGCGGATCCCAGACGACATCCACCCTGACGGAGCGAATGCCCGGTTGGCGTTCCAGCAACCGTTCCACTCCCCCCGCGATGGTGTCGTGCATCGGACAGCCCGGGGTCGTCAGCGTCATGCGAACATAGACGTCCCCATCTTCGTTTTGGATCTCGTACACCAGCCCGAGATCGACGATATTGATGCCCAGTTCGGGGTCGTACACCTGTCTCAACAGCTCGCGAATCTCCGCCGTATCCATTCCAATCACCTCCTGTGTCCTGCCGGGTGATCTGCAAATCCTTTCCGATTAACTAACGGGTAAACACCCATCCGATCAAGCACGCGTAAAAGAGCGAGGACAGGGACAGCGCTGCGCCGCTCCAATGTATCAACACCGCGTCGTCCATCCCCAACCCGATGATCAGCATAACCAGACTTGCCGCGGTTAGAGCGAGCCCATAAGCGACGTAACGGTCTTCCAGCAAGTCGGCCATCGCTGGGATCTTTTCTTTGCCGACGCGAGGCCCGTACTTGTGTGTCCACCAAAGGAAGGGGATGATCTTCGACAAATACCCGAGAATGGTCAGAGCGACCCAGCCCCACAGATAAGCCCAACCGAAGATCACGACAGACCGTTCATCCGTGGACCGTTCGGGAGCGAACAGGGTGTATGCGAGCGCGGCGGTACAGACAACGGCCAGTGCCCGCGTGCTGTAGACGGCCGCCAGCACGCCTGCGCCAGGACTTTTTTGTGGCGCGCTTTGCGGATCTGGGTCGTGTGCACGTTGTAGGCGTACACCGCCAGGGTCAACAAACCGACGGCAGCTCCGACAGCAGGAAAGGGTGCGTCTGTCAGGAATGCGGCGGCTCCCGCAAGGACGGCGGCGTTCCACAACCAAAAAACGACGTATGCCATCCGGTTGGACACACCGTGGGCCAAGTAGAACATCGGCAGCATTTTGTGGCTGAAGCCGGTGATCAACAACCCGAACCATCCGATGGTCCCCAGCCACATATGGGTGTAAAACAGCCGTTCATGCCACTCCGGCCACAACCGGAATGCGAAATTGAACCCCATGAAAAGCCCGGCGAGTCCTGTCAGCACGAGGAACAAAATGGAGCCGGCGGTACTGAGCGTGATCGGGTTCCATTGGCCCGCCCGGATCAACGTCACCCCGATGTTTACGGCAAACAAGACGATGCCAATCCAGGCCAGAGCGGCAAACACGGCGATCCATTGCACACGTCCGGCGGAAAACCCGGCCAGCAAACCGACGGTTCCGACGGTATACAGCGCGTAGTGCACGTAACCCAGCTTCCGGCTGAACACGTCCTTTTGAAGCACCACGTTGAGAAGCTGATACACCGCGCCCATGGCGATCATCGTCGCCCACCCGAGTACGAGCAAATGAACATGAAACCATCCCACCGGAATGCGGGGCGGGTGCGCGATCCAGACGGCCGCCTGCGCGAGTGTTGAAAGAGAAAACAGGGCAAAACAGGCCAGCCCCGTGGCAATGAACAGAAAAGGAAGGAGAAACATCGAGGTCCCACCCTTACGTCTTTTGGATTGTAACCCGCGCCGATCCGTCCGGCTGTTCCTCCACTGTATAGGGATATCCCAGTGCCCTCAGCTCCTCAATCAGAAAGACAGGTACCCGGTCGTTGTGTATGACGACCCGGTCGCCAGTCCGGCAACCCTCCAGGGCCTTCAGGGTTCGAATCATCGGCTGCGGCGGTTCCAGTCCCCGGTTGTTCAGTTCAATCGTCTGCGGCGCCTCCGGCGAAGCAGTGGAGGGAGCTTCGCCCAAGCGGTTCTCGTCGTCCGGTTCGCTTCCTTCCAATTCGCCTTTGCGGGCCCTGGGAACAAACGTCACTTTCCAGTGATCATTCGCCAGCCGCTCGGTTTTATAGGCAAACCCTTTCGCTTTCATCAGGCCGAGCAGCGGAACGGGCTTGAAGGTGGTGTGCAACACAAACGTATCATCCGGACCAAGCGTCTTGACCGTTTCCATGATCAGTTGGAACGGTTCCAGTTTTTTGCGAAGGTGGGGTCGAACGTCCAATTCCACGATTTGCGGAGAGTCTCCCATTGGCATCATCTCCTTATGGAAGTGTGGCCGATCCTACGCGGAACGCAGTGCTGCCTTTGCCTGTTCGTACAGCGCTGCCATCCCGCCGTAAAGCGTGTAGAAAAACGAATCCGGCGCATCGAGCGAGAATGAGAGAGACTGTTTGGGATCGACGCCCAGCATGTGTTCAAACAGAGCTGAGCTGTCGTAGGCGTAAAAACAGAAGTGGACGAAGTGAAACTCCGGCATTTTCTCGTAGATGGTCGTGATGTCTTTGGCGTAGCGCTCCACATTCCGCTCGGCCTCGCGAATCATGGCGAGGGCGTCTTCGAGGTCCACCGCGATCCGGAGCGTCTTTTCGTCTACAACGGTAACCGTCGCCATGGCAAAGGCCTCCCTTACTTTTTCGCGATTTTGACCTGGAATAGGTCGGGGCCTTCCTCGAGGTACTCCCAGGTGAACCCTCCAGGATGCATCGATTCAAACTGGAACCGCAGCGGAATCGGATTGTGGTCGTTGATCAAAAGCAGGGCTTCTCCGGGCTTCAATCGTTCAAACGTCTCAAAGATCACCTTGTGTTTCAGATGCGGCGGGTATTCCGGCACCCGGATGGTGGCGACAAATTCGTTCATCATGATCTCCTCCTTGGGATAATTGGGGGGATATCTTTATTGTAAGCAGTTTGATCGTTTTCCATTGTGATACGCATCATAGTTGCAAAAACAGAAGGGAGAGGAGTGCCGCTTCCACCAACTGCAAAGATGGATTGTGGAAGGAACGCTCCAGCCGGGGGAAAAGCTGATGGATGCGGAGATCGCGGAGGAGTTGGGGATGATTGAGGATACGTAGCAGGGTATGGCCATGATACATGTATAGGCAACAAGCAGGCTGACTAGAGAAAGAGTGGGGAGAGGCTCCATTCGATAGAAGCCTGCTTTTATTATGGGATCGTACTCCCTTCGATACCATGCTGCTTGACAGCTACTTGTCGACGGGCAGGGACACCTCATGCCGACCAATCCGCTGACTCGCGCAAGATAACAGGTAGATCATGCTTACTTGACAAAAAGAAAGGAACGGTTTATTATACCCATACGGGTATATGTATATCAAAATGATCACAAAGGGGGGACATGTGTAAGGCAAAAAGAGACGGATGGGATCAGATCATCGGGAGTGTCGTGCTGGTGGTCTTCTGAGCTGCGTGGTGCGGACCTTGTCCGCATGATGGTTCCGATTTTGGATCATTTGGTTCAAGAAGTCGGCAAACATTGTAATCATGCAAATGAGAGGGGGTTTTATGGAACTGGATCTCGGGTGGATCATCACCTTATTCGCGATCGGCTTTGTCGGTTCCGTGATTTCCGGAATGGTCGGGATCGGCGGTTCCATCGTGAAATATCCGTTGCTGCTGTATATTCCCCCGCTGCTTGGGTTCGCGGCCCTTAGCGCGCAAGAGGTTTCCGCGGTCAGTGCGGTCCAGGTGTTTTTTGCCACACTGGCCGGAATGTTTGCTTACCGCAAAGGCGGGTTTATCAATAAGAAACTGGTTCTCGCCATGGGCATTCCCATCATAGCGGGGAGTTTTATCGGCGGCTTCGGCTCAAAATATTTACCCGATTCCGCGATTAACCTGACGTATGCTGTGATGGCGCTTGTTGCGGCGGTCATGATGTTTTTGCCCAAAAAAGAGGCGGTCAGAAGCGATTATTCCGACATTCGCTTCAACACAACCGTTGCGGTCATTGCCGCGGCAACGGTGGGCCTCCTGTCAGGAATCGTCGGTGCGGCTGGCGCTTTCATCACGGTTCCGATCATGCTGGTCGTATTGAAGATTCCAACCCGTATGGCCATCGCCTCGTCATTGGCGATCACGTTCATTTCCTCAATCGGTACCACGGTCGGGAAAGTGATGGGCGGCCACATGCTGCTGATTCCGTCCCTGGTGATGGTTGCGGCGAGTATTGTTGCTTCGCCGATGGGCGCACATCTCGGCCAAAAAATGAACGTGAAGGTGCTGCAATGGATCCTCGCTGCGCTCATCACGGCAACGGTCATCAAGATTTGGCTGGATATATTGTGACCACTGTACCCTGTGTGAGGAGTATCTGCCGTCCACGGATAAAAAGGGTTGCCAGTATAAACGGCGGCGTGATCGAATACGGAAAATCTACATGCGATCGTAGGGGGTAATGTTGTGAGAAGAGAAATTCACACGGATCATGTGCTTGAATGTGAACAATTGTCATGTCCGATGCCGGTGGTAAAAACCAAGAAAGCCATGGAAGAAATAATGCCGGGGGAAATTCTCGAAGTGCGGGCGACCGATAAGGGCTCTGTCGCGGATTTGCAGAACTGGGCCAGACGCACCGGCCATCAATATATCGGTCTTATCGAAGAGAACGGGGTTTTCCGCCATTTCTTGAGAAAAGCCTCACTCAACGAAACGAAAGCGGAAGTGAATTTCCCTCACACCATGAGCAACGAGGAATTAAATCAAAAACTGGCTTCCGGCGAAAGCATCATCGTGTTGGATGTGCGCGAACCTGCAGAATATGCCTTCGAGCACATTCCCGGCGCCATATCCGTACCTTTGGGACAACTGGAGGAAAAAATCCCTCAGTTGGACCCGGGGAAAGAGTATGCCGTGATTTGCCGTACGGGAAGCCGCAGCGACATGGCCTGCCAAATTCTTGCCGAGCACTGTTTTTCCAACGTGAAAAATGTGCTGCCGGGCATGTCTCAGTGGCAGGGAGCCACAGAAAGCGACGAATGAGAAACTTCGAAGAACGTAATGGAACACACAAAAGAGGACTTCGTCGGCGGCAGGGAATTTGGCGGTGCGGCGACATTTTGGAATATGCCTTTGTGGTCCAAGTAACATTGAACTTCTAACAGGAAAGGAGATTACGAATGGAACAAGTTCGATCGATTACGGCGGAAGAGCTTCATCGCAAAATGAGTTCCGGTGAAGATCTCGTGATTCTCGACGTGAGGAATGAAACGGATTACAACGATTGGAAAATTGAAGGCAAGAATCTGAGAACCATGAACATTCCGTATTTCCACTTTCTGGAGGAGGATGTGCAGGTGTATGCGGGACTGCCGAAGGATGCGGAAATCGTCATTGTTTGCGCAAAAGGCGGAGCATCCCATTATGTAGCGGAAATGTTGATGGAAAAAGGATACAATACCTGCTCGTTACAAGGCGGGATGCTTGCCTGGAGCCAGTTTTACCATCCCACCATCGTATATATGGACGATCAGTTGAAATTGATTCAAATCAACAGGTTGGCGAAAGGCTGTCTGTCTTATGCGGTTATTTCCGATGGAAAAGGCATGATCATCGATCCGAACAAAGAGATTGATGTGTACATCGAACTGGCCAAAACACACCAATTTGAGATCGAACATGTGGTGGATTCCCACATGCATGCCGATCATATCACCGGCGGTCCGCGGCTTGTCAAACAAGTCGGCGCGACATATTACATTTCTTCCGAAGAGGCGAAGGGGACGAATTTGAAGTTTGAACCGCTGGATCGTTACGACCGGATCAAGGTCGGCGATGTTCATGTGGAAGTGTTGTCGATCCCCACGCCGGGCCATACGCCGGGTTCCACCTCTTTCCTCATCGACAACCGATTTTTGCTGTCCGGGGATACCATCTTTGTCGGCGGTTTGGGAAGACCCGATCTCGGGGGCAAGGCGAAAGAATGGGCTGAGGATTTGTATCACACTGTGTTTTTCAAGCTGAAAGATCTCCCGGATGATTGCCTGGTTCTGCCGGCGCATTACGCCGATATTCAGGAAATCAACGACCGCGGCGTTGTCGGGGAGCTGCTTGGCAAGATTCGCGAAAATAACGAGATTATGCGCAACGTAGACAAAGCATCGTTTACGGAACAAGTGGCCAGCGCAGCTTCCATGGAGAAGCCCCCCAATTTTGAGGAAATCGTGGCCATCAACCGGGGCGAACTGCAGGTCGATCAGGAAAGGGCAATTGAGCTGGAAATCGGTCCCAATCGCTGCGCAGTACACCATCACGGTTAAAAAAAGGAGGAGGACTACGCATGGCGGACGTATTTGTCGACGCAAAGGGCCTGGCTTGCCCGCTGCCGATTGTGAAAGCAAAGAAAGCCATCGATACGCTGCAGTCAGGTCAAATCATGGAGGTGCACACAACCGACAAAGGCTCCATGAACGACTTCTCAGCGTGGATCAGACAGTCCAACCATGAATTGATCGAAGCAACAGAAGACAACGGTGTGTTTATCTTTATCGTGAAGAAAAAATAGGATGTGCTGAAGATTCCATTGCAGTCGATTCAAGGTCATGCGCCAAGTATGACTGATTTTACTCGCAAAAAATATACCCATACTCGTATATGTAAGGGGTGATTGTATGAGCCAAAAAGAAAAAACCACCATTATCCTGTTCAGCGGTGATCTGGACAAGGCGATCGCCGCCTTTATCATCGCGAACGGAGCGGCTGCATATGGTCATGAAGTGACGATCTTTTTCACCTTCTGGGGGTTGAATACGCTTCGCAAAGATCAGCCTGTTTCGGTTAGGAAAGGGTTTCTCGAGAAAATGTTTGGCAAAATGATGCCGCGCGGAGCGAATAAACTGGGACTTTCCAAAATGAATTTTGCCGGAATCGGTCCGAGATTGATCAAACATGTCATGAAGAAGCACAATGCATTGAGCCTGCCGCAATTGATAGAGCTTGCCCGGGAACAGGGAGTCAAGCTGGTCGCGTGCACGATGACCATGGATTTGCTGGGACTCGCAAAAGAAGAACTGATCGACGGGATCGATTATGCCGGTGTTGCAACCTATTTGGGGGATGCTGCAGAAGCGAAGGTGAACTTGTTTATCTAAGCCTGTTTCCCCGGATATAGGGTATAATATACCTATACACGTATAGTGAATAGGGGGAGATTCCGTACCGATGAAATATGACGAGGATGTGAAAAGAAGGCTGCGCCGCGTGGAAGGACAAGTCCGCGGGGTGCTGAAAATGATGGAGGAAGAGAAAACCTGCAAGGATGTGGTAAGTCAGCTTTCGGCTGTCCGCAACGCGGTTGACAAGGCCATTGCTTACATCGTGGCGGTCAATCTTGAACGGTGCATCTTGGAAGAGAAGGAGGCTGGCAACGATACCAGCAAATTGGTTCAGGAAGCTGTTGCATTATTGATCAAAAGCAGGTAGGGGAAGTAACCTGCGCAGGTGGTCCTAGACAGAGAGGGACAAAAGCTGCTGCAGCTCGCCTTTGGAATGTTCGGTCTGAACGTCAGGAATCGGCGGGCTTGTCGAAGGCGTTGTTGCGATGTCCGACAAACCCGCCTCGTTCCTTATGACGTTGACGACAAATGAGAGCATGCCAATTATATTCAGCAGGCATGTCCCTGTATTGCATGCTCAGAACGATGAGATTACTTCGTGACTATTCTGAACGCTTAGCGTCTGCTGTGGATGACTCCGTTCCTTCATCGATACAACTTCATTTTCCGTACATACTGTGAGACCTGTTCAAGTCCAGTTTGCAGAACGTCTGTACTGCAAGCATAACCAATACGAACATGTCCTTCCATATCAAAGCACGCACCAGGTGTCAAAAAGGCACCAGTATGAGCAAGCAGATCTGTACAAAACGTCACAGAAGGGACTGGAAAATCATATTTCAACATCGCTGTCGTTCCCGCGCGCGGTTTGACATAGGAAAAGGATTGTTCGTGTTTCACCCATTCATCCAGGAGGGCAAGGTTGTCCCGCAAAATTTTACGACTTCTGCTTACAATCTTGTCGTAGTTCTTCAGTGCATGGACAGCCAGTACATCGTCCAACATCCCGCAGCTGATCGTTGTGTAGTCCCGGTGCTTCATACATTCCGCAATGACGTCTTGTGGAGCGGCAATCCAACCAAAACGGAGGCCCGCAAGCGAGAGTACTTTTGAAACACTGGACGTGCTGATTCCCTTCTCATATAGATCAGCAATTGAAGGAACGTCGGCCTCAGCATCCTGGAGTAAGTCCTGATAGACTTCATCACAAAGTACATAAGCTCCACACGATCGTGCAATCTCCACAATTTGTTCCAGGATATCCCGTTCCATTAAGGCACCAGTTGGGTTATTCGGATTATTAATACAAATCATTTTCGTGTTCGGTCGAATCAGAGACTTCAGCTCGTCAAGATCGGGGAGAAAATGATGTTCAGGGCGCAGCTCCAAAAGGTCTACTGTCGCTCCAAATGATCGAGGAACTTCATAAAGCTGCTGATAGGTCGGATGCACCGCAATAACGTGATCGCCAGGTTCGATCAGAGAGTAATACACTAAAAAGTTGGCGCCGCTTGCCCCATTCATGACGAGAACTTGATGAGGCTCAATGGTTTCGTACAAGTTCGCAACCAGCTGCCTGAACTCGGGAGAACCCTCAATATGACCATAGGTTAGCTTCAGCGGATAGAGGGAGCGAAAAAATTCATCAGGATTTGTACCATCTATCGTAATAAGTTCCTTCAACGTGAGGGAGTCCACACATGTTTCCGCCATATTAATGGTTGCGTTCATTTCATGGGCATTCATCCATTCTTCTACCAGGAAAGCCTTCATTTTCATGGTTCATATCCTCCCTTACAGGTTCGCGACGATACCGATGCCTTTTGCTTCCGCTTGTTTTAAAATGTAATCAGCCGTGATCAAGTCTTGCAGGGCGATCCCTGTGCTGTCAAAGATCGTAATGTCGTCATCTGAAAGACGGCCAGCAGTTGTACCAAGCATCACACTGCCTATTTCCGCAACAATGTTATCTCGTTCTATGACTCCTGTTTTGATCGGTATCTCTGTTTCTCCTACCTGGACAGCCTGGTCAACATCATCGACGAATACTCGTGCAGAAGCGAAAATTCGCTCGTCGATTTCCTGTTTTCCCTCCAGATCTGCCCCAATGCAAGAGAAGTGTGTTCCCGGCCGAACCCATTCTTTTTGAATGATCGGTTGTCGCGAAGGAGTTGCGGTAATAATAATGTCTGCTTCTCCTGTTGCCTTCTGAATCTGGTCAGTTGCCGCAAATTCTACTTGTTCGATGCGAGAAGCGTATCTCTCAAATAACACCGGATTGTCCCGATACGGAGCCAGGAACTTTTCTTTTAATATTGCTGATATCGTAGAGCAAAATGATCTTGCTTTCTCCAATGAATGATGATTGTAAACTGTCACCTTTTTGATATGATCCATGAGCATCAGCGTGGACATAATCAGATAAGGAGCCAAGTGACCTGTTCCGACGATCAATAAATGCTCAGACTCTTTTCGTGCAAGATACTTGGCGCCAATCCCTCCTGCTGCTCCTGTCCGCATTAACGTGATTGCTTCTCCTCCCATCATCCCGATGGGGACGCCTGTTCTGCTGTCGAGCACCAGCACGAAACCAACGAGGGGAGGCAGCTGTTTGGCAGGATTATCCCCAAACCATGACACGAGCTTTAATCCGAAAATATCAGCACCCACCAGATGTCCTGATTTGATGTCCATGTCAGCTTTTCCTGGAGAAAATTCATGGAACACCATCGGGAATACCGCTGCCTCTTTTTGTGCCTTTAACAAATACGCACGCTCAACCAATTCGATTACCTGTTTCATATCCAATAGTTTCTCTACATTTGGTGGATCAATGACTCGAAATGAAAACAACCCTGCTCCTCCTCTGCATTGAAATCTTGTTGGTCATAATTTACCATAGAGTCTAAATCAAAGAACAATTGATGTATGTTATGGTTACGATTACAAATTTTTAGGTATGGATAAGGGGAAGGGGAAATATGGAACTTCGTACATTGAAAACCTTCCAGGTAGTTGCTACCCATCTTAATCAGACGAAAGCAGCCGAGATTCTTGGATATACGCAGCCGACGATCACAATGCATATACGAAATCTGGAACAGGAGATCGGTCACCCCTTATTTCATCGGGTTGGGAAGAAAACCTATTTGACTCCGGCTGGAAAAGTATTGAAGCAGCATGTAGACAGGATCATGGATTGTGTAGAGGAAATGAACAAAGCGTTAAACCGATTGCATGATCCCTACGGCACGTTGGTTATCGCTGCGCCAGAATACTATTGGACTCATTTTTTGACGATGCTTATCCATACCTTTGTGAAACTTCATCCGCAAGTAAAGTTAAAACTGGTCTCTTGTAACAGTGTAGACGTCATTCAAATGATCACCGCTCGTGAAGCGGATGTGGGGATTATTACCGGAAAAAATAAGAATGAAGATCTGGAGTTCGTTTCGCTTGATGAAGAAGAGCTGTTATTGGTCATCAGAAAAGACCTCCACCAAAATAGTGACCTTTCTGCCATTCTACAAACGTATCCCTTATTCTTTAAAAAATTTTCTTATCTTGATTGGCTGTTTGATCGTTGTATGGAAGAGATCCCCACGCCGATGGCTGTCATTGAAAGTGACAGTGAAGAAGCAATTAAGCAAGCAATTTTAAAAGGGACAGGTGTTGGCATAATCAGTGGTGATTTAATACACGAGGAAATACGAAAGGGAGAACTCATCCCTCTGCATCGCTTTACGCAGACGTTGGATACCTTCTTAATTACACGCAGGGATCGTTCTGATGAAATTACCATTCAGGCATTTGTCGAACTGGTAATGGAAGGGTGGGACGAAGCAGCTGAAGAATCCTTGTAAGCGGAATAGGTACCCGAAAAATATACAGGAGGTTGCATGGCAGTAGCCGCAACCTCCTGTCTTTTATTGCAATTTCTTTCTTAGCTGTTCCGCTGCAGACAGTGCATTCAGGTCCTGTAAAATATCACCTGGTCTGTTTCCTTTTCCAATAACATATCCTTCGAAGGTTGTCCCTACAAAGTCAAAGATATGTTGAAACTGCTGAATCATCGGCAACCCTGTGATGTATGGGTTATCTCCCCCCACCGCGATGACATATGCTTTTTTGGCTGCCATTTTTGATTTGAAATCAGGAAAATTCGGGTCTCGTAATGTTTGTGACCATCGATCAATAAAGTTCTTCATCGTTCCCGTCATGCTATACCAATAGATTGGTGTGGAAAAAATCAGGATATCATGCGGCAGGATACGTTTCATGATGGAATTATAATCATCATGAACATCCGGAAAACCTTCCTCTGCATGCCGCATATCGATAATCGGTTTAATGACATAATCCTTTAAATAGATTTCTTCTGCATCTATACCTTGGATGGCTAACTTCGTTAACGTTTCTGTGTTCCCGTTTGGACGGGTTCCACCATAAATAACCGCAATTGTCATATGGAATAACTCCTTTTCCTGGGGATCATCTGCATATTGTTCTCGGGATATTCCTATCTTATACTAAGCATCGAAATCGATACAGACGATTATCTTGATTGGATAAATCGAAAATAACGATTTTAAAGAGGTTGCATAATGGAAATTAAACAATTGATTACATTTAAACATGCTGCCGAAAACCTGAACTTTACCCAAACTGCGAAATTGTTGAATTTTGCTCAATCAAGTGTTACGGCTCAAATCAAAGCCCTTGAAGATGAGATTGGCAAACCCTTGTTTGAGCGTTTGGGCAAACGACTGATTTTAACTGAAGCGGGACGTACCTTTAAAACATATGCGGACAAAATCATTGCATTAAGCCAAGAAGCAGTAACAGCAGCGAATGGAGAAGAAGAAATCAGCGGCACGTTAACAATAGGAGCTCAGGAGAGTCAGTGTACGTATCGATTACCGCTGATTCTGAAAGAGTTCAAGAGTGCATTTCCGAAGGTAAAGCTGGTATTTAAACCTGCCCATTCTGATGAAATAGCGAGAAAACAGCTGATGGAAGGATTATTGGATGTTGCTTTTTTTATGGATGCGTGGAAACCTGAAGGATCGTTAAAGGTAGAGCGACTTGTCAAAGAAGAGTTATTGTTAGTCGCCGCGCCAAACCAATCGAAAGCCAATTTTTCAATCGACGATCTGAAGCATGAAACGCTTTTACTCACAGAAGCCGGATGTTCTTATCGAAACATGTTTGAAGAATCTCTAAAATCCCTTGGAATTTATTCATTACATAAAATTGAATTTGCCAGTATCGAGGCCATTAAACAATGTGTGATTGCAGGATTAGGAGTGGCACTGCTGCCTGAAATGGTCGTGAAAAAAGATATTGAAGCGGGGCGAATGAGGGAATTGCCGTGGAAGCCTTGCACACCTCCGCTTTATACTCAAATTGCTTGGCATAAAGATAAATGGATGACACCACCTTTAACTGAATTTATACATGTTACTCGCAAGATGCTCTTGTCAGTGTAAATGCTTGCGGGAAGAGCAACATGATTAACCTTTTTGAGAGTGTCCAGATATGGGCACTCTTTTTTTTCGGAAAACTGTTTTAAGTTCATGCTCATTCAGTCGGAAACTCAACGATACTGAATTCTCCACTCGTTGTAACCGAAATGAAATTGATTCCGCTCATATAAATCGTTACATTAGTGTTGCTGTCTGGATATTTGCAAGAAGGGAACCGCAGAATATAACATTCCGATTCTTATGATTACCGGGAGAGCAGACGTTTGTTTACGGAAAAACCTTTACTCGCCCGGAAAATGAGTGGATACAACTATTCGTTGACATCTTGTTTGCATCTTTATCAAACCTTCGTGACATCCAGGAGCTATATTCTTGCTGAGAATAAGCCAATAAACGGACAAGGATTGAACCAACATGAACAGGGAACATAACCAACCGTTGAAACGCTATATGCCTGGTTTAGACGGCTTGCGAGCAATTTCTGTCCTGGCTGTGATTGGTTACCACCTTGATTGGGAGTCGATGCAAGGTGGGCTGCTGGGAGTAGAGATGTTCTTTGTACTATCCGGCTACCTTATTACGGATCAGATCATATTGGAGTATAAAACAAACAATACGGTTTCTATCTGGAATTTCTGGATAAGAAGAATACGCAGACTGTTGCCTGCGATGATTTGCATGCTTCTGGTGGTGGCTTCATGGCTGAGTATGACCGATTTCTCCAGACTGCGGGCACTGCAGGGTGATTTTCTCTCCTCACTTTTTTACATGAACAATTGGTACCTCATATTTCATGACGTTTCCTATTTTGAGAGTTTTGGTCCAGCTTCTCCAATTGGACATCTGTGGTCGCTTTCCATTGAGGAACAGTTTTACCTCGTTTGGCCAATTCTTTTCTTGATCGGCATAAAACTTGTGCCGCGACGAGGAAAACTAATGCTGCTGATTCTTTTATTGGCCTCCCTATCCGCCAGTGCAATGGCACTCATGTATGAGCCGGGAACGGACCCAAGTCGAGTGTACTACGGGACGGACACCCGTGCATTCGCTATCCTGATTGGAGCAGCATTGGCAATCGTCTGGCCGAGCTGGAAGTTGAATGACAGGATTTCCCCTACTGCTCGAACGTTGCTAGATGTAAAAGGAGTGCTGGGGCTAATTGTTTTACTCGTCATGATCAATGCAGTAAATGAATACGATGATTGGCTGTATCAGGTCGGTTTTCTTATTGTGTCTTTTGTCACCGCAGGTGTCATTGCAGTATTGGCACATCCGGCCAGCCGACTGGGGAAAATCTTGGCGTGCCGACCCCTGACCTGGATTGGGAAACGTTCCTATAGTCTCTATATATGGCATTATCCGGTCATTGTTCTGTCGAGTCCGACAGTCAACACCGAGAAGCCTGGTTTCACACACATTTTGTTGCAATTGATCATGAGTGTAGCTCTGGCAGCTCTATCATACAAGTATGTCGAAGAGCCGATTCGCCGGGGAAATGTTCGTAATCTCGTTCGCAAGCGTTACACTGACAAAACGTTTGGCAGATTAGGACGACTCCTCTGAGTAAAGGCGTGAATTCGTAACAAGGGAATGAATTTCAAAATGAAAGGATGAAATGGAAAAATGAAGAGAAACGTGTGGATGATATGGGGGGTCGTCATCTTCATTTGTGCTGTTGGTTTTCCGGTTCTCCGAGCACAGACCTCGGAAACGCCTGAAAAGGCAGAAATACAAGGCCAACAATTTGAACAATCTCCCAACCCGCAGAGCACTGAAAAGAATTCGGGCGAGACTGAAACAAAGAAAATCGAGACGGAGACGAAGCAAGAGGAACCACTCAATGGGGAAGGGATCACTGTCATCGGGGATTCTGTCATTCTGGGAGTGGAGCCTTACTTGAAGGAAAAGCTGCCGAAAATCACGGTAGATGGAAAGATCGGCAGACAAATGTCGCAAGCCCAGGATGTTGTAAATGGATTAAAACAGCAAGGGAAATTAGGGGACCACATCATTATTGAACTCGGGACGAATGGCCCTTTCAAGAAAGAACACCTGCGCAATTTGTTAACGTCACTTTCTGATGCCAAACAGGTGTTGTTAGTAACAACGCGAGTTCCGAAAAAATGGCAAAATCAGGTTAATCCGACGATCAAGGAAGTCGCCAGTGCATTCAGCAATACGAAAGTAGTAGACTGGTACGCAGCCAGTGAAGGGAAGGGAAATTACTTCTACGAAGACGGGGTACATCTAAAGCCGGACGGCAGCAAGTATTATGCTTCCCTTCTGATTGAAGCCTTACAAGAAAAGTAGGACATAAGCGCTATATATTCGGAGTGGTCAGGGGAGGAGTAATTCAACCAGCGGATTACGTAAAAGATGAAATTGCCCGGCGCAAGGCTGAACGAAACGGACAGGTACCAACAGAAACAGGTGAAACGCTCGTCAAAAAGACACTTGCTGGCGTGCTTGGAATTCCCATCGAGCATTACATCAGCATTGACTTTGAAGGCTTCCGATCAGTGATTGACGAGCTGGTTGGTGTTGAAGTAAATGTACACCGCAAGTTGTACTACAACGACCCAACCGATGGCACACATTTTGATCTTAACCCCGGGGTGCAGGTGCCGGCGATCAGGTATTAGACTATGTTCGTCACCGTCAAGACAGTCGAGGTGTCACATATTATTCGAGCGACTTTGACCGCAGCCGCCGTCAGCAAGAGGTGATGAAAGCAATGACTGAAAAGTTGGTTTCTCTTGGCGAACTGACTAAGTTATTCAAACTGCTGGAAGTGGCTGGTGAACATCTCCAGACCGACTTGTCGAAGGCGCAAATAATGGGTTTTGTTATGGGCCTGAAAGATATTTCACCTTCCAACCTGGTCTTTCTGGACAACGGTGCCTATTGGAAGGATGGATATTTGGACAGGGAGAAACTCCTTGCCGTTCGCACTGCACTTCAAAGAGAAATGAATGTGAGAAGCGACCAACGTTCTAAATTAAACAACCCTCCGATCCATGACAGCGATAAAGGCACTGCTGCGAGAACAAATCAATAACCACTCCTTGTAAACAACCTTATTTCGGTCACTTAAATGGAATTCTGTACGCATGTGGAACGTACCTTAAATAAAGGCAATTAGAGGACCAAACTTCTTGCCCGATCTCCACGATGAATGATTGTGTCGACCTCGTGGAATGGGCCGAAAAAATGGTGATGTTTTAAGCTTCACACACCAAACCTAACAAGAAAGGTGTTCTGAGCGATGGAGCATGAACCTGGAAGCATGAAAGAAAATCATTTACGGAGTTACGTAGATTCTCCAGAGATGCAGAATCGGCTATACAAACGAACGTTATTTATCGTATTCGTGGCACAAATTTTTAGTGGTGCAGGTCTGGCAGCAGGTGTCACTGTTGGAGCACTTCTTGCTCAGGATATGTTAGGCACGGAAAGTTTTGCTGGTGTTCCCGTAGCGTTGATTACACTTGGATCTGCGTTGGCTGCAATGCTTGTTGGGCGTCTTTCCCAGCGTTACGGACGTCGCTTGGGGCTCGCAGCAGGATTTATCACAGGCGGTATTGGGGCAATTGGGGTCGTATTTGCGGCTGTTAGCCATAGTGTATTCCTCCTGTTCGCTTCGCTGTTTATCTACGGCGCCGGTACGGCCACAAATTTGCAAGCACGATATGCGGGAACAGATCTGGCAAAGCCAACCCAACGGGCAACAGCTGTCAGCATTGTAATGGTTTCTACTACGTTCGGTGCTGTCGCAGGTCCAAACTTGGCTGATGTAATGGGCAGTTTTGCTTCGTCACACGGTGTTCCTGCCCTTGCTGGGCCGTTTTTACTGGCTGCGGCTGCCTACATCTTGGCCGGTCTTGCCTTTGTGGGTTTCCTTCGCCCTGACCCTTTCGTTGTCGCGAAGGCTATTGCTGAGGCCAAGAAAGAGGAGAGCAGCGGCTTAGATGCGGAAACAAATACGCTGTCAAGAAACAACCGTGGAATCATCGTCGGCGCTGCCGTAATGATCTTAACCCAAATCGTAATGATCGCAATCATGACAATGACTCCCATTCACATGGATCACCATGGTCATGATTTGGGGGATGTCGGATTGGTTATTGGTATTCATATTGGTTCGATGTACCTCCCATCTCTCGTGACAGGCATTCTTGTTGACAAGATTGGCCGCACAGTCATGACGTATGCTTCCGGTGGTACTTTACTTGCTGCTGGCCTTGTCGCAGCAGTAGCACCAGCTGACTCTTTGACAGGAATAATCATCGCGCTGGCTTTGCTGGGGCTTGGTTGGAACTTTGGATTAATTAGCGGAACAGCTCTCATCGTAGATTCAACGGATCTGGCTACGCGTGCAAAAACGCAAGGAGCCATTGACGTATTCATTGCACTATTAGGGGCTTCGGGTGGAGCACTTTCAGGTATGGTTGTAGCACATTCCAGTTATGCAACACTTTCACTTGCCGGGGGATTCCTCTCGCTGCTTCTCATTCCGGTCGTGATTTGGTCACGCAGCGGTCGAAAATCCACGGTAACAGAAAGTACTTCAGCAGGCTCTGGTCAATAGAAGCCTGCTTGTTCTTTTTTTACGGGGCTCCATAATTTTTACACAGTTTGCTTCTATGATAGGCTTAACAAAAACGGATGGGTCAGGGGAAACTGTGGTCTGGCATACGAATGCAGATTCCCCAACGATTTGACGTCCGTTCTTCCGACTGTTAGGAGGTGATACACGTGTCAACGATTCTTATCGTGGATGACGAACCGCAAATTCTGGAGATCTTGTCATCGTATCTGACCAAGGAAGGCTATCACGTCATGACGGCGGAAAATGGCAGGGATGCCTTGGAACTTGCCGATGCAGCCGATTTGATTGTCCTTGATCTGATGCTGCCGGATATAGGCGGAGAAGATGTGTGCCGGGAGATACGCAAGACGTCCCGGGTACCGATCCTGATGCTGACAGCCAAAAGCGGTGAGTCCGACCGAATTGCGGGATTGGAGATAGGGGCCGATGATTATCTGGTAAAGCCGTTTAGTCCACGTGAGTTGGTGGCCAGAGTCCGGGCAATATTACGTCGGATGGGCGATTACCAGGTGTTGCGCGATCAGGTGGAATTGGGGGACTTGCATGTATCGCTTTGGGAAAAGCGTGTAACGTTGAAGGGAAAGCCGGTTGAATTGACACCGAGTGAGTATCGCTTGTTGACCACGCTGCTCCGATATCCAGGACGCACTTGGACCCGGGAAGAATTGGTGGAAGAAGTGTTGGGATTGGATTTCGCGGGAAGCGACCGAACCATTGACACACACATAAAGAACTTGCGTCACAAGATTGAGAATGACCCGAGACAGCCAGTCTACATAAAAACCGTATACGGATTAGGGTATCGACTCGACAATCCCGCACAGAGTGGGGGCTAACCTATGAAAAGCATTTGGATGAAGCTGGCGCTGGCCTTTATGGCTGTTAGCGCTAGCGGCATTCTGATTTCAACCATCCTTTCCATTAAAGAAATGGATCTTCATTTTTTCTATTACATAAGCGATGTTCATCGAAAACACCAAGTAGATCTTCTGGCCATGCTAAGGGAAGAATATCAACAAGGACACGAGTGGAACGAACGCACGTTTTTGAAATTAGATACCGCGTCACAGCTGCTGAAGTTGAAGATCACGGTATATGACCAGGAAAAGCAGCTGATCCGAACGTTTGGGAACACAACGACTGCTCATACCAAACTTCAGGATGACATGATCCCTGTTCTGGTGCGTGGTACACCGATTGGGTACCTAGGTATCGAGCATGACAACACGGACAGCATTTCCTTGGAGGAACACTTTCAGACAGCCCATACAAATGCCCTGCAGTGGACGATGCTTGCTTTATTGGTCATTGTGTGTACGATCAGTATTTTCATCGCCAAATGGATGTCCAGACCAATTGTCAATATGAGTCGTGCGGCTCTCGCTGTAACGAAAGGAGATTTGTCTGTAAGAGTTCCCCTCCCCAAAGGAAAGGACGAATTGTATGATTTGGTTCAAACGTTTAACAATCTGGTTCACAATCTGCAAAAGCAGGAGGAATTGCGAAAACGGCTTACGTCAGATATTGCACATGAGCTGCGAACTCCATTGAATACGCTGCTTGCCCAGACGGAAGGGATGATCGATGGGATATGGAAAGCAACTCCGGAACATTTGGAGGCTGCCCGTTCCGAAGTGGTGAGGCTGATCCGAATCGTAAGCGATTTGGACCAAGTCATTCAGGCGGAAGCAGGTGCGCTGAGCATCTCCCTTGATGTTATCAACCTGAACCAGGTCGTGGAAAACATTGCAGATTCGATGAATCCATCTTTTCAGCAAAAAGGAATACGATTAACAGTTCGGCTGGACAACGATGTCTGGATTCTGGGGGATAAACAAAGACTGGCGCAAGTTTTTTCCAACTTGCTTACGAATGCACTAAAACATACTCCGGAGAGCGGGGAAGTCATCATTTCCGTTGTAAAAAAAGAACGAAAGGTTGAGGTGAAAGTCATCGACAACGGTGCCGGTATTTCACCAGAGGATTTGCCTTACGTGTTCGAACGGTTTTATCGTGGAGATCGATCGCGCAATCGGGAGAAAGGGGGTACCGGACTCGGATTGACAATCGTGAAAGGGATTGTGGAGGCACATCAAGGAGAAATCTCCATCGAGAGTGAAGTGGGAAAGGGTACGACCGTTACGATAACATTACCTCAGTCAGAAAGCTTCTCTTGACATGGATGTACGGGAAAAGGGCGGAAACGCTTGTTCCTGCCCTTTTTGCATGTCCGTTTAATCCTGGTCATTCTGTTATTCTGGCTTGTTGTTCACGGTTGGATCGACAGTAAAGTCAAGTTTGAAACCATCGTACTTCACTTCGGTTACCATTCCCTTGGAAGCGTGGCCGAGGTCATGGCAGTGGAACATCCAGTGCCCCGGATTATCAGCCTTGAAGGCAACGACGTATTCCTCACCAGGCAGAATGTTAAGCGTATCTTTTATCAAAGGAGAGCCCGAAACAGGTTTGCCATTTTTACTCAATACCTGGAAGAAGTGACCATGCAGATGCATCGGGTGAATGTCTTCCGGAGATTTGTTTACCAATTTGACTTTCACCAGATCTCCTTCCTTAACATCAAGCGGGGGAGTGTCTGGGAACGCTTTACCATTAATGGTGAAGGTTCCGTTTTTCATATCTGTTCCCAATTCCAGCGTGTACTGCCAATCATATTTGTCATCCAGTGAGAAGATGCTTTTGGCGGCTTCCCCGTATTTTGTGATATCTACAAGCGGCATCTCTCCTGCATGATCCGATTGCGGAGAAGCGTGCTCAAATCCTTCATAGACGATTGGAATTGCCAGTGATTTTGCCCCCGGAAATGTACTGTGTTCGTCCAACAGCCATTTGCCAGGATGATTGGCGACAAACTCGATATCGTATCGCTCCCCGGGTGCGATGTTCAGCAGCTGTTCGTTTATAACAGGCGGGTTGTGTATCGGTTGGCCATCTGTTGAGACGATCCTAAACTGATGACCAGGCAAGTGCAATTTGTGGGAGAGGTACCCTGCGTTGATCAGGCGGATTCTCACTTTGTCACCCTCTTTTACGGACACGGGTTTGATAGCAGCGCCAGTCCTACCGTTCGCCGAAAAGATCGTGTACATCAGCGGCATCATCTCAGCATCGCTCATCTTACTCATGTCCATCATGGTGTTGTTCGTGTCAGTTCCATGGTTCATGTGTCCGTGGTTCATCTTGCTCATGTCCGCATTCGAGTGGGTGGAGTTGTGCATCTCAGCCATGCTGTCATCTTCCATCCATTCATCGAGGACAATCGTGTAATCATGGTCAACCGGTCGGGACTCTTTTGGTTCGACTACAATGGACCCGTACAATCCTTTATCAACCTGGTTGACACTATCCTGATGGGAGTGATACCAGTAAGTGCCGGGGACATCCACTGTAAACTGATACGTAAAGCTCTCGCCAGGTTTTACAGCATTTTGTGTTACACCAGGAATCCCATCCATATGGTTCGGAACAGGTAGGCCGTGCCAGTGGATCGTTACTGGTTCTGGCAGTTCGTTATTCAATTTGACCTGAATCGTTTCCCCTTGTTTCACCCGCAGCTGTGGTCCAGGCACTGTTCCATTAAAAGTCCACGCCGTTTTCATGGTATTGTTGTCTAGCATGAGCATGCTTTCTTTTGCTGTCAGCGTAAATGTATTTCCAGTCAGAACTTCAAATTTGGGATCTGCTGAGGCTGACATATGCTTCTGTTGTTCATGAGAGCCCGTTGTGGACATGTCATGGCCTTCTGTATGATTGAGGGTATTATTGGAACAAGCAGACAGCACCAATGCGCCGGATAAAATAACCGGAAGCGCAATTCGCTTCTTTTTGGGTATGTTATTGGTCATGGATAATCCTCCTTTTCTTTTTCTAGGGGAAGATTAACATGCGATTGTGAAGAAAAAATGGAGAAGGATGGTGTCTGAGCATAGTTGCAATATGGACGAAGCGGGTCCTTATTATTCAATAGGGGAGTATTCTGGAGGAAAAGCGTGGTGTTTTTCCGATCATAGCTAAAGTGACGCAGAAATCATGTTCTGCGTCACTTTAAGATTCAACAGTTGACGATATACATTCATATATTCCCCCGGGAAATCCAACGGGGGGTGCTGTTGTTTGTCGAATTTTGAAAAATGAATTCCATAATCAAGTTTCAAATGTGTTGACGTCTTACATGACTGTCCACACAGAGCATATAAAGACAGGATTTGCTTTCCCGTAATCAGTACACTTTATCTCAGGGAGTTGAGCTGGATGGCACTGGTCGAGTCATTGCAGAAAGCGATTGATTATATGGAAGAACATTTGCTTAAGCCGCTGACGATCGAGGAGATTTCCAGACAAGCGAATCTTTCTGCTTTTCATTTTCAACGTACGTTTTTGATCCTGACTGACATTACAGTCGGTGATTATATTCGACGACGGCGGTTAACGCTGGCGGCGCAAGAGTTAATCAGCACAGGGATCAAAATCATCGACCTTGCCTGCAAATACGGCTATGAAACTCCCGAAGCTTTCACCAAAGCCTTCCGGAAACAGCATGGTGTTACTCCAAGTGAAGCCAGAAAAGGAATCGGAAACATTCAATCGTACAACCGCCTGTCGATACAGGTGACGTTGAAAGGAGCAGAACCGATGAAGTACCGTATCGTTAACAGAGAGGCTTTTCAAGTTGTAGGTGTAAAACGCGAATGCCCTTGTGGCGCGAATGCGGAAGGGCCGGGGATTTCGGAATTTTGGGGTGAAATGAATGCAAACGGAACGGTCGACAAGTTAATTCAACTGCTTAATGGCGAGATCAAAGGGTTGATCGGAATGAACGACAATTATAACGCCAAGAAAAACACGGTTGATTACTGGATCGCCGCAGAACATGCGGGGGATGTGCCGGCTGAATTTCTGAGCTTTGAATTCCCTGCAGCGAAATGGATTGTGTTTGAGATAGAGGGGCCTATCCCAACCGCATTAGTGAATGCCTACAAACGAATTTATTCGGAATGGCTCCCTTCTAACGGGTATGTGCCCGCTGAACTGCCGACGATAGAGGCCTATATTAGTCCAGATCTCCATAGTCTTCATTCCCGGAACGAAATCTGGCTTGCCGTTAAATAAAACGAGAAAAATTTCGGTTGGAACCGGATCACGAAGGCGGCACCAACTTCAAGACGATTTTTTCGGTATGCTGCCCCGTTTCATCATTCCAGGTGATTTCATAGACCAAGTCCCGGAAAAATATGCTGGCTATCTCTTCTGCATTCATCCCCGCTCAAAACTGTATGGAGTCACGCCCCGGACTTGTGACAAATAATTAAATCGGTTTACCTTCCTCGATAAGTGGGGAAACCAGCGTACCCCCAGGTTGGCTTGTTACCAAGTCTGTCTTATAGGTAAGTTGGGTGACATTCATGGAGGTTAGCGGCTTGATTGTTCCTTCGTAGATCACTTCGTTCCCATCTTCCGAAGGTCTCACAACAAATTGCGCCTCCCAATGCTGGCTGGAGCCTTGAAAAAGGTAAGACCAGGTATGGGAATAGTTGAAAAGAATAGAAAAGCCGACGATGAGAATTAACAAGGCACCAGCGAGTACGTAAAATCGGTTGACCTTATCCAATCCATTTCCCCCCTCGAAAAAATTCCCGCGGTCTGCGCCTGCGAGTTTGATCGGGTTTACTTTATGGGGCCATCGATTCGGCCGCTTTACGGACGCTTGACATTGGTATGATTGAATACCATCATCAACATATAAGGAAAAAGAAGGGGATGCAGATCCTCGGTATTGGCGAAAGGAAAGGCGAATGATTCAAGATTCCCCGCATGAAAGGACAAATAGATGATGAATGACTTACTCATTACCAAACCGACCAGGGAAGATATAACATCAGCTTATGCTGTATTTGAAGCATCGATTACGGATGCCTTTGAGAAAGACGGCCTTGGACATTTAACCAGTGATATTGAATATGAGATTGAGTCTAAAAAGAATCTGCTCACATCTTCACTGGTAAATGCCAAATCGGGAACTTTCTTTCTTGTTGCCAAAATGAATGACAATCTTATCGGAACGGTTTCTTTCGGTCCTTGCAGCAGTGATATTAAGAAATTTACAAATAATCAGCTTGAGGCAATTGGAGAGTTGGGCAGCCTTTACGTCTTGCCCGAATTTCAAGGCAAGGGCGTAGGGTCAGCTCTGATCCATTCGATGATGGAGGTTCTTCATGAATCAGGAGTCGAACAGTTTTGTTTGGATAGCGGCTACAAGCAGGCTCAAACAAAATGGCTACGGAAATTTGGCGAACCTTATTTCATCGCAAGAGATTACTGGGGAAAAGATCGTCACCACATGGTATGGCTATGTAAAGTAAGTGATTACGTGAAAGGACAGGATTAACGCAGGGGGGCTTGCTAAAACGCAAACAAAATGTTGCTTCCTCCGCCAAACAAGAGACCAGTAAAAAGCCTATCCCAATAATAATGGACAACTCCAATAATTTACGCATACGAATATAACACCTAGCTTATTTAATGTATCGCGACTAGGCGATGGGCACACACTCACCATCACAAACATTTTTTTACATACATGCGCAGGTAAATATACTCACCTGGTCGAACTCTTATCAAATGACAAATTTTCTCTTGGGGATTATATGAGCGACTTCAACTACGGAATTGTTGTACTGCTTGAATTTTATCCATCCTGGTTGGCCTTGCCGCGTGAAAAAAGAAGAGAATTGGCAAAAGATCTGTACCACATTATTGGTAAGTATCAAGACCATGTGAAAGTAAAATTCTTTGATGCGGATGCATTAGGCGGCAGATATACGGATTTTGTAATCTGTGAGACCAAGGACATGAAACAATACCACTATATGTGGGAAGAAATCAGGGATACGGTTGCCTATTCTCAAGGGTACTTCAAAATAAAGGATGTGATCATTGGCATCCAGAGTGCTTACCAGCAATTTGAAACTGAGGTATTGAAATTACCTGAAGAGTAGTACACGTTGCCCCGGAAAACGGGGCAATCAGTGTGTAGACAAAGTCCATGGCGCATGGGTGATAGGTCCCGCTCGCTCTCTTGACGACCAGCAAAGAAGCGGATCGCGTCCGCTCCAAAACGCGACGCGGGCAGGGGGCAAACATCTGGGTATTTCGATGAAGTGAGACTTGTGCCCCCTGTTTTCCCCGCGTCTTTCGTTTTTCCGCTGAGCAGGTCGTCAAAGGAGCTCGCTTGGCCCATCACTCCATGCCCGTACTTTATCTCCACCTTCGGTTGATCAATGTGCAGGCCTTTCGTCCTGACAACAATGGAAAGATCGTTTCCTTGCGGAACCTCAATGAAAAAGGACAGTTTGTCTTCAGTCTGGTTGCCCCGGAAAACGGGGCAATTTTTTTCAACGGTGAAGCGGGGGCAAGCACGGGAATAGAGCTTTCAATGGGGTGCAGTGTCGATATCACAACGAACCATGATCCCGCAGTGGTTGCTCGCAATGCATCCAGAATCCATCCGGCCAGAGCACTACCGCGAATACCACCATGCTCAGTGCGTGCCGGCAGCGTATAACATTATCCTCATGTATTGATCTGAATACATTCACAAGGCACCCATCCAACCTGGTTATCTGCATTGATACAGAGAAACCATCCGCTCTCTTCACACGTGATCGTTACGTCTTCCCCAATGTGCACAGTAAGTTCATACGAGTTGTATTCGTGTTGTACGGTTCCAAGGTTCCCATTTACCTGCAAATAACGTTTGGGCACCCATCCTTCCAGTCCGCTTTCATTCCTGCACCAGACCCATCCGGTCCATTGTTCATCTTCTTTGATGATTTGAAGTATATCCCCTGCGTTACAAACTATGGGGGTGGGATAACTGGTCACATGACGTTTTATGACAGTGCCCTGGATTGGGTTTGACATTAGGAGACCTCCATATCAAGAATTTTGTCTCAGATAGTACCACGACCATTTACTGCAACGCTCGTTTTGATCAATGTTGATTGTCAGGCAGCTTATCTGAAACAACAATAATGAGTGTCGCGATTGGACCAAGAAGTAATGAAAGGAAGAACCAGTTCAGACCACTGCGGTTTTTTGCTTGAGCCAGTCCTGCATTGATCAGCGATAGAGTTCCCCACCCGACAAAAAATTCATTTTCCATCAAGGTCAATCCTCCAAGGTTTATAGACTTACTGGTATTTTATAAGACGTAAAATATGTATTATGTTCATTTTCTGTTTTGTCTCGATTCCCTGAGGGTTAATGCCAGTCAGCTCACTTCCTCGATCATCAACATAATCAAATATGCTCCCAACAATGCGGTCATTACTGCCAGGATATTGGATCGGTTTGGATGGTGGACAACTTGCTTAATCGTAAAGATAAATGTAACGAAAAAATGATTGCCACGACAGTTATATATAACAGCATGAATTCATCCTTTCAATAGGGAATTATCCAAATTATACTAAATGTCAGGTGTAATTGTACAACTAGGTACAACATAACTCATGATGAAAGAGTTGAGGGCATGGAGAAGTTCGACTGGCAAAAATTCACCTAGGTATCTAATGTGGAATGATAAGTGCCTTGTGATAAAAGGAGGTAGGTTATTTTGTGGTGGTAGCTGTGTATATATGTATCGGTCTTCCAGTAACTCTATTTATTCTCCTTCCTTGTTTATTGTTAGTTGGTAAGGGAAAGAAAAAAGTCATACCTACACCAATTGAAATATTGTTATTAATCATCTTTTCGTTAGTCGGTACATGGTCCTACATTATACTTTTTTATGGTGTTAACGCTGCGGGAAGTTCCGCTGATTTAATAACAGCTTCCATTGCAGTATTGTTAGGCGGAACATCATTAATACTCTCCTATCTAAATCCATTAATATGGGCTTTTGGCAAAATAAAAGCAAAAGCCAAAAGAAAACATTTGTGATTTTTTGTTCTGGCGTGTTGCTGTCACCGCCGGGATATAATTGACCCAGGTTCGCCGGAAAGAAAATGACCCACCCATAGCGAATATATCCCCTTCGTAATTAACGGCCAAGTTAATCTTCGGAGGGAGACACATGCTAAGGAGTGGGATAGTGATATCGTTACATACCATGAGGGCAGAAGGCAAGAGTATTCGTGAAATTGCCCGTCTAACGGGGCATTCTCGAAATACAGTTCGCCGATATCTCCGGGGTGAATTCTCCCCGAAAAGGGAACCCGTAAATCTCGTGGTTCCAAGCTTGATCCGTATAAACCGTTCCTGCAGGAACGTCTTCAAGAAGGTATCTATAACTGCGAGGTTTTATTCGATCTTCTACGAGAAAAGGGGTATACCGGGGGACGTACCATCTTGAAAGACTATGTGAAGGACTTCCGTCCTCCCAAACAAGTTCCCGCTGTTCTTCGTTACGAGACGAAACCTGGTGAATATGCACAGGTCGACTGGGGACTGTGTGATTACGTAGATTTGGACGGTACAGTCCGAAAAGTGCCGGTATTTGTCATGGTATTGGGGTACTCTCGTTCCACCTATATAGAGTTCACTAAGCGTTGTGACATTCACAGCTTTCTTCGTTGCTTGATTCATGCTTTTGAATATTTTGGGGGCATCCCAAAGGTAATGCTGACCGACCAGATGAAAACCGTCGTACTGGGCATGGGAGATGATCGAAAACCTCGCTGGCATCCGCTTTTTGCCGACTTTGCTGCAGCGATTGGGCTTGTTCCAAAAGTATGCAAAGTTCGACGCCCCGAAACAAAGGGAAAAGTGGAACGAGGCGTTCAATACGTAAAAAACAACTTTCTTCCTGGCAAACGCTTCGTTGATTTACAGGATCTCAATCAACAAGCCCTACACTGGTGCGAGCGGATTAACCGCCGTATTCATGGAACAACCGGCGAACGTCCCATCGACCGACTCCGTGAGGAAAATCTGTCGCCTATCCCTTCAGCTGAACGATGGGAAAAATACTTGCATGAACCGAGACAGGTCAGCCGAGACGGATTTGTTAGCTACGATGGTGTACGATATGGGGTTCCATGGAGGTACAGTGGACGTGAGGGTACCGTGCGAGAAGTGAATGGGTGGGTGGAAATCTGGGCCGACGGCACATGTATTGCTCGACACCAAAAGGTCTATCGATCCCGTGCAACTGTTTTTTGTGAAAACCAGTATGCAGGTCTTACGACTGCTCAAGGATATGCCTATCCACGTCCGCAAGCCCGACAGATTTCATCGCAGCAAGTGGAAGTGCGTTCGCTGGATGTCTATGAGCAGCTGACGGGGGTGGGAGCATGATTGAACTGGAACAGGCACGGCTACGTCTTGAGGAACTTGGGCTTCAGCAAGCGGCTCTACTCTTGGATGCCCATTTGGAAGCGGCAAGTCATGGACAGCCCACCTATCTGTCCTTTCTCAACATGCTTCTAGATGCAGAGATAGCGGAACGTCAAAAACGGAATATGGAGGTACGCACCAAACTCGCACACTTGCCTTACCGAAAAACGCTGGAGGAGTTCGATTTTGCTTTCCAACCCAGCATTGACGAACGGTTGATTCGAGAGCTGGCCACGATGACTTTTGTAACCCGACACGAGAATGTCTTGTTCTTAGGGCCTCCCGGAGTAGGAAAAAGTCATCTGGCGGTGGCGTTGGCTGTAGAAGCCATCTCGCAAGGGATATCCGTTTACTTTGTCAGTCTCTCGCAACTCATCGAAGATCTGCGAAAAGCTTACACGGAAAACAGGCTGGATAAACGCCTACGCATCTATATTCGACCAAAGCTCCTGATTATTGACGAAATTGGTTACTTACCGTTTGACAGTTTGGCAGCTAACCTCTTTTTCCAGGTAGTAAGTGCAAGATACGAGAGAGGGAGTATTCTGTTGACCAGCAACAAGAGTTTCGGTGAATGGGGGGAACTGATGGGCGATCCGATACTTGCTACGGCTATCCTGGATCGGCTCTTACACCATTCCCACATCGTCAATATTAGGGGGAATAGTTACCGACTTCGTGAGAAGATGAGGACTGGAGCCTACGGCTCCCCCTCTACCACCTAACCAACAAAAAATCGCCGGGTGGGTCAATTCTAAACCGGCGATGGTGGGTCAAAATAAAGTCGGCGTTGACAGTTGCTAATGGATGCCAACTCCCTCTATGAAGAAGTCTCGATGAATCCGAAACAAGGAAAAGCCAAGTCTGCCTCACTGGCGGAGTATGGCAAAACCGTGGTACTATTTTTGTCAGGGAAATATTGCCAATGCGGATGATTGGGAAAGTGAGTTGTTCACGTCTCCTGTAATTCTTATTTGGAGTTGATGTGTCTTGACTGAGCAAAGAAAATGCCCGAATTGCAATGGTTCGGAGTTCGCAGAAGGCGATGATTTCATGCCGATAAAGCCCATTGACAAAAAAATGTCGTTTGGCTCTCCCAAAGTATATACGTTTTGTTTGAACTGCGGAGAGGTCATATCCATTAGAGTCAAAAATCCCGAAATGTTTCGCAGTTGACTATCCCAAAGCCTGATACCCGGATACGGAAGGCGTCAGATTCACACCTGCTATGGGTATGTTCTGGCGTCTTCTTTTGTTGTGCCATCGTCTTCGTTAATCGAAAATTTGACTAATAATGTACAGAAATGGCAGGAGAAAACCAATAATTCCGAAGACCCTCAGCATAAAAAAGTATTGTTTGGAAGGATAACGGTTCGCCTGCCATTTTCCGAATAGTTCCCAATAACCAACAGGATTTATCGCAATATAGCCAGTTATCACGAGCCAGCCCAGAAAAAATATACTCACGATGATCATGCCCATTAGCGAAAACCTCCTTGTTGCACAATATACAAAAAATTGCGTCTATTGATATGATAACATAGCTTCGTGCGTGAACTCGTAAAAAACTGGCATCGCTGAATATACAGATAACCAATTACACAGGCACTTTTGGCCCCTATTCTCGGGAATTTTAGGAGGGAATTCTTTTGAGCGAATTCACGTTTGCCATGCTTGTGAAGGAAGCAAACAAAAGGAAGATAAGCAGCGCGGTCCGGAAACGCCCTCTATGCAGAGATGGCTGATCGATTCATGGCGGAATACGCGTTTCAACGCATACATATGGATGATCGTATTCTGTTTGGCGGCAAGGCGATCTACCAAGGCAATCGGATGCAGATTGAATTTACACATTTTCCTCAGAAAGCCAGTATCGTTACGTATCTGGTCGAGGAGACAGGGAAAAGGTCCTTACAAGATTTTTTAGTGGAACACAGAGACATCCTGCCGGTCGATATCAGAACGATTCATTTCTTGTTTCAAAACCGGGATGAATTTGTACAGGCGCTGGAGCGTACCTTTGATTTTCTGCATTTTTATTTCGAACAGAAGCAGGCAGATTGACTTATCGTCAGGCAGCGGCGCTGGTGCAGGATGTTGGTCCAGACCAACCTCCTGTACGGGCAACGTGATGCCTGTAAAACCTTTTGGGACGATTTACAAAAAATTAATGACAACATGATGGAAAATCATCTTCTTTTTTTGCAGGAAATGGTATATAGTGTAATTAGTTGGTTGAATGGCTAACTCGATAATATGTCTTCCATACATAATCATTCGGGGTGGAGTAAGGAAACACACTGGAATACACGCAAGGGACTGAGATGAATGGCAAAACCGAACGTCGTTTCCAAACAGGAACTGATTGAAGCAGCCAAGGCGTGCATCGTGGAAAACGGCTTGGAAAAGCTCACGCTGAAAATGGTGGCTGACAAGGCAAATGTATCGCAGGGGACCGTCTATTACCATTTTCACACCAAAAACCAACTGATGTTGGACGTGGTAAAAGATGTGTGCCTTCGTTCCTGGGAGGAGATGTCTCATACGCAATCCGTCGAATTCGCCGTCCCGGAGGCTTTGAATGCCGCCAAGGAACGGTGCCGACCGGACTCTTTTTTCCACCGGCTGTTTTTGTCGCTGGTTGTGTTTAGTTTCAACAACGAAGAAATCAGGCAGGAATTGGGCCAGCTGCTCGCGTTTGAAAACAAGGTGCTTTCGGAAAAGATCCTGGAGCTGATCGCAGACAACCACGCCGATTCCAGCGTGGAGGGGACTGCTGTTCAGACTGGCCGGGAAAAACGGCTGATGGGGGTTTCCACCGAGACCTGGGCGGTCCTCATCAATGCGTTGATTGACGGCCTGGCGGTTCAATGCCTGGTCTCTCCCGAATTTGACCGGGATAAAGTGTTTGCCGAATTGGGCGTATTCTTTCAGAAGCTGTTGGAAAACAAATCGGATTGAGCAGCCACATCAAGTCTTGGAGGCTGGCTTCATCGTGTGTTCTTCCACACTTACCTCCAAAGACTTTTTTCCAATATATTTCCTCAAACTTTAGAAAAGGAGATGAGGGTATGTTCTCAGAAAAACTGGGCCTGACCTTGCTGTTCTCGATCCTGGTCTGGCTGGGGGCGACGTTGTTCTTCGTGTTTTTCGGCAGCATGGTGTTGGTCGACCCGTATCAACAAGACTTTTTCATGAGGTTCCTGTTGTTGGAGATCGCGACAGCAGTGGTCTTGTACATCGTCTTTGTGATCTTTCGCAAGCTGGATCCCAGTCCGTATGCGGTGGTGAAGCTGGGGCTGATCGGCAGTGCAGTCGGCTTGATCATCGATGCCTTCGTGTTGTGGAACCGCGACGTGTTTTTTTCGGGATTGTCCAGTGAACAGCTGCTCGCCTTTACGATCTGGATGTCATTTGCCTATGGACTCTATCTGCTGATCCCGCTGTTCATGCGAAAAGAGAACAAGTAATTCATTTTAGATTAATCTTTGGAGGAGAAGTCGATGAAGCGTCTGAATCCCGTTATCGCGGATTTGCTCACCATTTTCAAGATGGATAAGAAATTTGTCAGGGGTGAAGGGTACTATCTGTACGAAGCAGACGGAACGCGGTATACCGATTTCATCGCCCAGTACGGCGCCATCCCCTTGGGGTACAACCACGAGGCGATCTGGGCGGCCCTAGATCAAATCAGGGCGAACATGCTTCCGAGCCTGTGTCAGCCATCCACACCGATTAAGGCGGTAGAGCTGGCCCAGTTCCTGTTAGACAAAATGCCAAAAAATCTCTCGGTCTGCACGTTTGGCCAAAGCGGGGCGGAAGCAGTGGAAGCCGCGATCAAGCTCGCCAGAGCCGCTACCCGAAAACGCAAGATCGTCAGCACATGGAAAAGCTTTCACGGTAAAACAGCGGGAGCGTTGGCGGCGACCGGGCAGGAAGTCTATCAAAAGCCGTTTTTCATCGATACCTCTGACTACATCAAGATCCCCTACAACGACGAGGCTGCTTTGGAAAAGGTGTTGCAGGAGCAGGGAGATCAAATCGCCGGTTTCCTGGTCGAACCTGTGCAGGGAGAAGGCGGGGTCAACGTACCGTTGCCCACGTATCTGCACAAGGCGCAGGAGCTGTGCCGCCGGTACGGTGTCCTGTTTATCCTCGATGAAATTCAGACAGGTCTGGGCCGGATGGGCAATTGGGCCGTGTGTGTGGAGCAGGGCCTGGAGCCGGATATCCTGCTGCTGTCCAAAGCATTGGGCGGAGGAATTGTCCCGATCGGTGTATGTATGAGCACGTCTGCTCTCTGGGAGGAGGACGATTTCGGGAAAAACCACAGCGCCACGTTTGCCAACAACAATTTTACCTGCTCAATCAGCCTGGCTTATCTCAAGTATTTGGAGCAAAACCAGCATCTGTTCCAACAGGTGAAGCAAAACGGCGCGTACATGCGCGAACGCTTGCTGCAGATTCAGCAAAAGTGGCCCGGTGTCATCAAGGAAGTACGCGGTGAAGCCTATTTGCAAGCCATCGAGTTTGAAGAGATCGATGCAGGAGATTCGTATGAATTTGCGATTCTCTGTTCGCAAGGCGGTCTCGGATACCTGATCAGCGGCTTTTTGCTCAATGTCTACAAACTGAGGATCATGCCGTATCTCAACCAGGAGATGGCTGTGCGGATTGAACCGCCGCTCACGATTTCCAGGGAAGAGATCGACAAACTGCTGCACGCCATCGACCGTACGTGCGAGATTCTCTACTATCGCGATTTCTATCATTTGTACCGTTATACCATTCACGACAATACCATCCCCGAAACAATTACTGACTATCGTTCAAAAAGAAGAGAAATTATTGTTTCTTCGACCACTCGAGTACCTCATCGCAGCTTCGCTTTTATTGCCCACTACCCGCAAACGAGAGACTTGGTCATAAACACACCGTCATTTGAACAATTCAATGATACAGAGCTGTCCGAGATACTGGAATGGCAGGCTGACTACGGAGAGCCGGGAGTAGTTTGCACACTTTCCAAAATCTCCTCGAAACACGGAGATGTCGCTGCCGGCAGCATCATCGCCATTCCCTTCGGGGGACCAAAAGTGTTGGAGCGTCCCAGAAAGGAAGTCGTTTCCGCCATTCGCGCTGCGATCCGCAAAGGGCGCGAAATGGGAGCCACCGTGTTCGGATTGGTGCGTACACCTCCATCGTCACACGCGGCGGAATCGATGTGCGCGATATGATACTGGATCATGAGATCGTAACGACGGGCAACACGTTTACCGTCATTACATCCGTCAACGCGCTGCTGACAGGCGCAGCCAAGATGGACATCTCTCTCGAAACGTGCAGAGGAGCCGTGATCGGCGCAAATGGATCGATCGGACGGCTGTGTGCCATTCTTTTGTCTCAAAAGATGGAAAATATCGTATTAATCGGTAGAAAAAGTAATGAAAGAGTAAATATGGAGCGTTTGCGAGAGTTGGCCAATGAAATCTACCTGCATGCCATCTTTTACCACAAGGAACGATCGGGGATCCGAAAGCAGCTGTTATCGCTGCTGGAAAACGAGCTCGTATTCAGCGACGGTCTGTATCAGACACGCGAACGGCTGTATGAACTGTTCCAGACGGCCGAATCGGCGGAGACAGACAATCTCGAAGAGCAGATGAGTGAAAACATCATTGACGACATCGAGCTGTTGTTCCGACAAGCCGGACACAAGCCTCCGATCGATTACGGCGTCGATATCGATTACTTCCTGCCTGAGCTTGATGTCATCCTGGTCGCTACCAGCAGCATCGGAGAACTCCTGCAGCCGGATTTGATCAAATCTGGGGCAGTCATCTGCGATGTCTCCCGTCCTGCCAACGTAGGCAAAATCGTGCAGGAAAAACGGCCGGATGTATTGGTGATCGAAGGCGGTTTGGTCAAATTTCCGGAAAATCTCGCATTTGGTCAAAACCTGGGTTACAAGCCGGGGGTCAATTTGGCCTGCCTTTCGGAAACGATTCTCTTAACCTTGGAAAATAGCAACCGCAATATGGGCATCGGTGGACGCATCACGATGGACGACATGTACTACATCCAGGGGCTCGCCGAAAAACACGGTTTCACACTGGCCAGCCTGCACAGCTTCGAGAAGGAAATCGATGACGAGTACATCGCGCGGGTCAAAGCGGCGGCCAACAAACAAGTTGTTTCATAATTTTCTAGATATAAAAGGAGGAAAAGAACATGACGACAACTTCCAGCAAGAAAAGAGTCTCTGTCCGCAACTTTACCGCTGAAAAATGGCTGGAGATCGTACCCCACGGCTATCTGAAGGGCATGATTTACGGCCGCTCTCCGCAGTACGACGTGCCCGAGATTCTGCAGGAGGAAGGCAAGCTGCGCCAGGTATGCTTGTACGATTTGGCAATTTTCGCTTCCGCCGAAAAGATTGCCGTGACCACCGCTTCCGGTCTGACCAGCATCGCCGACGACGATTGGAGCCGCGTTTTTCTGGCGACGCAGACGTTTGACGAAGCACGTCATTACGAGGTGTTCGTGGAACGGATGCGCGAGATGGGGCTGTCCGATGAGGCGATCGGCCAGTTGGTCGAGGAAGTGGCCAGTCCGGAATACCGCGCCTTCCAACAGATCATGCTCCAGCAGGTGGACAACAAAGATTTGCTGGGCGGATTGGTCACCCTCAATATCATCCTGGAAGGCATGGCGTTCCCGCTGTACGGCTACGAAGCCCGGTTCTGGAAGCCGTTTGATCCCGGATTGACCGAGATTATTATCGGAGCGTTCAAGGATGAGACGCGCCATGTGGGATTTGCCGAGAAAAAACTGGCGGATGCGATCCAGCAGCGTCCGGAAGAAAAAGAACGGCTGTCGCGCCTGGCTACCGAATGTTCGGTGCGGATGCAAAAAGCGTTTGAAAGCTTTCTCAATCAGTTCGTCGGGCTGTATCAGGAAGCTTGCATGGAGCACAAGGACTTGGTGGGAGATGCCGAGATTGCGCCAGGAATGCGCATGATCGACACGCCGGTAGTGGATCAGGTGAACATGGTGCTGAGCGATATTATCAACGGTCATCGGGAGCGCTTGAAGAAAATCGGACTTGAGTATTTGAACTAACGCAAAGCCAACGGTTGCCCCAGTCTCCTGTGCCTCGGAACACGGAACCTTCGGGAAATCAGGAGGCTGGTTGGCTTCACAGGCGAGCTTGCGCAAACCACACTTTTTCGTAAATGGGGTGTCCCGTGGATGGCAACAGCGATCAAAGAAAAGCCAGCCTCGAAACGAATCATTTATTCCGAGCAAGACAGCATTTACAAAAAAGACTGGATTTTGTACACGACCAGTGATGAAGATTCGTACTCCGAATTAAAAGCGCTGCGCATCCGTCCCAGCGACACTGTGCTGGTGATTACGGGGAGCGGCTGCCGCAGTCTCGCATTGCTCGTCGACGAACCCAAACGACTGATTTCTGTAGATGCCAACCCTACGCAAAACTATCTGCTGGAACTGAAAATCGAAGCCATGCGCCTGCTGCAGCATGACGAGTATCTGCAATTCCTCGGCGTGAAACCGTCCACCTTTTCCAGGATGGACGTATACCGGGAGTTTGAATCCAATTTGACGCCCCAGGCCCAGGCGTACTGGAGCCGCTATCGCGACAAAATCGAGGAAGGCTTGATTTTCCTGGGGAAACACGAGCAATTTTATAAAAAATATATCGGGTCGCTGCTGTTTCGACCCAAGAGAAAACAGTTCCTGCACATGCTTTCGCTCACTTCCCTGGAAGAACAGAGGGCCTATTTTCGTGAGCATTTCAACACGCTGCTATGGCGCTGGTCCATCGAGAACCTGTGCCGCCGCACCGTCTTCAAGTGGACACTCGGGGACCCCAGCTATGACAACGAGGTCGGCCAGCAGCAAAGCATCGGCAACTATATTTTGCAGAGGCTGACCCATACGTTCGAAAATCATCTGGTGCGGGAAAACCACTTTCTTACCTTTTTGTACTGCGGAAAGTACATGAACGAAGAGGCAATGCCCGTCTACTTGCAAAAGCAGCACTACGAGATGATCAAGCGAAACCTGGACAAAGTGGAGATTGTGACGGATCTGATCGACCGGTATCTGGCCCGGGCAAAGGAGCCGTTTATCGACAAGGTGTCGCTTTCGGACATATCCGGCTGGGTTCCCAATGAAACGTTCCAACAGATCCTCACGGAAATCACGAAAAAACTAAGGAAAAACGGAATCATTTGTTATCGGAATTTTTTGGCGAAACGTATGGTAAACCCTGAGCTTTTGCCCCTCTATGAGCGTGATGTGGATATGATCGAGCGGCTGAATCACGAAGACCTGGCCTTTGCCTTTACGTTTGAAGTACTCAAAAAACGGGAGGAGTAATGGATGAATACGTACTATGAAATTACCATGCATGACCCGGAAACGGACACGACGGCGTTTATCGTTATCGATCGCTTGATCGGAGGGATTGCCACAGGAGGCTTGCGCATGTCTCCGACGGTCACGCTGGAAGAAGTGCGGGATTTGGCGGAAGTCATGACTTACAAGCACGGTCTGATGAACCTGCCGCTGGGAGGAGCCAAGGCCGGAATTGTCGGAGATCCGTCAGCGCCTGACAAGGAGAAAAAAATCCAGGCCTTTGCCCGAATGGCTGAACCGCTGTTGAAAAGCTGCCTGTTGTTGGGAGAGGACATGGGGATTTACGCGAAAGATGTAAGAGCGATGTACGCCCACATACAGCTTGACCCGCTGGAGCGAGTGCTGAACCGGCTGCAGGAGCGGGGCGTAAAGTACGAGATTGGTCAGGGTGTCCGGGCACATGACTTGTTGTCTGATCAAAACATGGAGACGACAGCAGGCTTTGGCCTGATGGAGAGCCTGCTGGAGACGGCCGAACTGATTCAGCTTCCGCTGGAGCAGGCGACTGCTGCCGTGCATGGATTCGGCACGGTGGGCAGTGAAATCGCCAAGCTGCTGCACGATCGCGGCGTCACAATTACAGCAGTCGGCGATGCCGAGGGAGCAATCTATCGGGAAGAGGGCCTGGACATCCATCAGCTGCTGTCCATCCGCAAGCCAAACGGCTGCATCGATCGCGAGAAGATCGCTCAGGCGGTAAAGCAGATGACCAACGAAGAGCTGCTGCAGCTGCCGGTCGATTTGCTGATCCCCGCTTCTGTCTCGCAGGTGATCCATGAGGGGAATGCACACTCGATCCGGGCAAAAATCATTGTCGAGGCGGCCAACATGCCGACTACGAATGAAGCCGATGAAATCCTCCGGGAAAAAGGCGTGATCGTGCTCCCCGATTTTATGGTCAACGCGGGTTCGGCATTGTCGTTTGGCTTGATCATTACCGGGGAAGCCCTGCCGCAGGACATGTGGACCGAGTCGGCAAAACGGATACGCCGGATGGTGCGAACAGTGCTGACACAGAGCATGGAGCAGGAGGAGCCGACGCGCATCGTTGCTCTCGCCCTTGCTTCTGCACATTTGCAGCAAATGCTGTACAAGGAACGCTCCGTGAGCGAACTAACCGCTTCGGTGTGACGCGCGATGAAAAAACTGTTTATCCTGTCAGTCATCGTCAGCCTGTTCACTGTGATGCAGGATGGAACGCTGTTGTACGTCCTGCTGCCGCAGATCCAGGAACAATTCGCAACCAGTCTGTCCACAGCGATCTGGATCATGAATCTGTACATTCTGCCGTTCGCTCTGCTCATGGTATTCATGGGCAGAGTGGCGGACCGTTTTGGACACATCCGGGTGTTCCTCAGCGGGTTGGCACTGTATGCAGCAGGCTCTTTCCTCGGGTATTTCAGCAGCTCCTTTCCTTTCCTGTTGACCTGCCGCTTCATTCAGGGTATCGGTTCTTCCATTCTCGTGCCCGTCAGTCTGGTGATCTTGCTGAAGCGGTTTGGGAAACAGCGCTATGGGCAAGCGATCGGCGCCTGGAGCGCCACGTGTGCGCTTGCAGCGGCTTGCGGCCCCATCAGTGCTGGGTTGATCGGTCATTTTGCGACCTGGAGGTTCACCTTTTTGGCAAATGGTACGCTGGTGCTGCTCGCGTTGCTGGCCATGATTGCCTCGCTCAAATCGTCTGCTGTACCTGAGGAGGACCAGGAGACGCAGGCCGTCCCTATGCCGAATCTGTGGAAGGAAAGTGAAACGTACCTGTTGCTTTTCGGCAACTTCTTTGCCGGGTTTGTTCTGAACAGCCTGCTGTACGTACTGCCTTTTATGCTGGGAAATTTTCTCGACTACGACAGCCTGCAAATCGCCTACACCGTCACACCTCTGTGCGCTTCCATTATCGTATCCGTGGGAATCGTCGGGCGGCTGGAGAGAAAAATGCCGCTGGAGATTGTCGTCAGCACAGGATTTTTCTGTCTGCTGGCGAGCCTGTGCCTGTACATGATTCGCGAAGTGCCCCTGTACGTGTACATCGGAGCATCGTTCCTGGCCGGACTTGGGCTTGGGATCGCCATCATTTCCATTACGTCGGCCTGGATGAAGAAATTTACCTACGATCATCTGGGGTTGGGCTCGGCCATATTGAACATGCTGCGATTGGTCGGCGCTGTCATCGGGAGCTCGCTTTCGGCCAGCCTCTTTCGCAGGATGGTCGATACATCGCTGCACACAGGCGGAGTTCCCGCCAATGAATGGCTGGCAGGCCTGAAAGCGTCCGGTGCCCCGGTTGCGCCCATCGTGTGGGCAAGCGGGTTTTCGCAAGTGGTCGTTGGCGTGTTCACGGTTCTCAGCCTCGTACCCGTCGCCATGATTGTCTGGTATACCGCCCGATATGGGCGGAGGCGTAAGCTTGAGAATCAGGCTTCTCCCGTCCAAGATGGATAGACGCAACGGGCGAAGCCCTTCTTTTTACAGAAAGGAGAATGTCTGATGAAGCGAAGAACCGCTTTCGTTTGCGATGAGAGTTATTTTTGGCACAATACCGGGAATGGCGCATTGTTTTTGCCCGCTGGCGGCTGGATTGAAACGGATGTGCATTCAGAGAATCCGGCGACCAAACGGCGTGTAAAAAACCTGTTGGAGCGTTCCGGTTTTATCCGTGAACTGGTGTCGATTCCGCCCAGGGCGGCAACAGCAGAAGAGATCGCAGCTGTGCATGATCCGGCGTATATCAAGCGGGTGGAAGCATTGAGCCAGACGACGGGCGATGCAGGTGAACTGGCGGTTGTCGGGTACGGATCGTTTGAAATCGCCTGTCTGTCGGCGGGGGGAGGTCTGCGTGCTGTCGATGCGGTAATGCGCGGCGAGGTGGACAACGCCTATGTGCTGCACCGACCGCCCGGCCATCATGCGGAGCGGGACAAGGGCATGGGATTCTGCCTGTTCAACAACGTCGCCGTCGCAGCCAGATACGCGCAGCGAGCGTATGGTTTGAAGCGGATCGCAATCGTCGATTGGGATGTCCATCACGGAAACGGAACGGAAAGCATTTTTTACGATGACCCTGGGGTCTTGTTTGTGTCGCTGCATCAGGAAAACAACTACCCTCCCGGCAGAGGCAGCTTGTCTGATACTGGAGCCGGGGCGGGGGAAGGATACACGATCAATATTCCACTGCCGGCCGGTACTTCTGACGCAGGCTATCTGGAGGCGATCCGCACCATCGTCGCGCCTGTGATCCGCCAGTTTGGCCCCGAGCTGATCTTCGTCTCTGCAGGGCAGGATGCCAGCCTGTTTGACCCGTTGGGCAGAATGATGGTGACCGCGGAAGGGTTTTATCAGATGGCACAGGAAATGCTTGCGCTGGCGGATCAATGCTGTCAGGGCAGGCTGGTTGCCTGTCACGAAGGCGGGTACAGCGCGGCCTACGTTCCGTTTTGCACGCTTCGGGTGATCGAGGCGTTGACCGGCATCAGAAGCGTGGTAGAAGACCCATTCGCTCCCACGTTTCAGCATTTGCCGACACAGGTGATTACCCACGATCAACGTCTTTATTTGCAAATGGCCAAAGAACAGCATGTCAAACGCTGGTCCGTTTTGCAAACGTAATACTGTCTTTTTCCAATCCGGCAGCTCATGTCCCACCCTCCAGACGTTTTTCAAAAAGCAGAAACGTGAAGCGAGGTGAGGTAAAAAAGCAACGGACGGCTTGATGCGGGTGTAAGCTCGGCAAAACTGGCCATGTCAAACACTGCTGGTAAAGGGCGAAAGCTGTGAGCTTGTCGCTCCTATTCTTTTTTCGTTCCTGTCAGTTCCTCACATGATCCAAACAGCCTCTCGTACCCTATGCATGAAAAATAGGCCTCATATTATAATAAAAAAGATGACTCGTGTTTGAGGTGGGCCAGAAAATGAATAAAACCATTGCAGATGTAGCCAAACTTTCAGGAGTGGCCAAAAGCACCGTATCTCGCTACTTAAATGGCGGTTCTGTAAGTGAAGCTACCAAACGAAAAATTGAACGCGCTATTAAAGAAACAGGATATACACCGAATCCTTTTGCCCAAAGTTTAAAGGCGAAGAAAACAGCCTTTATTGGCACGATCGTTCCGCGACTGGATTCCTATGCGGCATCGCATACAATCATCGGGATTGATGAACAATTAAAAGAATTGCATTTTCAATTGTTAATCTCTAATACGAACCAGCAAATTGAACGGGAAATCGAAATGATTTACAGCTTGGCTGGCCAGAAAGTGGCGGGAATTATTTTGCTGGCAACGCAAATCACTCCGGCACATTTGGCTGCGTTTGAAAAGGTGAACATCCCGATTCTTCTTGTTGGGCAAGAACATCCCGACGTACACAGCCTGATTCACAATGATGTGGAAGCAGGCTATGCCATTGGAAAATATGTAGTAGAGAAAGGCCATCGCAAAATTGCCTACTTGGGTGTTAGCGAACAGGATGTCGCAGTGGGCGTAAAACGAAAGGAAGGATTTAAACGGGCGATAGCGGAAGCGGAAGGGTGTGAGGTCCATTATTTTGAAACAGGTTTTAACATGTTTGTTGCACAGCAAGCAGCAGCAGAACTACTGGAACAATTTCGCCCCACTTGCATCGTATGCGCGACAGATAACATTGCACTGGGAGCGTTAAGAGCCGCCCAATTAAAGGGATTGCGCATTCCGCAAGACGTCTCGATTACAGGTTTTGGCGGATATGATGTGACCGAAATTATCCATCCTGGTTTAACAACTGTTAAATTGTTTTTTAAAGAAGCTGGTAAGATGGCTGCACAGCACATTGTGAAGCTGATCAATGAAGAGGAAGTCCCCAAACGAACATTATCAAAATTTGAAATCATTGAACGAGAAAGCGTTGACAGTATCATTCCTCGTCACGTATAATCGGGTTGGAACCGGTTCCAAATCACAAGGATTAGGACCGGTTCTTATTACAACGAATTTGGAACCGGTTCCATCGATGGGTGAGGGAGATGCGATGAAATACGATCAGATTGCCAAAGAACTGTTGGAAGCGATTGGCGGAAAAGAGAATCTTTCTGCCTTGGCTCACTGCGCCACACGTTTACGGCTCGTTTTGCATGATGAAAGCAAAGTAAACCAAGAAGCGCTTGACAAAATGGACGCGGTAAAAGGAACGTTCTCAACTGGCGGACAATTCCAAATTATTCTTGGTGCAGGTCTGGTAAACAATGTGTACCATGAATTAGCCCGATTAACCGGACTTCAGGAAATGTCGACAACAGATGTAAAAGACGCCGGAGCCAAACGTTTAAACCCGCTCCAGCGTTTCGTGAAACTGCTTTCTGATATTTTCGTTCCCATCATTCCGGCTATTGTTGCCGGCGGGCTGCTGATGGGGATCAATAATATTTTGATCGCGAAAGACTTGATCTTCGAGGGCAAGTCGCTCATTGAAGCGTATCCGGAAATCAGTGACTTGGCCGCACTTATTAATACATTTGCCAATGCGGCATTTGTGTTTTTGCCAATTTTAATCGGTTTTTCCGCCACCCAGCGTTTTGGCGGCAATCCGTACCTGGGAGCTGCGCTTGGCATGCTGATGGTTCACCCGGACTTATTAAACGGGTATGACTACGGCAGCGCCTTGACGAGCGGCAGCATTCCTGCCTGGAACATTTTCGGCATGGAAATTGAAAAAGTGGGGTATCAAGGGACGGTACTGCCTGTATTAGCAGCTTCTTTTATTCTGGCAAAAACCGAACAATTTTTACGCAAATATATCCCTTCTGCGCTTGCGAACTTGCTGACACCCCTATTCACGATTTTTATTACAGGCATCTTAACCTTTACAGCCGTAGGACCGTTGACTCGTCTTGCGGGCAACGTACTAACGGACGGACTGGTTTGGTTGTATGACACAGCGGGCGTTATCGGCGGTGCGCTGTTCGGGTTGGGGTATGCCCCGATCGTGATTACCGGGATGCATCATAGCTTTATTGCTGTTGAAACCCAGCTGCTGGCCGATTTCGTGAAAACAGGCGGAACATTTATTTTTCCTGTTGCCGCGATGTCAAACGTTGCCCAAGGCGCTGCAACGTTGGCGGTTTTCCTGATGACGAAAGACAAGAAAGTGAAAGGGATTGCCTCCGCTGCCGGCATTTCGGCCGTTTTAGGCATTACGGAGCCTGCGATGTTCGGTGTCAACCTGAAACTTCGGTATCCGTTTATTGCCGCGATCATCGGGGCGTCTGTATCAACGGCCTTTATTACCATCTTTAAGGTCAAAGCGGTTGCGCTTGGCGCTGCCGGTTTGCCAGGGATTATTTCCATTCGCCCGGATTCCATCGTTCCATACGTCATTGGCATGGTCATTTCGTTTGTCGTTACCTCTGTCATGACGATCATTTTGGCCAAACGCGCAGCAAAAAAAGCAGCTCAATAAAAATAAATGGGGTCTGATCGATAAACGGTCAGACCCTGTATGGACGAGATGAAGGAGTTTGGGTCTATCAATGGAATGGACGAGAGAACAACGCTATCGACGAATCGAAGAAGCAACGATAGAAGAATTAACAGCCCTGCAAGAAAAGGTGAACAACAGCAGGTGGCGACAGAAATATCATATCCAACCAGTCACAGGTCTTTTGAACGATCCAAATGGCTTTTCTTACTTTAACGGAGAATATCACTTGTTTTATCAATGGTTTCCGCTCGGTCCGGTTCATGGATTAAAATATTGGTATTACACCAAATCAAGCGATCTGGTTCACTGGCAAAATGTCGGTATCGCGCTACAACCGGACGATTATTTTGATTCTCACGGGGTTTACTCTGGCAGCGCCATTGTTCATAACCAGACACTTTATTTCATGTATACAGGGAATACGAGGGATGAGAATTGGGTGCGCCATCCCTATCAGTGTTTAGCCTTCATGGATGAAAACGGGCAGATTAAAAAATTACAAGCGCCGGTGATTCACGAAGTGCCAAAAGGCTATACCGATCATTTTCGCGATCCGAAAGTGTGGAAAGTGCATGACACATTTTATGCCGTGATCGGCGCACAGCGGGAAAACGAAACGGGTTGCGCTGTGCTATATTCATCACCTGATTTAATGCATTGGACGTTTGAAGGTGAGATTCACACCCGGTTACAGCATTTTGGATTCATGTGGGAATGCCCCGACTATTTCGAACTGGATGGAAACGGTGTGCTGATCTTCTGCCCGCAAGGAGTAGTGCCAGCGGGAGAGCAATTTCAATATGTGCATCAATCCGGTTATATCGCAGGAAACAGACTTGATCTCAAGACAAAAATCTTTGAACACGGTGAGTTTGTGAAGTTGGACCGCGGCTTTGACTTTTACGCCCCGCAGACGACCATCGACCATAAGGGACGGCGCTTATTAGTCGGGTGGATGGGTCTTCCCGACATTCCATATCCAACAGATCAGGATGGATGGGCCCATTGTCTCACACTGCCAAGAGAATTGACCATCCAAAACGGAAAGCTGATTCAGCGTCCTGTAAAAGAACTGGAAGCATTGCGGCAAGATGCGGTCCATGTGAAAGATACGCTTCACAATGAGCAAAAAAGGTATGACGGATTCAACGGGACCTGCTATGAACTGATTTGTGAATTTACGAACATGGAAGCAGAGGAAGTGGGGATTGAATTCCGGTCATCTGATGAGGAAAAAACGGTCATCTCCTATAACAGACACAAGCAAAAGGTAACGTTAGACCGCACCTATTCCGGGGAAGTTCCGGCGAAAAAATACGGAACAACAAGCACATGCCGCGTGGAAGGAAATGCGGTAAAGCTTCATCTCTTTGTCGATACGTCTTCCGTCGAAATTTTTATCAATGACGGCATGGAAGTGTTCACAAGCCGGATTTTTCCCAGTCCGGAAAGCACAAAGATTTGCTTCTTTGCTCGAAACGGAAACGTTTCATTGGATACGACGATCTATCATCTAACCGCGATGCAAAAAAACGGAGGTGCAGACGATGGGCCGCTTGTTTTCCATTGGTGAAGTGCTCATTGACTTTATTCCGCTGCAAAAAGGAAAAGCATTAAAGGACGTTCACTCTTTCAAACGTGAGCCAGGGGGAGCACCGGCAAACGTGGCGGCAGCTGTAGCGAAATACGGGGCAGAATCGGCAATGATTACAAAGCTGGGAATGGATGCCTTCAGTGACTTTTTGATTGAAGAGTTACAAAAAGTCAGGGTAAAGACCGATAAAATCAAACGAACAACAGAAGCGCATGCAGGATTGGCGTTTGTTTCCTTGCGCGAAGATGGGGAGCGGGACTTTTCCTTCTATCGCAATCCTTCTGCAGATCTATTGCTTTCAGAAGACGAAATTGAAGCAAGCTGGTTTGCGAAAGGCGATATTTTACATTTTTGCTCTGTCGATCTCGTCGAGAGCCCGATGAAAAAAGCCCATGAAAAAGCGATTCAGCTGGTGAAAGAAAAAGGAGGGCTGATCAGCTTCGATCCAAACGTTCGCCTTCCATTGTGGAACAGCGCAGAGGAATGCAGACAAACGATTGCAGCATTTATTCCAAGAGCGCATCTGATCAAAATATCCGATGAAGAATTGACGTTTATCACCGGAATCACGAATGAACAACAGGCGATTGAACAATTATTCACAGGTGACGTCAAAGCCGTAATTTGCACAAAAGGAGCAAAGGGAGCCGCCCTTTACACCAAGCATGCCACATATGAATCCACTGGTTTCAACGTGGCGGTGCAGGATACGACTGGCGCAGGAGATGCCTTTATCGGCGGGTTTTTATATAAACTCCTGGAAAAGGGAGGAAATGAGGAAAACTTGCTCGATATATTGCATGAGCACCATCACGAAATCCTCACCTTTGCCAATGCAAGCGGTGCACTCACCACAACAGGACAAGGGGCAATTTCAGCCTTGCCGTCAAAAGAAGAAATCCTTCGCTTTATTAAAACATATGAAAAGTAATAGATATGACAAGGTAGGGGCACAGACCGCGGTTAAAAACCTTGCTGCTCGTTTTGCAGACATCCCCCTGGCGTCGATCTGAAACAGGGAAAGCCAAAATCGTACCATTGGTGACACACGGCGAATCGTGGTAAATTTGTCCTAAGGAAAAATTACTGCGGTCGATCTTAGAGAAAGTGAGCGATTCTGAGGTGCATATGAACCGCGTAGATATTGCAGGAATCAAACGAGCCTTATGGGAATCGGATAAGGTGCGGGAAAAAATCGCCAGGGATTACGATTTTAACGAAGAGCCACGAGATCAAGAGCATTTTGCATCCATGCTAATCGGGGCTTTGAAACAAGAGGTAAAGGTTGTTGAACGGGCAGTAGAAAATAAAGAAGTGTTTGAAGCGGCGGTGAGAGCTATAGGGAGTAATTCTCGCCCATGGTCAACGTTTATTTCCAAAGAGCAAGAACTTAGGGCAGTATTAGAGGATTACGATCCTTTTCGGGTCTGCAAGAAGGACCTCACCAATCTGGCGAAAACCCTAAAAACATTTTTCCCTGGGCTGACAAGCTCGAATGATGCGCAGGCAGTGATTATGTGGGCAAAGAAGCTCACTCAATACGATTCGTTCTACAATGATGTCATCTTGAAAGTGGCGAAGGCGTTTCGGGAGGAATGCAAAGCCGTAACGGGGGCCGACTTGCGCAATGAGGATCTGCTCATATGTATCTGTGGCTTTTTTGCAAACCCTTCCTCCAAACGACTCAAAGAGCTTGGGGTAAGTCTTGGTCCAATAGAGGATTTAAAGTTTAACGGGATGAAGTATCCGTTGGCCAGTGAATTTATGCGGAATCTTGGTTGGAACGGGTTCAAACCTGATCGACACATTAAACGGCTCCTCGCTTACTGGTTTGATCCCAACACGGAAGGTAATTCGGAAAAAATAGCACTATTTGAACATCTGCTGGGAAGGAAAAACAAAGAACTGCGCGAATTTATCATGTTCTCACTACTTGGCCAACAAGTATCACCTGAAGGCATGAAGTACTCTGAAGTCGACAATCTGATTTGGGCAACAGGAGCTTATCTCATCAAAAAAGGAGAAGAAGCTCAGTATCCAAGGTTTATAGTGAATGGACCGTAAAGCCTGATACCGAGCTACGGGAGGGCGTCAGATTCATACCTGCAGCAGGTATGTTCCGGTGTCCTCTAGTAGATTGAGGACGTGCTGTGCGTGCCTATCGAGAGGGCTATGTACTGGCGCACGGCAAATGTTTTTTTAGGAAATCGCTAGATTGCTGATCACAAAAAGCAGTGTTGCAACGCATATCATACGCGCGCCGTCGTAAATGCCTGAGCGACTGATGAGCAGCTTATTCCTTGTGGGATAAGCTGTTTTTGTCGATATAAAGGGTGGAGGGTGATCTCATGGCATTAGATTTAACTGCAAATGCCCCGTGGATAACGACTGCGGCGGTTAAATTGGGGGTTTTTGCAATAGGGCTTGCTGTTGCCCTGGCGCTGGTAAACACGCTGGCGCCTAGGTGGACGCGGGGGATTTTGAGCGCCGCCGTCATGTTGGGAGGAATCTACCTGTTTTCTTTGTGGCTGGGTTGAACAGTGCGAAAGACGCCTTGAAGTGAAAGGAGTTTTTTCTTTCGCGAGACCACTTCCTTACCGTCCGGTAAACCGGGCGGTTATTTACAGACTAACTACCGAATCTGACGAAGATAATGCAAGGACAACAGAATATGGAAGAATAATACATCCTTAAACTTCGACAAATATGTTAACAATTGTCGAAGTTTATTTGTTTATCCAGTCCTAGTAAATGTCGATAAAAAAATGTAGAAGAACTAAACTTTTATTGGAGTGATACCTTTGAATAAGAGAAAATTTGCTATTTCTCTATTAACAAGTCTAGTTTTTTCCACTGGGTTTGCAAGTCAGCAGTACGCTTTTGCTAGTGGACAGTTTGTTCAAGGTGATCAGTACGAACAGGGCGCATATGATTTGAATGCGCAGCAACCGATGTCGTTTAATTGGACGAGAAATTCCAGGTTCAATGCAATTGATAGTAATCCAAATCTGAAATGGAAGTTCAGTCCTACAACGACATATAAGGACTTTGATTCTTCAGCAGCGGTTGGTTCTGATGGAACTATCTATACTGGCTCGGGGAACGGATATTTTTATGCTTTTAATCCCGATGGGACTGTAAAATGGAATTTTAATACCAAGAATTATTCAGGCTCTGATGTCGGAGCTTCCTCGCCTGTAATAGCTTCTGATGGGACCATATATGTTGGCGCAGCCGGTTTGTTTGCTTTTAATCCCGATGGTACTTTGAAGTGGTTCGCACAACTTAAAGCTGTAACGCAGACCCCTGTGATTGGAAATGATGGGACCATTTATGTAACCACAAATGCACAAAAATTATATGCGATTAACCCTGATGGGACAACTAAGTGGGAATTTGCCCTATCTAACTATGCGAATGGAGCTCCTGCAATTGCAGAAGATGGTACAATTTACATTGCAACGATATCAACTGGAACGGCACGAGCTGCGTTACATGCTATTAATCCTGATGGAACAGAAAAGTGGAAGTATGATTTTACTCCTGGGTTTGGTTTCAGTGGGTTTGGTTCCGTAGCAATCGCTTCAGATGGAACCATCTACGTAGGGAATAATGACAAAAATTTGTATGCAATTAATCCGGATGGAACTTTGAAATGGAAATTTGCTACTGGTGGGAAAATAACAGCTACTCCTGTGATTGGAGAAGACGGAACCATTTATTTTGGATCGTTCGATTATAATTTTTATGCAGTTAACCCGAACGGAACTTTAAAATGGTCTTATAATACCGGGTTTAATATTTTAGGCTCTCCTATCCTAGACAAAGAGGGAGACGTAATCTTCTCAACTGGGAATGTGGGAACCGTTTACTGTTTGAAACCTGATGGTTCATTAAAATGGAAACTAGAAGGGTTCAGTAACGTTTATACCTCACCTAGTATAATGGAGGACGGCACTATCATAATCGGTGATTATAAAGGCCTTTCGGCAATTGGCGGTCTTGTCGATTCTACAGATCCCTGCGAAACGATTCATCAACTTGAAGAACTGATTAATTCGGGTTTGAAATCTCAATCTGATATCGACGAGGCAAACAACCTGCTTCAATCGTTGAGAGCAAGACTCGATCAGTACCAAAATCAAATTGACGCTGCACAACAATAATTGAATGTGGGTAATGCCGCTTGGGAAACCAGGCGGCTTGTGCATCATGAACACAAAACACCAAAGGGTACTTCCGTAAAATAAAGGTGAGAGTGTGGTGGAGCCGGTAGGGTGATCAATCAGCTGCTTGTCAGACAGATGGAAGATGTCAGATCTGCCTCGTCCCTTCTGCCATTGACGGCATTTAGAGCAGGTGAAACATATCTTCTGTAGGGGACTACCCGTATTGCATACTCAGCAATGACGCCTTGCATGGCCGTGAAATAGTGCAAGAGCACGAGGAATTTTGTAAATCGTAAAGGAACGAGTATTATAAGCCCGAAGAATAGCTCTTCGGGCTTTGGAGTATTTAGCCTTTACGGGCGCCTGTAACTGCGGTACATGGCCCCAGGAGATATTCTTGTATCCGTTCGTGCAGCAACAAGTAAATTCAAGCGCCCATTAGATAATCTAAGCTACAGTCACGATGATCGGCTGATCCTTTGTAATAATGATGGTGTGCTCTTGTTGTGCCGCAAAGCTGCGATCCGGTAAACATAAAGTCCACCCATCCGGCTGCTCAACCACATAATCCGCCCCTGTTGATAAAAAGGGCTTAATCGTAATGACCATTCCTTCTTTCAACACACGTTTATCGTGCCTGTCATAATAAGGGAGAATTTCATTTGGAGATTCGTGCAGAGACCTCCCAACACCGTGACTGCACAAGTTTTGAATGACCTGATAGCCGCCTTTTTTCGCTTCGGTTTGAATAATCCTGCCGATTTCATTCATTTTTACTCCATGCTTGAGTGAAGAGATGACCTTCATCATCGTTTTGTATGTGTAATCACAGAGACGGGTTAAAGCAGGGTTGTAGGGAGGCATGACAAAAGAGTGACCCGCATCCGCAAAATATCCTCCCAGTTCAGCGGAAACATCGATGTTAATTAAGTCGCCCGGTTGAATTTTTCGATTTCCCGGGATTCCATGAGCGATTTCATGGTTAATGCTGATACACGTGTTGCCGGGAAAGTTATATACGGTTTTGGGTGCAGGCACGGCTCCGTATTTTTTTAATATCTGTCCTCCAATATCATCCAGTTCCTTGGTCGTCATTCCGACACGTGCGTGACGCTTCATTTCATTGATTGTCAACCTAACAATTTTGCCGATTTCCTTCAGACCATCGATATCTTTCTGCGATTCCACTGTCATAGACAGCCCTCCATTTTAACCCGTATTGGAAAGTATTCCAGATTGAAGATGATCCTGGCTAACGGGGCGGTATGGACTATTACACTGGCATGAATCTTTAACCTGTATCAGCCAAGTTGTCCTTCTTACTAGTATACAAAAAAATTGATGTGATTCATTAATTGCGGGGAGTCGCCCGTCCACAAGCAAGCGTTCTACCCTCTGTGAACAACGGGGGAAGACAACGCCTTTGTTTATCTAGCCTCGGCTACAGACTACGGTAGAACGCAAGAAGTGGTGCAGAAATGGGTTGCTTCGGAGTCCCGTTCACACTGATTTCGTCATAAGACGGACTCACACAACATAATAAAAAATTGAACCAGTCATATCGTCAAGACGTACCTCCTTCAATTCCCCCAATACGGTGGGGGATTATTTTTTTGCTTGTTGAGGCATCATGGTAAAAGGAGGGAGCTGCCCATGTGCGGACGGTTTACGCTAGTCACAGACCCGGAAAAGCTGATGCGTCGATTCCACCTGCAGGAGATCCCGTTTGATTTGAAGCCGCGGTACAACATCGCCCCCGGTCAGCAGATCCCGGCCATTCTTGCCGACGGTGGGCGACGCAGAATTGGCCAATTGCGTTGGGGGCTGGTTCCATCTTGGGCACAGGACGATAAAATCGGCTACAAGATGATCAATGCGCGCGCCGAAACGCTGCAGGAGAAGCCGGCTTTTCGGAGGCTGTTTGAACGCAAGCGCTGTTTGATCCCTGCGGACGGCTTTTTCGAGTGGAAGCAGATGGACGGGAGAAAACAGCCGATGCGAATTACCATGCGGAGCGGAGAACCGTTTGCCTTTGCTGGTCTGTTTGACACGTGGACAGCGCCTGACGGCCAGAAACTTCACACCTGCACGATCATTACCACCCGGCCCAATGAGGTCGTCGCTGACATCCACGACCGGATGCCGGTGATTCTGCGGCCGGAGGTTGAAGACCTATGGCTTGATCGGGAGAAATACGATCCCGACTTGCTGCAGTCGCTGCTCGTTCCATTTGACCCCGGACAGATGCGAGCGTATCCAGTATCTGCGATTGTTGGAAGCCCGAAAAATGATTTCCCTGCGTGCATTGAGGAGGTTGCTTGGCAATAGCGGCAACCTCCTGTTTTTTATCAAAGATAAAATCGCGTACTAGGCTCTGCACATCCGGGTGAGGCTTTGATGGTAATGACAATAGCTGGGAAAGTCCATTTAAGAGTGTCATGGAAATATTAAACAAATAAGCTATAATAAAGATAACATCAAACCTATAATTTCTTCGACCCTGACAGGTCTTCATCAAATTGTGATTTCTTTAGATATGATAGATACAGATCTAACTGGAGTGCTAAGGGAAGAATGGATTATTAAAAATTTGAGAGTTCTAAATCTAGGTTTTGAGCTCTTTTTATTCTGAGAGAGGCGGATGTGAGTGAAGAAACTGCTACTTTTCATCTGCATTTCCATACTATTGATTGTTGGATGTGTCATTTTAAGAAACATAGCCTCACCAGAAAGTACAGTGAAATCGGTAATTGAGAAAGTAAGGAGTGGTGATTTACAAAACTTACAAATGAAACAAAATGACATTAGATTAATTTGGTCTTACTTTGAATTTGCAGACCTTAACCATCTTGCGCCTCTCGAAGTGCAGGTTAGGAAAGTAGCAGAAAACAACGACGATGCTCAAGTAATGGCCACTTTCCAAGCAATAGATTATGGTGAAGATAATAAAATACGTGGAGTTTACGGCGGAAGTCTCACATTTACATTGCATAAAACTTCATTTGCTTCATGGGATATCGTTGAGGTTGATGAAAAAGAGAAAATGCGAAAGAAAGATACATAGTTTTTATTGTTTCTTACAAAATCTGGTGTAACCTTAAACAGCTCCGATAAGACCAATACAATACTTGGCTGTTTGAAATCAAAAAGAGTGAGAATATGGAGCTGCAAAGCAGTATAACGGGTAAAAATCCTGGTATCCCACATGAAGCTCTTTTACTCATCACGTTTTATTGTCCAGTGTGATGAAGGACAAAGCCATGGTAAAACCGTTCCCGTTGAACATTGACAGTAAGCCTTTTGTCTATGGTGATGCTCCAGAAACGAGAAGTTCAAAGTTCATCATTATAATTACGATTATTGCTCATTGATAATTAAAATTGCCATAAAGCAGCTGTTGAGAGGTTGAGATTATGTACAACCGTGTGGATAGGTACGATCCCTATGTACGAGCGGCAATATTTTACGAATACGACGGTATTTGCTTTCATGATAAAAAGCCACTCAATTTTAGAGAAATGGAACTTGATCATATTATTCCGAAAAAATTGTTCGAAAAAGGCAATGAGAAAGAATTACACAAACTTTTATCAAGGCTCAATTTGCCTGTTGATTTTCATAGAGACTGTTTGTGCAATTTAGTCCCCAGTAGAAGGGTAAATAACAATGAAAAAGGAGGTTCTTTATATCCAGACTCTATTCTGCTGAATATGTTAAAGATTACGAAAGAAAAAACCCCGAATATCATTAAAAGAATTGATTTGTAGCACCCCCGAGATTGATCCGGAAACAGTTGATTGTCATGAGTGTCTCTGTTTTAAGTCAACAAATAAAGGTACCCCCTCCTTTGCCGTATGTTCAATCGGAAGGGGTACCACGCTCACTGAGCCACCCGCGTGGGGGAGGCGTCTGTTGTACGAACCGCAGGTGAGCCGAACACCTGCGGTTCGATTTATTTTGGATGCCAGCCTACGAATGACCCATCTTCTGTTTGCCACTTTTTGGGTAAAACATAAGGAGGTGTACGATTTACGGAAAATGGGGTGGGCGAGGTATGTGGCTATTGTTTCGTTATGTCTTGAATCCGATCCAAGATTTCTTGCAGTGATTTTCCGGAAATTCGATCTGTAAATTCTTCCCGATAAGCATGGTTTTCCAAGACTACCTTCTTCCCGTCTACCTCGAGGGTTTGGATGGTGATGTTCTTGTCAGTCAAGTTTGTTTTTAATTCCGCTTTCCCGTCTTTATGAATCATGATTTGAAAAGGTTCTACGGCAGAATAGTAATGGTCAAAGTCTTTGTTTTTATTCAAAAATAGGAGGTAGCGATGTCCGAATTCCGGTTTTTGATAGAGTGGATCTTTATTTTTTATTTTCTCTTTTTTTCCTTGTTCTGTAATTAACGGAATTGTCTCCTCATACCTTAGATTTATTTTTATCGTTTCCGAGGGAATGTTTCCTTTTACGACCTCAACGATTTTAAAGTTGTAGAGATGACCTTCCGTGTAGTTGTCCTCGTCTGGTTGCGATGGATCATCAGGATTTCTGGCCATGTTCCATGTTGAATCAAAGCTGGTATATTCCCCAAGGACAACCACATCGGATTGTTTGGTCATGTCGTCAATGGTTTCTGCGACGGGATAGTCATGACTGGATGTGACTTTGATTGTCTCTTGTTTCGTGAAGTCAGTCCAGTAAACATAGGTAGAGGCGCCCACGACAAACAGCAAAGCTGCGAATATGATGATGTGTTTATGTTTCATCGGTATTACACTCCTTTCCGCTATTTGTATATGGCATTAATGCCGTTTATATCATCCTTTTGAGGTGTGTAAACAACACTTCTATCCCTGTTTGAGTCCATAATAGATCCGTTAGAGGTATGATCTAATCCCATAGCATGACCTAATTCATGGTTTGCTGTACTCCTAGCATAATTAGTCTCCGTTATTTTAGGATGTCCAGCATTAAGTTCACCGATAAACTCAGATACATAGTTTAATGTTCTGTATGTGGTCATCCTCCCCAAAATGGAAGATCCGCTTTCGTACCAGGAATTCAATACACTGTTACTTTCACTATTGTATGAAAAATCAACTTTCGATTGCACTCTTTCCCAGTCTGAAATTGCCTCCTTCCAAGCCGTTTTTAGTAAACTTTCTCCGCTATCCAACCGATCCCCCCATTTGTAAGTTGGGTAGGCTGTAGAACAAGTTGAGCATTTAAAAAAACGCCAGCCAGCCAAGTTGTATGCCATTGATATTCCGCTAAAAGATACCGTAGACAAAACGATTGATACAATACAGAGAGTTTTTATTCTTTTACGCATCTCCAATACACCTCCACTAATACTATCCCTTTAAGTTATATGATACATATAATGGAATTTTGTGTCAATTATGTAATTAAGTATTAGTGGAGTGTTTTATATAACTACTAAAGTAATGGAATGGCGAAAAATAAAAAATGGTTAGCTGCATTTTTGTGACGGCTTCCCTTTTATCACTCGATCATATGACTCCTATTTTTGGGAGATCTTATTGGGGCTAACAGATTTTATGTAGGTAAAAGGAATTGCGGCACGGATGTGGTCATGGATGGGAAGTTTCTAGGTGTGAGGGGATTGGAGAGCACAAACGATACTTTCTGGTATGTAAACAGTAACAGGTCATTGAAAAACTGCGATGGTACGGATTGACGTTCAAAGCAGTTGGAAGATAAAGTTTAGACTGATAAACTATATAAATAACGGGCTAGGAAATACAAGAATTGGAAGATGTTTGTGGACAAACTGCCTTTGGTGAACACAATAACACAATAACACAATAATACGATACGGAGGCACTGATGGGACAATTACGAATGGTGAGAGAGTTAAGGCTAAAAACCTGGAATTCTACCTAATAACCGATGGTTATGCTGGCCCGAAGGTTTGTCATATGTTGATCGTGGACTATAGAAGGCCGAGTACCCTGGAAGATTTCCCATTTTTAAAGGGCATTGAGGATGAAAATACGTTCGGAAGGGCGAACTTCATTAAAGTGATTTTTATTTCGGAGCAAGAGCTGGATGGGCAGCTGAAAGAAGAATTGAAGATCATTGCATCGGGCTTCTTGGAAAACAAACCTGATTGTCATTGGTTAATGGAGTATGAGATCGCTTCGATCGACCCCAGACACGTTGGTCTGGGAGAAAATATTGTCTCCTCGATAAAGCCTATTTTATCAAAACACAACTTCTCTTTGGACTACAATGATATTCCACTTCAACATTTTAATTACTTATCACAGGATATCGATTAATCAGTTTTATGAGGGTGTAATTTCGGCCTCCCAGATGCTGGGGGGGCTGTTTTTTGCAGGATCTATATTAATCTATAAAGGAAGGTATGAAGCGATTTTATGCAAAAGGCAGGATGTAGATTTTTGCAGCACTACGGAAAATGTAGAAGCGCGGGGATAGGGTGCAAGAAGAGTGTCCAGGACACTCTTTTTTGTTTTTCTGCATAAACGTAATGCAGTTTGGATTCTGTGACGTACCGCTATACAGCGCACTTCACATCACCCACCTTCAAAAGAAAAGGCACCGCGTGGGTGCCAAGCGTGCTGCTATTCTTCAGAACTTACATAAAAGATAATGAGGTATTCACCTTTATCTACTTTCACTACCTGATGTACTTCCACGTCTATATATCCATCTTCCTCTAAAGTTTGTATCATCTCGCGTAAATGATCAGAAAACGGACCGGTTTTCTTATTGATTTTTAAATCGACAAACAGCTGATGGCGTTTCATTTTTTCACCTGTTCTTTAGGAATAATGGAAATTGTGTACTTTTCTCAGGTTGATCCACATTTAATATCACTCTGTGATGTCTTGTAGGAGTATCATTTGTACTGATATTACCATCAAATTCTTTCGCATAAAATATACGCTTATTTTTACCGTTTTTATCTGTAATAGTCCAGGTATTATCAGGTTTTTTCAACGTAAGATCTTTTAATTTCTTGACATCAACATCTTTCCCGTATTGCGTTCTATTACTTGTGGATTTTGTATTAGGATTATATTTATGTCTTTCAAATGCGTGCTTATTAATAAAATCTCCTTCAATTGTTCCACCATTTGTTTTTTTAGGAACAGGCGGATATTTTGGCTGTTTGGGTTTTTTCGGCTTCTTTTTCTTCTTATTTAAATCTCTGTCAAACAAGATATCTCCATTAGATTGTACAGTTCCTTTAAACTCAGCGACATAAGACTCTCCATATTCATCATAATCAGTATATCTAATAATAACGGTTTCTCCAGGGGAATATTGCGAAGCGATTTCTCTTAATTCATCACGTGTAAAAAAATCATAAACATTATAATTATCTCCTACTGCAAATGTACTACTAGGAAGTGTTAGAATTAGCAACGCTATTGCTATAATTTTTGCGAGAATAGACTTCATTCGGCTTCATCTCCTTATGGTTAACTTTTACTTGTATATATTTAGCAAACAATCAACAAAAAGTAAATACATTTTTTTGTTTATTCTCAAAGAAAGTCTTCCTACCTTCCAACAGAAAAATTGAAAGCCATAGAAATCTCGCCCCCTTGCGGATGTAGTAGAGAAGGGGGCGATGGTTTGTCGATAATTAAAGAATTGAAACCTCCAGTTTTTTATTCGCATTATGGCATTAGTGCAGATTGCAATAAACGAGAAAAATGCAATATGTTTGTAAACGATAAGATAAAGTAGGTAGAGTTAAATTAAGAAGTCATATACAAGATTCCATTCACAAGATTCCACAGTTAGATCCCTTGGATGTAAATTTTTTATTTACGGTAATCCAAAATTGAATAAGAGCAAGCAAACAATACTTTCTTGTTTGCGCTGCAGTGTGTCACTCCAGAAAGAGGCGGTTGGTCCCTTTGTACTTCAGATAAGCAGACAACCCATAAAGCAAGAAAGCATTCATCCGAGAGCTGCACCTCCTGCTCAAAAAGCTGCAAACAAAATAAACCTGTACATACATGTAATACCATATTATCCTTGGAAGAGGAGTGTGTGGCAAGCCGAACATTTTCAGCAACGACGAGAAATGCGCTTTGGGGAGAACACGGATTTCTTTACCCGGCAGCTGGCAATGACGTCCTCTTTCGCAACGTTTAGGAATGTTGATGTTTAAACGCTAACGGAGAAAAGCCGGTGAGTTTGCGAAACACGTGATAAAAATGGGCAGTATCATTGAAGCCTACCAAAAAACAGATTTCCGTATTATTTTTCTCTCCCTGTAACAGTAAACGTTTCGCCTGTTCAATGCGAATGTGGTATAAATACTGTTTTGGACTGATTCCTGTTTTATTCTTGAACAACCGCTGCAGATGGTACGAACTCATTCCAATCCGTTTGGACAATGTTTGCAGCGTCCAAGGTTTATCGTATTCGTTCTCCAAAATGTGTTGCACTTTTTGAATGACTTCGTGATTGGGGTCATACGTGGACTGATCCAGATCCGGACGGCACCGTTTACAAGGTCTATACCCTTTTTGCAATGCCTCTGCTATATGAAAAAAGAACTCGACATTCTCTTGTTTGGGTGTCTTGGATTTGCATGAGGGGCGGCAGAAGATTCCCGTTGTTTTCACGGCATAGTAGAAGCATCCGTCATACATTGCATTACACTGAACAACGGCTTCCCACATGGTTTCACGTTGAATCTTCATTGCCTTCCTCCTTTGCGCGTTACATATCATTTCGATACTGGATTTTACGTTTTCCTGTCGCTTTCCTGTATAGAAAATACACAACACACACCACAGCGGGGACCAACAAGTGAAAACCCAGAAAAGGAACGGCAAGAACAAGCACGATCAAGGAGACCAGACTGCTCATCCATGGTGTGGTTCTTCTTTTGTACAAGGTGAGGGCGGCAAGCATCGAGATGATATAAACAGAAATACCCAGGGAATTCGGGATGTACAGCAATTGGGTAAAATGAATTTGTAAAAACGCGGTCAGGATGGCCCCCAATCCGGCAAAAATGACGACCAGCCAAACGACGCGCGTAGGCGTCCTGGTTCGGGGGTGTAAATAATGAAACCAGGCAGGCAGCGCTTGATCTCGCCCTAATGCGTAACCGAGTTGAGCCAGACTGGCAACATACGCATTGACCGTACCCGTACATATGATCAAGGCCAACATAGCGGTAATCAGCTGTGCTTCAAATCCCAAAGCGCGATGAATCATGATTCCGATAGGGGATGAATCACTTTCCACATTTCCATACGTTCCACTGCCGATTGTCATAAAACTGAGCAGAAGAAACACGATGCCGATGATCACCGCACTAAGGAGAGCACTGCGCACCAAATCTTTCTCTGGATGTTTGAAGCGGTCAGCCAGACTGCAGATTGCCTCCCAGCCGAAAAAGGACCAAAAAATCATAATCACAGCTGTTCCTACAGGATACCATCCTTTTGGCGCAAAGGGATGGAAGTGATCCCAGCGAACGTATGGCAATGTGACCGCCACTGCAATACACAACAACAGGAGCAAAAGTATACTGAGCACCAAAGACAATTTGCCGCTTATCCGAACACCGAAATGATTGGACAGACCTCCGATAAGCAACATGAAGCAGGCAATCAGGGCATTTTCCATAGCGGAGAAGTCAAAGGCGGCTCCGATGTACGCAGCGCCTGTCAACGACACAATAATCTGTCCGACCGCCGCTGCCAAAAAATAAAACCATCCCACGAGATTTCCGGCATGCTCCCCGAAAGCCATGCGCGCAAACGTCGCTGCGCCCCCGGCGTCGGGGTACGAACGGGATAACGCGGCAAATGTATAGGCGAGCGGGAAGCTGAACAGGACCATCATCATCCAAGCAACAATAGAGGCGGGCCCCGCCACAGTCGCTGTACTCGAAGACAAAAAGAGAGTCCCTGAGCCAAGAATCGCTGTAATATATAGCGCGATGGCTTCGGGTAAAGTAATAGAACGATTCACGTTGGATGAACCTCCCTTGTCGTCACATCACATTTTTTCGCTGTCAAACTTTACTGACGATTCGACTCAAAAACGCGACTGCATAAGGAAAAAGAGCAATCAAATGAAGAACCCCTTTTCATGTAAGTACCTTTTACGTATCACAATCAAATGAAAAGATCGTCTGTTGTTTTTGCGAAGTAATTTTGAGAGATGGTTAAGCCAGGGAGATTGCACGGAGAGTTGGACGATATCGGAAATGGGAGTGAGAAACATGAAAAGGCGCTTGCATTGGCGCTCTATCATTATCGTTATCCTCTTAATGGCATTCGCCGTCGGTATAAAGGTTCGGTTCTATCCCAGCCTTGAAAGCGTTAATACGAAGAGGCTTCAAGTAGTGTCCGAAAGTGTGTCACCTGATGGTCATTATGTACTAAAAACGTATGTAATGGGAGGGGTTTTGCTGCGATCTGACTATAGTTATATCGGAGAAATTGAATATGGTGATCAACGGCGGAATGTGTTTTGGATTAGCGGCAATCAATTTGAAGAGCCGAAATGGATTGATGACCGCACAATTGAAATTGACGGCAAGAGAATTGACATCCTGACAGACCAATATGACTTTCGATGGGATTGATTATTCTACCTGCCGCTGTTGCGTGAAGGGGGACTGGTGCTGTCTGACAAGCTGCTGTCCGCGGCGCTGGCCGTCTCCAGTCCGGGAGTAGACGCTGCCTCACGGAAAACATGGAATAGAAGCTGAAAAAGAAGAATTTCCATCACTGCTATTCTATCACATTTCCATTTTCATTAGATTCATAACGAAAGGTTTTCGCCAATACTATGAACCCTAGCGCTCCGGCACTTCGGGTGTTGAATTCGCCATTGTGCGAATTCCTTCGAAGTATTTTTTGCTTACGGTCTAAAATGCACCATAAATAGGGATTTGTGGAACAATGCAATCCAACAATCGTTCGTATATAATGTAACACTGTAATCAGACATCATCGTTGATGTCAGTGTTCAGTGGTTTCTTTGGGATCTGTCCGGGTGAAGAGCCCGATGGAGAAAAGCAAAACCATAAAGGAGTAGTAATAGCTATGAGCGATAAAATACTTGTTGTGGACGATGAACGGGAAATTGCCGATTTGGTTGAGCTGTACTTGAAAAATGAGAATTATACCGTGTTCAAATGCTATACTGCCAAAGAAGCGTTGGAATGCATCGAGAATACCGTGCTTGACCTCGCGATACTGGATGTTATGCTTCCTGGTTCGAGCGGCCTTTCAATTTGCCAGCAGATACGTGAAAAGCACAACTATCCCATCATCATGCTGACCGCGAAAGATTCAGAGGTGGATAAAATTACCGGGCTGACAATCGGGGCGGACGATTATATCACGAAGCCCTTTCGCCCGCTGGAGTTAATTGCACGGGTCAAGGCGCAGCTGCGCCGTTACAAGAAATACAGCGGAGTTGCGGCGCAACATGAACATGTTATTGTCCACTCTGGCCTCGTTCTTGATATAAACACACACGAATGTTTTTTGAACGAAAAACCTCTATCCCTCACGCCTACTGAATTTTCCATTCTGCGCATCCTCTGTGAAAACAAGGGGAAAGTGGTCAGCTCTGAGGAGTTATTTCACGCGATCTGGGGCGACGAATATTACAGCAAGAGCAACAACACCATTTCCGTGCATATCCGGAATTTGCGCAAAAAAATGAACGAGAACATGGATAATCCGAAGTATATAAAAACCGTATGGGGAGTTGGCTATAAAATTGACAAATAAAAGAATAGATTATTCCCAGCTGACACGAAAACTCTACGTGTATATCCTTTTGAATGCTGTGGCAGCCGTTGGATTGGTGCTGTCTATTCGTTTCCTGATTCAGGGGGAACTTGGGGATTGGATCGTGCGGTTACTGGAAGACATCTTTTACCTGAGGCGTCTGGAAGCGATGATGATTTATCAGTATGTTTTTCGCAACAATATGGAACTCATTATTTTTACGGCGATTGCCATCAGTTTTCTGCTTCTGTGCCGCATCATGATTTCAAAATTCGCAACATACTTCGACGAGATCAATTCCGGCATTGACATCCTGATTCAAAACGAGGACAAGCAAATAGAGCTTTCTCCGGAATTGGGGTTCATGGAACAGAAGCTCAACACATTAAAACAGACGCTGGAAAAGCGGGAGCAGGATGCCAAACTGGCCGAACGACGAAAGAATGAGGTTGTCATGTACCTGGCGCATGATATTAAAACTCCGCTTACATCTGTCATCGGTTATTTGAGCCTGCTAGACGAGGCGCCGGACATGCCGGAGAAGCAGAAGGAAAAGTATGTGCGGATTGCGTTGGACAAGGCGTCTCGCCTCGAACATCTGGTCGACGAGTTTTTTGAGATTACGCGGTATAACCTCCAAACGATTACGCTTACGAAAAAGCACATTGACCTGTACTATATGCTCGTGCAGATGATTGATGAATTTTATCCTCTGCTTGCCGCAAATGGAAAACAGGCGGTTCTGCACGCTCCCGAGGATTTGACTGTATACGGTGATCCCGACAAGCTGGCGAGGGTCTTTAACAACATTTTGAAAAATGCCGTTGCATACAGCGAGCACAACAGCGTGATTGAAATTACAGCGGGTCTCTCCGGGGACAAGGTGTCCATCGCGTTTAAAAACACCGGCAGCATTCCCGAAGACAAGCTTGCTACCATCTTTGAGAAGTTTTACAGGCTGGACAATGCCCGTTCCTCCGATACGGGCGGCGCGGGACTTGGATTGGCGATTGCTAAAGAAATCGTCGTTCAGCACGGCGGACAGATTTACGCGGGAAGTGATGATAACTGCACGACGTTCACGGTAGAGCTCCCGGCCTTGCCAGAATTGGATAAACGGAGTTCCTGAGAAACGAATATGGATTCTTAAGAAAATCTAAAGGTAATCTCCACTTTTTCTTAGGAAAATAACAAGTTCCTATTAAAAAATGGCTCGTTCTTATGCGGTAGACTTAAACCCGTAAGAACGAGCTTTTTCGTTTGGGCACAGCAGGTGTTCACAATGGAAAAAGGGTGCCTTTCGCTGAAAGGAGGGGACTTCCTATTGAAACACATGAACATCACCGTTTATGGATGCGAGCAGGATGAGGCAGATGCATTCCGTGCCGTTTCGCCGCGTTTTGGCGTGATTCCCACGATCATTCACGACCCTGTGTCAGAAGCCAACGCAAAATACGCCCATGAATGTATCAGCGTGGGGCACAAAACCGAGGTTTCTGCCTCTATCCTTCTCGCGCTGAAGCGAGCCGGCGTGAAATACATTTCGACCCGAAGCGTCGGCTGCAATCATATCGATACGGCTGCTGCCAAGAGATTGGGCATTGCTGTCGGCAATGTGACGTATGCGCCGGATAGCGTAGCCGATTATACCATGATGCTGATGCTCATGGCGGTACGCAACGCGAAATCGCTGATGCGCTCTGTGGAAAAACACGATTTCAGGCTGGACGGCGTCCGCGGCAAGGTGCTGAGCGACATGACGGTCGGCGTGGTGGGGACTGGCTGTATCGGCGAAGCGGTTATGGAGCGGCTGCGGGGATTTGGCTGTCGTGTGCTGGCTTATAGTCGCAGCCAAAAAATCGAGGCGAATTATGTTCCGTTTGATACGTTGCTGCAAACGAGCGACATTGTTACGCTTCATGTGCCGCTCAATGCGGATACGCGCCATATGATCGGCCGCGAACAAATACGAAGAATGAAGCAAGGCGCGTTGATTATCAATACAGGGCGCGGTGCGCTCATTGATACCGCTGCGCTGGTTCAAGCGTTGGAAAACGGAAAACTTGGCGGCGCCGCATTGGATGTATTGGAGGGAGAAGAGGGGCTTTTCTACTGCGATTACACCCAAAAACCAATTGACCATCCATTTTTTCAGAAACTGCAGCGGATGCCAAACGTGATTATCACGCCGCATACGGCTTACTATACCGAACAGGCGCTGCGTGAAATCGTTGAAAAAACTGTCCAAAACTGTATGGATTTTGAAAGGAGTCTGGCTCATGGATAAAATCAAAGTTGCCATCCTCTTTGGCGGCTGCTCGGAGGAGCATGATGTGTCGGTAAAATCGGCTGTTGAGATCGCCGCCAACATTAATACCGATAAATACGAGCCGATTTACATCGGCATTACGAAATCGGGTGTTTGGAAACTGTGCGAAAAACCGCGCCCGGACTGGGAAAACGGCAATTGTTGTTCAGCCGTGCTCTCGCCGGATAAACACATGCACGGATTGATTGTGCTAAAGGACAACGAATTTGAAATCCGCCGCGTTGATGCAGCATTTTCGGTTTTGCACGGAAAGTCGGGTGAAGATGGATCAATTCAAGGTTTGTTTGAATTATCCGGAATCCCCTATGTAGGCTGCGATATTCAAAGCTCCGCGATATGTATGGACAAATCGCTGGCATACATCCTTGCCAAAAACGCTGGCATCGCGACTCCTGAATTTTGGATCTTGAATCATGACGAGAGCCTGGCGGCAGAAGCGCTTCCCTATCCGGTTTTTGTGAAGCCGGCGCGTTCAGGCTCATCCTTTGGCGTGACAAAAGTCAACAGTGCGGATGAATTGGACGCGGCCATTGAAACGGCTAGACAATATGACAGCAAAATCTTGATTGAGCAGGCTGTATCGGGCTGTGAGGTCGGCTGTGCCGTATTGGGAAACAGCGCCGAATTGATTGTTGGCGAGGTAGACCAAATCAGGCTGCGGCACGGTTTCTTTCGCATTCATCAGGAAGCCGAACCGGAAAAAGGCTCTGAAAACGCAGAGATCAACGTTCCCGCAGACCTGTCGGCAGAGGAGCGAAGACGGATACAGGAAACGGCCAAACAAATATACAAGGCGCTCGGCTGCAGCGGTCTTGCCCGTGTTGATATGTTTTTACAAGAGAACGGCTGCATTGTGCTTAACGAAGTCAATACCTTGCCCGGCTTCACTTCATACAGCCGATATCCCCGCATGATGGCTGCTGCAGGCATAACGCTTTCCGAATTGATTGACCGCCTGATCGTATTAGCGTTAGAGAGGTGATCAGCATGGAACAGGGATTTGTTTATTTGGATGAAATACTGCCCGGTGTTCGCTGGGACGCCAAATACGCCACGTGGGACAATTTTACGGGAAAACCCGTAGACGGTTATGAAGTCAATCGCATCGTGGGAACACATGCCTTGGCCCTTGCGCTGCTGGAAGCGCAGAAGCGGGCGGCGGCTCTTGGGTACGGTTTGCTGTTATGGGACGGGTACCGGCCCAAGCGTGCGGTAGAGTGCTTCATGCGCTGGTGTGAACAACCGGAAGACTACCGCACAAAAGAAAGATTCTATCCGAATATCGAGCGATCCGAGCTGGTGGCAAAGGGATATATTGCGTCACAATCAAGTCACAGCCGCGGGAGTGCAATTGATCTTACGCTGTACCACTTGGATACGGGTGAACTTGTTTCCATGGGAGGCAGCTTCGATTTGTTGGATGAGCGTTCACATCATGAGGCCAAAGGGATTACAGACATGGAATTGCAAAATCGCAGACTTTTGCGTTCCATTATGGAAAACAGCGGGTTCGAATCCTATCAATTCGAATGGTGGCACTATGTGTTACGAAACGAACCCTATCCCAATACGTATTTTGATTTCCCTGTGAAATAAGCGTAACCGCCTGTTGACAATGGGCGGAGCAAACGGGCGGTGTGAGGTGCCGCCCGTCCATTTATTTCGTCTCCCTTTTCCGCTGAGCACGGGGAGGACAGGCCGTCCTCACCAAGAACAGGCGCGTAGGCCGTCTCACATGCAAGCGCGGCACTCTCAACAAGCGCTCACTTAGGAGGAAGCAAAAGATGAAGAAGTGGGTATTTTTATTGTGTCTCGTTTTAGCCGTTTATGTTTATATAAAGGATTCTCCTTTTTTCAGGATCGAGGAGCGATTCAACCATTTCACCAAAGGAACAATGTCCACATAGAAACGCGCGGTACAGCTGAGAATAACCTGACAAAAACGATAACCATTGCAAAGGAACAGATTTACCAAGGAAACCTGCTCTTAATCAACAGTACCTATCCTGTTCGCCAGGAGGGGGTACGATCAGATATCGTCAATGTGGCGAAGCATGCTGAATTGCTGGCAGGCTACGGATTACATCATCAAAATATGTATCTGTCAAAAGAAGTCGCACAAAAGTTTTCCGAGATGGTCAAAGATGCCGAAAAGGATGGAGTAAATCATTTCCTGATGAACAGCGGATACCGTACCGTTCATGAGCAAAATCAATTGTATGCAGAAATGGGCCCTGCTCACTCCTTGCCGGGAGGTTACAGCGAACACAATTCAGGCTTGGCACTTGATGTAGGATCAAGTGTAACGAAAATGGAGCGAGCTCCCGAAGGAAAGTGGCTGAAAGAAAATGCCTGGAAATACGGCTTTATCTTACGCTATCCAGAAGATAAAACCGATGTGACCGGCATTCAATATGAACCATGGCATATCCGCTATGTCGGTTGGCCGCACAGTGCGATCATGAACCAGGCGAATTTCGTTCTCGAAGAATATCTGGATTTTTTGAAGGAACAGCAGTCCATTACGGTTACGATCGACAACCAGGTTTATAACATCTATTACTATCCAGTCTCCCAAGCTACCACGATCCCTGTGCCTGAGCATGGCCATTATGAAATCTCAGGCAACAATATGGATGGCGTGATTGTGACAAGTTGTAAAGGTTGTGCATAATGGAGCCGATTCTTGGGATTGGTTGTATTTGGAAAATGAATTTGGCACAAAACGTTTGCCGTCCCGTAATTTCAATGATTTTGGCCATCTTCATAATTGGCAGTTCCATGCTAGAAGGGTAACGAAGCGGCCTTTCCACGGTGATACCACGATACCGGGAAAGGCCTGTTTACTATGTGCAAACCTTAGATCGACTGTAATTTCCGCTTTTCTGCGAGCAGCAGCTGAAACTCCTTCTCCAATTCCTCTGACGGCTCCAGGCTCAGACGGCTGAGAACGTCAGATATTTTCGTCTCGAGCAGAAGCAGTTGTTCCTCCCTGTTTTTCAGTTCCGTATCCGGCGGTACGTAAGTGAGAAACTGCTCATAGCTGCCTTCGAATACAGTGATCCGGCTGTGGTCAAAAGCCAAAATCCGCTTCGCAATGTTCTTGATAAACCGACGGTCATGAGAGACGAACAACACTGTGCCTTCGTATTCCTGCAGCAGAGATTCCAACGCTTCGATCGTCTCGATATCGAGAAAGTTGGTCGGCTCATCCAGCACCAACGTATTGACGTCGCTGACGAATAACTTGGCCAGCGCGACCTTGACACGCTCGCCGCCGCTCAATACCGCTACGGGTTTGTAGACATCATCCCGGAAGAAGTGGAGTCGTGCCAATACCGTTCGGATCAATGTTTCATCCTGTGAGGACGTGGATCGGACGTTATCCAATACAGACTTGTTGATGTCCAGCAGATCGATGTTTTGACTGAAGTAGCCGATTTTGACGGCAGGAGAGAGCTTCACGTGTTCTTTCGGCCGGATGATTGACTTCACCAGCGTCGTCTTGCCGCAGCCGTTCGGGCCGATGATGGCGAGCTTATCGCCGCCGCGCACATTGAAGCTCACCGGCTGCCAGAGGATGCGCTTTCCAATCGTTCCTGACAGGTCGTTCACCCGCATGATGATCCGGCCTTTGAACGTATCTTCGTTCAACAGATTCATTCGGATCGGGGGAAGCTCCCGCCGTTTCTCCACTTTTTCCAGCTTCTCCAGCCGCGTCTCCAGCGCTTTGGCCGTTTTCTGCATCTTTTTTTGCTTTTTGGCAAAGTAGGGCTTGGCGCCGGTGATTTTGCTTTCCGAAGGTGAGACTTTTCGCGGTTTTTTCGTCGCTCGTTCGGCTTTTTCCTCCTTTAATCGTATCGCACGCTCCAGCCGTTTCTTCTCCTGCATGTATTGTTCATATGCTTGATCGTGCTGCCGGTCTTCTAGTTCCCGCTGCTCGGCATACTTCGAATAATTGCCTTTGTACACGTTCAACTTCCCGCCACGGATTTCCCAGATCGATGTGCAGAGTGCATCCAGGAAGGTGCGGTCGTGCGAGACGATGACGAACGCGCCTTGCCAATTCTGCAATTTTTTCTCCAACCACTCGATGTGAGAAGTGTCCAGATTGGTGGTCGGTTCATCGGCAAACAGCAGTTCCGGCTCTTTCAAGAGCGTATTCTGGATGATTTCCTGGGTCAGTTCGCCGCCGCTTTTGGTCGTATCCGTTCGCTTCAATTGCGGAATGAATTCGCATCTGGCGCGGAGCGTCACCATGCCTTCATCCGGTGACTTCATTCCCGCCAGCACTTCCATCAACGTCGTTTTGCCGCTGCCATTGCGTCCGACAAGTCCGATGCGGTCATTCGCACCAATATAAAGGTGTGGAGCTTCAACGAGCAAGCGGTCTTTTACATAAATTTTGATGTGATGTGCCTCTAATAACATCGTGCATCATCCCCATGATTCGGTTGATTAGAGGAGGGGGATCAGATAAAAAAAAGCCCCCTTTTCTGCATTCAGAATAGGAGGCATAGATGCACGCCGTTACGGTGCATATTATCCGCAAAGGGTCACGCACTGGGACAAATGCAATATGCTAATCCTATTCTGAAACGCGGTTGAAGGCATAGCAAACCCAAGACCGGTCATGGTCATAAACCGGCATTGGTCGACTAGCGGATCAACAGGGGATCCGAGCCGTGCAGCCTTCCATTGATCGTTTCGTATGAATAGGATTAGTTGTGCATTGTCTTCATTGTCACCCTTTCCCGTTCGTTACTCTCACCTTACCCAATCGAGCGCGGTTTGTCAAACGCCAAGCCTTTTCTTGTCGGATGAAATGTATTGGAGACTTCCTCACCCCGGCTGGGACGCTCTTATGCATAAAGATTTATCTGGTGGAAATAATGACTAATGGTAAGTAACTACATGGTCTAGGAGGTTCTTATGCAACGGAAATTGAGCGTAATGATTTTGACAGCGGTGTTACTGCTATCCATGGGCTTCAGCGCTCATGCAGAAACTGGTGCTGCCGGGAATACAGACGCAAATTATGTAAACCAAGGCAACAATATGAATAATATGTATAGAACGACTGCTGCAGACAACGATGTGGACTGGGGATGGGTAGGTCTGTTGGGGCTTGCTGGTCTTGCAGGGCTGGCCGGTCGAAACAGGAATCAAAATCCTGGCAGATAAGATGGACGCACGTTTCCTGTGTGAAACGTAGAAATGATGTACGCCTCTGGTGTGGACAGGCATTTTTGCGTACCAGCCGGCACACGCTGAACATACATCAATGGGTATAAAAAACGGCCTCTTTTCCGATTGGACGAGAGGCCTTGTTTTTTTGACTTACAACCATGCCTGCTGCAAGAGCTTCACACCAAGCTGGATGTCTTCACAAGACAGATTGCTAAACCCCAGTTTTATCATTGGTTTATCGGTGCGATTTTTTATGAAGTAAATGGAGGTAGGGTAAACTTTCACACCGTGCAGGAGCGCTTGCTGGATGAGCCATTCTTCTGAACGATTCAGGTCTGCCTTGACCAGGATGTACAGACCGGACTGCTCGCCGATAATGGATATATGCTGCCCCAAATGATGGCGTAATGCTGAAACCAACTGCTGCATTTTTCGTTTGTAGACAAGCCGCATCCGTTTAATATGGCGATTCCACTCTCCCGCTTCCATAAATGCAGCCATCGTGAGTTGGCTTAAAATGGAAGTGGTGCTCTCGAACCGTTGATAGTAGTTTTTGTAACGGTCCAACAGCGGCTGCGGCAGCACCATATAGCTTAACCGTATCCCTGGCAGAAAGGACTTTGAGAAATTCCCCAGATAAATGACTCTGGCTGAATCGATGGAAGCGAGCGCGGGGAACGGTTGTTGGGTATAGCGAAATTCACTGTCATAATCGTCCTCGATAATATAGCCTTCCTGCTTGTTTGCCCAATGAATGAGCATTTGGCGTTGTTGAATCGGCATGCTTACTCCCAATGGGCTGTGATGGGAAGGGGTTACATAGATCAAGCGTGATGTCATTTGGTCCAATTGAGAAAGATCCGCACCTGTTTCATATACCGGCACGGTTTCAATCGCAAAACGATGGAACTGGAAGGCTTCCCTGGCCCCGTCGTAACCAGGGTCTTCCACGATAATACTCTCAAACTCATCCCTCAGTATATGCCCCAGGTATACAAGCATTTGTTGGGTACTGCTTCCGATAATGATTGACTGTGGATCTGTTCGCACCCCGCGAGCCTGGAGCAGATAGGCTGCAATTTGTTCACGAAGGCACCATTCGCCCAATGGATCGCCGTATCGAAAGCAGTCTTTTCGGGTGAGTATCCGATTGGAAATCCTTCTCCACGTCTGTAAAGGGAAATGCGATTGATCGACCACGTCTGCGCGGAAATCAATGCGGACAGGCGGGACTGGCTCTGCTTGCTTCTGCTGAGCAGAACGGGGCGCGTTTTGAAAGAAACGGGGTTCGATTTCATTTACAAAATACCCTTTTCGGTTTTCTACACGGATATACCCTTCCGCGACCAGTTGTTCATACGCCTGTAACGTTGTATTGCGGCTGACGCGCAAGGAATCGGCAAGCTGACGAATGGAGGGCAAGGGTTCATTCGCCTGTAAGTCACCTTGTTCGATAAACGATTTAAATTTCTCGTAGATTTGTTTGTATTTTGGAGTGTTGTCATCCAAGGGAAAAATGGTCGTTTTCAATGCCATCCCTCCTCTGACATGTATAATTTTTTAAAATTGTACCTTTTAACATGTCAGTTTCGATTATATCATACCGTGTAAAGGATATGTGCTGTCCGTAACAATCAAAAAGGAGGAGAGGAGTGTCATGTATATCCCCGCGCAATTTTTGATCAAAGACGTAACAGTCGCCTACCAGGTCATACAGGAGAACAGTTTTGCCACATTGTTCTCCCTTCATCATGGCATGCCGTTTGCCACTCACTTGCCGCTGCTGCTAAATAAGGAGCAAACCTATCTGTACGGTCATTTTGCCCGTCCGAATCCGCAGTGGCATGATATTCAACAGCAGACGGTCTTGGCCGTTTTCCACGGGCCTCATTGTTATATCTCTCCCGCCTGGTATGAGACCAATCAGGCGGTGCCGACCTGGAATTACGTGACCGTTCATGTTTACGGGCACGTTGAACTAATCGAGGATGAACACGAACTCATGCGTTCCATGCATGACATGGTCGTGAAGTATGAAGCGCCTGACAGTCCGTACCGATTGGAGGATGTAGATGCTGAACTCCTTTCAGCCATGAACAAAGGCGTGCAGGGATTCAAAATCAAAATCGAAAAGATCGAAGGCAAAGCAAAGCTCAGTCAAAACCATTCCAGACACAGACAAGAGCTCGTCATCAAACAGTTGGAACAGATTCCATCTCCAAACGAGCAACAGATTGCCTCCCTGATGAAGGAAAATTTGAAAAACATAGGGTGATCTTGCTTTTCTTCATCACTGAAGGGCCCGCTGTGATCATGGGCAAAACTGCAACAAGGAGCTGCATGACATGGAGTTTTCAACGATTTGGCTATTTGTCATCGCTGCTGCAACGCTGTTACTAATACCTGGACCAGCTGTGTTCTATATTATGGCGAGAAGTATGAATGAAGGGAAGAAAGCAGGCCTGGTATCCGTTCTCGGTGTATCGCTTGGCGGTTCTGTTCACGTGTTGGCTGGTGCGATTGGCGTTTCTGCAATCCTGATGACATCAGCAACCGCCTTTCAACTTGTGAAATACCTGGGTGCTGCGTATCTGATCTATCTGGGGTGCAAGACGTTATGTTCGAAATCTGACAAAACGACTGCGGAAGTTACACAAGTGCCCCGCAAAAAGTTGATCCAGATTTTTTACCAATCAGCGCTCGTAGAAGTAATGAATCCCAAGACAGCCCTCTTTTTTCTCGCGTTCTTTCCGCAATTCATCTCGCCTGCTGCCGGGTCAGTCAGCGTGCAATTTTTGCAATTGGGCGCGATATTTTTGCTCCTGGCGTTTATCAGCGACAGTCTGTATGCACTTCTTGCAGCAAGTATCAGAAAACGGATGAACGTAAATACGGCACTGCAAAATCGGATAACCGGTTATGTCTATATCGTTCTGGGGGTATTCTCCGCCTTTGCGAGCCCCTCCCATTCCAAAACGTGATGACGCCGTTCGTGGCGCAGAAATAGCGATTGTACCAAGAGATGATGGCAAAAAGAAATGGAGAGATGTGGCATGACGAGATTTATCATTGAAGATGATTTTTGGTCGTTATTCCCCCAGGCAAAAATCGGCACGGTTATTTGCCAGGGCATCGATAATTCGCGTCGAGATGTGGAAATGTACGAGCAGATGCTGCTGGAGGCGGAGAAAGAAGCACACAAATTCCTGAGTCTGGAGGAATTCAGCAGCAATCCGGTGATTGCGGTATGGCGAGAAGCGTTTCAACAGTTCAAGACCAAGCGAGGGGCAAGGTGTTCCATTGAAGCATTGTTAAAAAGAGTGAAAAACGGCAAGCATATAGGCACGATAAACCCGCTCGTTGACATCTACAACTCGATTTCATTACGCTATGGGCTTCCGTGCGGCGGAGAAGACATCGACACGTTTGCAGGCGATCTGCGGCTGACGAAGGCCAATGGCACTGAACTGTTTATTCCATTGGGAAGTGATGAAAATGAACCGCCATACGAAGGGGAAATCGTGTACAAAGATGATGCCGGCGCAGTTTGCAGATGCTGGAATTGGCGTGAAGCGAAACGGACCATGCTGACCGAAGCGACGACAAATGCATTCCTCTGCATTGAATTGCTGGATGAGACCAGAACCGATGAGTTCCATAAGGCGCTTACAGAACTGTCACGGTTAGTGACCCATCATCTTGGCGGCAGTGTGAGGATAGAGGTGTTGGACATTCAGAAAAGGGACATGACCATCAAGGCGTAAACGAAAAAATTGGTTGCAGCACCTGCAGTAGGTGCTGCTTTTTTGTTGCTGCTGGTTGGACACCACCCTGCTGCAATCTGTCAGGGGAATTAAAAATTTGTTTTTTTGTCAAGGTTTATAGCCCGGTTGAGTCATTTACGAACCCCCCTGGGAGCGATATGTTGGTGGTGGAGTTGACAAGATTTATGGAAAAGGGGGGAGACATCTGTTTGAACGATCAAAGAACCGCACCATTGCTCGCATGCTGTTGGCCGCGGGAATCGCCGGATTTGCGGTCGGGGCCGTTTGTTTCGACCGGGTCAGTGCCGCATCGGTCTCCTTGCAGGAGATCATCGATCGGGCCCAACCGGGAGCCGTCGTCACCGTTCCGGCCGGAAAATACGAGGGGCCGATTCGCATTACCAAACCGATCGTGCTGCAGGCAGAGGGGGGCGTGGAGATTGCCAGTGACGGCAGCAGCCCTGTTTTGTCGGTCCTGACCGACCGTGCCGTCGTCCGGGGAATGACCATCGTGGACAACCGGATCAATGCCGCTGAAGCGTCGGTGGTCATGAAGGGGAACCACAACATTGTGGAGGACCTTGTGATCGAGACGATGGGAACAGGGGTGCAGCTTCGCAATGCCAGCGACAATACGCTGCGCGGCATCCGTGTGATCGGCATGGTAACCGACCCGGACAAGGATGAAAATGGTCTTCACAATCACAGCCAACACGCGCACCATCTGTTGAGACCAGTCAACAAAAATCCGGAGGTAACGCCCAAAAAAGGAAACGGCATCGACTTGAAACACGCTCATCGCAACCAGATCGTATCCAACCGGATCAGCAACGTGTTTGACGGCATCTATGTGGAAAACAGCAACGATAACCGCATCGAGCAAAATGTCGTGGAGAACTCCCGCTACGGTTTCCATTTGATGAGCGCGAATGCCACGAAACTGCTCGGCAACACGGGCAGTGCCAACATGACAGGCGCGATGCTCATGGAATCGGATGGCGCAGTCGTTCAGCATAATCGTTTTGTCAAACAAAGGGAAAATCCCAACGCCCAGGGGATTCTTCTCTACGACGTAACGGGCTCGCAATTCGAGGGGAACCGCATCGAGGGAAACCGTGTCGGAGTGTACGTGGAACGCTCCACAGGGAACCGTCTGGAAGGCAACGAAGTCACGCTGAACTTCGTCGGGATGCAGCTCAAACAAGCCTCAGGGAATGCCATGACGTCCAACCATTTTGTCGCCAATGTCATCCAGGCGCAGGCACAGGACAGCACAGCCAACACGTTGGAGGGGAACTACTGGGACGACATGCAGGGCATTGATCTGGATGCAGACGGCCGCAGCAATATTCCCTATCAGCTCAACCCGTTTTTCCTGGCGTTGACTGACGCAGTGCCGCCTTATCAGATCTTTTTTCAAGCGCCCGGCTTTGTGTTTTTGGAGGGGCTGTTTACTGCCGGGACCGACGCATCGATTCGGGACGGAGCCCCGTTGCTGGCTCCGGCAAAGACGCAAACGGACCAACAGCGGGCGGAACAGCAGACGGTTACAGGCGTACTCAGTGTGCTGCTGTTAAGCGGAAGTTGTTTAATGATGTATAGAGGAGTGAGACGAACATGAAATCGCGAAAGTGGACAATTGGTGCAGTGGTGATGACCTTCTCCATGCTGATGGGAGGATGCGGCAAGGAGGTAGCAAAACCGGTGGACATCGTCGAAGGCGTGGACAAATGCGACGTCTGCCATATGAATGTGCCCAATGACCACAACGCAACGGAAATCGTTTTGCAAAACGGGAAAGTGTTAAAATTTGACGATATCGGATGCATGCACCGCTGGACAAAGGAGCATGAAAACGAATCGGTGGAAGCCAAGTTCGTGCGCGACTACCTCTCCCAGGAATGGGTAAACACCGATCGGGCGACGTATGTTTACGACAAATCGTTCGAGACCCCAATGGGCTATGGCATCTATTCCTTCAAGGACAAGGAAGCGGCGGAAGCGTTCGTCAAGGAAAAGCAAACCGGCCTGGTTATGAGCGTACAGGAACTGGACAAGCACACCTGGGAGAGAAGCATGAAAAAACATGGGAAACATAAGGGCGATTCAGAATCGGATCAGCATGGCTCGAAGGACGACCAGCACGGCATGCAGGATAACCAGCACGGTACGCAAGAAGCACAGCAAACACAAAACTAATAGAGGAAGTGGCACACGTGCACATCATGACGATTGCCAAACGGGAAATACAGATCGGGTTTCGCAATCCGTGGGCGTATTCTTTCACGGCCCTGTTTTCCCTGTTCACGCTGGCCCTGTTGATCATTCAATCCCAGTCCTACATGGAGGGATACACGTATACGACCGGCACTATTCTCAACCTGATCTTGTACCTGCTCCCCTTGATGACCATGCTGCTCGCCTCCTTTTCGGTGACGGCAGAAAAGGAGGAGGGGAGCTGGGAGCTTCTGTCCACCTACGCCGTTACCGCCACGTCGTTTTTGTGGGGGAAGTACGCGGGATTGGCAGCGGTGCTCGTCTCCATCGTGTGTTTTAGTTACGGGTTTGCCGGGCTGTCCGGCACGCTTCTGGGAAAAGGGTTCACCCTTTCCGCCCTGCTGTTTTTCCTGTTGTTTTCCATCTGCATTGTGCTGCTGTTTCTGGGGATCGCCATGGTGGTCGGCTCTCTCAGCCGGAATCGGTGGCAGGCGCTCACGCTCGGGGTCAGCATCTGGTTTTTCTTGGTTCTGGCCTGGCCCACGCTCCTGATCTCGCTCTTGAGCTTTTTGCCGTATACGTGGATCAAACCGGCACTCCAGGTGGCCAGCTGCCTGAATCCCGCTGAGTTGGTGCGCATGTTTTCCGTCGTCAGCCTGGGCGGAGGCGCCATCTTCGGTCCGGAGTACTACAAGTGGGTAACCTGGATGGAATCCCCTTTTGGCATTGCTGGGTTTGCCGCGCTTTGCCTGATGTGGATCGGCGTAACGATGCTGACCGCGATAGCGGTGTGGGAAAGAAGGCGATACCGTGACTAAGACCGGACTGCACATGATGCAGGTGGAAAAGGCGATCGGCGGAAAAACCATTGTGCATCCGTTTGATTTGCACGTCGAACCGGGACAGGTTGTTGCCGTTTGCGGGGGCAACGGGGCGGGGAAAAGCACCATTCTCCGCATGATTGTGGGAATTACCCAACCCAGTGCGGGAACGATTGAGCTGAACGGAATAAACTTGAAGCAAGATCGTGTCAATTATTTGCAGCAAATAGGCTATATGCCGGACCACTTCAATTTTCCAGCCGGACTGACGGCGAGCGAGTGCATGCGGTTTTACGCTTCGCTTCGCGGCAGGACAGCGTCGGAAGCAGATGAGGCGCTCAAGGCGGTAGGTCTTCACGAGGCCCGCAACAAAAAAGTGTCCGTGTTTTCCAAAGGCATGCAGCAGCGTTTGCTGTTTGCCCAGGCCATGTTGGGCAAACCGGCACTGCTTGTGCTGGATGAGCCGACAAACGGTTTGGACCCGTACTGGATGGGCGCCTTCGTGGATCTGGTAAATACTCTTAAAAGGGAAGGCATCTCTGTGATTTTCTCCACGCACCAGCTGCAAGCAGCGAACGAAGTGGCGGATCGGGCGCTTTTTGTCATAAACGGAACAATCGTCCGCTCCGCCGCGATGGAGGAATACCGGGCGGAATACGGCGAATTGGCCTTGCACCGTGCGTTTTCCGAACTATTTCCCCGTGAACGGCAGCCAATAAAGCATTCGGAGAAAACCTCCTCAGTGACCGTCACGATTCGCGGGCGTGAGAGCAGGAACGGTAGGGATGCTTGAGCACGCGGTCGGGACGCGGCTTAGGCCCAAGCCGATCAGTGCATAGACAGCGCGCATGAGCGGGATAATGATGGAAGAAACAGTGCAAGGAGGTTGTCATGACCATCAACTGGGGGGAATTTCTCGTCGGCTCGTTTATTGGCGCATGCCTGGCCATTCTCTGTGCGGCTCTGATTGCCATCGCGACTGCCCGGCCCATGATCAAATGGGTGATCGGGCGCTTTACGAAACGGCTGATGGAAGACCGTTACCCGGAAAACATCTGGGAGATGGTCTCGGCGCTGACCAGGACAAGCCCCCGGATTGTCGTGGAAAACAGTATGCGTGCAGCCAGAGGAGACGTCATCAAACGACCGTTTGGCACCCCGCGCCGATATCTGTTCTATGACAACCTGGTTTTTTCTCCCGCTCAGCTTGCCACGCTGCCCGCATCGGAAAACGCTCCCGTCGACATGATGATTACGATCGGCCCGCAAGCCAAACGGCCGCTCATCCTGAACATCCCCCTGCTGGCCGGAGCGATGGGCTACGGGATCGGGGTGTCTGAAAAGGTGAAAATCGCCATCGCCAAAGGAACGGCTGCGGTCGGAACCGCGACGAACTCAGGTTTAGGCCCTTTGCTGCCCGAAGAGAGGGCCTGCGCCGCCCACTACATCCTGCAGTACCATTCCGGATACTGGGCCAAAGAGACAGAGATTCTCCAGCAAGCGGACGCGATCGAGATTCGTCTCGGCCAAGGGGCGGTTGCAGGGGCCGGGACCGAGATTTCGCCCGAGGATCTGAAGGGAAGGGCCCGTGAACTTATGCATGCTCCGGAAGATGAGGTACTCGTCGTCCCTTCCCGCTTTCCGGAATTGGTCGAACCGAAGGACTTGAAGCCCCTGGTCGAGAAACTGCGCACCATCACCCAAGGCATCCCCATCGGAGTGAAGATGTGTGCCACCGGACAGCTGGAAGCGGATCTGGAAGCCGCTATACAGGCCGGGGTGGATTTTATCAGTCTGGACGGAGGCAATGCCGGCACAAAAGCGGGAGAGCCTATTCTGGAAGACGATTTTGGCCTGCCGACGATTTTTGCCTTGTCCCGTGCCGTGGAATATCTGAAAAAACGGGGCGTAAAAGACCGGATCACCCTCCTTACCGGCGGAGGATATGCCACGCCCGGCCGATGTTTGAAAGCGCTCGCCCTTGGAGCGGACGGCGTCTATATGGGAACGGCCCTGCTGTGGGGGATGGCCCATGATCAGGTGACAAAAGCGATTCCGTGGGAGCCGCCCACGCAGCTCGCCTTCTACACGGGAAGCCTGAAAGACGAGTTTGAAGTGGAAAAGGCGGCGCGGTCTTTGGAGAACTTGCTTCAAGCCTTTGCAGAAGAGATGAAAATTGCCATTCGCGCATTGGGGAAAACGTCTGTGAGGGACGTGAATGCGGACGATCTGGTTGCTCTTGACAGATGGACGAGCGCCGTCACGAAAGTGCGGCTGGTCACGCAACCCGATGAGCTCGTCCGGTGAAGTGGACAACAATTGCAGCACCAGTGAAAAGGTGCTGTTTTTTTATGTTCAGCCGATTGCCAGAAAATGACAAAAAATATTTTTGCTTGAGTAGATACTTGTTTATTTAGGCTGAAAGAATCATAATGTATCATTGTTCGATGTATTGAGTTCGTCACGGTTATCCGTCAACAACAGGTCAGTCATATGCAGTTACGGAGGGTGTAAGGATGGATGGGATGACGTTTATCCTGTTTGGAGCAACAGGGGATTTGGCAAAAAGAAAAATATATCCTGCCATATACAATCTGTTTCTTGATGACAAGCTGCCGCGCGCGTTTGCTGTCTTTGGTACCGGAAGACGGGAGATGTCCGATGAGGACTTTCGTGCTCATGTGGAACAGTCGGTGAAAACATTCTCCCGTCGCTGGGATGACGATCGTGACCGTGCGGGGCAGTTTTTGCGCATGTTTCACTACTGCGCCATGGACGTGACGCAACCGCAGGATTACGGGAAGCTGGCGCAGCGCATCCGGCAGCGTGAGCAGGACGGGAAGATTCCGGAAAACCGAATCTACTCGTTGTCGGTGGCACCGGAGCTGTTTGGCGTGATTGCCTCCCATATTTCAAACAGTGAGTTGGGTTCGGCAACAGGCTGGAAACGCCTGATCATCGAGAAGCCGTTTGGGCACGATCTCCGGTCAGCCCAGGAACTCAACCGTTCCTTGCGGCAGTTCTTCGACGAAGAGGAGATTTTCCGCATTGATCATTACCTTGGCAAGCCCATGGTGCAGAACCTCGAGGTATTGGAATTTGCCAACCCCATTTTGCGGACGTTGTGGAACAATCAACACATCGCCAATGTCCAGATTACCGCCAGCGAAACAGTCGGGGTGGAAGAACGGGCAGGGTATTACGACAAGGCGGGCGCGATTCGGGACATGTTTCAAAACCACCTGCTCCAACTGCTCATGATGACGGCGATGCAAATGCCCCGGCAGTTTTCCGCCCGGGAAATCCGCAATGAAAAGATCAAGGTGGTAAAAGCGCTGCGTCCGCTGCGTCGGGAAGACGTGGCCAAGCATGTGGTTCGCGGGCAGTACGGAAGCGGATGGATCAACGGGAAGCCGGCAGTGGCGTACCGGGACGAGCCGGGGGTGGACAGGGAGTCGAACACCGATACGTTCGTCGCCGCCCGGCTGTGGATTGACAACGAGATGTGGAGCGGGGTCCCCTTTTATATCCGGACCGGGAAGCGCATGCAGGAGAAGTCGACCCGAATCGTGATCGAATTCAAGAATCCGTTGAGGGAGTCGTATCCCGTCCATGTGAATCCAGCTCCCAATCTGTTGGTCATCCATGTAAATCCGCACGAGGGTGTTTCGTTTCAATTAAACAGCAAGCATCCGGGGAAAGACAGCAGGGTGGAGCCGATCACCATGGAGTTTGCGGCAAATGCCAACGATGTGCCCGAAGCCTATGAGCTGTTGCTCTATGACGCGCTGCGAGGCGACTCTACGTTCTTTGCCCATTGGGAAGAGGTTGAATGGTGCTGGAAGTGGGTGCAGCCCATTCTCGACGCCTTCTCCGATCAGCAAGTTCCGCTTCATTTGTACGAAGCCGGCACGCAGGGTCCCGAAGCCGCTTTTCGCCTGCTGGAGGAAGACGGTTTTTCATGGTGGGAACTCAACCGCCATGCGGAAGAAGGAACGCTGGTGGTTCGCAGGGAAATGCTGTCCGCATCGATGTAGATGCCTTTCCATTGACGTGATGGCGAGATCGGGCACAAACCGGCAGATGCTGTGGAACAGCAGTATTTGCAGTGGAATAGCAGCCATTTTCAAAACATATGTCCAGGCAGGTGACTCCACATGAAAATCTACGATGTAACCGGATCAATTTTTGAAGGCATGGCCGTGTACAAAAACAAACCGGAAAAGCAGCCAAAGCTGAAAACGGTCACGAATGGATATGTAACCGAATCCCGCATCGACATGGATGTGCACACGGGCACGCATATTGACGCGCCGCTGCACATGATGACCGACGGGGACACGTTTGAAAGCATACCGCTCGACAGTCTGGTCGGCATGTGCACTGTGCTGGATCTGACAGGGGTCCACGACCGGATCACAAAGGAGGACTTGGAGCGATTTGCGATTCGCAAGGGCGATTTTGTTCTCTTGAAAACCAGAAACTCCGATGTTGATGAATTCCGTTTTGATTTTGTCTTCCTGGCGCAGGATGGAGCCGAATATCTGGCTCAGCTGGGCGTTCGCGGAATAGGCATTGATGCGCTTGGCATCGAGCGGGATCAGCCGGGCCATCCGACGCATCACATCCTGTTTCAACACGGCGTGATCGTCATGGAAGGCCTTCGCTTGAAAGAAGTGGAAGCAGGCGAGTATTTCATGGTGGCGGCTCCGCTGAAAATCGTGGGGACCGACGCTGCACCTGCACGCGTCCTGCTGTTTACCGGGCTGGCCCCCACGGCATCATAGCCTGTGTCTGCATTTCCCGCTTCCCTTCCCAGAAGAAAGAGCGGGCGCTCGTAACAAAACGCTATGGAAACGAACAGATCGCACCGTGTTGTGAAGCTGCACGGTGCGATCTGCTTTTTTCATGTGCTGCGGCTCCGGCATGCTCCACTGTCATGATGGAATCCATCCGTCTGATTCAGCGGTCATGTCCGCTTTCTTCGGCAGCCATGGCAATTTGTTTGGTTTCATGGACGGTCCCAAACGGATGTTCAGGCGGCGCATAGATCACGTACACTTTCAGCGGTTTGTGACCGGTATTCACGACGTTGTGCCATGTGCCGGCAGGGATCATGATGGCATCGTCCTCATAGGCCATCTGCTGAAAATCCAGGCGATCTCTGCTTGGCCCCATTTGGACAAGTCCCTGTCCTTCTTCAATCCGTATGAATTGATCCGTAGTCGGATGGACTTCCAAACCAATGTCATCGCCCACATTAATGCTCATCACCGTCACCTGGAGGTGCTTTCCTGTCCATATGGCCGTCCGGTACGTCTGGTTTTGTTTGGCCGCCTGTTCAATATTCACGACAAACGGACTGTTGCCATGATCGGTCAGGTTGATCCGTCTGTCATGAGGATAGCGGCTGGGATTCCAATGGGCATAATAGGGATTCCACTGGTAGCTCCACGGATTGGGAGTCCAGTCGTACACGGGAGTATGCCAATATGGGTATCCCCACGGTTGTTGGTACATGCGTATTCGCCTCCCATACATTCATCATGCACCATAGCCTATGCCGTTTGCTGTGCATGGGTGTATAGGAAGCAATCGTTATCCATTCGCGTGCGGTTTTTTCACAACCGGAATCCAAATCTCGCTGCGAAACGTGGGGGAATGGATATCTGCATGCTCGTTCCACAGAATTTCCGGACCTTCTGTTTGTTCATAGTGCGCGGTGGGAAACCATTCGGAATAGATGCGTCCCCAGATATTCTGCAGCGTGTCGGGAAAAGGACCGACTGCTTCAAATACAGCCCAGGTGGAGGCGGGCACTTCCAGCTGCGTGAGACCTTCCGGGCACTCGTTCGTCGTGGCCACGCCAATGTAGTGATCGAGCTCTCCTTTTTCCTCCATTCGCCCTTCCGAAAAGTTGGTGGATGCTTGAATCAGCCCCATTGGCTCGACATTGGAAAGACTTTTGAGTGTTTGGATCGTATGCATGTCCAGACTTTTCCACATGTCGGCGATGGCCGGATTCACTCCTTTGAACACGATGGGCACTCGTTTCATGATCCCCACAATGCGAAATGCCTCTTTTTCTACGATGCGGTAGTTCATTTCGTTTCCCCCTTGAATGGTTAATTGGAAGCTCATTAGAGGATAGGCTTTCAGGGAATGGCCGTTTGTTCTGGCTTCCGACGGTGTGATCCCATGCAGGCTCTGAAATGCGCGGGCAAACGAATCAGGGGAGTTGTACCCGTATTTCATCGCGATGTCGATGACCTTCGCGCTGCTGTTTTGCAGCTCAAACGCAGCAAGTGTCAGGCGCCTGCGGCGAATGTATTCCGACAGGGTAATCCCTGCGAGGAAAGAAAACATCCGTTTGAAGTGATATTCGGAGCATAAAGCCAGCCGTGCCGCTTCCTTGCAATCAATGTCGTTCGTCAGATTGTCTTCGATATACTTGATTGCCTTGTTCCAGTTCGTCAGCACATCCATTGAATTCGCCTCCTTATCCACAGCATAGCAGGTGAGGAATCGACTCACCCGACATTTCGTGCCCAATCCTGCAGGGGATTCGAGTGTGTCGCTGCTTTGTGTACCGGCTCATGAGAGAAAGGCCCGTTTTATGCTGTCATTCTGTATGGTGAACGGACGGAAATCCGCCTGTTTTGACTCTCAAGTAGACGAGAATCGAGACAGGCCGATGATGCCATACATAGTATAACCTGGGTAGGGACAAACACAGGATGCCCTGCTCATGGCGAGATGGAAGGGAGGGAATAACATGAGCGGGAAGCACGGTTTCTTTGGCGGAGGGTTCTTTGGATTGATTCTGATCCTGCTCCTCTTCTTCATTCTCTTTGAGGAAGACCGCTGGTAACAGGAGCGGACAGAGCTGTCAGGATAAAGCGTCCGGAATGGGGTACATTTCTCGGCTTGAACGGTATCGGAAAAATTGTGCTCATTCCATGACACCAGTCTATACCCGTTTCCTTCTTGCGACATAGCATAAATACTGAATCAACAGGAGGAGGTGGATCCAACCATGAGTGGAATCTTCAACGGTTTCGACGAATTTGGGCTGGTCCTGGTACTGTTCATTCTGCTGGTGATCGTGGGTTGTTCTTGCGACTAGGATGGATTCACTTGCGTCGATGGTAAGGCAAAGAGAAAAGCAGCTGCAATTTCTTCCCCTTCACACAGCAGAGGGGAATCGCATAAGCATGTTGACCCGAGAACACTGCAGCATCGCTCTTTCAATCCTTCCCTCAGGTTGGGGGAGGGATTTTTTACGTGCAAAGGGGAGTGCGCCGAACGAAACTGCCCGGAGAAAACAAATTGGGAACCAGCCGCTCACCTGATTCCCAAGAGGAGTATTTGTTTTACAGCTTCTTTTTTTTCTCATTCATCCGGTGTTGAATCGCCAGAATATACTGGTCCAAGCGTTGGCTTAGCTCCACCACGGTATCATTTGACAGGCTGCCCGTCTCCTGAACCAATTGAACCAACTGCCGGCGCAGTTCTTCCGTTATTCCTACGATGTCATAGACATGTGGAAATTTGCTTCTTTCCTGTTCAAATGATTGCATGGTAGACTTTACATATGGAAGTCGTCTCTCTTTTTTTGGGGGCGTTCCTTTGCTCTGGCGAGGAGGAGGAACGTCCTTTTCGTTAATCATTGTGATTATGAGATTCACCTCCTTTTTTTGACAATAAAGGACAATTATTACTATACAATGGTATCCCAAAACTTCCGGGCTGAAAAAAATGGAATAATGAAAAGCACCCCAAAGGGTGCTTTTCATTGCTCAACCGCCGAATCCGTGTGTAAGCATGGTTATAGTTTGACTTGTTTCAATCGGCATCGCAATAGCGCAATATACACTAAATATGACGATAAGCGGAAGGAACAACGTTTTTACATTCATTTGTTGAACCTCCTTTTAAAATTTCTTCAAAGACGCTTAACTGCTGCTTGGATGCTTGGTGTCGGTGCTCCCAGAACAATTCTGTACAACGTTTGAAGGCTTGGTAGTGATTCATCTTATCAGCAAGGGAAAGGCACAGTAACGTTTCTTCGAGAGCTTTGGCAATACGCCCCCTTTTAAACTCATATATAGTTTTACAATAACGAAAATGATAATGTCTGCCAATATTAATTGGGTCTTGATATTGCTTGAAACGGTCAATTTCCTCAGAAAAGCGTTCCAAAATATGGTCAATGGTAATATCATATTTACTGGCTGACTCCATAATGGTTAATAATCCCGCTGGTATTTCGGCGGGGTATTTCATCAGAAAATCCACGTACTCCGGCAGAACGTCGATATTCCCCGTTAACAGATCAAGGGTATAGAGATTGGCTTTCGCCCAGATTCGGAACTTCTCGACTTCCCTTCGCCCAGTTTCATCCAAAAGTTGAAACCACCCAAGATCGGCGTATCCCTGCACATACGTTTTGGCCTCTTCGTACCTGCCTTGCATTTGTAATGCCACGCCTTTTGCAAGAAATCCTTGCCCATAGTATACAACCAGGTGCCGCTCTGTTTTTAACGGTTCGAATTCCTTGTTACTTTGCTTTTTTCGCAATTGGTCTTCATATACTGCCATTGCAAGCGCACGCAATTCGTCAGCGTATGTTTCAATCTGGTTCCACTTTTGTAACATAAAGCAAGCATTCGCCAGTTTTAATAGCGCATCTAACTGATACTGTTCAGGCAGCCGCTTTCGATAGGGGGCAAAACGTATGACCGCCTCCCAATGTTCTTCTGCATTTGTACCTTGCAGCGATTGAAAGATCCGATAGTGAGCCAACACAAAACGATCGTTGTGGCTGTCCTTTTCGTTATCTATAACGTGTTGATAAAATGGCACTGCCTCTTTTCGTTTTCCGGTCTCAAATAGCTGCTCGGCCACGGAGAAAAGAATCGACACATGTTTAGGGTTCTCCAGCAATTTGGGGACAATCGACTCAATACAATCCTGCCTTCCGATTTCCGCACAGCGGATCAAATATGGCACCAGTCGTGGGCGTGATACTTTTCCCTCGGAGAAACACTCTTCTTCGTACAAATCGTACAGCCACCCCGGAGCCTGTCCAAAAGCTGTAGCCAAAGCATCCAACTGCCGAATCGTTATTGCCCGAGGAGGATTTCTGTTCAGGATGGCACTTAAATGTCCCTGATTAATGCCAGTTATTTCGCTAAGTTTCCTGAGTGTGTAGCCGTGCTTTTTAATCTGACGCTCAATTTCAGATCGCAAGGACCGGCGCACCTGTTGAAATCCCATAAGCACTCCCCCAAGAAATTAGAGAAATCACCCTTATTTTCCTGTATATTACAATATCATAAGATGATAGACAAGCGCTTTTCCCATCCTGCTCAGAATGTTCGGGTGGCTGGGTGAATAAGATTAGGGCAGCGATCATTTCCGACTGCCCCTTTTTGTTTGGGCATGCTGGGGGTGTGTCGAAAAAAAGTGCACATTTGCGGGCCCACATGGACTTCACGACCAGATGGAAAAAATGTAAGATACAGGAAAGAACTCCTTTTCCGGTGAGGCTGAACGGAACGAATGGGTGCATCGTCAAAAACGGGGTTGAATGGTCGTGCCATATCATGTAATATGTTAGAAAAGTTTCATTTTTATGGAAATTCGGAGGAGAACGTCATGGCAAAAATCGTCTTGATCAACGGCAGCATGAACCCGGAATCGGTGACAAAGCGCGTACTCAATCTGTTCGCAAAGCTGTTGCAAAAACAAGGTCATGAAACGGAACTGATCTGTGTGGCGGAGACAAACTTCCCGCTGTTTAGTTTTACGGTACCGCAAACGGACAAAATGATCGAAATTTCGGAAAAGATCAAACAAGCTGACGCTTTTATCGTGGGTTCGCCCGAGTATCACGGCGGCTACACAGGTGCGCTGAAAAATCTGCTGGACTATCAGGATGGGTCGGGATTCAAACATAAGCCGATTGCGTTATTGGCCGTATCGGGAGGCCTAAAGGCAGGAATTCTGACGCTGATGAGCCTGCGGCAGGTGTTTCGTACGCTGCACGCAAACGTGATTCCAGAAGAGATTGCCATTTCCAGTGAACACGAGCTGGACGAAAACGGGCAGTTGAATGAGGCCTGCCGGAAGCGCGTGCAGAGCGTCATTGCCGGACTGCAGCGGGAGTTAAACGTTTTGTCCCTACGCAATCGTGTGGAAATGGAAAGGAGGTGAGTCCCATGGAACAAGTAAAAAATCAACAAGAAGCAGTGGAAAACAATGAAGATCTGGACCTGGAAGAGCTGGAAGACATTGATTTTCTCCTGGAGGACATCGAAGACAAGATCGCACCGCTTGCGTAGCCTGCGGGTAAGATGATCTATCATCCGCTTGATAGGTCATCTTGCCTTTTCTTTCCGCTTCAGTATCTATTTAAGAATCCTCATGAACAGAGAGGGTGTGTGATGGAAAAAGCGCTCGCAAACGAGTTGATCCAGCAGTTCCTGGCGTACGGGCATGAGGAAGTCGAGATATTTCATGAAGAAAAGCAGGTCCACTCGCTCCGCACGAGGCGGGGCGGCGAAAAGCCAGAGTGGAGAGTGACAGTTGGTCAGGGGGTTGGGGTGCGTATTTCAGGTGAAATGGGAATGAAATACCTCCACTTTCCCATGTCACCTGCCGATCTCCTGGAGCATGTAAAAAGCAGCCGGAACACGGCCTTGTTGAGAGAAGTGCGCAGCGGGAAGCAGGTCGGCGATGAGGAGGCTCAACATGTCGGTGTATCCTTATCGGCGATGGTTGCAGCGTTTGAAGAACTGCATGACAGGTGGCAGCGGGGGTTCAGAGCAGCCGGACGGGTGAACAGCCGTTGCATGGAAAGTGTCACCTCGTTTGACCAGCGCATCACCGTGGCCCGATCCGACGGCTTCTATGCTGACGATCACCGCTCCTACTACACGATCGACATCCAGGGGGAATGGACGGAAGAGTCGCGTCCCATGTACATGAGCCGTTCCTGCGGCGGCCTCAATCTGGAAGAACTGCGTGCGGGGTTTGCCGGATTCGTTCAATCGGCACTCGCTGAGTTCGACGATTTGCAACAGTACATAGAGATCGAAGGAGGAGACTGGTGCGTGGTGCTGGGGCCGGGAAACCCTGCGATCCTGATCCACGAAGTGTGCGGGCATGGATTGGAGGGCGATCTGGCTGCCCATCCGGACGCAGTCTACGGGGGAAAATTTGGACAGCCTGTGGCATCGGAGCAGGTGACGTTGGTTGACGACCCGACCATACCGGGTCTGTCCGGCAGTTATCGCGTGGATGACGAAGGGGAAAAGGCCCAATCCACCGTGCTGATCCAGAATGGCCGGCTGCAGGAACTGATGTACGACCGTACGGCCGCCAAGCGGTGGGATACGCATTCGAACGGACACGGGAGGCGTGTGTCGTATCGATACCCGGCGATTCCGCGGATGTCAAACACATTTATTCAAGCAGGCGAGTACACGCCTGAAGAAATTGTGCGTCAAACCTCCCGCGGGCTGTATGTTCGCAAACTTGGCACGGGAGAGACGGAACTGACCACCGGGCGGTTTCGGGTGCGTGTGGTGGAAGGTTTTTTGATCGAGAACGGCCGGATTACGCGTCCGACAGGCGACCTGTGGCTGGTCGGCAACGGTCCGGATCTGCTGTCTTCCATCGACCGTGTCGGCTGCGATCTCCGGATGCATCATTCCCGCCACGCGACGTGCCACAAATTTGACCAGATGAATCTCGCGGTCAGTGTCGGTCAGCCGACGATTCGGATAAAGAAAATCCATGTGGAAACGGGTGCTGGTAGATCATGAACATCGGGGTGATCGATAACGTACGCGTCGACGATTGGGCGGTCCGGCTGGCGGAAAGGGCAGTGGCGGCGGGCGCTGACAACGTGGAGATTTTCCTGCGTGTGGAGGAGATGGTGCGCCTGCACTGGACACCTTACCAAGGAGTCGCATTGAGAAGCGGCGCGGAAAGCAATGTGCATGTGCAGTTGGACGTCGACGGACAGACCGTGACGTTTGTTTCCGACGCGCTGAATGCTGCCGGCATCGAGAGCCGATTGATCCAGACGGTGCGCGAACTGATCCGCACTCCACGAGAGCGGGTGAAGCAGATCACGTGGGTCGATGCGGCCAGGCAGGGGCGGTATGCACACGTTGATTCGGACACGGATGCCGTCGATTTTCTTGCAATCCGCGACATGATGCGGAAATGGCAGGAACGATTCGTCCCTTCCGCCTTTCATCTGCATCGCTGGGAGTGCATCAGCGGGCGCACATTCACGGCGCTGGTTCGCTCAGACGGCCAGATGATGTCGGATGCAGCAAACAAGTACAGTCTCCAGCTCTTGCTGGAGGGGCGACACGGATTTTTGCTCGAAGGAACGTTCGCGCTTCGAGCGGCTGATTTCAGGACGGGTGACCTTGAGGAGCGGATCGGTCAGTTGCTGGCATGGCCGCGGGAAGAGACGACACTTCAACCGGGCACCATTCGGCTGTCCATACCGCCCAGCATCGGGGCTGACATCGCGCGCAAATACGGCATCCTGTTTTCCGGGCCGCGTTTGTTGGGCTCACCGGAGTTGGCGGGTCTGATTGGGAAGCGGCTGGCCAAAAGGCATGTAACGCTGGTCGATGATGCCTGCTTGCCGGGCGGATGGGCAAGTCGTGCGTTTGACGAGGAAGGAACACCGTCGCAACGCACGGTGCTGATTGACAGCGGCGTCATGGCGAAGTTTCTGCACTCGACGGTAACGGCGCAAAGGTGGGGCGTCACCTCCACAGGCAATGGCGTTCGCTCGCGGAACCACTCCGACAGTGTAAGTCCGAGCAATATCTATTTTGTACCTGGCGGGACGGATCACGCGGAATGGAGGAGGCAGACCGATCTGGGCGTGGAGATTGTTCACGCAGTCCAGCCGCCTGAATTTGTCAGCCAAAACGGGATGATCAGGTTTGTTGCCGACGGGTGGCTGATACGCGGCGGCAAGCGCGAACGACAAGTGAGTTCGGTAGCAGTCGCCCTGCATCCGTTCCGCTTTCTCCGCAAACTCTCTTCCTTCGGCAGCGACCTGACGTTCTTTCTTCAGGCAAAGGGCGCCGGATCGCCAACGATCTTTGTTGACGATGCTGAGGTACAGGAGGGGCACATTGTCATCTGAAGCAGAGGAGGATGTTCCTATGGCACACGATCAAGCCGGGTACAAGCAATTGTTCACCATCCCGAATTACGTGTTGGTGTGGATCGGGCAAACGACCGCAAATTTCGGGGACTCCCTGTACCAGATTGCGTTTTTCTGGCTCGCCTACAAAATGACCAATTCCTCATTCGTCGCGGGTCTTGTGGTTCTCGCCACATCGGCACCATACATCTTCTTTGGGCTGCTCGGCGGCGCCTATGCCGATCGCTGGGACCGCAAACGCGTGATGGTGTACGGGGACATCATCCGCCTTGTCTCTCTCCTCACCGTACCCTTTTTCTACTGGCTCGATCTTTTGCACGTATGGAATCTGGCCATTACGGCATTTGTGCTCAGTACGGTACGCTGCTTCTTTTTCCCGGCGATGAGAGCGTCGCTTACGAGCTTTATGCCGAAAGAACTCTGGTCGGCAGGCAACTCATTCATGCAGGCGTCCTTCCAGCTGATGCGCGCCATCGGGCCGATGATCGGAGGCGTGCTGATTGCGCAGACCAGCGCGATTTTCATCTATCTGATCACCGCCGCCAGCTACGTCGTCTCGATTCTGTCCCTGCTGCCGACCAAGATACCGCCGATTGAAAAGAAGAATGTGCAGGTATCAGTATTCCGGGACATTTACGATACTTACCTCTTCGTCAAAACCGTTCGTCCGCTGTTTTGGTCCATCTTTTTCTTTGGCGTGGGTCTTTGTCTGATTGTCGGTCTTGACCGTTTGGGCCTTCCCATTCTGTCCGATCAGGTGTGGGACATGGGCTCCAAGGGGTATGGGATCATTTTGAGCGCGTTTGCGGTCGGCAACTTGCTGATGACGCTTCTGCTCGGCAAAATCCAGATCAAGAAATTCGCAAGGGTCATTTTCAGCGGCTGGGCGCTCTGGGGCTTGTTTTACTTCCTGATCGGCTCCACAGACATGTTTGTCCTGGCGGTCGGCTTCGCCTTCCTGGCCGGCGCGGCGGAATCGTTGATCGATATGCCGCAGATTCTGCTCGTGCAGAACTCCGTGCCCAACGACCGGCTTGGCAAAGTGTTCAGCATGCAATCGACGACCGCCTTTATCGGCGAGTCCGGTTCCAGCCTGCTGGCCGGTGCGTTGATCGGGTGGCTGGGAGCAGCTGACAGTTACAAGGTTGCAGGCGTCGGGCTGATCTTGTGCGGCGTGGTTGGATTGTGGCTGACCCGGACTGCCCACCGTGTTCCATCTTCCGTTTCTACACAGGGATAGGGAAGTGATTTGATGTTGAAAAACAGCCAAGCGGTGCAGACGCATTCGCTGGATACCGGTTGGGAGCTGCTGCAGGATTTCGTGTTTCGTACGACCGGCTTTCCCTTTGAATGGTTGGAAGAGTTGCGGTGCACACAAACGCTGGCGCAAGCGAAGCGGCTGCTCGCACTGGAGCAGGAGCAGGACCGGCTGCGCGATCGCTTTGTGCACGAGCTGTTTCCCCGCCTGATCGCGTATGAACAAGAGCGGGAAGAGGTCGGGTCGGCGGTGTTTCCGACACTGTACAAATTAAGGAAGCGCGTGATGAAAAACCGGACGCTCTCTTTGGACGATGTGGCCTTTTGGAAGAGCCGCCGGTATGAAAACACAGACTGGGAGCACTTTGTGGATGAGTGGAACGAGCTGGAAAGCAGGCGGGCAGAGGCAATAGCGGCGGGGGAGGAGCTGTTTCAAGCGGAGTTGGCCCGCGTGCGCCGCGTCATGATGGCGAAGGTGAACGATCCGCGTTTTCAGGAGGCGGTGTTTCTCAGCAGCCCGTCTTCCTTTCAGCGAGTGATAAAGTACAGCAAGGACTGGGAAGCCAAGCCAGAACCGGACTGGAACAGCACCGCACGAGGTGCCGAGCGAATGATCTTTGCGTACCTGCAGCGCTTTTGTGCCAAGAACGACACGACGTCGTTCTTCGGGCCCGTCAATTACGGAACGTGTAACGCCGCAGAGCCGCGAGCGATTCGACGCGCGTTTCGCGAAGGGAACGTCCTGGGAAAGCGGCGCGTGTTTATCGCCCATTGGTATGTCAAGCTGCTGGCGCAAAAGCTGGCCGGGCGCAACGAAATCCTCCCGCATCTGAAGCCGCGCCCCAATCCGCTGGTGCGCCCCCTGGACAGCCACACGTTTCATTTCCACGGACTCAACCGGACGTTCCGCTTGCCGGATGCGCATGCACGTGTGTTTCTGGCGTTGGACGGCGAGAAGACCGTTTCGCGAGTGGCCGCGGAATTGTCCATGGATGAAATTGCGTTGATCGCGCTTTTGCATGAGCTCAAGAACAAACGGTTGATCGATCTGTCGATTCCCCTCTCTCCGGTGCGCGTAGACGCCTTGGCCGAACTGCGGGACCAGCTGGCGGCACTTCCGCCAGCGGCGCGTCAAGCGGGGGAGGAGTTGATCGATAGACTGGAAGGTTTCCGGGTCTTATTGGAACATACCCCGTATCCGGAGCGCGTACAGGTGTGGGAGGATGTGGAAAGGCAGCTCGCTGACCTGGTGGAAGAGGATACGCGGCGAAAGGGCGGAGCCTTGTATGCGGACCGCACCGCGCTGTACGAAGATTGTGCAGGCACGCTCTCCGCGTTGACGATTGGCGGCCCCCTCTATCGGGCGCTGACCGGTTCGTTTTTAACAACATTAAAACTTCTGACAGCCGCTGCCGTCCTGAAATGGATGGATTACCAACAGGAGGGCAGGACATTGTACCGCAAGCTGGCGGCGGACGGGAAAGTGGTCCGCTACATCGACATGATCCCGCTGTTTGAGCAGGGCGAACCGGAGATGAGGTACACCCGTCAATTCCAATCCCGCATCCAAGCGCTGCTGCGCCAGCGGCAGGAGGAACATTCGGGGGGCGAACTGCACATCAGCGAGGAAGAGGTCCGCGACCTGTTGGAACCGTTCCAGGAAGAGATCGAACGAGCGCTGGCTCACCTGCAGATGACCCTGCCAAGTCCCGATATCATGGTCGCGGCACCTTCTGCTGATGCGGTCGAGCGAGGGGAGTTCCGGCTGGTGCTCGGAGAACTGCATGATGACTGCTCAACGATTTTCAACGGGTTCATGGCGTACTTTGCGGATGATCCAGAGGCGCTGTGGGCACGGTTTGAACAGCGCATTCAAAGGATGCCGCAGTGGGAGCGCATGGCTACAATCATCACGGAGCGGCGAAACAAGCATGTCACTCCGGAGCTGCCGGGCCATACGATCCTGCTCTCCGCCGTTTCGACCAAAGAGCCTGCCTATGTCATTCCGATCCATCAGGTCGAGGTACGTGAGATCGACGGGCGGCTCACGCTTTGGGCAAACGGAAAGCCGCTCACCCTCTATCCGGGAGATTTGCACTCGGCCGCGCACGGTTGTTTTTCCCTGCCATGCGTGGTGCCGATCGCAATTACGGTTTCCAGCGAGCAGGAGGAGGCGGATGTGAAACGCTCTCCACGCATCGTCGTCGACGGTGTGGTGATGCAGCGTGAACGGTGGGAGATCCCGGCCGAACACATGCGGGCTGATTCCCTGGAACTGAAAGGGTTCCCCTTGTTTGTGCACATGGCTCGCAAGCAGATGCAGTTCGATCTGCCCGACCGCTTTTTTGTGAAATGGAAGGCGGGCGAGAAACCGATGTATGTCGATCTGTCCATCCCCTGGTCGCTTGAGTGGATGGTGCGGGTGGCGGCCCAGACGGACCGCGTGTCGATCAGCGAGATGTATCCGGGCCCGGAGCATCTGTGGTGGCATGATGATATCGGTGTGCATACGTTTGAACTCCGGACAGGTTATGTGTACGACTACTCTGCCGGTTTGAGGCAGAAGCAGGAAGCGAGGATGGATAGGCGATGAACATGATGACGGCCGAAAATCAGGCGGGGACGCAGCCGTTTTCCCCTGATTTTGAATGGCGTTTTTTCCCGTACTACATCATCCGCAGCACCGGATTTCCATTTGAGTGGCTGGAAGCATTGGCGTTTCCCCGCACCAGCGACATGGCACGGCAGATTGTGCAGGTAGAGCGTTCACTGGATGTCCAGACGGCAGCGCTGCTGGAAATCGCCGAACGAAGCGGCGGGTTGCCGAGAAAAAGCAGGCAGAAGCTGTCGCGGTTCTTACAGCGCCGGGAGACAGGCGCCGCTGTCAAACTGGCCGAACTGGAACTCACCGGCCCGAATGAGCTGCTCGACTGCGCGGCAGCCTGGGACCGAATTGCCAAAGACTACCAGGAATTGCTGGCGCTGGTGCCGGAGACGTTTGAGCAGGAGTTGGCCGAAAAACGCGAAAAGCTGCGCCAGCTCGTGAAAGATCGCAAGTATCAGGAGGCAGTCTACCTCTCCTCACCGGACATGTACGCAAACAACGTCCCGAAGTATCTCAGCTACACACCGCTGCCGGACCGAAACGCGGCCGTCAAACGCATGGAGCGGCGCTTCTTCCATTACGTGCAGCGCCTGTGCGGAAAAAACGAGACCTCCAGCTTCTTTGGCCCGCTGAACTACGGCAGCATCGACGATTCTGATCCGTCATACCTCGACGCGCGTTTTCAAACGGGCGACATCATCCGGCATCGCGAAGTATTCCTGGCTTTCTGGGCGATCAAGCGCCTGGCGGAAGCCATCAGGCAAGACAATACGCTCCGGCCTCATCTCCCGGTCCACCTGCATCCGATGGTGGAGGCGGTTCCGGAGAAAGGGATTTTGCACCTGCACAACAGCGGAAAAACCGTAACGGTAGGCCGTACGCTGGCCTCCCTGCTCAGGAAGGCGGACGGCACGAAAAGCCTGCCGGAGCTGCTCGCCCCTCTGGACGAGAAGGAGCGCCTGACTGTGGAAAAGCCGCTTTCCCACCTGCTGCAAGCCGGGCTGTTGAAGCAGGAACTGCACGTTCCGTCAACGCTGGGGAACCCGCTCCCCTACGTGATCGAACAAGTAGCGGCGCTGCCGCCGTCCGATCAACGGCAGATGTGGCTGGAGCGCTTGCGCGGTTGGGAGGCATGGCTTGCGCGCATGTCGGCCGAGCAGGATTTGCAGGCCCGCATCGAGCTGATCAGCGAAGGCGAAGCGCGATTCACCGAGCAGACCGGAGAATCGGCCCGCCGGGGCAGCGGCAGTCTCTATGCCGACCGCTACATCTTCTACGAGGAAACAAAAGGGCACATCGAGCGATTTGTCATGGGCAGGCAGTTCCATGAAAAGCTGTGCAAAGACCTGCGCGGGGCGCTGGAATTGAGCGCGTACTACGGCTACGAACTATGGCTGCATGCGCAAAGGCTCGGCAAAGAAGTGTTTGACTCCATCTCCAACGGTGGCGCTCCCGTTCCGTATTACACCTTTGTGAACGCGCTGCGGGACAGGTATCCAGATTCATTGGAACCGTTCAAACCACAAGTCGTCGGGCAAATCGAAGAACTGGTCCGCTGCAAAGCGGCTGACAGCCCGCATTGTGTCGAGCTTTCCAGCGCTGCACTGCCGATTCGCGAAGTCACGATGCCTATGTACAGCTTGCCGGACCTGTTTATCGCCAGTGAAAGCATCGATGCGATGGCGAAGGGAGATTTTCAGGTGGTGCTGGGCAAGCTGCACAGCCACCTGCTCGTGCCAAACTGGATGACCATCTTCTACCCGAACCGGGAAGCACTGCGGGAAGACCTGTGCCGTGAGCTGAATAAAACGGCTGAGTTCCGTCAGCTCGTCGCGCCGGAAGTCGTCCGCCGCAACAAAGGCTTTTACGATTTTCCGGGCCGTGCGATGCAGTTTTCAGAGCTGTCCTTGAAAAAGGGCGACGACGTCATCCCGATGTACGATCTGGAGGTCGTATTGAAGGAAGACGGCACACTCGGGCTGCAAAACGTGAAGAGTGGTGAAGAGATCCGCCTGTACATTCAACTGGCTGATCAGGTAACGTATCTGCCCTTCATGCTGTTTGCCCTGCCGGCTTTGACACACATGCCGATTTCGCTCGGCGACCATACCCCGCGCATCGTCATCGACGGAGCAGTCTACCAGCGGGAACGCTGGGAATGCGGGGCACAGGCGGTCGCGGAACTGCTCGACAAAGACGATGCAGCTGCGTTCCTCAACGTATTCCGCTTTAAAGAAAAGCAGGGCATGCCGGACGTGGTCTACATTCGCGGTTTGTCGGAGCGCAAGCCCTATGTGGTGGATTTTCGCAACTTCTTCTGCGTTGAGATGCTGCGCTCGATCGTGCAAAACAATGAGCGGCTCTTGATCGAAGAAATGCTGCCGACGCCGGGTCAGTTGTGGCTGACCAGTGAAGCGGGCCGATATTCCTGCGAATTTCGCATGAACGTGTGGAAGACCAGAACCGAGAACAAAGGAGGCGGACTATGGTAGCCGTTCCTGAAACGTCTGTGAAAGTTGATTGGAACCGCTCGCTGATCGATCAGCTTCAATCCGTGCGAGAAGCGGCAGTGCTCTTGATCGGAGAAGAGCGGCTGGGCGGTGCCATGCTTATGGCACAGGCAGCAGAAGACGTGCACCAGGCAGGTCATCTCGCCGTGTCGATCGACGTAACCGGGCGCATGTCCCACTCTTTTTACGGGCTAAAAGCGATGCTCATGGCGCTGGAACCCGTTCTTCGGCAGGAGGCTGCCGACTTGCTCAAGGCACATGCGGCCGAGTGGACCAGTCTGTTCCCCCATGCCAGGGACGACGAGCTGTTTGCGAACACCGTCAGGATTGAAGAGATCGCCCTTTCGGCTTCCGAACGGCGTCTCTCGCGGGAAAATGAGCAGGTGTTTCGCCTGATTACAGGCTCCGTAAGCCTCGTCCTGCAAGCGATGGAACGCTGCCCTTCATTGGCAGGCAAAACGCTCTGGCTGTTTATTAACCGCCTGGATGAGGCTGACCGGCTCTCCGCTCATGCCTTCCACAATCTGCTGCTGCGCCGCCATCCGCACATCCGCGTCGTCGCCACGATGCGCAGCGTTCCGCGGCCAGCGCCGAAAGCGCAGGAAGGCAATCCGCTCCAGGTATTGTTCGATGTTCGCCGGATTCGCGCGCAGTTCTTGTCTGATCTGGTGGGCGATGTGCAGCCGCGTGTCATGGAGCTGCAGGCGTGGACGGAAGACCAGGTGCGCGCGTTCGTGGAAGCGAAGCGCCCCGATCTTGTGGAACGGGTCCCGCAGATGTACAGGCAAAGCGGCGGCATGCCGATGCTGGTGCAGGCACTGCTAGCCGGCGCCGGAGAAGGGCTGGGCACATTCGAATGGACAGCGGAGGAGCAGGCGTTTTTGCGGCTCTATCGCGCCGTGCATGCCAACGAGCACGTATGGACCGCGGCCGGTATTCAGGCGATGACGCGGGACCGACTGCTTCTGGCGGAGCAGCTCGACTCGCCGGAAGCGCCCGGTGAAGAGGAAGTGCAGGCTGCTCACCGCTTGTTGTACGAAAAACTGATAGCGCGTGGATGCCCGTCATACTGGACGGCGGAGGAGTACTACAGCCACCTGGCCTATCACGCTTTAATGGCAGGCCTGACAGCGGATGGTTTCGCACATGTAGAGCAGGCGGTGTCGATTTCTGAACATTGGGGCAACTACGAAAACGTGCTTGCTCTCGTCAAGCTGGCCCTGCGCACGGAAGAATCATTCTCAGTGGAGCAGCGAGTCTACCTGTGGAAGCGCTGCGGGCTGATGCAGGCATACCTGGGGAACTACGACGAGGTGAACGCCGCATACGAACAGGCACTCCGGGTCGCGGATACCCCTACCATGCGCGCCCAGCTGTACGCCTATTTGACGTTGGTGGCCACGAAGCGACAGTTCAACGTGGAGCGCGCCGAAGTCCTGGCGCATCAAGGGTTGCGAGAGATCGACGGCCTGGAGGATGAGGCGACCATGATCGAGCGCGGCTGGCTGCACAACACGCTTGCGCTCACCCGTTTCATGCAAAAGCGGTACAAGGAAGCGTACGAACTGTGCAGGACGGCGTTTCAGTTTCTCAAGAGCCAAAGCAACTCGGAAGCGCTGCATTTGAAGATCAATCTGGTTTCCAATATGAGCGTGGTCGCTGAACAGATGGGCAATCTGGACATGGCCCTGAAGATTTGGCGCCGCTTTGAACAGTTCCTCCGCGGCAGCGGCAGCCGTCTCTTCGCCAAAATCTACTTCTATCGGGAAGCGGCTCTGCTCCTGTGCATGGGCGACGAGGAAGCGGCGTTGCAACAGCTCATCCGGGCGTACGAGGAGGCAGGCGCCATCTCGGATCATTTTCATATGGACGTGATCTCGCGCAACATCAGTTCCCTGTACCGGGAGCGGGGAATGGTGGACGCGTGCATCGACTGGCTTAGCAAGAGCGAACGACACGCGCTGGAAGTAGGCAGCTGCAACCGTGCAGAAGGAGCCAGAATTGCCGCTGCTGCCATCGCGTACGAAACGGGGCGCGGCGGGGAGCAATCGGTGGAAATCCTGAAGCAATTGGAGGCCACTTGTCGCATAGAACGGCGGCGCGACTTGTGCAGACAGCTTCTTCTCGAATGGGAGCAGGGCGGCCGCGATACAACGCAAGCAGTCATTCGTCAGGAGTTGCAGCGGCCGCGCACCAAACTGGGCATGCCGTTTTATCTGATTCATATACCATACGGCCACGTGATAAAAGAGTAGGGGGGACCCGCTGCATGTCAGAATGGAAATATATCTCAAAAATGGTAGTTCGTCGCACCGGTTTTCCCTTTGAATTGCTCTACCGAATCGCGTTTGATAAATCGGCTGCGCACATTGACAAGCAGCTGGAAACGGAGGAGCAGCTGCAACGGGAAATTGGCGTTCTCCTCAGTGAGCGGTTCACCGAACAGGTGAAAATATCCCAGGCAAAACAGGCCCGGCAAGAGCTGAAGCTCCTATCGAAGTATCGCCGAAAAGTGGCGAAGGGGCAGGTGTCGTTGCAGGACCTGGAACACGTGCGACTGTATTGGCCGAATACGCCGTTTTACGAGCAGTTTGCCAAGGTGGTCGCCCTGGCGGAAGAGGTCAGGAAGCTGCATCGGGAAGGAGAGGCAATTCTGGCCGAGGAGCTTGTGCACAAGCGCCGCGATCTGCAGAAACTGGTCGGAGACCCTTTCTTTGCGGAAGCAGTGTTTATCTCCAACCCGGACGTCTACGAATACTCGTACCTGAAATACATCGCCCACGACGAATTTGAAAAGCGCACAACCCGGTTAAAAATGCTGGAAAAACGGTTCATCGCCTACCTGCAGCGATTCGCCGCGAAGAACGATACGGCGAGCTTCTTTGGCCCGATGAACTACGCCCGCTTCGACCTGGAGCAAACAGAACCGGTCAAGCTGGACATGGTCAGTGGGAAATTCACCAAGCGCGCTGTCTTCTATTCATTCTGGATGACCATCGTTCTGGCCGATGCAATCTCTAAAGAGCCTTCAATCCGTCCCTATCTGGCTCCGCGCCTGCACCCGCTGTGCACCCTGACCGAAGACGGCGTCGAGTACCTGTTTATCGACGGCCGGCGCAAACTGCCTGCTCATCTTCTGCGGCTGCTGCGCGATGTGGACGGGACGACCACGGCAAGGGAGCTGGCAAACCGCTACGACATGCCGGTTGAGCAGCTGATTCAGCAGATTGAGCTGTTGGTCAAACAGCGCATGATCTTGTTCGGCATTGAAATCCCGTCTACCATCTTTGGACCGTTTGACTATCTGCACGAGTTCGTTCGTGCCCTGCCGGATCATGTGGAAGCCAAAGCCAAATGGGCAGCCGAACTGGATCAATTCGAACAGCTCCGGGCCGCATTTGAAGGCGGTACGTTTGAACAGCGCGTGGCAATCAGCAAGCGCATGGAGGAACGGTTCGTGGAACTGACCCGGCATGCAACGCGGAGGCTTGCTGGCAAGACGTACGCGGACCGCACGCTTTATTACGAAGAGTGCAAGGGCACCATCCGGAACCTGTCGTTCAACAAGGCGTTTCTTGACGATTTTCATTCGCGGATTGAACCGATCCTCGAGCTTATCGCTTCCTACGGGGAGATGATGCGCGGGTACTATCAGCGGATCGGCAAACAGGTGTTCCGGGAGATCGCACAAGGACAGAGCGAAATTCCGTATGCCCACTTCATTCGCCGCGTCCAGGAGATGGAAGAGCAGGGGAAGATCAACTACGATGACGAGATCTTTAACGAGTTCCATCGGAAGCTTTACGCCGTGGTGAAAGCCAATCAGGAAGGAAACATCGTCCGCCTGACGCAAGAGGACCTCGCGGAACTGATCGCGCACGATGCCGGCGGTTCCCTGCACACGTCGCCGGACCTGATGTTTGCCGCCCGGGATGTGGAGGCGCTCGCCCGCGGTGATTACCAGATCGTGCTGGGTGAGGTGCACCAGTTTGTGTCCATGTGGGGGTCGCAATTCCTGTTTGATTCAGATCGCGAAGCGGTGGAACAGGAGATCGAGCAGGTGATCCAGGAACTGCCTGCGTATCAGAAGCTGTCCACCATTTTGAACACACGCCGGCACAAAGGGCTGCTCTACGAAGCGTTCCCGGGCACGTTGATTCAATTCCTCGGCAAGCCGTCCGATCGTGCCAAACACGTCGTTCCGCTTCGTGATCTGGTGGTGCGCATCGAGCAAGACGAATTGGTGCTCGCCGACCGACATTCCAACAGAACCTTCACGATCTACAACAGCGGCGACGACAACCTGCACTTGTGGGCGTTTGCTGTACCGCGCGTGGCAAGCATCCCGATTGATTTTGGGCAGCATACGCCGCGCATTGAAATCAACGGCGTTGTCTACCAACGGGAACGTTGGGTGCTGCCGTCGAGGGAGTTTATCGGCACGGACCCTGACACAAGCGACTACGACCTGTTCCTCGCGATGCGCCGTGCGAAGCGCCGCCATCAATTGCCGCGCTGGGTGTTCGTGCGTGTGGAGAATGAGAAAAAGCCGTATTACTTCGATTTCGACAGTTTCTTCCTGATCGAACTGCTCCACGGCCACTTGAAGACCAACGACCAGGTGACCATGACAGAGATGTATCCTGGTCCAGAGCATCTCTGGATGCGCGACGAGGACGGCAGCTATTGCATCGAACTGCGCGGCACCGCATTTCGTCCGCCGCTGCCCGGCTCCAGGGAGTATGAAGCGACTCGGGAAGAATTGGGGATGAACATATGAACCAGACGGCACTGGCTGCGTCTGTGTGGACGTGGTTTCCGCATTTCGTCCTGCGCAGTACCGGCTTTCCGTTTGAATGGATCGGACGAATGAGGATGGAGGAGACCCAACAGGTGCTGGAGGCTGTGTTCGCGTGGGAAGAAAAACGCCACCGCCTGGTGGAGCAGTGGGAGCGGGACGTGCTGCCGCTCCTTACCGACAAGGCGATTCGCTGGGAGAAACCTCAGCAGAAAGTGCTGGCCAGCGTGTACAGGAAAGTAAAAAAAGCGTGTGCGTTCAACGAAAATGAACGGGCCGGGATTCAAGCGATCGGCCGCTCCGAGCTGAGCGAATGGGCGCACCAATGGCAAGAAACGTTTCAACAGGAGGAGCAGCTCTACCGTCAGGCGGAACAGGTATTTGCCGGCGAATGGGAGCGGGTACGGGAGGAACTGCACACCTGCATTGCGCATCCCCGCTTCCGGGAGGCGGTGTTTCTCTCCAACCCATCCTTCTATGAACGCGGCTTCGCCTATTTTGACCAACACCGTGCCGACCAGACCCGTGACTCGCGCTGGCGGCAGTTGGAGCGTCAATTTTTCACCTATTTGCAGCGGTTTACAGCAAAAAACGAAACGGCCAGCTTCTTTGGCCCTGTCAACTACGGCCGGATCGCGGAAGGGGAGGGTACCGGGACCAACGGCTTGATCACGGCGCAATGGCCCGACACATTTGCGCTGGAAAAGCGGGTCGCGTTCTACGCCTTTTGGGTCTTGCAGGAACTGGCCGCACTGGTTGCGGCCGATCCGGCGTTGGCCGATGTCGTTCCCCTGATGTTTCGGGGAAGCTCCAAGCAGGTGCAGCTTGAACACTTCTCGGAAGGAATGAGCGTGCGGGAATGGGCGAAAGCGACAGGAGCGGCAGTTGAGCAAACCCGTCAGGAGGTTGATCGCTTGATTGCCAACAGCACGCTGCAGCGCATTTTCCCCATTCCGTCTTCCGTGATACACGGGCTGGCCGATCTGATCGAACGGATTGGGAGGCTGCAGGCGGAAACGGAAGCGGAGCGCGGCGCAAAAGAACGCTGGCTGTCGGTGCTGAGACAGCTTCAGCGCCTGCAGCATCAATTCGAACAGGGGGACCTGCAAGAACGCATCGCCATCCTGGAGCGGGTGGAGACCATGGTTTCCGACTTGACCCGCCTGGCACCGCGCCGCGGTGAAGGGGAGTTGTTTCGGGACCGCACGGTGCTTTACGAAGACACTCGCGGCAATCTTACCATCTGCCTCGACCGGCGGATGGTTGACCACCTGCTCACGGATTTGTACGGCCCGCTGAAGATCGCCACCGTCTACACGACACTCCGCAAAGAGCGGTACATGAAGATTGCCATGCAGATCTACCGCAGGATGTTTGGCAATCGGCAAGCGGTGCGCTTTGACCAATTTGTCGTCGCATGCCACAAGCTGCTGCCGGAGCTGGCGGACGGCGCGCGGGAGCATGGGGACGCCGATGATCCGCTGGAGGAATTCCTCCGGATCTTTCACCAGTCATGCGACGCCTATCTGGAGGGGCACTCCCCCACGCTGATCTCACCGGAGTTCGCGGCGTTCTTGCACAAGATGAAAGACGACGACCTGTACCTCACGTCCCCCGACCTGCTCGTGATGTTTGATTCGGGCGCAAAAGGAGGGGCGACTGCACCCACATTCGTGCTGGGCGAACTTCATCACGGTATCACGATGGAAGGGTGGATGCTCTCTTTCCATTCTGACGCGGACCGTGTGCGGGAGGAGATTCGGCAGGAAATTGTACGTCATCTCGCAATCGTACAGGAACGGTCGAAACGGAAGATCCTGCCGGCCAACCTGATTTTCAACCGAAAGATGAAAACGGCGCCGCAAGAGTATCCGGGTGTGATGGTGGAAGTGTCGGGATATGCCTCCACGCGCAGACCGGATGCGACGTTTGGTCTGAAAGATCTGGTCGTACGAGTGGACGGGGACGAACTTGTCCTCACGTTGCGCGGAGATGATCGAGCCATTCGTTTTTATCCGCCGGCCTTCGGGTTCACAGATCAGGCGTATGTTCCCTTTGCCCTGTTTTCCTTCCCGATCGTCCAGATGCCGACCTATCGCCGTGAGGGATTCACGCCAAGGATTGAAACGGGGCACCTGGTCGTGCAGCGGGCGCAGTGGACGCTTTCGACGGAAGACCTGCAGACGGTAATCCGGGCAAAAGAGCCGTTTTCCGCCTACGTCGCCGTGCAAAAGGTCAGACGCCAATATTCGCTGCCCCGCCATGTGTTTCTCCGCGTGCCCTCCGAACAGAAACCGGTCTACCTCGATCTGGAAAATCCGTACGCGGTGGAATTGCTGCAGCATCTCGCGGGCAAAAACGAGACGGTCACATTCAGCGAGATGCTGCCGGCCCCCGACCAGTTGTGGCTGCGCGATCGGCACGGCACCTACTGTTCGGAACTGCGCACACTGCTGATGAGGAGTTGAATCGATGAGCGGAGAGTGGAAACTGGCCAATGATTTTATCCTGCGGAGTACCGGGTTCGCCTTTTCTGACATCGAGCGTCTTCGGTTTTCGAGAACAGTGCAGGCCATTGAGGACTTGTTTGAAAAGGAAGAACAGTTGAATCGCGTGCTCAGTTCCTTCCGGGAACACGGCAGTGACTGGCTGAGGGACCGGGATGTCGCACTGCGCTGGAAGAGGCTGAAAAAATCAATCGGCAAAATGCAGGCGATTACCGCGGAGGAGTTGGAATGGATCAGGCAGCACGGCGGACCTGCGGAGACGGCGGCAGACTGGAACCAAAAGCTGGACGCCCTTCACGCTGCCAAGGCGGCCGCTGTCCGTGTGTTTGAAGCAGAACTGCAGGAAAAGCGGCGCGAATTGCGCGCCCTCGTCTCCAACCCGCGTTTTCAGGAGGCGGTCTTCCTCTCCAGTCCCCATATGTACAGAAAAGGGCTGCTGGCCTACTTGCATGCATCGGGTGAAGAACGGAACGCGGAGACCAAACGTTTGGAGCGGCAGCTTGTCGCCTATCTCCAGCGCATGGTCGGCAAAAATGAAACGACCAGTTTCTTTGGACCGATCAACTACGGCTGCTTTGCAGACGACTGCGCCCCGCACGATCCGGACGTCTCCCTAAAGCGGCCCGATATCCGCTACAACTGGACGCCTGCCCTGCAGCACAGGGAGACATTCATGGCCTATTGGGCTGTCCAAACGCTTGCGGAGACGTTTTCCCGCCTGCCAAGTGTGTTTACCCGGCTGAGACCTGTACGCAGCTTTCTCTATCGCCTGCGAGACGATGGAACGATTCAAAACGCGCTGACACAAAAACGATCCAAGCTCCCTTCTGCTGACTACGAGCTGCTGCATCTGGCCGACGGCACGCGGACGGTGGAGCAAATGATGCGGGAAGTGGAGATGTCAGAAGAACAGCTCAGGGAAAGGCTCTTCGGTTTGGAGCAGCAGAAGCTGATCAACCTGGCATGGGAAGTGCCAATCACCGCCACCCGCACGCTCGAATGGCTGATGCACGAGATGCAGTGCGTGCAGACGGATGATCCGGAAGTGGATACGTGGCGCCAATCGGTGCGGCGGCTGCTGGAGCTGAAAAACAAGTATTCGGACGGGGACGTCGCTGCAAAAGAGCAGATGCTGGGAGAGGCAAACAGAATCTTCCAGGAACTGACCGGGCAGGCAACTGAACGCAGTGGCGGTCGCATGTACGCGGACCGTACGCTGTTTTACGAAGAGTGCCGGGGGCAGCTCGCCCATCTGCGGATGAGCGTCGAAACCCGCCGCCAGTGGGAACAGCGGTTGCGCCCCGTGTTGCAGATTGCGGCCAAGCACGCTGTGGAACTGAAACAGCTTCATCGGACGTTCGCGCTAAAGGTATTTCGGGAACTGTACGGCGAGACCGACCGTATGATTCCGTTTATCCGCTTCCTGACCGATGCGATGCGGCATGAAAAATGGGAGCAGTGGACGCGGGAGTTCGCCGCGTTGCAAAGCTCGTTTGCCGAGAAGTTCGGTGAACGGGTCCGCCAGCTTGCCGAACAAAGCGGTGAGCGCGTCGTGGTGCTTGACCCCGACGAGATCGCTGCGCTGGTGGGGGAGGAGGCCCCCGACGTCGAGGACCCGTTGTTCTGCTCCCCGGACTTGATGGTGATACCAGGGGGGAAGCCGTCGCCGACCAGCTTATTCTCGGGGAAATTCACGATACCGTGCTGCTGTGGGGCTGGGCGTTGTCCTTTCACCCGGAGGAGGAGCAGGTCCGTGAGCGGATGTGGCAGGAACTGGCCGCGATCGTCAGACGGCCGATAGCAAACATGCTCGGCTCCAAGCGTTTGAAGATCATCCCGTTTGAGTTTCCGGGGTACACCATTCAGATGAGAGCGCGGTCTGTCAGCGACCGCCACGACAAAAAGGGAATTGCGGAACTGTACGTCAGTCCGGATGGAGAATTGCAGCTCAAACTGGCGGAGGAACAGGAAGCGATCCGCCTGTACAACGGCGAACTGCACTCCATGGCGCACGAGTGGTTTGCGATCCCGAGAGTCGTTCCCTTTCGGGTGGACCTGGGCGACTGGACGCCGCGCATCGTGTTGGGTGACGTGGTGTACCAGCGCGAACGATGGAAGGTGACCCGCGACGACCGCTGGCGGAAAACCTATGCCGGCACCTCGTTCGAGCTGTTTTACGACATGTTGAAACTGCGCAGGGAATTGAAGATGCCGGAGTATGTGTACGTCAGAGTAAGCACGGAGCCGAAACCGTTCCTGATCGATTTTCACAACTACTTCCTCCTGGAGATGTGGGAGTCCTTTATGCGGGAGGATCAGGTGGCGATCGTCACCGAAATGCTGCCGGGTCCTGAACATCTCTGGCTGCGGGATACGGAGGGGAACCGCTACTGCGCCGAATTTCGGACGTCCGTCTTCTATCATGCCGATGCGGTGGGGGATCAGGAATGAGCAAGTGGCGGATTATGCCGTACGTAATCGTTCGGCGGGCCGGGTTTCCAATCAACTGGCTGGAAAGTCTGCGCTTTACCGAAACGCTTGCGTGCGTAAAAAACGTGCTGGAGATCGAAAAACGGCTGGATGAACAAAGGCTTGCGATCGTGCGTTTGATTGAACACCTGGTAGTGCGCGAAAAAAACGGTCAGGACCGGCGGCACCTCCTCTCGACGATGTCCAAGATCCGCAAAGGGCTCGCAAAGCGGAAAACCTTGCAATGCCCCGCCATCCCGGTGGAAGAAGAGGGGTACGATCAGCTCGGACGCGAGGTAGCAGCCTGGAATGATCTGCTGCAGCAGGCAGCCGAGCAGCAGCGGGCCGGCCGGGAGTGCGCGGAGTCGGAAATGAAAGAAAAGCGCGCCCGATTGCGTCAGTTGCTGCATTCGCCCCGCTTGCGGGAAGCGTTGTGGTCGATGAATCCGCGTTTTGACGAGGCTGTGACGCGCTACCTGGAAAATCCGCGCGGGGAACGCACCTCGGACGACAAGCGATTTGAACGCAGATTGATCACGTATCTGCAGCGGTTGTGCGCGAAAAACGAAACGAACAGCTTTTTTGGTCCGATCGATTACGCCAAGCCCAATCCCGAACAGCAGGCGCCTGTCGTGTACGAATGGGCTGTGCCGTTTGTCAGGGAGCGGCGCGTGTTTTGCAGTTATTGGGCGGCGGAAACGCTTCTCGAGAAGATTTGCTCAGAACCGGGAGCCACCCCTTTTTACGGCCGCGGCGTCACACGCTGTACAGCCGCGTGAACGATCACGTGCTCCGTTCAGGCTTGAGCGGACGAGAGACCACCCTGTCCGCACTCGCCGCTGCCGTCTACGACCTGGCGGACGGCACGCTCTCGTTTCGCGAGATGGCCGAACGGCTCCAGCAGCCGCTTGACGCGGTTTTGGCGGAGGGGAAACTTCTCGCACAGCAACAAGCGATCATTCTGCACCCGCTCCTGCCCGGGGATGAAGCAGACCCGATCGCCTGGATACTGACGTGGCTGAAGGAACAACCGCAGTCGTTTCCGCAGCGGGATGGCTGGATTGCCAACCTGCTCCGCCTGCAAGAGGAGATCAGGACGCTGGAAGAGACCGGGTGGCCGGAACGAAAGGAGCGGCTGCGCGAGTTGGAGCGGATGTTCGCCCGGTTGACAGCGCGGGATGCGACCCGCGAAGCGGGGGAGATGTACGCGGACCGCAGCATCGTGTTTGAAGATGCGCACGGCCCGCTAGCCATCGAGATCGGCGGAACGCTTTGGGCGCAGCTCGAAGAAAGTCTGCAGCCGATACTGGAGGCAGCGCGTGCCGATGCGATCCAGACATCCCGGCAAGAGCGGCAGGCCGCCGCCCGCCTGTTGGATGAATGGTCCAACGGCCGAGGAACGATGCCTTACCTGCGCTTTCTCCACCATCGCTCCCGGATCGCTGGCGAACAACATCTGCCCGAACCGGCGCTCTCCAGCTTCCAGCGGGCGGCAGCGCAGCGGTTTGAGGAAGGCGATCCTTCCACGCCGATCTGCCTGCAGGCGGCCGATCTGGACGCGGAAGGAACGGGGCAGACGGTGGGAGAGGCGGAAGACGACCTGGATTCGTACTTTCTCTCCGTCGATTTGATGTTCATTCCTACAGACGGTGGTGACGTACAGATCGTGGTGGGCGAAGCACATCCGCAATTTTTGACGGCGGTGTTCCCGTCCGCCTGCTTCCACCCGGAACGGGAGCGAATGATGGAAGAGATCGACGCGTGGGCCAAACGACAGCGCGCGTATCCGCATATGGCCCAGATCGCCTACCACCGCAAGACAAAAATTTTCCCCTATCGGCTGCCCGGCAAGGTGATTGAATTGCTGCCGCGCCTGCCGGAGATCGACGACCATGTAATCCCGGCCGGTGAATTGCACGTGTCCAATCGGGAGGGGCAGGTGTACCTGCACGATCAGACGGGCAAGGAGTGGCGCTTGTATCCGCCGCTGCACGCGGAGCCGCTGGACCCGGTCGCCCTGTTTTCGCATCCTCGCCTGGGAATTGGAACAGTGAAGACAGGGAATCGCACACCGCGCATCGTCATGGGGCGTGTACTGCTGCAGCGGGCACATTGGGAATTGGATGCTGACGCCTGGCGTGTGGAACAAGGAAGCGATCACCCCTTCGATTTGATGCTGCACGTGTATCGCCTCAAGGAGCAGGAAGGCATGCCGGATTGGGTGTTCGTGCGTGTGGAAGGGGAGCGAAAACCATTCTGCATCGATTTCGCGAACGTTTTCCTTTTGGAAATGCTGCAGGGACTGTTGAAGCAATCGCGGACAGCTGTCTTCAGCGAGATGCTGCCCGCACCGAACGACCTGTGGCTGGACGACGGCGGAGAGCGCTATTGCTGCGAATTTCGCACAATGTGCCTCCGCGCATAATGAAAGGGTGAGCCGGATGAAGGTGAAAAGCCAAACGTCGAGATTGAAAGCGCAGCGGGAAATGGATGCACCAACCTTGTGGAAAACGCTCAAGCGGCGTTTGCAGGAGCGAGGCCATGACAGCATGTTCTGGCTGCTGGATGTGGACCATGGCATCGCGGCGGTGAGGGAAAACCTGGCAGACATGGATGTAAAGATTTTCGTCGTGGATGGAACGGAGTCCGATACGCTGGGGTTCAGTTCCCTGATGCCGCTGATTCGGGAAGCCCTTGGCGTGCTGATGGATGACAAGCGGGAAGAGGCATGGCTGAAAAGCGTCGCATCTGAAGTGCTGTACCTGATGCCGGAATTGCGAAGCGACGAGAAGTTTCGCTCCGCACCTGCCCTGGATGCCATCGCTGTGGCTCCGTCGCGCCGCCGACTGCACAAGGAGTCGGAGCAGATGTTCCGCGTCACCCAGATGGTCGTAACGCTTCTGGTGAAATATGCGAGACGTCAGGAGCGGAGCATTTTGTTTCACTTTGAGCATCTGGAGCGGATGGATGAACACACGTTGACGTGCATAGCCCGTCTGGCACAATGCCTCTTCTCCCTCCCGGCTGCCATCACCGCTACAGTGCACGAGGAGGGCGTGCCGGATGTGCTGGCGGCTTCCGGCGCAGGAACAGGACACGTAGCGTTTTTCCCCGTGGCGAAGATCCGCATCGACCTCTTGAACCGGATCGCCGAAAAGACAGGAGCAATCCTCTGCTCGCTAAAGGGCAAAGCGTACCAGGCCCCGGCAAGAGAGAGACAACCGGCGGGCGAGGCGGCTGCGGCGGCAAATGCGGAGCGTGAGAAAACCCGTGCCTTCCGCGAGGCGCTGCAGCGCGGCGATGTGCAGGCGATCGAAACAGCGGTTCTGGAATTGTTGGAAGTTTCCGTATTTACAAAAAATCACGACCACTCCCTGCGGGCGATCGCGCAGGTGTGGCCGATGCTTCCCAGGTTTTCAACAAAAAACCGGGTGGAAGTCATTCATCTGCTCGGCATCCTCTACGCCTATATGGGAGACTTCCCGACAGCGATTGACGTGTTCACATACGGGGGGCAGTTCGTATCGGACCCTGTACAGGCGGCGGAAAACAAATTTTTCCTGGCGTTGTTGTACACGAAACGGCTGAACGACTCCGTCACGGGACGCGACTACATCGCACAGGCTCTGGAGTGCCTCGCCGGCGTGCAGGGAGAACTGGCGGACATTGAGCGGACCTGGTTGAACAACCTGTGCGCCTTGACGTACGTGAACGAGAAAAACAGAAGCGCTGCCTACGAGTGCTGCCTCAAAGCGCTTGACTACATCAAACACGGACACCGCTCGAGCGACGCGATCCACATTAAAATCAACCTGATCTCCAACATCACCGTTCTGCACGAATACGGAAAAGAACTGGATAAGGCGATCGCCAAATGGATGTTCTTTGAAAAGTTTCTCAAAGCGTCCGGACCGGTGTTTGCCAAGCACTACTATTACCGCAAAGGCGGTCTGCAGTACAAGAACCGGCAGGTAGCGGAAGCGATCACATCGCTTACGGCCAGCTATCGGCTTGCCTGCGATCTGCATTCGCTCTTTTACCAGGACGTGATCGCGCGAGGACTGGCCGGCGTGTATTTCTGGGAAGGACAGTACGAAGAAGCCGCCCATTGGTATCAACTGGCGATCGACGCCAAGAAGAAACTGCTGCAGGAAGACAATCTCCCCAAAGTGGCGCTTGGCCGTGCGCTGAGCCTGCGAAAACAGGGACGAACCCTCGAGGCCGAACAAGTGCTCCGCGAAGCGCTGGACCTGCAGCCGACAGGGGACGCGGCGGAAAAAGCGAAAAAGGCGCTGTCCCGCTGGAACGACCTCTCCGCTGAGGAGCTGGAGGAGCTGATTTCGTACGCGATTGACAAACCGGACACCAAACTGAATCGACCGTTTGATCTCACCAATCTCTATTGATTTGCTCCTCCAATGAAAAGAAGACGAAAAGGGGGTGGTATCCCTTGGAACGCACATCTGACGTTATCGTAGTCGGTGCGGGGATTGTCGGCTCGGTACTTGCCTATCTGCTGGCACATAGCGGACGCAGCGTCCGGATGCTCGATCGCGGGCTGTCTGGCGGGGAGGCATCCGGCGCCAGGGCGGGGCTGCTGACCACTGTTGCAGAGGGCAGCGGGAAGGGACCGTATCTCGATCTGTCCGTACAAGGCCTGGCGGAGATGCGAACAATTATTCAACAACTGGAAGAAGAAACAGGGATAGACTGCTGGCTGGAATGCCACCCGCTGTACCGGATCGCGACAAATGAGCAGGAACGGGACATGATGTTTGCCCTCTATCAGGAACGTCGCCAACTGGGAGGGCAGGAAGAATGGCTGGAACCAGAGCAGGTGCGGCGGGAACAGCCCCTGTTGTCCCCGCGCGTTACCGGAGCCATGCGCAGTCCACAGGAGTATCACGTCACGCCGGGGTTGTTATTGAAAGCCGTGCTGCAGGCTGCTCGCCAGCGCGGAGTGCTTGTGCAGGAAAACACGGCGGTCACTGCATTCTTGACGGAAGGGCAGCGCGTGATCGGGGTGGCTGCCGGAATGGAGCACTATTACGCGGAGCATGTGATTCTGGCGAACGGAGCGTGGTCACCGGAACTGCTAAAGCTGGTCGGCATTGATTTGCCGGTGACCCCTTTGCGGGGACAGATGCTGGTCGTTTCGCTTGCGGGATTCGCTCTGCCTTGTCTGATAAACACTGCACGCGGCTATCTGGTCCCGAAAAAGGACGGTCGCATCGTCGTCGGGGCGACGCAGGAACACGCCGGCTTTGCCAAGGAAATCACCGTTGCGGGCATCACGCACCTGCTGAAAGTGCTCTCCGCAGTTCCCGCCTTGGTGCAAGCCAGGATTCATGATACATTTGTCGGATTGCGCCCAATGTCCAGCGACGGAATGCCGCTGATCGGCCCCCTGCCCGGGTGGGAGGGACTGCATGTCGCGACGGGTCACGCCCAGCACGGTATCCTGCTCAGCGGAATTACCGGCAGGATGATGACCGCCTACCTGAACGGTGAAGACCCGGGCGAACTCTGGCGCCATTTTCAGGTCCAGCGAGTCTTGACATGTAAAGCGGAAACGGAGGTATGACCATGTTCTCCTTGCAGGTGATCGTTCCCCCTCAGGCCGATCCGTCGAGCGTCCCGTACCGCGCCTCCACGCTTGCCAAGCGCTTGCGGGCGCTGCATCACACTGTTCGGCTTGATGACGACAATCAGCATGCCTACGACTTTTTCCTTGATCCGAAAAGATTGACGGCCTGCCGGCTGGAAGCGGAGCGCACGCTGAACCAGATGGAGGAAGGCAGCAGGCTGTCAACACTTCGGGAAGAGTACCTGTATTACCGAACTGGCCGCGCGCTGCTGTACGGCGCCAATCTGCCCAAGCAGGTGGAACACGCCTGGTCTGTCCTGCAAAACCGGGGTTCCTCTGTCGCGCAGCGCGAGGAGGCAAAACGCATCGTGCAGCACGCCTTGGAAGTAGCGGGACTGTCCGCCTTTCCGTCGCTGATTTCGCTTCATGACCTGAATCTGCCGTATTCCAGCGAATCGTCCGAGCAGTGCCGTCGAGCGGCCGTTGACGATGCGGTTAATCCGTACGTCCCCTTTTGGCGAGAGCGGGTCGGGCAGATCAAATCGGATCGTCCGGATGCGGTCATTCTCTGGATCGAAGTGGATCAGCAGGTGATCCCGTCGCTGACGCTGGCCCGCATGTTAAAGGAAGCAGCAGTCTCTGCCGAGATTGTGTTGGCCGGTCCTTTCGCCCAGTTCATCAGTCGAGCGCTCGGGGGAAGCAATCCGTGGAAGGAGTGGATCGACACCCTCGCATGCGGTCCGGGTCTGTTCTCCGGGATCACAGTGCAGGAGCAGCCATTGCTGGCAGAGGGTACTGACAGCCCGGACCTGTGGACGTTGGAAGGACTGCCGTTGGACCGTTATCTCGGCCAACCTCCCGTGGCGGTGCTCCCGCTTGTGGAGGACGACCCTTTCTTCGATGGAAAGGGGGATAAAGAAACAATTGCCGGCTTGTATCAGCGGATGCGCGCATTGTCGCAACGCAAACCAACGCTTCGCTTTTACCTCTCCACACCGCTTATCCCGGAATGGCTGTGCGAACTGGCGCGCTTGATGGAAGCGGACGGCTTCCGGCCTGCCTGGGGCAGTCTGGTCTCCTATGGCACCTGGCTGTCTGCGGAACAAGCGGCTCAACTGGCCGCGGCCGGCTGCGAGTTTTTGCACTTCGAGCTGAAAGGATTCCTCGGTTATCCCGATCAGCATACGGCCAAACAGCAGATGACCGATTCCTGGAGAAACGCTCGCGCAGCAGGTTGCAGCGTGCTTTTGTCGGTGGTGTTCGGCCATCCGCTGTCAGATCCGCGGGATTTTGAGGCGTTTGTCTCTTTCCTCAACGAGCACCAATTCGCGTACGATCGGCTGGTTCGCTTTCAACTGTTCCGGCTTACCCCGGGAAGTCGTTTTTGGAACGATCCGGCCGCTTACGGCATCGTCGAGATCGGGGAGGCAGAGCGGGAGCGTGATCTGAAGCGCCACTTCCCGTTTGTGTCCAGGTATGGAGTGAACAGTGCGGACCTGTACCCGCTTGCAGCGGATTTTATCGCCGGATTGAAAAGACGTGCGGGTGACCTCCCGACGACCGCCCTGAAACTGGATGATTGGGCATTTCGGGGGGAAGGACGCAGTGCAGTTTCGCAGCAGGCGAACCAGTTGCCGGACGAAGGCGGGGAAGCGGTCCTGCAGCTCTCCCCGGACGTGGAGGCCCGCCGCTTTTCTTATCCGTTTGGCACGCTTGAGCAGCGTTGGCGGACATTTCTGATCGGGCAAACTCCCTGGCCGGAAGCAGAGCCGCTTCAACAATCACTTACGTATGTCGTCTATCGAAACGACCGGGGGAAGATGTCGGTGGTAAACAGCGCGGTGTTCAACGTGATCGAGTTGTGCAGACAGCCGGTCAAAGAGGCCGAGCTTCTGGCGAAATTCCCCGCCCGACAGGCGGAGTCACTACGCAGTCTGCTTCGCAAATGGAAAAAAGAAGGGATGGTGCGGGTCTATGCCGAATCCGCAGCCGCTCTCTCCGATTGAGAGCAGCAAATCGTCCGGTTTGCTGGTGCAGGATGGTTCCCGCTTTCGGATCAAGTTTTACCTGCTCTGGGCCTGGTGGCATCTCTGCCTGCTCGTTGTCCCGCGCAGTTCCTCGGCCCGTTTCCATCTCGGCAACGCCTATGCTGCGCAAGGCATGGAGGAGCAGGCGATCAAAAACTGGAAGCGGTGTGTAGAACAGGAACCCGGACATGCAAAGGCATGGCACAATCTCGCTGCGCTGTACATGCAAAAAGAGCGGTGGAGTGAAGCGATGCAGGCATTTGCGCAACTGCGGCGGCTGCATCCCGCGCAGGCGGAACACGCTTTTCACTATGGGCGATGCCTGGAAGAAGCGGGTCAGGTGTCAGAAGCGCTGCAGGCGTACGAGCAAGCACTGGAACAGGCTCCGGAGCAGATCGAGTGGCGCTATGCGGTGGCCAAAAGCCTGCTTCGCCACAAGCGTCTGAAGGAAGCGGCCGAACACCTGCGGCACATCGTCGCGGTGCGCGAAGATCACGTCGGCGCGTATGAACATCTGGGAAAAATCTATCTGGCTCTGAAAAAGTATGAAGCTGCTGAGCGCATGTTCCAGAAGGCGCTCGCCCATGCCGAACATCCCGACCCGCTGTATTACGTGCTGGGGATGGTGGCGGAGCGGCGCGGACAGGTGGAGGAAGCCCGCGCGTATTATGAGCGCATCACGGCACTCAACCTAGTCACTGAAGCAAAAAAACGCCTCGAAGCGATCCGGCAAGAGCAGGCCAAGGCACAGACAGAGCAGATGCAGGGATGACTTCTGTTCGCCGTCGTCAGCGTGGAGAATGCCAAAAAGGGGTGATTGAGTGGCTGGTCAGTGGTCGTTCTTGTCAGCGTTTATTGTCAGAAGCACAGGTTTTCCCCAGCATCTTATGGATCCGCTTGAGTTTTCCGCCACTGTGGAGCAAATGCAGGCGATTTTACGCGCTGAGGCAGAGCTCAAGCGGGAACAGGAACATTTTTTGCAGCAGTTTCCCGCGTGGGTGAAAACGTTGGAGGAAACGCATCCGAAAGGCGATCCGGTTTTCAAGCGGTTGTACAAGTGGCGAAAAGCAGTCGAAAAGGGAAGCGCACTGCCTTTGGAAAATCCGCTGCCTGACGTACTGCCGCTCGTTGAATGGCGCAATCGCTACGAAGCAATCCGTGAGCACAAAATGCGTCTGACGACCGAGTTGGCAGCGATTTTTGAGCGCGAGTTGCCCCAGTGCATGGAGGCGTTCAAACGCGTGCTTTCCCTGCCGCGCGTGCAGGAAGCGGTCGCACACTCCAGTGCGCAGGTCTGGCGGTCGCTGCAGCGCTTTCTAGCCGCCGATGCGAAAAAGTTGAAATCGTCCGGCAAGCGCTATGACAGCCGCACATTGATTCGCTACCTGCAGCGTTTTTTGTTCAAAAATGACACGACGAGCTTTTTTGGTCCGCTCAACTACGGCTTGTTTCGAGACAGTGAACAGCTGCTTACGGTGGAGCGAAGCGGTCCGATTCCGAGACGCCGCCGCAGCTTTTTGACCTATTGGGCGGTGGAGGCACTGGCAGAGCAGGTGAGCCGCCGCAACGAATGGCGCGAGTACATGCCGATCGCTGTGCACGATGCGTTTTATCTGGTGGAAACAGGGCTGGTTCACGCCCAGACGCAAAAACGGATCCCTCTGCCGTCCGAAGTCGTGCGGGTGCTGCACCGGGCGGATGGTCAAACTCCGGCGCGGGATTTGTTGGCAGGATGCACAGAGACGACGAGGAGTACTTTGGAAAAACTGCGGGACAAAGGAATCATCCTGTGGGAATTCCGTGTTCCGCAAGCGTGCCATGAGGTGCTGGAAGAACTGCTCGCCTTTGTGGACGCTCTCCCGGCCGATGAGGCACAGCGGCAGTGGAGCGCTGATTTGCGGCAGTTCGCTGCGTGGCAAACGGCCTACAGCGCCGCCGACGCGCAAGGCAAAACGGAGATTCTGGAACAGGCGTCCGCACTGTTTGAACGGCTGACCGGACGCGATTCCACCCAACTGCATGGCGAGACGTATGCGGATCGTTCGCTGTTTTGTGAGGAGACGCTGGGCGATGTGCAGGAATTCTTGATTAGCCTGGACATGAAGGAGGACTTGGAGCAAAGGATCAGCCCGCTGCTCGATTGGGGCGCGGCGGTGGCGATGAAAAAGCGGGAGCATGCGCAGCGTCAGGCCAGGCAGATTGTTGCGGCGATGAGGGAAGAGTGGGGCCAGGAGAAACTGCCGTTTCTCGCCGTATTGTCGGAATTGACCAGCCGGATGAGCAGCGAAGGGTTCCATCCTGACTTTTCTAACATCGTAGAGCGGTTGAATGCGAGCGGGAAGCGGGACCAGCGGGTCGTCGAGCTGCCGGACGAGTGGCTCCGCGAACAATCAGCCGGTCACGCTTTCGATCAGCGGCTGTGCGTCTGCTCCCCGGACCTCATGCTGCAAGCGAGAAGCGTGGAACACGTCAATCGCGGCGAGTATCAATGGGTGATTGGCGAAGTACATTGCTGCACGCAGGGCATGAGCAACCTGCTCTATTTCCATCCACAGCGCGAAGCGCAGATCGCCGAGGTGAGGGAGGCATTAAAAGCCTTGCCGAACGGCGAATTTCTGGCAAACGTCGTATTGAAACAGCGGGCAGGCAAAAGCTTCTTTGTCGAAATGTTCGAGCAGACGTTGACGCTGCTTGGGCGTTCGCAGAAAGGAGGTGATGCCGTACGGACATTTTCTGAACTCTGGGTCGTGGAACAAGACGGAGAATTGGTGCTGGTGGATGCGGACGGCAAGCGGTTCATTCCGTACATGGGCGACCCGAATTCACCAGTCGCTTTTGTCTTTGCCGAGCCGAGCATCGAAATTCCCAAAATCAGGACGGAGGGGCACCTGCCCCGTCTGACGTATCGTGGCCTGGTGGTCCAGCGGGAGACATGGAACCTGCCGGCAGCCGACTGGTTGTCCGATTCCACGTTGCCGCATGAACGGTTTCTTCACGTGTGGCGGTTAAAAGAGCATTACGGCATGCCCGACGAGGTGTTCGTGCGTGTGAACAGTGAGTTGAAACCTTTTTATGTCAACTTCCGATCGTATTTTCTGGTCGACCTGCTCCTCACGCATCTGCGGGGAGAAACACGGGTGACGTTCAGTGAACGGCTGCCCGACCGCTCCTCGGAGTGGTTTTCCAACGACGAAGGAGCGTATTGCTGCGAACTTCGCACCAATATCGTAAGGCGTCAACCATCAAACCAATGAGGTGAGAACGATGTTGAAAAACCTGAGTGCGTGCGTCATCCTGCGTGTCCCGGCAGAAGAACCGTTTCTCCATGCGAGTTTGTCTTCGTTCCGTCCGCTGACGGAAGACCTGTACATTCTGGACATGGGGCAGCATGCGTTTGCAGAACGATTTGCGGAAGAATACGGTGCCCGCGTGGTCCGCGTTCACGATCAGCCGCACGAAGCGGCCATGTTGAACATCATGCTGAAGGAAGCCAACAAAGAGTGGCTGATTTGGATGGATGCGGACGAGTTTATCCTGGAAGGCCATGCGTTGATTGGCGAACTGGTGCAGGACGGGAAGACCAAAGCAGCGAGCGTCCGGGCGATTCACTTCGAGGACCCGGTCAGCACGTTTGATGAACCGCGAACTTACCGCCTGCTGAATCTGCAACCCGACTCCCGCTTTTTGGGAACGATCGATCCGCAGTTGGTCCTTCCGGAAGACCGGGGAGCGGTTGTGGACAGCGAAATCAAAATCGCCCACCGCGCCTACATGCAGGACGAGATCATCATCCAGAAAAACCATCTGCGCGTCAAAAATTTCAGCCGACACCTTGAGGAGCATCCGGATGACCGGTTTGCACGCAACAAACTCGGGTACTATCTGATGGCAATCCGCGAGTGGGGCAAAGCGCTCGAGCAGCAGAACATCCTGATCGAGTCTGATCCGAATGACCCTGAGAATCCGCTGTTTATGCTGCGTGCCGCCACGTGCGCCCTGTCGCTGAATGACAGCGAACTGGCCCTGCAGTACGTCGAGCGGGCAATTGAGCAGCAGCCGAACTTCTCCGACGCTTATTTCATGCTCGGTACGATTCTGGTGCGGTACAACCGCCTGGACGAAGCAAAAGCCGCTCTGCAGCAGGCGCTGGAGCGCAAGGCGAAGACGCCGTATTACCTCTTGGCAGACGAGAGCATGTCTACCTGGAAACCGCTCAACGAACTGGCAGAGATCAGCCGCCGCGAAAACCGGTTGTTGGATGCGGTCCGCTTCCTCGAGCGCAGCCTTGAAGTGTATCCGACCAACTATCGGACCAATCTGATGCTCGCGTCCTTGTACAAACAACTGAACCGACCCGAAGATGCGAAAAAAGCGTACCAAGCGGCAATCACCATCAATCCCGCAATACTGCAAAAGAAAGCAGTGAAGCCTTGAGGCGTGTTGGGCTGCATGGGCAGGCGAGCGCAAAGAGTGCGTCAGGACAGTTGATCCTGGCGCGCTTTTTTTTTGGCGTGGTCTGGAACAACCACGTGACATGATTTTTCCGCTCATCACATATCTGATAACTGAACAGGGTTCGATTTCCCATCAGGAATGGAGTGAGGACAATAGTGGCGGTAGGAGGACAACAGGTAAACGGAGTGCAGATTGCCGGGACAGTTACGCCGGCGTTTGCCGAGATTTTGACGCCGGAGGCACTGCGGTTTGTCGCCGGGTTGAACCGGGCGTTTGCCGCGCGGCGGGACGCGCTTTTGCGGCAGCGGGTCCTGCGACAGGCGGAACTGGACACCGGTAAAAAGCCCGATTTCCTGCCGGAGACCAAACACATCCGCGACAGTTCGTGGACGATTGCGCCAATTCCATCTGATCTGAAGGATCGTCGGGTGGAAATCACCGGGCCCGCCGGAGACCGAAAGATGGTGATCAACGCCTTGAACTCGGGGGCGAAAGCGTTCATGGCTGATTTGGAAGATGCCAATTCGCCGACGTGGGTCAATACCATCCAGGGGCAGATCAATTTGCGGGACGCGGTCAACCGCACGATCCGGTACGTCAGTCCCGAAGGCAAGACGTATGCCCTGAAGGAACAGGTGGCCACCTTGATCGTGCGGCCGCGCGGCTGGCACCTCGATGAAAAGCACCTGCTGATCGATGGAAAAGCGGCGTCCGGCAGTCTGGTCGACTTCGGACTCTACTTCTTTCACAATGCCAAGACGCTGATCGCAAACGGTTCCGGTCCCTATTTTTACCTGCCCAAACTGGAGAGCCATCTGGAGGCGCGGCTGTGGAACGACGTGTTCGTCTGGGCCCAGGATCAATTGGGAATCCCTCGGGGAACCATCAAGGCGACCGTTTTGATCGAAACGATTTTAGCCGCTTTTGAGATGGACGAAATCATCTGGGAACTGCGGGATCATATGGCCGGACTCAACTGCGGACGCTGGGACTACATTTTTAGCTACATCAAAAAGTTTCGCCGCGACCCGGATGTGATTCTGCCCGATCGATCGGTCGTGACCATGACGGTCCCATTCATGCGGGCCTATTCCCTTCTGACCATCAAGACGTGCCACAAGCGCAATGCCCACGCGATGGGCGGTATGGCCGCCCACATTCCGGTGAAACACGATCCGGCTGCAAACGAGGAGGCCCTGAAACAGGTCCGGGCGGATAAACTCCGGGAAGTGCGCGACGGGCACGATGGCACGTGGGTCGCGCATCCGGGATTGGTGCCTGTCGCGATGGATGTGTTCAACCAGCACATGCCGGCCCCCAATCAAGTGGAGAACAAACGGGAAGACGTGCATGTGACAGCCGCAGAGCTGCTGGCGGTTCCCAAAGGGCCGATCACGGAAACGGGGCTTCGGACCAACATCCACGTCGCCATTCGATACATCGCAGCCTGGCTGAACGGTACCGGCGCTGTCCCGATTTTTAATCTGATGGAAGACGCTGCGACTGCGGAAATCTCCCGTGCTCAGGTCTGGCAGTGGATTCGCCATCCGAAAGGCATCCTGGAGGACGGGCGGAAAGTTACGGCGGCATTGACAGAACAAATCCGGGACGAAGAGCTGGAGAAAATCAGGGAGGCAATCGGCCGGGAGGCGTATGAGGCGGGACGCTTCGAGCAGGCTGCCCGGCTGTTTACCGAACTGGTCCTGGCCGATGAATTCGTCGAGTTTTTGACCATCCCCGGCTATGAGATCTTGGAGTAGGGAAGGAGTGAGCAGATGGAAGCGGTCAAAATCGACAGACAGAAGCTTTCTGACAGGGTGGCGCTCCAAATAGAGCAGTGGATTACCGCAGGACATGTACGGCCCGGCGCCAAGCTTCCATCTGTACGGGAATTGTGCCAACTGTTTAACGTGGGCCGTACCGCTGTGCGAGATGCCATCACGACGCTGAAAGGGAAAGGATTGGTGGAAGTCCGACACGGCAACGGCACATTCGTCCGCCAGTCTGACTGTTCTCGCGTCTTTCAAGGCGTGAGCCTCGTGCGCAAAGAGGATATCCACAAGCTCTTTGCGGTGAGGAAAATCCTTGAGGCAGGGACGGCCGAACTGGCGGCGGTTCACCGCAATACGGACCACCTGTACCACATGAAGAAGGCGTTGGAACGCTTGGCCCAGGCGGATTCGCGGGATGGGTGGAGAGCCGATCTCCACTTCCATCTTGCTATTGCGGAAGCCACGCAAAACGAGCACCTCGTGCAGTTGATGCAGACCGTTTCGTCGGCGATCCGCAAGGGGATCATGGACTGCCACCGGATCATTCTGGCTGATGCCGAGCAGGAGCGGGTGATTTTTCACCAGCATGTGGCTGTGTTCGAGGCCATCCGCGATGCAAAACCGGAACAGGCGAGACAGGCGATGGTGGAGCATTTGGCCCATGTGGAAGCCTTGTTGAACGGAACGTTGTGACATTGTGTCCAAGGGAGGGAAGAACATGGACGCGACGCTGATCTCACAGGTCATCGGTACGGGGAGCATACGGCCGGCGGCGAACTCGTCCCACGTTCTCGGCAATCACGGCTTATACGAAGTCTTTCCGGAAACCGAAGAAGAGATCGCAGCAGTGCTGAGAGCGGCGTACGAACAAGGGTGGACCGTCATTCCGATGGGCGGCGGAACGAAAAGAGGTTTTGGCGGTACCGAAGCAAACACAGACATCCTGCTCGGTCTGTCCGCCTTCCGGGGGATTGTCGACTACGCGCCAGGTGACATGACCGTGACGGTCAAGCCCGGAACGACCATCCAGGAGATCAATACGCATCTGGCTGCCCATGGCCAGATGCTTCCGTTCGATCCGTACTGGCCCCGGCATGCGACCGTCGGCGGCGTCGTGGCTACCAACGACAGCGGGCCGAAGCGCATGCGCTACGGTTCGGTCAGGGACCACGTCATCGGGATGCGCGTCGTCTATCCCAATGGCCGCATTATTCGAACAGGCGGCAAGGTAGTGAAAAATGTAGCCGGCTACGACATGAACAAGCTGTTTATCGGCTCCATGGGGACGCTGGGCGTCATGAGTGAAATCACGCTGAAACTGCGCCCGCTCCCGCCCTTTCAAACCCTGCTGCTCCTCGCATTCTCCCGCTCTGACTTTACCCAGATCCGCTCCTTTGCAGTATCTCTCCTCGATTCCCTAATGGAACCCGTCTCGTTGGAATTCCTCAGTCCCGCTGTCAACCAATACATGAGTGGAGGAAACGGATATGCGCTGGCGATCGCCTTTGAAGATGAAGAGAAAGCGGTCCGCTATCAGGAAGAGTGGGTAAAGGCACGACTGCCGAAAGATACGGAGATTCTGTCTTGGGAGCAGGAGGAAGCTGCAGAGTGGTGGATGCGTTTCGCCCGGCTGCCTCCCTCCGCCCTTTCTTCCGGAGATGGAGAGGAAACGATGGCGATAAAAATTGGCAGTAAAAACCTGGATGTGCTCGAAATCGTCAAGACCTGCCATGAGCTCGGCGAACGGTACGATCTGGCCGTCCAGACCCACGGCGGGGTTGGTCACGGCATTACCCGAGTCTATTTAAGGGGAAACCCGGCGCATTTTGCCGCATACCTGACAGAGATACGCTCGCTGGCCGAAAGCAGGGGAGGCTATGCAGTCATACAGCACGCTACGCTCAAACAGAGGCGAGAGCTGGACGTGTGGGGGAGACAACCTGCCGCCTTTTTCCTGATGGAGGGCATTAAGCGAACCATCGATCCGCGTCGTGTGTTAAACCCAAACCGATTCATAGGGGGGATCTGACGTGAGTGCGCCTGTATCTCATGCAAAAGGCAATTTTCGGTGGGAAGATCCGCCGGACGAAGAGAAGTATTCCGCATGCGTTCACTGCGGGCTCTGTCTGGAGTCGTGCCCCACCTATCTGGAGACAGGGCATGAGCAGCAATCCCCGCGCGGCCGGGTACATCTGATCAAGTCCGTGGCAGAAGGAAAGCTATCGATCAGTGCGGGGATTGAAAACCCTGTCTTTACCTGCCTCGATTGCCGCGCATGTGAGACTGCCTGCCCGTCTGGCGTACAGGTGGGCTCGCTGATTGAGGCCGCTCGCGGACAAATTCGCAAGGCCATTCCGCTCACGGGTTGGAAAGCGTTTCTTCATTCCTTTTTTCTGAGAGGCGTGTTTCCTCATCCATCCCGGCTGCACATGGTGGGAAATCTGTTGAAGATGTACCAGAAAAGCGGTTTGCAGTCGCTCTTCCGAAAAACGGGACTGCTCAACCTGCTCCCGCAGCACCTGCGAGAGATGGAGCGCGTCCTGCCGACCGTCACCGATCCCGTTATGCGTACGCGCCCGGAAGTGATTCCGGCGGCAGGACCGGCCAGGGGGAGAGTCGGCCTGCTCACCGGTTGCGTGATGGATGTGATGTTTGGTGAGATCAACGCAGCGACGATACGCGTGTTGAATCGAAACGGGTACGACGTGATCGTGCCGCGCGGACAGCGATGCTGCGGAGCGCTTCACATTCACGCGGGCGACCGGGAGCAGGGAAAGGCGCTGGCCAGACAAAACATCGACGCGTTTCTGGCGGCGGATGTGGAGAGCGTGGTGGTAAACGCAGCGGGCTGCGGATGTGCGCTCAAGGAATACCCCGAACTGTTGCGCACCGATCCCGCGTATCACGACAAAGCCGTTCGCTTTGCGGAAAAAGTGGAAGACATCTCCCGGTTCCTGGTTGCCCGCGGTTATCAGAAACCGCGCGGCAGGGTAGAGGCGAGGGTGGCGTATCATGATGCCTGCCATCTCGCCCACGGGCAGGGCATTCGCGACGAGCCGCGGCAGCTTCTGCGCGAGATTCCGGGAGTGGAGTGGATCGAGATGGCGCTTGCGGACCGCTGCTGCGGCAGCGCCGGCATCTACAATCTGACCAATCCCGAGATGGCCGGCAAGATTCTGGACGAGAAAATGAAAGCCGTCCCCGATCAAATTGATCTGCTCGTGATGGGAAATCCCGGCTGCATGTTGCAGATGATAATGGGGGCGAGGAAGCACGGTCGAACGACAACAATCGTCCATACCGTACAACTGCTGGATTGGTCGTACGAGCGGGAAGCGCTGACTGCGAACCAAGCGGAAGCGGTAAGGGGGGGTGATCCATGTCGGCAATCGACCCGATTGTCCATGAACTGGCGCGGATTGTGGGGGCGGATTCCATCCTATATCAACAGGAGGATCTGATGACCTACGAGTGCGACGGCTACACTGTGCACAAACACCCGCCGCGGGCTGTCGTCTTTCCGTCCTGCACTCAAGAAGTTGCCGCAGTGGTGAAGTATCTGCACGACCAAAACATCCCGTTCATCCCCCGCGGAGCGGGAACCGGGTTGAGCGGCGGAGCCGTCCCGTTGGGCGGCGAAGTGATCATCAGCCTGGTGAAGATGAAACGGCTGCTTCACGTCGATTACGAAAACCGTCTGGCCGTGGTGGAACCTGGCTTCGTCAATCTGAAACTGACAAATTCCGTAGCGGGCAAAGGCTACTATTACGCACCCGACCCTTCCAGCCAATACGCCTGCACCATCGGCGGCAATGTGGGGGAAAACGCGGGTGGGGCCCATTGCCTCAAGTACGGCGTGACCACCAACCATGTGCTCGGCCTTGAGGTGGTGCTGGCAAACGGAGAGATCGTGGAAATCGGCGGCGTTCCCGATGCACCGGGCTACGACCTGATGGGGCTTATAACCGGGTCGGAAGGAACCTTGGGGATCGTCACCCGGATCACGGTGCGCATCTTGAAAAATCCGGAAGGGAAAAAGACGGTGCTGGCTTATTTCGACAGTGTGGAAGAAGCAAGCCAGGCCGTCTCCGACATCGTGGCGGCCGGCATCATACCTGCGGCGCTGGAGATGATGGACAAAACGGCGATCGAGGGCGTGGAAGCAGGCACGTATCCGATCGGGCACCCCAAGGAGGCAGAAGCGGTTCTCTTGATCGAAGTGGACGGGATTGCCGCCGGCATTGACGATCAGATCGCAAAGATCGTGTCCGTTTGCCAGGGCAGAAAGGTGTCGGCGGTAAAGGTGGCCGCGACCGAGGAGGAACGGGCGAGATGGTGGGCCAACCGGAAAACGGCCTTCCCCGCGATGGGTTCCATTTCACCCGATTATCTCGTACAGGATGGCGTCATTCCGCGCAGCCGGCTGCCGGAAGTGCTGGAGAAAATCAGACAGATCAGCGAGCGTTCTGGGCTGAGGATCGCCAATGTATTTCACGCCGGAGACGGCAATCTGCATCCGTTGATCTTGTTTGACAGCAGAATCCCGGGCGAAACAGAACGGGCAGTCCGGGTGGGATCGGAAGTGCTGAAGGTGTGCGCGGACGCGGGAGGCTCAATCACGGGCGAGCATGGAGTAGGCATCGAGAAAAAAGAGGAGATGCGGTACATCTTTACGGATGACGAGCTGGACGCCCAGTTGCAGATTCGCAGCGTATTCAATCCGCGGAATCTGCTCAATCCGGACAAAATATTTCCCAAACCGGGCCGCTGCACGGAAATGAGGACGGCACCGGTTAAAACCTGTTGAATTGCAATGACGATTCTGAATTAAGGGTGTGGCGTTATGATGACGTGGTCACAAATATTCAGCCCGGTGGGAGGGAGTCTGGGCCTCTCCGCCCTGGTTGCAGTGATCCCGATTCTCTATTTTTTCTGGGCGCTGGCCGTAAAACGCATGAAGGGCCATGTGGCCGGTTCGACTACATTGCTGGTGGCTGTGCTGATTGCGATTTTGGTGTACGGGATGCCGGTCGGCATGGCAGTCATGTCGGCCATTCAAGGCGCTGTTTACGGAATCCTGCCGATTGGCTGGATTATTATCGCGTCCGTCTTTTTGTATAAACTGACGGTAAAATCGGGGCAGTTTGACATCATTCGTTCGTCCGTTGTGTCCATCACGGAAGACCGCCGCCTGCAGGCTCTGCTGATCGCCTTCTCGTTCGGGGCCTTTCTGGAAGGAGCGGCCGGCTTTGGAGCGCCGGTCGCCATCTCGGCGGCACTGCTGGCCGGGATTGGTTTTCATCCTCTCTATGCGGCGGGCATTTGCCTGCTCGCCAACACGGCACCGGTCGCCTTTGGTGCCATTGGAACGCCGATCATCGCCGTGTCTGGTCCGACAGGCATTCCGGCCATTGACATTTCCCAGATCGTCGGCCGCCAACTGCCGCTGCTCTCCATCCTCGTTCCGTTTTATCTCGTCGTGCTGATGTGCGGCTTTCGGCGGACCATGGAAGTGCTGCCTGCCATTTTGGTTTCCGGCATTTCGTTTGCCGTCACGCAGTTTTTCACTTCCAACTACATGGGACCGGAACTTCCCGATATTCTCTCCGCCCTGGTTTCGATTGTCTGCCTGACGCTCTTTTTGAAAGTGTGGCAGCCCCGGTCGATCTTCCGCTTTGAAGCAGATCAGACCGAAACAAGAACGGTTGGTGGTGCTGGAGCGACAGGAGGGAAAAACGGGGAAACCCTTTTGGCGGGGCGGGTTCTGTACGCTTGGTCGCCATTTTTGGTGCTGACCGCGCTGATTTCCTTGTGGGGAATTCCAGCGGTAAAATTGGCATTGACCGGCAAATACGAAGGGGGCAACGTGCTCCTGTCCGCCCTCAATTCGATCGGCAAGGCCCTCACCTTTGCACCACCGGTTCCCGGCCTGCACCGGCTAGTCATTGGCGCCAACGGTAAGCCAATCGACGCGGTGTTTAAGCTCGAACTGCTGGTGGCGGCAGGGACGGCCATCCTGTTTGCAGCGGTCATCACCAAGTTCATCTGCCGCCTTTCCTGGAGAGAGTGGGGGAAGACGTTTGGTGAGACCCTGTGCGAACTGCGCTTTGCCATCGTAACGATCGCCTCCGTCGTCGGTTTTGCCTATGTGGCCAACGCATCCGGAATGAGCACGACCCTGGGGATGACCTTGGCGGCGACAGGGATCCTGTTCCCGTTTTTTTCGCCCATCCTGGGTTGGCTGGGGGTATTTCTCACGGGCTCGGACACTTCGTCCAACCTGCTCTTCGGCGGTCTGCAAAAGGTGACGGCCATCCAACTGGGCATGGACCCAGCATTGGCGATCGCCGCCAACAGCAGCGGTGGTGTTACAGGCAAAATGATCTCGCCGCAATCGATCGCCGTCGCCTGTGCGGCGGTGGGGCTGGCTGGAAAAGACGCCGACCTGTTCCGGTTTACGTGTAGGCACAGCGTGTTGCTCCTGCTGATCATCTGCATGCTGACCTATCTGCAGACAAATATCCTCTCCTGGATGCTGCCGTAAACGAAATCATCCTTCCCCCGAATCGATCCCATTTATATGATAATCGAACATCCTGTAAGCAATACTATACCTATTACCGGATATACGGAAGGACAGCTATCAAACGACCATGAAGTTCAACCTGTTTTGGCGCAAATCGGTGGATAGATCGAAACGGTTCCTGTTACGCGAGACACAAGCGGTGAACACAATCGAGAAGACGCCCCTTCACGCGTCGCTGGTCAAAAACGCGGAGGTGCTGACGGAGCGCCTCGGCCGCAACAGCGATTTCGCCGCCTGCCACTTCACGTGTCTGGACAGGAATGTCAGCCTGTTCTTTCTGCACAGTCTGGCCGATTCCGACCGCCTGAACCGGCAGGTGATCGTTCCCCTCCAGCAGAGAGCGGGCATGTTCCCGACAGCTGTGGAGACGTCTTTGGCCGAGGACGAGGAAAAAAGCCTGATCCTGTTTATCCAGGAGAACATCATATCCGCAAGTGACATACAGCGAGTAGAGGACTGGCAGGCCGCGATTGAGCAGATCCTGCACGGCAAAGCGCTGCTCCTGGTAGAGGGCGAGTCGGTCGGTCTGGCGGTGGGAGTCAAAAAGGAATACAGCCGGAACATCGAGCAGCCGGAAACGGAACAAAGCGTCATCGGACCGAAAGACAGCTTTGTGGAAACGCTCAACACCAATATCGGCCTGGTTCGCCAGCGCTTGCGCGACCCGTATCTGCGGGTGGAATCCATCGTGGTGGGAAGACGGACGAAGCAGGAGACGGCCGTCATCTACCTGGCAGACGTGGCCAATCCGCAGGTCGTGGAAGAAGTAAGGCGGCGTCTTTCCTGCATCGAAACAGACAGCCTGATCGGCCAGATGCAGCTACTGGAATATCTGGAGGACAATTCGTTCTCCCTGTTTCCCCTCATGCGCCCCACGGAACGGCCTGACGTCACCTGTTCCTATCTGATTGAGGGAAACGTGGCGGTCATGGTCGAGGGGACGTCGCATGCGCTGATCCTGCCGATCACGTTTTTTCAAATGCTGGAAACGGTCGACGACTACTACACCAGCTGGCAGTACGCCACGCTGATCCGCATTGTGCGGATGGTCGCCCTGTTTCTCAGCATCACGACGCCCGGGCTGTACCTGTCACTCGTCGCGTACAACCCGGAGCTGATTCCCACCCGGCTGCTCATCTCCATGGACGCCGCACGTGTCAAGGTGGCGTTTCCTATCTTTATGGAAATTTTTATCATGGAATTCATCATAGAGATCATCCGGGAAGCTGGCGTCAAACTGCCCAGGCCGGTCGGACAGGCGGTCAGCATCGTCGGCGGTATTGTGATTGGGCAGGCGGCTGTGAACGCCAACCTGGTCAGTCCCGTGACGCTTGTCATCGTCGCACTGACCGCGATCTCCTCCTTTACGTCGCCTGTGTATTATCTCGGCATCACACACCGGATTCTGCGTTTCTTTCTGCTGATCTGCAGCAGTGTGTTGGGGACGTACGGATTCATCCTGGGCCTGCTCTTCATCCATGCCCATGTGGCCAGGCTGGTTTCGTTCGGGGTTCCCTATCTGGCGCCGTTTTCTCCGCTGCGTTTGCGCGACTGGACGGATATGCTGATTCGCATTCCGATGAAAAAGCTGCGTACGCGTCCAGCGTTTCTGAAAACGCGCAAGCCCAAGAAGGGAGAGGACACCCCGATGGTGCAGCGCGACCGGCGAAACACGTGAAGGGATCGTTGGCGACAAGGGAGTTGACAGGTGCGAAATCAAGCGCGTATCGTGATAAGATAAACGAAAAAAAGTCACGATCGTCGAGCAGAGCAACTGCGTATGCCGGGCAGTTGGTTCCATCGTGTAAAAACGGGAGAGGAGATACACTGTGGAGCACTACGCCAATCAGCCAAGTGGAGTTTTTCCGTCTGTCTGCTCACTGGATTGTCCGGATCAATGCGGTCTCCTTGTACACAAAAAAGATGGAAAGATTGTGAAAATCGAGGGCGATCCCAACCATCCCGTCACCCGGGGAGCTATCTGCAACAAGGTACGAAACATGACAGCGCGAATCTACGACCCCAAACGGCTCTCCTATCCGTTAAAGCGTGTGGGCGTAAAAGGGGAAGGCAAATTTGAACGAATCAGCTGGGACGAAGCGATTGAAACGATTGCTGCCCGCTGGAAGGAATTGATTCGCAGCGAGGGGCCGGAAAGCATCCTGCCGTACAGTTTCTACGGCAACATGGGCAGGCTCAGTGCGGAATCGATGGACCGCCGGTTTTTTCACCGCCTGGGCGCAAGCAGGCTGGAGCAAACGATTTGCAATGCAGCCGGAACAAAAGGGTACGAGTATACCATGGGCGGCAGCTTTGGGACGGACCCCGAGGATACGATCCATGCCAAGCTGATCATCATGTGGGGGATTAATGCGGTCAGCACAAACATGCACCAGGTGGCGCTTGCCGAGAAAGCGCGCAAAAACGGAGCCCAGGTCGTCGTGATCGATGTGCACAAAAACCAGACCGGACGTTGGGCAGACTGGTTTATTCCGATCATGCCCGGGACGGACAGCGCACTTGCCCTTTGCATAATGCATGTGCTGTTTGCCGAAAACATGGTGGACGAAGATTTTCTCCGCCAGTATACCGTAGGGCATGAGGAGCTTCGGGAGCATGTAAAGCGGTACGAGCCCGCTGCCGTTTCCGCCATTACGGGTGTTCCCGTGGAGGATATTGTCCGGCTGGCCCGCATGTACGGTCAAGTGTCCCCATCTTTTATCCGCATCGGAAACGGGCTGCAGCATCATGACAATGGCGGCATGTGCGTGCGGACGATTGCCTGTCTACCCGCGCTTACAGGCCAATGGCTGAAAAAAGGGGGCGGAGCGATCAAGGGGAACGGAGGGTACCTGCGGTTCAACAAGCAGGCGCTGCAGCGTCCTGATTTGCGCGCCGATAATCAGGCGCGCCTGATCAACATGAATCAGCTGGGGGATGCCCTGCTTGAGCTAGACCCGCCGGTGCGTTCGCTGTTTGTGTACAGCAGCAACCCGGCTGTTGTGGCCCCAGAAGCCAACAAGGTGCGCCGCGGGCTGGCCCGCGACGATCTGTTTACCGTCGTGCACGACATGTTTTTGACGGAGACGGCCATGTATGCCGATCTCGTGCTTCCGGCGACATCTTCTTTTGAAAACACGGACTTTTACACCTCGTACTGGCATCACTACATTCAATTGCAGCGGCCAGTGATTCCGCCGTATGGAGAAAGCAGGTCCAATGTGGAAGTGTTCCGCCTGCTGGCGAAAGCGATGGGATTTGATGAACAGGCATTTCAGGACACGGAGGAGGAGCTGATCCGGCAGGCGCTTTCCAACCACCGGAACCCGTATCTGGAAGGCATCGACTATGAAACACTGGTGGAGAAGCAGTATGTCAAGGCAAATGTAAAACCCCTGTTTCCGGGACGCCTTCCTACACCCAGCGGGAAAATCGAGCTGTATTCGGAAAGGATGGAGCGGGAAGGATATCCGCCGCTGCCGACGTATGTACCGCTTGCCGAAGCCGAAGACGGCGATTACCCGTATTGGTTTATTCCGGCGCCCAATCATAATTTCCTCAATTCGACTTTCTCCCATCAAGACAAGCACGTGCAGCTGGAAAAAATGCCTCGACTGCACATGAATGCTGCCGATGCAGCACGGGCCGGAATCAACAACGGGGATAAGGTGCGGGTATGGAACGAACGTGGCGAGTGTGAACTGGTCGCCGCCGTAGGCGAGAATGTGCTGCCCGGCGTAGTGGTAAGCCAGGGGCTGTGGGCGGATATGACAGGCACGAAACGGTTGGTGAATGCGCTCACGCCGGACCGTCTTGCGGACATGGGCGGCGGAGCCACCTTCTTTTCTGGACGCGTCAACGTGGCAAAAGCCTAGCTTATGGCACAGTGAGAGCCACACCCACTTTGGCGGGATGTGGCTCATTCGTGTATGCTGCTTGCTGTCGGAACCATTACCTGATCACGGCAGCAGCAGCGAGGGCTGCATGCAGCTGGGGCACTTAATAACCCCTTCTCCAGGGACGTCGGCAGCATTCCGGGGGACAGCGTCTGCAAAAGTCCGGACAGATTCGCCGGCGCGGCGGCCGATATTGCGATGGAGATTGGGCGGGCCAATACGATTGGTCCCACGATTCTGTCGACCAATAAGGCGATTGTGTGGACCATTGTTCGGACGATTGGTCATGCCATTGTCCAGGATAATTGTACATACACATCACCCTCTTTTCTATATTCTGGCATTACCATACCTGTATATTCGCGTGCCGACACGCTTGCATAGGCAAGCAACATTCACAGATGAAAATAGGGTTGCCACCCATCGGAAGATTTGATGGGTAAAAATGGAAAAAGAGGGGACGGAATCACAGATATGGAAGCGAGTTTGTTGTCGGTGCTGGCGGTTGCGTTTGTATTGGGGATCAAACATGCGATTGAACCGGACCATGTGATCGCGGTATCCACGGTCGCCACGCAGACGAAGCGATTGGGGAATGCGTCGTTGGCCGGTTTGTTCTGGGGAATCGGACATACCGCCACGCTGTTTGTCGTCGGCATGGTATTTCTTCTGGTAAAGAACGGCATTCCCGAAAAAGTGGCCATGTCGCTTGAGTTCCTCGTCGGGATCATGCTTGTATACCTGGGCGTTACGAGTCTTCGTTCCCGTAAGAAACGGCACATCCAGGTGCATGAGCATGAACATGACGGGGAACTGCACAAAAATGCCTTCTCGCACGTACAGAGCGAGTCCCGCAAACACCTGCAACGGGTGTCGTACGGAAAATCCCTGCTGATCGGACTGGTGCATGGGTTGGCGGGCAGCGCTGCGCTCGTCCTGTGGACAATGGCTGCGGTGAACAGTGTATGGGAAGGCGGCCTGTATATCCTGGTATTTGGGGCCGGCACGATTATCGGTATGCTCCTGACCACGACGATCATCGGGATTCCCTTCGTCATCAGCGCGAAAAACGCCGGAATAAGCCGCGTGCTGACACAATTGACTGGAGGGATCAGTGCCGTGTTTGGCCTGTATTACATGTACAACCTCGGCGTTGTGGAGGGGTTGTTCAGGATGTGGCTGCAATAGGGGCATTCGTATCGTGATGCAAAAGAAATTTTTGTCACCATGGGTACGCGTATAAGCATTTCCTACCTTTTGTACATAGAGTATGACGACTACATGTGCGAAAGGAGGAATTGCATATGGGTATCTTCCATCGTGATGGGTTTGCGCTGGCATTGGTATTGTTCATACTGCTGGTCATCGTCGGGTGTGATTGCGACTGTTAAAGACGGCGATGATTGCGCTGAGGTGCAAAGGGGCTCCCCCTTTGCTTTTTTTCACTTCTCGCAGTGTACGTGCCCATAGACGCTGAGTACACCGTCACGAAAAAAGAGGTGATTGCATGCGCAAAATCAAACCAGACGGCGAATACCCTCAGGAATTTCACGATTGGCTCAGAGCCAACAAGGTGCCCAAGCGGGAGCGAAGGAACCCGGAAGCGCTGCAGAAGCACTTTCAGGAATGGAAGAAGATCAATGCGCCTCGCAGGCGATCCTTGTTTGCCTTTCCCAGACTCAACCTCGATTTGGGAACCATTGTCGATCAGGTGAGGACAGTCAGCGAACTGCTGCAGACGCTGCAACAGGCAGGCGAGTTGATTCGTCCTCAGAAAAAACATCACGATGATATGATGTAAAGGGGGCGTACGTCCCTCTTTTTTGTTGACGAGAGGGTTTTCGAAGTCCCCCTGCATGCACACGGACATGAATTCACCCCGCAGGTTGTCTATACTGCGTCACAGCGGAATCGGCGGCGCATGTCCGCTTTTTCGTTGGAACATACTACGAAAAAAGCCGGAAAGGTAGAGGGAGAATGAAGCGAACATGCGTCGTGTTCACGGCGTTTCTGCTCCTGTATCCTGGGCATGCCATTGCTTTCAGTCAGGCAATTTCTCCCATCCATGTGATCATTGATGCGGGACACGGGGGGATTGACGGAGGAACCTCTTACGGAGGCCTGTACGAAAAGGACATCAATTTGGAAATTGCGCGACGAGTGTATCATCAATTGTCCGCCGAAGGGTATCAGGTGATCCTCAATCGCACCGGGGATTATGCGCTGAGTGATGAAAATCGGTGGTCCAAAACGTCATCCCGTCACAAGCGCGACTTGGCGCAGCGGCGGGGCCTGGCTGCCGCATTGGACCCGCAAATCATGGTCAGCCTGCATGTGAACTGGTCTACAAACCCAAACACGCGCGGGGGACTTGTGCTGTATCAGCAAAACCATCAAAGTTTCCTGCTTGCGGACATCTTGCAGCATCACTTAAACGAACTGTATGGCAAAAAGGATGAACCAAAAGCGGGAAAGACGTATTATTTGCTGCGCCACTCCATATGTCCGACTGTGATTGTGGAAATGGGATACATCAGCAATGCGCGGGATCGGGAGCAGATGACGCGTCCGGAAAAGCAGGCCGAACTGTCGAGAGCGATTTGTTCCGGCATTCGCGAATACTTCCTGCTGGTGGGCAGCATGCAGAAGGACGACCTCGAGAAAGCGTCGTGGACTCAATTTTGGAAAGATGTGTGGCAGAAGGGAAAGCAGTTGTGGGAAAAAATTCAGGCGATGTAGCGGCGGACGCACAGCACCGTGGAACGTCAATCAGCAGAGGGAGAGCAGTTGCTCTCCCTTTCAGCGTGTAGACAAAGTCCGTGGCGCATGGGTGATCGGGCCCGCTCGCTCTCTTGACGACCAGCAAAGTAGTGGATATTGTTCGCTACAAAACGCGACGCGGGCAGGGGACAAACATCTGGGCATTTCGACGAAGTGAGACTTGTGTCCCCTGTATTCCCCGCGTCTAGCGTTTTTCCGCTGTGCAGGTCGTCAAAGGAGCTCGCTTGGCCCATCACTCCATGCCGTGTACTTTTTCTCCACCTTCGGTTTGATTAATCTGCAGGCCTTTCGGCCTGACAACGATGAAAGATGGTTTTACATTCGGAACTTCGATCAAAAAAATACAGTTTGTCATCAGTCTGAAAAGGAGAGCAGCTGCTCTCCCTTTGTTCGTTCCCCAGGACGTCGCGTCAACCAATGGCTGGCAGAAGTGAATGCGGACTGCCCATCAGCGAATCGTGGAGGAATATGTACGGATGTGATCTGGATTTTGTCCATGCTGTTTTCTGTATATTGTCCATGTTCATCAAGGGCTTTCGTCCTTAGAATTAGCAATGAGAATCATCCTCAATTACTAGAGAGGTTGCTGAAAGGAGATTTACTGCACATGAAAAAGGGATTAAAGCGTGCAGGGACGGGGTTCGTCGCCCTGCTCATGCTGTTGTTGGCGGCTTGCGGTTCTGCTGACAAGACTGCCACGACGAATGTGAACAACAGCGCGGGTAATGTGGTGCCCGCCGGAAATACGGCTGAACAAACGACGAGAACAGTCCGCTATCTGGACAAGGATTACACCGTCCCGGCCAAAGTGGAACGGATCGTCATCACCGGAAGCCTGGAAGCGATGGAGGACGCCGTCGTGCTTGGCGTGCAACCGGTCGGCGGTATTACCATCGGGGGAAAATTCCCGGACATATTCAAGGAGATTACCGGGTCGACGGTGTCGATCGGCGAGAAGACGCAGCCGAATTTTGAGACGATTCTCCAATTGAAGCCGGATGTCATCCTGGGCACCTCCAAGTTCAAGCCGGAAGTCATGGAAAAGCTGGTCAAAATTGCGCCGACGTTTCCGTACTCCCACATTTCCACCAACTGGGAGAACAATCTCCGCCTTCTCGCGGAGCTGACGGGCAAACAGGACCTGGCCGAACAGGCGCTTGAGAAATACAAGGCGGATGCGGAAGCGGCAAAGGCACAGCTGGGCGAGAAGCTGAAAGGCAAAAAGGTTGTGGTCATTCGCTACAGACAGGGCAACATCAACATCTACCCGGAGAATGTATACTTCAACGACACGCTGTACAAGGATTTGGGCCTGGAAGTGCCGGAACCGATCAAAGCGGCCAAGGCGCAGGAGACCATTTCCCTGGAAAGGTTCAGCGAAATGAACCCGGATTACGTGTTCGTACAGTTCTCCCTGGATGAAAACGCGCAGCATCCGAAAGCGCTGGAAGAGGTGCAGGCCAATCCGATCTGGCAGAGCATCAATGCAGTCAAAAACAACAGGGTGTATGTGAACGTCGTCGATCCGCTTGCCCAAGGCGGCACAGCGTGGAGCAAAATCAACTTTCTGAAAGCTGCCGTGGAGAAACTGTCCCAGTAATCTTGAACAAGGCGTGTAAACGGACATGAGACGAAACTTTCCACTGCCGGCCCTGATTTTGGGGCTGTCACCGATTGCGATTGCAATCGTCATCCTGACATCCATTCTCTACGGCGCACGGAATATAGAGGCACACGTGGTGTGGGAGGCGTTCGTTCATTTTGACGCGGGCAACGTGAATCATCAGATTGTCATGCACTCGCGGCTGCCGAGAGCAATTGGCGCCATCCTGATCGGCGCATTCCTCGCCATGTCGGGCGCACTCATGCAGGGGATGACAAGGAATTACCTGGCGTCCCCTTCCATTATGGGCGTGACGGACGGTTCGGCGTTCGTCATCACTCTTTGCATGATCCTGCTGCCGGACGCTACGTCCCTGGACATGATCGCGTTTTCGCTGATCGGCTCGGCACTGGGGACGGGGATGGTATTCGGCATGGCCTCCCTGGTGCCAAACGGCATGTCACCGGTGCGCATGGCGATTATCGGCACTGTCATCGGAACGTTTCTGAGCAGCACATCGGCGGCACTTGCGAGTTATTTTCAAGTCTCGCAAAACGTCAGCTTCTGGTACAACGCCCGGCTGCACCAGATCGACCCCAGCATGATCAAGGTGGCCGTGCCCTTTGCCATCGTCGGAATCGTGACGGCCCTGCTCATCTCCCGCTCGATTACCGTGCTTAGTCTGGGCGACGAAACGGCCATCAGCCTGGGACAGCGGACCACCTTGATCAAGGCGGTCGCTACCGCCGCCGTCGTCATCCTGACCGGCATTTCCGTCGCGTTGGCCGGAAAAATCGGATTTGTGGGACTCATCATTCCACACGTGGCCCGATTTCTGGTCGGATTGGACTATCGCTGGATCGTCCCGTGCTCCGGCGTGCTTGGCGCTGTCTTTTTGGGACTTGCCGATGTCATGAGCCGATTCCTGAATGACCCCTTTGAGACGCCGGTCGGCGTTGTCTGTGCGCTCTTTGGCGTTCCTTTCTTCCTCTACCTGATCCGCACGAGAGGGGGGAAGAAACATGCGTAGGAGCATGGAACGGCGCTATTGGATGACGCTCGTCGCCGGCGCAGTCCTTTTGCTTGCTGTCGTCTATGTCAGCCTGACAAACGGCGTATTCAATCTGACCGTCACCGATGTGATCAAAACGTTGCTGCGCATTGATCCGGTGCCGGAGCACGACATGGTCGTCTTCGAGTTTCGTCTGCCGCGCATTGTCATCGCTGCGTTTGTCGGCTTTGGTCTCGGGATCGCCGGAACCGTCGTTCAAGGGATTACGAAGAACGGGCTGGCCGATCCTGGCATTCTCGGCATCAATGCGGGAGCGGGATTTGCCGGCGTCCTGTTCATGCTTCTGTTTGAAGGAAAAATGATTGGAGCAAGCCTGCTTTCCATCATGGCGATGCCCATGTTTGGCCTGGCGGGCGGGTTGATGGCTGCCGGTTTCATCTACCTGTTCGCGTGGAGAAACGGCAGACTGGAACCGGGAACGCTGATCCTCGTCGGCATTGCCGTCGGTTCAGGGCTGTCCGCGGCGACGATTTATCTGTCGCTCAAGATGAATCCGCAGGATTACGAGATGGCGGCGGTGTGGTTGACAGGAAGCATCTGGAACGCCAACTGGAACTACGTGCTGTCCATGATTCCGTGGTTTCTTTTGCTCGTTCCGGTCGTTTTCCGCAAAGCGCCGATCCTGGACGTGCTTCAATTGGGAGAAGAGAGCGTGAAAGGTCTGGGCGTGCGAACGGAAAAAGAGAAAAGCGTGCTGTTGATCGCAAGCATAGGACTTGTCAGCGCGTGCGTTTCCGTATCCGGCAGTATCGGGTTTGTCGGACTGCTGTCTCCGCATATCGCCAAACGGCTGGTCGGCTTGCATCATCGGCGCGTGATGCCGATTAGCGGACTGGTCGGCATGCTGCTGGTCGTCATTTCCGATTTTATTGCCAAAACCGTCTTTTCCCCAGCCGAACTGCCGGTGGGAATCGTCATATCCATCGTGGGCGTGCCGTATTTCGTCTATTTGCTGTTCCGGGCAAAAATGTAGGAGGTAACCGCCGTGAAGGGCACAATCATCACTGATCATATCGGAGAGAGGGAACTTGCGATCTATCTGCCGCCCTCGTATCCGGACGGTGCTGCCTCGTTCCCGGTCGTCTACGTGCACGATGGCGGCGATTTGTTTGCAGAACAGGCGGATTCTTCTTTGCGTCCCGCTGCTTCTCTGCAGGAAATCGAGCGGAAGTTTGCCAGCGGAGAACTGGCCGAACTCATCATGGTCGGTATCGCACCGGTCGACCGGATTCATGAGTACACCCCCTGGTTTGCCAAGGCCTTGTCGGAGCGATTCGCTGACTTCGGCGGCAGAGGGGCGGAATACCTCGCGTTTATCGTCGAGCAGGTGAAACCGCATATCGACAGCAGGTACAAAACCAATCGCCGTCCCGATCAAACGGGAATCATCGGCAAATCGCTCGGGGGTCTCATCTCACTGTACGCCGCGTACCTGTACCCCGGTGTGTTCGGCAAAATTGGCTCCATTTCCGGTTCGTTCTGGTACGAAGGGTTTGCAGACTACATGCGCGAGCAAAAGATGGCGCAGACCGGGCTGAGACTCTATCTGGACGTAGGAAGTTTGGAAGGAGAAGGGAAGCAGACCGTGCAGCGGGAAATGGTCGCGCGCACAAAAGAAGCGTATGCCATACTGGCGGCCAGTGGGTTAAACGGGAAACAACTGCGGCTGCATGTGGAGGAGGGCGGACGGCACGAGCTTTCCTGCTTCCGCAGCCGATTCCCCCAAGCGCTGTCATGGCTGTTTCAGAAATAGAAGGGAGTGAGTGCTGTGTTCGTGGAAACCAAGAACCTGATCGTGAAAGAAGGCACCTCTGATCTGGTGGTCGAGCGGTTCAAAAGAGAAGGGGCCGTTGAAAAATCGGAAGGATTTATTGATCTGAGCGTGCTCGTCAAAAGCAGCAAAAAAGGGGAAGAAGAAGTTATCATCATGATCCGCTGGGAATCCAGAGAGGCATGGAAAAAATGGGAGCTGAGCGAAGCCCATCTGGAAGGCCACAGGCAGGCGAGAGGCAAGCCGAAGCCGGATTATATCATCAGCTCCAGCCATCATCTTTACGATGTGAAAGCATTCAAGAGCGGCAGGAAACAGTCGGATCAACAGTGATAGGAAATATTTACCATACAGGATGCAGATGTTATCATAACATCATCTGCATCCTATTTTTTACAGATGAGGAGGGGGAAAAATGAGACGCGTTCCGCTCGCAGTCATGCTGACCCTTGCCGCGATACTGCTTTCATCATGTGCGGATAACTCCCCATCGCCAGATACAGAAAATACAGCACATGAAGCGGCAAGCTGGCCGTACCCATTTGTGGTTGTCGAAAACCGTGTGTATGTCATTAAAAATGATGAAAACAACGACGAGCTGGTAGCAAAAGAAAAGATCGGGGAACAAATTGGAATCGTGCAGGAGAAATACGAATATCCACGGGATGTAGAACCATCTTCACTTATCATTCACTCAAATTATCTGGAGGAAGGGACAAAGCTGTTCACGATCAAGGACGTTGATCCGAGTGTTCAGATTGCCTTTGAAAAAAGTGAGGGGGTATTCGTCAAGGCCACGGAGAAAAGTGCTGTTCCAAAAACGAACGAATAGCTGGCATGGGCGCTGCTCGCTCTCTTTACGACCGGCAGAGCAGTGGATCGGGTCCGCTCCAAAACGCGGCCCGGGCAGGGGGCAAACATCAGGTTATCCAAGATGTGAGACGTGTGCCCCCTGTTTCCCCCGCGTCTGCGTCCTACGCTTTTTTCCGGAAGAGGCTGATCACCGAGATCAGCAGCGCCAACCCGGAGAGCACCAGCGGCAGCGTGCTGCCGGTCGAAGAAGAACTGTTCTGTGCCGCCGGAGCCGCAGCCTGACCAGCTTCGTTGTTCCCTGAGTTCCCTGCTGCTTTATGCTCATCGGCATGGTCATCGGCGGTTTGGGCCGCTTCCTTAACCGCGACGGTAGGGGCCGGCGTGTCAGACCCTGCGGCACCTGTCCACTCGACGACCGTGCCATCGGCGTACGTCTGAGTTGCATTCCAAGTCAGCGTGCCCGGTTCGGCGGGGTTTTTGGCGGAGAGGCCGAACTCCATGAATTCATGCGGCTTGATCCCGTCGGCGGTGGCTGTCCAGGTGATCGCCTTGAACCGGCCGTCCGCGTCTTTTTCCCATTCGTAGGTCCAGCCGGGGGCCGGCAGAACCGTACCCACTTTTACACCCGCCGGGAATTCCAGCCGCACCTTGATAGTATTGCTGTCCTTTTCCACCGGGACGCGAACGGTATAGCGTTCATACGAGTTCGCTTTCGTTTCCTTCGGCCAGACCGTGACGTGGGCGCTAGCCGTTCCCGCGAAGGTCAGAAGCGCTCCGGCGACAGCGAGCGAGCTTGCCCATTTATTCCAGTTCATCTTCATCGTGTTTCTCCTCCTCCTGGTATAAACAGCGTGTCGGTGAATGCTGCATGTGTCCCATCGTGGAAGGCGGCGTCAATCCGATAGGTCCACGTTCCGTACATGGAAAACGGAATGTCCGCCTGATAACGCCCCGTACCTGTCCGCTCAGCAGGGATGGGCTGCCTGTTTATCTCCGCATCCGGCTTGGATACCTGCACCTGGACTTGCCGCGGCTCGGTCATCGGTGCGGGGAACTCGATGGTCATGATCTGCGTGCCGGGTGCCACTCGCGGGATCTTGACCACCACTTGCGCGTCAGCGGCAGGAAAGGTTTTGGCGTAGGACGTCACCGGCAGGGGATAGGCCGACTGGCTCATCCAGACGCCGGCCAGCAGGGCCAGTGCACCCGCCCGCCACTCCCAGCGCAGCAGCGCGGGCGACGTCAGGCGGCCGTGCTTTCGCCACCGCAGGGTCTGCGAGATCGCAAGCGCCAGCATCACGCCGGTCAGCGCCAGCTTGAGGCCAAGCAGCACGCTCCACGTCTGCCCCTTCCACAAGACTGCCCAATCCGTTTGCTGGACGGTCAAGGCAGCGCCGGAGAGCAGGGCAGTGGCGGACGCGAGCAGCGCCAGCCGAACAAAGAACCGGCGGAGCGCCCCCCACTCGATCGCGTCACCGCTTTTCCTCGCCCGGCGCATCGCCAGGACCAGGCCGGTCAGCGCCCCCAGCCAGAGCGCCAGGCCGAACAGATGCAGGATTCGGAACGAGGCGGCCAGCCACACCGGCTGAATGCCCCACGCGTGCCCGCCAAAGGCCAGCGCTCCCACGGCCAGTGCCCACATGACTAGGTACCAGCCTTCCACCATGCCCGGGACGGCGGCGAGCAGCATGCACACAAGCTGCGCCCCGACCATCACGAGGAAGGGGGATTGTCCGAGGAGCGCCCACTGTCCTTTTGCAAACACCGATGTCAGAGCGTTCCCCGGCAGGGACGCCAGGTAGAGAAGCCCTTCGGCAATCAATCCGACGACGATGACGATCCACACCGCCAGCCGCCTGCCTCCGGTTGCGCGCATGTCTGCGGGCCAGCCGCGTCGTCGGCCGAGCCAGGAGATCCAGTGAAGGCCGGCTGCGATCAACAGCGTTCCTTCCACGACGTAGCGGATCACCGCCAGAATGCGGTCGAGCAGGGCGGAAGTTCCATCCGATACGGGGGCGATGGTTCCGGACGCGGAACGCCCGACGGAGAACGTGAAAGACCCGTTGACCGGATGACCGTCTTCGGAGACGACGGACCAGACTGCGGTGTACGTGCCATCGGGCAGCTTCGGCGGTTCAGCCCGCATCCGGGCGGCGTTGCCCGCTGTGAGATGGGGGCCTGTCAGCGCAATCGAACGGCCGTGTTCATCGTACAGCTTGAGGTCGATCAGCCCTTCTTCCAACGGCTCGCTGAACTCCAGCGCAATCTCCCCGGGGCTGGATTGCACGACTTGTCCGTCTTGGGGGATGGTAGCCAAGAGACTGGCATGGGCAAACACAGGGGGAGAGCCCGCGCAAAGCAGCATCAACAGGATAAACCAGCACACAACCATTCGTTTCATGAGATTCACCTGACTTGAAAGTGTGGTCACACCTTTTTTACCCTACCAAGAAAACAGACAGAGGAGAATGGCTCACTCGGGCTATTATGCAGGCATGGAAAATGGCTTTTTCATGAACAAAACGTACAGGGACTGCATATGATTGACGCTGCCATGAGAGAGGGTGAGTTTCCCCAAAGCCGGCTTTGAATTCGCGCTGGTCCAGACTCGCTTTGTGCCAGCTACGACGCGGAAAATCAGTTGGAAGCCATAACGCTTGCGTCCGCCCTTGCAGCCGTCACCCAAAAAATCAAACTCATTGCCGCTGTGCTGCCCGGATTATGGCATCCGGGATGGTGGCCAAGATGATTTCCACGCTGGATCAGATCAGCCATGGCCGGGCAGCGGTCAATGTGGTCAGCGGGTGGTTCAAAGGCGAATTCCACGCGTTCGGCGAACCGTGGCTGGATCACGATGAACGGTACAGGCGTTCGGAAGAATTCATCCGCGTTCTCAAACAGATGTGGTCCGAAGAAGAGACCGTGTTTCGCGGCGATTTCTACCGGATTAACGGCGGTGCGCTTTGCCGGTCAGGCGTCGCCGGAACGGCAGGGGATGTGGGCGAATTTCGATTTTGTGAATCTCGTGCAGTACAATGACGGGTTCAAGACAGGACTCATCGGAACGGCGGAACAGGTGGCCGATCGGACAATCGAGATGAAAAAGATTGGCGTCGATCTTTACAAAACCTCCCTTCTTTCGTCAAAGGATTCGACAGACGGGCTGTCGAAATGTTGATGCAGGAAACGCAGCGCAGCAAATGCAGCCCGGATTTTTATCACGACGGAGAAAGGGAGGAATCGGGGATGGGCTATGATCCTGTTTTTCTGGGAGAACGGCACGAAGTTCCTCTGCCTGTGCTGCTGGGAAAAACGGCGGAAGACGCGTTGGAAAACGGGAGGGTGTACGACTTTACCCACTTCTCCATTGTGATGAACAAACGGCGAAAGTTTGCGGTTTATTCTGCTGCATGCGTGGATAAAAGCCGATTCGTCAACATACCGCGCACCAACCGGTTGTGGCATCTGGATGACCGCATCGGGGCAATGAATCAGGTCGGGCCGGAATACTATGCACAAAATGACTATGACAAGGGGCATCTGACGCGCAGAAGAGACGTATGCTGGGGAGAGCGGCACGAAGCGGAAAAAGCCAACCGGGACTCGTTCTGCTATGCCAATATCGTCCTGCAGCACCACAACTTCAACACGGGGGTGTGGAACTGCCTGGAGGATTGGATTCTGAACCGTATGGAAAGCGAGAAAAAATTAATCGTGTTTACCGGGCCGATTTTCAGGGAGGACGACGAAGAGTACTGCGGCGTGCAGGGCCAACCGGGCTGCCAGGTGAAAATTCCCTTTGGCTTCTGGAAAAGCGTGTTTTTCGTGGATGGGCAGCACCGGTTGAAAAGTTTGTCGTTTCTCATTCGCCAAAGTCCGGAGCGGTTCAACGACGCCTGTGAGTATCGGCGACTGCAGACGTATCAGGTGCCGCTGACGACCATTACCAGAGAAACGGAGCTGCTGTTCAAACACACGCTCTATGAGGCAAATCCCCTGTACTTCTGGCCGTACCGTCTGGCTGCCGCCGGCTGCTTGGTCACACCGGAGAGACATCTGATTACCCAACCAGCCGACATCATTATGGATCGGGAGTAATCAGTGACGGATTGAATAAAACCGGTCGTTTGTGGACTGTCCCCTGCTCTCACAGGGGCCGGTTTTTTGTCTTCCCGCCAAGGTTATCATCGACACGGGACAGGACGTCAAGATGTCATCCGCTACAATTCCTCAAGGATGTCCGTTGCAATCAGCGAATACCCCGACGGCCGCTTGGCTGCCGCGCGATCACCGGCGGACCCGTGGAGCCAGACGGCGAGACATGCTGCGTGGTCGGCGGGAAGTCCTTGGGCGAGCAATCCGCCAATCATTCCGGCCAGGACATCGCCGGCGCCGCCGGTCGCCATTCCGGGGTTGCCGGTCGGGTTTATATACGCGCGGCCGTCCGGTGCAGCGACTACCGTACCGGCTCCTTTCAGCACCAGCGTCAGTCGGTGGCGACGGGCATAGGAGCGGGCCAGCTCGATCCGGTTTTGCTGTATCTTGCTTGTCGTCACGTTGGCAAGTCGGGCCATCTCTCCGGGATGAGGGGTCAGGATGGTGGGGGTTTCGCGCTTCGGCCAGGATGAGAGGTCAGCGTCAGCCAGAATGTTCAAGGCGTCGGCATCCAGGACCAGCGGACTGTTCGTCTCCTCCCACAGCATGCGCAGCCAGTCCGCATCGCCGGGAAAGCGTCCCAGCCCCGGGCCGATGACGGTGACGCTGCGGCTGCGGACCAGTGCGATCAGCTTTGCCCGGGCTTCCGGCAGATTCCACTTCCCGGGAAGCCCGGCCAGCATCACTTCGGGTACATGTCCGATCAGCGCGGGGAGGAGTGCGTCGGGCATTACCCAGGTCACCAGCCCGCTGCCTGCACGAAGCGCTGCTTTGCTGCAGAGCAGCCCGGCCCCGCTCATCTCTCGGCTGCCTGCCACGACAAGCACGTGTCCGTAGGTTCCCTTGTGGGTGTCGGCTTGACGCGGCAATCGCGGATCCAGCCGGAACCGTTCGCGAAACAATTGTTCGCCGAGCAGGAAGGTTTGGATGCCGAATGTGTCGGCAAGTGACGGCCAGATACCGATGGGGCGTACGACGACCTCTCCCGCCTTGTCCAGGCCGCCTGTCTGAACCAGCCCCCGTTTGAGAAAAGCGAGGGCCACCGTGCGCACTGCCCGAATGCAGGGATCGTGGGGCACGCCGGTATCCGCGTCCAGACCGCTGGGAATGTCGGCGGAAATGATCGGCAGCCCGCTCGCGTTCGCTTCCCGGATCAGATCCGCGTAGGGGCCGCGCGGCGCGCCTTTGCTGCCCGTCCCCAACAGCGCGTCGACGATTCCGTCAAATGATCTCCAATCAACAGGGGAAGTGCCGTACACGATGGAGGGTATCCCCAATCGCCGCGCGATTTCCTGCTGCCGCGCGGCTTCCCCTGTCAACTGTTCCGGCGATTGTGCAAAAAGGAGGGTGACGTCTACGCCGTTTTCCATCAGATGCCGCGCCGCCACCAGTCCGTCGCCACCGTTGTTCCCTTTTCCGACGAGGATCGCCCAGCGGGGGGGTCGTTTCCCTTTGTCAATCCCGTGAGTGCGGGAATACTCCTGAACGTCGCGGGCGATGGCGCTGCCCGCGTTTTCCATCAGTACGGCGGCAGGAATGCCGATAACGTCGATTACATGCCGGTCCATCTTTTGCATCTCTTCGGCGGTTACCACATACATGGATCGCGGACTCCTTTCCCAAAACGACTTCGTGTGACCTCATCATACCACAGGGAAGGGGATTTGATGGTCGATTTTGCCTGTGCGGCGGGTTCTCCTGCAATCGGACGTCAAGGCAAGATTAAATCAAAGGAGAGTGGATCATCCCCGGCGGAAATAGCTGAAGAAAAGGAAAAAAATTCATTGACAGCATCGTGCGAGGCCGATAGTATAAGTATTAACAGAAAATAAAGAATAGACTGAACTAAGAACATGGTTTTATATGATAAAACATGACTGATTCCGCCGCCTGTGCATGGCAAATTTTTTTCTTTGAAAGAATGACAGCGCTTTCCATCGTGCACTGACGGGTGTTTGTGGACATGATGCTGTGCCTGTGCTGTGCCGTTATTGTAAAACATAGTTTTATATTATAAAACAATAAATCCATTCCTGAGGAGGTTGTCCTATGCCATTCCTGTCGCCAAAAGCAGAACACTCCCTACAGGCCAGGCACAATGTTCGCTGGACGGTCGTGGTGTGGTTGTTGATCGGCGGAATCATCAATTACCTGGACAGGGCCAACTTGTCCATCGCCGCGCCGGAAATGATGAAGGAACTGGGGCTGAGCAAAACCGATATCGGGCTTCTGGGAACGGTGTTTTCCTGGTCGTACGCGCTGATGCAGCTTCCTTCGGGATGGCTGGTTGACCGCTTTGGAGCCAAAAAGGTGTATTCCATCGCCGTGATCTGGTGGAGTCTCGCAACGATGATGACAGGTGCCGTGAGCAAACTGTCTTCCCTGATCGGTACCCGCCTGCTGCTCGGCATCGGAGAAGCTCCCTGTTTCCCGACGGCGGCCAAGATCACGTCGTACTGGTTTCCGAAAAAGAACGCGGCCTGGCTACAGGGATTTGGGACTCCTCGTCCAAATGGGGTCCGGCGATTGCGCCGCCAATCCTCGTGTTCCTGCTGATCAGCTTCGGCTGGAGGGCGCTGTTTTACATCACAGGCTTGCTCGGCATCGTGTTTGTGATCTTCTTCCTCATCTTCTACAAAAATCCGGAGAACAGCCGCAAACTGTCCCCCGAAGAACGTGCCTACATTCAGTCCGACGGAGCCGGAACCGAGCAGGGCATTCAGCAGTCCGGCATCAAATGGCGCACCCTGTTTACATACCGAAGCGTATGGGGGATGATTCTCGGCTTTTTCTGCACCATCTGGATCTGGAACATCTTTCTCATTTTCCTCCCTCTCTATCTGGTAGAAGTTCACCACATCTCACTGACGGAGTTGGGGATATACGCCAGCATTCCATGGATCGGCGGAATCTTCGGCAATATCTTCGGCGGGTATCTGACGAAAAAACTGGCGGACAAGGGAATCGCCGAGCCGATGCACGCCAAACGGATGCTGATCGGCATTTGCGCCCTGGCTGCCGCCGCCGTCGTCGTGATCATTCCATTCGTGCACGGCATTGGGACAACGATTACGCTGATGACATTGGCTGTCTGCTTTATCTCGGCGATTACCGGCAGTGCGTGGGCGCTTGCCGGAGATATCGCTCCCCCGTCAATGGTGGCGTCGGTCGGTTCGATTCAAAACTTTGGCGGTTATTTTGGCGGCGCGTTCTCCCCGGTTGTTGCCGGAATGATCGTTGATACGACCGGTTCATATGCGCTCGCCTTTATATCGGGAGGCGTGATCGCCGGATGCGCAGCATTGTGTTACTGGTTGCTTGTCAAAAAACCGATTGGGGAAAAGCAGGCCTGATCGATCGTTTGCATACATCTGCATACATCGCGTGAGGAGGATGGATATGAAGCCGCATGTGTATGTAACTGTGCCGATTCCGCCGCAAGTGGAAGCGTATCTGGCGGAGCACTGCGAATACCGCAAGTGGGAGGGAGAGGCCCCGATTTCCCGCGAGGAGCTGCTGCGGGAGATTGCCGATGCGGAAGGGTTGCTGACAGTCGGCGGGCGGATCGACAGCGAACTGTTGGACCATGCGCCCAGGCTGAAAGTCGTCAGCAATATCTCCGTCGGCTACAACAATTTTGACCTGGCAGCGATGAAACGGCGCGGCGTGATGGGGACAAATACGCCGCATGTACTGGACGAGACGGTGGCAGATCTGGCGTTTGCGCTGATCCTGTCCGCTGCCCGCCGCATCCCCGAGCTGGACCGGCTCGTCAAGGACGGCAAATGGGAGAGGAAGCACGACGAGTGGCTCTTTGGGCTGGATGTGCACGGCAAAACGCTGGGCATCATCGGCCTGGGCCGGATCGGCGAAGCGATCGCCAGGCGGGCTGTACACGGCTTTCGCATGAATGTGCTGTACCACAATCGCCGCCGTAAACCGGAAGCGGAGCAAACGCTGGGGATCACCTACTGTTCCTTGGAAGACCTACTGCGGCAGTCCGATTTCGTCCTGCTGATGGTCCCGCTGACCGGGCAGACGAGGCGCATGATGGGCCGCGAACAGTTTGCGCTGATGAAACCGACCGCGATTTTCATCAACACGTCGCGCGGTGGGACGGTAGACGAGGCCGCCCTGATCGAAGCATTGCAGGAGAAACGGATCTGGGGTGCAGGACTCGACGTCTTTGAAGAAGAGCCGACGCCGCCTGACAATCCGCTGCTGCGCATGCCCAATGTCGTAACGCTGCCGCATATTGGCTCGGCTACACGCGAGACGCGGTTGGCCATGGCAAAGCTGGCGGCGCAAAATCTCGTTGCCGCACTGCTCGGGAAACGGCCGCCCAATCTCGTCACCGAATGAAGGTGTGGCTGCGAGCATGAAATAAAACTTGGTTTTGTCATATCAAACAAGCGATGCTAGGTGGGATGTCAAGTGAAAAAACGTCTGTTGTCCCTGTCCATCGCGGCGGCGGTGCTGCTCTCCGGCTGCGGAGCGCAGCAAACGACAGGCAGCGGTTCGCCGGGGGCAGGGAGCGGTGCCAAGACGCACACGTTGAAAGTGGCCAACTACTTCGCGACCGACCATCCGCAGAACGTGGCCCTGCGCGAAAAGTTCAAACCGATGGTGGAAGAAATGTCGGGCGGCACGCTGAAGGTGCAAATCTTCGACAACAGCCAGTTGGGGGCGGAGAAGGAATTTTACGACGGGGTGCGCAACGGCACCATCGAAATGGGAATCCCGGGCTTGATCATGCAGGCGGACATTCCCAAGCTGGCTGTGGGTGAGTGGCCGTTTTTGTTCAAGGATTTTGCCCATGCCAAAGCCGTCTTTACCGGCCCGATCGGCGAAGAGCTGACAGAAGAACTGGAGAGCAAACACGGCGTGCATCCGCTGGCGTGGAGCGCCAACGGTTTTCGGATGTTCTCCAGCAACCGGCCGATCAGCAAGCTGGATGATTTCAAAGGACTGCGTCTGCGCATGCCCAACATCCCCAACTACATTCGGCTGGGCCAACTGCTGGGGGCCAATGTGACGCCGATGCCCATCTCCGAAGTGTTTACGGCGCTGGAACAACGTGTAGTAGACGGACAGGACAACCCGATCGCCACCCTGAGAGCCTCAGGCTGGTACGAAGTTCAGTCGGATGTGCTGGAGTCCCGCCACATGTTCAGCCCCAACCTGTACATCATCAACGCGAAATTGTGGAACGAGCTGACGCCCGAGCAGCGGCAGATCATCGAGCAGGCCGCAAAAGCGTCGGCCGACTACGAGTGGGAGCTGATGGAAAAGAGCTACGAAGCGGACAAAGCCTTTCTCCAGGAACACGGCATCCGCTTCACGACGCCTGACGATTCGTTCCGGCAGGCGATGGAAGCCGCGGCTCAGCCGCTCTATGACGAAATCTATCAGACGTATCCGTGGGCAAAGGAAATGGTAGAAAAAATCAAGGCTGCGGCCAAGTAGGGCGGGCAGGCTGACAAGAGAGGGGGAGGTTTTGTGGAAAACGTCCTGCACTTCTTGAATCGGGTGCTGAATGGCGTCACTGCGGTTTCGCTGGCAGTGATGGCCATTCTCGTATTCGGCAACGTCGTGCTGCGGTATGTCTTTAATTCGGGCATTACCTGGTCCGAAGAAATGTCGCGCTTCCTGTTTGTCTGGATGACGTTTTTGGGGGCCATCAGTGCGTTGAAAGACAATGAACACTTAGGAGTAGACATATTCGTCAAGAAGCTGTCGCCCCGGATGAAAAAAGCGGTGTTTGTGCTGACCAACGGGATCCTGCTCTACGTGCTGTGGCTGGTATTGGACGGCAGTTGGAAAATGACGCTGATCAACATGGACAGTATGGCACCGGCGACGGGATTGCCGCTCGCGTGTGTGTACGGCATCGGGATTGTCACGAGCATCTCAATGGCGGCCATCATCGTGTGCAATCTGTACCGGGTGCTGTTTGGCAAGCGTTCCGTCGAAGAATTTATCCGCGCGCGGGAATCGGAAGAGGAGCTGTTGGTGTCGGGTCAACAGCAGGTGATGTCGGAGGTGTCTGGTAAATGACGCTGGGCGTGTTTCTCGGGTCACTGCTGGGAGTGATGGCACTGGGGATGCCGATTGCGTTTGCCCTGCTGTTCAGCGGCGTCGCCCTGATGATTTACCTCGACATCTTCGACAGCCAAATCATCGCGCAAAACCTGATCAACGGTGCGGACAACTTTCCGCTGATGGCGATTCCGTTTTTCATCCTCGCCGGAGAATTGATGAACGCCGGGGGCATCTCCAAGCGCATCATCCAGTTTGCGCTGGCGCTCGTCGGACACATCCGCGGCGGATTGGGCTATGTGGCGATCCTGGCAAGCATCATGTTTGCCGGGCTGTCCGGGTCCGCCGTGGCTGACACGGCCGCACTCGGCGCGATCCTGATCCCGATGATGGTGCAGGCGGGGTACGACCGCAACCGCTCCACCGGGTTGATCGCCGCCGGCGGGATTATCGCTCCTGTCATCCCGCCCAGCATTCCGATGATTATCTTTGGCGTGACCAGCGGCCTCTCCATTACAAAACTGTTCATGGCGGGCATTGTGCCGGGACTGCTCATCGGGGTCGGCTTGATGATCACCTGGTGGGTGATCGCCAGAAATGGCCGGTTTGAGACATACCCGCGCCGGTCGCTGAGAGAAATCCTGGCCGCGGCCAAAGGGGCAATCTGGGCACTCCTGCTGCCGGTGATCATCGTCGGGGGGCTTCGCGGTGGTGTGTTTACACCGACGGAAGCCGCGGTTGTCGCCGCTTTTTACGCCCTGCTCGTCGGCTTGGTCTTTTACCGGGAGTTGAAGCTGTCCCAACTGTACGACATTCTGGTATCCGCCGCCAAGACGACCAGCGTCGTGATGTTTCTCGCCGCAGCGGCGATGGTGTCCGCCTGGTTGATCACGGTCGCCAATATCCCGGCAGCGCTGACCGACTTCCTGGGACCGCTGGTTGACAATCCGCTGCTCCTGCTGATTGTGATCAACGCGGTGGTTCTGCTGGTGGGCACAGCCATGGATCTGACCCCGACCATTTTGATTTTGACGCCGGTGCTGATGCCTGTGATCGAACAGGCCGGGATTGATCCGATCTACTTTGGCGTCCTGTTTATCCTGAACAGTTGCATCGGCCTGCTGACCCCTCCCGTCGGCACCGTGCTCAATGTCGCCTGCGGCGTCGGGAAGATCGGCATCGAAGACATCATGAAAGGCTTCTGGCCGTTTTTGCTGGTCGAGGTCGTGATTCTCGTCCTGTTGATCCTGTTCCCTGCACTGGTGACGGTTCCATTAGAGTGGTTGACGTAAGGAGGAGCGAACATGCAAAAGTGGAAAGTCGTCGTGACCGATTGGGAGTACAGCGATTTGCGGTATGAAGAAAGCGTGCTGGACAGCGAGCGGTTCGAGCTGGTGCCGGCGCAATGCCGCACGGAGGAAGAGGTGATCGCGGCATGCCGCGATGCCGACGCGCTGATCAACCAGTACGCGCCGATTACGAGCAAGGTGATCGACAGCCTGCAGAAATGCCGGGTGATCACCCGGTACGGCGTAGGGGTCAATACGATTGATCTCGAGGCGGCGACAGACAGCGGGATTTGTGTCGCCAACGTGCCCGATTACTGCATGGACGAAGTGTCCGATCACGCCCTTGCCTTGCTGCTCGCCTGGACGCGCAAGGTGGTTGTCGCCAATTCGCATGTAAAAAGCGGCGTCTGGGATTACAAAGTGACGCAGCCGATCAACCGCCTGCGCGGCAAAGTGCTCGGCTTGATCGGGTTCGGAAAGATTCCGCAGGCGCTGGCGGAGAAAGTGAAGCCGCTCGGGCTGCGCGTGATCGCCCACGATCCGTATGTGCCGCAAACGCTGGCGCAGGCAAAGGGGGTGCAGCTCGTCTCCCTTGATGAGCTGTGCCGGCTGGCCGACTTCATCTCCGTCCATGCTCCGCTGACCAAAGAGACGAAAGGCATGGTGGGCAGCGAGCAGTTTGCCGCGATGAAACCGCACGCGGTCGTGATCAACACGTCGCGCGGGCCGGTCATTGACGAACGCGCGCTAATCGACGCCCTGCGCACAGGCCGGATTGCCGGAGCGGCACTTGACGTGGTCGAGCGGGAGCCGATCTCCCCGGACAATCCCCTGCTGACGATGGAACAGGTGATTCTCACCCCGCATGTCGCCTGGTATTCTGAGGAATCTGCCGCGGAAATGAGGACGAAGGCGGCGATGGGGGTCGTCGATGTTCTGCTGTATGGAAAATATCCGCAATACCTGGTCAACACGCAGGTAAAAGAGAAGGTCCGCTTGAACGAACACGGTCTGGCGAACCGCGATGCGGTTGAAGCGTAAGCGATGGATCAAATGGAAAGGGGAGAAATGGGCATGAAATCATGGATGAAACACGGGATTATCAGCTGTGTCGTGCCGGCGCTGCTGCTGTTGGCCGGGTGCGGCGGCGGCAGCACCGCCTCTTCTGGATCACCGGCGGCCGGCGGGATTCAGGAGCGGACGATCAAGGCGGGAATTGGATTGAACCAGGAACATCCCGAAGGAAAAGGATTGAAAAAATTCGCCGAGCTTGTCAGTCAGAAAAGCGGCGGGAAGCTGAAGGTGCAGCCCTTTTACGATGCCCAGCTCGGCGACGACAAAAAAATGACCGAGGCGCTGCAGGGCGGACTGCAGGAGATTACGATTCCGTCCACGTCGCCGCTGGTAGGCATGATCAAGGAATTCGGGATTTTTGACTTTCCGTTTGTGTTTCAAGACGAAAAGGAAGCGGACGCGGTGCTGGACGGTCCGCTCGGCCAAAAACTGCTGGAGAAATTGCCGGAACACAACCTGATCGGCTTGGGCTATTGGGAAAACGGGTTTCGCCACCTGACCAACAGCAAGCATCCGGTAAGGAAAGCAGAAGACTTCAAGGGTCTGAAGATTCGTACGATGCAAAACCAGGTTCACCTCGAAGCGTTTCAGGCGCTGGGCGCCAACCCCACGCCGATGGCGTTCTCGGAAGTATTCAGCGCACTGGAGAGCAAAACCGTGGACGGTCAGGAAAATCCGCTGGCGACCATCAAGACGAGCAAATACGACGAAGTGCAGCGGTACCTGAGCCTGACGAAGCACGTCTATACGCCGTTTGTTTTCCTGGTGAGCAAGAAGTTCTGGGATAAGCTGTCCCCGGAAGAGCAGCAGATTTTGAGGGAAGCGGCCGTCGAAGCCGGCACCTACCAGCGCGAGGTGAACCGGGAGGAAAACCGAAAAGCGTTGGAAGAGCTAAAGAATCTCGGGATGGAGGTCAATGAGGTGTCCGATGAAGAACGGGCCAACATGCAGGCGATCATCAAGCCAGTGATCGACAAGTTCGCCAAGGAATTTGGCGAGGATCTCGTCAAGGAGATGTACGACCAGGTGGAAAAGGCGAGACAGTAAAGGAGGAACGGCCATGGGCATCTTGGAAGAACTGCTCCGCGACATCCCGCTTCCCCGGATGGTCAAGGTTCGGCAGCACTTTCACGCGCCGGAGATTGACGATGTGGCGTCTGCGGTTCGCCGGGCGATCACGGAAGCGGGTGTGCTGCGGCGAATCGTGCCGGGGGATCGGGTGGCCATTGCCGTGGGCAGCAGAGGCGTGGCAGACATCCCCACGATCGTCAGGGAGGTGGTGAGGGCGATCGCGTCAGTCGGCGGGCAGCCGTTTCTCGTCCCGGCAATGGGCAGTCACGGGGGAGCGACGGCGGCAGGACAGCGGGAGGTGTTGGAATCCCTCGGCGTCACGGAAGCATTTGTCGGGGCTCCGATCATCTCCAGCATGGATGTGGTGGAAGTAGGCAGACTGCCCAACGGCCTGCCGGTCTACACCGACAAGCATGCGTATCACGCGGACAAGATTGTGGTGATCAACCGGATCAAGCCGCACACGGCGTTTCGCGGTCCAGTGGAGAGCGGTTTGCTGAAAATGATCACGATTGGTCTTGGCAAGCAAAAGGGAGCGGAGGCCGCTCACGCCTACAGCTTCAAGTACATGGCCGAGCACGTGCTGGAGATGGCCAAAATGGTGATCGCCAAAGCGCCGATCGTCTTCGGCGTCGGCACGATTGAGAACGCCTATGACCGTCCGGCGAAAATCGTGGCCATCCCGGCGGAAAAGCTGGTGGATGAGGAACCAAAGCTGCTGCTGGAGGCAAAGGCGCTGATGCCGAAAATTGCCTTCTCGCCGCTGGATGTGCTGGTGGTAGACGAGATCGGCAAAGACATTTCCGGGGACGGAATGGACCCGAACATCACCGGCCGGTATGCCACGCCATATGCCAGCGGCGGCGTGGAGGCGGCACGCACGGTCGTGCTCCGTCTGACCGAAAAAACGCACGGCAACGCCAACGGAATCGGATTGGCCGACATCACCACGCGGGCCGTGTTTGAGGCGATCGATTGGGAAAAAGGGTACGCCAACGCCTTGACCAGCACCGTTGTGGGGACGGTCAAACTGCCGATGTTTCTCGATACCGGCGAGCTTGCAGTCAAAGCGGCGATCAAAACGTGCAACGCTTTTGACCTGACCCGTGTCCGGCTCGTCCGCATCAAAAACACGCTGCATTTACAGGACATCTGGATTTCCGAAAGTCTGCTGCACGAGGCGGAGCAGCGGAACGATATCGAGGTCGTAAGCGAGCCGCTGCCGATGGACTTTTCGGCCGATTATCCGTGAAAGCAGGTGAACAGATTGAAGATCACGGCCTTCAAGCTGTATCGGGTGGAACCCCGATGGCTGTTTCTAAAGGTGGAAACCGACGAAGGCATCGTTGGCTGGGGAGAGCCAATTGTCGAAGGCAGGGCAGGTACGGTGCAAGCGTGCGTCCGCGAGCTGAGCGACTACTTGATCGGCCAATCGCCGCTGCGGATCGAAGACCATTGGCAGACGCTGTACCGGGGCGGCTTTTATCGCGGCGGACCGATCCTGACCAGCGCCATCTCCGGGATCGAGCAGGCGCTGTGGGACATCGCCGGCAAGTACTACAACATGCCCGTCTATCAAATGCTCGGTGGAGCCGCGCGTGACAAGGTACGCGTCTACTCGTGGATCGGAGGAGACCGCCCCCGCGACGTGGCAGCGGCGGCAAAGGAAAAAGTGGAGGCGGGTTATACCGCAGTCAAGATGAACGCCACCGAGGAAATGAACTACATCGACTCGCATGCCAAGGTGGAGGCGGTGGTTGACCGCATCGCCGCTGTGCGGGAAGCAGTCGGTAAGGACGTGGGCATCGGCATTGACTTTCACGGCCGCGTCCACAAGGCGATGGCGAAAGTGCTGGCCAAGGAACTGGAGCCGTACCGTCCGATGTTTTTGGAGGAACCGGTGCTGCCCGAAAACAATGAAGCACTTCGCGAAATCGCCCGCCACACCACCATTCCGATCGCCACAGGCGAACGTCAATACACCCGCTGGGGATTCAAGCAGCTTCTCATGGACGGCTGTGTGGACATCATTCAACCCGATCTGTCCCACGCCGGCGGCATTCTTGAGGTGAAAAAGATCGCCGCGATGGCGGAAGCGTTTGACGTAGCCGTCGCGCCGCACTGCCCGCTCGGTCCCATCGCGCTGGCCTCTTCGCTGCAGGTGGACGCGTGTACCCCAAATGCCATCATTCAGGAGCAAAGCCTGGGCATCCACTACAACCAAGGCAGCGATCTGCTCGATTATCTGCTCGATCCGAGCGTGTTTACGTACAAGGACGGCTATGTGGAAATTCCGCGCGGCCCCGGTTTGGGGATCGAGATCAACGAGGAAAAGGTGGAAGAGGCGGCGCGCAGGGGGCACAACTGGAAAAACCCGGTGTGGCGTCATGAGGACGGCAGTGTGGCCGAATGGTAGAATGATTGGAAGGAGGATATTCCATGTCACGTCGATTTCCGCCGATCAATAATCAAACCAACCCGTATCGGGACAATGTGCAAGGCAAAGCGAACGAGCCGATTTGCGTGGCGGGACTGCTCGACAGTTCAAAACAGATACTCGGTTCCGCCTACGACGGTCCGGCGCCGGACTGGACGTTGGAAGAAATCTACAACCGGCTGGAGGAAAACGCCCCCCGCATCGCGATTATCGGCGGTTCGCCCGATCACCCGGCCCATATCCTGGATCGGGTGACGATCGCCCGTGCCGCCATCCGCATCTGGCAGAATGGCGGCGTGCCGTTTGCCTTTTCCACGCCGGTGATGTGCGACGGCACCGCGCAGAGCAATCAAGGCATGAGCTATTCGCTGCAAAGCCGCAACGCGGTTACCCAGATGGTGGTCAATCAGATCGAGGCGCACAGCTACCATGGGGCGTTCGTCATCCAGGGCTGCGATAAACAGCCGCTTGGCGTAGTCAGTGCGCTGGCCCATCTCGACCGGATTCGCCGGTACCGCGGCGAGGCGCCGTTCTTTGCCACTTTTGCTCCTGCCCACGTCCTGAAAGGGGGGACGATCCCGGCCGAGCTGTATGCCGAATTGGAGCAGGTGGCCGCGGCGGCGGAAGAGCGGGGAGCGTCCGACATCGCGCACGATTTGCGCGATGCGATGGCCTACATTTTGCAGTGTTCCTCCAACACCGCGTTTCAGGGCGTGCTGGAACGCGCGGTGGACAGGGGGATCATCAGCAAGGCGGCGCACAAGGAGTACGAAAAGCGGCTGGCTGTGGCCACGTGTGACGCAAACGGCGGGGTCTGCGCCTTCAACGGCACGGGCAACAGTTCCCGCCATCTTGTCGCCGGCCTGGGATTGGTTCATCCGGCCGTGGAGCTGTTGACTGCTCCGCCCAGTCAGGAGCAGGTGAACCAGGCCGTGGACAGCCTTGCCCTGATGATCAACGATCCGGTGTTTGGCGTGGCCAATGTGATGGCAGCCAACATCAAAAACGCGATCCGCATACACAGCGCGTCGGGCGGATCAACCAACCTGATGATGCACCTGGTAGCGGCCATGTTGTATGGCGGCTACAGGTTCAGCCTGTGGGATCTGGACCGGATTCACCACGAATACCCTGTTCCCGACCTGTTTGATTACAGTCTGACGCAGGGACGCGACATTTACGCGCTGGCGGTGCAGTGCTGCAGCGGCAGTATCCGCGGGATGGAGACGCTGTTTTACGAGCTGATGCAAAACGGCGTGCCGATGGATGTGGACGCGCCTACGGTAACGGGAACGACGTGGCGTGAACGGTTGGCTGACCAGGCGCGCCTGCCTGCAGACCGCGTCAAGGACAATCCGATCATTCTCTCCCGGCCGCGCCGGCCGTTCAGCGGGGTGGATGTGCTCACCGGCAACTTTTTTGAATCAGCCGTCGTGAAAATCAGCGGCATGACGACGGCCCAACTTGACGAGTTTGACAAGAAAGTGGCCTTTGTCCTCTATTACGAAAACGAGGATGACGCCAACCGCAATTTGCTGGATTCACATTTGCTGGATACGGTGAAGCGAATGAAATGCTTCGCGGAGGAAAACCTGCGGGCCGTGCTCCGCCACAATGCGCCTCACCGTCTGGAAGATTGGCAGACGCTCGACTACGATGCGCTGTTTGACCGAATGGTGGAGGATGGGGTGCTGAAAATCGCCGTCGTTATCTCCGGGCAGGGGCCGGTCGCGTTCGGGATGCCCGAGATGTTTACGCCGATGCAGCACATCAACGCCAACCGCAGCCTGAAACGACTGGCCACGCTCATCAGCGACGGACGCTATTCCGGCGTCACCTACGGAGCGGCGATCGGGCACATGACTCCGGAAGCCAGTCTGGGCGGAGGCATCCTCTACCTGAAGACGGGCGATCTCCTGTACCTGAATCTGCGTGAGCGGCAGATCCAGTTTGTCAATCAAGCCGCTTTTCAAAGCGGCAAGCTCCAGTTTTCCTTTGAGCAGGTCAAAGCGGAGCGGGCGGCCCTGGCGGACAGGCGGCTTGCCACCATCCGGACGCGGCAAAGACAGGTGGCGGCCAGCAACCGCATGACGGGACACACCGATGCGGCACACGGCGTGGTTCCGCTCAGCGTGTTCGAGGAAGCCGTCCTGGACTACACCGCGGACGTTGCCGTTGAAACACGGAAGAAATAGAAGAGAAAGGGTGGAGGCAGAGTTGAAACAAACTCGTGCGGTGATCGAGAAATTGGGCTTTCCGGCAGGCGATTGTCACGATCTGCCCAGCTCTGCGAAAACATTTCCGGACGGAGCGCAGTACCGCGTGGAAATTCCCAGCGTGGAAGGGCCAGCCTCGTTTGAAGCGGTGCTGGAAGCGTGTGAAACGTACGGGGTGACGATTCACCGAATCTCGCAGGGCAGCGGCATCATGCTCCTGACCGATCGCGAGCTTGAGCAGATGGCGGCCATCGGTCGTCGGGAAAACCTGGAGGTGAGCCTGTTTGTCGGCCCGCGCGGCACCTGGGACATTACGCCGATGACCTGGGCCAGTGCAGGAAAAATTGCCGGACTGCGGGTGCAGGGTATGGATCAGCTGGCGTATGCGATCGAAGACATCAAGCGGGCCTGCCAGGCGGGCATCCGCAGCATTTTGGTGGCGGACGAGGGGCTCTTGTGGCTGGTCAACGAGTTCAAGAAACTGGGCGAGCTGCCCCCCGACCTGCTCGTAAAGATTTCCGTTCAGATGGGCCAGGCAAATCCCGTATCGATCCGGCTGATGGAACAAATCGGCGCCGGCACGTACAACGTGCCGACGGACCTTTCGCTGCCGCGCCTGGCGGCGATCCGGCAAGCAGTCGACATCCCGATTGACATTTACGTGGAAGCGCCGGACGACATGGGCGGGTTTATCCGCCACTACGACATCCCGGAAATCATCCGGGTGGCGGCTCCCGTCTACATCAAATTCGGCCTGCGCAACTCGCCAAACATCTACCCCTCCGGCAGCCATTTGGAACAGACGTCGATCAGTTTGTGCAGAGAGCGGGTACGCCGCGCCCGGATCGGTCTCGACATCATTCAACGGTACGCGCCCGATCTGAAGATTTCGGAAAAAGGTGCCGCCGGATTGGCCGTTCCTGCCCTGCCGATGAAAGGTGAACACGCATGGACGTAGTCACCTTTGGCGAGACGATGGTTCTGTTTACTCCGGTCTCGGCGGGACCGCTCCGCTCCGCAACCCACTTTGAAAAAACCATCGGCGGTGCCGAGTCCAACGTGGCAATCGCCCTCGCGCGGTTGGGCCATCACGTAAGCTGGGTGAGCCGACTCGGTGACGACGAGTTCGGCTTGTACATCCGCAATGTGATTCGCGGCGAGGGGGTCGATACGTCGCACGTCGTGTTTGACGCCGATCATCCCACGGCCGTCTTTTTCAAAGAGCGGCAAATTGCCCGCGAGTCCAACGTGTACTATTACCGCCGGGGATCGGCAGCCAGCTGCCTCCAGCCGGAGGACGTCCGCGAGGAGTTGATTGCCCGGGCGAAGTTTCTGCACGTCACCGGGATTACGCCGGCGCTCAGTCCATCGTGCCGGGATACCGTGTACATGGCGATTGAAAAAGCGAAACGGCATCGGGTAACCGTCGTATTCGACCCCAACATCCGGCTGAAGCTGTGGCCCGCTGACGAAGCGCGCAACGTGCTGATGGACATCGCCGGCCAATGCGACATCGTCCTGCCCGGATGGGAGGAAGGCCGGCTGCTGACGGGAGAAGACGCTCCCGAGCAAATCGCCGAACGATTGCGGAAAAACGGGGCAGCGGCCGTGGTGGTCAAGCTGGGCGAGCGCGGCGCTTACTATGCGACCGCAGACGAACGCGCGTACGTCGACGGATTTCCCGTCCCACAGATCGTGGACCCGATTGGGGCCGGAGACGGTTTTGCCGCCGGTTTCCTGTCGGGATTGATCAGAGGCTGGTCGTACCGGGACGCCGTCAGACTGGGTAACCGCGTCGGAGCTTATGCGCTGACGGTTGTCGGAGACGTCGAAGGATATCCGTACTGGTCGCAGATCGCGGATGAGAAGCCGCACATTCATCGTTGACCAGTAAACATACAAGGAGGGGAGAGAGCCAACCGTGCTGCCGAAAGTCAAGTTGCTGGAACGATTGGTGGAAAGCGGTGTGATCGCCGTGATCCGCCGGATTCCCGAAGACAGGATCGAACAAGTGGCGGACAGTCTGGTGCGGGGAGGCGTTACGGCGCTTGAGATTACGGTGGATTCGGAGAGCGCGTACGCGTCCATCGCCACGCTCAGCAGCCGCTATCAGGGGCGCGCGATAGTCGGAGCGGGAACGGTGATCGACAGCGAATCCGCCGTGATGGCGATCAAAAGCGGAGCCGATTTCATCTTCAGCCCCAGCCTGCATCAAGGCGTGATTCGTGCCGCCTTGCGTTACGGGAAGATCGCCGTACCGGGCGTGATGACGCCGACCGAAATGATTACGGCGGTGGAGTGGGGGGCCGATTTGGTCAAGCTATTCCCCGCGGCCGCGCTCGGGGTGCAGTATCTACAAGATGTCAAAGCGCCGTTTCCACACATTCCGATCATTCCTACCGGAGGCATTGACGAGCACAATGTCGCCGCGTTTATCGAGGCGGGAGCGGCAGCAGTCGGTATTGGCGGAAAACTGCTAAATCGCCGGGCGATTGCCGCCGGTGACTTTGCCGCCGTGGAACAAACGGCCCGAACAATTGTGGACGCCGTTCGCCGTGCCCGTGTTGATTGCGGAAAATCAGCGTAAAGAGTCTCGTTCATAGGTCCCGATTCTATGGTAATATATCTCCAACATCATTTCCGCAATCACATGGGTAAAGGGAGGATACAATGCCGATCATTCAAGCTGTGGAACGTGCTCTGAAAATACTCGACCTTTTTGATGAACAGGTAACCGAACTGAAAATCACCGAAATCAGCGAACGTATGCAGTTGCACAAGAGTACGGTTCATTCCCTGTTAAAGACGCTACAGGTACACGGCTACATTGACCAAAACCCGGAAAACGGCAAATATCGGTTGGGGATGAAGCTGTTTGAACGAGGGCATTATGTCATCCATGGTCTGGATATTCGGAAAATAGCGAAAAGATACCTCGTCGACTTGTCCATGAAGACCGGGCAAACAACGCATCTTGTCATCCTGGACGACAAAGAGGGCGTGTATATCGATAAGGTGGAAGGTCCGATGGCGACGATTTTGTACTCGCGCATCGGCAGGAGAATTCCCGTACATTCCAGCGCGGTGGGCAAGGTGCTGGTCGCCTTCTTGCCGGAGGAAGAACTTCGATACATCTTGGATGGATATCAGTACGTGCCGCAGACGCCAAACACGATCACCAATGAACAGGCGTTTCGGCAGGAACTGGAGAAGGTGCGGCAGGCTGGTTATGCAGTAGACAATCAGGAGAACGAGCCGGGCGTTCGCTGCATCGCTGTTCCCATCCGCAATCACAAGGGGCAGGTGGTGGCTGCTGTCAGCATCTCCACGCTGGTCTCCCGCGTAGATGACCACATGTTGATGGAGTTCCTCGGCATGTTGAAGCCGGCAGCAGAGGAAATGTCGCAGCAGATGGGGTACGGTATCGCCTCACAGCATTCGTAACAAATCGTCTCGCAACTTTCGTGACAAGGAAGTGCACCCGTGGGTGTCAGCATAATTTAAAACATAGTTTTACAATACAAAACAAATGGGAGGGTACCATATGCGGATTATTCGATTCTTGATGGGGGACTCTGTTCCGGTGCTTGCAGCTGTCCTCGATGATTCCCGGGTATATGTGCTGCCGCAGCGCGATTTTCTCGAGCTGGTGAGGGAGGCGGATGAGCGCGGGATCAGCCCGCTTGCCGTGGTGCAGGAAGCCATCGCCGATGCGCAGCCGATTCCGCAGCGAATGGAAGAACTGCCGCTCTTGGTGCCGGTGGAAGCGCCGGAGGTCTGGGCCTGCGGCGTGACGTACGAGCGAAGCCGGGATGCGAGAAACTACGAGGCTACCGGCGGAAAGCTGGACGTCACGACGTTTTACGACAAAGTATATGAGGCGAAACGGCCGGAGATCTTCTTTAAATCGACCGCAGCCCGAACGGTCGGCCCCAATCGGGAATTGTACCTGCGCAGTGACTCCAATTGGCAGATCCCGGAGCCGGAACTTGGCCTGGTTCTCGCCAGTGACGGCAGAATACTCGGATATACGGTCGGCAACGACATGAGCTGCCGTGACATCGAGGGAGAAAACCCGCTTTATCTGCCCCAGGCGAAAGTGTGGCGGGGCTCCTGCTCAATTGGCCCGGCGATACGTCTGGCGGAAACGGTGGATGATCCGTACGCCTTCCAGATCACCTGCCGCATCAGCCGGAACGGAACCAAAGTGGTGGAAGGTACAGCAAGCACCGGACAGTTGAAGCGGCGGTACGATGATCTGGTCGCGTATCTGCTGCGGGACAACCAGATTTTTGACGGCACCGTGTTGTTGACCGGCACGTGCATCGTCCCGCCGGATGAGTTCACGCTGGCCGACGGTGATCGGATCGAGATTGAGATATCCGGCATCGGCGTGCTGGTCAATCCCGTCAAGAGCCAGGCAGTGAAAAGTGTTACCGTGTAAAACCAGATTCAACCGACAAAAACGGAGCCGGTCATCCGGCTCCGTTCGTGACGCATCCCTACACTTTTCTGCTGTCGGCTACCCTCGCGTCTTTGTCCTGCTGTAACGTTTTCTTGTATTCGACGAGGCCAATCTCGCAGCCGGGGCCGATCGTTACGTTGTTTCCGCGCACGACGCTGGCCTTCGTGTACTCCAGATAGATGTCGTCGCCCTCGATCGTGCCGGCTGTAAGTGAACCGGCGGACGGAGAGAACAATGACTGAAACATTGCGCCAAGGCCCGACCCGAACCCTCTGCGGACACAGATCTGGTCGCCGCCGATTTCCTTGGCTGTGGAATCACCGTACAGGCGGACGTCGACCCTGCCCGCATTCAACAGCCCGCCGACGGTAAAGCTGCCGGTGGCCAAAAACCTCTCAGCCTGGCAGTCGCCTTTTGCCTTGAGCATCCCTTTGATTTCCAGTTCCTCTCCGCTGATATGGCCGTCTACTCGTAACTCTCCGCGAAGCAGGACTTCCTGCAGTTCGGCATTGCCGTGAATGTCCAGATTGCCGGTGATCTTTGCCTTTGCCGCCTGCATGTTTTGTGAAACGATGGCATCCCCGGTGATCTTCGCCGTTTCTGCTTTCAAGCTGCCATAAAACTCGCATCTCCCCATGCAGGTAAATGTGCGGCAGTCCACATCGCCGTCCACTCGGCCTTCTCCGCGCACTTTTACGTCATGATAGACCCCGCCGGACGCGCTCACTGTACCGGTGATGGTCAAGTCTGATCTGATATTGCCTGGTTCCATTTGTATCCCTCCTTGACACAGCTTGCTTGACACAGCTTGGGCCGTGCGGTCATGGATGCCAGTGGTCAACGGACATGTCTCAGGTCTCCTTCGACGATTACACCTGTTGATGACGGGTCACCTTGGCCTCGGGAGACTGCTCGTATTTGTTGCGGTACTCGACCAGTTCGATGTCGCAGCCCGGACCGATCCGCACGTTGTTTCCGCGAACCACGCCGGCTTGCGTGTATTCCAGATAGATGTCATCACCCTCGATGCTGTCTGCGCTCAGTTTGGACGCAAACGGGGGAAAGAGAAACGCCAGAAATCTGGAAAGGTCGTTTGTCTCTCTGCGAACCGATATCGTTTTGCCGCCCATTTCCCGGATGCGGCTGTGTCCGTACAGCCTGACATCAATCGTTTCCGCGTTGACCAGTCCGTCGATGCGGATACCGCCCTTGATGGTGAGGGTTTCCACCTCGCAGTTTCCGGTGATGTTCGGCATTCCGCTCAGCTCCGCCCGCTCACCGACAATGTCGCCGCGGACGGTCGCCTTGCCGTTTATGACGACGTGCTCCGCCTTGAGAAAGCCGGCGATGGTGGCCAGCCCGTTTACTTCGATGCTGTCGTCAGCTGTTACGCTGCCGTTAATGTCTGCCTTGCCGTTGCAGAGAAACCTGACGCATGACAGATCGCCGTTTACCTTGCTCATTCCGTCGATTCTGACGTTGTTGAAAACCCCGCCCGACGCGCTTCCCATCCCGCTGATCAGCAGGTTGTGCCGCTTTTCCCTGTCCATAGGCGATTCCTCCCTTACGATAGTTTCAATTTCAGTGTTTCAATAACGTCGGCGATATTGAGCCGTTCCACGATGTTGACGCTCTGCTCGAAGTAGACGTCGCTCGGGCTTGAGACGAGCAGAAAAGCGGACACGCCCATTTTGCGCACGAAGATCAGTTCGCAATTTTTTCCTGCGAATTTGCCGTAGTGTCGGAGCAGCGTGCCGAGCAGGTTTTTGCCTTCGTCGAGGCTGATGACGCCCTGCTGGAGCAGCTTTTCCAGGATGAAGACAGCCAGGATGTAATCGAACGGAAACACCGGTGCATCCCCGAACTGTTCCGTAAACAAGTCCAGTGCCACTTTTGAAACAATGTTACGTTTCAGTAAGTCCTGTTTGCTCAAGGATATGTCCGCAGGCGCGGGCGAGAACATATCGGCCAGTTCGTCGAGCGACAAGTCGTCCTTCATGTTTTTGATCTTGTCAATGCGAGCGAGGATCATTTCGCGGGGAAAAAACGTCTCCTGACCGGTGAAGGTGGATTTGCGGATGAACCACTCTTCGGGAATGAGCTTTTTCGCTTCCAGCGGTACAGTTGGCCGTATGAGATGCCTGTCAGTTCCAGCAGTTCCTTCTTGGAGATGAGATCCTGTTCCACAGCGGGCCCCCCTTTCGCACAATCAGTGTAACATAACAATGTTACGTTGTAAAGACGGCAGCCGCCTGTTCGGGAAACAAGCAGGCGGAAATAGGCATATCACGTAACTGCGCTGCTGTGTCCCGATTTCATGATCGTGCTGTTATGAAATTAATATTGCAATAACTAAAATGTGGTGCAATAATTATTTCATAAACGACGTGGGGGGAGTCACCATGAATCTTTCTTCCTTTCAGCAGCACTACCGTGAAAAACGTCCGAAATCAGCGGCGTTTTTTGAGCAGGCACAAATGTTGATTGCCGGTGGAGTGAACGGCAATCTGCGATACTATCAACCCTTTCCCATTACCTTTGCGCAGGCGCGTGATGCCTGGCTGTATGACCTGGACGGCCATGCGTACGTCGACTACTTGCTGTCTTATGGCGCTTTGCTTTTGGGGCATGGTCATCCGGTTGTACAGAAGGCGATTCAACAAGTATGGGAACAGCAGGGGACCAGCAGTTTTGGCGCAACTCATCCGCTGGAGCTGGAAATGGCACAAGAACTGGCCGGTCTGTATCCCAGCTTTGAGGAAGTGCGGTTTACCAATTCCGGTTTGGAAGCGACGCTGTTTGCTCTGCGTCTGGCAATGGCTTACACGGGGAAAACGCATATCGCCAAATTTGAGGGCCATTATCACGGGGCGCACGATCATGTGCTGGTCAGCGTAAATCCGACCTTTGACCGCTTCGGGGATCAAACATCGCCGGCGTCCGTTCCGGAATCCCTAGGGACACCGGATTACTATCTGCAGCATACCGTCGTGCTTCCGTTCAACGATTGGGATGCTTGCGAAAAAATTATGACAGAGAAAAAGGATCAGCTCGCCGCTGTCATCGTGGAACCGATGCAATCCGGATATATCCCGGCCGACCGCCAGTTTATGAAAAATCTGCGGCAGCTGACTGACAACCTCGGAATTATCCTCATTTTTGATGAAGTCAAGACGGGATTTCGCGTTTCCTTGGGGGGCGCCCAGGATTACTATGGCGTAACGCCCGATTTAAGCGCATTGGGGAAAGTGGTGGGAGGAGGGTTCCCGATCGGCGTCGTCGGGGGAAAACGCCGCCTTCTCGAGATGTGTTCGCCTCTGCGCTCCCGCAATCGTCAGGAAGTCGTCTTTCACAGCGGCACCTTCAACGGAAATCCCATCTCCCTTGCGGCAGGCCTGGCTACGATTCGGTATTTGCAGGAGCCTGGCCGTTTTGCATCGCTGGTGCAGCGCACACATCAGCTGCGCGACGGAATTCACGAGCTTGCCCGGCAGTATCGTGTCCCCGTAAAAACAATGGGCGTCGGGACCATTTTCAACGTCCTGACTACGGAGGCTGAAGTGCGGAATTATCGCGATCTGGGGGCGAACCGCCACGAGCTTCGTCTTGCGCTCGACTATCTGCTGATGGATCACGGTGTCTATTCAAAACCGCTCAATCGCTTTTCGCTCTCAGACGCGCACGGCCCGGCGGAGATTCAGGCGACGCTGGACGCGTTTGAAAAAAGTTTTGCCGCGCTGGGCCAACATGTGACCGCATAGTCGTGTCCCGCTGCGTTGTCGCCGCTTCTATCCTTTCGTATACTTAACGGTATTGGATGTACGGGACAACGTATTGAGGTGATCACGATGGAATACGGACCTTCCATTCTCCAGAAGGTGTCACAGTTGTACGCACAGATGAGTCCCTCACAGCAGCGGATTGCCGACGTAATACTGCGGGACCCTGAATCGGCCGCCTTTTACAACGTCGCCGAAATGTCCCGCAAGGCCGGTGTCAGCGAATCGACCGTTACCCGCTTTGCCTCGTTTATCGGCTGTTCGGGCTATCCGGCCCTCTCGCGGGAACTGCAGGAACTGGTCCGATCAAAGTTGACCACCGGCGAGCGCTTCCAGCTCTCGCGCGTGGTGGAAAGCGCCGAGCAGCGAACAGTCCTGCAGTATTTCGAAGAGGATGTGCAAAACCTGACGCTGATGATGGAACGAATCGATTTGGAGGCGTTTGGAAGGATCGTCAAACGTCTCGTCGCGGCTCCGCGCATCGGAATCGTTTGTGCGCGAAGCACGCTGTCCATCGGGCTTTTCTTCGAGTTTTACCTGCGTTTTCTGAGCAAGGAGACCGTCTTGCTTACCGGAGAGCCGCGCACGGTTGATCAGCTGCAACGCTTTGGCGCAGACGATGTGATTGTGGGCATCGGCTTTGCGCGATACTCCCGTTTTACGGTCGACTGTCTGGCCTACGGGAAGAAAAAAGGGGTTCATGTCGCAGCCATTACTGACTATCCCTCTTCGCCGCTGGTTCGCCATGCCGACGAGGTGCTCTATACGCCGACAGGAATTGCTTCACACATGGATTCCCTGGTAGCGCCGCTTTCGGTCGTCACTGCCCTGCTGCGAGCGATGACCCAGGCGTCTGCCGAACAGGCCAAGGATGTCCTGCTGGAATTGGAAGAGGTTTGGAGGCACTTTGACAGTTACGTGGAACCCAGGAAATAGACATGTGCGTGACCCTATCAAACTGCACGTGCAAAACACCCTGCCGGCATCGGTAGGGTGTTTTTGCATAATGCAGGATTTTCTACACATACAAACGTTGTTCATGGGAAATGTATGGATATGAAACTGGGGGTTTATGGCGAACACGATGTCTGAGCGCTTACGAACAAGGAGGGATTCATTTGAATCACAGAGAGCATCAAGAAGAGAATCCGTTTTTCAATCTGGTCGAGAACAAGCTCGAGGAGCCCGGGAATGACCAACAGAAGAAGCAGCAGAACGACGAACGACAGCATGGGCAGCAGGACGTACAGCAGGCAATTGAGCAGAAGCGGCAGCAGATAGCGCCGCCAGCCGCGCCTTGTCAGCGGGAGGAGCAGCAGAATCAGGTGAACCATCAAAAAATCAATCAATTTATCCAGGAATCCAAACAAGAACTGCAAGAAGGAGCACTTGGCGATATCTGGCAACAGGAGCAACAGGAGCAACCGCAGCAACAACAAGAACAGCAACAACAGCAACAACAGCAACAACAGCAACCGCAACATCAACTGCAAGAATCGAAACCTGCATCCGGTATGCAGCAGGGGAGTGCCAGCCAAGGTGCTGTCGGCACGGTGTGAAAAAACGTTTGCAACCGAACAGCTGCCCCAACCGTAATAATAGTAGGAATACGAACTTGATTCATGGGGAGGCAATCACATGCTCATCTCAACCACCAACACCTTGCAGGGCAAAGAAGTTGTGGAGTATCTGGGCATTGTCAGCGGTGAAGTGATTATGGGGGCCAACGTGGTTCGCGATTTTCTGGCAGGGATCACTGACATCATCGGCGGCCGCAGCGGTGCCTATGAGAACAAGCTCGCCGAAGGCAGGGAACTGGCGATCCAGGAAATGAAGGAGAAAGCGAGAGCCCTGGGGGCAAATGCCGTCATCGGCGTGGATTTGGACTTCGAGACGCTGCGCGAAGGCATGATGATGGTAATCGCTACGGGAACAGCGGTACGGGTGAAGTGACAGTCGGGCATCTGCCCGGCTTTCTCTTTGATGCGATCGGGTAGGACAAAACAAGCGGAGCAAAAAATGCTTTACTCCGAATGGGAAGCAATACTATTCTAACAAGTGAACAAGTATTTTCTAAATTGTCAGCAAATAACATACGCTGCCGGCATCCCATTAGGGAGAACGGACTTCCGTAGACGCAGCAGCTCACCCTGCCAAAGAACCAGTAAAAAATAACTACTATAATACATGGCGGCGGCGAGGCCGTTCCCCCAAAACGCCGAAAGCGCGAGATACAAACCTTCATCTGCGGGCATTGCGACAATAATTCCCGCTCTGTCGACCATGGTAGAAAAAACTGGTCAAGACTTGGAGTCCTGCGATAAAATAAGACCTGCGAACTACTGTCTCCATAATGAGGGACCGCTCGTGTACCTTTTTGGCTGTTATCAAAAAGCTGGAAGACCACACCGTGCACGTTGACTTCTACCACCTGTCGAAGCAGCCTCAGCCGTGCGCCTGATGCTGAAGGCAAACGCCAGATTCGTGAAAAAAGACGGGATAATTTCGTCGCGGCCGCCTTCGACGAGGCGGGCGCAGAACCAGTTTGCGGATTGGACAAGCGCGGTGACAAATGCGTCGCGATCCGCACTGTCGATTGGGGCTGTTGCAGGGATGTCTGACAAGCCAGCGATCACGATGGGAGGATACCTGCATGAAAAGGACCTTGCGTGCGTATGTGTTTCCGGTACTGATGGCCGGTCTGTTGCTGGCCGGCTGCTCCGAGGGCGTCAAAGATGCGGAGTCCGACATGAAAAAGCAGTTGGACGCCGATCTGAGAGCCGTGGAAAAGGTAACCGTGCTCTCCACGGACGGTCAGGAAGTTCCTCTTGCTCTCGACGAATTTCTCAAGGAACTTCCCGAGCAGGGAAAAGACCTGCAGGTTTCCCCGCAGCCGCTGAAGCGGGACGAGATTCGCTATACGCTGGTGCTCTACCGGCAGAAGCTGGCCCCGTTGGTGGTGGAAGTGGGCAAGCAAGCAAGCCAGTACGGAGAGAATACATATCGCGGACCGGGTGCCGACCGCTTTTACCAGTGGATCCATCGGAAGGCGGGAAAAGGGCTGCTGCCGACAGCAGTCCAGACGGCGGTGGTCACTGCTGAAGACTTGGGTCAAACGGTTACGCTTGGCACAACCCAGGCGAAATTTCTCCAGGGGGTGCTTGCGGCTGCCACCCCGCTGAGCGACGAGAAGATCGATCAGTACCCGCTGTATCCCAATTACCTGCTGCGCATCGATGCAGGGGATCGTTCCCTGCACGTTTCCATGCTAACGCCGACGCTGGTGTCCATTCCGTTCGGCCGGGAAACGCATTACTACAGCATCCAGGGTTCGCTGTTTTCGCAGCTCACCCAATGGCTGCCGCCGCGGCGGACGGAGGGTGATGCGTTGGACAGGCTGTTTCAAGCGTCGAAAATCCGCATCGAGCCGTCCGGGGATGTAAGCGTGGCGTCTGTCGAGCAAAGCGCGACGGAAACGACGGTGGAGCAGGGGAAAGCACATCAGTGTGTCCGGCTGCTGAAAGGCGGCGTGGCGATTGCCGGTCAGCCAAAGTCGCCGGGCAATGAGCGCTATCGCCTGATCTTTTCCGTCGAACAGGGCGACGTGACCGTGCACGTCTACGATCGCCACATTCGCGTGAACGACACCTGGTATGTCCACGAGCATCTGGACGACAAGCTGCTGACCCTGTTTGGGGGAAAAAAGTAAGCGGAATTCTCATGAAATGTTCGACTTCTGGTCACGATAGTAGAGAACATGTCAATTCCACTACCACTTTTGCGATTTTTGTCGTAGAATAGTTACGTTGCACTGATAAAGGCAGTTTTGTGTCTGGCGGAACAAACTTTGGGCCGGTGCGAACCTGCCGATCTTTATTTGCCATTAGGAGGATGGAGAATGAACATTCACGAGTATCAAGGCAAAGAGATACTGAAGCAGTACGGTGTAAAGGTTCCCGAAGGACGCGTGGCGTTCACCGTGGATGAAGCGGTGGAAGCGGCCAAGGAACTGGGCACCCAGGTAGTCGTCGTGAAGGCGCAAATCCATGCCGGCGGACGCGGTAAGGCAGGCGGGGTAAAAGTGGCGAAAAGCCTCGACGAAGTCCGTACATATGCGCAAGAGCTGCTTGGCAAGGTTCTGGTTACTCACCAAACCGGTCCGGAAGGCAAAGAAGTAAAACGCCTCCTGATTGAGCAGGGCTGCGACATCAAGAAGGAATACTACGTCGGTCTTGTGGTTGACCGTTCGACAGGCCGTGTCGTTATGATGGCCTCCGAAGAGGGCGGTACTGAAATCGAAGAAGTGGCAGCACGCACCCCGGAAAAAATCTTCAAGGAAGTCATCGATCCGGTTACCGGCCTGACTCCATTCCAAGCGCGCAAGCTGGCGTTTGCGATCAATATTCCGAACGAATTGGTAAACAAAGCCGTCAAGTTCATGATGGGCCTGTACCAAGCATTTGTCGACAAAGATTGCTCCATCGCCGAAATCAACCCGCTCGTGGTTACCGGTGACGGCGAAGTCATGGCGCTTGACGCCAAGCTGAACTTCGACAGCAACGCCCTGTTCCGCCACCCTGAGATCGTGGAACTGCGCGACCTGGATGAAGAGGACGAAAAAGAGATCGAAGCATCCAAATTTGACCTCTCCTACATCGCCCTGGATGGCAACATCGGCTGCATGGTAAACGGTGCCGGCCTGGCCATGGCGACCATGGACATCATCAAATTCTACGGCGGCGAACCTGCCAACTTCCTCGATGTAGGCGGCGGCGCTACCGAAGAAAAAGTAACCGAAGCGTTCAAGATCATCCTGAAAGACCCGAAAGTAAAAGGGATCTTTGTCAACATATTCGGCGGCATCATGAGATGCGACGTTATCGCAAACGGCGTTGTTGCTGCTGCGAAACAAGTGAAACTGGATCGTCCGCTGGTTGTCCGTCTGGAAGGCACCAACGTGGACCTCGGCAAGAAAATCCTCAGCGAATCCGGGCTCAACATCGTTGCGGCTGACTCCATGGCGGATGGCGCTGAGAAGATCGTAGCGCTGGTTCAATAAGGCAGAGTCTCGGACGCACCGGAGAAAAGGCTTTTCGAGAAGTATCTATACGCGATGAAAAAGGTGGGACAATTACGCGATGAGTATTCTCGTGAACAAACATACAAAGGTAATCACCCAGAACATGACTGGTAAAACCGGTATGTTCCATACCAAAGGCGGTCTGGAGTACGGCACGCAAATGGTTGCAGGTGCAGTACCCGGCAAAGGCGGCACCGTAGTCGATTTCACGCTGGACAACGGCAGCACTGTATCGGTTCCGGTATTCAACACGGTAGCAGAAGCAAAAGAAGCGACCGGTGCCAACACATCGGTTATCTACGTTCCGCCGGCGTTTGCGGCTGACGCCATCATGGAAGCGGTTGATGCCGAACTGGATCTGGTCATCTGCATCACCGAAGGCATCCCGGTTCTCGACATGGTGAAAGTAAAACGCTACATGGAAGGCAAAAAGACCAAATTGATCGGCCCCAACTGCCCTGGTATCATCACGCCGGGTGAGTGCAAAATCGGCATCATGCCGGGCTACATTCACACCCCGGGTAAAGTGGGCATCGTATCCCGCTCCGGCACCCTGACCTACGAGGCGGTTCATCAAACCACGACCCGCGGTATCGGTCAGTCCACCGCAGTCGGTATCGGTGGTGACCCGGTAAAAGGCATGGAATTCATCGACGTGCTGAAACTGTTCAACGAAGACCCGGATACCGAAGCGGTTATCATGATCGGGGAAATCGGCGGTACGGCTGAGGAAGAAGCGGCTGAATGGATCGCTGCCAACATGAAGAAGCCGGTCGTAGGCTTTATCGGCGGTCAAACTGCTCCTCCGGGAAAACGTATGGGCCACGCTGGTGCAATCATCTCCGGCGGCAAAGGTACGGCAGCCGAGAAGATCGCCAAGCTGGAAGCGTGCGGCGTGCGCGTGGCAAAAACGCCGGCAGTCATCGGCGAAACGCTGGTGGAAGTGCTCAAAGAGCGCGGTCTGCTGGAAAAAGTAATGAACAAGTAATTCAATCTGGTCGCAGTTTGCGTGCCGAAAGAGGACAAGCATGGACGCTTGCCCTCTTTCTTTTTTTGTGCCCGCCGCTGTCTCCGTGTACAATAGCAGGCGAAACGTCGCGGCAGATGCCGCCGGACAACCACGCACAGATCGGAGGCGGTCGGGTGAAGGTCGGAAGTGATCGATTGGAAGAGCGGGATTGGCTGTATGCGATGATCAAGATGAACGGTCTGGGACGAAAAAAACTTTGGGAGCTGTACGGGCGCTGGGGATCATTCGCGCAAGCTGCCGTCAACTGGAAGACCGTTTTGGAAGAGGGGAACGTACGGGTGAGAACTGTGCAGACCTGGACGGACGCGCTTGCGCCATCCGCTGTGCTGGCAGTGAAGCAGGAACGAATCCGCGCCGGCATCTCGTTCGTATGTTTCTGGGAAGAGGCATTTCCCCCGCTGCTCAGGAACATTCCAGACCCGCCATTAGCCTTGTTTTACAGAGGGGATGTGTCGCTGCTGAAGCAGCCTGCGATCGGTGTCGTGGGCGCCCGCAAGCCGACTGCATATGGACGGGCGGCGTGCCGCCACCTGGTCAAACAGTTGGCCCAAACAGGCATGGTAATCGTCTCCGGGCTGGCGTACGGAATTGACGCTGAAGCGCACAGGGCGGCACTTGACGCCGGAGCGCCTACTGTCGGGGTGATGGGCTGCGGAATCGACCAGGTGTATCCCGTGTTTCATCGGCGTCTCTACGCGGAGATTGGGTCAAGCGGCCTGCTTCTTTCGGAATATCCGCCGGGGACGCCCGCAAAGCCGGGCCTGTTTCCCGAGCGCAACCGGATCATCAGCGGGCTGAGTCTCGGCGTGCTGGTCGTCGAAGCGGCGGAACGCAGCGGATCGCTGATTACGGCCGATTGTGCGCTGGAGCAGGGGCGGGAAGTGTTTGCCGTCCCCGGGCCGATATTTTCCGAGGTGAGCGCGGGTCCGCATAACTTGCTGAAACAAGGTGCAAAGCTAGTAACGAATGCGGCCGACGTGCTGGATGAATTGGGGGTATGGCCTAAGACGCCTGTTGCGGACGATCAGCCAGCCTGTGGAGATGGGGGCAGGCTGGGCGAAACGGAGAGCAAAGTATACGCGCTGATCGGCTGCGAGCCCGTCCACACTGACCAGCTGGCCGAAGCGCTCCCGCCGCGGGAACGGCAGCGGCTGCACCAGACCCTGCTTATGCTGGAAACAGGAGGATTCATTGTCAGCTTGCCCGGAGGCTATTTTGCCAGAAAGTGACCTCGTCCGATTTCCTCTAAGCAATATCAAGCCTTGCAGGTGTTTGACAAATCGGATGAGCATATTTAATAATAGGGGAGATTCCTTACAGAAAGGGGAGGAAATAAGTGGCTGACACGCTTGTGATTGTCGAATCCCCAGCAAAAGCAAAAACGATTGGAAAATATCTGGGAAGCAAATATATGGTGAAAGCGTCCATGGGCCATGTGCGCGACCTCCCAAAAAGCCAAATGGGTGTTGACGTATCGAAAGGATTTGAACCGAAATACATAACCATTCGCGGCAAGGGGGATGTGCTGAAAACCCTTAAGGACGCCGCCAAGAAAGTAAAAAAGGTATACCTGGCGGCGGACCCGGACCGCGAAGGGGAGGCGATTGCCTGGCACTTGGCGCAGTATCTCGGGTTGGACATGAGCCAGCCGCTGCGCGTGGTGTTCAACGAGATTACCAAAGACGCCATCAAGGAGGCGTTCAAACACCCCCGTCACATTAACATGGACCTGGTGAACGCCCAGCAGGCGCGGCGAATCCTGGACCGCCTGGTCGGTTACAACATCAGCCCGATCTTGTGGAAAAAGGTGCGCAAAGGGCTGAGTGCCGGGCGCGTTCAGACGGTGACGGTCAAGCTGATCATTGACCGCGAGCGGGAAATCCAGCGGTTTGTGCCGGAGGAGTACTGGACGATCAGCAGTACGCTCTTGAGCAACGGCAAGCCGTTTGAGGCCAAATTCTACGGATACGGCGACGAAAAAAGGGATCTGAAGTCAGAGGCGGACGTCAATGCGGTGCTGGACCGCATTCAGGGACAGCCGTACGTGGTGCAGAAGGTGACCAAACGGGAGCGCAAGCGCAATCCCGCACCACCGTTTATCACCAGCTCGCTGCAGCAGGAAGCGGCACGCAAGCTGAACTTCCGGGCGGCCAAGACGATGCGGATTGCGCAGGAGCTGTATGAAGGGATTGATCTGGGCGGCAAGGAAGGAACGGTCGGTCTGATCACCTACATGCGTACCGACTCCACGCGCGTTTCCGTGACGGCCCAAGAGGAAGCCAAAGCCTACATCGTGGAACACTTCGGGGCTGATTACGTCCCGGCCGAGCCGCGTGCCCAGGTGAAAAAGGAAAATGCCCAGGATGCCCACGAAGCGATTCGCCCGACGTCGGTCATGCGCACGCCGGACCAGCTCAAGGATGTGCTGAGCCGCGACCAGCTTCGCCTGTACCGGCTGATCTGGGAGCGCTTCCTTGCCAGTCAGATGGCGTCTGCTGTGCTGGACACGATGAGCGTGGACATCGCGGCAGGTGAAGTGACGTTCCGGGCGACCGGTTCCAAGGTAAAGTTCCCCGGCTTCATGAAGGTATATATTGAAGGAAGCGACGACGGCAAGGAAGAGGAAACATTCCTGCCGCCGATTGAAGAGGGACAGACGCTGGAATTGAAGGAAATCGAACCGACCCAGCACTTTACGCAGCCGCCGCCCCGCTACACCGAAGCGCGGCTGGTCAAGACGCTGGAGGAACTGGGGATTGGACGCCCCTCTACTTATGCGCCGACATTGGACACGATCCAGAAACGGGGCTACGTGGCTCTGGAGGAGAAGCGGTTCGTCCCGACCGAACTGGGGGAGATCGTCATTTCCCTGATCGAAGAGTTCTTCCCCGAAATCCTGGATGTGGAGTTTACCGCCCACATGGAATCCGACCTGGACAACATCGAGGAAGGGATTGTCGATTGGGTGAAGGTGCTCGACGCCTTCTACCAGGATTTTTCCAAGCGGCTCGCCGTTGCCGAGGAGCAGATGGAACAAGTAGAGCTGAAGGACGAAGAATCCGACGAGACGTGCGAACTGTGCGGCCGGGTGATGGTGTACAAACTGGGGCGTTTCGGGAAGTTTCTCGCCTGCTCCGGATTTCCCGAATGCCGCAACACCAAACCGATCGTCAAGGAACTCGGCATCCCCTGCCCGCAGTGTGAAACCGGATCGATCATTGAACGTAAATCTAAGAGGAACCGTATTTTTTACGGATGCAACCGTTATCCGGAATGCGATTTTGTTTCCTGGGACAAACCAATTGCGCGTCCTTGTCCGAAGTGCGGCGGGATGCTCGTCGAAAAGAAACGGAAAAAGCAGGGCGTCAGCATTGTCTGCACCAAATGCGATTACCAGGAAGAAGCCGATTCCTGAGGACGTGTGGAGGATACCAGCATGAATGAACAACCGTACGTAACCGTGGTGGGGGCCGGGTTGGCAGGCAGTGAAGCGGCCTGGCAGATCGCCCAATCCGGCGTCCGCGTCAAACTGTATGAAATGCGGCCGAAGACACAGACGCCCGCTCACCATACCGACAAATTTGCGGAGCTGGTCTGCAGCAATTCACTGCGGGCCAATTCGCTGACCAACGCGGTAGGGGTATTAAAGGAAGAAATGCGCCGCTTTGACTCGGTCATCATCGGCGCAGCGGACAAGTGCGCTGTTCCGGCCGGCGGTGCGCTGGCCGTGGATCGGCACGAGTTTGCCCAATATGTGACCGATGCCGTGCGCAACCACCCGCTGATCGAAGTGATCAACGAGGAAGTGACGGAGATTCCCGAGGGCATCGTGGTGATTGCCACCGGCCCGCTCACTTCGCCGGCGCTGTCGGAGAAGCTGAAGGAGTTGACTGGTGAAGAGTACCTGTACTTCTATGACGCGGCGGCGCCCATCATCGAAAAGGACTCCATCGACATGGACAAGGTGTTTGTCGCGTCGCGCTACGACAAGGGAGAAGCAGCCTACCTCAACTGCCCGATGACGGAAGAGGAGTTCAACCGCTTTTACGACGCGCTGATCACGGCGGAGGAAGCCCCGCTCAAGGAGTTTGAGAAGGAGATCTATTTCGAAGGCTGCATGCCGATTGAAGTGATGGCCAAACGGGGACGGCAGACGATGCTGTTCGGTCCGCTGAAACCGGTGGGCTTGATTGATCCGCGCACCGGCAAGCAGCCGTTTGCCGTCGTGCAGCTTCGCCAGGACAACGGAGCGGCCACCCTGTACAACATGGTCGGCTTCCAGACACATCTCAAGTGGCCGGAACAAAAACGGGTCTTTTCGCTCATCCCTGGCTTGGAAAACTGCGAAATCGTCCGCTACGGCGTGATGCATCGCAATACGTTCATCAATTCGCCCAGGCTGCTTCGTCCCACCTATCAGTACAAGGGGCGGGACACGCTGTTTTTCGCCGGACAGATGACCGGCGTGGAAGGATACGTGGAGTCGGCCGCATCGGGATTGCTGGCGGGCATAAACGCGGCCCGGCTGGCCAAGGGAGAGGAACTGCTTGTCCTTCCACCGGAGACGGTGATAGGCAGCATGGCGCGGTACATTACGACCGCAGACCCAAACAACTTTCAACCGATGAATGCCAACTTCGGGCTTGTTCCCGAGCTGCCGAAACGCATTCGCAACAAGCGGGAGAAGAACGAAAAACTCGCTGAGCGGGCGCTAGACACAATTCAGAATTTTACACAAAAAAGACACAAATTAAGTTGATATACGATTTTCGGCTGTGTTACTATATAGGTGCCTTTGAGGAGGGTGCATGCCAGATGGACAAATCGCAGCAGATATCCATAGACATTGAGCTGTTCACCCGTTACTTGCGCGTCGAAAAAAATGCCTCTCCTCATACGGTGAAGCAGTACGTGGCTGATATTAACGAATTCGTCGCCTTTATGGAACAGCACCAAATCCCCGTATTTGCTGCTGTTTCTTATTTACACGGCCGCTCTTTTCTCGCTCATTTGGCGAAAAGGGGGCTGTCACGGCGCAGTATCGCCCGCAAGCTGTCCAGTTTGCGCAGTCTGTACCGTTTTTTGCTGAGGGAAGGCCGGTTGGAGCAAAATCCGTTTCAACTGGTGTCCACGCCCAAGGTGGAAAAAAAGCTCCCTTCGTTCCTATATCCGCATGAACTGCAACCATTTTTTGACCTGCCTGACACACAGACCCCGCTCGGCATGCGCGATCGGCTCATTTTCGAGCTGCTGTATGCGAGCGGGATTCGCGTGTCCGAGCTGGTGACGCTGACGCTGGATGCGGTCCATGTCTCCAGGGGAATCGCCTTGGTGTACGGAAAAGGGGCCAAGGAGCGATATGTGCCGATCGGCAGTTATGCTTGTGACATTCTCCGGCAATACCTAGAATATGGAAGACCAAAACTGCTATCCGGTAACAGCGACCACGGCTATCTGCTGCTCAACTACAGGGGGGAACCGCTGTCCGACCGGAGCGTCCGCCGCATCGTCGACAAATACGTGGAGCAGCACGCCCTGAACCTGCGCGTGTCGCCGCATACGTTCCGCCACACCTTTGCCACCCATCTGCTGAACGCGGGAGCCGATCTGCGGACCGTTCAGGAGCTGTTGGGCCACGTCAACGTTTCGACGACGCAGGTGTATACGCATGTGACCAAGGAACGGCTGCGCCATGTCTATGACGCGGCCCATCCGCGTGCGACCGCGCGTCATTCCGGGTCCGCCGGAAGTACATAAGCGGGAGGAATCTGCAATGGAACAGTTTCATGCAACGACGATTTTTGCCATACATCACAACGGCGAAGCGGCCATGGCCGGCGACGGACAGGTCACGTTCGGCAACAGCATGGTGATGAAGCACGGGGCAAAAAAAGTGCGCCGACTGTACCGCGGTGAGGTGCTGGCGGGTTTTGCTGGGTCTGTCGCGGATGCGATCACCCTTTTTGAAAAGTTTGAAGGCAAACTGGAAGAGTTCCACGGCAACCTGCAGCGGGCGGCTGTGGAGTTGGCGAAAGAATGGCGCATGGATAAGATCCTGCGCCGCTTGGAAGCGATGATGATCGTGATGAACAAGGAGCATCTGCTGCTCATTTCCGGCAACGGCGAAATCATCGAACCGGATGACGGCATTCTCGCGATCGGCTCGGGAGGCAGTTTCGCATTGGCGGCTGGCAGGGCGCTGAAACGGTACGCGCCTCATCTGAGCGCCAAGGAGATTGCCGAAGCCGCGCTGCGGACGGCTGCTGAGATTTGCGTGTTCACCAACGACAATCTGGTCGTGGATGAGATGAAATGAAAGGAAGGGAGGACTCCCTGTGCTGAACCTTGAGCAGTTAACCCCGCGCAAGATTGTAGAACATCTGGACGTGTACATCGTCGGGCAGGCCCAGGCGAAAAAAGCCATCGCAGTGGCGCTTCGCAACCGGTACCGGCGCAGCCGGCTGCCGGAACATCTGAGGGATGAAGTGGTGCCGAAAAACATCCTGATGATCGGGCCGACCGGCGTGGGGAAAACGGAGATCGCCCGCCGGATCGCCAAATTGACGGGGGCTCCGTTTGTCAAAGTGGAGGCCACCAAATTTACAGAAGTGGGGTATGTGGGCCGCGACGTGGAGTCGATGGTTCGCGACCTCGTCGAGGCGGCCATCCGCACCGTCAAGCAGGAAAAAATGGAGGAAGTCCGGGAGAAGGCGGAGAAGCTGGCAAACGACGCCATCGTCAACATCCTCGTCCCTTCACGCAAACAGCAGCATTCGTTCAAAAACCCGCTGGAGATGCTGTTCGGCGGTCAGCAGCAGCAGACTCAAACGTCCGATGCGGAAGATGCGTCGCTGGAACAGCAGCGCCGGCAGGTGGCCTGGCAGCTCGCGAATGGTCATCTGGAGGACCAGATGATTGAAATCGACGTGGAAGATCAATCCCCGTCCATGTTTGACCTGTTTCAGGTTCCGGGTACGGAGCAAATGGGGATGCAGATGCAGGACATGTTGGGCAACCTGCTCCCCAAGAGGACGAAGAAGCGAAAATTGCGAATAAAAGATGCGCGAAAGGTATTAATTCAACAAGAAGCGCAAAAACTGGTGGATATGGACGAAGTCACGCAGGAGTCGATTTACCGCGCCGAAAACCACGGCATCATCTTTATTGACGAGATCGACAAAATCGCCGGAAAGGACGGTCGGGGTCCCGACGTCTCGCGGGAAGGCGTTCAGCGCGACATCCTGCCAATCGTGGAAGGTTCGACAGTGATGACCAAGTACGGGCCGGTCAAGACCGACCACATCCTGTTCATTGCTGCCGGCGCATTTCACATGGCCAAACCGTCCGATCTGATTCCGGAACTGCAGGGGCGTTTCCCCATCCGTGTGGAGCTGACCAGCTTGCGGGCGGAGGACTTTGTCCGGATTTTGACAGAGCCAAAAAATGCGCTCTTGAAGCAGTACAGCGCGCTGCTGGAGACGGAAGGGGTCCGGGTGGAATTTACCCCGGAGGCAATCCAGGAAATCGCCCGTCTGGCAGCCGAGGTGAACCAGTCTACCGACAACATCGGTGCGCGTCGTCTGCACACGATGCTGGAAAAACTGCTGGAAGACCTCTCCTTTGAGGCGCCTGACATTCATTTGGATGTGGTGCAAATCACGCCGGAGTACGTCCGTGACAAACTCGGATCGATTGCCGGCAACAAGGATTTAAGCCAGTACATTCTCTAAATCCGAACGATCACTATTATTGGGAGGAACGTAACAATGGATTTGTTATCAAAAACCAGAAGAATTAACCGCCTGCTGCAAAAATCGGCGGGTCATGCCGTCAACTTCAACGAGATGGCGCAAGTGCTGAGTGATGTCATTGAGGCCAACATTTTCGTCGTCAGCCGCAAAGGCAAACTGCTCGGCTTTTCGATTCACCAGGAAGTGGACAACGATCGCATCCGCAAAATGCTGGAAGAGCGCCGTTTCCCCGAAGAGTACAGCACCGGTCTTCTGAAAGTGGAAGAGACGTCTGCCAACCTGGATGTAGACAGCCCGTACACCATTTTCCCGGTTGAGATGAAAGAAGTATTCCGCTCCGGGTGGACCACCATCGTGCCAATCATCGGCGGTGGCGACCGGCTGGGTACGCTGATTCTCGGCCGCGTCAACAACCAGTTTGTCGACGATGACCTGATCCTGGCCGAAGTGGGCGCGACCGTGGTCGGCATGGAAATCCTGCGGGAACGCTCCGAAGCGATCGAGGAGGAAGCGCGCAGCAAAGCGGTTGTGCAGATGGCCATCGGCTCCCTTTCCTACAGCGAACTGGAAGCCGTGGAGCACATCTTTGAAGAGCTGGAAGGCAAGGAAGGCCTGCTGGTCGCATCCAAAATCGCTGACCGCGTGGGCATTACCCGTTCCGTCATTGTAAACGCCCTGCGCAAACTGGAAAGTGCAGGTGTGATTGAATCTCGTTCACTCGGGATGAAAGGTACCTTCATCAAGGTGCTGAACGAAAAACTGCTGCCGGAACTGGAAAAACTGAAAACTTCATGACTTTTGAAGCCCCTGGAGTCAGGAGATAATGTCTCCAGATGGTGACAATTCTGTGAAGGAAAGGTGTAGCGACAGTGAAAAGCTACACCTTTTTTCATGGGCAAATAGTCCTGTTTATTGAGTGGGACTAACTGGTCTCACGAGCCTAAAATTGGCGAATCTCTGTAAAATTATTGAATTCTAGCAAGGATCGTACCAAAAACTTAGTAATATCAGGAAGGATAAGGGATTTAGTCCCATTGAATCATTTTGAGAAAAGTTGCCACAATAGGGCTTTTTTCGTTATACCAGTTTTGCTATGATGGAGTCGTATTCTTGTGTCGAATAAGCGAGAAATTCCGACATTTATGCGGAAAAAGAGCGGAATGAGGGGGTGGAAAGATGCTGGAAAGCGTTCATTTGCAGGTCCTAGAGCGGTCGTTGGACACCGCCATGCTTCGACAACGAACCATCGCGAACAATATCGCGAATGTAGATACCCCTCAGTTCAAAAGCAAGCGTGTCGTCTTTGAGGAGTTATTGCAGCAGGAACTTGCGGGGACTGCGGGTCTACAGAAGTTGGAGGCGTACCGTACCAATGAGCGGCACATCCCATTTAACCGAATGGGGACACTGCCGATGCCGCAAATCTTGTCGAATGTCGGGAACATGATGCAACACAACGGCAACGATGTAGATCTGGAGTTTGAGATGAATGAGTTGGCCAAGAACCAGATCTGGTACAATGGTCTGACGCAGCTCACGGCAGGATACTTCCAGAAGCTGCGCAGCGTGCTCGAAGGTGGAGGGAGATAGTAGATGAGCCTGTTTCAGGGAATGGATACAAGCGCCTCTGCGCTGACAGCCAACCGCCTGCGGTTGGATACGATCGCGGCGAACATCGCCAACGCCAATACGACCCGCGCCACATTCGTGAACGGGGCCTGGCAGCCGTACAAACGCAAAATGGTGGAACTGTCGCCGGTAAACGGGCAGTCGTTTGACAACCTGCTTCAGGCGGCGATTGGTACGGTGACCGGCCAGACTGAACAAGGCGTACGTGTGACGGCAATCCGCGAAGACAATACGCCGTTCAAACGAATGTACGATCCGACGCATCCGGATGCTGACGCAGAAGGATACGTACTGCTGCCAAACGTCGACGTGATGAAGGAAATGGTGGACATGATCTCTGCTTCGCGTTCCTACGAAGCCAACGTCACTGTCCTGAACGCAGCCAAAAGCATGATGATGAAAGCACTGGAGATCAAGTAAGAGGGGGCGTAAGGAATGGACATTAGCGTGCTTTCCCGAGTGGACGCGATACAGCCAAAATCCGTGACGAAGTCGTATACGCCTGCAGAGGTCACGAAGTCCTTTTCAGCCTATCTCGCGGATGCGCTGGATCAGGTCAATCAGGCACAGGTGGAATCAGCCGTGCTGGCGGACCGGTTTGCAGCCGGACAAGTCCAGGACGTGCATCAGGTCATGATCGCCGGTCAGAAATCCACGATCATGCTGCAAATGGCCTTGCAGGTGCGCAACAAGGTGATTGAGTCCTACCAGGAAATCATGCGCATGCCTATTTAACGTCGTCGGTATTCTTGGTGAGGTGAACCATGAACGAACGTCTTTTACAGTATAAAGAGCAAGTCTTGACGAAATGGAATCAGCTTTCGCCCAAGCGAAGGTGGATGATTTCCGGGATCGTGCTGTTTTTGCTCATCTCGCTCGGCCTATACATATACATTGCCTCACAGCCGGTCTACACGCCCCTCTACAACCAGAGGCTGAGTGAACAGGAAATCGGATTGATCAAGCAGGAACTGGAAAGCAAGAATATTCCATACCGCATCACGAATAACGGGACCAACATCGAGGTTCCGCAAAAGCTGGCTCAAGATGTCATCGTCGATCTGGCCGCTCAAGGAATTCCCAGCCAGGCAGGCATCAACACGGAGATCTTCTCCAACACGCTGGGTGTAACGGACCGTCAGTTTGACGTGATGAAAAAAGAGGCGCTGCAGCAAGAACTGCGCAAGATGCTGGAACGGGTAAACGGTGTCCGAAGCGCTCAGGTGATGATCAACCTGCCGGAGGAAAGCATCTGGATCACGGAAAAGCCTGAATCAGCAACCGCCTCCGTCATCGTAGACGTGGAACCGGGTACCCGGTTGGACCAAAAGCAAATCAACGCGCTGTACCTGTTGGTATCCCGCAGCGTACCCAAACTGCCGCCGGATAACATCACGATTTCCGACCAGTACTCCAATCTGCTGGAGTGGAAGGATGGCACCGAAACGGAAGGCTCGCTGACCAGCTTCGAGCAGCAGGAGAAAATCAGAGCCAACGTCGAGCGCGAGATTCAGCAAAACCTGTACCAACTCCTGGGCACGATGATGGGCAGGGATAAGGTCATCGTCCATACGTTTATCAAGATGAATTTCGACAAGGAAAACCGCGTGGAAAACCTGGTCGAAGCGCCGGATAAGGAAAACAACGAAGGACTTATCATCTCATCCCAAAAATCATCCAAAACGTTCTCCGGGCAGGGTGCTCCTCCTGGCGGAATAGCAGGAACTGGCGAAAATGCCGTCCCCGGTTATCCGGGAAGCTCGCCGCAGGGAAGCAACAGCCAGTACGAAGAACTGAGCGATACGATCAACCGCGAAGTAAACCGAATCACCCGCAACATCACGATGAGCCCGTACAAGATCGAGGACATCACGATCAACGTCGGCGTAGAGCCTCCGGAAGGCGGGCAGTTGGATGATCAGACCATCGAAAGCATCAAGCAGGTACTCCGCAACGTGGTGCGAGTCACGTTAAGCGACAGTGGCGTGCAGTTGACCCAGGAGGAACTGGACCAGCACATCTCTGTCTTGCCGCGTCAGTTCTCCGGCAAGGTGGCAGTTGACAGCTCCACCGACTTGACACCGTATTTGTACGGAGCAGGTGCAATCGCCCTGTTGGCTCTTGGTGCGGTCGCATTCCTTATCTATCGCCGCCGCCAAGCGAAGCTGCAAGAAGAAGAGGTTCCGGACCTGATGCCGCCGCAACCGATGGAGATTCCGGATTTGACCTACCAGGAAGACACGGATCAAGTGGTGGTGCGCAAGCAACTGGAAAAACTAGCGCGCAGCAAGCCGGACGAATTCGTTGTCTTGCTTCGCACGTGGTTAGCTGAAGACTAAGGAGTGAAAACAGTATGGCTCGCGGCGCCAAAGAGTTGACCGGACGACAGAAGGCAGCAATCCTCCTCATCTCGCTCGGGCCGGAAATCTCCGCCCAGGTGTTCAAGCACTTGCGCGAAGATGAGATTGAACAGCTTACGCTGGAAATTGCCAACGTCCGGAAGGTTGATTCCGATGAAAAAGACAAGATTCTTGCTGAGTTTCACCAGATAGCGGTCGCCAAGGAAGTCATTGCCCAAGGCGGAATCACATACGCAAAGGAAATTTTGCAAAAAGCGTTGGGCGAATCGAAAGCGATGGATATTATCAACCGTCTGACCGCCAATCTGCAGGTACGCCCGTTCGACTTTGCCCGCAAAGCGGACCCGGGCCAAATCCTGAACTTTATCCAGAACGAACATCCGCAAACAATTGCCCTGGTGCTCTCCTATCTGGAGCCGCAGCAGGCAGCGATGATTCTCTCCGCGCTGCCGCAGGACCGGCAGGCTGACGTGGCCAAGCGGATCGCGCTGATGGACAGCACGTCACCGGAGGTCATCGCCCAGGTGGAGCAGGTTCTGGAGCAAAAACTGTCCGCAACCGTCACCCAGGATTACACCCAGGCTGGCGGTATCGAAGCGATCGTCGCCGTTCTCAACGGCGTGGACCGCGCAACCGAGCGGACCATTTTGGACTCGCTGGAGATCCAGGACCCCGAACTGGCAGAAGAGATCAAGAAGCGCATGTTTGTCTTCGAAGACATCGCCACGTTGGACAACCGTTCCATCCAACGGGTTATCCGCGACGTGGAAAATACCGATCTTCAGCTCGCGCTCAAGGTGGCCAGCGAGGAAGTCCGCGAAGTCATCTTCCGGAACATGTCCAAACGGATGGCAGACACCTTCAAGGAAGAAATGGAGTTTATGGGTCCTGTTCGTCTGCGCGACGTCGAAGAAGCTCAATCCCGCATCGTCGCAATCATTCGCCGCTTAGAAGAGGCGGGTGAGATCATCATCGCCCGCGGTGGAGGGGATGATATCATTGTCTAGAATCATCAAGCTGTCCCACTACCAGGCTTCAGACGAATCGGTATTCCTTGAATTAAGGACTTCACCATTACAGACGGAGCAAACTTCCGAAAGGTTGCAAGAAAATCATCAATTGGTAAAAAATGCTGAGGAAGAAGCGAAAATTATCCTCCAGGATGCGGAAGAAACCGCGCAGGGCGTGCTTCGCGAGGCCATGGAGCAGGCCGAGGAAATCAAGCGGCAGGCGCTCGCGGAAGTGGAACGCTGGTGGGAGGAAAAACGGCGCGAAGCAGAAGCTCTGTTTCAGGAAACGCGGGAACAGGCGAGCCGGGAAGGATATGACGCCGGTTACGCAGATGGAAAGCGGCAGGCGTTGGAAGAAGAGACCGCTTGTGTGGAACAAGCCCGTTCCCTTCTGGAGCAGGCGTACGCCGAAAAGGAACGGATCATCGCCGAAGCGGAACCGTTCCTGGTAGAGCTAAGTGTGGACGTAGCACAAAAAGTGATTGGGACGGAGCTGCACAGCTCGCCGGAAACGGTTTTGGAGATGGTGAAAAAATTGTTGCGCCGCTCTCGGGTGCACGGCCACGTGGCCGTCTGCGTCAATCACCGCCACTACGCATTTGTCCAGGAGCAGCGCGCCCAACTGCTTGCCCTCCTGGACGGACAGGCGGAGCTCTCCATTTACCCGGATCACACCGTCCAGGACGACGGCTGCGTGATTCGGACGCCGCTGGGAAGTATCGATGCCCGAATTGATACGCAATTGCATGAAATCAAACAGTGTTTGCTGGACATCGCCAGGGGGAGTGAAGTGACATGACGATCCTCGACCTGGGGAAATACAGGCAGGCGCTGGAGGGTATCGACCCGGTGCGGGTCAACGGAAAGGTTACACAGGTGGTGGGTCTTACCATCGAGTCGCAGGGCCCGGAAGTGAAGCTGGGAGAAATCTGCCAGATCTTCCCGCAAAGCGGCGAGCCCATCATCGCGGAGGTAGTCGGCTTCCGGGACAACAAGGTGCTGCTGATGCCGCTTGGGGAGCTGACGTCCATCGGGCCGGGCAGTGACGTCGTAGCCACCGGCAGCGCGCTGTCCGTCAAGGTGGGGCCGGAAATCCTCGGCAAGGTGCTGGACGGATTGGGGCGCCCGCTGCAGGGAAGCATCCCGCCTGGCCTTGCCTCCTATCCGACCAACAATGCACCGCCCAATCCGCTGCTTAGGCCGCGCATCAGAGAACCGCTGAGCGTGGGCGTGCGGGCCATCGACGGGCTCTTGACGGTCGGAAAAGGACAGCGTGTGGGGATTTTCGCCGGTTCCGGCGTCGGAAAGAGCACGCTCCTGGGAATGATCGCCCGCAACACGACGGCGGACATCAACGTCATCGCCCTGATCGGGGAACGCGGCCGCGAGGTGATGGAGTTTATCGAGCGGGATCTCGGGGAAGAAGGACTAAAACGGTCGGTCGTCGTTGTCGCCACTTCCGACCAGCCCGCCATGATCCGGATCAAAGGGGCGATGATCGCCACCTCGATCGCCGAGTACTTTCGGGACCGCGGCCTGAACGTCATGTTGATGATGGATTCGGTTACCCGATTTGCCATGGCGCAGCGGGAAATCGGCCTGGCGATCGGCGAACCGCCGGCGACACGCGGTTACACCCCGTCAGTGTTTGCGCTGTTGCCCAAGCTGTTGGAGCGGGCCGGTACGGCGGACAAAGGAAGCATCACCGGTTTTTACACCGTTTTGGTCGATTCTGACGACATGAATGATCCGATCGCGGACGCGGTGCGCGGGATTTTGGACGGGCATATCGTCCTCGACCGAAAAATCGCGCAAAAGGGACACTTTCCGGCGATTGACGTGCTTGCCAGCGTCAGCCGGGTAATGAACGAGATCTGCACCGAACGTCATCTTGAAGCGGCCCGCCAGGTGAAGCGTCATCTCGCCACATTCCGGGAAGCGGAGGACCTGATCAACATCGGCGCCTACAAGCCGGGGACCAACCGGGAGATCGATGCGGCGATTCGCTACAAGGACATTATCCGCGATTTTACGGCGCAGGGAACGCACGAACCGTCCGATCTGGACACCACGATTCAGGCGTTAACCGCCCATTTCGGAGGGGTGAACTAGCGTGAACGTGTTCCGGTTTCAACTGCAAAAAGTGCTGGATGTAAAAGAAAAGGAAAAAGAGCAGGCCGAGTGGGCGTTTGGCAAGTCCGTGCAGCGAAAGAACGAAGAGGAGCTCAAGCTGTTTCGACTGACGGAGCGGCATGAGGCAGTGACGAACATGCTGCACGAGGCGCAAAGCCAAACCTGCAGCGCAGCCCAGTTGATCGAACTCAGCCAGTACCGTCAGGCGGTCGAACAGTCCATTGTCAACCAGCGACGGACGCTGTACGGGTGTGAACAGGAAGTGGAGCGCTGCCAGCGCAGACTGGCGGAACGGATGCAGGAGACGCAACTGTGGCAGCGGCTGCGGGAAAAGGCGCTCGGGCAGTTTCTCTACGCGGAAAGACTCAAAGAGCAGAAAGAATTGGACGAGATTGGCACGCAGCTCTATCTTCGCAGGAGCAACTGAGGGAGGTTCACGATGGAAGAGATCCAAGAAGAACGGGAGTACAGCAGGTGGGAATGGTTTTTCTACATGATTGCAATCCCCGCTCTGTTTGCCACTCTCCTCGGAGGCGTGCTTCTCAGCCTGTTGGGATACAACGTGTTGGGCAGCGTGCTCAGTTGGGCCAACACGATTCCGATCGTGGAAAAAATCGTGCCTGACCAGTACGCGATGTCCGATGCGGAAGAGAAGTCAGTCGACATTGGCAAACAGGTGAGCAGCTTGCAGGAGGAGCAGGCGAAAAACAAGCAGACAATCGCCAACCTGCAGAGTGAAACGGCGAAAAAGGACGCCACCATTCAGGCGTTGGAAAAACAGGTGCTGGATCTGCAAAAGCTGCTTGAGGACAAGCGCACCAGCGAGGAAGAGCGGCAAAAGCAGTATCAGGACCTGGCCAAATTGTACGCGACGATGTCGCCGAAAAACGCAGCAGCCATCGTCGAAAACCTCAGCATGAGCGAAGCGGTTTCGGTCATGAGCAAGATGAAAGCGGAGCAGCAGGCGAACATACTGGCCAAGATGGACCCGAAAAAAGCGGCCGACATCTCCATTCAATTAAAGGATACGGTGGTAAACAAGGACGATGACATCGCCGCGCTGCAGGAACGGGTGCAAATCTTGACCAAGGCGCTGAGCGAGACGCGAAAGGATACGACCAGCATCGATTCGCTGATCCAGACCTTCTCGCAAATGCCGGCTGCGGATGCCGCTACCGTCATTCGTACGCTGATGGGTACCGACCGCAACCGGGCCATCTCGATTATGGCCGGCCTGTCTCATGACAAACGGGCGCAAATCCTGGCGGCAATCGCCCAGCAGGACAGCCAGCGGAAAGAAAACGTGGCTGCGCGCATCACGAGCGAGTTGCTTCGATAGGCGACGGGCCATACAAGCACCGCGTCTGTCGTTTTCATAAGCAACAATACAATCCGAGGAGGTGAATGAGATGAATGTAGCCAATGTGAAGGGAGCTCCGGCGGCGTCCGCCATCACAGTCGGCGTCTCTGCACAGCCGAATCCGGAGGGTGGAGATCTGTTTGCTGCACAGATTGGCAGCGTGCTGCAAAATGTGCAGGCGGGGGAACCGTCTCAGTCCCTGCCAGGCGAAGCAGGCGCCGAAGACATGGCGCTGCTGGCTGATCTGCTGGCACTGATCCAACAGCTTTTCCCGACGCTTCACATGCAGGATCCCGAAGAGGTTGCCGCTACGTTCACTCAGCGGGGCATCCCGCAGGCGACGGCAGAAAAACTGGCCGAAGCCATCGTATCGTTCGCACGTGCCGAAGGAGGCGCGAAGGTGATCGAATGGCAGCAGGTGGACAAGCAGGTGGAGGCTCTGCTGAAGCAGTTCGGCGAGGAGCTGCGGGCAGCAGCCGGCAAACAGGAAAGTGACACCAGAAAGCAGCCGCTTGTCCTGATCCATGGAAAAGGCGGCATCCGGAGCGCGGAACCATCTGTCGTTCCCATCCGGCACGCGGAAAAGGAACTCACCATGCAGTCCCTTCGCGTCACCCAGGCCCTGTCCAGCTACCAGGCGGAAGCCGCCGTGCAGGTGCGCAGCAGCAGCACACCCGTTCAGCAGACGCTGAATGTGCAGGCTTCGCCGCTGGCGGAATCGGAATCAGTCATCTTGCCTGAGCACGCGGTTGCTCTTCCGTTCCACCAAGTGGTGAATCACGGCAGAATTCCGCAGCAAACGGTGACAGCTCATCCCGTACACGCCCAGCAGTTTGCGCAGCAAGTCACGCAGCTGTTTGTCCAACAGATGAAAATCACCCAGGGGAACGGCGTGCACGAGGCCAAACTGATTCTCCACCCGCAGTCGCTGGGCCAAGTGGACGTGATCATCACCGCTCGTGACGGGGTGATTACGGCTCAGTTTTCCGCGGAAACGGCAGCCGGCAAGGAATTGCTGGACAACCAGCTTCCGCAGCTTCGCGCAGCGTTGACCCAACAAGGTCTGCAGGTGGATCGCCTGGAAGTCAATCAGCATCAGGCAAGTTCGTTTGCCTTCCAGCAGCAGCGGGAGCAGGCACGTCAGCAAGGCGATGGGCGCCAGCGACAGGAACAGCAGGAAGATCAGGTGGAATTTTCGCTGGAAGGACTGCTGGAGGATAGTGATTTTGCCGCGGTTGGGCGGGAATTGGGCCGTGCTGCCTTTACTGGCATTCGCTAGCCGGGCTAGCTGTTCGTGAAAGGGGGGACCGCCATGCACACGTTTTACGTGGGGCAGACCTACTTTCCCAACAAGCCAAAGCGACCAGCTGCTGTTAGCACGACCGGTGCGGAACCGGCAGGCAAATCGTTTCGCCACTACCTCGCCGAGTCTGTTGACAAAGCGAAAGGCCCCAAGCCCCTCACGTTCAGTCAGCACGCACTGATGCGTCTGCGCGAACGGGGGATTTCGCTCAACGAAGCCGAGCTGAACCGACTGCAGTCGGCTGTGCAAAAAGCGGCTGACAAAGGGGCGAAAGAATCGCTGATCTTGATGGACAACGTCGCCTACGTCGTCAGCATCATCAACCGAAAAGTGATTACCGCCGTCGACGACGTCAGCATGAAGGAAAACGTGTTTACCAACATCGACAGCGCGGTCTTTGCATGAATGGATCAGAGGGCTGGACCTCTCGGAGGAAGCCCGTCGGCTGCCGAATGACCGAGGCAGTCGCCAATAGACCCGATACCTGTTTGTGAAGGAGGAATTGTTAATGCTTCGTTCCATGTACTCCGGCATTTCCGGTCTGCGCGGTTTTCAAACCAAACTGGACGTAATCGGCAACAACATTGCCAACGTGAACACGGTAGGATTCAAGAAAGGCCGCGCGATGTTTCAGGACATTCTCAGCCAAAACATTGCCGGTGCGACTGCACCAACCGATGACGGCAAGGGCGGTTCCAACCCGATGCAAGTCGGACTGGGGACGCAGATCGGTTCCATTGACACGGTGTTTACGGCCGGCAGCCCGATGACCACCAACGTGATCACGGATTTGGCGATCGAAGGGGAAGCGTTTTTCATGGTTACGCCGGATGGCGGCGAGACGTACTACTACACCCGTGCCGGCAACTTTACCCGTGACGCGCTTGGTTATTTGGTAAACCCGCAAGGTTTGAAACTGGTAGACGTGAATGGCGAACCGATTCAAATCTCGCGGAACGATGGTATCGTTTCTTACTCCATCGGTAAAGACGGGGTCATCACCACGGTGGATGAGGCTGGAGAGCTGGATTCTTCCATCCAGATCGGGTTGATGACGTTTGACAACCCGGGCGGCCTGAAGAAAATTGGCAACTCCCTGTACGAATATACCGTCAACGCAGGGGCATACGGAGAAGATCCGACCACACCGATTGATGCGGCAACTGCCAAGGTGAACATCATCTCCGGTCAGTTGGAGATGTCCAATGTGGACCTGTCTGAAGAGTTTACCGAGATGATTGTCGCTCAGCGCGGGTTCCAGGCCAACTCCCGCATCATCACCACGTCCGACACCGTGCTGGAAGAACTGGTCAACCTGAAACGATAACGCCTAGCGGATGAATGAGGGGGAGGCGGTCATCCCGCCGCCCCCCATCCCGAAAGGAGCAGCCGATGATCAGACTGACGCGATTTAACGGCGAGGAGTTTTACCTCAACGCTACCCATGTCGAAATGGTGGAATCCACTCCCGACACGGTCATCACGCTGTTTAACGGCAAGAAATACATCGTCAGGGAAAGCGCTGAGGCAGTGGCTTCGCGGATAGTGGACTTTTACAGGCAGACGTTCCCGGCAAGCGCGGCGCCGCGCGTTCCGGACGATTTCATTGAATAGCGGGAGGCACGTGTGATGTTTCAAAACCGGTTGTTTAACATGGCACTTATCATCATCATCGCGATTTCGCTTCTGGGTGTCGTATCCTTCGTTCTCTGGCAGACGTACCTGTCCCCAGCAGCACAAACCGCAAGCCATGGTGAAGAAAAGGGGGTACGGGCTCTCACGGCTAAAGAACTGGAGGCATACTCCGTGGATACCGGAGAAATCACGACCAATCTGCTCTCCGACAACTACATTATTGTTCGCTTTACGATAACAGCGGACAGTTCAGATGCCAAGGAAGAACTGCAGCAGCGCCTGCCCCAGGTCAACCAGATCATCATCAAGACACTGGCCGGCCTGTCCCCCGAAGACATCAAAGGAACAGAAGGCGTCAACAAACTGGAAGCCAAGATCATGAACGAAATCAGTGCGCTCATGCAGGAAGGAAAAATCGTACAGGTGCTGACGACGAAGCGCGTCTTGTCGTAAGCCACGATGGATGTATACATAGCTGGGAGGTGACGACACATGGCCGAGGTTCTCTCACAAAGTGAGATTGACGCGTTGTTGGCCGCGCTCTCGTCGGGAGAGATGGATGCCAACGAGCTGAAAAAAGAAGAGTCTGAGCGAAAGGTAAAAGTATACGACTTTAAACGGGCCTTGCGTTTTTCCAAAGATCAGATCCGCGGCCTGACGCGCATTCACGAAAACTACGCGCGGCTGTTGACGACGTATTTTTCCGCTCAGCTTCGTACCTTCGTGCAAATTACGGTTGCCTCCGTCGACCAATTGCCGTATGACGAGTTTATTCGCTCCATTCCCAAAATGACCATCCTCAACATTTTTGAGGCGCCGCCATTGGAAGGGCGCATGGTATTGGAAGTGAATCCGAACATCGCATACACCATGCTGGATCGGCTTCTCGGCGGACAGGGAACGATTCCGGACAAGATGGGGGCGTTGACGGAAATTGAGACAACTGTCATGGAACGGGTGTTCAGCAAGGCGCTGGATACGTTTCATGAGGCATGGAAGCAGATCATCGAGCTTGATCCGTACATGGAAGGGCTGGAAATGAATCCGCAGTTCATGCAGATCGTTTCCCCCAATGAAATTGTTGCGGTCATCTCGTTCAGCACGAAGATCGGAGACACCACGGGCATGATCAACCTCTGCCTGCCCCATGTCGTGCTGGAGCCGATCATGCCGAAACTGTCCGGGCAGTATTGGTTTTCCAAGCAGAAGAAGAACAGGGACGAAGAAGAGCGGCTGCGCGTGGAGGAGCGGGTGAAGACGGCCAAGCTGCCGGTGATCGCCGAGCTGGGCACGGCCACCATCACGGTGGGCGAGTTCTTGCAGTTGCAGCCGGGTGATGTAATTCAGCTCGACCAGCTCATCGAGAACAAGCTGAAAATCCGGGTGGGCAATCGCCTGAAGTTCCTTGGACAACCCGGTACACATAAAGGGCGTGTAGCCGTGCAGATCGAAGAAGTCCTCGAGGAAGGGGAGGAGAACAATGACTAGAGACATGCTTTCGCAGGAAGAGATTGACGCGCTGCTCCGCGCGAACAATCTGGTTGAGGAGGAAGAGGAAGTAGAAGAAGTTTCGAGCGCTCCCAACGTCGCTGAATTCCTGTCCGAGTTTGAGCAGGACGCGCTCGGTGAAATCGGCAACATCTCCTTCGGAAGCGCTGCAACGGCTCTTTCCACGTTGTTGAACCAAAAAGTGGACATCACCACGCCGACGGTTTCGATGGTTCATGTCCACGACCTGGAGAAGGAATTTCCCATCCCGCACGTCGCCGTTCACGTCGAGTACACAGACGGCTTCAAGGGAATCAATCTGCTGGTGGTGCGGATGGAAGACGCTGCGGTGATCGCCGACCTGATGATGGGCGGTTCCGGCCGGCCAGAGTCGACTGAGTTGACAGAAATGCACATCAGCGCGGTGCAGGAAGCGATGAACCAGATGATGGGGTCAGCCGCCACGTCGATGTCCACCATCTTCAACCAGATGGTGAACATCTCGCCGCCCGGGATTGACATCATGGATTTGGCCAAGGGCAAGGACGGGCATAAATTCACCGAAGATGACACGCCGCTTGTCAAGGTGTCTTTCCGGCTGAAAGTAGGGGAACAAGGTGAGCTGATCGACTCCAACATCATGCAGCTGCTGCCGCTCTCCTTCGCTCGTGAAATGATCAACAGGCTGACCGGCGGTTCTGAAAGCGAGCTGGAAGCGGCCGCGGCTGCGACGGAAATGCCCGCACTGAGCTTGTCGGCTCCACAGCAGGAGGTACAACAGGACGCTCCCGCTGCAGAGCAGATGCCGCCGCAGCAACCGGTGCAACCCCCGCAAGCTCCTCCGGCCGGTTATGCGCCGATGGGATATCCGGGACAGCCCATGTACCCGAACGCTTACCCACAGGGAATGCCCGCAGGCTATCCGCCCTATCCGCCTCAGTATGCAGGGCAGCAAGTGTCGTCCGCCCCGCAGCATCTGGGTGGACAACCGAGCAACCAGGCCAATGTGAAACCGGCCCAATTTGCGCCGTTTGGAGGTGACCCGATGATTTCCGCTGACGGACAAAATCTGAATCTGTTGATGGACATTCCTCTGCAAGTGACCGTTGAACTGGGACGGACGAAAAAACTGATCAAGGAAATTCTCGACCTGTCCGCCGGCTCGATCATCCAACTGGACAAGCTGGCAGGCGAACACGTCGACATCCTGGTCAACAACAAGCTGATTGCCAAAGGGGAAGTCGTCGTGATTGACGAAAATTTTGGCGTGCGCGTAACAGACATCATCAGCCAGTGGGACCGCGTACAAAAATTACAATGAATCATCAAATCACCGGATAAAAAAGGAGGAGCTTACTTATGTCCAACAAAGTACTCGTTGTCGATGACGCAGCGTTCATGCGCATGATGATCAAGGAAATCCTGTCCAAAAACGGATACACCGTGGTAGGCGAAGCGAGCGACGGTGCGCAGGCGGTGGAGAAGTACAAAGAGCTGGGACCGGATCTGGTGACGATGGACATTACCATGCCGGAGATGGACGGCATCACTGCACTGAAGGAGATCAAGAAAATCGATCCGAACGCCCGTGTCATCATGTGCTCGGCAATGGGGCAGCAGGCGATGGTCATTGATGCGATTCAGGCGGGCGCCAAGGATTTTATCGTCAAGCCGTTCCAGGCTGATCGCGTGCTGGAAGCGATCAAGAAAACGCTGGGCTAATGATGAAGTTTTTCCGGAAACCAGGGGCGCGTCTCATCTGGGTGTATTGCATCATCGCTGCGATTGTCGCTTCCCTTCCGGCTTCCGCACTGGCGGAGGAAGACTCCGTAGCAGACGCCCTGCGCAAAGGAACACTCTCTCCCGGTGCGCCCGCCGGCGGCCCAGAGCCGGCGGCCATACCCGGCAGTGAGACAGGCAGCATGTGGGGCTATCTGTTTCAGGTGATCTTTTCACTCGGGGTGATCGTCGTCCTGATCTATCTGCTGCTTCGTTTTCTCGGCCGGCGGCAGATGGGACAGGCGCATGGTCCGATCAAAGTGATCAGTGCGGCTCCGCTGGGCAACGGCAAGACGATCCAACTGGTGATGATCGGGGAGTCGCTGTACCTGCTCGGCGTGGGAGAGAACGTTCAGCTGCTCAAGCAGATTCCACCAGGGGAAGAGGCAGACCTCATCCTGGCAGAAGCGGAGATCAAGCCGCCGCTTGCCGGTTTTTCGCTCGATTGGCTGCCGTTTGGCCGAAAGCGGCAGACAGAAGACGAAGAAATACACCTGTCGGATGCGGACGGGCGTACGTTTGCAGAACTGCTGCGCAAGCAGTGGAACGATCTCGACAAGCGGTCCGATCAGACGGGGACCTGGGTGGAGAAGCAAGGTCATGACAGAGGGGATCGAGGATGAAACAACTATTCCAGCTCCTGGTGATCGCTGCGGTGCTGCTGGCGATACCGGAATGGGCGGCGGCAGCGCCTGCCAATGTGCCGCTCGTACCTACCATCGATCTGAAGATTGGCGGAGGCAGCGGAACGCCGCAAGAAACCTCCTCGGCGGTACAGATTCTGCTGATATTGACGGTCTTGTCCGTAGCGCCTGCCATCCTGCTGTTGATGACCAGCTTCACGCGGATCGTGGTCGTGCTGTCCTTCGTCCGCAACGCGCTGGCTACGCAGCAGATGCCGCCCAATCAGGTGCTGATTTCGCTGGCGCTGTTCATGACGTTTTTCATCATGGCGCCCACGCTGGCAAAGGTAAACGAGACGGCGGTACAACCGTACATGCAGGGCAAAATGACCCAACAGCAAGCGCTGGAAGCGGCGGTCGTTCCGTTCAAGGAATTTATGGCCAAGCAGACGCGGGAAAAAGATTTGGCGCTCTTTTTGTCGTACACGAAAGCAGAAAGGCCCAAGACAATTCAGGACATTCCGCTGAGCGCGCTCGTGCCGGCGTATGCCATCAGCGAATTGAAGACCGCATTTCAAATCGGCTTCATGATTTTCATTCCGTTTCTCGTCATCGACATGATCATTTCCAGCATCCTGATGGGCATGGGGATGATGATGCTGCCCCCTGTGATGATTTCGCTGCCGTTCAAGATATTGCTGTTCATCATGGTGGACGGATGGTATTTGGTCGTGAAATCACTATTGGCCAGTTTCTGACATCCGGCCGACAAGCCAGCCTAGGAGGGAGAGCATGACACAAGAATTTTTGATGCAAATCGCCCAAAGCTCCGTATACACCATCCTGCTGGTGACGGCACCGGCGCTGGGCGTCGGCATGCTGGTCGGCTTGCTCGTCAGCATTTTTCAGGCAACCACACAAATTCAAGAACAGACGCTGGCATTCATCCCGAAAATTGTCGCCATCTTCGTCACGATTTTGGCCGTCGGGCCGTGGATGCTGCGGGTGATGCTGGAGTTCACGATGGGGATCTTCGGCAATCTGCACCGCTTTGTGGGATAGATAAAAATGATAGCTGCAATCATGCTTCATCTACCTGTTTTGCTGCTGGTGTTTGTCAGGATGACCGCGTTTTTCGTCTCGGCTCCGTTTTTCTCGGTGCGCGGCGTGCCCAATCCGTACAAGATCGGCCTGGCTTTTGTCCTGGCGCTGATCAGTTTCAGCTACGTGCCGGTCCAGGGGCAGATTCCGCTGGATCTCACCTTTGTGCTCTACGCGGTCAAGGAAGCGCTGGTCGGCCTGATTCTCGGCGTGATATGCGAGCTGATGTACGTCACCGTCCAGGTTGCCGGCGGATTGATGGACATGCAAATGGGGCTGGCGATGGCCAACGTGATCGACCCGCGCACCGGCGCCTACGTGCCGCTGACGGGCAACTTCAAGAACATCCTGGCGATGCTTTATTTGTTGAGCATCAACGGCCATCACGTGTTGATCCAAGGGATTCTTGCCAGCTATCAGGCGATTCCGCTTGACAAGATGTGGGCTGCGTTTGGCAGTGAGCAAGTGATGTGGATGGCCGTCAAGGTGTTTCGCGACATGTTTCTCAGTGCCTTTCTGATTGCAGCGCCGATCGTGGTCGCCATTTTTCTGGTCGATCTCTCTCTTGGAATTATCGCCAAATCGGTCCCGCAATTTAATATCTTTGTGGTGGGATTGCCCATCAAATTGCTCGCCAGCTTTCTGATGCTGATCGTGGTCATGCCCGCATTTTTGCTGACGTTGAACGGCTTGTTTGAAAAAATGTTTCGGGCGCTTGCGGAAATGATGAAGTGGCTCGGAGGCGCAGCATGAAACGACTTGCCTTTTTGTATCCGGTCGATCTGCAGTATTTCAACGGCGAAAAGACGGAAAAGGCGACACCGAAAAAGCGGCAGGACGCGAGAAAGAAAGGGCAGGTCGCCAAAAGCGCGGACTTGTCCCCGTCCGTCAGCCTGACCGCGACGTTTCTCATGCTGATTGTGCTGGGGTCGTCCATGTTTCACACGTTCCAGAATCTGCTGCGGGAGTCGCTCGTCACCTACACGAGCTGGCAGGTGAACGAGGAAAATCTGCGGGTCATTTTCTACCAGCTTGCCTTTGAAGCCGTGAAAATCGTCGGACCGGTTCTGGGCGTGGTGTTTACCGTCGCCGTTCTCGTCAATTACATGCAGGTGGGCTGGCTGTTTACCACCGAACCGCTGCGGATCAAGCTGGACAAGCTGAATCCCGTACAGGGGCTGAAACGGCTGTTCAGCCTGCGCTCCGTGGTGGAACTGTTCAAATCGCTGTTAAAAATCAGCGCGGGCATTCTCGTTGCGTTCATGATCTTGTGGGAGACCAAGGACGAGCTGGTTCAGCTCTCACTGAAGCCGCTGGGAGCGGCGCTCTCACTGACAGCTTCGGAAGCGACCAAACTTGGGCTGTACATCGGAATGACGCTGGTGGTCCTGGCTGTTCTGGACTACGCGTACCAGCGCTACGAACATGAAAAGAGCCTGCGCATGTCCAAACAGGACATCAAGGATGAATTCAAACAGGCGGAAGGGGACCCCTTGATCAAAGGGAAAATCCGCGAGCGTCAGCGCAGCATGGCCATTCGTCGGATGATGCAGGAGCTGCCGAAAGCGGACGTGGTCATCACCAACCCGACGCACTTCGCTGTTGCCATCCGGTACGACGCAAGCGAGATGAGCGCCCCCACAGTCATCGCCAAAGGGCAGGATTACCTTGCACTGAAAATCAAGGAAATCGCCCAAAAACATCGCATCATCACCATGGAAAACAAGCCCTTGGCCAGGGCTCTCTACAGTCAAGTCGAGATCGGCCAACAAATTCCCGAAGAGTTGTTCAAAGCGGTCGCGGAAGTTCTCGCGTACGTGTACAAGCTGCAAGGGAAAGTGAAATAAGCAAAAGAAAGGAGGATGCACGGTGGGATTCAGATTCAAAGAGCTGGGTACCGTTTTGTTCGTCATCAGCATTGTCGTCATGATGGTGATCCCACTGCCGTCTGAACTTTTGGATTTGCTCTTGATCCTGAACATCTCCCTTGCATTGACGATTCTGCTCGTCTCGATGTACACAAAGGAAGCCCTGCAATTTTCCATCTTTCCCACGGTGCTCCTGATCACCACGCTCTTCCGCCTGGCGCTGAATGTATCGACGACGCGGAACATTCTCTCGCACGCCGATGGCGGAAAGGTCATCGAAGCGTTCGGCAGTTTCGTCGTCGGCGGCAATCAGGTGGTGGGGTTTGTCGTCTTCCTGATTCTCGTCGTCATCCAGTTCATCGTGATCACCAAAGGCTCGGAGCGCGTGGCGGAAGTGGCCGCCCGCTTCACGCTGGACGCAATGCCGGGGAAACAGATGAGCATTGACGCCGACCTGAACGCCGGGATGATTACCGAGGCGGAAGCGCGCGCCCGCCGCAAAAAGATCGAGGACGAAGCTGACTTTTACGGCGCCATGGACGGTGCCAGCAAATTCGTCAAAGGGGACGCGATCGCCGGCATCATTATTTTCATCGTCAACATCATCGGCGGCTTCATCATCGGGATGGTTATTCACGATCTGAGTTTTGCCGAATCGGCTTCCCGATTCACCACCATGTCCGTCGGCGACGCGCTGGTCAGCCAGATTCCGGCTCTCCTGATTTCGACGGCGACGGGTATCATCGTCACTCGTGCCACTTCCGGCGACGGGCTGGGCGAAGATATCAGCAACCAGTTGTTCAGCTACCCCCGCCTGCTGTTGATCGTGGCTGGCGGCATCACCCTGTTAGGCCTGCTGACGCCAATCGGACTGCTGCCGGTGGTGCCGGTAGCGGGACTGCTCGGGTTCGCCGGATGGAAGATGAACAAAAAGCAGAAAGTGGAGCAGGAAGAGACGGCCCAACAGGAAGAGGAACAGCAGATCGAGGAAGTGCGCAGTCCCGAGAGTGTGGTCAACCTGCTGCAGGTGGACCCGATCGAGTTCGAGTTTGGTTACGGCCTGATTCCGCTTGCCGACGCCAAACAAGGCGGCGACCTGCTGGATCGCGTCATCATGATCCGTCGACAGATCGCGCTGGAACTGGGGATCGTCGTGCCGGTAATCCGCATTCGCGACAATATCCAACTGCGTCCCAACGAGTACATAATCAAAATCAAAGGAAACCAGGTCGCCAAGGGAGAGATCCTCTTGGATCACTATCTGGCGATGAGTCCCGGTTTCGAAGACGATGCGGTTGTCGGTATCGAAACGGTCGAACCGGCGTTTGGACTGCCTGCATTGTGGGTAACAGAAGAAAATAAGGAGATTGCCGAACTGTCCGGTTATACCGTGGTCGATCCGCCGTCCGTCGTCGCCACCCATCTGACGGAAGTGATCAAGCGGCACGCCCACGAGCTGCTCGGCCGCCAGGAGACGCGCTCCCTCATCGACAATGTACGGGAGACGGCGCCTGTGCTGGTGGACGAACTGATTCCGGGCACGCTGTCGATCGGCGACGTGCAGAAAGTGCTGCAAAAACTGCTCCGGGAAAAGGTGTCGATTCGCAATCTGCCGGTCATTTTGGAAGCGCTGGCCGATCACGCGGTCTACACCAAAGATCCGGACGTGCTGACGGAGTACGTGCGCCAAGCGTTGTCCCGCCAACTTACGCTTCAATACACCGAGCCCGGACAGCCGCTGCGGGTGATCACTGCAGGCCCTGGACTGGAAAAGGCCATCTCCGAGCGAATCGAGCAGTCTGAGCAGGGAACCTACCTGGCCATGGACCCGGAGACGTCCCAGCGGATTTACCAGAGCATGTCGGCGGAAGTGAGCAAAATGGTCAATGCCGGCCAGCAGCCGATCATTCTCGCCTCTCCGGCGATTCGCATGTACCTGCGGCAGCTGATGGAGCGGATGATGCCGGATGTGCCTGTCTTGTCTTACAGCGAGCTGGAGCCGCATGTTGAAGTGCAAAGCGTAGGGATGGTGAACCTGACGTGAGAGTGAAGCGCTACGTTGTCGATTCCATGCCGGACGCCCTGGAGAAAATCCGGATTGACCTGGGGAAGGACGCCATCATCCTCAACTCCAAGCCGATCCGAACTGGTGGACTGTTCGGATTGTTCACAAAGCAGCGGATCGAAGTGGTGGCCGCCGTTGATGACAAAGGGGCCGAGCGGGCAGCGAGCGCCTCTCCCGCCAGCCAGCCGGACCCCTCTGCCTTGCCGCAGACAGGCAGCTACGCCGCCAAGCAGGCCTATCAAAAAGCGGCGACGGTGACTGCTGGACAGGCGACAGCAGAATCAGAGCCTCCCGGCATCGATACTCGGCTGACGCATGAAGCGACGGCTGACTCCGCTCGTCAGGCTGCCTCCCGTCCCGACCACTCGCAGGCAAAGCGAGCCCCTTCCATGGCAGCTGCTGCCGACAGCAAGCAGTTGGCGGACGAAGTGCGGGATATGCGGCAGGTCTTTGACAAGCTGTTGGTCAACGGCCTCAGCAGCCAACTGCCGCCTGCAATCCAGGCGGTTCAGGCGCATCTCGTCAGGCAGGAGGTCGCAGAAGAGGTGACGGCGGACATCATCCGCCAGGTGCTCCTGCACGGTGAGCCGTCTGCTCAGTGGACGGAAGAAGAGGCGAAGCGAGCCGCTGCGCGGATTATCGCTGAACGGGTGGAACAGGCATCGCCTATGCCGTCACGAATCGAGTCTGGCGTCAGGTACGCTTTCTTTTTGGGCCAACCGGGGTGGGAAAAACCACCACCATTGCCAAACTGGCGGCAGACAGCATGCTGAAAGACAAGCGGCGGATCGGATTCATCACGGCGGACACGTACCGAATTGCCGCCGTCGAGCAGTTGAAGACGTACGCCAACATCTTGAACGTGCCGCTTGAAGTGATCTTCTCGCCAAAAGAAATCGTCCAGGCGAAGGAGCGGTTGAGCGGATGCGATCTGATTTTTGTCGATACGGCCGGCCGCAATTTCCGCAACGACGAATACGTGCAGGGAATTCGGGAGCTGTTGCGGCATGATGCGGACTGCCTCAATTTCCTGGTGCTCAGTCTGACCGCCAAGTACAGCGACATCAAGGCGATCATCCGCAACTTTGATGACGTGCCCGTTTCCAGGGTGATCTTTACGAAGGCGGATGAGACGGAAGCGTACGGGGCGATGTTGAATGTGGCATATGAGACCGGTCTTCCCTTCTCGTACATCACGACAGGTCAAAACGTCCCGGACGACATCGTGGCCGCCACCCCAGCATTGGTAGCCAACATGATCATGGGAGATTAACGCACATGCACGACCAAGCCGAACGACTGCGCGCACGCATGCAACAGAACAACGTCTCCCGGCAGACCCGGCTGATTACGGTCACCAGCGGCAAAGGGGGCGTCGGCAAGTCCAACTTCAGCCTCAACTTTGCCCTCGGCCTGCAAGAAAAGGGACACAAACCAATCCTGTTCGACCTCGATCTGGGATTGGCCAATCTGGATGTGCTGATGGGGATATCGCCCAAGCGGCATTTGCTGCATCTGCTGCAGCCGGACATGACCGTATGGGACATCATGGAAAGGGGACCGGGCGAGCTGGATTTTATCGCCGGCGGGTCCGGCTTTGCCAAGCTCTTGCAGTTGGACGACGCCAAACTTGACCTGCTGTTTGCCCGTCTGCAGCCGCTGCAGGGCTATGCGGACACGATCATCTTTGACACCGGTGCGGGCATCTCCAACGAATCGCTGCGGTTCATGCTGTCGTCCGACGAGGTGATTCTCGTTACGACACCGGAGCCGACGGCGATCACCGATGCCTACGCCGTGATCAAGATGCTTCACTTCTACAATCCCCGCACGACGATCCGGCTGGTGGTCAACCGCGTCACTTCCGCCCGGGAAGGGACGATGACCGCCCAAAAGCTGGTGATGGTGGCCAAACGGTTTCTCAACATGGACGTCCATCCGTTGGGATTTGTACTGGACGACCCTCACGTTTCCAAAGCGGTGAAACTGCAGCGGCCCTTTTTGCTTGCCTTTCCGCACGCGCAGGCGTCCAGGGATATCCGTCATCTTTCGGCCGTCTACCTGGGAAAAGAGGCGGGGGGAAGGCAGTCTCTTCCGGCTGGGATCGGAGGCTTTTTGCAGAAGCTGAGACGCTTTATTCGGTAGGCAACAGGAGAAGGAAGGAGCAGCAGCGGATGAACAAGATTCGAGTTCTCGTCACCGACGATTCTGCCTTTATGCGTAAAGTCATCACAGACATCTTACATAGCGATCCTGACATTGAAGTGGTTGACCGAGCCAAGAACGGACTCGAATGTCTTGAAAAAGTAAAGCAGCTCCATCCCGATGTCGTTACGCTCGACATTGAAATGCCGGTCATGAACGGGCTGGATGCGCTGGAACGTCTGATGAACGAACACCCCGTCCCGGTCGTGATGCTCAGCAGTCTGACCAGGGAAGGGGCGGAAGCGACGATCCACGCGCTGGAACTGGGCGCGGTAGACTTCGTGACCAAACCGTCCGGTCCCATTTCGCTCGATCTGCACAAAGTGGCCGAACGGCTGATCGAAAGGGTGAAAGCGGCGGCACAGGTGAACGGGCGTCTGCGAAGACCGCTGGGCAGGCCCGGCACCACGTTCCCTATGCGCTCACCTTTGTTCAAGCAAAAGACAGCGTGGACGCTGCCAGCCCAACCGGGCACAGGCACACCGGGTCGTACGGCTTCGGGCACCAGCCATCCGGGAACGGCTGATTCCCGTGTTACGCCGCCGGCGTCTGCAATCCCGCGCCGAGCGTCAGCCGTCTCCAAGCTGGTTGTACTGGGGACGTCCACCGGGGGGCCAAAAGCGCTGCAAACGGTGTTGACCGCCCTCCCGTCCGACTTTCCGGCGCCGATTCTCATCGTCCAACACATGCCGGCCGGTTTTACCAAATCGCTCGCGCAGCGGCTGGATTCGCTTTGCGCCATCCATGTGACGGAAGCAACAGACGGAGAATGGATACAGCCAGGGACGGCGTATATCGCGCCAGGCGGCTTTCATCTGGAAGTGGTTCAGGTGAGCGGTGGGGGATTGAAAACACGACTACAACAAGAAGAACCGCGGGGTGGACACCGTCCTTCCGTTGACGTTCTGTTTGAATCGGCCAGCCGATTGACAAATGTAGACAAATGGGCAATCATCATGACAGGCATGGGAAATGATGGGACAAAAGGCCTGGGCCGAATGAGAGAGGCGGGACGCGTGATCAGCATTGTCGAAGACGAGTCGACATGTGTCGTTTTCGGAATGCCGCGGGCTGCCATTCAGGCGGGCCTTGCCGACAACATCGTTCCTTTGGACCGGATAGCCGAAACGTTGTGTAAGCTGTTGCATTGATTATGGGAGGTGGATCACCCGTGGACATGAATCAATACCTGGACATGTTTATCGAAGAGTCAAAGGAACACCTGCAGGCGATCAACGCCAATTTGCTCCTGTTGGAGAATGATCCGGAGAACATCCAGATCGTCAACGAAATCTTCCGTTCCGCCCATACGCTGAAGGGAATGTCGGCCACCATGGGGTTTGAGGACATGGCAAGCCTCACGCATGAGACGGAAAACGTGTTGGACATGATCCGCAACCACAAGCTGACAATTACCAGCGATATCATGGACGTCATCTTTCAGAGCGTCGATTTGATCGAGAGCATGGTGATGAACATCATGGAAGGCGGCGACGGTTCCGCAGATGTTTCCACTCTGGTGAAAAAGCTGCGTGCCATCGTGGCGGGCGATTTTTCCGCTGTGGAGACGGCTGCGGTGGTGGAGGCTGCCCCCGCCGGAAATGAAGCTGCCGGATCAGAGAGGCAGTACGACCTGGACGAGTTTGCCCTCACCGTTTTGAAGCAGTCCAAGGACGTGGGCCACAATCTGTTCTGGATCAAGGTGACGCTTGACGAAGGATGCGTGCTGAAGGCGGCCCGCGCCTACATGGTGTTTGATCAGCTGGAGTCGATGGGCGACGTGATCAAGTCGACGCCGGCGGTGGAAGAGATTGAGAACGAACGGTTTGACCGCTCGTTTGAACTGGTGTACGTCACGATGCAGCCGGCCGACAAGATCCGCCAAACCATCACCAACATTTCAGAAATCAGCGATGTGGAGCTGGAGCCGCTGCAGTTGCAAGAACCGGCTGCCAAAGCCGAGCAGGAAGTAAAGCAGGCGAAAGAGCAGGCGGCAGCCAGTGCAGCGCCGGCGGTTGAGAAAAAACCGGACGCACCGGCAGGCGGTATGAAAAAGGTGTCCGCCGGGGGCAAGACGATTCGCGTGGATATCGAGCGGCTGGATGTGCTGATGAACCTGTTCAGCGAGCTGGTGATTGACAGGGGACGGCTGGAGCAGTTGGCACGCGAGATCGGCAAGAGCGAACTGCAGGAGACCGTCGAACACATGAGCCGCATCAGCGGCGACCTGCAGAACATCATTCTGACCATGCGTATGGTGCCGGTTGAGCAGGTCTTTAACCGCTTCCCGCGGATGGTGCGCGATTTGGCGAAAGAATTAAACAAAAAAGTAAATTTGGAAATTTATGGAGCGGAAACTGAGCTGGACCGCACCGTGATCGACGAGATCGGAGACCCATTGGTGCACCTCCTGCGCAATTCGCTCGACCATGGCATCGAATCGCCGGAGGAACGGAAAAAGGCGGGCAAGCCGGAAGAGGGGACCATCTGCCTTCGCGCGTACCACAGCGGTAACCACGTCTTCATCGAGGTGAAGGACGACGGGGCCGGCATCAACAAGGAGAAGGTCCTGAAAAAAGCGATCGAGCGGGGCATCGTCAATCCCGCCAATGCCGACAACATGACGGACAAGCAGATTTTCGAGCTGCTGTTTGCATCCGGTCTGAGCACGGCTGAGGTCATCTCTGACATCTCCGGCCGAGGAGTCGGCCTGGATGTAGTGAAGTCCAAAATTGAATCGCTGGGCGGCAGCGTCAGCGTTGACTCCGTCCGCGGCCAGGGCACCACGTTCCTCATCCAGCTTCCGCTCACCCTGTCCATTATCTCGGCGATGCTGGTACAGGTGCAAAACGAGAAGTACGCTGTTCCGCTCAGCTCGATCATCGAGACCGCTGTATTCCGCAAAGATGAGATCATGATGGCGCATCAGCAGCAGGTGATCGATTTCCGCGGCAGGGTGGTTCCCCTCGTCTCGCTGAAGGACATCTTCCAGGTGCCCGACGCAGGAGTGGGCAGTGAGGACGAAGTGGCCGTCGTAATCGTTCGCAAGGGAGAAAAAATGGCCGGCCTGGTGGTCGATTCCTTCATCGGTCAGCAGGAGATTGTGCTGAAATCACTGGGCAAATACCTGGTGAACGTCTTTGCCATCTCCGGTGCGACGATCCTCGGCGACGGACAGGTTGCACTGATTATCGATTGCAACGCACTGATCAAGTAAAGGGAGGCGCAGCCCATGCTGGAGCAAAAAGAAATCACAGGCGAAGTAAAAGTCATTGTTTTTCGGTTGAAAGACGAAGAGTACGGCGTTGAGGTGAACCAGGTCAAGTCGATTGAAAAATTGGAGCATATCACGCGCGTTCCGCGCACGCCCAAGTTTGTCAAAGGGGTCATCAACCTGCGCGGCGTGGTGACGCCGATCATTGACCTGCGCAGCCGTTTCGGCCTGGAGGAGACAGCCTACGGCGAATCGACCCGGATCATCATCGTAGGGGTGGGTGAGCTGGAAGTGGGGCTGATCGTCGACGCGGCCAACGACGTGATCGACATCCCGATCGATGCCATCGAGCCGCCGCCGGAAGTGGTCGGCGGCGTGGAAGCGGCATATCTGCGGGGTGTGGCCAAGCTGGAGAAACGCCTCCTGATCCTGCTCAACCTCGACAAGGTGTTGAGCAACGAAGAAATCAAGCAATTGGACGCGCTTGAGGGATAAGTGCGATGAATTACTTTGCCAAGTTTGGAGACTTTCAATTCGACGTGCTGCGCGAGGTGGGCAACATTGGCGCCGGCCATGCCGCTACGGCACTCTCCAAGCTCATACAAAAAGAAATTGACATGAATGTGCCGAAGGTCAGTGTGATCCCGTTTGATGAGGTGGCCGATTGTGTCGGCGGTTCCGAGGCGATTGTCGTGACGGTGTACCTTCGCGTGGAAGGGGATTGCCCCGGCAACATGTTCTTTATCCTGGACATGGAGTCCGCACGCAGCCTGCTGCGGCAGATGACAGGTGCGGATAAGGACGTGTACGAATGGACCGATTTCGAGTATTCCGCCCTGCACGAAATCGGCAATATCCTGACCGGGTCGTATCTGTCGTCGCTGGCCGACTTCACCAATCTGAGCATGCAGCCTTCCGTGCCGGCGCTGGCCATCGACATGGCCGGAGCGATCCTCAGCCACGGGTTGATCGAGCTCGGGCATACGGGTGACGTCGCCCTGACGATAGACACCGCCTTTTTTGAAGGAAACGATCGGGTGAAAGGCCACTTTTTTCTGATACCGGACCCGGATTCGTTGAAAACACTATTTGATTCATTAGGAGTTCCGTTCGATGGAGATCATTAGAATCGGCATGGCAGACTTGGGCGTGGCAAAATCTCCGGACCGGTTGCGCACGACTGGATTGGGATCGTGCGTCGGAGTTGTGCTGTATGACGTCGTGCACAAGGTGGGCGGAATGGCCCATGTGATGCTGCCTGAATCGTCTTTGGGAAAAGGCGGGCAGATCACGGTGGGGAAATACGCGGATACGGCGATTCCCCGATTGATTCAGGAGATGGAGCGGGCAGGCGCGTCGGTCCGCCACATGGTGGCCAAGATGGCGGGCGGCGCGCAGATGTTCGCGGCTTTGGGCAACTGCGATACGATGCGGATTGGTCCGCGCAACGTAGAGGCCTGCAAGAAGGCGCTCCAATCCGCGCAGATCAGGATTGTGGCTGAGGATACTGGCGGCAATTGCGGAAGGACGATCGAATTCGACACGTCTACGGGCATTCTCCAGATTCGGACCGTAAATCAAGGTGTGAAGGAAGTATAGGTATGTGGGGAACCATTTGGCTGAACACAGGAATCGGTTTGCTCGGCTTCGTCATGACGCTGGCCACGGCGTTGGGAGGAAACACCTGGCTTGTCTCGCTGGAGCGGGCCTTTATGGCTTTCATTCTCTTTTTTCTCGTGGCGTTTCCCCTGCGCTGGCTGCTGGCAAGGGTCATGGATACATCGGAGGCCGCCACGGGCAAGGCTGCAGCGGAAGAAACGGATGCCTCACCGGAGAGCGGGGAACAGCGGACCGCTTTGGACGATGAACCGTTTACGCCGCTGAACACAAACCAGATCGACCGAATTGCACCAGTTCAAGATCCCGCTGTCGTTGCGGATGTTGTCAGGCGGTTAACTGATGAGTAAAGGTTGGTGACTGATTCGTGGCACGGCTTACCAATCAGGAGAAGGCAAGACAGTTCGATAAATGGGTGATGTGGAAGCAGGAAGGCAGTCGCGAGGCGGAGGAGGACCTGGTGAACCAGTACCTCCCGCTCGTCGACAAGGTTGCCAGTCGTTTGGCTGGCAACCTGCCGGCCAATGTGGACAAGGACGATCTGATCAGTTACGGCCGCTTTGGCCTGCTGGATGCGCTGGCCAAGTTTGACCATACGCGCGGTCTGCAATTTGAGACCTACGCGATGTGGCGCATTCGCGGCGCAATGATTGATGGACTGCGGGAAAACGACTGGATTCCGCGGACAATTCGGGACAAGGCCAAGAAGATCGAAGAGGCCTATTCCTACCTGGAACAGGAGAAGCTCCGCACGCCCACTGAAGGGGAAGTGTCCCAGTATCTGGGCATCTCCGAGAAGGAACTGCGCCAGGTTCACTACGAGACCTCGCTGGCATCGATGATCTCCATTGATGAAGCGGTCGGCGAAGAAGACGAACAAAAGACCGCACGTCATTCCTATATCATCGATGAAGTGACGCCCAGTCCGGAATACGTGGCGGAAACCGCCGGGTTGAAGGAGGTTTTGGTCGGCGTCATCGACAAGCTGCCGGAAAAAGAACGGTTGGTCGTCTCGCTGTTCTACTTTGAAGAACTGTCTTTGTCAGAGATTGCCGAAGTGATGAATCTCTCTCCGTCCCGCATCTCGCAGCTTCATTCCAAAGCGATTTCCCGCATGCGCTCAGCTCTGTCGCGATGGAAATCGCAGTTGATGTAGGACTGGACAGGAGTGGGGATTGCAGAAAGAGAGCAATCCATGGTTTTGAGGGGGCAATAAAGATGGAAGAGACAGGGAACATCAGACTGGAAGTGAACATCTCTCCCGACAAGCTGGAGGCAAGGGTCACGTTGGTCGTCCCCGACGAGGGGCGGGGTGGCCCTATCCTCATTACGGAAAAAGACGTGCGTGATGCCCTGCACGCGAAAAATGTGACATACGGCGTATTAGACAGCGTCATCAGCGAACTGGTCGGCAATCCTGACAAATTCGCCAATGTTCCGGTCACCGTCGCCCGCGGCACACCGCCGGTTCCCGGGCTCGACGGAAAAATCGAGTATCCATTTCTGACGCTGCTGCATGGCGACAAACGGCCCAAAGAGTTGGATGACGGGCGAGTGGATTACTACAGCATCACCAATATTCCCAACGTGGCCAAAGGACAGTTGCTGGCTGCCAAGACGCCGCCAACACCTGGGACGCCGGGTACGGCCGTGACAGGCGAGCCCATTGCGCCGAAGGACGGCAGGGAAGTCATGATCAAGCCGGGAAAAAACGTGGTGATGAATCAGGAACGGACGCTGCTCTACGCCGCCATCGACGGCCAGGTGTCGTTTACGGAGAACGACAAGGTGAATGTCTTTCCCGTGTTTGAAGTGAACGGAGATGTAGACTTTCGCGTCGGCAACATCGACTTCGTGGGAACGGTGGTCATTCGCGGGAACGTCCCGACCGGGTTCAGGGTAAAGGCGTCCGGCGATATCCGCGTGTTCGGCAGCGTGGAGGGAGCTGAGCTGGAGGCAGGGGGCTCGATCGAAATTCGCAACGGCATCGTCGCTCAGGACAAGGGACATGTGGTGGCCGGCTACAATGTAAAGACATCCTATATCCAGAACGCGAACGTCACCGCCGGCAATCAGGTGCTGGTGTCGCAGAGCATCATGTTTTCCCAGGTCCGGGCCGGAAAGCAGATCATCTGCAACGGAACCAAGGGGTTTATCATCGGCGGCCTGCTGCAGGCGGGGGAAAAGATCGCGGCTCGCGTCATCGGCAATGCAAGCGCGACCCCGACCATACTGGAAGTGGGCGTCAAACCGGAGCTCAGAAAGGAACTGTCTTCGATCACCAAGGAACTGCAAAACGTGTACGAAAATTTACGCAAAACGGATCAGGGGCTGGGCGTCCTCAATCAAATGCTGCAGGCCGCCGGCGAACTGCCTCCGGAAAAACGAACGATGCAGATCAAGCTGACCAATACGCGTCTCGTGCTGGAGAAAGAGGTAAAGAAACTGGAGGCGCGAAAAAAAGAACTGGAACAGGAATTGGAAGGGGACGCGCCGGCTGCCGTGGAAGTGTACAACCTGATGTATCCCGGTATCAAGCTGGTGTTTGGCAAACTGGTGCGCTTCATCAAACAGGAGTTCTCCCGTACCCGGTTTATCGCGCTGGAGGGGGAAATCACCACTTCCCATCTCATCTGACGCAGCATGATGGGAAACGGGTTGAAGGAGTTGAGTCCGGATGAGTTTGAAAGCGGTTGAATGGCAGGTGTCAGTGCCGCGGAGCCCGGAGATCGGCCGCATTCAGGAACATGATCAGCAGAGGACCGTGCACCAGCAGCAGTGGCAGACGGATGACCGAAAACTGACGGATCAGCAGATGCGCCAGCGCCCCACTGACGTCAACGAGACGGAAAAAAACATGATTCGGGAACGAGAGCAACAGCAAAAGCGAAAAAAGCAAGCCGATTCCGGCGCGGAACTAAACGAAGCGAAGGATGGGACGGATCAGGGCAGTACGTCGGACGGCGTGCTGATGCGTGATCCGCTGCGCGGAAGGTTTATCGACATCTCATTGTAAACATCCGAGACAAGATGGGAGCACAGGTGACTTCAATGGATCTTCCTTATTATATTCTGATGGGTGCAGGAGCGCTGATTATGGCAGCGGCGTTCCTGAGCAAACGGAAACAGACGGCCGCCTCTGTTGAAACCGCGCCGAACGAGGCGTGGGACAAGGCTGACATGGAAAAAAGCCTGCAGCGGTTTCTGAACCAAATCAGGCACGAACAGAAAGCGACGGAAGGCAGATGGACGCAAGCACATGCGGAACTCGCGAAAGAGGTGGCGGAACTGAAGCAGCACTTGGCCCGTATGGAAAGCGAATGGTCCGCATGGAGCGCTGCGGGACAAGCAGCTGATGCAGAGGCTCCGCGTACAAGTGAAGCGGTAGCAGCCGATGTGTTTGCTCTTCAGGAGCGCTATCGGCGCGTTTTTGAACTGCGGCAGGAGGGATTGTCCTCCGATGAAATCGCCAAAAGGCTGGGAGCCGGGCAGGGCGAGATCGAATTGATTCTCTCGCTGGCCGGTTCTCATGAGCGAGGGAAGGCCGATGAGTAAGCGTGAATGGTTGTTTGGGTTTGGCGCCGGCCTGTTTGTGGCATCGGCCGTTCTGGGAGCGGTGCAACATGCTGCTCCTGCCTCTTCTGCTTCGCTGACCAAGGAACAGGTAAAGCAGGCGGCTGAGGCTTTGCAGATGGTGATCCTGTCCAAAGCCGAGTACGACCGCTTGCGACAGGAGCAGAACGTCTCGCTTCCGTCTGCGGCGTCGCCGAAGCAGCCGCAGACACCCTCTGTAACGGCACCGACACAGCCCAAAACGCAATCGCCTCGACCACCTGAGGACAACAGCGGGCCGCAGCCGCCGTCCACACCCGCCCCGGCTGCTGCCGGTGATTCGTCCAAACCGGGCGGGAACACCGCCAATTCCACTCCGTCGGCACCGAAGCCGCCTGCAGCGACCGTCACGGTTCAGGTCCCGTACAGGGCCACCGCCGAAGGTGTCGCCCGCTCGATGGTGGAAGCGGGTGTTCTCAAGGCCGACAACACACTGGTGGAGACGCTGCGCGCACAGAACAAACTGAACCGGATTCGCGTCGGGACCTATCAGATCCCGGTAGGTGCAAGCGAAGCGGAGATCGTCCGGATTATCACTACACCGCCTGCGAAGTAAGGCGGTGTTTTTTTGGGGGACAGGCCGCCGTCTGCCATCCCGTTTGCGCGCGGCCCGGGCCGGTGCCCGGCGGGCGAATGACGCCTCGAACAGGAGAGGAACAATTTTGCAAAAAACAAAGGAATCGTTTGTTGCATTTGAAAGTGCCATATGATATATTCATTAACGGTGTTGAATTCGCACGTCCACCAATTCCGACAACGGTGCTGCCAATCGGCAGTCTTGTCCGGAAGATGCGGTGAGGCGGAGGTAGGCATCGCTAAAAACCAATCTGAAGGAGGTGTGAAATATGGCAGTTATTTCGATGAAACAGCTGCTCGAGGCTGGTGTTCACTTCGGTCACCAAACTCGTCGCTGGAATCCGAAAATGGCTCGCTATATCTTCACCGAACGCAATGGTATCTACATTATCGACCTGCAAAAAACCGTTAAGAAAGTAGAGGAAGCGTACAACTTCGTGCGTGAACTCGCTGCAAACGGCGGCAAAATGCTCTTCGTGGGCACGAAGAAGCAAGCGCAGGAATCCGTGAAAGAAGAAGCGGAACGCACTGGTCACTACTACATCAACCAACGTTGGTTGGGCGGCACGCTGACCAACTTCGCTACCATCAAAAAACGTACAGCTCGTCTGGCTGAGCTGAACCGCATGGAAGAAGACGGCACCTTCGACGTACTGCCGAAGAAAGAAGTTATCGTGCTGCGCAAGGAAAAAGAGCGCCTGGAGAAATTCCTCGGCGGTATCGCGAACATGGAAGAACTGCCGGACGCCCTGTTCGTCATCGACCCGCGCAAAGAGCGCATCGCTGTAGCGGAAGCTCGCAAGCTGGGCATCCCGATCGTGGCGATTGTCGATACCAACTGCGATCCGGACGAAATCGACTACGTCATTCCGGGTAACGACGACGCGATCCGCGCCGTGAAACTGCTCACCTCCAAAATGGCTGACGCTCTGCTGGAAGGCAGCCAAGGCGGAGAACAACAAACCACAACAACTGCGTAAGCAAGTGTTAAGAGGGTGGACTGAGGGTTTCAGAACCCCGTCCACCCTTTATTCACCACTATATACTTAGCTCGTCATTTTTCAAGGAGGTTCAACTCATGGCAATCAGTGCACAAGCGGTGAAAGAACTGCGCGAACGCACCGGCGCAGGCATGATGGACTGCAAACGCGCCCTGGAAGAAACCAACGGCGACATGGAAAAGGCGATTGACCTGCTGCGTGAGCGCGGCATCGCCAAAGCAGCGAAAAAAGCGGGCCGCATCGCTGCGGAAGGGCTTACCTCCTACGCGATTGAGGGCAACGTGGCTGCGATCGTGGAAGTTAACTGCGAGACCGACTTCGTGGCGAAAAACCCTGAGTTCCAAACGCTGGTAAAAGACATTGCCGAGCACGTTGTAACACAACGTCCGGCCAGCGTGGAAGCTGCTCTGGAACAGCCGTTTAAAGGCAATGGCGATAAACTCTCCCAAGTGATCAGCGAGAAGATCGCCACCATCGGTGAAAACATCACCTTCCGCCGCTTCTCCATTCTGGAGAAATCCGACAACGGCGTGTTCGGCGCATACCTGCACATGGGCGGTAAAATCGGTGTTCTGGTAGCGCTGGAAGGCACCAAGGACGAAGTGTTGGCAAAAGATCTGGGCATGCACGCTGCTGCATCCAACCCGCGTTATGCCAACCGTGAAGAGGTATCTCAAGAAGAGATCGAACGCGAGCGCGAAGTATTGAAGAACCAGGCACTGGCTGAAGGCAAACCGGCCAACATTGTGGAGAAAATGGTGGAAGGCCGCCTCGGCAAGTTCTTCGAAGAGTTCGTCATGGTTGAACAACCATTCGTGAAAGATCCGGACAAGAAAGTATCCGCTCTCTTGAAAGAGGCAGGCGCTACGCTGAAGGCATTTGTCCGCTTCCAAGTAGGCGAAGGCATCGAGAAAAAACAGGAAGACTTCGCTGCGGAAGTAATGGCGCAAGTGAATAAACAGTAACAATCGAAATAGGGAACACCTGTGTGTTCCCTATTTTGTAAGAGGTTTGGCAAAAGAGAGTTTCACGCGATCTTGTGTGAAACTCTCATCCGCGTAAAAAGAACCAGCCGCCGGCAGGTGCCGGAAGGAATCCGGTGCCGGACAGAGAATGAATCATGAATGGAGGCCGTTTCACATGCCACTTCCTGCCTATAAACGGGTTGTGTTAAAGTTGAGTGGGGAAGCTCTGGCGGGAGAATTAGGGTACGGGATCGACCCGAAAGTGATTTTCTCCATCGCTAATCAGATCAAGGAAATTGTAGAATTGGGTGTACAAGTCGCAGTCGTTGTCGGTGGAGGCAATATCTGGCGCGGACTTTCCGGCAGCTCCAAAGGCATGGATCGGGCCACTGCCGATTACATGGGCATGCTGGCAACGGTCATGAACTCGCTCGCCCTGCAGGATGGATTGGAAAAAGTGAACGTCCCGACTCGCGTACAAACGTCGATTGAAATGAGACAGGTGGCAGAACCGTACATACGCCGCCGGGCGATCCGCCATCTGGAGAAAAAACGGGTCGTGATTTTTGCGGCAGGCACGGGCAATCCGTATTTCTCCACGGATACAACGGCAGCCCTGCGTGCAGCGGAAATCGAGGCCGAAGTGATTTTGATGGCGAAAAACAAGGTGGACGGCGTCTACTCCGCCGACCCCAGCATCGATCCTGCAGCGGTCAAGTATGATGAACTGACGTTCCTCGAGGTGCTCAACAAGGGATTGGGCGTCATGGATTCGACGGCGTCCAGCCTGTGCATGGACAACAACATTCCGTTGATTGTCTTCAACATTTCCGAAGAAGGCAACATTCGCCGTGCCGTAATGGGCGAAAAGATCGGTACACTGGTGAAGGGGGAATCATAATGCCGCAAACCGTGCTGAAAGACATGGAAGAACGCATGAACAAAGCGATTGCCACGCTGAAGAAAGACCTTGCCAGCCTGCGTGCCGGCCGTGCCAATCCGGCGATGCTGGACAAGATCACTGTGGATTACTACGGCACACCGACGCCGATCAGCCAGCTGGCCAACATCAGCGTACCGGAGCCGCGCATGCTGACGATCCAGCCGTGGGACAAATCGGCCCTGAAAGAAATCGATCGCGCAATTCAGCAGTCTGATCTGGGGCTGACGCCTTCCAATGACGGGACCATCATCCGGATCGTCATCCCGCCGCTGACGGAAGAGCGCCGCAAAGAGCTGGTGAAAGTGGCAAACAAGAGCGGTGAGGAAGCGAAAGTAGCGATCCGCAATATCCGCCGCGACGCCAACGAAGAGATCAAGAAGCTGGAAAAGGGCGGCACCATTTCCGAAGACGAGTCCCGCCGTCATCAGGAATCTGTCCAAAAGACCACGGACAAGTTCATCGCGGAAGTGGACAAGATCATCAAGGAAAAAGAGAAGGACATTCTCGAAGTGTAAGCCAGGTATCCCCCTCTGTTGAGGGGGATGTATGTCTATATCTCTCATTGCGGGGGAACACTTTATGTTAGAACATCTGGCGCGCAAGTGGTCGCGCAAGGCACAACAGGCAAACACAACTGAACTGGACCTGTCCGGCCAGATTCCGCATCACGTGGCGGTGATCATGGACGGCAACGGCCGATGGGCCAAAAAGCGCAATTTGCCCCGAGTGGCCGGCCATCGGGCAGGGATGAAAACGGTGAAGGAAGTCGTCAAGGCAGCCGACGAGATTGGCGTACAGTATTTGACGATGTACGCGTTTTCCACCGAGAACTGGAAACGGCCGCGGGACGAAGTGGATTTTCTCATGAGACTTCCCCAGGAGTTTCTGTCGACTGAATTGGAAGAATTGGTTGAACGCAACGTGCGGGTGCGGATGGTCGGCAGCCGGGAGCAGCTGCCGCCGTATACGATTCAGGCGCTGGAAACGGCGGAACAGAGAACGCGCAATAACACCGGCCTGCAGTTGAACTTCGCACTCAATTACGGAGCGCGCAAGGAAATTGTTGAAGCCGTAAAGGATATTGCAGCCCGTCTGCAGGCGGGTGAAATCGACCTGGAACAATTGAATGAAGATGTCATTTCCCGGCATCTCTACACGAGCGAAATCCCTGATCCGGATCTGTTGATCCGCACCAGCGGAGAAATTCGTCTGAGCAACTTCATGTTGTGGCAGTTGGCCTATACGGAATTGTGGTTTACCGAGGTGCTGTGGCCTGATTTTACCCGGGAACATTTCTATCAGGCAATTGTGGAATACCAGGGCCGAGCTCGACGCTACGGGGCGGTTTAAGCCGAGAGGTGGAATCAGTTGAAGCAGCGGATCATTACAGGCCTCATTGGTGGGGCAATCTTCCTGTTCCTCGTCTATCTGGGGAACATGTGGTATTCATTCCTGGTGTTGTTATTGGCCGTCATGGGCCTTTTTGAATTTTTGCGGATGGCGGGACTGCAGCCGTTCAGCACGGCGGGTGTGCTCGCTTATGCGTTGATGGTCAGCATCGTCTGGCCGGCGCTTTCGTTTTCAGCCGGGACCGGTGTTGTTATACCGAATTTGGTGCTGCCAGTCACGCTGCTGCTGCTGGTTTATTCCGTTTTGCGAAAAAACCAGTTTCACATTGAACACGCCGCCCTTACGCTGATAGGGGCGTTATACATAGGCTACGGATTTACTTACATGGCCGCCGTGCGCAACCTCCCGGACGGCTTGATGCTGACGATGCTGGTCATCCTGGGCATCTGGGCGTCCGATTCTGGTGCCTATTTCATCGGCAAGGCCGTGGGCCGGCGAAAACTTTGGCCGGCCATCAGTCCGAACAAAACCGTAGAGGGATCGTTTGGCGGACTGCTCGCTGCGGTCGCAGTCGTGCTGGGCCTCAATGCCGCTTTTGGGCATCTTCCCTTCGGACAGGCTGTGGCCATTGCCGTGGTGGCGGCCGTGGCCGGACAGTTGGGGGATTTGGTAGAATCGGCGATCAAACGCCACTTTGGCGTCAAGGACTCCGGCAGTATCCTGCCTGGCCACGGCGGCGTTCTCGATCGCTGCGACAGTTGGATTATGGTCTTTCCCGTCTTGTATCTGCTAGGCATTGTCTAAATGCGAACGCCATATAGAAAGAGATATAGAGGGTGAAACGATTGAAACGCATATCGCTCTTGGGCTCTACCGGGTCGATCGGCATTAGCACGTTGGACGTAGTGGCCCAGCATCCGGAGGAATTTTCGATAGTGGCCTTGGCGGCAGGGAACAATATAGAACGGTTGGCGGAGCAGGTGAAGCAATTCAAGCCCGAGCTGGTCTCCGTTGGCAGTGAAAAAGCGGTAGGCGAACTAATGGAGCTGCTCGGCAGCGACCATCGTCCGGAGATCGTCTGCGGAACAGACGGATTGGAGCTGGCTGCCCGTCATCCGGACGCAGATGTCGTCGTGACGGCCGTGGTCGGGAGTGTGGGAGTAGCGCCAACGCTGGCCGCGATCAAGGCGGGAAAAGCGATCGCCTTGGCCAACAAGGAGACGCTTGTCAGCGCCGGTCACCTGGTCATGAAAGCTGCGCGCGAACGGGGCGTGCCAATCATCCCGGTAGACAGCGAGCATTCCGCCGTGTTTCAAGCGCTCCAGGGGGAGCGCCGGGAGGACGTAGCCCGTATCATCCTGACGGCTTCCGGCGGCTCGTTCCGTCATCTGAGCCGGGAGGAACTGGCCCACGTGACGGTCGCCGAAGCGCTGAACCACCCCAATTGGAGCATGGGCGCCAAGATCACCGTTGATTCCGCCAGCATGATGAACAAAGGGTTTGAAGTGATCGAAGCCCATTGGCTGTTTGACATGCCGTACGACCAGATCGACTGCATCCTGCACTATGAAAGCATTATTCACTCTATGGTAGAATATAAGGACCGGGCTGTCATGGCTCAACTGGGCACCCCGGACATGCGCGTTCCGATTCAGTACGCGCTCAGCTACCCGAAGCGCATGCCGCTGATGACAGAGCCGCTTGATCTGGTGAAGTGCGGAACCCTGCATTTTGCACCGATGGATTTTGTCCGTTATCCTCTGTTACAATTGGCATATGAGTGCGGAAAACAAGGCGGCACCCATCCCGCCGTCCTCAACGCAGCCAATGAGGTTGCCGTTGCGCGCTTCCTCCAGGGCGAGATCGGCTTCCTGGAGATTGAACGCATCGTGCAGGAAACCTGCGAAATCCATAAAGGAATCAGCCAGCCCTCCCTGGAGGAGATCATGGATGCCGACGAGTGGGCCCGCAATCAGGCGCGATCCCTGTCTGCACGATAATGAAGCTTGACGATAACGTAATGAAAGGTGGCTTTCCCTTGCCTTTTCCCAATCTGGATTCGATCGAATCGATTCTCGCGATCATCATCGTGTTTGGCGTACTCGTGTTTGTGCATGAATTGGGCCATTTCCTGCTGGCCAAACGGGCCGGCATTCTCTGCCGGGAGTTTGCGCTTGGCATGGGGCCGAAAATCTTCAGCATAAAACGGGGAGAAACGGAATACACACTGCGCTTGCTGCCAATCGGGGGAATGGTGCGCATGGCCGGTGAAGATCCGGAGCTGGATATCCTCAAGCCGCACATGGAAGTGAGCGTGGAACGGGATGCAGTGGGAAAAGTGACGCGCATTCTGCTGGACAAAACGGACAGCGGCAGCGTGAACGGGACGATCGTCCGCTATGATTTGGAACACCAACTGACGCTCACCTTGAACGTGGACGGGGAGGAGCAGACGTTCTCCGTACACCCGCAGGCTCACTTGGTCAAGGACGGGCAGGAGGTGCAGATTGCGCCATACAACCGGCAGTTCAGGGGGAAGACGGTCTCTGAGCGCTTCCTGGCTATCTTTGCCGGTCCGGCGGCCAACTTTTTGCTTGCCTTTCTCCTGTTTGTGGCGATCGGACTGTCCTACGGGGTCCCCAGCAACGTGCCGTACCTGGGCGAAGTAAGGCCAGGCGGCCCCGCAGCACAGGCGGGCCTGATGCAGGGAGACCGGGTGATCGCCATTCAGGGGCAGCCGGTATCTACATGGAAGGAAATCGTGCAGATCGTCAGCCAGTCCCCCGACAAGGAACTGCTGTTTGACATCGAGCGGAACGGACAGCGCAAAAGCGTAAAAGTCCGCATCTACAACGACAACAACGTCGGCAAGATCATGGTGACGCAGACGCTGACGTACGCGCCTGGCGAGGTGCTGAAGTACGGAGCCGTCTCCACGTACGAGTTTACCGCGATGATTCTGAAAAGCTTGGGGATGCTGTTTACCGGCGCCGTCGGGTTGAACGACCTGAGCGGACCGGTGGGAATCTTCAAGATGACGGGCGAATTTGCCCAGCAGGGATTGGCGGTCCTGCTGAAGTGGGCAGCGGTGCTGTCCATCAATCTGGGCTTGTTTAACCTCTTGCCGCTGCCGGCACTGGACGGAGGACGGCTGGCGTTTTTGCTGGTGGAAGCTTTGCGCGGCCGGCCGGTCGATCCGCACAAGGAAGGCATGGTGCATTTTCTCGGCTTTGCTTTCCTGATGCTGTTGATCCTGGTCGTGACCTGGAACGATTTGCAACGCTTGTTTTTGCAGTGACGTGTAATCACCGACACAAACAAAAGGATGGTGCTCTATGTACAAGCGCGAGGAGACGAAACCGGTATATGTTGGAGGCGTACAGATCGGCGGACAAAAAAGCGTCGTGATCCAGTCGATGACGACGGCGGACACCCGCGACGTGGAAGCCACGCTGGCACAAATCCAGCGGCTGTATGAAGCCGGCTGCCAAGTCGTCCGCCTGGCGGTGATCAACGAAGACGCGGCGCGCGCCATCAAGGCAATCAAGGAACGCTCCCCGCTTCCGCTCGTCGCCGACATCCATTTTGATTACCGTCTGGCGCTGATCGCCTTGGAAAGCGGCATCGACAAGATTCGCATCAACCCCGGTAACATCGGCTCCAAGGAAAAAACGAAAGCGGTCGTCGAGGCGTGTCGGGAGCGCAACGTTCCGATTCGCATCGGTGTCAACTCCGGTTCCGTGGAAAAACGGCTGTTGGAAAAGTACGGGTATCCGTCACCGGAAGCGATTGTGGAGAGCGCCATGGACCACGTCCACATTCTGGAAGACCTGAACTACGACAACATCGTCATCTCCCTGAAGTCGTCTGACGTGCCGACGATGATTCAGACCTATTCGCTGATGGCGGAGAAGCGCAACTATCCGCTTCACGTCGGCGTTACCGAAGCAGGGACGCAGTTTTCTGGCAGCATCAAGTCGGCGGTCGGCATCGGCACTGTGCTGTCGATGGGCATCGGGGATACGATTCGGGTCTCGTTGACGGCTGACCCGGTCGAGGAGATCAAGGTGGCGAAACAGATTCTCCGCAGCCTGGACATCGTCAACAACGACCCGGTGGTGATTGCCTGCCCGTCGTGTGGACGCTGTGCGATTGACCTGATCGGGTTGGCCACCAGGGTGGAGGATGCCGTTTCCACGCTGAAGGTACCGCTGAAAATTGCCGTCATGGGTTGTGCCGTCAACGGTCCCGGCGAGGCCCGCGAAGCGGATGTGGGCGTCGCCGGGGGCAATGGCGAAGGACTGATTTTCCGCAACGGGGAGATTGTGCGGAAAGTGAAGGAAACGGAACTGTTCGAAGAGCTGATGAAAGAAATTCACGAATTGGTGGAAGAGCGGAAATCTGCCACGGTTGGATAAGAACACGTTCTAACCGGTGACAAACCCACGTGCATAGCGGCGGCCCCTTGCGAGCGGGCGGAGGAAACACCCGCTGCGAGGCTCCCCAGGCACGTGGGTTTGCTTTGCGAAAAAAGTTTGACGACGCAGTTGTGCGATGCATGAAGGAGGACAAGCGTGTGTTTAAGCAAAGTCAGATGTTGATTCCCACCCTGCGGGAAGTGCCTGCGGATGCGGAGATTGCCAGCCACAAGCTGCTGCTTCGGGCGGGCATGGCCCGTCAGCTGGCATCCGGGATTTACACCTACCTGCCGCTGGCGCTGCGCAGCCTGCAGAAAATCCAGACCATTGTGCGCGAAGAGATGAACCGCGCCGGGGCCCAGGAACTGCTGATGCCGGCGATGCAGCCGGCGGAATTGTGGCATCAAACGGGCCGATGGGACGTATACGGTCCCGAACTGGTGCGCCTGCAGGACCGCCACGAACGTTCGTTTGCGCTTGGTCCGACGCATGAAGAAGTGATTACCAGCCTGGTGCGGGACGAAATCAACTCCTACAAAAAACTGCCGATCAACCTGTACCAGATTCAGACGAAGTTTCGCGACGAGGTCAGACCGCGCTTCGGCCTGATCCGCAGCCGCGAGTTCATTATGAAGGACGCCTACTCGTTTGACACCACGCCGGAAGGGCTGGACAAAAACTTCCAGGCGATGTTTGATGCATATACCCGCATTTTCACTCGCGTCGGCCTGAACTTCCGCGCCGTGGAAGCGGACGCGGGAGCGATTGGCGGAAAAGGAACCTACGAATTCATGGCGCTGTGCGACATCGGTGAAGACACGATTGCCTATTCGGAAGAGGGCGATTACGCTGCCAATTTGGAAAAGGCGGAAGTGGTGTACAAGCCTTCCCCCAAACCGGCCGGAGAAACACCTGCGATGGAGAAAATCCACACGCCTGGTGTAAAAACCATTGACCAACTGACGGAAACGCTTGGCGTGGACGCCAGCCGGATCATCAAAAGCCTGATCTATCGGATCGACGACAAGCTGGTGATGGTGCTCGTCCGCGGCGACCACGAGTTGAACGAAGTCAAGCTGAAAAACCTGTTCGACGCGACGCAGGTACGCCTTGCGTCCGCAGAAGAGGTGCTGGCAGTGAGCGGCGCACCGGCAGGCTTTGTCGGGCCGGTCGGTCTCGCTGACGAAAAAACGGAAATCGTCGCCGACAACTTCGTCCAGGACGTCTACGACGGAATCGTGGGCGCCAACGAAGCCGACTACCATCTCATCCATGTGCAGCCGGGCCGGGACTTTACCGTGTCTCGTTACGCCGATCTGCGCAACATCATGGAGGGAGACGTCTGCCCGCGCGGCGGCGGTGTCATCAAATTTGCCCGCGGGGTGGAAGTAGGCCACGTGTTCAAACTGGGCACCAAGTACTCGCAGGCGATGGGCGCCACCTTCCTCGACGAGAACGGGCGCAGCCAGCCGATGATCATGGGCTGCTACGGCATCGGCATCTCCCGTACTCTGGCCGCCGTGATTGAGCAAAACAACGACGAACACGGCATCATTTGGCCCGTGTCCGTGGCGCCGTTCCACGTCCACGTCATTCCGGTCAACACCAAAGTGGAGGAGCAGCGGCGTGCGAGTGAACAGATCACCGAAGCGCTGATGGCGGCTGGCATCGAGGTGCTGTACGACGATCGGCCTGAGCGCGCCGGCGTGAAGTTCAAGGACGCTGACCTGATTGGCCTGCCGCTGCGCATCACCATCTCCGACCGGGCCGCGCAGGAGGGCGTCGTCGAAGTCCGCGTCCGCCGAACTGGTGAAACGCACGAGGTAAAACGCGACGAACTGGTCACCCTTGTGAAAGATCTGCTGACTCGCGTCGACCGGACGGGGGCGGAACTGGTCCACGCGTAAAAAGAAAGCAGGGATTCGGCTGATTTTGTCGAATCAAATCGGGGTACTCCCGTTGAACCGTGGGAGTACCCCCTGTTTTTTTCAGACAGGTTTGTACTGATGGCATGATTGAGGTGGAGAACCGTGAATCGGTTGGAAGAGCAAAAACATCGCTTCTCGCTGTTGGTGAAACAGTTGGATCTGCCGGCAGAGTGGGTGGAGCGATTTTTTCTTGATGGGCACATCGATAAATTGGAACTCTACCGGCAGAACAAGGAGTGGGTGTTTACCTTTACACTGCCCCGGTTGCTGCCGGCGGAGATCTATCAGGCCTTTATGCGCCGTCTGATCCAGAGCTTTTCCCATTTGGCGACAGTGGACGCCCGATTCCGCTACCGCGAACAGCCGAGTGTGGAGCAGGCCGTCAGCCAGTACTGGGACGTGCTGCTGGAGAATCTGGAACAAAAGATCAACTCCTTGGCGGTCACGCTGCGCCAGGCGAAACGGAAAGTGGAGGCGCAGAGCGTAACCGTGTACCTGCCGACGGAGATGGCGGTCGAGATGGCCAAGCGGAAGAAAGCGGACAGCGAACTGGCCGCCGCCTTTGAAAAAGTGACGGCCTGCGTGCCGCGCTTTACGTTTTTGGCCGAAGAGAACGACGAGGCGTACAAGGCGTTCATGGAGCAGCGGGAAGAAGAGGAGCGGGCGCTGATCGAAGAGGTCATGAGCGCGGTCCAGCAGGAGAAAGAGAATAAGGAAAGTGAGAAGACAGAGGCAGTGACCACGCTGATGATCGGCTACGAGATCAAGGACGAGCCGCTACCGATCCGCGAGATCCAGGACGAAGAGCGGCGCGTCACCATCCAGGGCACGGTGTTTGGCGCGGAACTGAAGGAGCTGCGCAGCGGCCGCCATTTGTTGACGTTCAACATCACCGACTACACCGATTCGCTGACGGTCAAGATTTTTTCCCGCGACAAGGAAGACGTCAAAATGCTGGAGGCCGTAAAGGACGGTTTGTGGGTAAAAGTGCGCGGCAGCGTCCAGCATGACACCTTCCTGCGGGAACTGGTAATGGTCGCAAACGACATCAACCAAATCGAACAGGTCGTGCGAAAAGACACAGCCGAGGAGAAGCGGGTAGAACTGCACTGTCATACGCCGATGAGCGCGCTCGATGCCGTCGCCTCCGTCAAGTCGCTCATCAGCACGGCGGCCAAGTGGGGGCACAAAGCGATCGCCATCACTGACCACGGCGTCGTTCAGGCGTTCCCGGAAGCGTACAGCGTCGCCAAAAAGAACAACATCAAGTGCATCCTCGGCATGGAGGCGTACGTGGTGGAAGACGGCGTAGACATCGTCTACAACCTGACTCAGGAGAACAACCTGCCGATCGACGAAAACACCGAGTACGTCGTGTTCGACACGGAGACGACCGGTCTCAACGCAGCGGAGCACACGATCATTGAAATCGCTGCGGTGAAGATGCGCGGCACGGAGATTGTCGACAAGTGGACGGAATTGATCGATCCCCAGATCGAGATTGGCCCCAAGACGACCGAAATTACCGGGATCACCAACGAAATGCTGCGCGGCAAGGAGACGCTGGACGTGGTCCTGCGCCGGTTCAAGGAGTTTACCGGTGACGCTGTGCTCGTGGCGCACAACGCGGAGTTTGACAAGGCGTTCATTAATGCCTGCGCCAAGCGAATCGGGATGGAGCCGTGGAACAACCCCTTCCTGGATACGCTGCCGCTGGCCCGCCTGCTTTACAAGGGCATGCGCAACTACCGCCTGGGCACGCTGGCGAAAAAGTTCAACGTGGAACTGATCAACGCCCACCGCGCACTGGATGACACCGTGGCGCTGGCCCACGTCTTCCAGTACATGCTGAAAGACATCCGGGAGGCGGAGATCAAAACCCTGGCCGATCTGAACGAGCGGAGCAATGCGGAGGCAGACTACAAGAGCGGCCGCCCGTTCCACGCCACGCTGCTGGTAAAAACGAAGGCCGGGCTGAAAAACCTGTATAAACTGGTCAGCCGCTCCCACGTGGAGACGTTTTTCCGCGTCCCTCGCATTCAGCGCAGCCAGCTCGTCAAGTACCGCGACGGGCTCTTGATCGGAACGGCCTGCAAAGAGGGCGAGCTGATGCAGGCGATCCTGCGCGGGAAGACGCGGGACGAGCTGAAAGAAGTAGCCGCCTTCTACGATTTTCTCGAACTGCAGCCGCTGGATCACTACGCGCCGCTGCTGCGCAATGAGGAGATTCCCTCACTGGAGACGATGAAGGGATACCACCAGTTGATCGTCGATATCGGAAAGGAACTGGGCAAACCGGTGGTGGCAACGGGGGACGTCCACTTTCTCAATCCGCAGGACGACATCTTCCGAGACGTGTTTTTGCTGTCGCAAGGCTCCCCTGATGCGGGCAACCAGCCGCCGCTTTATCTGCGCACCACGGACGAGATGCTGGAAGCGTTTGCCCACCTCGGCGAGGAGACTGCGCGCGAAGTGGTGGTGACCGCCCCCAACGCGATTGCCGATATGATCGAGGACGTCAGCCCGATCCCTGACCGGTTGTACACGCCGATCATCGAGGGAGCAGATGACGAGCTGCGCCAGATGTGCTACGACAAGGCGAAGAAGCTGTACGGCGATCCGCTGCCGGAGATCGTGGAAAAGCGCCTGGAAAAAGAGCTGAACAGCATTATCACACACGGATTCGGCGTGATTTACCTGATCTCCCAGCGGCTGGTGACCAAGTCGCTGATGGATGGCTATCTCGTCGGTTCCCGCGGTTCCGTCGGGTCTTCCTTCGTGGCCACGATGGCCGAGATCACCGAGGTCAATCCGCTGCCGCCGCACTATCGCTGTCCAAACTGCAGGCACAGCGAGTTCATCACGGACGGCTCGATCGGTTCCGGTTTCGACCTGCCGGACAAGGATTGTCCCGCCTGCGGACACAAGCTGGCCAAAGACGGACAGGACATTCCGTTCGAGACGTTCCTCGGCTTCAAAGGGGACAAGGTCCCTGATATCGACCTGAACTTCTCGGGCGAATACCAGCCGCGCGCCCACAAGTATACGCAGGAACTGTTCGGCGTGGACAACGTCTACCGCGCGGGAACGATCGGCACGGTTGCGGAAAAGACCGCCTACGGCTACGTGCGCAAATACGCGGATGAGCGCGGCCTGACGCTGCGAAACGCGGAAATCGCCCGGCTGGTAAACGGCTGCACCGGCGTCAAGCGGACGACTGGCCAACACCCGGGCGGAATCATCGTGGTGCCCGACTACATGGAGATCGAGGATTTTTGTCCGATCCAGTACCCGGCGGACGACAGCGAATCGGAGTGGCGGACCACGCATTTTGACTTCCACTCCATCCACGACAACCTGTTGAAGCTGGACATTCTCGGCCACGACGACCCGACCGTAATCCGCATGCTGCAGGATTTGACCGGCATCGATCCGAAGACGATCCCGCTCGACGACAAGGCGACGATGTCGATCTTCAGTTCGACCGAGGCGCTGGGCGTCACGCCGGAGCAGATTCGCACCAATCTGGGGACGCTGGGCATTCCCGAGTTTGGTACCAAATTCGTGCGGCAGATGCTGGAGGACACCAAGCCGACGACGTTTGCCGAGCTGGTGCAGATCTCCGGTCTTTCCCACGGTACGGACGTCTGGCTGAACAACGCGCAGGACTTGATCCGCAGCGGGACGTGCAAGCTGTCCGAGGTGATCGGGTGCCGCGACGACATCATGGTGTACCTGATTTACAAGGGGCTGGAACCGTCCCGCGCCTTCAAGATCATGGAGTCGGTGCGCAAAGGAAAAGGCGTTCCCGAAGAAGACCAGGAAGAAATGCGCCGCAACAACGTGCCGGAATGGTACATCGAGTCCTGCCAGAAGATCAAGTACATGTTCCCGAAGGCGCATGCTACCGCCTACGTGATGATGGCGGTGCGGATCGCCTACTTCAAGGTGCATTACCCGCTTGAGTTTTACGCAACATACTTCACGGTGCGAGCGGACGACTTCGACATTCCGTTGATGGTCAAGGGCTCGTCGGCAATCCGGCAAAGAATCGAGGAAATCGAAGAAAAGGGACACGAGGCGCAGCCCAAGGAGAAGGCGCTGTTGACCGTACTGGAGATGGCGCTGGAGATGGTGGAGCGGGGTTTTCGCTTTGCCAACGTCGACCTCTACCGTTCCGATGCGACCAAATTCCTGATCGACGGCAACAGTTTGATCGCGCCGTTCAACGCTCTGCCCGGTCTGGGGACCAACGCGGCGATCAGCATCGTCAAGGCACGGGAGGAAGGAGAGTTCCTCTCCAAGGAAGACCTCTTGACCCGCGCCCGGATTTCCAAAAGCATCCTGGAATATCTGGAGGAGCAGGGAGCCCTTAAAGGGCTGCCGGAATCCAATCAGCTCTCGCTGTTCTGACGACTCCGGACGAGGAGCGGTCCGGAGGGGCCTGTCGGGATTTGGGTAACACACGGTTGTCAACGACAGGCTGTTATGCTATAATTTTTTTGGAAATACTGGTTATACGCACGCAGAGCGAGAGTGGGGAAACCCACTCTTTCTTTCTGGCCGAACCCCATGCTTCAACGACAAGGAGGTACTTGCTTGAGCAAGGTAACAGACATTGTCACCGAACTGGTTACGCCCATTCTCGACGAACTGGGTCTGGAACTGGTTGACATCGAGTACAAGAAAGAAGGCAGCAACTGGTTTCTGCGCGTGTTCATCGACAATGAAACCGGGAACATCGACATTGATGACTGCGGCCTTGTCAGCGAGCGGCTGAGTCAGCGTCTGGACGAGGTGGACCCTATTCCTACCGCGTACTTCCTGGAGGTGTCGTCACCGGGAGCAGAGCGTCCGCTGCGCAAGGAAAGCGATTTTCGCAAGGCTGTCGGCAGGCATGTACATATCGTAACCAAGGAGCCGCTGGAAGGCTCAACCGTGTTCGAAGGGGAACTGGTATCCTTCGAGGACGGACAGCTGACAGTGAAAGAAGCGAAAAAAACCTACGTCATTTCCCTGGACCAAATCGACGCGGCCCGGATGGCCATCGTCTTCTAATCCCGCGGGTGTGTGTTCGTAAAGGAGGAGGCAACGAAAATCATGAACGCCGATTTTATTGAGGCATTGGAAGCCATTGAGAGAGAGAAAGGAATTTCCAAAGACGTGTTGATCGAGGCCATCGAAGCGGCCCTCATTTCCGGATACAAACGGAATTTCAATTCGGCGCAAAACGTTCGCGTAGACGTGAATCGCCACACCGGCCAGGTGCGTGTGTTTGCCCGCAAAACGGTCGTGGAGGAAGTGCTCGATCCGCGTCTGGAGATTTCTCTGGAAGCGGCGCAGGAGATTGATCCCAACTTCCGGCTGGATGACATCGTCGAGATCGAAGTGACGCCCCGCGACTTTGGCCGCATTGCCGCTCAGACCGCGAAGCAGGTGGTGACCCAGCGCATTCGTGAAGCAGAGCGCGGACTCATCTACAGCGAGTTCATCGAGCGGGAGGACGACATCATCACCGGTGTGGTCCAGCGCATGGATGCCCGCAACTACTACATTGACCTGGGCAAGGCGGAGGCAGTGATGCCGATCACGGAGAAAATGCCGACCGACGACTTCAAGCCCCAGGATCGGGTGAAAGCCTACATCATCAAAGTTGAAAAGACGACCAAAGGACCGCAGATCATCGTCTCCCGCACGCATCCCGGCCTGTTGAAACGGCTGTTTGAACTGGAAGTGCCGGAAATCTACGACGGCGTGGTGGAGATCAAATCCGTCGCACGTGAGGCCGGCGACCGCTCCAAGATCGCCGTCCATTCGATCAACCCCGACGTCGACCCGGTAGGCGCCTGTGTGGGGCCTAAAGGGATGCGCGTACAGACCATCGTCAACGAGCTGAAGGGCGAGAAGATCGACATCGTGCGCTGGTCGGAAGATCCCGCGGAATACGTGGCCAACGCGCTCAGCCCGGCCAAGGTGCTGCACGTGGAAGTGAACGCTGCCGAGAAAGTGACCCGCGTGATCGTACCGGATTATCAATTGTCGCTGGCAATCGGCAAGCGCGGTCAAAACGCCCGTCTCGCGGCCAAGCTGACCGGTTGGAAGATCGACATCAAGAGCGAGACACAGGCTGAACAGGAAGGCATCGCCTACCCGAAAGCGGGCGATGAGGGGGCTGACCTCGAATAGCCATGAAGCAAAAGAAAATTCCATTGCGGAAATGCATCGTGTGTCAGGAAATGTTTCCGAAAAAAGAACTGGTGCGCGTCGTGCGGACCCCGGACGAAGAGATTATCATCGATCCGACTGGCAAGGCAGCCGGGCGCGGGGCGTACGTGTGCCGTCAGGAAAGCTGTCTGAAGCCGGACACGTTTGCTTCGGGCAAGTGGAAAAAAGTGCTGGAACGCGCACTGAACATGTCCATCACCCAGGAAAAATACGACGCGTTCCGTGAGAAATGGCTGGAGATGATGGGACAATGATCCCCAAGGCAGCGCAAATGCTGGGGTTGGCCATGCGTGCACGCAAGGTGATATCCGGCGAGGAGCTGGTCGTTCAGGCAGTGCGAACCGGTCAGGCCAAGCTGGTGCTGCTCGCGGCCGACGCTTCTGCCAACACGACGAAGAAGGTACGTGACAAGTGCGCCTATTACGGTGTTCCGTGCGTAACGGCAGGCGACCGGTACGCGCTGGGGCACGCCATCGGCAAGGAAGGGCGTGTCACCGTAGCGGTTACGGACGGGAATCTGGCGGACAGCATACTGCGCCTGCTCACCTAATTCAGAAGGGGTGAAGATCACTTGAAGACTCGAGTGTATGAATACGCCAAACAGCATAACATGAGCAGCAAGGAAATCCTCAATTTGTTAAAGCGGCTGAACATAGAAGTGGCAAATCATATGAGTATCATGGATGAAGCAACGATCAAAAAAATTGAAGATCACCTTGCCAAGCTGCGGAGCGGCGGCAAGCCGGAACAACAGCGGCCCGCCGGTCAGGCGGAGGCGAAGCCCAAACAGGAAGGCGACAAGAAGCGGACAGAGGAGTCGAAAGGGAAGCAAAAGCCTCAGCAGCAGCGTCGCAACGAACGCCCGTCTGATCGCGGAGCAAGCCGTCAGGGCGGCGGCCAGCGTGCCGACCAGCAGCGTCCGCAACAAGGAAAAAATCAGGGGAAGAATCAGGAGAGAAAACCGAGCGATATGAAAAGCCAATCCGCAAAACCATTTGATCGCAAGCAGCAGGTTGCCCAACATGAGCCAACGGTCAATGAACATGACGATCCGCGCGCAGGCGACGACTTTGAGGACAAGGTAAAAATCCCGCCCAAAGTTTCCCTGGAAAAGCGGGAAAAAATCAAAAAAGGTGCGGGCGGCAAGAAGGGATTCGACGACAGCAAGAAAAATCAGCCGTTCAAAGGCGGCAACAAACGTCAGGAGAACCGCAAGCAGGGGCGCGAACAGCAACAGCGCCAGCTGCCGGATCCGCCGTCCAAAATTACCTTCACCGAGTCGCTTACCGTCGCAGAACTGGCGAAAAAACTGCGCAGGGAACCGGCGGAAATCATCAAAAAGTTGTTTAATTTGGGTATCATGGCGACGATTAACCAGGATCTCGACCGCGATGCCATCGAGTTGATCTGCTCCGAGTACAACGTCGAAGTGGAAGAGAAGATCGTCATCGACGAAACCAACTTCGAGACGATTGAAGAAGTGGATAACCCGGCCGATCTGGTGGAACGTCCGCCGGTTGTCACCATCATGGGTCACGTCGACCACGGGAAGACCACCCTGTTGGACGCCATCCGCTCCACCAACGTCGTAGCGGGTGAAGCAGGCGGCATCACCCAGCACATCGGTGCGTACCAGGTGGAAGTCAAAGGGAAGAAAATTACGTTCCTGGACACCCCCGGCCACGCGGCGTTTACCACGATGCGTGCCCGCGGTGCGCAAATCACCGACATTACCATTCTCGTCGTAGCAGCGGATGACGGTGTCATGCCGCAAACCGTGGAAGCCATCAGCCACGCCAAGGCAGCAAACGTGCCGATCATCGTCGCCGTGAACAAAGTCGACAAGCCGGAGGCAAACGTCGAGCGCATCAAGCAGGAACTGACCGAGTATGGACTGGTGGCTGAAGAGTGGGGCGGCGACACCATTTTCTGCCCGATCTCCGCAAAACAGCGCATCGGCCTCGAGGAGCTGTTGGAGTACATCCTCCTCGTTGCCGAGGTGCAGGAGTTGAAAGCAAATCCGAACAAGCGCGCCCGCGGTACCGTCGTCGAGGCCGAATTGGACAAGGGGCGCGGACCGGTGGCAACCGTCCTGGTGCAGCATGGTACGCTTAAAGTCGGGGACCCGATCGTCGTGGGCACCGCATATGGCCGCGTCCGTGCGATGGTAAACGACAAGGGACGCCGTCTGAAGGAAGCAGGACCGTCCACGCCAGTGGAGATTACCGGTCTGAATGACGTTCCGCAGGCGGGCGACCAGTTCATGGTCTTCGAAGACGAGAAAAAGGCCCGCTCCATCGGTGAAGCGCGCGCAGCCAAGCAGCGCGAATCGGAACGGCGCGCCAACACGCGCGTTTCCCTGGACGATCTGTTCCAGCACATTCAGGAGGGCGATGTGAAAGAGCTCAACCTGATCGTGAAAGCGGATGTGCAGGGCTCCGTGGAAGCGCTCCGCGGCGCGCTCGAGAAGATCGATGTGAACGGCACGCGTGTCAAGATCATTCACACCGGTGTAGGGGCGATTACGGAGTCCGACATCACCCTGGCCAACGCGTCCAACGCCATCGTGATCGGCTTCAACGTGCGTCCTGAGCCAAATGCCCGCAACATGGCGGAACAGGAGAAAATCGACATTCGCCTGCACCGCGTCATCTACAACGTCATCGACGAGATCGAGCAGGCGCTGAAAGGAATGCTGGACCCGGTCTACAAGGAGACCATCATCGGCCAGGCGGAAATCCGCGAAATCTTCAAGGTCTCCAAAGTGGGCAACATCGCCGGTTGCTACGTCACCGAGGGCAAGATTACCCGCGATGCTGGCGCCCGCGTGATCCGCGAAGGTGTGGTCATCTACGAGGGCAAGCTGGATACGCTCAAGCGGTTCAAGGATGATGTACGCGAAGTGATGAGCGGCTACGAGTGCGGCCTGACCCTGGAGCGCTTCCAGGATATCAAGGTCGGCGACGTGATCGAAGCCTTCATCATGGAGGAAGTGAAGCAGTAATGCTGGCGGGGGCGCGGATCGAACTGTTTCTGCCCGCCTGCCGCAATCTAAAGGAGAAACGGGCCATCGTCAAGAGCATACTTGGCAAGCTGCGGAGCCGCTTCAACGTCTCCGCGGCGGAGTTGGCCTGTCAAGAGCAGTGGCAGCGTACCGTGCTGGGTATCGCTGCCGTTGCTAATGAATGGTCGTTTTTGCAGGAACAAATCCAGGCGGCTGTCCGTCTGGTGGAAAACCATCCCGGCGTGGAGTTGATTCGCGCCGATACGGAATACTACGACTAACGCCAGCGGAGGTGACAGAAATGAACAAGACGAGGATGAGCCGGGTGGGCGAGGAGATCAAGAAAGAACTGAGCGTCCTCTTGCAGCGCGGCCTGAAGGACCCGCGCATCGGCTTCGTCACGGTAACGGATGTGGAAGTGACCAGCGATCTCCAGTTGGCCAAGGTGTTCGTCAGCATTTTCGGCGACGACGAACAGCGCAAGGCGTCCCTGGCCGGGCTGCAAAAGGCAAAGGGCTATCTGCGCACGGAGATCGGCCGGCGTGTAAAGCTGCGCCACGTGCCCGATTTCGTATTCAAACTGGATGAGTCGATCGATTACGGGAACCGGATTGAATCGATTCTCCGTGAAATCTCCACAGAAGGTGCCAAAGGAGACAAGCAGGATGACTGATTATCGCCGTGCCTTGGAGGAAGCGGTCCGGTTCCTGCGGGAACACGATCGCTTCCTGATTCTCTCCCACGTCAACCCGGACGGGGATGCGATCGGTTCTACACTGGCTGTGGCCGCAATGCTGGAACAGTTGGGAAAATCATACGTGCTCGTCAATGAGAGCGGCGCGCCGGACAAATTTTCATTTTTGCCCCGGTTTGAGCGGATTTGCAATCTTTCGCAAGATTTGGCCGGCGACACCTTTTCCGCCGTGATCGCGGTCGACTGCGCCGATGCGTCGCGAATGGGGGACGTGCGTCATCTGTTTGCCCCCGACGCCGCCCTGCTCAATATCGATCACCATCCCACCAACGACGCCTTTGGTGCGGTAAACGTCATTCGCACCGATGCGGCGGCCACGGCAGAGATTCTGTATGACCTGAACGAGGCGGCCGGGCTGCCGATCACCGAAGATTTTGCGCTCTGCATCTACACGGGACTTTTGACCGACACGGGCGGCTTCCGCTACTCCAACACGTCGCCGTACAACATGGAGATCGCCGCCCGCTTGCTGCGGTACGGCGTCAATCCGGGCGACGTGGCGGAGCGGTGTCTTGAAGTCATCACGCTGTCCCATGTCAAGCTGCTCAGGCAGGCGCTGCAGACGCTGCGCATGTCCCATGGCAACCTGGTGGCATCCGTTTTTGTTTCTCGCCAGGATTTGGAAAGTGTAGGGGCCGACCGGGAGGATGCCGGGGGACTGGTAAATTACTGCCGCAACATTGAAGGCGTGGAAGTAGGCGTGTCGTTTGTGGAAGCGGAGCCGGGGACGGTGAAGGTGAGCCTGCGGGCCCGCAGCCGCGTGGACGTGTCGGAGATCGCCAAGCAGCTGGGGGGCGGCGGCCACGCCAAAGCGGCAGGCTGCACGCTTCGCGGAACGCTGGCGGAGGCGCAGGAACGGGTGTGGAACGCCCTGGGGCAGGCGTTGGGAGTGAACGCCGATGAGTAACAAGTGGCATGGCGTCGTCGTGCTGGACAAGCCGGCCGGAATGACCTCCCACGATTGCGTGGCGCGTATCCGCCGCCTGTTTCGCACGAAAAAAGTGGGGCATGCCGGCACCCTGGACCCGGACGTGACCGGTGTGCTGCCTGTCTGTCTGGGGCATGCCACCCGCTTGGTGGAATACCTGCAGGACCTTCCGAAGCGATACGATGTGGTGATGCGCCTCGGTTCCTCCACAACGACCGAGGACGCGGCCGGTGAACGGGTGGAACACGTGCCGGTCGACTCTGCGGAGATCACGACAGAGCGGCTGAATGACGTGTTCAGCCAGTTTCTGGGCGAGATCGAGCAGGTGCCGCCGATGTACTCTGCCGTCAAGATAAACGGCAAGCGGCTGTACCAATTGGCCAGAGAGGGCGAAGTGGTGGAGCGCCCCGCCCGCAAAGTGACGATCTACGAACTGGACCTGCACGACATCCGGCCGGACGGCGACGGCGTAGACGTGCACTTTTCCTGCACGTGTTCCAAAGGCACGTATGTGCGCACCTTGTGTGTTGACCTGGGACGAGCTCTGGGGTATCCTGCCCATATGAAGCAGTTGAGGCGCGTCAAAAGCGGCCCGTTTTCAGAAAGGGACGCCGTGGCGCTGGAGCTGCTGGAAGAAAAAAGCGCGGGCGGTGAGGATTTGTCCCCCTGGTTGGTCCCCTTGTCGCAAGCGGTCTCGTTCTTGCCGAGGTATCAGGTGCCGCCTGAGCGGACAAAAGCGGTGCTGAACGGTCTGTCCACCGCTCTTCCCGGCGTGAAGGCGGAAGAGGGCAGCCTGATCTGCCTGTTTGCAGGCGAACAGCTGCTAGGCATTCACCGCGTCTGCCGCGGCCCCAAAGGTCTTTTTGCCAAGGCTGAAAAAGTCTTTCCCACCGAGGTGTAAACGTGAAAACGATATCCTTGACGTATCCACTGCCGCGGGATTTGCAGCCGGACCCCTGCGCCATTGCCCTGGGGTATTTTGACGGCGTACATATCGGCCATCGGCGCGTGATTCAGAAAGCGATCGACACGGCCAAGATGAACGGATGGAAAAGCGCGATCATGACCTTCGATCCCCATCCGCGCGAGGTGCTGGGGCAGACCGGGTACAGCCAGTATCTCACCCCGCTGGCGGATAAGCTGGAACAACTGGAAAAGATGGGCGTAGATCTGACCTACGTGATGCGTTTTGACATCGCCTTCGCGGCCGTCTACCCGGAGGACTTCATCGCCGAGTGCCTGCTGCCGCTCAACTGCCGCCATGTGGTCGTCGGGTTTGACTACACGTTTGGCTACCGCGGCATGGGTACTGCACAGACGCTGCTGGCATCAAGCGAGGGACGGTACGGCATCGACATCGTCGGACCGGTCAACCGGTTGGGCGAAAAAGTGAGCAGCACGATCATCCGTGAGTATCTGCACCATGGCAACGTGGAGCAGACCCGTCTGCTGCTCGGACGGCCGTACAAGATCAGGGGCGTGGTCGTCCACGGCGACAAGCGCGGCCGCACGATCGGCTTCCCCACAGCCAACGTGCGCCTATCACGCCCGTATCTGATCGGGAAAAACGGGGTGTACGGCGTCCGTTTCAACGTGGACGGGCAAAGCTACCGGGGCGTGATGAACGTGGGCATCAAGCCGACGTTTGAGCTGGAGAAGAAGGAAAAGTCGCTGGAAGTGCACATTTTTGACTTCCAGGGAGACCTGTACGGAAAAGAAGTGGAAGTGGAATTTCTGTTCTTCATCCGCGACGAGCAAAAATTCTCCGGTGTGGACGCGCTGATCGCACAAATTCGGGAAGATGTGGAGTACGCCAAGCGGAAGTTTGCCGAGGCGAACGTGTAAATCTTTTCTTTGCTTTTCCATGAGCGGTATGCTATAATTCAAAACGTTGTACAGATAACCGCAGCTTGGCTGTCCGACACTCACCGGCGGCAGACTCGGCTGACGGGGATAGACAAGAGGGAGGTGAGTCATGATGGCACTGTCTCAAGAACGCAAAGCTCAACTGATTCAAGAGTTCCGCACGCATGAGAACGACACTGGTTCTCCGGAAGTTCAGATCGCTATCCTGACCGAAAACATCAACAACCTGAACGAACATCTGCGCGTTCACAAGAAAGACCACCACAGCCGTCGTGGTCTGCTGAAGATGGTTGGTCAGCGCCGCAATCTGTTGAACTACCTGAAAGAAACGGACATTCAGCGCTATCGCGTACTGATTGACCGTCTCGGTCTGCGTCGCTAATGACATCAGTTGGAAAGCGGGTTCATCCCGCTTTTTCTGCTGTCTGCGCCTCTTTCCGCCAGCGGGGTGACGTTACGAGCTGCAGACCAGTCGCTTCTCGGCGATCCTGCGCCCGGCGACCGCTGGCGAAACTCCATTCTTCCCGTGCAACTGGCACAGGGTGCCATTTAATTTTCAAACAGGCAGGAAATAATACATATAGGTAGAAAAAGATTGTATACGTGTCACTACGTCGTGAAGGAGGACTGCTAGCAACATGGAGCAACAATACCGTACATACGACTTTGACCTGGCAGGCCGCAAACTGACGCTGGAATTCGGCAAGATGGCCAAGCAGGCACAAGGTTCGGTTTTGGTTCGGTACGGCGATACGGCGATTCTCTCCGCTGTGACGGTATCCAAGGAAGCAAAGCCGATTGACTTTTTCCCGCTGACCGTCAACTACGAGGAGCGCCTGTATGCAGTCGGGAAAATTCCCGGAGGGTTTATCAAACGGGAGGGACGTCCCAGCGAAAAGGCGATTTTGGCCAGCCGCCTGATTGACCGTCCGATTCGTCCGTTGTTCCCCGAGGGGTTCCGCAATGAAGTCCAGGTGGTAAACACGGTGCTGTCCGTTGACCAGGACTGCTCGCCGGAGATCGCTGCGATGATCGGTACGTCGGCTGCGCTGTGCGTATCGGAAATTCCGTTTAACGGCCCCATTGCCGGCGTGATCGTCGGGCGCGTAGACGGCCAGTTCGTGATCAACCCGACCGTCGAACAGATGGAAAAGAGCGACATTCATCTGGTCGTGGCCGGTACGCGCGACGCCATCAACATGGTGGAGGCGGGAGCCGACCAGGTGCCGGAAGAAGTGATGCTGGAAGCGATCATGACCGGTCACGAGGTCATCAAGGAACTGGTCGCATTCCAGGATCAGATCGTCGCCGAGATCGGCAAGGAAAAAATGGAAGTCGTGCTGCATGAAGTGGACCCGGAGATTGACCAGGCTGTCCGCAGCTATGCCGAAGCCCGGTTGAAGGAAGCGATCCGCATCGAGGAGAAGCAGGCGCGCTACGACGCAATTGACGCAATCAAGGAAGAAACGCGTCAGCACTTTGCCGAGCTCAATCCGGAGACGTATCCGGAACAGGAAGCGATGATCAACGAGGTGCTGCACAACATCGTCAAGGAAGAAGTGCGTCGCCTGATCACCGAGGAGAAAATCCGGCCGGATGGACGGGCCCTCAACGAAATTCGTCCGCTGTCCAGCGAAGTGGGCTTGCTGCCTCGCACGCACGGTTCCGGGCTGTTCACACGGGGCCAAACGCAAGCGCTCAGCGTATGTACGCTCGGTGCGCTGGGGGATGTGCAGATCCTGGACGGATTGGGTCTGGAAGAGTCCAAACGCTTCATGCACCACTACAATTTCCCGCCGTACAGTGTAGGGGAAGCACGTCCGTTGCGGGCACCGGGACGCCGCGAAATCGGGCACGGAGCGCTGGGCGAGCGGGCGATCGAACCGATCATCCCGTCTGAGAGCGAGTTCCCGTATACCATCCGGCTTGTTTCCGAGGTGATCGAATCCAACGGTTCCACCTCCCAGGCGTCGATTTGCGCCAGCGTGTTGGCTCTGATGGATGCAGGCGTGCCGATCAAGGCGCCGGTTGCCGGTATCGCGATGGGGCTGATCATGGGCAACGACGGCAAGACCTTCTCCATCCTGACTGACATCCAGGGCATGGAAGACCATCTCGGCGACATGGACTTCAAGGTGGCCGGTACGGAAAAAGGGGTTACCGCCATTCAGATGGACATCAAGATTTCCGGCATCAACCGGGAGATTCTGCAGCAGGCGCTGGAACAGGCTCGCGAAGGACGGCTCGTGATTCTCAAGCACATGATGGAAACGATCTCCGCACCGCGGCCGCAGCTTTCTCCATACGCGCCGAAGATTATCACGATGCAGATCAATCCGGACAAGATCCGCGAAGTGATCGGTCCCCAAGGACGCGTCATCAACAAGATCATCGACGAAACGGGCGTCAAAATCGACATCGAACAAGATGGTCGCATCTACATCGCCTCGGTCGATCAGGAAGCCAACCTGCGTGCGAAACAGATCATCGAAGACCTGGTTCGCGAGGTAACCGTTGGCCAGACCTATCTGGGCACCGTGAAGCGCGTGGAAAAATACGGGGCGTTCATCGAACTGTTTGCCGGCAAGGAAGGTCTCTGCCACATTTCCCAACTGGCGGAAGAACGGGTCGCCAAGACCGAAGATGTCGTCTCCATCGGCGACAAAGTGCTCGTCAAGGTTACGGAAATTGACGACCAGGGCCGGATCAACCTGTCCCGCAAGGCCGTGCTGAAGGAACAGGCGGCACAGCGTGCGGCTGCTAAAGCAGAATAACTTACAAGCAAAAGGCTTCGTCACTCGAAGGTATCTTCGCGTACGGAAGCTTTTTCTTTTTGCGTTTTGCGTTTTGCCAACCACGTCGTCTGCACACGGACATCTCTGTTTTGACAGGGATGTTCTTTTTTCGTCTAACCGTTTTTCTCCATACATACACTGGACAAAGAAAGGTTGTACGGCAGAGAAGGAAGGGGGCAACCCTCATGGGTCAAAAGGCAAAACGCTTGTGGTTTATGGGAGGGGGTGCGGTCCTCCTGTTCTTTGTTCTCAGCAACGGTCCGATCGATCAGTACGTTGACACGGTCAAGCGCCAGACCGTGCAGGCAGCGCTTTCCCTGGAAGGGGATGAACGGCTGCGCGCCCTGATCGATCAGTGGAAACAGGGACGGGAAGAGGCACCGATCAATGCCCGGATCGACCCCATCTGGAAAGCGATTCCCGGTTACAACGGACGCGTCGTGGACGTCGAGGCATCCCTGGCCAACATGAAGCGGTCCCGCACGCCAGGCCCGGAGTCGCTGGTGTACAAGGAGGTCCCTCCGGCGGTCACGCTGGAACAATTGGGTGCGCACCCCGTTTACCGGGGGAACGAAAAAAAGCCGGCCATTTCGTTTATGATCAATGTTGCCTGGGGCAACGAGTATCTCGATACCATCCTGGACACGCTGGACAAACACGGGGTGAAGACCACGTTTTTCCTGGACGGGTCGTGGGTCAAACGCTTCCCGGAATGGGCGAAAAAGATTGCTGCCCGGGGTCACGAGATCGGCAACCACGCATACTCCCACCCCGACATGAGCCGGTTGGGCCGTGAGCGCATTCGCCAGGAAATCGGCCGCACACAGGAGGTGATCCGCCATACACTAGGGGTAACACCTGTGCTGTTTGCCCCTCCCTCCGGTGCGTTCAATCAAGCGGTCGTCGACATCGCCCGCCACGACTTCCAGATGACGACCATCCTCTGGACAGCGGACACGGTTGACTGGCAAAAGCCGTCGGTAGACGTGCTGATTCGGCGGATCGAGCCCAAAATGGGCAACGGAGTACTGGTTCTGATGCACCCGACCGCGCCCACGGCAGCAGGGCTGGATACGTTGATCAGGATGGCGAAGCAAAAGGGATTGGTCCCCACCACCGTTTCTGGAGTGATTTCCAGCCGGCGCTTGCCCTGAAAGTGCAAGACAATGGGATCATTTATTGTGGAGTCAAGGGAATTTTGCTATAGTTAGACGTGTTTACAAGAGAGTCCCGAAGCGGATAGAGACAGATAGACAACCGAGGAGGATTTGTGTGATTCAACGGCATACATGTGAAAACGGTCTGCGGATCGTGACGGAGAAGATTCCTTCCGTGCGTTCCGTTGCACTGGGCATCTGGGTGGGGACCGGCTCCAAATACGAAACAAAACAGGACAACGGCATTTCCCATTTTCTGGAACACATGTTTTTCAAGGGGACCACATCCCGTTCGGCAAAGGAAATTGCCGAAACCTTTGACGAAATTGGCGGCAATGTGAATGCCTTTACCTCCAAGGAGTACACCTGCTACTACGCGCGGGTGCTGGACCAGCATGCCCCGATAGCGCTTGACGTGTTGGCGGACATGTACTTTCACTCCGTATTTGACGAGGAGGAGCTGGAAAAGGAAAAAAACGTGGTGATCGAAGAGATCAGCATGTACGAGGATACCCCGGACGATCTGGTGCATGATCTGATTGCCCGCGCCAGCTTCGCTGACCATCCGCTGGGGTCCCCCATTCTCGGCACGGAAGAGGTGCTGCGAGCGCTCAAACGTGACGATTTGATCAATTACATTGAACGTCGTTATTTGCCGACCAATACTGTGGTGACGGTGGCGGGCAATTTTGACGACTCCCTGATCGAAGAAATCAAACGGCGCTTCTCTGCGTTTCAGCGTCATGCCCAGCAAATGGACGTGGCCCAACCTGTGTTCGCGGCCAACGCGTTAGCGCAGCACAAGGCCACGGAGCAGGCGCACCTGTGCATTTCGCTGCCTGGTTATCCGGTCGGACACGAGGAGATATACTCGCTCATTCTGCTCAACAACGTGCTCGGCGGCAGCATGAGCTCCCGGCTGTTCCAGGAAATCCGCGAAGAACGCGGGCTTGCGTACTCCGTCTATTCGTACCACTCTTCATACAAAGAGACGGGTACCTTCACGATTTACACCGGGACGGCGCCGGAGCAGGTCGGGCAAGTCTTTGACATCGTCGCCCACGTGCTGCGGGACGTTGCTGAAAACGGCATTACCGACAAGGAACTGAACAAGGGCAAGGAGCAGTTGAAGGGCAGCCTGATGCTCAGCCTGGAAAGCACCAACAGCCGCATGAGCCGGCTGGGCAAAAACGAGCTGCTGCTGGGGCGCCACCTCACACTGGATGAGATTCTCGCCAAGATCGACCGCGTCTCCCATGAGTCGGTCCACGCCGTGGCACGCGAATTGTTCCGCTCCAAACTGGCGCTGGCGATGGTGAGCCCGCTGGACGGTTTCCCGGCCAATGTGAAAAGCGATATTCTCCTGTAGAAAGGGAGGACAAAAAATCCGGCATAGGCCGGATTTTTTCGTATAAGCATGGTGATGACGGGCTGGTGCCCAAACACGGGAAAGATCTGCCGGCGAATGACTGCGGCGGTTCGGAACAAAGGGGGAGACGGCATGCGCTTGAGCGAGTTTGGCGGCAAGGAGATCATCGGGCTGGACAACGGGGAACGGCTGGGCGTGATCGGCGACGCGGATCTGGAGATCAATACGGAGACGGGACAAATCCGTTCGATCATCATACCGCAAGGCGGCTTTTTCGCTTTGGGGAAACGGCGCGAGGACATCGTGATCCCTTGGGAGGCGATCGTCAAAATCGGTCCTGACATGGTGATCATCCAAATGCACAGACGAGAGCCGCAAGCCTCTGAAAAGTAGGGTGAGTGTAACCGAACCTATAAACGGCGAATAGGATGGGGGTAGACCGCAACGATTTCCGTTATCTTTTTCACACGGAAAAACCTTTGCGTTTCGAATCGATTGCAGTAAAATGTGTGGAAAGGGGAACGCAGCATGCTAACGGGCATACATGTTGCCTTTATCGGCGGCGACGCCCGCCAGTTGGAAGTCATCAAGCGGTGCATACAACTGGATGCCAGCGTCACGTTGATTGGCTTTGACAACCTGGAAAGCATCTTCACCGGGGCAACGAAGAGACCATTATCATGCGATGTGTTGCGAGACGTGGATGCCCTCATCTTGCCCGTGGTCGGTACTGATGACGACGGTTACGTGGAAAGCATCTTCTGCTCCAAGCCGCTGCGGCTTTTGGAAGAGCACGCAGCCAGCTTGCAGAAGCACTGCGTCGTGTACACCGGCATGGCGAAGCCCTATCTGAGACAACTGCTGGCAGCCTCGCAGATTACGTTGGTGGAACTATTAGATCGTGATGATGTTGCCATCTACAATTCCATCCCGACGGTGGAGGGAGCGTTGATGATGGCAATTCAACATACGGACATTACGATTCACGGATCACAGGCCATCGTGCTCGGATTGGGGCGGACAGGCATGTCCATGGCGCGGGCGCTGCATGCGCTGGGCGCCCGCGTCAAGGTGGGGGCGAGACGTCAGGAACACTTGGCACGCATTTATGAAATGGGGCTTACCCCTTTTCATTTCAGCGAATTGAAGCAGCAGGTGACCAATGCCGATTTTATATTCAACACCGTGCCTCATCTTGTCCTCACAGCGGAAGTGATTGCCCAGATGCCGCAGACGGCATTTATCCTGGACCTGGCGTCGAAGCCGGGGGGCACTGATTTTCGCTATGCAGAAAAACGAGGCATCAAAGCGCTGCTCGCTCCCGGATTGCCTGGAATCGTCGCACCGAAGACCGCCGGAAAGATCATGGCTCAAACGCTGTCTCGTCTAATTGCGGAACAAACGATCACCAGGGGGAGTCAACATGAGTAAACTGAAGGGAAAGACCATTGGTTTCGGTTTGTCCGGTTCCCACTGCACGTTAGACGAGACGATGCCGCAGATCAAACGGCTGGTGGACGCAGGCGCGAGAGTGATCCCGATCGTCTCACAAACGATCATGACGACGGATACGCGCTTTGGCACTTCGGAAAGCTGGCAGCGCAAGTTGGTGGAGATTACGGGGGAATCGCTGATCGCTTCGATTCCGGAGGCAGAACCGCTGGGGCCGTCGAAGCTGCTGGACGTGATGGTGATCGCCCCCTGCACAGGCAGCACGACCAGTCGTCTGGCCAACGCAATCACTGACAGTCCGGTGTTGATGGCAGCCAAGGCGACGATGCGCAACTTGCGTCCGGTCGTCATCGCCATCTCCACCAATGACGGTCTGGGCTTGAATGCAGCCAACATCGCCAAGCTGCTCGCGGCGAAAAACATTTACTTTGTTCCGTTTGGACAGGATGCGCCGGAGAAAAAGCCCAATTCGCTTGTCGCCCGCATGGATTTGATCTTGGAGACGTGTGAAGCTGCTTTGGAAGGCCGACAGTTGCAACCCTTGTTGATAGAAAGATACAACTATTCGTAACAACTGAAAAGCGATTTGGAGGAGAGTAAAAGATGGCGAACCAACTGACCTACACCGTCGCTGTGGTCGGCGCGACCGGCGCAGTCGGACAGCAAATGATCAAGATTCTCGAGGAGCGCGACTTTCCGATCAAGCAGTTGAAACTGCTCGCTTCCGGACGTTCCGCCGGCAAGACCGTCCGCTTCAAGGGACAGGACGTCGTCGTGGAAGAGGCAACGCCGGACAGCTTTGCCGGAGTGGATTTCGCCTTGTTCAGCGCCGGCGGGGCGGTCAGCAAGGAACTGGCTCATCACGCCGTGCGTCACGGTGCCGTGGTAATTGACAACACCAGCGCGTTTCGAATGGACCCGGACGTGCCGCTCGTCGTGCCGGAAGTGAACATGGAGGCCGCGTTCAAGCACAAGGGGATCATTGCCAATCCGAACTGCTCGACGATTCAGATGGTAGCCGCTTTGAAACCCTTGTATGATCGATATGGAATAGATCGCATCATCGTCTCCACGTATCAGGCCGTATCCGGCGCGGGTGCATCTGCCATTCAGGAGCTGTTGACGCAGACCCGCGACGTTCTGGACGGCAAGCAGCCGGAGTGCAAGGTGCTGCCTGTCGGCAAGCTGCCGGTGCATCACCCGATCGCCTTTAACGCCATTCCGCAAATCGACGTGTTCACGGACAACGGCTTCACCTACGAGGAGATGAAAATGGTCAACGAGACCAAAAAGATCCTCGGTGACGACAGTGTGCTGGTTTCCGCCACGTGCGTGCGCATTCCGGTCGTCTACGGCCACAGCGAAGCCGTCTACGTGGAGCTGAAACAGGACTACGATCTGGACGAAGTGAAGTCTCTGCTGGAACAGGCGCCTGGCATCGTGCTGGTGGATCAGCCCGAAGAGCAGCGTTATCCGCTGGCGACCGATGCAGCCGGCAAGCTGGACGTGTTTGTTGGTCGGGTAAGACGCGACCTGCATCACCCCCGCGGCCTGCACATGTGGATCGTTTCCGACAACTTGCTCAAAGGTGCGGCATGGAATACGGTACAAATCGCTGAAGAACTCATCAAAGCACGAGCATAGGGGAGAGGTTTGTGAAAATTCTCGTCCAGAAGTTCGGCGGTTCTTCCCTGACGACGGAAGAGTGCCGAATGAGGGCTATTACGCATATGGAACGAGCGCTCGACGAAGGCTATGCCCTCGTCGTCGTCGTGTCTGCAATGGGGCGCAAAGGTGACCCGTATGCGACCGACACGCTCTTGCAGTTGATTCGCAACAACGGCAACCGCCTGCCCCGCAGGGAGACGGACCTGCTCATGCACACCGGAGAGATCATCTCCGCCACCGTGATGTGCAGCATGCTGAATGCGCGCGGCATCAAGTCCACAATCCTGACGGGCGGGCAGGCCAACATCGTCACGACAGACGAGTTTACCAACGCCCAGATCGAATCGATTGATCCCGGCCGGATTCGCAAGGAACTGGAAGCGGGGAACGTGGTCATCGTTCCCGGTTTTCAGGGGCGCACGGCTGATTGGGAGATTACCACGCTGGGGCGGGGCGGCAGCGACACCACGGCGACAGCGCTTGGTGTCGCCCTCCGCGCCGAAAGGGTGGACATTTTTACTGACGTAAACGGCATCATGACGGCTGATCCGCGGATTGTCGAAGAAGCGCAGCCGCTCAGCACGGTGACGTATACGGAAATTTGCAACATGGCCCACCTGGGGGCCAAAGTGATCCATCCCCGCGCGGTGGAAATTGCGATGCAGGCCAACGTGCCGATTCGGGTGCGTTCCACGTTTTCGGACGACCCTGGCACGCTGGTGACCACCATGCTGGAAATTGACAAGATGGGTTATACTGTACACGACCGCCTGGTCATGGGCATCGCGCACGTGCCGAACATTACACAGATCAAGGTGGCGAACAAGGACGGAACGTACGACACCCAATTGCAGGTGTTCAAGGCGATGGCCCAGCACAGCATCAGTGTGGACTTTATCAACGTAAATCCGTTGGGCGTGGCGTACACCGTCCATGACGAGATGAGCGAACAAGCAGCGCGGATTCTGACCGACTTGGGATACGAACCGCAGATTCTGCCGCACTGCGCCAAAGTCTCTGTCATCGGTGCGGGGATTGCCGGCGTTCCCGGTGTAATGGCGCAGATTGTGGAGGCGCTGACGCAGGAAGACATCCAGATCTTGCAGTCGGCCGACTCGCATACGACCATCTGGGTGCTGGTTCACGAAGCGGACATGGTGCGCGCTGTTCGCGCCCTGCACAAACAGTTCAAGCTGCACAACGGACACATGTAGCTCCATTTGCCGTGGCAGATGGGGGAACAATCGAAGAGGAGTTGGAGGACGTGGCACGTTTTGGCCGACTGGTTACCGCCATGGTGACCCCGTTTACGGAACAATTGCAAATCGACTACGAGAAAACGGAACGACTGATTGACCATCTGCTGTCTACCGGTACGGAAGCGCTAGTGGTCAGCGGCACGACCGGCGAATCGCCGACGCTGACCCGTTCCGAAAAACTGGACTTGTTCCGGCATGTCGTGGCGTACGCGAAAGGAAAATGCCACATCATCGCCGGGACGGGAAGCAACGATACGGCTGCCAGCATCGAATTCACGCAGGAAGTGGAAAAGATCGGCGTGGACGCCGTGATGCTGGTGGCACCCTACTACAGCCGTCCGTCGCAGGAAGGCTTGTACCGGCATTTCAAGGCGCTGGCAGAAGCAACCAGTCTGCCGGTCATGCTGTACAACGTGCCCGGCCGCACCGGCGTCAACATGGCCGCTGAGACCACCGTGCGGTTGGCGCAGCTGCCCAATGTGGTGTGCATCAAGGAAGCGTCCGGCAACCTGTCGCAAATGGCGCGGATTGTCGAGGAGGCGCCTGAGGGTTTTGAACTGTACAGCGGGGACGACGCGTTGACACTGCCGATTCTATCGATTGGCGGCGTTGGTGTGGTCAGCGTGGCCAGCCACGTCGTGGGCAGCGAGATGGCCGAGATGATGGCGGCGTACTTCGGCGGCGACAACGCCAAGGCTGCCGCCCTTCACCGCAAGCTGCTGCCCGTGTTCGAAGGGCTGTTCAAATACCCGAGCCCCACACCGACGAAGGCGGCATTGGAGAAGCTGGGCGTGCCGGTGGGCGGCGTTCGCCTGCCATTGGTAGAGCTCAACGACGAGGAAAAAGCGTTTGTGCATTCGCTGCTGCAATAACCTGTCGACTGCAGCCAAAAGCTGTCCCGAAGGCAAGAGAAAGTGCCGGACGGGCAGCTTTTTTGCGTCGTGACTGGGATGCAATCTATTTGGTTGTTTTTTCTTGAGTTCCGCTTTTGCGTTCGGTTATAATGTTACTAAGTGATTTGGGGCGGTTTTTTGAGTGTAATGGACAACTAAATATAGGAGGTTACACGTTTTGGCAAAATCGAAACACTCTGTTCTCATTTTCGCCCTGGGCGGAGTTGGCGAAATTGGGAAGAACATGTACGTGGTGCAGTGCGATGACGACATCGTGGTCATCGACGCCGGATTAAAATTCCCGGAAGAGGAAATGCTGGGAATTGACATGGTCATTCCGGACATCACGTACCTGGAAGAACATCGTGACAAGGTTCGCGGCATCATTATCACGCACGGCCACGAAGACCACATCGGCGGTCTCAGCTATGTGCTCAAACACCTCAATGTGCCCGTTTACGCCACGAAACTTACTATGGGCCTGATTGAAGCCAAGCTGAAGGAAGCGGGTATCTTGGCCGATACCAAGCGGGTTTTGATCAACAGCGACTCGGAGATCGTTCTCGGCAAGATGAAAGCGACGTTTTTCCGCGTCAACCACAGCATCCCGGACAGTGTTGGGGTTTGCCTGGAGACGCCGGAAGGGTACATCGTGCACACCGGGGACTTCAAATTTGACCAGACGCCGGTCAATAATCAACAGGCGGATCTGGCAAAGATGGCAATGATCGGTGAGCGGGGAGTCTTGTGTCTCTTGTCCGACAGTACCAATGCTGAACGGCCGGGATTCACCGGCTCGGAACGTGCTGTCGGCGTGGCAATCAAGGACGTCTTTAGCAAGGCAAGGGGACGCATCATCGTTTCCACGTTTGCGTCCAACGTCCACCGCATTCAGCAGGTGGTGGATGCGGCGATTCAGTTTAACCGCAAGATTACGGTTGTCGGACGGAGCATGCAAAACGTCATTGCCATCAGCAAGGACCTGGGGTATCTGAATGTACCCGAGGGCGTGTTTGTCGAGACGGATGAAGTAAACAAGCTTCCAGCCGATCAAGTAGTCATTCTCTCCACTGGAAGTCAAGGGGAGCCGATGTCTGCGCTCACCCGGATGGCCCGATCCGCCCATCGGAAAATTGACATCCTTCCAGGGGATACGGTCGTGATTGCCGCTACGCCCATTCCGGGCAACGAAAAATACGTGGCGCGCACGATTGACCAATTGTACCGCATTGGCGCAGAGGTAATTTACGGCGGTCACGGACCCAGCGGCACCGTCCACGTTTCCGGTCACGGCAGCCAGGAAGAACTGCGGCTGATGCTCAACCTGATGAAACCCAAGTATTTTATCCCCATTCACGGCGAATACCGCATGTTGCGGATGCACGGAATTCTGGCGGAACAAGTGGGCGTTCCCCGGGAGAACATCTTCCTGCTGGACAACGGCGACACGGTGGAGATTTCCGGCGGCAAAGCCCGTTACGGTCCGAAGGTACACGCAGGCAACGTGCTGATTGACGGTCTTGGCGTCGGCGACGTCGGCAATATTGTACTTAGGGACCGCAAACTGCTCTCTCAAGATGGCATTCTGGTAGTTGTCGTTACACTCAGCAAACAAAATGGCACGATCCTGTCTGGTCCTGACATCATCTCCCGCGGATTCGTCTATGTGCGTGAATCCGAAGAACTGCTGGACGAGGCGAATCGCATAGTAACCCAAACACTTGTCAAATGTATGGAAGAAAATGTAAATGAATGGTCTTCCCTGAAAAACAACGTGAAGGAAGCACTGGGGCGCTTCCTGTACGATCAGACGCGCCGTCGTCCAATGATTCTGCCCATCATCATGGAAGTATAGGAACCCTTGTTCTCACAAGGGTTCCTTTTGTTTAAAAAAACGCCCATAAAGGGCGTAATTTATTGAGCCACATCACTGTTTGCGGCGAGCATTTTGACTTTTTGGATGATTTCAAGTTCAACTTGTTCGTTGTACTTGTCAACACGTTTGCTGAGCAAAAATGCATCAATAATGAACCAAATGGTCGTAGGGATAAAAAAGTAAACCATCCGATAATCCAAACAAGAATCATGCCGATCGCAATACCTATGTCACCTACGTAAAAGCGATGACCGCCAAATGCGCCAAGGAAAAACCACAATAAATAAGCCATTCCCTTGCTTTTTCTTCTTTTTTCCAGCTCCGAGTTTACAATTAACTGCTGCTCGGTAGTCAGGCCTGATCGTGCCACAATGTTGTTCAAAACACATGGTCCTCCTTCCAAGAATTAGTCTCTTTTATTGTAAAGGCTTGCCATTCTGTCTGCAATAAAATTCCAAGAGAAAAGACCTAAGCTGTTTGAAAATATAGGTCTGACGACACGTGTTTTTTGGCCTGCCCGTTCTGCCTCATTTCCAGAAGTGTATCGTTTTCCCTTGTCCAATCCATACTAACGGAGGAAAGCGAGGAGGATGGTCCATGCCAAACCGACGAATAACCGATTACCTCAACCGCCCCCCTTTTTCAGGACAGGACGTCCCCCCGTCGGCACCGAATGATCAGCCGCGGCCGGCTGCGGCGCCGCCGGAGACTGACGATCAGAAAAAGAAGCTGCTCGACTCGATTACCCAGCTGGGGCAAACCAATGTCCCGCAGCTGGAAAGCAACATCTACTGCTTGACGATTATCGGGCAGGTGGAGGGGCATATCCAACTGCCGCCGCAAAACAAGACCACCAAGTATGAGCACATTATTCCGCAGTTGGTGGCAGCCGAGCAAAACAGCAAGGTGGAAGGGGTGTTGGTGATCCTCAACACCGTGGGCGGCGACGTGGAAGCGGGACTGGCCATTGCGGAGATGGTCGCTTCCTTGTCCAAACCGGTCGTCACCCTGGTGCTGGGCGGCGGACACAGCATCGGCGTGCCGATTGCGGTTGCGGGCGATTACTCGTTTATCGCCGAAACGGCCACGATGACGATTCACCCCATCCGCCTGACCGGATTGGTAATCGGCGTGCCGCAGACGTTTGAATACCTGGATAAGATGCAGGACCGGGTGGTCAGTTTTATCGCCCGCCACTCCAAGATTACCGAAGAGAAGTTTCGCGAGCTGATGCTGCGCACCGGCGAACTGACGCGCGACATCGGAACCAACGTGATCGGGGCCGATGCCGTCAAGTACGGGCTGATCGACGAAGTGGGCGGATTGGGCCCAGCGCTGAAAAAACTGAATGAGCTGATTGAAAAGGTGCGCAACGGAGAGAAGGTGCTGCAGTGATATTTTACTCGGTCGTTCCGATGGAAATGGTGTTTGCCAACATGGAGCAGGTGGAAAAGCGTCAACTGCGCGAACTGCCGCTGGGCGAGGCCACCATGGTGGTGGAACCGACAGGACCCTACGAGGGACGGATCGTGCGGCTGATCAGCCCCAATCCCCAGGATTACCTCAATCCGCGGCTGGCGCCTGGTGAGACGGTTCGCTTTCTCCCCGATTGGCGCGCATAAGAAGTCCTGTATTTCTATGAATTTCCTGTGTTATACTAGACATGAACGAACAGCAGCCGAACAGCAGACGGCTGCCTTTTTATGCATGACAAAGGAGGCGTGCCATTGAGTAGAAAAGAGAGAAGACAGTCACAAGCGGCATGGGCCTCGGTCGTTAAAGTGGAACTGTTGGGCCTGGTGGTGATTGTGCTCAGCCTGATCGGCTTGTTGGAGAGCGGCACGCTGGGGAAACATGTGCTTGCCTTTTTGTTTCGGTTTGTGGCAGGCTCGTGGGACTTTGTCATCCCGCTGCTAATGATCGGAATGGCCATCCACATGATGTTTACCCGCAAACCGCCGCGGCTCACCTACCGGGTGCTGGGCATTTTGTTTATCTTCCTGGCGATTTTGACGTGGGACCATCTGATGCTGTACAAGCAGGTCACGGCAGACGGCAAATTCGCGGAACAAAGCATCGTCCGCGTCACGTGGGACCGGCTGTGGCTGGACCACAGCCAGAAGGTGTCCACTACCGGTGTTGGCGGCGGCATGGTTGGAGCGCTCTTCTTCGGCCTGTGCAACAGCCTGGTGGGATTGGCCGGAACCGGCCTGATCATCGCCCTGCTGTTTCTGGCCGGCACCATGTTTTTGTTTAACCTTTCGTACGTGGACATCGTAATTTTCATGCGCAACAAAACGTTGCAGCTATACGAAAAATTGAAGGACTCGGTGAAAGATTCCGTACAGCTGTTGCAGGAAGAAAGCGAGAAGCGCAGGCAGGAGAAGGAAAAGCGGAAGGCCCGCGCAGAGCAAAGCGCCAATGAGGAAGGGACCGCTGACCGGCAGGACGGAGCAGCCTCCCCTGCATCGGAGGCTGCCGAGTCACCTGGGACGGCGGGAGCGTCAGTGGACGAGGAGGAAGCACTGCCTGTCGCCCCGTTGATTCGGGACTTTACCGAGCGGGTGGCAAGCGAACACGAACAGGAATCCCCCGAATCTGCGGCCGCGCCCGTCCGACCGCCGGCAGAGAGGGAGATTACCTTTTCGCTGGAAGGCGACGAAGAGATTTTTGGCACACTGGAGAACACAGAAGAGCAGTCGGCTGTCCCCTATGTGCTTCCCAGCTTGCAGATGCTGGCCCGGCCCAAAGGTTATACGCCGGGCAAGGATGTGGACCATACATCCAACGCGGCCAAGCTGGTGCAGACGCTGAAAAGCTTCGGCGTCAGCGCGATCGTGTCGGAAGTGCACCGGGGGCCGGCCGTCACCCGCTATGAAGTGCAGCCCGCGACCGGCGTGAAAGTCAGTCGGATCGTCAGCTTGACAGATGATTTGGCGCTGGCGCTGGCGGCCAAGGATATTCGCATCGAGGCGCCGATTCCAGGAAAGTCGGCGATCGGCATCGAGGTGCCCAATGCCGAAGTGGCGGTCGTGTCGCTTCGCGAAGTACTGGAATCGCCGCAATACCAGGAGGCGCCCGGAAAGCTGACGGTGGCGCTCGGCCGGGACATCTCGGGCGAGCCGATCGTGGCCGACCTGGCCAAAATGCCTCACCTGCTGGTGGCTGGCGCGACCGGCAGCGGCAAATCAGTTTGCATCAACGGATTGATCATGAGCATCCTGTTCCGGGCGAAGCCGGATGAAGTGAAGCTGATGATGGTCGATCCGAAAATGGTCGAGCTGAATGTGTACAACGGGATTCCCCATCTGCTCGCGCCGGTGGTGACCGACCCCCGCCGAGCGTCCGTTGCATTGAAAAAAGTGGTCGCGGAGATGGAGCGGCGCTACAACCTGTTTGCCAAAACGGGGAGCCGCAACATCGAGATGTACAACCAGCAGGTGGAAGGAAGCCCGTTGCCGTACATCGTGGTCATCGTCGACGAGTTGGCTGACCTGATGATGGTGGCGCCAGGTGAAGTGGAAGACGCCATCTGCCGCCTGGCCCAGATGGCTCGCGCAGCCGGCATTCACCTGATTATCGCCACGCAGCGTCCGTCTGTGGACGTGATCACCGGCGTGATCAAGGCGAACATCCCGTCGCGGATTGCCTTTGGTGTTTCGTCCATGGCCGACTCCCGCACCATTCTGGACATGGGCGGGGCGGAAAAACTGCTCGGCCGCGGGGACATGCTCTACCTGCCGATGGGGGCTTCCAAGCCGATTCGCGTGCAGGGGGCGTTCGTCTCCGACAAGGAAGTGGAGGACGTCGTCCGCTTTGTCAAGGAACAGCAGGAAGTCCGTTATCAGGAAGAGATGATTCCGGACGAAGTGGCGGACGAGCAGCAGGCCGTCGTCGACGACGAATTGTACGATCAGGCGGTGCAGATTGTCGCCGAGGCGCAGACCGCATCCGCCTCCCTGCTGCAGCGCAGGCTCCGCATCGGGTACACGCGGGCAGCCCGGCTGATCGACATGATGGAAGCACAAGGGGTTGTCGGCCCGTATGAGGGCAGCAAACCCCGCGAAGTGCGCATACCGCGTCCGGCACAGGAGAGCAACATCTCCTGAGCCGGGCGTTTTTTATCGGCCGAATGGGGCAGTCTATGAGCGACTGCTCATCAGACGACTGAAAACGCAAAAAATGGTATAACGACTTCTGAAAATTTGGCTTGCATGATATCTGCCCCTACGGTACAATTTTTACGGGATTCTAGGAAATTGTTGTTATCGTTGCATGTGAATCAGAGGTCTGACGTCCTACCTGTTGGATGGCTGAAGGGAAACAGGAGTGAGTATGGATGAGCATCAAGGGGAATTTCCGGTCGCTGAGCCTCTTGGTCATGGACAAGATCAAGAGTGATATTGATTCCGGCGTGTTTAAACCTGGCGAACGTCTCCCTTCCGAAGCCGAGCTGTCAAAACAGTTGGGTGTGAGTCGGGCGACGTTGCGGGAAGCGCTTCGCCTTCTCGAAGAAGAGAAAATTGTCATCCGTCGTCACGGGGTCGGTACGTTTATTAATTCCCGCCCTGTTTTTACAGGCGGAATTGGGGAACTCTTTAGTGTGACGGATGCAATTGAGCGGCAGGGGTACAAAGCGGGAACAATCCTGATTGGCACCGCGTTCGGTGAGCCTTGCGAGGACGAGCGCAAACACCTGTCCCTCAATCCAGGTGAAGGCGTGCTCATGGTAGAGCGCATTCGCACGGCGGACGGCGACCCGGTCGTCTACTGCTTTGACCGCATTCCAGCTCGCCTGGTCCCTGAAGGGTACACGGCAGAGGGCGAGTCCATCTTCAACTGGCTGGAGAGCAAGACGGGACTGCGCATTGCATACGCAGTGGCTCATATCGAACCGCTGGGCTACTCTGAAAAGGTTTCCAATCTGCTGCAGTGCGACAAAAACGCGACGCTGCTCCTGCTGAAACAGATTCACTACGACGAGAGTGAACGGCCCGTGCTATACTCCCACAATTACTTCCGGGCGGACAAGATTCACTTTCACGTCGTACGCAGACGGTTGTAACAAGCGGGGGAAACCTCGCACAACAATTTCATTCCATCTCATATTAGGGGGTATTTCGGCATGAAAAAGGTACTTTCCGTCTTCTCCGTGGCAGCCCTCAGCCTGTCGCTTGTACTGGCTGGCTGCGGCGGAAAAACAGAAGGACAGCAAGGAGCGGCCGACCAAGGGGGAACGGCTGCGCCGAACGCGAGAATCGGCATGGTGACCGACGTGGGCGGTGTGAACGACAACTCCTTCAACCAAAGCGCGTGGGAAGGTCTGCAAAAACTGCAAAAAGACCTCAACCTCCCGCAAGAAAACGTCAGCTACCTCCAGTCCACCAGTGACGCCGACTACATCCCGAACCTGACCCAGTTCGTCAAGGACCAATGGAATCTGACCTGGGGCATCGGCTTCCTGATGGGCGACCACGTGAAAAAAGTGGCGTCCGAAAACCCGGATGCCAAACTGGCGATCATCGACGCCGAAGTGGATGCGCCAAACGTGGAATCCGTTCTGTTCAAAGAGCATGAAGGGTCCTTCCTGGTTGGCGTAGTCGCTGCGAAAATGAGCAAAACGAAAAAAGTCGGCTTTGTCGGCGGTATGGAAATCCCGGTTATCAAACGCTTTGAAGCTGGCTTCGAAGCAGGTGTGAAAGCTGTTGATCCGAGCATTCAAGTCGTGAAGGTATACACCGCTGCGTTCGACAAACCGGACCAAGGCAAATCCACCGCGTCGCAAATGTACGACCAGGGCGTTGACATCATCTTCCACGCGTCCGGCGCCACCGGCGACGGCGTATTCAACGAAGCCAAGGCCCGCAAGGCAAAAGGTCAACAGGTTTGGGTAATCGGTGTAGACAAGGACCAGTCCCTGACCTTCGGCGACGACATCACCCTCACTTCCATGGTGAAGCGCGTGGACGAAGCCGTGTACCGCGTCTCCAAAGACGTCATCGACGGCAACTTCAAAGGCGGCATCGTATGGCTCGGTCTGAAAGAAAACGGTGTAGGACTGGCCGACACCTCCAGCAAGAACGTGCCGGAAGACGTGCTGAAAGAGGTTGAAGAGTACAAGCAAAAAATTGTAAACGGCGAGATCAAGGTTCCTGAAACACCTCAACAGTAACCCACAGCAGGCTGCATGCGGACAAGGCTAGTTCGAGCAACTAGCCTTGTTCTTTACCTTCACTAAGACCCACAAAAACGGGGGGAACATGGTTGAACTCGGTACAGACAGTTGTTGAAATGCGCGGGATTACCAAGCGTTTTCCCGGCATCGTGGCGAACGACAACATCAACCTGGTCGTGAAAAAAGGCGAAATCCACGCCCTCCTGGGGGAGAACGGCGCGGGGAAGTCTACATTAATGAACATCTTGTTTGGTTTGTATCAACCGGATGAGGGGGAAATCCTCATCAATGGGAAACCGGTAAACATCACGAGTCCCAACGTCGCGAACGATCTGGGCATCGGCATGGTGCACCAACATTTCATGCTTGTCGAAACATTTACGGTCACGGAAAACATCGTGTTAGGAAACGAACCGAAAAACGGGTTGAAGATAGATATTCGTCGCGCGGAAAAGGAAGTGGAAGAACTTTCCCGCAAATACGGGCTGAAAGTGGATCCTACTGCCAAAATTGCCGATATTTCCGTAGGCATGCAGCAGCGGGTAGAGATTTTGAAAACGCTTTACCGAGGCGCGGACATCCTCATTTTTGACGAGCCGACCGCCGTCCTGACACCGCAGGAGATTCAGGAACTGATCGAGATCATGCACAATCTGGTAAAAGAGGGCAAGACGATCATCCTGATCACGCACAAGCTGAAAGAGATCATGGCTGTCTGCGACGCGGTCACGATCATACGCCGGGGCAAGGTGATCGATTCGGTCGCCGTCAAGGATACCAACCCGGACGAATTGGCTGCAAAAATGGTGGGGCGCGAAGTTACGTTCAAAGTGGACAAAAAGCCGCCGCAGCCAAAAGAGGTCATCCTCTCGGTCGAAAATGTCACCGCCATGGGCAACCGCGGTGTCAACGCGCTGAACGGCATCTCGTTTGAAGTGCGTGCAGGGGAAATCCTCGGCATCGCCGGTGTGGACGGCAACGGTCAAAGCGAACTGATTGAAGTGCTGACAGGATTGCGCAAGGCTTCCGGCGGACGGGTCCTCTTGAAGGGACAGGAGATTACCAACCGGCTGCCGCGTGAAATCTCGGAAGCAGGGTTGTCCCACATTCCGGAGGATCGCCACAAGCGCGGGCTTGTGCTCGACTTTACCATGAGCGAAAACATGGTGCTGGAGACGTACTTCCACCCGCGGTTCAACAAAAACGGCTTCCTGGACTACGCAGCAATTGACAAGCATGCATCCAAACTGATCGAGGAGTTCGACGTCCGCACGCCGAGCATCCACACCAAGGCCAGAGCGCTTTCCGGCGGTAACCAGCAGAAGGCGATCATCGCCCGTGAAGTGGACAAGGACCCGGATCTGTTGATTGCGGCACAGCCGACGCGCGGGTTGGACGTAGGGGCGATCGAGTTTATTCACAAACGGCTCGTGGAGCAGCGCGACAAGGGCAAAGCCGTGCTGTTGATCTCGCTCGAGCTGGACGAGGTCATCAACGTCTCTGACCGGATTGCGGTCATCTACGAGGGACAGATCGTCGGCATTGTTGACGCCAAGTCGACTACCGAACAAGAACTGGGCCTGATGATGTCCGGCGGAAAACGGATGCAAGGAGGAGGAAGCGATGAATAGAGTGATTGCTGTTTTTACCAAGGAATCGTTCCTCGTCCCGGCAGCAGCTATCATTCTTGGATTATTGACTGGAGCCGTCGCCATGCTCGCGGGAGGATTCAACCCGATCAAGGCGTACGTGTCCCTTGTGGATAAGGTATTCGGCAATGCGTACAACTTCGGTGAGACGATTCGCCAGATCACCCCGCTGATTTTTACGGGCTTGTCCGTGGCGTTTGCGTTTCGCACCGGGCTGTTTAACATCGGGGCGGAGGGGCAGTTCATCATCGGGATGATCGCCTCTACGGCTGTAGGCGTTTCCCTGGATCTCCCGGCGTACATTCACGCGCCGCTCGCGGTGCTGGCCGGGGCGCTGGCAGGGGGGTTGTGGGGAGCGATCGCCGGCTATCTGAAAGCTGCCCGGGGTGTAAACGAGGTCATTACGACCATCATGCTGAACTGGATTGCCCTCTACTTTGCCAACTACATCCTGACCACTTTTTATGTGCCAGAGGGACAGCAGCGTTCCGAGCTGATCAAGGATTCTGCCTCCATTACGATCGGCTGGCTGTCGCAGATGTTTGACAGTGCCCGGCTGCACTGGGGGACGCTGTTGGCCTTGCTTGCCGCCGTCTTTTTCTACGTCGTCCTGTGGAAGACCAAGACCGGGTTCGAACTGCGCGCAGTCGGTCTGAACCCGCACGCTTCCGAGTACGCCGGCATGAATGTCAACCGCAACGTGGTCAACGCCATGTTTATCGGGGGGATGTTCGCCGGTATCGGCGGCGCGTGCGAAATTCTGGGCGTGCATCACTACCAGTCTGTCATGGCAGGCATGCCGGGGTACGGCTTTGACGGTATTGCCGTTGCGCTGATCGGCGGCAACAGCCCGTTGGGTGTCGTGCTGGCTGCGATTCTGTTCGGCATCCTGACGTTCGGCGCGGCCGGCATGAAGTTTGGCGCCGGTGTTCCGGTCGAACTGATTCGCGTCGTGATCGCCTCCGTCATCTTCTTCGTGGCTGCTCACGGCATCGTAAAAGTATTCCTGAAGCCCATACTGAAGAAAAAGGAGGGTGGAAACTGATGGATTGGGGCATGATTCTCAGCAACCTGATTCACGATACCATCGTGTTTTCCACTGCCTTGATTTTTGCCGCGCTGGGCGGCATGTACTCGGAGCGTTCCGGTGTCGTCAACATCGCACTGGAAGGGATGATGATCATCGGGGCGTTTACCGGTGCCGTGATCACCTTCTTTGCGCAGGACGCGTTTGGCAGCGGCGCGCCGTGGATAGGTTTTGCCGCTGCGATTGTGGCCGGTGCGATTTTTGCCCTGCCGCACGCGGTCGCCTCAATCACGTTCAAGGCCGACCAGGTGGTCAGCGGCGTTGCGTTGAACTTCCTGGCCGCCGGGTTGTCCGTCTACCTGACCAAGATCATCTTCAACGGTGCGGGTCAGACTACGACGCTCGCCCATGTGTTCAGCAAATGGCAGATTCCGCTCTTGGCCGACATCCCGTATGTGGGACACGCACTGTTCGAAGGGTACCCGACCAGCTTTATCGCCTTCGCACTGGTGGCACTTTCCTGGTACGTGCTGTTTAAAACGCCGTTCGGTCTGCGGCTGCGGGCGGTCGGTGAGCATCCGCGCGCCGCTGACACTGTGGGCATCAATGTCAAGCGCATGCGCTACACGGCGGTCATGATCAGCGGCGCCCTGGCAGCGATGGGCGGTGCGACGATCGCCCTGACCACGACCAGCAACTTCTCCCACAACACGGTGTCCGGCCAAGGATTTATCGCGCTGGCAGCGTTGATTTTCGGGAAATGGCATCCAGCTGGTGCGATGGGCGCGGCGCTGTTCTTCGGGGTTGCGCAGGCGATCAAATCGCTGGTGCAGATTTTCGGACTGACGCAATACGTACCGACCGGATTCATCTACATGTTCCCGTACATTTTGACCATCCTGGTCCTGGCAGGCGTCGTCGGCCGTTCGAACGCACCTGCTGCACTGGGCAAGCCGTACGAGACTGGCTCCCGCTAAGCATACACAAGCATGCGTCTGGAATCTGGGACTCTTCCTGCACGAGTCGTGTTCTCGTCGAACGATGCAGGAGGAGAAGAGCGATCCGCAGCTCGCTGCAAATGGTGGTCGTTCAAATTGCCCGGACTTCCGGGCGCTTTTTTTATGAAAACAAACCACCAGCAGGTGCGTTGCGCGTAATCCGGCGGGAAATCGGGGCACACTAGACGAGTACAGCACTTTTTCATAAAGGAGGACGTCTAATGTGGACCTGCCCCTACTGCGGCGGCACGCACGGTCTGCCGTTTCATGACAGCCAACTGGATGGGATCCTATGCATGGAACCAGACTGCGGCCGGTTTGTCGACAGAAATTGGGACCCTGACGACCTCAGCGAGTGGGATGACACCGATTTGTAACGACACAAGAAAAAATCCATTCGGTAGTGGTAGGTATCGTCCGGGGTGCATACAGTAACAGCAGAGATCATTTCCACGATGAAAAGGCGGCGACGGTACGGTCCCGCCTTTTCTCGTCTGTTTTGCTGAACGGCCTGCCAATTGGTTACAATAGAAACGATCAAGCCGACCGAGAAGGGAGATTGGAATATGAGCGAGCAGCGGAATGAGATAGCGTTTCACACCTCCTCAGTCAACGGTATTCGCGTACATATCCTGCCGACTGCCAAATTCAAGACGACGACCATCGTGACGATGATTGAACAGGAACTCTCCGAAGCGCACGTGACCAAGACGGCGCTGCTGGCCATGCTAATGAAGCGGGCAACCGCCCGTTTTCCTGAGACCAAGCAGCTTCGTGAACATCTGGACTTTCTTTACGGGGCCACGTTCGACGTGGACGTGGTGAAAAAGGGGAGCGACAAATCCTCCAAATCTACATGGAAGTGCCCAACGAGAAGTACCTGTCAACTGAAACGTCCCTTTTGGACCAGGCGATTCACTTCGTCGGCGACGTGCTGACCCGTCCCTATCTGGAAGGGGAAGCGTTTGCCGAAAAGTACGTCGCTCAGGAAAAAGAGTCACTGCGCAAGCGGATCGAGAGCCTGATTGACGACAAGATGAAGTACGCCAACCAGCGGGTGACGGCGGAGATGTGCAAAGGGGAGCCGTTCGCCCTGCTTGTTCAGGGGCGTACCGAGGACCTGCCGTCCATTACGGGGGCGGAGCTGTACCGCTATTTCCGTGAGATCACGTCGTGCAATCCGATCGACATCTTCGTGGTCGGGGATGTGCAGCAGGCGGAGGTGGAGCGGGCAATCGGCACTCATGTGACGCTGAAGCGGGCCGATGTGAAAGCGTTCCCGCCGACTGACGTCACCAAGCAAGTAACCCAGGAGCGGGAAGTGATCGAGCGGCTCGATGTCACCCAGGCGAAGCTGAACATCGGCTGCCGGACGCAGATTTCCTTTAAGGACGACGATTACCCGGCGCTTTTGGTCTACAACGGCGTGCTGGGCGGCTTTCCCCATTCCAAACTGTTTGTCAATGTCCGCGAAAAGGCGAGCCTGGCTTACTACGCCGTCTCCCGGCTGGAGAGCCACAAAGGCATCCTGATGATGATGTCCGGCATCGACGTAAACAATTACCGGCGGGCGGTCGACATCATCAAGGAACAGTTGGAGTTGATGCGACAGGGAAGCATCACCGCCGGAGAACTGGAGCAGACGAAAGCGACGCTGACCAACCAGTTCCGTGAACTGCTGGACAGCGCCCGGATGATGATCGACTTTGCCTACAATGGCGTGCTCAGCGGGCGGAAACGGCAGTTGACGGAACTGCTGAACGAGATCAACAGCGTGACAGTGGACGATATCAAGCGCGTGGCAGAACGCGTCGCTATTGATACCATCTATCTGTTGCGGGACAAAAAGGGGGACGTGTAACATGCAGACCACCGTGTTTGAACAGGTGAACGAGACCGTCTATCACGAGACACTGCCGAACGGCCTGCAGGTATACCTGGTGCCCAAGCAGGGATTCAGCAAGACATACGCCGTCTTTACCACGCGGTACGGCTCAATCGACAGCCATTTTCGCACCCGCAACGGGGAGGAAGTGCACGTGCCGGACGGGATCGCTCATTTTCTGGAACATAAAATGTTTGAGAAGCAGGACTGGGATGTCATGCACGAGTTCAGCAAGAACGGCGCCTCCTGCAACGCGTTCACCAGCTTCAACCGCACGGCGTACCTGTTTTCCTGCACTGACAAGCTGGAGGCCAACCTTAACCTGCTGCTGGATTACGTGCAGGAGCCGTACTTTTCCGATGCCAGCGTGGAAAAGGAAAAAGGCATCATCGGGCAGGAAATCACCATGTACGACGACAACCCGGACTGGAAAGTGTACATGAATCTGCTGAAAGCCATGTACCAGCGGTATCCGATCAACATCGAGATCGCCGGCACGATTGACTCCATCTCCAAGATCACCAAGGAGATGCTGTACCAGTGCTACGAAACGTTTTACCACCCGGCCAACATGCTGCTGTTGGTGGTGGGATCGTTTGCGCCAGAAGCAGTGATGGAGTTGATCCGGAACAATCAGGCCGCCAAGCAGTTCCCGCCGGCGCCGAAGATTGAACGCATCTTTCCCGAAGAGCCGGCGGAGGTGGCCAAACAGCGCATCGAACATCATCTGCCCGTGGGGATTCCCAAATGCATGATCGGCTTTAAGGAAAAACAATGCGGGTTGTCTCAAGAGGCCTTGTTAAAACGGGAGCTAGCCACTAAACTGTTGTTGGACATCGCATTTGGCACCAGTTCCGCGCTCTACCAGAAATGGTACGACAGCGGGCTGATCACGGAGAATTTCGACGTCGACTACAGCGGTGAACAGGACTACGGCTACTCCATTATCGGCGCCGATACCCCAGATCCCGACCGCCTGGCCGAGGAAGTCAAGCTGGGGATCGAGACGTTGAAGCAGTCGGGCATCGCGGAGGACGATTTTGAACGCGCCAAGCGGAAAAAAATCGGCCAGTTTTTGCGCTCGCTGAATTCCGTGGAGTTTATCGCCAACCAGTTCACCAGCTACAAATTCAACGGCAACGATCTTTTCTCCGTGGTGCCGATGCTGGAGTCGATCACCCGCGAAGACGTGGAAGAACGCATGAGGGAGCACTTCCTGCCGGAACAAATGTCTGTCTCGATCGTTCGTTCCGCTTCGCCGCAGGAGTAGTGAACACAGATGAATCAACAGACGCCGTGGGCGTTGGTGACAGGGGCGTCCGGCGAGATCGGCCGCGCCATCAGCCTGGCGTTGGCCGCGTCGGGCGTCCCGCTGTACCTTCATTACCATCAATCCTACGACAAACTGGAGCCGGTGCTGAGCGAATGCCGGGCGCTAGGCGTCCCTGCGTATGCCCTGCAGGCCGACTTGCGCGATGTGAAGCAAATCACCGCCATGTTTCAGGCCATGCCCGTCGCTCCGCTGCTGCTCGTCAACAACGCGTCAGCGGATCACGTCGGCCTTTTTACCGATGTGTCGCCGGAAACGTTTGACGAACTGGTGGCGCTCAACGTCCGCTCCGCCTATTTTGTGACACAGGCGGCGTTGGGCGCGATGCTCTTGGAGCGGTACGGCCGGATCGTCAACATCTCCTCCGTCTGGGGCCTGACGGGCGGCTCCTGCGAAGTGCTTTACTCGCTCACCAAAGGGGCTGTCAACGCCTTTACCAAAGCGCTGGCCAAAGAGCTTGCCCCCAACGGGATCACCGTAAACGCAGTGGCACCGGGAGCGATCCAAGGCGGCATGATGGAGCGGTTTTCTCCCGAAGAACGGGAGATGATCGCGGCCGAGATCCCTGCCGGCCGACTTGGCACGCCGGCGGAGGTGGCTGCGGTCGTTCGCTTTTTGCTGACGGCAGAGGCGAGCTACCTGACCGGTCAGATCATCAGCCCCAACGGTGGCTGGTACGCCTGAGCCGGCATGCATAATTCCCTCTTGATGAAGGCATTCTACCAATATACGGGCACAAACCTAGTCCGTAACGACAGTAAGGAGGGAATAGTACATGTCGGTTCTCGACAATTTCCGCGACTGGAAGCAATTTCTCGGCGAGCGAGTAGAGCAGGCCAAACAGGCAGGCATGGAATCTGACACGATTGAAAATGTGGCGTACCAGATTGGCCATTACCTGGCTGATCAGGTGGATCCGAAAAACGATCAGGAACGCCTGCTGAAACAGCTGTGGGACGCCGGCGACGAACAGCAGCAGCGCGCGCTCGCTTCCATGATGGTCAAGCTGGTGGAGAACGACGCCAATCAAAACAGGTAACTTGCTTGAAAATCCCCTTTTTACGGGGATTTTTCTTTTCTGTCTGAATACTGATTGTCGATTGTATGGAACGTGATATACTACATACGAAGAGAAAATTGGCTGTCGGAGAGGGATAGGGAATGGAAGCGAAAAAAGAATGGTACATGGAATACGAAATCTCCAAAAACCGGCCCGGTCTGCTGGGGGATGTCGCCTCCATCCTGGGTATGCTCAACATCAACATCGTGACGATCAACGGTGTCGACAATATGCGACGCGGCATGCTGCTATTGACGGATGATGACGAAAAAATAGAGGTGCTGCGCAACGTTGTGCAAAAAATGGACAAAATAACCATAACGAGGCTGCGTCCGCCGACGATGCTGGACAGACTGGCTGTTCGCCACGGTCGTTACATCGAGCGCGATAGCGAGGATAAAAAAACTTTCCGCTTTGTGCGCGACGAGCTGGGGCTGCTGGTCGACTTCATGGCGGAGATTTTGAAGCGGGAGGGCCACCAGCTGATCGGCATTCGCGGCATGCCGCGCGTCGGCAAAACCGAGTCGATGATCGCGGCCAGCGTCTCGGCCAACAAGCGCTGGACGTTCATCTCTTCGACGCTGCTGCGGCAGACCGTGCGCAGTTCCCTTGCCGTTGATGAGATGTCGACTGATCATGTATATTTAATAGATGGAATTGTGTCGACGCTGCGCTCTACGGAGAAACATCACGCACTGCTGAGGGAAATCATGAACTTCCCGGCGGCCAAGATCATTGAACACCCCGATATTTTTGTCCGCGAGTCGGAGTATGAACTGTCAGATTTTCACTACATCATCGAGCTGCGTCAGCATCCGGACGAAGAGATTACATACGAGTTGATCAACAACCGCGGCTTCGACCATTTCGACATGAATTAAGGAGGGTAAGCTGTGTCTGAGCTAGGTCAAGTACTACAAAGGGCCCGCGAAGAAAAAGGGATCACGCTCGACGACATTCAACGGATCACCAAGATCCAACGGCGATATTTGGAAGCCATAGAAAGGGGCCATTTTCACGTACTCCCTGGCCACTTTTACGCACGGGCTTTCGTCAAGAGCTACGCGGAAGCCGTCGGTCTTGATCCGAACCACATCATGAGTCACTTCCAGGCAGACCTGCCTGCCCAACCTCCGCAGGAACAAGTGGAACGGCTGCGCCGTCGCCGGGTGGTGGCCGCCAACAACCCGCTGCAGGCCGGAAGATGGTTGACCAAGACGCTGCTGGTGCTGTTTATTGCGCTGATCATCGGGGTGATCTACATCGCTGTCGTCAACAGCGGAATGAACATCCAGCCGGCGCTGCCGGGGGGGAACCTGTCGCCGGGCGCGGAAATCGTGAAACCGGGCCAGGGCGGAAACGCGACGCCAACTCCTTCACCGCAGAGTCAAACGCCTATCCCTCCGTCCACCGATACGGAACCAGACCCCGGCTCGACCGCGGTCAACCCGGAAGTTCCGAGCAGCGAGCAGCAGGCGACGATCACATTCGAGTCGCAGCAGGGGGCCCTGTACAATTACACGCTGAGCGGCGGCGACAAGATCACGGTCAAACTGAAAGTTGTCGACGACAAATGCTGGTACGGGGTGTCCGAGGCGAAGGGCAAGAAGTACGTCAAAGAGGGCACGTTGAAGAAAGACGAGGAAGTCGTCGTCGAACTGGGCAAGACGGCATACATCCGTCTGGGCAAGCCGATGGCTGTAGAGTTGACGGTCAACGGCGCGCATGTAGACACATCCAACATGAAATACATGCCGTCCAACGTCGTCGTTACGATGGCACAATCCCCTACGCAATAGGCAAGCGTCATGCTTGCCAAAGCGTGTAGACAAAGTCCGAGGCGCATGGAGATCGGGCCCGCTCGCTCGCTTGACGCCCAGCACAGAAGCGGATGAAGTCCGCTCCAAAACGAGACGCGGGCAGGGGACAAACATCTGGGTGTTTCGATGAAGTGAGACTTGTGTCCCCTGTGTATCCCCGCGTCTTTCGTTTTTCCGCTGAGCAGGTCGTCAAAGGAGCTCGCTTGGCCCATCCCGCCATGCGATGCACATTGTCTTCAGCCTGAGGCAAGCATCTCGCTTGCCTTTCGTACTTTCTTCACTTTTGACACTCTGTTGGGGCTTATATTATACTGAATAGGTGTAATCTGGGCAGGTGTGACCAATTGGAGGAAAACAAATGACAGAGAAGGTAGGCTCACGTGAAAAAGTAGCGATCGTTACGCTGGGCTGTGAAAAGAATCTTGTCGATTCGGACATGATGGCCCATCTGATAGATGAAAAAGGGTACGAATTGGTTGATAACCCCGAAGAAGCAACGGTCGTCATCGTCAATACCTGCGGATTCATCGACGCCGCCAAGGAAGAATCGGTCAACAAGATTCTTGACATGGCGGAGCTGAAGGAATCCGGCAAGTTGAAATCGCTTGTCGTGGCAGGCTGTCTCACGCAACGGTACAAAGAGGAAATTCTACAGGAGATCCCGGAAGTGGACGGCATTGTCGGAACAGGCGATTTTATGTCGATTACGGACATTATTGCTGAATCGCTCGCGGGCAAGCGGCCCGTCTATGTCGGCAATCCCGTTTTCACGTACGAGGAAGTGGTCAAACGGAAAGTGAAGGCGGGCACTTATTCCTCCTACATCAAGATTGCGGAAGGCTGCGACAACGCCTGTACGTTCTGCAGCATTCCGCTGATGCGCGGAGGATTTCGCAGCCGGACCATCGAATCGATCGTGGAGGAGGCAAAGCATCTCGCCGAACAGGGGATTGTGGAGATCAGCCTGATCGCGCAGGATTCCACCAACTACGGCACGGACATTTACGACGGCAAGCACATGCTGCCCGAATTGCTGAACCGATTGGCCGAAGTGGATGGGATTCAGTGGATCAGACTGCACTATGCGTACCCCGGCTTCTTTACCGACGAGCTGATCGAGGTGTTTGCAACCAACCCCAAAGTGTGCAAATACATCGATATGCCGCTGCAGCACTCCGAGGATCATATCCTGAAAAAGATGCGCCGCCCCGGCCGCCAGCGGGATGTTCGCGAACTGGTGGCGAAGATTCGCGCCCGCGTACCGGACGTCGCCCTGCGCACGTCCCTGATCGTCGGCTTCCCCGGTGAGACGGAAGAGGACTTCCAGCGGCTGTGTGAATTTGTGAAGGAAGTGAAGTTTGACCGGCTGGGCGTCTTCACCTATTCAAATGAAGACGATACGCCGGCAAGCCGACTGCCGGACCACGTCGATGAGGAGACCAAGGAAAAACGGGCCAACATCCTGATGGAGATTCAGCGGGAAGTGGCTGCCGAGCAAAACGGCCGCTTTGTCGGAAAGGTACTGGATGTGCTCATTGAGCGGTACGAAGGGCACAATGACATTTACGTCGGCCGCACCCAGTACGATGCTCCAGAGATTGACGGCGAGGTGTTCGTCACGGGATACAAGGGCGAACTGGGCAAAATCGTAAAGGTGAAGATTACGCACTCCTACGAATACGACTTGGCCGGGGAGGTAGTCTAGGTGAATCTCGCCAACCGCATCACCCTCGCCAGGATCTTCCTGGTGCCGGTAGTCATGTTTTTTCTGCTGGTGCGATACAACATCGGGACGTTTACCATCGGCACCGTGTCGATGACGTACAACGAACTGATTGCGGCATTGGTGTTCATCCTGGCAGCCAGTACGGACGGACTGGACGGCTATATCGCCCGCAAGCGCAAAATCGTGACCAACTTGGGGAAATTCCTTGATCCGTTGGCTGACAAGCTGCTGATTTCCGCTGCGTTGATTTCGCTGGTGGAAATGCATCGGTTGGAAGCGTGGATTGCCATCGTCATCATCAGCCGTGAGTTTGCCGTGACCGGTCTAAGACTGGTCGCAGCGGCGGAAGGACAGGTAATTGCCGCCAGCGCATTGGGCAAACTAAAAACATGGGTGCAGATCGTGGCCATTACGGCGGTGATGGTAAACAATTTTCCGTTTGAGATTTTCGGCATTCCCTTTGATGAAGCAGCGATATGGGCAATGGTGGTGATTACCCTGTACTCCGGGTATGACTACTTTGTCAAAAATCGCAATGTCATCCAATACTCGTGAAAAACGGGTATTGGTCTTCTTTTCTTCCGCGTCAGACAGGAAACGTCCGAGGCGGCCTGACGATGCGTAAGGAAAGGCTTCGCCGGATGGGCTTTGCCGGCAGCGTTACTTTATTCCAAAGAGAGTGGATGAGGGGCATGAGAGCGGAGATAATCGCGGTTGGAACGGAACTGTTGCTTGGGCAGATCGCCAATACGAACGCCCAGTATCTCTCCCAAAAGCTCGCCGAGATTGGTATCGGCGTCTATTTCCACACAGTGGTGGGGGATAACGCCGAACGGCTGGCTAGCGTGATTCGTCAGGCCGCGGCCCGGTCCGAGCTGATCGTGTTCACCGGCGGACTGGGACCGACCCAGGATGACTTGACCAAGGAGACGGTGGCGGAGCACCTGGGCGTCGGGTTGACCATTGATCAGACGGCGATGGCGCGGATCGAGGCGTTTTTCCGCCAGCGTGGCATTACGATGACGGAAAACAACCGCAAGCAGGCACTGGTGCTGGCGGGCAGCCACGTCTTCCCGAACGATCACGGCATGGCACCGGGCATGGCAGCGCAGCGCGACGGACGCACGTTTGTACTGCTGCCGGGGCCGCCCAGTGAACTGTATCCGATGGTAGAGAAATACGTGATGCCGTATCTGATCGGCTTAAAGCCGGAACAGCAAGTGTTTCATTCGCGCGTGCTGCGCTTCTACGGCATCGGCGAATCGGCGCTGGAAGAACGGTTGATCGACCTGATTGAACAGCAGGACAACCCGACCATAGCCCCGTATGCCAAAGAGTTTGAAGTGACGCTGCGGATTACGGCCAGGGCGGCGAACGTAGACGATGCGGAGCGGCTGATTCAACCTGTAGAGCGGGAAATACGTGAGCGGTTGGGCGAGTACATCTACGCGACAGGAGAAACGTCACTGCACGAGGTGCTGGTGGACGAACTGAATCGCAGGGGGGCGACGATCGCCTGTGCGGAAAGTTGTACCGGGGGAACGGTCGCATCCCTCATTACGTCCGTACCCGGCAGCTCTGCCGTCATGCGCGGAGGCGTGGTGTGCTATACCAACGAGGCGAAGCGGCAGATGCTCAACGTGCCGGAAGAAGTCCTGGCAGAGGCAGGGGCCATCAGCGAGCAGACGGCCCGGTTGCTCGCCGAAAATATCAGGGCGACGCTCGGCGCGGACGTCGGCATCTCCGTGACGGGGGTGGCCGGCCCAGACCCTGCGGAAGGCAAACCGGTGGGACTGGTCTACGTTGGCGTTGCCGTGGAAGGACTGCCCACGCTGGTCAAGGAGCTTCGCCTGGCCGGGCGGCGCCAGGCCATCGTCGGCCGGGCAGCGAAATTTGCGTTGTTTTACGCGTTGCAACGACTAAAAGAAAGGTGACAACACATGACGATTTTTTCTGATTTTCCTTTACATAAATCCATTCTGCAAGCCATTTACGACATGGGCTTTGAAGAGCCCAGCCCGATCCAGGCTGCCTGCATCCCGAAAGTACTGGAGGGCGGCGACCTGATCGGTCAGGCGCAAACAGGTACGGGTAAAACCGCCGCGTTCGGGATTCCGCTGATTGAAAAAGTGACGCCGGGCAACCGCGTGCAGGCGATTGTGCTCACGCCCACCCGCGAACTGGCCATCCAAGTGGCAGGCGAGCTTTTGCGCATCTCCAAATACAAAAAGGTGCGGACACTGCCGATCTACGGCGGACAGTCCATCGGCCACCAAATCCGTGCGCTCCGCCAGGGTGTCCAGGTCGTGGTGGGGACCCCCGGCCGCGTGCTTGACCACCTGCGCCGCAAAACGCTGAAGCTGGATCACGTACACACACTGGTCCTGGACGAAGCGGATGAAATGCTGGACATGGGATTCATCGACGACATTGAAACCATTATCAACCACCTCCCGGAAGACCGTCAGACCCTGCTGTTCTCCGCGACCATGCCGCCGGAAATCAAACGCCTGGCGACCCGCTACATGAAACAGCCGCAGACGATCGCCGTCAGCCGCGAAGAAGTGACCGCTCCACTGATCGAGCAGGTGTACTACAAGGTATTTGAACGGAACAAGGTGGAAACCCTCTGCCGCATTCTGGACAGCGAAGACGTCGAGCTGGGAATCATCTTCTGCCGCACTAAGCGGGGCGTGGACGAGCTGACCGAAGTGCTGCAGGCGCGCGGCTACCTGGCCGACGGTCTGCACGGCGACCTGTCCCAGGCTCAGCGCGACAAGGTGATGAATGCGTTCCGCGAGGGTTCCATCGAACTGTTGATCGCGACCGACGTGGCGGCGCGCGGCATTGACGTCGGCAACGTCTCCCACGTCATCAACTACGACATTCCGCAGGATTCGGAAAGCTACGTGCACCGGATCGGCCGTACGGGCCGCGCCGGCCGCAAAGGCATTGCCATGACGCTGGTGACGCCGCGCGAGATGCGCCAGATGATGTTCATCCAGAAACAGACCAAAGCCCAACTGATCTGCCGCAACGTGCCGTCCCTGGAGGAAGTGGCGGAACGCAAGCAGGAACAGCTGCGGGAACAACTGGTCAACCTGCTGGAGAGCGATGGAGTGGCCGACATGTACCTGAAGGTGGCCAACTCGCTCATCGCTCAGTACCCGGCTGAAAAAATCGCCGCTGCAGCGCTGCACCTCGCGTTCCATACCGAGATCGGCGAGACGGACGATACCGACGCCTACAACTTCGGGGAGACGGGTGCCGCCAAGGGAATGGTGCGTTTCTTCCTCAACGTGGGCCGCAATGTCAACGTACGCCCGCAGGATTTGGTGCGGGAGATTTCCGAGTCCGTCGGAATCCCCGGAAAGGCGGTTGGCCGCATCGACATCTTCGAGAACTTCACCTTCGTGGAAGTTCCCGAAGACGTGGCCCCGTTCGTCTACGAATCGCTGCGTCAAACGCGCATCAACGGCAGACGGATCAATCTGGAGCCGGCAAAACCGCGCGCCAAGCGTTCCTGATACCGACAGCACGCAGACACAGGCCGTCACGTTCCGTTTTCGGGACGGACGGCCTCTTTTTGCGATGCGAATATTTGTTCGCAAAAAATACTTGGCAAACGCTTCTGTCTCGATGTATGATGAAGACAAGCAAATCAGTTACGAGTTGAAAGGGAGTGTACCATTTGTCAGATCGTCGCGCTGCTTTGGAAAACGCATTGCGTCAAATAGAAAAACAGTTCGGGAAAGGGTCCATCATGAAGCTGGGGGACATGGCCAACGTTCAGGTTTCCACGGTCTCCAGCGGTGCGCTTGCCCTCGACATCGCCCTGGGTGTGGGCGGATTCCCGCGTGGACGGATCATCGAAATTTACGGACCGGAATCCTCCGGTAAAACGACGGTTGCCCTTCACGCCATCGCCGAAGTGCAGCGCCAGGGCGGACAAGCTGCGTTTATCGACGCAGAGCACGCACTGGACCCGGTCTACGCGGCAAAATTGGGAGTAAACATTGACGAACTGCTGCTCTCCCAGCCTGACACAGGGGAGCAGGCGCTGGAAATCGCCGAGGCGCTGGTGCGTTCCGGTGCCGTTGACATCATCGTCGTAGACTCGGTAGCCGCGCTCGTGCCAAAAGCAGAGATTGAAGGCGAAATGGGAGACTCCCACGTGGGGCTGCAGGCCCGCCTCATGTCGCAGGCGCTGCGCAAGCTGTCCGGTGCCATCAACAAATCGAAAACCATCGCCATCTTCATCAACCAGCTCCGGGAGAAAGTGGGCGTCATGTTCGGCAATCCGGAGACGACTCCGGGTGGGCGCGCGCTCAAGTTCTACGCGAGCATTCGCTTGGACGTGCGCAAGGCGGAAGCGATCAAGGTGGGCAACGACGTGGTCGGCAGCAAGACCAAGATCAAGGTCGTGAAAAACAAGGTGGCGCCGCCGTTCAAAACTGCCGAAGTGGACATCATGTACGGTGAAGGCATCTCCAAAGAGGGCAGCATTCTCGACATCGGCGCGGAGATTGATGTGGTTCAAAAGAGCGGAGCATGGTACTCCTTCAACGATGAGCGTCTGGGTCAAGGACGGGAGAACGCCAAGCTCTTCCTCAAGGAAAATCCGGAAGTGGCGGCGCAAATCGAAGCCAAAGTACGTGAGTATTACAGCCTCAATCCTAGCTCCATTCCGAGCATGGAGCCGATCAACGATCCGGAGCAGGATGAGGAACCGGTATTTGATTTCGACTAATCGCATGACAGCCTGTCGGCCTGACAGGCTGTTTCATGTTCAAACCGCCCGGTGTGAGGAGCTGCGAGCCGGGCGTGTTTGCCGTAAAGGGGGAGAGGCGCGATGAAAAGCGGCCGGATTACCGCCGTTCACCGCGACGCGAAAAACCAGCATCGCTATCACATTCAGATCGGCGATGACATTGTCTTTTCCGTTCATGAAGACATCCTCGTCAAGTATCAACTGTTAAAGGGAACAGAGCTGGACGAGGCGTTTTGCCGGGAAGTGCTTGAGGCGGAAGAAAAGCACAAGGCCTACCTGTTGGCACTCCGCTATCTGGGCATCCGCCCGCGGACGAAAAAACAAGTCGCTTCCTATCTCCAGGAAAAAGGGTATGAAGGGGACGTGGCGGATGAAATCTGCCGCCGCATGGAAGAGCAGGGCTATCTGGACGATGAGCGGTTTGCCCGGCAGTGGGTCGACGAGCGGATGCGGCTCAAGCCGCGCAGCTCGTACATGATGCGGATGGAACTGCAGCAGCGGGGGATTGACAGCGACACGGCGGAGGCGGCCGTGCGCGCCGTTTCCTACGAGGATGAGCTGGAAGCGGCCCGCAGGCTGGTGGAAAAAAAGCGGCGGCACCGGCAAGGGCCGCCGGAACCGGACGAAGAGCGAAAGCTGCTGGCCATGCTGGCGCGCAAGGGGTTCGCCGGCTCAATCGTGCAGAGGATTCGCCGCGAATTGCGCGAGGACGTGGAGTCGTAGGCAGGAGCGGCACACTTGCAGTTCTTGACATTTCTTGTTCACAAATAATAAAATAGATGTGTATTTACTTGGTGCATCATACTATTTCGCTGATTTGATCGCTCGTTGCCAGTGTCACAACTGAACACCCGTACATACCAGTGCGGATTCAGCGGACCGAGTAAAATCGGTCTTGTTTTTTAACTAATACCAGAGCGAAACAACAGCGACACGCCATGAAAACGAATGTGTGGAAAGCGGGGAGATGTCTTACCACAAGGAGGTGAAACAAAAGAGCCTATGGCCATTATGGATCCGATTGTACTGATCGTGCTATTCGCCGTGCTGATTGTCGGTTATGGTGCCGGCTACTTCACGCGCAAATCCATTGCGGAGGCGAAGATCTCCAGCGCCGAGGAAGCGGCGCGGCAGATCGTCGAAGAAGCCAAACGGGACGCTGAAGCCGTCAAAAAGGAAAAGGTGCTGGAAGCCAAGGACGAGGTATTCAAACTGCGCTCCGAGGCCGAAAACGAGCTGCGCGAACGCCGCAACGAAATACAGCGCCAGGAACGCCGCATCCTTCAGAAGGAAGAGGCGTTGGACCGCAAGATGGAACAGCTGGAGCGCAAGGAGAGCGAACTGTCCGAGCGGGACAGAACCATCGCGGAACTGCAAAGCAAGGTAGAGCACTTATATAAAGAACAAGTGGCCGAGCTGGAACGCATCTCCGGACTGACTCAGGAAGAAGCCAAGAACATTATCCTGACCGATGTGGAGAACACCGTTCGCCATGAAATGGCGGTCATGATCAAGGAGATTGAGACACAAGCCAAGGAAGAGGCGGACAAGCGGGCACGCGAGATCATCACCACCGCCATCCAGCGGTGTGCGGCAGACCATGTAGCGGAGACCACCGTTTCCGTGGTAACGCTGCCGAACGATGAGATGAAGGGCCGCATTATCGGACGCGAAGGCCGCAACATCCGCGCGCTGGAAACGCTGACCGGCATTGACTTGATTATCGATGACACGCCGGAAGCGGTCATTCTGTCCGGCTTCGATCCGATTCGTCGGGAGATCGCCAAAACTGCTCTGGACAAGCTTGTTGCCGACGGACGCATCCACCCTGCCCGCATCGAGGAGATGGTGGAAAAAGCGCGTCGGGAAGTGGATGAGCGCATCCGCGAATACGGCGAGCAGGCGACATTTGAAACCGGTGTTCATGGCCTGCATCCGGATTTGATCAAGATTCTCGGCCGTCTGCGCTACCGGACCAGCTACGGGCAAAACGTGCTGAAGCACTCGATGGAAGTGGCCCACCTGGCCGGACTGATGGCAGCCGAACTGCGCGAAGATGTCAAACTGGCAAAACGGGCCGGTCTGCTTCACGACATCGGCAAGGCCATCGACCATGAAGTGGAAGGTTCCCACGTGGAGATCGGCGTGGAACTGGCGAAGAAATACAACGAGCATCCCGTTGTCATCAACAGCATCGCGTCCCATCACGGGGATACCGAGCCGACATCCGTCATTGCGATGCTGGTGGGAGCGGCTGACGCACTTTCCGCCGCCCGGCCGGGAGCTCGCCGCGAAACGCTGGAGACGTACATCAAGCGGCTGGAAAAGCTGGAGGAGATCTCCGAGTCGTTCGACGGCGTGGAAAAATCGTACGCAATTCAGGCCGGCCGCGAAATCCGCGTAATGGTGCAGCCTGAGAAGATTGACGATGCGGAAGCGGCGCGCCTGGCACGCGACATTACCAAACGAATCGAAAATGAACTTGACTACCCGGGTCACATCAAGGTGACCGTCATCCGCGAAACACGGGCAGTCGAGTATGCAAAGTAAAGTGGCTTTGGGCCACTTTACTTTTTTGGTGCGCCCGGCATGGGCGGTAGCTATAGGGTGAAAGTCCCGAACGGGGGTTGGCTGTACCAACCGTTAGCTTAAGGCAAGGGTGTCCGCCGTGAGGCGGAATCTGAAGGAAGCCGGCGGCAAAGTCCTGACCTGAGGTACACGAACCCAATTTGAGGCTGTTGTACTCGGGCGAGCCTGCCGAACAAGGTGAAGCCCCATACAGCCAAGGAGTGCAGCAGTAAATTGGGCAGGTACATGGGACGAAAGTTACCGTCCTTACCCGGGGAGGTCTGCATGATACGCCTACTACCGTTGGCAACCGTCTCCGCGAGGGGGCGCTGAACATGCAGAAGTCAGCAGAGGCCATAGTACTCCGATAGAGGACGCTCGAAGGAGGAAGGGCCGAACATCAAGTCAACACATGTTCTAATCCCTTTCGATACGGTGCGTCGAAGCAGAATTCCGAAATGGAACTTCCTCTGAATAGTAGGGGTGAAGCCCCGAGGGTACAGAGAAGGGCTGAGCATCGTACGGCAAGCTTAGCAACATGTGTGCGAAGAGAGGAGTATCGTCAGGGCATGCTGGAGAAAGTGCTGTCACGGGACAACCTCATGGCCGCTCTCAAACGAGTGGAGGCCAACAGAGGTGCTGCGGGAATCGACGGTGTTTCAACCGAACAACTGCGCGACTACCTTCGTCAGCACTGGGCGACCATCCGGTCGCAAATCGAGAAGGGAACCTACAAGCCGTCTCCTGTCCGCAGGGTCGAAATCCCGAAACCTGACGGGGGAATACGATTGCTAGGCATCCCTACCGTGGTAGATCGCTTCATCCAGCAGGCCATCCTGCAGGTATTGACTCCCATATTCGACCCAGAGTTCTCCGACTCCAGCTTCGGGTTCCGTCCAGGCCGCCGTGCTCACAGTGCTGTGCGGAAAGCACAACAGTACATCAACGAAGGATTCCGGTATGTGGTCGACATCGACTTGGAGAAGTTCTTCGACCGGGTCAACCATGATATCCTAATGAGCCGGGTTGCCCGCAAGGTGAAGGACAAGCGCCTTCTTAAACTAATTCGCGCTTATCTGCAATCCGGAGTCATGGTCAACGGAGTGTGTGTCACGACGGAAGAGGGCACGCCGCAAGGTGGCCCCTTAAGTCCGCTGTTGGCCAACATTCTGCTAGACGACCTGGACAAGGAGTTGGAGAAAAGGGGACACCGTTTCTGCCGCTATGCGGACGACTGCAACATCTACGTCCGCTCCAAACGTGCGGGTGAACGTGTAAAGGCAAGTGTGGAGCGATACTTGACCAGGGTTCTCAAACTCAAGGTAAATCAACAGAAAAGTGCGGTGGACCGCCCGTGCAACCGGAAGTTCCTCGGCTTTAGCTTTATTCCGGGAAAGGAAGCGCGGATACGTCTGCATCCCAAATCGATCACCCGGTTAAAAGGACGAATTCGCCAATTAACCAACCCACATCGAAGCATGACCATGCAGGAGAGGATTCAAAAACTCAACCAATACCTCATGGGATGGATCGGGTATTTTGCGCTGGCCGAGGCGAAAACCCATCTTCTGCGAATAGAGGAATGGATTCGCCGAAGGCTCCGGCTCTGTCTATGGACGCAGTGGAAACGAGTTCGTACGAGGTACCGCGAACTTCGTTCGCTTGGATTTTCTCACAACAGAGCACTGGAAATCGCAAACACCCGAAAGGGGGCGTGGCGGACAACAAAATCCCCGCACATGCACAAAGCCCTTGGTATTGCCTACTGGCAACAACAAGGGCTGATGAGTTTGATACAGCGATATTTCACACTTCGTCAAGCTTGGTGAACCGCCGTATACCGGTCGGTACGTACGGTGGTGTGAGAGGACGGGGGTTAACCACCCCCTCCTACTCGATTGCGAAAGAAACGCGGGCGGCCTGCAACCGCTTTTGAACCGGACCGGTTATGGACCAGGCTCAACGCGGTGGGGTGTTAGCTTACGCGCATTTTTCTTCCGTCATTCGGTCGTGTATACTAATGGAGAGGTGAAAAGCCAATGAAACTGCTGTTTATCGGTGACATCATGGGTGCGCCCGGACGGGACATCGTGAAGGCGTATCTGCCGCTGCTGAAGCGAAAATACCAACCTACCTTTCTGGTTGCCAACGGGGAGAATGCCGCCCACGGCAGGGGCATTACCGAGAAGATTGCCAAGGAACTGTTTGAAGGCGGAGTTCAGGCGATCACCCTCGGCAACCATACCTGGGATAACAAAGACATCTTTGAATTCATTGACAGTGAACCTCGTCTGATCCGCCCCGCCAACTTTCCCGCAGGCGCTCCGGGACAAGGGATTACATACATCAAGCAGCCCGAAGGCGAACTGGCTGTGATCAACCTGCAGGGCCGATCCTTTTTGCCGCCGCTGGAGTGTCCGTTCCAGACGGCCGACAAGCTGGTGGAGCAGGCACGCAAGCGGACCAAATACATATTTGTCGACTTCCACGCTGAAGCCACTTCCGAGAAGCAGGCGCTCGCCTGGTATCTGGACGGCCGCGTCAGCGCGGTGGTAGGGACACACACGCATGTGCAGACCGCCGATGAGCGCGTTCTCCCCCAAGGCACGGGCTTTTTGTGCGACGTAGGCATGTGCGGTCCGATGAATGGCATCCTCGGCATGGAGCGGGAAGCGGTCATCCGCAAGTTTCTTACCCAACTGCCCGTACGATTTGAAGTGGCAGGGGAACCGGCCCAGTTGAATGCCGTGCTGATCACGTTGGACAAGGCGACCGGCCACGCGAAAAAACTGGAGCGAATCAGAATTGACGACGACCACCCGTTTATGGAATAATAAGAACGAGATTTGAATTTTTTGAATCTTTGCTGCGCGTAAGCAGGAATTTTTCGGGGTTATGCGAATATCATTCTAATAATGACAGGTATCCTATCAGACGGGAGGTTCAAAAGGATGGAAGTATTAAAAGTTTCAGCAAAGTCTAACCCCAACTCCGTTGCTGGTGCCCTTGCCGGTGTTCTGCGCGAACGCGGCGCCGCCGAGATCCAAGCTATTGGCGCTGGGGCGCTTAACCAAGCTGTGAAGGCTGTAGCTATCGCACGAGGATTCGTAGCGCCGAGTGGAGTTGACCTGATTTGCATTCCAGCCTTTACCGACATCGTGATTGATGGAGAAGAGCGCACAGCGATCAAGCTGATCGTAGAACCCAGATAAATCGATGTGAATACGATTTAACCGGCCTGTTTGTTCGTTGAATGAACAGGTTTTTTTCGTTTGTGGAGGGACAATAATCGAGAGTGCCTGTCGATGCCCCCTCGTCGAGGTTCCTTCACTTCCAGAACACAGAACAGAAACGGGGAGAAACAAATGGTTCCAATATTTGATGCGCATTGCGACGTGTTGTCCAAGCTGTGGGAGCTGCCGGAGCTCGACTTTTACCGCGCAGACGAACGGCTGCACGTAAGTTATCCCGAAATGGTGAAAGGAAACGTAGGCATCCAGGTAATGGCCTGCTACGTTCCCAAATACGTTCCCTACGGCCGCCGTTTTCAGGCCGTGCTGGAGATGCTGGATGTGTTTTACGAACGCGTGGCCAGCGGCAAGATCCGCGCGATTCGCAGTCGCGCCGATCTGGATGCGTGCGTATTAAAGGAAGAAAAAGGGGCTATTCTGTTTGTAGAAGGGGCGCATGCCTTGGAAGAAAGCTTCGTGCAGCTGAGGACCTGGCACCGCCTGGGGGTGCGGGGGATGACGCTGACGTGGAACTACAGCAACGCGGTTGCCTCGGGCTGTCATGAGCCGCATCCGGGCGGGTTGACCTCGTTTGGACGGACGGTCGTCGAAGAGATGAACCGGCTCGGCATGATCATCGACGTGTCGCACGTAGCCGAGCCAGGGTTCTGGGACACGCTGGAACTGTCCAAGATGCCGGTGATCGCTTCCCATTCCAATGTCAAACGGCTGTGCGACCATCCGCGCAACCTGACCGACGATCAGATCAAGGCGCTGATAGCCAATGGCGGTGTGATGGGACTGACGTTCGTCGACTTTTTCGTCACAGCGGAAAAGCGGACCGTTTGGATTGACGACCTGCTGCGCCATCTGGATCACGTCTGTGCCTTGGGCGGTGTCGATCATGTCGGGTTTGGCTCCGACTTTGACGGCATTACCGAGACGTTTGGCGATCTGACCCGGGCAGGAGACTACCACAATCTGGTGGAGGCGCTCCTGAAGCGCTACAAAGAGGCGGACGTGCAGAAATTTGTGCGTGAAAACTGGTTGCGTGTTTTCCGAAACGTGCTACAATAATATTGCAGATTATTAATGTACCAAGTTCATCGTTTAATTCAGATCAATACTAATTTGAGTAAAAGCACTTGCATTTTTGCATAGCTCGGACTACAATTGGTACAGTCTATGCACAATTTTGTCACATCTTATCGGAACCTGTCGGGTAAGGTGGGGCAGCTTTTTCTCACAGTCACTGAAGGGGTGGAATCTGAATGATTAGTCAACTTTCCTGGAAAGTTGGAGGACAGCAAGGGGAGGGTATCGAGAGTACCGGTGAAATCTTCTCCATGGCGATGAACCGGATGGGATACCATCTGTACAGCTATCGTCACTTCTCTTCCCGGATCAAAGGTGGACACACCAACAACAAAATTCGTGTGAGCACCAAACCGATGCGCGCCATTTCCGACGATTTGGACATCCTCGTCGCGTTCGACCAGGAGACAATCGACTTCAACGCGCACGAGCTGCGCGAAGGCGGCATCATCATCGCGGACTCGAAATTTAACCCGAAACTGCCGGAAGGTTTGAAAGCGGTTCGCTTTTTCACGGTGCCGCTGACGGAAATTGCCGACGAGTTGGGAACGTCCCTGATGAAGAACATGGTGTCCATTGGTGCGTCTGCTGCCATCCTCGGCATTCCAGTGGAAAGCTTCCGCAATATTGTTGAAGACATGTTCCTCCGCAAAGGCGAAAAAGTGGTGGAAAAGAACATGGAAGCCATTCGCCGCGGATTTGAATACGTCAATGAACTGACGGGTGGACAACTCCCTGAATTCCAACTGGAGAAGGCTGACGGTCAAAAGCAGCTCTTCATGATCGGCAACGATGCGATCGCACTTGGCGCACTGGCAGCGGGTTGTCGTTTCATGCCGGCTTACCCCATCACCCCGGCTTCCGAGATTATGGAATATCTGATCAAAAAACTGCCGAAGTTTGGCGGTACGGTTATCCAGACCGAAGACGAAATCGCAGCCATCACCATGGCAATCGGCGCCAACTACGGCGGCGTGCGCGCCATGACTGCATCTGCCGGCCCGGGTCTGTCCCTGATGATGGAAGCAATTGGCCTTGCCGGTATCACCGAAACACCGGTGGTCATCGTCAACACCCAACGTGGCGGCCCGTCTACCGGTATGCCGACCAAACAAGAGCAATCCGACGTCAACGCCATGATCTACGGTACGCATGGCGATATTCCGAAAGTGGTGATCGCTCCGAGCACGGTGGAAGAGTGCTTCTATGACACGGCTGAGGCGTTCAACATCGCGGAAGAATTCCAACTGCCGGTTATCGTCTTGACCGACCTGACGCTGTCGCTGGGCAAACAGACGGTTACGCCGTTTGACTACAGCAAAGTGGAAATCCGCCGCGGCAAGCTCCTGGCTGGACAAGAACTTCCGCCGAAAGAGCAAAACGACTTGTTCAAGCGCTACGAAGTGACCGAAGACGGCGTTTCTCCGCGTGTGGTGCCGGGTCAAAAATACGGCCTGCACCATGTGACAGGGGTTGAGCACGATCAAACCGGTCGTCCGTCCGAGAACGCTGCAAACCGCGTGCAGCAAATGGATAAACGGATGCGCAAACTGCAAGGCGTGCTGAAAGCCTTCAAGAACCCGATCACCTTCGACGCTCCGCATGAAGAAGCTGACGTGCTGATCGTGGGCATCAACTCCACCATTGGCACGATCCAGGAAGCAAAAGGTCGTCTGGAACAAGAGGGCGTAAAAGTGAACCACGCACAAATCCGCCTGATCCATCCGTTCCCGGCCGAACAACTGAAACCGTACGTGGAAAAAGCAAAACAAGTAATCGTCGTGGAACACAACGCGCAAGCGCAAGTGGCCAACCTGATCAAACTGAACGTTGGACACGAAGAAAAAATCAAATCCGTGCTGAAATACGACGGGAACCCGTTCTTGCCGAAGGAAATCTATACCGAAGTTAAGGGGCTGATTAAACATGGCGACTATGAAAGAGTTTCGCAATAACGTAAAGCCGAACTGGTGCCCAGGCTGTGGTGACTTCTCCGTGCAGGCGGCCATCCAACGCGCCGCTGCCAACGTGGGCCTGGAACCGGAACAGCTGGCGGTCGTTTCGGGTATTGGATGCTCCGGTCGTATTTCCGGCTACATTAACTGCTACGGATTCCACGGCGTTCACGGCCGTGCCCTGCCGATCGCGCAAGGGCTGAAAATGGCAAACCGCGAACTGACGGTTATTGCTGCCGGCGGTGACGGTGACGGTTTCGCCATCGGGATGGGCCATACGGTTCACGCCATTCGCCGCAACATGGACATTACCTATATCGTGATGGACAACCAAATCTACGGTCTGACCAAAGGGCAAACCTCTCCGCGTTCTGCGACCGGTTTTGTGACCAAGTCCACTCCGAGCGGTTCCATCGAGTCGGCAATCTCGCCGGTTGAGCTGGCGCTGTCCGCAGGCGCAACGTTTGTTGCCCAATCCTTCTCCAGCGACCTGAAAGGCCTGACCGAACTGATCGAAATGGGGATCAAGCACAAAGGCTTCTCCCTGATCAACGTGTTCAGCCCGTGCGTGACCTACAACAAGGTGAACACGTACGACTGGTTCAAGGAAAACATCGTACCGGTGGATACCATCGAAGGCTACGATCCGCATGACCGCATCAAGGCCATGTCCTACTCCATGCAGTACAAAGGCCTGATCACCGGTCTGATCTACCAAAACACCGAACAAAAATCTTACGAGCAATTGGTTCCGGGCTTCAAGGAAGAAGGACTGGTCAAACAAGACCTCCGCATCTCCGACGAAGATTTCGCCAAACTGGTTGCAGAATTTGCCTAAGCAGCACAAACGTAAGCGAAAGAACCTCTCCCGCGCGGAGAGGTTTTTTTGTCGGGGTTTTTGTCCATACGCGGCCCGGCAGGGTTCAGACAGAGCGGTTCCAGACTTGGCGGACAAAGAGCATGAACAAAAACAGCAGGACAAGCTGGCCAAACAACGGGTACAAAAAGCGCAGCAGCGGCCCGAAGCCGATGAAGCTGACAGCGTAGCAGACGAGCAGGATGACAAAGACCACGACCGGTCTGCGCAGGCCGGTCGTCTTGTTTACCTGTTCCGACAAGCCAAAGACGTTGGCAGACAGCGTCGAAAAGATCTCGGTGTACACCAGCAGGGAAAAGAAAAACGGAATTCCTTTACCCACGCTCTGCAGGAGGGCGATCATTGGCATCTCCGCTTCGCCGATTCCCGGCATTCCTGCTGACAGGGAGGCGTACGAGAGCAGCAAGAGGATGCCGATGCCTGTTCCTCCCAAAATGCCTCCCCAAATCAGCGGCCGTTCGCTCTCGCTCTCCCTGCCGATCGGCACCAACACTGCTTGTGTCAGCGCAACGTTTAAGGCAACATAGTAGAGAGGAGAGCTGAGCCAGACCCACGGACGGATGCTCACCACCTGCGGACCAATGTCGTTCCACGGCTGCGTGTACAGAAACACGAGCAGGGTGAACCCGATCAACAGGGGAACGAAGAGACTGTTGACCGAGTGAATGCCAAACAACCCTTTCCGCGCCACGAAAAAGGTCATCACCATGCTGATCCAGATGCCCACCTGCGGCGACAGGCGGAACGATTCCCAGAAGATCGCTCCGGTGGCGGCCAGCATGACGGACGTGGTGCCGAGCAGGACGGTAAGCAGGAGTGTATTGAACACGGTGCCAATGGCCCGTCCGAACAAGTACGTGCTCACATCCTGATAAGAATTGGCCTGAATCCGGTAGGCAATCAGCATGATGCGCACACCTGCCCACACAAACAGCAGCGAGGCGAGCAGGATGCCGATGAAACCCTGCGTGCCGTACCGGACAAAAAATTCGACGATCTCTTTTCCTGAGGCAAAACCGGCGCCTACCACTGTACCAATATACGTAAAGGCGATTTGCAGAGCGGCTTTCCATGATTGCTGCATGTCAAACCTCCTGTCCCACTTAATTCATCCTATGAAAGGAAGCGATGTGAATATGCTGGTAACCGTGTTAGGCTTTCAGTCGCCTTATCCGGGGCCAGGCGGTGCCACCCCCGGGTATCTGGTGCAAACTGATCACACCACCCTGCTGCTCGACTGCGGCAGCGGCGTGCTGGCCAAGTTGGGAGAGTTGCTCCCGATCTACGAGCTGGATGCGCTTCTGCTGTCTCATTTTCATCACGATCATGTGGCAGATGTCGGGGTTTTGCAGTACGGATTGATGGTTCATCTACGGGAGGGCGATCGCTCGCCCGATCAGCCGCTGCCGATCTACGCGCCGGGACAGCCGGCAGAAAAAGCAGCAGGGCTTACTTACCGGGAAGCAACCCGCCTGGTTCCCGTAGACGAAAAGTCGCAAGTGACCGTGGGGGACGTGCAGATCAGCTTTCTTCGCACGGACCACGGGGATGGTGACCCCTGCTATGCCATGCGGTTGGAAGCCGGGGGAAAAACGCTGGTATACGGGGCAGACAGCGGACCGAATACGATGTGGGACCCGTTTGCCCGGCAGGCCGATCTGTTTATCTGCGAGGGAACGTTCTTGGAGCGCTACAAGCCGGCAGAGCCCCATGGTCATCTCACCGTGCGGCAGGCAGCGCAGGTGGCGGAATCGCTGGCCTGCCGATCCTTGTTGATTACCCATCTGTGGCCTGCTTACACGGAGGAGGAAGTGCGGGCGGAAGCGGATGTATACCGGACGGGTACGTGCCACATCGCCCGGTTTGGCCTGCAAATCCGGCTGTAATGCATGAGGAGAGGAGAGAATGACGTTGTTCCCCAACGTATTGGAAGTAGCACGAAAATTGATTCGCGAACGCGTCGGAGAAAATGAGACAGTTATCGACGCGACGATGGGAAACGGCAACGACACCCTGTTTCTCGCCCAACTGGTCGGCGAAAAGGGGAGAGTCATCGCCTACGACATTCAGCCGCTGGCCATGGAAAAGACCCGGCAGCGGCTGGAGCGGGAAGGGGTGCTGCAGCGGGTGCAGCTGCAACTGGCCAGCCACGAAGAGATGGCCAACCTGGATGTATCGGCTGCAGCAATCATGTTTAACCTCGGATACCTGCCCGGCGGTGACAAGGCAATCACGACGCAGGCGGCGAGCACGGTCCGGGCGATTGAAGCAGGGCTAAAAATCCTGCGGCCAGGCGGGATCATGACGGTGATGATATACTGGGGCCACCCTGCCGGCCAGGTGGAAAAAGAGGCAGTGGAGGCGTACTGCCAGACACTCAGCCAGCTGGATTACCTGGTATTGAAGTACCAGTACATCAACCAGCAGAATCAGGCGCCGTTTTTGCTGGCGATTGAGCGGCGGCCCGTTATCTAGCGATCGCGTCATTGCGTTTCCCGGGCAAGCGCAGGATACGACAGCGGTGGCGGCATGGGCAAAATCGTGTCGCCTGGCTGTCGGTTGGGCGCGCTCCCGGCAGATCCATTCCCCCGTAATGCACCACGGTGAGCAAAAATAGGCACGCGCTAGCCATGTGTCACTCATATCAATAGGGTGAGGAATGGCAGCAAGGGGGATGACCGTGGACCGAGTAGGCATCATGTTGGATTGGACTGTCTTGCAGAGAGGCATCAGAGGCGACAAGTCTTACGAACGTCTTCCCTATTACGCGGAGATTTGCAAGGAACTGGGGATGGAGCCGGTCTTTTTTCATCCGCGCCATGTGCGGCCAGACGGACAGAGGGTGCTGGGCCATTTTTGGAATGGAAGCCGATTAATTCCCCGCCTGGTGAACGTGCCGAAGGTGATCCACAACCGCGTGCTGTCCAGAAACGGGCGGATACGGGCCACGATCCGCCGGCTGAGCAGGACGCGCACCGTGTTTAACGGGCTGGTGGTGAGGGACAAATGGAGGGTACACCAGATGCTGTGGAAAAATCCCGCCATCCGTACCTACCTGCCGCATACGGTGTTGTTCACACCAGAGAGGCTTCGCATGTTTTTGGACCGGTATCAGACAGTGTACGTCAAACCGGCGATTGGTTCGGTGGGGATTGGCGTTGCCCGCATTGAACGGCACAACAACGCCTACAGGTTTATCGCGTTCAGACGGAACAGAACCTTGTCCCGCAAGAGGCTGATGGCCGAAGCGGCCAGGTGGGTGGGCAAAAGGCGGTTTATTATTCAGCAGGGAGTGCCGCTTGCCCGTTACCAGGGCAAGACATTTGACATCCGCGTGTCGGTGCAGAAAAACGGAAATCAGGAGTGGACGGTTAGCGGCCTGGTCGCCAAGGTGGCCAATCGGGCAAACAAATTGAGCAACCTGGCTCGCGGCGGACGTGCCGTTCCCTTATCACGTGCCCTGGAGCCGCTGTTTACCGCCGAGCAGCAGAAAGAGGTGGTTGAGCGGATCAAACGGGCGGCTGTCGAGATTGCCAGGCAGTATCAGCGCCACTTTCCGTCGCTTGCCGATCTGGGACTGGACATGGGCATCGACAGGCAGGGCCACCCGTATCTGATTGAGATAAATGTGCGGGACCAGCGGTATTCGTTTTACAAAGCGGGAGAACTGGCCATGTTTAAAAAAACCTATCGTCATCCGATGGAATACGCGCGTTCCCTGCTTGCCGGGAATGGAAGGGGCAGGCAGACACGTCCGTAGAGCAAGCAGACCTGGGCCAAACTGGACTAGGTCTGCTTTTTTCAGTGCGCCCGGCATGGGCGGTAGCTATAGGGTGAAAGTCCCGAACGGGGGTTGGCTGTACCAACCGTTAGCTTAAGGCAAGGGTGTCCGCCGTGAGGCGGAATCTGAAGGAAGCCGGCGGCAAAGTCCTGACCTGAGGTACACGAACCCAATTTGAGGCTGTTGTACTCGGGCGAGCCTGCCGAACAAGGTGAAGCCCCATACAGCCAAGGAGTGCAGCAGTAAATTGGGCAGGTACATGGGACGAAAGTTACCGTCCTTACCCGGGGAGGTCTGCATGATACGCCTACTACCGTTGGCAACCGTCTCCGCGAGGGGGCGCTGAACATGCAGAAGTCAGCAGAGGCCATAGTACTCCGATAGAGGACGCTCGAAGGAGGAAGGGCCGAACATCAAGTCAACACATGTTCTAATCCCTTTCGATACGGTGCGTCGAAGCAGAATTCCGAAATGGAACTTCCTCTGAATAGTAGGGGTGAAGCCCCGAGGGTACAGAGAAGGGCTGAGCATCGTACGGCAAGCTTAGCAACATGTGTGCGAAGAGAGGAGTATCGTCAGGGCATGCTGGAGAAAGTGCTGTCACGGGACAACCTCATGGCCGCTCTCAAACGAGTGGAGGCCAACAGAGGTGCTGCGGGAATCGACGGTGTTTCAACCGAACAACTGCGCGACTACCTTCGTCAGCACTGGGCGACCATCCGGTCGCAAATCGAGAAGGGAACCTACAAGCCGTCTCCTGTCCGCAGGGTCGAAATCCCGAAACCTGACGGGGGAATACGATTGCTAGGCATCCCTACCGTGGTAGATCGCTTCATCCAGCAGGCCATCCTGCAGGTATTGACTCCCATATTCGACCCAGAGTTCTCCGACTCCAGCTTCGGGTTCCGTCCAGGCCGCCGTGCTCACAGTGCTGTGCGGAAAGCACAACAGTACATCAACGAAGGATTCCGGTATGTGGTCGACATCGACTTGGAGAAGTTCTTCGACCGGGTCAACCATGATATCCTAATGAGCCGGGTTGCCCGCAAGGTGAAGGACAAGCGCCTTCTTAAACTAATTCGCGCTTATCTGCAATCCGGAGTCATGGTCAACGGAGTGTGTGTCACGACGGAAGAGGGCACGCCGCAAGGTGGCCCCTTAAGTCCGCTGTTGGCCAACATTCTGCTAGACGACCTGGACAAGGAGTTGGAGAAAAGGGGACACCGTTTCTGCCGCTATGCGGACGACTGCAACATCTACGTCCGCTCCAAACGTGCGGGTGAACGTGTAAAGGCAAGTGTGGAGCGATACTTGACCAGGGTTCTCAAACTCAAGGTAAATCAACAGAAAAGTGCGGTGGACCGCCCGTGCAACCGGAAGTTCCTCGGCTTTAGCTTTATTCCGGGAAAGGAAGCGCGGATACGTCTGCATCCCAAATCGATCACCCGGTTAAAAGGACGAATTCGCCAATTAACCAACCCACATCGAAGCATGACCATGCAGGAGAGGATTCAAAAACTCAACCAATACCTCATGGGATGGATCGGGTATTTTGCGCTGGCCGAGGCGAAAACCCATCTTCTGCGAATAGAGGAATGGATTCGCCGAAGGCTCCGGCTCTGTCTATGGACGCAGTGGAAACGAGTTCGTACGAGGTACCGCGAACTTCGTTCGCTTGGATTTTCTCACAACAGAGCACTGGAAATCGCAAACACCCGAAAGGGGGCGTGGCGGACAACAAAATCCCCGCACATGCACAAAGCCCTTGGTATTGCCTACTGGCAACAACAAGGGCTGATGAGTTTGATACAGCGATATTTCACACTTCGTCAAGCTTGGTGAACCGCCGTATACCGGTCGGTACGTACGGTGGTGTGAGAGGACGGGGGTTAACCACCCCCTCCTACTCGATTGGCGAGCGGAGTAAATTGTCGCTTACTGTATTCATGAATGATCGGTGAATTGTTTTTCCGCAGCAGGGGAGGGGAGGTTGCGGAAGTGGCGGTAGAGGACCGCGAGAATCGACCTGCGGGTCAGGATGCCCTGAAAAATCCCGGTGTCATCCTCGATGCAGATAAACGGATGATTAATCGACATCTCCAAGGCTTTGAGAAACTCATCTGACTCTTTCATCCGGGGGACTTTGGTGTTCATCACGTCATCGACGGTGTAGTCGGACAGCTTTTCATATTCAAACCGTTCAAGTCCCAATATCTTGTTGACGATCATTGTGGTGCTGATCTGGCCGTGCAGCCGGTAGGAGTGGTCCAGTACGGGTATGGCAGAATATCCGGTTTTGGTAAGCACGAGCAGCGCGTGTTCCAGTGAATTGCCCAACTGCACGTGGGCCACCTTGGTCGAAGCGATGACCAATTCGTTGAGTTTGGTGTGCAGCAATTGCTCAACCTGCTTCAAACAATCCACCACCTTTTTTCGTCTCTGACGGCACGGCAGTACCGTACCCTTGTGGTTCACTTCTATGATACCGTATGGCGTAAGCGTACGGTAGTCCTGCCTGAAAAAAAGCCCGGCAGTATGTCGTACAATCGTTCAAGGCGGGGAACAAGCGGACCTTGTTCGCAGGACCTTGTGCCGTACGCGGGACGTTGGTCGGATGGACGTGTAACCGAATGGCTGGTTCCATCGTATTACAAATGGACGCCTATTGTCTTTTTGTATGTATGCAAGGAGTTGGATAGTCATGCGTAAACCCATCTGGGGAGCGGTCGCCTTGATGATGCTGGTATCGGCCGGAATAGGGCTGTTGGCCGGCCGTTTGCTGATCAAGCCAGCCGGCCACTCGGAGCAGGCATTGGGCACGTCGGCTGTGCCTGCGTGGATGGTGGAAGACATGCGCGAACGGCTGGACACCTCACTGCGCTCCCGCGTAATGCCGGATCGGATACATGTCATGACGCTGCCGCCGGTTACACAGAACCAGTCGACTTCGCAGCCCGTCGATCTGGCCGGTTCACTCACGCTGGACGGTGAAAAAGGCTTGTTCGTCGTGTACGCAAGCGAAGATGGAGACTATCAGCCCGCCTACAGCAAGAATGAACCTCTCTTCAGTCTCCAGCAAGCCGGCGGCGGATACCTGGTGGTGACGACGGTAAAACCGGCCAGCCACGGTCAGGAGCGCACGCTGTACGTGCTGCGAAAAACGTCTTCCGGCTATCAGGAAGTGTGGAGCGGTGTGGCCGCCTACCGGCATAAACAGGGAGAGACGACAGAACTGCTGGACGGTACCGTTCAGATTGACCCCAGGCGCCATACGATGATCTATTTTCAGCTGGAACGTACACTTGATCAAACCGGCTTCTCTTTGATGGAAAAAAGCTCCTACGAACTCTTGCGCTACAATGAGCGGTCTAACCGTTTCGAAAAGTGACGCAAATCAAAAGCGCCTCTCTTTACGAGGCGCTTTTCACCTGTGCAAGGTATGATAGGGGATCAGCCCGGCAAATGCCAGTCGGGCCTGATCAGTTCATCCGCCGTAAACGCGAACAACCCCAACCGCTCGGCGAGATGGTGCCGGGATTCTTCCACCAGTGTCTTGGGCACGGCAAACGGTGCGGGGCTGATCGGCCACTCCCTGCGGATGGCGGTCAGCAGCCGTTCCTTGACGTCCGAGACGGTAACGGGGCGGCCGGTCAATCCGGCGATGCTGCCCACTGTGTTCCCGTCGATGAAGGGAATGGGACGGTGATTGTCCATGTCAGCGAGGCCGGCTTTCGCGTAGAAGCGTTCCATCCACGCACCGCGCGGCTGTTCCTCGACGTTGATGCACAATTGCAGGATCGACCCGAAGCGGGTGCGCCGTTGGGCCATGCCGCCGATTTTTTTGCCGCCAATCGAGAAGTCGTATTCGCCCGCGCAGTAGGAACCAGTCACTTCGCCAAACTGCATGTCGCCGTACTCGCGCAATCCCACATGCAGCATCCGGGCGACGAATTGGAAAAAAGCGTCGATCGCAATCGACGTGTCGGGCAGCAGACAGGCGAGGTTGAGCACGCCCGCGTCCAGCGGCACACAGGCTCCGCCGGACGAGCGCAGCACGCAGCCGAAGCCGTCTTGACCAAATTGGCGCAGCGCCTGTTCCAGCCGCGGCAGCTTGGCGTCGCGGCGGCCCAGGTAGAGCGCCTTGTCGTACACCCACAGGTGGATGACTGGTTGGGCGTCGTCCCGGTTCATGTAAGCAGCCAGCGCTTCGTCGCGAATCAGCGGCTCCAGCGGGTTGTCACGATAGACACCGGAATCCATCCAGCGGAACGGCTGAGTAACAGTAAAGGTCATAGGAAACTCCTTCCCCGGTCAAGAATCGCTACCATTATACAACTGTACCTTGTTCATTTCTAGTGATCTGCACCGCAGCAAGTTTGCCGGGAAAGAAAAAACCGCTTCCGCTCAGGGGTCCCTGGAAACGGAAGCGGTGCGGCGTCACGGCTGTGCTGTAAAGGAGAAGTTATCCAGATAGGTGATGCTGCGCGGCGCGTCTTTGGTTGCGTTACGCTGCAGATAGAGTCCCAGCTTGGTACCCTCTGGTTTCACTTTTTGCTGTCTGAAGAGGAACTGGTCGTTCATGTAGATGGAGACGCTGTCGCCGTCGACGACCACTTTCAGCCGGTTGCTCGTTTTCAGCTTGTAGGAACCGGACGCGATCACGTCAATGTCGGCGTCCTTGGCGTCTTCCACGCGGGCGAGCGTGACGCGGTCTTTGTTGACGAAGACGACATGGGCTGCGCCGTTCTTGCCGTTGAAGTACACGCCACCCAGCCCATCGGAGCCGCTCACGTTGACATCGACGGTCAATTCGTAACGTTTCGTGTTTTTGTCTTCATCCCAGATGAGCGGCAGGAAATAGTGATGCAGATTTTTCTCGGTGGAAATGGCAGTCACCTGCTTGTTGACGACGCCCCAGGTACCGACGGCATGATCGGTGTCCCAGTTTTTCAGTTCGGTATCGCTGAAGTTGTCGCTTACACTGCGCGGCAGCTCCGGTTTATCCGGGTTGGGGAAAACCACTTTGGTCTCGTCATCGTTTCGGTCCAGAAGCGCACGGTACAGGAGCGAGGCTGCTTCGGCGCGGGTGATCGGATCAAGCGGACGGAACTCGTTGTTGTACCCTTTCATCAGATTGGTCTGGATCGCGATGGCGATGTACGGACGGAGGTTGGGCGAAATTCGCTCATGGTCGCGGAAACGTTTCAACACGTCCTGGTCCGCCTTGTGCGTGCGGTCGTAGCCGAGCAGGCGAACCAGCGCCACGGCGATGTCTTCCCGGACGGCGTACTGATCCGGCTTGTAGTAGTAGCGGGTGCCCGACTTGTAGCCTGTCAGGTATGGCTTGGCATGCTCCACGTAAAGGAACGCCCAATGCGACTTCGGCACATCCACAAACGTTTGACTTACCTTGTTCTTGCGAATGTCCACGCCGGCCGCGGCAATCATGATCTTGGCAAATTCAGCGCGTGTGACCTGATTGTTGGGCCGGAATTTGCCGTCCTCGTACCCCTTGATAATCCCTTTGGCCGCCATCTCGGTGATTTCCTTGTAGGCCCAATGGCTGCGGGGCACATCGGAGAACGAGGGCGCCGCCTGAACGAACGGCACGAGAGTCAGAATCATCAAAATCGCCAGAAAAACAGATAGGACTCGCTTCATGGGAACCTCCTGTTCGGGGTATATCGTTTTGCTGCTATTCAGACGGCGGACGGGTCGGCAATGTTGCACGTGGACCAGCCCGATTCAGAAAAATGTGAAAAAAGTCGCAGGAAAATGGTTTTCCAGAAAGATTCACTGGAAGTTCCTGATTTATTCGTTAAAATAAAATGTTCTATGCTATAATGTGTTGATGGTAAACCGTAAAACCAATGCTTACTGAGGTGATAGACAGATGACAATGAAAACTGAGGCGACTACGGACTTAAAATCCGGCAAGTCCCCGAAAACAACAGCAGACTACGCCAAGTACTTCCAGCCCCCTTCCTTGAAAGACGCGAAAAAACGCGGCAAGGAAGAGGTTAAGGTGCATTACGACTTCGCCATTCCGGAAGACATGAAGGATATCGGGAAAGGCAAGCGCTACTACGTACGCACCTACGGCTGTCAAATGAATGAGCACGACTCCGAGACAATCGCCGGGATTCTTCAGCAAATGGGCTACAGCCCGGCCGAAGAAGCAGAAGATGCGGACGTAGTGCTGTTCAACACCTGTGCGATCCGGGAAAACGCCGAAGACAAGGTGTTTGGCGAACTGGGCAACATGAAGCGGGTGAAAAACAACAACCCCAACCTGATCCTCGGCGTCTGCGGCTGCATGTCGCAGGAGGAAAGCGTGGTCAACAAGATCCTGAAAAGCTTCCCGCATGTTGACCTCATCTTTGGTACGCACAACATTCACCGCCTGCCGGTGCTGCTGCGCGACGCCATGTTCAGCAAGGAAATGGTGATCGAGGTGTGGTCCAAAGAGGGCGACATCATCGAAAACATGCCGAAGATCCGCGAAGGCAACATCAAGGGTTGGGTCAACATCATGTACGGCTGTGACAAGTTCTGTACGTACTGCATCGTGCCGTACACGCGCGGCAAGGAGCGCAGCCGCCGTCCGGAAGACGTGATCGCAGAAGTGCGCGAACTTGCCCGCCAAGGCTTCAAGGAAGTCACCCTGCTCGGTCAAAACGTCAATGCGTATGGAAAGGATTTCCAAGACATCCGGTTTGGCTTCGGCGACCTTTTGGACGAGATCCGCAAGATCGACATTCCGCGCATCCGCTTTACCACCAGCCACCCGCGCGACTTTGACGACCGTCTGATCGAAGTCCTGGCCAAAGGGGGCAATCTGGTGGAACACATCCACCTGCCTGTCCAGTCCGGTTCCAGCGAAGTGCTGAAGCGGATGGCCCGCAAATACACGCGCGAACACTACCTGGAATTGGTGCGTAAAATTAAAGCGGCGATTCCCAACGTGGTGTTTTCCACGGACATTATCGTCGGCTTCCCCGGCGAGACTGATGAGCAATTCGAAGAAACGCTCTCCCTCGTGGAAGAGGTCCGTTACGACTCCGCCTATACCTTCATTTATTCGCCTCGCGAAGGTACGCCGGCTGCCGTCATGGAAGACAACGTGCCGATGGAGGTAAAAAAGGAGCGTCTCTACCGCCTGAACGAGCTGATGGCGAAGATCAGCCTGGAGCAGAACCAGAAGCTGCACAACCAGGTCGTCGAGGTGCTGGTGGAAGGCGAATCGAAAAACAACCCCAATGTGCTGGCTGGCCGCACCCGGTCCAACAAGCTGGTGCACTTCGTCGGCGACAAATCGCTGATTGGTCAGTTCGCTCACGTACGGATCACGGACGTGAAGACGTGGACCCTGCACGGAGAGATCGTGACAAAAGTCGAGGTGTAATGGAGCGATGGAACAAACAAGCCTGTACACACACAACGAGATTTTGGAAAAGGCCCGCGAACTGGCTGTAATGATTGCCCGCACCAAGGAAGTCGATTTCTACAAACGGGCCGAGCAGCAGATCAAACACAACGAACGCGTTCAGGAGCTGATCGCGGAATTAAAGAAGAAACAAAAACAGATGGTCATGTTTGAATCGATGAACAAACCGGAGCTGGCGAAAAAAGTGGAAGCGGAGTACAACCAGCTTCACGAGGAACTGGACGCAATTCCGATCGTTACTGAATTCAAACAGTCTCAAGTGGACGTGAACGATCTGCTGCAGATGGTCACAAACGTGATCGCCAACACGGTGTCCGAACGCATCATCCTGGACACCGGCGGCAATCCGCTCACCGGCGAAACAGGCGGCGGACCGGAAAAATCCCGCGGCTGCTGTTCGTAACAGGCGAATAAACGGCACGATCAATTCCCGACAATCCTCCCCAAAATGACAGTGGGTGTTTGCACCCTAGTCGAATGCCCTGCATACAAATGTACAGAAACGTTGTATGGAGGAGGTAAAGAAATGTCGGGTATAGACAAAGACCTGCAGTGCCGGGAACTCATCGCAAAAGCCGTCTGCGGTAAAGGTCATAAATTCTCCCAAACGACCCACACCATCATTCCGTCGCATACTCCTTCGACTGTCCTCGGATGCTGGATGATAAACACGAACTTCCAGGCGGAGCTGGCGGGGGATGCGGTTGAAGTGACTGGTACGTACGACGTCAACCTGTGGTACTCGTTTGCCAATAACACCCAAACCGACGTCACGCGGGAAACCGTCAAGTTCTCCGTACTCGTTCCGCTTACGTTCTTCGACAAACATTGCCGCGGCGACCTGGAAATTATCGCCCGGGCTGTGGAACAGCCGAAGTGCGTCAAAGCCGAACTGAGCGGCGGTGGTACTGTCACGGTGAAAGTGGAAAGTGAATTTGCCGTCGAAATTATTGGCGAAACCAAAGTGTGTGTGGTCGTTTGCAACAACTGCGATGACAAGGACTTCCACCTGCTCGGTGACTACGAAGACAGCAGCGACGAGTTTGACGACTTTGATTCGGCCACATTGCTCGACGAATTGGATTAAGAGGAGAGGCACATCTCCTCTTTTTTCTTTTTTTCGGGTGGTCAGGCGGGGCAACCGTCCCGGCACACACTTTTTTTCACTGGGCCACATAGGCTATAGCAGCAGAGCGGAGGTGATGGATGATGTTTATCCACGTACGTGAAAACGGCAGGCCATCCGGGACAGGCGGACGATACAACACCGAAGTGATGCCGACCAATATCAAGGCGGCCATTAATCGTTTGTCGAAGGGCAACCAGGCCAACAAACTGCTCAAAATGAGCGGCATCGCGACGGCAAAGGCTGGTCCGGAGCCGGGGACACGGATCTATCGCGTCCAACTGTATCAGTTTCATCTCTTGCACCTGGAAAAAAGTCTGGAGAAGGCGCACTGGCTGTCCCAGCCGTGGGGCGAGCAGCACTTCGAGCCGGTGGAGCGGCTGCCGAATGATCCGGAAGCGCAGGTGGCCGTCAAGCTGGCGGTGCGTGCCCTGTACGCCACGGGGCTGGAGTGCGGAGAAGTGCTGCTGACTGCAGCTTCGCCCCATCGTGTCAAAGTGGTGCGGGTATCGCCGTATTGGCCTGCCCAAATGTCCGATCGGTTTATGCGGGAGGCGCGGGACTGGTGGCTGAACCAGAGAAAGAGGCGCAGCGCTGACAGGCTGATGCTGGGAGCGGACCCGGAGTTTGCCCTGAGGGGAGTGGACGGCACGATGGTACTGGCCTCCGACTACATGGGCAAAGGCGGGGTGGTCGGGTGCGATTCCACCCGGTATCGGGAAGAGCTGGCTCTGCATCAGCATCCGTTGGCCGAACTGCGTCCGGAGCCGTCCGACGACCCGGATGAATTGTTTGCCCGCATCCGGCAGGCGCTCTTGCTCGCCCGCCGCAAGATCACGGACAGGACGGTGGAGTGGCTGGCGGGCGGCATGCCGTTCGACGGCTATCCCGTCGGCGGGCACATCCACTTCAGCGGCGTGGCCCTCGACTTTTCCCTGCTCCGCAAGTTGGACGCCTATCTCGCCCTGCCGTTGGTCATGGTGGAAGACCCCGGCTGCTTGAAGCGGCGCCCCCGATACGGATTCCTCGGAGACATCCGGGAGAAGACGCACGGCGGGTTTGAGTACCGCACCCTGCCCAGTTGGCTGGTCCATCCGGATGTGACGCGAGGCATCCTGCACCTCGCCCGGCTGGTGGCCGCCTGTCACGAGCAGTTGACGGCCCGCCCTCATCTGGATGTGTCGCTCATCAGGGCGTATTACCGCGGCGACAAACAGACGTTGGCACCGTACGTGAAAGCCATATGGGAAGAGCTTTCAAGCCTCGCTTGCTACCGCGACAGCCGGGACCCGCTCGATTGCTATTTTGCCTATCTGCTCGCGGGAGAAACGTGGCCGGCCGGGCAGGATCTGCGCAAGGCCTGGGAAATCGGCTGAGCAACCATATTGACCTGAATGCGAATCGCATCTGATCTGCGGGGAAGAGGTTCAACTTCCCCGGCCGGACGTGCTATAATGTACAGGCGAGATTGCAGGCTAGGAGATTTGAAAACATGGCTCAGTATACCCCAATGATTCAACAGTATCTGGCGATCAAGCGTGAGTACCCGGATACTTTCTTATTTTTTCGTTTAGGTGATTTTTACGAACTGTTTTTCGACGATGCCATCACCGCCTCGCGTGAGCTGGAGATTACGCTGACCGGCCGGGACGGCGGCGGGGACGAGCGTATCCCGATGTGCGGTGTGCCGCATCACTCGGCTGACGCCTATATTGCCGAGCTTTTGAAAAAAGGGTACAAGGTGGCTGTCTGCGAACAGGTGGAAGACCCGAAAGCGGCCAAGGGTGTCGTCCGCCGCGAAGTGACCCGCGTCATTACCCCGGGGACCATGATGGAGGGGAAATGGCTGACGGACAAGGAAAACAACTACATGGCGGCGATCGCCGAAGCGGACGGCCGAATGGGTATTGCCGCCTGTGACATGAGCACGGGCGAGATGTACGTCACCTCGCTGTTTGGCACGGCGGGAGCCGCGCTGGACGAGGCGATGCAGTACCGGCCGAAGGAACTGGTGGTGTGCGGTCTGTCGCAGGACCTGAAGCCCGACATGCCGGTCACGTACATAGAAACCGGGGCGGTGAACGCATTTGCCGTCGATCAGCAGTATCAGGATCAGGCGCGCGAGCTGGATCTGGCGATGCGCCTCGCGGTAAATGCGCTCCTGCACTACATCGGTTCCACGCAGAAGCGAAGTTTGTCCCACATGAGGCTGATCAAGCGCTATGACGCCAAGCAGTACCTGCAGATGGACAACTTTTCCCGGCGCAACCTGGAGCTGACCGAAACCATTCGCGACAAGTCCAAAAAAGGCTCGCTGCTGTGGCTGCTGGACCGTACCGAGACAGCCATGGGCGGACGTCTTCTGCGCCGCTGGATTGAGCGGCCGCTGTTGAACAAAAGCGAACTGGAAGCACGGCTGGATGCGGTGGAACATTTGAAAGGGGATATGCTGCTGCGTTCCGACGTCCGCGCCTGCCTGGATCGGGTCTACGATCTGGAACGCTTGGCGGGACGTGTCTCGTACGGCAACGCCAACGCCCGCGACCTGGTGCAGCTTCGCTTGTCGCTGGAAGCGGTGCCTGAACTGCGGCAGCTTCTGCTGAACGCCGGCTCCCGCGTGCTCACCGAACTGGCCGAAGGGATGGACGAGTGCGCCGACATCGCTGCTTTCCTGCGGTCGGCGCTGGTTGACGACCCGCCGGTTTCCGTGCGCGAAGGCGGTCTGATCCGGCCCGGCTATGACGAGTACCTGGACAAGCTGCACACGGCAAGCCGCGAAGGCAAGAACTGGATTGCCCAACTGGAACAGGCGGAGCGGGAAGCAACCGGCATCCGTTCGCTGAAGGTAGGCTTCAACAAGGTGTTCGGCTACTACATCGAGGTATCCCGTGCCAACCTGGCAAACGTGCCGGCCGGCCGCTACGAGCGCAAACAGACACTGGCCAATGCCGAACGGTTCATCACCCCGGAGCTGAAGGAAAAAGAGGCGCTCATCCTGGAAGCGGAAGAAAAGATGGTGGAGCTGGAGTACCAGCTGTTTACCGCCATCCGCAGCGAAGTGGCCACCCACATTCCCCGCCTGCAGGGGCTGGCTGAACGCATTGCCGCCGTGGACGTGCTACAGGCATTTGCCACTGTCAGCGAGGAGCGCGGCTATGTGCGGCCCGAACTCGTCACGACCGGCGAGTGCGTCATCCGCGAAGGGCGCCACCCGGTCGTGGAAGCGGTGCTGGATCGGGAAAAATACGTCGCCAACGACGTGGAGATGAACCAGTCGGACAGACAGATCCTGCTCATTACCGGCCCGAACATGGCCGGAAAGAGCACGTATATGCGCCAGATCGCGCTCATCGTCATCATGGCGCAGATCGGCTGCTTTGTTCCGGCGAAAGCGGCGAAATTGTCGCTGGTGGACCAGATTTTTACCCGGATCGGTGCAGCCGACGACCTGGTCGGCGGACACAGCACCTTCATGGTGGAAATGCTGGAGACCAAACACGCCTTGCAAAAAGCGACCGCGCAAAGCCTGATCCTGCTGGACGAGATTGGCCGCGGCACGTCCACCTATGACGGAATGGCGCTGGCGCAGGCAGTGATCGAGTACATTCGCGAAAAGATCGGAGCCAAGACGCTCTTTTCCACGCACTATCACGAGCTGACCGGCCTGGAAGAGTCGCTTCCCGGCGTGGTCAATGTGCACGCCCGCTGCGAAGAGCGTGACGGCAAGCTCTTGTTTCTGCACAAAATCGAGCCGGGACGGGCGGACAAAAGCTACGGTATCCACGTGGCCGAACTGGCGGAGATGCCCGGCCGGGTGATTGAGCGGGCGCGGGAGATTCTCGCCGGACTGGAAGCAAATGCAGCCGCGACATCGGCACAGGAGGTGCAGATGACCTTGGACGCGCTGTGGGCGGCTCCTGTGTCCGCAGCGAAGGAGGAGCCCGTGTCCCGCCTGTCGCCGGATGAAGAAACCGTGATGGCAGAGCTGCGCGAACTGGATTTGAACCAGATGACGCCGATGGAAGCCATGCTGAAGCTGTATGAGTGGAGACAGCGCCTGAAAAAAACGTAACGGGCCGATCCAAGGAGGAGATCGATGGGACACATTCAAGTGCTCGATGAGCATCTCGCCAATATGATCGCTGCCGGTGAAGTGGTGGAGAGGCCGGCTTCGGTCGTGAAAGAACTGGTGGAAAACGCGGTGGACGCCGGAGCTAGCGCGATCGAGGTGCACGTGGAAGAAGGCGGGCTGCAGCTCATCCGCGTGGTGGACAACGGCCACGGCATGGACCGGGAAGACTGCCAGCTGGCCTTTGAACGGCACGCGACCAGCAAGATTCGCACGACACGCGACCTGTTCCGGATTCGCACCCTGGGGTTTCGCGGCGAGGCCCTGCCCAGTATCGCCGCTGTCTCCCGGATGGAACTGACGAGCAGTCCCTCCAGCAGCCAGGTGGGGACGCGCCTGACGATCGAGGGTGGCCAAATTACGAACATTGCCGACGCCGCCACAGTCAAAGGGACGGATATTTGCGTGCGCGACCTGTTTTACAACACGCCGGCCCGGTTGAAGTACATGAAGTCGATCGCCACCGAAATCGGCCATATTTCCGACTACGTCAACCGGCTGGCGCTGACGTACCCGTCCATCGCCTTTACCCTGACGCACAACGGCAAAGTGCTCCTGCAGACCTCCGGTGACGGCAAGCTGCTGCACGTGATGGCGGCGATTTACGGCGTCCAGGTGGCCAAGCTGCTGCTGCCGATCAGCGGGGAGACACTGGACTTCCGCTGGACCGGCTTCGTCTCCAAGACGGAAGTGACGCGGGCCAACCGCTCCTATCTGTCCACGCTGGTCAACGGCCGGTACGTCCGCCACTTTGGCCTGAACAACGCCATCCTGCGCGGTTATCACACGCTGCTGCCGATCGGGCGCTATCCGATCGTCACGCTTCAGATCGAGATGGACCCGTCGCTCGTCGACGTCAATGTCCATCCCGCCAAGCTGGAGGTTCGGTTCAGCAAGGAAGATCAGCTGCTGGGCGCCATCGAGCGTTCCGTCCGGGAGACGCTGCGTCAGGGGCTGGAGATCGTCCGGCCGATGGCAGCCGAGCGTAAGGCAAAAGTGGTGGAACAGGTGGTGCAGCCGCAGTTTGACCTGCAGCTGCCTAAACCGGGAGCGGCGAGCAGTCAAAGCATCTCCCGTGCCGTCGATCTTGAGGCCAGTCCGCGTCTGCGGGAGTGGTTGGCACGACAGGAGGCCCTGTCACAAGCGCGCTCCCCGCGGCTGGGCGGAGATGCGCCAGCTGACGCCACGGTCGTAAAGGAATCGGGTGGGGAGTACGCGGGTCTAGCACAGGAGCGGCCTGCATCCGTTCCGCTGCAGGGAAATGCGGCAGCGGGAGAATTGACTGCAACTTCAAAAGCACTCGGCACGTCTCATAGAGAGGGCAGCGCGTCGGCCGGTACAGACGGCGGGCTGGAAACACCTGCAGCCGATAATCATTCGGCTTCCCTGGTGCCGGCAGAAACCGCACCGATGACGGCAGATGGCCTGCAGACAGAGCAGCCTGCTGTCCAGTTCCCCGCTCCCGAGGCGGAACCAGCCGCTGCACAGCCTGACGGCGATAGATCGGCCGTGCCCCTGCTTTTTCCGGTCGGACAGGTACACGGCACCTACATCGTGGCGCAGAACGATAACGGCATGTATCTGATTGACCAGCACGCCGCGCAGGAGCGGATTTTCTACGAGTATTTCATGGAAAAACTGAAGCAGGAGAGCGTCGCCAGCCAGATGCTGCTCTTTCCCCACACCGTGGAGTGCACGGCTCAGGAAGCGGTGAAGCTGGAGAAAAAGCTGCCCCTGCTGCGTTCGTTTGGCCTCGACATCGAGTCGTTTGGCGGTCGAACGTTCATTGTGCGGGGCCATCCTCACTGGTTTCCGGAGGGCAGCGAACTGGAAGTGATCGAAGAGCTGATCCAGTTTGTGCTGGAGACGGGCGAGGCGGCTGAAGCAGACATACGGGCGATGCGGGAGAAGGCGGCGATCATGATGTCCTGCAAGGCTGCCATCAAGGCCAACCGCTATCTGACCCATGCGGAGATGGAAAGCTTGCTCAATACGCTCCGCGAAACGACCAGTCCGTTTACATGTCCGCACGGCCGGCCGATCATCATCCACTTCTCCACATACGATTTGGAGAAAATGTTTAAACGGGTGATGTAGATGCTGATTACCACCGGACTGAAACCCAGCGAGGAGACGCGCCGCCACGCAGCTGAACTGGCTGCACAGTTTGGCCTGCCGGTCATCGAGCGGGGCGATTGTTCGATTGAGGAGCTGCGCCGGCGCTACAATGAGGCGGAGGTGCTGATCGTCACCGCCAAAGGGGTCCGCCTGGAAGCAGAGGGAAAGAGCCCGTTCTTTTTTCATCCGAACACGGCCGTCTTTCGTATAAAGCGGATGGAGCGCGGCGATACTGATACTATGCTTGCCGCTTGCCAAATTCAACCAGGTGACAGCGTGCTGGACGCCACACTCGGCCTGGGTGCCGACGCGATCGTCTTTTCCCATGCTGTCGGCCGAACAGGCAGGGTGGTCGGGATTGAATCCGAAAAGCACATCGCGATACTGGTCGCAGACGGATTGCGTCACTATCCGACCGACTCAGAGGCGCTGCGCGAGGCGATGGGCCGGATCGAGGTGAGACACGGCCACCATCTCGACATCCTGAAAGACCTGCCGGACCGCTCGTTTGACGTAGTTTACTTCGATCCGATGTTTGAGCGGACGGTACACGACTCCACCGGGATTGCCGGCATTCGCGAGCACGCCAACATGGCCCCGCTGGATGCGGAGGCGGTGGCGGAGGCGCTCAGAGTTGCCAAACGGCGCGTCGTACTGAAGGAAGGCAAAGCGGGACGGTTGTACGAGCGGTTCGGGTTTACCCCGTTTCGCACGCGCGGCCATCAGGTCGTGTACAGCTATAAAGAGACAGATGGAGGGGAGTGACTTTGCCACCAAAGGAAAAACTGGTCGTGATCGTCGGCCCGACCGCCGTGGGCAAGACGGAGCTGAGCCTTGAGCTGGCCGAATGCTTCGACGGCGAAATCATTTCCGGCGATTCCATGCAGGTCTACCGCGGCATGGATATCGGGACGGCCAAGGCGACGCCGGAAGAGCGGGCGCGCGTGCCGCACCACCTGATCGACATTATCGATCCGGATGAAGAGTACTCTGTGGCGCTGTTTCAAAAAGCGGCGACACGGCTGATCACCGAGATAAATGCGCGCGGAAAGCTGCCGTTTATCGTCGGCGGCACCGGCCTCTACATCGAGTCGGTCACCCACAGCTTTCAATTCGCCCAGGCGGAGCAGGACCCGGAACTGCGCAGCCGGCTGCAGCGCTTGGCCGAGACGGAGGGAGCGGAGGCCCTTCATCGACGGCTTGCCGCGATTGATCCGCTGACAGCGGAACGGCTTCACCCCAACGATGTGAAACGGGTGATTCGCGCTTTGGAAATTTATGAATTGACCGGCACCAAAATGTCTGATTTTCAACATCGGGCCCAGCATTCCCCGTACGATCTGCTGATGATCGGATTGACGATGGAGCGGCACGTGCTGTACGAGCGCATCAACCAGCGCGTGGACAAGATGCTGGAAGCCGGTCTGGTGGACGAGGTGCGCCGTCTGTTGGATCAAGGGTACGGCTCGGCGCTGACGTCGATGCAGGGGCTGGGTTACAAGGAATTGATTCCGTATTTGTACGGAGAGATCACGCTGGAGAAGGCGGTCAACGACATCAAGCAGCGGACCCGCCATTTTGCCAAGCGCCAGCTGTCCTGGTTTCGGCGCATGTCGGAGGTGCAGTGGTTTGATCTGACCGATCCCGCCGAGCGTCCGAAGATCGTCCAAACAATCAAGCAGATATTGGCAGGAAAGTTTCAGCGATTGCCGAATATATAACATACAAGTCCTTTTAGGGGGTAATGAACATGAAACAGTCGATCAACATTCAAGATACGTTCCTGAACCACTTGCGGAAGGAGAACATCGCTGTCACCATCTACCTGGTAAACGGGTTTCAACTGCGCGGCTACATCAAAGCGTTTGACAACTTTACCATCGTGATTGACAGCGAAGGTAAGCAGCAGCTTGTATACAAGCATGCCATTTCCACGTTCACGCCGCAGCGTCCCGTGTCGCTCATGTCTCAAGACAACAATCAGCAAGCATAGCGTCACACCAACGAAGCCGGGATCTTAGCCATCCGGGCTTTTTTCACTGTCAGGGACAGGTTTGCTGGTTCCGGCACGCAAAAAAACAGGTGCAGCAGACAGGATGAAACAGCCTATAAGTTTACATAAAATATCTTATGGAGAGTGGGTTCTTTGCCGTTCACGTTTGCCCACCCGGCGATCGTGCTGCCCTTCTGGCGCGTTCGCTGGCTGTCTTTTACCGCACTGGTCTTTGGCAGCATGGCGCCCGATTTTGAATACTTTTTCCGGTTGAGGCCGTACAGCGCGGTCAGTCATACCCTGGTCGGCCTGTTTGTGTTTGATCTGCCGCTCAGTTTTCTGTTGGCCTTACTTTTTCACCGCATCGTCAAGCGCCCCCTGGTCGCCTGCCTGCCCGCCCCGTTTGACCGGGGGCTGGGATACGCTGCGGCCAAGCCTTGGATGATCGGTTCGCTGCGCGATGGGCTGGTCTTTTCCTATTCGGCAGTAATCGGCAGTCTCACCCATATCGTCTGGGACGCGTTTACCCATCAGGGGGCGTTCATGGTCAGCCGCCTGCCGCTTCTACAACAGCGGGTGCCGCTTCCTTTGGCGGGCTTGGACATACCCGTCTACAAGCTGCTGCAGCACGGCAGTACGCTCATTGGCTTGTCGCTGATTGCGCTGGCACTCTGGCGGATGGTGCATCGCGGGCAGGCAATGGTGGTCGGCGGGAGACGTCTTTTGGTCCGGATAAAATGGATGTATTGGCTGGGTGTGGGCGGATGCGGCCTGTTCGCGGCTGCCGCGTGGGTATGGAGCGCTGGCGGCGCATGGACGATGGCGCGTCTGCTGGGCGGCGTCGTGCCGTTTCTCTCCGGGTGCATGACCGGACTGCTGGTCATGTCATGGTTTTTCAACCGGATTGGCCGGGCGGGTGTCCACAGGTATACGTCCCTGTAGAAAAAAATGGGCAGGTCTGCCAGCCCCATGCGTATACTTAATGTATGACCATGAGGCAGGTGATCGCTGGTGAAACCGTCGGGTAATCAACCGCCGGCTGATTCCGTGACAGACAAGGCTCCTAACCGCATCCAGGTAGTCTTTCGCCGGCCGGAAAAGGTCAAACGTCCGGAAACATTGGCCGACAAGGTACGCACTACCGCACCCGGCAATGTGGCCGCCGCCTTCGACGAGCTGGAGCGGCTGATCGGTTTGCGTGAAGCCAAAAAGCTGATGTACGAGATCCACGCGCTGCTGAGGGTAAACAAGGAGCGGGAAAAACACAACCTGAAGCTGGAGAAGCAAGTCTACCACATGGTGTTCAAAGGAAATCCGGGCACCGGCAAGACGACGGTCGCCCGCTTGTTTGGCAAACTCTTTCGCGAAATGGGCATTTTGAGCAAGGGACATCTGATCGAAGTGGAACGGGCCGATCTCGTCGGCGAATTTATCGGCCATACCGCGCAAAAGACGCGCGAGCTCATCAAAAAGGCGCTTGGCGGCATCTTGTTCATCGACGAGGCGTACTCCCTGGCGCGCGGCGGAGAAAAGGATTTTGGCAAGGAAGCAATTGATTGTTTGACAAAGGCACTGGAAGACCACGGCAATGATTTTATCTGCATTCTGGCGGGCTACACCGATGAGATGGATGCATTTCTGGAGCTGAATCCCGGATTGCCTTCCCGCTTTCCCATTCAACTGCGGTTTGCCGACTACACGGTAGACGAACTGATCAGCATTGCCGAGTTGATGGTGGAGGGAAAGGAATACAAGCTGTCACCCTCCGCCAGGGAAAAGTTGCGACACCATCTGATGCGCAAGCGCAACGATGTGTTTGAAGTCAATTTCAGCAACGCCCGCTATGTTCGGAACGCCATTGAACAGGCCATCCGCAGACAGGCAGTGCGGCTATTGGACGTGGCGGAACCGACGCGCAACGAGGTGATGACGCTGCTGCCGGAGGATTTTGTCTGGCCCGCTTCCTGACAACCGGATGAATTGTGGTATGATAGGGTGGGAAAGGACGTGAATACGTGGACGATGTGATCAAACGTGTTGAAACAGCCATTCTGGTCGGCTGTTTTTTGGATAACCGCGATGCGGAGCGGGCACGTCTCTCAATGGAGGAACTGCACGAGCTGGCGAGGACGGCCGGTGTCGACGTGCTTGACGTGGTCACCCAAAACCGCGAACGCATCGATCCCGCCTGGTATCTGGGCAGCGGCAAGATACAGGAGATCGCCCACCGCGCGCAGGAACTGGACGTGGATCTGGTCATCTTCAACGACGAACTGTCGCCCAGTCAGACCCGAAACCTGGACACGGTGTTCGACTGCAAGGTAATCGACCGCACCCAGCTGATCCTGGACATTTTTGCCGGACGGGCGCAGTCCCGGGAGGGCAAGATCCAGGTGGAACTGGCCCAGTACAATTACCTGCTGCCGCGCCTGGCGGGACAGGGCAAGCAGCTCTCCCGCCTGGGGGGCGGGATCGGCACGCGCGGGCCCGGGGAGACCAAGCTGGAGAGCGATCGGCGCCACATCAGACGGCGAATCAGCGAACTGAAGCAGCAGCTGGCCGACATCGTGCGCACCCGTCAGCTTCACCGGGAGCGGCGCAAGAAAAACAGCGTTTACCAAATTGCGCTGGTCGGCTACACCAACGCCGGCAAATCCACGCTGTTAAACCGGCTGACCTCCGCGAACACCCTGCAGGAAGACAAACTGTTTGCCACCCTCGACCCGACGACGCGGCAGCTTTCCCTGCCAAGCGGCATGGAGGTGCTGCTCACGGATACCGTCGGGTTTATCCAGGATTTGCCGACAACGCTGGTGGCTGCTTTCCGCTCTACGCTGGAAGGCGTTCAGGAAGCTGATCTGATCCTGCATGTGGTGGACAGCCACCATCCCGATCTGGAAATCCACATGGAAGTGGTGGAGCGCATCCTGCGTGAGCTTGGGGCGAACGAAATCCCGCAGCTCGTGGTGTTCAACAAGGCCGATTTGATCCGCGAGGGCACGTACTTGCCGCCGGTGGACGATTCCATTCTCATCTCCGCGCTGCGAGATGAAGACTTGCAGCGGCTGTTGAAGCGCATCGAAACGTACGTCTACGCTTCCTTTGACCGGATCAAGCTGAAAGTGCCGGTAGAGCGCGGAGACATCGTGTCGCTGCTGCACCGCGAAGGTATCGAGATGGAGCAGACGTTTGACGAAGCGAATGCCGCGTATCTGATTACCGTACGCATCAACCGGGACCATCCCATTTACGGGAAGCTTGTCCCGTTCCTCCTGGACAAGCCAGAGATTGCAGAAGAGAGTTGGTAGGAACGACAATGTTTTCATTATTCACCCATGGAGAACGGCTGCGCCCGATCGTGCAGGAAGTCGAAGCGATGATTGCCGGGCGGCATCAGGAGATTGCCGCCCTGGTCGACTACAACCAGTTGAAGGTGCTCCGTTCGTTTCAGAAGCATGAAGTAAACGAGTTTCACTTTGCGCCGTCGACGGGATACGGCTACGATGACACGGGGCGTGCGACGCTGGAAGCGATTTATGCGGACGTGTTTGGCGGGGAGGCGGCCTTGGTCCGGCCACACATCATCTCCGGCACGCACGCGATCGCCATCTGCCTGTTCGGCCTGCTCCGTCCCGGCGACGAACTGCTGTACATCACCGGCAAACCGTATGACACGCTGGAAGAAGTAGTAGGTGTGCGCGGCGAGGGACAAGGCTCGCTGAAGGACTATGGCATCGGGTACCGCTATGTGCCGCTGACGCCGGAGGGGGAAATTGACTTTGCCGCTGTGGCCGAGGCGATCACCCCGAATACAAAGGTGATCGGCATCCAGCGTTCCCGCGGATACGCTGATCGTCCGTCGTTTACCATCGCCAAGCTGGAAGAGATGATTCGCTTTGTCAAAGGGCGGAATCCGGAACTGATCGTCTTTGTGGACAACTGCTACGGAGAGTTTACCGAGGAGCGGGAGCCGCTGCAGGTGGGCGCGGACATCATGGCAGGTTCGCTGATCAAAAACCCGGGCGGCGGTCTGGTCAAGACCGGCGGATACATCGTCGGCAGACAGGACCTGGTGAAGCTCGCTTCCTACCGGATGGCCGCTCCCGGCATCGGCGCGGAGGGAGGAGCGTCGCTGTACTCCCTGTTGGAAATGTACCAGGGCTTTTTCCTCGCTCCTCATGTGGTTGGCGAAGCGCTCAAAGGGGCGATTTTTTCATCCGCACTCTTGGAGCGGCTGGGCTTTCGGACCAATCCGCTGTGGCACGAGCCGCGCACCGACCTGATCCAATCGGTCGAATTTGGTTCGGCGGAGCGATTGATCGCGTTTTGTCAGGGCATCCAGAAGGCGGCACCGGTCGATTCCCACGTCACCCCTTATCCGAGTGACATGCCCGGATACGCCGATCCGGTCATCATGGCGGCCGGCACGTTCATCCAGGGGGCGAGCATTGAGTTTTCCGCAGACGGCCCGATTCGTCCGCCGTACCTGGGCTTCGTGCAGGGCGGTTTGACCTACTCCCATGTCAAGGTGGGCATCCTGACCGCGCTGGACCTCCTGTTAGAAAAAGGGCTGCTGGAACTGCCGAATACGTAGGCGTCGCAGACCGGCGTGAACGAGTCAATTGCCTGCAAACGGGGAGCGTTGCAAGAGACGCTTCCCGTTTTTTCGCGTTGATTTGCCGAAAGATGCATCATTTTGTGTAATCTTTTCTAACATCCATTGACAGGATTCTTAAAAACGCATACAATACAATCAAGGATTGAGAAGAGGAGGGACACGTCATGAGTGATGACATTCGTCGAAACATGGCTCTCTTTCCAATCGGGATCGTCATGAAGTTGACCGATCTGACCGCCCGGCAAATCCGTTATTACGAGCAAAACGGACTGATTCAGCCGGCACGTACGGAAGGGAAGCAGCGACTCTTCTCCTTTAACGACGTCGATCGCTTGCTGGAAATCAAGGCGCTGATCGAAAAAGGACTCAACATCGCCGGCATCAAGCAGGTGCTGCAGATGCAGCAGTCCGCCGCGGAAAAGACGGAGATCACTGCCACTTCCGAGGCCAAGCGGAAGGAAATGTCCGAAAAGGAACTGCATCAGCTTTTGAAGCAGCAAATCTTGTTTAACAACGCGACTCGTCACGGCGAGAATGCGTTGATACGTGGAGAGCTTTCGCGCTTCTTCCACTAAATACAAGACAACAAACGCGATAGGAGGAGAGAAACGTGAGCAAGTACACCAAGGAAGACATTATGCGTCTGGCCCAAGAGGAGGATGTCAGGTATATCCGCCTGCAGTTTACCGACCTGATGGGGGTCATCAAAAACGTGGAGATTCCGCTCTCCCAACTGCCCAAGGCACTGGACAACAAAATGATGTTTGACGGTTCGTCCATCGAGGGCTTTGTGCGTATCGAGGAATCCGACATGTACCTGGTGCCGGATCTGGATACCTGGGTGGTTTTCCCGTGGGGGACCGAGCACGGCAAAGTGGCCCGTTTGATCTGTGACGTCTACATGCCAGACGGCACCCCGTTTGAAGGGGACCCGCGCTATATCCTGAAACGTGCGCTGAAGGAAGCAGAAGAGATGGGCTTCACTGCTTTCAATGTCGGTTCGGAACCGGAGTTTTTCCTCTTCAAGATTAACGAGAAAGGGGAACCGACACTCGATCTGAACGACCAGGGCGGTTATTTTGACTTCGCGCCGCTCGACCTTGGTGAAAACTGCCGCCGCGACATTGTGCTTACCCTGGAAAAAATGGGCTTCGAAATTGAAGCATCCCACCACGAAGTAGCACCGGGTCAGCACGAAATTGACTTTAAATACGCCGACGCGCTGCAGGCGGCTGACCAAATCGTCACCTTCAAACTGGTGGTGAAAACCATTGCCCGTCAACACGGCCTGCATGCGACGTTCATGCCGAAGCCGCTGTTTGGCGTGAACGGTTCCGGCATGCACGCTCACCAATCTCTCTTCCGCAACAAAGAAAATGCGTTCTACGACGAATCTGATCCGCTGGGCCTCAGCCAAACGGCTAAACACTACCTGGCCGGCATTCTGCACCATGCACGCGGATTTGCCGCCATCACCAACCCGCTGGTAAACTCTTACAAGCGTCTGGTGCCCGGCTATGAAGCGCCGTGCTATGTGGCCTGGTCGGCGAAAAACCGCTCCCCGCTGGTACGCATCCCGGCTTCCCGTGGTTTGAGCACGCGGATTGAAGTGCGCAACCCGGACCCGGCTGCAAACCCGTACCTGGCTCTCGCTGTCATGCTGAAAGCAGGGCTGGACGGCATCAAGAAAAAACTGGAGCTGCCGCCGTCGGTGGACCGCAACATCTACGTGATGACCGAAGAAGAGCGCGAAGCTGCCGGCATCGAAAGCCTGCCGGCAACCCTGAAGGAAGCGATCGACTGCCTGAAGGCCGATCCGGTCATCTGCGAAGCGCTGGGTGAGCATGCCCTGGTACACTTCACCGAGGCAAAAGAAATCGAATGGGATATGTTCCGTACCCGCGTCCACGATTGGGAACGCGAACAATACATGAACACCTACTAATCAGCGAACCCCCTTTGCCTGTTGGGGCGGGGAAGTTCCGGGAGTGGGGCCGAGTGATGGCCCTGCTCCTTTTTGTTATTTTTGAGGACGAGGGCGTATGGGCTCCAGAGAGCAAAAAAAACAGCAGCCCCATGGCAGGGGCTGCACAGCGTGTAGACAAAGTCCGCGGCACATGGGAGATCAGGCCCGCTCGCTTGCTTGACGCCCAGCACAGAAGCGAATGATGTCCGCTCCAAAACGAGACGCGGGCAGGGGACAAACATCTGGGTATTTCGAGGAAGTGAGACTTGTGTCCCCTGTTGATTCCCGCGTCTTCGTTTTTCAGCTGAGCAGGTCGTCAAAGGAGCTCGCTTGGCCCATCCCGCCATGCGATGAACATTGTCTTCCGCTTCGGTTGATGAATAGGCAGGCCTTTCGGCCTGGAGATCATTTTTTGTGGACGCTAACTCAATGAACCGTTTGTCTTCAGTCTGAGCAGCCCCATGGCAGGGGCTGCGTTATGATTGTTCGTTTTCCAAACGTTTCTTTTTCACCCATTCATTCCAGTATTCAACTTCCTCAGCGCCTTCACCTAAAACTTCAATTTCGCCTATACAATATTCACAGATGTTATAGATTTCTCCATCGCGGAGAATGGAGCACTTCTTTGGTCTCAAATGCTCGATTTCGCACCAAAAAGAAAGTTTCTTGCAATGTTCGCATCTTATATCATCGTCTTCCATATTACTTTTGTACCTCCTAAGTATTAATCGACCGTACACTTACAGACGTATTCCAAAGAATACATTAACCATAATGATAAAATATGTCAATTATTATGATTTATGGAAAAAGAAAAATCTGTTTATTTTTACTGATACGTGCATATTGACCAAGATGAGTCATATGAAAAACGAATCCAGGCAGTGATAAACCAGTAATTCGCTTGCTTTCCAGCACGGATGTGAATATGAAATGGAACCGCATGGGGCCGTGTAATTTTGCAGCCTGGCTGGCTTCTGCAAAAATGTGGACGAGAATATATAGAAGGATGCAACGATTGGCGAGGTAATCCGTATATCCTAAGAGAAAGGAGTGTGCCCGATGGAAATACTGCTGTGGATTGTCATCGTGGCGTTGTTTGTCGCAAGCATCGCCGGTATTTTTCTTCCGGTATTGCCGGATACGATTTTGCTTTGGGCCGGGTTTTTGCTGTACCACTTTGTCCTCGCCGAGCCGGGGGCCGGGCTGCCGGCATCGTTCTGGTGGGGGATGGTGGTGCTGAGTGTGCTGCTGTACGGAGCCGATTTGCTGACCAACATGTACTTCGTGAAGCGGTACGGCGGTTCCAAGTGGTCGTCGATTGCAGCGGCGGTCGGTATCTTTCTCGGGATTTTCCTGTTCCCGCCGTTCGGGATGCTGATCCTGCCGTTTTTGTTTGTGGTGTTGGTAGAGCTGTTCGTATCCAACCAGCCGTTTGAACGGGCGATTAAGGCGGGGGTGGGATCGCTCGTCGGATTTCTCGGCAGCGCAGTCGTCAAGGTCGTCCTGCAAATCGTGATGATCATCTGGTTTTTCATCGCCGCCCTGTAGATCATGCTCCAAGGGGGCGAGATGCAATTCCTGCACCGGATCGTGCCGGTCTGACAGCGCCATAGAAAAAACGAGCCCGTATCTTTCGACGATGGTCGGGAAAGATACGGGCTATTCGTTTTCCTAGTGAATCAACCGGTACACTCCGATGACTTTTCCCAGAATGGTGACCGAGTCCAGGATGATCGGCTCCATCGTGGAATTCTCCGGCTGCAGGCGGAAGTGGTTTTTCTCCTTGAAGAACCGCTTGACGGTGGCTTCGTCCTCATCGGTCATCGCCACGACAATGTCGCCGTTGTTGGCCACGTTTTGCTGGCGCACGATGACGTAGTCGCCGTCGAGGATGCCTGCCTCGATCATGCTGTCACCCGACACGCGAAGCATGTACACCTTGTCCGAGGTGACAATGTGTTCCGGCAGGGGGAAGTAATCCTCCACGTGTTCCACGGCCGTAATGGGCTGCCCGGCCGTTACCTTCCCGATGACGGGCACGCGCACGACGGATACTTCATAGTCATCCTGATAGCGGTCGCCATCGGTCAACAGCTCAATCGCGCGCGGCTTGGTGGGGTCGCGCCGAATCAATCCTTTCTTTTCCAGACGGGCCAGGTGACCGTGGACGGTGGAGCTGGAGGCCAACCCGACGGCCTCGCCAATTTCACGAACGGACGGCGGATATCCCTTGTCGCGGACTTCCTTGCGAATGAAATCGATAATGGCTTGTTGTCTGCTGGATAGCTTGGACATGGACCACACCCCTGTTTTCTCGAACATGTTTTCTATATTGTACCATGGGATCTTGCGTTCGACAAACGTTAGTTCGATTTCGCTTGACACAAAACACATGTTCGCATTATGATGAAAACAAGAATATAGAACGTATGTTTGCAGGGGGATGGTATCATGCATGCTGTATCCGCACACAACCGTTTCACCAAAAAACAGGAGCGCCATAGCCGCACTGGTGTGAGACGCGGTGGGGCATTGATCTTTTTCGTGGTATTCTCTCTCTTTTTTTACTTCCTGACAGAACTTGTGTTCGCATCGGAGTCGTCGTCGATCGTGCCTGTGAAGGTAGTGACCGTTCAGAAGGGTGACAGCTTGTGGAAAATTGCCGTTGAGCACCAGGACGAAGCCGACATGGAGGTGCGCGAACTGGTGTACGCGATCAAAAAGATGAACCGACTGGACAACTCCGACATATACCCCGGACAGCGCCTGGCTGTTCCCGTCGGAGAGTAGACGGCAGCCAAGACAGCGGAGCAGGCCAGCGTATATCCTTTCGCTTGCGTTGTGCCGCCGATGTGTTATAATAGAGCGGCATTACAGAGAGTAGGGGGAGAGGCTGTGGTAACCGACGCGGAAATCAAACGGATCAACGAGTTGGCCAAGAAATCCCGCGAACAAGGCCTGACCGACGAAGAAAAACAGGAGCAGCAGGCACTGCGGCGCAAGTACATCGACGCTGTCAAGGCGTCCCTGCGGGCTAACCTGGAATCGATCCGCTATGTGGAAGATCTTGAGGACAACGGTCCCAAACATTAAGATAACGTGTACTGGCACAAAAAGGCATCCACGCGCTTCGCTTGGATGTCTTTTTCTACGACGAAACGGAGCGAACAGGGAGGAATGCGCATGTCGTGGCTTGTTGTGGCAGTGGGGGGCGCTGTCGGATCAATCGTGCGGTATGGATTGGGCCTGGTGCTGAATCAGCCGGGCTGGCCGGCAGGTACGTGGGGAGCCAATGTTGTCGGCTCGTTTTGCATCGGTCTTTTGTACGCCTGGGGAAAGGAGCGGGGGTTTCTCCCGCCGGAGCTGTACCTGCTTTTTACCACCGGGCTGTTGGGCGGCTTTACGACCTTTTCTACCTTTTCTCTGGAGGTCATCACCTTTTTTGGCGACGGGAACATTGGACGCGGATTGGCGTACGTGCTGCTCAGCGTCGGCATTGGGCTGTTGGCCTGCGGAGCCGGAGTCTGGCTGGGCCGGCATGTGGGCTGACGCCAGCGCGTTTGAAGCGAAGGGAGGATGGACGTGACGATTCGGCATCCCGATTACGAACAGGAACAAAAGCGGCTGGATGAAACGGTGTCCGCCATTGAACGGGAGATCGAGATACTGCGCGAGGAAGTAAGGGAAGTGACCGACGACTACGTGAAGCAGGTGGTCGGGTACAAAAAGGCCAAGGAACTGCGGTATCTGGAAGACCAGGGGAAGGACAAACCTTACTTCGGCCGGGTGGACTTTCTCAAGGATGAGACATACGAACTGGACATCGTCTATATCGGCAAGCGCGGCATTGTCCGCAGCGATACGTTTGATGCGCTGGTCGTGGACTGGCGGGCTCCGATTGCCAGCCTGTACTACAGCGGCGAAAGCAAGGACGCCTTCTACCGGACCGACAAGGGCATCGTCCGTGGAGAAGTTCGCCTGAAGCGCAACTTTGCGATTGAGAAGGGAAAGATTACCGGCATCTACGACGGGGCGGTCAAGGAGACGATCCGCCGGGGTATCGGCCATCCCGACGAGTTTCTCGAGGAAGGGTATATCGATGAGTTCCTCGCCGCCAATCTCAACCAGACCAACGACAGTCGGCTGAAGGACATCGTGGCGACCATCCAGTCCGAACAAAACGACATCATTCGGGCGGACAAAGACCGTCCCATCGTCGTCCAGGGGGTGGCCGGGAGCGGGAAGACCACCATCGCGCTGCACCGCCTCTCCTACCTGATCTACAACTACCAGGATACGATGATGTCGAAAAAATTCATGGTGTTTGCGCCGAACCGCCTGTTTCTGAACTACATATCGGACGTGCTTCCGGAACTGGGGGTGGATGACGTCCAGCAGGCCACGTTCTTGGACTGGGCGGCCAAGCTGGCCAAGCCGCTTCTGCCCAAAGGCTGGCGCATCACCGACCCGCAGAAGCTGCTGCGCCTGTTTTTTGAGGAAGGACAGGACCTGAGGGAACGTGAGATAACGCAGCGCCGCCTGCGGTTTAAAGGTTCGCTCGCCTGCAAGACGGCTTTGGACAACTACCTACGCTATCTGGCCGAGCAGGAGATCCCGTTCAAGACATTGAGTTTTGTCTACAGCCGGACCCAACAGGTCTTTTCCATCAGCAAAGAGACGATCAGGGAACTGTTTACCACCGTATTCGGCCACCTGCCTTACCGAAAGCGCCTCGAGGCGCTGCGCAAGCATCTGAAGCAGGAGATGAACAAGCAGCTGTTTGCCCATTTGCGCGAGATGCGGATTGATTTGGACAAACAGGGTTTGACAAGGTTTGAGCGGATGATGGAACAGATTCTGGAGAAGTACTTGTCGTCCTTCCCGCAGGTGGATGTATTCGCGGCGTACCGGAAGCTGATCACGGATGAGACGCTGCTCAGACGCCTGGCGCCGGATGACGTGGAGGACAGCGTCATTGCGGACGTCTGTCAATCATCGGAGGCGCTTTTTGCCAACGAGCGGATCGAGCCGGAAGACGTGGCGCCGCTGTTGTACCTGCGCCATCTGGTGGACGGGCTCGAACAGGCGGGGCAGTTCGACCATACGGTGGTGGACGAGGCGCAGGATCTGAGCGCCTTGGAGATTGCTGTGATCGCCCTGGTGACGAAGCGGCAGTCCTTGACCGTGGTGGGCGACATCGCACAGGGCATCCACGGCTACCGGGGCCTGCAGACGTGGGACGAATTGACAGGCGGTGTGTTTGTCCAGCCTCCCGCTGCGTATTACACGCTGGCGCAAAGCTATCGGTCCACGATTGAGATCATGCGCTGTGCCAACGAGGTGCTGCGCAGGATTCGCCTGCCCGAGTCGGTGATGGCCAGGCCGGTGCTGCGGCACGGAGAAATGCCGAAGATGCTGTCGTATGCGGCTCCGGCCGAAAAGTGGGAACAAACGGCACGGCTTGTCCGGGAATTGCAAGAAGAAGGCTTTCAGACCGTCGCCATCGTCACCAAGACAGCCGAAGAGAGCAAACAGGCGCACAAGGCGCTGCGCGGCGCGATCAGCGAACTGGTCCTGCTCGGCTCCAAAGACAGCCGATACCCCGGCGGTGTAACGGTCATGCCGGCGTATCTGACCAAAGGGCTGCAGTTTGACGCAGTGATCCTCTTGGATGTGGAGCGATACACGGACAGCGAGTGGGACGCCAAACTGCTGTACGTGGCGATGACCCGTCCCGTTCACCGGCTGTTGATCCTGCACGAAGCGGGCCGAATCAGCCCGCTGCTGTGCGATGTTCCCGACGAGTTGTTGTCCGTTACATTATAGAAACGCGTTGTTCAATTTTGCTAAACAAAGAAAAGAGCTCTCTGCGCAGATTGTCGTGCAGAGAGCTTTTTCGTTGGAATCAGTGATCCCCGTGATTGCCTTTGGACGGATTGGTGATAACGTAGCCTTCTTCCGGCAGGTACAGGTAGTCAATTTTTACGCCATCCAGCAGCGGCTCGTTTTTGTTGACGATCACGTCGATCTCCTTGTCGGTGGAGACGACCTCGTCGTCGGCACCGGGCTTGTCCAGCGCCAGGCCGTAATGGGCGTGGTCGCCGTGCTTATGCGTGATGTAGACGCGCAGTTTCAGCTCTTTGTCTTCTTCTTGATCCAGCACAGCTTTCAATTGCTTCGCAGCGTTGCGGGTGATTTTTACCTTCATGCGGGGCAGTCTCCTTACTTGTAAAAGTGTCTTCTTCATCTTACCAACAGAAAAATCGCTGTGCAATGCGCAAAGTGTGAAACGTCAGCAAGACGCGTGTGATCAAGCGCATCGCCCTGACGAAGCAGCGGCGGAAACGTGCAGCCTGGGTCCATCGTGCTGCACATTTTTTTGCCTGAAACCCACGAGCCCTCTTGATTTGCTTTAAAAAACAGGGTATACTATCACTCGTCACGAATACGGATGGGTGTCCGAGTGGCCGAAGGAGCACGATTGGAAATCGTGTAGGCGGTGTTGAGCCGTCTCGTGGGTTCAAATCCCACCCCATCCGCCATTACGCGTACACCATACGTCTTCCGGAAGCGGGAGGCGTTTTTTTGTTCCTTTTTTTGTTCCTCAGTGTGTAGACAAAGTCTGTGTCGCATGGGTGATGGGGCCCGCCCGCTCTCTTGACGACCAGCAAGGAAGCGGAAAGTGTCCGCTCCAAAACGCGACGCGGGCAGGCGGCAAACAGCTGGGTAGTTCGGTCTCTACCTTTGATCAATGTGCAGGCCTTGCAGCCTGGGACCGATGGGAAGATCAGTTCCTTCTAATATCGTATAAAAAGGCATGCCCTGATGGACATGCCTTTTTTTCTTTATATATCACTGTAGTTCGGTGCTTGCCTGCGGTGAGGGGGTGTTTACTGTCGTCTGTCGCGGCGTCATCACCGGATAGAGCAGCAGCCCGACTGCGTAGAGAGCCAGTCCAAACAGCAGCGTTTTCATGTCGGCTGTCCCCGTCTTGATGACCCAGAGCGAGAACAGCACAGCCAGCACAGCCACCACACCATCAAAGAGGCGTGCGGCCGGCTGCCGTTCATACGTCTGACCGACAACCACCAGCTTCAGCTGGAAAATGGCAGAAGCCAGATAGGGCAGGAGGATGGCCAGTGTTGCCACCGTGATGACAAAGTGGTACGCTTCGGCAATCGTGCCGGAGATCGTCGAAAAAATGAACAGTTGCGACATGAGATTCGTAACGGTCAGCGAGCGAACCGGACTCCCGCTGGCGTTTACCTTGGCAAACGAAGCGGGGAACATGCCGGCGCGGGCCGCTTGAAACGGCGGCTCTGCTCCGATCAGGAGCCAACCGATTGTGCTGCCGATCAGCGAAATGATGGCCAGCACAGCCATGACGATCCCGCCGGTGCTGCCGATGACTTGGGACAAGGCGTCTACCAGCGGCTTGTCCGACACGCGCAGTTGTTCGAGCGGCAGGACCCCCATCGTCAGGAAGGTGATGCCCATGTACAGGACGAGCGAAATCAGCAGCCCGGCGATCGTGGCCGACCGCACGTCACGTTGGGAACGGGCCCGACCGGAGAGGACCACGGCCGATTCAATCCCGATGAAGGCCCACAGTGTAGCCACCATCGCCATGTTTATCTGACCGGGCAGATCGTACACCGCACCGTTTTCATCCGTGATCGAGGCATAGAAATCGCCCATGTTGGCCGCATTGAACGCAAACAGGCAGACGACGATAAACAGCACGAATCCCAATACCTTGGTGGCGGTGGACAGGAAGTTCAGCTTGCCGGCACCGTTCAACCCTCGCACCAGCAAGGTGTGGAAGCCCCACAACAGCGCGGTGCAGACGAGAAATGTCGTGAACTTTCCTTTTTCCACCGGAAAGGAAAAGAGCGAGAACAGGACGGTTTTGTCCTGCATAATCGGGAAAAATGCGGACAGATACCCGGCAAACGTGGTGATGACAGCGACATTGCCCGCCCAGTTTGCCACCCAGTACCCCCAAACCATGCTGAAGCCGGCAACCTTTCCGGCGCGCGGATTATCAAACATGGCGCGGGCGTAGCTCTGCGGGCCGGCAGTCAAATCGGGCCGGCGGACGGACAGGTTGCCGAAGACGAGCGCGATCATCAGCACGCCAAACCCGGTCAGCAGCCAGGCGAACAGCACAGCGAGCGGACTGGACGCTTGCACCAACGTGTTGGGCAGCATGAAAATGCCGGAACCGACCATGTTTCCCACCACGAAGGCGGTCAGCAGCCAGAAGCCCCATTTTTGCGAACTCATTGGAATCCCTCCACAGTCATGAAGTCATACCTTGATGTCAGCCCATCCGTAAAGGCGGGGTCCCGGCCGTACAAAACCGGACAAGCGGGAATGTGTGCAATAGAACAGTGACGTACCCGCTTCCGCATAAGGTTTTACCATTTTACTTGTTTAATTATTTAATTGGATAAAGTAAAACGAACGTTAAAAAGTATAGCAATGTTGAAATTGACCGTCAACAAGAAATGTGCGGGAGGAGGGCGTCCGCTTTCGGGGAGTAAATCGCCCGAAGCGAGCAATACTATAGGTAGCCAACAATAGGGAAAAGAAAGAGGGATGACGATGATTTCCCCCAAACAGCGCCAGTTGGTGCAGCGTCAGATGCAGCGGGACGAAAGCAGGATCGTCAACATTGTGTTGAGTGACGCCAGACAGGTGGCGGGTGAAATTGAAAAAGCCACCCATCAGGGTGTATACCTGACGGATGGCAGCTACTACCCGTATGCGGATATTCGGGAAATCAACGGATTGTACTGAGGGAACGCGACGCCGTTTTTACAGCGGCAGGGCGGGAAAAAAGTGGCGCAGACCGTCCGGCAGTTCCTTTTGCCACAGTCCCCAAACGTGGTTACCCGGTTTTTCGCGATACGACACGGCAGCATGCTTTTCCATGAGCGACTGCCGGGCGGCGCGGTTCCACTCCACAAAATCAAATGTGCCGATATGTGTCTCCACAGCAGTTTCCTCCAGCCCGACCACCATCCAGATGTCCAGCCAGGAGAGAGTGGATTCCTGAGCGATCCGATCCAGAGTCGGCTGGAAAAAAGCGCCGGAGAGAGACAGCACGCGTGTAAACAGATCAGGACGGTCCAGCGCGATGTGCAGGGAGACTGTTCCCCCCAGCGAGTCGCCCGCCAGGACGCGGGATTTTGGATCACGACGCACCGGATAACGCTCCTCGATGTAGGGGAGCAGTTCGTCTGTAAAGAAGCGTTTGTATCCGTCATGGCGCGAACCGACGGGGGAGTATTCACTCGTCCGTTTGCTTCGTTCCACGGATACGCCGACGATGAGAAACGGCTCCACCCCATCTTCCAGGATCAGTTGATTGGCGATGGTGGCAATCCGGCCCATGGTAAAAAAATCGTTGCCGTCCTGGCAGTAGACGACTGGATATGAGAGCAGTTCGTTGTATCCGGGCGGAAGGTATACCTTGACGGAACGGGGAGTGTCCACGTGAAGGCTGGGCACTTCTTCTTTGACAATTGTACGTTTTACATAGTCGGACATGGCGATCCGCCTCCTAAGTGCAGGAATTTCCGAACTTAGCCTTGAAAAAAACTGATACAGATTTTATAGTAAATGATAACAGCAAGGAAATAAACCCTGTAATATCAATAGTATAACACGTTAAACAGATGATTGTACTGAGATATAACAGGGTGTGCGATCGTGTTTGTAAGCACTTTCAGCACAGGTGAAATTTCCCCAATGTTTTTTAGGCAGTTTTCCCTTTCTGCACGAGCGCGGCTTGGTTGCGCCGGTGTCGGTGAGGGGCTGTCTCGTTTCCACGATACCAGTGACGAGGTGAAAGTGATGAGTGTGAAAACTGCTGTTGAAAAAACAGGCAACAACACCCCGCTGCAAATCCTTGCTCCAGACGGTACAGTTGTTCGTCCTGACCTGATGCCCAAGCTCTCCGATGATGAACTGCGTGAACTGATGCGCAGAATGGTCTTTACCCGTGTGTGGGACCAGCGTGCCATCAGCCTGAACCGTCAAGGCCGTCTCGGCTTCTACGCCCCTGTGGCCGGTCAGGAAGCGTGCATGATCGGATCGGAAGCGGCCCTGTCCAAAGAAGACTTCATCCTGCCGAGCTACCGCGACATCCCGCAAATGGTGTGGCACGGCTTCCCGCTGTACAAGGCGTTCCTGTACTCCCGCGGGCATATTGAAGGCGGCCGCATCCCCGAAGACGTCAATGTGCTGATGCCGCAAATCATCATCGCAGCTCAATGTACCCAAGCTGCCGGCGTTGCCATGGGGTACAAGCTGCGCGGCGAAAAGCGCGTGGCCATCACCTACTTTGGCGACGGTGCCACCTCTCAGGGCGACTTCTACGAAGGCATGAACTTTGCCGGCGTCTACAAACTGCCGGTGATCTTCTTCTCGCAAAACAACGGCTACGCCATCTCCGTTCCGTTTGAGAAACAAACCGCTGCTGAGAATATCGCGGTCAAAGCGGTTGCAGCCGGTATCGCCAGCGCGCGTGTAGACGGCATGGACGTCTTGGCCGTTTACCACGCTGTCCAAGAAGCGAAACAGCGCGGCATCAACGGTGAGGGCGCTACTCTGATCGAGGCGCTTACCTACCGCTATGGTCCGCACACCATGGCCGGCGATGACCCGACCCGTTACCGCACCGGGGAAGAGCAAGGCGAGTGGGAGCAAAAAGACCCGCTGATCCGCTTCCGCAAGTTCCTGGAAAGCAAAGGTCTGTGGAGCGAAAAAGACGAAGAAGCCGTCATTGAAGAAGCGAAACAGGCGGTTGCCGACGCCATCAAGAAAGCGGACGAAACGCCGAAGATGAAAGTGAGCGAACTGATCGACGTCATGTTTGAAACACTGCCGCCGGCGCTGGAAGAGCAGAAGGCAGAATATCTGGCGAAGGAGTCGAAGTAAGCCATGGCACAAATGACTATGATTCAAGCCATCACGGATGCATTGCGCTGTGAACTGAAGCGCGACGAAACCGTTCTCGTCTTCGGGGAAGACGTAGGGAAAAACGGTGGGGTCTTCCGCGCGACAGAAGGTCTGCAAGCTGAGTTCGGTGAACATCGCGTGTTTGACACGCCGCTGGCAGAGTCCGGTATCGGCGGTCTGGCCGTGGGTCTGTCCGTCAACGGCTTCCGTCCGGTTGCGGAAATCCAGTTCTTTGGTTTTGTGTTTGAAACCTTTGACGCGATCGCGTCCCAGGCTTCCCGGATGCGCTACCGTTCCGGCGGGCGCTTCCACAGCCCGATCACGTTCCGCTCCCCGTTTGGCGGCGGCGTGAAAACTCCGGAGCTGCACGCTGACTCGCTGGAAGGCCTGATTCTGCAGACGCCTGGCGTGAAAGTGGTCATCCCGTCCAACCCGTACGATGCAAAAGGGCTGTTGATCTCCGCGATCCGCGACAACGATCCGGTCGTGTTCCTGGAGCACATGAAACTGTACCGCTCCTTCCGTCAGGAGGTGCCGGAGGGCGAGTACACCATCCCGCTGGGCAAGGCCAATGTGGTGAAGGAAGGCAGCGACGTTACCATCATCACCTATGGCGCCATGGTTCATACCAGCCTGAAAGCGGCGGAAGAGATCGAGAAGGCGCGCGGCGCGAAAGTGGAAGTGATCGACCTGCGCACCATCAATCCGATCGACATCGACACGATCGTGGAATCGGTGAAAAAGACCAACCGTGCCATCGTCGTGCAGGAAGCGCAAAAAACTTCCGGCGTAGCTGCCGAAATCATCGCTCAAATCAACGAACGCGCCATCCTGCACCTGGAAGCGCCGGTGCTTCGCGTGGCCGCGCCGGATACGGTATACCCGTTCGCGCAGGCAGAAGACATCTGGCTGCCTGATGTAAAACGCGTCGTGGACGGCCTGACGCAAGTTCTCGACTTTTAACGATTGAACTGCACATGCGGCGGAAAGATCAGCTTTCCGCCTTCTTTAGGCACACCTGTGAGCGATTACGTCGGAGCGTTTATTTTAAGGAGGAGATAACGTGAGTCGTTTTACATTCAGACTCCCGGAGCTTGGCGAGGGCATCCATGAAGGCGAAATCGTCAAATGGCACGTGAAGCCGGGGGATACCGTTGAAGAAGACCAAGTAATCATGGAAGTGCAAAATGACAAGGCGGTCGTGGAAGTACCGTCTCCGGTCAAAGGGAAAGTGCTGGAACTGAAAGTGACCGAGGGCACTGTTTCCGTCGTCGGCGATCCGCTGATCGAATTTGAAGTCGAAGGCGAACTGCCCAACCTGCCGGATCACGGTCATGGAGAAGCTCCGGCTGCGGCCGAGCCTGCAAAAGAAGACAAGATGGAACCGGGCTGCGACATTGGCTCCCAAGTAAGCGCCAACGCCAACCAGCCGATCGACACGCCGATGGCGCAGGCGACTGCAGCAGCAGCACCTGTAGACCGCAAACACGTGCTGGCAACGCCGTCCGTGCGCAAATACGCGCGGGAAAAAGGCGTTCAGCTCGCACTGGTGCCAGGCACCGGCAAATTGGGCCGCATCACGCGCGAAGACGTAGACCGCTTCCTCGCAGGCGGCGCGGCACCCGCACAAGCTCAAGCTGCCCAAGCACAGGCTGAAGCGGCTGCACCTGCAGATCAAGCGCCGACCGGCGTACAGCAAGCGGCTGCTGCACCGACCGTACACTACACTGCACAAGCAGGCGAAGTGGAGGAGCGCGTTCCGCTCAAAGGCATTCGCAAAGCCATCGCCAAAGCAATGGTCAAATCGGCGTACACCGCTCCGCACGTTACCATTTTCGACGAAGTGGATGTCACCGAGCTGGTGGCCATGCGCAAGGAAGCCAAACCGCTGGCAGAGGAGCGCGGTGTAAAACTGACCTATCTGCCGTTCATCGTCAAGGCGGTCGTGGCCGGACTGAAAAAGTTCCCGGAACTGAACGCTTCCATCGACGAAGAAAAACAAGAGATCGTCTACAAAAAGTACTATAACATCGGCATTGCCACTTCCACCGACGACGGTCTGTTGGTGCCGGTTGTCAAAGCGGCAGACCGCAAATCCATCTTTGAAATCGCCGGCGAAATCAGTGAACTGGCGAAGAAATCGCGCGAACGCAAGGCGACGGCAGACGAGCTGAAAGGCTCCACCTTCAGCATCACCAATATCGGTTCCGCTGGCGGCATGTTCTTCACGCCGATCATCAACTACCCGGAAGTTGCCATTCTCGGTGTAGGCCGCATCAGCGAAAAACCGGTAGTGAAAAACGGCGAAATCGTGGTCGGACAAGTGCTGTCCCTGTCGCTCAGCTTTGACCACCGCCTGATTGACGGCGAACCGGCGCAGCGTTTCGTCAACTACGTGAAGCAGCTCCTGGAGAATCCGACGCTGCTCGTCATGGAGGGATAACAACAATGGTAGTAGGGGAATTTACCACAGAAGTTGACGTTCTCGTCATCGGCGCCGGTCCGGGCGGTTATGTGGCGGCCATTCGCGCCGCCCAACTGGGCAAATCCGTCGCCGTGGTGGAGAAAGCAGACCTGGGCGGTGTGTGCCTCAATGTCGGCTGCATTCCGTCCAAAGCAATGATTCACGCCGCTCACACGTATGAGCATGCTCAGCACACGGCGAACATGGGCATTACCATGGAAAACGTAAAAGTGGACTTCGCCAAAGTCCAGGAATGGAAAAACGGCATCGTCAAGCAGTTGACCGGCGGCGTTGCTTCGCTGTTCAAGGGCAACAAGATTCAGGTAATCCCCGGCGAAGCGCTGTTTGTCAACGAAAACGAAGTACGGGTCTTCCACGGTTACGACGTGAACCGCTACCGTTTTAACCACTGCATCATCGCGACGGGGTCCCGTCCGATCGAACTGCCGGCGTTCCCGTTTGGCAAGCGCGTGCTCTCCTCGACGGAAGCCCTGTCCCTGACGGAAATTCCGAAGAGCCTGGTCGTAATCGGCGGCGGCTACATCGGAATTGAGCTGGGTACCGTCTTTGCCAAGTTTGGCACCAAGGTAACCATTTTGGAAGGCTCTGACCAAATCCTGCCGGGATTCGAGCCGGAGATGACCCGCCTGGTAGAACGCAAGCTGAAAAAGCTGGGCGTGGACATCAATGTCAAAGCGCTCGCCCAAGGCATGGAGGAAAAGGAAGACGGCGTGGTCGTCACTGCGGAAGTAAAAGGAGAGCAGAAGCAGTTTGATGCAGAATACGTGCTGGTAACCGTCGGCCGCCGTCCCAACACGGACGAACTGGGCGTACGCGACATCGGCATGAACCTGACCGATCGCGGCTACATTGTGGTGGACAAACAGGGCCGCACCAACATCCCCAACGTCTACGCGATCGGGGACATCGTTGCCGGTCCGGCTCTGGCCCACAAGGCGTCCTACGAGGGCAAAGTGGCGGCGGAAGCAATCGCCGGTCTTCCGTCCGAAGTGGACTACAAGGCCATCCCCGCTGTCGTTTTCTCCGATCCGGAGATCGCCAGCGTCGGGATCAGCGAAAGAGAAGCCAAAGAACAGGGCATCGACTACGTGGCGGGCCGCTTCCCGTTTGCCGCGAACGGCCGCGCGCTGTCTGTCAATGCCGGTGAAGGCTTCGTGAAACTGATCGCCGAAAAAGGCACCAACCTGGTGCTGGGCGCCCAGATTGTCGGACCGGAGGCGTCCAACATTATCGCCGAAATTGGTCTGGCCATCGAGATGGGAGCGACGCTGGAAGACATCGAGCTCACCATTCACGCTCACCCGACCCTGGGCGAAGTGACGATGGAAGCTGCGGAACTGGCTCTCGGCCATCCGATTCACGTGCTGAACAAGTAAACGCACAACATGCCCTGCATCAGCAACAGATGCGGGGCTTCCTTTTTTTGATGCGTTCTCGCTGGCATTCTCCTCTTTCCATGCATTATCAATTAATGTAAAATAGTGGTTGACTGAGTCGGTGGGGGTCTGGCAGCATGAAAATTACGCAGAAGAAGATTGATGATCTGCGGCAGCAACTGGAACGCGCAGCCAAAGATGCCGGTTACAATTTTAACGACCCTAAAATTGTGAGGATGAGTCAACAACTGGATCGGTTAATCGTTGCGCACATGCTGCAATACGCAAAACGCCCTTAACAGGGCGTTTTTCATTGTTCAAAACGATAAAGCAGGTGAGCAGTTTCCCCTTTTTTGATGAGAGAAGCAGCGGCAGTGTAAAAATGGCTGGGGGAGAGGACCAACTGCTGGACGGGTTGAGCGCCGGGATCTCCGTTTTCCCATACGAGCTGTTCCTGCTCGTCGTCATAGCGGAAGCGGGGATCGATTATCCGCAAATAGGACGTGATCTCATCCAGTGACCGCAGCGACAGATGGATGCGTTCCGCTTCCCGTACAAACCGGGGCGCCAACGCCTCCCACTGCGAGGCGAAAAAAAGCTGCCAGTAGGTGGAGAGAAACAGATTGAAGCGCCCTTTAACAAACGCAGGGTCTTCCCTCAGGTCAGCTGCCAGCGGAACATCCTCACAGCGAGTCTCCCATGCGTCCAGCATCGGCCGCAGGTTGTCCACAAACGCTTCTTCGGACAGCGTGAAGAAGTAATTGTATTGATCGTCAACGGCCATCACGCCTCGCGTTTGCACAGGATCAAACGCGTCGGGGATGGCGCGGGTAAACATCGGACGGAAGTATTCCCAGTCTGATGAAATGCGGGCGGCACGAAAGCCGGCCAGTACGTCCGCGGCCCAGTCGGCCAGACGCGGGTCGGGCGTTTCCTGAGCCAGTGCGTGGAGGCTTGCCGCCAACTCGTACAAGGGAGAAACACTGTAGCTGATTTTGTGCGGAAGTGGGCTGCCGCCCGAAAGCGGAATGAGAATCATGATTGGTTGACCTCCATCCAAGGATACTGTATTCATGATAGTTCATCCTTGTGGGACAATTCAATCATTTGATTGTAAAAAACAGGAAGGCTCAGCGGATCAGCCTTCCCTCGTCTTTACCTGGCGCGAGTGATTCGCCTGTTTTACCTTTTTGGAGCCGGGCATCGGCTCGCCGGTCTGTTCCATGGGTTGGTAGGTGTTGTTGTACATCTGATGGGGATTTTCTTCGCGTACGCGATCCTTGTCCATCATCATATCAACTCCTTTTTGTATAGCATGCCGGACAAGCAGGATGACGAACCATAGGAATTGCTGGTATTCTATAAGGAAGCATGTTGCAGACTGCAGAGTAGATGACATAACATTTATTATGTAATCTTTTTGGGCTGAACCAAGACTGCCCGTCGGCTGCACGTACCTGTCCAGAGCCGGAAAGGAGAGACGCCCATGCCGTATCTGATTGCCCCGGTCTTTAACTCAACGACGCTCAGACCGGTTCGGATTGAATTGCCTCAGTCGTTTCTGCTGCTGTCGGGAGAGGAAAAACTGTACAAGCTGGCCTCCCGTTTTCTTAAAAATCAAATGGACGAGAGCCGTCTGCTGTTTGACCGCAAAGTAAGGGCGGACAGCCTGTTTTTGTTTGCCGAATACCCTGATTTGAAGGTAAGGCAGGACCAAGCCTGGATCGAAGAAATTGAACAAAAGCTGAACCTGGCGGCATTGGACGGCATCTGCTCCATCCCGTACATCATCACGGCCCAGCCGCCGGTGTTTGGGATCACCTATTTGAAGCGGTCCAATGACGGGAAGAAATTTATCTTCGACGAGCGGACCGAAGAAATTTTTCAGTCCCTCATCTGGGACAAGCCGTCTTTGCCTCAACTGGCCGTTCGCCGCTACGCCCTCTCCCTGGAGAAGAAAAATCTGGAGGATCAACTGCTGGACTTGTGGATTGCGCTGGAATCGCTGTTTGTGCCCGACGGCAAAAAAGGAGAGATCACCTACAAGCTGCGGCTGCGCATGGCCTATTACTTCGGGGATACGTTTGCCGAACGGGAACAGGTGGCCCAGTTTGTCAAGCGCTCCTACAACCACCGCTCGGAGATCGTCCACAGCGGGAAGATGCTGGGCAAAGCGTTGGAGCACGATGTGCGCCGCCTGCGGCAAATGGCGCGCGCGGTTATTTTAAACACGGCGATGGAGGGCATTACGCTGCAAGAATTGCGCATACGGCTGGACGAGCTGGTCATCGCCGGAGAGAGTTACGCCAGCCGGTACAAGCCCGCCTTCTTTGAACGAGTAAACTTGGAGTCGATAAACAAGCGGAAATCATGAGTGTTCTCCTGGAGATAAACTCCAGGTGCCGGACAAATCGAGTGGATGCAAAACAGGCAGCCCGACACTTTCTGTAAGCGGGCTGCCTGTTTTTGATGCGTGAGACTGACCATGGGCGTGGTGGAATGCGGCGGATGGGGCGTGGTTCAAACCGGACAACGATTGGTCTTAGTAGACGGCCCATGCATTGGGCAAAAAGCGGCCGCGTTCGTACGGGCAGGATGTCCTGGTGATGGCTTCCCCGTTGTACAGCATCATCGAGCTGGACCCGCCGTCCATGGCCATCGCATTGACGACGCCCCGTGCTGCCAGGATTTCCGCGACGTCGTTCATGCTGGCCCCGATGGAGTGGCCGGGCTGCCGTCCGTCGATGACCAGGAACACGATGGTGCCGTCCGCTTTTTGGCCGACAGCGGTGCGCGGCTGTATCCCCCAGCTTTTGGCGGGCTTGTCCGCAAACAGGTTTTTGCCGTTGACGATGAGCTGCGGCCGGAAACTCATCGCGTCCCGAACGCCCATGTTTACCAACTCCTGGGCGGAGTAATTGCCGGTCACCAGCCTGCCGTCGTAAGTGATGCCCAAGGCTGTTTCCCCGCTCTTGGGGTTGTACCCCTGCAGGATTTTGCCGTCCTTGATCACCACGCCGTAAGCTTTGGTTCCCTTGCCGTAGCCGTCCGGGTCGTAAAACCCGCTGGCGTTGACGATCCCGATGGCGTTGTACTTCTTGGCGAACTCGTCGAGAAGATCGCCCCGGTCTTTGCGCGTGGTGACAACCAGATGGACGCGGTTGGGATCGCTGATGTACATCAGCTTGCCTTTGAAATAATAACTGCCGCGCGCTTCGTCGATCTCCTCGATCTCGATCAGCTCCTTTGGCTTTTCCGGCGCGGGGATGTCGACCGGCCGGACGTCCGGCTGCTTCGTGTCCGCCACCGAATTAATGACGACAGGATTGCGAATCTGTCTTTTTAGTTCTTCCAATTTGTCGTCGGGCAAAAACGTGTACGGTGCCCAGTAGTCGTGCTGCGTCGTCAGCAGCGTGCCGGCTGCCCATTCCCGCAGCTCTTCGCCCGTATCCGTGCAAAACAGAAAGAGCGCGCCTCCCAGGGCAAGGGTGGAAAACGTGAACGTGCAGACAGCCGTCAACCGCCAGAACCAGTTCCACCGCCGGCTGCGCCGATGCCTTCGCTTCCGCGTCAAGGTTCGTGACAAGGTGGTCATGCGTGATCTTCCCTACATTCATATTTATTTTTGTCGTATAAGTTTGACGATCGGACGGGAAAAAAGTTTCAGGGGACAGCGGGAGCGTTGGCGGACAGACTAACTGCAGGAGGTGAGGCGCATGCGCGGTTATGACAAGGAATTTCAACAACAGGTGGAAGAGTACATGAAAAATCCGCCCGGGACGCACAACCAGCACAGCGAGAAAGATCGGCACGACAAAATGGAAAAACGGGAAACCCGTCTCGATTCCAACAACCGTTGAGGGCATCAGGCGGATTTCAGCCGGATGGATCAGGTGGACGTACGGGTAGGATCAAGCGTTGAGGCATCCTGATTGGCGGTTTCGCTTGGCAGTCATTTGTGGTAAGCTTACCCATGATCATGTCTTGCCAGGAGGATTGTTGTGAGTACCACGTTTGCTGATTTCAAGCTGAGCGCACCGCTGTTGGAAGCGCTTGAGGAACGAAACATGAAGCGGCCCACATCCGTGCAGCAGGATGCCATTCCCGTCATTCAGAGCGGCCGAAACGCTCTGGTGGAATCGCCGACGGGAACGGGGAAAACGCTGGCCTATCTGCTGCCGCTGATCGACAAAGTGGAAGCGGACACCAAGGAGCTGCAGGTGCTGGTGCTGGCACCGACGCATGAATTGGTAATGCAGATTGCCAGAGAGGCGGAGCCGCTGCTTGCAAAAAAAGGGGCAACCGTGGTGCCGATCATCGGCGGCGTCGATGTGAAGCGGCAGGTGGAGCGCCTGAAAAAACGGCCGGCGCTGATTGCCGCCACACCGGGACGTCTGCTGGAGCTGATTGAGCAGCGGAAAGTAAAGGTGCACACCGTCAAAGCAGTGGTGGTGGATGAAGCCGACCGTCTTTTGGACGAAGGGTTTTCGCGACCGGTCCAGGACGTGTTGAAACGGACGATGCGGGACACGCAGCGGCTGTTTTTCTCCGCTACCTTATCAGAACAGGTGGTGCAGCTTGCCTCGGCGCTTGCCGCCGAACCAGTGGTGATCCGATCGGCGGCGCCGGAGAACACGGCGGGTGTGGCGCACATGTACCTGGTCAGCGATCCCCGCAAAAAGGCGGACACGCTGCGTCGGCTGCTGCGTCTCGTCAACGCACGCGCGTCGATCGTGTTTGTCAATCAGATCGACAAGGTGGAGGAGATCACCGCCAAGCTCACGTATCACCACCTGCCGTGCCGGTTGCTGCACCGTGACGCCAGCAAGGAGGAGCGGGCCCATACTTTGCAGCAGTTTCGCAACGGTGCATTTCCCGTCCTGATTACCACGGACGTGGCGGCCCGCGGTCTTGACATTCCGGGCGTGGAATGCATCGTCCATTACGATCCCGCTCCCGATGCGGATACCTACATCCACCGCAGCGGCCGTACCGGCCGGATGGGACGGGCGGGTCTGGTCTTTTCCATTGTCACGCCGCAGGAGTTGTTTATCGTCCGCAAGTTTGCCAAGCAGACCGGTTTGTCCATCGTGGAAAAAGCGATGTCGTACGGTGCGCTGGTCGATCCCTCTGACCTGCGCAAAAAGAACAGCGGCCGCGTACATAAGAAAGGACGCTTTCGTACAAAGTAGGAAAAGGAATACCTATTGATGCCCACAGGAGGTCTCCATGCGCAAAGATCGATTGGATGAAGAAGCTCTGCTGGTAAACGGCCCTGTTGGCGGCGAGCGCCTCTCCAAAAGCGAGCGGCAAACGCTGCGCCGGGAAGCGGGGGAACTGAAACGGCAGATGGAAGCGGCCAAGAAGCAGCCGATTCACGAGTAAGCAAAAAAGAGCAGACGCAATCGGTATTGTTCATCGATTGGACTGCTCTTTTTTCACGTTCAAATACCCATCCAGATCAGCGAGCCACTCCTCGACACTGTCGTATGCCGGGTCGATTTGCAGCAGGCGGCGGATCATCTCCCGGATCTGCGGGGAGAGCGTCAACTCTTCTTCCCAACTGCGCTCCGGCTGGTTCTCATCTGCGCGATACCCGGAGTAGAGCAAAAACAGGAAAAAGTGGCCGAGGGCATACAGGTCGCTTGTCGGCTCCACTTGCCGCTTCAACTGTTTTTCCTCCGGATAGTCACTCAGGTCCTGGGCGATGCAGGTGGGCGGGTCTCCCCGGAATCGGGCCAGTCCAAAGTCGATCAGATGGAGCCTGCCTTCCTGCCAGATCACGTTGGGGATGCGGATGTCGCGATGAATGACGTTTTTTTCGTGCAGATAGGCGACCAGCTCACCCACCTGCCGCATCAAGCGGGCCGCTTCCCACTCACTGAGCGCGGTCCCCTCTTCGAACAGCAGCTCTTCCAGCGTCGGCCCGGCGATGTATGACATCACCAGAAACGAATCGTTCCCGTGCCGAAACGACTCCAGCCAGCGCGGGATCTGCGGGTGGGAGAGGGCAGCCAGCACTCGCTGTTCGTAGTGCTGCATCACTTCTCCCTTGGGGGAGCGGCGCAGGCTGGGCTTCACCTGTTTGATCACGACAACCCGTCCGGACGGGAGATGGACGGCCCGGTAGGCGATTCCGTAGCTGCCCATGCCCAGCACCTCTTCGATCCGGTAGCTGCCGACCAGCGTGCCGGGCTTGTACGGTCTGTCGCGCACGTTGAGGTTCCACCAGGCGCAAAACTGTTTCCACATGAAGTGTCCCTCCTGTCTCCATGATACCATTTTCGGAAAAACGCCTGACCGTTTTTTCCGGCTTTGCTATAATCATGTCGTTCAGATATGGGACAGGAGCGAAGAACGGATGAATTTTGTCATCGATTGGCTGACGTTTTTTTTGATCGAACAACCGGAAGGAGAGGGAGGAGCCAAGCACGTTCGGATGAGCCGGTTCTTGTCCGGGGATGAATATCAGAAAAGCGAGCTGCGCCCGTTCTTGGACGGGGAATTTGCCCGGATTGCCAAGCGCAAGGTGGAGCCGAACCCGAAGAGCGAGGCAAGCCCAACCAAGCTGGGCCGCTTTGTGCTGGAGGAGGGGCATCCGCTGGAGTCCAACCCCAATTACGCCCTGCTGCAGCGGCTCTTGGCCGCAGAGACGCCGGGGGAGAGCAGGGAACCTTGTCAGGAGCTGGTTCAGTCCTATCTGCGCACATCCCAGGTGAGGGGCGGGGTGCTCCTGGTCGTCCGCACACGGCTGGAAACGCTGGACGACCGGTACGTATTCATACTCAAATGCGACTTTGAACAGAAAACGGCCATCATCACTGATGAACACAGCCTGATCGCCAACGTCAACATGGCGATCAGCGCGAAAAACATGAAGTCGCTGATGTACCCGCACATGGTCGAGCAGGGGATGAACGATCCGTATCACGTGAAGATCCATCAATTTTCCCATGCCCGGTACTTTGAAGAATTTATGCGTTTCATTGAATATCCGCAAACGCTGACCCAGCTCGTCTCGGAAGAAGTGCTGTCACTGGCCCGTCAGCACATCGAATACGTCTATCCGGAAGAAACGGAGGAGCGGCTGCGGGCAGAAGAGGAGATCGAGCTGATCGCCGCCAGCCCCAAGCGGGAACTGGCCGAAAAATGGGAACACGACACGGTGATGGAAGCCGCGCAGATCATCACCGAGCGGCAGCCGGAAGCAGAGCTGAAATTCAAGCTGGACCACATGCAGGTGCGGGCACTGTTGGCCGACTACGGGATCAATCTGCACATCGCCAAGACAAACGGCCGGTACGTGGTGCTGCTGGAAGGAGATACGCTGCAGTTTGAACGGGGCGTATCACCTGTGGAATTTGCCAAGCCCAAAAGCCTGCATGAGGTCATAAGCGAGATTGAGGAACGCAGCCGTTCCTGCTCGGCAGCGCCGCCCGCCGCCGATCCGGACGACCGGCCGCCGTGGGAGTGAGATATGACAAACGAGGGGGAATCATCATGACAAACAATGTGCGCCAGTCACTGAAGCGGCGGGTTGTCGAACTGATCGGCAGGGAACTGCCGGACGAGCTGTTTTGCGAAGCGGAGGAGGACAGCCTCAGCATCATGCGGAGAGCGGACCGCTCGCCAGTCGTGTCCGTGATCCCGTTGGAGCCGCTTTATCGCCGCGTAGAGGACAAGCCGGACGAGCGGCGGACGGCTCTATACGCATTTGTCTCCCGCGTGCTCGCCGCCGTTCGCGGGCATACGGCTGATCGCACCTTGGCCGGACGGGAAAGTCGGATCTATCCAGTCCTGCAGCATGCCTCGCTGCTCCGGGAAAATTCCGGGCGCTGGGTGTCTCGTCCGCACACGGAGGAGACGGCCATCCTGTACGCCTTGGACCACGGTGAGGGGTATACCCTGATTGAACGGGAGGCGTTGGCGGAAGCGGGCTGGTCGGAGGAGGAGCTGCACCGCCATGCGATGGCCAATCTGCAGGGACTGCCCGTTCCCATCAAGACACAGCTGGTGGGACTCAACCGCATTCATTTTATCAGTCCGCGCGACGGGTATGCAGCCAGCCGCGTGCTGCTCACATCCATGCTGGAGGAGATGGAACGCAGCAAGACAGGGGATGCCCTCGGCGTGGCTGTTCCCCATCAGGACGTGTTGATCGTGGCCGATCTGCACGGTGAGACCGGGGCCACGCTGCTGGCCCGGCTCGCGCAAGATTTCGCGGCCAAAGGGCCCGTGCCAATCTGTCCGCTTCCCTTTTTCTGGGAAAAGGGTGAATTGGTGCCGTTCCTGGTGGTGCAGCATGGCACTCACCACCGCGTCAGGCGGCAGACGAACCGTCGAGATTAGGCGGCGGATGCACCGGCAGCCTGCATCAGTTCGATAAACCGGCCCGATTCGTGGATGAGCCAGTAGGGATGGCGTGGACCGCGTATGTACAGTTCAGCCGCAGTCTGCAGCATGCGCTCCACCCTGCGCACGTCGCCCACCCGTCTGGCGCATTCTCCCATGATCATCCAGGGGTACAGGTCGCCGGTCTGAAAGATGTCGTAGTGGGGAAAGGCGGCCGTAATGCGCTCGTACAGGCCGCTGGCTGCATCGGGGGAGGCCAGTCCGTACACGATCGGAAACGCCTGGGAGGTGACGTCCGGGTACCACTTGCGCCAGCCGGGATACTTGCGATCGTACATCGCGTAGGCTGCCCGCGCCGGGCTGTACATCGCCGCAATTCCCCTGCGGCAGGCTTCCGCCCGATACTGCGCTTCCTGCGCCAGCGCGTCGTCACCGATAGCTGCAAACAGGGTGGCCGCATCTTCCAGTCCGACGGCCACTTCGCAATTGTCCATCAAATATTTGACCCGATACGAATGCTTCGCCCAGGTCAACCCGTCTTTTTGCTGCAGCCGCCCCACTGCCTGAAGCATTTTGGCCAACTCATCCCGGCGCTGCCGCAGCCAGTCTGTGTCGCCGGTGAGCCGCAGCCACTCCACAAGCAGACTGAAAAGCGTGGCGTGATAGCTGTCCTCGCTGTCGGCATCGCCGGTGTCCACTTCCCGTTCGCCGTCCAGCCGGTAGTCGTTGATGTAACCGCGTTCGTTGACGTGGTCCAGATACCAATCCACGTACTTTCGCACTGCCTCCCCTTCGCCGAGCCGGACCAGGGAGATCAGCGCCAGGTTGGTGAAGTACGGATTGATCTGGACGCGCCTGGGGGCCAGCCGAAATGCGCCGCTCGACAGTTGGCAGCCCAGCAGATACGCCTTCTGGTTTTCGATCAATGATTTCACGCTTCCGACACCTCCACATCGTGTCATTTCATGGCCGTAATCCTCTCCAACCCTTTCTCGGCGAGCTGCAGCGAGCGCAGATACGCCTCGCTCTCCATCGTCGGCAGATCATCCTCGTCTTCCAGCGCCTCCAGCCATTTCTCGTCACGATACCAGTCCACGCCGTCAGCCGGGGCGTGTTCCACATCCGGCCAGACAGCGCTCAGCACTGGGCTGTACAGCTTGGGACAGCCCGGCCGCAGCGCAGTGCCGTCGATGCGCGGCACGTAGACGGGGGCCGCTATTTCGTCGTGAGGTTTGGGAGAAAACAGGTGGGGCCAGTAATCGGCACGCGATCCCGTATGCGGAATGCGCTCCGCCCACCTGACAATCGCCTCGTGCCGTTGGTCATCGGCGTAGAGGAGCCGGTACAGCGTCTTGCCTGTGGATATGCGCTGCCGGACAGCGGGAAAACGGTTTGTCGCGATGCCGACGATGCTCAGCCGCCGGTCGGCGGGATGGGCCTTGTAGGGAAACAACACCTGGTTGAGCGAAAGCACGGACTGCACCTGATCCGTGAGGTTGGCCAAGACCTGCTCTCGGATGAACGGTTTGCGCACCACGCGCTGCTCAATGTACTGCTGTTCGTTGACGATCAGGGCGCGGGTGAGCCGCACGCTGTCCTGCTTTTCCAGAAACTCGCGCCACACTGGCTGCATGAAGCGGGAGACACCGAGGTGGGGCAGGAGGTGAGTCAGATCGGTTCCTGTCCGCTTCATCTCCGCATAGAGCAGCAGTTGGGCGTAGGCGTCGTGAAAAATCAGCCAGTTGTTTCGCTCCAAAAACCAGAAAAACGCCCGGATGTCCTGCTCGTCGATCAGGCGGGGGAGCCATTCGCCGCACAGATCGGTCATGCTCCAGCCGCTGTTGCGGGAGACCAGGTGGGCAAGCAGGGCCCAGTGCACTTCCGGGTGCTCGCGATAGAATGCGAGGTAGGCGGCCGTGCGGCTCACATTGTTGCGGTTGGCTGCCGCTGTCCGCCGACGAATCTCAGCGACCAGCGACATGTCGTGCGTGATGAAGGAAGACATGATGTTGCGCTCCTTGTGCAGTGGTTTTTCAGCAGGTGATACGCCAAGCGGCCCATTGGAGAACAGGGCTTTGGACGTGTCGGTGAAAAGTCATCCAACGGCTTGGGGCGTGAAAAAAGCAGGTCTCTGGCGACCCGCTCCTTCTGTCATCCAATCATTTCCAGAACGAGAAGCCTCATCTGCAGCCTCTCCCAGGCTTCTTCCCATGAGTTTCCGCAAATGACGACCAGTTCCGATTGGTATTCCGCTTCTGCGATGAAGATGCCGTCTCGTTCGTATATGCGCATGTGCAATCGTCCTTTCCTTGCTGCCTTTCAACTATTCTATGCTATGATGGGAAGGAAGATGCATCCAAAACGGACAAGACGGAAGAAATGGAGGACCATGCATGCGTGTAACTTTGACGGATGCAGCCCGTTCTGTTCTCACTGCGCTGGCCAACGAACGAAAGCAGGCGCTGCGAATCAACGGAGAACTGACAGGGGGCTGCGGCATGACGGTGGAATACAGCCTGTGTTGGGACGAACCGCTGAGCGGCGATCGGGTGCTGGAGGTAGAGGGGATGACCCTGTTGGTGGACAAGGAGACCGAGACCTATGTCGGAGCGGAGGAGTTGGTCATCGATTACCGTGAGCAACAGGGCTTTCGGCTGGTGACGCCGCAGGAGATTCTCGCCTACGGCCTGAAGGTCAAGGAGCGGTGGGGCTGACACCGCCGCTCACTTTGGGAGAAATTGCAGGAGAAAGGCGAGCATGCCGGCCGCAATGAGCGGTCCGACCGGGACGCCGCGGAAAAAGGTGACACCAATGATCGTGCCGAGCAAAATGCCGGTGACGACCAGCGGATTTTGCGTCATCAAGCTGGCCCCCTTCCCGCCCAGATAGGCGACAAAAATGCCGATCAGGACGGCGAGAACGGACTGCCAGTGAGTAAAGATGGAAAGAATCGTATCAGGGCGGATCTTGCCGCTCGCCAGAGGCGAAAGCACCCCGATCGTTAACACGACAATGCCAATCTGCAGGCCGTACTGTTCCAGAAAAGGGAACGTTCGCTCCAGGTGGAGCAGGCGGATGAGCAGCAAAATCGCCACCGCAATGGAGACGGCCGGATTGTTGCCGACAATGCCCAGCGCCAGAAGCGCGAGCAGAACAAGATTGATGACATCCATAGTTGACGAAACTCGCTTTCTTTTTTTGCCCCTATTATATCCAATGCGGGCAGTGTGTGGACAATATTTGACAGTCAAGCACCGCATCCGGGCCGTCCATGGAAGGAACGCGCGGCGCTTCTGAAACGGTGTGCAATGAAACAGCCGGCTGCAGCGAAGCGCCGGCTGTGTGGCGTCAGCGTCAATCACAGGGACAACGGCCGCAACCTTCCCCAGCTGCTATCGCCTACACCCACGGCTCCAGCATGCCGACGGGATAGCCGACAGGCTCCGGTGAAGCGGGAAATTTGCCCCAGGCAAACACGCCGTTAAAGTATTCGATCGTAAACGGTTCGTCGTGGCTGTAGACTCGATAGGTACCGCCGACGCGAAACTCTGCGGTTCCGATGTAATACGATTTGGCCAGGAAAAATTTTTGCTGCAGGACGGCGTACTGTGACTCGTCACCGGCCTGCTTCTTTTCTTCTGCCGCGAGGCGCAGCCGTTCCATCTCTTCCTGCAGTTCGGCAAGGGTCATTTGACTGTACAAGCGCACGGTGCCCCCCTCCTTTCATCCCTATCATTGTAACAGGAAACAGGGGTTTCGGCCATGGAGCAAAGGCGGCGGATAAAAAAATGGCACTCCCAATGCAGGAGTGCCCAAGGGTAGGGGGCGATTGAGAAAAAAACCGATGGGCGCGGCGGACGCCGTTGGCAATCAGGCCAAACGTCACCGCCAGCAACAAGGTGCGTCACAGTAATCATGACGAGTTGGGGTCACAATTGAGACTTGCATGACGACAAAAGCATCGGTGCTTTTCTCAATGATTGAAAAAGTGCGTACTGGTACAGATTAGCAAATGATTGTAAACAAACGGTAAAATAAAAATAAAGTTATGTTAAATGTGATGCCAATAACGTGCATGCCTGCGGTCAGCGCGCAAACACGTGGTTGGCGATTCGCACCGTCAGCGGTCTCGTCCGAATCCAATCGGACGTCGCCGTTTTCGGATTGTAGAAGTAGAGGGACCCGCGAGATGGATCCTTGCCGTTAACGGCGTCCCGGACGGCCTTGCGCGCCGTATCGTTCGTCTTATACGTTAGATGGCCGTCATTTACAGGTGAAAAGGCGTTGGGTTGATAGATGACCTCTCGCACCGTGTTGGGAAATTGGGGCGATTTTACACGATTCAATACGACCGCCGCGATGGCCACTTGGCCTTCGTAGGGTTCGCCCCGGCCTTCCGCGTAAACGAGTCGGGCCAGCAGTTCCAGTTCACGTTCGGTCAGCCGAACACGCGCTCTTGTGGCCGTGCGCCGCTCGTCACGACTCGCCCGGACCGCTGGGCGCCGCTCCTGTTGTCGGGGTTCAAGAGTTTTGGGGACGTCCGTCGCCCGTGCCATAGGTCCATGTGGTCGAGGCTCGTTCTGGACGGGCGCGGTTTTTTTCGCCTGGGGTGCCGTTGCGCTGGTCGGCGTCACCAGAAGGCACACCAAGAGCAGCAAAATGCTGCCGGAAAAGAAGAAAAAGCGCGTTCGCGCCTCTCGTTTCATCACGAAGACATCACACTCCTTTTCGCTCTTAGCTTGCGGTCGCGTAAAGCGAATCGGGTCATTTGCAAGTCTATCGGTGAAACAACTGTGGTTCAAGAGGGAATGGATTCCATGCCCGCCAAAACAGCTCAGCCGGACCGCCGCGCGCATTGGGTGAACACGAGCGGACGGAACCGGAAAGGTCGGGCTGCGTCAAAAGCAAACGGCGCCGTCAAGAGACTGGCGCCGTTTGCTCCGCTTATTTTTCCTGAATGGTAATCGTTTTGATTTTGATCGGATCAGCAGGCATGCTCGCTTCGCCCGTAAGCGGGTTGTTTTTCACCTTGACGGATTCAATTTTTTTCACGACGTCCATGCCGCTGATTACCTTGCCGAAGATGGTGTAGTACGGGGTGTGCTTCAGGTTTTTCACATCATCGCCGGAGCCGATGAAGAACTGGCTGCCGTTGGTGTTGGCACCAGCGTTGGCCATGGCGACGACGCCCGGTTCGTAGACGTGGCCGTTGTTCAGCTCGTCTTCGAAATTGTAGCCCGGACCGCCGGTTCCGTTGCCCAGCGGATCGCCTGTCTGGATCATGAAATCCTTGATCACGCGGTGGAACGTCAAACCGTCATAAAACTTGTCCTTTGCCAAAAAGACGAAATTATTTACCGTTATGGGCGCGTCTTTGGCAAACAGTTCCACCGTGATGTCGCCCATCGTCGTGGAGATAACCGCCTGGTATTTTTTGTTTTTGTCAATTTGCATGGCCGGAGGTGTGGCGTACTTTTTCTCGCCCGTCGGCCCCGGCGGCTGTGCCGGTTCCTTGGAATTTTCCTTGACAGGCGGCTTCGGTTGAGGGGGCGCCGTTTCACTGCTTCCGCCGGAACATCCCGCAATCAATGCGGCTGCTGTCAGACATGCGAGTAGGGTGGTAAACAGTCGTTTCATCTTGTGCACCTTCCTTTCCTGCTTGTCCTGATATGGGGACGCAGAGGATTATAGCACAAACATGCAAGAGAACGCCAATAGGGTGGTCGGAATGGCCGGCGCGTGATAGAATGTTAGAAAAGTTGACGCTGGAGGGATTTCAGGTGGGCGAGCACTTCGAGACGAAAACAGTACATATCGGCCACAAGCCGCTTCAACAGGTGGCCAGCAAGTCTACCCCCATTTATCAAACGTCCGTGTTTGCCTTTTCTGGGCTGGAGGATGTAGAGCGATACTACGCAGGAGAAGGAGAGTACCTGTACACCCGCAACGGCAACCCGAACCAAACGGAACTGGCATTGGCTGTTGCCCGGTTGGAACAGGCGGAGGCAGGCGTCAGTGCCGCGTCCGGGATGGGCGCAATCATGGCCGGCCTGCTTGCCGTACTGGGACCGGGCGACCACGTACTCGCCTCCCATGAACTGTACGGCGGAACCTATGCGCTGCTGCACAAGGAACTGTCCCGGTTCGGGATCGAACTGGAGTGCATTGACCTGAGCCGAAAGGAATCGCTGGCGGCCCATGTCCGGCCGCAGACCAAGCTCCTTTTCACCGAGACGATTACCAACCCGCTGCTGTCGGTGCCGGATCTGCCATATTGGATACGCGAAGCAAAACAGTACGGACTCGCCGTCATGGTGGACAACACGTTTGCCACTCCGTATCTGGTCCGGCCGATTCAACTGGGAGCCGATCTGGTGGTGCACAGCGCGACGAAGTACATCGGCGGCCACAGCGACGTCACGGCGGGCGTTCTGGTCGGCCGGCAGGATCTGGTGGAAAGGGCCGCGGAGATCGTGGTCAACTACGGCGCGTCCCTCAGCCCGTTTGAAGCGTGGCTGACCGCCCGCGGGCTGAAGACGTTGGCGCTGCGCATGGAGCGGCAGTGCGACAACGCGAGTGCAGTGGCGCAGTTTTTACGGAACCATCCGGCGGTCAAGCACACCTATTATCCGGACCCGGCTTCCACTTCGTTTTTTCACACCGACAAGCAAGGGGCGATGATCTCGTTCTGCCTGGCGGACGAAGAAAAGGTGTACGACTTCTTCCGCTCCCTCGACTGGATCAAGCTGGCCCCGTCTCTGGCGGGTGTGGAGACAAGCGTGTCTCATCCCGTCACCACCTCCCACCGCGCATTGTCGGAAGAGCAGCGGCGGGAAGCCGGCATCACCCAGGGGCTGATTCGCCTTTCGGTCGGCATAGAGGCGGTAGAGGACATCATCGCCGAACTGGACCGGGCACTCTAGGTCCTGAGACGGCAGCTTTGCATCACCTCAAAAAATTTTCTGCCAGCCTTGTGACTTTTTTCCGCCTCCATACGTAATACTCATTTGGATAATAAAGCATCTGTATGAGGTCCGTTCACGGGACGGCCGCATTCGCGGATGCTTTTTCCTCGTCCGCAAGCGCTGACCGGAAAGGGGTGCTTGCTTTTGCGTTTGAAACGAGAAGACCTGACCGCGTCGGAGTGTGCCCGCGTCGTTGGAACACGGCGATCGGGCTTCCGGCCGATACGGCGGGGTGGAGGAAATCACGATGGCAATGGCGATGAAGCGTTCGACGCGCCCGTCGTCAGACTCTTCGGCCGAGTATTACGAGTCCCGCGATTTTACCGAGTTGTACGACGAGTACTTTGACCGCGTCAACCGCTATTTGCGCTGCCGCGTGCAAAATCCGTGGGATGCCGACGACTTGACGACGACAGTGTTTTTAAAAGCGCTTGAAAAATTTGATCAATACAGCAGAACAAGTCCGTTTGCTTCCTGGATATTTCGCATCGCTCACAATACGTACGTCGATTTCATGCGAAAAAACCGGGAGTTTCCAGTCGATCAGGACGACCTGCTCGGCGGTGAACCGGACGATACATGGCAGCCGGAACGGCAGGCGCTGACCAACGAAGAGATTCGCCTGCTGCGCGACCGGTTGGACAAGTTGACGCAGGATCAGCGTGACGTCCTGACCCTGCGTTATTTTGCCGATCTGAAAATCAGCCAGGTGGCGGAAGTGCTGGGCAAAACGGAATCGAGCGTAAAGATGATCTCCTATCGCGCTTTGCATCAGCTACAGAAGATGTACGAAAGGGGAGAGGGCGAATGAGAGACGAGAAGCACATCCCCACCGACTGGTCAGAAGATCATTCCGTCGCCCAACTGCTGGCCCATCTGCAAAAGCTTCGCCGGTCCGTGCCGGTGAACTACCAGCTGAAAGCGGAGTTGAAAAAACAGCTGTTGCAGCGGATCAAGGAACTGGACAAGGAGCGGCAGCAAAGCCTGGTGGGGTCCCGGCCAAACAGGTTCCGCCTGGTCTGGAGCCTGGCAGGCGGGGTGGTCCTGCTCGTGCTGGCTGTCTGGTACGGCTTCTGGCCGCATGGTGTGCTGTCGGTTCGGCAGCCGTCGCTGCTCGCCATGGAAGCGGTGATCGATCAGGAGCGGGTCGATCTGAATGCCGACGGTACGCGGATCGCGTACGTGACGGGCGGTTCAACCATCCGCACGTATGCGCTGCATGAGCCAGATAAAAAAGTGGACCTGTCACTGCCGGTCGATCACGGCGATTTCACTTCCCTGTCCTGGAGCAATCGGGCCGACCAGTTGGCCGTGGTGGAGCAGCAGGGAGAGACGTCCCGGCTCTGGATCGTGGACGTGCCCGACGACAAGCAGTCGGGCAGCAGCCGTTTGATCAAGGAGGAAGAGGGGGCTGCGTTTCGTTCTCCCAATTGGTCGCCGGCCGACGACAGCATTGTCTATACGCGCACGAGCGACGGCGTGGAGGAGATATGGGTAAGCAGCATCGTTTCCATGCGGGATTGGAAGGTGGCAGAAGGCAGTCAACCGGAGTGGTCGCCCGACGGACGCCTGCTTGCCTTTACAAAACAGGGCAGCGTGTTCGTGATGGAAATGCGCTCCGGTCGGACTACGCTCGTCGGTCGAGGCGGCTGGCCGTCCTGGAACAGTGAGTCCAGCCTGACGTTCACCACTCCGGAAGGCACCCTCGCGGAAGCGGAAGTAAACGAACAGCCGCCTGTGCTAAAAGAGGTGCCGATCCGATCATGGAAGGGCGGACGTCTGGTGCGGGCTCACTGGGCGGCTGACCGCGAGCACTTGCTGCTGCTCCAGGCTGGCGACGAGACAGAGAACACATTGGTCGTCTCACTGGCGTCACGATAACGAGCGGAGGAGAACGAGATGAACAGGAGTTGGCTGCTCGTCTTCGCGGTCGTGTGGTTGAGTTTCGCCGCTCAGCCGGCTGCCGCCGAAGGCAGCGTTGAGATGAAAGTACACATGCCGTTCAACGGAGTGTTCAAATACGATGCCTGGGTACGACTGGAAGTGACCGTGCACTCGCAGGAACAGCCGTTTTCCGGTTTGGTCGAGCTGTCCAATGCAAGAAAACCGAGAAAAACCGGGTATGGCGTGCTTCGGCAGCCGGTAAAGCTGACGGCAGGCGAAAGCAAGACGATCGCCTTTGACATGCCGGCGCAATTGTTTTTGGAAGAATGGCGGCTCTGGCTGACCCAGGGTGACAAGGTGGTCGCGTCGGAAAAGCTGCGGATGCGTTTTCCCAATGAGGGACGCATCATTGGCGTGCTGGATTCCGGCAGCGGCGCTTTTCATGTATTGACGCTGACACAGCGGCAGATGGACGGCGGCCACGTCCTCGTGCAAAACCTGACCGCCGAGATGCTGCCGGACGAGCCATGGCTGTACCGCAACCTGGATATTCTCGCGCTGAGTGGAGAACAGGTGAAGCAGCTGCGCGATGAACAGGTAAGGGCGATTACAGAGTGGATCAAGAGCGGCGGCGTCGTCATTTTGTCCGCCGGACCCGGTCAGGAGGAAGCAGTCCGGCGGTTTGCCGATGTTTTGCCGATCGAGCCGAAAAGCGGACGCGTCGATCTGAAACAGGCGCTCTCTGCCTATATGCCGGCGAAAAATCTGCCTGACGGAAGCATTCCCGTTTTCAACAGCACGCTGCCGCTGTTCGTTGCCCAAGAGGCGGGCCACGGCCGGCTGCTGTTTGTCAATTATGACGTGACGACAGAGCCGCTTGCGTCCTGGCAGCACGGTGACGAGTTGTGGCAAAACGTCCTGATCCGTCATGGTGTGCAGGATGTGCTCGAACAGGGACGGCGCATCAACCAGTTCAATCGCCACTTGCTCGAGCTGAGCCGCTACATTCCCGACGTGCAACCGCCTCATCCCGTCTGGATCGCCGTGCTGTGGGTCGTGTACGTAGGGGCGGTGGCCCCCGGCACTTATTTGCTGTTGAAACGGTTGAACCGGCGGCAGTGGGCGTGGGGCGTCATTCCGGGAATGGCTGTGCTCTTGATGGTCGGGGTCATTTTCATCGGCAAGCCGATGGTCGTCCGGGAAAACAGCAGTTACTCCGTCAATCGGGTGCGGATTCTCGATGAGCAGCTGGCTGAGGTGGAGTCCGCGTCCACGTTTCTTTCGGTCAGCAAAGATCGTTTCAGGACGGAGGTCCAGCCGGGGATTGTTGCCCTGCCGCTTTCCTACAACCGATATAATTTCCAACCGGACGGGTTGATGTCGGAAAAGCAGGCGGACACGACATACGTCCTGGAGTTTCAGAAAGTGCCGTATCTGACGCCGCGGCAGGTGGTCGGATTCGGACTGATGCGCGATGCAGGCGAGTTTGCGGCCAGTCTTTACGTGCGAAAAGACAGGCTGCGCGGGACGGTGACCAACAACACGGCATTTCCGCTGGAGACGGCCTACGTGGAGGTGGGACCGCAGCGGATTCCGCTCGGCAGCATGCGGCCGGGAGAAACGAAGCGGGTCGACGCCAAACTGGAGCCGCTCTACCTGCCCAGCCGAAGTGATTACGAGAATACGAGTCCCTCTGTGGAAGAGCGTATCCACTGGATGAAGGACGACGTGCTGTCAGTCGAGGGCGGTGATTCTGTGCGAATTCTCGGCGTCAACAGCCAGCCCATCCCGCTCATCACCTTTCAGGAAGAGCATCGTTCCCACTACTGGAACGTGATCAGCCAAACGGTGCGGCTTCAACCGGATAAGCGCGGCGTGATCACGTATCCGTACGGTCTGCTGGACGTGAGCATACAAGAGTCGACCGGAGAATTGGAGCCGAAATCGCCTTATCTGTGGGATGTGGCAAAAGGCAGCGTCACGTTTTCGCTGAAGCTGGGTCAGGCGAGACACCACGCGGAGCGGCTCATCGTGCCGCTCGACCACAGTTCGTTCCGCCCGTTTCAGAAAGCGATTTTCCACCAAAAGAGCGGACAGTGGAAGCCGCTGCCAAGAGACAAGCGATTGGTCCTCGAGGCGGACTTGAGCGAGTACCTGACGCCCGATGGCACTGTCCTGCTTCGCTTCTCCCACCCGGGTGCAAAGCGTCTTTCGCTGCCGATCCCGTTCTTCCAGGTAGAGGGGAGGGAACCTGTCCGCCATGATTGAAACGATCCATCTGAGCAAGCGATACGGCAGCCTGCGGGCGCTTAGCGACCTCAATCTGCGGATTGAGCAGGGAAAGGTGTTCGGCTTCATCGGTCCCAATGGCGCGGGGAAGACGACCACCATGCAGATTTTGTCCACGTTGCTGGAGCCGAGTGAGGGACAGGCGTTTGTCTGCGGCTACGACGTGATGAAGGAGCCTGCGGACGTTCGGCAGTCGATTGGGTACATGCCTGATTTTTTCGGCGTTTATGACAACCTGACGGTGCGAGAGTACCTGGACTTTTACGCCGGGGCCTACAAGATTCCGGCGAACAAACGGAATGCCCTGATCGCCGATCTGCTGGAATTGGTCAACCTGTCCAACAAAGTGGACGCCTACGTCGATTCGCTCTCCCGGGGCATGCAGCAGCGTCTGGGACTGGCGCGGTGCCTGGTCCACGATCCCGCGGTGCTGATTCTGGACGAGCCCGCTTCCGGACTTGACCCGCGCGCCCGCATTGAGCTCAGGGAAATCCTGAAACAGCTTCGCGCGATGGGCAAGACGATCCTGATCAGCTCCCACATTCTGCCAGAGTTGGCGGAGCTGTGCGACGAGATCGGCGTGATCGAGCAGGGCAGGCTGATCGCCTGCGGAGCGCTGGATGACGTGAGCGTCCGAGCCCGCGGCATTACGCTCATGCTGGTGCGGACGCTGACCAATCGCCATCAGGCGGGACACGTTCTGTCACAGTGTCCCCTGGTAAAGGATCTGGAGGAACAGGAAGACGGGTTTCGCTTTCGGTTTGTCGGAGGCGAAGCGGAAAAAGCCCAATTGCTGCAAGAATTGGTGAACGCGGGTGCGACTGTCACGTACTTTGGCGAGTCCAGCGAAAACCTGGAAGCCGTCTTTTTGGCCATCACGGAAGGAGTGGGAGGCTGATGCGGGATTTTCTGTCCAATCCGATCCTCGTCAAGGAACTGCGGGAACGGTTCCGCACAAAGCGGACCGTGTGGATTCTCACGCTGTTTCTGCTGATCATGGGAGGCATTCCGCTTGGGCTGCTGCTGATCAGCCCGTCCAGTGCGGGAACGCTGGGAGAAAACGGGGAACTGTTCCTCATCTCGGCAGCGATCCATTACGCCATGATCTGCTTTGTCGTTCCGGCGCTGACAGCGGGCGCCATCAGCGGCGAGAGGGAACGTCAGACGCTCAACATTTTGCTCACTACCCAGCTGTCGCCCCGCACGATCGTCTGGAGCAAGCTGGTCACGTCGCTCGCCTTTACCAGCCTGCTTCTGACCGCGTCCATGCCCCTGTACAGCCTGGTCATGCTGTACGGCAACGTGTCGCCGGAACAGGTGGTGAAGCTGGTCCTGTTCTTCGCCGTCAACATCCTTTTTCTGGGATCGCTTGGCTTGTTCTGTTCCACCTGGATCAAGCGAACCGCCGTCAGCACGATTACCGCGTACGGCATCGCGTTTTGCTTTGTCGTCGGAACCGGCCTGCTGTTTTTCTTCCTCGGCGAAATTTTGCAGCAGATCGATCCGGAACGGTATTCCCAGGCAGTGGTGTGGAGTCTTCCGGAACTGCAAATTCTGGCTGGAATCAACCCGGTGATCGTGCTCTTCGCCATCCTCGACGATTCGCTGATGCCGTCGGTGGAGTTTGCCTTTACCCCCTGGCTGTTTTTTGCCTGCTGTTACCTGGCGCTGAGCGTGCTGTTCATGCTGTGGAGCGGATATCTGCTGAAACCGGTGCGGCGCAGGTGGTGGAGTTGGAAGAAGCGCCCGGTTCGTGTACAATAGGAAGGGTATAAGGGGGGAACGTCGTGAGCGACCAGCAAGTCCAGATTCTCGACTTTGAAGAACTGCTTCGGTATATCGAACGCCGCCTCGCCGAATCCGGCAAATACGTCCAGCGGGATGCCATCATTGCCATCTTGCAGGCGGAAGAGGCGTTCCTGATGGAAAAAGGCGTGCTGCAAGAAGTAAAAGAATAGAATCGAGGGCAGCCTGCGGGGGGACCGCAGGCTGTTTCTTTTTGGCGGGACTACGGCTTGCCGAGCAGGTCGAACAGCGCTGCCTCCAGGTCGGGATGGCGGAAGCGAAAACCGTGATCCGCCAACCGCTTTGGCACACAATTTCTGCCGGTCAGCGCCAGGCTTGGTTCCGTCCGCATGAAGACGTATGCTCCCAGCCACACCAGAGGCGCAGGAGTCGGGGGTGCCCACCCCTTGTTCAGCACCTTTCTCAGCACAGCCATGAATTCCTTGTTTGTGACCGGGTGCGGCCCGGTCGCGTTGTAGATGCCGGTCATCCTGTCGTCTTCGACAGCTGCGAGGAAGATCTGGTTCATATCGTCAATATGCAGCCAGCTGATGTACTGATTGCCCTTCCCGATGGTTCCTCCTAGGTTGTACCGGGTCAGCTTGATCATCGGTTCAAGCGCGCCGCCGTCGCGACCCAGCACAAAGCCGATCCGCAATAGCACTTGTCTGGTCGAAGGCAGCTCCCTGGAAAAAAAGGCTGTTTCCCATTGTTTGCAGACGTCAGCGGAAAATCCCGTTCCATGTGGGGCATCCTCGTCGCAGAGGTTTCGCGTGTCGCCGAAAATGGCCAGGGACCCCGCCTGAACAAAGACTTTGGGCGGATGCTTGCAGGTCAAAATGGTGTCGGCCAACACGTTGACGGAATCCAGGCGGGAGCGGATGATTTCGTCCCGGTTTTTTTTGGTATAGATGCAGTTGACGCTTTTCCCGGTGAGGTTGATGACGGCATGGCTTCCGTCGATTTCGTCCGTCCACGTGTCGATGGTCGCGCCGTCCCAGTGAACGTACCGGACATGATTTCGTTCGGTCGACGCGCCTCTCGTCAAGATGACGACGTCATATCCTTTCTGAGTCAACAACGCAGCCAGTGATTGCCCAAGAAAACCGGAACCCCCTGCGAGAATGATTTTTTTCTTCACACGACCACCCTTTCTCGGAGAGATGTGCCCACAACCCATCCAATTATACCAAAAATAGAAAGATTTTGACAAAACCATGCGGGCGCAGATTGCGGAAGATACGATTTTTTTAGGAAAAAAGAGGAAACGTGGAAGGCACAGCGAATTCTTGTTGCATCTCATTCTCAGGGTAAAGGAGTGCTCGCCTGTTGCAAGCAGGGATCTACACCGGAAAACCGTCGGTCGACTTGAACAAGGACGAACTACGCCGAACTGTGGAAAATCTGCACAATCACATTTTCAAGTACAAGCGTGACGCAGACGGTCAGTTCGTGTTCACCCTCTCGGAAGGAAAGTTGGCCAGAGAGTTCGGACTGACGACGGACAGCATCAGCGGCAAGCGGCTGCAAGACGTATTGCAGTTGTGCAGCGATGACATCATGTCCATGTACGAAAAGGCGTATGACGGCCATGTGGTGGAGTATGAGTCAACCATGGGGGAACGAATTTTTACGACGACCCTCTCCCCGATCATCGAACAGGGGCGGGTCGTGGAAGTGGTCGGCTCCTCGACGGAGATTACGGAGCGCAAGCGCATCGAGCATGAACTGCAGGAAGCGGAGGAATTGTACCGCAGTCTGGTCGAGGACACGTTGGTCGGCGTGTACATTGCGTACGTGAACGAACACAGCTTCGTCTACGTCAATCCCCGCATGGCCGAGATGTTCGGCTACACCCAGGAGGACATGATGCGGCTGGGAGCGGTCGATCTGGTCGTGCCGCAGGAACGGGAGATTGTGCTGAAAAACCAGAGCCGCCGCAGCAAGGGAGACCGCTCGCCCATTCGTTATCAGTTTCACGGTCTGCGCAGCGACGGCAACATTGTTCATCTCGAAGTGCTGCAGAAGACCACGATCTACAAGGGGAAGCCGGCCGTAATCGGCATTCTGCAGGACATCACGGAGCGAAAACAGGCGGAGGAGATGGTCCGCAAGTCGGAACTGCTCTCCGTCATCGGTCAGCTGGCGGCCGGAGTGGCGCACGAGATCCGCAACCCCCTGACCTCGCTCAAGGGCTTTTTGCAGCTGATGTACTCCCACCATCAGGACAAGCAGCAGTACTTTACCATCATGTTGTCGGAGTTAAACCGGATCGACAAAATTATCAGTGAACTGCTCGTGCTGGCCAAACCGCAGGACATCGCCTTCAAGGAGAGGGACGTCGTTCCCATGCTGGAGCATATTATCGTGCTGGCGGAGACACACGCCGTCATGCACAACGTCCGCATCTTCATCCATCACGAACCCAATCTGCCTGCGGTCATGTGCGAGGAGAACCAGCTCAAACAGGTGTTTCTCAATCTTTTGAAAAACGCCATCGAGGCCATGCCGGACGGAGGCGAAGTGCACGTGAGCGTGCGGCGGGAGGAAGACACGGTTGTCATCAGCTTCCGCGATCAAGGCTGCGGCATTCCCGAAGATCGCCTGGCGAGACTGGGGGAGCCGTTTTACACGACCAAGGAGAACGGGACAGGTCTGGGGTTGATGGTCAGCTACCGGATTATTCACAACCACGGCGGAACCATTTCCGTCACGAGTCAGCTGCACCAAGGTTCCACCTTCGAGGTGAGGCTGCCTGTCAGCTGACAGCCATGCGTGTTTGCGTCTTTGCGAAAAAACCTGTATGATGGACACGTATCATGAATCTTTCAATAAGGACGTGAACACATTGACCGCAGAAAACAAAGACCTGGAACTGGGCGACATCATTACGCTGGACGACGAAAACGGCGAACCGCTTGGCGACTTCGAAGTCATCGCCTTGTTTGAACTAAACGGAAAGGAATACGTCGCCTTGACCGACGCTGTTGAAGACGAGGCGCAAGCAGACGACGTGGATGAAGAAGTGGACATCTTCGTATTCCAGGTCGACGGCGGTGAAATGGTGCCGCTGGAGGAAAACGAGGAAGCAGCCGTCTACGTCAAGCTCAACGAAGTGCTGGAAGGCATCGAACTGGTCGACGAAACAAAGTAAGCATCACAAAAACACATGCAATAAAGCCGCTGCGGCATGGCAGCGGCTTCAGCGTGTAGACAAAGTCCGGTGGTGTCATGGGTGATGAGGCCCGCTCGCTCACTTGACGACCAGCAAAGAAGTGGATGATGTCCGCTCCAAAACGCGACGCGGGCAGGGGGGCAAACATCTGGGTAGTTCAACGAAGTGAGACTTGTGCCCCCTGTTTTCCCCGCGTCCTGCGTTTTTTCGCTTGGCAGGTCGTCAAAGGAGCTCGCTTTGCCCATCACCCCATGCCTCGTACTTTTTCTCCACCTTGGTTGATCAATGTGCAGGCCTTGCGGCCTGGAACCGATGGGAAAATCGGTTCCTTACGAACTCGTAATGATAAAAAATGCACTTTGTCTTCAGTCAGAGGCCGCTGCGGCATAGCAGCGGCTTTTTTCAGTGCGCGAAAGGCACCTCTCTTATGCGAGGAATCAGTTGCTCATCTTTATGATATTGTCCTTGAGATCCCGCACGACCAGCAGGCAGGAGTAATCCGACTCCTGCAGCTCGCGGAACAGTGCCGAGGCTTCGTCCTTGCTCAGCCCCAGCTTCTCCAAACGAGTCCGCAGCTCTTCGCCGCCGTTTTCAAAGACATGTGCTTTGCTGTCGATATCGCCGATGACATCCTCGGAATGGCTGCTGTACTTGTAGTAGTTGTCGCGCTGGTTGGAGTGGTTTTTGTCCGGATTCCACCGTAGGACCCAGATATCGTCCTTGTGGTAGCCGGAGGAATTAAGCGCCTGAATGTCGGAGACCAGCTCCTGGTCATAGCGGTGAAACTTCACAAACGGTTTTGTTGCGCTGATCAAGGAACTTCCCCCTTTGTCTGCCTTGGGTTTTCAACTCCTCCATAGCTTGCCCCATCTTCAGGCAATTAGCCGAAAAACATGGTGTTGACCACACGGTTCGACGTTTGAAAAGAACAAAAAGTTTAAAAAATTGGAAAACGTTGTATGTTTTTGGAGGAAAACCGTGCATTTTGTAGAACTTTTTTCCTGTTTCAAAAATCTCATCCCATCCGTGGCCGTCCGCTGTCGACAGACACGGCGCCCTGCATGGGAGATTGGAGGAACAAACGGAATGGTGTACTCCCGCTCTTGTCAAACGGTAACAGAATTGGTCCCTTTTAGTTCCAGCCCATTCAGCTTGCTGCCGAACGATTGGTTGGTGCAGTCTTCCTCAGCGGGTATCAAAAACACCAAGCTGACCTGCTTGTTCGACAAGCTGGTGCGTCCCGTCCGTGAACAGCGAAATGCATGTCTCGATGCCGCCCTGTACGAGTGCAGGACACTGGACGAGACGGAAACGCATCTGCACGAGCAGGTGAACGACATCGTCAATTTCAGCTACAACCTCCACTATCTGCATGACCAGCTTGAGTTTGAAGATGTCGGCACCCATACGGAAAAACAGGCGCACGTGTTTGCCGTCGTCCAGCAGGTCGGCAGCCATCCGCTGGTGCTGACGACCGCGCGGGCCGTGGTGGACGACGAACTGGACTGTTACGAGCTGTTTGCTGGCGTAAACAAGCCGGCAAAAGCGGCGGAGTTCGTCCGCTTCGCTTTTCATCCGCTGCTGGATTTTATCGGCAAAGACGAAGGGACGAAGCGGTATCGACCGCTCCTCGATCTGCACAAGCGCTACCTGTTTCGCCTTCTGCTCCGCCACATGTTCGCGTTCATGGAAGCGCGGGAAATCCGCACGGTCTTTGCCATCCTGCCGCTTCACGTCAAAGTGTTTCTGGAACAGACAGGCATTCAGCTAACCAGAGTGCCCGCTGCGGTTCCTGCTGCATCGGACAAACACGCGTTCATGCGGCAGGCTTTTTACAAGTACTGGCGGCCGGATGCAAAAACCTGCCGGCAGCCGGCCCTGTACACGGTAGGCTTTTGCATGTCGCCGCTGGTGCAGACCGTGGACGGGCTCAGCATTGTGATTGATCAGGAGTGACGAAAGAAAGGGGGAAGTTTATCATGACGGACCTGCGTTCGCTGCTGGCCGCACATACAGAGACGAGGAGGGAGGAATGGCTGTATACGCCGCTGTTTTTCCGCCTCCGGCAGGAGGATGACCGCCGCCGCTTACAGGACCTCTGCCGCTGCCAAAACGATCTCGTGATGCTCAATCCGTTTCGCGGACAGGTGGAGGAACTGATCAAGACAAGGCACCCGGACCGCCAGTTCAGCCGGGAAGAGCTGCAAGCGGCGGTCGACGAGTATCTGGGGGATGCCCCCGAGGAGAAAGGCGTGTGGGTGTACTACCCCTGGCGCAAGACCCTCGTGCACCTGCTGGACGAAGAGGAATTCGTGTTTGTGCGGACGAATCGGAATCGAAACAAGATCACACAGCAGGAACAAGAGGTGTTGGCCCGAAAGGCGATAGGGGTGATCGGCCTTTCCGTCGGCCAGTCCCTCGCGCTCACGCTGGCGATGGAACGGGTGTGCGGCGAAATCCGCCTGGCCGATTTTGACACGCTGGAACTTTCCAACCTAAACCGCATCCGGGCCGGCGTTCACCATCTGGGCATGCCGAAAGTCATCGTCACGGCGCGGGAGATTGCGGAGATCGATCCCTTTTTGAAAGTGGTCTGCTTTGCAGACGGGGTGAACGAGGAGAATCTGGACCGCTTTCTGGTGGAAGGAGGGCGGCTGGACATCCTGGTGGACGAGTGCGACAGCTTGAACATGAAGATTTTATGCCGGCTCAAAGCCCGGGAGCTGGGCATTCCCGTCGTGATGGACACCAGCGACAGAGGGCTGTTGGACGTGGAACGGTTTGACCTTGAACCGGACCGGCCGATTTTACACGGGCTGGTCGACGGATTGGACTACGACACTCTAAAGGGGCTGTCCAACCAGGAAAAAATCCCGTATGTGCTGCGGATCGTCGGGGGTGACGCCATCTCGGCGCGCTTGCGTATGTCGCTTTTAGAGGTGGGCAAAACCGTCTGCACCTGGCCGCAGTTGGCCTCGTCCGTCACGCTGGGAGCAGCAGTTGGCACCGATGTCTGCCGCAGAATCGCCCTCGGCCAGTTTCGCGCGTCCGGCCGATTTTATGTCGATCTGGAACAGTTGATCGCCGACGGGAACTGCCTGGTCGTGTGAGGTTTGGCTTTGACCGATCTTCTCCTCTAGTGCTACACTTAAACATGGTATTTTTGTTTGAGATGAGGAGAGTTGGTTATGCCAAAATTCAAACTGTTTGCCGCCAAAAAAGGCGCAGCCGACCAAAAACGAAACAACTTGTTTGTCAAATTTGCCCGGCAGATTTACGTGGAGGCAAAGAAAGGCGGCCCGGACCCGAACGCCAATCTGAAGCTGAAATCGATCATCGCCAACGCGCGCGCGATCAATATGCCGGTGGAAAATATCGAACGTGCGATCAAAAAGGCGACGGATACCGGCAACATGGACAACTACGAAGAAATCCGCTACGAAGGATACGGACCGGGCGGCGTGGCCGTCATCGTCGAATGCCTGACAGACAACCGCAACCGGACCGCGGCCGACGTGCGCGCCATCTTCAACAAGCGCGGCGGCAACCTGGGGGAGACCGGTTCCGTCAGCTTTATGTTTGACAAGAAAGGCGTCATCGTCATCGACCGCGAAGCGTTTCCCGTCGACGAGGACACCATCCTGATGCAGGCGCTCGAAGCCGGCGCCGAGGATATGGTGACCAGCGAAGACTCCTACGAGATTTTGACCCACCCGCACGAGCTGGAACAGGTTAAAAACGGACTGGAAGCAGAAGGTTACACGTTTGCCAACGCCTCCGTTCAGTGGATTCCGCAGAACACCGTCAAAATCAGCGGAGAAGATGCAGCGAAAATGCTCAAGATGATGGAGGCATTCGAAGAAAACGACGACGTCCAAAACGTCTACGCCAACTACGAAATTGACGACGAAGAAATGGAACGGCTGCTGAATGAAAAATAATGCAGCACAATCGGCCATCTCGCGGGGACGAGGTGGCCTTTTTTCAGAGTTCACCCGTCACCGCACAAGACGGACGGGCGTTTTTTTGCCCGTCAACATCGCATTTTCTTGCCGTTTGCTGCCAGCAGGCGTTGAATACAGTCAATTCCATACGGTACAATAGCGATTAAGTGTTCGCTTTTTTACCGGACAAAGACCGGAAACGTCACGTCCGTTACGCATAAGGGCGACCACGGCGCCGCTTTTCGCCACGGGCGGCCGGCGCCGCGTTTCCTTGCGCAAGTTGAAGAAGCAGAGGGGAGAACGCGATTGAAGGAAACAGATACACTTACGTATACCGAAGAAGACATTCAGGTGCTGGAAGGCCTGATTGCTGTGCGCAAGCGGCCGGGCATGTACATAGGTTCCACCGGCAGCCGCGGTCTGCACCATCTCCTGTGGGAGATTGTGGACAACGCCAAGGACGAAACGCTGGCCGGTTTTAACGATACGATCATCGTCACCCTGCACAAGGACGGCAGCGTCAGCGTGGAGGACCACGGGCGGGGTATCCCCACCGGCATGCACAAGACGGGCCGCCCGGTGCCGGAAGTGATTTTTACCACGCTGCATGCCGGCGGCAAGTTTGGCGGCGGCGGATACAAAAAGAGCGGGGGACTGCACGGGGTCGGTTCCAGCGTGGTAGTCGCCCTCTCCAAATGGCTGGAGGTGGAGATCCACCGCGACGGCAAGATTCACAAACAGCGGTATGCCTACGTGGTGGACGAACAAGGCAACGAACACGTGGGCAAGCCCGTGACCGGCCTGGAAGTGGTCGGCACCACCAGGCGAACCGGTGTGACCGTGCGCTTTCTGCCGGACGACGCGGTGTTTGGCAGCGCCCGGTTTGATTACGAGACGATCCGCGACCGTTTGCGCGAGACGGCGTTTTTGCTGAAAAAGCTGCGCCTGGTGCTGATTGACGAGCGCGGACCCGAGGTCAAACGGGAGGAGTTTTACTTCGAGGACGGGCTTAAATCCTACGTGGAGTACCTCAACGAAGGCAAACAAACGCTCCACCCGGTGGTCTATTTCGAGGGGGAAAAGGAAAACGTTTACGTCGAGCTGGCGTTTCAGTACAACGACGGCTACACGGAAACGCTCGTCTCGTACGTCAACTCCATTCCGACGACGGACGGCGGCACGCACGTAACCGGCTTCCGCAACGGAACCACGCGGGTGTTCAACGAATTTGCCCGTAAAAAAGGCTTCCTCAAGGAGAAGGACCCCAACCTGTCGGGCAACGACCTGCGCGAAGGCTTCCTCGGGGTGCTGTCCCTGCAGATGGCCGATGTCCAGTTTGAGTCTCAAACCAAGGACAAGCTGGGCAACGAAGAGGCGCGGACCATTGTGGAGCAGATCGTCTCGGAAAAACTCGGATTTTTCCTCGAGGAAAACCCGGAGATCGGCAAGTTGTTGATCGAAAAGGCGATTCGTTCCGCGGAAATTCGTGAGGAACTGCGCAAACAGCGGGAAGCGCTGCGCGGCGACAAGAAGGGCAAAAACGCCAAGAAGCGGAAATCCATCTCCGACAAATTCGCGCCGCCGCAGTACAAGGACCCCAAGCGCAATGAGCTGTTCCTCGTCGAGGGGGATTCGGCCGGCGGTTCGGCCAAGCAGGCGCGCAACTCCGAGTTTCAGGCGATTTTTGGCCTGAAGGGTAAACCGCTCAACACCGAAAAGGCAAAGCTGTCCGACATCCTCGCCAACGAGGAGTTCCGCACCATTCTGGAGGTGCTGGAGACCGATATCGGAGAAGACTTTTCCATCGAAAACTGCGCGTTTGACAAAATCATCATCATGTCCGACGCCGACGTGGACGGGTCGCACATCCAGACGCTGCTGCTGACGTTTTTCTTCCGCTACATGCAGCCGCTGATCGCCGCAGGCAAGCTGTACATCGCCCAGCCGCCGCTGTATCAGGTGCGAAAGGAAAACCGCGGCAAGCCGGCGGACGTGGTCTACTGTTGGAACGACTACGAGCTGGAGCAGGCTCTCAAGCGGCTGGGGCGCGGTGCGGAAGTGCAGCGCTACAAGGGCTTGGGCGAGATGAACGCCGACCAGCTCTGGGAGACGACGATGAATCCGGAGACGCGCAAGCTGATCAAGGTGCAGTTGGAAGACCTCGCCCATTGCGAAAAACTGGTCACTGTCCTGATGGGCGACAAGGTGCCGCCCCGGCGCGAGTGGATCGAGAACCACGTCACCTTTGAAGTGGGAGAGGATGAATAAGCATGCTGTCCAATCAGATCATCGAACAGAGTTTCGCGGAAATCATGGGGAAGCGTTTCAGCGACTACGCCAACCTGGTCATCTTGTCCCGCGCCATTCCCGATGCCCGCGACGGCCTCAAACCGGTGCAGCGCCGCATCCTGTACGCGATGTACCAGGAGGGCAATACGCATGACAAGCCGTACCGCAAATCGGCCAAGACGGTCGGGTATGTGATGGGGACCTACCATCCGCACGGGGACAGCGCCATTTACGAGACGATGGTACGGATGGCGCAGTGGTGGAAAATGCGTCAGGTGTTGATTCAGGGTCATGGCAACTTCGGGAGCCTGGACGCCGACCCGCCGGCAGCGATGCGTTACACCGAGTCCCGCCTGTCCGCGCTGGCCAACGAAATGCTGCGCGACATCGAAAAAGACACGGTCACCTTTATCCCCAACTACGACAACTCGGCACAGCAGCCGGCCGTGCTGCCGTCCCGTTTTCCCAACCTGCTCGTCAACGGAGCGTCGGGGATTGCGGTCGGGTTTGCGACGGAGATTCCGACGCACAACCTGGGGGAAGTGATCGACGCGGCGATCGCCCAGATGAAAAAGCCGGACATCACGCTGGACGAGCTGATGCAGCATATCAAAGGGCCCGATTTTCCCACCGGCGGCATCGTCCAGGGCACATCCGGCATTCGCAAGGCGTTTGAGACCGGGCGCGGACAGTTTGTCATCCGCGGCCGCAGCCACGTGGAGGAGCCCAAAGGCACCAAGGTGAAAAAGATCGTCATCTCGGAGATTCCGTATGACGTGATCAAATCGAAGCTGGTCGCCCAGATTGACGAACTGGTGATGGAGCGCAAGATCGAGGGGGCGCTGGCTGTCCGCGACGAGACCGGCCGTAAAGAGGCGGAGCAAAAGAAGGTGCGGATTGTCATCGACATCCGAAAAGACGCGGACGAAAATGCGATCCTCAACTATTTGTACAAAAACACCGACCTGCAGATCTATTACAACTACAACATGAACGTCATCCACGAGGGAACGATCCGGCAGATGGGGCTGAAGGAGCTTTTGGCCGCCTACATCGACCACCAGAAAGACGTGGTGACGCGCCGTACCCAGTACGACCTGGACAAAAAGCAAAGACGGGAGCACGTCGTACAGGGGCTGATCCGGGCCAAGTCGATCCTGCGGCAGATCGTGGAGACGATCATGAACTCCGAAGACCGGGCCGACGCCAGAAAAAACATCATGGAGCAGTACGGGTTCACGGAGGCACAGGCGGAGGCGATCCTGTCCATCCAGTTGGCGTCGCTCACCCGGTTGGATATCGTCAAGCTGGAGAAGGAGCTGGCAACGCTGTCCAAAGAGATCGAGGTATTGAAGGCGATTCTTGGCAGCGAGAAAAAGCTGATCCAGGTGATTACCGCCGAGCTGAACGAAATCAAGAAAAAGTACGCGGAGCCGCGTCTGACCGAGATCCAGGGAGAGATCGAGGAGGTCAAGGTGGATATCGCGATGCAGATCAACGCGGAAGACTGCGTCGTGACCTTGACCAACGAAGGCTACATCAAGCGCACCAGCCCGCGCTCGTTCAAGTCGATGGGCGGGACAATCGAGACCTGCGGCGTCAAGGAAGGGGACAAGGTCCGCTATTTTGCGGAGGCCAACACCTCCCACACGGCCTTGTTCTTCACCCAGGACGGCAAGTATTTTGCCACGCTGGTCAACTCCATTCCCGACGACAAGTGGAAAGAGATCGGGACCGCGCTGGTCAACGTCATCCCGCTGGACAAGCAGCAGCACATCGTCGGGTTTGCGATCGTGGACGATTTCAAGCAGCCGCTCTACGTCTATCACGTCAGCCGCTCCGGCTTGATCAAGCGGACGGCGCTGACCGAGTACGAGACAAATCGTTCCGGCGCGCTGGTGGCGGCCAAGCTGAAAGCAGAGGGAGACGAGTTTGTCACGGCGTTTGTGGCAGGTGAAGAGGGTGCCTTCCTCGCGGTGACCAAAGACGGCATGGGCATCCGCTTCCCGCGCAGCGAGGTGAGTGCGACCGGCCGGGCGTCCAGCGGCGTCAAGGCGATTTCGCTTGCGGCTGGTGACGAGGTAGTCGCCCTGCTGCCGACGGAGGCGGAAGATGCGCGGTCGTTCAATCTGCTGACGGCCGAAGGACAAGTGAAACGCACCTTGATCTCCGCCATCCCGCTGCAGGGCCGGGCAGGCAAAGGGGTCCAGGTGATTCGCAAGCGGAAAACCAATCCGCATCGGGTGGTGGCGGTGACTGTGGAAGACACGCTCTACGCTTTGACGGACAGAAACGAGTGGGTACTGGTGCCGACCGAACAGGTGGCTGTGACGGAACAAGGGGGGCGGCTCGCAGCGTGGTGGACGGCGGCGTGGAAGCCGTCGCCTATGAAGCCGTTTTGCCGGACGAAGCGGAAAAAGCGGCGGAGCCCCCGAAAGGGTCGGCCGAAGCGGAACCGGACAAAACACCCCGGGATGGTAATGCGGTAACCCAATTCAGCTTGTTCGACAATTCTGCGGATGAAAAGGAATGATGCACATGGCCAAGCCGTTTGAACGATTTGCTTCTGAACTGAACGCTCAGCAGGTGTCGCTGCTGCTGGATACCGTCCAGTATTTTGAAGAGGCGCCGAAGCTGCTCTCCATCCCTGACCGGCAGGGGACAAGCATTCCGGTGCCGATTACGGCCGACACGCTGCGCGCAATCCTGGCCGTTCTGGACGAAAACAAGCCGATGGACAAACAAGTGTTTGTCTTTGACTGGCAGGAGGGCAGCCAAGAGGAGACTGATCTGCTGCTGGTCGAGCTTCCGGATGGTACCATCATACGCCAGCCGACTGACTACCAGGCGTTTTCGCCGGTATAGGGTCCTGTCGGATATGAATGTCCTGTCCGCGACTGCTTACTCCCTGACCGCATGCAGCCTGCGGGACGCACTGCCAGTTTCACTGTGTTTCGCTGTGCCCAGGCAGGCAGCAGCCGCGTCTTGAGCAGTCGAAGCGCACTGCCCCGGGGATGAAGCGGGCCGCAGGCGGACACACTATGGCGGGAGGTGTGTCCGAACGATATGGAACGAACCATCAACGTGAACGGCAGCGCATACACGTTTTCCGCTACGTACGACGGTGATTCGCAGTACAACGTGCAGGTGCACAGCGGCGACAAACTGATTACCATGTTCAAGGTCGCCGCCGAGTCGGAACAGGACGTATTTGCAGCAGCCCAGGCCCGCTTCAAGGCCGACGTGGACATTGGCAACGTAAAGCTGTAGTGTAGGGAACAACACAACAGAAACGAGCAACCTCCTATGACGGGAGGTTGTTCAGCATGCAGACAAAGTTCGTGGCGCATGGGTGATCGGGCCTGAGCAACCTCCTAATGACGGGAGGTTGCTTTTTTGCCGTGTGCCAGGCGTGTGCTTTCGATCATTGCCTTTTTCACCAAAATTGAAGTATGGTACAACTGGAGTACACACGAAAAACCAGAAAAGGAGAGGGGCACGATGCAGCAGCGAGCAGCGGACCGGTTGGAAGTTGTGTGGAGGTGGCGGGAGCACCCACCTGACATACGACAGCTGTCGGAAGGGGAGCTAATCCCGCTCCTCCGCTTGATCGAGGAGCGGCGCGGAACGGACGAGGACAAACGGCTGGATCAGGCGGAAGCGGTGGTGCTCACCTGGCTGGCTGCTCTCCGCATGGAAAAGCGGGGAGGCTACGGGTTGGCCGAGGAATGGCTGTCCCGTGCCGTCCGGCTGGACCCTGCCTACCGGCCGTCCGCCGAACTGCGGGTGCGCCTGTACCTGACCCGTCTGAAGGAACACCGCCTCGACGGCAGCTATCCGCTGATCCGCGAAACGGATAACGCCGCTACCCGCAGGCGGAACGCAGAGCAGCTGAAACAAGCCGCCGAGGCCGAGTTGCAAGCCCTTCCGTCATGGCAGGCTCTGGCTGCCGCCGCGCGCGAAGCGGCCGAAGCGGCCGGGGACGAAACAGCGGTGCACGCGGCAGCCGGCGTGGAGCGGTTGTACGCGGAGCGGGAGCGCCTGCTCGGCGATATGCTGGAGAGGACCCAGGCCTATGCGGCCTCGCTGCAGGGCATGTTTTATTCGGCGGAAATGCTGGCTGCCTTGCAGGAGAGCGTCAAACGCTTGACCGCACAGCAGGAAGAACATGAACGGCTGCTGTCCATTGACGGGGAATCGGACGATGCAGAGATGCCTGGAGGCGGGCGCGGGCAGTCAGCCCTGGAGGAACTGGAAGGGCTGATCGGGCTGGACGAGATCAAGGAGCGCGTGCGCAAGCTGGCCTGCTTCCTGCGGTATCGGCAGCTCCGTGAGGAAAAAGGTTGGCACCTGACCGATCAGTTGCCCCTCCATCTGGTGCTGATGGGCAATCCGGGGACGGGGAAGACCACGCTGGCCCGTCTGATCGGCCGTCTGTATCACGAGCTGGGACTTCTGGAGCGCGGCGACGTGGTGGAAGTGGACCGCTCCCATCTGGTCGGGGCGTATGTGGGACAGACGGAACAGCGGGTGATGGAGGCGGTCAAACGGGCGGTCGGGGGCGTGCTGTTTATTGACGAGGCCTACAGCCTGAAGCGGGCTGACAGCTCGGGCAGCGATTACGGCCAGGCTGCAATCGACACGCTGGTGGCCGCGATGACCGGCGGTGAATACGCCGGCCGGTTTGTGGTGATGCTGGCCGGTTATCCGGAGGAGATGCGGCAGTTTTTGTACGCCAATCCGGGGCTGCGCAGTCGTTTTCCAGAGACGGGCCACTTCCTATTGCCCGACTATACGACCGACGAACTGGTGGCGATTGCCGAGCAGGTGGCCAGCCGAAACGATTTTTCCTTCACGCCGGAAGCGCGGCGGGCTTTGCGGCAGCGAATCGAACAGGCGCGTGTGGACCACACCTTCGGCAATGCCCGAACGGTGGCCAATCTCGTGATGGAAGCGATTTTTGCAAAGGGGCGGCGTCTCGACGAACCGGATGAACTGAAGTGGGACGACTTCACCATTCTCTACCCCAAAGACGTTGGCGGTCTGGACGCGCTGCCGGATGTCCAGCCGGCGAGAGAAAAGCTGGCGTCCTTGATTGGCCTGGATGAAGTAAAGGCGGAACTGAACAAAATCGCCGCGTTTGCCTCGGTGCAGCGGAAGCGGGCCGCCTGCGGACTGCCGACCGTTCCCGTTGAGCTGCACGCCGTATTCACCGGCAGTCCGGGCACGGGGAAAACGACGGTCGCCCGCCTGTATGCGGAGATGCTGCAGGAAATCGGCTATCTGAAACGGGGCCATCTGGTCACGGCCAGCCGGGCCGATCTGGTAGCCGGATACGTCGGGCAGACGGCGGCGCTGACCCGGCGCAAAATCCGCGAAGCGCTGGGCGGCGTCCTGTTTATCGACGAGGCGTACGCACTGCTGGAGGGCGGCGAACGGGACTACGGTCGGGAAGCGATTCACACGCTGGTGGAGGAAATGTCCCGTCATGGCGAAAACCTGGTGGTCGTGCTGGCCGGCTATCCGTCGGAGATGCAGCGTTTGCTGGCGAGCAATCCGGGCCTGTTTTCCCGCTTCAAAAAATACCTCCACTTCCCCGATTACACGACAGAAGAGCTCACCCGCATGCTGCTGCAGGCGGTCACGCAGGCGGGATACCGGCTCGGCGGCGATGTGGAGGAGCGCATTCGGCAGCAGTTGGAACAAGCGGCTCAAGCGGGGACGCTCACTGGCAACGGTCGGATGGTGCACAACCTGCTGCAGGAAGCCATGCAATACCAGGCGCTCCGGCTGACGCAGGCGGGCGACGACAGCCCGGACATTGAGCAGTTGAGCCGTTTGGAATGGGTTGATTTTCAGCCGTTGTTTCCAAATGGCGCACCGGCGTCAGGAACGTCTGTCCACGGAGGGTGACGAGTCGGTGCAGGGAAGTTCTTCATCCTGGATCGGGGACTGTTCCTCGATCCTTTTTTGTCTAAAGGAAATATTCAGACTCTTTCCCATCGTCGAATTTTGCCGTATAATGGAAACATTATACAACAATGGGAAGAGGGTGTTGATTCTTTGCGGTTCAAATGGCATGCGGCACTATCCATGACACTGGTCGTATCCTTGATGGTCGGTCAACTGCCTGTCAGCGCCAAGCGGGAAGAGGGGCGCAAGGGCAGACTGGCGATCGAGGCGAAGGAGGAACTTTCACTCGCTTCCCAAACGTCGCAGAAGGGAAGCACGGATCTGATCGTCATTCAGTTTGACGGTCCGGTGGTGGAAGAGTGGAAGGAGCAGGTGGAAGACCTGGGCGTAACCCTGGGGGATTACATACCCGATTACGCGTTCATTGCCCGGGTGGACGAGGAAAAAGCGCGGCGGGCGCTGAAAAAGCTGCCGTTCGTCAGGGACGTCCTCCCGTTTCATCCCGTTTCCAAGGTGTCGCCGTCGCTGCGCTCCACCCTCGGCAAGCGGGCGGATGTGGAGGTAGCGGTCATCGGGTTTGACCACCGTGTCGACATGGAGCGCACCTTGAAGCGGATCGTGAAAGACGGGGAAGCCAGACAAGTGAAAAGCCTGGAGGAAGCTCCCCACATCTCGATGGCGCGGCTGAGCGGCCGCAGTCTGGAAGAGGTAATCCAATCCGACGAGGTCATCGCCGTCGTTCCCGTTTTGGAGCGAAAACTTCGCAATGACCGGGCGGCGGCAATCATCCATTCCGACTACCTGGCCTCCACCGGCTACACCGGCGAAGGGCAGATTGTCGGCGTAGCGGACAGCGGCCTGGACACCGGCGATCCCGATCAGATCCACCCGGATTTTGAAGGCCAGGTGAAAGAACTCTATGCCATCGGGCGCCAAGGGGATGCCAGCGATCCTGACGGCCACGGCACTCACGTGGCGGGCTCGATCGTGGGCACCGGCAAAGCGTCAGACGGCCAGTACAAAGGCATGGCTCCCGATGCGAAGCTCGTCTTTCATTCCATGCTGGACGAAGACGGATATCTGGCAGGAGATGTCCATGACATTCTGGAGGAGGCTTACGCGGAAGGCGCGCGCATCCACTCCGATTCCTGGGGCGTCGATGACTATGGCGAATACGGCCTGGACTCGTTTTTGTTCGACCAGTTCCTCTGGGAACATCCGGACATGACGGCGTTGGTGGCGGCTGGCAATTCGGGCGTATACGGATACGAGACCATCGGCACGCCGGCGACAGCCAAAAACGTGATCGCCGTGGGCGCTACCGAGAACGACCGGCCGGAGCTGGATGATTACGAAGCGGACGACCCGGACGAGGTAGCCGAATTCAGCAGCCGGGGGACGACGGCGGACGGCCGCCTCAAGCCCGATCTGGTCGCGCCGGGAAGCTACATCCTGTCCACGCGTTCCTCTTTGGCACCCGACGAGAATTATCACGGACATTTTGATGAGTTCTACGCCTATCTCAGCGGGACAAGCATGGCGACGCCAGTGTTGGCCGGCGGTGTGGCCCAAGTCCGTCAGTACCTGCAGGAAAACGGCGTGGACAATCCAAGCGGGGCGTTGATCAAGGCAATGCTCATCAGCGGCGCCGACGATTTGGACGAAGACATGCGCTTGCAGGGTTTTGGACGAGCCAACCTGCAGCGTGCGATCGAGACGAGCTTTGTGGATGAGAAAAAGGGGATGAAAACAGGGGATGAAGCGACATACCGTCTCAAGGTGACGGACGATTCCCAACCGCTGGCCATCACCCTGGCCTGGACAGATTACCCGGCTTCCCTGGCAGCCACGCGCACGCTGGTCAACGATCTGAACCTGCGAGTAGTAACGCCAAGCGGCGAGACCTTGAACGGCAACGACTTTTTCCGCTATCCCTACGACGATGAAGTGGACAACCTCAACAACGTGGAGCAGGTCTGGATCAAGCATCCCGAGGAAGGCATCTACACGGTGACGGTAGAGGGCTACAACATCCCCAAGGGGCCTCAGCCGTACGCTCTGGCAGCCAACGGCAAGCTGCTGTCCGACGATTGGATAACAGAAGTCAAAACGGGGCGACTTATCGAAAATTCGCGTAATAACAGGGATCACACGTATTGGATCCGGGCCAAGCAGGCGGGTGAAATGACCGTGACTGCGGAATGGATCGGCGATGCCGATGTCAATCTGTACGTCTACGATGGTGACAGAAATCTGATCGGCTCCACCGACAGCGAAGACAATCCCGAAACGCTGACGGTGGATTTGGCCGAACCCGGACCGTACCGAATCGTCATTCAACTGGAAAAAGGCAGGATGGCTTGGTATGACATGCAAATTACCTATCCGGCCAGATCCCGCCGTTGAGGCAGACACACAGACAACCCCAATTGAACGGCGCGTCCCGTCACGTCAGCGTGACGGTCGCGCCGTTTGTTCGTCCGGACGGAAGGGGGCAGCGGCCGGTCTGTGGTTCAGCCATTCATAGGCACGCAGGGCAATTTCGAGACAAAGCCGGTGGTGCGGATGGGCATAGTCAGGCGGAAGGATCTCTTCAATCTTTTCCAGACGGTGATACAAGGTTTGGCGGTGAATGTAGAGTTTCGTGGCCGTCTCCTGCTTGGAGAGGTTGGAATCAAGGTAGACACGCAGTGTGTGGACGAGCTGTGTGCCGTGTTTTTCGTCGTAGTCGATCAGCGCCCCCAGGTAATCGTTGATGAACGGCTTCAACACCGATTCATGCGGAACGTGAAAGAGCAGGCGAAACAGGCCAAGATCGGCAAAATAGGGGCTTGGAGAATCGTGCTGAAAGGCGAGCGCCTGTTCCGCCTCTGTCAGGTGCCTGCCGGCCTCCCCCAGCCGAGTGCCTGGACGGCTGACGCCAAACAGCACGTCCGTGTCCGCTCCCATCACCTGCCGGCAGATGCGTTTCATCTCGGCCATTGCCTTGTCCAGAGAGCGGCGGGCGTCTGCAGCTTTGTACGGGCCGATCACGAGCAGGTAAAAGCGGCTGCCCTTGCAGCGGATAAACGGGCGAAAGCCCAGCCGCGAGAGGAGCGAACGGAATACACCTGTCAGTTCGTGCGGCGGCAGGGGAGCGGCGTGCTCGTCGCCGTCACGCCGCAGGGACATCAGCAGGATATGGTAGACGGGCGCCTTTCCTGTCCCGGCCAGCCCGAGCAGCGCGCGAATCTGCTCTTCCGTCAGCGAACGGTTGATGATCAGGTCGTCAAACAACCGGTTTTCCGTCGCGAGCGCCTGCTCTTCGGCAAACATTCGGCGCATCAGGACCTGGGCCAGAGCGCTGACTGTGTAATCCAGCGTGAGCAGCAGGTACTCGTCCGCTTCCCGTTCGTACAGAATCACGCCGAGGTACGCAAGCAGATGGCCCATCGCGGTCACCGGCTGGTAGATGATGCGCTTTTTGTCGGACAGGGCGAGGACGCCATTTCCCCCCTCCGCCGAGGGAACAGCGGGAAAGGCGGAGCGCATCATGGACGCAAGTTCGCTCTGAACGGTCTGCGGGAGCGGCGGCACAAATTGCGGAGGCGCTTCCGGTGTGTACAAAAACACCTGTGTTCCCACGGCCGCCTGAAAATGCTGCAGCATCCTGGAAATGCCCTGCGTCTGCAGGCTCAAACGCTGCAGGCCGCGCGAGTAGGACTCCAGATTGCGCAGCGCCTGCATCTGCCGGTTGATCAGATGTTCATGGAGATCGAGCGTGATGTCGACGAATCGCACAGGTTGGTGGAACACGATCAGGGGAAAATCGTGATGGTCGGCCAGTTCCAGCATGTCATCCGGCACGTGCGGGATATAGGCGCCCAGCTCGATACAGAGGCCGACCGCTTTGCGGCGAATCAGCTCGGACAGATAGGCCAGCCGTTTCTCTTTGGCCTCGCCGAATCCAAGGCCGGTGGACAGGATCAGTTCGCCGCCGTTGAGGAACTGACAGGTGTCGGCCGATTCCAGCACGTGGACCCAGCGGATGGGACGGGACAACCCGCGGCTGCCGGCCACCACCTCCGCGTCGCAAAACAGCGGCCGTCTGATGACATCGGCCACGGTAAGACGCCAGTCGCTGTTCATGCTTTTCCTCCTCTTGACAGTATGTATGATGAATACTACCCAACTACTTGCAGTTTGTCTAGTGATGTCGTGTGAAAAATTCAGATAAGATGGAACTATCAAACAAATAGTAAGGAGTTGAAGCAATGAGTACGACGACCGTAGGGCCCATGCTGAAGAACTACATCGCCGGCGAGTGGGTGCAGTCCCAGTCCGACCGTTACGAGGACATCCCCAATCCGGCGACAGGCGAGCTTTTGTCGCGCGTCCCGCTGTCGACCAAAGACGACGTGGACAAGGCTGTCCAGGCAGCCAAGGCGGCGTTTCCCGCCTGGAGCGAGACCCCGGTGGTGGAGCGGGCGCGCATCATGTTTCGCTTCCAGCATTTGCTGTGGGAAAACCAGGACGAACTGGCGCGGATGATCACGCTGGAAAACGGAAAGAACCTGCCCGAGGCGCACGCCGAACTGCTGCGCGGGATTGAGATGGTGGAGTTTGCGGCCGGGATGCCGACGCTGTTGATGAGCGAGTCGCTGCCCAACATTGCCAAGGGCATCGACTGCCAGGTAATCCGCTTTCCGCTGGGCGTCGTGGCCGGCATCACGCCGTTCAACTTCCCGCTGATGGTGCCGATGTGGATGTACCCGATTGCCATTACAGCGGGCAACACCTTTGTGCTGAAACCGTCCGAGCGCACGCCGCTCTCCTGCATCCGGATTGCCGAACTGCTGAAGGAAGCGGGCCTGCCGGACGGGGTGTTCAACGTGGTCAACGGCGCTCACGACGTCGTCAACGGCCTGCTGGAGCATCCGGATGTGAAAGCCATTTCGTTCGTCGGTTCCCAGCCCGTCGCGGAGTACGTCTACAAAACGGCTTCTGCTCACGGCAAACGGGTGCAGGCGCTGGCCGGCGCGAAAAACCATCATCTCGTCATGCCTGACACCGACCTGCGCCGCGCCGCCAAAACGATTGTCAGCTCAGCATTTGGCTGTGCAGGGGAGCGCTGTATGGCGGCCAGTGTCGTCGTCGCGGTGGAGGAGATCGCCGACGAGCTGATTCAATACCTGGTCGAAGAGTCCGACGCGCTGAAGATGGGCAACGGACTGGAGCCGGGCGTCGATCTGGGGCCAGTCATCCGGCCGGCTCATCTGGAAAAAGTGCACGGCTACATCGAGAAAGGGATCGCTGCCGGTGCCCGTCTGGTCCGGGACGGCCGGGAAGACGCCAAGGCCAAACGGGAGGGCTTTTTCCTCGGTCCGACCATCTTCGACCACGCGGATGCGGAAATGGTCATCGTCCGCGACGAGATTTTTGCGCCGGTGTTAAGCGTGCTGCGGGTCCGCGATTTTGAAGAGGGGCTGGCGGTCATCAGCAAGTCGCGTTTCGGCAACGGTGCCACCATTTACACCAACAACGGCAAATGGGGGCGGGAGTTCGTCCAGCGCGTCGAGGCCGGCATGGTCGGTGTCAACGTGGGCGTTCCGGCGCCGATGGGCTTCTTTGCCTTCTCCGGCTGGAAGCATTCGTTCTACGGCGACCTGCACGCCAACGGCAAGGACGGCGTCGAGTTTTTCACCAAGAAAAAGACGGTGACGTCCCGCTGGTTTGACGACGGCGATACCGCCATCGGATCGCAGAAAGTGTTTGTGAAATAACGAAAGGAGGAACGGCAGATGACTCAAGAGCAGCGGACGCAAATCCTTGACAAGGAAGAGCTGTTGGCAAAGGACCGGGCCCACATGTGGCACCACATGTCCCCGTACAACCCCAACCCGATGATCGTCACCGGAGCGAGCGGTTCCTGGGTGACCGATATCGACGGCAACCGGTATCTGGACGGGATGTCCGGCCTGTGGTGCGTCAACATCGGGTACGGCCGGGAGGAACTGGCGCAGGCGGCCTACGAGCAGTTGAAATCGCTCGCCTATTTCCCGCTGACGCAAAGCCACGTGCCGGCGATCAAGCTCTCGGAAAAAGTGAGCGAATGGCTGGGCGGCGAGTACCGCGTCTTCTTTTCCAACAGCGGATCGGAAGCGAACGAAGTGGCGTTCAAAATCGCCCGACAGTACCACCACCAAAACGGCCAGCCCGGCCGGTACAAGTTCATATCCCGCCATCGCGCCTATCACGGCAATACGATGGGAGCGTTGGCGGCGACCGGCCAGTCGATCCGCAAGCATAAATACGAGCCGCTGGCGCCAGGCTTTCTGCACGTCTCGCCGCCGTACTGCTACCGCTGTCCGTTCGGCAAATCGTACGGCAGCTGCAGCCTGGAGTGCGCGCAGGTCTATGACGAGGTGATCAACTGGGAAGGGGCGGAGACCGTGGCCGGCGTCATCATGGAGCCGGTGATCACCGGCGGCGGCGTGATCGTTCCTCCGCCGGAGTACCTGCCGAAAGTGCGGGAAATCTGCGACAAATACGGTGTTCTCTTGATCGTGGACGAAGTGATCTGCGGCTTTGGCCGTTCCGGGCGGAAATTCGGCCACCAGAACTTCGGCGTCAAGCCGGACATCGTGACGATGGCCAAAGGGATCACCAGCGCCTATTTGCCGTTATCAGCGACGGCGGTACGGGCAGACATCGCCGACAAGTTCAACGAACAGGGGGTAAACCTGCACTTCCGCCACGTCAACACCTTTGGCGGCAATCCCGCGGCCTGTGCAGTGGCATTGAAAAACCTGGAGATCATGGAAGAAGAAAAGCTGATCGAAAAGGCGGAACGGCTCGGCGTGGAACTGCGGGAAAAGCTTGCGTTCCTGGAGAATCACCCGCATGTGGGCGACATCCGCAGCTTCGGCTTCCTGATGGGCATTGAAATGGTGGAGAATCGGGACACCAAGGAACCGGCCGCCCCCGACAAGCTGACCAGGGTGATCGCCGCCTGTAAGCAGCGCGGCCTGATCATCGGCCGCAACGGGGACACGGTTCCCGGCTACAACAACATCCTGACGCTCTCCCCGCCGTTCTCCACGACCAGCGACGACCTTGATTTCATCGCCCGCGTCCTGCGGGAAGCGTTTGAGGAATTGGCCTAGTACAGGCACAAAATTCTCGATAAAAGCGATACGGCACTGTTTCCCGCGGGCAGCGCGGCCATTCCAGCCCGGCCCCCTGGGAAAACGGTGCCGTTTTTTTGCAGGAAAAACAGCGGCGAAGTGGAAGTGATGCGGGATGACCTTGCAATCTTGTGCACAAATTGCACGGCGTTGCGTTTGCGATTGGGTTAACATACTTACCAAAAGGATGGCGTGAGAATGGATTGGGTCAAACGAATGAATGAGGCGATTCGTTACATCGAAGATCATCTTGCCGACGAGATTGATTACGCGGAAGCGGCCAAAGTGGCCTGCTGCTCCGCGTACCACTTTCAACGCATGTTTTCTTTCATGGCCGAAGTTTCGCTGTCGGAATACATCAGGAGACGGCGTCTCACCTTGGCGGCATTTGAACTGCAAAACAGCCGGATCAAAGTCGTGGATCTTGCCCTCAAGTACGGCTATGATTCGCCCGAGGCATTTGCCCGGGCGTTTCAAAACCTGCACGGCACGACGCCGACGGCTGCACGCAGCGCCGGGACAAGACTGAAGGCCTTTCCGCGCATATCCTTTCAATTTTCAATCAAAGGCGCTGTGGAAATGAGCTACAGGATCGAGGACGTCGGCGGATTTTCCCTGGTCGGTTGGAAAGAGCGCGTCAACACGGAACAGGCGTTTCACACGGTGCCCGGCATCTGGAAGGATGCAGGTGAGCGGGGAATTTTTGAAAAACTATGGGAGATGCGCAAGGCAAACCACCCGATGTGCGGAATCCTGGGGGTCTGTGCGAATGGAGAATGGGGCAGGAGCGAAGCATTTGACTATATCATGGCGATTGTGTCTGACCAACTGCCGCCGGAAGGCATGGTCAAAATGAACGTTCCGGCAGCGACGTGGGCCGTGTTTGAGGTGCCCGGCTCCCCGGACGGTATGCAGGATATCTGGAAACGTCTCTACACGGAGTGGCTTCCCGCCTCCGCCTATGATCTGGCTGATTTGCCCGCAATCGAATGCTATCTGCCAGTCGAAGAGAAGAGAAACGAGCTGTGGATTCCGGTCGTACGAAGACAATCTTGACACGCAGCGGACAGGATGGTAACGTTATGCTCAATCATAAATCAAAGTAAACAAACAGGAATAATAGGTTATTTCATAACGTTACAAGGAGGATTTGCCATGTCCAAGTCACGTCCCCTGATTCATGCGGCGGCATCAGCCGCCCTGCTCGCCGCGATCGGCATGCCCACAGCCGTATGGGCCACACCCGCCGTCCCGCCTGCCGCAGCTGTCGTCCAATCGACACCGGCCAAAACCGTTACAAACGAGTGGGCTGCTTACATCGAACGACAGTACGGCGTCAAGCTGTCTGGCGAAGTCACGCGCGCTCAGTTTGCTGCAGCGTTGGGCAGCATTTTGGGGACGGCTTCCGGTCTAACGGAAGCACCACCTTCGATTCCGTCGCTGTTCCCGCAAGGCACAGCTGATGCCGGCAAACTGCCCGTTTGGGAAGCGCTCAGCGCGGCCGTGAAAGCGGCCGAACTGAAGGAACTGGCCTACACCTATACCGAGGAAAAAGTGGCTGCTGCCTGGAAAAAGGCGGGATGGACCTATACGAAGAACGGCGTCGTCCCGCATCAGGCGGCACAGGAATTGGCGGCCGCATTGGACAGCGGACTGGTCGCTCCCGACGCGCTGACGGGCGTAACAGCGAATGCCGCCACGACGGCGGATCTGGCGTATCAACTCCTCGGCAAAGTCGCCGAATTTCACGGTCAAAGCCAGAACGCGCTCGGGTATCTGAGCGATGACGACATCATAGGGAAGCTGGTCCAAGCCTGGTATGAGTCGCAGATCATCCGGGCCGAAGACCTGCAAAAAGTCGTGGACGAAGCGCTCAAGCAAAACCTGATCACCGGCTATAACTTGAAAGACACGCGGTTTGATCCCCATTTTGCTCCGGAGCGCACCATCACTTACGGCCACAGCGACATCGTCCACGCCATCCAGTTGATCGGCCTCCTGCGCAGCGAGAGCATTCAGGCCAGGGTGCAGCTGGAGCCGAAAACGTCCGCATTCGTCTATCTGAAAGAGTGGGGAGAACCGGTCCAGACGGAGGATTACCGTGTGGTGCCGATAGAGAACGGCAACCACATCGCCTACGCCAAAGAGTACGACCTGAGCTTTGAATTTGCCAGCGTCGAGGAGAAGCAGCGCTTTGAGCCGCTCATTCTCCGATACGCCAAACGCAACCAGGAAGACGTGACCGGCCTGTTGAAAGGTTCCTGGTGGCAGCCGCTCTACTATTCGCTGACAGAGCTGGAGGGGTATCCGGTGATCACCAACCACGTGCTGAAGGACGGCCGATTCATCGCCCAGACGTTCACCTTGAGTGAACAGTCACAACAGGTCATCGGCGGGCTGAAGAAAATCAACCCGGCGGTTACGATCTCCAGCTACCAGTTCTGGGTGGATCAGCCGTTTTACCAGTACCTGAAAGGAGAGTACAAGTAATCTAGTTTTGTTCGCCGCGACCTTTGTCCTGCTCGGCCAGATACGCCTTCATCCCGCGGATGACCATGTCGAGAATCACGTCATGCTGGGTCTTGCTGCCGACGCGGGCGCGGATTTGCTCCAGCTCCGCAGCCAGTTCGGAATCCAGGTGCAGATTGATGGTCTTTCCTTTGCTGCGGGGGTGAATCTCGTAATGGCCGGAGCACTGCCGGCCGCTGCCGTCCACTACCGCATCGGTGCCGAGCAGCTTCCGGTCGGGCAAATACAGGCACGGCGCTTCCAAAACGATATGGGTCAGTTCCTCGCTGAACCGGATGGCGAGGGGCTGCCCCTTTTTTTTGTGAAAATCGCGGATTTGCCGCGAGCGCTCCTGATTTTCCGGCGTATTGGCCAGCGTGACGACAGCCAGTTCCATAGTTCCTCCTTACGAGACAGGCAGGCGGGAAGCAGGATGTTCCGGCGGGAGCAGGTCCGCTTCCGGGATTCCGCTCACCACTTCGCCGCTGCTTTCCACCTGCACCGTGTATAGAAAACGATCCACCGCCAGCTCTGCCGAGATGACCACTGCCCATTCCTGCTGCGTTCCCCGCGTGATCCGGACACGGTCCAGCACATCGTACGCCGGCGTCAACAATCCCTTTTCATACAAAAAGCGAAACACGTCCTCGCGTGGGTAGAGAAACCGCTTGTTGCCCTGTTTCCCGGTGAGCAGGGGGAAGGCTTCCCGCTCGTCGATGACGGCGCCGAGGTGTCCTTCATCCGCCCAGCGTTTGATCGTCGCCATGCTGCCCATCCGTCCGTGCCGGGCGGCGAGCAGATCGAGGATTTCCCGCGAGGACAGGTACGCGCTGCGGCGGCGGCGCTGTTCTTCGTACGCGGCCCGCTCCGCTTCCAACTGCTTAAGTTGTTCGGTCGCCTCTGCGATTTGGCGGCGGAGCCGGGCGATCAGCAGGTCGTAATCCTTCATGCCCGCTTCATCCCTTCCACGTTTTGGTAACAGCGTATTCACCGCTGAAACCATTCATGCCATCCGGGTTGAATTGATTTCAGTGGCAAGCTACCGGAAACCGCGATGAAACGATCATAAAACTGTCATTTCCCACATTGATTAATAGCAAGCACCTGCCAGGTGGAAAAAACGTGTGAGGAGGTTGTTGGAAGATGAGCGTCCATCGTGAACCAGCGGCTGCGCGAGCGGAACTGGAACACCGATTCCGGGAAGTGGTCCCGGCGCTGAAGCCGAAAGAAGCAATCGACGAAGCCAACCGCTGTCTGTACTGCTACGACGCCCCCTGTATCAAGGCCTGTCCCACCTCGATCGACATTCCCTCCTTTATCAAAAAGATCGCGACCGGCAATATGTACGGATCAGCCCGAACGATCATGGAAGCCAATCCCGTGGGCGCGAGCTGTGCCCGCGTCTGTCCCACCGAAGTGCTGTGCGAGGGTGCCTGTGTGTTGAATCACGCGTCTCACCCCATCATGATCGGGCGCCTGCAGCGTTACGCCACTGATTGGGCGATGAAAAACGAAGCGGTGCTGTTTCAGGCCGGAGAGAAAAACGGCAAACGGGTGGCCGTTGTCGGTGCAGGGCCGGCAGGGCTGTCGGCAGCGCGGGAGCTGGCGCGGCTGGGTTATGAGGTAACCGTCTACGAGGCGAAGGAAAAAGCGGGCGGCCTCAACACGTACGGCATCGTCTCGTTTCGGCTCCCTCAGGAGATTCCGCTGTGGGAGGCGGAACAAGTCGCGGCGATGGGCGTGACGTTCGTCACCAACACCCGGGTGGGCGAGGACGTACAGCCCGAGGAACTTCTGCAGCAGTATGATTCGGTCCTGCTCGCCGTAGGGATGGGAGCGGTCCCCCCGCTTCACATCGAAGGTGAGGATTTGGACGGCGTGCTGGACGCCATCTCCCTGGTGGAGGAGACGAAAACCAAGCCGCTTACGGACGCGATGATCGGCAAAAAGGTGGTCGTCATCGGCGCGGGCAACACGGCGATTGACGCGGCCACCTGTTCAAAGCGGCTGGGTGCCGCGAACGTCCGGATACTCTACCGGCGGACAGAGCGGGAGATGACCTGTTACCAGTTTGAATACGAGTTCGCCAAGCAGGAGGGCGTGGAATTCCGCTGGCTGGTGGCCCCCACCCGCATTCTGGGCGAAAACGGCCGGGTGACCGGGCTGGAGTTGATACGGATGGAGTTGGGCGAGCCGGATGAAAAGGGACGGAAGCGGCCCGTGCCGGTTCCCGGCAGCCAGTTTGTCATTCAGACGGACTTTGTGGTAAAGGCGATCGGCCAGCAGCGTCACGTGCCTTTGATCGAAGCGTTCGGGCTGGCGCATCGGAACGGGATCGTCCAGGTGGAGGAAGGCACCTACCGCACGTCCAATCCGCGTGTATACGCTGCCGGAGATGTGATCTTCGGAGGCGGCAAGACGGATGCAATGGTGGTCGATGCCGCAAATCACGGCAAACGGGCCGCGCACGCCATCCACGCCGCGCTGAGCGGTCAGGCGCAGCCGGCGTGATGCAGGGAGAAAAGGAGGCGAAGTACCATGGCAGATCTCAGCATCAACCTGGCGGGCATTTCATCCCCCAATCCGTTCTGGCTGGCATCGGCGCCGCCAACCAACTCCGGCTACCAGGTCCAGCGGGCGTTTGAGGCGGGCTGGGGCGGAGCGGTGTGGAAGACGTTGGGTGAGCCGATTATCAACGTCAGTTCCCGGTTTGCCGGCCTGCACGTCGGCGGGCAGCGGATGATCGGCTTCAACAACATCGAGCTGATTACGGATCGTCCGCTCGAGGTGAATCTGAAAGAGATCGAAGAGACGAAAAAGAAATTTCCCAAACACGCACTGATCGCTTCGCTGATGGTGGAAAACAAGCGGGAAGCCTGGCATGAGATTGTGAAAAAAGTGGAGGCTGTCGGTGTGGACGGACTGGAGCTGAATTTCGGCTGTCCGCATGGAATGGCGGAGCGGGGCATGGGCTCGGCGGTCGGTCAGCACCCCGATCTGATCATCCAGCAGGTGGAATGGGTAAAGGAAGTGGCGCAGACCCCCGTCATCGTCAAGCTGACGCCCAATATCACCGACATCCGCTATACCGCTCGGGCGGCAGTGGAAGGCGGAGCGGATGCCATCAGCCTGATCAACACGATCAACAGCTTGATGGGTGTCGATCTGGACAGCTGGCTGCCGATCCCGCATGTGGACGGCAAAGGCGCGCACGGCGGATACTGCGGCCCGGCCGTAAAACCGATCGCCCTCAACATGGTGGCGGAGTGCGCCCGCGATCCGAAGGTAAATGTCCCGATCTCCGGCATCGGCGGAATCTCCACCTGGCGTGACGCCGTCGAGTTTTTGCTGATGGGAGCGACGGGAGTGCAAGTGTGTACAGCGGCGATGCACCACGGTTTTCGCATCGTCGAGGACATGATCGACGGGCTGAACAACTACCTCGATCAGCGCGGCATCAAATCAGTCATGGACATCGTCGGCAAAGCGGTCCACACCTACTCCGACTGGGGCAACCTCAATCTCAACTACAAGGTGGTCGCCCGTATCAACGAAGAGACGTGCATCCATTGCAACAAGTGCCACATCGCCTGCGAAGACACGTCGCACCAATGCATCGACATCGTTTTGGATGAAGCGTCCGGCAAGGAGAGACTGGTCGTCAGGGAGGAGGACTGTGTCGGCTGCAACCTCTGTTCGATCGTCTGTCCGGTGGAGGGGACGATCGAAATGGTGGAGGTGCCGACGGGGCAGCCGCCGCTTTCCTGGAATCAGCGGCAGGCCGCGTTGGCAGCCCAGGGAAACTGCGGGACAGGCTGCGAGTAAGTCATGCGGGTAGGCCTTTTTGCATAGCTTGTACTGACAGGGGGCACGCGCCCGTGCCCATACGCCAATGGAGCGGGGAAGGGAGGAAGCGCGCATGAAAAAAGTGATTCGCGGCGGCACCGTGGTGACAGCCGCCGATACCTACCGGGCGGACGTCTTGATTGAAGGGGAGAGGGTCACGGCCATCGGCAGCGAACTGGAAGCGAACGGCGCAGAGGAGATTGACGCCACCGGCTGTTACGTCCTGCCAGGAGGGATTGATCCGCACACGCATCTCGACATGCCGTTTGGCGGGACTGTAACGGCAGACGACTTTTTTACCGGCACCAAAGCAGCGGCGTTCGGGGGCACGACCACCATCATCGACTTTTGCCTGACGAAAAAAGGGGAGACGCTTCGCTCGGCCATCGCCACCTGGCACGAAAAAGCGCGCGGCAAGGCCGTCATCGACTACGGGTTTCACCTGATGATCGCCGAGGCGAACGACCAGGTGCTGGAAGAGTTGGAGAGCGTGGTCACAACCGAGGGCATCACCTCGCTGAAAGTGTTTATGGCCTATAAAAACGTGTTTCAGGCGGACGACGAGACGCTGTTTAAAACGCTCGTGCGCGCAAGAGAACTGGGGGCGCTGGTGCAGGTGCACGCAGAGAACGGGGACGTGCTGGACTACCTGACCAAGAAAGCGCTGAAGGAAGGAAATACCGCGCCGATCTACCACGCCCTGACCCGACCGCCGGAAGCGGAAGGAGAAGCGACCGGGCGGGCCATCGCACTGACCGCCTTGGCCGATGCCCAACTGTACGTCGTCCACGTCTCCTGCGCGGCTGCCGTGCAGCGAATCGCGGAAGCGCGTGAACGGGGACTCAACGTCTTCGGCGAGACCTGCCCGCAGTATCTGGCGCTTGACATCACCGCCCTTGAAAAGCCTGGTTTTGAAGGGGCCAAATACGTCTGGTCACCGCCGCTGCGCGAAAAGTGGAACCAGGACGTGCTGTGGAACGCGCTGAAAAACGGCATCCTGCAGACGGTCGGATCGGACCACTGCTCATTCAACTATATCGGCCAAAAAGAGCTGGGCCGGGACGACTTTACGAAGATTCCCAACGGCGGGCCGCTGATCGAGGACCGCTTGACCATCCTTTATTCCGAAGGCGTCCGTCAAGGGCGAATCAGTCTGAACCAGTTCGTCGACGTTTGCTCGACAAAGGCGGCCAAACTGTTCGGGATGTTCCCGAGAAAAGGCACCATTGCCGTGGGTTCTGACGCGGACATCGTCATCTTCGATCCGCGCGTCAAACGGACGATCTCCGCGAAGACCCACCACATGAACGTCGATTACAACCCGTTTGAAGGCATGGAGGTATACGGCGAGATCGTCTCTGTCCTGTCGCGGGGAGCGTTTGTTGTACGTGACAAGCAGTTTGTCGGCCAGGCGGGTGCGGGACAATTCATCAAGCGCGCCGCGTTTGAACGGCCGTAACAGGAAGGAGGAAGACAGCATGGGAAACAAGGTGACGATTGGGCTGATCCAGGCGAAAAACGACGTGCACGGGGACGAACCGGTGCACGTCCACAAGGAAAAGGCAATCGAAAAACACGTGCGGATGGTCCGCGAAGCGGCGGCAAAGGGAGCCCAGATCATCTGTCTGCAGGAAATCTTCTTCGGCCCGTATTTTTGCGCCGAACAAAACACCAAGTGGTATGAGGCGGCCGAAGAAGTGCCCGACGGCCCGACGACGCAGCTCTTTCAGTCGTTGGCACGCGAACTGGGGACGGTAATCATTCTGCCCGTGTACGAAAAGGTGGGCATCGGGACCTACTACAACACGGCAGCGGTAATTGACGCGGACGGGACGTACCTCGGCAAGTACCGCAAGCAGCACATACCGCACGTGGCGGCGGGCGGCAACGGCTGCGGATTTTGGGAAAAGTACTACTTCAAACCGGGCAATCTGGGGTACCCGGTGTTTGACACGGCGTTTGCCAAGGTGGGCGTCTACATCTGCTACGACCGCCATTTTCCCGAAGGGGCACGGCTGCTCGGCCTGAACGGGGCGGAGATCGTCTTCAACCCGTCGGCCACGGTGGCCGGTCTTTCCGAGTACCTCTGGAAGCTGGAGCAGCCCGCCCACGCCGTCGCCAACGGATACTACGTGGCGGCGATCAACAGGGTGGGGGTGGAACCCCCGTGGAATATGGGCGAGTTTTACGGACAGTCCTACCTCGTCGATCCGCGCGGGCAAATTGTCGCCATCGGCAGCCGCGACCAGGACGAAGTGGTCATCGCCGAGATGGATAAACACCTGATCCATGAAGTGCGCAATACCTGGCAGTTTTATCGCGACCGCAGACCGGAGACGTACGAGGACATGGTCAAACTCCTTCCGTAACGCGGATCAACCATACGGCAGGGCGATGCTGCAGGCTTCTGACAGCCAGGCCTGCTCGCCCTGCCCTTCTCTGTCAGCCTGCGCCCGGCCAGGTGCAGATGCCGCCGGACGAATCGCGTCGGACGCGCCGGGCAGGGTGTTTTCATCTGCCGATGGTGTCCTCATGATTGTTCAGATAAGGGGAGGCGGGCATGAAGCAGATTGTTTATCGCGGGGTGGAGTACAAGGAAGCGCTGCGCGTAGTGGCGGCCCAGCGTTACGAGCGGGAGGAACGGCGCAGGTTCGTCAACGGCGCCAGTGCAAAAGCCGTATTTGGCCCCGGCGTCTACCTGGTCAGCAACCCGAAGATCGCCGCACAGTACGCGATCTGTCACGCGGAAACCACCTGGGATCAGGCTGCCATCCTCGCCCAGGAAGTGGAGGTGGACGGACTGGCGGAGCTGGACGAGCGATACGGGGAGAACGAACTGCGGGCGGACGCCCTGCGCTGGCGTCATACGCCGGAGCAGTTGTCGCGTTTGTCAGCAGCGAAATGTCACGAGGAATGGCTGGAGTGGACCGGGGATGAGATCCGGGCCTTTCTGCTGGATCGGGGCTTTGCCGGGATCCACTACCGCATCAGCCGGGAGCTCACCTATTATGTCTGTTACAAGCCGCACGAGCAGATCAGCCGCATTTCACTGCTGACCGTGTTTGACATACCGGAATAGTCAGAAAGTATCGACTTGCCTACCCCTTTTTTGGTAGAATTAGACAACAAGCGACATTTTTCTCAGAGGTCCGTCCGATTTGTCAGGACTTCTGGCGCATTTATATTTGTGACATCATTCCTGCGATTCTGCCAGGGAAAAAAGGGGATGGCAAAAACATATGAAGCTGCTTCGCAATCTGAGCACACGGGCAAAGCTGTTCAATCTGGTCATGCTGATGGTCACGTTTCTGCTGATCGTCGGGGGGGCCGGGTACTGGCACCTGAATCGGGCAGAAATGCGAATGGGAGCGATGTACCAGGATCAACTGCTGCCGATCAAGAGCATCAATGACTTGCGCGCCCAAACCCGGGCGATCGAAGCCAGCGTGTACAAGATGATCCTGGAGACCAGTCCTACGAAACAGCTCGAAATCAAACAACAGATCGAGACGCGCATCAAGGATTCCAATCAGCTGTTGACGCAGTTGGAACAAAGCAATCTGGACAAGCGGGAAACAGCGTTTCTCCAGACGTTGAAGGACTTGAACGAAAAGTACCAGGGTGATCGCACCCGGGTTATCCAGTTGATCGAAGAAGGCAACCAGGATGAGGCGTACAATTATTTTCGCGCGACGGAAGCGACACTGGACGGCATCAACCAGGAATTGAAGTCGTGGGCGGATTACAACTCGCAGACGGCCGAAGACATTCACCGTCAAAATACGCAGGAATCGCGGGAGGCGGAGATGACGCTGATCATCACCATCGGAGCGGCTCTGCTGCTGGCGATGTCCATCGGGTACGTGATCGCCCGGATGATCGCCGATCCGCTGAAGAAAGTAGCGTCCAAACTGGATGAGTTGGCCGGGGGTGATCTGACCGTGCAGCCGGTCGACTTTGAGGGCAAGGACGAGGTGGGCACGCTGGGACAGGCCTTCAACAAGCTGGTCATTCAGCTTCGCTCGTTGATCGGCGAGGTGAAGGTGGCGGCTTCGTCCGAGCAGTTGACGTCCAGTGCCGAGCAGACGGCCAAGGCCGCCGAACAAGCTGCCGCCGCCATCCAGGAAATCGCGACCGGCTCCGAAGTGCAGACGCAGCGGACTGCGGAGAGCGTGCGGGTCATGGAGGAGTTGGGCACGGCCATCCAGCGGATTGCCGCGACCGCCGGCACCGTCTCCGAGTCTTCGGTGCGGGCGGCGCAAGAGGCGGAACAGGGCAACGAATACATCGTCAAGGCCGTGGAACAAATGTCTGCTGTCCAAGCGGCGGTGAATCGCGCCGCCGAGATGGTGACACTGCTGGGGGCTCGTTCGGAAGCGATCGGTGAAATCGTTCAGGTGATCACCGGCATTGCGTCGCAGACCAACCTGCTCGCCCTGAACGCTGCGATCGAAGCGGCGCGGGCCGGCGAACAAGGCAGGGGATTTGCCGTCGTGGCCGACGAAGTGCGCAAGCTGGCAGAGCAGTCCGAGAATTCGGCGCAGGAGATCGCCCGCCTCATTGGCGATATTCAGCTTGAGACCGGCCAGGTGATTGCCGCGATGAACCAGGGCACAGCGGAGACGGAGGCGGGCAGCGTGGCGGTTCGGGAAGCGGGTATGGCGTTTCAGCGCATCGTTAGCGCAGCCCAGGCGGTCGCCGAGCAGATTCAGGAGGTCTCGGCGGCAACTGAGCAGATGACGGCAGGTGTCCAGCAGGTCGCCTCGTCCATGGATGAAATGAATCGTCTGGCGCAGGAAGCGGCCGTTCACACCCAGGGTGCAGCTGCCAACTCCGAGGAACAGCTCGCCTCCATGCAGGAAATCGCACGTTCGAGCGAAAATCTGAACCGTCTGTCGCAGCAATTGCAGCAGATGATCAGCCGGTTCATCACCTGATCGAACAAAACAAAGACTGGCAGGACGTTTGGTTCTGCCAGTCTTTTTTGCGCGCCGCTCAGGAAGCCTGCTGCTCGACGCTTCGGGCGGTGATGTTCTCGTAGTCTGCTGCGCTCATCCGGTTCGGGGTGTTTTTCATCAGCCAGGTGTAGATGACGAGGGAAATCAACAGGCCGCAGGTCCAGGCGTTGTCCCAGACAATGGTCAGGCCGGGGATCAGCTTGCAGACAAACGGCACGGCGATGCCGATCAGCATGGCCCAGATGGCCCGCATGTTATAACCGCTTTTGTACGAATACATGCCGTTCAGCCGGTACAGTTCAACCAGATGGATGCGCCGTTTGCGCACCAGCCAGTAATCGGCGATGGCGATCCCGTCGATGGGACCGAGCAGAGCCCCGTACGTCCCCAACCAGAGGAAGATGTAGTTGCTGAAGTTCTCCAGGATGTACCATGGCTGCATCAGCAGGGCGATGATTCCGGTGAGGATCGCTCCGGCGCCAAACGACATCCGGCGCGGTACCAGGTTTTCAAAGGCGCGGGCCGGTGCCACGACGTTGGCTGCCACGTTTGTCGTCAGCGTCGCCAAAATAATCCCCAATGTTCCCAAAAAGATCGCCAGCGGGGAGAATTTGGCCAGCACCGCTGCCGGGTCCCAGATGGCTTCTCCGTAGATGACCACTGTGGCGGATGCTACGGCCACGCCGATGAACGAGAACCCGCCCATGGTAGTCGGCAGGGCGACGGACTGTCCGACCATTTGGGTTTTCTGACTCTTGGCGTAGCGGCAGAAGTCCGGGATGTTCAGCGCCATCGTCGACCAGAAGGCGATCGCGCCCGTCAAGGCGGGGAAAAACACCTTCAGGAAGTCGGCGGTCGTGGTCAGTTTGGACGGAGCGGAGAGCATCGGTCCCCAGCCGCCCGCTTTGGTGATCGCCCAGACGAGCAGCGCCAGGCCCATGACAATCAGTGTGGGCGCGGCCCAGAACTCCATCCGTCTGATCGCTTCCGGCCCGCGGTAGGCGATCCAGACGTTCAGCGCCCAGAAGCCAAAAAAGGCGATCCAGGTGTGGCCGGGAACGTTGCCCCAGCCGCCCAACGATTGCAGCAGGGTGTCGATGGCCGTCCCGCCAAACCAGCAGTTGATGCCGAACCATCCCGCGCCGATCAAACCGCGGGCCAAGGCGGGAATGTGAGCCCCTTTGGAGCCAAACCAAAGACGGGCGAAGACCGGATACGGAATGCCAAATTTCGTTCCGGCGTGAGAGTTGAGCAAAATAGGAATGAGGACGATACAGTTGCCGAGAATGATCGTCAAAATGGCCTGCCACCAGTTCATGCCAAGCGAGATGAGCCCGGCTGCCATCGCATAGGTGGGCAGACAGATGGACATGCCGATCCAGAGACTGGCGAAGTTGTAGGTGGTCCAGCTGTGCTCCTCCCGGTTTGTGGGACGGAGGCCGTCGTTGTACAGCGGACTATCCCGGATCAAATTTTCGCCATCTTTCGTCAACGTGACGATGCCGTCCACCTCTTCCTGTGTCTTCATCGCAATCCCTCCTTTTGTGAATAATCCCGAGCGCGGCCAAGCCGATCGGTTGTCTTGGGCGCCGGATGCTACATTATATTGGGCTGTATGACCTGTGATTACAGAATTTTCGGACATTAAAAAACCCGGAACAAGCTGTTCCGGGTTCGGTTGTTGCTGTCGAACACAGTCGATTATTTGGGGAAATATTCCTTCCAGCGACGATCCACCAGAGCGGCGATGTCGGGCCGGGTCCACACTTCATCGGGATAAAACGGCTTCATTCGGGCATCGACGATGAGCGGTCCCTCGTACCGGATTTTGTTGCGGACAATCGTCGAACGGGCGTACAGGTCGTGAGCCGGGTCGAAGCGGGTAAAGACGGTCCAGAGGAAGCGGCTCTGGCTCTCGGCGATGGACGCGTCATCCACGATGCAGATCATCGGCCAGTCGCTCAGGTGCTCGTTGGCGTAGGGCAGCAGTTCTTTCCCCAGTTCCGGCCGTTCTTCAAAACCGGGGCCAGAAATGACCAGACAGCCCGGGCAGAACGCTTCGATTTTGGCAATGCCGGGGATGCCTTCGCCGCTGTACGCGTGCGGCAGCTCACGCACCGGATCGCCGATGCCCAGCATGACTCCCTTGGAGCCATGGTTGAACTTGCGGCCTGTGTAGTCGAGCGTATCGTTTGACGTGTCGTTTACAATCAAGAGGTCGCGCTCCGGCTGGAAGCGGGCGAGCACGATTTCCAACAAGTGCTTGAAATTGCTCAGGTCGCACGGAACGTCCGTCACCATCAAAAACTTGGTCAGGGTCAGCTGTCCTTCACCCAGGATGCGAAACGCGTGGGCCATCGCTTCCTTGTAATAGCTCTCCCTGACGATCGCTCCGGCCAGTGCGTGGAAACCGGTCTCGCCGTATGTCCACAGCGCCTTGACGCCGGGCATGACGATCGGGAAGAGCGGGGACAGCAGCCGCTGCAGGTACTCGCCGATGAAGAAGTCTTCCTGCCGAGGCTTGCCGACGACTGTGGCCGGGTAGATCGCGTCTTTGCGCCGCCACATCTGCTTTACGTGGAAGACAGGAAAGTCGTGCGTCCAGGAATAGTAACCAAAATGGTCGCCGAACGGTCCTTCCGGTCGGCGCGTGTGCGGCGGGACTTCTCCGGCAAAGACGAACTCCGCTTCCGCCACGATCCGGTGCGGATGGTTGGGTACTTCGGCCATATGCAGCTTGTCACCCATCAGCAGCGAAGCGAATACCAATTCCGGCACCATCTCTGGCAGCGGCGCGATGGCCGAAATGATCAGCGCCGGCGGTCCGCCGATCGTGAGCGTCACAGGGAGCGGCTGGTTCCGCTTTTCCGCCTCGTGGTAGTGGAAACCGCCGCCTTTGTGAATCTGCCAGTGCATGCCGGTCGTGTTTTTGTCGTAGATCTGGATGCGGTACATGCCCAGGTTGTGTTCTTTGGTCTCGGGGTGCTCCGTGTAGACGAGCGGCAGGGTGACGAACGGACCGCCGTCCAGATGCCAGCTTGTGAGCGCCGGCAATTGGGTCATGTCCACGTCGGTCGTGGACAGCTCCATGACCGGTGCTTTGGATTGCGGCACGGTTCTGGTCCCGGTGCGCAAGATTCCCATGAGCGGCGAACGCAGTTCCCACAATCCCGACAGCTTGGGCGGCAGGAGCTTGTCCAGGCCGTTCACCAGCTCCCGGATGATCGACTCCGGTCTGGGGCCAAACGCCATGTCGACCCGCTCCACCGTCCCAAACAGGTTGGTGACGACGGGAAATGATTTGCCTTTTACATTGGTAAACAGAAGTGCTGGTCCTCCGTCTTCAATCACGCGGCGGTGAATTTCCGCCAATTCCAAATACGGGTCAACCGGCGCGTCGATTTCCACCAACTGGCCGGATCGCCGCAGTTGTTCCATAAACGTACGCAGATTTGCGTGCATCTGTCGTAACCTCCACATCCGCTTCAATTCCCTCTCTACTGTACACGAACGGCGCTGGCGAATCTACCTTTTTTCCTGCGGGGGATGGTAAGATGAACGAGAGGTGAACCAACGATGATTTCAGCACGATTGCGCCTGACGCTGCAAACGCGAATGATTCTGCTGATGACGCTTGTCATCATCGTCTTGATCGGATCGATGGGCGCGGTGTTTTCTTCGATGATTGCGGCCACGATCGAAGACCAGGTGGGAAAACGCGCCCTGAGCGTGGCCAAGATCATGGCCAATCTGCCGCAGGTGCGCGGCGCTTTTGCCACCGGCCACCCCACGCAGATTATCCAGCCGATCGCGGAGAATGTGCGCATGCAAGCGGACGCCGAGTTCGTCGTGGTGGGAGACCGGAACGGGATACGCGTTGCCCATCCGCTGCCGGACCGCATCGGCCGGGAAATGGTGGGCGGCGACAACGAACCGGCGCTGCTGCACGGCCAGTCTTACGTCTCCAAAGCCGTGGGCAGCCTGGGGCCGTCATTGCGGGGAAAAGTGCCGATTCATAACGACACAGGGGACGTGATCGGGGTCGTCTCGGTCGGCTTTCTGCTGGAGGATATCGAAGCGGCGATCGACAGCTACCAGCAAAGGGTGATGCTGATTCTTGCCCTTGGCGTTCTGTTTGGCACGGCCGGTGCGATCTGGCTGAGCCGGTACGTCAAGCGGGCCATCCTCGGCCTGGAGCCGGAGGAGATCGCCTCCTTGTACATGGAGCGAAATGCCGTGCTGGAATCGGTCCGCGAGGGGATTATCGCCATCAACCGCCACGGCAAGGTGACGATGGCCAACAAGGCAGCGATCCAGATTCTGGACCTGCCGGACGAAGAACTGCGGGACAAGCCGATCCTGGAGCTTTTGCCGGACAGCCGGATGCTGGAGGTGCTGGAGTCCGGGGAGCATCAGTTGGACCGGGAGAGCACGATTGCCGGAAAAGAGATCATCGTCAACCGCGTACCGATCAAGTGGATGGGCAAGGTGGTCGGCGTCGTCAGCAGCTTCCGCCTCAAATCGGAAATTGACCAGTTGACGTCCGAACTGTCCCAGGCGCGGCGGTATGCGGACGTGCTGCGAGCGCAGACGCACGAATTTCACAATCTTCTGTATACGATCTCCGGCCTGCTGCAGTTGGGGTCGATTCAGGAAGCGATCGAACTGATCACGAGTGAGACTTCGGCGGAGCAGGAACTGGTCCTGTTCCTCGCCAAGCAGGTGCCTGACCCGCTGATCGGGGCGCTGCTGTTGGGCATGCACAATCGGGCCAAGGAACTGAAAATTCAGTTTTCTGTCAATCGGGACAGCCGGTTGAAGGAGCTGCCGCCCGACATCAATCGGCAGCAGGTGGTCGTAATGCTGGGCAATCTGATACAAAACGCATTGGAAGCAGTTGGGGAGATGAAATCCGGCCCCAAAGTGGTGGAATGCTACCTGTCGGACGCTGGCAGCGAGATTTTGTTTGAAGTGGAAGACTCCGGGCCGGGCGTGGACGACTCGATGCGGGAGAAGATTTTTGAGCACGGCTTTTCGACCAAACCGGGCGAGCATCGCGGCATCGGGCTGGCCAAGGTGAAAGGCATCGTCGAGGAGTTGGGCGGATACATTCTGATCGGAAAAAGCGAGTGGGGCGGCGCGTTGTTTACGGTGTCGCTCGGCAAAAGAACGGAGGGAAAAGCATGAAGCCCGTAGAGGTAGTAATCGTGGAAGATGACATTCGCATCATTGACATTAATCGGCGGTTTGTGGAAAAGATCGAAGGATTTCGCGTCATCGCCACCGCGACCAGCGGGGAGGAGGCCAAGGAACTGATCGCCCGTGCCAAGCCGCACCTGGTCCTCTTGGACGTCTATCTGCCGGACACGTTGGGGACCGAGCTGGTCTGGCAGATGAGGCAGCAGCATCGCGACGTGGACATTATCATGATCACTGCCGCCAAGGAGATCGAGATGGTGCAGCACGCCCTGCGCGGCGGGGTGTACGACTACATCGTCAAACCGCTGGTGTTTGAACGCTTCCGCGAACGGTTGGAGAGCTACCGGGAGCATTTCTGGCGCACCCGGGAAGCGGGCGAGGTGGACCAGGAAGAGATCGACCGGATGTTGACCCGGCGGCTTGCGAGCGCGAAGCCGCGCGATTCGCTCATTCCCAAGGGGATTGACGCGCTTACACTGGACAAGGTGATCAGCGCCATCAAACGGGCGGACAAGTTGGGACTCTCCGCCGAAGAGGTGGGCCGGGAGATTGGCACCAGCCGCACCACGGCGCGCCGCTACCTGGAGTACCTGGTGGCAGAAGGAAAAGCGCAGGCCGATCTGGTGTACGGTACCGTAGGACGGCCGGAGCGAAAATACAGTTTGCTGTGAGATGGATTCCCGGACGCGGGACGCCAGCGGTGCACAATATGAACAAAATGAACAAAATATTCTAAATATTACTTATGAACATAAACTGTTCAGCCTCCCTCCAGCGTGCTACGTTTATCTCAGTTTTGGATGCGCTTACAAAAAACGTTGGAGAAGGGGGCTTCAGTATGAAAAAACGAATCACTCTGACAGCGCTGTCCGTCGTCATAAGCCTGGCGCTTGCCGCGTGCGGCGGGGGGAACGGCACAAATAGCACTGCCACCGGGCAGGGGGGCTCGGCTGGTTCCGGGTATCCGGACAAGCCGATCGTCATCGTCGCTCCGTCCGGCGCGGGAGGGGGCTGGGACAAGACCGCCCGCTCCGTCGCCAAGGTGCTCGGCGAGAGCAAGCTGGTCAATCAGGCGATCACGGTGGAAAACAAGCCGGGCGGCGGCGGTGTGGTCTTTCTCGCCGATTACGTCAGCAAGGAAAAAGGGAACGCGTACCGGCTGTTTGTCAACTCACCGCCAATCTTGATCAACCACAACAAGAAGGAGGGCAACAGCCCGTTTGGGTTCCGCGACGTCACTCCGCTGGCACAGTTGACCAGGGATTACGGCGCCCTCGTGGTCAAGGCGGACTCGCCGTATCAGGACGTGAAGAGCCTGCTTGCGGCCATCAAGGAAAATCCGTCTGCCGTCACAGTGGCGGGCGGGTCGGCTCCCGGCTCGATGGATCATCTGATCGCTGTATTGCCGGCAGCCAAATATGGCATTGATCCGAAAGCAGTCAAATACGTCTCCTACGACGGCGGCGGCGAAGCGATGGCGGCGCTGCTCGGCGGCAACGCGGACATGATCGCGACTGACGCATCCAGCGTGGGCGAGTACCTGAAAGCGGGCAAAATCCGTGTGCTGGGCATCACGTCCCCCGAACGGCTGGGCGGTGACCTGAAGGACGTGCCGACGCTGATAGAGCAGGGGATTGACGCCGAATTTAACATCTGGCGCGGCGTATTTGGCCCGGCCCAGATGCCGGCTGACGCCAAGGCCTATTGGGATGCCAAATTAAAGGAACTGTCCGAGAGCGAGGCGTGGAAAAAAGAGCTGGCTGTAAACGGCTGGGAGAGCGAATACCGGGATTCCGCCAGCTTTACAGCTTTCCTCGAAGAGCAGGACAAATTGGTCAAGGAGCTGTTGACTTCTCTGGGTATGTCCAAGTAAGGAGAGGGCAGCCCTCTCCATTCTGCGGTCTTTTTCATTCATCATGAGGAGGTAACCATGAACAAGACATTTGATCGCACCAGCAGCATCCTCTTTGCCTTGATCGGGGCGCTGTTTGTCGCGGAAAGCCGCAACATTTCCACCAGCGCCTACGGCAGCGAAGTGGGCCCCAACCTGTTTCCGATGGGGCTGGGCATCATTTTGATCCTGCTGAGTCTTCGCCTGTTTTGGGAGACGTTCCGCTACCGGGAGTCGGTCACGTCTGCTGTCGTGCTCCGACACAAGCGCTTTTTGCTGATGTTATTGGCGACCGTTTTGTACGCCTGGTTTTTGGAGGATATTGGTTACGTCATCAGCACGTTTTTCTTTTTGCTGGCCGGGTTTCGGCTGATGGGCAGCGCCAGTTGGTGGAAGTCGGCCGCTGTCGCGCTTGCCTTTTCTGGCGGGGTCTACGCCGTCTACGTGCACATCCTGAAAGGAACGCTGCCAGGTTTTCCGACCTGGCTTGGCTTGTAGGGAGGGAGACGCATGGAAGCTTTGCAGTATTTGGCGGATGGCTTCACGATTGCCCTGCAATGGCACAATCTCGTCTACGCCTTTGTCGGTGTGCTGATCGGGACGTCGGTCGGGGTGCTGCCCGGTATCGGCCCGATGAGCGGGGTGGCGCTGCTGCTGCCGGTTACCGCCTCGCTGACAAACGGGCTGTCTCCCGAACAGGCCGCAGCAAGTGCGCTGATCCTCCTCGCGGGAGTTTACTATGGCGCGATGTACGGCGGTTCCACCACGTCGATCCTGCTCAATACGCCCGGCGAGTCATCCTCCGTCGTCACGACGCTGGACGGCTATCAGATGGCGCGGCAGGGGCGCGCGGGAGCTGCCCTGTCGATTGCGGCAATCGGTTCATTCGTCGCCGGTATAGTGGCGCTGGTGGCCCTGGTGTTTTTGGCGCAGCCGCTGTCCGAAGTGGCCCTCACGTTCGGCCCGGCCGAATACTTTTCGCTGATGATACTGGGGCTGTGCGCGGTCAGCGGCCTGGGCGGGAAGTCGATGACCAAGGCGCTGATCATGACCGTCTTCGGCCTGTTGCTGGCGACGATCGGTATCGACAACGTGTCCGGCGTAGCGCGGTTTACCTACGATATTCCCGACCTGTACCAAGGGTTGGAATTCCTGACGATTGCCGTCGGGCTGTTTGCGCTCGGCGAAGTGTTCAAGACCATTCTCGAGGCGGACGGAACGGAAGCGCAACTGATCAAGGTGGACCGCATCCTGCCGACCAAAGCGGACTTGAAGCGAAGTGCCGCCCCGATCGCAAGGGGGTCCCTGCTGGGCTTTTTCATCGGCCTCCTGCCGGGCGCGGGCGCGACGCTGGCGTCGTTCTTTTCCTATATCGTGGAGAAAAAGGTGAGCAGACAGCCGGAACGGTTCGGCAAAGGGGCGATTGAAGGTGTGGCCGCTCCGGAGTCGGCCAACAACGCGGCGTCCGGCGGAGCGATGATTCCGCTGCTTACCCTCGGGATTCCCGGCTCCGGGACGACGGCGATCCTCATGGGAGCGCTCCTGATGTACAATGTCCAGCCCGGTCCGCTGCTCTTTTCCGATCACCCGCAGGTGGCCTGGGGGCTGATCGCCAGCATGTTCATCGGCAACGTAATGCTGCTGATACTCAACCTGCCGCTGGTCAAAGTCTTTGCCAAAATCATCGAGACGCCCCCTCAGTACCTGATTCCGCTGATCATCGCGATTTCCGTGTTCGGTGTCTACGCGGTGCAGATCAGCACGTTTGACCTGATGCTGCTGATCGCCTGCGGGGTGGCGGGGTATCTGCTGGCGAAAAACGATTTCCCGCTTGCGCCATTGGTGCTGGGCCTGGTATTGGGACCAATGATTGAAAACAACATGCGGCGCGCCCTCACGACATCCAATGGCGACTTCCTGATTTTCCTGCAAAAGCCGCTGTCTGCGATCTTTCTCGCCTGTGCGTTGTTGTGGCTGGTCGTGCCGATGATATTGAAACTGCGCGGCCGTCAGGTAGTCGTCAACGAAGAAGCGTAGCCCGTCCCGTTTTCCCCTGTCGACAAAAAACAGCTTGACAGGCGACCAGCGGTATTCTATTCTTGGAAAAATTCCGCAAACATGTTCGGTTGGCTGCATCGAGCTTTATTTGGGAGAAGGAGGAGTATTGCATCATGCTGGAGATTGCTCCTGTCACGCTGGAAGGGGAAAGGGTGCGGCTGGAACCGCTCGGCCGCCATCATGTGGACGGCCTGTGGGAAGCGGGACGATACGAACAGATATGGACTTACATGTCGGTCGTGTTTCGGCAGCCGACAGATGCGGAGCAGTTCGTGAACCAGGCATTGCAGGCGCAGGAGGCGGGAACCGAACTGCCATTTGCGATTGTGGATCGCCGGAACGAAAAAGTAATAGGCAGTACCCGTTTTCTCAACATTTCTCGCAAGGACCGGGGACTGGAGATCGGCTTTACCTGGCTGACCCCGTCCGTATGGAAGACGCCGGTTAACACAGAGTGCAAGTGGCTGCTGTTGCGCCACTGTTTTGAAACCTTGGGCTGCATTCGCGTCCAGTTAAAGACGGACGCCCGCAATCTCAACTCGCAGCGGGCGATCCAGCGCATCGGCGGCGTCCGCGAAGGCGTGCTGCGCAATCACATGATTGTCCGCGACGGATACATCCGCGACTCCGTCTACTTCAGAATCCTTGATCGAGAGTGGCCGGCGGTGAAGAAGAAATTGCAATTGTTGCTGTTTGGTGAATAACGGCCCGTTCCGATTGTGGCCGTCCCGTAATGGTGTGTACAATAAGCGTGTGCAACACTGTTACGGGAATGAGGGCTGCGATGAATCGGACACATGCTTTGGCCAGATGCGTGCTGATAGTTGGCGATCTGGCCGCTTTTCTGCTCTTTACCTACTACGGAAAACGGGCCCACGGGCTGCCTGCCGACGCTGCGGGGATTTTGGCGACGGCTGCTCCGTTTTTGCTCGGCTGGCTGGCCGCCGCGCTGTTGTTGGGGGTTTACCGCCCCCATAGGTACGAGCGGCCGGGAAAACTGATCCTCATCACTGTGGCGGCGTGGACGGTGGCAGCGCCGATTGGCCTCATCATCCGCGCACTGTGGCTGGGCACGCCGATCACGCTGATGTTCGCGGTGGTCGCGTATGGGCTCATGCTCATGTTTCTGCTTGGTTGGCGCATCCCCTTTGGATTCGTTCACACGCTGATTCGCCGCCGGAATACGCCGCGCTGATAAAAGCCCGGAACTTCGGAGACGCTAGCCAGTGACGACAATCCAGGGGAGGTGTGCACATGGGCAAGAACAACAACAGCAAAGACCTCGGGAAAAATCGCGGGAAGACGCTGGATGAGCACGATCAGAACACCAATCTGCGTCAGTCCCAGCACAATGATCGGAACAAGCAGGAGTAACTAAAAACCGCCGGTGAATCCGGCGGTTTTTGTTTGCAGACAAAGTCCGGGGTGTCATGGGTGATGGTGCCCGCTCGCACCCCTGACGATCGGCAAAAAAAGTGGACAGTGTCCTGACGTGGTGCAGGCCTCCGGCCAGGAACGTATGGGAAAAGCGATTTTTGCAACGACAAACCAACTGCATAGAGGGAGTTTCCAGGCAGACCGACTTGCGGGCCCAACCGAGTGGAGCAGCGATTTGCAGGCTTGGCGGAGCCGCATCGGCTAGTGATATAATAGGGGGAGTTTCTCAACAAGTGGGGGGAGCAACCGTGACCGAACCGATGCAGGATGTACAGCAGGTGACGCTGTCGACACAGGCGTTTTTGATTTTGTGCCGCCTGTTCGACGGCTGCTACGATGATATGAAACAGCAGGAATCGATGCAAGATCTGGTGGAATCCATTGCCGATATTTTGTTGGCAGGAGTGCAGGAGCTGGAAGGGCGAGAGACAAAGCCGAGAACGGTCACGTTCCCGCTGACGCTGCCGCAATCGTTTTTGCTTCGCCGCCTGGCGCACGAGATGCTGGCTCGCGTGCCGGAGGGCCAGGAGGACAACATGACAAGCTGGCTGCAGGAGTGCGTGTCAGCACTGACAGGAGGGGCAGGGGCATATGGGACCCCGGCAACCTGAACTGCACGTCATCACCAGCGGCAGGCAGTCCCTCAATGAAGTGCTGAGGGTGGCGGAGGCCGCCTTTTTGGTCGGGATGGACTACCTGCACATCCGTGAAAAGCAGCGGACTGCCCGAGAATGCATGGAGTGGGTGGAAGCGCTGGCCCAGGTCATGCCCCGTGAGCGAATTCTGGTCAACGACCGGGTAGACGTGGCAGCGGCGGCCGGGTGCAGGGGCGCTCATCTCGCGTACCACAGCTTGACCCCGGCGGAAGCCCGCCGTGTGTTAAAGCCGGGGCAGCAGATCGGCCGATCCGTTCATTCGCTGGCCGAAGCCAAGCAGGCGGCTGCGGAGGGAGCGGATTACCTCTTGTACGGCCATATTTTTCCGAGTGCGTCCAAACCCGGTCTGGAGCCGCGCGGAACGGATGAATTGCGTAAGATCGCTGCGCAGGTGAAGATTCCCGTCATCGGCATCGGCGGGATCACGCCGGAAAACGCCTCTCATGTGCTGGCAGCAGGCTCAGCGGGGATCGCTGTGCTGTCCGGCATTACAGCGGCGAGTGACCCGCAGGCGGCGGCGCGAGGGTACCGGGAGGCGCTGGATCGATGGAAGGAGAGTCAGAGATGAGAGACCGTGAACGCTTGCGGAAAAGCATGCAGGTCTATTTTGTGGTGGGCACGCAGGATTGCGGTTTTTCGCCCGAGCGTACGCTGGCCATTGTCCGCGAGGCATTGGCCGGCGGCGTCGGGATGCTGCAGCTGCGGGACAAGGGGAGCCGTTTGACGGACGAAGAGCGGTACCGTCTCGGCCTGGAAATGCGGGCCTTGTGCCGGCAGTACGGTGCGTTGTTTGTCGTCAATGACGACGTATCATTGGCAGTGCGGCTGAAGGCGGACGGGGTCCACGTCGGACAGGACGACATGCCGCTCGCCCAGGTGCGGGAGTTGGTTGGCGAGCAGATGTACATAGGCGTATCTGCCGGGACGGTGGAGGAAGCACTTGCTGCCCAAGCAGGCGGAGCCGACTGCCTGGGAGTCGGCGCGATGTATGCCACCGCATCCAAAGCGGACGCCGGTGAGCCGATTGGTCCTGAGGGACTGCGAGCCATCCGCGAGGCTGTCGGCAGCGGACTGCCGATCGTCGGCATCGGCGGCATCACGCTGGAGAATGCGCGGAACGTACTGGCGGCAGGAGCGGATGGCGTCGCCGTCATCAGCGCAATCACTCGTGCCTCGTCGCCCGCCGAAGCGGCCAGAGAACTGAAACGCATCGCGACAGATGCGGCGAACGGGCAGTCAAGCTGAGCGCATAACGTACAATAACCAACAAAACAGTGCCCTCCCAAGCGGCGAGGAGGTGGAAATGATGAAACATCGCATATACCGGATCGGGTACGAATGGGTCAGCAAGCGGGAGCTTCTGGAGAGGTTGCAGTTGACCGATTGCGTGTTGGTCGAGCACAAGCGGTTGTTCCCCGCGGATGAGGGCACGACAGGAGAGATCGTCCCGGAAGATGAGCGGCACGCCGTGCTGATTCGCAGCCAGCGCCGTCCGGGGGAATGGATCACCTTCAACGGTCTGTACGAAATTCAGTCCCGCGAGCCAATCCCCTGGATCGATTCGCCGCTGGAGTACCATCAGTTCGGCACAGAATTGATTCCGGGCAACATCCGTCGGGACAAGGCCCCTCAGGCGCGCATTCCGGCGCGGACCAAACTGCAGATCGCGGCCATCCGGCAGGAGACAGTGTTTGTCACGGTGCCCGGCCACCCGTCCCGCCGATACGAAATGTCACTGGCCCACGCCCGGTTCGCCAAAGACTTTCCCACGGAATTGGAGCTGAAACTGCAGGTGTATGCGTTTCCGCCCCGCCATGACATCTTTGTCGACTGGCTCCTGAAAGAAGGGCGAAAGACAGGAATTATCATCCGGCCGAATCAGGAGCGGGTGGAGCGTTCAGCGTTTCAGGTGTGGGAAGAACTGCGCCAGGAATACGGAATCAGCGTCAGCGCCGCGCTGATCGCCATCAAACAGGCCCTGATCGTACTGGACAGAGCCGGTCTGGAGAGTGATTTTCCATATCCGGTCCAGGAGTTGTCCGACCTGTCGCTGTCCAACGACGCAGAACGGGACGCCTTTTACTCGTACCATGCCGTCCGCTGCGCCATGGCGGCCGTCTCGGCACTGTTGACGACTGATCCCAAGGACCCACTGCAAGATTTGCTGCTGGTGGACATCATGCTGGAACAGCAGATCAACCGCAGACGCGAGTAAGCGTCCTGCGGTTTTTTCATTATTTATGCTTTTGTTGTATAATGGAAGAAAATAGAAGTAGGATGGTCTTATCCAGATAAGTTGAACAATAAACATTTTTTGCACAATTTTGGTCCGGGACGTGGTATGATAGATCGAGAAAGCGTTTTCACAAAAACCTGTTGAGGAGGCTGTGAGAATGAATCGTGTGGAATCCGATTTTTCTCTGGTGCAGGTGCCTGTCCATCTCAGAGAGTTTGTAGTGGAACAGGATTACGAGCGGTACACGCCCGTCGACCACGCCGTCTGGCGCTACGTGATGCGGCAAAATCTCAGTTTTCTCAGCAAGAAGGCCCACGCCGCCTACGTGGACGGTCTGCGCACTTCCGGTATCAGCGTGGAGCGCATCCCCAACATCCGGGAGATGAACGAAAGCCTGGCCCAGATCGGCTGGGGCGCCGTTACCATCAACGGCTTTATTCCGGCCGTGGCGTTTTTTGACTTCCAGGCGCACGGCATCCTGCCCATCGCCTGCGACATTCGCCAGTACGTTCACATCGCATACACGCCGGCACCCGACATCATCCACGAGGCGGCGGGACACGCGCCGATCATTAAAGACGAAAAGTACCGTTCCTACCTCAAATTATTCGGGGAAATCGGTTCCCGCGCACTGTCCTCCCGCGAGGATTACGAATTGTACGAGGCGATCCGCTTGCTGTCGATCGTCAAAGAGGATCCCGAGTCCACCGATGAGGAGATCCGGGCAGCGGAGTTGGCATTGGAGCAAAAAGCGCAGGCGGTTAAGGAAGTGTCCGAAGCCAACCAGCTTGCCCGTCTCTACTGGTGGACGGTGGAATACGGGCTGATTGGCGACCTGGAGAATCCGCAGATTTACGGTGCCGGCCTGCTGTCATCGGTAGGGGAGAGCATGAGCTGCCTGAAAGACGACGTGAAAAAAATTCCGTTTTCCCTTCAGGCCTGCATCGAAACGGATTACGACATCACCAAACCGCAGCCGCAGTTGTTCGTCTGCAGGGATTTTGACGAGCTGATCGAAGCCGTGCAGGAATTTGCCAAAACGATGGCCATGTCCGTCGGCGGCACACAGAGCCTGATCAAGGCGAGCAAAATGCCGCAGACGTCCACCTCCGTATACAGTTCCGGTCTGCAGGTGAGCGGCGTGCTCAGCGAGCTGGAATTTGACGACAGAGGTGAAGCGGTCTACTTGAAGACGACGGGACCGACTGCGCTGGCCGTGGGTGACAAGGAACTTCCCGGCCACGGCAAAACCTATCACGCAGAAGGCTTCGGCTCTCCGATCGGCTTGCTTGCCGGCGAACCCACCCCGCTGGAGGAGTTTACGGACGGACAGCTTGAGGCGTACGGAATCGTCGTGGACCAGACGACCACGCTGACCTTTGCCTCCGGTGTCCAGGTGGTCGGCAAAGTGGCGTACATTCGACGGGAAAACGGCAAGATCGTCTTAATCGGATTTGACAACTGCACCGTCACGTACCGGGGAAAAACGCTGTTTATGTCCGAGTGGGGGACGTACGACATGGCGGTCGGCGAAAAAATCGTCTCTGTCTTTGCGGGAGCGGCAGACCGCGAAGCGTTTGCCACCGGCACGCACAAGCCTTCGGCCGTCAACGCCAGACGCCCGGTGTACAGTCCGGAGCAAAAACGGCTGCATCGGTTGTATCAGCAGGTGCGCGACATTCGCGAACAGGCACCTGCTGCCGAGACGGCGCAGCGTGTACTGGCGGAAGTGCTGCGGGAAGTTGACGAGGCCTATACGGACGACTGGCTGATTCGTCTGGAAATCCTGGAGGTTCTCCACAAACGCGGCCTGCTCCCGGACAAACAGGCACAGCTTCGCCTGGCATTGGAAGCGCTGCGCGAGAAAGGCGAGGAGCAGGCGCAGTTGATCGATAACGGCCTGTGGTTGATCGGAACGTAATTTTGCGGCGGTTACAGCGGCGTGAATCGTGCGAGCCGATCATCACGCCGCTTTACACAGCGACAATCTTTTGGTGATAATAGGAAATGTAGGGCAACATCCAAAAATGGAAACAAGCGTGAAGGAGCCAGTGGGAAGTGAAAAAACGTGTCGCTATGCGCGTAACCAATCTGGCCCCTGATCTGGCGGCCAAAGCGAATTCGTTATTGTTGAACCACGACCAACTCTCCGATCTATTCAAGGCAGACGCCCCCCACACCCTGGCACTGCTGGAGCAGTTCATCAAGGGATTGGCGAATGTTTTGGAAACCGGGAACGGGTTGATGCTGGAACAGCAGATGCGAGAGTTTGCGTTGAAACAGGCCAAGCAGGGGGTGCCGCTCGCCAGCATTCTGGAATTTATCCGGCTGGGGCGTGACGTGATTGTGGAGCAGCTGCAGGCAGAAGCGGAACAGTTGATGCAATCGCCCGCGGAATGGCCCTCATTTTCTTCAATGCAGATGGACGTGTTTCGTTATGTCGAAAAGCTGATAGACGCTGTGGTACAAACCTGTCAAATGGCCGAGCGCGAGGACATGCGCCAGCCTGAAAGCGCTCTTACCGCAGGTGAACCGTTTACGGAAGTGGCGGAACAGGGACTTGTGCAGCTCATCTTGAAGTCGACAGACATCGCCGTGCTGATGATCGACAAGGATCTGCGGATTGTGGAAGCCAACCAAGCCCTGGCAGATCTGCTCTCGGTGGAGCGGGAGCAAATCATCGGCAAGCAGATCGACGAAACGTTTCGCCCGCGCGAATGTGAACGCTTTCTGCAATGGGTGGTGGAGCGCGGCCAATCCGGTCACTACGTGGCGGAATACAATGGCAAGTGGACAACAGTCAGCACCAGCCCGATCTATCACGAAGGGGAACTGCAGGGAGCCATTGCCGTGATGCGCAACATTACGGAGAGCAAGCGGTACGATGAGGAACTGACCAAGCGGGAAGCCCTCGCCGCCGTAGGGCAGCTGGCTGCCGGCATGGCCCATGAAATCCGCAACCCGCTGACCTCGATCAAAGGGTTTATTCAACTGCTGCGGGAACAGATGGAGACAGACGGAAACCAATCGTATTTTTCCGTCATCTTGACCGAAATCGAGCGGATCGACGGGCTGTTGAACGACGTACTTGTCCTGGCCCGCTACCGGGACGACAAGATCGTAGCCGAACGGTTTTTGGTGATGGAGGAAGTGCTGGGCGTGATTCGCCTGCTGGAACCGGAGTCAATCCGACGGGGCATCCGGTTGGAACTGAACTGGTCCGGCGAACAATGGCATGTCTTCGGCTACCGCGCGCGCATTAAACAGGCGATTTTGAATATCCTGAAAAATGCGCTGGAGGCACTGGCATCCAAAGGGTCAGTCGTTCAGGTGTCGGCGTACGCGTCGATCAATCAGGTCGTCATTATTGTGGAGGATGACGGCGTGGGCTTGTCCGACAGTGTCAAGCAAAATCTGTTCGTGCCGTTTTACACGACCAAACCGGATGGAACGGGGCTGGGACTGTCCACGACGCAGCGGATCATCATCGATCACGGCGGCGAGATCTTCGCCGACAATTCGCCGCAGTTGGGCGGGGCACGGTTTGAGGTTCGGCTGCCGATTTCCATGCAGTAAGCGAGCGGCAGAGAAAACGGGCACGACCCTCGTGCTGATTGACCCGCAGTTGGATACATATCAATTGAGAAAAAGACGGATGACTGTTTCATTCGTCTCTTTTTAGTTAGTAGGATCTTTTGGTTACAGCGAGTTACCATAATATATCTTCTGTAAACGAAATTCCAACGTTTTTAAGACAAAGTGCCTGATCCACTTTTTGGACAAGGACTGCATCCGTTACAATAGTACAAAATGGTGTCCTCGGAGGTAGTTATGACTGCAAATCTTTCCGTATTGCTGGCTTTTGGCGCGGGGCTTCTTTCCTTTGTTTCCCCATGCTGTCTGCCGCTCTACCCTTCGTTTTTGTCCTATGTGACCGGCATCACCATGGACGAGGTGAAGAAGGGGAGGGCGGTCTTTCAACGGCAGGCGTTGCTGCATACGTTGTTTTTCATTCTCGGGTTTTCCATCGTCTTTGTCGCACTGGGTCTGTCCACGTCCTGGCTGGGCAATCTGTTTGCCGAGAAAAAAGACCTGATCCGCCAACTGGGCGGCATTCTCCTGGCGGTGATTGGGCTGGTCCTGCTCGGTGTATTCCAAATGGACTGGATGATGCGGACGTGGAAGATTGATTTAAAATCTCGCCCGTTGGGGTATACTGGGTCCATACTGGTCGGCATCACCTATGCGGCGGGGTGGACGCCGTGTGTGGGTCCGATCCTCTCCGGGATCTTCGTGCTGGGCGTGACCGATCCGACGCGTGCGCTGACCTACACGCTGGCCTACACCCTGGGGTTTGCCCTGCCGTTCTTCCTCATGACGTTTTTCATCAGCAAGGTCGGAGCGATCGTCAAGTACTCGGACCGGCTGATGAAACTGGGCGGTGCAGCCATGATCCTGTTCGGGATCCTGCTGTATACCGATAAGTTGACGGAAATTACCCGCGTCCTGATTCAACTGTATGGAGGCTTTACCGGATTCTAAACGAGGTGAAGAGATGAAAAAACTGCTGCCGGCACTCTTTGTAGCCTTTTTCGTCGGACTGATCTTCTGGCCGCATGCGGGACAAAGCCCGACGGTCATGGCGGAACCGAAAGCGGAACAAAAGCCGATACAGGGTTATGAAGCCCCCCATTTTACGCTGATCGGGATGGACAACCAGACGTATCAGCTAAACGGCAAGCGTAATAAGCCGCTCATCCTGAATTTCTGGGCCTCCTGGTGCGGTCCGTGCCAGATGGAAGCACCGGAACTGCGCAAGTTCTACCAAAAGTTTGGTCAGCAGGTGGATCTGTACGCCATCAACGTGACCAGTGAAGACAGCGTGGACGGCGCCAAAAACTTTGTGCAGACATACAAACTGCCGTTTCCCGTGCCGATGGACAAGACAGGGGAAGTGGCCAACCGCTATCGGATTATGGCGTTTCCCACCACATTTCTGATCGATCAGCAGGGTATCATCCGCAAAACCATCATCGGCATGGTTGACGCGGCCGTCCTGGAGCAGGAAGTACGCAAACTGCTGTCCGAAAAGCGCTGACCGCTGCGAGGTGCAGCGGTTTTTTCTTCGTGTTAGTGTTTCGATACGTACATGAAAAGGAGCCTGGATTTCCGGCTCCTTTTTTGTGATCCGTATGTCAGCGCAGGGCGTGGTGTTTCCGGTCGCCAGTTCATTGTGCCGTCTGGGCAGTCCCGCCATGCACGCTGCCGTCCGGATCGATCCTGACATGGGTGGAGATGGATTCGATCCGCTTGAGCAGGCGGGCGCCGTCCGCCTCGTTCATCGGCACCGGCTGTCCCAACTCAGCGTGGTATGGCAGTATCTTCAGAGTGCAGTCTCCCTGTTTCGTGCATGTCGTCTGCAGCACCATGGTCTCCCAGGTTTTCGGCTCTGCGGCACGCGTAAAAATGAAGTTGCCCAAACTGTACGCAATCCACTTGCCATGATACGATTCAACCCCCTGCAGCACGTGCGGATGACTGCCGACGACGAGATCGGCACCGGCGTCAATGTAGGCACGGGCCAGTTCCTTTTGGTGATCGACAGGGAGGTCCACTTTTTCCTTGCCCCAATGGGCGATTACGACGACGAGGTCGGCTTTGGAACGTGCCGCGCGAATCGCCTCGACAGCGCGGGCCGGGTCGTACGAGACGGCGAGTCCCGGCTTGTTTTTGCCGGCGTACCAACTGACTTCCGGTACAACCCGACTGAAGCCGAAGAACGCGATGGTGATGCCGTGTCGCTCGACCAACACCGGGGTGTATGCGCGGGCTGCATCCGCACCGGCGCCGACATAGGCAATCTCGTTTTCATCCAGTACGCGCATCGTGTCAAGCAGGCCTTCCACACCCTGGTCCATGGAATGGTTGTTCGCCAGGTTGACCAGGTCAATCCCGGCTGTTTTCATCGCCGGTACAGCTTCCGGGGGCGACTTGTACACATAGGTCTTGGCAGCGGGGGTTCCGCGCGTAGTCACGGGTGTTTCCAAATTGACGACGGTAACATCGTCGTGCTGAAACAGCGATGTAACGTGCACAAACGGAAAGTCGAAGCCATTCTCCCTCAACCTCGTTTCCACGTGGCCGGACATCATCGTGTCTCCCGCAAAGCTGAGCGTGACGGTCGGATCGCTGCCTGCCGTTGATTCGCCGGCTTGTTCCACTTGACCGTTTCCGCTCTTCCGAGGAATCTCCCTCTGTAGATTCTCCATATGATACAACCCGAAGAACAGAAAGAACATCACACCGAGTGCGAGGCCATTAAGCAACATGTACAAGCGTCTGCGCCGCCTCTTCCTCTTTTCGGCCTTGACCCGTTCCGTTCTGGTCCGATTCATCGCTCTCCCACCTGTAACATCACGGTTTTTCTCTGACAGCAAATACTTCCTCATTATACCATCGTTTGCTTGGCTCCCACATGAAAAGCGGCCCATGACAGCCAATATGATGCGCAAGTCCTCCGTTCACGAGCGACGGTCATGAGGCCCAGATGGGGAGACGAATGGGCGATCCGTCGTGGGAAAGCAGCGAAAATACGGCAGTGAACGGCTTCAAAGGCAGTACTCCAAAGTGTTAGAATATTGAAAAAAGGAGGTCTTTCACATGGAGGAAAAGGTGTCCTTTTTGGAACGGTACAAGCGCGACCACCAGCATCCCGTCAACAAGCTGACCCACGCGTTCGGCATTCCCATGATCGTCATTTCCCTGCCGCTCTTTTTCTGGAGCTGGAAGTGGGCGCTCGGCCTGTTCATCGTCGGGTGGATCTTCCAATTTGTCGGCCACTACGTTGAGGGGAATCCTCCCTCCTTTCTGAAAAATCCCGTCTTTCTGCTGATCGGACCGTGGTGGATACTGAAGCGGCTGTGGGGGTTTCTCACCGGCCAGCCGTACCGGTGAGGAGGTAATCCACAGCGGACCGGGGCCATGACGAACGGCCGGAGGCGCTTGCTGCGCGCCGGCTGTTTTGTGCCGACACCGTCATGGCGAGACACCGGGCGAACCAAAACCGTGCCGCATCTTTTCCGCTCCCGGCCCAAATTCCGGCGGGTGTCTCCGTTTTGTGTCCGTGCCCATGGAACAGGGCTGTTCTCCTTCATACAATAAACCGATCCAGCGGAGGAGGGAGAACGGATGGCAAAACCAAAAAAGGCAAAGACGAACCGGGAATCCCGGCAGCATCCCAACCAGTTGAATCTGAAAATCGTCACAGCCGAGACCTGTAAAGCGTGCAAGCAGCCGTGTGCGCGAGGCATGGCGTACGTCGACAAGATGTCGCGGCCGGGGGCGGTGGGCCGTGGTGTGCCCTGCATTCTGACGGCTCCCCGGACATGATGGAAACGACAGCGCGAACCCGCGCTGTTTGTTTTTGAGGATGGTTTTGGGAAACATGCAACGTCTGGAGCCCCTTGCGCGGGACAAGCCCAGGCACCGGTGCGGCGATAGCAGCTGAGAGTTAGGCTGTGAGCGGGAAGAAAGAGGATTTTTGTTCCGCTGTGTGGAAAGCTAGAACGGTACAGTGAATTGAGGAGGGGAAACCATGTCGGTCAATGTGGCCCACAAATTTGGAAACGGATTGAAGCCTCAGGTGTTCATGGACACCATGAGCAAAAATAAGGAAGCCTTCGCCGGGTGGTATGAAGCATTTTCCTGGCCGAGCGAAGAGGATCGGCAATTTTTTGCCTCGCTGCGCCACCGCGACGACTTGCGCTGCCTGATTTTGGCCGCCGACTGGTGCGGCGACGTCGTGCGCAATGTGCCCGTCTTGTTCCGCGCGTTGGAGGAAACGGAAATGCCCGTGGAAGTACTGGTGATGGAACAGCACCTCGATCTGATGGACCAGTTTCTCACCATGGGCGGCAGAGCGATTCCCATCGCCATCTTTGCCGACGCGGGCGGCCATGTGCTGGGGAAATGGGGACCGCGCCCGCAGCACGTCCAAGCGGTAATGGTCGCCTTCAAACAGCAAAACCCTGACCGCAGCGCGCCGGACTACGAAGAAAAGATCAAGGTTGCCCGCGCCGAGATGCTGGAGAAGTACGGTGAGGGAACGGGCTATCAGGCGGTAATCGTCAAAGAACTGAAAGAACTGCTTTCCTCGATCTAGGAAAGCAGCAACAGCGGATGTATGGAATTCCTCCGGCCAGACGCCCGACGCGATACATGGCCGGAGGTGCAGAAGAAGGGATGACGAGCTTGCATTACTACGGAAATGAGACGATTATGTCTGTGGAACAGGTACTCCGCCTGAAGCCAGGGGAAATCCGCATTCTGGAATGGGTGCGCACCTATGAATTCATGGAGAATCAATGGGGCGTGGACGAACCCGTTCCGCACTTTCTGGAAATCAAGTGCGAATCGGTCGGCGTCCGCATCCGCAAGAACCGCATCACCAATTTCCCCGATTACGTCTGCGAAGCGGAGCAGGTGTTCCCCGACGTGGAGCAGGCACTGCCGATATTCCACGAATGGGCGAAACGCATTCTCGAGGAGCAGGGGAAGTGAAACATTCTCTGAAATTTCCTATTGACATGTATGACTTACTATGATAGATTTAATGGCGTCACCTCCTTTTTCACTCTTGATAAAAATGGGAGGCGGACGCAAATTTGCCGGTGTAGCTCAATTGGTAGAGCACCTGACTTGTAATCAGGGGGTTGTGGGTTCGATTCCTATCGCCGGCACCACGGGCATTATATGGGGAGATAGCGAAGTGGCTAAACGCGGCAGACTGTAAATCTGCTCCCTCTGGGTTCGGCGGTTCGAATCCGTCTCTCCCCACCATTGACGATTTCTTTCCAATCTGTTATAACATTATACAGACGTGCCGGTGTGGCGGAATGGCAGACGCGACGGACTCAAAATCCGTTTCCAGCAATGGAGTGGGGGTTCAAGTCCCTTCACCGGCACCATACTCCCAGATGCGGGTGTAGTTCAATGGTAGAACTCCAGCTTCCCAAGCTGGCGGCGTGGGTTCGATTCCCATCACCCGCTCCATATGAAACCCTTGGGAAATCAAGGGTTTTTTGCTTTTTGGAAAGGGAATGTTGAGGGGGGAAAGCGGGGGTGGTGACGGACTGTTGACAAAATCAAATTATTCGCTGTTTGCAAGGGTCAAACTTGTCGAGTTTGGATGTTGTTTCCTGCGCCACCTTTTTGGTTACGTGAGCGTTAAAATCTGCAGTTGTCTGGTATTTTGTATGACCGAGATGTTCTTGTACCGCGACTTCAGGTCAGCACCTTGTTCGATATAAGAGCGGTGCAGCCGTCATAAGAGAAGCCCTCTGCCGGAAAACCGGTGGAGGGCATTTTTTATTCTCTCTCGTCTTTCTTCCTTCTGCCGCGAAGCCGGGGCGTGTCCATCCATGCTTGAACTTGCCCCCGAAGCCACAACGGTCCGCAAGCAAGCTCCTTGACGGGCTGCGGGAACTGTCCACGCCTCAGATACTCCTTCATGTAGTTCTTGGACTTGCCGGTCATTTCGCAGACCTCTGACAACCCCATGATGTCGTCCAAATTAATCTGCAATTATTTAATCCCTTCTTCCCAATGCTGCTGTTATCCACAAATATGCCACAACGTAAATCAGGATGGCTTTCTGCCACCACTGAGCAGCAGGCGAGTATGTGGCTAAAACAGCGAACCCTAACACTCCTCGGATGGAACGCAGATTTCTGATGTCTATTTTTCTTGTCTTCATGCTATTCTTAGGATGGTGGGGGGCCTCACTGGTCACCTGCAGCGTTTACCTTGGCGGGAGCGCCGCTTTCGCTTTTTCTTCCGCTAGCTTCGGGTGTACCTACTCCTTTCACCATCCCACGTACTCACCTCCTTTCTGGCCTTAATTATGCCAATTCGTTTAATCTGTAAAATATTGGTCTTCCCGCAGCAACTCTCTGCATGGCGGCGCAGTTTCGATTTCCATCACCCGCTCCGGATGAAACCCTTGAGAAATCGACGTTTTTTTGGTAAGAGGAAAAACCGCCTCCTGAGCGAAGGCAGGTTTTTTTGCTGACACATCCTTGTATCCGAAGCATCGTTTATTAGCCCTTCGATCTCGTTACGACATGAACACACGCTGCTGTCGCAACACATACCAAAACAGACAAGGGGAATGTCCACAGGTACGCATTTGTAAAATAAGGAACGGCTTCGGCACTGACGAACATCATGACGTTTTCCCATGTGACAGGGCTCCCTTCCATTATGACATAGCAGATGCCGATCAGAAAAATCAGAACCTTTTCCGCGATGGCAGGGAGTATACCGATCCACACGGCTGCTCTTGTTGCCCCTCGTTTATGAGAAATCCCTGCGTACAGACCACCGACGATATATGGGATGACTACCATTACAGATCCTAAAACCAGTCCTGACACATCTCGATGTTGATCAATCGGCAGCTTCGTGATCGCAGTGTACATCCATGATGCAAGGAATAGGGTAACAAAATAGGAACCTGTAATCACATACCATCCATTTTTTATCACTGCTAGCCCCCCTGGGAACTGGAGTTCATACCGTATGACGAACAGATTGTCTGGCTGGTCACGTAAACATCAAAGCGATTTTGGCAGAAATTGCAACAACATTTTCGTATGGCGGCTTCTGTTCGTTGTACATATTTGTTCGCATCAATAAGTGGAATATTTCAAATTTTGTGTGGAAATCTGTTTTTCCTGCCAGTTATGATGGTACTGTCACGAGCTTGTAAAAATCGGGGGGAAACCGGATGAATGTTTTTCACTACTATTGCTCCACGCGTATTGAAATGGGAATGGGCAAGGCTCTCCACCTACCGGAACTGCTGCACTCCCTGCAGGTCGGCTCGTCCATATTGCTGGTCAGTGACCCCGGCGTGATCCGCGCGGGCCTGGTTGAACCGATCCAGACAGCTCTGCAGGAAGCGGGTTTTGCCGTGTCGCTGTTTGCGTCGCTTAGCCAAAATCCGCGGGATACGGAATGCTTGGCGGGAGCAGAACAATTCCGTGACACAGGTGCCAGCATGGTGGTGGCCATCGGCGGGGGAAGCGCCATGGACACGGGGAAAACGATCGCGCTGTGCGGACCAAATGGCGGAACGCCCGCCGACTACGCGGACGGACGGCTTCCCTACGCAAACATTGCCCCGATCATTTGCGTTCCCACTACAGCCGGGACGGGATCGGAAGTGACCCGCTCCGCAGTCATTACCGAGTCGGCCACGCACCGAAAAATGACGCTCAAACACGCCGCCTTGCGCCCAACGCTGGCCGTGCTTGATCCCAGTTTGACGCTCAGTGTTCCGCCCGCTGTCACCGCTGCCACCGGCGTCGACGCCTTGGTTCACGCCATCGAGGGGTATACCTGCAAGGTGACCAATCCGATCTCGCAAGCCCTCGGCGCCCGTGCGATGCAGACGATTGTCTCCGCACTGCCGGCTGCTTATGCCGATGGTCGAAATGTAGAGGCCCGTTCCGCCATGCTGGAGGGCAGTCTGCTGGCGGGGCTCTGTTTTGGCTCGGCGGATGTCGCGGCTGTGCACTGTCTGGCGGAAGCGCTCGGCGGGCTTTACGACACGCCCCACGGCGTCGCGAATGCGGTATTTTTGCCCCATGTGCTTCGGTTCAATGCAGTGGAAAACAAGCCGATGCACGCCGGATTGGCGCGTTACATGGGGTTTGCCGCCGATGCGGACGCGGACGAGTTGGCTGTCGAAAAGCTGATTGACGGCATTGAGGCCTTTACGCACAGCCTGGACATTCCAAAGCTGAAAGACTTGCCGGGTGTGCGCGAAGAGGACTTTCCGCGGATCGTAGAGCTGTCGGTACAAAACGCCTCCACGCCAAGCAATGTGCGGACGATTACGGCGGAGGATTACCTGCGCATTCTGGAGGAGGCGTATCGGTCGTAAGAATGCCGGAAACAATTGAAGCGCCGCACTTCTGACGCAATCACCACAATGGGCTGACAATGGTGACCAAACACATGCTCCACGCACAGTGGGGCATTTTTTCTTGCATGTTCGCCTCGTGTTCGCATATAATACAAACAAATGTTCGTATACACAGGAGGAATGACGATGATCGGGTACCTGCAGCGCTATATGAACAGCGGTCAGCTAGTCGAGATCATCTATCTGGATCGCCATGGGCGAACGTCGAAGCGAACTGTCCGAATTCATGAGATCAGCAGGGGGCGTGTAAAAGCCTACTGTTTTGCGCGTCGGGCGTTTCGCATCTTCTCCGTTGACAACATCCTCGCTGCAGTTCCAGTGGTGAAACAGCGTGCTGCAGGATATTGAACGTAAGGTGCTCCGCATCATCGCCAACTTTTCTGTTGGGCGCAGGCGAACGCCGAACGTGGATGAACTGTGCGTGAAAACAGGTCGCAGCCGCGCCGGTGTCATGGAGGTACTGGCCATTTTGGCACGGGAAGGGTACATCCAATGGGATCGCTCACACCCGAACGACATCAAGCTGTTGGAAGCGTGGGAACGAAAGGAGACATCTGGATGGGGCAGAAAATAGGAGATTGGTTCAGAACCGCGCGGATGGTACAGCCGGAGAAAAAACAGAAAGCGGGCCTGTGAACGCGGATGAAGGGCTTGCAGAGAGACCGGTTGTTGACGAGATCGACTATGATGAAAACTGTTTTCGTATCTATGACGCTACGCAGTACGACTACGCGATCAGCGTTACATGGTTCCGGGAAATATCCGCAGGACGCGGCGTGTTTGAAACGGCATGGGGGAGCGTAAAGCAGATTGACGCTGACGAACGACGGTTCCTGCTGGTCAGTGATTGTGATTCTGTGTGGATTCAGATCGAGGATGTCGTGCGTGTGACGAAATCGTACACCGGTTGACTCCTACAGCTCACTTGGTTCAAATGTTGTAAAATGTTGAAACCCCCATTATGGGGGTGGGGGTGGATTCATCATGCTTACAGACCGATATGACGTTCTCTTTATTTCGAGGAGGACAAAGCCACCTCAAATGCATCCAGGATTTCGAGAAAGCGCGATGCTTCTCTGAATACGTGATCAGCGAGCAGCGGCGGGATTATGCTTTTTATTCTGCATGCCTCAATCAGTTCACGTGCTGTCTTCTTGAAGTCGCGCAATTGACGTACGGAAACGCGATTTTGATCGACAAATTGTTCAAGGAGAGGAAGGGTTTGTGACTGAGGCCGCATGGAGTTGAGGTCAATCGCTTGATAAAGGAGTTGATCAAAGTCATGGCTAAACTCACGAGCCTGTTCGACAAGTTTTCTTTCGGAAGGATCAAGCAAGTGGTTGATAAATTTGGCGTGGTCTGCCATGATTCTGAGGAAAAATACATTTTCATTAATGATGGCATCGGGCAAGGGATCAAGGGTTCCCGTATTTAATTGCTCTAATCGATTCATGAAATAGGCAGCTTCCCTGCTGATATGATCGACCAACAAGGGAAAATTATTTCCCCCAATCTTGCAGCGAATAATCAAGTCAAGGACTCTTCGTTTGAACTTCCAAATGTGACAAACCGCATGGTGAACGACATTGTTAAATTCGAAAATTCTTTGCGGGTCTGCATCCGGCGAGAAGGCATGGGCCTGATTTTCAATGTCTTCAAAAATGTTGTAAAACCGATTGGCTTCGTCGATTAATTTGGTATCGTCACAACGAAACCCCAATTTAAGGAACAGGGAATGTTCTTTCATGATTCTTGACCAAAATCTGATTTCATCTAACGACCGACTCACAAATGTATCTGCCATACGGTAACTCCTCCATGCATTTTTGTGTCGCTTCGCGCAATCCTGGCCACTGGGAATGGACAGTTCCCAGCGTGGATTCGCATCCGCAGACGACTCCTTTGTATTTGCAAGTACGATGTATCTCTATGCCAATACCCAGGTCGTGGACTGGGCTTACGCCTACATTTTGAAAAAGTGCGAACTTGGACGCTCACGCCCAAAAATGTTTTGTGCTGGAAACTGACAACCGGAACTTTTCCATTTCATTGGCGTCTTAACATTTTGCAACACATTTGACGAAAGAGGGAGAAGTTACTTGAAGAAGTACAGAAAACACTGCTTGAAGATGGTAGTCGCCGGCGTTTTGGCGTGGAGCAGCGTCGGTTTGACGGCTGCGGCGGAGTCCGTTACGTTTCAGGACGTCACCTCGGCCTACTGGGGGTACGATACGATCAGATGGGGTGTGGAGCAGCGTTTGGTTTCCGGTTTCCCGGACCGCACCTTCAAACCGGATCAGTACGTCAAGGAAAGCGAATTTTTGGCGATGCTGCTCCGTTATTACGCTAACCACGGAAACGCACTGACGCTTCAGCCTGCAGGTACATACTGGGCTGACGTTTATTATCGTCAGGCCGAAGCGTATCATTGGCCGGTGTCCCGTGCTCAGTCGGCTCGTCCGATCAAACGGGGCAGTGTAGCCAAACTGATTGCTGCCTCGCAGGGCTTCCGTTACGACACGAACAACGCGATCCAGTATTTGTACAACCAAGGGCTGGTCAAAGGGCGGGGGGAAACAGCCAGCTTGACCGGCTTTGCCAAGGAATCGTATCTCACCCGGACAGAAGCGGTTCAATTCATCAAGAATCTGGCGGACAAGTCCATCGTCCAAGCCAAACCGGCGCCCGATCAGCCGTCCACTCCGCTCATTCCGCCGAGTGAGAAATTGTACCCGTTCACCCAAAACGGCAAATGGGGATACATGGATGCTGCGGGTCGTGTCCTGGTCGATCCGCAGTTTAGCAATGCCAGACCGTTTCGGGATGGATTGGGGGCGGTATACTTCAACGGCAAATGGGGATTTGTCGGAGCCAATGGCGAATTGGCGATTCCCCTGCAGTTTGATGATGTGAAAGATTTCAGTGAGGGACTGGCTGCCGCGCGGGTCGGTTACAAGTACGGGTACATCAATAAACAAGGGAAGTGGGCCATCAACCCTGTCTATCCGCTGGGGTCTGCCTACGAGTATGACAGAGGCGTCGATTTTCAAGAGGGGCTTGCTGTCATTACACAAGGGAACAAGTACGCCTTCATCACCAAAAGCGGCAAGGTTGTCTCGGCAGCGTATGACGAGGTCATGCCGTTTCAGGAAGGACTTGCCGCCGTGCGGGTCGGCAACCTGTGGGGGTATATCGACCAAAACGGAAAGGTGGTCGTCAAACCGCAATTTGACATCGCCAACGACTTTCACGAAGGCCTGGCCGCGGTAGCGCGAAACGGTCGGTACGGCTATATCGGCAAAAACGGTGCCTACGTCATCAAGCCGCAATTTTCAGTGGAGGGGCTCAATTACAATTACAGCGGCAAGCCGCGGTTGTTTGACTTTCATGAAGGATTGGCCCGGGTTATGATCAGCGGGAAGTACGGGTATATCGACAAAACAGGAAAGACCGTCATTTCACCGACGTTTGACACCCGCAATCAAACAGGTGACTATGCCACGGATTTTTCTGACGGCCTGGCAATGGTCAGGATCGGATACCGATTCGGTTATATTGACAAGACCGGAAAAATGGTGATCCCGGCACAGTTTGATGAAGCAGAGTCATTCTCCGAGGGGCTGGCGCGCGTCCGCGTCAAGGGGAAAGACGGATTTATCGACAAAACCGGAACATGGGTGATTTCGCCGCAATTTTCCCATGCACGCAGTTTTCAAGACGGTTTGGCGCTGGTGACGCCGGACGGGTCGAACGATCAAATCTATATTGATAAAAAAGGAAACTACGTAATGAAACAAGTGGCTGGAACTGACCTGATCCAATGAAGTGAGGGGCGAATGACTTCATGACCAGATAACGATCCCAGGCGGTTGATCGCTTAGCGCTTGGGATCGCAGATGCTTTTGCAAAAATACAGATACATGAGATAGGCGATTCGCCCGTTCTCCGTCTTGTGATCAATGCACCGCTTCAGGCATTTCACCATTTTTCTGTCGCAGCTGCACGCAAAATAGCCGCGTTTTTGGTAACACTTGTCGTGCATCATGCAGCACCAGTCTATCTCGTCAATGGGCGGATTTGGCCCAGAACAGCCGGGACCGCACCAGTTTCCGTAAAAACAGGGAATTGATCCAAAACGCCGCTTGCGGATTGGCACTTCGCATCACCGCCATGGAAAGAGTTACTACTACCATATCGGGTTTCGCCAAAAGTGATTGTACGCTTATCTGATCGACTGACGCTGCTTTTTCACCATTGACAGTTCGGGGATTGGCAGCCGGCGTCAAGACTGGCAGAATGAAGAGGACAAGCCAGCTTCCCTGTACAGGGCCGAAGCGTTTGACGAAGGAGAGAATTCCATGAAGACGGCATTATACCAGATCGCCTATCAAATCGGCATCCATCCCACAAAAATGGCCAAGCTGGTGCGGGAAGGCGAAATTACCGGCGAGGTGCCGGGAGACAACCCGCAGTCCAAGGAGGCCTGGATCGACCTCCTCTCCCTGCGCAATTACATCGAGTGGCAGCGTGAGCAGGGGCGACTGGACGAAGCAGCCTATTGGAAGGCGATTCGCCACATTGAACGAACGCTTAAAAACCGGTAACCCGCAGACAAGGCAAAGGAAGTGGAACACCCGCCGGGAAGAGCGTCCCCATCTGTCTTTGCGTTGTACACAGTACGAAACGTTTTCCGCCTCAAACACAAAATAGAAAGGTGCAGTCAACCATTCGCACTTCGCTTTGTTTCTACACATGAATTGTCGCTGAAAACGTGGTATGCTGATAAGGAACCTTAGTGAAAAGAGGAGAAAGACCATGAAGCGACCAGAAGACACGCGCGTCGTCGTCGGCATGTCCGGTGGGGTCGACTCCTCCGTGACGGCTTACCTGCTGAAACAACAGGGATACGACGTCATCGGCATCTTTATGAAAAACTGGGATGATACCGATGAATTTGGCCACTGCACGGCGGAAGAAGACTTCCAGGACGTCCGGCGCGTCTGCGAACAAATAGGCATCCCGTACTACACGGTTAACTTTGAAAAAGAATACATGGAGAAAGTCTTCCAGTATTTTTTGGATGAATATAAACGGGGACGCACGCCCAACCCGGATGTCATGTGCAACCGGGAAATCAAGTTTGGCGAACTGCTCGACAAGGTGATGGACCTCGGCGCCGATTACATTGCGACCGGCCACTATGCCCGGGTGGAGTACCGGGACGGAGCGTATCGGCTGCTGCGCGGTGTTGACACCAACAAGGATCAGTCCTACTTTCTCAACGCCCTGAATCAGCACCAATTGTCCAAAACGATGTTTCCGCTCGGTTCCCTGACCAAGCCGCAGGTGCGGGAGATCGCGGAAAAAGCGGGGCTGGCCACCGCCAAGAAGAAGGACAGCACCGGGATCTGTTTCATCGGGGAGCGCAATTTCCGCGAGTTTCTGCAAAACTATCTGCCCGCCAAACCGGGGAACATCGAAACGGTGGACGGCGAAGTGATCGGCCGCCACGATGGCTTGATGTATTACACCCTGGGACAGCGGCAGGGGCTGGGTATCGGCGGCGGACACGGAAAGACCGGCCAACCGTGGTTTGTGGTTGACAAGGATTTGGAGCGCAACGTGCTGATTGTCGCCGAAGGGGCCGGCCATCCCCGCCTTTACTCTACCAGTCTGATCGCTACTGACGTGAACTGGATCAGCGGCAAGGAGCCGGAGTCTTCCTTTACCTGTACAGCCAAGTTTCGCTACCGACAACCGGATCAAGGTGTGACGGTGCATCTTCGCGAAGGCAACACCGTGGAGGTCGTCTTTGATCAGCCGCAAAAAGCGGTTACGCCGGGACAAGCCGTTGTCTTCTACAACGGGGAGGAGTGCCTCGGCGGCGGAATCATCGACCAGGTGACGCGGCTGGATGCAGAGAATTAACGCGGATGGGAGAATCGGAACGTGGAAGCGACACAGAAATCAAAGCTGATCATCGTTTCGTTTTTGCTGGGAGCGATACTCATCGGGGGACTGGCCTACATGGGCTTGTACACCACAAGTCAGGAGCACGTGTCGATGATTCACGAAAAGATCGCCAGCCAAGGGGGAAAGGTGACAGCCATTACCGTCGTCCCTGTGGATGAGAGCCCGTTTGAGAAGAGCGGAAAAGGAAACACGATCTACAAAATCACGTACGAAAAGGACGGCAACACCTTGACGGCGTGGTATCGCTCGATCAATCATTCCTCGATCATCAAAGAGGAAGAAGCGTGGATTCTCCCCAGGTAACACCCGAGAAAACAAAGAGATGACAGGGGATGTGAGTGCATGAACATGATCAATGCGGAACAACTGCGCGACCTGGCAAGCCTGATCCGCAGGCTGGAGCCAAATCTGGCGGGAGCGTCGCTGACGATCCTGGCATACGAGCAACGCGATGCCATTGCCAAGGCGTTGGTGGAAGGACTGGGTGCCGACGTACCGGTACAGACCAGTTCGGGGGAGTACGCCAACCATCTGGCTGTTGTCCGGGTGGGAGGCAACAAGTACACGATCGCCCAGGACTGGCGGGAGGTGTACATTGCCGAGATCAATTACTGTCCATGCCGGATTCCGCCGCAATCGCACGGACTGCTCGTCTATCACAATGATTATCCCGGCGTGATTTACGACGTGTCCCGCATATTAGCCGACAATCAAATCAACATCTCCAAATTGAATGTCTCCCGAGAGCAAAAAGGGAAAAACGCGCTGCTCGTGTCCGTTACCGACGAAGCCATTACGCCTGACGTGGTCACTGCCATTGAGAAACTGCCGCAGATCACCCGCGTGATTTCCCTCCAATGAAGCACACGGCCGTCCGCAACCGCGGGCGGCTGTTTTTTGTACATCATTTGTACATCAGCAGATGGATGAGCGGGACGGGGCTGTATTCGGTCTGGTGGCCAAAATCGGGCCCCTCCAAATTGTACGAGACCCGGGCTGGGAGAAACGCTTCTGATTTGTCCGCTTCCCTCATATGTATAAAAGGGATGAACATGAAAGTGAAAGAGGAGGAGTGGCCATCGATGATCTACGCGCAGCCGGGACAACCAGGGGCAAAGGTTTCGTTCAAAAAGCGGTACGAAAATTTTATCGGAGGGAAATGGGTTCCGCCGGTAAAGGGGAGTACTTTGAAAATGTCACGCCCATAACGGGACGGGCATTTTGCGAAGTGCCGCGCTCCACGGCGGACGATATTGAATTGGCGCTGGATGCGGCTCATGAGGCAAAAGCAGCGTGGGGGCGCACATCACCGGCAGAGCGGGCGGCCCTCTTGAACAAAATCGCCGACCGCATGGAAGCCAATCTGGAAATGCTGGCCGTAGCGGAAACGTGGGACAACGGCAAGCCGATTCGCGAGGCGCTGGCAGCCGATCTGCCGCTGGCGATCGATCATTTCCGCTACTTTGCCGGCTGCATCCGGGCCCAGGAAGGAAGCATCAGCCAAATCGACGAGCACACGGTGGCCTACCATTTCCACGAGCCGCTCGGCGTCGTCGGTCAAATCATCCCGTGGAACTTTCCGCTGCTGATGGCCGTATGGAAACTGGCTCCGGCACTCGCCGCAGGCAACTGCGTCGTGTTGAAGCCGGCCGAACAGACGCCCGCGTCCGTTCTGGTCTTCCTCGAACTGGTGCAGGACCTCATTCCGCCCGGTGTCGTCAATGTGGTCAACGGCTTTGGACTGGAAGCCGGCAAACCGCTGGCCACCAGCAACCGGATCGCCAAAATTGCCTTTACAGGGGAGACGACGACCGGCCGCCTGATCATGCAGTACGCGTCGCAAAACATCATCCCGGTGACGCTGGAGTTGGGCGGCAAGTCGCCAAACATCTTCTTTGAGGACGTCTGCGCCAAGGATGACGCGTTTTTCAACAAAGCGGTGGAAGGATTCGTCATGTTTGCGCTCAATCAGGGCGAGGTCTGCACGTGCCCGTCACGCGCCTTTATCCAGGAGTCGATATACGACCGGTTCATGGAAAAAGCGCTGGCCCGCGTTGCGGCGATCAAGCAGGGCAACCCGCTCGACACAGAGACGATGATCGGTGCGCAGGCGTCGGCGGAACAATTGGAAAAAATCCTCTCCTACCTCGACATCGGCAGACAGGAAGGGGCTCAGTGTCTGATCGGCGGCGAGCGGAACATCCTTCCCGGTGAGCTGAAAGACGGGTACTACGTCAAGCCGACCGTGTTCAAAGGGCATAACAAGATGCGCATTTTCCAGGAAGAGATCTTCGGCCCGGTCGTCTCCGTGGCCACCTTCCGGAACCAGGAGGAAGCGCTGGAACTGGCCAACGACACGCTGTACGGGCTGGGGGCAGGCGTCTGGACCCGCGACGTGAATCTGGCGTACCGGATGGGGCGCGAGATCCAGGCCGGCCGCGTCTGGACCAACTGCTACCACGCCTATCCGGCGCATGCCGCGTTTGGCGGGTACAAGGTATCCGGCATTGGCCGCGAGACGCACAAGATGATGCTTGAGCACTATCAGCAGACGAAAAACCTGTTGGTCAGCTACAGCCCGGATGCGCTCGGATTGTTCTGAGCGAGACAAAGCCCCTGTAAAAGGAGGAAGCGCATGGGCACAGTGCCGAAAGTGCTGGCAACAGAAGCGGCGCTGCGGTTGATCGAGCGGCTGAAGGAGAGGTACGGACCGCTGTTGTTCCACCAGTCGGGCGGTTGCTGCGATGGCAGCTCGCCGATGTGCTATCCGCGCGGAGAATTTCTCATCGGGGAAAACGACGTGCTGTTGGGCGAGATCGGCGAGACGCCGTTTTACATGAGCGCCGCCCAGTACGAATACTGGAAGCACACGCAGCTCATCATCGACGTGGTGCCGGGGAGAGGGGGCATGTTCTCCCTGGAAGGGCCGGAGGGCGTCCGCTTTCTCACCCGCTCGCGGGTGTTTACCGACGAGGAGATCCGCACGTTAAAAGAATCTGGCGAGCTGTGACAAGCGGCGGCGCGGTAAACTTCCGAAGCAAGTAACAAAGCATCCCGGAGGATCATCTTCGGGATGCTTTTTTTGCGGCAAACGTGTGAGCGTTTGGGCGAGACAAACACCTATCTGCCTCGCATTGAATAGATGGAAGAGAGAGACAAAACGCGAAGGAGGAGGCGCATGCAAATTCATGTGGTGCAGCCGGGACAGACACTGTCAGGCATCGCCCAGGCGTACGATTCGTCTGTCGAAGCGATCGCGCGGGCCAATGAGCTCCCTGATCCCGGCAGGCTTGTCGTCGGACAGGCGCTGGTGATCCCCATCCGGGGCAGCTATTACTGGGTGAGGCAGGGTGATACGCTGTACACCATTGGCCAGCGTTTTGGCATCAGTGCCGCGGAACTGGCCCGGGCCAATCAAATTTCACAATTCCGTCCCCTGCAGGTAGGGATGCGGTTGTTCATTCCGCCGCGCCCGCGACCGGCGGCTGACTTTAACGCCTATGCCGAGCCGCGGCGAACGGTGACCCCGGCATTGGAGGCAGACGTGCGCAGAGCGGCGCCGCATCTGACGTATCTGGCGCCGTTCAGCTTTCGGATCAGGCGGGACGGCACGCTGTCGCCCCCGCCGCTAAATGACTTTGCGCAGATTGCCCGGGAGAATCGGAACGTCCTGATGATGGTGGTCACCAATCTGGAGGGGGAACGGTTCAGTTCAGATCTGGGCAGCCTGGTGTTGAACGACATGTCAGTGCAAAACCGGCTGCTGGACAACATCATCAGTACATCGCAGCGGCTTGGTTTTGGCGACATTCACTTTGACTTGGAAGCTCTGCCTGCTGCTGATCGGGACGCCTACGTCCGCTTTTTGCGACGCGCCCGCCAGCGGGCGAGCGCAGTGGGAAAAATGGTCTCCGCCGCCCTGGCACCCAAGACCAGAGCAGATCAGCCTGGTCTTTGGTACCCCGCCCACGACTACCGGGCAATCGGAGAAATCGTCGACTTTGTCGTGATCATGACGTACGAATGGGGATACAGCGGCGGTCCGCCCATGCCGGTTTCGCCCATTGGTCCCGTACGCCGGGTCCTGGAGTACGCCTTGACGGAAATGCCCGCCAACAAAATCTTGATGGGCCAGAATTTGTACGGGTACGACTGGAGGCTGCCCTTCCAGCCCGGCACGACCGCTCGCTCCCTCAGCCCGCAGGCGGCAATCGCGTTGGCACGGGAGCGGAACGTCAACATTCAGTACGATTATCAAGCGCAGGCGCCGTTTTTCGAGTACACGGACGACGATCAGAACCGCCATCGCGTCTGGTTCGAAGACGCCCGTTCGATCCAGGCCAAGTTCAACCTGGTCAAGGAACTGGGCCTGCGCGGCGTCAGCTACTGGAAATTGGGGCTGCCGTTTCCGCAAAACTGGCTGTTGATCGAAGACAATTTTCGCGTTCGCAAACGAGTGTGAAGACTACGCAGAAACAAAAGGCGTACCTCCGAACGGGGCGTACGCCTTTTTCTTCGCCTGCCACTCATGGTATGATGGTGCAAAACGGAAGAAGGAGAGGGCATATGGGAGAATGCAGACTGAATCACAGCGTGGAAGACGTGCGGGCGAAGCTGGCGGAGCAGACGCCCTACCTGCCCGAAGCGCTGGCAGCCCGTCTTGAGGAATTGCTCGCAACGCCGCTGTCCCAGGAGACGTTGAACGAACTGTTTCATTTGTTGAAAAAATACGATCTCGCTTCGCCGGAGGAACGAGCAGAACGGGAGCAAAAACTGGCGCGACTGGCCGGCTGAGCGACACGTACATACGGCAGTATCCGGACGAGGGAGACTTGCGTGAAGCGAAATGGATAAAACCTGCTGGAAGACAAAAATCGGCAGTAAGGAGCGGCTATGAACAACCGATTGTACTATGACGATCCGTATTTGCACACCTTTGAAGCAAGCGTGCTGAAATGGGGGACGGAACCCGACGGGACACCGTACGTGGTGCTGGACCGCACTGCCTTTTACCCGACAGGGGGAGGGCAGCCCTGCGATTTGGGCGAGCTGGGCGGCATCCGCGTCATCGACGTGGTGGAAGTGGACGGTGACATCCGCCACCGCTTGGAAGCTCCGCTGCCCCAGGAGCGGCAGCAGATCGCGGGCCAAATCGATTGGCCCAGGCGGTTTGATCACATGCAGCAGCACGCCGGGCAGCACATCCTCTCGGCGTCGTTTGTCGAGGTACTGGGGGCAGAGACCGTCGCCTTTCACCTCGGCAGGGATTACGTCACCATTGATGTCCGGTTGGATGAGCTGTCCATTCAGCAGGCGGAGCAGGTAGAAGCCCTGGCCAACCGCATCGTGCTGGAAAACCGGCCCATCGAGGCACGGTTTGTCACGGACGCTGAACTGGCCCTCATGCCTCTTTGCAAACAGCCAACCGTCAGCGAAAACATTCGTGTGGTAATTATCCCGGACTTTGACTACAACCCCTGCGGCGGCACCCATCCGGCTCGGACCGGCGAAGTGGGGCCGATTAAAATCATCGGGTGGGAGCGGCACCGCGGCAACATCCGGCTCACGTTCCTCTGCGGCTGGCGGGCTCTCGCCGACTATTCCCGCAAGCATCTGCTGCTGCGTGAGTTGACCCGCACGCTGAGTACCGGCGAGCCGGAGCTGGCCGAGCAGGCACAGCGGCTGGTGGCGGAACGCGAACAGCTGAAAGCGGCGCTGGAGGAAAAAGAAACACAATTGCTCGAAGGAGAAGCGCAGTCTCTGCTGGCGCAGACGGTACCGCTGTCTGACGTACGGCTGGTGAAGGCCGTGTGGGCTGGCCGGAGCATGCAGCAGCTGCAGCAGCTCGCCAGATTGGTAACGGCACAGGCAGCGGACGCGGTCTGTCTGTTCGCGGCCGAGGGAGACAAGCTGCAGATTCTGTTCGCTCGCGGCGAGCAGGTGGCGCTGCCGATGAACCAATTGCTGAAGGATACGCTGCCCTTGATCGACGGCAAAGGAGGCGGCAATCCTGCGCTGGCCCAGGGAGGGGGCGCGCCGATTCTTCCTGCGGAAGCGGTGCTGGCACACGCCTGCCGGCTGCTGGAAGAATCGATCAGGGTATAACAGGACTGACGCTTTTTCAAGAAAGGAGAGATAGACATGTCGCTGTGGCAAACGGGAGATCTGGTACGCGTCTCCTACAGAACGGGCGAATACGTGACGGAAGTGTTGGAAAATCACGGGGACAAACTGCTGGTCAAGGTGCTTGCGGTATTGAAATACCCGACGCAGGGCGACCTGCACAACCCGTACGAGGTGGATGTGCCGCTGTTTCATCAGCGTCCCGCGCTGTCTTATCAGGAAAAGATCATGGTGCCCAGTCAGACCGTGATCCGTTACGGTGGAGCGGTGCCCGACTACAAGGAATCGGTTCAGACCGCTTTGGAGCGGGAGATGGACAAACTGCGCAAAATGGTCACGTGGGCCCAGCGCTGTCTCGACGAGTTGGAGGCACTGCGCAAGGAGACCTTTACAAACTAAGGGCAGCGTGCTACTGTAGTAGTCGAGCAAGCAAAACTGCATAGCGCAATACCAAACGGGGGCCGAGCATAGTCGGCTGAGATTGTAACGAATGTGTTACTGACCGTTGAACCTGACCTGGGTCATGCCAGCGGAGGAAGAGGTATCGGCTGCATTAACGCACTGTCGTGATTTCGTGCCGCGACACGCGGACCGAAGTGCGATCACTGCACATGCATAACCAAAACCATCCGTGGCGGATGGTTTTTTTGTTTGCCGTCCGCCCGACATCGGTGCAAACGGCTTCTTCTGTCTGGACTTCGGTCAGGCAGGGAAGCCGTTTTTTTATCGGCTGGAAGACGACAAGCGGCCGGCCATTCCCGACGGCGCTGACGAAAGGAGGGGGACCATGCTGGTACAGTTGAACGGCAAACGCGTGGAGCTGGAAGACGAGGTTAATACTGTCAGAGCCCTGCTAATGTCCTACCAACTGCAGGAAAAGATCGTGGTCGTGGAGCGCAACGGCGAGATTGTCGACCGCGCCCGTTATGAAACCACGCCAGTCGCAGACGGCGATCGAATCGAAATCGTTCACTTTGTCGGAGGAGGCTGACAAGATGGATACATTGAAAATTGGACCGTATGAGTTTCGTTCCCGCCTCTTGCTGGGAACCGGTAAATTTCCCGATTTGGACACGCAGACCCAGGCGGTGGCAGTATCGGAAGCGGAGATCCTTACCTTTGCCGTGCGCCGGCTCAATTTGGAAGATCCGCACGCGCCCAACTTTTTGGAACGGTTGGATTTGAAAAAATTCACCCTGCTGCCAAACACGGCAGGCGCTTACACGGCCGAGGAGGCGGTGCGGATCGCCCGGCTGGCCAAGGCGTCGGGGCTGTGCGACATGATCAAGGTGGAAGTGATCGGCGATCCCAAGACGCTTCTGCCTGATCCGATCGGCACCTTGGAGGCATCCCGCATCCTGGTGCAAGAAGGCTTCATCGTATTGACCTACACCAACGATGACCCGATTCTCGCCAAACGGCTGCAGGAAGTGGGTGTGCACGCAGTCATGCCGGGAGCGTCGCCGATCGGTTCCGGCCAAGGGATTCTCAATGAGCACAACCTGCGCTTCATCATCGAAGACGCCAAGGTGCCGGTTATCGTGGACGCGGGCATCGGGTCTCCGGCCGACTGCGCCAAGGCGATGGAGTTGGGGGCGGACGGCGTCCTGCTGAACACAGCCGTGGCGCTGGCAGACAACCCGGTGCTGATGGCCGAAGCGATGAAATTGGCCGTGGAGGCGGGGCGCAAGGGTTTCCTCGCCGGGCGCATCCCGAAAAAGCGTTACGCCTCGGCCAGCAGTCCGACAGAAGGGATGATTGAATAACGTGGAACGCGTCACGGCAGCTATAGCCGAGCGGAGAGAAGAGTTGTTTGCCCTGCTGGCCGAACTCGTCGCTCATCCCACGGTCAGCCCGCCTGCCCGCAACAGCGGCGGCGCGCAGAGCCTGATCGCCCGAAAACTGGACGAGCTGGGCTTTGAGGTAGATCGCTGGCCGGTCTTTCCCGGCGATGACAACGTGGTGGGCCGCCTGCGGGGCACTGCGCCGGAGCGGGCGCACAGCCTGATCATCAACGGGCATATCGACGTGGCGGAAGTGGGCGACGACAGCGGCTGGACCTATCCGCCGTTTACGCTTACCCGGGGCCGGGACGGACGCCTGTACGGACGCGGCGTCGCCGACATGAAAGGCGGCCTGGCAGCCAGCCTGTTTGCCATCCGGATGCTGCGCGAGCACGGAATCGAGCTGAAAGGCGACCTGATTTTTCAATCGGTGATCGGCGAAGAAGCGGGGGAAGCAGGCACTCTCTCCGCCATCGAACGGGGCTATTCCGCCGACTACGCCGTCGTGGTGGACACCAGCCACCTGCACATGCAGGGACAGGGCGGTGTGATTACCGGCTGGATCACGGTAGAAAGCCCCGTCACCCTGCACGACGGGATGCGGGCAAAAACCATCCATGCCGGCGGACGCGTGCACGGTGCCTCCGCGATCGAAAAGATGATGAAGATCATCGCCTCGCTGCAGGAGCTGGAACGCCACTGGGCAGTGATGAAGTCGTACCCGGGATTTTCGCCGGGCAGCAACACGATCAACCCCGCGGTCATCGAGGGCGGTCGGCATGCGGCATTTATCGCCGACCGCTGCGCGCTGTGGATCACCGTCCATTTTTACCCCAACGAATCGCATGAAGCGATCATTCAAGAAATCGAAGCCCATGTGCAGGCGGCGGCTGCGGCCGATCCGTGGCTGCGGGACCACCCGCCGACATTCCGGTGGGGAGGACGGTCGATGATCGAAGAGCGGGGCGAGATTTTCCCCTCGCTGGAACTGGATCAAAACCATCCGGCGCTATCCAGACTGAAGCAGGCCTATCAGGCGGTGATGCAGCGTACACCTGTGGTGGACATGTCCGGAACGGTAACGGATGCGGGCTGGTTTGCCCACGCCGGCATTCCGGCGGTGATCTTCGGACCCGGCGAGCTGTCCCAGGCCCATGCCGTTGACGAGTCGATCGATCCGGACGAACTGGTCCGCTTTGCGCAAATTATGGCCCGGTTTCTCGCAGACTGGTGCAACACGGAAAAGGAGTGAATGTCCTCGTGGCCACTTTTACAGAGCGCCTGTTGAATCGCGTCGCCCCGATTTGGGAGCGTTCGCATCGTCATCCGTTCGTAACCGGCTTGGGCGACGGCAGTCTGCCGGTTGAATCGTTCCGGTTTTACCTGAAGCAGGATTACGTCTACCTGATCGACTACGCCAAACTGTTCGCAATCGCCAGTACCAAGGCAGACGATCTGGCCACCAGCGCCAGATTTGCCGCCCTGCAGGAGTCGACGCTTCATTACGAGATGGAACTGCACCGGCAGTACGCTGCCCGCTTCGGGATTTCCCGCGAAGAACTGGAGGCGACCGAGCCGTCATTTGTCATGCTGGCCTACACCAGCTACATGCTGAAAGTAGCCCACCAAGGCACGCTCGCCGAACTGGTCAGCGCCGTTCTTCCCTGCACGTGGAGCTATTGGGAGATCGGCAAGCAACTGGCGCAGGTGGACGGCGCACTGGATCATCCGCTCTACGGTGAGTGGGTGCGCACCTACAGCTCCGACGAGTTCGGCCAACATGCACAGTGGCTGATCGGACTGATGGATCAACTGGCGGAAGGCAAAAGTGAACGGGAGCTGAACCGTCTGGAAGAGCATTTTCTCAATACCTCGCGCATGGAGTATCTGTTTTGGGATATGGCATACCGGAGGGAAATGTGGCCGTGCGAGAAAAACTAGCCTTCGCCGGCGTCCGATTCTCCTACGGGGAGAAGGCCATACTCGACGGATTTCAGCTTGCGGTCGGACGCGGCGAACTGGTCAGCCTGATCGGGCCGAGCGGGATTGGCAAAAGCACGCTGTTTCAGCTGGCGGCAGGCCTGCTGGAGCCGCAACACGGCGAGATCAGGCTGGACGGGGAACCGGCAGCCCGGCGGCTGGGGCAGGTCGCCTATATGCCGCAGCGTGATCTGCTGATGCCGTGGCGGACAGTCGTGGAAAACGCCGCGCTGCCGTTGGAGATTCAGGGCATGCCGCGCAGGGAGGCACAGGCCCGGGTAAGGCAGGAGCTGCCACGCTTCGGTTTGGACGGCTGGGCGGATGCTTATCCGGCGCAGCTCTCCGGCGGCATGCGGCAGCGGGTATCGTTTTTGCGCGCGCTGATGACGGGCAGCGACCTTTTGCTCCTGGACGAGCCGTTCAGCGCTTTGGACGGCATCACCCGGATGGAGATGCAGGAGTGGCTGCTTACGATGTGGCAGCAGACGGGTTGCACGATGTTGTTGATCACCCACGACATCGACGAGGCGATCCTGCTGGCGGACCGAATCGTCGTGCTGCTTGGCAGCCCGATCAGCAGTCCGGTGGAACTGGACGTCCCGGTGCCGCGGCCGCGCTCGCTGGCGAGCCGCAGTCATCCGGCGTTTCAGGCGCTGCGCGGGCAGATTTGGGAGCTGTTGCGGCAATCGGCCACGGCACAGCCGGTCGGGAGGTATGCGTGATGAAGACGGTTCACCAGGGCATCTGGTTTGGCCTCTCGTTCGTGCTGCTCTTGGCCGGCTGGGAAGCGGTCTGCCGCCTGTTTGCCATCCCGCCGTTTATCCTTCCGCCGCCAAGTGCCGTGCTGCTGGCCGTATGGGATTTGCGCGAGCAGCTGTTCGGCCTGCACCTGTGGGCAACGCTGCGGGAAGTGCTGTTGGGGTTGTCGGCGTCGATCGTGTTTGGCATTGCGCTCGCCCTGATGATGAGTCTCAGCCGCCCGGTGGAACGGCTGGTCTATCCCTATATCGTGATTTCACAGACGATTCCCATCATCGCCCTGTCGCCTGTCTTCATCCTCTGGTTTGGCTACGAACTGTCGGGAAAAATCGCTGTGACGATCCTGTTCACGTTTTTTCCCATCGTCGTCAGCACCTATGATGGTCTGCGCGCGGCCGACCCGGAGATGGTCAACCTGCTGAGGACGATGGGGGCGTCGCGCTGGCAGATTTTTTCCAAACTGCAGCTTCCGGCCAGCCTGCCGCATTTTTTCAGCGGTCTGAAGGTAGCGGCCACGTACAGCGTAGGAGGGGCAACCATCGGCGAGTGGCTGGGCGCGAGCGAGGGATTGGGCTATTTCGGCCGGCGGGCATCGGGCAATTTTCAGGCACCCGCCCTGTTTGCCTCCGTGCTGCTGCTCTCTGCCCTTGGCATGCTGCTCTTCTGGCTGGCCGGCATGATCGAACGGCGGTTTGCACCACATGCGCGCACAAACACACGGAAACAGATGAAAACACAGTAAGGAGAATATTGAGCCATGAAACGTTATTCCAGATGGGCCAAGACATTGATGAGCTTGTCGCTGGCGGCTGGTCTGGCGGCGTGCGGCAGCCCGGCAGGAAGCGAGACGGCACCGCAAGCCAATCAGCCGGCGGTGGGCACAGGCGAGCCGACCGAACTGACCATCGCGCTCGACTGGTATCCAAACGCCGTGCACTCGTTCCTCTACGCGGCAGAAGAACAGGGTTATTTTCGTGAGGAAAACCTGAACGTCCACCTGCAAATGCCATCGGACACCAACGACCCGCTGAAAATGGTGGCGGTCGGCAAGGTGGACTTGGCCATCAGCTACCAGCCGCAGGTGGTGCAGGCTCGTTCCGAAGACATTCCGGTCGTCTCCATCGCGGCGCTCGTGCGCGAGCCGCTGAACGTGATCATGACGCGCAAGGACAGCGGTTTGGACACGCCGGAAAAGCTGGTTGGCAAAAACATTGGCTATCCGTCCATTCCGCTGGACGAGTCGATCGTCCGCACTGTGCTGAAGCATACGGGCGCGGACGATTCCAAGCTCAGTTTTACCAACATCGGCTTTGACATCATCCCGGCGCTCACAGCGAAACAAGTGGATGCGGTAGTGGGCGGCTATATCAACCACGAACAGTTGATCCTGGAGAAAAATGGCGTACCCGTCAACGTTATCAAGCCCAGCGACTACGGCGTTCCTTCCTACTATGAGCTGGTTATAGCCACCAGCGACGAGACCTTGGGCAAAAAGCAGCAGGCGCTGGAGGCGTTCCTGCGGGCGGCTGCCAAAGGACAGGAATACGTGAAGAACCACAAGGCGGAAGCGCTCCAGCTCCTCTTGGACAAACAGGCCAAAGAGTTCCCGCTGGATCAAGACGTGGAAACAAAGAGCCTGGACATCTTGCTGCCGCTGATGGACGCGGGCGACCAGCCGTTCGGCACCCAGACGGCCGAATCCTGGCAGAAGCTGATCGACTGGATGAAACAAGAGAAGCTGATCACAAACGACGTCAAGGTGGACGACGTCATGCGCAATCTGTTGAAGTAGTTGAAGATAACGAACAAGCCCAAACGTTCAACACGCGTTTGGGCTTGCTTTTATCCTGCACACCCCCTTTCCTTTTTGCTGACAATGGTCTTATAATGGAAAGGGGAAATCAGGACAAGGAGACGTTTTGATGAACGACAATCGCGAAGATCGCTACAATAAGCTGATTATCTGGACGTTTGTCGGCAGTGTGTTGATTTGTACGCTGTCCGTCGCCATTTACATGTACATGATCATGTTTTGAATAAACGGGAACAACAATGAAGCCACTGACGCCGGTCAGTGGCTTTTTTTGGACGACGAGGCTGCTGAACGGACATCCTGGTAATGCGCTTTTAGTCGGCGGACTGTACCGTACCAGTTGAAAGAGGAGCGGACCCTCGTCCTGCCGTTGGCAATCAGCCGTCTGCGCAGTGCCGGATTGTTGCGGATGCGGGCGATGGCGCGGGCAAAAGCGGCCGGGCTGTTGGCCTGGTTGACCAGCAGGCCGCTGTGTCCGTGTATGACAACTTCCCGTATCCCGCCGCGATTGGAAGCCACAACGGGGATGCCGGATGCCATCGCTTCGGTGTTGACGGTGGCCAGGCCTTCGCGAAACAGGGTGGGGCAGACAAAGACATCTCCGAGCTGGAACATCTGGTGCACCCGGGAAGGCGGCACGTAGCCCGTGAAGCGGACAGGGACGCGCAGGCGCTTGGACAGATTGCGAACGTACCGCATGTATGGCGTCTGCCGCCTCACGCCTGGCCAGGAGGCGCCGACAGCCACCAGGCGGATGTTGGGTATGCGCCGTTTCAACTGAGCGACGGAGCGGATCAGGGTATGCAGTCCCTTGCCTCTGACGATTCGTCCGACGAACAGAACATTGAAACTCCCGGCCAATCCCATGCGTCTCCGCAGACGCAGTTTCGCCGCGGCCGGCCACGGACGGAATTTTACCGCGTCCACTCCGGGAATCGCGGTGCGGAATTTGTGGGCGTGGGCGGGATAGCGCCGTTTCATCGTGTTGGTGACAAACGACGATACGGACGTGATGCCGTTCACCTGACGGAGGATCGCATTGGCCTGCGGCAGGGTCAAGCGAGACATGAATGTAAGCGAGTGGAGCGACAGAATGATCGGCGTATGGGGGAACGCCTGTCGCACAAACGGAACAAATCGCGGCCGATTCTCAATCTGGATGATGTCAAACGACTGTCCCGCCACTTTGCGCAGCGCGGCGCGCAGGTAGGCGAACGGCCTGCTGCTGGGGACGCGGATCACCTGAAGGTTGCCGCCGACGTACCGGCTGACGCTCGGCAAGCGGGGATGGCTGCGGCTGAGCAGCACGACCTTTTCGCTTTGCGCCATGCGCTTGAAAATGTTGTACGTGACGGATTCGACGGAGCCGCCTTTGATCGGGGGGACCGGCAGTTGCTTTGGACAAACAACCAGGATGCGCACCTCTTCACCCCTCCACGTGTACGTTTGTTGAGTTAATGCCTGTATATCCTATGTCGGGACGAGGTGTGAACTCCTAGACAACTACCTGTTTTCAAAAAATAGGCCGCCCATGCCACACGGGGGATACAATGCTGCAAGAGAAACTGCCCCTTTGTTGCCGGTATGATATTTCGGAAAATTTTGCAAAATGGTATTATGGTACATAGGTCTGCTAGATTTTTCAATCTGGCACTACACTAGGAGAAGGAGGGTATTATGAATCAGTTACACAAACGCATAGGGATGTGGCTGCTGACGCTGCTGTTGCTGCTGAATGTTGCGGCGGTACCGGCCCTTGCCCAAAAGGCAGCAACCGCAGCCGACCCGCTGACAGCCCACATCGAAAAACTGCTGGCCGATCTGGCCCGTGATGAGAACAGCATCGGTCTTCACGCGGGCATCGCCGTATACGATTTGCACGAAAAGGCGTATCTGTACCGGCACAACGCCCACCGAACGTACGTGCCCGCGTCCAACCTGAAGCTCTTTACCTCTGTCGCGGCGCTGGACAGACTGGGCCCCGATTACCAATGGAAGACGGAGGTGTACGCTGCGGGCAAGCTGCTGCCAAGCGGCGTGCTCAATGGCGACCTGATCCTAAAGGGGTATGGGAACCCCGGGCTGTCCGTCGAAGACTTGCAGCGTATCGCGGCCGCGCTGAAGGAGAAGGGGCTGACCCAGATAAACGGCGATCTTTTGGTAGACGACAGCTATTTCGATGACACCCGCCTCGGCATCGGCTGGATGTGGGATGACGAGCCATACGGCTACAGTGCCCAAATAAGCGCACTAGCGGTACATAAGAACAGCATCACTGTAACAGTCACGCCGGCGAAACAAGCGGGAGAGGCACCGACGTTGACGATGGAGCCGGATACGTCCTACATCCGGTTGGTAAACAAACTGAAAACGGTCGAGGGCACCACAAGCAACATCAGTGTAGAGCGGCCGCGCGGCACAAATACGGTCGTCTTTTCCGGAATGATCGGCATTCAGGCCAAGCCCTACCAGGAAGACGTGACGATGGAAGACCCCGCCCTGTTTGTTGCCGATGTGTGGAAGCGGCAGTTGGCTGCCGCCGGGATCAAACTGCGTCCCCAGGCGAAAACGGCCAAAACCACGGTCACTACGGGCGTCGCGCTCTACACCCACCTGTCCAAACCGCTGTCCGAGCTGCTCGTGGAACTGAACAAGGAGAGCGACAACTTCTACGCCGAGATGTTTTTGAAGACGCTTGGGGCGACGCAAAAAGGAGAGGGCAGCAGCAAAGCGGGGAGCGAAGTGGTCGCCGACGTGCTGAAGCGGGCAGGTATAGACGCCGGTTATCAACAGGTGGACGGTTCCGGCCTGTCTCGCTTCAACTGGATCACCGCCGAGCAGATGGTCAAACTGCTCGCCTTCGTGCAGGAGCAGGAGTATCGGGATGCGCTGGAAACGTCCCTGCCGATCGCCGGTGTGGACGGCACCTTGAAAAACCGTCTGCAGGGAACCCCGGCGGAGCGGAACGTCATCGCCAAGACCGGCTCGATGGGCGGCGTAAACAGCCTGTCCGGCTACGCCACAGCCAAAAACGGCCACAAGCTGGCGTTTTCCATCCTGATCAATGGCATCTACAAATCAAAGTACGCCCGCGATCTGCAGGACCAGCTCGCGATCCTGCTGACCCAGTACCCGGAGCTTGCCCCCCCGGACAAATACGAGGCGCAGGAGCCCGCCACCTACAAGCTCTCTGCGCTGTTGGACCCGATCCTCGACGCTGCCGACCAGTCCGGTATCACCGCCGGCGTGATCGTCAAGTCGCTGGACGATAAAGGAGACGACGCTGTCTGGTACGAGCGCAACGCGGATACGTTGATGACACCGGCCTCCAATTTGAAACTGCTGACATCAGCGGCGAGTCTCCTCCAGTTGGGGAGTGGGTATACATTTAAAACGGAGCTGTATGGATCGGCGCCCTTGCCGAAAAACGGCGTGCTGAACGGCGATCTGTATGTCAAGGGCTACGGCGATCCCACCTTGCACACGGAGGACCGTCTGAAGGTGCAGGAAGGCGTTTCCGTCGAAGAAATCGCAGGCTGGCTGAAAGCGCAGGGCATCAAGCGGATTAATGGCAATCTGGTGCTGGACGACAGCTATTTTGATGACCAGCGGCTCGGCCTCGGCTGGGCCTGGGACGACGAGAGCTACTACTACAATCCGCTGATCGGCGCGCTGTCCCTCAACCGCGGCACGGTCATGGTGGAGTACCAGCCGGGTGCGAAAGCGGGAGAAGCGGTTCAGGTAAATCTGCTGCCCAAGACCGCGTACGTCAAGATCATCAACGAAGCGAAAACGGTCTCAGCCGGTGAGGAAAACACCTTTGCCATCACGCGCGAACGTGGAACGAACACGATTCACGTCACCGGAAACCTGCCGCTGGGAACGGCAGGCGACTACGAACGGGTACCGGTGGAAGAGCCTGCCTTGTACTTCGGCACAGTCCTGCGGGAGGTGCTGGAAAAGGAAGGAATCACCTTCGCCGGCAGCGGTAAGGTATTAGCAGGAACTGTTCCCGCTCAGGCGGTCAAGTGGACGGAGTTTGCGTCGCAGCCGCTGCGGGAGATCGTCTCCTATCTCAACAAGAAAAGCGACAACTTCTACGCCGAGATGCTGTTAAAAACACTGGGTGCGGTCAAAGGGGAGGAGGGCAGCGCTGTAGCCGGTGTGAAGGTCGTGAGTGATACTGTTCAATCGCTTGGAGGCCGCACCAATTTTGACATGGTGGACGGCTCCGGTCTGACCCGCTACAACCTCATCTCCGCCCGTCACGTCCTGTCAGTGTTGGAGGGAATGAGCAGGCAGGAGACCTTCGAGATGTACTACGACTCCCTGGCGGTGGCCGGCGTGGACGGAACGCTGCAAAACCGGATGAAGGGAACGGCAGCCGAACAGAACGTACACGCCAAGACAGGCTCGATGACAGGCGTGAACTGCCTGTCCGGCTACGTGACCACCCAGGACGGCAAGAAGCTGGCGTTCTCCATCCTGCTGAACGGGTACGCAAAAGGCAGCAAAACCTTTACAGACATCCAGGATCAGATCGCCATTGCGCTCGCCTCATTTCAAGAGGACCAATGAAAAGCTGGCGACTTCACCATAGCTGACAGACCACTTAAAGCTGACGGATGTCAGGAAGTCCGCAAGCCTTGTCGGATCGACGGCAAGCAGCTTGCGGACGTTTTTATTAACGGAAAATTCGTGATTGTATACGGATTGAAAATTGTCGTATAATGAAAAACAAAAAAACGAAAACGGAACAAAAATTCCGAATATCGGAACGGAGGGTGAGGATTGTCGGACATCAACAAATCGGTCCACAAGGCGGCGGACCTGCTTCAGCTGTTTCTCGCCCGCCAGCACCTGTCGGAAACGGTCGAACCTGCCGTTCACCCGAACATGTGCGGACACGGACTGGCATGGCGACAACCGTCAGGAGGGAATCGGCGATGAAGGTACGTCTGGAACCGCTCGGCGATCACGCCGTGGTCGTCCGCTTCGGGACAAGCATTGACCCGCACATTCACAGCCAGGTGATGCAATTTTCCGCATCGCTGGAGCAGGAGCCGCTGCCCGGCATGGTGGAATACATCCCCGCTTATGTTACTGTCACGGTGTTTTACGACCCCTTCCAGTTGTACGAGCGATACAAGGGACGGCAGCGGATGGACGGAGGAAGCCGTCAGCCGTTTTCACCCTATGAATGGTTCTGCGGGCAGATTCGCGAAAGGCTGAACAATCTGGGGCAAACAGCCCCTGTCAGCGGCCGGTTGGTCAAGATTCCCGTCCTATACGGGGGCGAAATGGGCCCCGACCTCGGGGAAGTGGCCCGCCACAACAACCTGACGGAGCAGGAAGTGATTGAAACGCACGCCTCTGGCGATTACCAGGTGTACATGATCGGATTTGCCCCCGGATTTCCCTATATCGGGGGGATGCCGGAAAAAATCGCCACACCGCGGAGACAGTCACCCCGCCTGTCCATTCCGGCAGGTTCTGTCGGTATCGCCGGCAAGCAGACTGGCATCTATCCGCTGGAAACGCCGGGCGGTTGGCAGATCATCGGCCGCACGCCGCTGAGGCTGTTCCGTCCGGAAGCAGATCCGCCCAGCCTGCTGCAGGCAGGGGATCGCGTCCAGTTTGTGCCCATAACGGAAGAGGAATTTCGCGCATACGAGGAGGGATCGGCATGACGATACGCGTCATTCGCCCCGGACTGCTGACAACGGTCCAGGATGCTGGGCGTTACGGGTATCAAAAACACGGCGTGATCGTAAGCGGGGCGATGGACCCGGTTGCCCACCGGGCCGCCAATCTGCTGGTGGGCAACTGCGACGCAGACGCCACGCTGGAAATGACGCTGATCGGACCGGCCCTCGAATTTACGGAGGACGCGCTGATCGCCATTTGCGGCGCCGATTTGTCGCCCACGATCGCCGGCGTTCCCGTGCCGCTGTGGAAGCCGGTGTGGGTAAAAAAGGGCGCCGTCCTGGAGTCAGGCGGCTGCCGTGCCGGGGCGCGCAGTTACCTGGCTGTGGCCGGAGGGATACAGGTGCCGGTGGTGATGAACAGCAGCTCTACATACTTGCGGGCCGGTATCGGCGGTCATGAGGGGCGGCCGCTTCGTGCCGGAGACGTTTTGAAAGCCGGGCCGCTTCCGGAACAGTCGACGATGATGATCCGCCACTTGCGCTCGCACGCGGAGGAGGGGGCATTTGTTCCGGCAGAGTGGGGGATCGGACCGGAATTGCTGCCGGCATACGATTCATCGCCAGTGATACGGGCCATGCGCGGCAGTCAGTGGGACTGGTTTACAGAAGCGAGTCAGGAGGCATTTTTTTCGCAGGCGTTTCGGATCTCACCGCAATCGGACCGAATGGGCTACAGGCTGGAGGGACCTGTCTTGTCGCTCGTCTCGCAGACGGAGCTGATCTCCGAAGCCGTGTCGTTTGGCACTGTGCAAGTCCCGGCCGAGGGCAAGCCCATCGTGCTGCTGGCCGACCGGCAGACGACGGGCGGCTATCCGAAAATCGCCCAGATTGCCAGTGTCGATCTGCCGCTCATCGCCCAGACCAAGCCGGGGGATGTGATCCGGTTCGTCGAAATCAGCCGGGCCGAAGCGGAAGCGCTGCTGCTTGAGAGGGAGTACAGCATTCGGCAGGCCAGGTTGGGCATTCAGTTCAAACTTGCATAGGAGGGATTTGCATGCACCGCGTGGATCTCAATTGCGACATGGGAGAGAGCTTTGGCGCCTACACGATTGGAAACGACGAAGCGATTCTGCCCTATATCACTTCCGCCAACATCGCCTGCGGCTTCCATGCCGGCGATCCGGGCACAATGCGCCGGACGGTAAAGCTGGCACTGGAACACGGCGTCATGATCGGCGCCCATCCGGGCCTGCCTGATCTGCAGGGCTTCGGCCGGCGCAACATGGCCGTATCTCCGCAGGAAGCGTACGATCTGATCGTCTATCAGGTGGGAGCACTGCAGGGCTTTGTACAGGCGGAAGGAGGCACGATGCAGCATGTGAAACCGCATGGAGCCTTGTACAACATGGCGGCTGCCAACCCGGAACTGGCCCGGGCGATTGCCGAAGCCGTCTATCGGATCAATCCGGAGCTTTACCTGGTCGGACTCGCGGGCAGTCAGCTTGTTGTGCAAGGGAAGAACATCGGTCTGCATGTAATCAACGAAGTCTTTGCCGACCGCACCTATCAGCAGGATGGCTCGCTGACGCCCCGCAGCCAGCCGGATGCGCTGATTGCCGATGACGAACAGGCGGTCTCCCAAGTAATCCGCATGGTCAAGGAAGGTAAGGTGACCACACGGCAGGGGACAGACATCGAGATAACGGCGGAAACCGTCTGCATCCACGGCGACGGTCCGCACGCACTGACGTTTGCCCGCAAGATTCGTGCGGCGTTGGAAACGTCTGGAATCGCAGTCAAGGCGATGAAACATCCAATGTAGAGACAATCGGGGGGATCTATTATGAAAGCATCGAGAATCAGCCTGCTGTTGGGTGCCGCATTTTTGATGGCTACGTCCGCCATCGGACCGGGCTTCTTGACGCAGACGACTGTATTTACGCAGCAGTTGGCCGCCAGTTTTGGCTTTGTCATCCTGATGTCGATCCTGCTGGACATCGGGGCGCAGCTGAACGTGTGGCGCATTATCACGGTCTCGGAAAAGCGGGCCCAGGACATTGCCAACATGGTCCTGCCCGGCCTGGGTTACCTCGTCGCTCTGCTGATCGTCCTGGGCGGTCTGGCGTTTAACATCGGAAACGTCGCCGGAGCGGGGCTGGGATTGAACGTGCTGTTTGGCATCTCTGCAGAGACGGGGGCGTTGGTAAGTGCAATCATCGCCATCGGGATTTTCCTCGTGCGCGAAGCAGGCAAACTGATGGACCGATTTGCCCAGTTCATGGGCGCTGTCATGATTGTCCTGACCCTGTACGTAGCGGTCACCTCTTCGCCGCCTGTGGGGGAAGCGGTCGTCAAATCCTTTGTTCCCGACACCATTGACGTGCTGGCGATCGTCACCCTGGTGGGCGGCACGGTCGGGGGATACATCACGTTTGCCGGCGGCCATCGTCTCCTGGATGCGGGGATCAAGGGGGTTTCCTCCTTGCCGGAAGTGACGAAAAGTTCTGTCTCCGGTATCGCCATCGCGTCTGTCATGCGCATCATCCTGTTTCTCGCGGCGTTAGGCATCGTCGCCCAGGGGCTGCAATTGGACCCGTCCAATCCGCCTGCATCCGTCTTTCAGTTGGCGGCAGGGCAGGTGGGGTACAAAATCTTCGGCGTGGTCATGTGGGCCGCGGCGATCACTTCGGTCATCGGCAGCGCCTACACATCGGTCTCGTTTATTCGTACCTTCCATGAAAAGATTGACCGTTACCACAACTGGATCATCGTCGGCTTCATCGCTGTTTCCACGCTGGTCTTTGTGCTGGTCGGCCGTCCCGTGAAAATCCTCGTTTTGGTGGGGGCGTTAAACGGCTTGATTCTCCCGCTAACGCTCGGGGTGATGCTGATCGCCGCCTATCGCAAAAACATCGTCGGGGATTACAAACACCCGCTGTGGATGACCATTTTCGGCTTGATCGTCACGATTACGATGGCAGTCATGGGCGTATATACCTTGGTGAATGAGCTGCCGAAACTGTTCCAATAATCAGGAAGAATGGATACCGCAGGACGCTTGCCGCCGCCTGCGGTGTTTTCCGTGCAATCCACGACTGAATGGAGGGACTGAGCATGAACGAGTTTGCGTCGATGCATCCGAAAGAGGCCCGTATGCTGATGCGGGAAGGGCGTTGGGACAAACCGACGGCAGGAATGGCTGCCGGATATGCACAGGCCAACCTGGTGATTTTGCCGCAATCGCTCGCTTTTGACTTCCTGCTGTTTTGTCAGCGCAATCCAAAGCCGTGTCCCGTACTGGATGTGACCGAACCCGGATCACCCGTTCCGGCACTGGTCGCTCCGGACGCCGACCTGCGTACCGATCTCCCCCGATACCGTGTCTATCGGAAGGGTGTACTGGCGGAGGAAGTCACCCGGATTGACCATTTGTGGCGGGAGGATATGGTCGCCTTTTTACTGGGGTGCAGCTTTACCTTTGAACAAGCGCTGCTGGACAACGGCATTCCGGTGCGCCACATCGAACAACACTGCAACGTGCCCATGTACGTAACCAATCTGGACTGTGCAAAGGCGGGCCGCTTCTCCGGCCCGATGGTGGTCAGCATGCGGCCCATTCCGCACGATCAGGTGGTGCGGGCGGTACAGGTCACCTCCCGCTTTCCGGCGGTGCACGGCGCACCCGTCCACATCGGCGACCCGCGGCAGATCGGGATAGCCGATGTAAACACGCCTGACTTTGGCGATCCCGTCCCGATTTATCCGGGGGAGGTCCCCGTCTTTTGGGCCTGCGGCGTGACGCCGCAAGCTGTGGCGATGCGCTGCAAACCGGAACTGATGATCACCCACGCTCCGGGGCACATGTTTATTACCGACCAGCGGGACGCACAGTACGGGGTACTGTAACATGCGGCAGGCACTCTCGATCATTCAGTGGGCCATGTTTATCCTCGCCGGCAGTGTGGTGGCTCCGCTCGCGATCGGGCAGGCGTACGGCATGACGCCGGTGGAAATCGCCGACTTTGTGCAGCGCTCGCTGTTTGTCCTGGGGGTCGTATCGGTCCTGCAGGCCCTCTGGGGACACCGGCTGCCCATCGCCGAGGGGCCCGCAGCGCTGTGGTGGGGCGTGTTTCTCCTGTTTGCTTCCCTGGCTCCCGCGATGGGACTCCAGCCGCGCGAGGTTCTGCCTGCCCTGGAACTGGGGCTGATCGCAAGCGGCCTGATTTTCCTTGCACTGAGCGCGTTTGGCTGGATGGACCTGATTCGCCGGCTGTTTTCGCCGACGGTGGTCGGCACGTATTTTCTCCTGCTGGTGGCGCAGATGAGCGGACCGTTTGTCACGGGCATCCTGGGAGCAAAATCGGGCGCGATTGACGGAAAAGCGGCGGCCATTTCGCTCGCTACGCTCATCGTGTCGCTGGTCCTGGCAAGGAGCCGATACCAACTGCTGCGCAGTTATTCGGTGCTGATCGCAATTGCGTTTGGCTGGTCCTTGTTCGTCCTGGCGGGCCTGTACCAGAAAATCGAAGCACCGGCAGAGGACTGGGTTTCCCTGCCTCATCTGCTGTCGTGGGGATGGCCGCACGCTGACGGCGGCATTATGCTGACCTCGCTCATCGTCACCGTCCTTTTGCTGAGCAATCTGATCGCCAGCATGGAGGCGGTGAAACGGGTGGTCCACCCTGCCGAGCCCGTCAGTGCCAACCGGTCCGGCATCATCATGGGCATCAGCCAACTGCTGTCCGCCGCGTTTTCCACGATCGGCTTCGTGCCGGTGTCCTACACGGCCGGCTTTATCCTGACCACGCGGATGAAGGACAAATGGCCGTTTGTGATGGGCAGTCTGCTGCTGGTCGCGGTCAGTTTCATACCGGCGGTCACGCTGTGGTTTGCCTCGATCCCCGTCTCGGTGGGGTACGCCAGCGTGTTCCTCTCGTTTGCCAACATGATTGGCATGGGAATCCAGGAGATCGCCAAAAGCGGGCTGGATGAACGGCAGGGGTATATCGTCGGCGTTGCGCTGATGGCCGGTGTCGGCTGCATGTTTTTGCCCGCCTCATTCCTGGCGCAGCTGCCGCCCTACATCAGTCCGCTCGTCAGCAACGGTCTTTTGATGGGCGTGCTGATCTGCATGGCGCTGGAGCGGCTGGTCCACTCGCGGCCTGCGTCCAGCCGGGAAAGCGAATAATTCTTCCCATTTTTCTGCAAACGTGGTATGATGACACAGAACAAACGTTCGAGTTGGGAGGAAGGCATATGGAATGCGTGCTGGACGACGTGACGGTTCATTACGTAGAGTACGGTGAGGGATTTCCTGTATTGATGCTGCACGGATTTTCACCTGATCATCGGCTGATGACGGGCTGCATGGAGCCTGTCTTCGCCGACCGTCCGGGCTGGCGGCGGATCTATCTGGACCTCCCGGGGATGGGACGGACCAAAGCAGCGGATTGGATCACAGGATCGGATGAGATGTTGTCGGTCGTCGAGCGGGTGGTGGAGCGGCTGATACCGCACGGAGCGCCGTTTTTGGTCGCGGGAGAATCCTACGGAGGCTATCTCGCCAGAGGGCTGCTCACCCGACAGGCGCATCGAATGGCCGGTATGCTGCTGATCTGTCCGGCCATTCACGCGGAAAAGGAGAAACGGGACCTGCCCCCGCTTACCGTGCTGGCTCGGGATGAGAAACTGCTGGCCGAACTGACGCCGGAAGAGCGGGAGGAGTTTACCTCCATTGCTGTCGTGCAGGACCGCTGCAGCTGGGAGCGCTTTGAGCGGGAAATCCTCTCCGGCTTACAGATGGCCGACAAGCACTTTCTGAACAAGCTGAAGCAGCGATTCTCGTTTTCCTTTGATGTGGAACCGCTGGTCGGGCGGTATGACAAACCGGTGCTGATCCTGACCGGACGGCAGGATGACTGCACGGGCTACCGGGACGTGTGGACGATCCTGGAGCATTATCCGCGGGCTAGCTTCGTCGTGTTGGATCGCGCGGGCCACAACCTGCAGATCGAGCAAAGCCGGCTGTTTACCGCGCTCGTCCACGAATGGCTGGACCGAGTGGAGGAGGAGCTGCGCAGGGAAAAACGGTAGTCTGCGTCAGTCAGGCAGCCGGTTATGTTCCTATGTCTCCGCTTGTCGTCCGCACGAGTAACAATTTCAGCGTGCAGACACAGGACTCGGCGTACCATCCTGATCAGGAACGTATTTTTCAAATAAATTGAAATCATTTACAAAAGTGAACATTGCGAATATCGCGTTGCTACTGGATTCCCGGCGGAAAAGTTGATAGAATCCCTCTCTATATAGGAGGAGGGAGCTATACTGTGAAACATACGCTGTCCAAAAAGGACATGGTCCTGATCAGTTTTATGCTGTTTTCCATGTTTTTTGGGGCGGGAAATCTCATTTTTCCGCCGTTTCTCGGCCAATCGGCCGGTGAGCAGGTGTGGCTATCCCTCGCAGGCTTTCTGCTGTCGGCGGTAGGGCTGCCGATTCTCGGGGTCGTTGCCATCGCCAAGGCGGGCAGCTTTTTCGCGCTGTCCCAACGCGTGCACCCGGTCTTTGCCTGGCTGTTCCCGCTCTTGATCTACCTGTCGATCGGTCCCGGTCTGGCGATTCCGCGCGCCGGAAGCCTGGCGTTTGAGATGGGAATGGCGCCGTTTCTGCCGGCTGCCTGGTCGACGCAGCCGTGGGGGCTGGCCGTGTACTCCGCCGTCTTCTTCGCGGTGGTCTTCTGGCTGAGCCTGTCCCCGTCCAAACTGGTGGATCGCTTCGGCAAGTTGTTGACCCCGACGCTGTTGGCAATCATTTTGCTCATCTTTGTTAAAAGCCTGCTGTCTCCGATGGGGCCATCGGCGCAGCCTGTCGGGCCGTACGCCGAGCATCCCGCGTTTCAGGGATTTCTCGACGGGTATCTGACCATGGATGCGCTGGCCGCTTTGGTCTTCGGCATCGTCGTGGCCAACACGCTGCGCGCCAAGGGCATCGAGGACAAAGGCCGCCTGTCCGTCTACATGATTGGCGCCGGTCTCGGGGCGGGTGTGCTGTTGGGCGTCATTTACGTGATGCTGGGGATGATTGGTTCCGCCAGTTCGTTCTTGGGCAAAGCGGACAACGGGGCGCAGATTCTGACCAACGTGATGGGCTACCTGTTCGGCGCCAGCGGGAAAGTGCTGCTTGGCGTCGTGTTTACGGTGGCGTGTCTCTGCGTTTCCATCGGACTGGTCACCTCGTGCAGCCAGTACTTCAACAGCCTGCTGCCGCGCCTTTCGTACCGGGCCTGGGTAAGCATCCTCTGTCTCGTCAGCATGACGATCGCCAACCTGGGGTTGACGCAAATTCTCGCGGTCTCCGTACCAATCCTGGGAGCGATCTATCCGGTCGCCATCGTGCTCATCCTTCTGGCGCTGGCCGACCGCGTCATTTCCGCCCGTTCGTTTGTCTACGTGACCACGGTCAGTCTGGTCGCGCTGTTTGGCGTGATTGATCTGATCAATGCGACGGCGGGAAATCACCGCTGGGACACCTGGCTGAATGCGCTGCCGCTGTACGCGCAGGGAGCCGGCTGGGTGATGCCGGCGCTGATCGGGTGCTGCGCCGGCATGGTGCTTGATTTCAGCAGACGAATCCGGGGCGAAAGAAGAGAGGAGCAGCCGTCCTAAGACGGCGATGCAGGGGGGAAGAAGCAGACGATTCTGCTTTTTCCGCCCTGTTTTATATTTCCCGCGTCTTGCGTAAGAAAGCTCGGGATTCATACCGGCAGCATCTCGTGCTTGCGCCCTTGTTATTCTGGAAGATTGTGACTTTTTGCCGGTACGTTCGTAGTAACCAAGGGAAGATTACATAGGAAAACACGGAAGATACGAAAAAGAAAGGATGACGCGAGTGAAGGCAACACCCGTCTCGGCTGGGGAGAGGATCGCCGAACTGGATGTTCTGCGCGGATTTGCCCTGTTTGGCATCTTTTTGGTGAACATGCCCACTTTCCTTATGCCTGACCTGTTTCTCCCAGATGACCGTTTGCCGCTGTCGCATTCGGTGTCGGACGATTGGATTCGGCTGCTGTTCGACATGTTTGTCCAAACCAAGTTTTACACCATCTTTTCATTTTTGTTTGGCGCCGGATTTTACCTGTTCATGAGTCGGGCAGAGCAGAAGGGATATGCGGCCAAACGGTTGTATCTGCGCCGCTTGACCGGGCTGATGCTGTTCGGGCTGGTCCACCTGCTGTTTTTCTGGTATGGGGACATTCTCCACACCTATGCGCTGGCGGGCTTGTGTTTGCTCTGGTTTTTCAACAGATCGGAAACGTCCATACGCAGGGCGGCACTCATTCTGCTGATCGGGTGGAATCTGTTGATGGCGCTGACGCTGTTGATTCCCGGCGAATCTTCGTACAGCGCTGAAACATGGCAGCTTGCACAGGAAACGATCTCCGTGTACAACCAGGCGGGGCTGGCGGAATGGCTGCAGTTCCGCTGGACCCATGAACTGCCGATCGTGCTGCAGAACGATTTGATAAACGTCTTGTCCATCCTGCCGCTGTTTTTGCTGGGATTGTACGCAGCCAAAAAGGGCGTCTTTCATCGTCCCGAACAGCACATGGCGGCCATCAAGCGCGTCTGGCTGTTGGCGCTGGCTGCAAGCGTTCCGCTGGTGGCGATGATTCCGCTTGTCCAATCTGGCGTCGTGGACCTGCCTGCACCGCCCGACATAGCTGGACTGGTGTTTATCGGGTGGAGCGGCCTGGCGCTGTGCGCGTTTTACATCACGTCACTGCTTCTGCTGATGCGGACAGGGCGAGGACGAAAGCTGCTGGCACCACTCGCGCCTGTGGGGCAGATGGCTCTGACCAATTACCTGGCGCAGACCGTTCTGTCGCTTTGCATCGTCCGGTTTTTCCATCTGTACGGGGAGGCGGAGATGTGGCTCGGACTTGTGCTGTGCCTGGTGATTTTTCCGCTGCAGGTGGCGTGGAGCCATTGGTGGCTTGCCCGCTATCGATTCGGACCGCTGGAGTGGCTGTGGCGCTGTTTGACATACGGTATTGTTCCACAGATGAAACGATGAGGCACATTCGCATCGGTCCGCCGCCCGCGCTGCACTTTCAGGCCAGTGCGGCGGATCGGCAGGATGTGAATATCTGTATTTTTTTGAACGGGAGAAAGGGTTGGAAACGAGTCAATGGCCCGAAAAGAACGAATTGTTGAACTGGACGCGTTACGCGCTTTTGCCTTTTTTGCAGTGGTGTATCAGCACGTGATCGGCGTCTACATGCGAAAGCCCGGAGTGGACGAGATGACGGCATTTTTGTACGGAAATCTATTTCACCTGTTCAAGTTTGCCGTTCCGGCTTTCGTCTTTATTACCGGACTGGTGCTGTTTTACAACTACTACGACCGGGTGAACTACCCCGGCTTTATCCGCAAGCGGTTTACCGAGATCGTCGTGCCCTACGCGATCTGGTCGCTGATCTACATGGTGTGGCGCCGAGACGTGACCGGGTGGGACGTCTCGGCGCTCGTCAGCTTCGTGAAATCGTTGGTCGCAGGCACCGCCTCGTACCACCTGTGGTTTGTCGTCATGATCTTTCAGTTTTATCTGCTGTACCCGCTGCTGTTAAAAGGCTTCAAGGCGGCAAAGCAGCATTTGTCCGGCCGCGCGGCACATGTGCTCGCCGTCGCAGCGGCGGCGTTCGTGTACGCGGGACTGATGTGGGTGTCGGCACGCTATCTGCCAGCTCATCCGTTCCGTTTTGACGTGGCCTGGCTGGACGCGTATCTGATCACCTGCAGGGACCGCAATTTCCTGTACTATTCCTTTTATTTCCTGATGGGCGGGATGGTCGCGTTGGCACTGCCCGCGTTCCGTTCGTTTCTGCAGCAGCGCTGGCCCTACCTGCTGATTGTGTTTGCCGCTGCCTACGCGTACATCGGGTATGAGCTGGTCAGGGATTCGGGCGGCTATATGGTCAACCTCAACGTGGCCACGTCGCTGAAACCGTCCATGTTTATCTATACGGTGGCCCAACTGCTGCTGATCTACCTGCTGGCCGTCCTCGTGACAAAACGGAACTCGCGCTGGACTGCCTTGTTTGCGATGATCGGCCGGAATTCATACGGAGCGTACCTGGTTCATGCCCTCGTGCTCACGTACGTGATGAAGGGTTTGAACCTCTGGGATGTCACCTTTAGCAGCATGTTTGGCAGTGTGATCGCGTTTCTGCTCTGTTCAGCGGCTTCGATCGCTCTCTCGTACGGACTGGCAAAACTGCCGTTTGGAGCATTGTTGGTCGGGGCGGCGGAAAAAAAACGGGCCAGCGCGCCGGGACAGGCGGACAAGCAGTGGAAGCAGGCGATGTAAGAGGATGATACGAAAAAGGCTTCTCTACAGGGGAAGCCTTTTTGCATGTGCTCCGTCAGATTGACAATTTCCACGGCGTATCTGTATACTTAGCTGGGTAAAAGTTAGCTAGGTAAATAATTGGCGGGAGGAATGTGTCACCGTGTACGGACACAAGGTGAATCAACTGGGCAGGCGTTTTTCCAAGACGCTGAACGAACGACTGACCCCGCTGGGTCTGTTCACGGCCCAGTGGGCTGTCGTCGTGCGGCTGCTGGAAGGGCCGGCCACGCAGACGGAGTTGTGCCAATACCTGTGCGTGGAAGCGCCAACAATGACCCGCACGCTGGCCCGGATGGAGCAGGCAGGATGGATCGAGCGGCACAGCGGTGCGGACAAACGGGAGCGGCGGGTGGCACTTACGGAGAAAGCCCGAGCGATGGCGGACGAGTGGATGCGCGCATCAGACTTCGTCGAAGCGAAAGCCGTGCGGGGAATTTCCGCCGACGAGCTGGCTGTGTTTTCCAGCGTGATAGATCGCATGATGAAGAATTTGAGTGAATTGTAGAAAGAGCCGCAGCAGGCGGCAGGAGATAGGAGAGGAGCAGAGATTGCGATGAAGCGAAAACAGGCAGGGTTGAGGCGTGCGGGGGTTTTCGGCGCCAAGCTGGTGCTGTTTGTCGCCGGTCTGATGGTGCTGGCGCTGGGCGCCGTGTCGTTGATGCGCGCCGCGGTGGGCGTCGCCACCTGGGACGTGCTGCACATCGGGTTGGCCGGGCTGACGGGCTGGTCGATCGGCACGTGGGTGCAGATCGTCGGCATCGCGATGATCGGCATGGCGTGTGTGCTGGACCGTCAGTGGCCGCGTATCGGCAGCGTCGCCAACATCCTTTTGATCGGCTATTTTGTCAACGGATTTCTCGACGCCGGGATCGTGCCGACGTTTTCGGCCTTGTGGGCCCGGTTTGCCCTGCTGCTTGCGGGGATTGTGCTGATGGGGATCGGGTCCGGCATGTACGTGGCTTCCGGCATCGGGGCGGGGCCGCGAGACGGGCTGACGCTGTCCCTGGCTCGGCTGACCGGCCGGTCGATCCGGCTCGTCCGCACCTTTCTGGAAGGGATTGCACTCTTGTGCGGCTGGCTGGCAGGCGGTCCCGTCTCCGTAGGAACGTTTGTCTCCGTGTTCCTGATTGGTCCGGTCATGCAGGCCTCGCTCGGCTTTTGGCGCAGTCAGGTGCAGCGCTGGGAACGCTGGGGCGGGGAGCAGTCGGGACCGCAGGCGATTCCCCGCGTTCAAGGCCAGGCAGAGCGCGCCTCCTGATTGAAAAGCGACAAAGAAAAAGCGTTTTGGCGATAGAAGCCAAAACGCTTTTTTGCTGGGCGGTGCCGTGCTCTGCTATTGTTGTCCCTGCAGGTCTTTTACGCCGCTGTACACCAGGTTGAACAGGTCCTCGATCTGTTCCTCCTCGATGCAGGAAAAGGCGATGCGCAGATCGGTGTCGCCCAGAGCGATCGTGCCGACGCCGTATTTCTCCAGCAGGTGCGTGCGGAGTTCTTCTGCGTTGACGGTTTTCAATTTGAGGCACATGAAGTAGCCCGAGTTGAACGGATAGTAGGTCCAGGCGTCGTCAAACCGGCCGCTGTCCAACAGCTCTTTGACGCGGTTGGCCCGGCGCTTCATGATCTCAAATTTTTCCTGCTTTTGCGCCTGGAATTCCGGGGCGTTCAGCGCATGCAAAACAAAGGTCTGCGACGGATGCGGACCGCTGGAGATGGTCGCCCGAATGATGCCGAGCGTTTTCTGTTCCAGTGCGGCCAGTACCGCATCGTTGGCTGCGCCGTACGTGATAAAGCCGACGCGGAATCCCCAGACGTATTCCTCCTTGGTGGCGCCGTCCACCTTTACCGGCAGCACGCGCGGATGCAGGCCGCACAGCTCGGCAAACAGGGATTCTCGCATCGAGTCTTCGAAGAACAGGCTGAAGTACGCGTCATCCGTAACGGCCACGATGTTGATACCGGCTTCGGCCGCTTCCTTCAGTGCGGCAACAATCTGCTTGCCTTCCTCGATGCCCGGCGTGTACCCTGTCGGGTTGTTGGGGAAGTTGAGCACGACGATGGCCTTGCCTTTTTCCTTTTGCGCCAGGATGGCATCGCGGAGGCCGGCTGCGTTAAACTTCATGTCCGCGTTGTAGAGCGGGTAGTAGACCAGTTCTGCTCCACGGCGAATGGAGAAGGTGAGCTCGTAGTTTTCCCAGTTTTTGTCCGGCAGAATGACGGCGTCTCCCGGCCCGGCGAACAGATCAGCGACCACGCTCAGCCCGTGGGTCAGCGCATTGGTGACGATTGGATTGCCAAAGGTTTTATCCGCAAGCGACGGATGTTCCTCGATCATCTTTTTCCGCCATGCCGCACGCAGTTCCGGTTTACCCGCGGGCGGGGCGTACTCGTACAGATCCTTGGGATTGTAGGCGGACAAGGTGCTTTGGATCACGTCCAGATGCATCGGTTGGCCGTTTTCCAAGGCAATTCCAATCGTGGCATTGTATTTGTGCCCTTTTGCCTTGGCTTCGGCAGACTGGCTGAGTATGCCTTCCTTGGGAAAGTAGATGAGCTTGCCCAAGTCGGACAGCATGGCAAAGACGTGCGGATTTTCTCGCTGAAGCGTTTCGTTGAGCTTTGCTGCCAATGAATGCATGGTTTCCTCCCTCTTCGTTTCCATCATCAATCATGTTTACCATTAAAGATAGCGCATATAAGTGTGTTTGTCGATTGAAAAAACGGACGGAAGCCGGCGCAGATCAATTGACGGATGTCAGGTGCATTTGTTACGGTGAATACACGACAGTCTCAAACGAGAGGGGAACCGATATGGCAGAACGGCTCATCGTAAAATTGGGCGATCCGATCCTGCGGCAAATCTCGAAGCCAGTGACTGCCGTCACGAAAAACGTGGAAAGAATCTTGAACGACATGGCGGACACCATCTACGCCGACGAGGGCAGGGCAGGCTTGTCCGCAATCCAGATCGGCATACCGAAGCAGCTGGTCGTGATGGACTGCGGTACCGGCCTGGTGGAGCTGATCAACCCGCGGATCGTGGAAAAAAAGGTGCAGAGATAGGGGCCGAAGGGTGCTTGTCCATTCCCGGCGTGGTCGGCAGAGTGAAACGGGCCACGTACGTGAAGGTAATAACGCTGAACCGGGCGGGCGAAGAAGTGGTCCTCGAAGCGGAAGGCTATTTGGCCCGCTGCATCCAGCACGAAATCGACCATCTGAATGGCATCCTGTACATCGACTACGTCAACGTTCTGTATGATGCCAGCACCGGCAAGCGGCTGAAACCCGAGGCCGCCAATCCGATTCTCGCGCATAAACGCCCATTGATCCGGTATTAGCGGTCTGCCCGGCATTGACGAAACGAGCGATGCAGCTGACGTCGCCGGCAAAAAAGCCGTGCCTCTCATGCGAGAAGCACGGCTTGCTGTTTCCATTGTTCATCGTTTATCCGGTAAATTCCTGCACCCAGTAACCATTGTAGTACGCCACGCCAATTTTCGTGAAGTTCGGATTCAAAATATTGGCGCGATGGCCTTGGCTGTTCATCCATTGCTGCATGACTTCCTGCGGGCTGCGCTGACCCATGGCGATATTTTCGCCGGCCGTTCTGAATGTGATGCCGTATTGTTTCATCATGTCAAACGGAGAACCGTAAGTCGGGCTGGTGTGGCTGAAGTAGCGGTTTTGGTACATGTCGACCGCTTTGTCCATGGCCACTTTGGACAGGGCGCTGTCCAGCGTCAGCGGCTTCAAGCCGGCTTTCGCGCGCTCCTGATTCACCAGGTCGGCCACCTGCTTGGCAAATTGAGAAACGGACGGTGCCGCTTGTTGGGCCGGTGCTTTCGGCTGGGTCACAGCATTGTTGTTGGCGGGAGCTGTCTGATTTTGTGCCGGTTGTTGCACCGGTTTATTAACAATTACCGGTTTCTTCACGATTACTGGCTGCTTGACGGTTACCGGCTGTTTCACAGTAGTCGGTTGTTTCACAATGACCTGGTTGTTCACGGTCCAGATAGGGGTAATGCTCCGTACCTTTTGGTAAAAATCGGAATATTGAACCAATTGTTTTTGGCTGGTGATCGATTGGTACGGGCACGTCGCGGCAAATGCGGACGTGGAAATGCTGGTTACGGCCAATCCCATAGCGATGGCAAGAATCGGCTTGGCAAATCGTTTCATGTGCACATCGTCTCCTTTTCTTCGCCTACGAGGTTAGTTGTCGGGTTAGGATTGAGGAGACAACCCTTTGCCATGCGGCAATTCACCCCATGCAGACCGTGGTCTGCAAAAAAATCCCCCGCACTTCCACTCTCGGAAGTTTCGGCTTGTTTTTGGCTCGCTTACGAGAATAACAAAGATACCGGAAAAAAGGAACCTTTAAAATATGGAAATGAGATGGAAACGACGGTCACTTAGCGCCCACCGTGCCCGCTGTTATCGGCCGTATAGCAATCTCGGATTTGCAACCATACTAAATGGGAAACCAACATGGGAGGCGATCAGCGATGGACAAGCAGACAGATGTCAATGTGGAACTGCAGCAGGTGGGCGCGTATCCGACCAAGCAGAAAATGCACCAGCAAAACGTGACGCTGCTGGATGAGAAAGAGCGCGAGACGACACCGACGAAGCAGCCGTCCAGCGAAAATACGCAGGGCTAATCAGGCAATCAGTCCGCGAATTGATACCAACAGGAAGTCATGGTACAAAACGGTTATCCTGCCCAGACGGGATAACCGTTTTTTTATGACGTTCGTGGACGTTCGTGACAAACGGCGCAGGCATGTCGACGTGCTCTCGGCCATGCCGCCATCATAAAGAACATGTATGGAAGTACCAGAATGTTCTTGTTATCAGAAGCATGGATGATATAATGAAAAAGCTGCCATTTTTGGGAGGTGTAGCATGAACGGACAAATCGAATGGCTGCGAAGCAAAAGTCCCGCACTTCGATCAGCAGTCGGCTTCGAGCCGATCACCAATGGGTTTTCGACAGACAGAAAATATCTGGTCCGGATGTTGTCGGAAGAACGGCGAATCCTGCGCATAGCAGACCAGAGCAACTGGGAGCGGAAGCGGTCGGAGTTTCATATTCTCCACGCCCTGCAACCGTTCGGGGCGAGCATTCCGCAGCCGATTGAATACGGGATATCAGAGGACCTGCAGATTTGCTACATCCTGTTGTCCCATATCGACGGAGAGGTCGCCCGGGACATGCTGCCTCTCTGTACGGAAGAAGAACAGTTTTTTATCGGATGGCAGGCGGGTCAAGACCTGAGAAAACTGCACCAGCTTCACGCGCCGTCCGGCATCCCCGCCTGGCATTCGCGAGCCGTCCAAAAACACGCGAGATACCTCGAAGCGTATCGCACTGCTGGCAGTGCCATACCCCACGACGAGAAAATCATGGCGTTTGTGGAAGAACACAAAGCGTATCTGCGCAAGCGGCCAAACCGGTTCCAGCACGATGATTTCCACGTGGGCAATCTGATCGTAAAGGACAAGCAATACGCCGGGACCATCGATTTCGACCGGTTCGATTGGGGAGATCCCATCTGCGACTTTTGCAAGCTGGCCTTGTTCAGCAGAGAAGTAAGCGTCCCCTTTTGCTTCGGACAGATTATCGGATATTTTTACCCACGCAAGATCCCGCCGGAGTTTTGGACGTTGTACGCGGTATACGTGGCGATGAGTCTGTTCTCCGCCGTGGTCTGGACTGCCCAAATGGGTCATGAGCAGCGTCAGGAGATGCTCGGCAGAGTGCAGCTCATTGCGGAAGATCACCTGTATTTTGAACGCATGGAACCGGTGTGGTTTTCACAAGATCGAGACAAGTGGGAAGCGTTCGCGCAGTCGCATTGTCAACATTGAAGAGGGACACGCAGTCCTGGAAAGGAAGGGGAAGCAAATGGCGGATGTGGCAGTGTTTCAGCAAAACGGATTTCACGCCCGTTTTGATTGGGGGTATGAAGGGGTGAAAGCCTTGGCCCCTGTTTCCGACATCGTGGTGATCGTCGATGTGCTCTCGTTTACGACCTGTGTCGATGTGGTCCTCGCTCGGGGCGGAGTGGTGTATCCATATCGCTATCGGCATGCGTCCGCCTCGGAGTACGCAGCCAGCGTACAGGCCGTATTGGCCGGTAAACGCGGCGAGCCCATCTCGCTGTCTCCCGCTTCGCTCTCTGCGATTGACGAGGGGTGCCGGATCGTACTGCCGTCGCCCAACGGAGCCACGTGCGCCTTTTTGGCAAAGGACAGCGGCGCGATTGTGGTGGCCGGCAGTTTGCGGAATGCCTCGGCGGTGGCCCGGTTCATCCGAAATACAGGGGGCATCGTCACGGTGATCGCCAGCGGAGAGCGGTGGCCGGACGGCAGCCTCCGTCCCGCATTCGAGGACATGGTTGCGGCAGGGGCGATCCTCGGAGAACTTCACGGATACCGGCTGTCACCGGAGGCCCGCCTGGCTGTCGCTGCCTTTGACGCCGCCAAGTCGGAGATGTACCCGCTGCTGTGTGAGTCTGCCTCGGGACGGGAGCTGATCGCGGCGGGATTTGCCGAGGATGTGGCGATCGCTTCCGTTTGGAATGCCAGCCAGGTGGTTCCCGTGCTCAATCGCGAAGGGGCATTTGTTTCCGGATATTAAACATTTGTTTAAAAAATTCCTTCGTCTCACTCGCAAACGCTCCTCAATCATGATCTGCATCGTTGTGACAAACACGGACGCAGGGCCTCACTGTGCCATGTGACCTTGCTCAAATTGATTGAACAATCACATATTTTTAATTATTCGATTACGTCAGAAATGTTGATTTACCAATGTTTTTTTACTTGCACAATTGTCTTCGCGAAGAAAACATATTACAATACAATTACTTCAGCGCGAAGCAGAAGGAAAATAGTGTACAATTTTTCTCACTATTAGGAATGCTGAATAAAAATGGTACTGTCAAAAAACGGGATACCTGCCGCGTCATCGCGGACGAAAGGAGTGTCCCGCAGCATTCCTGAAAAGACAGCCGGTGTTGGCAGAAAGGAAAGAGGGAGCGACTAGTGGCGAACAAGGAATTGAAGCGGGGCCTGCAAGCGCGTCATATTCAAATGATCGCGTTGGGCGGAACAATCGGAGTTGGTTTATTCATGGGCTCGGCGAGCACGATCAAATGGACAGGCCCGTCCGTGATGCTCGCGTACGCAATTGTCGGGATTTTTATCTTTTTCATCATGCGTGCAATGGGGGAAATGCTGTACCTGGAGCCCAGCACGGGATCATTTGCGACCTTTGGACACAAGTATATCCATCCCCTGGCAGGTTATGTGACGGCCTGGAGCAACTGGTTTCAGTGGGTCGTCGTCGGGATGTCGGAAATCATCGCCGTCGGGACGTACATGAAATACTGGTTCCCGGATTTGCCCGCCTGGATACCAGGGTTGATCGCGATGCTGATCCTCGGTGCGGCAAACCTGTTCTCCGTGAAATCGTTTGGTGAATTTGAGTATTGGTTTGCCATGATCAAGATTGTGACCATTGTCTTGATGATCGTTGCCGGGTTTGGACTGATTTTCTTCGGTTTTGGCAACGGAGGAAACGCCATCGGGTTGTCTAACCTGTGGGAACACGGCGGATTCTTCGCAGGCGGCTGGACAGGCTTTTTCTTTGCGCTCTCGCTGGTGATCGGGGCTTATCAAGGGGTGGAGCTCATCGGGATTACCGCCGGTGAGGCAAAAGATCCGCGCAAAACGCTGACAAGTGCGATTCAAAGTATCATTTGGCGGATTCTGATCTTCTACATTGGTGCGATCTTTGTAATTGTAACCGTTTACCCGTGGGATCAACTGCAGTCGATCGGCAGCCCGTTCGTGGCAACCTTCGCGAAAATCGGGATTACGGCCGCAGCAGGGTTCATCAACTTTGTCGTCATCACTGCCGCCATGTCTGGCTGCAACAGCGGCATCTACAGTGCGGGTCGCATGCTGTACACGCTGGGGGTAAATGGACAAGCGCCGAAATTCTTTACCAAGCTGACCCACAACGGCGTGCCGCTGCTCGGAACGCTCGGCGTTCTCGTAGGGCTGGCCGTAGGTGTTGTCTTGAACTACCTGGCACCGGAAAATCTGTTTGTCTATGTATACAGTGCCAGTGTGCTGCCCGGCATGGTTCCGTGGTTTGTGATTCTGATCAGTCAAATCCGCTTCCGTAAGGCAAAAGGCGCCGAGATGGCACAGCATCCGTTCAAAATGCCGTTTGCACCGGTATCCAACTATCTGACGATTGCCTTCCTGCTCATGGTGCTGGTAGGGATGTGGATCAATCAAGAGACGCGCATCTCCCTTGTGGCGGGGCTGGTCTTCCTGGCTATTGTCGTGATCAGTTACTTTGCGTTTGGAGTGGGCAAGGCCAAAACCACGACGCAGGCGGAAGCCCATGAGGAAATCGCGTAAGAACGGATATGCGGTTAACGAAAAACGAAAAATCGATCTGTAAAGAGGGACATGTAAAAATGTCCCTCTTTTTTATGTTTATGCTCGCAATCAAAAAATAACTTGACTAAATAACTTAACCGGGGTTAACCTTTTAACTGAATTCAAAAGATCAAGTGGAGGGATTAGCAAATATCCGGATTGCAGGAAAAGATACAACCGGAAGCTATCGGAAAAGGAGGGCAGAACCAACTGATGGGTAAAAAGGTGCCACTGCGTGAGCTCAAAAAGGCGAAGTCGAAAATTGCGCTCTTTCAGGCAAGTCTCGATCTGATCGGCAAAAAGTCGTTTAAAGACGTGAAGGTGGAAGACGTATGCGAAAAAGCGGAAGTCTCGAAGGTCACTTTTTTTAAATTTTTTCCGCAAAAAGAAGACGTACTGATTTACTTCATGTGCTTGTGGCTTACGGAGCGTATGATCGAACTCAAGCTGCATCCGAAACGGGGAATCGAGGCGATCCGTCATCTGTTTCAACACGTTGCCGCAGACGCCAGGGAAAGGCCGGGACTGATGCTGAGCTTGATCGGGTTTATGACGGAAGTAAACATGCACCCCCATATGCCGACCCTCAGTGAAGCGGAAATCCAGATTCTGTATCCCGACAAAGAAACGCTTGTTGACGCGGAAGCGCCCAATCTTGGTGCGTTGTTTACTCAGTTTATCGAGGAAGCGAAGGAAGACGGGGACATACCGGACCACCTGCCGACGGATGACCTGGTGAAAGCCACGTTCACCATTTTCTACGGCGCTTATCTTACCGCGCATCTATACAACTCTGATCAATTTATGGAGTTTTATGACCTGCATTTGCAACTATTTCTGTCAAACGGAGTGAACAGGTGAAGATGAGAAAAATATGGATGGGAGTCGCGTCTGTACTGGCTTTGGTCGTTTCCGCGTATGCGATTGTGCAGTTTGTCGTGTTCAACCCGAAAAGCGCCGGGCTGGTACAGCTGCATTTGTTGGATAAAGAGTTTCCTTATACACAGTGGGTCAATTTCCTGTATCTGCATGCCGTCGGATCGGCGATCGCTCTGGCCGTCGGGCCGTTGTTGTTCAGCACGCGGCTTCAGACAAAACACCTGCGCCTGCATCGCCAGTTGGGCAAACTGTATGTATTGTCGATCGGGGTTGGCGGGGTCTCCGGCATCTACCTGGCCTTTGAGGCACTCGGAGGGGTGATGAGTCAAGCGGGATTCCTGGCGTTGGACGTGGTCTGGCTGGCGGCCACCTATCTCGGGTACAAACGGATTCGTCAAAAGCAGGTCGAGCAGCATCGGGAATGGATGCTGCGCAGCTACGCGCTGACGTTTGCAGGCGTCACGCTGCGGTTCTGGCTCGGTTTGCTGGGGATGCTGACCATCCCGGTTGAAAGCCTCTCACAATCCGACTTGCTGTTGGGTGACTTTAACCGCATCTACCGGATTGACGCCTGGTTGTGCTGGGTCCCCAACCTGATCGCTGCCGAATGGCTGATCCGCAGGCGGCGCAAAAGCGGAGCCCAAGCGCGCTTTCCGCTTGCCGACTGACATGCGGCACTCCGATTTTCCTGTACGAAAAACAAGGATTGGATGGAAATGGGGCAATCGTGTTTTTTGTTCATGCAGGGTATGCTATGTGTCATATACAATAAAATCCAGTAAGGAAGGGGTTGTTCCCCATGACAACGCACCGCAAACCCAATCAATTGGCCAAAGAAAAATCACCGTATTTGCTTCAGCATGCCTACAACCCCGTTGATTGGTATCCGTGGGGAGAAGAAGCGTTCACCAAAGCCAAACAGGAAGACAAACCCATCTTCCTCAGCATCGGCTACTCCACCTGTCACTGGTGTCACGTGATGGAACGCGAATCGTTTGAAGACGAAGAAGTGGCCGCGCTGCTGAACGAAAAGTTTGTCGCCATCAAAGTGGATCGGGAAGAGCGGCCGGATGTTGACCACATCTACATGACGGTCTGCCAGGCGATGACCGGACAGGGCGGATGGCCGCTGACCATTGTGATGACGCCGGAGAAAAAGCCGTTTTTTGCCGGGACGTATTTTCCCAAGTCGGCCAAGTGGGGACGGCCGGGCGTGATGGACATTCTGCGGCAGCTTTCCGAGGTCTGGGAGAATGACCGGGGACGGATCGACCGCAGTGTGGACCACATATACAACACACTGGCGCCGCAGATGGCCCGGACCGCTCCGGGGACGCTGAGCCGGGAGACGTTTGGGAAAGCGTTGGAGCTGTACAAACAGCAGTTTGACGACAACTACGGGGGCTTTGGCGAAGCGCCCAAGTTTCCCACGCCGCACAACCTCATTTTCCTGCTGCGCCACGCCAAGGCGGCGGGTGAGACGGAGGCGCTGCAGATGGCGGAAACCACCTTGGAGCACATGCACCGCGGCGGCATTTACGACCACGTGGGATTCGGATTCGCCCGCTACTCCGTAGATCAAAAGTGGCTGGTGCCGCACTTTGAAAAGATGCTCTACGACAACGCGCTTTTGGCCTACGCGTATCTGGAGGCGTACCAGGCCACCGGCAAACGCGACTACGCCCGCGTCGCCCGCGACATTTTCACCTACGTCCTGCGCGACATGACCGACCCGGACGGAGGCTTTTATTCGGCGGAAGACGCCGATTCGGAAGGAGAAGAAGGCAAATTCTACATCTGGACGCCGTGGGAAGTGCGCGATGTGCTGGGGGATGAACTGGGGCAGCTATACTGCGAGGCGTATGACATCACGGAACACGGCAATTTTGAAGGACGCAGCATCCCCAATCTGATCGGGACCGATCTGGATGCGTTCGCCCGCCGCCGGGGAATGACTGTTGAGGAATTGACGCAGCGATTGGAAGAAGCGCGCCAGAAGCTGTTTGCCCGACGGAAACAGCGGACTCATCCGGGCAAGGACGACAAGATTCTGACGTCCTGGAACGGCTTGATGATCGCGGCGCTGGCCAAAGGGGGGCTGGTGCTGGAAGAGCCCGCATATCTGGAGGCGGCGGAGCGGGCATGTGAGTTTATCGAGAGCAAACTGCGCGACGCCAACGGCCGTCTGCTGGCTCGCTACCGCGACGGAGAAGCGGCGTATCTCGGCTACGTGGACGACTACGCTTTTCTCATCTGGGGGCTTACGGAATTGTATGAGGCCGGACAGGAGCCGCAGCACCTCAAGCGGGCGCTGGAGCTGGCCGATGATCTGCTCCGCCTGTTCTGGGATGAAGAAAACGGCGGACTGTTCTTCTACGGCAGTGACGGCGAACAGCTCATCGCCCGACCCAAAGAAATATACGACGGCGCGACTCCTTCCGGCAACGGCGTCGCCGCCTACACCTTCCTGCGGCTGTTCTACCTGACGGGACGAAGCGATTTGCGCGACAAGGCGGAGCACCTGTTGACGTCATTTGCGGGGAGCATCAATCAGTACCCCATCGGGTACAGCTTTTCCCTCTTGGCGATGCAGCTGCTCCTGCATCCGGTGCGGCAGGTGGTTATCGCGGGCCCAAGAGACGATGAGCGAACGCAGGCGTTTCTCCAGGAGACGCGCAGCGGTTACGCCCCGTTCACAGTGACTGTGCTGCACGATCCGACCGAAGAGCTGGGCAGCATGGCCGAAGTGGTCCGGGACAAAGTGATGCAGGGAGGCGAAGTGACGGCCTACATCTGCGAAAACTTCGCCTGCCGCGCGCCGATTACCGATCGGGAACAGTTCCAAGCAGAGCTGGAGCAGACTCGCGCGTGAGGGACTATTCCTGAAAACGAAGAAGAATCGACAGCTACCACATATTACTATATAAATGAAGCCTCACCGACTGGCTGAGGCTTCTTTTTTTCTCCTATTCAAATCAGAAACATGGCCACCAGCGTGGTCACCAGCAGGCCGATCACGACCGGGTAGAGATTGCGCCGCGCCAATTCGAACGGATCGACTCCGCAGATGGCGGCAGCCGGAAGCAGCGCCCACGGGATAATCGTGCCGCCGCCCACCCAGATGGCGGCGATTTGCCCGAGTGCTGTCAGCGTCGCCGCTCCGCTTCCCAGTGCGGTCGCAAACAGTTGGGCAAGGGAACCGGCCAGCGTGATCCCGGAGAACCCTGAGCCATCCAATCCTGTGATGACGCCGATCGTCGTCAGGGCGAGAGCGGCCACCTCCTTGCCAATCGGGATGGTGTGGGCGAGAGCGACGCCCAGATCGTTGACGATCCCATGGGAACCGTTCGGCAGCATCTCGCCAAACACGCTGACGAAGCCGCTGTCACCCATGTAGAAAAACGCAGCGATGGGGATGACGGGACCAAATACGCGAAATCCGAATTGGAATCCTTGGATCAGGTGAGCGGTTACCTGTTCCAGCCCAGCCTGTCTGTGGGCCAGCACGGTGACCATTAACAGGATCAACAACGCGGTGCCGCCGACCAATGCGGTGGCGTCGCCTCCTCTCAGATCCAGCGCGAACATGGCCACGACATCCAATAGAAACAACAGGGGAACCAGCGTCGCCAGCCCGCTGCGCAGCACGGGCGAAAGCCGGACAGGTGCGGTGTCGCGAGGCGCGGAGAGTATGGCTGATGCTTCCGGATCGACGCGAAGTGCTCCGCTTTTCATGTCTTTATTCAGGTACCAAAACGCGGTCAGAGTGGTAACCGTCCCCATCACGATGACCAGCGGCACGCTGGCGGTCATCACTTCGGCGACGGGAAGGCCGGCCGCCTTTGCGGTGAGCGTGGGTGCACCCTGGATGATAAAGTCACCGGACAGGGCGATGCCGTGACCAAACAGGTTCATCGCGACGGCTGCGCCGACAGCGGGCAGCCCCACACGGAGAGCGACAGGCAGCATCACCGCGCCGATCAGCGCCACAGCTGGCGAAGGCCAGAAGAACCAGGACATGATCATCATGACAATGCCAATCACCCAGTATGCCAGCGCCGGCGTCCGCACCAGCGAGGCCAGCGGCCGGATCATCGTTTCGTTGATGCCCGTCTCGGTCAGCACGCGGCTCATCGCTACGATGATGCAGATGACCAGAATCGTCGGCAGCAGTTCCGTTATCGCGTATATGAAGCTGCCGAACACGCCACCCACCGCCGCCGATATTGAACCGGTAGCCGTCAGGCCGAGCGCGGCGATCCCGGCGATGCAGATGAGACTGGTATCGCGGCGGTGCACCATGGTGGCGATAATGCCGATTACGAACAGGACGTACACCCCGTGGAGCCAGGACAGTTCAACACCCATGCCCATCCCTCCTTCTCGTGTGTCGGGCAAACCTCTCTTGTTCACACACTATGCGGAGGTACAGACATGGGTGATAGCGGATTCTATCTTACAATTTTTTACAGTTTACTATAGTAGAGCACGCGCCACACTTCCCACATCCAGTGATGGGTGACGTGGTCCAGCTCTTCTGTTCGGCTCAGGATTTTAAAAATCCGTTCCATCAGATGATTGTATTCTTCATCAGACAGGTGAAGCTGGGGCATGACGATCCTCCTTTTGCATGTTTTGCTCTTGTTGGATATTGTTTCCAACACACACCTTCCATCATACGCGCGTGCCGCCGCGTTCATGCCAGCCGCCGTACCCCGCGTTCGTGCATTGGCTTGTGTGGTCCGATCAGGATGTATACACTACAGGTAGAGAGTGCCAACCGATACCAATCACATCTTGCACGAGGAGGGGGAACGGCGCAGCACGTCTGCCGTGACAGCACGATTGCGCCAGCGATGATGAACAAGTCAATCCCATTGACACACAAATTGGAACAAGCAGTCGAACTACTGGAGCGCCGTTTTCTCGAACGAAGCGAGCTGATCCGTCTGCTGCTGTTGGGCATCATGAGCGGAGAGAACGCCCTGCTGATCGGGCCGCCGGGTACGGCCAAATCGCAGATGGCCCGGGCCGTCGCTCAACTGTTCGGCTCCGAACACTGGTTTGAATACCTGCTGACGCGGTTCACCACGCCCGACGAAATTTTCGGCCCCGTGTCGCTGCAGCAGTTAAAACAGGACCAGTACGTGCGCAAGACAGCAGGCTACCTGCCGTCTGCCCAATTTGCCTTTCTTGACGAAATCTTTAAAGCCAACAGTGCGATCCTCAACTCCCTGCTCTCCATCCTAAACGAGCGCGTCTATTTCAACGGGAGGGAAAAAGAGGCGGTGCCGCTGCTGTTTTTAATCGCTGCGTCCAACGAGCTGCCGGACGAGGATGAACAGTTGACCGCGCTGTACGACCGCTTTCTCATCCGCTACGAGGTGGGCTACCTGCAGCAGGCCTCCAGCTACGAAAAAATGTTTTCACTGCCGAGCGAACCGCTGCCGGTTGTCTTTTCCCTCCATGACGTGAAGGACATCCAGCGCGAAGCGTCCCGGGTCAGCATCCCGGAATCGCTGATCTATTTCCTCTACCGCTTGAAGCAGGATATGGAAGCAAAGGAGTTCGTCCTCTCTGACCGGCGATGGAGCAAGATTGCCCACGTCTGGAAAACATCGGCCGCCCTTCACGGCCGTGAAAGTGTCTCGATCTGGGATACGGTGTTTACCCCGCACATGCTCTGTGACGTGCCGGAAGATTTGCCTGTATTGCAGGAACTGTTTGACCAGCGCTTCACCGAACAGTTGAAAGCAGACATGGAGCACGACTTGCCGCTTCGCCGTTCAAAGCAGACCGCTGAAAAGTGGATGGAAAAAGAAGCCGATCTGCATGCGTTTCAGTTTAAGAAAGAGATCGGGGCCAAACTGGGAAAAGAGGCCGCCGAGCGCTACCGTTCGCTCCTCGACGAATGCCGGTTGGAGCTGGAAGAGACCGGCCGCGACCTGCGCAACCGCCTGCTTCAGTGGCAGCAGCGGGAGCAGGATCTGACCGCGTTCGTGCGGGAGAAAAACCGACTGCTGCCCAATCCGGAAAAATACACAGTCAAATACGCCCATCTGCGCATTGAAGGTGAGCGAATCCTGCAAATGCTGCAGGGCATCTACCGTACGGTATTTGACCGGGAACTTCCCGGCACCGAATACGATTACACGTTGTAGGAAGGCAGGATGCAATCGCATGATCATTCGTGCCAGTCGGGTCGACCGCTACTTGTTTGATGCGTACCAGTACTCGTCGCGCACAGCGCGCGAATGGATGGAAGAAGCCAAAGCGCGGGCGCCGTGGTTCGACCGCGAACTGTTGGCCGATTTTTTCCTGGCGTTTTATCTTGTCCAACCCGAACTTGACCAGACGCAAAACGCACCGCCGTTTCACCGCTGGATGGTGCAGACGCTGATGAAACAGTATTTTTACCGGATGATCCACCCGCGGACGGCAGGCAATGAGAGCGCCGCCTTCAAGACGGCCATCAAGGCGCTCATGTGGCTGACGGCGTCATACGCGGAAGAAGTAAAACGCCGGGAGCGGGAACAGCAGCTGACGCCCTTGGTCGCCGGACTTAAGCAAAAGCAGGGACACGAGGGCAGAGAACAGGCCCAATTGTCCGAGCTGCTGACGGAAAAACAGGTTGCCAAGCTTCAGCTTGTCGGCTACACGCTGCAGCAGGGCAAGCGCATGGTAGAGGACAAACAGCAGGCGATGGACACCCGGCCGCTGGTGGAAGTGGAGATCCGCTCCCTGAAAGCGCGCATTCAGGAACTGCGGGAAGAGATGCGGGTGAATGTGACCAAGCGCCCCAAGCTGCAGCAAAAAGTCAAAAAGCTGGAGGACGAGCTGGGCCAGCGGGAAAAACAGCGAGAGCGGCTGTCCAGGCAGGAACGGGAGGCCGTGGCCCAGTTGGAACAGGAGCTGGGGCAGTGGCTGGACCGTTCCCTGAAAGAGACGCTGTCGCAGGAATCGGACGAATCGTTGTTCGTCCATGAGCTGCTTACGGCCAGCCAGCGCTTTGCCAACCGCCGCTGGGGGCATGAGTTGGGCAAGCTCCGGCGCCAGAGCTTTGAACAATATATGAAGTGGCTGGAAAAGTTGAAACGGCATCCGGACCTGGTTGATTTCCTTAACGAGGTGGGGCGCAACGTCCATCACGTCCGGATAAAAAGGAAGCAGATGCGCTCGCGGCGGCTGCCGGAAGAATACTACGATCTGAGGCAGTCGGGCGACATCGCGCACATGCTGCCAAGCGAAGCCGGCCTTTTGGCCGATGCGGATTACGAGACGTATTTTCTGCTCAAGTGGGTAGAGCAGAAGCTGATGACGTACGACACTGTCGGATGGCTGGAGGAGCCGCCCAAAGGTCCCGTGATCTGCATGCTGGACACTTCCCATTCGATGCGGGGGAGCAAACTGCGCCTGGCCCAGCTGTTTGTCATGACGTTTGCCGCGCTCAGCCTCCTGGAAAAACGAGACTTTTTGCTGCTGCTGTTTGGCGCAAAAGGAGAACTTCGCGAACAGGCTCTGTACCATCGGCGGCCGGACTGGCCCGCGTTTTACGCGCTGGCGCAAATGGCTTTCGGGGGCGGAACGCACTTTGATGCGCCCATGAAGCGGGCGATTCAAATCGTGGAGGAGAACCAGCAGTTTCGCGGGGCTGATTTCGTCATGGTGACGGATGGGGTGGGCGGCCTTTCCCTGTACGTGCGCGAGATGCTGGCCGATCTGGCCAAGCGCAAACAAGTGCGGCTGCACAGTCTCATCGTAGGCTCGCCCCGTCAACACCTGGTCCAGAAGTACGACATCCTGGGGGTCTCCCACCGGGTCCGCTTTGCCGCGACATGGGACTGCCAGGAAGAAGAGAACACCCGTTTGCTTCTCGATGTATTTGAGGAACGATACAAATCGTGAACAACCGCCGCGCATGTTAATTGAAAAAATCCCGGACCCTTATTCAAAAGGGCCGGGATTTTTCGCGTGCACGTTGGCGGTGCGACGACTCGAGCGTGTTTTCGCTCTATCGTCGCCGCAACATCATGGCAGACGGCGCTGTCGTGACTCAGCTTACCCTGCTGACCAAGGTGCGGCCAAACTCCAGTTCGGCAAACTTTTCTTGAACGCGTTCCCGATCGTACTCCCATTTTGCCGCTTCGAGTGAAAAATCGATCGGCGCATCGCGGAAAATCGTCGCCAGCTTTTTGCTCAGATACACCTGTTCGCGGTGTTCTTCCAGTTTGGCGCGCATTTTGGGCGTGCATGCATCCAGATTGGCGTACAGTCCGTCCAGCGAGCCGTGGGCGGCAATCAGCTTGACTGCCGTCTTCTCGCCGATCCCCGGGCAGCCGGGAATGCAGTCGGAGGCGTCGCCCATCAATGCCTTTACGTCGACGACCTGTTCCGGATTGATCCCGCGGACGGCCAGCAGGCTGGCGGGTGTGTAGTGTTCGTGTTTGCCGCCGTTTTTCAGGATTTTCACGCTGACCTGCTCGGACAACAGCTGCAGGCTGTCATAGTCACCGGTCGCGATGACCACCTGATGCCCCTCGGCCTGAAGCCGCGTGCTGACAGTGCCGAGAATGTCGTCTCCTTCATATCCCGGGATGCCCAGGTTGGGGACGGAAAATGCATCCGTCACCTCCTTGACCAGATCAAACTGGGGGACCAGTTCTTCGGGCGGTGCCACCCGGTTGGACTTGTATCCCTCGTACCACTGACAGCGAATCAGGGTTTCCCGCGCAGCCACATCCCAGCCGACGGCGACGTGGGTGGGGCGCACCAGATCGATGTAGTCCAGCATCATTTTCGTAAACCCGTAGACAGCGTTTGTATAAACGCCTTGTGAGGTCTGCCGATACCCGCCCGCCCAGGCGGAGGCGTAAAACGCACGAAACAAAAAACTCATACCGTCAATGAGCAGTACTTTTTCGGGGTGGTTCACAAAAACGCGACTCCTCTCGTGTCCAACTGTCTCGCCCCATTATAACACAAAGCGTACGATCAACCTTGACAGATTTTACATCGACGAACACTGCATGGATGCGTTCAACGGAGGGATGATAGTAACACGAGAGAGCCAGAGTTGCTCTCACTCCACCGCCTCTCGGTCTCAACGGAGAGAAGCGGCTTCGCTGGCGGTTCAACCCCGTCCCGGGAGAAAACTTGTTATGAAGGAGGAATCACACGTGGCAAACAACACTGGTGGATCCAACAACCTGGTAGTTCCTCAAGCAAACGCAGCGCTTGACCAACTGAAGTATGAAATCGCTGCTGAATTCGGCGTAGTTCTTGGCCCTGACACCACCTCCCGTCAAAACGGTTCTGTAGGTGGCGAAATCACCAAGCGTCTGGTAAGCTTTGCTGAACAACAACTGGCTGGTCGCAGCTAACATCTGACAAAAAGCAAATAACTGGATGAACGAGGCCCCGGACAGGGGCCTTTTCTTTGCGTGTGCGTGGTGTACCCGCCCTTTCTTTTTCTCCCGGTGTAAACACACAATCATATTCCGGGACTAGTCATATGGTGTAGGGAACAGGCAAACTAACCATGGCTGACGGAAAGGAGTGACTTCCGGGAATGAAAAAGAAAGAAGTAAAACGCCTGCTGCGGGACAATCCCGATTTCAAGGCGTGGCTGATGCAGGACGCTGCTCGCATCTCCAGTATCCGCTCCAATCCTGAAAAGGCAGGGGAGCTGTTCAGGCGCTGGAAGGACCGAAAAAAGGGAAGATTGACTTTACCTCCATCTCGCAGAAGACAAAACGGGCAAGCGAGATGCTGACGAACATGACATCCATCATGGAGATGATGGCCGATTACAACAAAAGACAGGCGGAGCAGGAACAATAGGAAGGCTGGATGGTTAGCCTTCTTTTTCTTTTTCCTTTCCCGTATTCTTTTGGTATACTGGAAAATGGAAGGGAATGCGTCATTTTGATTGCTCGCCCATATACCTGGTCATTGGATTTCCATTCCCTTAAATGCGAAAGCCGGGCGCGTACCTGGTGCTGTCGGTGGACAAGCAGCATTTCGCCAGCCTGATCATCGCCCCCAACACGAATGCCGCCGACAAGCTGACTGTCAGCACACAGATGAACCAGATGCGGCACAACACGGAACGAATCGATGCCGACCAGACAGAGATAAACGCGGCACACTTCCGCTTTAGATGCCGTATTTTTCCGATACGTATCTCATGCCTGTCCCAAGGCCGTATGACGACGCCGTTTAGCTGTCAGCGCGTCGACACGGGAAAGCCGCAAATTGCCTTATGGACAGGCTCAGACGCGGCCGGATAATCGACCGCATGGGGAGCACCGTTTTTTTCACAGGTCCCCATCCATCTTCACTGCGGCATGCTGATCTCACAACACGTATATGAACTCGCAGCCGCTGTGGAGACTCTCCTTTCCTCTGGGAGTGACATGGAGGTGAATTTGCATGAGCACTACACACGTACCCAACAAGGTGCTGAACAACCTTGTTCATTTTCTGGCCCCGTACGAACAGGCTGTCGATGAACTCAAGCTGAAATTGAAGGGCATCAAGTACGGTTTTTTGAAAAGAGGCCGTTATTCACCCATCGAGTTCGTCGTCGGGCGGGTGAAAAAGGTTGACAGCCTGATCAAGAAAGCGCAGGAAAGAGGGATCGATTTTCAGCAGGACACCTGGCAGGAGCGAGTGGCCAAGGAGATTACGGATATCGCCGGACTGCGCATCGTCTGCCGGTACATTGATGACGTGCGTGAAGTCCAGCAGCTGTTGCAGGAGCGGGAGGACATCGAAGTCCACGACATCAAGGACTACATCGCAACGCCCAAGGATTCCGGATACCGCAGCATCCACATGATCGTTTCCTACACAGTGTACCACGGAAGTGAAAAAATCACGCTGTTCTGCGAAATTCAAATTCGTACGTTGGGCATGAATTTTTGGGCGACGAACGAACACGAGCTGCGTTACAAATACGCCGGGAACATCCCGGAAAACGTGATGCAGCAGCTCCACGAGGCGTCCGTGATCACGCACCAGTTGGACGTCTTGATGAACAGCTTGCGCCAGGAGATTTTGACGCCGCCCGAAGTGAACACGTCGCTTGAGGAAAAACTGGAAGAAATCTTCTCGCTGTACGTGAAGCAGGATTTTGAATCAGCGGCAGCGTTGTACCGCGAACACGTAAGCGGTTTTGAACAGGCTTTTCAAGACAATCCGAAATTTAAAATGATTCACGATCTGCTGGGCAAGCGACTGGGCTAGCCGAGCACGGACGTGCTGATGCCCGCAAGTACAAAGAAAGGAACCGACAACCATGCGTCTACTGCTTACGTACCTGCTCGTTGCAGCCTGCGTTTTGTGCAGCTTCAACGTGCAGCCCGCATCCGCCCGTGGGGAAGACAATCTGACACCCAGCGGCATTTACGGGGAATCTGCCATACTGATTGACGCGGCAACGGGTCAGATTTTGTTTGAAAAAAATCCGCATCTTCGCCTGTATCCGGCGAGCATTACCAAAATCGCCACCGGGATTTACTCGATTGAAAACGGCAATCCGGATGATATTGTAACCGTCTCCAAAAGAGCGCGCTACGAAGAAGGCACACGCGTGTACCTGGGCGAAGGGGAGCAGGTCACCCTGCGCAAGCTGGAGTACGGGCTGCTGATGAATTCCGGCAACGACGCGGCGACTGCGATCGCGGAGCATTTGGGCGGCAGCGTCGAGCATTTCGCCGATCTGCTGAACACATACTTGCAGGAAAAAGCGGGTGTCACTGAGACCCATTTTGCAAACGCACACGGCTTGCATGATCCCAATCACTATACGACTGCGGCAGACATGGCCAAAATCGCCCAATATGCGATGAAAAACCCGACCTTCCGCGAGATCGTGGCCACTGTCCGCCTGCCGTGGAACGGTCGCGAATGGCAGACGGAGCTGATTAATCACAACAAGCTGCTCCGCAATTACGAAGGGGCGACCGGGATCAAGAACGGTTTTACCGACCAGGCGATGCACACGCTGGTGGGTTCGGCCAAGCGCGGCGAAACAGAACTGATCGCGGTCACGATGAAAGCAGGGTCCAGCGCATACGCCTACAAGGACGTGACCGCCATGCTGGACTATGGGTTTGCCCACTATGAGACCAGACAGGTGGCCACTGCCGGCCAAACATTTGGTCAGGAAGCGGCGGCCAACGATGCTGCACCTGCGGTCACCTATCAGGCAGAGACTGATCTGTACGCCACAGTCCCCAAAGGGACGGAGCCGCAAACGGAGCTGACTGCCGACGGCCAGCTGCTGGTCAGGGCAGGGGAGATGACGCAGACGCTGCCGTTACTGCGGAAAGATCCCCCTCGCGCCGCCGCGATTGCGGATGCCGCACCCAAGGAGAAGGAAGCGGATTCCGCATGGCCGCGATACGCGATTTTCTTTGCCTGGCTGATGTTAAACCTGTTTTTGTTTGTCCTGACGGTTGCGCGATCTCGCCGCCGCCGTCGGGAGAGACTGCGGCATCTGCCACGCCGTGCGCATTGGTCCTGATTCCTGAGGATGGACGTCCCCAACCGGGCGTCCTTCTTTCGTATGGAATACCGCTTTCCAACAAACACTGAGCATGTGGGATCATGAGTTGGGACAGAGCGGATCGGTGGTGCACATGCGGCCCTTTAATTCTGCTCAGGGACGGCTGTGACAGCAGCCGTGTCCATTAGCCTCCTCCCGGCGTATCGTAGGATGAGACCCGATATTCCTGCGAAGGGGGAAACGCAATGGACAGCACGACATGTCCTGCACCTGAAGTGTCCGTGATTATTTCCGTCCAAAACGAGGCCCAGCGAATCGTCCGGGTCATCCAAGAGGCACGGCGTGTGTCCCCTTCAACGGAAGTGATCGTCGTATGCAGCGGCATGACGGATCACACACCCAAACGGGCGCTGGAACAAGGAGCCAAGGTTATCGAAGCGGTTCCCACTCTCGGTCAGGATGTTGGTCGTGCCATAGGAGCTTTTTTTGCCAGAGGCGACATCATGTTGTTCATCGATGCGGACTGTCTGGTGCCGGCTTCCAAACTTCGTCAGTACGTGGACGAAGTGAAAAAGGGATGGGATGTGGTGCTCAACGCTTCCACCGGCTGTCGGTATAACGGAACAGTCACCCAGGTCAGACGGCTGTTGAATCACATCGTGGGGCGGCCTGATCTGGCCGGCAGCTCCCTGACCACCGTTCCGCACGCCATGAGCCGGCAGGCGGCCGAACGGATCGGCTTCGAGGATTTGGCTGTCCCGCCCAGGGCGCTGGTCAAAGCCGCACTGCAAGGTCTGGCGATTACCAGAGTCTGCCCGATCAATACGGCGCGGCTGAACAATTCACGCGCCGGGCGAAACGATAGAGCTGTTGATCTTGAATTGAGCGATCACGCGGATGCCATCGCCACCTGTCTGCGAGAAAGGGGAGAGCGGGCAGGATTTTACGATCACGAACGTCATCGGGATCTGCTGTTAGTCCCTCCGCAGTTGCACCTGCGGACCGTATACAGTCAGATGATGAGAGGGACGACAGGGGGGGATTGGCGTGTCGTTCGAAAAGCCAAACAAAAGACTCGGCGCAAAACCGGGCCCAAAACGCGTCGTCCGCGCTAAACCATCATCCGGGCAGCAGCTAACGCCCCAACAGCTGGCAAGAAACAGCCGGATGCTCTCGGTAATTATCCCGGTCAGCAATGGAGAAAAGACGATTGGAGCGGTGCTGCGGCAGGTGGAAAAGCTGCGGCCCAAGGAAATCATTGTGATTGTCAACGGCTGCCGCGACCGTACGGTGGACATGGTCTGGAGTCACCCGGTCACCTGTGTGGTTTATCCGTTCGAGTTGGGACGCGACGTGGGGAGGGCCATCGGCGCTGGGGAAGCCAGCGGGGAGGTCTTGCTGTTTCTTGATGGCAGCTACGTCGTGCCCGCAGCGTCGCTGCAGTCATTTGCAAACGCCTGCTATCGGGGGGCGGACATCGCGCTGAACAACGCCAATCCGTTTTACCGTCAGCCAGCCAAACTGGACGCCGTCGCGATGGCGACATATTATCTCAACCGGATGCTGTCCCGCCCCGACCTGCGCTATTCGTCACTGAGCGCGGCACCGCATGCGATGAAGCGAAGCGCTGCTGCCGCACTTGGTTTCGACAGTCTGATGGTTCCGCCAAAAGCGCTGGCGATGGCGATTGCCAACGGGATGGTCGTCGTCCAGGCAGAGAGTGTGAACGTGTTTCGCCGAAAACTTTCACCCAAAATTCAGGAGCTGCTCCTGGGCGATCACCTGGAAGCGATACAGTACGTGCAACACGTGAAGAACTCTGACCGGATGGGTTTAGAAGACCCGTTTCGGCAGCGGGACGTGTTTTCGCACGTGGAGAAGGCGCGGATCATCAGCGATCGGCATGTCATACTGCCGTTTGAGACATAAAAAACTGTCCATGTGCCAGTACCACCGTTGTCACCTCATCGGGGTGGCGGCGGTGGTTCATTCTGTAAACGGATATACTTTGCGATTTGGGTCGTTTGTAGTACGATTACTTCGTAGGACAATCTGGAGTAGAAAAGGGGCAGATGATTTATGAGCATCCATATCGGAGCAAAGGCCAATGAGATTGCGGATACGATTCTGTTGCCAGGCGATCCGCTGCGGGCCAAATACATCGCAGAAACGTTTCTCGAAGATGCAGTGTGCTACAACAACGTTCGTGGCATGCTGGGCTTTACCGGTACATATAAAGGAAAGCGGGTGTCCGTACAGGGGACAGGCATGGGCGTGCCATCCATCTCCATTTACATCCATGAGCTGATGGAGGAATACGGCGTGCAAAACCTGATCCGCGTCGGGACCTGCGGTGCCATCCAGGAAGACATCAAGGTGCGCGACGTGATCATCGCCATGGCGGCGTCCACCGATTCGCAGGCAAACCGGCTGCGCTTCCAGCAGGTTGATTTTGCGCCAACGGCCAATTTTGATCTGCTGCACAAGGCATACCAGGCCGCCAAAGACCGGAATCTGTCTGTGAAGGTGGGCAATGTGTTCACCAGCGACACGTTCTATCAGGAAAGCCTGGACCTGTACAAAAAACTGGCCAGCTATCAGGTACTGGCTGTGGAAATGGAGACGGCCGCCCTCTACACACTGGCCGCCAAATTTAAGCGCAACGCCTTGTCCATCCTGACCGTCAGCGATCATATTTTCACCGGCGAAGCCACCTCAGCTGAAGAACGTCAGACCACGTTCAACGCGATGATCGAAGTGGCACTGGATGCAGCGCTGCTGAAGTAACACGCGGCCACAATCGAGGAAGAACTTTTGTCCGCAGGCAAATATGTCTGCGGATTCTTTTTTCTGCGGATTCCTAAAGCTTCTTATGTATTTACAGCGATTTATAGCGGAAAGATATTGCGAAGCGGATCGATTTCCTTTTGAGTCCGATAATATATATTATGTAAACTGATAAACATTCAAGAATCGCCATGTACTGGCGGTTCTCAGCAGGCATCCCATGATACAGACAGCGTCGCAAACTCCAAAGCAATAACGCTAATAGTGACACGAACAATGATTATCCAATAATAATCATCCGATGAGCATCCGATGACGTTTACCAGACAATCCTCATGACAAGAGCTCGATGACAAGTCCTTGATTGGAAACATGCGATCAGTAAGGTATCAGACACAGACATGCGACCATCACAATGGTTGTCGGATATTTTATATGATATTCCATCAAAGAACTCGTCGCTGGCTAGCGGTTCAAGCAGCATCCTGGCATAGACAACGTTGCCAAAGCCCATACAAAACGCAAGTTGTCAAGAACGAACAATATCGTTCGCCAAAAATGGAGAACAGCTGGTGCCTTGTGGATGGCTTTCTGTCTATTTTTTTGTATCAGTTCATGAAAATGCCATTTCATGAACTGATAATATGCTTCTTTTCAACCATGTACGCTGTATCTATTCCTATGCCATGTCCATGCGTTCTTTGAACCAATAAAAACGGAACGAATGAAAAACGCAGGTACGCCTTACTGGGTACCTGCGTATTCACACGACTCGATTTTTGTATTCCTATTTTATTCCGTTTTATTCCGGCTGTACGACTTTTTGCGGAGCTCCCCCCTGCTGCTGTTTGAGCAGCGGTAGAATCACCGCCACCCCAATGAAGAACAGCGCGGTAGCCACCTCGAACATCGTCACCAGCGAGAATGTGGCTTTCAACCATCCGGTGATGCTCATCATCAGCACCATCGCGCCCATGAACAGCGGGCTTAGAATGCCGTTGACACGCCCGACAAACGATGCTTCGGTGTTTTGCAGAATCAACGTGTTGATTCCGATATGGATGCACGGTATGACCAGACCGTTGATGAATTGGGCCGTCAGCGTCAGCCACAGTTCAGTCGACAGTCCCATCACCAGGAAACCGCAGGCGCTCACGGTCATCCCCAGCATGAGGAGCTTTTGCGGGGCAATTTTTTTCGCCAGGCCCATCATCACTCCTCCACCGAGGATCATGGCGACGCCGTTGACGGCCATCAGCCATTGCAGGTTCTCCTTCGGCAGTCCGAGACGTTCGGTGACGAGGAATACCACCAACGGCTGCGTCAGACCAATCGCAAACCCCGCTGCAGCAAAACAGCCGCCGAGGAGGGTCAACGTCCGGTTCCCCTGCACATAGCGCAAGCCTGCCTTCATCTCCTGCCAGAAGGTGGTGTTCTCATCCTGCTTCTCCACGTCGCGATCAGGCGGCAGCATCACAAGCACGACAGCGGACAGCAGGAAGGCTGCACCCGTGATTGCGATTGCGGCGCCGACGCCGTAATGCTGATACACAAATGTACCGACAACCGGTCCCAGGATCATGAACAGTGCAATCAGCGTCTGGTACATGGACATCCCCATCTGAATGAGCTGTTCCGGCACGTGCAGTTTGAACAACTTCATGCCGGACGGCTGCGAAAACTGCGACAGCACAGACGAGACCAGTGTCGCGAAAAAGATGGCTTTCCAACTGCCGAACACCAGCGTAAGCAGCACGACAAACATGGAAAGCGAACTGAGCAGGTCACACCAGATCATTGTTCGCTTGGGGCGCCAGCGGTCGGCAAACGTGCCCCCGATAAAGGAAAACAGAAAAATCGGCGCAAATTCAGCCACGGAGATGAGCGATACGGCAATCGGGTCCCCATTCGTCTGCTCCATCACGTACAGCAAAATAGCGTAGTTGCGGACCCAGATGCCGATCTGCAAAAATAACGCCGACAGCAGAATGGTCCGTACCACCCGGTTGCGGAACAAATTTCCCGCCGAATTGTTAGCAGTCGTTTGAGCTGTCATACCATCCCTCTTTCTTTTGTTTTTGTGTTTTTGTCATGTACATGTAAATGTCTGATAATAAGTCCAGCCGCATGTTTTGGCGATCACTCCTCTGTGGTCCGGTTGCGTCCCGGTCCGGTATTCAGCTGCCCATTCTCCACACTCCTGTTGCGTTGATCGGGCAACCCTCCACTGATTCGATTGCAGCGCACAGATTTACGTAATATGTGACAGCGGTTTTACCATGCATGAATGGCGGGTGTCCGGCACCTCGTCAAGCGCAAAAAGACGCCGGGCGTTTCCGACGTCTCACGCTGTGCACGAAGACGCGGGAACATTAATCATTCCGGCGTCTCGCGCTGCGCACAAAGAGGCCGGCACATATCTCCAGCGTCTCGCAAACACAAAAAGACGCCAGGTTGTTATCTGACGCCTCGTGCGGATTACGAAGACGCCGGGCTTTCCCCGCCATCTCGCAAACGCAAAAAGACGTCATGGTTCTTCCCGACGTCTGTGTTCATGCATGTATGGTTCCGGCTGTGCCGCTCGCCTTTCGCAATCCCTGATCCCATGGAACGGAAAGGGAACGCGAAAGAAACCTACGCTGCAATCGAACGATCGGGAAGTGTTTTCGTTTTGGCTGTTTGTACGAATTCACTTACCATGATCGTTCTTGCCTCCTTACGCAAAGTTTCCCTGTTACAGGATTCCAGGCACAAACCGTTTTGCCTGACATGGAAAAAGTATAGTATGGGTATTGGCAACTGTCAAGCAGTTTTTTTGAAATATTTTCGAAGAGTGGTACGCCCTAATTTCATTTCCGAAACAATTCAATGTAATTTCTCAATTAGTCATTTTTGTCAGTCAATGTTAAAATGATCGCATCACGCAACTCTTCTTTCCACAAAGGTTGTGACGACAGATGACGTTTTCCTGGAAGCGAAATCTCGTTGTGCTATGGATCGGGGTGTTTTTTTGCAGCACGGCGTACTCCATCTCCATACCGTTTCTGCCCCTCTTCCTCCACACGTCTCTTGGCGTCGATGAACATCTGGAGGCGTGGTCGGGCATTTCGTTTGGCATTACCTTCCTGGTGAGCGCCTTGATCTCTCCCTACTGGGGATCGCTCGCCGACAAGTACGGACGGAAACCGATGCTGATGCGGTCAGGGTTTAGCTTGGCCGTGTTGTACTTTTTGAACTATTTCGTCACCGATCCGTATACATTTCTGCTGCTTCGGGTACTGCAGGGGCTGCTGGCCGGTTTTGTCCCGGCATCCATCGCCCTGGTGGCGACGAACACACCGGAAAAACACGTGGGCTACGCGCTCGGCATCATGTCGACGGCCGGCGCCACCGGAGGGATTGTCGGACCGCTCGTGGGCGGCTTTGTCAGCCATTTGTGGGGCACCCGGGAAGCGTTTCTCTTCTCCGGGTACGTCGTGTTGGTGGCGGCGCTGATCGCCACGTTTTTCGCAAAAGAGACCAATGTAAACCGTTCCGCTGAGCGTTCCAACATACGCGACGACCTGCGCACCGCTCTGGGCAACCGCCCGTTTGTTGCCGTTCTGGGATTGTCGATGATCGTTACCGTGTCCGTCATGCTGCTGGAACCGCTGCTGACCGTGTACGTATTGCAGCTTGGAACGTCCCGGCAGGATGCGTCGCTCAGCGCGGGCATCATCTTTTCCGCCGTAGGCATCGCTACGGTGCTGGCCGCGCCTCGGTGGGGAGCGGCAGGGACTCGGCTCGGTTATACCAGGATTTTGTTTATCGGCCTGGTGGGCGGGGCAATTGGCAATCTCCTGCAGTTTTTCTTCACTCATCTGTACGGCTTCGGCGTGCTGCGGTTTGTGTACGGGCTCTTTTTTGCAGCCGTCTATCCGTCGATCAACGCGCTGATCGTCAGCGTCACCGCACCGGAGTTTCGCGGCAGAGCGTTCAGTCTCAATCAGTCCGTCACACAGTTGGCCACCATGATCGGCCCCGTGATGGGCGGCTTTTTGGGCGGACTGATTCCGATTCGCGCGGTGTTTCTCATCAATGGTGCGGCGCTGCTGGTCACGGCTGCACTGGTCAGATCAGGCAAACTGATCGGGAACGACCGCAGACAAGAGCGGCGTGCATCTGAAGGACACGTCCCAATCCAGGGGTAACGATAAACGCAAAAAAGAGGGGGAACTCCCCCTCATTTTTTATGACTGTCGCTAGCGGATAGCCGCCGGCTGCGGGCAAGCGTTTTGCGCCGTAAAAAACTCCTGGTAGAGCGCCAGCACCGCCCTGTCGGCATCGTCCGCCTTGACGCCAAAGATCATGCTCACTTCGGACGATCCCTGATTGATCATCTCCAGGTTGACCCGCGCGTTTGCCAGGGCAGTGGTGGCTCGCGCGCACACCCCGACGGAACGCCTCATCCCCTCTCCGACGATCATGACGAGCGCCAGATTTCGTTCGACGGAGACTTCATCCACATGCAGTTCGTCCATGATCCGCTTGATGACGCGCGACTCCGTCTCCTCGTCAAAAAACCGTTCCCGCAAGATGACGGAGATGTTGTCTATACCGGACGGCGTGTGTTCGTACGAAATGCCTTCTTCTTCCAGAATTTGCAGCAGTCTGCGGCCAAAGCCGATCTCCCGGTTCATCAGGTATTTGCTCACGTAGATGCTGCAAAAGCCTTTGTCGCTGGCGATACCGGCCACCGGCGCGTCTTTCGTTTCCCTGCCGGAGACGATCTTGGTCCCCGGCGCGGCGGGATTGTTCGTATTTTTGATGCAGACCGGTATGCCGGCGCGAAATGCGGGCAGCAGCGCCTCTTCGTGGAAAACGGTAAAGCCGGAATAGGCCAGCTCGCGCATTTCCCTGTAGGTGACGACGCGGATTTCTTTTGGATTGGCGATCAGGTTGGGGTTTACCGCGTAGACCGAATCCACGTCGGTAAAGTTCTCGTACAGGTCAGCCTTCACGGCGGCAGCCAGGATGGAACCTGTTATGTCCGAACCGCCACGGGAAAACGTGACAAGAACCCCGTCCGGCGTATACCCGAAGAACCCGGGGAACACGACGATGCCCTGCCGCTGGCCAAGAGACTGCAGCCGGTCGTACGCCTCCGGGAGCACCTGTGCGTTGCCGGCTTCATCCGTTACGTACAGTCCGGCTTCCCGTGGATTGACGTACTCCGCCTGCTCGCCAAGCTGGCGCAGATACGCCGCAACCAACTTGGCGCAGGTGTCTTCACCCGATGCTTTGACGGCGTCCACAAAGCGTTCGGGCTGATCGACGGGCGCCGCAGCCAGGCTCTCCTCCAGTGCGGCCACGATCTCGCGGGAAAGCTGTGCAGGAAACGCCAATCCCTCCATAATCTCCACAAACCGGTCGATGACGGCCTGCTTCTCGCTTTCCGCTTCGCCTTCGTTCAGGCGGCGTTGGGCATAAGCGATCAACAGGTCCGTCACCTTCGTATCCGCTGGATGCCGTTTTCCCGGCGCCGAGACGATCACGATCCGCCGCTCCTGGTCCGCTCTCACAATCTGGCACACTTTTTTGATCTGCTCGGCACTGGCCAGCGAAGTTCCCCCCGAATTTTGCTACCTTCATCTCCTGATCCTCCTATCCCTCTAGTGAGGTGATCTCTCCTGGTTTTATCTTTCTTCTCTTCTTTTCATGGCATGTTTCCGCGGTCCCGACGCCGGCCGTGAAAGAGGAAGCCACCCTTTCGCCTTTGCGCGATGGCGGCTGATGCCGCGGCCGGACGATTGGCCCTGATGTCAATTCTTAGCTTACGCCATTTACGTCAAAAAGACAACTGTCTATTCCACATGGACATAGAGTAACACGGTTTGGCCGCAAACCATACGCAAACCATTGTAAAAACGCCTGCCATACCGGCAAGCGTTTCCTGGAACCTCTATTCACCTTTTGGCACCTCACATGCTGTTTTCCACTCCCCCGCTATCTCGTACAGCAACCGGTCAACGGTAACGTCAATGCGCTTGGAAGCCTGCACAAATGCTGCGCCCAAAAACATGTGATAGGTGTTCTCACCGCTGCCGCTCTGCCCGTATTCACCGGGCTCGCCCCGCTCGTTTGTCGCCGTTACCGTCAGCGGCAGTTTCCGATTGGTCCCCACTTCAGCATCGTTGGGCTTTCCGACAATCAGATGCATTCGAGGCAGTTTCTCCGCTTCCTGATGCTCATAGCGAATGGAAAAGGAAATGCCCCTGTCGTCGTAGTACAGTTCATCCAGATAGACATCGGTGTTTTTGATCGTGGCGAGGTGCTTCGCTACTTTTTCACGGTAGGAGTCTGTTTCATTGTTTAGGTGGCGGTCGTATGATTCAGAATCAATCGAAAAATGGATTTGGTCGTCTCCCGCGAGCCAAAGCGAATGCAGGATCAGTTCCAACTTTGCCGGCCGTTTGTCAAACGGTTCAAATTCGACGTAATGCTGCCCGTTTGGCCCTGTTTCGATCCGGCTCAGGTTGGAGTCGCGCACCTCTCCCGCTTCGGAATGCAGGGTAAAGGACACATGGCTCAACTGTTCGTGTGGTTCCGGGGAACGGAAGCGAAAGTACAGCCGATTGACCGTCGTGCCCAGTTCCAGGGACTCCAGGGTGATCGTGCGGTCCATCGCGTGCAGTTCCTGCTTCAACGGTACCGAGACCGTCACCTCCTGGCGAACGTCAAAACGAATGGGGAGAGTAATATCAGGCAGCGGAATGGTTTGTCCCCCGATGCTCACAGATACATCCCGCAGTACGATCTCGTCGACCTTGGACAAAATGTCGGTCATGCCATCCTTGTAAAGCGGGTTGGTGGTCGCGCGGTTGTAAAACCGCCCGTCGTAAATGACACCTTCATTTGGTTCCCAGTTCAAGGTAAAGAGCGGATGGCCCGGTCCATCCTGCTGATCCCCCGGCAGCCCCATCACAAACGAGACAATCGGCACCTCCCTCTCATTGGGGAGAGCCCCCAGAAATCCGGAAGGTACGTCAATGCTGGTAAAGAAAAAAACATGGTTGCTGTTGTACCAGATCTCGTCGATCGACAATGTGCGGCCGGTACCGGGTACAGGGATCTTCATGTCAAAGGTACGGACAAGATCCAATTCTTCCGCCCGTTTCAGTCCAGGGGTCTTGGTATATTGATACTGCTTGACTTCCTCCCACCTGTCGACTTTGATCACCTTCTGATCGACTGGTTGGTCCCATCGTTTCACAGCAAACAGGACTAGAAGCAAAACGACCAGAAGGATGACTCCTGTTCGTCTGTTACCGTACACCTTTTCCATTCCCCCCTGGATTGCAACAAGCGTGCTCAGCATTTCGCGAAACACCCATATTATACCAACGGGAACGAAATTGATCTAGGAGCGAACTCTTTCCACGTGAAAAAGCCCGACTCGACAAGCGAATCGGGCCATTCGTCCGAACCGGAGATTTACCTAATGTATCCCAGACCGTGACCAAACGGGTACAGGGTACCGCCTTTCCCGTCCGGAATGCTGACCGGCAGTGTTCCCGTCGGCTCGTTTTGACCGAAGATCGTCTCTGCTGTCGCGTGAAAGCTGGCGGTGCGAAAGCCGTATTGGGCCAGGTAGGCATCCACTTCCGGGTACGCCATGATGTCGTACGGATTGCGGATGCCCACGCCGATCACGGGGGTGTCCGCTTGCTGGCTGATCTCCCGGTAGAGTTTCATCAACGGGTTGTCCGAGGAACGTCCCTTTACGTCAAACGTGTAGGAACCGATAATGACCGCGTCTGCCTCCTCCACCTGCTTTCGCTGTTCGTCAGTCAGGGTGTTGTTTGTCACCTTGATCGTGACGGTGTTGGCATGATGTTTCCTGATGGCATCAGCCAGTTCGTCGACATACGTGGTGCCCACCACCGCAATGGTCGCTTTTTCGTCCATGTTGAGCGGCAGTACCCCGTCGTTTTTAACCAGGGTCACAGAACGAGCGGCTGCTTCCGCTTCCACCCGCTTGTGCTCCGCCGAGCCGACCACCTCGAGGGCACGGGCGATCTGGTCCTGTACATCAGCGGGCTGCTCGGCTTTAAAAATTCCCCGTTTTACTTTCAACGTCATAATCCGGCGGACGGACTGGTCGATCCGTTCTTCGCTGATTGTGCCGTCGCTGACGGCTTTCAGGACACCGTTTGTCACTTCTTCCAGTCCAACCGGCATCAGCACGATGTCCACGCCCGCCTGTATCGCGCGAATGGCAGCGTCCACCGGACCAAAGTGGTCGGCGATCGCCTGCATGTCCATCGCATCGGTGGAGACCACGCCGTCAAAGCCCAGTTCGTCGCGGATCAACCCGGTGATCACTTTGGGAGACAGGGTGGCAGGCAGTGAGATTTCCGTTCCGTCTTTGCGGGAGACGACTTTGGTGTCGTCGATTTTCGGGAAGGTAACATGGGCCGTCATAATTGCGTCCACCCCCGCTTCCATCGCCTGCTTGAACGGGTACAGCTCCACATTCATCAGCCGTTCCTTGTCGTGGGGAATTTCCGGCAGTCCCAAATGAGAATCGACAGCCGTATCACCGTGGCCGGGGAAGTGTTTGGCCGTAGCAGCTACGCCGTATTCCTGCAGTCCTTTGATGTAGGCCTCACCCATCTCGGCCACGAGCTTGGGATCTTCACCAAATGACCGCACGCCGATCACCGGGTTGTCCGGGTTGTTGTTGACGTCCATGACCGGGGCAAAGTTGGTGTTGATGCCCAGGACAGAAAGCTCCCTGCCGATCACCTTGCCCACCTGATGGGCCAGTTCCGTGGAACGGGTGGCTCCGAGGGCCATGTTCCCCGGTGTGTCGGTGCCCTGCTGCAGCCGGGTCACGATGCCTCCCTCCTGGTCGATCGTCACGAGCAGCCCGTATTTTTCCGCCGCCTGCTGGTAGTCGTGGACGAGACGGACCGTTTGCGCGGTATCCACCACGTTTTCCCTGAACAAAATGACACCGCCGATGTGGTACTTCTTCACCAGCTCTTCAATTTCCGGAAGCATGCGGGTCACATCGGTGCCGTTCCACTTGCGGAAGTCGGGCATCATCATCTGGCCTACTTTTTCTTCCAGCGTCATGCCGGCGATCGCTTTGCCGATGATGTCGTACCGCTTCCCTTTCTGCTTGACGATCTGTACCTGCGGCTCCCCTTTTTCCTTGTAGTCAATGGCGATGCGATCCTCAAATTTGCCGTCCGTTACGGAGATGAAGGTTCTGCCGTTGTGTCCGGTAATCGTGACGGTGCCCTGCGCATCGACACTGGCCACATTTTTGTTGGAGGAGTGCCATCTCAGCTTGCGCGACGTCTGCTCAAAATGGCCGTCCGCGTACAGATGCAGCGCCTGAAGCTGCAGCGTCATGCCCGACACGACCGCATCTGCCTCGGGGATGTTCAGGCTGATGATCAAATCGGTGACGCCGACCTTGTCTCCTTCTGGAGTCACAGGCGCTGCGTCTGCGCCAATCACTGCCGGGCAGAACATCAGCAGCAGCGCGAAGAAAATTGCCAGCCCTGCATGCTTTTTGTGCTTCACGATTATCTCCCCCTGTTTTTGCCTTCGTATGTCCAGCCTAGCGGGTTCCAGACGGTTTTAACCGGCTTGCCGGACGGGTCGGTAATGGTCGGGTTCAGCACATACCAGCCCCGGCCGTTCACGCTGGGATCAGTAGCGTAGCGGAACCGGACCTGTTGTGTACCAGCAGGAAGCTGCCACGCAACCGTCTGCCAGTCGCCTTCACCGGTAAGCGCAGTCCCCACCTCTGTCCATTGTTCGCCGTCTACAGACGCTTCCACATGGCCGAAGTCGCTCTCGTTTTCAATCCGGTACCAGGTGTCAAATGTGAGGAGTCCCCCTTCTGGAAGATCGGCCGTTGCCGTCAATGTGTTGTCCAGCTCATCGCCTGTCCCCGCAAACCAGGCACCGTCCTTTCCGGGCAGGTCCACCGGGATCGCCAGTGCGGCCAGACGAGCGACTCCCCGGCGAACCGGGTTGGTGGAGACGGTGTTGCGGGTGGGATGGACGCGGTTGGTCAGCACGATGCAGATCGTGTCGTTGTTGGGACTGACGACGATCGACGTGCCGGTGTAGCCGGTATGCCCCATGGTCCGGCTGTCGCCCAGCGCGTCCATGTACCAGCCCTGGTTCAGCTCCCAACCAAGCCCATGGTCGTCCCCAGGGAATTCCGGGATCTGGTTTTCCATCATCAGCTTCACCGATTGTTTGGACAAAATCCGCTTTCCGGCGTAGGTGCCGCCGTTGAGCATCATCTGTGCAAAGACAGCCAAATCGCGGGCAGTGCTGAACACCCCGGCATGCCCGGCGACGCCGTCCAGCGCCCATGCATTCTCATCATGCACCTGGCCCCAGACCAGCTCCCGGTTTGTCCAGGGCTGGTACTCCGTCGCCGCCGTCCGTTTCTGCAAGCGCTCAGGCGGATTGTACATCGTATCCGTCATGCGCAGGGGCTTGGTGATGTGCTCACGGACGTATTCGTCCAGGCGCTGGCCGCTCAGTTTCTCCACCAGCACCCCCAGTGCAATCAGGTTGAGGTCGCTGTATACGTACGCACTGCCAGGCTTGTTGACAAGGGGATGGCGAACAGCGATCTCCAGCCGCTCCTCCCGGCTGTTCCCCATCTTGTACAGGGGAATGAATGGTTCAAAGCCGGAGGTGTGGGTCAAGAGCTGTCGAATGGTCACGTCCTCCTTGCCGTTTTCCGCAAACGCCGGGATGTACCTGGCCACCGGATCATCCAGTTGGAACAGCCCTTGCTCGTGAAGCTGCATGACGGAGGTGGAGGTAAACAGCTTGCTGATTGACGCCAGGTCAAAGATGGTGTCGGTCCGCATTGCGACTGGTTGGTCCAGCAAAGTCCCCTGGTCGTCGGCGAAGCGGGCGGCATGGCCATACGCCTGTTCCTTGACAATCACCCCGCGTCTGGCGATCAGCACGACCGCACCCGGCATCACGCCGTCCTGGATTGCCGTTTCAATGAATGAGTCGATTTCTCGCAACGGTGCAGGCGTCATCCCTGCGGCGGCAGGTGCTCCCGGATGCAGGATGGCGGAGGAGGGGCCGGGTTTGTCCCAGGGATGAGACAGCGGGTGCTTGACAGGCTTTGTCTTTTTTTCCTGCGCTTCCAATGCCGAGTGCGCCTCTTCGCCGTGCTTGGCGGCAACTGTCGGCAGTATGAACGCTCCCCATGACAAGCAGACGCACAGTCCAATCATTGCGGCGCGTTTGTTCATCGTCTACTCCTCCCTAGTGGTACAGCAGATAGGACTTGCGCAGTTTCTTGAATGCGTCCAATTCACCCCGCCACGATTTGACGATCTCCTCGACAGGCGTGCCTGCGTCCATCGCCTTGCGGACCTTGTCCGATCCGGTCAACTTGTCGATCCAGTTGTCGGCTCTCCAGGCGAAGTCGTCCGGATACAGGTCTTTGACTTCCTCGATGATGGCGAGAGCTGTGTGAATCGGATCGTACTTGTTCCGGTCGGTCACGTATACCTGCAGCCCGCCGACATTCACGCCCGCGTGCTTGGAAAACGTCGGATTGAAATACGCCTCGCGGAAGCTGACGCCAGGCAGTCGGCGCGCATTCATCCGATCGGCCAGCTCCCACGCCTTGATGTACGGTGCACCGATCAGTTCAAAGGGCCGCGTCGTTCCCCGGCCTTCGGACAGGTTGGTCGCTTCAAACAGACAGTTGCCCGGATAGACCGTCGCTGTCTCCAACGTCGGCATGTTGGGGGAAGGCAGCACCCAGGGAAGACCCGTTTCATCATACCACATGTCCCGCTTCCAGCCTTTCATCTTCACGACCGTGAGATCCGCTTTTTTCCCGATCTCCTTTTCCAGATACTGATCGTTAAACAGCATGGCCAGTTCACCCACGGTCATACCGTGGCGAATCGGGATGGGGTAAATTCCGACAAACGACTCGTAACCGGGCTCGAGAACGGGGCCCTCCACTTTTTCCCCGCCGATCGGGTTGGGTCTGTCCAACACAATAAACGGTTTGTCCTCCAATGCGGCCGCTTTCATCGCGTACGCCATCGTTGATATGTAGGTATAGAATCGGGAACCGACATCCTGGATGTCAAACAACACGACATCCACATCCCGAAACAGCGGCGCGATCTCTTCCGGCGACTTGTTGTACAGATTGTAAAACGGCAGCCCCGTTTTCGGGTCTTCGTAGGTGCCAGGCGCCGAACCGGCCTGTTCTGTTCCGCGAATACCGTGCTCCGGTCCGTAGACGGCCACCAGGTTCACTTTTTTGGCCAGCAGGGCATCGACGTCGTGCGTCAGATCACTGGTAACACCGGTCGGGTTGGTGATCAACCCCACTCTTTTCCCTTTGACCAGATCCGGTTTGTCAAGCAGCACCTCGATGCCCGTCTGGACGCTGCGGCCGTTTGGCTTATCCTTGGCCAATCCGGGAGCGGCCGCACCCGCCATGCTTATCGTACCCAGCAGTGCCAGTGACAGAAGAAGCATCGACCAGCGGATGAGTTTCAACAGGATCACCTCGTGTGTGAACATAGTCGACTGCAAATGGAAAAAGCCGCGACATTCCCTTTCACCTTGTCGAGAAAACCCGCTTGACTCCTGCACCCTCCTCTCTGGAATGGAGATTTCTTTGACAGAAAATTCTGTAAGTATATCCTAATCATATAGGCTGTCCAGTCTTTTTTCTTGGGAATGATTACCTATATTTATGTATTTTCTTCAATTATTTCCCTTACTATACACCTAGTTCCTTTTGACTAGATAGATTGGCAGGAAACGTACGCGGCCAGCGCTCTACTTTCGTACGAAAAAAAGCCGCGCCCACATCCGGACTGGATGCAGACGCGGCCGCATGCTCCTGGTGGGCAACAATTACGGGGAGCCCACGGGCGTTCTCCGGGACACCGACGAACGGGCAAACCATCGTGCGTCGGACTGGATATCCCGGTCAAATACGAACACCGTGATCGCGACATCGCTTGCGAGATTGATGTCCGCAAACAGCGTAACAAGTTTCGCGTGGACCAGTTTTTCCAGTTTCTCAACCACCTCGGCATGTTTGTAAATGTCTTTGACCATTTTCGTTCTCGTCTCATGGATGATGCGCCGGCCCTCTTCCGAATCAATCATCCACTTTTCCACGTCGGTCAAGTTGCCAGTCATCTCGGTGATGGCCCACGGGCCCACGAATCGCGTCCGGATCTGCTGCGGGCCGCAGCCCACGTATTCCTTGCGAATCTCGCGTACGAGCTTGCTGAATTCATGTTCCACACGTCTGGACATCCAATCACCACATCTCATGCCAACATTTACTCTTTCAATCCCTGCCCCATGCCTTTCAACAGGTTGAGGCCGAAGCTGATCGCCCGGTTAATGTCAGGGTCCTGCAGCGCTCTGACCAGGTCAAACAGGCCCACTTTGCTGTCCTGTTCGAGCCCTGCTTTGGCCTGCTGCAGCCCTTGGACCAGACTGCCGACCAGCTTTTTGGTCATGTCCGGCTCGATTTCCGCCAGAGCTTCGGCCGCTGCCATCGCGTTGTTGATCGAGTTGGTGACAGGCGAGCGAAGCAGTTGGCCCACGGCGATCTTGGCCACCTTTTCCTTTGCTTCGATGAGCGACTTCAGCGCCTCCAGAATGCCGCTGTCATGCAATTCCTGCAGCAGTTTCAGCGCTTCGCGGATGCCTTCCGCGTGCTGCGCCGCATCTTGTTTCACCTGCTCCAGCGCCTGCGCCTGCTTTTCTGCTTCGGTGAGCACAGGCCGCACGATTTTCGTCGTCGGTTTTGCCATTATTGCGCACCTCCTGCCGCGTTGACATCTGCGATGGGCTCGTAGTCGCTGCGCGCCCATTTGCGTTCCACCTGCACGCCCAACTGCGGGTTGCGCTTGGCGTAGCGCGGATTGTATCTCGGCAGCGGATTTTCCCCGTCCCGTTCGAGGATTTCCATGCGTACCTTGGCCTGCTTGTAGGCCGGGGTCTGCGTCCGCACGTCCACGGCGTTGCCGGTCAGGATGTTGATCGCGTTTTCGTGGCTGGCGGAGTGCATCGGGACAAACAGTTCCTTGCCGTGGACGCGATCGGTAACCACCGCCCGCAGCCTGATCGCGCCGTACGGGGACACCAGGCGGACCAGCGTGCCGTCCTTGATGCCGCGTTCGCGGGCCAGCTCCGGCGACACTTCGACGAAGACGTCCGGCACCTTGTAGGTAATACCTGAAGATTTGCCGGTCAGATTGCCCTCGTGGAAATGTTCCAGCATCCGGCCGTTGTTGACGACGAGGTCAAATTCCGCCGGATATTCGACCGGCGGCACGTAATCCACCAGCGACAAGCGCGCCCGTCCGTCCGGGAAGTTGAAGCGCTCCTTGTAGAGAAGCGGTTCATCCGTGCCATCCGGGTGAACCGGCCACACCAGGCTGTTCCAGCCTTCCAGACGATCGTAGGAGACGCCGGCAAAAAACGGCGTGAGCGAAGCAATTTCATCCATGATCTCGCTCGGGTGGCTGTAGTTCCAGTCGTAGCCCATGCGTCTGGCGACTTGCTGAATGATCCACCAGTCCGGCTTGGAATCCCCAAGCGGTTCAAACACCTGGTACAGACGCTGAATGCGCCGCTCCGTATTGGTAAACGTCCCTTCCTTTTCGAGAGACGGCGCGGCCGGCAAAATCACGTCGGCAAACTGGGCCGTCTTGGTGAAAAAGACGTCCTGCACGACGAAGAATTCCAGCTGGCTTAACATCTCATGGACGTGGTTGGAGTTGGAATCCACCCAGGCCATGTCTTCGCCTACCACGTACATCGCTTTCAGCGTGCCTTTTTCGATCGCTTCCAGCATTTGAATGCTGGTCAGTCCCGGCTCGCTGGAAATGGATACACCGTAAGCGTGTTCAAATCGCTTCCGGGCCACCTCATCTTTGACGCTCTGATACCCCGGCAGGAAGCTGGGCAGCGCCCCCATGTCGCAGGTGCCCTGCACGTTGTTGTGGCCGCGCAGCGGATAGGCGCCCGCCCCCGGACGGCCGAAGTTGCCGGTGATCAATAGCAGGTTGGCAATCGCCATGGAAGTGTGCGAACCGGCGACATTCTGCGTCACGCCCATTCCCCACAGCACGCACGTGCCGTCCGCTTCGTGAATCATCGTCGCGGCTTTGATCAGCTGCTCCTTCGGGATGCCGGTCACCTCTTCCGCATAGTCCAGCGTGTACTTTTCCACATGTTTCAGGTATGCTTCGTAGTTGTTCACGCGGGCTTTGATAAAGGCTTCGTCATGCCATCCCTGATCGATGATGTACTTGGCCACAGCCGTGATCCAGACAAAGTCTGTCCCCTGCCGCGGGTGCAGGAACAAGTCGGAACGTTCCGCCATCTCGTGTTTGCGCAGATCGGAGACGATCAGTTTCTGGCCGTACAGCTTCTTCGCCCGTTTGATGCGGGTGGCAAGCACCGGATGCCCCTCCGCCGGGTTGGCTCCGACAATGATCACCAATCCAGCGGATGCGATGTCCTTGATCGTGCCGGAGTCACCGCCAATGCCCACCGTATTCATCAGCCCGTCTGAAGCCGGCGTCTGACAGTAACGGGCGCAGTTGTCCACGTTGTTGGTTTCAAATACCTGACGGGCCAGCTTCTGCACCAGGTACGCTTCCTCGTTGGTCGTCTTGGACGAACTGATGAAGCCGAGCGCGCTGCCGCCATGCGTTTGCTTGATCGCGCCCAGTTTCTCGGCGATCAGCGTGAGTGCTTCGTCCCAGCTCGCCGGAACGAATGCGTCCCCTCGGCGGATCAGCGGCGTGGTCAGGCGCTGGTCGCTGTTGACAAAATCCCAGCCGAACTTGCCTTTGACGCATGTGGAAACGCTGTTGACCGGCGCATCTTCCGTCGGTTCAATTTTCAAAATCTGGCGTCCTTTCGTCCAGACTTCAAACGAACAGCCCACACCGCAGAACGTGCAGACCGTCTTGGTCTTCTTCGTGCGGGTCTCACGCATGGCCGCTTCGATTTCGGAAATGGCCATGACGCTGCCATAGTCCGGCTCCACTTGCTTGACCAGATCGATCATCGGATTGAGCAGGTCTTTGTCCAGGCCGGTCATGAACCCCGCTTGGCCCAGCATCGACTTCTCCATCAGCGCGTTGCACGGGCATACGGTGACGCACTGGCCGCAGGAGACACAGGACGACTCGTTGATCGGCTTGTCGTCGTCCCAGATGACCCGCGGCATATCCCGCGCCCAGTCAATGGTCAGCGTTTCGTTCACCTGCAGATCCTGACACACCTCGACGCAGCGTCCGCACAAAATGCACTGGTTGGGATCGTAGCGGTAAAACGGGTGGGACATGTCGACTTCGTACCCTTTTTCCCGGAACGGACGGTTTTGATGCTGCACGTGCAGGAATTCGGTCGTGTTGTGCACGCGGCAGTTTCCGTTGTTGTTGTCGCACACCGTACAGTAGAGCATGTGGTTTTCCAGTACCCGGTCCATCGCTTCCATTTGGGCGGCGCGGGCACGGGCGGATGCGCTCTCGATCTGCATGCCCTCGGTGATCGTCGTCGAGCAGGCGCGCATGATCTTGCCGTCGACCTCGCACATACAGGTGTCGCAGCTCTGAATCGGCCCCAACACCGGCGAATAGCAGATGTGCGGATGTTCGATCCCGTTCTCCAGCATGTAGTCCAGGACGCGGGTGCCTGTTTTGGCCTCGTGTACCTCACCATTCAAGTGGAATCGCACTGTTTTCTGTTCCATCGGTCCCTCCTCTGAAGCAAAAAACCCACCATAAAACAACCCGCGCCTGCAAAAAGCGCTCAAGCTGTTTTATGGTGGGTTAATACTTAGCATCTTCCATACCAGTTATCAATCCCGCCATAAGAACTGAGAAGCCAGGATGTGCCAGAAATGAGTGCATTCCTGCAAGCATCAATGAACTTCTCACCCTCATTATAACCAAATGGAGGAAGATTGCAAGGTAAAAACGCTTGCACGCGGCCTCATCATCCGACAGGAAATAGGATGTTTATGGCGAATCTCATCCAATATAAGAGAGAAAAACAAAAAAGGAAGGATGCCGCAATGGATTGCATTTTTTGCAAAATCGTGCAGGGAGAACTGCCGTCGAAAAAGGTGTATGAGGACGATCACATCCTGGCGTTTCACGACATCAATCCGATCGCGCCGGTGCATGTGCTGGTCATTCCGAAGAAGCACATCTCCTCGCTGATGGAGATTCAGCCGGAAGACAAGGAGCTGATCGGCCATCTGCACCTGGGTCTGCAAAAAGTAGCCGAGCTGACCGGCGTGAACCAGGACGGATTCCGCGTCGTGACCAACATCGGCAAGCACGGCCAGCAGACCGTCTTCCACATTCACTACCACGTGATCGGCGGCCGTCAGCTGCAGTGGACGATGTAAGCGGCCACAGCACCGAGCCGCATGAAAAAAGACAACGCTTGCCCGTACGGTAGGGCGCGTTGTCTTTTTTTCTATCCATCCGATTGGAGCTGACCGGCCAGATGGCGGGCGATCAGCTTGCCGTGGAAGCGGCCGTTCTCGATGAAGATGGCGTTGGCGTGGTGACCGGAGGCAATGACGCCGGCGATGTAGAGACCGGGAACATTGGTCTCCATCGTCTCGGGATCGTGTACGGGTACGCCGCTTTCGGGGTCTATCTTCCCGCCCAGGGCGTGCAGCAGCGTCCGGTCGGGACGGAATCCGATCAGCGATAAGACGAAGTCGTTTTCCAGCGTGAGCGTTTTTCCCTGTTGCACTATGTGGACTTCCCGCTCTGTAATGACCTGCACAGTCGCTTCGTAGAGAATGCGAATCCGGCCTTTCTGCACCATGCTTTCAAACACGGGACGCGTCCACGCCTTGACGCGGTCGGACAACTGCGGCTTGCGGCAAATCACGGTCACTTCGGCTCCCGCCCGCTCCAGCTCCAGCGCGGCGTCCACCGCCGAGTTGTTGCCGCCGACAATCGCCACTTTCATCCCGCTGTACGGGTGGGCTTCCGTGTAAAACGACGAAACTTTCGGCAGATCCTCGCCCGGCACGCCCAAGCGGTTGGGGTTGTCAAAATAGCCGGTGGCGATGATCAGGCGCCGGCACTCATACGTCTGCACCGCCTGAAACCGGTCGACGGTCGTCAGCCGAAACCCGTCCGCCGTCCGCTCCGCCGCCGTCACCGTCTCGTAACAGCGGACGCGCAGGTCATTGCGCGTTGCCACCAGCCGGTAGTAGTTGAGCGCTTCCAGTCTGGTCGGCTTTTCGTTGGCCGTGGTAAACGGAATATCGCCGATCTCCAGCAATTCCGGCGTGCTGTGAAAGATCATGTACGTCGGATACCGGTAGATGGAATTGACCAAGGGCCCTTTTTCAATCACGAGCGGGTCGATCCCTGCCCGCTTGCATTCCACCGCAGCCGCCAATCCGCACGGTCCGGCTCCGATGATAATCACCTGTTCCATATCCTCGTTCCTTCCTTTTCCTTCCTCACGTTCTGGCAGCCGTATTTTCATGATACCATACCCGCCGAGAGAGAAAAGTCCGGAATGTGCATCGAATTTCCATGAATTCATTCGATTTCCAGAAATTAAGCGGTGAATGTGCACATGGTTCCCTTTACACTGGATGTGATTGGTCTGCCGCCAAAAAAATTTGACTATTTGAGTGAGTGCAACTATGCGAAAAAGAACCGTACATATGACAAGTCTATCGCTTCTGTGGATCGTTTCCCTCCTGTTTTTGACCATCGCGGTGCCCGCGTCGACAGCCAAAACCATGCCGCTGAAAGACATTGCCGACAGCTATGCGGAAGAGCAGATCCTGTCGCTGGTGAAGGCCGGCGTGATTGTCGGCGACCCTGACGGCTATTTCCGCCCCCACCAGTCCGTCAAACGGGCGGAGTTCGTCGCCTTGCTGAACCGCACACTGGGTATTCGCCCCGTCTCCAGCCAGATTCAGGCCTATACGGACGTGCCGAAATACGTCTGGTCCTATGGCGACGTGCAGGCGTCTGCTGCCTTGGGCATCGTCAACGGCACCAGTGTGACGACCTTTGCGCCGAATCGCACGCTTACCCGCCAGGAAGCGGCCGTAATCATCATGCGGGCGTTGGGCACAAAGCCCAGCGGGACGCCTAGCCTCCCCGTTGCTGATTCCTCCCTAATCGCGGCATGGGCAAAACCGTACGTAAGCGAAGCACTCAAGACCAAACTGCTGGTCGGCTACGCGGGTCACTTCCGCCCCACTGATCCAATCAGCAGGGAAGAGACGGCCGTCATTCTGCACCGGGTGCTGTCGCGTCTGGACAAACAACCGCCCAAACCTCCCGTCGTCCTCGGCTGGCAGTACCAGTCGACCACCCAGGAATTTCTCAACCTGGTGAACGGCTCCGAGGTCAATACGCTCTCGCCCCGCTGGTTTTTTCTAAATCCGGACGGGTCCATATCGGATTCCGCCGATCCATCGCTCGTCCAATGGGCACACGAAAAGGGGAAGAAGGTGTGGGCGCTGTTCGGCAACCGCTTTGACGCGAAGGCGACACACGATATCCTGTCAACCCCGGCCAAAATGAACGCCCTCGTGGACAAGCTGGCTGCGCTCGTGGATACGTACCGGCTGGACGGGATCAACGTCGACTTTGAAAACATGTATCCGGCCGACAGAATCGCCTTCACCACATTTGTCCGCGAACTCTCGGCCGCCTTGCACGCAAAGGGAGCGGTTGTCTCCGTCGACGTGCCGCGCGATTTGCACAGCGACTGGAGCGATCCCTACGATTACGCCGCATTGGCCCAACATGCCGACTACCTGGTGCTGATGGGGTATGAAGAGCATTGGAGCGGCGGTGCGAAAGCCGGTTCCGTCTCCTCCCTCCCGTGGCTGGCCGACAGCATCTCGGGACTGGTTGGACGGGTCCCGGCCGGCAAGCTGATCGTTGGGCTGCCGCTCTACACGCGGGATTGGTATCAGTCGAACGGCAAATGGCTCTCCGCCGACCTGACCATTCCCCAATCCTACCAGTTGGCCACTGCCAGCGGTGCGAGCATCCGCTGGGATTCCACACTTGGCCAGTACCGGGTAAGTTATCGAAAAAACGGGGTATCGCACACGATCTGGATGGAAGAGAGCCGTTCCATCGGACGAAAAGTGGAAACCAGTCTGAACTGGCCAGTGGCTGGGTTCGCGTTTTGGTACGTGGGATCGCCGGTGCCGGATATTTGGACAGCGGTGTCCAACGCAATTACCCTGCAGCAGGTCAGAGCAAACGTCCAATTGTAGCGACAAAAAGAGTCCTGCCCCCTGCAGAATCTTCACTGGCAAGAAAACGGCTGTCCGTCAATCGGACAGCCGTTTTTATGATGACTTGTCATTCAAATTCGGGAGCATGCCGTTCGCTCAGCCGATTTCCTGAAGCAGCTTTCCGCGCAGCTTGGCCAGCATGTCCTCGGTCATCTTCTCCAGATCGTACTCCGCCTTGAAGCCCCACTCTTCCCGGGCAGCAGACGCGTCAATGGAGTTTGGCCAACTTTCCGCGATCGCCTGGCGCACCGGGTCCACCTGATAATCCAGCGTAAAATCAGGGATGTGCTTGCGGATCGCGGCGGCGATCTGTTCCGGCTCCACGCTCATCGCCGTGACGTTAAACGCGTTGCGGTGCTTCAATTTGGCCGGATCGGCCTCCATCAGCGCAATAATCGCGTTCAGCGCGTCCGGCATGTACATCATGTCCATGTACGTATCCTTGGCGATGTAGGAGGTATAGGCGCCGCGGCGGATCGCTTCGTAGTAGATCTCCACCGCGTAGTCGGTCGTGCCTCCGCCCGGCGGCGCGACGTACGAAATCAGGCCGGGGAAACGGACGCCGCGGGTGTCGACGCCAAACTTGTGGAAGTAGTAGTCGCACAGCAGCTCGCCGGACACCTTGTTCACACCGTACATGGTCGTCGGCCGCTGAATGGTGTCCTGCGGCGTGTTGTCTTTCGGTGTGGTCGGGCCAAACGCGCCGATGGAGCTGGGCGTAAAGAACTTGCAGTTCAGTTCGCGGGCCACCTCCAGCGCATTGACCAGACCGCCCATATTGAGATTCCAGGCCAGGAGCGGTTTGGCCTCCGCCGTAGCGGAGAGCAGTGCAGCCAGGTGAATGATCGTATCCACCTTGTGCGTGCGTGCAAGCTCAAACATGGCCTTGTCATCCATCACGTCCAGGATGGCAAACGGACCGGACTGCACTACCGGGTTGTCCTCCGGCTGGCGGATGTCAGTGGCGATGACGTTATCTGCTCCATATACGTCGCGCAGTTTCATGGTGAGTTCGGAGCCGATTTGTCCGAGGGCCCCGGTAATCAGTATCCTTTTCATTTCAAAATCCCCATTTCTTTGCCCACTTTTTCGTAGATGTCCAACGCGCGGTCCAGCATTTCTTTCGTATGGGCGGCCGTCGGCATGTTGCGCACACGCCCCGTGCCTCTTGGCACCGTCGGGAAGACGATCGCCTTCGCGTAAACGCCCGCTTCATACAAGCGTTTGCTGAACTCCTGAGTCTGCTGTTCGTCACCAATGATACAAGGGGTGATCGGCGTCTCGCTGTGTCCGATGTCAAAGCCCAGCGCTTTCAGGCCGTTCTTCAGGTAGTTGCCGTTTTCCCACAGGCGCTCCTGCAGTTCCGTGCTGTTTTGCAGAATGTCAATGGCAGTAATGCAAGCGGCCACGTCTGCCGGCGTCAGTGCCGTGGAGAACAGGAACGGGCGAGAACGCACCTTCAGCCAGTCGATCAGCTCCTTGCGGCCGGCCACGTATCCGCCGACCACGCCGATCGCCTTGGAAAGTGTCCCGATCTGGAAGTCGATCTTATCCGACAGGCCGAAATGCTTGACTGTGCCTGCGCCGTTGCCGAGAACCCCGGAACCGTGCGCGTCGTCGACGTAGGTGATCAGGTCAAATTCTTCCGCCACCTCGACGATTTCCGGCAGCTTGGCAATGTCGCCGTCCATGGAGAAGACACCGTCAGTGATCACCATGATCTTTTTGTATTTGCCCGATTCCTTCGCTTCCTTGGCCTTGGCCCGCAGATCGTCGATGTCGGAGTGGTTGAACCGGATGATCTGCGCCTTGGACAGCCGGCAGCCGTCAATAATGGACGCGTGGTTCAGTTCGTCGGACAGGATCGCGTCGTTCTTGTCCATGACTGCGGAGATCGCGGCCATGTTGCAGTTAAACCCGGATTGATAGGCAATGGCGGCTTCCGTGTGCTTGAAAGCGGCCAGCTTTTCTTCGAGCTGAACGTGCAGCTCCAGCGTACCGTTGATCGTCCGCACCGCACCTGCGCCGACGCCGTACGTTTGAGCGGCCTTGACCGCAGCGTCGATCAAGCGCTGATCCGTGGCCAACCCCAGATAGTTATTGGACGACAGATTGATCAGTTCTTTTCCGGAAATGGTAATGACGGGGCCGTTAGCGCTTTGCAGAGGATCGATTACGTTGTACAGCCCTTTGCTTTTCAAGTCGGCCAAATTCTCGTGAAGAAATTGTTCCAACACCTTGCTTGCCAAGATAAATCCCTCCTGACCGGATCGTCTTTTTCGCGACGGACCATCTGATTTCTCACAAACAGTCGCAATCCGATGCACAAATGTCCTCGTGGAAAAGACGTTTTATCCGTTTGAAAAAAGCGATAAATCAATGTTCTTTACTACAACGATATCATTGTTTTCACAAAATGTCCATATGACAAAGACAAAAAAGTAAGCGCTATCAACTCATGGCAGCATGTTTACCATACCCAGCGGCGTCTGTTCGCATGTACCTGATGCCCGCTCGGTTGTTCGGCTGCAGGCCGGCAAAAGGCAATTCTCAACCTATCCTCTTTTTGCTAGAATATATGTTCGGTATCTTAGACGAGAATGGTGATGTGAACATGACGGTGACCAAACAGCGTGACGCTCTGCAGCTCTTAAAGACCATCCCTTTGTTTCCCTGGTACGTGGAAAAGTTCGTGGAGCACAAGAAGGCGAAAAAACACTCCCCTTCCACGCTGTTGGGGTATTTGCGCGACTTCGCCTTCTTTTTTCGCTGGTTGATGGCCGAGGGGTTGACCGACGCGCCGGAGATGAAGCAGATTCCGCTGCACGTGCTGAACGACTTGAAAAAGGAAACCGTGGAGAGCTACATCCTTTACCTGCAGGAATCCCACCTCTACGAGCGGGCCGCTCTCTTGGACAAGCCCACGCGCAGTTCCCGCCGGGAGTACAGCGATCAGACGATCAAGCGGAAAATCTCCAGTCTGAAGTCGCTGTTCCATTACCTGGCGTCGCTGGCGGAAGACGAAAACGGTGAATCCTACCTCACCCGCAACGTCATGGCCAAAATCGAGGTGGAGGCGGACGAACTGACCCCGCTCGCCCGGGCTCACGCCATGCGCGCCAAGATCTTGATCGACGGGGAGATACACCAGTTCGTCGACTTTGTCTACAACGGCTATCTGGCCCACTGCACGACCACAAAAAAACAGCAGTACCATTACCAGAACCGCGATCGGGACGCAGCGATCATCGCCCTGATCCTGTCCGGGGGGTTTCGCGTATCGGAAATCGTCAACCTCAATCTGTCCGACGTGGTGCTGGAAAAAAACCAGCTCAAAATGGTGCGGAAAGGAAAAAAGGAAGACGCGCCGTTTTTCAGCGACTGGGGCAAAGAGTACCTGCAGCGCTACCTGCAGGTGAGGAGCAAGTACCAACCGGCCGCAGGGGAACAGGCGGTGTTTCTTGCCGTATCGCCGACCAAACCGCACGGTCATCGGATCGAGGTGCGCTCCGTGCAAAAGCTGGTGAAAAAATACGCCCAGGCGTTTGGCATTCCCGACCTGTCCGTTCACAAGCTTCGGCACAGTTTTGCCACCCAGTTTCTCCGGCTTAACCCCGATCCGCACCAGCTTCAGGCACAGTTGGGCCACTCCAAACTGGAAACGACGATGCAGTACGCTCATGTGCTGGAAGATGCCTTGAGCGAAGCGGTCAACCGGACGACCCGAACGGTGGGCACGCTCTCCCCCGATACAACAGAGACGCACGATCCGACGGAGGAATCCTAGGGGTTTCAAATGAGCAAGACCTGCTTGCCGCAGCGGGCCCCACTCCACTTCGGCGGCGACAGTGTGCGGCATGAAAAACAGGTCCGGCCATGCTGGCGTTCGGACCTGTTGTGCTTGGATGGATGTGCGGCCGCTGTCACGTGCGCATCCGGTTGCTTTCCATCTGCCGAAGCTCGACGCGGCGGATTTTGCCGGACGTGGTCTTGGGCAGATCGGCGACGAATTCGATCTTGCGCGGGTATTTATAGGGGGCAGTCAGTTTCTTGACGTGTTCCTGCAGCTCACTGACCAGCGCATCGGACGGCGAGGCTCCCTGTTTCAGCACGACAAACGCTTTGACGACGTGGCCGCGTTCCGGGTCCGGACTGGCGACAGCGGCGCATTCCGCTACTGCCGGATGCTTGACCAGGGCATCCTCCACTTCAAACGGGCCGATCGTGTATCCGCCGGAGATGATGATGTCGTCGGCGCGGCCCTCGAACCAGATGTAGCCGTCCTCGTCCATGCGTCCCTGGTCGCCGGTGATGTACCAATTGCCGCGAAAAGCCTTGGCCGTTCGCTCCGGATCGTTTAGATAACCCTTGAACAGGGCGATCATCCCGCGGTCGATGGCGATGTCCCCCACGCTGCCTTGGGGCACCTCGTTCCCTTCCTCATCGACGATGGCCACGCGGACGACGGGAGAAGGGCGGCCCATCGAACCGGGCTTGGGGTCCATGCCGGCAAACGTCCCGATCAGGAGCGTGTTTTCCGTCTGGCCGTATCCGTCGCGCACAGTGATGGAAAAGACTCGGCGGAAGGTGTCAATCACTTCCCGGTTGAGCGGTTCGCCGGCGGAACATGCCGTCCGCAGCGCCTTCAGCCGGTATTGTTCCAGACCGGAGACTTTGGCCATCAGCCGGTACTCGGTCGGCGTGGCACACAGGACGGTAATGGGGTACTGCTGCATCAGCGTGAGATAGGCGGTCGGGTCGAAGCGTCCCTTGTACACGAATGCGGTCGCACCCATGCCCAGCGTGGAGACGAACGGGCTCCACACCCATTTGGCCCAGCCGGGTCCGGCCGTCGCCCAAACGAGGTCCTCCTCACGCACATCCAGCCACAGCTTGGCGGCCACTTCCAGGTGAGCGTACGGCCAGCCATGCACGTGCATCACGCCCTTGGGACCGCCGGTCGTGCCCGACGTGTACGACAAAAAGGCCAGTTCGTCCGAACGCGTATCGGCACAGACAAATTCATCGGATTGTTCGCCCAACAGTTCAGTCAGGGCAATCCAACCTTCGCGCGCCTTGCCGATGGTGACCAGTACCGTAAGCGATGGACATTGGCCGCGAATCCCGTCTACTTCTTCCACGATGCCGTCAAAGCCGATCACAGCCTTGGCCGGTGCGTGATTGACGCGGTATTCGATATCTTTGCCGCGCAGCATCTCGGAACCAGGAATGATCACTGCCCCCAACTTGAGCAGCCCAAGGTACAGCCCGTACGCTTCCTTGCCTCGCGGAACGAGCACGAGAACCTTGTCCCCCCGGGAAATCCCGAGCGACTGCAATCCGTTGGCGATGCGGTTGGAAAAACGGCGCAGTTCGCCGTACGAAACGATGGTTTCCTGACCGTCATTGGCAACTTCCCACACGGCCGGCTTGTCGGGGTGGCGGTTGGCCCACTCATCCACCTGTGCGGCAAAATTGTATCGTTCCGGCATTGTAAGCTGCATGAACATTCCCCCATTTCAAACAGGTATATAGGGTTACTTCTTCATTTTTTCAATTTTCCCTTTTTGGAAAATCATTCGACTTTTCCGATCAAAGGTACTGCCTGGTTCAAACAAACTGCCTGGCAAAGAAGAAAAAAGCTCCCGCGCCGCCGCGCGAGAGCAAAGCCTGTCCGCTCGTTATTCCGGAATGACGCGTTTGATCGTGACGACGCGTTTTTCCCAATTGGTGCCAAAGAATGTGGAGTACGTGACCCCCGGCTTGCCATAGGTGTGCAGAATTTTTCCGTCCCCTGCGTAAATGGCCACGTGCGTGATCCGGTCTGAACTGCTGCCGGAACTGCGCATGAAGATGAGATCTCCTTTTTTCAGCTGGCTTTTGGATACGGTTTTGCCGACAGTCGACTGCTGGCGGGAATCGCGAGGCAGGGTGATGCCTGCTTCCCTGAATACGCGCTGGGTAAACGACGAGCAGTCAAACGTACTGGTCGTATTGCTGCTGGAACCATACTTGTACGGCGTCCCCAGGTACTTTTCGCCGATGCGGATGATCTGGTCCGCGATGCTGCTCACACTCTCGTTACTGCTCGACGCTTTCGGCGCAGCTGACGCCGTCGCCACATAGCGGCGGGCCCCCAGAAACTTGCTGTCGTAACCGGAGAGCTGCTTGAGAACGACCTGATCCTCGCGTTGGGACGAATAGACGAACTGGCCGCCGCCGATGTAGATGCCCATATACGTCGGTTTACTGCCGCCGCTGGACGAGAAGAAGAGCAGGTCACCCGCCTGCAGTTCATTCCTGCTCACCGGGGTACCGCCGCTGTACAGAGCCGTCATCGTATTGGCGATACGCATACCCGCCTGTCTGTAGACGTAAGTTGCAAACTGCGCGGAACCAAACGATTCCGGTCCTTCCGCCTTGTATTGGTAGTCTTTTCCGATCAAGGATTTGGCCGTCTGCACAATCGTTTCGGACATGGCAGAATTTTGCGAATATGCTGCTGCTTGTCCGACCTGACCACCCAGCAACAGGGATGTACTCAGCAAGAGGCCGATCGTTGATTTCCTTATCCAATCCCGTTTCGTCATCCTCTTTTCCTCCTTGTCATGATGTGATCCCGGTCAAGGGGTACATGGACAAGGGTAACGTAGGAAAAACAGGCAGATAACCCCTAAAAATTTTCCAATGCGGTAATTGGGACCTTGGAACCAGCTGCACTGCTACGTGACAGGACAGCGCTGCACACCGCTGTTCATCTGTGGGCAGCCCCATTTGGACAAGGTCGTTTCACACCAAAAAAACAGCCATCTATTGCCACAAACAGGCAACGAGATGGCTGCATGGTTGTCACACGATTACAAGATTACACCAGCTTGGCTGTAAAACTTCCCCATGTTTCGCCGCCCCACAGCAGCGCGAAGCGGTCGTTGTCCGCCACCGGACCGACGCCGGCCGGGGTCCCTGTGAAGATTACGTCTCCTTCGCCCACGCCAAAATGCTCATGCGTGTAGCGAATGATGGTCATCAGGTCAAAGATGACGTCGCGGATGTTTCCCCGCTGGACTTCCTCCCCGTTTTTTTTCAGAGAAAAATCGGTGGCGTGACAAGCTGCCAACCCCGGAAACGGCCGAAATGCCGTCAAGACGGCAGAATTGCGGAATCCTTTGGCCAACAGCCAGGGATGTCCTTTCTTTTTTAATTCGGATTGCACATCCCGCAGCGTGAAGTCTATCCCCAGGGCGATCTGATCCACCATCTCCTCCAGCGTCAGGCCCGGTTCGTACGGCCGGGCGATGCGAATCACCAGTTCGGCCTCGTAGTGAAGCTCGCCGCGGCTGCCCGGCAGCTCCAGCTGCTGCCCGTTTGCGTATGCGAGCGCATGCGTCGGCTTGCTGAACAGCATCGGATACTCCGGAACGGCATTGCCCAGTTCGGCCGCATGCAGACGGTAGTTGCGCCCTACGCAGTAAATGTTGCGGATCTGTTCCATGTCTATTCGCTCCTTTATATCTGTTGGTGCTGGCTTCTCCTCCTTACTATATCACGCCAATTTTTGGCTGGACAGCTACTCTGTTTCCCCGCTGCCCCATACAGCGCCGTACCAGAGCCGGGCATTGCCCTCCGCCTCCAGGGCGCAGACGGTGTCGCGCAGCGAATCCAATACGGTTTCCAGATCGCGCTCCCCGCCGGCCGGCCAGTAAAACTGGTAATAGAGCATGCCTGCCGCTGCGTCCAATTGGTGAGCCGTCACCTGCAGGTCCCTTTTCCCGATGATGACGCTCTGCCGTGCCCGCAGCGTGTCGGAGAGGGGAAATATCCCGTCCCACGCCTGTGGATCGTATTGCGAGGTGACTTCCACCAACAGACGAGCGGAGTCGTGATCGCGCTGAAACGCGACGCGATCCTCCCGATAGAAGCCGCGTCCGGAAGGCAGGTGGTCTTCGATGGCAAAGCGGATACCCGCCGGGAGATCGGCAGGTTTCAACGCCGCGACCAGCCTTCCCGGGAGCCAAAAAAAGTCGTCCGGATGCCGCACCAGCTTTGCTCCCATCACATACAAGCTGACACGCCCCCGTTCTTGCCGCACTTCTACAAACATGACGGCACCTCCTCGTCTTACAGTATGGTCAGAGGCGCTCGCCCCAAAACAAAAGGGAGGCAGTCGTCGGATCGACTGCACTCCCGTTCTCGCAGCGTTTTCATTCCGTTGTCCGTTAGGAGTAAAAGCCAGGTCGCGATCCTCCCTGCGCAGACGGCGGTTTGGGATTGGCGCAGGGGGTGATGGATCGTTACAGGAGTGTCGACATGTCGGTAGCCTGACGGAACGCTTGCAGGAAGTTGTCCGCCGGATGGGCGCCGGACAGCGCCAGTTTGCCGTCGATGATGAAAAACGGAACGCCGGTGATGTTCAATTCGCGTGCATACGCCAGGTCTTCGGCAATCTCCTCCCGTTTGGCGTCGGAGACAAGCTGGCTGCGGACCCAGTCAGCATCCATCCCCTGGGAGACGGCGATGGCGGCAAGCACATCCAGGCTGCCGATGTCTTTCCCTTCCTCAAAGTACGCCTGAAAAATCGCGTCCACCAGGTCGGTCGCCTTCTCCGGCGGCGCCAGTTTGATCAATGTATGGGACGCATACGTATTGGGCCACATTTTCACCCGGTCAAAGCGAAACGGAACGCCTGCCGCCTCACCCGCGTTGGCGGCATGCTGCACCATACGCTCCACGACGTCGCGACCGCCTTTCATCGCCGCCATCGTGTCCCAAAACGGCAAGCCCTCTTTGGGCGTATCCGGATTGAGCTGGTACGCGCGGTAACGAATTGTCACAGGCTCGCCGCCCCACTGACGAATCGCGTCAAACAAATGTTTTTTGCCGATGCGGCACCACGGGCAGATCGTGTCCTGAAAAATTTCAATGATCATGCTGAAAACTCCCTTCTGTGCAACTGAGGATTTCCAAGGCAGGCACAATTCATGCTCGAATGGTGAGCGGACGGACTGCCTCACCATCCGAAACACGTAAAAAAAGCCCAAGCGAAATGCGCTTGCGCTTTTTCGAATCTCGTCTAGGTTGTGGTTTGAGCTGATGCAAAAAGGTACAACGGTACGTGAACACGTACCATGTACCGTCTTGTACGGGATAGGTATGGTGCGGTCGAGAGGACTTGAACCTCCACGGTGTTGCCACCACTAGAACCTGAATCTAGCGCGTCTGCCAATTCCGCCACGACCGCATGGTACGGTGTGTATCGCAGGTATTCACATTGTCAATTAACTGCTGTTTTCCGGATTAAGCTGCCCGTACATGGCCCTGCTTGCACAAGAGGGATAATGGATGGTGCGGTCAAGAGGACTTGAACCTCCACGGTGTTGCCACCACTAGAACCTGAATCTAGCGCGTCTGCCAATTCCGCCATGACCGCATGTACATGGTGCCGAATCGCTGCACCGGTGTCGCTGTACGCGAAACGTTGTTGTAATGGCGGAGCTGACGGGACTCGAACCCGCGACCTCCGGTGTGACAGACCGGCGTGAACTCCAGCTTCACCACAGCTCCGTGTCTTCTGCCATCTGCTGATTTTCATCTCAGCGACTCTTGTAATATAGCATGGTCGAAAGGGAAAAAGCAAGCACTTTTTTGTCGTTCTTTGAAAAAATTTTTCATAGATTTACCATGCAAATTTCGCTACAATTTACCATAGAGACTTGCGGAAAATGCTGAATGATGGAGACGAACGACAATGAAACCAACTTCACGAATTTTCACTATCCTCTCCTTTATTGCCTTGACGACGTCAGCGGCGATCCCGACAGCCGCCGCGCAGGAATCTCCCGCTGTCTATGTTGTGGCGGCCGGAGACACCTTGAGCAAAATCGCGCGTGAACACGGGACGACCGTGCAGGTGCTGATGCAGATGAACAACTTGACATCCGACCGGCTGGCGATCGGACAGAAGCTGAACCTGCCGCTCTCCGAAATCGCCCATGCTGAAACGCCGGTTCCACAACTTGCTGATGTTTCGCCGGCTTCCGGCAGCGATGTCGGTGTCCGCCCACCGGATATTGCTGATAGCCGGAACATGACAGTGACGGCGGATGTGCTGAATGTGCGTCAAACGCCTTCCCTCGACGGCGCGATTCTGGGAAAACTCCCCTTCGGCACCGTCGTGCAAATCCTGGAGCATGGTGCTGAATGGAGCAAAATCGCCTATGGATCGACGGAAGCATACGTCTACACTACCTATCTGAGCGACACCGCTGCCACTGCTCCTTCTGCTTCGCTGCCCGTTTTTTCTGATGATACCCGCGGCGCGGATCGTCTGCAGGCGATCGTCCAGCCGCTGCTGAAGACCCCTTACGTGTATGGTGGAACGACACCGGACGGATTTGACTGCAGCGGCTTTACCGCCTACGTCCTTCAGCAGCTTGGCGTCACGCTGCCACGCACGTCGGAGGAACAGTTTGCCGGTGGACAAGCCGTTCCCCTGGAACAGGCCGTACCGGGCGACTTGCTCTTCTACGACTCGCTGAACAAAGGGCGCGTCTCCCACGTCGCCCTCTACATGGGCAACGGCCTCATTGTCCACGCCAACGGAACCGACGTCCGTTACGAAAAAGTGGAAAACATGCACAAGCTCTACCCCTTTTACGGAGTGAAGCGCTACCTGATCCAATAGCTCCAATAGATCGCTCAGCGCGAACAAGAAACGGCAAGGCTTGCACTGGCCCTGCCGTTTTTTTATTTGTCATATACCCCTGTTGGCCGGTGTGGATATGACGCGCCAAGTCCTGTTCCGGACTGACGTCTGCGCCAAAAACGGGAGCAAAAATAAGACTTTTCGCTTTGTTTTTTTCCATCCTACCTGTGGTACAACTATGCTGAGTAATTCCAATCAGGAGGAAGCCGTTATGAAACTGTTTCGTCCCTCGTCGCGCGGCACGTGGATCGCTGCGGTAAGTGCGCTCCTCTTCCTGCCGTTTGTTTTTCCCGTACTCTCCCATGCTCCTGCTCCGGTTGAGGTCCAATCGGACGATCGCCGTCTGATCAAGGCGACGTGGCTGTGGGACGTACGCCGGATCGCGACCGAACCGGACGAGATCCTTTCGTTTTTGCAAAAAAACGGTGTGACTCTGCTCTACCTGCAGGTAAAGCCATCCGACGTCTCCGTCGATCACTACCGGCACTTCATTCGCAAAGCGCGGTCGCTTGGCATCGATGTACACGCCCTGAACGGCCAGCCTGAGTGGGCGCTGCGTAAACGCTATGACGACCTCCAGGCGTTTGTCGATTGGGTGCGTCGATACAACGATGCTGTACTGAGAAGCGAGAGCTTCACCGGCATCCACCTCGACATCGAGCCATATCTGCTTCCGCAGTGGAAAACCGACCGTGACCGAGTCATCCGCGAATGGAAGGAAAATACAGAACGCATCGTCGCGCAGATCAAGGAACACAGCGATCTGGTCGCCGGGGCCGATCTGCCCTTCTGGCTGGATGAGGTTCCGTCTGTTCCCGGAGAGACTCCCTCCGGGCAGCTCAGCTCGTGGATGATCCGGCAGTTTGATCACGTCACCCTAATGGCCTACCGCAACCAGGCAGTTGAAGACGACGGCATCATCGCGCATGTCCGCAGTGAGCTGAACACTGCCGCTGCCTGGAACAAGACCGTGCTGGTCGGCGTCAGCATCAACGCCACGAACGAAGGCGACAAGGTAAGTTTTTCGGAAAAAGGAAAGGCCGAGATGCTGCGCCAGTTGTCCATCACTGACGCGCATCTGCGGCCATTTGCCTCATATGGCGGGCATGCCATCCATGATTACGCCTCGTGGAAAGCGGCGAAGGACTAGATCGCCATGGACGGTTCCTTCGCCTCCACTGGCGCAATGGAGGTACCCAGTTTGTATAAGTGCGGAACATGAATGCCGTCGAAAGCGTTACGCGTATCCAGAATGGCGACGCCCAGGTCGGCCAGTTCACGGTAATTAAACGCACTGTGGTTGGTGATCAGTACCATGATGTCATATTTTTTCCACTCGCGGATGTCGTACTCGACGCTCTTGACTTCTTGACCGTGTTTGTCTTTGAACGTGACGGCGTGCGGATCGTAGTAGTCAACGAACGCCCCTGCATCCTTGAACAGTTCGTATACTTGCAATCCCGGAGATTCGCGCACGTCGTCGATATCCGGTTTGTACGCCATACCCAGCAGCAGGACGCGCGAGTTGCGCAGCGATTTGGCGTAACGGTTGAGAATTACAGACGCTTTGTAGACGACGTAATCGGGCATGCCGTTGTTGATCGATTGGGCCAGGTCAATGAACTTGCTGAAGAAACGGTAGCCTTTTGCCTTCCACGACAGGTACATCGGGTCCAGCGGGATGCAATGGCCGCCAATGCCCGGGCCGGGATAGAACGGCATGAAGCCGAACGGTTTGGTCGAGGACGCTTTGATAACTTCCCACACGTCGATGCCCATCCGTTCGCACATGAGCGCCATCTCGTTGATGAAGGCGATGTTCACGCTGCGGAAGGTGTTTTCCAGCAGCTTGGACATTTCCGCCACTTTCGTCGACGAAACGGGAACGATGTTTTCAATGAAGTTGCTGTACAACTTGACACCCAATTCCAGGCATTTCTCGGTCGTACCACCGATGACTTTCGGTGTATTGGTGGTTTGGAAACGGTTGTTGCCGGGGTCCACCCGCTCCGGCGAGAAGCACAGGAAAAAGTCGACTCCCACACGGTAGCCCATTTTTTCCAGCTCCCACTGAATCAGTTCTTCGGTGGTGCCGGGATAGGTGGTGCTCTCCAGCGTGATCAGCGGTCCGTTTTGGACGTAGTGTTTGATCTGATCAACGACGCGGGAAATGTAGGACGTGTCCGGGTCCTGATTTTCACTCAGCGGCGTCGGCACGCAAATGCTGATTGCGTCCAACTCTTTCAATACGCGGTAATCGGCGGTTGGAATAAACCGGCCTTCTTCCACCAACGGGCGGACTGACTCGTTGGGTACGTCGCCAATGTACGACTCTCCCCGCTGCAGCGTCTCGATTTTTTTCAGATCCAGATCGATGCCAAACACGGTAAACCCGTGTCTCGCGATCTCGACGGCAAGCGGTAGGCCCACATAGCCCAATCCGATGACACCGACTTTTGCTGTTTTGTTTTCAATTTTTTGCTGCAATGCCGTAAATCTGTCCACTTGGCATCCCTCCGGTTTATTTGTATGTCTAGGAGACTAGCAAGCGCTTGATGCGCCAGTCCAGCTCAATGGGGGAAAATGGTTTGGTGATATAATCGGCAACGCCTTTTTGGAAGCATTTGGTCATGTCTTCCTCCAGACGTTTGTCCGTCAGCACCACAATTTTGCATCGCGCTTCAGGTTCCTGCTGCTCTCGAAGCCAATCGATCACCTGAAACCCGTTCATCACCGGCAGCGTTAGTTCAGTGATTACCAGGTCAGGACGCAGCTGCAGGTATTTTTCCATCCCCTCTGCGCCGTCTATTGCGGTATGCACATCGTATCCGCTGCGCGCGAACCGAACCGCCAGGAGCTGCCTGACGACGGGGTCGTTCTCAATTAGCAGCAGGCGGTGAGGCCGCACAGACGGTTGGCACACGACAAACTGCAAACTGTCTGCGGCTCCGGCCTTTTGTTCCAGTCGCCGGATCACTTCCTGATACAACGCCTCGAACGAATCGCCGCTTTCGGGAAAGCTGGCAATGTAGACGCTCCCTTGCAGCCGGTGGCGCTCCTGCAACCTCTCCTTGACTTGCAGCGCCAGATAGTGCGTATCGGCCAGCGTTGTGCCGTCCAACAAGAGGAACAGCACCTTTGACTCGTCGTCGTAAAAGACCTGAGCAGCCTGCCGGGGATCGCGATCCTGGATATACTGCTGCAGTCCGGCCCATTCCGGGTCACCGTCTGATTCGCATCGGGCGGCAATCAGACCGCACGCCAGGTTGCTCGCCTCGTAGTACCGCAAAAAATACGACAGCTTTTCGGCAAACCGGGACTCTGCCACACGTTGGTTACCGCTTGTAGGCATCTTCTCCACTCCTTTGCAGATGCGTCACGATTGTCGCGTCTCTACTTTCCAACTCTGCCGCGTCATGACACCCCACGTGTTGTTCTTGCGGAAAAACTCAATGTGACCGAGGAGGCGCCAAATCGCTCCCAATTGGTAGTACCCGAAAAACATCAGGAATCCGTATCCCAGCAGCTTGGCCAGATCGCTCATTTTCGGATAACGGCGGAACGCCCGCTCTTCCAGCAAAATGGCGCTGACGGTGAGCATGTAGCCGTACAAGAGGTTGATCGCCATAAAGACCAGAACGATGTGTGCATCGGTCATGTCCATCAAACTGTATCCGATCAGGGCGAGCAGCCCGGTCAGCTTGAAATAGGGATTCAGCGTTTCAAACATCACGTTGTAAGGCATGGTCAACAGGCCCATGATCTTATACTTCGGATTGAACAGCATGTGCCGGTATTCCAGCATGTTTTTCAGGTTACCCCGGCCCCAGCGCTTGCGCTGACTGCTCAAGATACGGAATGTGTCCGGCGCCTGCGTCCAGCAGACAGCATCGGGACAAAAGGCAACACGGTACTTCAGCTTGTTCTCCAGCATGTACTTGTGCAATTTAATGATGATGTTCATGTCCTCGCCGGGGTACCCTTCGCGGTAGCCGCCAACTTTGATCACGCAGTCTTTGCGGAAGAGGCCAAATGCCCCCGACACGATGATCAAGCCGTTGATCGAGCTCCATCCAATCCGACCGCCGAGGAAGGCTTTCATGTATTCGATGGTCTGAAACATCGGCAGCAGTTTGTCAGGAAGCCTCACTTTCTTGACGATGCCGTCCTCGATCAGGCAACCGTTGGCGATGCGCACGTTTCCGCCGATGGCGACGGTCTCTTCCGGATTTTCCATGTACACCTGTGCCATCCGGATGAGTGCGTCTTTTTCCAGCAAGGAATCGGCATCAATTGACGCGATCAGCGGATAGTGGGACAAGTTGATGCCTGCGTTGAGTGAATCCGCCTTGCCGCCGTTTTCCTTGTCGATGACATAGAGCTGCGGGTACTGCGGGTTGTGATAAATCCCTTTAACGGGCGACGAGTGCACCACATTGCGGATCCGGGCGTGCGGCTGCCGGATCAATCCAAATTCCTTGATGAGCACCTGCAGCGTATCGTCCTTGGACCCGTCGTTGATGACAATCACTTCGTACTGCGGATAATGCAGAGCCAGCAGGGAGCGAACGTTCTCGATAATCGTCAGCTCCTCATTGAATGCCGGCACCAGGATGGAGACGGGCGGGACCCGATCCGATCCGGCAAGTGACTGATAACGGGTATACCGGGAACGCTTCATGATCTTCGAGATGTTCAGATGCGAGAAGATGGTAATCAGCAGGTATATCGAGTTGACCACCATGACGTAGTACATGGCAAACAACCCGTAACCCAGCAACAGATCGCGCATAATTCCTCCTTTCCCTCCGAAGAAATCTTCCATCGTAGACCTTCCGATGAAGTTGGCTTTCTCTCACGGAAGTAGTTCGTGCTGCTATCTCCCTTCTCGGGGAAGTATTCCACGCTTATCCTGTCATATGGCCTGCCTGCTGCGTGTTGAAATAAGAGTGGTACATGGCCTGCTTGGTTTTGGCTCCTGCGGCACCAGCCTGACCGCTGACGTCGCTCTCGCTGCGGAGCGCTTCCTGGATGTTTTGCATGGCCAGGTCGGCGATTTCAGGCTGCTTCGCCTGCGAAGCGATCTCGCACAGGGCTCTGAATCCGTCGTCGCCGAGTGCGGCCAGGCTGCGGGCGGAATTGTACCGCACCCACCAGTTCTCATCTTCAATGGCCCGACTGAGCAGCGGCACATAGCGGTCGTCTGCCCATCTGCCGATCGACTTGGCCGTAAGCGATCTGATCTCCCAATCCGGGTGCGTAATGAGCGATTCCACCTGCTGTGGCGTCACCCCATCCCCTGAACGGAGCAGCAGCTTGGCTGCGTTGATGCGGATCTCTTTCTCGTCCGCACCGATCAGCTTCCACAAGCTGCCGAGCAGCTCCTGGTCAGCCGTGGACGGCATCCCGGCCATCGCAACCAGCACCAGCCGCCAATCGGAATGTTCGATCCACTCCCGCATCAGCGGCACAGGATCGACAGCCGACTCGCTCAGAATCTCGGCCATAAGCCGGGGCGATTCCGGAGAAAGGGCGACCATGTGCGTAACCATTTCACGCAGATCCGCCGTATCTCTGGCGCAACGGGCGATAGCGCGGGCGATGATAAAGCGGCCCGGTTCGTCTCGCTCCGTTTTCAGGACCGACAACAGCGCAGGAGCAGCCTGGCTGCACCCCATCGCTCCCAATTTGTAGGCAGCGTCCAAGCGGCTCACGCCAAACGAACGGGACAGACGGGCCAGTTCCATTTCCGGCAGCCCCAGCCGCTCAAACAATTCGGCCAGCCGCTCGCGGTGTCTTCCTTTGACGCGCTCCGCCAGCTCGATCAACTGCTCTTCCAACACGGCCAGGTCCCACTTGTCGAGCGGACCAATCGGGAGTTTCAACTCCTCATCCGCATCGAGATGAGCGATGACGTACGCCACATAGTCCTGCTGCTTTTTTCGTGCTTCGTCTTTCATGCGAGCCACACGCAGGTTTCGCCACTTGAACACGAGCAGGAGGACCATCCCGCTGACAATCAATGCGGATGCGACGCAGATAAACCCGTATGCGATCTGCAGATGTTGAAACATGCTTCTCGCTCTCCTCTCCTCTCCTCTAACTTGACTACCTTGCCACTAGCGGTCGGCCGGAATGGTCTGCAGCGCTTTCTGGTAGATCGAATAGCTCTCTTTGAGTCGTTCCGAAAACTGCGGCAGTTCCCACTCCCGCCAGGTATACCGCTCCCATGTCGAGAGCGGAACAACGGTGCCGTCCACTCCCTGGAGCCGTCCGGACGCTTTATCCCCCCGCAGGGCAATGATGCGAATCCCTTCGGTCTTGACGGCGTCAAACGACTTTGTATTGCCGTCTCGATAGCTCAGGACGTGTTTTGTACTTGGATCGGTAAACCCGATCAGCATCCAGGGAATGCGTACTTCCAACCACTCACCGTTGACCTGCCAGTGTGCCTGTGAGCTGTAGCCTTCTTTTCCAACAGCGGTCGTCCCCCGACGTAATTTTCCTACCACCACCTCCTCAAACGGATGGTACTGCTTCGTATCCGGGGGAGTCATCTCCAGGCTGACCGCCAGCTTCACCGGCGTAAACACTCCGGAATTGTCTTGGCGCTCTTCCTCCGGGATGCTCAACATTCCGAAACGCTCTCCGTACAGTCGGCGATGGAAATCGTATTGGGCCGCCAGTTTGACCTGGCTTTCCTGCTCGGTTCCCAGCACAGCGAGCGCCTCCAGTCCCTCATCCAGCGACAGTCCGGGCAGTTCGCCGGATTGCCGGTTGCCGCCCGGTATGGTGTCAAAGCCGAGGTACAACGTTTCCTTCTCCGGCTGAAACGCACCGTCCAACCGGGCCAGCAAGTAGACGTAAGCTTCGTCATGCGTCATCCAGATGTCGCGAAATCCGGGCATATGTGCCGGCATCTTTCGTTTTTCCTCCGCCGGCAGCCTGTCCCAATCGTCCGCCTTTCCGTCGATGACCAGATCATCTTCCTTGCCGGCATCCATCGCCAGAAGCCCGAAGAACGATTCATTGGTCAGTTCGTTTTTCCAGTACGCCCGCCGGTCTTCCGGAATCTCGAACCGCATGGTGTTCCAGGTCCGTTTAAACCATTCGTCCTGCCAGGTGAACAGTATGGCGCCCGAATACCCTTCGGCGTAAATCTCCTGAAGCAGTTCCGCATTGATGCGTCCCTGCTCGCGCTCGTCGTGTCCGCCCTGATCGCGTCCCAAGGGGCCAAGGTGCGCGACTCCCAAGGACGAGGGAACACCAAACTCGGTAACCATGACAGGCATCCCTTTGTGGTGGGACTTCAATTGCCTGAGGTAGGATTTGTACGGATCGATCTCGCCGCGCTCGTTTTTCACCGTTCTGACCTCCGGATCAAACCGGAAAAAGTCCGGATAATACGGATAGACGTGATAGGCGGCGAAGAAACCCGCCTCCCAGTTGACGTTCTGGATATGCGTCGGATCGACGCTGACCATGTCCTCGTGAATGATCGGTTCACCCGGATGGGAGAGCGGATCGGTCGTGACCCAGTTGGTAAACGTCACCGGATGCTGCCAGCCCCGTTTGGCTTCCAGTTGGGCTGTATAATCAAGCATCTCCGCCAGCCAGCTCTCAAACGGCGTGGCTGCGGGAGCGGCCTGAAAGTGACGCCCGTGATACATCGGTTCCTGTCTGCGCACTCGGTTTGTCTGGCTCACCATTTCCGGGTCCCATTCGGTTCCGATATGCCAGCCCAACAGGTAGGGACCGGCATTGGCTGTGTATGTACCACTTGCTTTGCCCTGCCGTTCGGGAATCTCGATGTCTCCGTACACCGCTCCAACGGCGTATTCGATTTCCTGGCGAAACTCGGTCTTGATCTCCGGTAAAAACGCATCCTTCTTTTCAATCAGCGCTTCTTCCGGCGACCAGATTCCCTGAATCAGGTAGAGCGGATCATCGGCGTGCTTCCGATTGAACTCCACCAGTGTCTCGTAGAAGACAGGCTGATGGATGGTGTAAATCCGCACGGCTCTGACACCCAATTCGTACATCTGGCCGAACCAGCGTTCGTAGTCTTCTTTTTGGATCGGCAGTTCGCCAGGATAATGCCCCGGCAGGGATGCCCCCAAGTTTATCCCTTTAACGAAGTAGGGTTTCCACGTGCTGTCTTTATACATCTGTAGCTGCTCGCCGTGCGTGCGGAATTTTATATGGTGTCCCTCCGACGTTTGCACCGTCTCAACCTGGGCAGACGTGGGAAACATCCACATGGCAAAGCCGACAGTGGCGCCGGCGAATCCCGCGAGGAGCAGCCAACTGATTCGTTTGCGAATCCCAGCCTTCTCCATCTCGACACTCCCCGATCACGTTTTACTCGGATTGACACGCCTGTCGGTCATTATACGGCAGGAAATTCCACACCGGCCATAGTCGCAGTTTCCTGCTTCACGAACACCTGTTTTGTAACGAAAATGTAATACAATTCCATTTTCGTGCCCAAATTCCCAGATAAATCATCAACCAGTCCTGCAACCTGTCAAGGACATATGGACAAAAGAAATGGAATGGCAGGATATGTAAACGCATACATAGGTCCATTTTACTTGAAAAAATTGGTATGTTGCTCCCAAAAAAGAAGCCTTCCACTTTACATGGAAGGCTGATTTATTACATGTTCTTTACAACAAGGCTGGGTCTACTGGTGGGTGGACTGTTGAGAGGAGTGTTGCTGGCCAATCTCGATTTTGCCCAACGCCTGTTTCATTTTGTCCAACTGCAACTGGTAATCCCGCACTACCTCGGTCAAGACGCTGACCGACTCCTTGAAATCGGGTTCATTCGTAATCCTGTCGATGGCTCTATGTAAATGGAGCATCTTGTTTTCCGTTTCCCGCAGAAGATCAAGCAACTGCAATCCGTTCACCACAATATCACCTCATCCTTTTTTTCATATCGTCTCCACCTGACCGGCTGGCTATACACACGTAAAAGCCCGACGGTAATCGTCGGGCTCTTGGGTAGGTCGGTTAGCTGCGGGATGCGGCCAGGGAGACGAATGTCTCCACATCCTCCGCGATCAGGGCGAGCGAGCCGCGCCAGAAATCGACGGAGCGGACGTCCACGTCCATGATGGCGGCAACGTCGGCTATGTTCATCTTGCCGGTGACCGCAAGCAATTGGTCGTACTGTTCAACAAACGAAGCGCCGCGCTTCAGGTACTCGGCGTACAGCCCTTTGGCAAACAGGAGGCCAAACGCGTACGGGAAGTTGTAGAAGTTGTAATCGGCAAAGTAGTAGTGCGGCTTGCACACCCACATGTACGGGTGCAGGAATTCGTGGTCCAGGCCGTCGCCGTACGCCTCTTTTTGCGCCTGCAGCATGATTGCCTTCAGCTCGTTGACGGAAAGCGAGCCGTTTTCACGGCGCTTGAACACCTCCGATTCAAACAGATAGCGGCTGTAGATGTCGACAATGACTTGTCCTTCGCCGGAGATGGCATTTTCCAAAATGGCAAACGCCTCTTCCTCGGTCGCCTGCTGAAGCGCCGCTTTGGCGATGATCGTCTCGCAGAAGATGGAAGCGGTTTCGGCAATCGGCATCGGATAGTCGCTGTTCAAAAACGCTTCGTCTACCAGGCACTCACCGTGATAGCCGTGTCCCAGTTCGTGGGCCAACGTGCTCACGTCGTTGTACGAGCCGGTGAAGTTGGCCATGATCCGGCTTTCCTTGACGACGTGCAGGTTGTGGCAGAACGCGCCGCCCCGTTTGCCTTCGCGCGGTTCGGCGTCAATCCAGCGGTTGTCAAACGCACGCGCGGCGTAGTTGGCCAGCTTTTCACTAAAGCTGCCGAAGTGTTTGACGATAAAGTCCCGCGCCTCTTGATACGTAAAGCGCATGTCCGCCTCTCCCACGGGCGCAAACAGATCGTAGAACGGCAGTCCGTTCGCGTGGCCCAACAGCTTCGCTTTCGTCCGGTAGTACTTGTGAAAGACGGGCAGGCTTTCGCGCATCGCGGTCAACATCGCGTCCAGCGTTTCCTTGTCCATGCGGGAGTCCTGCAGCGTTTTGTCGAGAGCAGATTCGTAGCCGCGCAGTTTGACGGTGGTGATCACCTCGCCCTTGATGCCGTTCAGGCAGGCTGCAGACGATTCCTCGATTTTCTTGTACGCGGCCAGTTCAGCCTCATACGCCGTCCTGCGCACTTGCGGATCTTTTTCGTAGGCCATGTTGCGCACGACCGACAGCGGCAGCTGTTTCGCTTCGCCATCGACGGTGATGTCTACCATTAGTGTGGAGGTGAGCAGTTCCTGCAGCTTCGACCATGCGTTGGAGCCGGTGTTTTTCATCTTTGCCAGAATGATTTCTTCTTTTTCGCTCAGCAGGTACTTTGCCTTTTGCGCCGTCTCGGTGAGGAAGAACCGGTGCGTTTCCAGCAGCGGAGACTGGCTGATCAGACTGTCCAGGCCGGAAAGCGATCCCAACCACTTTTGAAACTGGACGCCTGGCTCCACCAGTTCCACCGCCTGCTCCTGAATCCGCTCCACCAATTGCAGGGCGCGTTCGTTTTTTGCGTCGACACTGGCGGTCAGCTCGGCAAAATGATACAAACGGGACTGCGTTTGCAGCACAGACGTCAGTTTGGTTATGTACGTTTCCATTTTGTTCACGGCGTCATCCTGCCCATGCAGGTGCTCTTTGCTCCACGCTTTCAGTTCCTTCATCTCACTGCACAATTTGTCCCAATCTTTTTGCAGTTCCGGGGAATCGAAAGACGGGTACAACACGTCCAAACTCCAGCGCATCTCCATACACACGTGCCTCCTTAGCAACTTCTTGATCAATTCCTTCCTTATTGTAAAAAAAATCTTATGGAGTGAGCAAGTTTTTCAAAAGGAACCCCTACCCTGATTCCGGGTAGGGGCAACGCTTACACTTTCATCTTTGTTTCGGGATGCTGCACCAGGGTCTGCCGCTTGATCGCCAGCGTCAGCAGGGAGCACAGGAGTAAAAACCCGCTGAGAAAAAACAAGCTGGCTGTCATGCTGCCCGTCGCTTCGTTCAAATACCCGAGCGCATAAGGGCCGAGAAAACCGCCCAGGTTGCCGATGGAGTTGATCAACGCGATGCCCACCGCCGCCGCTTCCTCGCTGAGGAACAGCGCAGGCAGCGCCCAGAACGGTCCAAAGAAGCTGTATATTCCAGCCGTCGCCACACCCATCATGAGGACGGAGAGGTACGGATCGTCGGTAAAGGCGCAGATGATCAACCCGAGCGCTCCCACCGCCGGAGGGATAGCCGCGTGCATCCGCCGTTCCCCGGTACGGTCCGAGCGGCGGGCCCATGCAATCATCGCCAATCCGCCGATCACATAGGGAATCATCGTAACCAATCCCACCTGCGTATTGGTCAGCTTGCCGGACAGCAGCTTGATGATCGTCGGCATCCAGAAACCGATTCCGTACAACCCCACGACCAATGTGAAGTAAATCAGGGCCAGATGCCACACGCGCGGGTTGGCCAGCACGTCTTTGGTCGTATACCGCTTTTGGTGCTGTTTGGCCATCTGTTCGCGAGCCAGTTCCGCATTGAGCCACTGCTTTTCTTCCGCAGTCAGCCAATGCGCGTCATCGGGACGGTCCGTCAGGTAGAAATAGGTGACAACGCCGCAGATGACCGCCGGGATACCTTCCAGGATGAACATCCAGCGCCATCCCGGCATGCCAAACCAGTTGATGTTGTCCATGATCCAGGTGGAGATTGGGGCCCCGATGATATTGGAAGCGGCCAGCGCCGTCATGAACAAGGCAAACGCGCGCGCCTGCTCCCGTGCCCGAAACCAGTACGTGATGTACAAGATGATCCCCGGGAAGAAGCCCGCCTCTGCCACGCCGAGAAGAAAGCGGAGAACGTAAAGGTGCATGGCGTTCTGCGCCCATGCCGTGACGATCACGACCAGCCCCCAGCTCACAATGATGCGGGCGATCCAGATGCGGGCACCAATCCGGTGCATCAGGATATTGCTGGGTATTTCAAATAGAAAGTACCCGATGAAAAAGATGCCGGACACAAGGCCGAACACCTCGGCGCTCAATCCCAGCGCCTGGTTCATCTCCAGAGCCGCGTAACCCAAATTGACCCTGTCCAAGAACGCAACGATGTACAGCAGAAAAATAAAGGGGATGATTCGCCGCATCACCTTGCGGACAGTCCGCTCGCCGACGGATGGCTGCACGGTTTGTTCCTGATTCATTGGCGTTCCTCCTTCGCGCATTTCAAGCGTGAACCGGCTGTGTCAGATAGGTCAGTGCGGACAGGGCAAACAGTTGGGTCGTCTCCACGAGTTGTGCGATGTCCACGTATTCGTCGACGTGGTGCGGGATGTGCCGGTCCCCCGCGCCGGTGGTCAGGATCGGGATGCCGGCCTTGTGCAAAAACGTCCCGTCGGTGGCGCCGGGCACTCCGTTGAAGACCGGCTCCTTTTTCGCCACTTCCCGGTATGCTGTCGCGACCGCCTGCACCACTTCCGCCTCCATTGGCGTCAACGTCCACGGGCGCTCCTCGATCACGTCCAGCACGGCCTTGAACTGGTCATCCTCGTGCGCCAGCCGCTCCAGAATGTCGTTCATCTCCCGGCGCAGCACATCGTGATCCTGACCAGGTACCGTGCGGATGTCCAGCGTAGTCATGCACTGATCGGGAACGACGTTGATCTGCGGTTCTCCCTTGACCGGGGCCTGCACAATCGTCGGCGTGATGCTGGGCCACCCGAGCATGGGATGCTCTCCCAGACGTTCCTTCTCTCGTCGTTCCAACTCCTCCAGTGCGAGTATCACCCGGGCCATGCGGGTGTTGGGATTCACCCCGGTCAGCGGCATGGCGCCGTGGGCCATTTTTCCGTAGGTCCTGAGGATCGCCCGCATTGCCCCTTTCTGCGTGATGCAAAGCTGGTTTTCCTCGGGCTCGCAGATGATCGCAGCATCCACACCGTCCGCCCACCCGCGGCGGATGAAATCCTTGATCCCGATCATCATGCCTTCTTCGTCGCAAGGGATGCAGAGCAGAATTTTGCCCGGAAATGGGATGGCGGAACGCTGAATCGCCTTGACGGCACAGATTGCCGCCGCCAGGTTGCCTTTTGTGTCGCAGGCGCCCCGGCCGTAGATGCGGCCGCCTGCGATCTGCCCGCCGAACGGGTCGTAGCTCCACGCGTCGCGGTCCCCCTCCGTCACGACGTCCGTATGCGCCTCAAAGAGAAGCGTTTTGCCCGGACGGCCGGAATCGTAAAAGGCGATCACGTTGGGCCGCCCCGGCACCACTTCCTCGTAAAATACCTGAAGTCCCATCTGCTGCAGGGTCTCGGCGACAAATTGGGCGACCCGCTCTTCGTTGCCATCCGGCTGACCTGGCCGATACACGCTCGGGATGCGCACCAACTCCTGCGTCAGGCGAACGACTTCCTGCTCATCGACATAGGAAATGACTTGATTCATGGACAATCGCTCCTCTCCAGATTCTGCACGGATACCGCGATGGGACGGCATTCCGCTGGTCCGTTTCCGTCAGTCCCCCTGCATCACAACTTCCGCCGCTGTCTCACATGCACGCAACCGACAGTACATCATCCCGCTATCACAAATCTCCTGAAATTTTTGACTTTTGTTTGCCGGCCGAGCCGATTTTCTTCCACGCCACCACGACAGCCAGCGTCACGATAACGGAGACGATCGCTTCCGGAAGGCCGCTGAACACCGCTACGCTGGCAGCGACGCCGACCGGCATGTAGCCGCGGATAACCGCCATCCCGAGCACCAGGATCGTGTTTGTCATCGAACCCACAAAGCCGGCAAGGGCAATCGCTGCATGCTCGTTGAGACGCCGCAAACCCGTGTACGTCAGGTACGCCGTGACCCCGATAAACAGCCGCGGCAGGATGGCGACCAACGGGTCTTTAAACAGCGGAACTGTGGCATTTAAAAAGGAAGAAACACCGAAAATGAGACCAATCACCAACCCAACGCCCCACCCTTCCACAATGCCGCCGATCACTGCCGGGATGTGCATGATCGTCGCATTGCCTGCCGCCGTCGGGACCGGAATGAAGCCGAGACGCGTCACGCCCAGCAGGATGGCAATGGCCCCTAACACACCGGCGATCACAATTTTGCGAACCGTCAAGCCCTTTTCCATGCGTCTTCCCTCCTAATTGAATGCTGATTATTGGCGATTTTTCCGTCCAGCAAGCACTCTCCACTACCAGGGTATCGCCACCATCACCGCAGCCATGACCACGCTTGCAGCAATGACAGCGTAATCCCTGCCGTGCGCCTTGTAGTGGGCGTAGCGCGTCCGAGCCGCTCCCGGCGTGTAGCAGCGCGCCTCCATGGCGAGAATCAGGTCCTCCGCGCGAGACAGCGCCACGTTAAACAGCGGGATGAGAATCGGCAGCATGTCTTTCGTCCGTTTTACGATCCGCCACCACTCGCCGGTGCCAAAGTCGGCGCCGCGCGACGCCTGGGCCTTCATCATCTTTTCCATTTCCAGCGCAAAGGTGGGCACGAAGCGGATCGCGATGGTGATGATCAGGGCGAACGCGTGGACGGGAAACCGGATGGCTGCAAGCGGCCGTAACAGCCGCTCCATCCCGTGCGTCAGCTCGGTCGTCGACGTGCTGAGCGTCAGCACGCTGGAGAGAAAGATCACCTCCACAAACCGCATTGCCGACACGATCACCAGCCGAACGCTTTCGCTGGAGATGGTCACAATACCGTACTGGAGATAGATGGTCCCGCCTCGGGCGATTTCCCCGTAAAAAAGCAGCTGCAACACGGCCAAGATGAGGATGAACGGCACAGCCGGTTTTACCCCGGACAGGCCGTAGCGCAGCGGAATCCTGGCGAGGTGAAACAGCCACAAGCAGACAAGGAGACCGAACAGGTTGCCCGCGTAGGTGCCGCAGATCGCAATCGCGAGGATGAGGATGACAAAGGCGGCCAACTTAAACCGCGGATCGAGCCGGTGCACGATCGAACCTGTCGGCAGATACTGGCCGATCGTGATGTTTCGGGTCAATTCAAATTCGGCGGACATGCGAATCCCTCCTCACCGCCTGATCAACGTCACGATTTGCTCCGCTGCTTCTTCGGCGCGGTACGCCCCCACATCGACCGAATACCCCTGGTCCCGCAGCCGGTAGAGGATGTCGACGCTCTCCGGCGTTCCGATCCGATGGGCGCGCAAAATCTCCTGGTTGCCAAAGATGTCGCGCGGGGTGCCTGTGCAGACGGTCCGCCCGCCGGCCATGACATAGACGCGGTCGGCCAGCCGGGCCACTTCCTCCATGTTGTGAGAGACGAAGATGACCGTCAGGCCTTCCTCTCGGTTCAGCCGGCGTATCCGCTCCAACAGCTCGTTGCGCGAACGCGGGTCAAGCCCGGCCGTCGGTTCGTCCAGCACCAGTACCTTGGGCGCAAGCGCCAGCACGCCGGCCAGGGCCACCTTCCGCTTTTGGCCGCCGCTGAGCGCAAACGTCGGTCTGTCTTTCATCTCCTGAAACGACAGCCCGACCAGCTCCATGGCCCACTGTACGCGGCGCCGCACCTCATCCAGCGGCAGCCCCATCTTGAACGGGCCGTACGCTACGTCATCGCCGACCAGCTTCTCGAAAATCTGGTCTTCCGGGTTTTGAAAGACCAGCCCCACCTGACGCCTGAGCGCTTTTACGTCCAGCTTCGGATGGGAGACGTCCAGCCCGTTGACGATGACGGTGCCGGACTGGGGACGGATCAAGCCGTTGAAATGTTGAATCAGCGTCGATTTGCCCGATCCGGTGTGACCGATGATGGCGATACACTCCCCTGCTGCCACCTGCATGGTCACGTCGGTGAGGGCGCGGTGCTCCAGCGGGGTGTTCTGCATGTACACGTGTGACAGATTCCGTACTTCAATGATCGGCTGACTCATGATCCGCTCGCCTCCGCCCGTTTAAGCGTGAGCCTGTTTACTTCCGCCACCACTTCCTCGTTGTGAATCAGCGCGGGGGAAAACGCCGGCACTTCCCGGTGGACCCATGCAGCAATCCGGCTGGCGTCCGGGACGTCCAAGTGAAGCTCACGCAGCCGCTCATGCTGGGCAAACACGTCCCGCGGGGTGCCCTGCAGCGCGATCCGGCCGCCTTCCATCACGATCACCCGGTCCGCTGCCGCCGCTTCTGACATGTGGTGCGTCACGTTCACGATCGTCATTCCTTCACGATGCAGTCTGCGGACGACAGCAAGTATCTCCTGCCGTCCGAAGCTGTCCAGCATACTGGTGGCTTCGTCCATCACCAGACACTGCGGTTTCATCGCGAGGACGCCGGCAATCGCGATCCGCTGCTTCTGTCCCCCAGACAGATGGTGCGGCGGCCGGTGGCGGAACGCGCTCATTCCGACGGACTCCAGGGCAAAGTCGACGCGCTGCTTCATTTCCTCCGGCGGCACGCCGATGTTTTCCAGCCCAAAGGCGACATCCTCCTCCACGATGGTGGCGACAAGCTGGTTGTCGGGATGTTGAAAAACCATGCCGACAAGGCTGCGGATCTCGTGCATCCGCTTCTTGTCCCGGGTATTGATGCCGTTTACCCAAACATCGCCTTCCCGCGGCGTCAAGATGCCATTGAGGTGTTTGGAGATCGTCGATTTTCCCGAGCCGTTGTGGCCAATAATGGCCAGGTGTTCACCCCGGTACACCTCAAAGGAGACGCCGTGCAGGACGGGAATCTGCTGTTCGTGGTTCACCTGATAGGAAAACGAGACGTTTTCTATGCGAATGAGCGGCTCGTTTGTCATGCGTTCCCCTCGCTTTCACTTAAATTCCCCGCCCGCCGTCCACGTTGACAATTTCCCCGGTCACCATTCGGGACAAGTCGCTGCACAGATAAAGAGCAGCATGAGCGATATCGTCCGGCTGGATCAGGCTGCCGAGCGGGACGCTGCTGACAAAGATCTCCTGCGTGTCCCTGGAGATTTTCTCCGCATCCCCGCTCATGAATTGGCGCAGCATCGGCGTCTCCGCCGGACCGGGATTGATCCCGTTTACGCGAATCTTGTAGGGAGCCAGTTCGATTGCCAACGCCTTGGTCAGCATGATCGCCGCTCCCTTCGAGGCGCAGTACGCGTTTAGTCCCGGGCGGGCGCGGATGCCGGCGATCGAACAGATGTTGAGGATCACGCCGCTTCCCCGCTGTTTCATGACGGGAACGACGTACCTGGACGTCAGGTAGATGGACTTGACATTGACATCCATGATCCGCTGCCACAGCTCTTCCGACACCTCCTCGACCGGGGTAAACGTCATCGGCACCCCGGCGCAGTTGACGACGGCGTCCACCGTGCCGAATCGCTGAACTGTACGCTCCACCATCACCTTTACTTCGGCGTCAACGGCCACGTTTGCCGGAACCGCCCATGCGTCAGAGCCGCACGCTTCGGCTGTCTCCCGGGCGGCTTCCCCGTTCCAATCGACGACGGCCACCCGCGCCCCCTCCCGCACAAAGCGGCGGCAGATCGCTTTTCCCATGCCGGAACCGCCACCCGTGACGATAACCGCCTTGTCTTTCAACAGCATTGGCACGCCCCCCTACTGTTTCAGATTCATCACGACCATGCGCAGGTCGGTCATCTCTTCGATCGCGTAGCGCGGCCCTTCCTTGCCCAGACCGCTGTTCTTGATGCCGCCGTAGGGCATCACGTCATTGCGGTACGTGGAGACGTCGTTGATGATGACGCCGCCGTACTCCAGCACCCGTGCAGCCCGCATGGCAATGTTCAAATCGTTGGTGAAAATGCCTGCCTGCAGGCCGTAGCTGGATGCATTGGCGACGGCAAAGGCTTCCTCGATGGTGCGGTAAGGGATGATGGTGACGACCGGGGCGAACACCTCCAGACAATTTACCTTCATCTCCGGGGTGGTTCGCGTCAGCACCGTCGGATGGAACACGGCTTTGTCCCGCCGGCCTCCGCAAAGCAGCTCCGCCCCCTGCGCGACAGCTTCCTGCACCCAGTTTTCCGCTCGGATCGCTTCCGCTTCGCTGATCATCGGCCCGACGTCCGTCTCCGGGTCTTCCGGATCGCCCACGCGCAGTTGACGAACCTCGTGCAGGAATGCCTCTGTAAACGCTTCGGCGACACGCTCGGCCACGAGGATTCGCTGCACGGCGATGCAGGCCTGCCCCGCGTTGTGAAAGCTGCGCTGGGCGATCAGCTTCGCCGCCAGGTCAAGGTCGGCGTCTTCGTGGACGATGTTGGGGGAGTTGTTGCCCAGCTCCAGCGCCACGGGTCGCAGGCCGCTGCGCTGCTTGATGATGGCGCCCACCTCCGCCGAGCCGGTAAAGGTGTACATGGCGATCCGGGGATCGTCCAGCATCCATTCTCCCACCTGGCTGCCGGAGCCGGTGACGATGTTGACGTGCCCTTTTGGAAGGCCGGCTTGTTCCAACAGTTCCACCAGCAGAAAGGACGCGATCGGCGTGGCGGTCGCCGGTTTCAGCACCACTGTGTTGCCTGCGGCGATGGCGGGAGCGACCTTATGCGTGCCGAGGAGCAGCGGATAGTTGAACGGCGTAATCGCCCCGATCACCCCTTTGGGCACGCGGATGGCAAAGCCGATCCGGTTTTCCGCACCCGGCGTAGCCGCGAGGGGCACCATCTCACCGGCAATCCGCTTTGCTTCCTCGGCCGACAGCCGCAGTGTATTGATGACACGGTCCAGCTCGCCCCGGGCGTCTTTGCGTGTCTTGCCCACTTCCCTGACCAGCGACAGTTCCAATTCCTCCCGGCGTTGTTCGGCAATCCGGCTTGCCTCCAGCAGGATGTCTGCGCGCATGCTCGGCGTCAGGGTGCTTCGGCGGAACGTCTCCAGCGCGCATGTGACGGCGTCTTCCACGTGCTGCCGCTTTGCCTTGGCGATCGTGGCGATGACCTCGCCCGTGTACTTGTGAGTGACGGGAATGCACTCGTCTGTCTCCACCCATGTACCGTCGATGTACAGTCGGTAGTGATGCACCTGTGCCTGTGTCCTTTCCATAGGTCATCCTCCCCTGCGGTATAGTTGTTCACGGATGGCCTGCCCCATCTCCCGCGTGGTGGCTGTCCCGCCGAGGTCCGGCGTGCGGACGCGCCGCTCCGCCAGGACGTCTTCGATGCTGTCCAGCACCAACCTGCCCAGTTCCCGCTCGCCCAGGTGATCCAGCATCATGCTCACGCTCCAGATGGTCGCGATCGGATTGGCAGTGCCTGTGCCCGCGATGTCGGGCGCCGATCCGTGAATCGGTTCAAACATCGAAGGGTAGTTTTTTTCCGGATTGATGTTGCCGGACGGGGCCAATCCCAGCCCGCCGACGAGGGCCGCACCCAGGTCGGTCAGGATGTCACCGAACAGGTTGCTGGCGACGACGACGTCAAACGTTTCCGGGCAGCTGACAAAATAGGCGGACAGCGCATCAATGTGTGTCAGCCGGGTCTCAATCTCCGGGTACTCCAGGCTCACTTCCTTGACGATTTCGTCCCAAAACGGCATGGAGTGGTTGATGCCATTGGACTTCGTCGCCGCTGTCAGGCGCCGCTTGCCGGTTTCTTTTGCCAGCCGATAGGCGTAGCGCACGATCCGCTCCACGCCGTAACGGGTGAAGACGTTGTTTTGCACCGCCAGCTCATACGGTGTGCCCTCGTGCAGGCGTCCGCCCATGTTGGAGTACTCACCTTCTGTGTTTTCCCGCACGACGACAAAGTCGAGATCGGCGTGCCCCTTGCAGCGCAGCGGACTCTCCAGCCCGCGCAGCAGCTTGATCGGCCGAAGATTGACATACTGCTGAAACGCTCGCCGGATCGGAAGGATCAACTCCCAGACGGAGATGTGATCAGGCACGCTGGGATCACCGATCGCCCCGAGCAGGATGACGTCAAACTGCCGCAGGGTCGTCAGGCCGTCCTCCGGCATCATCCGCCCGTGCTCCTGGTAATACCGGCAGTTCCAGGGAAAAGTCGAGGTCTCAAAGGCAAGTCCGCCGTGAATCTCGGCAGCCGCCTGCAAGAGAGCGAGTCCCTCCTCCATCACCTCCGGTCCGATACCGTCTCCGGCAATGACCGCGACCGCGTAATGCTTCATCGTGGCTCCTCCTTTGCCATGAGGATGCCCTTTTTCACTTGCAAATCCCATACCACAGTCGGTATATTCATAATTTTCAGTCGTATTGTGGCATGTACGGTCGCTACTCGTTGCATGGCGTACACTCGTTGTTGCAAAACGTGCAACATGTGTTGCAATCCATGCAGCATGTGTCACCGGCGCGTTCCGTTGTATCCGTACTTTTTCAGCTTTCGCCACAGAGTAGTCCTGTCCATGCCGAGTATCTTCGCCGCCTCCATCCGATTTCCCTTTGTCTCTTCCAAAACTTTCCGAATCAGCATGGCTTCCTCAGATTCGCCCGGCTGCGGTCTATCGCGGACACGCTGGATTTTGCTGACAAAAAATTCGGCATCAGACGCGTCCAGGCGGTCGGATTGACACAACAGCACCATGCGCTCTACCACGTTGCGCAGTTCGCGCACGTTGCCGGGCCAGTTGTGCTGCTCCAGCAGGGCAAAGATCGCCGGGTCCACCTCCCTGATCGCTTTGTCTCTTCGCTCGCCCACCTCGTGAATGATCGACCAGACCAGGTCGGGGATGTCTTCTTTCCGCTCTCGCAGCGGAGGGATTTCCAGCGTCAGCACGTTCAGCCGGTAGTAGAGATCGGAGCGAAACTGGCCGGACGCTATCTGCTGCTCCAGATCGCGGTTGGTCGCAGCGATGATCCGCACGTCGACGGGCACGATGCGCTCCCCGCCGATTCGCCTCACCTTTTTCTCCTGCAGGACGCGAAGCAAAAGGGCCTGGATCGGCAGCGACAGCTCACCGATTTCGTCCAGGAACAAGGTGCCGCCGTGGGCCAGCTCAAACAGCCCCGGCTTTCCTCCCCTGCGCGCTCCGGTGAATGCTCCATCCTCGTAGCCGAACAATTCGCTTTCCAACAGGTTGCCGGGCAGAGCAGCGCAGTTGACGGCGATGAACGGACCGGCCGAGCGTTGGCTGACCAGGTGAATGCCCTGCGCAAACAGCTCTTTTCCCGTCCCGGTCTCCCCCGTAATCAGTACGGTCGCCTCCGTCTTTCCGAAACTGGCCGCCCACGCTTTCGCCTCGCGGATGGCCTGCGAGCAGCCGACGATGTCTTCCAGCCGGTATTTGGCCTCCAGTCCGCTCTCCATGTAGTGCTTGCGGATGCGCATTTCCATTTTTTGTACGTCGGTGATCTCCTTGAATGTGGAGACTGCTCCCACGATCTCGCCATCCACAATGATCGGCAGGCGGTTGATGATGATCTGCCGGTTGAGCACGGTAGCGATGTCGCCGATCTCCTTTTTGCCGGTCGCCAGGATGCGCAGCATGTCGGAATTCGGAATGTAGCGGGTGATCTTCTCTCCGACGATGTCGGCGGGGAGGCCGAGGATTTCGATCGCGTTCTTGTTTACCCAGATGACGGTGGAATCCCGGTCGACGGCGATGATGCCGTCATGCGAGGCGTCCAAAATGGCCTGGATGTGGATGTTGCTGTTCACTTTGCCGCATCCCCCTCTTGCGCCCGGTCCACCAGGGCGTTCACTTCCGCGGGCGGTTTTCGCGCCGTTCGCCGTTTGGTCCTGCGCTTCTTCTGCCTGAGGACCACCAGCGCCGCCAGCATCAACCCCAACGTTGCCAGCTGAATCGGCTGCACCATCTCGGGGACTACCCACCCGCTCATCCCGAGCAGATGGAATAGTACAGCCACGTACAGCAGAATGGCGGCCAGATTTTTGGCTTTCATCTCCCGTCACTCCTTTTTCCCGGCGTGGGGACGAGTTCATTTTCTGTGGGTGCAAGAAACTCCCGTGAAGCGCCATCGGCTCCACAGGAGTTTTTCAAGTGTCCGGCAGCCGCCGCGTTCCCGTCAGATCGGACGAAGGGGGACGCGGTCCATTCCGGACAGGCGTTCCACCATCTCCACCCACGCCTGCGGCTTTTGCGGCAGGACGGCGTAGTAGCGGGTGAGGAAGGTGACGATCAGATCGGCTTCCAGGCTGTCCTGGTCCTCGTTGGTCGGCAGGAAGCACAGGTCAAGACCGGAAACGGCCTCGCCGTCATTTTGCCAGGACGGATGGACGTACGGGAAGTCAATTCGCTTGTACCCGAGATGGGACAGCACTTCCCGCCGCACGAACGGGTCCATCGGCTTGATCCCGCCAAATTCGTGGTTCTCTACCCGGTACGGATCGTATATCTCCGCGAACATGCCATACAACTGCTTGCCGTGCGCCGCAGCGAGGGCATTCAGGTCCTTTTGCCGTTCACGCGCGAGAAAACGTCCGATGCCAAGCCCCTCCCGCCCGATAATCGTAAAGTCGGTCATGGCCACGTTCAGGTCGGCGTAGTAGCGGTACTCGGTCGCCCCTACGACCTCGCCTTCGTGGACGGCCACAAATACGCGGATGCCCGGGTCTTCCAGCGGTTCTTTCCACAAGTCAAACGCCAGCACTTCTTCCGGCGGAAACACTTCCTGCATCAGGCGATGCATGCGCGCAAACAAGGGATCGTCAATGCTTGCAATGCGAATGTACTGCACGGATCTATTCCTCCTCGCCTATATTTATGGGCGCTCGATTGTCTGCATGGAGCACTATTGTCTCGTTGCGGACATAAAGGGGTTTTTCCACTCCATCAGCGCAGCGTAATTGCGAGATTCTTCGTCTTCCAGGTAGTTGGCCACCACTTTCAGGGGTGTGCGGCCGCAGCGCATCAGAAACGTCACGACCGGATCCTTCAGATCCCCCGCTACCACCTTTTCCAGGTACGCTTCCGCCGTCATTTGGTCGGCGTACCGGCCGTAGCCGGGCATGCGGCCGCCTCCCAACAGGCGCTTCAGCCCTTTGTGGACGACCAGTTCGTACATTGCCTGCATCATCCATTTGCCCAGCCCCAGCTTGCGGTGGGACGGACGGATGCAGATGTCCACGATGTACAGGGTGTCTCCGTTGGGATCGTGGTTGCGAATGTAGCCGCTGTCGGTCACTTCCTCCCAGGTGTGGTCCGGGTGGGCCGGGTCAAACGTGACCAGCAGGCCGGTGATGGAGCCGGCGAGGACGCCGTCCACCTCGACGCAGACGGCTCCCTCGGGAAACAGGGTGACGTGGTTGGTCAGCTGCTCCTTGTTCCACCACAGTTCCGAGGGAAACGGCGGCGGAAAGCTCTCCTGCTGGATCCGGATCAGCTCGTCAAAGTCGTCCGGCGTATAATTGCGGATCATCGCCTTGACCGGCTTGTCCTGATCAAAGACGTACAGCTCTTTGCGGTACATGAGGCTTCCCTCCGTTTTACTTCCAATCAGGATACAGGTCGATGCGGCGATCGCGCCAGGTGGTGACGGAGCCTTTTTCCCGCACGTCGTACAGGAGCTGCAGATCCAGGTCGGCGGTGACGATCATGTCGTGGTTGATCTCCCCTTCTGCCAGGACGCCGCGCGGCGGGAACGGCACGTCGTTGGGCGTCAGCACGGCCGCTTGCCCAAAGTTGGCCCGCATGAAATCGACCGTAGGCAGCGAGCCGACAGTGCCCGTGACGACTACGTACACCTGGTTTTCAATGGTGCGCGCATGGCTGGTGTAGCGGACGCGGTGGAACGCGTGCCGATCGTCGGTGCACGACGGGCAGAAGATGACGTCGGCACCGCGCGCCTTGGCCATCCGCACCAGTTCGGGAAACTCGATGTCGTAGCAAATGATCACGGCGATTTTCCCTTTCTCCGTCTCGAAAATCTCCAGTCCGTCTCCTGCGCCCATGTTCCATCCCTTGATTTCCCACGGGGTGATGTGGACCTTTTTCTGACGGCCGACACGTCCGTCCGGGTAAAAAAGGAAGGCTGTGTTGTAGAGCCGGCCGTTTTCTTCAATGATGTGGGTGCCGCCGATGATGTGCATGCCATGCCGGGCGGCCAGCGTGGAGAACAGATTGACGTAGTCCTCCGTAAACGATGGGAGGGCGGTAATGGGCAGGGCGCTGCCTGTCCCGTCGCCAATTGACATCAGCTGCGTGGTGAACAGTTCCGGAAACAGCAGGAATTCCGTTTCGTACTCCTCCGCCGTTTTCACGTAGTGCTCCACCTGGCGGGCAAATTCATCAAAACTTTGTATGGTATGCAGGTGATACTGCACCGCGGAGACGCGCATCTTCATGAAGACGATTTCCTCCTCGCAATATTCGTGATAGCTAAACTATAGCAAAAAAGCGCGCCAAAGTCTTCCTGCGGCCGCACTTTTGCCGCAGGTATCCTGAATACGGAACACGGCTGTCTGTACCAGGACAGACAGCCGTATGGAGAAATGCCGATTGGCGAAACCCATGACAGCCGGCGTTCACTAACGCCTATCGGAGCGCGGCCATCCGCAAGGCGGTGCGGTACAACAGTTCAGTGCCGAGCGCGATGTCTTCGGGGGAGGCATACTCCTGCGGGTTGTGACTGATGCCGTCCTTGCAGCGGACGAAAATCATCCCGTACTCGCAAGCGTAGGAAAGCGCCAAGGCGTCGTGGAACGGGCCGCTCATCAGTTCGGGCGTCGTAAGTCCCATCCGTTTGCTTTCCTCCCGCATCACTGCCTTGATCCACTCGGCGCAGTAGCGCGGCTCGCTGTTTGTGTCTTCGGTGATCGTGTACGCAAGTCCGCATTCGACCGCGGTCTGTTCGATTACCTCGCGCAGTTCCGCCTCCCGCCGGTTTCGCCGGTCAAGGTCGATATCGCGCAGGTCGATGCTGAACCTGACCCGCTCCGGGATGATGTTGCGCGAATCGGGGAAGACCTCCAGATGGCCGACGGTTCCCACCGTGGGAGCGTTCGGGTCCTGACTGGCGATCTTGTTCAGGGCGGCAATTACCTTGGCGGCCCCCACCAAGGCGTCACGTCGCATCGACATCGGCACGGAGCCGGCGTGACCGGCAAAGCCGGCAAATTCCACAGTCCACCAGAGCGGACCGGAGATGCCGGTGACAATGCCGACGGGCTGCCCCGCCTGATCCAGTACCGGCCCCTGCTCAATGTGCAGTTCCAGATACGCCCCGATTGCCCCGGCCGGATAGACGGAGTCGGCAAGCCGCTCCGGGTCACAGCCAAAGTCGATCAAGGCCTGTCTGCGCGAGATGCCGTTTTTGTCCGTTCGTTCCAACTCTTCGGCCTCCACCTGCCCGAGGATGCCGCGAGAGCCGAACAGCCCCTTTTGAAACCGGCAGCCTTCTTCATCGCAAAATGCGACCACCTCAATCGGCCGCTCTGGCTGAAATCCGTTTTCGATCATCGTCTGCACCGTCTCCAGCCCGCCGAGCACGCCGATCGTGCCGTCAAAACGGCCGCCATACGGCTGGGAGTCGATGTGCGAGCCGATCATCAGCACCGGCGCATCCGGCTGTCTTCCCTCCAGCCGCCCGATCAGGTTGCCAAAGTGGTCGATCCGCGTCGTGAGTCCCGCCTCCTCCATCCAGCGTTTGACCAGTTCCACGCCCGCCCGGTCCTCGGGGGACAGCGCCAGCCGGCACACCCCCGTCTCCCCGATTTTGCCGATTTGCGCCAATGCCTCGATCCGCTGCTGCAAGCGTTCCCGGTTGATCGCAAGCGCTCCTGCCTCGGTATTCATCCCTTCATGACCTCCCTGCCCTGTTTTTGGTAGACAATCTCTCCGTCGATCATGGTGAGCTCCACTTGCAGGTCCCTGATCCGCTCCGGTGCTGCGTCGAGAATCCGCCCGTTCAAGACGACCAGATCAGCCAGTTTTCCCGCTTCGATGCTGCCTTTGATGTCCTCTTCAAAGCTGGCGTAGGCGCCGTTTACGGTAAACAGGCGAATCGCCTCCATCACCCCGATCCGCTGACGGTCCCCCACGACCCGTCCGCTTTTGCTCCTGCGGTTGGCGGCGGCGTGAATGCCCAACAGCGGTGAAAAATCCGTCACTGGGCAGTCTGAACCCCCTGCCGACACGATACCGCTTTGGAAAAAGTCGCCGACGGGATACATGTGGCTGACCCGATCGCCGATGCTCCGGACGTAACCGTCGCCGTACTCGTAGAGAAAGGCGGGATTGGGAATCGGCACGACGCCAAGACGGGCCATCCGCTCGACCAAGTCGGGGGCGGAGACGCCGGCGTGCTCGATGCGGTGGCGGTGGTTGCCCCGCGGATGTTTGCGCAGCGCGTCCTCGATACAGTCGAGCAGCAGGTCAATGGCCCGGTCCCCCTGTGCATGAGCGGTAATCTGGAACCCTTTTGCATGCGCTTCTCCCAAAATCGTATGCAGCTCGTCCCGGTTGTAGTAGAGGATTCCGCAGTCGCCGGGACGGTTGTCGTACGGCTGCCGCATCGCCATCGTCGCTGCAGTGCTGGCTCCGTCCACGAACACTTTGGCGGGGCCAATCCGAAACCGCTCGTCTCCCAACCCTGTCACGACACCTGCCTCCATCATGCGGCGGACGAAGGCGTCTGACTCGTTCAACGCGCAGATCATCGCGTAGATCCGCACTTTTACGTCGCCGCTCCGCACCGCTTTCTGCATCGCCTGCAGGTTGTCCGGCCCGTATCCGCCCGCGTCGTGCACACTGGTGATGCCCGCGGCCACAAAATCGTCCGAAGCCAGGCGCAGGGCTCTCCGGTACTCTTCCTCGCTAAATGCCGCCGTTTCAAACATCTTCATGTGCGCCGTCTCCACCAATAGTCCCGTCAGCGCCCCCGTCTCGTCCCGGTCAAGCCGCCCCCCCTGCGGATCGGGCGTATGTTCGTCAAACCCGGCCAAGGCGAGCGCCCGGCTGTTGACGACGGAGTGATGGGCGCAGGTCCGCATCACGAAAATGGGATGCTCCGTCGACACCTCGTCCAGTTCCTGCCTGGTAGGGTAACGCCGTTCCTTCATCCGGTTTTCGTCAAATCCGGAGGCGCGCACCCACGATCCCGCCGGCGTCCGTTCCGCCTGCCGCTTCAACGCCTCCAGCAGGCCGTCCACCGAGTCGATGCCCGCCGCCTTGCAGTCCACCCCCAATTTGTTCGTGCCGTAGAGTGTGATGTGCAGGTGGGCGTCGATGAATCCCGGCAGGAGACTCCTGCCTTCCAGATCAATCACGCGCGTGCCCGCGTGCACATGGCGGCGCATCTCTTCGTTTCCGCCCACGGCGACGATCCGGTTTCCGCTCACCGCCACCGCTTCCGCCACGCGGTTTTGCGGGTCTGCCGTCACTACCTGTCCATTCAGAAAAACGATGTCAGCCATCTCATCCCCTCCCTTTTCCTGCCCCTAGATTGTCGGCGACTTTTCCGCCGCTGCGCGAGTCCCGGACGCTGTCAGCCGGGCGGTCAGGACATGGACCACCCCCATCACCGCCACGTTGATGAGCAGGGCAATCACGCCCACGTTGATGTCCTTGATGAAGGCCGGCAGCGATGGAAACAGGGTGCCTATCGTCACATCGGCCACCGTCACGTAGACAACCGTCAGCACGCCGCAGGCAATGCCCGCAAACGCACCGTACTTGTTGACCAGCGGACGTGCGGGCAGGCTGAACAGCAGCGCCGGAAACAACTGCGTCACCAGGCTGTATCCCATCAACAGCAGCGTGACCAGCGCCTCTCCCCCGCTCAGCGTGTAATACAGGCAGATCAGCGAGAGCACGGGCACCAGCCCTTTGGCGATGCGGCCGATCCGCTCTTCTGTGGCCGCAGGCACAAACACGTGGATCACGTTTTTCGCCAACAGGGTGGCAGCCGTCATCAGCAGCATCGACCCGGGCACCAGGGCCGTGAGCAAACCGGCCGCGCCGATCAGTCCCACCACCCAGGGGTCAAACGTCCGTATCGACAGCCGCAAAAGCGACAGGTCGCCCTCCGCTCCCTGCAGTCCGGGAACCTGCAGGATCGCGGTGAATCCAACGAAGAAGACGAACAGCAGCATCAGGGTATAAAGCGGCAGCACGACCGTGTTTTTGCGAAACACGTTTTCATTTTTGGCGGAAAACACGGAGCCGAACGTATGCGGCCACATGTAAAACCCGAACACGGTCAAGAGCACGGTGGAGACAAACCAGGAGATGCTCATCCCTTCGTCAGGGAAAATCAAGAAGCCCGGCTTGGCCGCATCCACCGCTTCAAACATCGGCTGTATCCCGCCGTAGTAGTGATAGGGCAGATACAGTCCGAGGAAGACGACCACGAAAAAGATCATGATGTCCTTGATTACCGCCGTCCAGGCGGAGCCGTGAATGCCGGAGATCATGACGTAGATAGTCACCGCCAGCACGCCGATCCAGACGGCGGCCGTCGGAGCAATCGTCCCGTACGAGGTCTCCGACACGATAATCCCGAGCCCTTTAAACTGCAGCACCAGGTATGGAATGATCGCCAGCACGCCAACCGTGGAGACAAGGATGCCGAGCATCGGACTGTTGTACTTGCTGACGAAAAAATCGGGTTGGGAAACCAGCCTGTGCTCCTTGGCGTACCGCCAGATAGGCGGCAGCAGCCAGTAGGACAGCACGTACGCAAGCGAAATGTATGCCAGCACGTAGTAGGAGGGGGCGCCTTTCGAGTACGCCCAGCCGCTGCCGCCCAGAAACGTGAATGTGGTGTAGATCTCGCCGGCAACGAGCAGGAAGATGAAGACCGATCCAAAGCCACGCCCGCCTACCGTCCACTGCTCCATGTTCATGTCTTTTCCTCTCTGGGCGCGGATGCCGAGGAAAAGCGACAGGGCAAGAAACAGAAAAAGGATGACGAGTGCCGGATTCACAGCTTCTCCCCCTTCCTGTCGGATTGGTCCAGCTTGTTGACGGCCAACATGATAAGCGAGGTCAGCACCACCCACATGACAATCCAAAACAGCACAAAAGGCATGCCCAACACGTACGGTTCCACCCGGTTGACAAACGCCACCCCGCCCAGCATTCCAATAAACGGCAGCGCACCCAGCGCATATTTGACCTTCATTCTCATCCCCCTTTTGGTATGCGGTTTGTCCCATTGCCGGCCGGCTTGTCGGACTTGTATGCTACTATTATCGAAAGATTCACTCTTTTCCTTTGTCCCGTCAGCCAGAAAGAACCGGCGCTTTTTGTCTGCGGGACCAACGAACGACACATGCAGCGTATGGGGAGGAGTCAGATGATTACTGTGCGTGAATTGATCGAGGTGGCCGGCATGGACACCACTGATGTGTTGGCCGGGGAAGCGTTTCTGGACAAGGAACTGCACGGGGTCACGTCGTTTGATTCACCCGACGGCCATCTCTGGCTGCGACCGGGAGAATTTGTCCTGACGACCGGTTTTCCGTTTGTCGCCCAAGGGCGGGAAACCGCTTCCGGCTTGATCCAGTTGATCGACGCCCTGGCGGAACGGGGAACACCTGGGTTTGCCATCAAGCTGGGCCGGTACATCGACGCGCTCCCGGAAGCGGTGATTGACCGTGCCAATGAAAGGCAGATGCCGGTGCTTTCGTTTCCCATGGAAAAGGGCTGGTCGGATGTGATCGTGCCGGTCACCAGCTACATCAACGCCAAACAACGGCAGGAACTGGACCGGACCCACGCCATCTACGAACGGTTTCACCGCCATCTCACCAGCGGAGGGAGTGTGGAAAATCTGGCCGAACTGCTGTATCACATCCTGGAGCGGCCAATCAGTATCTACCTGCGTACCCCTCGGAAAAAGCTGGACGTACCTGCCTCTGTCACCCACGCACCGCCGCTGGAAAAGCTGCTCGGCCGGACAGGCCCGAATGCATCCGCCCGTGAGCCCCTCACGCGTTACCGGGATCGTCACCTGATTCGCTGGCTTCTGCACAACGGCGAAACACAGGGGGCCATCCTGCTGTGGGAGGTGGAACGTGACCTCCACTCGTGGGAAAAGGTGGCGATAGAACAGACAGCCGCGCTTCTTTCGCTGGAAATCGAGCGGCACCAGACGCTCGCAGCGGCCTGCCAGCGTTTTCGCAACGACTTCCTGCACTTGCTGGTCGCCGGCTGTGACGCTTCGCGCGACCTCCTCTACCGCAAAGCAGAAGAAGCCGGCTGGAGCCTGGCGGACCACTATGCTGCCGCTGTGCTGAGCGATGCCGGCGCTCCCGACATCATGCACACCTGGAAGGAGCGAGTTTCTCTATTGGAGGCGCTGCGGAGCGAGTGGGAACATATCTCCCCGTCCGTACTCTGCGGCCTGGACCGTGAGAACCGGATTCTGCTCCTGTTCCCCGCCGACGCGGGCTCGGCGGAGCCATCCCCAGAGGCCGTGGAGAGCGTTAAGCGCATCGCCCGCCGTCATACGCGCCCGCTCTGTTTGGGCATCGGACGCCTCCATCCCGGTTTGGAGGCCGTCCCGCACAGTTATCGGGAAGCGGTGATCGCGTGCCGGGCCGCCCTGAACGCCGTCTCGAATGCCTCCGCCGACGGCCAATCAGCGCCGTTGGTCGTGCGATGGTTTGCCCGGCTGGGCCTGGAACGGGTGCTGTTTGCAGCGAGCCCCGAACAGGAAGCCAGGCGCCTGGCCGATGAATGTCTGAACAGTCTGAACCGCTACGACCGGGAGCGAAACGGACAGCTCGTTCGCACTTTGCGCGCGTTTTTGGAGGCCGATGGCAATCACGCGGTGGCGGCGGAAAAACTGTTCGTGCACAAAAACACCGTCAAGTACCGGCTGCAGCTGATCCGCGAGCTGACCGGCCTGCAGCCGGAATGCGGCCGGGACCAGCTTCTGTTTCGCATCGCGCTGACCGTGCACAGCGCTGGATGAGGAATTCTTTAGCCGGGAGACAGACAAAAAAAGCCCCTGCTCCTCACAAAGGAAGAGCCGGGGGCATAGGGGGAAAACGACCGGCCTTACGCGTAATGTTCTTCGCGCAGCCGCTTGATCTCTTCGCTTTCCAGGTATTCATCGTAGGTCATCAACTTGTCGATGACGCCTTTCGGTGTGATTTCGATAATGCGGTTGGCGATCGTCTGCACGAACTGGTGGTCGTGGGAGACGAACAAAATCGTGCCTTCGAAGTCGATCAGCCCGTTGTTCAGCGCCGTAATCGACTCCAGGTCCAGGTGGTTGGTCGGTTCGTCCAGAATCAGCACGTTGGCGCCGGAGAGCATCATTTTCGCAAGCATGCAGCGCACCTTTTCGCCGCCGGAGAGGACGTTTGCCTTTTTCAGCGATTCGTCGCCGGAGAAGAGCATCCGGCCGAGGTAGCTGCGGATAAATGTCTCGTCCTGTTCTTTGGAATACTGACGCAGCCAATCGACCAGGGTCAGGTCGGTATTGAAATACTCGGAGTTGTCCTTTGGGAAATACGCCCGGGACGTGGTGACTCCCCACTCAAACGTGCCGCTGTCCGGCTCGACTTCGCCCATCAAAATGCGGAACAGCGTGGTTTTGGCCAGCTCGTTGGGGCCGACAAAGGCCACTTTGTCCCCTTTGTTGATCGTCAGCGTCAGGTTTTCGAACAGCTTTTCGCCGTCGACCGTCTTGCTCAAGCCCTCAATCGCCAGCAGGTTCTTGCCCGCTTCCCGATCGGGCTTGAAATTGATAAACGGATAGCGGCGGTTGGACGGTTTGATGTCCTCCAGCGTGATCTTCTCCAGCAGCTTCTTGCGGGAGGTCGCCTGCCTCGACTTGGAGGCGTTGGCGCTGAACCGGGCGATGAACTCCTGCAGTTCCTTGATTTTCTCTTCCTTCTTTTTGTTCTGTTCCTTGGCCATCTTCAGCGCCAGTTGGCTGGATTCGTACCAGAAATCGTAGTTGCCCACGTACAGCTGGATTTTGCCAAAGTCGATGTCGGCGATGTGCGTGCACACCTTGTTCAGGAAGTGACGGTCGTGGGAGACGACGATGACCGTGTTTTCGTAGTCAGCCAGGAAGTTTTCCAGCCAGCGGATCGATTCGATGTCCAGGTGGTTGGTCGGCTCGTCAAGGAGCAGAATGTGCGGGTTGCCGAAAAGCGCCTGGGCGAGCAGCACGCGCACTTTTTCGTTACCGGTGAGATCTTTCATCTTTTTGTCGTGCAGCTCGGCCGGGATGCCCAGCCCGGTGAGCAGTTCAGCGGCGTCAGCTTCGGCCATCCAGCCGTTCAGCTCCTCAAACTCCGCTTCCAGTTGGGACGCGCGCATGCCGTCCTCCTCGCTGAAGTCCGGCTTCATGTAGAGCGCGTTTTTCTCTTCCATGATTTCATAGAGGCGCTTGTGCCCCATGATGACGGTTTTCAGCACCTCGTATTCGTCGAACTCGAAGTGGTTCTGTTTCAGCACGGCGATCCGTTCGCCGGGCGTCACCGAAACGTGTCCGCTGGTCGGCTCGATTTCTCCGGCGAGAATTTTTAAAAACGTGGACTTCCCGGCGCCGTTTGCGCCGATCAGGCCGTAGCAGTTGCCGGGTGTAAACTTGATAGAGACGTCTTCAAACAGGACGCGCTTGCCGTAACGCAGCGTCACGTTATGTGTGCTAATCATCGCAATACCTGCCTTTTTCCAATCGTTCAAACATTTATCTTAGCAGAACCTGTTCTGTTTTGCAAAAAAGGCAAGTCGATCGGGCGTCGCGACTTCGCCGGCTGAAACAGCAGACGCAGCGGACAGCGGCACGTTCCCTTCCTACGCTGATAGAACAACGGCATCGCGGGCACACTACCGATACAGCCCATGCCAATCGCGGAAAGGGGTGGAAACAGATGTCCAAGCATAACGGAGTCAAAAACGAACAAGGCGACAAGGAAAATCCGTCGCAAACCCGGTCCTCTACTACGATCGGTAAAGAAGAAACGCGCTCCAAACAGCGCGGGGAATAACGGTCATAAAAAACCGGTCCGCACCGCAGACCGGTTTTTTCATGTTCTTCTCCTAACCGTTTGCCCGCAGAGCCAGCGCGGAGGCAGCCGGCAGCGCCGCCTGGACAAACCGGTTCTCCGGCTCCACGTAGACATACACGTTGCGCAGCGTAATGTACAGGGTGTCGCCCGTCTGGACGTTCAGCTCGGCAAATTGCTGCAAGGTCACTTCCGCTTCCAACGTCTCCTGGGTATCCAGCCGCTTCAGCTCCAGCCTCATGAGCGACCCTAATGCGTAGATGTGCCGCACCTCGGCAGCCAGGCTCTGCGCGTGCTGCGGCGTCCGGCTGAGCTCCACATCGTGCGGACGGACGTAGCCGACGGCTGGAAGTTCCTCGGATTGATTGGACCATTCCGCCGTAAACTCCGCATTCCCCAGGGTCACTTTGCCGCCGCGGATACGCCCCTGAAACAGGTTGACCCTGCCGAGGAAGCCGTAGACGAACGGATTGGCCGGTTGGTGGTATACCTCCTGCGACGAGCCGGTTTGCTCCACCCGCCCTTCGTTCATCACCACCACACTGTCGGCCAGCTCCAGCGCCTCTTCCTGATCGTGTGTAACAAACACGATCGTCAGCTTCAGCTTTTCGTGCAGGCGGCGAAGCCAGCGGCGCAAATCCTGCCGTACTTTGGCGTCCAGCGCCCCAAACGGTTCGTCCAGCAGGAGATACTTCGGCTCGACAGCCAACGCCCTGGCCAGCGCGACCCGCTGCCGCTGTCCGCCGGAAAGCTGGGACGGATAGCGGTGGGCCAATCCCTCAAGCTGAACCAGGCGCAAGAGTTCATGGACCCGTTCGCGTATCTCTTCTTTTGACGGCCGCAACTTGCGCGGGCGGACGGTCAGGCCGAACGCGACGTTGTCAAAAATCGTCATGTGCCGAAACAGCGCGTAATGCTGGAAGACAAACCCGACGCGGCGCTCTCTCACGTCGCGATGCGTGTTGTCCTCCCCGTTGAAGTAAATTTGCCCTCGGTCCGGCGACTCCAGACCGGCAATCAACCTGAGCAGCGTCGTCTTGCCCGAGCCGGACGGCCCCAGCAGCGCGACCAGCTTGCCCTCGGGAATTTCCAGGCTGACGTCTTTGACGGCCGTAAACGACCCGTATGATTTGGTGATGTTGACCACTTTTATGCTCATCAGCTAGCCTCTCCCATCGCATGAAACTGAGGTGCCTCCGCCTGCTCTTGCCGCTCTGTCTTCCATTCGATGACGCTTTTTACCACCAGCGTCACCAGTGCCAGGGCGGCCAGCAGCGTGGCGACGGCAAACGCGGCGACAAAGTTGTACTCGTTGTACAGAATCTCCACATGCAGGGGCAGGGTGTTGGTCTGACCGCGAATGTGGCCGGAGACGACCGACACGGCGCCAAACTCTCCCATCGCCCGGGCGTTACAGAGAATCACACCGTATAGAAGCCCCCACTTGACGTTGGGCAGCGTGATGCGGAAAAACGTCTGCCAACCGTTTGCCCCCAGCGACAGCGCAGCCTCCTCCTCGTCCTTCCCCTGCGCCTCCATGACCGGAATCAGCTCACGGGCGACGAATGGAAAGGTGACGAACGTGGTCGCCAACACAATCCCCGGCACGGCGAAGATGATTTTCAGATTGTGCGCCTCCAACCAGGGGCCAAACAACCCCTGACTGCCGAACAGCAGTACGAAAATCAATCCGGAGATGACTGGCGAGACGGCAAATGGCAGGTCGATCAGCGTCAGCAGCACGTTTTTTCCACGAAAGGAAAACTTGGCGATCGCCCACGCCGCTGCCACCCCGAACACGACGTTGAGCGGGACGCTGATTGCCGCTGTCAGCAGGGTGAGCTTGACAGCGGCGAGCGTATCCGGATCGCGCACCGCTTCGAGAAACACGTCCACCCCCTGGCGGAAAGCCTGGGAAAAGACAGCGATCAAGGGAACGATCAGAAACAATCCCAAAAAGACAAGGGCAATGCCGATCAACAGCCAGCGCACGACAACAGGTTCCGTCTGTTTGGTCACAGGTTATCCCTCCGATCGGGCAGCGTTCAGTTTATTCGTCTTCCACTGCAGGTAATTGATCACCAGCAGCATCACAAATGAAGCGACCAACATGACAGAGGCGATGGCCGTTGCCCCCGTGTAGTCGAACTGCTCCAGCTTGGTCATGATCAACAGCGGCACGATCTCGGTCTTCAGTGGCATGTTTCCGGAAATAAACACGACTGAGCCGTATTCACCCAGTGCTCGCGCAAACGCCAGCGCGAATCCCGTAACCACCGCCGGAAGCAGATGAGGCAGTATCACGCGGGTAAACGTCTGCCACCGCGTCGCTCCCAGTGTCGCCGCGGCTTCTTCCACTTGTCTGTCCAAGTCTTGCAGGACCGGCTGGACGGTTCGGACCACGAACGGCAGTCCGATAAATGTCAGTGCCACCAAAATGCCCAGCGGTGTATAGGCGATTTTAATCCCCAAGACGGCAAACCACTGACCGATCCAGCCGGTTTCCGCATAAATGGTGGCCAGCGCGATCCCCGCCACGGCGGTGGGCAGGGCGAACGGCAGGTCGACGATCCCGTCAATCACCCGCTTCCCCGGAAACTGGTACCGTGCCAGCACCCAGGCCACGAGCACGCCAAACACCGCATTCAGGCACGCCGCGAAAAAGGAGGTCAGGAAACTGACCTGAAACGACGCGATCACCCGCCGATTCATCACCGTGTCGACAAACTGGTCCCACGTCATGCTGGAGGTCTTCAGGAACAGGACCGAGAGCGGGATCAACACCAGCAGGCTCAAGTAAATCACGGTATAGCCCATGGTCAGACCAAATCCGGGCAAGACCCCTCTGGTTCGCTTAGATTTGTTCATGGATGGCACTCCCTACAACAACAAAATCGAGATAATCAAGGTTGGTAAATCTGGTCAAACACGCCTCCGTCCGCAAAATGGGTCTTCTGGGCGTTCTCCCAGCCGCCGAACACTTCGTCGATGGTGAACAGCTCAATGTCGGGAAACTTGTCTTGATTTGCCTTTCTCACTTCTTCGGAACGGGGACGGTAGTAATGCTTGGCGGCCAACTCCTGCCCCTCTTTGCTGTAGAGGAACTGGAGATACGCTTCGGCAACCTCCCGCGTGTTGTGTTTGTCGACGTTTTTGTCCACCACCGCGACGGGCGGTTCCGCCAGGATGCTGACAGACGGATTGACGATTTCAAATTTGTCCTTGCCCAGCTCGTTGATCGCCAGGTAGGCTTCGTTTTCCCAGGCGAGCAGCACGTCGCCAATGCCCCGTTCCACAAAGGTGGTGGTGGCGCCGCGCGCGCCGGAGTCGAGCACCGGTACGTTTTTCAGCAGGGCGGTGACAAACTCCCTGGCTTTCGTTTCGTCGCCGTTGTGTTTTTTCAGCGCATATCCCCAGGCGGCAAGGTAATTCCAACGGGCGCCGCCCGATGTTTTGGGATTGGGGGTGATGACAGAGATGCCCGGCTTCACCAGATCGTCCCAATCCTTGATTTGTTTCGGGTTGCCCTTGCGCACCAGGAAGACGATCGTGGATGTGTACGGCGAGCTGTTGTCCGGCAGGCGTTTCTGCCATTCAGCGGGCAGCAGGCCGTATTGGGCGATGGCGTCGATGTCATAGGCCAGAGCCAGCGTCACGACATCCGCCTCCAGACCGTCGATGACGGAGCGGGACTGCTTCCCCGATCCCCCGTGAGACTGCTTGATAGTAACGATCTGTCCCGTTTTCTCGTTCCAATACTTTGCAAAGTGTTCATTGATATCCTGATACAATTCACGGGTCGGGTCGTAGGAGACGTTGAGAAGCTCGACACCCGTACCGGAACCAGTTTGCTCTCCACCCGACGCCCCGCCACAGCCGGCCAGACTGAACGCCAGGACGATTGGCAGCAGTGATTTGTAAAACGGTCGGCGAACATGTTTCGAATGGTCCATGCCTGTTACTCCCCCAGATAAAGTCATAGTAATTTAATCGGAATTATATGTATTGTATTTCCGCTTTTTTCTCCCTGTCAACCCTTTTTTCCCCCATAATCCAGTCGGGCACCAGTGACGTCAATTTACCCTATGCGTCCAGCATGGGCAGCGTTCGTCTCGGCACGCGAAAAAAATACGACACCCTCTGTATGGGTGCCGCAAAGATGCAGACAAGGTCCGCTGCGCTAGGTGATGGGGCCGCGAACAGCCGATGCAGTCTGTCCGTTTACGCTTGTCCTGCCGACAGTCTCGATTCAAATGCCGCGCGCCAACTGTCAGACAGTTCCTTTACCGCCAGTATCCGCTCGATGGCGGCGCGGTTGCCCTTGTCGTGATACCTGATCCGGTTGACAAAGGCGACGCTTACCTCTGCATGCTGCCGCTCAAGCAGGCGAAACGGCATGTCCGTCCCGATCAGGCCCGGCTGCAGCACGCGGAAGTAAAAGCCGCTGAATCCGGTCTGCTGCACGAGATCTACCAGATCGGTCCGTCCGTACCTGACGTTTAGTTTGAAACAGGGACGGCGCGGCTGGCTCACCTGCACCACCGCCTCCCCCAATTGAAAGATGTCCCCGATGCAGACCGCTTCTTCTGTCAGCCCGCGAACCGTGATGTTTTCCCCGAATGCAGCGGGAATCAAGGGCTGTTTCAGCACGTTTTCCCAATGCGGATAATGATCGGCGCTGTAGACACAGAGGGCCTTGTCGGGGCCGCCGTGGTAGCGCAGGTCAGCCTGCCCGTCACCCTCCAACTGCGTCCAGTCCAGATAGACGGGACCATTTACCGGCTGTTTGAATATGCCGGTGCTCAGCTCCTTGCCCTGATAGGTGACAGACTGCGGCTTTCCTGCATTGACGGATACCACTTCCACAAAGACCACCTCCCTTCCATTTTCTGCTCATTGTACCACAGAGGCCATCCCTCTGAGTGTAAAATTCGAATCCAATAAAAACACCCTTGACCCTGTCATGACAGACAGGCGGTCAAGGGTGTTACTGCTTGGGAATCGGTCCGGAAGACTTACTGGACACCGCTGCTGCCAAACCCGCCAGCGCCGCGCTCCGTCTCATCAAGCTCGTCCACGACTTCAAACTGTGCCAATGGGACGAGGGCCAGCACGCCCTGGGCGATGCGGTCGCCTTTGCGGATCAGATAGGTGTGGCTGTCTACTTCCCGGTCAACTTTCACCGTTTTTTCACTGACGTCCAGGCAGGTATCGCCGATTTCGCCGGACGGCATGCGGGTGTTGTCCATCAGCACGCACACTTCCCCCCGGTATCCGGCGTCTACGGTACCAGGTGCATTGCTGATGCGCAGTTTTGTCTTGGCGCTGATGCCGGAACGAGGCCGCACCTGCAGTTCGTAACCATCCGGCAGGGCAAAGGCAAGCCCTGTGGGGATCTTTGCCGTCTGCCCAGGCGGTATCAAGACATCCTCCACTGCCACCAGGTCGAAGCCGGCGTCAAACGCCCGTGCATAGCGGGGAATGACGGCGTCTTGGTGCAGCAGTTTGATTTTCACCGGTGCAACCAGCCGTTGATTGATTGCGATTGTGCTCATAACAGGTCTCTCCTTGTACATGGATACGTGATTTACCTACCATTACAGATCGCTGCATGCAAAGCCGCTCGATGTGGTGCAAAAGATCGCTTTAGAAGTCGATCTGCATCACTCCCGCACCTTGGCGGCACACAGGTATGTAATCCGGTTCCGCTCGCGCACCATCCAGAGAAAAAACGGACTGGCGAGATGTCGTAAACCATTTTCATAGTGTACAGGATGCCGCTATCCCTCGCAAGCAAGCGGATCATATTTTCGGACACTTTTCCAGTGTGCTTGTCAGCAAAGCGTCAGAAGAATTACAATCAAATGGTGAGTTGAGAATAATCTGGAAGGAGTGGGGTCGTGATCCAGTTTTCCAACCGTCTGCTCACCTCCCTGTCCGCCGCTGACAGACAGATGTTGGTGGAGACGGCCAACCGCGCTTTTCCCCACTGCGACCAAACCGCCTACCTGGCGGAGCGCTTTCCCCTGTATGACGCAGTGCTGATGGCCCATGACGAAACCGGACTGGCCTCTTTTCAATTGATACAGCGGTTTCAGACAGACCACGGCCGGTTTGTCTACCTGGGCCCCTTGTTCTCCCTGCGGAAGGCCTATCTGCCGATGCTGCTTCATTTCTTCCGCAGCGCAATGGACACCTGGCCGGACGAGCCGCTTCACTTCATGGCCGAACTGCAGAATCCCGCCCTGCTGCTCGTCTGCAAAACCCTGTTTCAGCGGTCGTACCCGCTGCTTCACACCCGCGAAATTCCCCCGACCGTTCGGCAAACGGCACAGGCATTCGTCGAACGGATTGGGCATATCGACGGGTTTAGGCCGGACAACCTCACTTCGCGCAGCAGCCATACCCTGTACCGCCCGGCGGTTGGCTTCGATGCAGTAATGAGCTGGCTGCACGCCAGGGGCGTACGGATGGACCAAGGAGACAGCCAGATCCTGCTGCTCATCTGCCCCGCCGATGCTTCATCCCGCTCCCGGCTCATGCAGGAGTTGGAACGCGGCCGGCTGATGCTCGCGCACTGGGAGCGGTTTCGTCCGGTGATGCTACGAAAATTTAAGGAGGGCGCTGCCCGTGACTGACCTGTATTTTGCACAGATTCGCGAAGACAGCATGGTGGAACGAACGCTTGCGGACCGGTACCGTCCGAAAACGGTCGCCGTCATCGGGTCCGGGGGTGTACGGCGTTTTCCCTGCTGCGCGACGATGTGCAGACGATTTACGCGATCGATTTCAACCCCGCTCAGGCCGCGCTGATTGAATTGAAAAAAGCGGCCATCGGGACCATGAGCCGCGAGGAATACCTGGCGTTCGCGGGAGAGACGGACGGAGCAAGAGAGTCGGACGGATCGGATCGGCAGGAAACGTACCGCCGCCTGGCGCCGCTGCTTCCCGATTACGCCCGCACTTTTTGGGACAGTCATCCGCACCTGCTGGCGCTCGGCGTGAACCAGTGCGGCGCGACGGAGCGTTTCTACCGGTTCATCAGTCAAAATATTCGCTTCAACCTCTACGGCGACGAGGTCTGGCAGGAACTGCTTTCCTGCCGCACCTTGGACGAGCAGGCCGCCTTTCGCGAGCGCTACCTGAACACAGACGCCTGGCACACAGCCGTGCGTCTTTTGCTGAGCAAAACCACCCACCTGCAGTTCTTCCCTGCCCACATGTTTGCCCAGGCCAGGGAACAGGACTTTGGCGCATTTTTTGAGGCGATGTTCAATAGAGAGCTGGAGCGACGGTTGATTGGCGACAACTATTTTTTCACCCAGCTCATGTTTGGAACGTACCTGCTCGACAGACCGGAAGGAGCTCCCCACTACCTGAGCGAGGAAGGCTATGCCTCGGCGAAGCGCAACCTTTACAAACTGCGGGTGCTGCCGCTCTCCCTGCAGCAGGCACTGCCACAAATGCAGGGCATCGACGCCTTTTTCCTCTCCAATGTTTTCGACTGGTCGGACGAAGCACAGCGTGCGGCGATTTGCGCCGCCGTGCTTGAAGCCAAAAGCAGGGAAGCGGTCCTGCTGTACCGCAACATGCTGTCCGCTCCTCCCCTTCCAGAGGCATTTTACGAGCAGCTGGCAGTGGACGAAGCGTGTTCCCGTGAGATGACCGACCTCGATCGGTCGATGATGTACCAGCGCATTACCGTGGGTGTGCTGAAATGAATTACTCGACATCCCCATTGACGAGGGAGCACAACGACGCACTGCTGGCCCTGGCCCATGCAACGGATACGGGCAGCGACCTGTTTGTCGTAGATCGCTCGCCTGATTTTTTCCGGCTGGGCGAAAGCTGGGGGGAATCTCGATACACGGGGCTGTGGCGCGGCAGCCGTCTGATCGGCTGCTTCGGGGTGACGAAGCAGGTCCGCTTTCTGAACGGCCAGGCAGAGCCCGTATTCTACCTGCACGATGTCAGGATTCATCCTGATTTTACCGGCACGCGCGCCTTTCAGCGGCTGGCGGGTCATGCTGCGGAGAGTCTGGGCCAAGTGTGCCGCTGGGTGTTTGCCGTCGTCCTGGACAGCAACCGACACCGCTCGCCGCTGACACGGGCAAACAGCTTGTTTCCGGAAGCGGTCCCCATCGGCCGTATCGTCCACCTTGGCGTGCCGCTGTTCTGGCCGATGGACGGAGACTGGCGTCGTGTCACTCCGATTGACGGCGAGGAAGCGTGGTCCTGTTACGAGCGCTGGTCAGCGGACACTGCGTTTGCGTACGCCGACCGCGACCGTTTTTTGCGCCGGGATGGCTGGTTTTTGGGCCTGCATGCTGGCGGCAAACTGCGCGCCGTCTGCAAAGTCATCGACCAATCATCGGAGCGCCGACTGGTCGTCACCCGTATGCTCCCCCTTCCACTGCGCCTGATCCATGGTGCCTTTCGGTGGCGCGGGATCGCAGCCCTGCCTGGTCCCGGAGCGCCGTTTCTGCACGCCTATCTCGCCTATTACGCCAGCGCGGACGGAGAAGACAGGCGGCGGACGTTTTTCGCCTATCTGGCCCGCTTTCACCGGCAGGCGTACCCTTATGTCTTTACCGGCGTCTCCCCGCAGCTGGCGGAGAGGTATCGACACCCGTTGTTTATCAAGCTGCGCTCCACCGCCTACGCCTACGGAGATGTCCCGTCCGGCCTGGCGCTGGGCGCCTATGAACTCACCTTGCTGTAGGAGGTATTCTATGACAAATGCATATACGGAAGTAAAGCAGCTGGCGGAGCAGCTCTTTGCCCGGCACCAGGTGGAGCGGCATCCGCTGTTTCTCGGGCTGCACGACCGATCGTTTTCCCCGGCGCAGGCCAAGGAAGCGGCCTTGCAAATCTATCACGTCGTGGAGCATTTCCCCCGTTTTTTGTCCGCCATCCTGACCAATCTGCCTGACTACCGGCTGCGCATGCCGCTGGTGGACAACCTGTATGAAGAGCACGGCCGGATGAATGAAGCACATGTGCACCTGGAGACGTACAAGAGCTTTTTGCGCGGCATCGGCGTGACAGACGCCGAACGGGACGCGAGCCGTCCGATCATTCCCGTACTGGCGTACAACCGCGCCATCACCGATCTTTGCCTGCATTACCCGTTCCCGGAAGGGCTGGCCGCCCTGGGTGTGATCGAAGAGATCGTGGCCCGCGTCTCTCCGCTCGTCGGCGCCTACGCAGCCTCTGCGTACGGCAATGCGGCTGATTTGGCCCATTTTACCGATCACGAAATCCTGGACGTGACGCATGCCAACGAAATCTACGAAGTGGTCGCCCAGGTGTATTCCGGCGACAACAAGCCGCTGGTGGAACGCGGCATGCAGTTGGGCATGTACTACCACACCCGGCTGTATACGGACATTTTGGACCATGTGCAGTCGTTTGCGGCTCACTTGTAACCGGCGGACATCAAATGGTCACATCCTTCCTGACATTTTTTTCGGCATTTATCAACGCAATGTGATATAATCACTGTTGCGTCAAAAATTCGATAAGAATAAAGGAAGGGTGAATTGTACCTTGCAAGTACAAAAGCCGTATCGTGTGCTGCTTTACTACAAGTACGTCCAGCTTGACGACTACGAGGAATACGCGGCGGAACACCTCAAGTTCTGTAAAGAGATTGGGCTGAAAGGACGTATCATCGTCGCACCGGAGGGCCTGAACGGCACGGTGTCCGGCACCATCGAACAGACCGACGCGTACATGGAATTCGTTCGCAAGGATCCGCGTTTTGCGGACATCTGGTTTAAAATAGATGAAGCAGACGGACATGCGTTCAAGAAAATGTTTGTTCGCCCGAAAAAAGAGTTGGTCACCTGGCGTCTGGAAGACGATTTCAGTCCGACCGAGCTGACGGGTAAGTACCTGACGCCGAAAGAATTCTATGAAATGATGCAGCAGGACGATGTGGTCATCATCGACGGCCGCAACGATTACGAGTACGAACTGGGTCACTTCCGCGGCGCCATTAAGCCGGACGTCCGCGCTTCCCGCGAGTTTCCGAAGTGGATCCGCGAGAATCTGAGCCAGTTCAAGGACAAGAAGGTGCTCACCTACTGCACCGGCGGCATCCGCTGCGAAAAGCTGACCGGTATCCTGCTGAAGGAAGGCTTCAAGGATGTGTACCAACTGCACGGCGGCATCGTCACCTACGGCAAAGACCCCGAGGTGAAAGGGCGCCTGTGGGACGGTAAATGCTACGTCTTTGACGAGCGCATTTCCGTGAAGATCAACCACACCGAGGAAGACGTTGTCATCGGCCGCTGCTACTACTGCGGCAAACCGGAAGACCGCTACGTCAACTGCGCCAACCCGTTCTGCAACAAGCAGCACTTCTGCTGCCCGGAATGCGAAGTGAAATACAAGCGTTCCTGCTCCGACGAATGCCGCGAACATCCGCGCAACCGCTACGTGGAAGAGGAAAACGCCAAGCTGCAAGCAGCCGGCTCTCAGGCGTAAACAGGCAAACAAGCTGATCTCGTGAATGAGATCAGCTTGTTTTTTTGCCTATGAGAGCATCTGGCTGCACAGCCGTTCCTCCCCCATCCTGACAAGTAAAGGTTCGCTATTGTTCAAGGGCAGCGTAACGGTAAAGGCCGCCCCTTCCCCCGGTTTGCTCGTCACGCTGATGGTACCGTGATGCATGTCGACTATTTTCTTCACGATGGACAGACCGAGCCCGCTGCCGCCGCTGGAGCGATTGCGCGATTTGTCCGCCTTAAAAAAGCGTTCGAACAAATGCGGCAGATCCTCCTCCGCGATGCCGATGCCGGTGTCGGCAACGCACACGATCACATGCTGCCCGTCCTGCTCCAAACGGACGGAGATGCTCCCGCCGTGCGGGGTAAATTTCACGCTGTTGTGCAGCAGATTGACCCACACCTGACTCATCAGTTCTTCATCGGCGACGACGTACACTTCCTCCAGGGACACGTCCATGTCGATCGCTTTGTCCGCCCACTGCGGTTCGCAGGCGAGGATCACTTGCCGCAATTGCCGGTCCAGGCGGTAGCGCTTCGGCTCAAACGGATGATGGTCCGACTCCAGTGACGTGAGCTTCAGCAGGTTGTCGCTCAGCTTCGACAAGCGTTGGCATTCCGTCTCAATGATGCTGAGATAATGCAGGCGCTCCTCCCGGCTGAGCCGCTCGTTTTGCAGCGCCCGGGCAAACCCGCTGATCGAGGTGAGCGGCGACTGGATCTCGTGGGAGACGTTGGAAATGAACTCCTGACGCATTTTCTCCATTTGACTCAGCTCGACGGCCATATGGTTGATGCTCTCGACAAGCTGTCCGAGCGGATGGTGTTCGTCCGCCTTGACCTGCAGGTTGACGTTGAAATCCCCCTTGGCGATTCGACGCAAGGCATCGTACAGTGACTGCCACAACATTCTTTGTTTGGAGCGGATCAAGATGCCGATGGAAGCCATCAAAATGCCCGCCAGCACATAGCCGAGCATCACGGTGATGAGCTGCCTGACGTAATCGGGCATCTGCCTGGTCAGCCCGCCGGCGTACTGCGACATCAGGAAATAGACGGCCGACCAGCAGGCAGTAAAAAATCCCACCACAAACACGATGCCCGCTGCGTGGCGCAGGATTCTTTTTCCTTTCATGAGCGAACCTCCAATCGGTAACCAAGCCCGCGGATGGTGCGAATCCGAAACGAGTGCCGCTCTTCCGGAAAACGCTCGCGCAGGCGCTTGATGTGCACGTCGACCGTCCGCTCATCCCCTTCGTAATCGTATCCCCAGATCTGCTCGATCAACTCCTCGCGGGAAAAGGTCTTTCCTGGGTAACTGGCCAGTTTGAATAACAGTTCAAACTCCTTCAAGGGCAGAGTCAGCTGCTTGTCCCCCACCTGCACTTCGTAGGTCTTGCGGTCAAGCAGCAGTTCGCCGATCTGCACCCGCTGCGACACGGCGATCCGGTATCGTCTCAGCAGCGCTTTTACCCTGGCGACCAGTTCCAGCGGTTCAAATGGCTTGACCAGGTAGTCGTCCGTGCCCAATTGGAAGCCTTTGATTTTCTGCGACGTTTCTCCTTTGGCGGTCAGCATGAGCATCGGGGTGTCGTAAAGTTCCCGCAGTTCACGGCACAGCTGCCACCCGTCCATGTTGGGCATCATGATGTCCAGTATCACCAGATCCGCCCGGGTTGTTTCCAGGAGCGCAAGCGCTTCCCTGCCATCGGCGGCCTCCAGGACGGAAAATCCTTCCTCCCGCAGAAAAACGCCGACCAGCTCCCGAATATGGGGATCGTCATCTACAACCAGTATGGTGGCCATGCTCCTCATCCCTTCCCCGCCTGGATTTGCGCCGCGGTCTGCTGATCGATCCGCAGCTGTTGGCTGGCAAATTCGCGATACATCGCATGAGTGGTGAACAGTTCCTCATGCGTTCCCCGGCCGGTGATCCTGCCTTTTTCCAGAAAGATGATGTGATCCGCGTCCATGACGGTGGACAGGCGGTGGGCAATCACCAGCGTCGTCCGCCCCTTCATCAGATTTTGCAGCGCTTTTTGCACCTCGATCTCCGATTTGCTGTCCAGGCTGGATGTAGCTTCATCCAGCATGAGGATGCGCGGATTGCGCAGCAGCGCCCGGGCGATGGCGATGCGCTGACGCTGGCCGCCGGACAATTTGACACCTCTTTCTCCCACCTGGGTGTCGTACTGGTCCGGCATCTCCTCGATAAAGTGATCAGCGTAAGCCATGCGTGCGGCGCGACGTAGTTCTTCCTCGCTGACCTCATATTCCATACCGTAACAGATGTTCTCCCGGATGGTTCCGGCAATGATCGGGCTCTCCTGGGAGACGTATCCGATCTGGCTCCGCCACGAATGGAGAGAAAACGCGTCGATCGGGTCCTGGCCCAGCCTGATCGTCCCCCCCGTCGGCCGGTAGTAACGTTCTATCAGCGAGAACAGCGTCGTTTTCCCGCTGCCGCTGGGCCCCACGATCGCCGTGACGCGCCCCGGCTCAATCGTGAAGCTGACGTCGTCCAGTACCGGTTCGCCCGCCTTGTAGGCAAAGCTCACATGCTCCAGGGTGATCGGCTGATGCGGGTCGGTGACCTCACGTCCGGCCGTCAGGTCTTCTTCTGCCGCTTCCAGCGTGGTAATGATTCGCTCGGTTGCTCCCCTCGTCTTTTGCAGATTGGTTACAAACATGGACAATTGGCTCATCGGGATGACGATTTGAAAGAGATACAGGATAAACGCGACCAGATCGCCTGCCGTGAGCGCTCCGGACGACACCCGCATGCCGCCGTACCCGAGAATGAGCACCAGCAGCGTCATCATGACGAGGGAAATAAACGGGGAGATCAGTGCGTGCACCGTCCCCTCTTTGATGCCGAGGGAAAGCAGATTGGTAATGCCCCGTTTGCCGTTTTGGTACTCGATCGCTTCCGCGTTTGATGCCTTCACCAGTCGAATCTCCGACAACACCTGGTTCAAGGTCGCGGAAAATGCTGCGGTCTCATCCTGCATCCCGCGGGAAATTTTGTGCATCGTCCTTCCCAGCGGCTTCAGGACCAGAATCGTCAGCGGAACGGCAGTCAGCATCAGCAGTGTCATTTTCCAGTCCAGAAAAAGCAGGATCGTTACCGAGCCGACGATGGAGATCGCACCGGTAAAAAAGTTGGTCAAGTGGTCCGTAATCAGTCCCTTGATGACTGCTGTGTCATTCGTCATCCTGCTGATCGTCTCGCCGGTCTGGTGGTCGTCGTAATAGGAAACCGGCAGAACGAGCAGCTTTTTCCACAAGCGGTCCCGCAGACCGGCCACCACGCCCTGACCGATCCGGTTGAGCAGGTAAATCGACAATCCGCCGGCGAGCGATTGGGCGAGAAAGGCAACCGTCAGCACGGCCACCTGCCCCTTGTCCAGCGACGCCAGCGAAAAGCTGTTGACGAGGTCTTTCGTGAACAGCGGAACGAACAGGCCCACGACGGTGGAAGCCACACTCAGGAACAGCGCGATGGCCAGCGGCAGTGCAGGAGGTTTCGTCTGTCTGATCAGATTGAGAAATGGGCGCCAGCCACCCGATTGTTGCTTCGACATGTTCTCCATCTCCTTTTGAAAAAACGCTTGCCGTGATCCTTACAACGCTTGGGGGACCGCCTGCACGGCCGGGTCCCTCACCAGACCGCCTCGCGGTTTCCTGTCTGTCATACGTGTTCACTCCTTTTCCACTCTTATGGCCGTGAACAGGATACAACACGTATATGAACGGAATGTGAACGACGCGGGCTCAACGCACAAGACTGCATGACCGGATGGCAGGTGTTGCCGCCACAGTCAGCTCTTTGCCAATCAGGCCGAAAACTCCGGTGTTCGTCTAAAAGTACGAACAAACCGGAGTTTTCTTACGCCAGTTTTATCGTTTTTTTCAATGTTCTTCGCCCGGACGATTGCGCTGATTCCAGCACGTTTCTCGCTTCGCGCATCCGCTCGAGCGCGAGCAGCCGGTCTATCGGAATGGGGCGGCGCTTGTCCTGGGAACGTCGGGCGCATTCGCCCCCGTTTACAGCGTGGTCTGGGACGTCTCCGCTTTGTTCAGCTGTTCTTTGAACACGTCACCCAGCACCCCGATATCCACTTCCCATTTGTTCTCTTTGTAATACACCGTCGCCTTGGAGTCGCCTTTTTTCCCAATGATCCGGATGCTGGAAGTCTTCACTTCGTAGCTGCCGTCGTCATGAAACGTAATATCCGCGTCCTTCAATTCCGCCTCCAGAATCGGGACGACTGTCTTCTGCACCGCATCCTGCGTGGTCTGCACGGCTGTGCGTCCCATATCGATTACCTGCTCCGGGCTGAAATGAAAGACCAGCACGAGAATGACGCCGATCACTGCCATCACGGCGAACAGCCGAAACAGGCTCCGCATGATCCATTGAAAGGCGGCGACCACCACAATCAAACATATGACGATGGGCCAATAATCTTTGACGAGGTTGAGCAGCGAATCCACATCCATCACTCCTTTTATACCCATTCTGACCCAAACGGGGCCGTACCTAACCATGCCTCAGGTTCCAGTTGCATACTGCCAGAAGCTATTCCTATTATGAATGGTTGTAAATGGTCCGGTCAAATGGCACGGCACGTTCCGTTATGGACGATCGTGTGAAAACTGCTCCTTCCCGGCTGCTGTTTGTGCACAACCCGCCCATCCATGGTATCATGGTGTACTGTACGAACAGCATGATGGACAAGGAGAGTAACATGAACAGATTTCGTGCGTTTTTCAAGAACAAGTTTGTATTGGTTTGCATCGCGCTCGTTGCCTTCATGTATGTAAACAATACATCGCTGCTGGCCGAGAAGCGGACAGGCTCCCCCCTGCTGTTGGCTCATCGGGGATTGGCGCAGACGTTCAGCATGGAAGGCATCACCAATGACACCTGTACAGCCGCGCGCATCTTCAAGCCGGAGCATCCTTACCTGGAGAACACGATTCCGTCCATGGAAGCTGCCGTCAAGGCGGGAGCCGATATCATCGAGTTTGATATCCATCCGACAACGGACGGACAATTCGCCGTCTTCCACGATTGGACGCTGGATTGCAGAACCAATGGAAAAGGAGTTACCCGAGAACACACCCTGGATGAATTGAAAAAGCTGGACATCGGCTACGGCTATACGTATGACAACGGGAAAACGTATCCGTTTCGCGGTAAAGGCGTGGGCATGATGCCTTCACTCGATGAAGTGCTCGCTCATTTTCCCGAGCAGTCCTTTTTGATTCACGTGAAAAGCAACGACCCGGAAGAAGGCAAACAACTGGCCCGGTACTTGTCCGCACTGCCGGAAACGCGCCTGAAAAAGCTAGCGGTATATGGTGGAGATCAGCCGATCGAAGCGCTGCGCGAAGAGCTTCCACAGGTGCGCGTCATGTCCGTCGCGACGATGAAGAGCTGTTTACTCCCGTATATCGCCGTGGGATGGACCGGGTATGTCCCGGAGGCGTGCGCCAATACGCAGCTGCACATTCCGGAAAAGATCGCCCCCTGGCTGTGGGGCTGGCCTGATAAGTTCCTCAATCGGATGGATGCCCGCAACACCCGAACCATTTTGGTAGCGGGCGGCGGAGATTTCTCCGAAGGTTTTGATACGGTGGAAGACCTGACACGTTTGCCTGCCAACTACACCGGCGGCATCTGGACCAACCGCATCGATAAAATCGCACCTGTGTTCAAGACGCAATAGCAACCCTGCCGGAGATTGTTTGCATGAATAAGGGGCTGTCCCGAACCTGTTCGGGAAGCCCCTTTTTTCTTCGTACAAGATGTGACTGTTTGTAAAGCCCCGCTGTCACAGCGCCGCTTGTGACGACTGCCGCTCGTCTCCGGGGTGCTGCCGGATGAGGTACAGGGCGTATTGAATCGGTTTGCGGATCGCTTCTCGGTACACCTGAGGCATACCCAGTTCGCGGAAGATTTCACGCCCTGGCTTGGGATTTACCTCGATCAGCCAGGCACGGCCGTCAACGTCGATGCCGATGTCCAATCCCAGTTCGATCATCCGGCCGAAGTGCTGTTCTATCGTCTCTGCCGTCTGGTAGGCCAACTGCTCGCAATCCGTGATGATCTCCTGCGCCCGCTGTTCGCCAAACCGTGAGCGCAATAACGTCTCGACGGGTACGGCTTTGCCGCCGCCGTGCAAGTTGGCTGTGGCGCTCTTCTCCCCGCCGACGCGCATGCCCGCGCCGGTGATGCTCCAGCGGCCGTTGCCGTCTTTTTGGATCAGCAGGCGCATGTCCACTGACCGTTTCGGCACCAGATCGAGACGAAGCCCTTGCTGAATAATCATCTTCTCGGTTTTCCACCGGTCGATCCAGCGCAGCAGGGCCGGAATGCGTCTGATCAGTGCAGACACTTTCGCCCGATCCTTGTTGCGCGCCAGAAGGCGGTACCCTTCCGCCGTCTTCTCCAGCCGGACAATTCCCCTGCCGCCGGTGCCGTTCAGCGGCTTCAGGTAGAGCAGCCGATGACGCGCCAGCATGCTGCGCAGATGCTTGTGGTTGTACAGCATCGCCTCGGGCAGCCAGCGGTGCATCCGCTCATCCCGCCGCAGGACCTCGTGCACTTTCCACTTGTTGGCCAGCCGGCTGTTGGCGTACCGAAAGCCATTTGTCCGGCGAAACGTGACGTACTGCCGAAACGCCGCCGTCGGCTTGTAGCGGTAGCGGTCGATCACCACGTCGGGACGGGGAAACACGCGGGCCTTCCAGCTTCGCCCATCCGGGACAAAACCGCGCACCTGCCTGCCGGACGGCGACACGTCCTGCGGCGCAAACAAAAAAACCGTACCGCCCAGCGCCCGGCCTGCCCGGATCAGCCGGCGAAAGTAGGCCGGCTCGGCAAATCGTTTTCCCTCCCGCCAGGTCAGGATGCCGATCACGGGTCGTCTCATCACACCACCCTCTTTCGATCCCTTCCCTGGCAGTGTATTCACCTAGCGGCGCATTGGCGCTTGACGCAAGGTCTGTTCCAAACGGAGCAAATCGTCCGGCAGCGGCGATCGCACCTCCATCGGCCGTTCGCCAAACGGGTGGGAAAAGCGCAGGACGGCGGCGTGCAGGGCCTGGCGGCTGATCATGCCGCCCTTTCCGCCGTACAGGGTATCACCAAGCAGGGGATGGCCCAAATGGCTGAGGTGGACGCGAATCTGATGGGTGCGGCCCGTCTCCAGCCGGCACTCCAGCTTGGACGCTTGCGCATACCGCTCCACCACGCGGTAGTGCGTAACCGCCGGATCGCCATTGGATGACACCCGGCGCCGATTGGGATGATGGCGGTCCTTGCCGATCGGTTGGCTGATGGTGCCGCTGTCCTGCTTGACCATTCCGTGCACGAACGCGATGTAGGTGCGCGAAATATTCCGCTCTCGCAACCGTTCGTCCAGGAGGGCCGATGCCAGGGCGTGTTTTGCGTAGAGAACGACCCCGGAGGTGTCCTGGTCCAGCCGGTGGACGTGACGCACCTTGGCTGCCACCCCCGTCCGCGCGAAATGGCCGGCGATCAGATGATCGAGCGTCCTGGTGTGACGCGGCTCCGTGGGATGGAGCAGCAGCCCGGGGGGTTTGTTTGCGACCAGCAAATGGTCGTCTTCGTACAAGATGTCTGCCGGTTCATCAACCGGTGCGAGCCCCAGCGGTTCCGGTCGGCAGAGGCGGAGCCGAATCTCCTGTCCGGCTTTCGCCTCCGCAAGCTGGGCAGCCGGGGTGCCGTCCAGCAAGACCTCCTTGTGCTGAAAGAGCAGATGCACCTGCTTGCGCGGCAGTCTCCACTGCTCCCGGAGCAGCGCCCCTACGGACGCGGCGTCCTCCACGAGATGGCCGACCAGCCACTCCCCGTCTTTTTTCATGTGTATCATGCCGTCGCAACTCCTGGTTGGTATTCCATCCGGTTAGGCCTGCTTCAAGCCCTCGTACACTTCTACTGCGCGGTTCAGGAAGTGTTCGATTTCCTCCCGGCTTTTGCCCAGCTTGCTGACAAAGCGGACCAATTCCTTGCCGTTGGCAAAGGCGATAAAGCTGGGGATGCCGAAGACGTCCAGCTTTTGCGACAGTTCCGGCAGGGTGTCGCGGTTGACAGCGACCATGTCCAACTTGTCCTTGTAGGCTTCCTCAACTTCCGGCATGAACGGATCGATCCGGTGGCAGTCCGGGCACCAGTCCGTGTAAAACTTGACGACCACGGGTTTTTCCGAGGCGATGGCTTGTTCAAATTCTGCTTCGGTCTTGATTTCCTTCATTTCCAATCATCCTTTCTCGGATTTCGTGTGGATTTAGTGTATCACAGCCGCAGATGTTTGTCCCCGAAGGGTTGCACTTGGCTACATCGCGCTCCCCTGCTCCACCAGGGAACGGACAAACAACTCTGCCGGACGGGAGAGCGGCCGGTCTTTGCGGTAAGCGACGACCAGCGTGCGATACGGCCGTCCGGTCAGGCTCACGTAGACGGGCGGTGCCGTCGTGCCCGGTGCCAGGGAAATCATCTTGGGGGCAAACGAAAAGCCCATCCCCGCCGCCACCAGCGACTGCACCGTCTGGATGTTGCTGCTCTCAAAGACGATTCGCGGACGGAATCCGGCCTGTTCGCACAGGCGCAGCGAGATCGTGCGGAAGCCCTGCCCTTCTTTTAGCAGGATAAACGGCTGTCCGGCCAATTCGGCCAGATCTATTTCCTGCCGCTCCGCCAGCGGGTGCTGCGGCGGAACCGCCAGGTAAATCTCCTCGTGAATGGCGGGGATTACCTCCAGTGAGGGATCGGCGATCGGCATCGTCAACAGGCTGACGTCGATTTTTCCCCGGACCAGAAGCTGCTCCAGGTTGCTGGACGTCTCTTCTATTAGTTGCAGTTCGACGCCCGGAAACTGCCTGGTAAAGGCGGGGATGACCCGGGGCAGGACGTACGCGCCCGTAATCGGCAGACTGCCCACCAGAAGTTTACCGCTCTCGCCGACCGCGTAAGCGCGCATCTCCCGCTCCAGGGCTTCCGCCATATCAATCAGCGACTGGGCCACCTGAACGAAGCGCTGCCCCGCGTCTGTCAGCTCCACGTGCTGCGGCAGTCGATGAAACAGGGTTACCCCGAGCAGTTTTTCCAATTTGGCAATCTGCTGGCTGAGCGACGGCTGGGCCAGATGGAGCCGGCTCGCCGCCCGGGAAAAGCTGCGCTCTTCCGCCACTGCCAGCACATAACGAATCTGTCGTAATTCCATGAAGACCTCCCGATAGGCAAAAGCTATCCATCTCATAATAATTATATCTTTGAACTATTCCTAATGCCATGATACAACCGTGATAAGAGTTTTGCACGAAGGAGGACGACACATGAAACCCCGCACGATGTTTGAAAAGATCTGGGATGCCCACGTGATTCACGAAGAGCCTGGCAAACCCAGCCTGCTGTACATCGACCTGCACCTGGTCCACGAGGTCACCTCGCCCCAGGCGTTTGAAGGACTCCGCCTGGCCGGGCGCCGCGTCCGCCGTCCCGACCTGACGTTTGCGACGATGGACCACAACGTGCCGACGGCTGATCGATTCAATGTCAAAGACCCGATTTCCCGTCAGCAAATGGAGACACTGACGAAGAACTGCGAGGAATTCGGCATTACGCTGGCCGACCTGAACAGCCCCGATCAAGGGATTGTGCACGTAATCGGACCGGAGCTGGGATTGACTCTCCCCGGCAAAACGATCGTCTGCGGTGACAGCCACACCTCCACGCACGGCGCATTTGGCGCTCTCGCCTTCGGGATCGGCACGAGCGAAGTGGAGCACGTGCTGGCTACCCAATGCCTCCAGCAAGCCAAACCGAAGACGCTGGAAGTGCACGTGAAAGGCGAGCTGGGCTTTGGCGTCACTGCCAAAGACTTAATTTTGGCGATCATTGCAAAATTCGGGACAGACTTTGCTACCGGTTACGTGATTGAGTACACCGGTGAGGCTATCCGCAAACTGACGATGGAAGAACGCATGACTGTCTGCAACATGTCGATCGAGGCGGGAGCGCGGGCCGGCCTGATCGCACCGGACGAGACCACGTTCGCCTACCTCAAGGGCAGACGCTACGCGCCGCAAGGGGAAGATTTCCTGCGTGCCGTCGAGCGCTGGAAACAGCTCCGCACCGACCCGGGCGCCACGTACGATCACCGCGTGGAAATTGACGCCAGCGAAATTGCGCCGCAAGTCACCTGGGGAACCAGCCCGGGCATGGGCACCGACATTACCGGCACCGTTCCTGATCCCGATTCGTTCCCGACGGAAGCGCAGCGCAAAGCGGCCAAGGACGCCCTCGCCTACATGGGTCTCACACCGGGCACCCCGATGACCGCGATCAAGATTGACCGCGTCTTTATCGGCTCCTGTACCAACGGCCGGATTGAAGACCTGCGCCGTGCTGCCGAAGTGGCAAAGGGACGCCGCGTCGCCCCGCACGTGCACGCAATGGTGGTTCCCGGTTCGCAAGCTGTAAAGCAGCAGGCGGAACGTGAAGGCCTGCACCTGATCTTCCAGGAGGCCGGCTTCGAATGGCGCGACTCCGGCTGCTCCATGTGTCTGGCGATGAACCCGGACGTGCTTCAGGAAGGCGAACGCTGCGCCTCCACTTCCAATCGCAACTTTGAAGGACGCCAGGGACGCGGCGGACGCACCCATCTGGTCAGCCCGGATATGGCGGCAGCCGCAGCCATCGCCGGCCACTTCGTGGACGTGCGCGAATGGAAACGTGAAGGCGTGAACAAGGAGGTCCTGCAATAATGAAACCGTTTGTCGTACACACCGGAATTGCAGCGCCGTTGGACCGCGTCAACGTGGACACCGACGCCATCATTCCCAAGCAGTTTCTCAAACGCATCGAGCGCACCGGATTCGGCCAGTTTCTCTTTTACGAATGGCGTTTCAACGCCGACGGCAGCCCGATCGAATCGTTCGTGCTGAACCAGCCCAAATACGCCGGTGCCACCGTCCTCTTGGCCCGCAACAACTTCGGCTGCGGCTCCTCCCGCGAGCACGCTCCTTGGGCGCTGCTGGACTACGGCTTCCGCGCCATCATCGCGCCGTCGTTTGCCGACATTTTTTACAACAACTGCTTTAAAAACGGCATCCTGCCGATCAAGCTGAGCGAAGACCAGGTGCAGGAGTTGTTCAGCCGTGCCACAACCCGCGACAACTACCAGCTGACGATCGATCTTAAGGAGCAGTTGATTACGGACGGCGCCGGCCTCTCCTATTCGTTCGAGGTGGACGAGTATCGCCGGTACTGCCTGCTCAACGGGTTGGACGACATCGGCATCACCCTGCAATACGAAGATAAAATCGCCGCCTACGAGGCGAAGCGGGAAACGTTTGCGTAAATCCACGCAAACCGGCGAAGGCATGGAGCACTCCGTGCCTTCGCTTTTTCATGTGACCATACCTCCAGCTTTTCCCACCCATCATAGTGCACAGCGGCCGGAAAGTAAAGATGGCCCTTATCGAGCTGTTCCCAAGAGCTGCCCAACGCTGACAACGTCCGCTTCAAACTCGTATCGACAAACCAACGCCGGGGCATGCCCCGGCGTTAATCACTGTTCGCTTTCCACGCTGCTCGTGATCCATTGTCACACTGCATGTTGTTTTTCAACTCTTCGCAGTCCATCTGTCACGCGGTTTCGATGCTGTCCGCAGCCTCCAGGCCGAACGCACGAATCGCCTGCTCCCGCAGCTTGAACTTCTGGATTTTGCCGGAGGCAGTCATCGGGTATTCGCTGACGAACTGGATGTAGTGCGGAATTTTATACCGGGCAATCTTGCCCTCGCAGTATGTTCGCACCTCTTCCTCTGTCAGCGTCTCCCCTGGTTTCACCTTGATGCAGGCCAGCACTTGTTCGCCGTATTTCGGGTCCGGCACTCCGACTACCTGGACATCCAGCACTTTGGGATGGGTGTAGAGGAATTCCTCGATTTCACGCGGGTAGATGTTTTCTCCGCCGCGAATAATCATGTCTTTCAGCCGGCCGGTGATGCGGAAGTAGCCATCTTCGTCCATCGTCGCCAAATCCCCGGTGTGCAGCCAGCCTTCTTCATCGATGACTTTGGCTGTCTGCTCCGGCATATTGTAGTACCCCTTCATCACAAGATAGCCGCGCGTGCACAGTTCTCCCTGCACACCGGGAGGCACCGTCTCTCCGGTGACGGGATCGATCACCTTCACCTCCACGTCGTCATGGGGCTTGCCCACGGTGGAGACCCGCCGCTCAATGGAGTCATCCGGCCGCGTCTGGGTGATGACCGGTGAGGATTCCGTCTGTCCGTACGCAATCGTGATCTCGCGGATGCCCATTTTCTCCACGACGCTTTTCATCACCTCAATCGGACACGGTGAGCCGGCCATGATCCCGGTGCGCAGTGAACGAAGATCCCGCTCTGCAAACGACGGGTGGTTCAATTCGGCGATAAACATCGTCGGCACGCCGTACAAGGCGGTACAGCGCTCCTCCTCCACGACGGACAAGACCATCCCCGGATCAAAGGTAATCACCGGAACCATCGTGGCTCCGGTCGCCACGCAGGCAAGCGTGCCCATCACACAGCCGAAGCAGTGGAAGAATGGCACCGGAATGCACACCCGGTCCTCCATCCCCAGCCGCTGGCACTCAGCCACCTTGATGGCATTGTTGACGATGTTGTTGTGGGACAGCATGACCCCTTTTGGAAACCCGGTCGTTCCCGATGTGTACTGCATGTTGATGACGTCGTCCGGGTGCAGTTCCCGCTGACGAGCCGCCCGCTCTTCGTCAGGCACGGCTGCGCCGCGTTCCAGCAGATCGCGCCACAAAAACATGCCGGGCTGCCGCTCCTCCCCGATGTAGATGACGTTTTTCAGATGCGGCAGGCGTGCCGACCGCAATTGCCCCGGTTCGCACTCGTCCAGTTCGGGGCAGATTTCCCGGATCATCTCCAGGTAGCTGACGCCCCGGAACGAGTCGATCAACAGCAGCGTGGTGGATTCCGACTGGCGCAGCAGGTATTCCAGCTCGTGAACGCGATAACTGGTGTTGACGGTGACCAGCACGCCTCCGATCTTTGCCGTGGCAAACTGGCTGATCACCCACTCCGGCACGTTGGTGGCCCAGATGGCGATGTGTTCCCCCTTTTGGATACCCAGCGAGAGAAACCCCCGGGCGACCTGGTCGCACACGTCCCGGAACTGTGAAAAGGTGTAGCGCAGGCTCCGCTCCTTATAGATCACGGCCTCTTTGTCAGGAATGCGGCTTGCCGTTTCGTCCAGCAGGTCACCGATCGTAATGGAACGCAACATGGAAAACACCCCTTTTCGTTTTATATGTCTGACTATTCTGTCTCTTGTAATCAATTCGATTTTTCGGCGGAATATTCCTTCCTGTCATACGCCTTTTCTCAACCGTTCTCCTGAGGGAAAGCCGATCCCATGACATCCAGAAAGAAAAAGCGTCCCTTTGTCGGAACGCTTTTTCCTCACTGCACCACGATTCGCTTCACCGCTTCCACCTTGTACGGCAGGTGATTGCTGTAATTCAGCTCAACCCGCAGCTCGTGCTCCCCTTTTGGCAGCTTTTTCAGCAAAAACTCCGGCTGGTAGATCATCCCCTTTGGTTCGCCGTTCAGGTACAGGTGTGCGTGCCCTTGACCGAACACAGCCTGGCTGGCATCACCCGAATCCTCGACAAATTGAAAGTTCTGGGTGAGCAGTTTGACTTCAGCTGTGTCTCCCTCCACCTTGACGTCCAGGTTGAGGGACGGCTTCGCGGCACCGGCCGGCGGATCAGCGGTCAGTGCGGATGCGGGGACGCTCTGATCTCCCGGGCTGTAGGGGTCGGATGCGTGCAGCGGGTCTTTGACCAGCAGGATGATGCCCGCCACCAGCACAATCAGAAAGACGATGCCGCCCAGGATCAGATTGCGCAGACTGATGATAAAGACCTTCATCGCTTACTCTCCCTTTCGCGTATGCTTGTCACCTATTGGTACATGCATACGCGAAGAGAGAAAAATAGAAGCAAAACTTTTATCGGTAGTTGATAAATTGCACCTCAATCGGCAGGTCGGCCTTGCGGATGGCGGCGATCACCGCCTGCAGATCGTCCTTGCTTTTGCCAGACACCCGAATCTGATCGTCCTGGATCTGCGATTTCACTTTCAAGCCGGTCTCCTTGATGATGCCGGTGATTTTTTTCGCATTGTCCTTGTCGATGCCCTGCACGAGCTTCACCCGCTGGCGGACGGTCCCGCCTGCGGCAGGCTCCACTTTGCCGTAGTCCAGATTTTTGACCGGCACATTCCGTTTGACCAGTTTGCCGATGAGGATGTCTTTGACCTGGCCCAGCTTAAATTCATCGTCGGAGACCAGCACGATCTCCTCTTTCTCCAACGTGATGCTGCTCTTGCTGCCTTTGAAGTCAAAGCGGTTTTCAATTTCCTTGACAGCCGTGTGGATGGCGTTGGTCACCTCAGCCAGATCCACTTTGGATACGATGTCAAACGAACTTTCCTTGCTCATGCCTGCTCCCCTTCACCTGCATTTTCCATCCATTATAGCACAGCGATGGTCAGATTGCCTTGACCAGGCCGCCGTCGACAAGTAACGCCTGTCCTGTCACGTAGCTGTTGGCAGGGGAGGCCAGGAAGGTGACGACACGGGCGAACTCATCCGGTTGGCCGTAACGTCCCAGCGGAATCGCAGCCTCCGCCAGTCGTTTCACCTCGCCAACGTCTACCTGGAGCTGCTCCGCCCGCAACTTGTCCAGCGAAGCGACTCGATCCGTCGCAATGCGTCCGGGGCCGACCGTGTTGATGAGAATCCCGTCCGGGCCGAGCTCCACGGCCAGGCTTTTCGCCAGCCCGACAATCCCGGTGCGGAAGGTGTTGGACAGAATCAGGTTTTCCAGCGGCTGTTTGAACGACGAGGAAGCAAAATTGACGATGCGGCCGAACTGCTGCTTGCGCATGTGCGGCAGCACCGCGCGAATCGCCCGCACGAAGCTAAGCAGGTTCAATTCAAAAGCGGCGATCCACTGCTCGTCGGTCAGCTGATCAAAGGTGCCCGCTGCCGGACCGCCTGCGTTGTTGATCAAAATGTCCACACGGCCGAAGCGGGCGGCCGTCTCATCCACCAGCTTCTGGATGTCTTCGGCTTTGGTCACATCCACCAGCATCGCCAGCGGTTCTTTCCCTGTCTTGTCGATGATTTCCGCCCGAGTGGCGGCCAAAGCAGCTTCGTCACGGCCGCAGATGGCGACGTTCGCCCCCTCCGCCGCGAGCGACAGCGCCGTCGCTTTTCCCAGTCCTTTTGTCGAAGCCAGCACGATGGCCACTCTTCCCTGCAATTGCAGATCCATGTCAATTCTCCTTTCAGCTTTCGCAATGTTCTGGGATTTCATGTATGCCTTCATTCTACAGAAAAATCTGACCAATGCAAGCAAAAGGGAAGAGGCCGGACACTTTCCGGCCTCCTGGGTTGGCTAGGTGCAGGCGGCAGCCGTGGGCATGTGGATGCCAGCAGCAAGGGTCCCGGCTGGAACCCTTGCATTGCTTGCTGCCAACCGGTGCTGCTTACAGTTCGGTGGCAGGCATCTTGTTTTTCGCCTGCTGTTTGGCGAGCCGTTTGGCGTGACGGGCTGCTTTGCGGGCCAGTCGACGTTCCTTGACGCTTTCAAACAGGGAGTACAGGACCGGCACCAGGACCAGAGTGACCAATGTGTGGAAGATAAGGCCGGAAATGACGGCGGTTGCCAGCGGCGCTTCCAGATCAGACCCTTCGGCGAAAGCCAACGCCATCGGCAGCATGCCGAGAATCGCGGTCAGTTTGGTCATGATCACGGGCCGCACGCGGTCTTTCGTCCCCTGGAGAATTGCCTCCGTCAGCTCCATGCCGCGGCTGCGCAGCAGGTTGATGCGGTCGATCAGGAGAATGGCGTTGGAGACGGCGATCCCCACCAGCATGATGATGCCGATCATCGCCATTTCGCCGAGAATCCGCTGCGTCAGCACAAACCCGAGGATGACGCCGACCAGCGCCATCGGAATCGTCAGCATGATCAACAGCGGCTGGGACAGACGCCCAAACTGCGTCACCATGATGACGTAAATCAAGGCGATGACGCCCAGAAAGACGAAGAATCCCTGCGTCATGTTGGCGCTCTGCTCTTTCAATTTGCCGGCGATCTCCACCTTGTACCCGGCCGGGACAGCAAGCGCAGGCAGTTTATTCGCCACCTGGCGACCCACCGTTCCCAAATCGCTGCCCAGCAGTTCGGCGGACACGGTAACCATCCGCTCTCCCTTTTCACGGGCGATGGTGACCGGCGACTTGCTGTGCCGCCACTCCACCAGTTCGGAGAGCGGCACCTGCTCACCTGTATTGGAACTGATCATGATTTGCCGCAATTGCTCCGGATGCTTCAGCCAATTGTCCGGCATTTTGGCGACCACATTTACCTCAATCCCGTCGCTCGTGATCGTCGTGACCGGCTGTTCCCCGATCATCATGCTGATCTGCTGCATCAGGGAGCGGGCATCCACCTGCATCCGGGCGAGCGCTTCCTGCTTGGGAATCAAGGTGATTTTCTCCTTGCCCTCCTTGAAATTGTTGCGGATGTTGGTCACGCCCGGGATCGTTGCCAGCATGGCTTCCACGTCGCCGGCGAGCTGACGCATTTTCTCCAGGTCATCACCGACGATATCCAGCTGGACAGGCGGCTCATTTCCCTGGCCGCCAAATGCGGTCGTGATGCTCTCAATGCCGGGAATCGCCTTGAGCCGGTCGTTGATGTCCTGGGTCAGCGCTTCCTTGTCGCGCTCCCGTTCCTTCTTCGGCTTCAGGGAGATGAACAGTTCCGTCTTCTCTTTGTTCCCGAAGAAAAAGACGTCTTTTACTTCCGGGATTTGCCGCAAAGATGCTTCCGCCGCAATGCCCGCACGCTGCGCATCTTCCAGACTGGACCCGGTCGACATGGTCATCGATGCGAACACCAGGTTTTCGTTCGTGTCAATGCTCTGCCCCATTTTGACAAAAGGCAAAAGGAACGTGGAGCTGACAAAGATGACAATGGCGAGGATGACCGTTTTCACCCTGTGGCGCAAAGCCACCTGCAGCAGTCGGTTGAACCACAGCACGATCGCGTGGTCTTTTCCTTGTCCCTCCAGTGACACGTTCTTGTCCTTGCTGAGAAATCTGTCGGAAAAAACCGGGACGAAGAAAAATGCAGCAATGGTCGACGCCACAATCGCCGACGTGACCGTGAAGGCGATCGTCTGCAGAATCGGTTTCATCCAGTCTTCAAAGTCGGCAAAGACCAGCGGCAGAAAGACGATGATAATCGTCAACTGCGAAGTGAACACCGGGGTCAGCACTTCCCGCGTTCCTTTCACAATCGCCTGCTGCAGCGGCTCTCCTTTTTCCCGGAACTGATAAATGCTCTCCAGAACGACAATCGCCGCGTCGACGATCAGGCCAACCGAGAGGGAAAGTGACAGCAGGCTCACCATGTCGATGTTGTACCCGCCCCATTTCATCGCGATAAACGTCATCAAGGCGGACATCGGCAGCGTCGTGGCGATGACCAGTGTCACACGCCAGTTGCGCAGGAAGACAAACAGGATGATGATCGCCAGCGCCCCGCCGAGCAATACGTCCCGGCTGAGGTTGCTCACGGCGTGCTCAATGTAGGAGGCGGCCTCAAACATCACCTTGAGCTCGTAGCGTCCGTCGGCTTCGGCGTTGATCTGCTTCACGACCTCCTCCACGTTGCGTTGAAGTGTGATCAGATCGTGCCCTTCTGCACGCTTGACGCTGAGGTGGACAAAAATATTGCCGTTTGTCAGCGCGATCGAATCTTTAACCTTGCCGCGCAAATCTTCAACGGTGGCCAACTGGTCCAGGGTCACCGTCCCTTCCGGCGTGTCGATGTTCAATCGGTTGATCTCCTGGACGGTCGTGTACGTGTTGTCGATCATGATGACGGTGTCAAATCCGGGATTCTCCAGCATGCCGACAGCTTGTTTCCAGTTGGTCGCCTGGAGCTGCTCCATCACTGATGCGGTCGTCGTGCGGTAGGCGGCCAGCCGTTCCGGCCGCAGCGTGATGGCGATCTGATTCGCAAAACTGCGATCCGACACTTCCACTTCCTTGACCCCGGGGACGGATTCGATCCGGTCTTTGATCGCAGTTTTCGCCAAGTTGAGCATCGATTGCGGGTCCGCCCCCACCAGGGCATAGTCAATCAGGGCGTCGTCCCCGAAATTGGCCTGGGTGACGTTAACCGTGTCAACCGCCTTGGGGAATGAGTTGCGCAGGCGGCTCACCACGTTTTGCACTTCCTGCCTTACTTTGTCCCCTTTGCCTTCTTCGGCGATCACCGTGATGTTGACATTCCCGGTGGTGGTTGTGGACGTGTACTCTTTCACGTCAGGGATCGACTTGATCTCCTGTTCGATTTTCCTGGTGACCTTTTCTTCCATCTCCTCGGGCGGAAGCGATCCGCCGGAGACGTCGACGCTAATCCACGGGAAGTTTGTCTTGGGAACCAGTTCCACTTGAAAGCTGAACAGCGAGCCGAACCCGGCGATGACGATGACAAACGTGACCAGAAATACAATGAGGCGTCGCTTCAGCAGAAAGAGAATCGTCTTTTCCATGCGTTATTCCCCTTTCGCCTCCACTTTTTGCCCCTCAACGTAGAAGGTAATGCCGGCGCGCAGCAGTTGGTCGCCCGGTTTGACACCGGAAACGATTTCGATCTGATCGCCTACCAGTTGTCCCGTTTTGACTTCCCGCTTGATGATCACGCCGTTTTCCACCGCCATCACATAGTGCGTGGATTCACTCACGCCGACGCTTTCCAACGGTACGAGAAAACCGTTGATTGTACGCGGGATCTCCACTGTGGCCACCATTCCCCCGCGCCATATGCCTTTCGGATTGGGGACGGTCACTTCCACCCGAAACTTCCCGGTCTGCTTGTCGACCACCGGCGAGACGTAGGTGACGGTTCCCTCGTTCTTCTGGCCGTCTTCGCCAATGACCTGGACCTTGGCCTTCTCGCGGAACTGGTTGATTAGCTCATTGGTGACGTCCAGTGTCACTTTTACCTCCGACAAATCGACCAGATGGATGATGGATTCGCCCGGATTGGCCAATTCGCCCACCTGCTTGGAGACCTCCACCACCGTACCAGCGAACGGGGCGATGATTTTGGTGTCGTTCAGCGTCTTTTTCGCCCGCTCCACTTGACCCGCCGCCTGTTTCAGCGAGGCGTTGGCCATGGCGATGTCTTCAGGCTGAGCTCCCTTGAGCAGTTCGTCGAGGGTCAGCTTGGCGTTGTTCACGGCTAATTGCGCCTGGTCCAAGGCCCATTTCCGGTCGTTCCATTCGCTTTTGGAAATGGCACCGCCTTCGAACAGCTTTTGGCCTTGCTCATACTCCTGCTTGGCCTTCTCCAGCTGGTTCTGGGCGCTTTGCAGTTGCAAACGCTGCTGTTGAATCGCTTCTTCCGTCGCACCCTTCAACGTCTTGCTCTTGCGGGCCGCCGCTTCTTCCACCTGGCTTGCCGCCGCCTCCACTTCCTTCTGGTAGTAGCTGGCATCAAGCGAAGCCAGAAGCTGACCCTGGGCGATCTTCGCTCCTTTCGTCGCATGGATGGCCGCAACCGTGCCTCCCGTGCCAAACTGCAGGATGGCATCCCGCTTGGCTTCCACGATGCCGGTCACGGACAGCATGACGGGGTGATCCGGTTTCTTTACCGTCAACACCTGGACGACTTTGGCTTTGGCGGGCTGCTCTTCCGGCGGTTGAGCTGCCCCTGGTCCGCAGCCTGCGGTGATGACCAGCAGAGAAGCAAGAAAAATGGATGCGCGTTTGTTCACAATAATTCCCCCAAGTCTGTTACAATCATTTCCAAGGAACATTGTGCCAGGGGCCCCATATTATTCGAAACCGTCAACAGGTGGAACTTTTTCTCCTCCTCAAGACGGAGCCAACCCCGACAATGTCCCCAGAAGGGTAATACGTCGCGGATGGAAAATGATTACATCATTATTAAAAAAGTTGGAACAAATTCGCGCTGCAGCAAAAAAACCGGGACACGCTGTCCCGGTTTTGCACATTCGTTTAGTTTGCTCCCGCCAATTGTTCCATCTCCGTGAGCATCTCGGCAAAGACGCTCAGCGCCTCGCGGATCGGCTGCGGCGAGGTCATGTCGACGCCCGCTTTTTTCAGCAGATTGAGCGGGTAGTCGGAGCTGCCGCTCTTCAAGAACTGCAGGTACCGCTCCACCGCCGGCTGTCCTTCTTCGAGAATTTGTTTGGCCAGCGATGTGGCCGCAGAGAACCCTGTGGCGTATTTGTAGACGTAGAAGTTGCGATAGAAGTGGGGAACGCGCGCCCACTCCAGATCAATCTGGCTGTCCACGACCATCTCCGGCCCGTGGTAGGCCACATTCAGCTCGCGGTAGATTTCGCTCAGGCTGTCGGCCGTGAGCGGTTCATCCTGTTCCGCCTTGGCGTGCACGGTTTTCTCAAACTCGGCAAACATGGTCTGGCGGAAGACAGTGGTGCGGAACTGCTCCAGATAGTAGTTGATCAGGTACATCCGCTGTTTTTTGTCCGTGGTCGTCTGCAACAGGTGGTGCATCAGCAGCGCCTCGTTCAGCGTAGAGGCCACCTCGGCGACGAAGATCTTGTAGTCGGCGTAGGTGTACGGCTGCGTCTGATTGGAGTAGTAGCTGTGCAGGGCGTGCCCCATCTCGTGCGCCAGGGTAAACATGTTGTTGACGTTGTCCTGGTAGTTCATCAGCACATACGGATGTGTCGTGTACGCTCCCCAGGAGTACGCGCCGCTGGTTTTGCCCTGGTTTTCGTATACATCGATCCAGCCGCCGGCAAATCCTTCGGCGAGGACGCGGCCGTAGTCCTCTCCCAGCGGCCGCAGCGCTTCCTTGATCGTCTCCACTGCCTGCTGGTAGGGAATCTTCATCTCCACTTCCGGCACGATCGGCACGTAGAGATCGTACATGTGCAGTTCGTCCACACCCAGCATCTTTTTGCGCAGCGCGATGTAGCGGTGCATCAGCGGCAGGTGCTCACGGATGGTGGCGATCAGGTTGTCGTACACCGAAATGTCGACGTTGTCCGCAAATAGGGCGGCGTACAGGGCGGACGGGTATTTGCGGGTGCGGGCGTAGAACACGTCCGCCTTGACCGCAGATGTGAGCGAGGCGGCAATCGTGTTGCGGTGCTTGTCGTACGTGGCGTACAGCGCCTCGAACGCTTCCTTGCGCACACGGCGGTCCTTGCACTCCATGAACTGGACGTAACGCCCTTTGGTCAGTTCCACTTCTTCGCCGTTTTCATCGGTGATCATCGGGAATTTGATGTCGGCGTTGTTCAGCATCCCGTAAATTTTGGACGGCGCCGAAGCAATCTCGCTGACATTGGCCAGGATCGCCTCCTCCTCGGCCGACAGCGTATGCGGCTTGAAGCGGGTGATTTCGTCCAGCAGGATGCGGTAATGATCCAGTCCCGGCACCTGATTGATCCACGCTTCCAACTGCTCGGTCGGGATCGCCAGAATCTCCGGTTGTATGTACGAAATCGCTCCGTATACCTGCGTGCTGAGGGCGGTCGCCCGGTCGGTCAATGCCTGGTAGGTGCTGTTGGTGTTGTCTTCGTCACGCCGCATGCGGGCGTACACGTAAACCTGGTCGAGCGTCATCAGCAGTTCGTCCTGCAGTTTCAGAACGTCCAGCAGTTGTTGGCCGCCCTGCGACAGCGTGCCTTTCTTGGCTGCGATCTGCTCAGCCAACTCCTTTACTTTGCGGACGTCGTTCTCCCAGTCAGCGTCGCTTTTGTAGATGTCTTCCAGCCGCCACTTGTACTCAGCCGGAATCTCGCTTCGCTTCGGCAGGGTTTTGCTATTGTTCACCGCGATCACTCCCTTGTATTTTCTCTCCTTGGGGAACCCTTCCATAAGTGTATGGTAGCGCATTCTACCATTCGGTTCAAATAGCTCCGTACGCAAAAAGCTGACTTTTCTCGACGGAAAAGTCAGCTTCTGCCCACGCCGACATAGACGAAACCGGCTTTCGACAGCGCATCGGCCGGCCAGGCGTTGCGCCCGTCAAACAGCACGGGAGCGTTCATCACCGCCTTCACCTGCTGCCAGTCAAGGTCTACACACTGTTTCCACTCTGTCACCAGCACGGCGGCATCCGCAGCCTGGAGCGCTGCATACGGATCGGACGCGTACGTCACCTGAGGGAACAGCCGGGCGACTGCCGGAGACGCCACCGGATCGTACGCCGACACCGCTGCCCCTTCACGGAGCAAAACATTCAGCACTTTTAGGGACGGAGCTTCCCGGATGTCGTCCGTATTCGGTTTGAACGCCAGGCCCAGCACGGCAATCCGCTTGCCGTGCAGCGTCCCCAGCCGATCGCGCAGCCGAGCGATAAACCAGTCCGGCTGCGTCGCATTCAAATCCCGCACCTTTTCCAGGATGGAGAGAGAGACACCGTGCTGTTTGGCCAGCTGCAGCAGGGCGATCGTGTCCTTGGGAAAACACGACCCGCCGAAGCCCAGCCCCGCCTGCAAAAACTCCGGCCCGATCCGGCTGTCCAGCCCCATCCCGCGGGCTACGGTCTGCACGTCCGTGCCCAGAACCGCGCACAGCCGGGCCAGCTCGTTCATAAACGAAATCTTCGTGGCTAAAAACGCGTTGGACGCGTATTTGATCAGCTCCGCATCGGCTCGCGTCGTGAACACGCGCGGTGCCTTTACCCCTTCGTACAACCGCTTGAGGACGGCAAACGCCTCATCCGCGTCGGCCCCGATCACGATGCGGGACGGCGAAAGCGCATCCTGTAAGGCGCTTCCTTCCCGTAAAAACTCCGGGTTGGACGCCACGTGTATCCCCCCGCAGGCGGCAAGCAGGGCGGCCACGCGATCGGCCGTGCCGACAGGAACCGTGCTTTTGATCACCACGGTGCGCTGCTTCGGCACATCCGCCTGCAGGGCGCGAATATCATCCACGGCGGCAAACAGATAGGACAGATCGGCTGAACCGTCGGCTGCTTCCGGCGTGCCGACGCAGATGAACAACACATCCGCATCGCGTGCGCCCTCCTTTAGACTGGCGGCAAAGCGAAGTGCGCCGCTGTCGATCGCCCGGGCCAACGCTTCCTCCAGACCAGGTTCGTAGATGGGGCAGATTTTTTGTTTCAAGCGGTTGATTTTCGCCGCGTCGACATCCACCCCCGTCACCCGATGTCCGTGCAAGGCAAAGGACACCGCCGTCGTCAGACCCACGTATCCCGTACCTACTACGGCTACCTCCATGCTTTCACCTCATCGCTGCTTTTTCAGTACGCGAAGATACAAGTCTTCCAGTTTTGCGCGCTGTTTCTCTATATCGTGGCGGCGCTCCACCTGTTCTCTCGCCCGGATCACCACGTCCGGCCATCGGTCCTGCTCCTTCAGCACGCGTTTGATCATCTTGGCCAGCTTGGCGACGGACCGCTCCGGCACGAGGTATCCCGTCTTGCCGTGTTTCACCAGTTCGGGAATACCTGCGTGATAGGTAGAGATGACTGGTCTGCCGACCGCCATGGCTTCCATCAGGACGTTGGGGATGCCTTCCTGATTGCCGTTTTTCGCCGTTTTGCAGGCGAGGACGAACACATGGCAGTTCGCCAGTTCACGCCCAACCTCGTGATGGGGCTGGGCGCCGCGCAGCGTAACAGCATGCTGCAGGCGGTGGCGTTTGATCAGGCGGCGCAGTTTCTGCTTCTCTTCCCCGTCCCCGACAATCGTCAGCGTCGCACGGGGATACTTGCGGCGAATGCGGGCAAACGCCTTGATCAGTGTGTCCATCCCCTTCTTTTCGGTCAAACGGCCGACGCTCAGCAGGCGAAACGCCCCGTCGACGACCGGCTGCGGAGGCTGCAGGGGAAATTTGCCCAGATCAATCCCCGAGCGGATCACGGTGATTTTTTTTGCGGACAGCCGAGTCGGATCAGCTGCCGCTTCATGTGCTTGCTGACGACCGTAAACGCCTTTCCGTGACGAAACAGCCGCTTCAGCGCGCGGCGGTAGCGGCTGTCCTGCTGCACGCGTTTGGTCACGTCAAATCCGTGAAAGGAGGTGATCAGCGGCAGTTTCGCCTTTCGCGCATGCGGCAGCAGCTCCACTCCGGCCGTGCCAAACCGGGCGTGCAGGCAGGCAAACTTCTGTTTTTTCAGCCAGCCGGCAAGACCCTTAAACCGCCTGCGCACGTACACGGGCCAATAGGGAAAATCCTTGCGGTTGCACTGCCGCCGCGTGAGCACGACCGGCTGCACACGCTGGTGGCCAAGCAGTTGTTCGTAGATGAAGGTTTCGCTTTTCGGCAGGAATTTGCGCCGGTAAACAAGAACCCGATGCATGCGATGGCCTCCCGATTACATCTGTGAGCCGTTTTGAACGGTGCGCATGTGCTTGCGCTGCAGTTTGTGGCGGACAGACGAAGAACCGCTCCCACTGCCAACACATGGCCGGCACGGTCCTCATCTGTGTGACCGCCTCACTCGCTTCAGCTCCTTGATGATGAGATACCCGCCTTTATAGCCGTAGACGGGTTTGTACTTGCCCCCCCAGCGCGTGAGATAGTACTGAAAGGTCTCTCTGCGAAGCCGGTTCCGTTTCGATTTCATCTCCTTGTCGGTAAGCTGACCCCGGTGCTTGGTCCTGTTGTACAGCATGCGGTTGATCCACTTTACGGGATACCGTTCGATCAGCCGGAGAATCATTCGCCGGTCTTCCATGATCCGTCCCTCATACGGATCAGAGGTATCCCATCCTCCTACCTCCCGCAACGCCTCTACCCGATAGCACCGCGGCGCCACCATCCAGCGGTTGTACTGCAAAAAGTCGTATTTGTTGTGAAATTGCTTGTGGGTGATGATAAACGGATCGCAGCAGCGCTCGCGCTTGACACGCCAGATTTTCACGTTTCCATAGAACAGCGCCGTGTTCTTCTTGTCTTTGCGGATGTATCGCTTCAGGATGGAGAGTGCCTCACGCGGCAGCCAGTCATCCGAATCCAACTGGACCAAAAACGGCGTATCCACCATCGCCAGCGCTTGGTTCATCACCTTGGAAATGCCGGAGTTCTCCTCCATCCGGAAATACTGGATGCGAGGATCTGTGAGATAGGGGGCGACCTTCTCGTACGTCTGGTCTGTAGACGCATCGTCCATGATCAGCAGTTTCCAGTCCGTACACGTCTGCTTGAGCACACTGCGGATCGCCTTGTCGATAAACGCTTCCCGGTTGTACGTGGGAATGACGACAGTGAACGTAGTGGGCTTGGGCGGCATTGTCGTCATGGCGGACTCCCCTTCGCCCTGGGCATGCGGATGGAGGATTTGTCACTGAGGATAAACACCCCACTGCTGTCCGCTCCGCTGCCGGCGAGATGGGATGAACGGCCAAACACGCTGTTGGTCACCGGCCATTCCACGTCATTGAGGGAGCTGTTTTCGAGCAGAATGCTGTTTTCAATGTGCTTGCAGTTTTTCAACTGAACGCCGTCCTGTATCGCCACATAGGGACCCAGCCGACAGTTTTCGATCCGGCAGCGCTTCCCGATCAACACCGGACCGATGATGGTGCAGTTTTCCACAATGCTGTCGCTGCCGATTTCGTGCCGGACGCCGAGCTCCTGTGTCAGCATCCAGCGGTTGGCCTCGAGCCAGCGTTCAATCGTTCCCACATCCGTATATTGTCGGTGGGTAACGGTATGGGCAATGTGATAGCCGCTGTCGATCATCGACTGGATCGCGTCTGTGATTTCGTACTCACCGCGTTTGGACGGACGCAGGGTGGCAATTGCTGCAAAAATCGGGCGGGTAAACAGGTAGGCGCCGATCACTGCGAGATTGCTTTTGGGACGCTGCGGCTTTTCCTCTACGGAGACCAGACGCTCATCCTGGATTTCCGCGATCCCGTAATCCTGCGGTCGGTCCACCTTACTCAGCATCACGACACCGTCCGCCCCGGTGCGGGTAAAGGTCTTCGTCAGCTCGTGCAAGGAATCCATCAGCAGATTATCGCCCAACAGCAGGATAAACGGTTCGTCACGCAGGAACGGCTGCGCCAGCTGCACGGCATGGGCAATTCCCAATGGTTTTTGTTGTTCAAGAAAGGTAATGGTAGCCCCAAATTGACTACCATCACCAACATATTGTGGAATTTCCTTTTGGGACGGTTGTATGACAATTCCGATATCACGCACACCCACTTCACGCAGTTTGAGTATGCAGTAATGCAATACCGGGTGATTGGCCACAGGGAGAAGGGTTTTGGGTTGGGAATAGGAAAAGGGATGCAGGCGGGTGCCGCGTCCAGCACACAAGATTAACCCTTTCACGACAATCACTCCCCAGTTGTGCTCTGCGATACTTATAAGGTATGCGGCTTTTCCCTTCCGAGCAGGGCTTACGTCCTCAACCGCAAAAGAACGGGCGACCATCCACTCCAACCGGTCATCCGTTCAGCCGATGCTGCGCAGCGGCTGCCTGCTCTGTGCCTGCTTTCGCCCTGTTCGTTTGGCGATGACTTCCTCGAAAACACGCAGATACTCCTGGGCGGTCGTGTGCCAGGAAAATTGCCTGGCTCGCATCAGCGCCCGCCTTCCCATGTCAGAACGGAAACGGGGAATCCTCCACAGCGACTCCCAGACGGAAGGAAGTTCCTGTGACCACTCCTCGGGCGGGATGAGGAACCCGCTGCCCAGGTGGTTGACCACTTCCGCGATGCCCCCCCGCGGCGTGGTGATGACTGGCTTGCCGGACGCCATCGCTTCCAGATTGACGCGGCAAAATGGCTCTTGCCATACCGACGGTGTCGCCACCACATCGCCAATCTGGTAGTACAGCGGCATCTGCGCGCTGGGTACGAAGTTGACGAAGATCACTGCGTCGCCCAGCGGAGCCGCCAGTTCTTTCAGACGGCGCACGTAGGCATTTTCGCGGTTGCTGCCGTATCCCGTCCCTCCGACGATGACCAACCGGGCTTTGGGGTCCCTTTCGAGCACGTGCCGAAACGCTCTGAGTAATACGTGCACCCCTTTTTCGCGAATCAGCCGACCCGCGTAGACCAACACCCGATGATGCGACTTCAGCCCCAACTGCCGACGCAGTTTCTTCACCGCGCGGCTTTTTCGGGCTGCCTGATAGGGGGTGACGTCCACCCCGAGGTGTACAGCGTGCACCTTGGCCGCGGGCAGCCGGAGTTTCTCAATAAAATGGCTGCGCAAATACTCGCTGTTCGTGAGTATGCCGTCTGCCAGCCGGCCTACCCGCCGCATTTGTTCTGCGCTGATCAGCGGCGGGGACGCGTAGACGTGGGAGTGCATGTTCACAACGATCGGCACACGGGGAAAATGGCGCCGCAGCGCCGGTACATAATGCGGCCGGTTTTCCACCAGAATCACATCCGGCTGCCGCTTGCGCAGATCGCGGATCACGCTGCGCAGGTATGGGCCAGGGCCGCTGTAGTCGAAGCGGACGAACTCCCGGTGTCTCTCCCGAGTGGACTCTGGGTAGTCGGGACACGTGCGGGTGTAGATCGTCACCTGATGCTGCGGCCCGAACACTTTGCTCACTTCGTCTATATCGTGCTCTACGGAGCTGCCCTTGACTGGCGGTACGGAAAACGGACCGGGGCTAATGATCGCGATGTTCATCTCGCTCTTTCTCCCACTCTTTTTTCAAGGAGAGGACGACCTGGTACAGATACTCACAATCCCGTTTCTGTTCGGCTTCCAGCGCCTTGAAACGTTCCTCCCAGGCGGCGAGCGATTGCTTCAGCTCAGCTACCTGCGCCTCGAGCTGTTCGATCCGCTCCTTCCACGTCGATTCCTCGGGCTGTTTGACCTGCTCATTCGGCGCCTGCCCTTCAAACGGAAGCAACTCCGGCAGTTTGACGGAGGTGACCCGTTCGACGGCTTCCTCGACGATGACATGACCGGAAAAGACGCCCGGCATGACCCAGTGGGGCGGTTCCCCTCGTTTTCGTTTCTCCACGGCAACATACCTCCAACCTGCGTGCCCCGGCGGCAGCGGGTCACCATGTTACCCGTCCAAACCGATGCCGCACGGGCACACGTCACGTATTTCGTAATATGGTATGAAACGACGCGGAAATGGGTACGTGTACAGCCGCGAAACGACAGCAGCCATTCACACCGGTACGTGCCCAACAAAAAAACCGCTGTGACTTACGTGCTCACAGCGGTTGCCGGTAATCGCGCGAGGGGGCCTGTCGCCGAAAACGCAGACTGTAATGCCGCGCCTCCTCCACGCTGGTGATCTGTTGTTTTTGCCACTCCAGGAGAATCCGATCGATGTAGCGGATGTGCAGTTTGCCCACGGCTGCTGCTTCCCGAAGGGCGGTCAGGATCAATTCCTCCGCATGGCCATCCTGCTCAACCCACATGTGGATCGTCTCGATTTCAAAGGGAGACAGGGGACGTCCGAAGGCCTGTTCGAACCGGCTGTACAGGTCGGTCGGCTCCTCGAAAGACGCCGCGGCCGCCTCGGCAAACGGTTCTGCCACCGAGTCGACGATGCGGGAAGCCGTGAGCTGCTCACGCCAGCTCTGGTACAACTTGCGGTACAGCGGCGTCAAATTGTACTGCTCGTGGCGCAGTCCCGTTTGCTGGTCAATGTATTCGTCAATCCTGATCCACTCTTCCTTCAACAGCTTTTGCAGCGTCTGGATCAGCCGCGCAGGCGTGAGGGACATGCGCTCTTCCAGTTCCTGCAGGGTGGGAAACCGCTTCCCCTCCTGTTGAAACGACAGCAGGTGGATAATCAGCATCATCTCCTCGTCGGACAGAGACATGCGCTTGTACATCTTCAGCAGCAGATTGGAGACGGATGTCGCGCCTTCTTGCAGCAGTTGCAAAATATGGGGGTCCATGAAACCATTCACCTCATTGACAGGCCGGTCATCCGGCAAATCCAAACAAGAAAACACCCTGCCGCCCACCGGCAACAGGGTGTCGGGCCGTCAGGCAGCCGCGCTGCCGCATAACGGTTGGGGCATTATGGGTAGAGACGGTACAGCATGCGCGGGAACGGGATCGTCTCGCGCACGTGGTCAAGTCCGCAAATCCAGGCGATCGTCCGTTCCAGACCGAGGCCGAATCCGGAGTGCGGCACCGTGCCGTATTTTCGCAGATCGAGGTACCACTTGTAGGCGTCTTCGGACAGGTTGTGTTCGGCGAAGCGCTGCTCCAGCAGGACCGGATCGTCAATCCGCTGGCTGCCGCCGATAATTTCACCGTAGCCCTCCGGCGCGATCAGGTCGGCACAAAGCACCACTTCCGGACGGTTCGGGTCCGGTTTCATGTAGAACGCTTTGATCTCGGTCGGATAGTGGGTGATGAAGACCGGCTTGTCAAAGTGCTCGGCGATCATCGTTTCGTCCGGCGCGCCGAAATCGTCGCCCCACTTGATGTCGCTGCCCTTTTCCTGCAGCAGCTTGATCGCGTCATCGTACGTGATGCGCGGGAACGGAGCCACTACGTTTTCCAGCTTGCTGGTGTCGCGCTGCAGTGTTTTCAGTTCACGCTGGCAATTTTTCAGGACGGACTGCACGATATGGGAGACAAACGCCTCCTGAATGCGCAGGTTTTCTTCGTGATCGACAAAGGCCATCTCGGGCTCGATCATCCAAAACTCGATCAGATGGCGGCGCGTTTTGGACTTTTCCGCACGGAACGTCGGTCCGAAGGAATAGACACGCCCCAACGCCATGGCGGCCGCTTCCATGTAAAGCTGGCCGGATTGCGACAGGTAGGCATCCTCGTCAAAATACTTGGTGTGGAACAGGTTGGTCGTTCCTTCTGCGGATGTCGGCGTGAGAATTGGCGGGTCCACTTTGTAAAACCCGTGCTGATGGAAAAATTCAGTAACAGCGCGGATCACCTCGGAACGGATCGCCATCACGGCCCGTTGACGCGGTGTTCTCAGCCACAGGTGACGATGGTCCATCAGGAAGTCAACGCCGTGCTCCTTGAGCGAGATCGGGTAATCTTGCGCGAGTTGAATGATGTCGATTCCGGTGACAGTCAGCTCATAGCCGCTGGGGGCCCGCTCGTCAGCGCGCACGACACCGGTTATGTACAGAGAGCTTTCCTGAGTCAGCTTGGAAGCCGCTTCCCACACTGCTTCCGGCACCTCGGCCTTAACCACGACGCCCTGAATAAAACCGGAGCCATCGCGAAGCTGCAGGAATTGTATTTTACCGCTGCTGCGCTTGTTGTAGAGCCAGCAGCCCAGTCGCACTTCTTGTCCCACGTGCTGCCCGATCTGGGCAATGGTCGTCATCATCGGCTTGTTTTCCCTCCAATATCCCATTCAAAACAAATTCCGACTTGGTTGTAACGAATCAATTATACTATCGGGTATGTATAAATTCAATGAAAGACTGACTAGGACCAAGGTTACCGTAAAAATATTATGGTAACAAAACGCGCACGCGAAGCAACTGTCCCGCCTGCAGGTGCACGAGCGCAAAAACAAGGCCCTCCCTGCCTGAGAGGGCCCGCTTCTCCGTTGTCAGTGCTGCTCCGTCTCATCCGGATGGACGGAATATACGTTGCCTGGTTCGTTTTCGGCATCCTGCTCATCTGCGAATACGGGATGGCTGTCAGTCTCGGGCGCATCTTCGGTCTGTCCGGCGTCTTCGGCGTGGACAACAGCAGCCTCCTCCGTCTGTGCCTCTGCACTCAGGTCGACGTCAGGCTCTACGTCCTCCTCCGCCAACACAATCGGCTGTTCCTCGTACAACGTCTGCGCCGTTCCCTTTTCCCCGACCGCAATCCACTGCAATACGCCAGAAGTCTCCTGGCCTTCATCGGTGCGGAACACGCTCACGACGGCATACGTTCGGTTCGTGAATTTGAGCGATGTACAACATCCCAACTGATTGCTCATGGCGATCAGGCAGTAATGGGGATCTGCATAGGGAACGTTGAGCCGGATGGTCACATCTGTCGACTTTTCCCCGGCAGCCAGGTGAAACGGAACGATTCCGAACTGCTGCAGGGTGTTCCCTTGTATGCTGCCGGATTCCAGCGGCCGAAACGACAGCTTTTCCGGTGTGACAGCACCATCGGCGAGATGCTGCGTGACGATCGCGTTTTCAGCCAAATGCTCGGCAGTTACGGCACCAGCCGCCAATTTTTCCGCCGTCACGGCACCGGCAGCCAGCTTTTCCTCGGTCACGGCACCGGCAGCCAGCTTTTCCTCTGTCACGGCAGCCGCCTTCAGATGGACAGCGGACACGATCGATTCCTGCAGATGATGAGACGCAATGCTCTTTCGCTGCAGGTGTTCGCCATGAACCGAGCCGTTGGCCAGCTTATCCCGATTGATCGACCGGTCCACGATGTGATCTGTCGACACTGCAAACACGTCCAGCTTATCGCCGTCCACGCTGCGTGCCGCCAACTTTTCCCGGGTGACCGCCTGATCGGCCAGGAATGTAGAAGTGATCAACTGCGGCTGGAGATGCTGAGGGCCTATCGCCTGCGTACGAATATGGTCGCTGTCGACGATCTGGGGAGTGAGCAGATCGCCGGTCACGCTGCCGGGAGCCAGGTGCTCACCGGTCAGGCTGCCTTTCACCACGTGCTCTCCGGTCACCGAACGGGCTTCCAGTTTGGTGCCATCCACACTGCCGTCCGCCAGTTTCTCCCGGGTGACGCTGCTGTCGGCCAGCTTTTCCCCCGTCACGGCGCCTGGTAGGATGTGTTCGTTGTGCACGGAGCCGCGCACCAGATGCTGGGCATGCACGGATTTCTCGGCCAGTTTATCCCAGGTGACCACGCTATTTGACAAATGACGTGCCTTGATGGCCTCCGTAGCCAATTTCGCCGATGTGACGGCCCCGTCCGCCAGTTTGGGGGTGGTGACGCTCAGGTCCGTGATTTTGTCAGTGGAGACAGATTCGCTCGCCAACTTCGACGTGGTCACCACGTGATCGGCCAGGTTGTTCGTCTGGATAATGTGATCCTTTAAATGAACGTTGCTGATAATGCGCTCGCGCAGATGGACATCTTCAATTGCGCTCCTGGCCAGCTTCTCCTTGGTGATCGCCCCTTCGGCGATGTGTCTGGCTTCGATCGACTCATCGGCCACATGGACACCGTAGACGCTGCGCGGCGCCAGCTTGTCGGCTTCCACCGCCTGATGGGCCAGTTTGCTGGTGGTCACCTGCTGGTCGCCGATTTTCTTGCTGGTCACCACGTTGTCCTGCAGGTGACTGGTTTGAATCACGCCTGCCTGCAGATGGACACCACTGACAGCTCCCTTGGCCAATTTTTCGCTGGTGACACAACCGCTGTCCAAATGCTCCGACTGAACCGCGAACGGTGCCAGCTTTTGGCTGTTGACCGCCTCCGGAGCCAGATGGTGAGGGCCGATGATCAGATGGGCAATATGCTGCTCCCCAACGCAGCCCGGCATCAGGTTGACGCTGTCCACAGCACGTTCTGCCAAATGTTCGTGCAGAATTGCCCCGCGTTTGATGTGCTGGGATTCGACCGCTTCCTCGTCCAGCTTGCTTGCGGTCACTGACGCGTCCCTCAGTTTGTCGGTCGTGACAGCACCGTCCTCCAGCTTGACGGAATTGATGATGTAGTTGGCCAGATTGCCTGTTTGAATCGTGCCCATTTTGATCTTTTCCGACGTGATCGCCTGATCCTGGATCAGTTCGCTGGTGATCGCCTGTTCCTGAATGTGCTTGGTCTGGATTGCTCCCTCGGCAAACTTGATCGAGTCGATCGTCTTGTCTGCCAGCTTTTCCGATGTGATGCTGTTGTTCATCAGCTTGTCACCGGAAATGGTGCGGTCCTGAATCATCTCACCCGTAATGACGTATCTGCCGATGTGGATGGATTGGATGGCTTCCGGGGCAATCTTGCCGGACGTGACGCTGTTGTCGGCCAGTTTGGCACTGTCGACGGCGTAGTCTTTCAGCAGGGTGTTGTCGATGCAGCCCGGCTTGATCTTGGAAGCGTCGATCGCCCGGTTCGCAATCTTTTCGGTCGTCACTGCCTGGTCGCTCAGATCGTCCGTGTAGACAAAGGAATATTCTTGCTCCTGCTTCCGCTCCTTGATGATCTTGGAGAACGTTGTTTGATTGGAGGAAACGTTTTGTGGGGGCACATTGTGCAGGGGCGGAATGACGTCACTGCTTTTGTTGGTGATTGTGAACGATTTCGGCTCAAAATCCTCGTAATCGTCTTCATCCGTCAATTCCGACTCCAGCCGTTCGAGCCAGACCAACTCTGATGTCTGCGGCAGAAAGGGAATCTCGAACGACTCATTCTTCGAGCGTTTTCCCAAGGATTTGTGCTGTTTTCTCCGGTTTACTTTTGCCATTGGGTCTCCTTCCCTTCTGATGTCACTCCCATGTGCTCTTGTAGGATATTCAACACGGGCGGGGTTGGGTACCCTGTCCTGCAAAAAAAGTCGAGACGACAACTGGTCTGAACAGCGGAAAACCGGCACGGCCTGTTCCCTGCCAGAGATTGTAGAAACACAAAAAAGCCGGCGGATCAAACCGCCAGCTCCTTGGACGATTGCCGGGCTTCGGCCAGCAGGCGGCGGAACGCATCGCCATGCAGCACTTCCTCTTCCAGCAGCGTGTTGAGGCCGATCTGGAACACGGAGTCGAACTTGCGCAGCAGCGCGCGCGTCTTCTCCAGCAGTTCCTCCAGCAACCGGTTTACTTCTTCGTGAATGTGCGTTTTGTCTGCGAATTGCAAATGGACAATCCCCAAGCGGGACATCCCGCTTTGGACAATCTCCGTCGCCATGTTCAGCGCCTGCTCAAAGTCGTTTTTGGAGCCGGTGCTCCGGCCGCCGTAGTAGATTTCTTCGGCAACGGCGCCGCCCAGGCAGACCATGATCTGCTGTTCCAGCGCTTCCTTGGTATACAGGTAGCGATCCTCCAGCGGATTTTGACGGACGTACCCCAACGCTTTGCCGCGAGGACTCAGCGTCACCTGGGAGACAGAACCCGGGCGCACGTGTTCGCTGACGATCGCGTGTCCCAGTTCGTGCAGCGCCACCCGTTTCTTTTCTTCCAGGGACGCTTCCCGGTCCACTTTTTCCCCCAGCATGACCTTGTCCACCGCCAGCGCAAAGTGGCGCGCCTCAATCATCTCACTCTGGTCGCGCATGGCGTAAATTGCTGCTTCATTTGCCACGCTCTCCAGCTGCGCGCCGGAGAAGCCAAACGTCTCCTGCGCCACTTTGTCCAGCGAGACATCGGAAGCAAGCGGCTTGTTGGCGGTGTGGATCATCAGAATCTGCTCGCGTGCAGTCTTGTCCGGCAGATCGACGCTGATGTGCCGGTCAAAGCGTCCGGGACGCAGCAGAGCGGGGTCCAGCATGTCCTTGCGGTTGGTCGCGGCAATCAGCAGGATGCGCGGCTTGTCGCTGGTGGCGATGCCGTCCATCTCGGTCAACAGCTGGTTCAGCGTCTGGTCGTATTCGCGCTGCTGCTGACCGTCGCGCTTGCCGCCGATCACGTCAATTTCGTCGATGAAAATGATCCCGCTGTCCTGACCGTTCTTTTCCGCCAGTGCTTTGACTTCCTTGAACAGATCACGAATGCGCTGAGCACCCACCCCGACGTACATCTCCACAAACTGGGAACCGGACGCAGCCAAAAACGCGGAATTGGTGTAATTGGCAGCCGCTTTGGCCATCAGCGTTTTCCCCGTCCCCGGGGGACCTGTCAGCAGCACGCCTTTGATCGGGCGAATGCCGTACTGCTCAATTTTGTCCTTGTGCACGAGAAAATCGAGCGCTTCTTTCAGCTCGTTTTTGGCCCGCTCCTGTCCGCCGATGTCGGCGAACGTCACGTTGGAGGCGGGTACAGCGTGTTTGCTCGGCTGGGACTTTCCGCCAAACGGAAGTTTTCCCTGATTCTGCCGCACGATCAGAAAATACATGGCCGTCAAGACGGCGGCAAACAAGAGAAACGGTGTAATGTTGACACCGAGAAACAGCAGAAAAATCAGGATGCCGGGAACCACGCCGATCAAGATTTCCTTACCCATGCATCGTCACCTCGTTTCCGGCCGAACGGGGAATGATCGCGTAGAAGTCGTCCTTCCCCTTTTTCAAGTAGACGTAGACGTTGCGGTCGTCCATCAGTGCGGACGCTTCATCCAGCCGATGAGCGGTCTTCCACTCCGTCAACATCTGCGGAATGCGGCTGTATTGATGCAAATCCAGCGCTTCCGTAAAGGAAAATAACCCATCCATCCAAATCTGTTCCAGGTCTTGCGAATCGTTGTCCACGTCAACTTCCACCGTCTTGCCCCGAGCCAGGTCGGCAGTTTCCTGGAGCAAGCGGCGGTATTCCTGCGGGAACAGATCCGGGCGGGTCACTTGCAGCTTTATCTCAATGCGATCCTTGCTAACATCCAAGTGCGTCAGTTCCGCTGACTTCATCTGTCCGATATGGGTACGAAGCGGTGTTTCCACTTCCATTTTTTGGTATAAAAACCAACCACCGAACAGGAGAGTGAGCGTCGCCAGCAGCGAGAGGCCAATTGCACGTTTTCGCAGTTGCACAGCTACTCCCCCTTTTGTTGTATTGTGCGCTCAGTCAACGGTTCCAGTATATCACATCCGTATAGCGTTTTTTGTATGCAGATGTTGGATACCCGGCCCCGAGCAGAACGGCAAAAAGGCCTTTTTCACTTGGAAAAAGGCCTTTTGAGCGTACATCTGTACATCTGCATCCGGCCTACGCCGGCGAGACGATATAAGAGGTGAGCAGCTTGCCGCTGAACAGGTCGTAGTGGAGATAGTGAAAGCGGCCGTCGCGATCCTGCAGGGTGACTTCCCAGAAGCGGCTGTTTTCGTCCAGCCCCGGGACGATGTGCAGCACACGCGCATCGGGAAAGCCTTTTCTGACTGCCTCTTCGACACTTTCCCGGCTGACCGCCCTGTCCATCGTGTCAAACACGGCCTTGTCGGCGGTCAACCATGCGACCACCGGTGTTCCGACCTTGTTTTTGCCCAGCACGACGGCGTAGGACTCTTTGCTGCGGTACTCGTCAATCACATCGATCTCGGTGATCGTCGTCCGTTCCTGTACCCACTGCCGCACCTGGTCTTCGAAGTCGTGCCGTTTGCCCACGACCGTGGACGTCAAGTGATAGGCGGCACCCAGGGTGACCACCAGACAAACGGCTACAGCCCCTATTATGATTCGTACCAACACAATGACAATCCCCTTTATCCTCCATACGTTACAGCCGGAAGCGAAGCTGGTCCTGCTTCGTGCCGGCCGGCGTCTTCATTTGCAGCAGTACGTCCAACTGCCGCAATTCCCGTGTCGCACCATCGTACCACACATGGTAATCGACGGAAATCTGGCGGGCCATTTCCGCCTCCTGGATGGGAAATGACGGTCCCAGCCACGTCGCCAAAAGCGAGCTGACCTCTTCAGCCGGGATGGACAAGCGGTACCCCTGCCACGCCCGGTTGGAGGGGTCCGACACGGCCAGCGGCGTGACCGAGCGCAGGTGAGCTTTCAGCAGTGCCGCATGCTCGTGGGGCGTAAACAGGGCATAGGGCAGCGCTGTGTGGTCCTGCACCTGGCCGTCCACGCTCACGCTGACATCCTGTCCGCTTCGCCTAAGTTCCATGTGGTGACCGTCAAACTCCCCGCTTACTTGAAACTGCTGTCCCTGGTAGCGTCCGCTCAGGACGTGATCTTTGAGCAATACTTCAAACGGCCGCTCCTGTTGCCCGGTGAGCTGGTCCAAGAGAGCGGCCACGACCGTCCGATCCGCTTCCGCACGTTCCGCCTCCGCCATGATGGTCACCTTCCCGGCGTGCCGGTTGTGCAGTGCCCCCAGCGACACGCCAAGGAAAAACAGGCCGAGAAAAACAGGGATCAGCCACCAGAGCTGCTTGGGCCGGACGTACATGTCCTTCCCCTCCTGTCCCGTTTTTCCTTACCCTATGTGCGGCGGGAAGGTTTTAGAACGCTACGGAAAACTTGCTAAACATACCCCCGGTCGTCCCGGTCATACTACAGATACACCCCGAGGAGGTGAGCGCGTGAAACCGTCGCAACGAACGACATCTCCTGACGTGCTAGGGTATCTGCTCCAGGAATACCGCGTCTCCTGGGCAGCGTTGTCGTCGCCGCTGAGAACCTTGACCCACTCGCCCACACTTAAGTTCCGCCACGCCCCGCTTACGGACGTGTGGAAAAAATGAGCGTGGCATGGCGTCCAAACAAAACTTCCCTTACCTACACCTACGCTCCCCTTCTCCTGTCACTTGCCCTGACAGGAGACTTTTACCGTTTCAGCGTTTGGAACACGCGGTTTGCTTCAAAAATCACGCGCTCCTCGTCCACAGTCAACAGCTCGCGGTTGCGCATCAGGAACCGGCCGGCCACGATCGTGTCGGTCACGTCCCGGCCATTGGCCGCATACACCACGTGGGAGACCGGGTTGTGAGCGGGATGGAAATGGGCCTGATGGCTGTCCAGGACGATCAGGTCGGCCTGCTTGCCAGTCTCAATCGACCCCAGCGCATCCGGCTGGAACACGCCATCCGCCCCGTAGCGGGTAGCCATGCGCAGCGCTTCTTCCGCCGGAACGGCAACGGGATCGTAGCTCACTCCCTTGTGCAGAATAGCAGCCAGCTTCAACTCTTCAAACAGGTTCAGGTTGTTGTTGCTGGCGGTGCTGTCTGTACCCAGCGAAACGCTGATCCCCTTCGCCAACATTTTGGGAACCGGCGCCACGCCGCTGGCCAGCTTCAGGTTGCTCACCACATTGTGGGAGACTTTCACCTGATAGTTTGCCAATACATCTATTTCTTCATCCGTCAAATGGACGGCATGAGCTACCAGCGTCGGACGGCGGAACACGCCCAGTTTTTCCAGGTGGGCGACCGGACGAAGGCCATAATCCTGCTCGTTTTGCCCCACTTCCCACTTCGTTTCCGACATGTGGATGTGAATCGGCAAAGCAAGCTCTTCTGCCCGTTCCACAATTTGCATGATAAATTCCGGCGGGCAGGTGTAAGGCGCATGGGGTGCAAGCATCGTGGTGATGCGGCCGTCCGCCTGATTGTGCCAGTTTTTGGCAAAATCGGTGGCCTCCTCAAGTTTTGCCGCCCGCTCTTCCTCCGAGCAGAGGCCGATCATGCCGCGGCACAGCCGGGCGCGCATCCCGGTTGCTTCCACAGCTTTCGCCACTTCGTCCATGTGGTCGTACATGTCGACAAACGTTGTCGTCCCCGTGCGAATCATTTCAATCAGCGACAGGTATGTGCCCCATTTCACATGGTCGCCGGTAAACTGCGCTTCCAGCGGCCACATTTTGTCTTCGAGCCACTGCTGCAGCGGCAGATCGTCTGAGTATCCGCGCAACAGCGACATGCCCGCATGGCCGTGCGTGTTGATCAGGCCCGGCAGGACGTAGTTGCCCTTCAGGTCGATCACCTCGTCGTAGCCGGACACATCCTCAGGCGTCGGCCCAACGTACGTAATCGTGCTGCCGGCAAACGCGACGGCCCCATCATGAATCACTTCGTTCTGTTCGTTTACGGTGATCACGGTGGCGTGAGTCAAGATCGTCTGTTTCATCGTACCACTCCGTTCTTACGTTAGATAATAAGCCAGGCTTTGCAGACTGGACGTCACATCCGCATAGTGGATGCGCACCTCTTTCTCCGTCCGAATGGTCGTCGGCGCGAAGTTGAGAATGCCTTCGATCCCCGCCTCGATCAAGAGATCGGCCACTGATTGTGCGGCGGCAGCCGGGACCGTAATGATCGCCAGGCGAATGTGACGCTCCTTCACCGTCTCTTTCAGCTCTTCCAACGGCTGGATCGTGATCCCTGCGATCTGCTTGCCCTGCTTGGCCGGATCGCTGTCAAAAATCGCCGCGATCCGTATCTGATCCTTCAGGAACGCATTGTAATTGCTGATGGCATGGCCGAGATGGCCGGCGCCGACGAGCGCGACGCGGATTTCCTGATCCAGTTTGAGAATCTGGCGGATTTTTTCCACCAGGTAGTTGACGTCATAGCCGATGCCTTTTTTGCCGAAATCGCCGAACGCGGCTAAATCTTTGCGGATTTGGGCGGGGTTGATGTCCAGATTTTTGCCCATCTGCTGGGAGGATACCGTCGTCACGCCCACTTGCTGCAGATAGCTCAAATAGCGCAGATAGATCGGCAAACGGCGAACAACCGCTTCTGAAATTTTTTCACTTTTGGCCACCGTACGGTCCTCCCTCCTTACGTTTTTCGCTTGACGACACGGTAATCGCGGCCGTTGGACAGAATCGTGATCGTGCCGTGCTGGCTGGTGATGAAGGTCTCCGCCCATGATTCGCCCAGTCGTTCCAGCACTTCCTCCTGGCTGTCTTTCAGCTCGTTTCGGGACTTGCCGGTCAGAATGACTGCCACCTGCGGGTCCACCTTGGAGAGAAACGGCTGGGAAGAGGCCTGATTTCTCCCCTGGTCGGCCACCTTCAGCACTTCCGCCTTCAACTGCCCGCCGTACTGCTCCAATAGGCGCTCTTCCGCCTTTTCATTGATGGCGCTGGCGAAGAGAAAGCGAAGCTGGCCGTGTCGCAGCCGGAATACCAGGGAATTGTCCTGCGGAGACAAAAACAGCGGTTCGCTGGGATGAAGCACGTCCAACACCACGTCGTTGTCCAGTCTCGATCGCGTCGCCGTCCGCGACGGGCAACAGCTTCTTGTCCCCTTTGAGCGGGACAAACCCGCGAATCGACGGCTCGATCAGACGGGGCAGAATGACCGTATCCACCAGCAGCCGGTCGCTGAGAAAGGCAAAGCCTCCCGCTTGTTCCGGCTGATCGTTGGTCACGACGACGTAGTCCAGCCGCGTCAGTTTTTGCTCGGACAACAAGCCAAACAAGACGGGCCAGTCTTCCGCGCTTCCCGTGTCGACCAGCATGGTCTTTCCGCTTGGCAGTCGGATCAGCGTGCTCTCGCCATGCGGCAGGGCGAGAAAGTGGATCACCAGCCCGACAAATTCGCGTTCGTCGTCGCTGGCGTAGGGGTCCTCCACCTTCACCGCGTTCTGCAAATGACTGTCGATCGAACAGCCGGCGAACAGCACGACGCACAGCAGCAGCCAACAAGCCTTACGCGTAATCCCCAGCATTTATTCTATCACCTAAATCCCTGCGAGACTATTGCTTCATTTTATGAGCCTCGCCAGGATTGCATGCAGACCGGCGCTCAACGCCTTTCGTTATGTGCCGGTCTCTTGGGCCAGAAACGGACCGATCCGTTCACGGAGCTCCGGCCAGGTGCCCGTCTGCACCTGAAACGGCGGCAGGGATTGCAAAAACGCCCGGCCGTAGCGTGACTCGATGATGCGTGCGTCAAACACGACCACGACGCCGCGATCCAAATGATGCCGGATCAGCCGGCCGACGCCCTGTTTGAACTGGATCACCGCCTGCGGCAGAGCCAGCGACATGAAGGCGTTTTTCCCGACTGCTTTCAACTGCTCCGCTCTCCCCTGATATACAGGGTGGTTGGGCGGCGTAAAGGGAAGCCGCACGATGACCAGGCAGCTGAGCGCTTCGCCGGGGATGTCCACGCCTTCCCAAAAGCTGCTGGTCCCCAGCAGCACGCTATGTTCCAGCTGTTGGAACAGCCGGACCAGCTTGCTGCGGTTGCTGCTGTCAATGCCGTGGCCAAGCAGGGTGTATGGCTCGTCCGTCAACTGCTCCTTCATCATCTGGTATACCTGGCGGATCATCGAGTGAGACGTAAACAGGATCAGTGTTCGACCACCGGCGGCGCGGATCACGTCCAGGCAGCCCTGCACGACTGCTTCCAGGTAGTGTTCGTCGCTTTCTTTTCCCGGGGTGGGAAAATCAGAAGGGATGAACAGCAGTCCCTGTTCCTCATAGGCAAACGGGGAGGGCAGGGTCAGGGTGCGGACCTTCTCCTCCGGCAGCCGGTCCAGGCCAAACCGCTCGATCATGTAGGTAAAGCTGTTCTTCACCGTCAAGGTGGCCGAGGTGAGAATCAGACTGCGTTTTGCGGCAAACAGCGGATGGGCAAGCACATCGGCGACGTTTAGCGGTGCGGCGTGCAAATAGACGTGCTTGCGCGGAGTGCGGGCCTCCACTTCCATCCAGCAGACGTACGCCGTGTCCGGTTCCAGCAAAAAAGTGAAGCAGTTCGGCCGCTTCCTGAAGTTCGTCCACCAGGCCTGACACGTCCGTCCTGAGGCTGCGCAGCTCATACGGCGGTTTTTCGTCGGCGGGGATGCACGCAAGCAGGCGGTCGATCAAAGCGGTGTACGACGTGAGGGCATCGATCACCCGGCGCGCCGCTCTGCGAATCCGCTCGTGTCGGCCGGAAAACGACTCCTTGCGGTACCGCACGGTTTCATGCCCGGTATCGGTCGTCTCCTCTCCCCGATCCGCCGCCCATTTGTACAGCAGCTGAGTCAACTGCAACGCCTTTTCGCGCAGCGCGGGGAACAGCCCGTCCATCTCTTCCAGGATCTCCGCGACTCTGCCCCCCTCATCCGCCTGCCAATCCAGCAGTTCGGCGGTGAAGCGGCGCACAAGGCTGCCTTCTTCCGTTGCCGCCCGATCCAGGAGGAACATCATTCCTGCTGTGGACAACTGCTTGCCGAGATGAGCGGTAGCGATCTCTTCCAGATGGTGCGCCTCGTCGATTACTGCCGTCTCATACGGCGGCAGGATCCGGCTGTCTGCCTGCAAATCGCTGATTAAAAGCGCGTGGTTGACGATCAGGATGTCCGCGTCCCGCGCCCGCTCCCGGGCCTGGAAATAGTAGCAGCGGCTGAACCACGGGCAGTTTCTGTGCAGGCAGGAAGCGGCATCGCTGTTCACCTGCTGCCAGTACAACTGTCCGGTGGCGGGCAGGCTCAGCTCTTCCACATCGCCCGTTTCCGTCTGGGTCAGCCAGATGAGCATTTGCCCTTTAACCAGGCGCAGTTCCTGACTGTTTCCCTCCACGGGTTCCTCCAGGCTTTGTTCAAACTTGCGCAAGCAGAGATAATTGCCCCGCCCCTTCAGCGTGGCCGCCTCAAAGTCAAACGGCAGCGATTGTTTCAGTGCAGGGATGTCCTTATGAAACAACTGCTCCTGCAGGTGGATGGTGTGCGTGCTGATCACCACGGGTTCACGATTCTGTTTGGCCCACACGATGCTGGGCAGCAGGTAGGCGAGCGATTTGCCGGTCCCGGTCCCCGCTTCCACCAGCAGATGGGCACCATCGCTCATCGCGTCATGGATCGCGCGCATCATCGCTTCCTGCGCTTCTCGCCGCTGATAGCCAGGCAGGTTGCGCCCCAGCGCCGCCTGTTCATCCAGCATCTGCTCCAGCAACTCGGCAAACGGTTTTGTCGGCGAGTCGGACCGGGCAAGCGGCGCCTTGGCACGTCCGTCCCGTTTGCGCAGGGCAAGCTGGCGGTACACGTCCCACAGCTTTGACTCGTCTGCCCTGGTGCCGGATTCATCCAAAAGCGGCACCTCCGCCAGCTTTTCCATCTCAATGTGGCGCAGCAGCACGTCGATGTCAGTGCGAAACGACGAAACGAGCATTTGCAGCCGCTGCACCGTCACCAACGGAAGTTGGCGCAGGATGTCCAACAGATGCAAAAACAGCCTGGCCGTCGCCAACGCGTCGCTGTCCGCCTGATGCGGACGGTCGTGTTCGATCTGCAGGTCATCGGCCAATTCCCCCAGGCGGTAGCTGTTTTGCATCGGCATCAAAAAGCGGGACAATTCCACCGTGTCCAGCACATATCCGTCAAACGTATAATAGCCCTGGCTCAGCAGGGCTTCTTGCAAAAATTGCAGGTCAAATGCGGCATTGTGAGCGACAAAAGCCCGCCCCTCCAGCATGCGCAGGAACCTGGGGAGCGCTTCCTCCAGCGAGGGGGCATCTGCCACCATGTCGTCTGTGATGCCGGTCAACTGCGTAATAAACGGCGGGATCGGCTGCCCGGGATTGATCAGGGTGGAGTAGCTCTCCGTAATCTGCCCGTCGTCGATGGCGACGGCGCCAATCTGGATGATGCTGTCCCCCTGCCGCGGGTGGCTTCCCGTTGTCTCAAAGTCTACGACGATAAAACGATTCAATCTCTTGTCACCTCGTACGTGCGCGGACAGTAGGGCGTCCGCTTCCCTAGCATTCGGCAGCGTCCGTACATATTCCTGCTCCGGTCACTGTCTCCGGCTGCAAAAGCTCGCTGGCGACCGTCGGTCCCCCAAGTTTGGCGGCGCACAACTGCAGGTAGAGCGGAATTTCCTGAAAGTGGCCGCTGTGGGGAAGCACCCGTCGAAAATAGTGCTCCGCCAGCCGCCAATTCTCCTCCGCAACGGCAATCCGGCCGAGATGGTAATACCCGAGCGAACGAATATACGGATCACCGTCCTCGGTAAACGGCGCGGCCAATCGCTTGGCTGTCAGCGTGTCCCCCAGCCGCTCGTATGCGGTGATCAGTCCGGACTGGGCCAGCCGGTGATCCCGCTGGTTGCTTAGGATCGAGCGAAACGTCGCCAGCGCGTCGTCCACCCGGCCGTCAAACAGCAGCATCCAGCCGTAGCTGAAGGTAAAGTCGGGATTGTCCGGCGCTAGGCTGATCGCTTTTTTCATCAGGGTCAGCGCCCGCCGCGTGCCGGCGATTAACCAGGTGTTCCAGGCCAATCCGTGCCACGCCCACCCTTCGCGAGGAAATCGCTCTACCAAAAAGTGGTAGCACACCTGGGCGCGGTGATAGTTGCCCAACGATTCATAGAGGCTGGCCATCTCCCGCAGTGTCTCGCTGTCCAGCTTGCGCGTCGGCAGTTTCAGCAAGTCCGGAGGCAGCGGCTGCGCCGACTCGTCACGCGCCTGCAGGATGCGGGCCGCCCTCAACCAGAGCAATTGCGCTTCCCAGTCAGAATCCCCCTCGTGAAGCAGCGATTCGATCGTCTCCAGCGCCTCCTGCACATCGTCGTCCTGCAGGTAGCAGAGCGCCAGGTTAAACCGCGCCTCCCGCTGTTCCGGATGGTGTTCGAGCGCCGTCTTGAAGGCTTGTGCCGCCTCCAGCCACTGCCGTTCTTCCGCCAGCATGCAGCCGATCGCATTGTAGCTGATCGCCGCCACCACCGGCGATTGGGCTGAGCGGCTGAGCAGGCGGAATTCCCGGAGCGCTTCCTCTCTCGCCTCGGAAAACAACAGGCTGTAGGCGTAATACAGCCGACCGCTCTCCCAGTCCGGCGATTCCTTGAGCAGTTCGGCAAAGCACTGTCGGGCGTCCTGATAGAGGCGAAGCTGATAAAACCCTTCGCCTTTGCGGTACATGTGCTCAAAGGGACGACCGGCCACATCTGCCGGGAACGTTTCCAGGTTTACGGCGGCCGTGCTGCTGACATCGTCATGTTGTGTCCCCGACGATGCGTTGACGTCCGTAGTTTCCATCGCCGGCGCGGCTGCGCCCGGTTGACTTGCATCAGCAGACGGATACTCACCCTCCAATTGCGGGTATTCTCCCTCCAGCTGCTTGATATGGCGAATCGCAATGGACAGCTTTTCCTCAAACTGCAGCCACAGATCGACTACCCGATCACTCACCTGGCGCAGTTCAAACAACTCTTCGGCGAGCCGGAGCTTTTCATCCTGGGACGCCGTCGGCCACTTCCGTTCGATTGTCTCCGCTTTGGAACGCAGCGCAGAGAACCATTCTTCCAGCTTCATAAAAAAGCCACCCCCTTGTGGCGTGAGTAGTCTCATTGTCTCACAAGGCAGGTGGCTCTATGCAGGCCTACCGCTTCCGTCAATAGACGGTCGCGTGCACTTCCTCCGCCAGCAGTTGGGCAATTTTGTTGTTTTCGTCCATAATGGCCACGCGCGGCTTGTGGGTGCGAGCTTCTTCGTCCGACATCATCGCGTAGGAAATGATGATGACGATGTCGCCCGGCTGCACCAGGCGGGCGGCGGCTCCGTTCAGGCAGATTACCCCGCTGCCCGGCTCCCCTTCTATCACGTAGGTTTCCAGGCGCGCGCCGTTGTTGTTGTTGACGACTTGCACCTTTTCGTTCGGCAGGATGTCCAGCGCATCGAGGATTTCCTTGTCGATGGTGATGCTGCCGACGTAGTTCAGGTTGGCTTCCGTGACGGTGGCGCGGTGGATTTTTGCTTTCATCATCGTGCGAAACACGGCGGTCTCCTCCCTATTTTCTGTCGTGGTCGCTATACGGTTACGAGCATGTTGTCGATCAGGCGAGTGCGGCCGAACCGCACCGCCAGGGCGAATATCAGCTGCTGGCCGGGGCTGGCCGTGTCCACTGGCGTCAATCGCGGGTACGTCAGCACCTCGACGTAATCGATCTCGGCCAACGGCTCGGCCGTGATCATCTCCGCCATGCGCTGCTTGATCTCGTCAAGCGGAACGCCCTCTTTGAGCCACGCATCCGCCTGTTTGAGGCTGCGGTACAGGACGGTGGCCTGCTGCCGTTCCTCCGGGCTGAGATAGACGTTGCGCGAGCTCATCGCCAATCCGTCCGGTTCGCGCACGATCGGGCAGGGCACGATCTGCACCGGAACAGACAAATCCTCCACCATCTGGCTGATGACGGCTAGCTGCTGGGCGTCCTTTTGTCCAAAAAAGGCGGCATCCGGCTGGACGATCTGAAACAGCTTCAACACGACAGTCGCTACGCCGTCAAAGTGACCTGGACGGGATTGTCCGCACAGCGGCTCGGACACCTGCGCCACGGAGACGGTCGTCAACACCTGACGCGGGTACATTTCCTCCACGCTCGGGGTGAACAGGAGGTCAACTCCGGCAGACCGGGCCAGTTCACGGTCCCGTTCCAGATCGCGCGGATAGCGATCAAAATCCTCGTTGGGCCCAAATTGCAGCGGGTTGACAAAAATGCTCATCACGACAAAATCGCACGTCTCCCGCGCCTTCTTGACCAGGCTGAGGTGGCCGTCATGGAGATAGCCCATGGTGGGCACAAAGCCGATCCGTTTCCCCTGCCGGCGCGCTTCGCCGACCAAACGGCGCAGTTCGGCAATCGTGGGTACCTGCAGCATGCGTTCGATCATCACCGGTTCACTCCTTCTCCGTAGAGCTGTTTCACCGTTTCCTCCGCCGCGTGAAAGACGTGTTCGGGAGCCGGAAATCGGCGCTCCTTCACATCGGAGACGTATGCCGCCACTGCTTCGCGGATGATGGTCCCGGTATCGGCGTAACGCTTGGCGAACTTGGGCTTCCAATCTGACGACCCGTAGCCGACCAGATCGTGCAGGACCAGCACCTGGCCGTCACAGGAGGGACCGGCCCCGATGCCGATGACCGGAATCTCCAGCTTGTCCGCAATGACAGCAGCCACTTCCTGCGGCACACATTCCAGCACGAGCGCAAACACGCCCGCTTCCTCCAGCGCCAGCGCATCTTCCAGCAGACGGCGGGCCTGATGCAGCTCACGCCCCTGCACTTTGTAACCGCCCAATTGGTGAACGGCCTGCGGCGTCAGACCGATGTGCCCCATCACCGGAATACCGGCCTGCACACAGCGCGTGATGATTGGGGACAGCTCCCGGCCCCCCTCCATTTTTACCGCTTTGGCCAGCCCCTCCTGCAGGAGACGGCCCGCGTTTTTCACTGCTTCCTCCACCGTTCCGTGGTAGCTGAGAAACGGCATGTCGCTGACCACGAAGGCCCGCTTGACCGCCCTGGTCACAGCTTTGGTATGGTGCAGCATGTCGTCCATCGTGACCGGGATCGTCGAATCGTATCCCAGTACCACCATCCCGAGCGAATCTCCCACCAGGATCATGTCCGCTCCCGCTTCCTCCACCAGCTTGGCGGAAGGAAAATCGTACGCGGTGACCATGGTGATCGGTTGGCCGTCACGCTTTTTTTTACGCAAATCGGACGTGGTGACCGGCGCCAGGTTGTTTGTCATCTCTCCCACCTCTTTGTGCGCCCCACCCCGTGGACCCATCCGGAAATAAAAAACCCTCTCGCCGAAAAGGGAGAAGGGTGTCCATGCAAACATATGTCCATGGTCGCTGGATTCCTTCTGTCTCGGTCCACACAGGCTCTGAGCAGATTGTAGTCCATTACGATGTGTTGTTCATACATAAAAAATACTCCCGGTTTGAAGTGCCGTTCGCCGGACGATACGGCCTCCACCATAGGAGTATACCAGAAGACTTATTCGTTTGCACCATAATTGACGTCGGCGGAATACACTTTGTGCCGTGCACCCGCGGCGTCTTCGATAATCAGGACGCCTTCTTCGTCGAGACCAACTGCTCGTCCTTCCAGTTCGGAATGGATGGTTTTGACGGTCACCCACCGGCCGATCGTGTAGGAGCACGCTTCCCACTCCGTCTTGATCCGGTCAAAGCCGTGCCGCAAATAGTGGTCGTACTCCGCTTCAAAGATCCGGCAAAACTGCTGGATGAACCGCACCCGGTCGACAGTCGTCCCGCTCTCGATCGCAAGCGACGTGGCAATGTCCCTAAGCTCTTCGGGAAAATCGGCCGCGGCGGTGTTGGCGTTGATGCCGATGCCGATGACGAGGTAATTGACACGGTCCGCTTCCGCATTTAACTCCGTCAGCACGCCGCACACCTTTTTGCCCCCGATAAAAATGTCGTTGGGCCATTTGATCTTGACGTCCACGCCTGTCTCCTGCTGCATCGTCTTGGCCACAGCGACAGCTGTCAGCAGCGTCATCTGCGGTGTTTTCGGAATCGGAATCACGGGACGGACGATCATGCTCATCCAGATGCCCGTGCCCTTGGGCGAATGCCAGGCGCGTCCCAGGCGCCCTTTGCCGCCCGTCTGCTGCTCCGCGATCACCAGGGTCCCTTCCGGCATCCCTTTGGCTGCCGCTTCATGCGCCAACAGCTGGGTGGAGACTACCGTGTCGTAGGCCAACACGTGCTGGCCAATCCGCTTTGTGTCCAAGCCGGCGATGACCGCTTCGGCGGACAGGCGATCGGGGGCGGCCAGCAATCGGTAGCCCGCCTTGCGGACCGCTTCCACCTCGTAGCCTTCCTGACGCAGTTCCTCGATATGCTTCCACACGGCCGTCCGCGAGCAGCCGCAGGTCTGGCTCAGCTCCTCGCCGGAGATAAATCGGCCGGGATTGGCGTGAAACGCCTTTAGGATTTCCTGCTTAATGTTCATGACGCGCTACCTCTCTCCTTGCCTCTTCCACCAGTGCCTCCGGAGTGTTGGGCAGTCCGTGCAGCGCCGTCTGCTCCAACAGGTGCAAGAGCACGCGCTGAATCCATCCCCCCGGTTTTCGTTCCAGCGCCGCCTGCAGATCGCGACCGGTGACAGCCAGTTCGCGCAGCGACTTGACCGGCATCGACTCGTAGGCGGCAATCAGCGACCGGGAGGAGCGGCCGTCCTTCCGCTTCCACCAGCACGCTTGCAACAGGTTGTCCGTTTCCATGCAGACTTGCCACCCTGCCTGCAGCAGCAGTCGTCCCCACTCCACGTCGCGCGGCGCATCCCAATCCGGCCGCAGCGACGCCAGCAGCCCGACGAATTGGGCGATCGCTTCCACTTCCCGCTTGGACATCCGAAGCTGTCGACAGAGCGTGCGCGCCTCCTGCGGGTCAAACCGAGCGGCATACATCAGCAGGGCCCACTTTTGGTTGAGCGTACCCAGGTGTACCAGCCGCCACGCCTGCTCGTTCGACGTCCGGAACAGGCGATCGAGCAGCGGAGAAAAACCGGCCAAACCCGTCTGCACAATCAGGCCGATCCCCTTTTGCGGCGCCGCACTGTCGACGATCTTGTGCAGTTCGTCCCGAATTCGCTCTGCGGCGATATGCGACAAGAGCGGTGCCGTTTTCTCCATCGCCGCCAGGGTAACCGGCTCGATGGAAAAGTCAAGCTGCGCGGCAAACCGCACCGCCCTCAACAGCCGGAGGGCATCCTCGCAAAAGCGCCGCTCCGCGACCCCCACCGCCCGGATCAGCCGATCCCGCAGGTCGTCCCGCCCGCGAAACGGATCGCGCAAACGGTCGAACCGATCCATCGCCATCGCGTTGATGGTAAAATCGCGCCGCTCCAGGTCGAGCTGCAGGTCGGAGACGAAGCAGACCTCTGTGGGCCGGCGGTAGTCCTCGTACGTGCTTTCCACCCGGTACGTGGTCACTTCAAACATCTGGCCGTCAAGCCTGACAGAGACGGTGCCGTGCTGCAGGCCGGTAGGAAAGTGATCGGGAAACAGCCGCATGACGTCGCCGGGATGGGCATTCGTACATATATCTATATCGTGTACGGTTCTGCCGAGCAGCCAATCGCGGACGCACCCGCCGACGAAATAGGCTTCATAGCCGTTGTCCTCCAGTGTGCGCAGGATACGAACCGCCAGTTCCTTGAGCAACTCCTTCACCCCGTTTTTTCGTCCGCCCAGCAAAGGAGGCGTTTGTGTGAAAATCGTATATGGCCTGTTCATCATGATTTCCAAGCTGTTTCAGATGGCGAAAAGCAGCCTGTACCGTCCGTGACCGTCATGACGATCCTGAGCCGATCAGCTGGCGGTACAGCGATTCGTACTGGGACGTGATCTTCTCGTGACAGAAGGTTTCACACGACCGCCGGATACTGTTGCGGGACAGGCGCTGGAAAAGATCCGGGTCGGTCAACAGGCGCACGGTCCGTTCCGCCATGCCAGCCACGTCCCCGACCGGCAGGAGAAAGCCGCACTCGCCGTCCAGCACCACTTCCGGCAATCCGCCCGCATTGGTCGTCACGACCGGCACGCCGCAGGCCATGGCTTCCAGCGCTACCAGCCCGAAGCTCTCCTTTTCCGACGGGAGCAACATGATGTCGGCCATGGAAATGACCTCGGCCACATCCTCCTGTTTGCCGAGGAAATAGGTGTCCCCTTCCAGACCCAGTTCGGCCACCATGTTGCGTACCGAGGCCAGGTCAGGCCCCTCGCCAATCAGCATCAGCTTGACCGGAAGCTGCTCCCGTACCAGCCGAAAAACTTCGATCACGTCCGGCACCCGCTTGACTGGGCGAAAATTGGAAATGTGCATCAGGATCTTTTCGCCGTTGGGTGCGAACACGCGCTTCCACTCTCCCACCTCTTTGGGATAGTAGCGCCGTTTATCCACAAAATTGTAGACCGGGACGATCTCCTTGTCGACTTGCAGCAGGTCGTACGTCTGCCGGATCAAATCCTTGGAGACGGCGGTGACCAGGTCGCTTTGCTCGATCCCGAAGCGAATCATGCCGCTCAGGCTGGAGTCGTATCCCAGTACGGTAATGTCTGTTCCGTGCAGGGTGGTTACGATCTTGAGCTGTTCGCCCACCATCTGTTTGGCCAGATAGGCGCACAGTGCATGGGGAACAGCGTAATGGACGTGCAGCAGGTCCAGCTTTTCGTTTTGGGCCACCTGCGCCATCCGGTTGGCCAGCGTCAAGTCGTACGGAGGGTATTTGAAAACGTCGTAATGATTTACTTCCACTTCATGGTAAAAAATGTTGGGATGAAACGTTCCCAGGCGGAAAGGCATGCTGGATGTGATAAAGTGAACCTGATGGCCCCGCTCCGCCAGCAGTTTGCCCAATTCCGTGGCAACCACGCCCGATCCGCCTAACGAGGGGTAGCAGGTAATGCCAATCTTCATCGAGGTGTTCTCTCCTTCCTACAAGCTCGTCAGCACGTAAGGCGCAGCGCTGACAAACCCCTCCGCGTACTTGACGCCTGCCTGCTGCCCGAACAGACGTTCCCTGTATTCGACCAGTTCCAGATACCCGTTGTTGAGCGGCGTAGCGACGCTGCCTTCTTCTTTTTCAAACTGGCTGCGGTACGCACGCAGCACCTCCATTTTTTGCTCGTACACCGGCGTGACGTCCACGACCACATTCGGCGTCACCGTCGTGTTGATAAAATAGTACAGCAATTGGCTGGGGCGGTAGGCGGGCAGGGATTGTTTATACAGACGAATCCCGGCGGAAAAGACTGCTTCTCGGACGATCCGGCTGACGCTCTCGTGATCGGGGTGACGGTCCTGCCAGTAAGGCGCAAGCACCACGCTTGGCCGCGTTTGCCGGATCAGGTCGACGACCCGGCTGATCGCCTCGTCGCGCACCCGTTCCAGGCCGCGATCCGGCAAGCCAAAATTGTAGCGGACGGCAATTCCCAGCCGCTTGTCGGCCTCGGCCGCCTCCGCCTGCCGGCGCTCGACGGTGCCGTTGGACGAAAGCTCGGCGTAGGTCAGGTCGAGGATGCCGACGCGTTTGCCCTGCTTCACTGCCAGCAACAGACTGCCGGCCGCCCCGATCTCCACGTCATCGGGATGCGCTCCGATGGCGAGGATGTCAAGCTCGCTCATGCCTGCTCCTCCTCGCGCACGACCTCGCGCCAGCGCAATTCGCCCCGTTCCAGCGCCTTCAGCAGCACTTCTGCCGTGCCCATGTTGGTGGCAAACGGAATCTTGTTCACGTCGCACAGGCGAAGCAGTGCGATAATGTCCGGTTCATGCGGCTGAGCCGTCAACGGGTCACGCAAGAATATGATCAGATCCATCTCGTTGCGGGCAATCATCGCTCCGATTTGCTGATCTCCTCCCAGGGGGCCGGAGAGAAACCGCGTGACCTGCAGGGATGTTGCTTCCATGATCCGAAGTCCGGTCGTCCCTGTAGCGTACAATTCATGCTCGCGCAGGATGGACTCGTAAGCCATTGCCAATTGAACGATTTCTTCTTTTTTTCTGTCGTGTGCGATCAAAGCAATTCTCACGCAAACCTCTCCCTCGCTGAAAGTAGCGTTATCCCGCCTAATCCTAATCAATCAGGTGCTCCAGTCCATAGATCAGTTCGCTCAGGTTCACAACGGCCTTAATTGCCATGTTTACACCCGGCATGAACGACTCGCGGTTGATCGAGTCGTGACGGATCGAAAGTGTCTGGCCAGTTGCCCCGAACAGCACTTCCTGGTGAGCCACCAAGCCCGGCAACCGCACGCTGTGAATCCGGAACCCGTGGTATTCCGCGCCGCGCGCCCCCGGGATGCTCTCCGCTTCTTCCGGGTGACCCTGTTTGATTTCCTCACGAACAGCTGCGATCATCTCCGCCGTTTTCAGCGCCGTACCGCTGGGTGCGTCCAGCTTCCGGTCGTGGTGCAGCTCGATGATCTCCACGTGCGGCATGTATTTCGCTGCCATGGCGGCAAATTTCATCAGCAAAATGGCCCCGATCGCGAAGTTGGGCGCGATGATGCCGCCAAGCCCCGCCTCCCGGTATCTCGCCGTCAACTCCTGAAGCTGCGCCGGTGTCAGTCCGGTCGTCCCCACCACTGGCCGAATGCCGTGGGTAAGGCACAGTTCGAGGTGTCGGTAGACGCTGTGCGGCGTCGTAAAGTCAACGAGCACGTCGGGGCGCATTTCGTCCAGCTGCCGCTGAATCGCCTCATCATCCCCCCGCGTGTCCAGTGCTCCTGCGTACACCAACTCCTCATCCTGCTCCAGCATCTTGACCACTTCCTGGCCCATGCGGCCATGGGCCCCTGCTACTGCTACACGAATCAGTTTGTCCATTTCTAGTTCGTCTCCTCTACTCTGGTCCAGCGATCCTTATCGCGCGTGTTAAATTTGTGCATAATACGATCAAATGCCTCTTGCAAATCAATACCGAGCGAATTGGCGAAACACAGCACGATAAAAAAGACGTCGCCCAGTTCTTCCTCCACGGTTTTCTCCGCTTCGTCTTTTTTCTTCGGTTTTTCGCCGTAGTAGTGGTTGATCTCCCGCGCCAGTTCTCCCACCTCTTCCGTCATCCGGGCCATCATCGCCAGCGGGGAGAAATATCCTTCCTTAAATTGTGATATGTACTGGTCGACTTCCTGTTGGATTTCCTGCAAGGTCTTCCGCTGATTCATCAGGTCACTCCTCTGCCAGAGAATATTCGGTGACTTTATCGTACCTGAAAAGCCTGCGTTTGCCAAATCTCAATACGCTGGCTGGAAGGTTATGGACAAGCAAATCAACATTCCATTATAATGGCTGTCGAACCTACCAACAAGCCTTCAACCAACTATTCGCACGAAGCAGCCAGTCGGGCAGTCACACGCCTCGGCCGCATCCAACCATGCGAATGTCTGCCGCCGCAAGGTATCCCCCAGAGGACCCTCCCGCTGCCTCGGACAGAAGCCTTCGGACGCAGGATCACCGACAAGAAGGGAGAACGCTTATGAATCTGCGCCTCAAAAGCATCATCGCCATCATCGTCGGATCCGCCATCATGGGATTCGGCATCAACGCCTTCAACATTCCAAACAATCTGGCTGAGGGCGGCATTACCGGCATCAGTATTCTGATCAAGCTGTTGATCCCAAGTGTCGACCAGGGGATCGTCTTTTTCGTCCTGAACGTGCCGCTGTTCGTGATCGGGTGGAAAGTGCTGGGACGCACTGCTTTTGCCTATACGATTCTTGGCACAGTTGCCCTCTCCGTCTTTCTCTCTGTATTTGAGGGCGTGCTGCCCCTGCCAATGGACGATCGGCTGCTCGCCTCGCTGTACGCCGGCGTGGCAGTCGGGGTAGGCCTCGGTATCATTTTCCGCTACGGCGGCACCACGGGTGGTATCGACATCATCGCCCGCGTACTGCAAAAATACATGGGCATCAGCATGGGCCGTACGCTGTTTTTTGGCGACATGCTGGTGATTGCCGCGTCGCTGATCTATTTGAATCTCGAAAGCGCCATGTACACCCTGGTCGCCGTCTTCATCGCCGCCCGCGTCATCGACTTTTTTCAGGACGGCGCATACGCCGGAAAGGCGCTCACCATCATCTCCAATCACGCCGATGCAATCGCCAAACAGATCCTGGAGCTGGGGCGCGGTGTTACGCTGCTGGCAGGCAAAGGAGCGTTTTCCGGCGAGCAGAAACAGGTCGTGTACGTCGTGGTCAGCCGTAACGAAGTGATGCGTTACAAAAGCATCGTGCAGGAGATCGATCCCCATGCTTTCGTGATTGTCAATGACGTGCACGAGGTGCTCGGCGAAGGATTTACCCTGGATGAAAACAAGCAGCCCATTCATGAGTAATCGGACCAAAGCCCATACCCTGCAGCTGCCACGGGGACATGCATTTCGCCTGCTTCGCCGTATCCCCGAATCACCGTGAGTCGTTTGGCTGCAGGGTGTGCAGGCACTAGGGAAGCGAAGCCCTATGCTCCGAACATTTTTCTGGCCCGCCATATCCGCGCTACTACGCCCTGTGCATAAAGCAGGTGCACAGGGGCCTTCGACATGTCGATACCGTATTGGTCCCCCATCGTATTTTCCCGGATCACCGCCTCGGCTGCCTGCAGACGCCAAGGTTCATGGCAAATATCCCCGCCGTAAATCCGCTGCGTGCGGGGGCACAAACAGCAAAAACGATATCGCTCGGTCAGCCAATGCTCAATGCTGCCTGGTCTGGCCGTGAACGGTTCGGACGCAGGACGGTAGATCGCGCTGAACCGCTGCTCCCCCCCTTTCCGCTCACTTTGGAAATGGATCTCCGCTGCTGTCCGTTTGATTGACATCTTCGCGTGGAAGTACGGTAGGTGATAGGTCAATTTTGCCGCTCCGACGGCCAACTGATTGGACGCGTCCAATGACAAAAAGAATACCGCCGGTTTTCCACCTAAGATCACGTATGTGCGCACATTGATTTCCGGAAAGGGAACTGTTACGGGAACTGGAAGAAACCTGAGCCGAATCTCGCTCATTTCAAACGGAATCAGGCCAATCCACGCCATGCCGTCAAATGTATCTACTTCCAACGGAGGAGGAACAAACGGCTGAATCCTTTCAACCGGAACAGGCCAATGGGCAAACAGCAAATCTGCCCAGGTTTGCGAGATGATCCATGTGCCTTTCATGTCGCCCCCCTCCTCTCGCTGCTCGTGTCAAAACGTCTCGAACAGACTCAGCACACTTGGACGCTCCCGGTTTGCCTCTAACTCCTCAGCAGTATCATCTCCCATCGACAACGCCATATCGTCTGGTTCCGCCTCTTCTGACGATGAGCCGGGTACGATCTCATATGGGTGAGTGACCAACCGCACCTTCGTAACCGTGCTCGTCCATTCGTCAAGCGCTACCAGATCGTCTGCGTTCACGTCCCTCAAGGAGGTCTTACCCAGCGCACGAATAGCGACTTTCATCTCTTCCACAAACGAAACCAAAAAATTCTCCAAGGAATGCGCGGCCTTCTCTATGTCAAACGCCTTCTTTTGGCTGCCCGTGTAATAGGCAAGCTGCGTGGGCGGCTCCCACGGAATGGCTTTGGTCACCTGCTCATGGGTCATGGCCCACAACAAGGCTGTCCCCATGAACACGGCATCCGCTCCCAAGGCGAGTGCTTTCAAACATTGGCCGGGCGTAGAAATTCCCCCACCGATCAGGAGGCTGATCCTGTCTTTGACTCCCCGCTTTTTCAGGTAGTGAACTGCGCGAGACAAGGCGAAAATCGTCGGCAGGCCAAAGTCGTCTTCCAAAATCGGCGGCCCCCCTTTTGTGCCGGCCTGTCCGCCGTCCAGACTGATAAAATCCACTCCGGCCTGAATGGCTACTTCCAGGTCGGCTTCCAACTTTCCGCTGGCACACATCTTGACACCAATGGGGACGCCTTGCGTTACAGAGCGCAGTCTGTCGACCAAAAGCTTCAGATCCTGCGGTTTGACAATTTCCGCGTGACGGGAAGGGATGATGAGGCCCTCACCGTCCGGAACCTGCAGAAGTTCACGGGCCCGTCCATCTATATACTTGGACGGGATTCTGCTCGCGGCACCTGCTGTTGCCCCCTGACCAATATGAATCTCGATCGCATCTGCCTGCTGAAGAGTCTCCGGCTCTTTGGCCCAGTGCCCGGAATTGTACTGCAAGATGTAATGGGCGGCATGTGCTCGCTCTTCGGGCAGCAGAGGTCCTTCACCAGAGTTCGTCGCGGTTCCGACCGCTGCCGTTCCTTTGGCGATCGCAATTTTTACGTTTTCGGACACCCCGATGCCGTAACCCATTGCGCCGGCCATCACGGGGATTTTCAGGATGAGCGGACGTTGGGCAAGCGGGCCAATGGTCGTCATCATATCGACGGGCGCATCTTCCGGTGCGGGCAGTGTGGCAAGCTGAGCAGGAGAAAAATCAGACCGTCAAAATCCAGAAACTTGCGCGGACTGCCAAACGGTCGCTCAATTACGCCGCCGCTGGATGCGCGAAGACTGTTTTCCACGACGATTCGGGGGCTGGTTCTGGTAAGCGCCGACACCATCTCCCAAATGTTTTCCGGGTAACGGTCAGCCATCAGCCGTTTCGTGAAGCGCCCGACTCCCCATTTGATCAAAGGGCGGGCAAACAGGAAGGCGATCAGCCCCGCACAGAGAATGGCCAGAAATGCCCCGGCGAACGCTCCGGCGAGATAGGAAAGCCACGTGTTGGTCATGACAACCTCCTAGCCCTTTTTTCATCCCTCATTATTTCGATCTTGCACGCAGCCTATGCGTCTGTCGCATAAAAGCACCGGTTTGAAACAAACGCAGCCACTCATTTGCTGGTATACACGTTTCCCTGTCTTATCCAGTTCCCCAATGCAGCCACATCCGTCATCAACGACTGCCGTACGTACCCGATATCCAAAATAGCAAAGAGCATCTACGCACATGGTAGATGCTCTTTTCACACCATCAGGTAGGGTTCATCTGCCCCCGGTATTTTTTCCAGGCCACATATGCCAGTGTCAGCACCACGGCTGCAACAATCGCCACAAACATCGGAAACGGCGAGGCCGGCCGCATCAACTGGGCGATGGTGCTCTGATCCTTTCCAATGAACGCTGCCTGCATCGTGACGTTCAAATCGCGCAGGGCGTTCCGAACCATCTGCCACTCGATCCGGTCGCGGCGCAGCTCTTTGGAGATGAGATCGTACGCAGCGTCGATCTGCCTGATCTGCTCTTCCCTTAAATGGATGCTCATCGCCGGTTTGATCGCCAGATACAAGCGGGTGTTTTCGTCGAATTGTTGGCGAAACTGGTCATAATTCCGCTCCACTGCCGACTCCATCAGATTTTGCATCTGGGTCGCATAGGATACGTAGTAGCTTCGCCACATTGGCTGATGATCATGGGTAAGCGCGTCGATGGCGATCCGCACGCGGGTCGCGTGCCACAGCAGTTGATCGCTCGTGCTGGACTTGGCAAAGCTGTTTTTCGCCGCCAAAATTGATTGCGTCACAGCGTTCAAACTGTCTATCCGCAGGGAGACGGGCAGGCGTTGCTGGGGAAAGCGCTCCGCCAGCTGCCGGATCTTCTCCTGTGCCGCCTCCAGCTCCCCTCTTTTCGTATGGGTTAACAACTCTTGCGCTATGTGATCCAACGCGGCCAACTGTTGTTCTTCGGCCGGACGGTCAAGCTTGTTGAGCAATGTATGGATGGGCCAGGACAGGAACAGCCCGATGATCAGGAAGAACAGCAGAAACCGGATGTTTTTTCTCAATGCAAAAACCCTCCTTCCCCTAGTAAAGACTATGGAAAGGAGGACAAGATTAGACCTAGATTCTGTTGAACCGCGTGAAGGTAAACCAGATCACTGCGATGGAAATCAGGCTGAGCAGAACCGTGCAAAGGCCGACGAATCCCTCGTACGGATCCAGCACGGCAGGCAGCCACGGATGGATGTCCATGACGTAATCGAGGAAATCGTTATTCAACGTCCACAGTGCAGCGATTCCCACCGGCAGCCAGCTCAGCTTGAAAAAGCGGGCATACAGCACCGATTCGACGGCCATGCCTGCGTGGGAGATCAACAACATGATATCTGTCCCGCTCACCTCGTCACCCAACAGCCATCCGGCCACGATGATGCCTACTGCCCAGACGCCGTATTTAAAATTGGTGATGCCGGCCAGAGATTCCAGCACCGGTATGTGCCGTCCCATCAGGTAGGTAAACAGCACGATGGTAAATAGTCCGCTCCCCGTGGGACTGTCCGGTACAAACGGGCGCAAATACCCCGGGGTAGCTGCCAGTTGATCGCTGTACCAGACAAAGCCGTAAATGGTTCCCAGCAAGTTGACGACGAACAGGGTCCAGAGAAACCACCTTTTCCCCAAAGACTGCCGGAACCACATCCATAACCAGTTCATGAACATCGTCTCCCACTATGTAGGCCGTTAAAGAAAAAGCTGACCGAACGTCAGTCAGCTTTTCTTGCATGGGCTTATTTCAACGTAGCCATGTACTCAGCCAATTTCTGGATTGCTTCTTCATCCTGAATCAGGCCGCCCGGCATTGCCGGCGGTATCCCGTTCTTGATGATCTCGGCAATCTGGTTTTCGTCATACTTGCTTCCGACCTTCTGCAGATTGGGCCCCATGCCGCCTTCCATGTTCTTGCCATGGCAACCCATGCAGCCCGTTTGAGCAGTCCACAGTGCATCGGCCTTGAAGCTCGGATCAGCCGGAGCCGGAGCAGCTGCGTTGGAGCCGCCTCCGCTGCCGCTGCCGCCGTGATTGGACCCGTGGTTCAGGGTGTGCTCATGGTCTGCTGCCCACGTCAGGTAGAAAATCGACACCAGCGCCGTCATCATCAGACCGGTTGCCACCGGACGGCGGGACGGACGGCGTTCTTTGCTGGTATCCAGCCACGGAGCCAGCAGCAGCGCACCAAAGGCAATACCCGGAATGATGACCGTACCCAGGACTACCCAGTCACCTGCCGCCCACGGATACTTGAGCATTTGATACAGAAACAGGAAGTACCAGTCCGGCAGCGGAATGAACGACGTGTCGTTCGGGTTGGCCTTGTCGGTCAGCGGGGACGGGTGAGAGACAGTCAACACCAGAAACCCGACCAGACAGACGGCTGCCACCATCCACTCTTTCAGCAGGAAGTTCGGCCAGAACGGCTCCGTTTTTCCCGGAAAGTCGGAGTACGACGGGGCAATGTTTGGAATGCGCTTCGCCGGTATCCGGGAGTCTCCGACGAAGGTAGCATCTTTTTCGTGTTTCGCCATGCTATTTCCTCCTTATAATCGAAGACTCATCATAGTGGACCCGAGATACCTTGCGCGCGAATCATGATAAAGTGTGCTCCCAACAGACCCAAGAGGGCACCTGGCAGGAAGAACACGTGAATCGCGAAGAAGCGGGACAGGGTTTGTGCCCCTACGATTTCGCCGCCGGTCAGCAGGGTTTTGACGTACGGACCGATTAACGGCACGGAGTTCGCGATCTCCAGACCTACCTTGGTCGCGAAGTACGCTGTGTTGTCCCAAGGCAGCAGGTAACCGGTGAAACCAAGGCCGAGCATGACGAAGAAAATCAACACGCCCACTACCCAGTTCAATTCACGCGGTTTTTTGTACGCACCGGTAAAGAACACACGCAGCGTGTGCAGAAACATCATGACAATGACCAGGCTGGCCCCCCAGTGGTGCATGCCGCGCACGATTACCCCGAATGCCACTTCGTTCTGCAGGTATTTGACCGATTCATACGCATTGATAATGTCCGGTACATAGTACATGGTCAGGAACATACCAGACAGGATTTGAATGACTGTAATAAAGAACGTAAGGCCACCAAAGCAATACACAAACGCGGAAAAATGGTGTGCCGGGTTTACGTGCTCTGGGACTTCGTGGTCGGCCAAATCGCGCCACATCGGGGTGATGTTCAGGCGCTCATCAACCCAGTCATACATTTTTTGCAACATCTTAGCCACTCACCCCCGGACGAGGATTTGGTTTCAGTTTGCCCAAATAGAGCTTGCCGTCCTTCACTTCCGTCTCGTATACATCGAGGGATGCTGTCGGCGGAGTTCCCAAAATGTGCGCACCTTCCTTGTCATAACGACCCAGGTGGCACGGACAGAAATACTGGTTGGGATGATTCGGGTCAGTGTTCCAGTCCACTGTACAGCCCAAGTGCTTACAGATCGGGGACAGTGCGAGAATCTCGCCCTTCTCATTCTTGGTCACCCACGCAGCCAACGTCGACTCGGACTCATACCACCCGTCCTTGGTATGTACCTTGAAATCCACACGCTTCGGCTCTGGACCGAACTCGTCCACGCTGCCGACAGCCACTTTATCTGTACCCGCACTGCTTTGCAGCAAGGGGTCGACTGCAAAACGAAGCATTGGTGTGATTATTCCTGCAGCGAGGAATCCGCCTGTTCCCATGAGTGCGTAGTTGAGGAACGTACGTCTGGAAATTTCCCGTTTGTCGCCCATGTCTTTTTCCCTCCTTACTCTGTAGAATAGCGCAACTTTGGCGATTTCCATACATATACACTAGGTCAATCCCAATCATAGCTAAACGCCTATAGAGATGTCAAGAATATCCGGGGGACGGGCCCGGCTCCAACCTCGTCTGATTGAGAGATTGTTGCCATTTTGTCAAATATGGCAACTCTCCCCTGATTGATATAGTATTTCCTGAAATATTTCCGCTTATTGACGGCCGCCGTGCTGCCAGTGACGAATAATTTCCTGGCTGAGGACATCGATCGTTACCTCAAAGCGGAGTGCCGATTCCAGGTCTTCATCTCCCACTGTCAGCCTCAAGCGACTGCCTTCACCCTCGTGTGCATCCAGCCGATCCCCGCTGAACTGCAGCAGGACGTAGTGGGCAAACCCGGCCGGCAGCCGTTGGGCAAGCGGCTCGTCACCGATCTGGTAACAGAGCGGGAACATCAGCACCCGTCCCTTCAAACGCTGTTCGATTGAAGCGGCCACCTGCACCAGATAACTCATCCGCTGCACGTGCTCCTTCACCGGCTTCTCCGGTCGGTACAAATAAAGAGGGAGCAGCGCGGTGTCCACATAGGTCCGCAGCTCCTCCCAATTTTCCAGTTCTTGAACATTCCACTGCATCAGGCGTCTCCTCTTTCCATTACTATCTGAAATTAAGCGTACCATGAACAGGAGGAGACAGGCAATCCACCATCACCTGCCCAACGTTACGATTGTTCGTAGGCCATGATCTGGCGCAGTTCGTCGGTCAGACGCATAAACCGCTCCTTGTTTTTCATCGCCAGCGCTTCGTCGATCTCCTTGTACAGGGTGCGCTTACGATACAGACGCACTTGCTCGTCAATCACCATTTCCGACAACAGCCCCGACACCAATTGGTTATTCGTCCCGTACACATTGGAATTGGAATAAAAATTTGGCCACTCCATGATACATCCCTCACTTCAATAAAATAGTCGATTCGGCAAAGCCATTGTATTTGCGAAGCCATGTCTGGCTGGCATACGTCCCGGCGTACAGCCACTGACCGCTTTCATCCTGTCCGACCCGGAGCAGCCCCAGATGGACCATCATTTTCAGGACGCGGTTGGTCAGAATGTTGACTGGGTCATCGTAGTAAAACGGCCTGATCCAGGGTAGCAGCCGGTCCGAAAGCGCGTCTTGGCTGACCCAGCCTCCCGCTCCCAGCAGGGGAATCAGTTGGACAAGCATCGGCAGATTGGGGACCGACCGCTTGTACAGCCGCATCCAGAAGCGGATCAGATCGTGGTGCAGTTGATCGTCATACGGCTGGTTCAACCGTTCTTCTCCCGCTTCCGTAAGCATTACCTGCCCCGGCATCTCTTCGATCCATTTCTGGTAGTAGCAGTAGTCGTAAAGCAGCGAGAACCGGTCCGGGTACAGGTCGAAGTGAAGCCCGTAGCCAAAACGCCATTTCTGCGGCGTGAGCGGCTCTTCCTTGATGTGCAGAAACTGAAACAACTGCTGCTGGTACCGCTTGTACATGGCACCGTCCGCAGTCAGCGGAACAGGCTCCTGCTGCAGGAATTGTAAAAATTGCATGATATCGTCACAGAGTGCGGTTCCTTCGTCGCGATAGGCCGTCGGTTCCGCTGCTGTAACAGTAACCCGCCATTTGTCCAGCCACGCCTGCAGGTACGGTTCCCGCATGTCCAGGGGAATCTGGTACTGGCCGCCCGCCCTGCTTTTTGCCGGGAAGATCCAGCCGCGCCGCATTGCGTCGGCGATAAATTTGCGCGCGTTTTCAGCCTTACGTTCCTTGTGTGCATCCAGTGCCAAGCCGGCCTTGGCCATCAGGTCTTCGAGCGACATCAACGTGCGCTTGTCGAGAAAGAGCAGGAGGAAAAAATGGGCTTCTTCCAGCGAAAGCCGCTCCACTTCCCGGGTGATGGTCTCCCGGTATCGTAAATTGGCAAGAAGTGACGTGATCAGTTCATTCTTGGAGTGAGGGTTGCATTCACAGCCGTAGTAATCGGCGATTTGATGGAGCTGCCGGATGTCGGTGTACACCAAGATCTCAGCCAAGTTCATCTGAGCATCCCTACTTTGCAAGGGTTTTTCTTACCCACCATTCTTGCCAAATTACGGCAAAATAAACAGGAAGCCGCCAGTGCAGCTTCCTGCCAGAGCCGTTTGTTATTCGTCGTCTATATTCCATTCGTCGTGCAGCTTTTGGTATTCCTTGGCTTCTTCGTAGCGGCCCGCTTGCGTCAACAGGGCGATCAGGCGGCGAATGTGGTCCAGGTCAAACCCGGACAGTGCCACGTATTGCTTGAGCGCATCGATCGCCTTTTCCGTTCGGCCGAGCGAGAGGTAGATGTCAGCCGCAAGCGGATAGGCGGCGACGTATTCCTCATCGATCGCCTGCAGGCTGGACACCAGCTCCGCCGCTTCCTCCAGCCTGCCGAGGTGAAACGCCATCAGCGCGCAGCCGTACAGCACTTCCTCCGAGCGCTCCAGGGCCAGCGCCTGGTGATACACCTGATACGCCTGTTCAAACTGTCCGCTTTGGGCGAGTGAGCGTCCCTTGGCCAAAAGCAGCGGCAAGCTCTCCGCTCCGGCCTGCTCCAGCAGTTTCATTGCCTCCGCATCGCGTCCCACGCGGAAATACATGTCGCCCAGTGCGGCGAGGATGTCGGGATCGTCCGGCTCCTTCTGACGGGCCTGTTCCAGGTACTTGACCGCTACTTCGTCGAGGTCCTGCATGGCGTACAGATCAGCCAGCAGCAGATCCAGCCGGATGTGTTCCATCCCCGATTCCTTCAATTCGTACAACAGGTGCTGCGCGGTCTCAAAATCACTCAGATCCAGCGCAATTTCCGCCATCATCATCTGGCATTCTTGCCGCTGCGCCGCCTGTAACCCGGGATGTTCCTGCAGTATGTTGGAGAGCAGACTGGAAGCCTGTTCGAGATGGCCAAGGCGGTACCACACTTCCGCCAGGTACATCATGACCTCCGGCAAATCCTTGCCGTGCTCCTGTACCTTTTGCAGCGCTTTGAGCCCCAGTTCCACCTCGTCGTTTTCAATCCGTTTGATTGCTTCGTCTATGACGTACAGCCATTTGTCTGTCATCGTCCTCACCTCGTATGTATGGTTGCTCTCGTCATGTAAAAGAGCCGCAAAAGACCGTCCGAAGACGGTCTTTTTCCGTATGTTCCTTCTATTAAATCATATACCATTATGCCCGTGTCAACCAACTCATGGAGAGGACGGTGACCAAGATGCCAAACACGCTCAGCACGATCCCGTAGTTGGGTTGGGTTGGGTCAGTCGGCGAATGCACACTGTTGAACGGTACGATCGAGGCCGTCTCCCTGACCAGCGGCTTTTCATCAGATACCAACGGCTGCGGTTCCACGACGTAGGTGCCGTCCTCCGTCTGCATGGAGGATGTGATGACTTGCGCCTTTTTCCCCATCGCTACCACTTCCCCGTCAATCATCAGGGAGTTGGCCTGCTCGGTACTGCTCGTATTGACGTACAACGTAAACGAGCAGAGCATCAGCAGGATAATGGCGGCACACGCGCCAACGCGTCGCATCCGGGCCGTCACGGTAAACACTTTTTTCCCAATCGGAATCGCCCACTTCTCTTCCGAAAGAATTCGGGCCATTACGGCATCGACAATCGATTTGGAAGGCGTGACAGCATGGTACCGTTCCCTGTCCGCTTTCATCCAATCGCTGCTTCCTTTCCACAACGCGAAATCGGCACTGCAGGCACGGCAGTTCGTCAAGTGATTGTCAATCCGCCGGCGCGTCAATTCGGACAGCAGGCCGTCGGCGTAATCAGGCATCAATTCCTGTACTTCTTCACATCTCATCATCGATTCATCCCTTCAGCTTCATCCAAATGAGGGTCCAGGATGTAGGCTTCCAACTGTGCTCTAATGCTCTGCCGCGCCCGAAACAACAGGGATTTTACCGAACTCACCGTCAAGTCTAGAATGGTGGCGATCTCGTTGTAATCCATCTGCTCGTATTCCCTCAGGATCAAGGCTGAACGCTGCTTTTCCGGCAGGTTGTTGATTGCCTGTCTGACCAGGTGCTCCCGTTCGTTTCGCAGCAGGACCTGCTCCGGCAGGCGATCGTACGACGCAAGCGGAACTTGCGGATTATCCTCAAGGTATACGTCCGAATTCCGGCTTTTGCGCAGCTCGCTCAGCACGGTATTGCGGGCTATGGTGTAGAGCCACGTAGAAAAGGTCGCTTCTACATCGCGGAACGAGTGAATGCTTTTATATGCCTTGTAAAACGTATCCTGACAGATATCCTCCGCCATGTGCTCCAGATGAGCCTGGCGAAGCAAGTGAGTGACAAATGCAAGAATCTTTTTTTCGTATCGCCGGATCAGTTCGGCATAGCATTCCAGGTTGCCTTCTTTAATTTCACGGATAAGCTGGGAATCGGTCATGTGCAGGAATACCTCCTATTGCAATTCCGATCCCTCAGCGGCCTTTGTTACATTAGACTGCTGGGGATGTAAAAAGTTGCGCTGCCCGGGCAATTCTTTTGCCTCACCCGAGGCTGGCATCCACTGCGAAAAAACCCCAGATGTTGGGGCTATATGACATAATTATACGGCTTGATATCGAGGAGGCATCGTCCCATTCCTATTGTCGAAGCATAACACTGGTTTCGGTACAACCACTTTCCATTTGACATGACAGATGTTGGCAGAAAAAATTCACTCAGGTTGAGAATAGTGGAAAGAGCAAAATTTGTCAACCAGTGTTCTTTTTTCAGGAAAAGAATGTCAGCATCAGCACCAGGCATGATGCGGCCCTTGCGCGGATACAGACCAGCGGCCTTGGCAGCGTTTGTCGAAGCGACGCGAACAAGCAGGCACAAGAGCGATTCGGGGTCATAGTCTGTGTGTCGCAAGTCGACCTGCACCTCGTCCAGCGCAGCAACGACCGGCAGCGAACGGAACCAGTGGCCGACGAGCTGACGCAGCGCCCGTTCACATTGCTCGCCGCGAAGACGGAAGACGTGGTAGTACGGGTCGCAGTCCTTCAAGTCAAGCGCGGGATCTCCCTCCACCCACGTGCGGATTTTCCAATGGCGGCACAGGGAAAGCCACTGCCGATGCAGACGGAGACGCTCCTCATGATGTAATTTCGCTTCCTTCGGCACCCGCAACTGCAGCATCACCTTGTATGACGTAAGAAGGGGTGAAATCGTTTCCCAATCTATGCGAAAAAGTTCTTCGGGTCGGTGCACGACGACCCGCAGCAACCGGTATCCTTCGCCGCACCACCTGCGGACCGTCTTGCCGTTCAGCCACGAAGCCGGCAGTTCCACCAGCAACGTGTAATCGATCAGATTGTTAAAGTGCATCGCCGTCTGGTAGCGCACCTGCGAATGATCCATCCACGCTTCCGGCTGGAGCGTGTCCACCAGACAGGTATATCCCTGCCGGATGAGCAGACGGATTGCATCAAGGTACTCGGGCAGCCGCCTGGTCCGCCCGTGCGGCCGTTCCGGCATGGCGACAAAGCCTGGCAGCAGGTACATCCCGGATGCGTCGATCTCGTAAGGACGTGCCTTTCCCATCACAGCTTTTGGCAAGCTGTCTTTGGCGATCCGGCGGATAATCCCACGGGAAATCCAGACGTCTGCTTCGATGATTCCGTATGACGTCACGACGTTTCCTCCACGTATCACAACCTCTTCCTGCCCCACAGCTCGTCCCTCCCCCCGCCATCCGGCGGCTTGTTTCAGTACGAACTTATGCGCAGAAAGTGAAAAAAGAACAAAAAAAGACCGCCGTTAATGTAAGCGCATTCAAAACGGCGGTAGCACTATTCGTGCAACAATATATTGGATAGGAGTGGAGAGAAACCATACTGTACCTTTATTATAGCGTAAGGTAAGCTCTTGTCAAATCTTTTTTTTCAAGTTTCGTTTTATATTGGTCACTGGCACGAAGCAGCAAACAGCGCGATCGCGATGAAAAAACCCGCGCTTGGCGGGTTTCTCTCGCTTGGTTCTGGACGCTCTAGTTTGCTTACCGTATGCTGATGCGCGCCAACAGGTCGGCAAAGCCGGGGAAAGAGACGTTGATCGCCGCGTCATTTGCGATCACGGTTTCGCCCTCCGCCGCCAGACCGGCGATCGCCATCGCCATGCCGATGCGGTGGTCGCCCATGCTGTCGATCGCTGCTCCGGTCAGCTGCGTCGCCCCCTCCACGATCAAACCGTCCGGTGTGGGCGTTACGCTCGCCCCAAACTTGGACAGTTGGCTGGCTACGGTCGCGATCCGGTCCGTCTCTTTTACACGCAGTTCTTCGGCGTCGCGAATCACCGTACGACCGTTGGCCCGCGTGGCCATCACAGCGATGACGGGGATTTCATCGATCAGGCGCGGAATGATTTCACCGCCGATCTCGATGCCGCGCAGCTCGGAATGGGTGACGAGCAGGTCGGCTACCGGCTCTTCGTTGACGATCCGTTCGTTTTGCAGCTCGATACGGCCGCCCATGGCGCGGACCACATCGATAATCCCCGTGCGGCTGGGGTTGACGCCCACGTTTTCGATCAAGAGGGAACTGCCGGGCACCATCATCACGGCTGCGATCAAAAACGCCGCTGACGAGATGTCGCCTGGCACGCGGATCGCCCTGCCCGTCAAGGTTTGTCCACCTTCGACGGATACGGTCAGACCGTCGCGGACCACCTTCACGCCAAACGCCTGCAGCATGCGTTCCGTATGGTCGCGGGAGAGCTGCGGCTCTGTCACACTGGTGACGCCTGTGGCCTGCAGACCGGCCAGAAGAATCGCCGATTTTACCTGGGCACTGGCAACCGGCGACTGGTACGAGATGCCTTGCAGGCCGCCGCCGCGGATGGACAGCGGAGTGTATTCGCCGTCTTTGCGGCCGTCAATTTTGGCCCCCATCTGACGCAGCGGTCCGATGACGCGCCGCATCGGCCGCTTGGCAATCGACTCGTCCCCCTCCATGACGGCGTGAAACGGCTGCGTTGCCAAAATCCCCGCCATGAGCCGGATGGTCGTGCCGGAGTTGCCCACGTCCAGGTGCTGCGACGGTTCCTCCAGTCCGTACCAGCCTTTGCCGTAAACAGTAACACGATCTCCGGCCTGTTCGATCTTCACGCCCATCCTGCGGAAGCAGTCGATGGTGCTCAGGCAGTCAGCCCCCGGCAGAAAGCCTTCGATCGTGGTGGTTCCTTCCGCCAGTGCGCCAAACATGACGGCACGGTGCGAGATTGACTTGTCCCCGGGCACCCGGACTGTCCCTTCTATCCGTTTTACTGGTTGTACGCGAAGCACAGTTCCACTCCCCTTTTTCTCTGTTACGTCTATTACGTCTATCGGTGCAAAAAGTTGGCGACAGTCGCGCGTCAAAGCGTCTACGCCTCAAAGCACGAAGGTACGCCCACGCTACTCGCGCCTGTATACATTGTAATCGAAAAAGCGCAGGAGTTCTTCACCCTTTTCCAGTTCCGCCAGGGAGCGGAAGGTGATCCGCAGCACGCCCAACATATCTTCCCGGGTTTCCCTGATTTGGATGTTGGTGATGTTGATCTGCTTGGCACCAAGCAGGGTGGTGATCCGTCCGATCTCCCCCGGATGGTCGGGAATGTCGATGTACAAGTCGTACAGCGGCGGCAGCGCTCCCTTTTTCCGCTCCGGCAGTCCGTCGCGGAATTCGCGTGCCGACTTGAAAAACTGCTCGATGCGGTCGGCGTCTCCCTCGCGGACCAATGCCATGACTCCGTCCAGCGCCCTGGCCCAGTCGTCGGCGATTTTCAGCAAGTGCTCGCGGTTGTTCAGGAGCACATCCCGCCACATGCGCGGGTTGCTGGACGCAATGCGGGTGATGTCGCGAAATCCTCCGGCGGCCAGCCTGTGGTGCCAAGGGTTTTCGTTGTCATACCCGGCCACCAGATTGACCAGGGCGGAAGCCAGGATATGCGGAAAATGGCTGACTGCTCCCACTACCTGATCGTGTTCGTCCGGGTCCATCCGCACCACTTTGGCACGGGTCAGCGCCAGCAGCTTCTCGAGCCGCTCCACCTGCTCCTCCGGTGTCCCCGGCGCGGGCGTCAGCACGTAGTACGCATTTTCAAACAGACGATCCGAAGCCGCTTCCACGCCCGACTTGTGCGAGCCGGCCATCGGGTGACCGCCGATGAACGTCACATCGGACGGGATATGTGCCTCGGCAAAGCGGACGACGCCCGATTTGGTGCTGCCCACGTCCGTGACGATGACGCCGGGCTTCAGGTCCAGATTGCGTAGTCGGTCCAGTGTGGCATATATCTGTTCCACCGGCACGGCGAGAAAAATCACGTCCGCTTCCCGCACGGCCTCCTGCAGGTCGGTCGTGCCCGCGTGAATGACGCCGAGTGCCAACGCCTTGTCCAGAAAATCCTGCCGGACGTCGAAGCCGATGATACGGTTGTGCTCATCCCCACGCAGGGCAAGTGCGATCGAACCGCCGATCAACCCGACGCCGATTACAGTGATGGTTGTCGTATTCATCTCCACTGTCTATCCTCTCTGTGTACGTGTAGACAAAGATGCCGGACGAACGCCGGCATCCTCGTCGTTATTTCAATGCGCCAGCCACGATGCTGCCAAGCGCCTGCAAAACCTTCTCGTTTTGTTCCGCCGAGCCGACCGTGATCCGCTGATATCCGGGGAAACCAAGCGCCCGGCCGGAGCGCACGATGATTCCCTGCTCCAGCAGCTTGCGGAAGACAGCGTCGGAGTCCTGCTGCAAATCGACCAGGACAAAGTTGGTCTGGGACGGAAAATACGACAGTCCCCACTCGTCAAAGCGGTCGGTCAACTGCTTCATGCCCTCCCGGTTGCGCTTGCGGCATTCCTCCACGAACGCCTGGTCCTGCAGCGCGGCGCGGGCGGCTGCCTGAGCCAGGGTATTGGTGTTGAAGGGTTCACGCACATGGTCGAGGTGGCCGACAATCTCTTCCGACGCGATGCCGTATCCGATCCGAAGCGCCGCCAGACCATAAATTTTGGAGAACGTGCGCAGGATGATCAGATTGGGGTAGTGCTCCAGCATCGGCACGGTTTGCGGATAGGCCGGGTCCACCACGTACTCGTAATAGGCCTCGTCCAGCACCACCAGGACGTCCTTCGGCACTTTTTGCAAAAACGCCTCCAGCTCGTCACGCGTGACGATCGTTCCGGAAGGATTGTTGGGGTTGCACACCCAGACGACGCGCGTCTGATCGTTGATCGCCGCCGCCATCGCTTCCAGATCGTGCACACCGTTTTTCAGCGGCACCTCGATCAGTTCCGCGCCCTCGATGATGGCATTGGAGCGGTACTGCGAAAAGGTGGGCGTCGCCATCACCGTGTTGGTGCCTTGCTCCAGATAGGCGCGGGCGATCATCTGCACCACTTCGTCCGAACCGTTTCCGAAAATCAACTGCGCAGGCTTGACGCCGAGAAACTCTGCCAACTCCCAACGAAGCATGAGACTGGCGCCGTCCGGATAGATGGCCAGCGTATCCAGTTGGGCGGCAATCGCTTCTTTCGCCTTCGGTGAGCAGCCAAACGGATTTTCATTGGACGCCAGCTTGATTACTTCCGTCAGTCCGAATTCTCGTTTCACATCGTCGATCGGCTTCCCGGGCTGATACACCGGGGCGCCGAGAATGCGCTGTTTCGGCAGCATCTGGTCTCACTCCAGTCAAGTCGCATTTTCCCCTTATTGTAGCGCACCGGCCAGCCGTTGTACAAACGTTTTTATTTTTTTGACACCCTGTTTTAACTGTTTGGGATCGGACAGCAGCTCCAGATGCCGTTCCATCTCCTGCACGATCGCACTGCCGACGATTACCCCATCCGTGTGCTGTGCCACCGCCCGAACCTGCTCGGGTGTGGAGATGCCGAACCCGACAGCCGTGGGCACGGAGGTGCTCGTCTTGACCCGCTGCAAAAACTGGGCAAGATCCTCACGCAGGCTGTCGCGGGCGCCAGTCACGCCGAGCGACGACACGCAGTACAGAAATCCGCTCGCCTGCGCGCCAATTGTCCGGATGCGGGATTCCGATGTGGGGGCTACCAGCGAGATGACATGCAGCCCGTGCGCTTGGGCAGCAGCCACTGCCGGCCCGTTTTCCTCCACCGGCAGGTCAGGAATGACGATGCCGTCCGCGCCTTTTTCCGCCAGTACGGCAAAGAAGCGCTCCACGCCGTACTGCAGGACCGGGTTGTAGTAAGAGAAAAGCACGATCGGCACCTGCATCCCGGATGCGCGCAGGTTGGCGACCAGTTCCAGGGCGTCGTCGATCGTCACCCCGTTTGCCAGTGCCCGTTGGGAAGCGCGCTGAATGGTCGGGCCATCCGCCAGCGGGTCCGAATAGGGAACCCCCAGCTCCAGCATGTCGGCTCCCGCTTCCACCAGGGCGTGCGCAATCTGAAACGTCGCGTCAAGGTTTGGGTCGCCAACCGTGATGAACGGGATGAAACGCTTGCGGCTGCTGTCGGCAAACAGCCGGTCGATTCGATTCACGGGCGCTGTCATTGTGCGTCTCCCCCTCTCGGTTCGTCGTCAAGCGCTGCCTGGATCGTCGCCACGTCTTTGTCTCCGCGGCCTGACAGACAGATGACCAGGACTTGATCCGCTCCCATCTGCGGCGCCCGTTTGATCGCCTCGGCAACGGCGTGGGCGCTCTCCAGAGCCGGGATGATCCCCTCCGTCCGGCAAAGCAGTTGAACCGCCTCCAGCGCCTCCCGGTCCGTGACGGAGGTGTACTGCACCCGTCCGGTTTCCTTCAGGTAGGCGTGCTCGGGTCCCACGCCCGGGTAATCCAGCCCGGCCGAGATGGAGTGCGCCTCCTGCACCTGCCCGTACTGATCCTGCAAAAGATACGTCATCGCGCCGTGAATCACGCCGGGCCGTCCGAGCGTAAGCGTCGCCGCATGCTTGTCGCTGTCCAAGCCATGTCCGGCTGCCTCCACGCCCCGCAGGGCAACATGTTCGTCCTGCAAGAACGGGTAAAACATGCCGATCGCATTGCTTCCTCCGCCCACGCAGGCAATCACTTCATCAGGCAGGCGTCCCACCTGTTCGAGAATCTGGCTGCGCGTCTCTTCGCCGATGATTTTCTGAAACTCCCTCACCATGTAGGGATACGGATGGGGGCCTACGACCGAGCCGATCACGTAAAACGTCTCATCCACGTGGGAGACCCAGTAGCGAATCGCTTCGTTCGTCGCGTCTTTCAGGGTGCGGGTGCCGGTCACGGCGGGAATGACCTCCGCACCGAGCAGCTTCATGCGAAACACGTTCAGCGCCTGCCGTTTGATGTCCTCTTCGCCCATGAACACCTTGCAGGACAGCCCCAGTTTGGCGGCGACCGTGGCGCTGGCCACACCGTGCTGCCCTGCCCCGGTCTCGGCGATAATGGACGTCTTGCCCATCCGCTTGGCCAGCAGACCTTGTCCCAGTGCGTTGTTCAGCTTGTGGGCACCGGTGTGGTTGAGATCTTCCCGCTTCAGATAGATACGCGCCCCTCCCAGCGCTTCCGTCAGTTTGTCAGCGTAGGTCAGAGGAGTCGGCCGTCCGGCGTATTCGCGCAACAACTGCCCCAGCTCAGCGCGAAACGACGGATCACGCCGCGCCTCTTCAAATGCCTGTTCCAATTCCGCCAGGGCGCTCATCAGCGTCTCCGGCACAAACTTGCCGCCAAATGGTCCAAAGCGTCCATGCTTGTCAGGCACGGTACGCGTTTCCTTCTGTGATACGGTCATGTTCCCTCACCCTCTCCACGAATTGTCTGATTTTCTCCGCGTCTTTTTCTCCGTCGCTCTCCACGCCGCTGGACACGTCGATAATCGCGGGCCTATATCTGCCCACCAGCTCGGCTACGTTGTCCGCGTTGATGCCGCCTGCGATGATGCAGGGGGCAGGTGCCGTCCATTTGCGCAACAGGGGAATCTGCTCCCAGGAAAAGCGTTTGCCCGTGCCGCCCGCCTGCCGGGGATCATAGGTGTCAAACAAAAACGCGTCGGCTGCTCCCCGGTACGCGTCCACGACATTCTCCAGCGGCTCGCCGCCCCCGACTGCCAGCGCTTTCCAGACCGGCAGGGAAAACCGCTGCCGCACGCTCTCGCAAAAGGCGGGAGATTCCTGCCCGTGCAGTTGAATCACGGCAAGGGGGGCATGGGTCAGCACGTGCTCCAGCTCCGCTTCCGTCGGGTTGACAAACACCCCGACCGCCGGCGGATGATCCGGCACGGCTGCGAGCAGCGCCCCCGCCGTCTGCGCGTCCACTCGTCGCCTGCTTTCCGCAAATACCAGTCCCACGTAGTCAACATCGAGCCGGGCCAGCAGGCGAAGGGTCTCCGCCCGCTTGACGCCGCAAATCTTGATCCGCGTCATGACCGCACCTGCGGGCTGGCGCCTTCCCGCTCACCTACCAGTTGGATTACGGCTTTGCCCACATCCTCGTGCCGCATGAAGTGTTCCCCGACCAAGATCGCCCGCGCGCCCGCCTGCCGCACTTCCTCCACGTCCGCCGGTGAAGAAATGCCGCTTTCGCTGACAGTGAGAACACCGGATGGGATCTCCCCCGCCACCTCACGGGTCACAGCCAGGTCTGTCCGGAACGTCCGCAGGTCGCGATTGTTGATGCCGATCAGCATCGGTGTCACATGGCGAAACACCATCTCCAGCTCACGCCGGTCATGCACTTCGATCAGCACGTCCATGCCGAGCGCTTCCGCCGCCTGCGACAGATCACGAAGCTGCTCCCCTTCCAGAATCGCCGCGATGAGCAGGACGCAATCGGCGCCGCACGCCCGGGCCTCGGCGATTTGCCACTCGTCGATGATAAAATCCTTGCGCAGCAGCGGTTGGTCCACGGCCGTGCGGATGTTTCGCAAATACTCGGTCTTCCCTTGAAAAAAGGGTTCGTCCGTCAGTACGGAGATGCACTCTGCACCGGCAGACGCGTAGGACCGAGCGATTCCCACCGGGTCAAAGTCAGGCCGAATCACACCTTTGGACGGCGAAGCCTTTTTCACTTCCGCGATGACGCTGACCGGCCGCGTGCTGTCTGCCAGTGCTGAACGGAACCCGCGCGGTGCGGGCATGTGTTTCGCCTCGTCCAACAGGGACTGCAGGGTCGTGGAAGCGTGCAGTCTGGCCACCTCTTCTCTTTTGGCCTCGACGATCCTACGAAGCATGTATCATCCCTCCCGCCACCTGCCGGATTTGTTCCAGTTTACGCTGGACCGCGCCGTCGTCGATCAGTTCCGCGGCCCGGATCACCCCTGCCTCGATGCTGATTGCGCGATCCGCCAGGTACAGGATGGCACCCGCGTTGAGCAGGACGATGTCACGGGCGGCTCCCCGCTTGCCGGCGAACACTTCGCGGATGATCGTCGCGTTTTCATACGCGTCGCCGCCGCGCAGTTCCTCCATCGGATACCGTCTCAAACCGAACTGTTCGGGCACGATCTCGTACGTGCGGATCTCACCGTCGCGCAGCTCGGCGATGCTGCTCGGACCCGTCACGGTCAATTCGTCAAGGCCGTCAGCACCGGCCACCACCAGGGCCCGTTCCACTCCCAATTCGCGCAGGACGGCCGCCACGGTGGGGAGAAGCTGTCTGTCGTACACGCCCAGGAGCTGCCGCTTGGCCCCCGCCGGATTGGTCAGCGGTCCCAACAGATTAAACACCGTCCGCACCGCCAGTTCTTTTCGCGGGCCGGCTGCGTGCTTCATCGCCTGATGGTAGAGCGGCGCAAACAGGAAGCACAGATTGGTCACCCGCAGGCAGTCGGCCGCCGCTTCCGGCGTCAGTGTGATCGGAATGCCCAACGCCTCCAGCACGTCGGCGCTGCCGCTCTTGCTGGAGACAGCCCGGTTGCCGTGTTTCGCGATGCAGACACCGTCACTCGCCGCCACGATGGCGGCTGCGGTGGAGATGTTGAACGTATGGGCACCGTCCCCGCCTGTGCCGCACGTGTCCATCAATCCCGGCACTTCCAGCGGGAACCGGACCGCCCGCTCCCGCATGGCCTGAACAAACCCGATAATCTCCTCCACCTGTTCCCCTTTCAGCCGCAGTCCGGCGAGGAAGGCACCGATCTGGGCGGGGGTGGCTTTGCCGTCCATGATCTCGCCCATCGCCTGGCGGGCGGTCAGACGGTCCAGATCGCGTCCGCGCAATATGTGTTCCAACGCTGTGGTCAGCATGGCTGTTCCTCCTTTGGGGCAAACAACTGCTCCGCCTTCTCCAACGCGGAGAGCATGGCTGCCGCTTTGTTCACTGTTTCCTGATACTCGTTGGCCGGGACGGAGTCGGCGACGATGCCGGCGCCCGCCTGCACGTAGGCGTATCCGTTCTGGAACAGGAGGGTGCGGATCGTAATGCAGGTCTCCAGCGTCCCGTCAAAGCCGAAATAACCGATCGCCCCGGCGTACAGATGGCGCCCGTCCGGCTCCAGTTCGGCAATGATTTCCATCGCTCTCAGCTTGGGCGCGCCGGACACCGTTCCCGCCGGGAAAGCGGCGAGCAGCGCGTCGAACGGATGCAGTCCCTCGCGCAGCTCTCCGGTCACGTGGGAGACCATATGCATGACGTGGGAGTAATGTTCGATGACCAGTGCTTCCTCGACGCGAACGCTGCCGTACCGGGCGACACGTCCCACGTCGTTGCGTCCCAGGTCAAGCAGCATGTAATGCTCCGCCCGCTCCTTGGGATCAGCGAGGAGATCGGCGGCCAGGGCCTCGTCATCTTCCGCTGTGCGCCCTCGCCTGCGCGTGCCGGCGATCGGCCGCATCTCCACCCGGTTGTTTTCGACCCGGACCAGCAGTTCTGGCGACGTACCGACGACCGTCTCGCCTTCGTATTGCAGGTAGTACATGTACGGCGAAGGGTTCAGCGTGCGCAGCAGCCGATAGACGGCAAACGGATCGACGTCCGTGCGCACGCGGAAACGCTGGGAGATCACTACTTGAAAAATGTCGCCGGCCGCGATGTACGCCTTGGCACGCTCCACCATCTGTTCAAACTGCTCCCGGCTCATGTTGGGCTCTGGCTTTAGCTCGCCTTGCGCGCCGGTGCCAACGGAAATTCGACTGCCGTCCGTCTCGACCGGAGCGGTCACCTGTGCGGCAAGTTGCTCCAGCCGGCTGCAGACCTGTTGGTATTTGCGGGCGATCGTCTCCGGCGAATCATCCGGGTCGACGTGCAGATTCACGATCACCTGGATCTCCTGCTTGAGATGGTCAAACGCGATCAATTCATCCACGAACCAAAATCGCATGTCCGGCACATCCAGGCTTTCCTGACGGTGGTAGGGCAGATTTTCAAAGTAGTGCAGGGTGTTGTATCCAAAGAACCCCACGGCCCCACCGCACAATCGGGGTGCTCCCTGCAGTTTGGGACTGGTGTAGCGGGACGTCTCTTCGCGTAAAAAGTGAACGGGATTGCCGTAAAACGTCAGCGTATCCCCTCCGCGGCGGCGGACGGTAATCTGCTCCCCGCGGGCCTCCACCGTTTGAAACGGATTCATGCCGATGAACGAGTATCGGGCCCAGCGTGTTCCGCCTTCCACGCTTTCCAGGAGAAACGAATCATGCGTGCGAATTTTCTGGTAGATTCGGATAGGCGTCTCCTCATCTGCCAGCACGGTCAAGCGTACGGGTATCAGGGAATGGTTGGCCGAAAGAGATTGGACTTCAGCCAGGGTAGGGGAATACATCTCTTTTCTCACCTCTCGCCGCGTGGTGCCCTGCACGCCTGAAAACACAGGCTTTACATGCACCCGCACGTTTGTCAGGTGAAGAGATAGGGGGAGAAAAAGAAAAAATCCAGGAAGAGTCCTGGATTGGTCTGTACGAATCCATCCGGCTCGCTCTTCTCTCCTCTGCCCAACTCTTCTCAACTCTGCTCTGCTCACTCTCAACTCTCAGCCGGTATTTTGCATTACCGGTAAAACGAGGCGTTCTCGTTTCGTTTTATGGTAATCGAGAACGCCCACATTGTCAACCACGATTTGACAAATCGGGACGAAGCTGTACGGCATCGCGCATGAACACGTGATGGATTTCCGAGGCCGCCTTGCTCGTGTTGACGTGCATCATTACGCGGATACAGCGAGGCAGACTGCCCGGCACGGGAATTTCCCGGGCGCACATCAGCGGCACGTACTGCCACCCGTCCAAGAGGCGCGCCGCCTGCGCCGGAAATGCCGCCTTGATGTCCTCCGTCGTGGTGATGAAAACGCTGGCGATGTCGTCAGCCCGTACGCCGTTTCGACTGACCATCTCCTCCAGCAGCAGCTTGGTGGCGGAAACGATCTCTGCCTGTGTGTCGTTTTCAATCGTGATCGCTCCCCTGATTCCTCGCACTCCCATCTCTCTATGCCCCCGCTTCTTTTTTCATCGCTGTCAATATCTCTTGTTCATCCACGTCTTTGACCAGTTCCACCTTCCCGATGGCCCGCGGCAGCACCAGGGCCAGCTTGCCGCCGACGGCCTTTTTGTCCCGCTTCATGACATCCAGCACCGCTTCCGGCTCCAGGCCGTCTGGCCAGTCAGTGGGCAGGTGGAAGAGGTGAAGCAGCCGTTTTGTCCGTGCATAAACGCCTGCTTCAGCAAAACCGATGCGCTCAGCCACTTTGGCCGCCAGGCACATGCCGATGGAAATCGCCTCCCCGTGGTTCAACACGGCGTATTCGCACAGCGCTTCGAACGCGTGGCCAAAGGTGTGCCCCAGGTTGAGCAGCGCGCGCTGTCCCTGCTCTGTCTCGTCAGCCGAGACGATTGCTGCCTTGATCGCGCAGCCCCGGCGTATGGCGCGGCCCACCCGTTCAGCATCAAGCTGCCACAGGCTCGCCGCATGTTCCTCCAGCCAGTCGACGAATGACGCGTCGGCGATCAGCCCGTGCTTGATCACCTCGGCAAAACCAGCCGCCACTTCCCGCTCGGGCAGCGTGCGCAGCGCAGCCGTATCATACAACACCAGCCGCGGCTGGTGAAAGGCGCCAATCAGATTTTTGCCCAGCGGATGATTGATGCCCACCTTGCCGCCTACCGAACTGTCGTGCGCCAACAGCGTGGTCGGCACCTGCACAAAGGCGATGCCCCGCATGTAGGTGGCGGCAACAAAGCCGGCCAAGTCACCGACCACGCCGCCTCCCAGCGCGAGAATGGCTGATTTTCGGTCCAGCCCCGCCTCGATGGCCCGGGTCAGCACCTGTTCATAGACCGCAAGACTTTTCGACTGCTCCCCCGGAGGAATTACGCAGTCCGCCACCCGATAGCCTGCCGTCTCCAGCGCCTGTTTCAGCGGCTGCAGATAGCGCGGGGATACGTTCTCATCGGAGATGACAAACAACCGGCTCGTTGGAGATATGCCCGCATCCTGCACCAGGGCCGCCACCTGCTGCATGACACCATCGCCGATAACGATGGGATACGTGCGCTCTCCCAACTCTACGTAAAGGGTTTCAACCGCCATCAGAACCGCTCCGTGTATGCGCGATACTGGCGCACGTTTTCCAGCATGTCGTCCAGTGAGTCGGACGGGAATTTTTCGCACATGGCGCGAGCGATTTCCCAGGCGACCACCGCTTCGGCCACGACGCTGGCGGCAGGAACAGCGCAGCTGTCCGAACGTTCGATGCTGGCGGAGAACGGTTCCTTGGTGTCGATGTCCACGCTCATCAAAGGTTTGTACAGCGTCGGAATCGGCTTCATCACCCCGCGCACGACAATCGGCATGCCTGTGGTCATGCCCCCTTCCAGGCCGCCCGCGTTGTTCGTCTTGCGGCTGTATCCGGTGTCCTGGCTCCAGACGATCTCATCGTGAACCTGGGACCCTGGCAAGCCCGCGGCGCCAAAGCCAATCCCGATCTCCACACCTTTGAACGCCTGAATGCTCATGATCGCCTGAGCCAGCCTGCCGTCCAACTTACGGTCCCACTGGACGTGGCTGCCCAGCCCGATCGGCACGCCTTCCACGATTACTTCGACGATGCCGCCAAGCGAATCGCCGTCCTGTTTGGCCTGGTCAATGGCCGCCATCATGCGCTGCTCCGCTTCCTTGTCCAGACAACGCACGGGGGATTCCTCGGAACGCGCGATCAGTTCGTCCAGCGTGACATCCTGCCGGTTGGCCACCACATCACCGATCTGTAGCACGTGACCGCCGATCCGAATGCCAAACGCGGCCAGGAGCTGCCGGGCAACAGCACCGACGGCGACGCGGATGGCTGTTTCCCGCGCGCTGGAACGTTCCAGAATATTTCGCATATCCCGTTGATGGTATTTGATCGCGCCGTTGAGATCGGCATGACCCGGACGGGGACGGGAGACGCGACGCTTCTCTTCCGCTCCTTCCACCGGCTCGGCACTCATGATACCCTGCCAGTGCGTCCAGTCTTTGTTTTCCACAACCAGCGTGATCGGCGCGCCTGTCGTGTACCCGTGCCGAACGCCGGAGAGCACTTTCACCTGGTCTTTTTCAATCTGCATCCGCCGGCCGCGTCCGTGTCCCTTTTGCCGTCTTGCCAGCTGTTCGTTGATGGCTTCGACAGAAAAGGGCAGGTTGCTCGGAACCCCTTCAATTATGGCAGTGAGCTGCGGCCCGTGAGATTCCCCTGCAGTCAAGTATCGCATCTCTCTCTTCCTCCATCCTCAGGCAGCATTTCCTTCTCTGACTACGGATGCTGTCCTTTATCACTTTTAAGCGTTATAATATCATACCTGTCAGTCCGTGCAAATACAAAAGTGACGAATTGTCCCGACGCCCTTGGCAGACAGGCAAAACGCTTCTCCCTCGCAGGAGAAGCGTCATCGAATTGGCGGAGCTCACATGTGAGAATCGACCGTCAGAAACGAGGAAAGCGGCCGCCGCAGGTGATTCGCGCGGACGAGTTTGTCCAACTGCTCCTTTTCCGCACCGAGGATTTGCCCGCACTCTTGCAGCGTGATCAAACCGCGTCGGTATGCTTCGATGACCTTTTGCTTGTCCATCTGCTTCCTCCCTTTTTGGTAGATAGCATGGTAGATAGCATTAGTGTTGGGAAAAAACAACAGGGATATACCAAGCTGCGTCCGCTTCAGCCCATTTTCCGATAAAAAAACGTGTCTTCCGACTCCAATTGATACTGCTGCGGCTGGAAAATCTGCTCCGTGCTTCCGACGAACAGCACCCCGCCCGGTTTTAGCGCCCGGCTGAACTTGTGGTACAGCTCGTGCTTCGCCTCCTCGGTGAAGTAGATCATGACGTTGCGGCAGATGATCAGGTCGAATTGGGAGTCGAACGGATCAGCCAGCAAGTTGTGCTTGCGGAACGTCACCCGGTTTTTCACCTCGTCGGCAATTCGGTAGCTCATCGTGTCCTTGACAAAGTACTTGGCCAGCAGATCCTTGGGACAATCCTGCAGCGATCGCTCCGTGTAGACCCCTTGTTTGGCCTTGGCCAGCGCCCCTTCGTCAATGTCGGTGGCGAGCAGTGACGCCTCCCAGCGGTTGCGCATCAGGATCAGAGTCAGCGTGTACGGCTCTTCGCCCGTGGAGCAGGCGGCGCTCCAGCACTTCAGCCGATGCGACTGCTTGACCAGACGGGGCAGAATTTTGTGTTCCAATACTTCCCAGCGGCCCGGGTTGCGGAAAAATTCGGACACGTTGATCGTCATCCGGTCGAGGAATTCGTAGAACAGGTCCTTGTTCTTGGAGATGGCCTCAAAGTACTGGGCAAACGTGGGATAGCCCCGCTTCAGCCGGAGCGAGGTCAACCGCCGCTTCATCTGGGCTTCTTTGTAAAGGGCGAGATCGATTCCTGTCAGTTTCTTTACATTGGCGATAAACTGGAGAAAGTCCTTGTCTTCCATGATTGCGAAAATACCCCTTTTACGTGTGGTGAGGCGTACCCGCCAGCAAGCGCTGTTCGATTGACCGCGACAAACGCCCCCTGAAAAGACCATGCTTCACGCAGCGGGGACGGCGCTTGTTGCCGCTTATCCATGCGATTCGCTCTTTTTCTGCAAAATCCTGCCGATTTTTGTTGACATTTGGCGAAAAAAGAAAAAGACCCCGCATGCGGAGTCTTTCCCCTATCCCGCTTAGATCCAGCGTTGGATTGTTTTTTCGTAGGAGAGTACTTCCCCTTCGTTGAACCAGAGTGCGATTTCGCGCTCAGCGCTTTCCGGGGAATCGGAACCGTGGATGATGTTCATGCCCACGGACGTAGCGAAGTCACCGCGGATGGTGCCCGGTGCTGCATCTGCCGGGTTGGTTTTGCCCATCATGGCGCGTGCAGTCGCAATCACGTTGTTGCCCTGCCATACCATGGCAAAGACCGGACCGGACGTGATGAAGTCGACCAGTTCGCCGAAGAACGGGCGCTCTTTATGTTCAGCGTAGTGCTTCTCAGCCAGTTCGCGGCTAACGTTCATCAGTTTCGCCCCTACCAGTTGGAAGCCTTTTTTCTCAAAGCGGGAAACGATTTCCCCGATCAGGTTGCGCTGTACGCCGTCAGGTTTCACCATCAGAAACGTTTTTTCCATCGTAAGTATGCCTCCAGTACCGCTATGTATTGGTGCTTGCACACCAACGAAAATTTTATCAAAAGAAAGTGGGGCAAGCAACAGCCCCCTTGTGAAAAAACGATTAAAATTTCCGGTTCACCATGAAATTGGCGATGCCAAGCAGGGACTTTTTGGTCTGGTTGTTCGGCAGTCCGTCCAGCGCCTCCCGTGCACGGGCAATGTACCGCTCCGCCAGCCCCTGGGCATAGGCGATGCCGTCGTCGTTTCGCACCAGTTGAATCGCTTCATCTACGTGATGGTGGAGCGTATTGTCGCGTATCCACGCCTGAAAGCGGTCGCGCGACTTGCCGAACCGGGCGGTGTACATCGCCGGCAGCGTAATGTTTCCCTGACGCAGGTCGCTGCCTGCCGGTTTGCCCAGCTGCTTTTCCGTTCCGGTGAAGTCGAGGATATCGTCGGTAATTTGAAACGCCATCCCCACGTTGTAACCGTACCGGTACATTTTGCGGACCAGTTCGGGACCTGCACCGCTGGCAATCGCCCCCATCTGGCAGCTAATGGCGATCAAGAGCGCCGTCTTCCGCTTGATCCGGCGCAGGTAAGTGCGGAAGTTCTGCTCCCAGTTGTTCAGGTCGCGCACTTGTTCGATCTCGCCCTTGACCACTTCCACGATCGCGTTGGCGAGAATCCGGTGCAGCTCGGGAATGCGCAGCTCAGCCGCGATGGACAGTGCCCGGGCGAAAATGTAGTCCCCCGTGTACATCGCCACCTTGTTGTCCCATTGGGTGCGCACGGTGTCTCGCCCGCGCCGCTTGTCCGCATCGTCGATCACGTCGTCGTGCACCAGCGTCGCCATGTGGATCAGCTCCAGCGGTACTGCCACGTGCTTCAGCCGCTTCACGTCGTAGTTGCCCCACTTTCCGCCGAGCAGCACAAACACCGGGCGTATCCGTTTCCCCCCCGCCTTGAGCAAGTGTGTGGACGAGAGGTACAAGTCCCGCACACTGGTATCGATGGACTGTTCCAGTTCCTTTTCGATGTACTGGACGTCGTTTTTCAGTTGAAAGTAAATATCGACAAGGTTCATCCGCTCCACCTATTTCGTCAACGTAATGTGGGACTGACAACCGGGATGTTCCCAGACGGACACGGTCACTGGTGCGGGCAGCAGCCCCAGCTCAGCCGCGCACCGGTAGTAGTATTCCAGGCCTGTCCGATGCTCGTCCCGAAAATCGTGCATCAGCCCCCGGAAATACTGATACCACAGTTCCTTTCCTCCGCCTAACTGCCCGTTCACGTAGTCCACCAGCGGGATCAGGTTTTGGCGGGTCTTCTCCTTGCTGGCCAAAAAGGCCTCGTGAACCTCTCGCAGCAGGTCAGCGTGTTCGCCGATCACCTCTTTGCGCACGGCCCACAGGGCAAACGTCATGGTATAGCCGGTAAAGCGATGCCACAGCTCACCCAGATCGTAGACGTGATAAGGCCCGCCCTGGAGTTTGGCGAGAATGGCGTCGTCACCGATCAAGAGCGCCCCGTCCGCATCCCGCAGCATCTCCGCCAGCACGGGTTCCTGTGTAACGTACGTGACGTGCAGACCGTAAAACGTTTGCAGAATGATTTTCAGCAAATTGACTGACGTTGCGGACGTGTTGGTCAGGGCGATCCGGGCACCGTCCAGCGCCTCGATCGGCCGTTTGCTGAACAAGAAAATGGAGCCTACTCTCCCTTTGGCGCTGACGGACAGGTCGGCCAGCGCCAGATAGCGGGAGGCATGCTCGGCGTAACTGAAGGACGAAATCACTCCGAGATCGATCTCGCCGCAGGCCAGCGCCTGATTCAGCTTGGCTGGCACCTGCCGGACGAACTCAATCCGGCCGTTGAAACGCTCCTTGTCAAAGTGAAAGTAGACAGGGAGTACGTTGGTGTAAAGGATTTGTCCAATGCGCAAGGACTTTTGCATGATCTATTCCCCCCAGCGCCGGAACAGCTCGTGCGGCACATCCAGCGCGTCCAGTGCTTTTCCCACGACAAAATTGACAAGGTCGTCCATCGTCTGCGGCTTGTGGTAGTACCCTGGCATGGCAGGCAAAATGGTGACGCCGAGGCGGCTCAGCTTCAACATGTTCTCAAGCTGGATGGCATTCAGCGGCGTCTCGCGCGGGACCAGCACCAACCGGCGCCGCTCCTTCAGCATCACGTCAGCCACCCGCTCCAGCAGGTTGCCCGACGCCCCGTGGGCAATGCCGGACAGCGTCCCCATCGAACAAGGGATGACCACCATCCCGTCGCACCGATATGAACCGCTGGCGGCCGGGCAGTTGAAGTCGCGCATGCCCCAGTAATGGAGCGCGCCGGGTGCATCCTGCTGCAGTTTTTCCCGGATCAGGGCCTCCCGGTCGTCGGTGTTCCAGTCCAGCTCGTCCCGAAATACCTGCCAGCCGGCCTCCGTGATCATCAAGTGTACGGTATGGCCGCCGCGCAGCAGTTCCCGGACAAGCCTGACGCCGTAGATGGCGCCGCTCGCCCCGGTAATGCCGACGGCCCATTTTTGTGCGCTCATGCTATCACCAGATCAATCATGGTAAACGTAAACATGACCATGCTTAATATGCCGTTCATATTGAAAAAGGCCACGTCCAGCTTGGACAGGTCTGTCGGTTTTACCAGCAGATGCTCGTAAACCAGGATGGCTCCGGAAATCAGCACGCCGACCAGGAACCAGACGGACAGGTTGGCGGTAACGTACAGGGCCAAAAGACCGATGAAAGTGATGACGTGGCAGACCCGTGCGACCAGCAGTGCGTTGGCGATGCCAAAGCGGCTTGGCATGGAATAGAGCCCTTCCTTGCGGTCAAACTCATAGTCCTGGCAGGCGTAAATAATGTCAAAGCCGGCGGTCCAAAACATCACGGACAAAAACAGCAGAAGTCCGGTGAAATTCACCTGCCCGGTCGTCGCCACAAAGCCCCCCAGCGGTCCGAACCCGATGGCCACGCCGAGCACGAAATGGCAAAGCCATGTAAAACGTTTCGTGTACGAGTACAGAATCAGGACAAACACCGCGAGCGGCAGCAGTTTGACGGCCAGTGCGTTCAATTGGAAGGCGGCGAAAAACAATAACGCGAAGGAAGCAATAATAAAGACGACAACCTCGGCCACGGAAATCAGTCCGGCCGGAATGGCCCGGTTGGCGGTACGCGGATTTTTCGCATCGATGTACCTGTCGATCAAACGATTCAGCGACATCGCCGCGCTGCGCGCTCCCACCATGGCCACGGTCACCCAGAAAATCTCGCTCCAAGTGGGCCAGGTGTGCTCTACTACAATGTTCCCCAAGACCGCTCCCATAAAAGCAAACGGAAGGGCAAAAATCGAGTGCTCAAACTTGATCATTTCCAAAATAATTTTCAATTTGCGAAGACTCACGTGAAAACACTTCCCATCCACAGAAGGATGCCTATTGGCAAGCTATGCTTTTGTGCCGATGTGCAAAGCGGCCACACCGCCCATAAACAGTTTTACCTGAACCGGCTCCAGTCCTGCCCGTTGAAACATGCGGGCTAGTTCTCGGCTGTCTGGAAAATGGGTCAGTGACTGCGGCAGCCAGGCATACTCCTCGTATTTGTTTACCGTCCATTTGGCGATCAACGGCAGAATCTTGTAAAAGTACAGGTAGAACAATTTGCGGTACGGTAAAAACGGCGGTTTGGACACCTCCAGCGAGACCACTTTCCCGCCGGGTTTGACCACGCGCGTCATTTCGTTCAGCACCGTCTGAATGTCGGGTACGTTGCGCAGCGCAAAACCGATGGTGACGAAGTCAAATGTGTTGTCTTCGTACGGGAGCTGCATCGCGTCGCCGTTCACCAGCGTGACCACGCTGTCAAGACCTTCCCGTTTCACCTTGAACGCGCCGACATCGAGCATGTTCTGGCTGAAGTCAAGACCGACGACCCGTCCTTTTTCCCCGACCGCCTTGGCCAGCGCAATCGTCCAGTCGCAGGTGCCGCAGGCCACGTCAAGCGCCGTGTCGCCGGGTCGTATGTTCATTTGCTTCATCGTGTAATTGCGCCAGGCGATGTGGCTGCCGAAACTGATGATGTTGTTCATCTTGTCGTACTCTGCCGCGATGCTTTCAAACACGGAATGGACGTACTTCGCTTTTTCTTTCATCTGGTTCTGATTCACCTGGATTTACAACTCCTCAATGACCCGTTTCAGCCGGTTGACGCGGTGCGAGTAACGGGATGTGATCCACGTCAGCACGTGACGGGTCTCCGGCGGATGCAGCGAACGAACCAGCTGTTCACAGATGCTCATCAGTTCCATCGCTTTTGCTTCCAGAGCCGCCGCCACCTGGGCGATCGTCGCTCCCGGTTTTTGCAACAGAAAGCGGGAGAAGCCAAAGGGAACCTGTTGTTGCCACTTTAACTGCTCCCACTCGCCCAGCATGTTCTCCACGGCCGCCGTCTCTGCAAACAGGGCCGTCCAAAACCGGCGCGTTTCTTCATTGTCCGCATACTTGTCCACGATAGCCACGTACAGCCCCGTATCGATTTCCGTCCGCAGCGTCAGGTACTCGTCGGACGACAACCGGCCGTCGCGTTCCGCCATGTACAGCTTCATTTTCGCTTCGTTTACCCGCTGGATGGCGCCCGACAGCACTTGTATCGCTTCCATTTCACCAGCTTCGGCAAGCATTTGGTAGTACCGGCTGCTGTAGTAGTCGCCGGCCAAAACGGTGAGCTGCCGGTTGCGCTCTGCCGCCAGCGAATTGTCATAGGAATTTTTCACGTTCTCGTGCATGTCAAGACCCAACTGAACAAGGGCTGTTGACATGGTGAACGTCCGCGCCCGTTCCTTGGTCATGCCCCGCTCCAGCAGAAACAGGTACAACAGCGCAAGCCGGTTTTCCGCTATGGCCGGAACATCGACATATTGTTCAACAAACGAATGGGTGATACTTTGGCAGATCTGGTCGATGATCGCTCGAACCTCGTCTACATATGTGGTCTGTTCTTTGTTCATGCGTCCTCCTCCACAAGCGGTTCAACCTGGTAGGTGCCTGTTTCCGTTCACTTTCACGTTCTCGCCGGGACCCGGCAAAAAGTCCGTCCCTACAATCATACCACACTTCTTTGGTCAGGGACTAACTCTCCGGTAAAAATAAGGGTCGATACGTACGGAAAAACGGGCTCTGATGTGCGATTCCAGATCGGCAATCTGCTCCGGCGGCGTTTCGTAGGCTGACTTGTCCTTGCGCTGGGCTTCGACGGCGATCAGGAGCTTGGGGGCAGGCGTATCGGGTTCAACTTCCAACAGGCGGATGTAGACCTGCTCCACATTTGCAGTCAACCGAAACAGATCGCGCACCAAGACGTAAAAATCGCGGTATACAAGCGGCAGTTCCGCACGCTGACCGGAGGAAACGGCCAAATCGACATGAACCGACGGATTTTCCCATTTTACACGCTTAATATTATAATGAGTCGACATGAAAGTAAATAAATCCACCACATTTTGCTCGCTCAGATCGACCGGGCGAGACGCCTGGAACGCGGGTATATCGGGTTGGTTCCAGGTCACCCCGGGAACAAGCGACAGCGTGAGAGCGAGCAGCGTGGAGACGGCAATGGCGGCCAGCAGCCTGCGAGGCATGAGACATCCCTCCTCACCACCATTGTACAAAACAAAAAAGCAGGCTATGCCTGCTTTTACTCCGACGTTTCGATCACGCCGTGGTGAGTGTAGATCACTGCTTTGCCGCGCACCTTGATGGCGGACGTGTGTTCCGTGAACTGGGCGATCATTACCTCGCCCTTGTCCAGCTTTTCCGTGTGGTGAAAACGCGTGTCGGAACCGCGTGTCAAGCCGATGACGTGAACGCCGTTTTCCTTTGCTTTGACGACAAAGTAGTCTTGCTGCGTATAGGGGGACTGTGCCACCTTGTTTCCTCCTTACCCTGCTGAACTGCTACCTCTATGATGTCCCGCCGCTGTTCAACCGTTGCATGATTTTCGCAACGTAGCGCTGGGTCTCACGAGGCAGTTGATCGTACCGGGCTTCCAGCTCTTCGTCGGTGTCGATGCCCAAGCGGTCAATCCGACCGGGACCCGCATTGTAGGCGGCCAGGGCGACCTTCACATTTCCGTCGTACTTATCGAGCAGGCTGCGCAGGTACCTGGTGCCCCCCGCCAGATTTTCATCGGGGTTGTATACGTTTCGCACGTGCATCGCCCGCGCCGTGCTGTCCATCAACTGCATCAGCCCTTTTGCCCCTGCACGGGAAACGGCATTGGGGTTAAAGTTGGACTCTGCCCGAACCACTTCCCTGACCAGATTTTCATCCACCCCGAACGTGCGGGCGACATCGCTGATTTTGTTTAAGATAGACTGTCGGCTGACGGATGTGTTCGCCGTCTTCTCCGCGTCGCGCGGCATCGCCTCGCCGAAGGCCCGGTCAAACTCCCAGTCGGGAGAGCCGTCCAGTTCGGCCAGTATCTCTTCGGCGGCAATGACACGTTGACCGCTGGCCAGTTCCGCCTGCAGCAGGTCGGCAAACTGCGCGTCCCCGGCGAGCGGATCGAGAGACGTGCCCGTACCTGCGATCCGGGGCTGCGTTGTGATGGGGAGATATGGCTGAAACGATACGGACATCTTCATTCGGGAACAACCTTTCCTCGCTTGTCTTCATTTCTCATTATAGGAAAGAAAAATCAGGAAGCCAATAGCCAATTTGGCAGGAAAGCAAAAACGTCTCCGCCGGATGATTCCAGCAGAGACGTTTTGCTTGATATGGTCGGAATGCAGGGATTTGAACCCTGGACCTCACCCACCCCAAGGGTGCGCGCTACCGGACTGCGCCACATCCCGACGTAACATTCTTGTGCGGAACAACGACTATTATAAGGGAAGCATACCCAATCTGGCAAGAGAATCATGGAAAAAAACGTGCAAAAATTTGCGTACATGCCGAGCCGTTCCGTTTCAGCGACATGCGCACACAGCTGAGACTGTTTCAACCCGAAAACAACAACGCCTCTCGTGCCAAACTGCTTGGACAAGAGGCGTTCTTCCATGATAGAAGTAGATGGTCGGAATGCAGGGATTTGAACCCTGGACCTCACCCACCCCAAGGGTGCGCGCTACCGGGCTGCGCCACATCCCGACTGTACATCTGTACTATACAATATTTTAACCAGGGTGTCAATACCTTTCCGTCTTATTTCTACTTCCAAGTTATGCACGTTATGTACGTATGAGACTGAATACTTCTGCACGCGCTGCTGCGTCATGGGCAAAGATGCCGCGCACCGCAGAGGTCACCGTTTTGGAACCCGGCTTTTTCACTCCGCGCATGGTCATGCACATATGCTCCGCTTCCACGACTACAACCACGCCGTGCGGGTCCAGCTTGCGGACGATCGCGTCAGCTACGGTCGAGGTAATGCGCTCCTGCAGCTGCGGTCTGCGGGCTACCGCTTCGACGGCCCGAGCCAGCTTGCTCAAGCCCACCACGCGGCCGCCGCGAGGGATGTACGCAACATGAGCCTTGCCGAAGAAGGGCACGAGATGGTGTTCGCACATGGAGTAGAACGGTATGTCTTTTACCAGCACCATCTCTTCGTGGTCTTCGCTAAACACGGTTTCGAAAAACTCTTCTTCGTTTACCCTCATGCCTTCAAAGACTTCCGCGTACATCTTCGCCACCCGTTTGGGCGTATCCAGCAATCCGTCCCGATCCGGATTGTCACCGATTGCTTCGATGATCATGCGGACCGCTTGTTGAATTTTCTCCAGATCGACCTCTTTCAATGACAAAACCTCCCTCTCCAGCGGATGAAACAAGCCCATCTTATCACATTCCCCAGAAAAAAACAAAACGATCCACATATCGTGAAGCATCTGAGAACGTGAAAAAAATCCACATTTCATCAATGTGGATTTTTATGTAAGAGTTTCGTTAACCGATGTAACGATTACTTGATGGAGTCCTTGAGTTGTTTACCAGGCTTGAATGCCGGTACCTTGCTGGAAGCGATCTCGATCTCTTCGCCGGTTTGCGGGTTGCGACCTTTACGAGCCGCACGCTCGCGAACTTCGAAGTTACCGAAACCAATCAGTTGTACTTTCTCTCCGTTTTTCAGTGCTTCCGCAATTGCATCAAGAACTGCATCAACAGCTTTGGTAGCATCTTTCTTGGTGAGTTCGGTGGTCTCAGCCACTTTTGCAATCAGTTCAGTTTTATTCATTTCTTTTCACCTCCCCTCAATGTGCGCCACATCGTTGGTATTACTACTTTTCTTAACCGAAACCAATCGTTTTATACACATGATTGGGTGTTTTTACCGCTCTGACAAGCATATAGTAATACACTGTTCCCGCAAATTCAAGCCCCCTCCTGTCGAATTTAAGCGAAATCCAAGAAAAAAAGGCTTCCCGTCCCGCCGGGAGCCTCTGTTTGCCCTGCCTTTCGTAGGACTTCACGCCCGATTTTTCGCTTACAGAATGATTGCGATAAGTCCGCCCGATCCTTCGTTGATGATCCTCCCCAAGGTCTCCTGCAGCTTGTAGCGGGCGTTGTCCGGCATCATCGTGATCTTGGCCTGGATGCCTTCCCGCACGATGGAATGCAGTGAGCGGCCAAAAATGTCCGAGTTCCAGATCGACAGCGGGTCTCTGTCGAAGTCCTGCATCAGATAGCGGACCAGTTCTTCGCTCTGCTTTTCGGTGCCGATGATCGGCGCGAATTCCGACTCCACGTCGACGCGAATCATGTGAATCGACGGAGCCGTCGCTTTCAGGCGCACACCGAAACGCGGTCCTTGGCGAATCAATTCGGGTTCGTCCAAGGTCATCTCGTGCAGCGACGGTGCGGCGATGCCGTAGCCGGTCGTCCGGACCATGTGCAGCGCCTCCGCCACCTGATCGTACTCCCGCTTGGCATGGGCAAATTCCTGCATGATTTTCAGCAGGTGATCCTTTCCGTTGATTTCGACGCCGACGATTTCCATCAGGATACGGTCGTACAGTTCGTCCGGCGCGTACAGGTCGATTTCGGCAATCCCTTGCCCCATGTGCATTCCGGCCAGAGTTGCCCGTTCTACAAAATCGTACTCGTTGAAATAGCTGACGACCCGGTCCACGTCGCGCAGGCGGCGAATGTCCTTCACTGTCTCCCGTACCGCTTCTTCGTAGTTTTGGCGCAGCCAGTGTCCATTTTCCAGTACCATTACCCAACTGGGCAGATTCACGTTTACCTCGTGCACAGGGAATTCGAACAGCACTTCCCGCATCAAAAGCAGGATTTCATTTTCCGTCATGTGGTCCACAGACAGGGCCAGCACCGGTACGTCGTATTTCTCCTGCAGTTCCATCCGCAGGGCTTGCGTCTCTTCCGAACGGGGGCGGGTGGAGTTGACCAGGATGACAAACGGCTTGCCGACTTCCTTCAGTTCGGCCACGACCCGTTCTTCCGCTTCGATGTAACTGCTGCGTGGAATCTCCGCAACGCTCCCGTCCGTGGTGACGACAATTCCGATGGTGGAGTGTTCCTGAATGACCTTGCGCGTTCCCACTTCAGCCGCTTCCTCGAATGGAACCGGCTCCTCGTACCACGGCGTGTTGACCATGCGCGGGCCGTTTTCGTCTTCAAAACCCTTCGCGCCCTGCACAGTATAACCGACGCAGTCGACGAGCCGAACGTTGATGCTGAGCCCTTCCGTCACGTTTACCTGTACAGCCTGATTCGGAACAAATTTGGGTTCCGTCGTCATGATTGTTCGGCCGGACGCGCTCTGCGGCAGTTCATCCGTGGCGCGTATCCGCTCCGCCTCCGACTGGATGTTGGGGATGACGACCTGTTCCATGAATCGTTTGATAAACGTCGATTTTCCCGTCCGGACAGGTCCCACGACGCCCAGGTAAATATCCCCACCCGTCCGTTCGGCAATGTCTTTAAAGATGTCGACTCGTTCCACCATCGATGACCTCCTCCTATTTGTCTATTGATACACTATGACCATTTTTCCGAATTATCCCTGACCGTCAGTATTTTCCCGAGAATCTCGTACTAGAATCGTGGACAATACATGTATATGTGCGCCCCGCCGCGCTAGAACAAAAAAATAACCGCCCGGACCTGCGAAAAACGACTCCCCTGCAGACAGCAGTCTGTGCAGCCGGGAATCATCCGCATCAAGTCGGGCGGGATTTATTCACATGAGAAAGGCGGCTGCAGGAGCAAGCCGCCTGTGCGCCTTTTTACAGTTTCTGCAGGCGGGGTTCGCCGTCCACCAGTTCGTAGGGAAACGACTTGGCCGGGACGAACATGGAATGACGCGCCATCACGTACCGCGGGTCGGTATTCTCCATGACCTCCGCTTTTTTGCTGCGCAGGATGTTGGCGATGTCGGCAGCGTAATCGATGCCAACTTCACCTTTGGCATTCATGACGAGCGGGAGCAGATAGTTGCCTTCCGTCGACATGACTTGCACGTCCTGCATGGACATCTTCTGAAAATCGATGGAGTAATAGCCGTTGCCGAGATCAGCTTTGATCGGCAGCTTGCCGTAATTCCGCACGTAGTTGTTGACGGCGCTCTGCACGTCGGCCACTTTGCTGACAGCGCCCAAATGAATCAGCCGAACGGTTGGCTTGGTTTCCACATCGATCAGCACGTACTTGTATACGCCGCCTTTTTCAAACGAGTTGCCCGGCGCATCCGGCAGGTATTTGGGCATCATTTTGCGAAAATCGAGCTCGTACTTCTCGAAGATCGGCGTATCCGCCGGTTTCGTCACAATCGGCAGCACGCCCGTGTCTTGTTGGTACTGTTCCACCGCTTTTTGCGTTGCCTCCAGATAAAATTCGCTGGGAATCTGGTTCTCCATTTTCCGTTCTTCCGGATACAGGCAACCGCCCAGCAGGACAGACAAGACCGCCAGCATTACCGGCAGCCGCAACGCAGTGTGCCATGTTTGCCACATCACCTGTTACACCTCTTGCTACCATTCTTCTTGCCGGGCGCGCTGCGACTCCAGCGCCGCCCGCACGACCGACTTCCATCGGCTCTCCGGGATACGCACCGTGCAGTCCTGCCCGGTAGTTTTCGCCTGACAGGCCAGCCGGATGCCTTTGCGGATATCATCTTCCGGCATCTTGCGCCGCTCCAACGGCGACGGTTCAGACAAGCGTCCGCTTTCCACGATGATGCGGCACATCAGGCAGGAAGCGTGTCCGCCGCACCGCTGCGGGATGACGACCCGCGCCGCCATGGCTGCACTTGTGACCAGTTGGCCCGGCCGCGTCTTTACGCTTTTTCCCGAGGGCAAAAACGTCAGTTTTCCCACGCTGTCAGCCCCCTGTCAATACGGACGGTGCGCCAATGTCACGCGCCCCTGTCTGACTATTTGGATTTGGCAGCCCAGACGGTATCCTTCCGCTCGCTCTGCCTTGCGAAGCCGCAGCTTCTCCTCCTTTGTCACTTCATTGAGGCAGTCGGCTCCTTCCTGCACCAGCGTCCGGCACTGGGCACATATTCCCCGCTCACAGGCGTATCCCCACCCCAGCTTGTGCCGTTTGGCGATGGACACGATTGTCACATCGGTTTCCACGGGCAGTTGATGGGTGCCGGTGCGGGAGATCAATGTCAGTTGCCCCATCGCGTACCCTCCTTCATGCAAAAATCACTATTAGAATCATTACGAATACAGCCAGCAGCATCAAAAATGCGACTGTCTTCAGCAGGAACGACACCAGGCCGTTTTTCGTCTTGCGCGCATAGAGCACCATGAAATTGCATACGAACATCAGCGCGATGGCGATCAGCGAGATGTTCATCTTGGTCATTGGATCGATAGGCATATGTACGACAGCATCCTTTTTTCCGTTTTTGAAATAGTATACCATACTTCTTGTTCTGCCGCTCCCGTCCGGTGAACCTCACTCTAGACGTTCGCATAGACTATCGTGATGAATCCGCCTATTGGAGGGATGGCTGATGACCACTCGGAAATGGCGTAATCCCTACGCTCCCATACCGAGCAGAAAACTGAGCGACAAGGTGCAGGAGGTGTCGCTCGCCGTCACGCCGCGAAAGACGGTGCCGGAAGTGACCGACCTGCGCTCGTCTGTTTCGCGGATGCGCAGCAACATCAAGGGGATCAGCAGCACGATCCGCCAGGTCGAAGAAACGATGGATACGCTGTACGGCGCGATGCAGCTCTTTGAAAGACTGGGAAAACGCTCGGCGGAGGCGGCGGATACGGAAAAGCCCGCCGGCAAACGGCAGTCTGCGGAGACAAGCAGCCCGGCCAACGAAGCGGCCGAAGGTAACAACGGGGGCGGCAATCTGCTGGGAAACATCGACATCAACCAGCTTCTCAGCCTGCTGCAATCCCCGCTGGTGCAAAGCCTGCTGAACCAGACGGCAAACGGTGCCGCGAAACGAAAAAAAGAGGGATGACATCCCTCTTTTTTTCTTGAATCTGTAGGCCAGCCATGTCCCTGTAGAGCCATGATTGTTCCTAGTCATACTGTATGACGTTTTGCGCAACAGGGAACGGGCATAATCGCCCAAATCGCTTACTTCAGCAATTTGCTGAGCGAGGACAGGTCGCTGAGGTTGATCTCCTGGTTGCGGAACATCTGCACGACCTTGTCTTCCTGCTCTTCGTTCAAGGTATTGCCGTTCAGTGCGGCGAGCGATCGGATTACGTGGCGCAGTTTGGCCTCGTCCTCAAAGTCGTCTCGCGTAAAATTGCTGGCCAGCGTGCGCAGCCTGCCCTCATCCACGTTTCCTCCCGCTTTTGCCAGCAACCGTTCCAATAAACGATACGACACGTTATTGCTCATCCCTTCAGCTCCTCCTTACGGCTTAGGCAATACTGCCACATCAATAACGTATGTACAGGAGCCTAATATGGTGAGCGAACGTCCGTGACTTTACACGCCAAACGGCCCGAGGTATTCCATTTCGCGCGTGCGGCCGCGTCCCATCAGTTCTTCCACGCCCTGACGGGGCGACTTGCCTTCAAATAAAATCCCGTACAGCACCGAGGCGATCGGCATGTCCACCTGATTGCGGCTGGCCAGCGCGTACGCGGCTTTGGTCGTGCGTACGCCTTCCACCACCATGCCCATCTGCTCCAGCACCTCGTCCAGCGGTTTTCCCTGGCCAAGCAGATATCCGGCCCGCCAGTTGCGGCTGTGCTTGCTCGTGCAGGTGACGATCAGGTCGCCCACGCCGGCCAGTCCGGCAAACGTCAGCGGCATGGCGCCCAGTTTGATACCAAGCCGGGTAATTTCCGCCAGGCCGCGGGTGAGCAGCGCTGCTTTGGCGTTGTCGCCAAATCCCAGCCCGTCGGACATCCCCGCTCCCAGCGCGATGATGTTCTTCAGGGCCCCGGCAATCTCCGCTCCGACCAGGTCGGGGTTGGTATAGACGCGGAAATACGCGTTCATGAACAGGTCCTGTGCGCGCAGCATGCGGTCCTCGCAAGCGGAAGCGACGACTACCGTGGTCGGCGACCGGCGCACCACCTCCTCTGCATGGCTCGGTCCTGTCAGCACAACGACTCCTTTGCCGATCGGCTCGGGCACTTCCTCGCCGATCACCTCCGTCATGCGCTTCAAACTCTCCAGTTCAAAGCCTTTGGCGGCGTGAATCAGCAGCACATCCGGACGCAAAAATGGCGCAAGCTCGCGCGTCACCTGTCGCATCGCGTGCGAGGGGACGGCCAACAGCACAACCGGTTTGTCCGACACGACCTCCCGCAGATCGACCGAGGCACGAATCCCGGGTGACAGCATTACGCCCGGCAGGTATTTTTCATTGGTATGACGGGTATTGACCTCGTCGGCCAGTTTCGGATCGCGCACCCAGACGTTTACGCGATGGCCGTTATCCGCCAAGACCGAGGCCAGCGCCGTACCCCAACTGCCGGCGCCGATAACAGCAACATCCTGACTCACATGATTCCCTCCACGTTACCTTACTGCAGATTGCGCTGGGACGGTTCCCCCAGTTTGCGCTCTCTGCCTGCAAGAAGATTTTGGATATTGTTGTAATGGCGGACGTAGGCGAAGACAGCAAGGGCAATGCTGACCCAGACGAACGCCATGTCCTTGGCGAGAAAATACAGACACACCGGCAGCAGTGTCACAAACACGAGCGAACCCAGCGACACATATCGCGTCAGAGCAATGACCACAACGGTGACGATGACCGAGATGAGAAAGGCCAACGGAGAGAAGCCCAGTGCCACACCCAGCGTGGTGGCGATACCCTTCCCCCCGCGAAATCCGTAATAGACAGGCCAGTTATGCCCGACGATGGCAAACAACCCGGACATCGCGTACGCCGTCGGATCGCCGTTTGTCAGCAGGTTCGTGATGCCCATCGCGGCCAGTCCCTTCAGCGCGTCCAGGACCAGCACGACGACGGCCGGTCCTTTTCCCAGAACGCGCAGGGTATTGGTCGCGCCTGCGTTTCCGCTGCCGTGGGCGCGAATGTCAATGCCCGCAATCTTTTTGGCAATAAGATAACTGAAGCTGATCGAGCCGATCAGGTAACTGATCACCCAGGACAAAAACAGCATGTTGTTTCCTCTCCCTATGTTTTTTTGCGCGTCCAAATCCGGATCGGCGTGCCTTCGAAGACAAACGCCTCCCGTATTTTGTTTTCAATGTAACGCTCATAGGAGAAATGCATCAGTTCCGGGTCGTTGACAAACAGAATGAAGGTTGGCGGTTTGACGGCCGCCTGGGTCGCGTAGTTGATTTTCAGCCGCTTGCCCCGGTCCGACGGCGGCGGTGTCATGATCGTCGCGTCCGTGATCAGATCGTTCAGCACCGATGTGGAGACGCGCATCGAATGCGCTTCCGCCACCTGGTTGACTTTCGGCAAAATCGTGTGAATCCGCTGCTTGGTTTTGGCCGAGACAAACAGAATCGGCGCGTAATCCAGATACTTGAACTCTTCCCGGATCAACTCGGTGAAGCGAAGCATCGTCTTGTCGTCCTTTTCGACCGCATCCCATTTGTTGACGACGATAATCACGGCGCGGCCTGCTTCGTGGGCGTACCCGGCGATCTTCTTGTCCTGCTCGATAATGCCTTCTTCCCCATTCAGGACGACCAGCACGACATCCGACTCCTCGATCGCCTTCATCGCCCGCATCACGCTGTATTTTTCCGTCGTTTCATATACTTTGCCCCGTTTGCGCATCCCGGCAGTGTCGATCAAAATGTAGTGCTGCCCGTCGCGCTCAAACGGCGTGTCGATGGCATCCCGCGTCGTGCCGGCCACATCGCTGACGATGACGCGCTCTTCACCAAGGATCGCGTTGGTGAGTGAAGATTTCCCTACGTTGGGCCGCCCAATGATGGCGATGCGGATTACGTCGTCGTCCCGCTCTTCTTCCTCTCCTCCCGGGAAGTGCTTCACCACCTCTTCGAGCACGTCGCCCAAGCCAAGCCCGTGACTGCCGGAAACAGGGAATGGATCGCCCAGTCCCAGCGTGTAAAAGTCGTAAATGTCAGCACGCATGTCCGGATTGTCGATCTTGTTGACGATCAAAACGATCGGCTTCCCGGTGCGGTTCAGCATGCGCGCCAGTTCCTGATCGGCATCGGTTACGCCGGCGCGGCCGTCGGTCACCATCAGGATGACGTCTGCCTCGTCGATGGCCAGTTCCGCCTGGTGGCGCATTTGTGTGAGAATTGCGTCGGTCTCACCAAATTCGATGCCGCCGGTATCGATGACGTGGAAGTAGCGGTTCAGCCATTCCCCCTTCCCGTACAGGCGGTCGCGGGTCACGCCCGGCTTGTCCTCCACGATGGCGATGCGCTCACCGACCAATCGGTTAAAAATCGTGGACTTGCCCACGTTGGGTCTACCCACAATGGCTACCACTGGCAATCCCATAGTTGACAACACTCTCTCTCATATCTGTTTTGACTAGCTAATCATACCACACTCTAGTTGTGACGAACAACGATCAGCGTCTCGTCATCCAACTCGTGCACCATCGCGTCCATCACTTTTTCCAGTGTAAAAGCCGTCTGCTGCATCCGCTCCCGGCTGGGAACGACAAAGACGGGAACGCCCCCGGCGACGTGCTCTTTGTTGGTGGTAACCACTGCTACGATTCTGGCGGACATGCACTACCCTCCTTGTTCGACCGGCTGTACCTCATTCGGCATGCGATAGACGCTCTCCAGAATCGGCACCGCTTCTATGACCGCTTTGGCCCGCTCGCGGCTAGGCACCTGCGGAAGCAAGAACACGCCCAAGCGCCCTGTCTCCAGATCCCGTTTCACCAGCGGTGTGAGTGACGGCTCTCCCTCGTCGGTAAACACCCCCATCTGCGTCGCCACGTCGTGCAAAATCGCCTGCCGCTGACCCGGATGGGCAATGGAGACGGAGGCGTTGTCATCCTTGGGCACCAGAATGAAACCCATGCCCCGTTTTTGAATCAGTTCCTGGGCCTCCTTCAGGCCGACGTTCATGATGTATATGTCGCCTACGTACAGGTTTTTCCCCTCTACCCGCACGTCAGCCGGCTGCACCTCCACGATGCTGCCGAGGGTTTGGCCGGATTTGAGCAGGCGGGAGATGACCAGTGCCGCGATCCCCACCAGGCAGCCTCCCCACCAGTTGAACAGCACGGTGGCAAACGTCGTCAACAGTGAGGTGAAAATGACCAGGTAGTTGCGCCCTTCAAACACCATCGCAATTCCCTCGATGTACGGTCCGCCCCGGGGCACCAGCTCCCGCTTGTCGATCTCCGTCAGCGTCGTCCGCTCCATGTTGCGGACATCGCGAAACTGTTGGGCCGCTAAGGTCAGAAAGGTGACCGCAGTGTAGTCCTGCTTCAGCAGCGACGGCACGGCCAGCGCCCCCAGCGCAGACGCGATCACCCCCAGGGAGATGTGGATGATCTTGCCGTGGGGAAAGGTCGGATACTGCCGGTAATCTGTGCGAAGCAGATACAGCCGGCAGAGAATGCCAAAACTCAGCCCTATCGTGAGCGGAATGATGTACTCATTGGCAAGCAGTTCTCGAAACATCGGCATCACCTGTGCGTATCGGAATGGGACGTTTCTGTCTCCCGGTATCCAAACAGTCGTCTGACGGCTGCCAGTGTCGATCCGGTCAGACTCCAAAGCGAGACAGCGCTCCACAACAGATCTTGCGCATAGCCGCCGCCGATCTCACAGGTTCCCGACAGCTTCCACACATACAGTGCATACAGCACATCGGCACCGGGAAGGGAGACGGCGAGCAAATAGAGGCGGGCCAGTCCGCGGCGAGCGATGGCAAACACGGCCAGCACCGCCGCTGTTGGCAGGAGGACCGCTTCGTCCCACACCTGCAGAACCGGGTCGGTAAAAAAGAGCCAGCGCAACCAGAACAGTGCCAAGCCTGCAGCGGCACCAGCCAGCAAATAGAGGCGTCGTTTCTCTTTGGCCAACCGTCCGTACAACCAACCGCCGCAAAGAAGAGGCAGAATCGCTCCGCTGAGGCTGACCTGCACGGGCAGAAACGTGATCTGCCAGCTGACAAACGAGCATGCGAGAAACGCGGCGAGCACAGCCAGGGTGCCCGCGCGCGACACGCCCCAACGCTTCAGCGGCCGGTCGAAACTGCCCATCCAGACGAGACAGAGAAAACACCACTGGATGAGGATCGCAAGCGTTCCCTCGTTCATGTCCATCTCCTCACGTTGCGGATGTCTTCCAAAGTATGCCTCATCTGGCGATCTTTCATGAGCCAATCAAAACGGTTCCTCGTCCCAGCGGGCATAACGCTCCGGTTTGCAGCCGCGCAGCCGCGCCCGCTCCGCCGTCACGCCCGTGATCAATACCGGCACCCGCTGCAATTCAATCAGCTCCGACACACCCAGCGCCGTCATCGCCACCCGCAGTTGATGATGCCAGGCATCGACAGCGGCAAGGCACGCCTCCAGCGGCACGTTCGTCACCAGGTGCAACAGGGCACCCGCCACGCCCACGGCGGAAGCTCCCAACGCCAGCGCCTTGGCCGCATCCAGCCCGTGCCGAATCCCGCCTGTTGCGATCAGACGGACCCCATCCAGGCGGCAGTTATCCGCTTCCAGCAGGCTCTCCGGCGCAGACAGCCCCCAACTTTCAAACATGGTCAGCGGCGCAGAATGGCGCTGATTTTCCACTTTGGCAAAATTGGTGCCGCCCCTGCCGCCCACGTCGATGATCGAGACACCGGCGGAGGCCAGCTGCTCGATCGTGCGGCGGGACATGCCAAACCCCACTTCCTTGACAATCACCGGCACCCCGAGCGCCTCGCGAATCGCGCGAATCCGTTCCAGATAGCCGGTAAAATCGCGGTCTCCTTCCGGCATCAATAGTTCCTGCATGACGTTGAGATGAATCTGCAGACCGTCGGCGCGAATCATCTCCACCGCACGCTGAGCCTCTTCCACCGTCGCTTCCGCCCCCAGATTGGCAAACACGATGCCGTCCGGATTTTCCCGACGCACCACCGCATAGCTCTCCACCACGGCCGGATCGCGCAGCGCCGCCATTTGCGAGCCTACGGCCATCGCCAGTCCCTTTTCCCGGGCGACGATCGCCAGCAACCGGTTGATCTCGGTGACGGCAGCCGCTCCCCCAGTCATCGCATTGATCAGGAAAGGGGACGAGAGACGAAACGGAGGGATATCCGCTTCCACTTTCGTGTTACCATAAGATATATTCGGTAAACTATTTGGCACAAACGACAGGTCGTCCCAGGCGTTTCTGTGGGCTTCCGCCGTCGCCAATGCGTACTCGATATGCTCCACTTTTCGCTTCGATCGCTCCATGTCCGCCTCCCGTATCACTAGCCCTCCTCGTCCGTCATGGGCAATGCCCACGGCGGAATGGATCTATATAGACCTATAAAAAAGGGATACGCCTGCGCGTATCCCCTCGGTATTTACTTCAATTTTTCTTTCAGATCGCCAAACAGTTCGCCCAGCGTAACGCCCAGCGGCTGGTTGTTTTCCTGCTGGAACTGCTGTTGTTCCCGCTTGCTGGCACGCTCCGCCTGCTCGGCGCGCTCTTCTTCGACGGCGCGAATGCTGAGGCTGACGCGCTGCTCGGAGGGAACGACATCCAGCACTTTCACCTGCACCTCTTGGCCTTCCTTCAGCACTTCACCCGGCGTTGCGACGCGGCGGTTGGCGATTTGCGAGATGTGCACCAGTCCCTCGATGCCCGGAGCGATTTCCACAAAAGCGCCGAAGGAGACGAGGCGTTTTACGGTGCCGGTCACAATATCTCCCCGCTTGAACTGTTCGCCCACCGTTGCCCAGGGACCAGGCTGTGTCTCCTTGATGCTCAGGCTGATTCGCTCGTTTTCCTTGTCAACTTTCAGCACTTTTACCTGCACCTTGTCGCCTTCCTTGACGACGTCGGACGGTTTTTCCACGCGGTGCCAAGCCAGTTCGGACACGTGCACCAGACCGTCTACACCGCCGATGTCGACGAACACGCCGAAATCAGTCATGCGCTGTACGGTTCCCTCCAGCACCTGACCCGGCTGCAGGCGTTCCAGTACGGCTTGTTTTTGCTGTTTTGCTTCTTCTTCCAGCACCGCTTTGTGAGACAGGATCACTTTGTTCTTTTCCTTGTCCATCTCCACCACTTTCAGCCGCAGCGTCTTCCCTTTGTAATCAGAAAAGTCTTCCACGAAGTGGCGTTCCACCATGGAGGCCGGAATGAAGCCACGCACGCCTACGTCTACGACGAGACCGCCTTTCACAACTTCCTTGATTTCGGCTTCAATGATTTCTCCGGATTCCATCTTTTTCTCCAGGTCCGCCCACGCTGCTTCCATGGCGACGGCTTTCTTGGATACGACCAGTTCTTCTTTCTCGTCGTTCAGCTTCAGCACCTTTACGTCAAAGGTGTCGCCAACCGAAACCACGTCGGACACCTTCTCCACGTGCAGCGGAGAGAGCTCGCTGATCGGAATCAGGCCGTCGTATTTGTAGCCTACGTCTACCAAAGCCTGTTTGTCTTCCACTTTGGTGACGGTAGCCTTCACTACATCCCCTACGGAAATGGTTGTTGCATCCGTCAGGCTTACGTTGCTTTCTTCCATCATGAATAAAACCTCCTTAAATACCATCCAGTCCCATGCTGTCTAAAAAGAAGCGGGAGCAGTATATTTTTAACTACCGCCGGTAGGCTAGCAGTTAGTTGACAAGCCAAGAAGTTCCAACAGATTTAGTATTCTACCCTTTGTTATTTCTATACCGACTCACGATGAACGGTGCTGATCGAGCAGTGACTGAATATGAGCCATGATCAGGTCGGTAGTCTCCTTGAGGGTATCGGACCCCGGTTTTGCTGCACGCTGCGCGGACAGGTCGATGGGCGGGCCGTACACGATTTTGATCGGGCGGAACCATTTGTAGTTGCCGATAATCGCCACCGGTATGACCACGGCCTCCGATTTCAGGGCAAACATGGCCGCTCCTGGCATGCCCGGTCCCAGTTTCCCCGTTTTGCTGCGGGTCCCTTCCGGAAAAATTCCAAAGATTTTTCCATCTTCCAGCAGCTTGAGGGCGGTGCGGATGGCAGCGCGGTCGCCAGCCCCCCGCTTGACGGGAAAAGCGCCAAACTTGGTGATGAAGTAGGAGAGGATCGGTATGCGGAACAGCTCCTCTTTTGCCATAAAGTGCACCGGTCGGTCAATTCCCGCACCCAAAAGGGGCGGGTCCCACAGCGAGATGTGATTGGCACAGAGAATAACAGGGCCTTTCTTAGGTATATGTTCAGCGCCGATTACTTGCCAACGAAAGATGATGGAAAATAAGGCGCGGAACAGGCTGTGAAAAAAACGATACGTCCTCACTGTATCGACTCACCCGACCGTTCGCAAATTTTCAAGATTTGCTCCACGACCTGTTCGATCGTCATCCCTGTCGTGTCCACCAGCACAGCGTCCGCCGCCTGGCGCAGGGGAGCCGCTTCCCGCTCCATATCCCGCTTGTCCCGTTCGGCGATCTCCGCTTCCAGCGTAGCCAGATCGGTTTGGAGCCCCTTCGCCAGCAGTTCTTTCAACCGCCGCTCGGCACGTTCCCGGGTAGAAGCAGTCAGGAAAATTTTTACATCGGCATCCGGCAGCACGTGGGTGCCGATGTCCCTCCCGTCCATGACGACGTTGCCGCCTGCTGCCATTTGACGCTGCAGCACCAGCATCTGCTCACGTACGGACGGGTAGCTGGCGACGATGGACGCGTACTGGCTCACTTCGGGCGTGCGGATCTGGTCGGTGATGTCCTGGCCGTTCCAGAATACGCGCTGGCTGTCGCGTTCCCGTTCGAGCCGGATGTCGCTTGACCGCAGCAGTTCGGATACCGCTGCTTCGTCGTCGATCGGAATGCGGTTGTTCAGCACTGCCCACGCCAGCGCCCTGTACATCGAGCCCGTGTCGATATACAAGTACGCCAGCCGTTTTGCCACCTGTTGAGCAACGGTGCTTTTCCCGCCCCGGCCGGACCGTCGATTGCAATGTTCATTTTGTTCTCACCTGCTATGTATGAAAGTCCTGGAAGAAATGTAGAAAAATAGAAACAAGAAAAGCTTCTGTCGAAGCCCCATTCGCGTCGTCGCCACTCTATGTTATCTTTAATAGTACCATAGTATGGAAGCACGCGCAAACCTTTAGGGGCGTCCGGGCACCCCCTCCAGCCAATGGGTCTCCACGAAAAAGGCGCGAACCGGTTCGAACTCGATCAGCAATTCCCCGCACGCCAGCATGATAACGCTGATGACGATCAGCGCCATGATTCCCTTTTCCACGCGCCGCGAGAATCGGCAATAACGCGAGTCGAAGTCGTTGGCCATCGGGGATCATCCTTCTCTCGTTGCCATCAATCGAGTACACCTTTTTTCCGCCAATCAAGCTGCCGTTCGTAACAGGCGCGGACAATTTTCGCCCGGTCCGCTTCGCTGATCTGCACAAACTTTCCGGAGATCCACTGATGCAGACCCTTTTCCTCCGCGGGATTGCAGCGGACGATTTCCACCACGCCATAAGCGTGCTGTACTTGTCCGTTTTTTCCGGGCAGTGCCATCCACACCTGCAGCCGATCTTTTACCTGCAGCTGATAGGATGCTTCGCACGTAAACGAGATGCCGCCCCCGCTCAGATTAATCGTCCGCGTAAGGAAATGATAGCGCCGAACAGGGTCTGTCGTTTTGACGGCAATTTCCACCGCCGTGTTGATGCGCAGGTAACTGCGCCGCTGTGTTCGTTTCACCGCGGTTTTTTCCGGCTTCCTGATCAACAGGACGGGAATGTTTTCGCTTTGCCTGCCGTTGATGACAGTGCGGAACTCATAGCGGGAACCGTCATCGCCTATGTACCACACGTTGCATTCGGTCCCTGCAGGAAAGGGGCCGGTTCTGCCCGTTGCCTCACTGATTGGAAGCTCGATGACGATGTGTTCCTCCGTCAGATCGGCGACCCGGGTCTTGAACGTCTGGCCGTTTCGCTCTTCGGAAGCGTGGACAAGGCTCAGTCGGAGTGTTTGTCCAATTCGTGGCAGCTTCATGTACGGAATGTTCCCCCTTTTCTCCTCACCTGTTTATTATAACCTGTTTTCTTTGGAAACGGCAAATAGGGAAAGCCGGACATCCCCCGTCTTTCCCTATTTCGATGGGGCAGAGGATTTATCCCGCCTCTTCCTCTGCACCGGTGTCCATTTTGATGATGTCTTCCTCATCTCCGGTCAAGGCGTTGATGTAAACCGTGTAGGTGCTGTCCTCATACGTCCCGGTGATTTCCCAGCACAGCACGTCCCGGCCGTCGTCCTTGCTCTCGATCAAGGCCAAACGCTGACTTTTCACATTGACGGCGGGATTCACCCTGGCTCTTGCCTGTTCCTTGGTCACGCGCGGCGCGGGCAGCTTGCGCGGCTTGTGATTGAACAGGTATTCGGCCGCATTGAATGCGATGACGGAGCCGTTGTCCAGCGCCGTTTTGACCGTGACGGCATCGGGGTTGAGGCGCACCCCGTTTTGCTCCGGCACGAAGGTAAAGATGCCGATTCTGTCATAGGTGTCGCTTTCCGACACCACCATGTTGCCGAACCCGTGATCCCGCAAAAACTTGCGCGCGCTTTCCTCCGCTTCGTCCAGACTGATGCGTTCTTCGCCGACTTCCCGTTCGTTCATCATCCACACAACTTTTCCGCTCCGTTTGGTCACATCCAGGTTGATCGGGGCGCCCGCTTTCTTGGAGGTTATCCGGACGCTGTAGGCGGTGTACCCTTCGGCCTTGCCGTTATCGTCCACTTCAACCGTCGCTTCCGCGGGATTCAATCCTGTGAATGCCAGCGCGATCCGCTTCGCCTCTTCCTTGTCAATCGGTTTGCCATCGATACCTTTGATCCGCTTCAGTTTTTTTGTTTCCAGGCTCCGAATGCCGACGCCCCAGTCGATCTCGGGGTTTTTCGACATGTTTTTTTCAATCGTGCGGAACCCGTCAATAATCGTGTTGTCCGATTTTTTGTCGTCCGAGGCCAACGCCGTCTCCACGTCCATCCAGCGCAGTTGTTTGGCAAACACGTTGGCCTGCACGTTGCGCAACTGGTTCTGGATGTTTTTGGAGTGTTTGTGCAGCTCTTTCAGCGTCTGGTACTCCTTTGCTGTCAGCGGCTCCTTGTCCAGATCGCGCACCGCTACCCGGTATGAAAAGTCAGCGACGCGGGACAAAAACTCTTCCGTGTTGTTGAACGGCATCAAGGTCAGCGGCAGTTGACCGACCTCCGACCGGGCCTCGTTGGCAAGCCGCCAGACATTGGTGAGGCAGGGGGTCATCTGCCTGCGCGTGTTGATAACCAGCGATTTACCCAATTCGTCATGCAAGTTGTCGATGTGGTAGTTCAAATCGTGAAAGGCGCGCTGATACTGGTTTTCCGCCTTGATCAAAATGGAGTTTTTTTCGTTGTGCTCCTGATAGCCCCACACCCCGACACCGACAAGCGCAATCAAGGTGACGGGAAAGAGGACGCGCGCAACCGTTCCGTATCCCATTTTTATCCAATCCTCCCTTCACCAATTCCAGCCGCATTGCTGGCGGTCATCACTGTGCCAGTCGAACCGTTTATCCTGGGGCCCGTTGCTTCCTTTGCTGCCGGGGCGCTGTCCGCTTCAGTCCCGCCGGCCTTCCAAGGAAAACCGCCCCTGGCCGCCGTTACAGGCCTTATGGCAGTCAGCTTGGTTCGCACGGTTTACATCCCCCTTGGCACGTAATGAAATCTTTGCATAGTGTTGGTGGAGCGAGAGCGGATTATGCATATGCGTATGGAAAGGGCGAAGCGTGTTACCGACAAAAAAAGAACCGGCGCTTGCCGGTCCCACTGCTTGCGGCAGGGCTTTCCCCCGCCGCCATTCCATATGTTCGCCCCTGGCTGCTGCCGCACGCAGGGGATTCAGGGTTCTTCCTGAATGCTGAAATGCTTGTCGTTGTCGCACAGACACTGCTTGAAGCCGGTGTCCACACCGCCGCCGGGTTCCCTGCGGCCGCGAAGGGTGAAAGTTTCTCCACATACGTTGCAGCGTATCGTCACTTTTGCTCGTTGGCTTTTTGGCACGATGACCCTCCTCCTTACGTCCTAGTGTGGACGGGAGGTAAGCGTTTTAGAACCAAAATCGTGCGCGCGCTGCACTTTTTTCAGCCCCTGCCACCAGAGGACGGCCATGAACGGCACGATGAGCACAAGCCAGTGTTGGGTTGCAAGAAATATGGCGTTGTAGACCGCGTGCAGGCTGATCGGCAACCCCACCGAGATCCACAGGTATCCGGCCTCTTTTCGCGCCGTGCCGGAAAATTTCGCCCGGCCGAGATAATACCCCATCCAGACGGCAAAGAGCGCATGGCTCGACACAGGCAACAACGCACGCCAAAACGCGATATCCAGCCCGTTGATGAGCAGATAGAACAAGTTTTCCAGCGTAGCAAAACCCAGTGAGACCGCCACCGCGTACACAATGCCATCGTACGGCTCATCGAACTCCACATGCTTGTATGCGGTAAAATAAACGACCATCCATTTGAAAAACTCTTCCACCACCGCGGACTGTACCACGTCGGCGACGAATTCGCTCCGCCAGTTCCACTCGGTCTGCATGATGTACTGCAGCACCATCACCGGAAAGACGAGCAAAACGCCAAAAATAAATGTCCGGATGACCATCGAGATGGGCTCCGGCTGAAGATTGTCGCGCAGGTAAAAATAGCTTAGAATGGCAATACCGGGGGCAATCGCCGCTCCGATGACAGCAATCATCTGCGTATTGCTCCTTTACACAAGACTATCACTCATCGTACCATGAATACGTCTTGATTGAAACCCCGCTACAGGAGAGACGGCACATGAAAAAAATTCTGGTGATCAATACAGGCGGTACCATCGCCATGTCTGTCGACGCATCCGAGGGTGTCAAACCGCTGGACGATCAGGCTGTGGTAAAAAATCTGCCCTTTTTGCAGCGGTATGCGGATGTGACGATGGTCAACTTTTTGAATCTGCCAAGCCCCCACATCACTCCTGCCGTAATGAACGACCTGCGTCTCTTTATCCAACAGGAACTGGACCAGCACGGCTACGACGGTGTAGTCGTGACGCACGGCACTGACACGTTGGAAGAAACGGCCTACTTCCTCGACATCACCCTGCCGGTGACGGTGCCCGTCGTGCTGACCGGCGCCATGCGAAGCAGCAACGAATTGGGCGCAGACGGCCCGGTCAACCTGATTTCCTCTGTACGTGTGGCAGCTGATCCGCAAAGCCGCGACAAGGGTGTTCTGGTCGTGTTCAACGACGAAATCCACGCTGCCCGCCACGTGACCAAAACGCATACCAGCAACGTGGCCACGTTCCAGTCGCCGGCGTACGGCCCGATTGGCACCATTTCCAAAAAAAGCGTCAACTACCACCATGCTCCCCTGGTTCGCGAGCACTATGCGATCGAACATGCCAACGCCAACGTGCCGCTGATAAAAGCGGTCGCCGGAATGGACCCAAACTGGCTGGATTTTCTCTTCACGCAGCAGGTGGACGGCCTGGTGGTGGAGGCGTTCGGCCTGGGCAACCTGCCCCCTGCTGTCGTGCCAGTGCTGGGTAAGCTCCTGGACAAGGGAGTGCCAATCGTCCTGGTTTCCCGCTGTTACAATGGCCAGGTACAGGACGTGTACGACTACGAGGGAGGCGGCCGCAAGCTGAAAGAGCTGGGCATCGTCTTTTCCAACGGCCTGAACGGCCAGAAAGCACGCATCAAGCTGATGGTGGTGCTGCAGCAGACCCGCGACTTTGGCGAACTGCAGCGCTTGTTCGAGCAGTAAGTGCTGACTTCTGCAGGCGGTCAGCACTCACACCCTCACTCAAAACAAAAACCTCCTTGGACGAACCAAGGAGGTTTTGTTTTTCGCACTTGCGTTTGACCGATTCTCTTACACCCAACCGCGGAAGCGGGAGGCTTCGGCCATCTTGCGCACGCCCACCATGTAGGCAGCCAGACGCATGTCAACACGGCGCGTTTGAGCCAGCGTGTACACGTTCTCAAACGCTTTCACCATTACTTTTTCCAATTTCTCCTGAACTTCTTCTTCGGTCCAGTAGTAACCCTGGTTGTTTTGAACCCATTCGAAGTAGGAAACGGTTACACCGCCGGCGCTTGCCAGCACGTCAGGTACCAGCAGGATGCCGCGTTCGGTGAGAATTTTGGTCGCTTCGAGCGTGGTCGGGCCGTTGGCTGCCTCCACCACGATTTTCGCCTTGATGTTGTGAGCGTTGGCAGCAGTGATCTGGTTTTCGATCGCCGCCGGAACGAGAATGTCGCAATCCAGCTCAAGCAGTTCTTTATTTGTAATCGTATCGGTAAACAACTTGGTAACCGTGCCGAACGAGTCGCGGCGGTCCAACAGGTAATCGATGTCCAATCCGTTCGGATCGTACAGGGCGCCGTAAGCGTCGGAGATGCCGATTACTTTCGCCCCTGCATCGTGCATGAACTTGGACAGGTAGCTGCCGGCGTTGCCGAAGCCCTGCACGACGACGCGAGCGCCTTTCAGGTCGATGTTACGACGTTTGGCTGCTTCACGGATGCAGATGGTTACACCTTTGGCCGTCGCTGTTTCGCGTCCGTGCGAACCGCCCAGCGCGATCGGCTTGCCCGTAATGAATCCCGGCGAGTCAAACTCGCGGATGCGGCTGTACTCGTCCATCATCCAGGCCATGATTTGAGAGTTGGTGAAGACGTCTGGTGCCGGAATATCTTTCGTCGGTCCCACGATTTGGCTGACCGCACGTACGTAACCGCGGCTGAGACGCTCAAGCTCGCGGAAAGACATTTCACGAGGATCGCAGATAATTCCGCCTTTCCCGCCGCCGTATGGCAGGTCGACGATGCCCGCTTTCAAACTCATCCAAATAGAAAGCGCTTTAACTTCTTCCTCTGTAACATCCGGGTGGAAACGAATGCCCCCCTTGGTCGGTCCAACTGCGTCGTTGTGCTGGGCGCGATAGCCTGTAAACACCTTTACCTCCCCGTTATCCATGCGGACAGGGATGCGTACAGTCAGCACGCGCAGCGGCTCCTTCAGGAGTTCATACATCGATTCCTGGTAACCTAGTTTCTCCAGTGCTTCCTTGATCACCGTCTGGGTAGATTCAAGCAAGTTCGCTTTCTCTTCCTTTTGTTCTTTCCCTCGGGTGTTTTCGGTTACCGTTTCTTGATTACCCATTACATATTCACCTCAAAATAGTTGTCGGTAGACCCACCGTTAAGTATACACGCTTGTATCAGGGATGAGAAGATGAAAATTCCCATTTGTCTCCGAAAAAGAGATTGCAGGTGTTTGTTCTGTCCCGGGCGCGTCCTGAAATCGTTCCGGAACGAGGCGCTTCACACGCAGGGCAGTACTGTTAGCGTGCCCGAAACGATAGAAGATTATATTGCCCCGACGTACACCCGCGCATGTCAAATCGTCCGGGTTGTGCGATAATAAACGGCAGAGCAGCATGTTGCAATACGGAGGGGTTGTAATGGCACCAAAACATATCCTGTTTGTGTTTGCCCATCCAGATGATGAAACGTTCACGTCTGGAGTGACGATTTGCAAGTACGCACAGCAACCGGACACGACCATTTCCCTGGTGTGCGCCACTCGCGGAGAGGCTGGCAAGGCGGGAGATCCGCCGCTGTGCACACAAGCCGAACTGCCGAGCTTCCGGGAGCGGGAACTGCGTGAGGCGGCAACCATCCTGGGCATCGACAACCTGCTTTTCCTCGACTACACTGACAAACGGCTCTCCTCCGTGCCCGAAGACGAATTGATCAGTCGCATCCAGGCCGTCATCGCCTCCTGTCAGCCTCAGGTCGTGGTCACCTTCGCTCCGCATGGCATCTCCGGCCATCCGGACCATCAGGCCATATCCGCAGCGACGACGCAGGCCGTCAAACAGCTTCCTCCCGGCTCTCCGGTGCGCAAGCTGTATCACGTGACGTACGCGGCGGGCGCACCCGCCGGGATGTTTGTGCCTCCCTGCACGGATCCCTACGAAGCGATCACGACGGAAATCCGCGCGCCGGAGTACGCCCTGCAGGTGGCCCGGGCGCTGGCGGCTCACCGGACACAGCACATGTCCGTGGAGCGTGTTTTCCCGGGGGTGCTGGCCGGCCGCCTCGACAACGTCCGCACCGTGAATCAGTTCATGCTCGTCTGGCACAACCTCAAGGGGTACGTGCCCGATCGCGAAGGCAAGGAGAGCGACCTGTTCGCCGGGCTGTAAGAACAGCAAAAGCACCTAGCAACCGCTAGGTGCTGTTTTATTGTACAGGAATGTCCGCCAGACATGTTACTGAAAATGTCTGCAAATCTCCTTGACAGCGTCGTCAGCAACGACAACCTTGCCGTATTCCTCCAGGACGTAAACGGTAGTCGGCGTCGCTTCTCCGTATTCAGAGAGGATCGCAATCAGCTTCTGGTACTGCTCCTGATCCAAATCGAGCTCTCCCAGTACAAGGTAGTATTTGCCCTGGTAAAAATAAGCGGCTCCGCCATTGGTCAACATCGCGTTTATGCGATGAGCTGCTTCAACCAGATGCTCAAAGTCGCGGAAGGAATAGATGACGAGTTCACTCTCTTCCAGAGTGACTTCCAATTCATATACGTCATCGTCCTCGTACTCTTCCTCTTCCTTCTCAAGCATTGAGCCTGTTTTGCCGCGCGTTACGATTACGACCATTCCCTGTGCTGGCAAGGCAAACACTTCAACGGCGACAGGCCCGGACACTTCAAAGCCCAATTCGTGGTAGGCCTGTTCCATCATGTCGTTGAACAGTTCATGTACCTTTGGAATGTCACGCCACATGTCTTCTTTTTCAATTCCTCGCTCCGACAGATCGTCGAACGTTAGGAAGATCCGTATCTTGTCTTGACCAAGGCGTTCAACACGCATGACTGTCCCTCCTCGCCATCCAGTCGTATTACAAAGTATGAACCAGAGCCTGTAAGAGTTCTCCGCATTTCCGGCGGATACCCCTCGGCCATCCACCATTTTCACAATGTCGTGAAAAAAAGGGGACTGGCTCTATCATAACATAGTTGCGCGGAAGAATATAGCGCTCGGGTCCATTCGTGTGTGCTGAAGGGAGGAGCAACCGGGAATCCTGTCGACCGGACACGCAGAACGGTTGATTCTGTAAAGGTCTGTCAGATTCTGCGCTTTCCCGGGAAAGCCGTGGACAGGAACTGCTTCTGCGTGCTTTTCATCAATTCAATGATTTCCGTCTGCAGCGCCCACCTGCGCTGCATCCGAACCAACAGGATCAAGATCGCAGCTCCGCCGAAAATGAGCGTCGGCATGGGCATTTTGAGATACTGAATGTACCCGAGGAAACCTGCGTACACGCACAGCACAGCGTTCAGACAGCCCTCGCCAAACACCCCTCGCCGGATGGCCTCGGCCGCATGGGTGCGGATCATTCCACCCAACAAGACCGACCCCAGCACAAACAAGATGGCCGCCATTACCAGTTCGACCGGCTTGAACAGCAAAAAGGCAACCCAGTCCCCCAGCCGATCAGGGTGAAGCGGCGTGACGGGAAACAGCCGAATCGCACCGTTTCCGCACCACCATGCCAAAAGTCCCAGCAGCAAATCTCTCAGGTAGGTAATCATCTTGCCAATGTCCCTCCGTACTGCCCATGTTCGATCAAACAAAGCATACGGTGGACTGCGGTTGCTTGTGCCTGGTCACCAAATGAATACAAAATGCGATCCGTCCCGTGATATGCTATGTGATGCTTTCCTGCAGGCGCTTGTGAATCCAGATCGCGGCCTGCGCCCCATCTCCCATTGCGATCGCCACCTGCTGGGAATGGGGAATCACGTCGCCCACGGCCCATATATTCCGGTGGTCTGTTTCCTTGGTACGGGGATCGACCAGGACGTGCCCCTTTTCGTTGAAGCGGACGGCAAACGGACGCAGCAAGTCTGTGTTTACACGGGCGCCGGGAAACGCGAGAAAGGCCCGGCTGACTGACAACGTGGCGCCGCCGGACAAGACGATGCCGGTAAGCATTCCGTTTTGGTGTGCAAGCCGTTCTACCCGCTCGTTGATCACGTCGATCGAGAGCGATCGGATTGTTTCGCCTTCCTGCGCTCCGAGCGGCGATCCCGCGTGGTTGATAACCGTCAGGCGGTCGGTGTAATAACGAAGCTGGACGGCCATTTCTGCCGCTTGCGGAGCAGCTCCGATGACCGCTGCCGCCTGACCGACCGTCTCGTACCCGTCACAATCGGGGCAGATGAAGATTGATTTTCCGAGACAGTCGACAAGCCCCGGAATGTCCGGAAACGGGTCGCTGATTCCTGCTGCCAGCACCACTGTACGTCCCTCGAGCCGGTAACCGGAGACGCGGAGACGGGCAAAAAAACGTCCCTCGTGTTCCGAGAGCTCTGACACCTCGTCAGAAAAAAAGCGAACGCCCATACGGAGCGCATGGGTTCGTCCGGCATCGCGCAGCGCCTTTCCGCTGACGCCGTCGGGAAATCCGAGGATGTTGCGGTACGCTTTGGCCACCGTTGACCTGCCATTGTTGGCATCTACCACGGCGACGTTTCGCAGGCATCGGGAAAGCTGAATGGCCGTCTGCAATCCTGCAATTCCCCCGCCAATGATAATCGTGTCAAAGACCATGCCATCGTCACCTGCCCGTCTCTCGGTTTTCCCTTAGCATGTCCGTTTGACTGCCGGCTCATCACGGCGACAGAGGAATCGACAATACGTCACCTGCTTTCAACTTGGCCTCCGGACTAATCCCATTGTATCTCGCAATCCGGGAGACCCCTCCGTTGTTTCCATAGTAGAGTCGGGACAGCATGAACAGCGTCTCCCCCTTTTGAACGACGTGGCGCTTTACCTTAGGCTTAGGCGCCGGCTTGGCGGCTTGGACTTTACCGGAAGACGAAGTATGCCCGAAGGAGGCAGGAGTGGTGGCGTTTGTCTGTTCTGTGGCAGGCTTTTCTGACGCCGTTCCCGCGACAGCATTCGCTTTTGTCTGCGCCGATTCATTAGGCAGCGATCCGCTGCTTGGGTTGTTCACGATGGCCGCTGCGTGTCCTCCCTCACCGCCACTGACAGCGGCCGAACCGACGGGGGAAGCAGACGGAGCCGAGCCGTCCGCTTGGGCGATAGCAGACGGCTGTCCGGCTGCGGCTTGCTCCGCTCGTGCTGTCTCATTACCTGGGGGATTCGACGACGTTTGATGGGCCTGGTACAGTTCTGCGGCCACCAGCACGAGAAACAGCGAGCCGAAAATGGCCAGGCCGGAACTGAGAACAGCTTTGTATGAGAGCCGCCCCCTTTTGTGGCGCAACCGCCGCGGAGGCAGTTCGTGCACGTCCGATTCCGGACTCACCCGGAACGTTTCCGGCATCCGTTTGCTTCTGCCCTTTGTCACTCCTGATTCCTCCTCTCGCTTGCACATCCGTATTGAATGTAGAGAGCCAGCAGCAAATCGATCGCCATGTGGGCCAGTATCGGTGTGACGAGCTGCCCGCCCGATTCAAACAGCCAGCCCAAAAGCCAGCTGGTGCCATAGACGCTTGCGACAAGCAGCGGCTTTTGCAGGTACCGGACGTGAACCAGGGTAAAGACCAGACTTGTCCATCCATTGCCGATCAGCGGCAGAAGCACACCGCGAAACAGCCATTCTTCCCCGATTCCGATCACTGCGCACAGCAAAGCGGTGGTCCCAAAAGGCAGACCGCGAAAAATTCGTTCATTAATGTCGCCGTCATCCTGCCATCGTCGCGGCAGATACCGGTCCATCAGGATGCTGGCCAGAACGACCGCAAGCGCGACGGCTCCTGCACGCGCCAGTTCCGGCAGGGTCGGCAGCGCAAACAGCAGCAGGGTACCTTTCCAACCGTGCACCCATAAGCTGCCGATTGCAGCCACCGCCAGCACGATGAACTGGGTCAGCCACAAATTGAGCCTCAGAGCGGCCGGATCGAATTCTTCCCATCGTCGCTTCACGGCCCCTTCCCTCCCTTACGATTCGGCAGCAGCCGGGCCAATGCCTCCCGCAAATTCCAGATCGTTTCTCTCTGAGGCGGACGAGCCAAGTGCGTCTCCTCCAGATAGGGGGACAGCTCCAGGCCGCAGCGGGAGCAGCAAGCCAGCGAATAGGATTGGTCATCCTCACCAAAGTACCGGTTCAACTCGCGGCGCAAACAGCCGCTCCCCTCCAGCCAGCGCAGCATGTCCGACAGCTTTTGCCGCTTTTGCCGCCTGCTCCATTCCGTGGCCTGCCAAACCCGCTGCACGTGGTTTTGGAGCGCTTCACCGTCCGACGGCACATCGGACAAGGTGTAGTGGTACTGTTCGCGCGTGACCGCCACTTCCCTCAACAGGCCGCTCTGTTCAGCGTAAAAGAACAGCAGCCGGGCCATGTCTGCGTCGATCTCCGCCGCGGTGAGCACCTCTGCAGGCAGTGAACCCTCCCTGTTCAGCAGGCGAAGAAAGCGGGCCACCTCTTCTGCAGTCGGGTACTCGTTTTCCAGCATGTGCGCGTGAATGTGCAAATCATCCGCCACGTAATACAGCGCAGCATAACCGGGTGCCCCGTCCCTGCCGATCCGTCCGATTTCCTGGGCGTAGGCTTCCAGGCTGGCGGGAAAGTGGTAGTGAATCACGTAGCGGATGTCGGCCTTGTCGATTCCCATGCCAAATGCGTTGGTCGCCACGATCACTTCCAGCTCTCCGCGCAAAAACTGCGTCTGTACCAGCATCCGTTCCATGCTGTTCATGCCGCCGTGATATGCGTGAACCCGTTTTTTTCCGTCCAACTGGTAAGCGGCGACGAGCGTCTCCACAGCCTGCCGTGTGCTGCAGTAGACAATCCCCGGCCCGCGCAGGCGGTCCATCGCGGCCATCACCTGTTCCCGGCGCTCGGCTTCGCTGGCTGCGGCGATCACGTCGATCGCGATATTGGCTCGATTGAGCGGAAGCGCCACCACGTCCTCCGGTTCAATCTTCAACAAGCGGCATATCTCTTCTCTCACCGCTGTCGTGGCGGTGGCGGTTACAGCCAGTACCGGCGGACCGCCGAGCTTCTCTATCACGTCCGGCAGCCGCAGATAGTCCGTGCGGAAATCATGCCCCCACTGGGAGATGCAGTGGGCTTCGTCGACGGCAACCATCGAAACACCTGCGCTGCGCAGCGTCTCCTGCACGATCGGCTGCTGCAGCTTTTCCGGAGATACATAGAGCAGTTTGCAGGCGCCGCTTCTGATGTCGCGCATGATTTGCCGGGAATCTGCCGGGTCCAGGGTGCTGTTCAGGTAGGCAGCGGGAATTTTCCGCCTGGCGCGAAGCTGCTGCACCTGGTCCACCATCAAGGAAATCAACGGAGAGACCACGACGACCACTCCTGGCAAGAGAAGCGCGGGCAGTTGGTACGTCAGCGACTTTCCGCCGCCGGTCGCCAACAGGCCGAGCACGTTTTTTCCCTGCAGCAGGCGAGAAATAATCTCCTGCTGGCCGGGACGAAACGTTTCATAGCCAAAGTGACGGCGCAGCGCTTGGGTCAGCAGATCACCGTTTATCACGTCGTCGTCCCTCCCTTCCGCCGCGCCAGCGCCAAACGGATTTGCAGATAGGATACGTCTGGCCCCAGGTGGTCCTTCACGACGCGCAGCCGGTTCGTGCCCAACTGTTCACTAGCCTGCACGATCCTCTCCGCCAACGCGGGCGAGAGAAAGCGCGAACAGTCCCACTCCGGGCAGCGCAGGGCGATTTCCGCCAGGTGATCCTCCACCGTGCTGGGTTTGATTCTTCGTCTCTGGGCGATCTCCGCGACCGAGAAGCCTTGTCGCAGGAGCGCGTACGTCTGCTCGGCGCTATCGCTCAGCCGCCGTTCCCCGCTGCCGGACGGACCGGCTAGCTCGGCCAGCAGCGGAAACCGTCCGCTCTCGCTTCGCAGCGCATCCAACGCCCGCGCCAGCCCGTATCGAAATTGCAGCTGTATGTACGAAGGGGCTTCCCGCCTGTCCAGCGCCAGTTGGGTCAAGGTTTGCCCCGATTGGGCCGCACCGGAAAAGCGGGCGACGACCACTTCCTGAACAGAGGCGGGAAGCGGTTCCAGCAGGCGGTACAGCTCGTCCGCCAGATGTTCCTGCCAGCGTTCCCGCTGCTCCGGTCTTCCCAGACGCTGCTTCACCCACTGCTGCACCTGCTTGTCCTGTACGACAGGCTGAAAGGACAAGTCGTTTGCCAGCAGGTGGGAGACGGTCTGGACGAGCAGGTGCAGGCGGCGCCAAAAGAGGTCCAGCGGCTCAGCCACCTCGGTCCCGGCAAACGGCTGGAACCAGAATCCCAGCTGATACCTCTCCCGTCCGGCTGCGGCGCAGGTCTCCCCCGCTTCCGTCAGTTCATAGGACGGCTTGCGTCCTTCCCCCGGCGGGCTCACCAGGCGGATCAATCCCTGCTGCATGAGTGCGTCGACAATTTTCTCCCAATCCTCTTTCAAAAGGCGGGGAATCATCCGATAATACGGATAAAGGGCGAACAAATGCACATCCTGCAGCGTCTGGTTGGTCTTGCGGCCGCGCAGAATGTAATACAGCGCCTGGATGGTCCGTTCTCCCGCCAGCGGACTCAATCCGTTGAGGGTGACAGCCTGCATGAAATCATGCTCCAGTTCGGCTAAGGTAGGACTGCTCATGGGTACTCGATTTTTCACTCCCCACATACTACACACTTACTATCGTACAAAAGGATACTGGAGGATCGTATGAACAAACGTTTAACCAAATCTGAATTTCTCGTTGCGTACATGATCATCATAACACTTGCCTGCTTTGTTGGCGGATTTTTTTTCGGCGCCCGGTACATGAAAGCTGCGATGGAGGAACAGCAAGCGGCAGCTTCCCAGACAGAGAAGCAAATGCTGGAGCAGGAAAAGCTGCTGCGGGAACAAAAACTGTACAGTGAACAGGACTTTATCCGTTTTCATTACGCCGTGTACGCTCCGCTGCTGGAACTGAAGCAAGCCCACTTTGACAAGATGGCAGACTGGAGCCGCATGGACACACAGCAGCGGACCGATTCGCTCAACCAACTGGTGAAGGCAGCCAAAGAGACGATCAAGCAATTGGAGAAACCGGCGGCACTCACCACCGCTCCCCTGCTGAACCAGTCCCAAAGCATCTTCCTGGACAGCGTCCGGGCTTATTTGGATAGTATCGAGCAGTTGCTCTCCGATCAGAATAGTAATATACTCGAACCCGAGGAGATTGCCTCTCGCCTCACGTTGTCCCAGAACAGTTGGCTGAAGGGACAGGAACTGCTCTACCAGGCGCTGGCCTTGTGGGAGTCATCGTATGTCACCAAACAGCCAATGCCGAAAGAAACGCCGAAGACACTCAGCATTGCCCAGTGGAAACAGTACCCGTTTCACTATCGCACATACCTGGCCGCAACCGCGCTGACCCATCACAAACAATGGACGGCGTACAATCCGGAAGATCTGACGGCGCGGCTGGACATGCTGATGTCGTCCAACGAATGGCAGAGCCTCGGACTTCAAGACGTGAATGCAGCCCTCCGGCTGTTAACGACCGCCGACATGGTGAAAGTTGGCGATTTCAAGCAGCTTCAGCTCAAACTGTACCCGGCCGTGAAGACGCCGGAACTTCCCATATTCCGATAGGGGTCTATTTTTAGATGTGATTCATTCTTGAAATCTTTTCATACAACGAATAAAATGAGTTATGACAGTGGACGTACCATCGGGTATGGGAGGTGAAACCACGATGACCACATGGGTAGACAAAGAAACCTGTATTGCTTGCGGTGCTTGTGGCGCTACTGCTCCTGACGTCTTCGATTACGATGACGAGGGTCTGGCTTACAACAAGCTGGATGACAACACAAACACCGCTGAAATCCCGGACATCCTGCAGGACGACGTTCGCGACGCTGCAGAAGGATGCCCGACCGATTCCATTAAGGTGGAAGAATAATTTACCCACAAACAAAAAAACCGCTCATGCCTCTCGAGACATGGGGGGTTTTTTCATTTCTTTCTTTTGCTGCCGGTTCCTGCTATAATGTGGACAGTCCGTACATAATCATCTTTTTGTGAGGAGGAGCAAAGATGTCTTTCGAAAACAAAGTCGTTGACGCGTTTATCGAAATCCCCGCGGGCAGCCAAAACAAATACGAGTATGACAAGGAAGCCGGCGTATTCCGCCTGGACCGCGTCCTCTACTCGCCGATGCACTATCCGACCGAATACGGATACCTGGACAAAACGCTGGCGCTGGACGGCGATCCGCTGGATATCCTCGTGCTGACCACGTTCCCGACCTTCCCGGGCTGCGTGATCAAATCCCGCGTAATCGGTGTGCTGATCATGTCTGACGACAAAGGGCAGGACGAAAAACTGCTCGGCGTTCCGGTGGACGATCCGCGCTTCGACCATGTGAAGTCCCTGGACGACGTGCCGCCGCATGTGCTGAAGGAGATCTCCCACTTCTTCGAGCGCTACAAAGACCTGGAGAACAAAACCACCAAGATCGAGGGTTGGGAAGGCCCCGAAAAGGCAGCAGCCCTGATCGACGAGTGCCTGGCTCGCTACGCCGCCAACAACTGATCGCCTGGAGCCGATCTTCGATGAGCCCTGTGTCTTGCACCGAGACACAGGGCTTTTGCATACATCAGCTCCCGCTGCACGGAAAATCCGAACATTCTAGCTGGAAATTTTCCATTTTTTATAAAACCAATTGGATAACGTTCGGTTTTTAACCCAAAAATACACCTTCCATCAGTGAAAACGCTACTATTTTACGAACAAAAAATCTAATTTATTAAGTAATGTTCTTTTTTTGCTTGACGTCTGCAAACCCTCGTGATATTGTAAATTACAAATCTGAAACAGCTTCAATACTTCAACAACGATGACGAAGAGATGCCTGGCACGGGAAACCCTCAGAGAGCCGATGGTCGCTGCGAATCGGTGGTTCCCACCAAGGATGAGCACTTCCGAGTTGTTGCGCTGAACCGATGTCCCGGGCATCCAGTAGGCGCGAACGGTTGATCCGTTATCTCACAGGTCTCGTACCTGGCAAGGTTCTTCTTTGCGAGAAGAAGAACGAATGAGGGTGGCACCGCGAAGCAAGCCTCTCGTCCCTCACTGTTCCGCGAACAGGAGCAGTGTGGGAACGGGAGGTTTTTTATATGCACTTGTCAAGGAGGAGAGAAATCCATGTTTGCAGACAAAATGATCCTGCGCATACCAGGACCTACCCCCATCCCCCCTCGCGTCCAGCAGGCGATGAACCAGCCGATGATCGGCCATCGCAGCGGACAGTTTTCCGAGCTGTTCGCCCGCACTGCCAAACGGTTGAAGCCGTACTTCGGCACGAGCCAGGACGTGTTCATCCTCGCTGGCAGCGGCACCAGCGCATTGGAGATGAGCGTGGTCAACACGCTGCAGCCGGGCGAAGAGGCGGTGATTCTGGTAAGCGGCGCGTTTGGCGAACGGTTTGCCAAAATCTGCGAACGCTACGGCGTCATTGCCCACCGCCTGGAAGTTCCCTGGGGAAAGGCGGTCACTCCGGATCTGCTTCAGGCGTTTCTGTCTGACAAGCCGCAGGTAAAAGCCGTATTCGCCACTTACTGCGAAACGTCGACCGGCGTGCTCAACCCGATTCGCGAACTGGCACAGGTGGTGCGCCAGCATTCGGACGCCCTGTTCATCGTGGATGCGGTAAGCTGTCTGGGCGCGGTCGCCTGCGAAATGGACGCCTGGGGCGTGGACATCGTCGTAACCGGTTCGCAAAAGGCGTTTATGCTTCCGACCGGATTGGCCTTCCTGGCCGCGAGCGAGCGAGCCTGGCAGGTGATTGATCAGAAGAAGCCGCTGGCCTTTTACCTCGACTTGAAGGCCTACCGCAAAAGCCTGGCCGAAAACACGACGCCTTACACGCCGGCCGTGTCGCTGGTATTCGGTCTGGACGAAGTCTGCTCCATGCTGGAGGAAGAGGGACTGCCGGCCATCATCAAGCGGCATGAACTGATGCGCGACATGACCCGCGCCGCAATGCGCGCGCTGAACGTGCCGCTGATGGCCGAGGACGCCTACGCTTCGCCGACGGTCACCTCGTGCGATCCCCAAGGGGCATTCGACGCAGAGGAGCTGCGAAAAGTACTCCGCACCCGCCACAACGTTGTTATCGCCGGCGGCCAGCAGCACCTCAAGGGCAAGATTTTCCGCATCGGCCACATGGGCTACTGCGAACCGCTCGACGTGCTGCAGGTGATTGCCGCCCTCGAACTGTCGCTCCGTCAAATTGGTGCTCCCGTTGAGCTGGGAGCAGGTGTCAAAGCTGCACAGGAGGTGCTTTTTGCTCATGTATAAAATCCTGATTACCGACCCGCTTAGCGAACACGGCATTCAGCAACTGCTTGACGCCCCCGACGTGGAAGTGGTGCGTCAAACCAACCTCTCCCCCACCGATCTGCTTTCCGTAATCGGGGACTATGACGCCCTGCTCGTCCGCAGTCAGACGCAGGTGACCGCTGAGGTGCTGGCTGCCGGCAAGAAACTGAAAGTGGTCGGCCGCGCCGGCGTGGGCGTGGACAACATCGACATCAACGCGGCCACCGAAGCCGGGGTTGTCGTCATCAACGCTCCCGACGGCAACACGATCTCCACGGCGGAGCACTCCTTCGCCATGCTGATGGCCGTCGCCCGAAACATCCCGCAGGCACACAAAAAACTGACGGATGGAACCTGGGACCGAAAAAGCTTTCAGGGCGTAGAGCTGAACAACAAGGTGCTCGGCATCATCGGCCTGGGCCGGATCGGCACAGAGGTGGCCAAGCGAGCCAAGGCGTTCGGCATGACCGTGCTGGCCTACGATCCGTTCCTGACGGAAGAACGGGCGAAAAAACTGGGCGTCACCCACGCCACGATCGACGACATCTGCCGGCAGGCTGATTTCATCACCGTCCATACTCCGCTGACGAAGGAGACGCGCCATATCATCAGCTCCCGCGAGTTTATGAAGATGAAAGACGGCGTTCGCATCATCAACTGTGCCCGCGGCGGCATTATCGACGAAAAGGCGCTGTATGAAGCCATCTTGACCGGGAAAGTGGCAGGGGCTGCCCTGGACGTGTTTGAAATAGAACCGCCGGTAGACAACCCGCTGATCGGCCTGCCGCAGGTCGTGGTCACTCCCCACCTGGGCGCCTCCACACAGGAAGCACAGGAGAACGTGGCGGTTGACGTATCGGCCGAAATTCTCAAGGTGCTGCGCGGCGAGCCGTTCAAAAACGCGGTCAACCTCCCGTCCATTCCGGCGCACGTGATGGAACGCCTGCAGCCGTACTTTACCCTCGGCGAAAAGCTGGGGAACTTCCTGGCACAGGTGACGGTCGGCTCGATTCAGGAAATTGCGATCACGTACAGCGGCGAACTGGCCGATGTGGACACGGCACCGCTGACAAGAACCGTGCTGAGAGGTGTACTCTCCTTCCGCCTGGGCGAAGAAGTGAACTACGTCAATGCGCCGCTTCTGGCCAAAGTGCGCGACATTACGGTCACGGAGAAAAAATCGGCGCACAATCGTGGTTTTACCAACCTGCTGACGGTCACGTTGAAGACCACACAGCAGACGCGCACCGTCGCCGGTACCCGCCTCAACGGTTACGGAGCGCGGATTGTCAAGATCGACGACTTTGCCATCGACGTGGCTCCGGAAGGGTACCTGCTGTACATCCACCACAACGACCGTCCCGGCGTCATCGGCCGCGTCGGATCGATTCTCGGCAACAACGACGTCAATATTGCCACCATGCAGGTGGGACGGCGTGACATCGGCGGCGACGCGATCATGATGCTCTCTGTCGACAAGCCGGTCTCCGCCGAACTGCTGGACAGCATGGGCGAGCTGCCGGAAGTCAAAAGCGTGACGCAGATCGAACTGTAGGCAGAAATGGTTGCCGCATGGTCTTCTGTACACGGCCTGGTCTCATGCACCAGGCCGTTTCTTTACCTATTGAAATGCTACAGGTATAATAGTACGAGACAAGCCACCACATGAGAGGAGATCGATATGGCAAACCAAGCACTAATCGCCATCGGCATTTTTTTGGTAACGTACGCGTTTATTATCAGTGAAAAGATTCACCGCACCATTGTCGCCATGGCCGGCGGCATCCTGATGGTCCTGTTTGGCATTGTCAATCAGGAGCAAGCAATCGAGCACATTGACTTCAACACACTCGGTCTTTTGATCGGGATGATGATTCTCGTCGCAATTACCGCCAAGACGGGCGTCTTCAAGTACATGGCCATCCGCGCCGCCAAGTTGGCCAAGGGCAATCCCGTGCGCATTCTCATCTACCTGAGTCTCGTCACGGCTGTGACCTCCGCTTTACTCGACAACGTCACCACCGTGTTGTTGATCGTGCCGGTGACTTTCAGCATCGCCCGGCAGCTCCAGGTCAACCCGATGCCCTATTTGATCAGCGAAATTATCTCGTCCAATGTGGGCGGCACGGCTACACTGATCGGGGATCCACCCAACATCATGATTGGAAGCGCTGTCCCGGAATTGGACTTCATGTCGTTCCTGGTCAACCTGGCGCCTGTGGTCGTGGTCATTCTGGCAGCCACGATCGGCTGTCTGGTCCTGATCTACCGCAAGCAGCTCGTCACCTCGCCGGAACTGCAAGCTCAGATCATGACCATGAACGAACGCGCCGAAATCACCGATGTCAAGCTGCTGAAAAAGTCGCTGACCGTGCTGACGCTGACGATTATTGGCTTCATACTGCACGGCGTGCTGCATCTGGAATCGGCAACCATCGCCCTGAGCGGGGCGTTCCTGCTGCTGCTGCTCACTGGTGAACACTACCTGGAAGAGGCGCTAGGCCAGGTGGAGTGGACCACCATCTTTTTCTTTGTCGGCCTGTTCGTCCTCGTTTCCGGGCTGGTTCATACCGGCGTAATCGCCAAACTGGCAGAAGAGGCGATCAATCTGACCGGCGGCAATACGCTGCACACCTCCCTGCTGATTCTCTGGCTGAGCGCGATCGCATCCGCGTTTGTCGACAACATCCCGTTCGTTGCCACGATGATCCCGATGATCAAGGAAATGGGCACACTGGGCATCACCAATCTGGAACCGCTGTGGTGGAGCCTGGCACTGGGCGCATGCCTGGGCGGCAACGGCACGCTGATCGGCGCCAGCGCCAACGTGATCGTGGCCGGGCTGGCTGCGAAGGAAGGCCATCACATCAGCTTTCTGGGTTTTCTGAAAGTAGCGTTTCCTCTGATGATCATGTCCATTATCCTTTCACATGTGTACGTCTATCTGCGTTATTTTGTGCTGTAGGAAACAAACTGCATGGACAGGCAGTACAAAAAACGGCTCCCGCGGGAGCCGTTTTTTATTGGAGAGATCCGGCCTGCCTGTCCCCCATGCCGGGGCGGCGAAACCGGTTGATGCGCTATTCGAGGATGGAGAGAACTTCGCGGACATCGTTCAGAATATAATCCGCCTGTTCGTCTTCAAACTTGCGGCGGGCTTCCTGTCCGGTCAAACCGGTCAGTGTAGCTGCAAAGCGGCAGCCGATGGCGCGGGCCGCCATAAGATCGGCCAGCGAATCGCCGACGATCAGCACCTCGTCGCCGTTGGCAATCGGCAGCGATTGGTCAAGCACTTCGCGATTGGGCGTGGACAGACCCAGCAGCCCTTTCAGATAGGAAAACGGATGCGGCTTGGACAGCGGCGCGCTGGCCGGAATCTCCTCTTCCGCTTCCAACACGTGGCTGGCGGTCACCACCCGTTCCGGATCAAAAAATTCCAGCACCTTCAGTTCGCTGAGCGGAACATGCGTCTCAATAGTAGGACGGCCCGTGCCGATGCCAAGCGTATATCCCTTGTCCTTTAACGTGCGAAACAGCTTTTGCAGTTCCTCCGGGCTGACGATCGGGATTTCGTCGGTCAAAAACCCCTTTTTCCCCGGCTGGTGTGTTTCTCGGCCGATGGACGCAGCCACACGTTCATCGCCCAGATACCATTCCTGGAACGTCTCCTGACACAGCCGCCACAAGTCGCTGTTGCGCGAGAACGCATTGGTCACGACGCCGCAGCGCTCAAATGCAATCTGGTTCAGATAGAGCAGCATTTCCGCTTTCTGCGCGGAGCCTCGCGCAAAATCCTTGGTAAACTTGGCGTATTCAATGGAAAAGTCAGGGACGTACGCCTTTGCCCACTCCGACAGGCGGGCAAGCTGGGCGCGGTTCAGCTGGCCAGCCAGCAGATCGGTGGCCTGCTGACCCAGTGCCGGTTTCAGAGCTTCGCACAGCCGGATCACCTGGTAGGCGAAGGTCAGGAACACCATATCCCAGTTGGAGTTGATGCCGCGCGACTTGATAAAGGAGAGCACTTCATCGTCGGCAAAGACCAGCTTGCGGACGCGCCGAATTTCCGCTTCATCCGGACTGGGCGTGAACGTATCCCCGGCTAGGCCGAGATAGCGCGGGCTGTGGAGCATTTCCCAGACAGTCAGGGCGGATGCATCAAAATAGCGCTCTTCACTCAACATGACACCATCGACGTCAAACAGTATCGTCTTGATCATTTCTCTCCACTCCTATTGTGCTATTTGTTCTTGGGTTTGTCCGGCAAAGCGATGGTAAAGGTCGTGCCTTCTCCTAGTTTGCTCTGCACGCTGATCGTTCCGCCGTGGGCTTCCACCAAATTTTTGGCGATGGCCAATCCCAGTCCGGTGCCGCCCGCCTTGCCCCGCGTCCGTGCCTTGTCTGCCTTGTAAAAGCGCTCAAATACGAACGGCAGATCTTCCTGCGGAATGCCGCTGCCCGTGTCACACACCTCGAGCAGAAGCGTTTTGTCTCCCCGAGCGCGAAGGGTCACCGTCCCCTCGTTGGGGGTGTGGCGCAGCGCATTGTCGATCAGGTTGGTCAACACCTGCTCCATCTTGTCGGGATCGACGAGTGCCGTCGTCTGCTTCGTGTCGATTTCGAGCAGCAGATGAATCTCGCGTTCCTTCGCCAAGTTGGAAAATTTCCGTTGAATGCGCTCCAGGTAGGGGCGCAGTTCGATTTGCTCGAGATTCAATTCGACGTGGCCGGCTTCCATCCTGGCGATGCTCAGGAGTTCGTTGACCAGCTTGGTCATGCGGACCGACTCGTCGTAAATGATCCGGGCCAATTCCTTGTGTTCCTCTGGCGAGGCGGCCATATCGTCGACGATCGCTTCACTGTACCCCTGCAGCATGGACAGCGGCGTGCGCAGTTCGTGTGACACGTTGGCCACAAAGTCGCTGCGCATCTTGTCCAGCTTTCGCTCCCGGGTCATGTCGCGCAGCACGGCCACGGCCCCGCGAATCTGCTCCCGGTCGTTCAGCGGCACCATCACCAGCGACCAGATCCGTCCCTGAACGGGAAGATCCTCGGTTACCTCCCGGCCGCTCTGCACCACCTGCTGGTAAAAGGCAAACAGCGGAACCGGTTCATCCGGGTGCTCGTACTCCCAGTCGCGCAAAAAATGTTTGGCCGGCGGGTTGGCGACGGCGATCTTCCCTTGCTCGTCGATCATCACCACGCCGTCCACCATGCTGCGCAGGACGCTGGCCAACTGCTCCTTTTCCTTGGAAAGGGCATCCACCAGTTGGTTCAACCGGCTGGCCATGGTGTTGAACGAAGCTGCCAGCTCGCCAATCTCGTCCGTCGTCCGGATCGGGATTTCGGCATGAAAATCCCCTTCCGCGATCCGGTGTGCCGTCTCTTTCATCTGCCGCAGCGGAGAAGTGATGCGCGAAGACAGGAAAAAGGCGAAAACCGTGGTTAAGATGAACCCGATGACGCCAACGACGAAAATCAGCTTGCGCACTTCCCGCACCGTATCGTCAAAATCTTCAATCGCCTGGTACATGACAATCGCGCCCCGCATGCCCGGAGAAAGCTCGATCGGAACGGCAACGGCCATAATCTGCATGCGCGCGTTCCGGTCTGTGGGATTATTGGTAAAGAGGATGCGTCCCGGCGCGGGGTGTTTGCCGGCCAGTGCCTCGGACAGCTTCAGCTCTGGTGCGGCAAGAAGTTGTTCCACCGGGACCATTGGCTTTCCAATGCCTTCGCTTTTGCCCACAAGCTTGCCCATTTGATCGACCATCACCAGACCGGTGCGGTGAATGGCGCCAAAACTGGAGGCGATGCCGAGCGCTGCCCGTTTGTCCGGATAGGCAGCCAGGCTTTCGGACAGGCCTTCTGCCAATTCCTGCAGGTTTTTCGTCTGCCGGTTAAAATAAAAGGAGTCAAACGACTGAACCAGCATCAGGCTAAACAGTGTCAGCACCAGGGCAAACAGTGCGATGATGGTCATCCACAGCTTGCCGACTACGCTTTTAAAGATGACGTCCACGTTACTTCGGCACCTCAAGCTTGTAGCCTACGCCCCAGACGGTGGCAATCATCTGCGCTGCAGCCGGTGAGACGCGGTTCAATTTTTCCCGCAGCCGTTTGATGTGCGTGTCGACGGTCCGCAGATCGCCGAAAAACTCGTAATGCCACACGTCTTTCAGGAGCTCCTCACGGGTAAAGACCTTGTCAGGCGACAGCGCCAGGTAATGGAGCAGCTCGTATTCCTTGGGCGTCAGGTTTACTTCCTGCCCGCTGGCGATCACCTTGTGAGCGTCGTGATCAATCGTCAGATCAGGGAAAACGAGGACCGAGTGGCTGTTGAAGTTATCCGTCTTGAGGTATGCGGTAGCCGAAGAACGACGCAGAATCGCCTTGACGCGGTATACGACCTCACGCGGGCTGAACGGCTTAACGACGTAATCGTCCACCCCGGCCTCGAAGCCGTGCACGCGGTTGGTCTCTTCCCCTTTGGCGGTCAGCATGATGATCGGCGTCGCTTTGTGCTCGCGGATTTTTTGGCACACCTCAATCCCGTCCATGCCGGGCAGCATCAGGTCGAGCAAAATGATGTCGTAGTCGGTCGCCAGCGCCATCTCCAATGCCTGTTCCCCGTTGTCCGCTTCGTCGATGACAAACGCTTCTCGTTCCAGGTACATTTTCAGCAGACGGCGAATGCGTTCCTCATCATCCACCACTAGAATGCGTGCCGCTTTTTCCATACCATACACCCCTTGGGTCCATGTTTTCAATCAAAATGAATCAGATCGTCCCAAACGCTGGCGGACAGGCCAGCAATTTGCGGCGTCTGCCGGCACTACACCCCTGCGTAGGAATGCAGTCCGGCGATCACCAGGTTGACCACCACCAGCGTAATCAGGATGATGACAAACCCGATGACAGACATCCAGGCCGATTTGGCGCCGATCCAGCCGCGAGACAGGCGCAGGTGGAGATACGCGCTGTAAAACAGCCAGACGATCAGCGCCCACACCTCTTTCGGGTCCCAGCCCCAGAAGCGGCCCCACGCCTCTTCCGCCCAGATCATGGCGAAAATCAGCGCCCCCAGCGTAAACACGGGGTAGCCGATACTAACGGCGCGATAGCTGATCTCATCCAGCAGTTCCGGTTCAATGCTGTTCAACGACGGCTGTATGACGGCTCCCAGCCGTTTGCGGAAAATCAGCCGCAAGCCGACGTACAGGACCAGCCCGGAGATGACGGACCAGATCATCGTGTTCAGCTTCCGGGCCGCATCTTTGCCTTCCATCCAGGCGGGCGCCTCGAACAGCGGCGTTATCGGACCTGCTTGGACTACCGTGGAACCATTCGGCGCAACGATGGCCGGCAGGGTATACTCTATCTTCGTGTTGCCCGCCTGGTTCTGAGTGTTCTCCTGATTTTGGTTCAGCTCAAAGACGGTCTTGGCATCCATGCGGGCGAACGCGGAGTCCATCCCGATGAAGCCGACCAGCATCAGCACCACGGCCAGAACCGTTTCCAGCCAGCGGGTGCTCTTCGTCGCCCTGTCTTGCGGGACGGTCCGCACCAGGTACATCAGCCCGGCGGCAAAACCGACTGCCAAAATCCCCTCGCCCAGAGCAGCCGTGGTGACGTGAATGTGCAGCCAGTAGCTCTGCAGTGCCGGGATCAGCGGCGTAATCTCTTTGGGGAAGACGTACGAGTACGCCAGCATGATGACCCCGAGCGGCAACACGAACATGCCAATTACGGTCAGCTTGTAGATGCGGTAGATGATCAGGTAGGCCAGGATGATACAGTAATCGAGAAACGCGATAAATTCGAACATGTTGCTGGTCGGGCTGTGGCCGCCGGCAATCCATCGCGTCACCACGTAGCCGGTTTGGGCGAGAAAACCGACCACCGCCAGCCAGTAGGCGGTCCGGCCATACTTCAATTCGTGCTGTTTCGGATCGCGTCCCGCCCAGTTTTTCCCCGTCATCGCGACGACGAATACAATCGACGAGAGCACGTACAGCACAAAGGCAATATCCAGTAGCCAATCACTCAGTTGAATGAGCTGCACGTCAATTTACCCTCCTTGGAGCCGCTTACGCTTTCGATCTGTCCTGCAGCGCGATTTGCAGCCCCGTCTGTTCAATTAGCATCTGCATCTCTCTGCGCAACCCGTACCAGTTTTTGTTGGTGTGGCCAGCCAGGAGCAGCCGCCCCTCATGAAACTGCACCCATATCCGGCGGTGCTGCCAGAAAAAGCCCATCACCACGCCGATCATGAAGATGATCGAACCGAAGTAGATCACGGGTACCGCCTTGTCGATGCGCACCATCAGACCCGAAATGTCGATCAGGTCCGGCATCTTGATCTCCAGTGTGTAACGGGAGTCCGCTTTCTGCGTGATGATCGTGCCGCTCACGTACACCAATTTTTCCCGCACGTTGTCTTTTTCCGAGATCACTTCCAATGCGAACATCGGATTTTTCGGCAGGTTGGTCTTTGTCGCCGGTTTGTTGTCTTCTCCCATGACAAAGTCGGGAAAGTAATCCAGTACGCGAACCTTGATCCCGTCGCCCACCTGCAGTTCCGGATTGGGCTCGTAGAGATCCAGCCTGATCGGACCGATCGCTTTGCCGCCAGCCTGCTTGTCGATCAGCTCAAAGTTGAGTGCGCCCAACTGCATCTCCTGCACACCCGACTGGACCAAAGACAGGTCTTCATGGATCAAGGGGTGGTTTACCAGGATCGATCCCCGCTTCACTTCGACCAGTTCCGGCTTGGCGCCGGGCAGATCGGCGTTCTTGTTCAGATAGAGAATCGCGTCCGTCTGGTACTTTTTCGGGATTACGCCCCCGTTCAGATCAAGCGCTTGCGGCATCTCCTCTTCTGACCAGTACTCGGTATGGTACGCCACGTTTTTTATGTAATACGGCGTATCCGGCACCGCCACGGTCTGCCCCTCACGCACCCAGACGAACTGGTCCAGGTAAAAGCCGGGGATATTCCGCATCAGGACGCCAATCAGGAAGATAATCAGCCCAATGTGGTTGACATAGGGACCCCAGCGGCTGAACCGGCCTTTTTCCGCCATCAGCGCATCGCCGTCGCGGAAAATGCGGTAGCCTTTTTTCCGCAGGGCTTCGGCTGCCTTATCGGCAAGCGCACCCGGCTCGGTCTCGGCGGGATGCTCCGCTTCGCCGTACAGTTTTTGCCCTTGCAGGAACGAAACGTGTTGGTTGACGCGCGGTTTGTTCAGCGCCTTGTAGAGCGGGATCACCCTGTCCAGGCTGCAGATGATCAGAGATGTGCCCAAGGCTACCAGCAGCGTGACAAACCACCACGACGAGTACATGTTGTGGAACCCCAACGCGTAGTAGATCTGCCCCAGCGTACCGTACGTCTCGCTGTAAAACCTGGCGACGTCATCCTCCGTCGGAACCGGTACGGGAATGTACTGCTGCTGCGGAAAGATCGTACCGATGGCGGAGGCGATCAAAATCACAAGGATAATGGCAATGGCGACCTTGACGGATGAGAAGAAATTCCACACCCGGTCAATCAGGCTTTTCGTATTGGTCTGCGATCGACGGGCCATCCCTTCGTAACGCATGTCGGGAAAGGCGACCCGTCCATTCTGTGCAGCCTCTCCGGTTTGTGCGGTCAACTCCTGTTCCAGCGGCCTGCCGCACGATTCACACAGCAGCGTGCCAACCGGATTGGCGTGTCCGCATTCACATTTTCGCTGATCCATGTTGCTCCTCTCTTACGGCAAGATTTTGGCCACTTTTTCGGCGATCATGTCCTCGTTTAACGGCCCCAAGAAAATTTCCTTGACTTCTCCGTCCGGATCGATGAAAAACGTCGACGGAATTTTATCAATGCGATACAGTTTGGTGATTTGCGACTCGCGGTCCATCAAGATCGGGAAAGTCACGCCAAACTGCTTCAGAAACGGTTCCACAGCGACCGGTGTTTCGCCGATGTTCACTCCCACAATCACCAGTCCCTTGTCCTTGTACGCTTCGTACTGCTTCTGCAGGGCGGGCATTTCCTGTTTACAAGGGCCGCACCACGTCCCCCAGAAATTGAGCACGACGCCTTTTCCCCTCAAATCAGACAAGGCGATGGACGGGCCGTTCAGCTGTTCCAGGCTGAAATTTGGAGCGTCTCTGCCTACTTTCACCGCGTTGGGGTCCTTTACAAAGCTGGAATAAACGGCGAAGACCAGTGCCGCCAGCAAAACGCCCAGAATCGCCACTCTGATGTATGTACGATTGCTCTTGTTCATGATTGTCCTAACTCCCATCTGTGCCTGTTGCCGGCCTGTTTGCTTCCTTTATTTATTATAACGTTCCTTGATTTTCCGCCAGCGAACAAGATATGAACAGATTTTGAACGCTGATTCAGCGGCGGTGCGGCAAGTGCTTGCGGTCCCGGGTCAGGCCCCGTTTCAACCGCTCCACTTCCGACGTCGTCAGCGGCCGGTACTGTCCCGGCTCCAGTCCTTCCAGCGTGAGAAACCCCAACTTGACGCGCTCCAGACTCAACACCGGATGGCCGATCGCTTCACACATGCGGCGCACCTGGCGATTGCGCCCTTCGTGAATCGTCAGCTCCAGCAGCGCCCGATCACCGGCGGCCGACGTCTTCAGCAGCCTTGCCTGTGCGGGAGCCGTCATGCCGTCCTCCAGCTTGATTCCCCGCTCCAGTCTGTCAACCTTTGCCGGGCTGGGCACTCCTCTTACCCAGGCGCGGTACACCTTATCAATCTCGTAGGAGGGGTGTGTCAGCATGTTGGCCAGTTCCCCGTCGTTCGTCAGCAGCAGCAGACCCGACGTGTCGTAGTCCAGCCGTCCCACTGGATAGACCCGTTCCTTTACACCTTTCAGCAGATCGGTGACGACGCGGCGGCCCTGCGGATCAGAGACACTGGTGATGACACCCGTCGGCTTGTACAGCAGCAGGTAGACGTGCTGTTCCAGTCGAATCGGACGTCCGTCGACGACGATCCGGTCCGTGTCGGGATCGACCCGCGTTCCCAATTCCCGCACCACTTTGCCGTTTACCTGCACCCGCCCCTGCACAATCAATTCTTCGCAGTGGCGGCGTGAGGCGACGCCGGCGTGCGCCAACACTTTTTGCAACCGTTCCATGGATGGTTCACCTCTACAACATCATACCCATTCTTACCAGTGTGGACAAGAACAACAAAAAACTTCCCTCGACCGGGAAGTTTTCCAACCAGCGCATCACGGTTCAGCCAAAGACGTAGGAGACGATCAACAGCGAAAAGATGACGCCCGCCAGATCTGACCACAGCCCAACCCGCAGGGCGTAGGCGGAATTGCGGATGCCGACCGCGCCAAAGTAGACGGTCAGCACGTACAGCGTGGTATCCGTGCTTCCCTGCATCGTGGCGGCCAGCCTGCCGATAAACGAATCGGGTCCGTACTGAGCAATCAGGTCAGTGGCCACCGCCAGCGACCCCGTGCCGGTAAGCGGGCGAAGCAGCGCGAGCGGGACGATCTCTTCCGGCACGTGCAGTACCTCGAGCAGCGGTTTCAGGACGGAGAGCAGCAGTTCCAGCGCTCCGGATTCACGGAACATCGTAACAGCCACCATCATCGCGATCAGATGGGGCAGGATGCGGATGGACGTGGTCAGCCCGCCTTTGGCTCCGTCGACAAACGTCTCGTACACGGGAATCCGCCTGTGCCAGCCGTACACCAGCACGAACGCGATCGTGACCGGAATGGCCCACAACGAAATCAGGGAAACCCATTGGTACATGCCGGCTTCCCTCCTTTATCTCAGCCTGCGGGTGTGACGGTATCGGTGCCAACGATCCAGCAGCAGGGCGACAGCCGTAGCGCCGAACGACGCCAGGAGCGTCGTGCCCACGATTTCGACCGGATTGGCCGAGCCATACTGCATGCGAATCGCAATCATCGTCGTGGGGATCAGGGTAATGCTGGCCGTGTTGATCGCCAACAGTGTGCACATGGCCGGGGTGGCGTGCTGTTTGTCGGGATTCAGTTTTTGCAATTCCTCCATCGCCTTCAGTCCCATCGGCGTGGCCGCATTGCCCAGCCCGAGCAGATTTGCGCTCATATTGGACAAGATGTAGGCCATGGCCGGATGTCCGTTGGGCACGTCGGGAAACAGCCGCTTGATCAGCGGCGCCATCAGCCGGGCGAGCACATCCAGCAGCCCCGCTTTCTCGGCGATGCGCATCAAGCCCATCCAGAAGGCCAGCACGCTTACCAGCCCGAACGCGACGGTCACCCCTGTTTTGGCTCCTTCAAATGCTGCCTGATTAACCGCATCCAGCCGTCCGTTGACGGCGGCCACGACGATGCTGACGACGATCAGGGCGAGCCAGATGACGTTAAGCACTCCACATCCCTCCCGCCATGATCTCCCAGACATGGTCCCAGAACGTCCGCGTCCGCCCGGGCGTCCAGGCCGGTGAGGTATCCTGCACGGTGAGCGGCACCCGGCCGATCAATCGGTCGCCGAGGTACACCTGCAAAAATCCGACGTGACTGCCGATCATGCGCTTCGTCACGGACGGCTGGAGCAGTTCCACTTTCGTGCGGATCTGTTCGGCTTCGCCGTTTTGCAGCGGGTAGGCAAACTCGTTGATCGTCACCAGACGCAGCGATGGATCTTCTGCTGCAACATTTGCCTGAATCGTTTGCCCCTTGGCCACGACTTTGCTCACGGCAAAGTGCTCAAACCCCCAGTCCAACAGCTTCATTGAGTCATTCCAGTCATCCGGCGCATTGAGCGTAATGGCCGCCAGCTGCCGACCGTCCCGCGTAGCGGAGGAAGCCAGACAGCGTTTGGCCAGCTTGGTGTAGCCGGTCTTCACTCCGTCCGCGCCGTTGTACAGATGCAGCAGCTTGTTTTTGTTCTGCAAGCGCCGGTCCCATTTCTCCCCTTCCCACGAAATGGTCTTTACCTTGGTCGAGACGATTTGGCGAAAGATCGGATTGCGCAGCGCGTAGGCGGAAAGCTTGGCCATATCCTCTGCGGTGGAATAGTGCATGTTGCTGTCGTCGAGACCGTGTGGATTGGTGAAGTTGGTGTGGGTCATGCCGATCAGCGCCGCCTTTTCATTCATCAGGTAGACAAAACCGGGCACTGATCCGCCGACGTGATGGGCCACGGCCACGGCAGCGTCGTTGCCGGAGCGGAGCATCAGCCCGTACAGCAATTCTTCCAGCGTCAGCTTTTCGCCCTGCTTGAGGTAGATGGAGGAGCCTTCCACTCCGACCGCTTCCTTCGGCACGGTCACGACGTCCGAAAGCCGGCCCGACTCGATTGCCACAATCGCCGTCATGGTTTTGGTCAGGCTGGCAATCCGCATTTTTTTCGTTCCGTTTTTGGAGTACAGGATGCGCCCGCTGGCCACATCAATCAGGGCGGCCGCTTCCGCGGAGACGTCGGGGAACCCGTTTGCGGCCTCCACCTGCTGCTGCATGAAAAATATCTGCCAAAAAAGAAAAACGACGAGCACGCCGCACAGTTTTTTCCGTACCTTCATAACGTCCTCCCCAACGAATGTAGTACCGGCAGTTTGTACCAGTATATGGGGACGAGTCGTTTGGTAGTACCGAAACTGTCCGATGGCGACTAGCTAGTCGTTTGTCGTCTCTTCCGCTTTTCCGAACAGGGCGGACGCCTCCATCCGGGCTTCCTCGATGTTCAGGTTGACAGGCGGCTCAGGCAGATCACTCAATTCCCGCAGCCCGAAATGTTCCAAAAACTCCTTGGTCGTGGCGTAGAGGATCGGCCGCCCCACGCCTTCCGCCCGGCCCGCTTCACGGATCAGCTGTTTGGAGAGCAGCGTGTTCAGCGCCTTTTCGCACTTCACGCCGCGTATCTCCTCGATTTCCGAGCGGGTGATAGGCTGCTTGTACGCGATGATTGCCAGCGTCTCCAGCGCCGCCTGGGACAATGTGGACTGGCTCGGCGACGAGGCCAGCCGTTCAAAATAGGGGGCGTGTTCCGGCAGGGTGGTCAGTTGGTAGGCGCGGGCCACCTCCACGATCTGAATGCCGCGTCCCGCCCGGCGAAAATCTGCTTTCATGTCCTCGATCAAATCGACGATGGTATCTTCCGGCACTTCGACAATCTCGCTGATTTGCTTGGCGTCAATGCCCTCGTCGCCCGAGATGAACAGCAAGCCCTCGATGACGCCCTTCAGCTTGTCATAGTCCATCAGCTTGGGCTCCTTTCTCCGTATTCTCGCAGATCATGATGTCGTGAAACAGCTTGTGCTGCACGCAGGTAACGTGTTTGGCCTTCATCAGCTCCAACAGGGCGAGAAACGTGGTGACGATCTCCGTACGCGACGCCCCTGGTGAAAAAAGCTGAAAAAAGCGGATCATGCCGCCGCCCACCCGCAAAAGCTGCCGGATGTCCTGCATTCTGTCCTTGATGGAAATTTCATCACGCGACACCTTGGCAATCGGGTCTTTCTCCTTGACCCGTTTCACCAGCTTTTCCAGTGCGCTCAGCAGGTCGTACAGGGTGACGTCCTTGATCGTCTGCTCCTCTTCGCGGACGTAGGGAGACAAGTCTTCCGCCGGACGCGTAAACACCTGGTTGCGCCCTGTCTCCATCTCGCGGAGCTGATCGGCCAACAGCTTGTACCGTTTGTACTCCAGCAGCCGCTGCACCAGCTCTTCCCGCGGGTCTGCCTCTTCCACGTCCATGTCCAACAGCGGTTGAAACACGTGCTCTTCCTTGCGCGGCAGCAGCATTTTGCTTTTGATCGACAACAGTGTGGCCGCCATCACGACGAATTCGCTGGCCACATCCAGCTGAAGCTGCTGCATCGTGTCGATCGTCGCCAGATACTGTTCGGTAATCTCCGCAATCGGGATATCGTAGATGTCTACCTCCGCCTTTTCGATCAGGTGCAGGAGCAGGTCGAGCGGGCCTTCAAAGGAATCTAGTTTGATGCTGTATGACACAAGTAACTCCCTCGTTTCCCACTGGCTAGAACAGCGATAAGATGGCGGTAGCCGCATCTGCCACCAACGAGATGGTCATGCTCAGCGGCGTATTGAGAATCAGGCCCCGCAGCGCCGGCAGGAAGATGAGCAGCAGCAGAAGCCACGGTCCGTATACCTCCAGTTTGTAAAAGAATCCGTCCCAGCGGCGCGGCGATAGAAACCGGACGATTTTGGAGCCGTCCAGGGGATGAATCGGCAGCAGGTTGAACACGAACAGCGCACAGTTGATGAGCACGCAGTTAAACAGCGTTTCATGAATGGCGATAGCAGCCTTTTCGTGCATGCCCATCAACATGTACGACTTCATCACCCAGCCGTAGATCGTCATGAAGAAAACAGCCAGCACGAGGTTGATCAGCGGGCCGGCCGCCGACACGTAGACGATCCCCAGCCGTTTGTTGCCGCGGAATTGCAGTGGATTGATCGGCACGGGCTTGGCCCAGCCAAACGGTCCGAACAAAATCAAAATCAGCCCGAATGGGTCAATGTGGGGAATCGGATTGAGCGTCAGACGCCCTTCCCGCTTGGCCGTGTCATCCCCCAGCTTCCAGGCCACGTAGGCGTGCGCCCACTCGTGCAGCGTAAAGGCGATGACGAACGCAATCAAGCGAAACGGCACCGTTTCCCACTCAAAATGAAACAGATCCGAAAAGTCCATTCCGTTCTCCTCCGAAAAAATCGCTATCTTCTAGCATACCAGCAGACTGGGAGGGATACAACCCCGAGTGCATGGGAGAACGGGGCTCTATCGACAAGCAGCACAAAATCCCCTCCGGCAGACCGGCTTCGCCCTGTACGCACCTGGGCGTTTCCCGCAGTCCACCGCGAGGGGATTTGATGAATGCAACGGATATGCTCCCTTGCCGCTATTCAGCGAACACTTCCACTTTTTCCATTCTGTCGCCTTGCTTGATCGCATCCACGTGCTCCATGCCTTTCGTCACGCGGCCGAAAACGGTATGAACGCCGTCCAGGTGGGGGAAGGAGTCGTAGCAGATGAAGAACTGGCTTCCGCCCGTATCCTTGCCCGCGTGCGCCATCGACAGGGAGCCGCGCAGATGCTTGTGCGGATTGCCTTCGGTCTCGCACTTGATGGTGTAGCCCGGACCGCCGGTTCCTGTGCCGTACGGGCATCCGCCCTGCGCCACGAATCCGGGGATGACGCGGTGGAACGTCAGGCCGTTGTAGAATCCCGAATTTGCCAGTTTTTCAAAATTGGCCACTGTTCCCGGCGCTTCCTGATCGAACAGTTCCAGCTCGATCTGGTTGCCGTTTTCCATGGTGATCAACGCTTTTTTCATTCTATTGCCTCCAGACGTGGGAAGAGTCATAACGCCCCCATTTTACCACGCTGCACTTCCCTCGTCCAATCTCTTCCGCTGCTGTCTTAGCGCAGCACTTCAGCACATGTGGGAAGCAGGTCGTGACGGATCAGATCGGCGAAGCTCTCCCGCTTCACCACCAGCTGCGCTTCGCCGTCCTTGACAAAGACGACCGCAGGGCGCGGAATCCGGTTGTAGTTGTTGGCCATGGCGTAGCCGTAAGCGCCAGTGCTGGTGACAGCCAGGATGTCGCCCGCTTGTGCCGGCGGCAGTGTAACATCCCAGATCAGCATGTCCCCCGTCTCGCAGCATTTGCCCGCAATCGAGACCTGTTCCGTCGCCGGTTCGTTCATGCGGTTGGCGACAGCCGCCTCGTATTGGGCCTGGTACAGCGCCGGCCGCAGGTTGTCGGTCATCCCGCCGTCCACGGCCAGGTATTTGCGCACGTCAGGAATCTCCTTGCGAGAGCCGATGCGATACAACGTGGTGCCTGCCTCTCCGACAATGCTGCGGCCCGGTTCGATCCACAGCTCCGGCAGCGGGATGTCACGGGCAGTCAGTTCCTGCCGCACGGCTGTCGTGATTGCTTTGACGTACTCCTCTGGCGGAAGCGGCGTGTCCCCCTCCACATAGCGGATGCCGAAGCCGCCGCCAACGTTCAGCACTTGCGGAAGATAGCCAAACCGCTCTTTTGCTTCCAGAAGCAGTTCTGCCAGTCGCTCAACGGCGATGATAAAGCCGTCCGTCTCGAAGATTTGTGAGCCGATATGGCTGTGTACGCCGAGCAGGTTCAGCCAGTCGCTTTCGTGGGCCTGCTTGATCGCGTCCAATGCCTGCCCGCTCTTGACATCAAACCCGAATTTGGAATCCTGCTGGCCGGTGGAAATGTATTCGTGCGTATGCGCCTCTACACCGGGCGTCACGCGCAGGAGCACCGCCACCTTCTCATTTCGCTCCTCGCCCAACTGCCGGAGGATGTCCAGCTCGTAAAAATTGTCGACGACGAAACAGCCGATGCCGGCATCCAACGCCATCGTAATCTCTTCCAATGATTTATTGTTGCCGTGGAAGTGAATCCGCTCGGCGGGAAACCCGGCCTGCAGGGCGGTGTACAATTCGCCGCCGGAGACGACGTCGAGCGACAGTCCTTCCTCCTCCACCAGCTTGCACATGGCCATGGTGCAAAACGCCTTGCTTGCGTAGGCGACCTGAAAACGGAACCCGGACTGGCGGAACGCCTCCATGTACGCCCGGCATTTGCTGCGAATCAGCGCTTCATCGTACACGTACAATGGCGTCCCGTACCGGACAGCCAGCTCCGTGACGTCACAGCCACCTATTACCAAATGTCCCCGTTCGTTTACTCGACTGGTTCCGTGCAAAAACATCCCCAAATCCTCTCCAATCTCCTGCTGCATACCGTGCGGTTGCGTTGTGTCTTTATACATAAAGGCAACTGAGCGCAATTGGCCAGTTGCCGTAACCACCTAGCATCCGAGGCTTACCATTCAATTTACTACAATAAAGTGCGTTTGACAATGGGTTAGGGCTTAATTGTCAGAAAATTCCCCGGCAGTCTACTGCCGTGACGAGTCGGAGGAACGGACAATGCTCGGCCGCTTGTTTTTCATCGGCACGGCCATGCGGATCACCACGTCCTTCATCGCCTTGTAGTTGAACGGAATAAACGGCCAGAGGTACGGGGTATCCAGCGAGCGGGTGGCGGCCAATCCCACCAGTACGACGGTCAGCCCAATCATCAGTCCGGCCGTGGAAAAGAAGCCGACCATCAGAATGAGGAAGAGGCGGACAAGCCGATTGGCCTGCGCCAGTTCATAACTGGGGGTGGCAAACATGCCGACGGCGGCCACCGCCAGGTAGAGGATCACTTCAGGCGCGAACAGCCCCACCTTGATCGCTACTTCCCCCACCAGAATCGCCGCCAGCAAGCCCATCGCGATTGACAGCGGCTGCGGCGTGTGAATCGCCGCCATCCGCATCAGATCGAGTCCCAATTCCGCCAGGACAAACTGCCCCAAGAGCGGAATTTCCGCCTTTTTCTTAATGCCGATATAGGCAAGCTGATCCGGTATCATCGAAGGGTGCATCGCCAGCAGCAGCCAGACTGGCAGCAGAAAGACAGAGGCGAAGATTCCAAAAAAGCGTACCCAGCGCAGATAGGCACCGACGACAGGGGTCTGGCGATACTCCTCGGCGTGCTGGACGTGATGAAAATAGGTGGCGGGCGTGATCATGACGCTCGGCGACGTGTCCACGTAGATCAGTACGTGTCCCTCCAGCAGATGAACCGCCGCCACGTCCGGCCGCTCCGTATAGCGGACGAGGGGAAACGGGTTCAGCGTTTTGCCGATGATGAATTCCTCCACGGTTTTTTCCGCCATCGGAATACCGTCAATCTGGATATTTTGCAGACGCTGTCTCAGCTTCTGGATCAATCCCTCGTTGGCCACATCCTTCAGGTAGGCGAGAGCCACGTCGGTTTTGGTCCGCTCCCCAATCTGCATGATTTCAAAACGCAGCCGTTCGTCCCGAATCCGCCGCCGCGTCAGAGCGGTGTTGGTCACCAGCGTTTCCGTAAACCCGTCGTGGGCGCCGCGGACGATTCGCTCCGTATCCGGCTCTTCCGGCTGACGCGTGGGCAGTTCCTTGGCGTCCATAATGATCGCTTCCGTCGACCGGTCGATGATAATTCCCACCTGGCCCACGAGGAGCTTGTCCAAAAACTCGTCGGTGGTGGACACTTTGGTCAGCTGAAAAAACGGGATGTACTTGTGGTACAAATGTTCGAGTACGTTGGACTGCATGTCCCGCTCCCGCAAATCGTTCAGGTCGCGCATTACCTGAACGACGATGTCGGAACTGGCAAAGCCGTTTATGTAGTACAGCAGGAGACGCGTGCCGCCCACGGTAAACTCGTGCACACCCACATCAAAACTGACCCCCACCCCCAGCTTTTCATTCAGATACTCCTTGTTCTCGTCCACGAATTCCGAGATGGGGCGCCGTTTCGTCGCGACTTTCTGTGCCATGGGAACCGCTCCTTTCCAGTATCCATTTCACCGCTCTCAATGTGACCGGGCACCCCTTGTGCAGGTGATCCCTGCCCTGCATCTTGCCGATGTCCCCGATGCCGATGATGTTGGGCACCTGCAGCTCGTTGAGGACGTCAACCGTATCTCCGTAGATGCGGTTTTCCAGCGAGTCATCGGGAAAACCATTCTTGTCCACTGCCTCGTCTACAATCCGCTCCCGGTTGTCCACCGAGACCTTCACTGACGCCCCCCTCACCCCTTTGGTGTTGGAGGCGACGGCGATGGCGCCCAGGACTTCTATATCGGGATGCCCGACCACGTATTCGAGTGCCCGTTCGCCCTGGCCACGTCCGACGTCGCCGTTGTCGTCAAACATGACCAGCACCGGATCGGAGGCAGCCGTTTTGATCAGTTCCACGATCTGCTTGCCGGACAGAGGCGTGGGATTTCCCGCTGACAGGGAAATGGCGCGGCCGCCGATCTGACGTGCTACGGCCTCTACCGCTTTTTGCGCGACGTGATCACCGTCGGTCACCAGAATGACTTTTCGCCGTTGTCCGCGCATGAGGATCACCGTCCCGCTGCATCGGTATTTCAGCCTTTGGGTTTGAAGACAAGTGATGCCAAAAAGCCAAACGCGATCGCCGCAGAAATCCCGGCGCTGGTAACCTCGAATATACCGGTGATGACGCCGATCAGTCCGTGTTGTTCCGCTTCGCTGATCGCTCCGTGATACAGCGCATGGCCAAAGCTGGTGATCGGCACAGTGGCTCCGGCGCCGGCAAAGTCGATCAGCTTGTCGTACACGCCGATGAAGTCCAGAACGACACCGGAGACGACCAGCGTGCTCATGACATGGGCGGGAGTCAGTTTGGCGACGTCCATGAGCAGTTGGCCCACGACGCAGATCAATCCGCCCACCACGAATGCGATGAGGTATTCCATTACGCTTCTCCTCCTTCCAACGCCACGGCGTGGGCGATGCACGGGATGGAATTGCCCTGCTGGTAGCTGACCGGGCTTAACAACGCGCCGGTGGCACACACCAGCACTTTTTTCAGCAGCCCTTTGTTCAGCTGGTCGACGATGTAGCCGTAGGTGACCACGGCACTGCTGGCACAGCCGCTGCCGCCCGCGAACACCTCCTGTTCGGGTGAGTACACCATTAAGCCGCAGTCGTTGTATACGCCTTCCATGTCATACCCTTCCCGCTGCATCCATTCCTTGACGATTGGATACCCGACCGATGCCAGGTCACCCGTGACGATCAAATCGTAATCGCGCGGAGTTCGGCCGGTGTCGGTGAAATGAGTCTGCAAGGTAGAGACGGCAGCGGGCGCCATCGCCGACCCCATGTCAAACGGGTCCTTCACTCCCATGTCCACCACTTTGCCGATGGTCGCATAGGTAATACGCGGCCCGTTTCCGCCGATACCGACCAGTCCCGCCCCCGCTCCCGTCACGGTCCACTGGGCAGACGGAGGCTTTTGTCCGCCGTACTCGGTCGGATAGCGGTATTGACGCTCGGCTGTCGCGTTGTGGCTGCTGCAGGCGGCAATCGCCCGGTTGACGTAGCCGGCGTTCACCAGCGCTGCCGCGTTCGCCAGAGTGAGCATGGAGGTGGAACAAGCGCCGTACATGCCCATGAGCGGGATGACCAGCTGCTCTGCCGTGAAGTTGGTCGTAATGTTTTGGTTTAAAAGGTCACCGGCGATGATCACGTCGACATCCTGTTCGGTCAGCCCCGCCTTGTCCAGAGCAAGCTGCACCGCATCCTCCATCAATTGACGCTCTGCATCCTCCCAGCAATCCTGGCCGGCATACATGTCGTCGTATACCTTGTCAAAATAGGTCCCTAGCGGCCCTTCCCCTTCCTTGGGGCCGACCGCAGTCGCCGAAGACACAAGCCGCACGTCCCTGGTGAACTGCCAGGTTTGCCGGCTAACCCGGAATTCCCCTGCTTGGCTGCCCACGATACGTCCCCCCTTACGTGAACATCTTCCAGAGTGTCTTCAAGATGCCCGCGACAAAGGCGGCCACCACGCCAAACACGATGACGGAACCGGCCAGCTTGAACATGTTGCCGCCGACCCCCAGCACATATCCCTCGCTGCGATGCTCAATCGCGGCAGAGGCGATCGAATTGGCAAACCCGGTTACCGGCACTGCAGAGCCGGCTCCCGCATACTGGCCGATGTTGTCGTAGATGCCCAGGCCGGTCAGCAGCACGGACAAAAAAATCAGGGTGGCCACGGTCGGATTGCTTGCTGTTTTTTCGGTAAATCCGAAAAAGCTGATATACATGTTCTGCAAGATTTGTCCCAAGAGGCAGATCGTCCCGCCTACCCAAAAGGCGCGCAGCGAATTGAGCAGGACGTTTCGCTTTGGCTGGTATTTGGCCGCCTGTTGCTGATACAGTTGCTTCGTCATGGGCATCGAATTGGACGTTTTCGTCTTGGTCCCCACCTTGATCACTCCTTATTGATTCATAAGTGCAGTGCTGCCACTCCTGACCGCATGCATATGGCATATCCATATGATTCCAATTACGATTCACTTCTATGAATGGATGTGTTTTCCATCATAGTGCGCGATTACAAGTGAAACAGCCACTGCAGCAGTGAACCGCCAATCTTTCCGAACACCATCGCCATCAGCAGGACAATCAGCTTATCGTCCACGTTCAGCCTTTTCGCCAAGATCGGAAACACGTTCAGCACCTCGGTCAATCCCGCCGCCAGCATGCCCACGAACACGCCGGCGATGATGCCGTACAGGGAAGTGATCACCAGCGGCAGACGCGCCACCCATTGAAAAAAGTCAGCCAAGGTAAAAAATAGGGCACCGGCCACGAGCGCCCATTCCAGCGCCTGAATGTAGCGCTTGGCATTGGTCAGCTGCGCCAGCCGCGGAATGATGTCCAGCACGGTGATAAAGGCGACGAATCCGCTGCCGACGGCCACTCCCCCTCCCAGTCCGATCAGCACCAGCAGCAGATAGTGCCAGACGTTCATGTCTTGGTCCGCTCGTTTTCCTTGTTTTCGTGCTGGATGTAATACTGATCCAGGCTTTGCTGATACATGAACAACTCCACTTCCAGCGGACTGGGCTCTTCTGTAATCCGTTTTTTAAACAAATGATTAAAAAACAGGATCATCCCCAGTCCGATTCCGATCGAATAGGGGATTTGCAGCCACAGCGGCTGCTCGCTCGCCTGCCCGGTGATCAGGTAGTGGATCCGCTGATGAACCTGCAGCATGCTCACGTCCGTATGAAAGTTCATGATCGCCAGACCCGACCCGACAAACAGCAGCAGCCATACTGCGGCTACCAGCACCAGCTTGGGCCGTTTCCGCGGGTTGAGCACTTCCACGATGATTTGCGCCGCTCCCTGAATCTCCAGCGGGGTTTCCGGGTAGGCGGTCCGGATCTTGCGAATCACCTGCATGATGTCGATGATGATTAGATCGCCGTCTTCCGGCTGCACGCGATAGACAGGCATTCTCGCTAATGCCTTCTCCCGTTCCCCGTCCCAGTAGAGCTGGCAGATGTCTCCCAGGGTGATCACCGCCTGCGGTTTGACAGACAGCCGTTTTCGCAGTCGCAGATACAAAGGTTCTTGCACGTCCACCCCTCCTTTGTGCCCTGCCGATCTTTCGCTAGTATGCGCCGTTTGCCGGTCCTATCATGCAGTTGCAGCCTCACACTTTATCGCGCATAAAAAAAGACCAGACGAGCTTACTGCTCAATCTAGTCCCAGACTGAAGACAAACGGTTCATTGAGTTAACGTCCACAAAAAATGATTTCCAGGCCAAAAGGCCTGCCTATTCATCAACCGAAGCGGAAGACAATGGGCATCGCATGGCGGGATGGGCCAAGCGAGCTCCTTTGACGACCGACTCAGCGAAAAAAACGAAGACGCGGGAATCAACAGGGGACACAAGTCTCACTTCATCGAAATACCCAGATGTTTGTCCCCTGCCCGCGTCTCGTTTTGGAGCGGACTTCATCCGCTTCTGTGCTGGGCGTCAAGCGAGCGAGCGGGCCCGATCTCCCATGCGCCGCGAACTTTGTCTACACGCTGAGACCAGACGAGCTTACTGCTCAATCTGGTCCCTGATTGTTTGCAAGATGCGCTTCTCCAGCCGCGACACCTGCACTTGCGAGATGCCCAGCCGCTCTGCCACTTCCGATTGGGTCTGATCCTTGTAGTAGCGCAGATAGACGATCAGCTGCTCCCGCTCGTTCAGCCGGCTGATAGCGTCCTTCAGCGCAATTTTTTCAAACCATCGGTTGACGCCTTCATCGGCAATCTGGTCAATCAGCGTAATCGGATCACCGTCGTTTTCAAACACCGTCTCGTGAATCGACGACGGCGCCCTGCTCGCTTCCTGAGCCAGCACCACCTCTTCCGGCGTAATGCCCACAGCCTCCGCCACTTCCGAAATGGTCGGCGCCCGGCCGTACGTTTTATACAGCTCGTCTTTTGCCCGCCGCACCTTGTTGGCCGTCTCCTTGAGAGAGCGGCTCACCTTGACCGTCCCGTCGTCGCGCAAAAACCGCTGAATTTCCCCGATGATCATCGGCACGGCGTAGGTGGAAAATTTGACGTCGTACGCCAGGTCAAACTTGTCCACGGCCTTCAGCAAGCCGATGCATCCAATCTGGAACAGGTCGTCCGCCTCGTAGCCGCGGTTGATAAAGCGCTGGACGACCGACCACACCAGCCGGATGTTGCTGTTGACGAGCAGCTCGCGGGCTTCAGCATCTCCCTTCTGGCTCTTGGCAATCAATTCCTTCACTTGATCATTGGTCAGAAAAGGCTGACTGGCATTTTTGATATCGGCACCCATTGGCACTACCCCTAATTTTGCAAGGCTTTGGCACACGAAAGGCGTTTGGTCAGGCGAACGGTGGTTCCTTTTCCGACGGCGGTCACCACCTCCAGTGTGTCCATGAAATTTTCCATGATCGTAAAGCCCATTCCGGAGCGTTCCAGTTCCGGCTTGCTGGTGTAGAGCGGCTGCATGGCCAGATCGACGTCCTCGATGCCTTTGCCCTGGTCTTCTACCAGCAGATCGACCAGGCCGTCTTCGATGCTGACAGAGATGCGGACCACGCCTTCAGCGTTTTCCTCGTACCCGTGAATGATCGCGTTGGTAACAGCCTCGGACACAACCGTTTTGATCTCTTCCAACTCTTCGACCGTCACATCCCATTGCGAGATGAACGATGCGACGGCCACACGGGCAAACGCTTCGTTTTGGCTCAGGGCAGCAAACGAGACCGTCATGAAATTGCGCGTGGTCATCTTACGCCACCCCCAGTACATGCAGCGCTTCCGCTTCGCTTTCGCGGAACTTGATCACCTTGAACAGGCCTGACATCTCAAAAATCCGGTAGATGGTCGGATTGATCGAACATACGACCATTTCGCCGGAGCGGGCAGATATTTGCTTGTAACGGCCGAGAATGACTCCGATGCCAGAGCTGTCCATGAACGCCAAATCGGCCAGACTGAGTACGATGTGGCGTATATGCGTATTGCGCAGAATCCCATCCACCGTGCTGCGCAACTCTTCCGCCGTGTGGTGATCCAGTTCTCCCTGCAAACGGACGACCAGCACGTCCTGCTTGGTCTCCGTGGCGATGCGTAGACTCATGGCTGACACACTCTCCTTCATCCCGTAGTTCTCTCTCTTTTCTGTCCGGCGTGTTCCATTTCCTGCCATGCGACAAAAGAACAAAAAAATCGAGCAGCCGAAGGTCACATTCGTGGCAACTCGATTCTTTTCGCGATCGTGCTGACAGTTCAATAGCCAATCAAGACGTGTTTTGTGGTTCGCTTGAGAATCTCCCACATGCCTGCCTTCTCTATCGATTGCTCCGGATAGAGATCAATACGGCTTACTTCTTTGCCTTCCTTGTTTCGGATGAAGATGTGACCGACAACCTGGTCTTTGCTGATGGGCGCATTTACCGTCTGATTCAGGACGACCTCCCTGGTGTAGTGATCAGGCGATTCGCCCCGCTTCATCAGCAGACTGACCGCTTGCGGTGTAATGACATTGACCTGCGGCAGCTTTCCCTTGTCCACGGTGATCGGCTGCACCACTTCTCCCTTTTTATAGACCGGCTGCACCTGGAAGTGGGTAAACGCGTAGGTGAACAGCGTGGCCACTTCCGCATTGCGCGTCTTGGTATCGGGTTCTCCCATCACGACGGCGATCACCCGCATGTTGTTGCGCTTGGCAGTTGCCGTCAGGCAGTATTTCGCTTCGCTGGTGTAACCTGTCTTCAGCCCGTCCACCCCTTCGTAAAACCGGACGAGGCGGTTGGTGTTGACCAGCCAGAACGGATTGTCCGTGTCTTTTCGCAAATAGTCCTGATAGGTCCCGGTATATTTGGTAATCAGTTCGTGTTTTAACAGCTCGCGGGACATAATCGCAATGTCCATCGCCGAGGAGTAATGATTGGGGGCCGGCAGACCGTTGGAATTCACAAAATGGGTATTCTTCATGCCGAGCTGCTTGGCCCGCTCGTTCATCCGGGCCACGAATGCCTCTTCTGTGCCGGCCAGATGCTCGGCCATGGCGACAGAGGCGTCATTGCCGGACGCGATTGCGATACCCTTGATCATGTCTTCGACGGTCATTTCTTCTCCGGGCTGCAAAAAGATTTGTGAGCCCCCCATCGACGCCGCCCGTTCGCTGGTGCGAACCTTGTCGGTCAGCTTGATCTCGCCTCGATCCAGCGCTTCCATGATCAGCAGCAGCGTCATCACTTTGGTGATGCTGGCCGGAGGCAGTTTTTCATGCGCGTTTTTCTCGAACAGAACGGTGCCCGTATCCGCTTCCATCAAGATGGCGGACGTCGCGTGCGGCGCGAAATTCATCTCCTTTTGATCGGGGGCGGGTTTTTCATTGGCTGCCGCCGCCATTGGAGAAAAGAAAGCAACACATGTGATGAGCACAGACAGACCCAGATTCAGCGTCCTTTTCATAGCATTCCCTTCCCTCCATTCATGGTTTTATTCTGACCAATCAAACAGGAAAATATTCACATGGAAGGCAACAGCGGATTTCCGAGAGCGAAACGCTTCACACGGGACAGGCAGCTCCCACCACTACCTTTCCCATTTTTGCTAAAGAAAAGCCCCCTTCGCCCGGGCGAAAGGGGACCGCATTCAGATCACAAACTTGCGAACGTTGTTGGACAATTCATCCGCCAGTGATTTCAGTTGTTCCACATTTTCACTGATCCGCGCAATGGCGTTCAGCTGTTCGTCGACCGTTTCCACGACGCCGCCAAGCGACTGATTGATCTCATCTGACATGGCGGAGAGCCGGTGCATCGAGCTGGTAACCACCTGGTTGCCGGCGGCCATCTCTTCTGACGCGGCCGACATCGCTTCGCTCTGTTCCGCCGCCGATTGAATGTCGGCGACGATGTGCTGGAAGGCAACACCCACTGACTCTACGGACTGAAGTCCATTGTTGACCATCGCGACGATCTCGTCCATATGGCTGCTCATCCCCATCGCGTCGTTGTTGATTGAATGGGCAATGGAGGCGATGTGTTCAGAGAAGGCACTGCTCTCTTCCGCCAGCTTGCGGACTTCGCTGGCGACGACGGCAAAACCGCGTCCCGCTTCGCCGGCGCGGGCAGCCTCGATTGTCGCATTGAGCGCCAGCAGGTTGGTCTGCGCGGCGATGTTTCTGATCATCTCCACGATGCTGGTAATCTGGCGGGCCCGGTCTCGTAGGCCATGCATCTGACGGGCCGTCTGCTCCACTTCACCGGTCGCGTGCCGGACGGTGGAGATGACATTTTCCACCAGTTCCAATCCGTCCGAAGCCCGCTCGAAGGTGCGTGTCGTGGCCAGCGTCGTCGATTCCGCCGCTACTGCCACTTGTTCCACCCCTTGCGAAATCTCCGACACGGTACGGACGGCAGCCGCCACTTCACCCGTTTGCAGGGCGACCCGCTCGGAAATGGTGGAGACGTTGTCCGTGATCAGCTGAATCGCCCCTTTGTTTTGCTGGGCGAAGGCCGACAACTCGTCGGCGGCGTCGTTCAAACGGGCGGCTTGTCCCTGCACGAGCGAGATCAGCGTGCGCAGTTCCGCCACCATTTCGTTCATTTTTCGGCCCACCATGGCCAGTTCGTCGCTGCCTTTGACCTCGATCTCCACGTCAAACCGGCCGGAACCGATGCGCTCCATGTCCTTGGCGATCGCGTACAGCGACCTGCGGATGCGCTTGGCGAACCACCAGATCAGCATGGACGACAGGGCAATGGCAGGCAGGCTGATGAGGGCGAAGTAAAGCCCCATACCGTTTACGTCTCCGTACACCTCGTCGATGCCCGTAGTCAGGACGACACTCCAGCCGATCGACGGGATAGGCGCCAGTGCCGCAAAGGAGTCCAGCCCGTCTGCTTCATACAACAAGCTGCTGCTTTGCTTTTGTCCTGCCAACTCGAGCATCTCCTCGTAGTCGCCGTTTTCGGCAAGGGAAAGCTTTCCGTTTTGCCCGGGGTCGCGGTGAGCAATGACCAGCCCGTCCGGCCGGACCACAAACGCATACCCGTTCTGCATGAACGGAATCGCCTCTACCTTGTTGATGATCGGCTCAATCGTAAAGCCGACTACCAGCACGCGAGAGGTATCCTTGTTTTTCTCGCCGACCGGTGTGGCGATGTAGAGATAGCTTCTGTCACCGCCCAGCACGATCTCTTCATCCGAGACGACTGGGGCCTCTGTCGACACGACCTGTTGAACGAACTTCTTCTGCCTGAAATCCGTCTCAACCCGCCCCGTTAGCGAGTACAGCGCTTTTCCGCTGGCCGTATCCACCAGGTAGATTTTCGCAATCTCCTTGTGGCTTTGCCGCAGCAGTTGGAACTGCTCCTTAATCAGCGGCTCCATCTCCGTCATCATCACGCGCTTAGACGCCGTCTCCCGTGCAGAGTCCATCATTTCCACGATCCAGTCCTCCATGCTGGCGGCATGCTGTTCCGCCAGCATTTTCGCCTGGGTGGACGTGATCCCGATCAGCGTCGACTTGGACAGGGACAGCGCTATAAATTGAAGAGAACCGATAATGACCAAAACAAGAACAATGCCAAACGCAATCATTTTGGTGGCAAGCGAACCCTGGAGCTGTCCCTTGAACGACTCCAGCACCCGGGGCGTATTCCGCAGCCAACTCGGCAATGTTTCCTTGCGCACTCCTCGCAGACGCATGTCCCGAAAATGCGGCAGTCGCAGTTTTTTCATGAGCCAACAGCCCCCTTTTTTCCAATCAGAAGCTCCATAATATGCCAGGCCGGCAGCAATGAAAAAAGCCTCTGCGAACAGATATCAGGTGAAGATACCCAGTCGTTTCGCAGAGGCCACATGTACCGTGTTGTCAAGAAAGGAAGGATTCCCAATCGGATTGATCGGGAATGCCTGTCCTTGCGTTTCTAGTTGTATAAATGGCAGGCCGCGAAATGGCCCGGTTCCACCTCTTTCCACACCGGCTCGGCAGCGGCGCATTCCGGCATCGCCTTCGGGCAGCGGGTGCGGAAATGGCAGCCGCTCGGCGGATTCATCGGGCTGGGCACGTCGCCCTGCAGGACGATGCGCTCCCGTTTCCGCTCCACTTCCGGGTCCGGAATCGGGATGGCCGAAAGCAGTGCCTGGGTGTAGGGATGGAGCGGTTTTTCATAGAGCTTCTCACTCTCGGCCAGCTCCACCATTTTGCCAAGGTACATGACGGCGACGCGATCGGAAATGTACTTCACCATCGACAGGTCGTGGGCGATGAACATGTAGGTCAGGCCCATCTTTTCCTGCAGCTGCTGCAGCAGGTTGACCACCTGCGCCTGTACCGACACGTCCAGCGCGGAGATCGGCTCGTCGCAAACAATAAACTTCGGCTCGACCGCCAATGCGCGGGCGATCCCGATCCGCTGGCGCTGACCGCCGGAGAATTCGTGTGGGAAGCGGTTCATGTGTTCCGGGTTCAGGCTGACCAGCGACAACAGCTCTTGAATTCGTTCCTTGCGCTTCTGGCCGGTCGCCAGGCCGTGAATGTCAAGCGCCTCGCCGATGATGTCGCCCACCGTCATCCGCGGGTTGAGCGACGCGTACGGGTCCTGGAAAATCATCTGCATCTTGCGGCGCATTGCTTTCATTTCCTGATGGTTCAGTTTCATCACATCTTGACCTTCAAACAGGACTTCGCCTGCAGTAGGCTCGTACAATCGAAGAATGGTACGGCCCGCCGTGGATTTGCCGCAGCCAGACTCCCCTACCACGCCAAGCGTTTCGCCGCGCTTGATCTCAAAGGTCAGATCGTTTACGGCTTTCAGGGTATTGTCACCGATCTTGAAAAATTTCTTCAGATTGCGTACTTCAATGAGTGTATCGCGTTTCTCCACTGGTTACCCCTCCTCTTACGATCCTGCGCGGTTCTGCGCCAGCGGGTGCTGCAGCCAGCAGGCGGCGCGTTGTGTCGAGCTGATATCTTTCAATTCAGGATCGTACTCCTGGCAGACGCGCATGGCTGATTCGCAGCGGGCAGTAAATCCGCAGCCGACAGGAGGACGAAGCAGGTCCGGCGGAGTGCCGAAAATCGGCGTAAGCGGCTCGTCGCGATTCAGGTCCAGGCGCGGAACGGAGCGCAGCAGCCCTTTGGTGTACGGATGCTGCGGATTGTAGAAGATGTCGTCGACCGTTCCCGTTTCGATCACCTTTCCAGCGTACATGACGATGACGCGGTCGCACATTTCCGCCACGACACCCAGGTCGTGCGTGATCAGGATGATCGACGTGCCTGTCTTTTTCTGCAGTTCTTTCATCAGGTCCAAAATCTGCGCCTGAATCGTCACGTCCAGCGCGGTGGTCGGCTCATCCGCAATCAACAGCTTGGGCGAGCAGGCGAGCGCAATGGCAATCATGGCACGCTGCCGCATCCCGCCGGAAAATTCGTGCGGATACTGGTCGACGCGTTTTTCCGGCTGCGGGATGCCGACCATGTTCAAGAGTTCGATGGCACGCGCACGGGCATCGGCACGCGTCATCTTTTGATGCTTGATCAACCCTTCCATGATCTGGTTGCCCACAGTCAGTGTCGGGTTCAGCGAGGTCATCGGGTCCTGGAAGATCATCCCGATATCCTTGCCGCGAATCGCTTCCATCTCTTTGTTTGACTTATTGACGATGTTCTCGCCGTTGAAGATGATTTCCCCTTTTTTGATTTCACCCGGCGGCATCGGAATCAGCTTCATCAGGGTTTGTGCCGTCACGGACTTGCCGCAGCCGGACTCCCCTACAATCGCGACTGCTTCTCCCTTGTTGACGTAAAAGTTCACGCCGCGTACCGCTTTTACTTCCCCCGCGTACGTGTGGAAGGAGACATGCAGGTCTTTTACTTCAAGAATGCGTTCCATTGTGATGATCCCTCCTATTTGCGCAAGCGTGGGTCTACGGCGTCGCGCAGACCGTCACCGAACAGGTTGAATGCCAGCATTGTTATGGAGATGAAGAGAGCCGGGAACATCAGCCGCCAGGGGTAGTATCTCATGGCCGACAAGCCTTCGGACGACATTGTGCCCCACGATGCGACCGGAGCAGAAACGCCCAATCCAATGAAGGAAAGGAACGACTCCGCAAAGATCGCGTTCGGTACGGTCAGACTCAACGTTACAATGATCGGCCCCAGCGCGTTGGGGATCAGGTGTTTGAAAATCAGACGGCTGTTATCCGCACCAAGGGAGCGAGCTGCCAGGACAAACTCTTGCGCCTTCAATTGGATAATTTGGCCGCGGACAATCCGCGCCATCCCGATCCAACCGGTAATGGTCAGAGCGATGATGATGGTGCCAACCCCCTGCTCCATCACCACCATGAGCAAAATCACCACGAGCAGGTATGGAATTGCGTACAAAATATCGGCAATACGCATCATGATTTCATCCACTTTGCCCCCGTAGAAACCGGCGATACCGCCCCAGATCATCCCGATAATCAAGTCGATGATGGCTGCAGCAAACCCTACTTCCAGCGAGATGCGTGCGCCGTACCAGACGCGGACGAAAACGTCACGGCCCAAGTCATCCGTCCCAAACCAGTGCTCAGCCGACGGCGGCTGGTTCTTGCCTGTAAGTTCAGTCGTCCTGTAGTCATGGGAACTGAAAATCGGGATAAAAATGGCACAGGCGACCAGGATCAGGATAAAGATCAGGGAGGCCATGGCCACCTTGTTCATTTTCAGCCGGCGCCAGACGTCAGCCCAGAAAGAGAGGCTGGGACGCTTGATTTCCTCCGCCTGGCGAAAATCGACGGATATGGGCTCGAAATGCTCTTTCGTCAGTTGCATGAAACATTACTCCCTTCCTGTGTCACTCAGTTTGATCCTCGGGTCAATCAGAGTGTACGCGATGTCTACCAGCAAAACCGCCGTGACGAGGATAATCGAGTAGAACACTGTCGTTCCCATGATGACCGTGTAGTCGCGGTTCGTGATGGACATGACAAACTCGCGTCCCAGTCCGGGCACCCCGAAAATGCGCTCGATGACAAACGCACCCGTCAAAATGTTGGCAACAAGCGGACCCAGGTAAGTAATGACAGGCAGGAGAGCGTTGCGAATCGCGTGCTTGACGGTAATCGTAACCGTGTTGAGGCCTTTGGCTTTTGCCGTCTTGATGTAGTCCTGACTCATCACTTCCAGCATATTGGAGCGGGTGAGGCGTGCGATAAACGCCATCGGCATGGCAGCCAACGCAAGAGAAGGCAGAATCGTATACTCAAATCCTTCCCACTTCGCAATGGGAAACCAGCCCATTTTCATTGCAAAGAAGTATTGTAAAAATGAAGCAAGAATAAAGCTGGGAACAGACAATCCGAGCACAGCGAGAACCATGGCAGTATAGTCCTGCCATTTGTTGTGCTTCAACGCCGCAATGACACCCAGCGTGATGCCTCCAAAGATGGCAATCAGCAGGGCTTGCGCACCCAGATGGGCAGATACGGGGAACCCGCGGTTAATGATTTCATTTACCGTGGAGGACTTTTCGGCAAATGACGGCCCCAAATCCCATTTGAGGATGCCTATCAGATAATCGAGATACTGCTCATGCAGCGGCAGATTCAGCTTGTATTTGGCCTCCAGCGCGGCGCGAATTTCGTCCGGAACGTTTTTTTCGGACGTAAACGGACCACCCGGAACCGCTTTCATGATGAAGAAGGTGGCCGTTATGATCAGGAATAGCGAGAGCAGCATAAAAAAGATACGCTTGCCAAGATAACGGATCAAAAAACTTACCCCCTTATGCATTGAATGATGGTGTTGTTGCTTTCACGACCCATCTTTGCACTGCGTTCCCACGGAAAGCAGTGCAAAAATCGGCTGTGCAAATAACCCTTGTGGCAGATCTCTTGCTCTTATTCTCTCTCTATCGGCGTACTGCCGTCTGTCTCTTGCAACCAGTCCGCAAAAGATAAGGTATATGGGGTTCCATATACCTTATCCCTGCAGAACCGGGGGCCGTTGGCGTGCGCTCAAACGGCGGGGAACTCACGATTACTCAATGTACGCCCATTTCCAGTCGACGCCGCCCAGACCGTCGATGACGACGCCATGGACATCGTCGTCCTTCACCCAGGAGAGGGTGTAGAAATAGATCGGCATGATGGGCATTTCGTCCATCAGGATCGCTTCCGCTTCGGCGAGGGTCTTCATGCGCTGTTCTCCCGATTCCTTCGCGGAGCGGTTCAGCAGCTCCTTGAACTTCGGATGTTCCCAACGGGTGTCGTTGTTGCCGCCATCCTTATCCTTGTACAGTTCCAGGAAGTTGATCGGGTCGTTGAAGTCACCCAGCCAACCCATGCGGCCGACCTGATAATTCCCCTCGTGGAGGTCTTCCAGGTACACCTTCCACTCTTTGTTTTCCAGTTTCACGTCTACGCCGAGATTCTTCTTCCACTGGTCCTGAATCGCCTGAGCGATCTTTTGATGGCCCTCATGCGTGTTGTAGGAGAGTGTGATCGTCGGCAGCTTGGAAATGCCCAGCTCCTTCATGCCCTCTTCCAGCAGTTTCTTGGCCGTTTCCACGTCGTTGTCCTTGAAGTAGCCGTCCTTGTTCAGTGCCATGGATGGCGGCACGGCGCCCATGGCCGGGAGCTGGCCGGTCTGCAGGATGTTGTCAATCAGGGACTGACGGTCGATCGCATAGGCAAATGCTTTCCGGATCTTCACGTTGTTGAACGGCGGTTTCTCAGTATTGAACTTGTACCAGTAGACACCAGCGATCGGCTGAGTCGTCATCTTTCCGGAGTCTTTCAGCGCCGGAATGGCATCCGTCGGCAGGGAGCTCATCGGTGCGCCGGCCCAGTCGAGATCGCCGTTTTCATACATGTTCAGCTCGGTCATCTCGTCCTCTACCATGGAGAACTCGATGCGTTCCAGCTTGACGTTTTCTGCGTCCCAGTATTTGTCGTTTTTCACGAGCACCATTTTGCTCTTGTGCTCCCACGATTCCATCTTGAATGGACCGTTGCCCACGTGGGTGCTCGCTTCGTTCGCCCACTTCGGATTCGATTCGACCAGTTTTTTATTGACCGGATAGTACGTTCTGAACGTGGTCAGTTCGAGGAAAAACGGCGTCGGGTTTTCCAGTGTCACCTGCAGCGTCTTTTCATCCAGCGCTTTTACGCCGACGTCTTCCGCTTTCGCTTGATTCCTGTTGAAGGCTTCGCCATTTTTAATGTAGTAGAGCTGATACGCGTAGTTGGATGCCGTTTTCGGATCGAGGGCACGCTTCCAGGCGTATTCAAAGTCATGGGCTGTTACCGGATCACCGTTGCTCCAGTAGCTTTCTCGCAGGTGGAACGTGTACGTCAGACCGTCGTCAGATACGTCAATTTTTTCCGCTACAGACGGTTCCGGTGTTTTGCCGTCCTTGCCAATCCGGGTCAGGCCGTCAAAGGTCGCCTGAATGATCGCACCGGACGTCGTGTCCTCGGCAATGCCCGGGTCAGCAGTCGGCGGCTCGGAATGCAGGTTCAGCCGCAGAACTTGCGGTTTTTTCTCTTTGTTTTCGGCTGGTTGTTGATCAGCAGGCTTGTTTTGATCGCCCGTAGATGCTTGCTGACCACCGCAACCGGCCAAGGCCGCACCGAGAACAGCTACAGAACTGACAAGTGCAAAAATGCTCTTTTTCAACGCAATAACCCCCAATTCTCTGATCTTTTTTCTCTTTCTTCCTTCTTTTGTCTTTTTTCCGAATATTCAAATACCAAAAAATGGACAAGTGCTCGCGATGACTTTGACTGGCATCAACTCCTTTCACTGGATCGGCACTTCGTCGTCACGAACGAACGAGAAGGAATCCTTGTACTGCTTCAGTTCCAGCGACACGTCGGCCGCGGCGATTCCCTCAATTTGCGAAAGCCGCTCGTTGACGAAGGTGATGAGTTCTTCGTTATTATGGAAACACGCTTGAATGATCAAGTCGTGCTTGCCGCTGAACGCACCCACGAACCGAACCTCGGGAAACTTGCTCAGCTCCTCGGCCACGCTGTTTTGCCATCCCAGCTTGGTGGTCAGACCGATAATGGCCTGAACGTGCAATCCCAGCTTTTCCGGATCGGGGTGAATCACGAACTGAAACACGCCATCTTGCAACAGGCGGGTGATGCGCGAACGGATGGTGCCCTCGCTCAAGCCTAGTTGTTGAGCAATTTCGGTATAGGGCCGTCGTCCGTCTTCCTGGAGGATCTGCAGGATCTGTTTATCAACATGGTCCAGCTTTCTCATAAATACGATTTTTGTAGAACCTCCATCAGATTTTTACGAAATTCGAAAAAATCGTTAACATTTTGCCTGTCACCTTAAAAATATACGCAATTGTTATTGGTGTCAACGAATTTTGACAAGTAGAATTATAAAAAATTATAAACGGATTCTTAACAATAAATAATTTTTTATATTATATGGCAAGCCTCTTTTCTACCATTGAACCGCAATTCAGTTGATTAATCAATAATAATTTATCGGAGATTGCACATTTTTATCCGAATTGCCAGATAACAACGACCGCAGAGCGCTCTCCAGCGGTTCTCCCCTGCGCAACAGGGCGTGCGGCAGCACCGCACTCCCTGTGTTTGCTTCGGGGTGGCTCACACACGTCGCTATTATTCAACAATCTTGTAAATGAGCGGCTGCTCCGGCGGCTGCTCGCTGCTGTACGCAAACGCTTCAGCCACGTCCTTGAGGGCATCTTGCAGCAAGCGCTCGTCGTTGGCGTGCAGGGTGGCCAGCGGTTCGCCGGCGCGCACCCGATCCCCCCGCTTTTTGTGCAGCACGATGCCAACCGCCAGGTCAATCGGCATCTCCTTGGTCAATCGGCCCGCCCCCAGCACGACAGAGGCATGCCCAACCGTCTCTGCGTCGATCCCGGCCAGGTAGCCGTCCTGCTGCGCCGTGACCTGTGCGGTCAATCCCGCTTGGGGAAGGCGGTCCGGTTCGTACACGTCACGTTTGTTGCCGCCCTGTGCCTCCACCATTTGCGCCAGTTTATCCACGGCTTTGCCGCTGGCGATGATCTCCTCCAGACGGCCTCGCCCTTCGTCCACAGACGACGCCAGCCCGCCCAGCACGAGCATGCGAGCGCCGATTGCCAGCGCCAATTCCGTCAAATCCTTGGGACCGTTTCCAGCGAGCGTTGCGATCGCCTCTTTTACTTCCAGCGCGTTGCCTACGGCAAAGCCAAGCGGCTGATTCATGTCGCTGATGACAGCCACCGTCTTGCGCCCCACCTGGCTGCCGATATCCACCATTGCGCGGGCGAGTGTCTCTGCTTCTTCCAGCGTCTTCATAAATGCGCCTTTGCCTACTTTTACATCAAGCAGGATGGCATCGGCCCCCGCCGCGATCTTTTTGGACATGATCGAGCTGGCGATCAGCGGCACTGCTTCCACCGTGGCAGTTACGTCACGCAGGGCGTACAGTTTTTTGTCTGCGGGCGTCAGGTTGCCGGACTGACCGATTACCGCCACACCGATGTCCCGCACCTGTTGGAAGAACTGCTCGCGGGTGCGTTCCACCTGAAACCCGGCGAACGACTCCAGTTTGTCGATCGTGCCGCCCGAGTGTCCCAGACCGCGTCCGGACATTTTGGCCACGGGAATGCCGGCCGCCGCCACCAGCGGCGCCACGACCAGCGTCGTCTTGTCGCCCACGCCGCCAGTGCTGTGTTTGTCCACTTTTACTCCCGGAATGGACGTTAAGTCCAACTGCTCCCCGGATCTTGCCATCGCCATGGTCAAATCGCCGGTTTCGCGCGGCGTCATGCCGCGGAACAGTACGGCCATGGCCCAGGCGGACATTTGGTAGTCGGGAATGCTTCCATTTGTATAGCCGTCGACGAGAAACTGAATCTCCTCCGTGCTCAGTTCCTTGCCGTCCCGTTTCTTCGCGATAATATCCACCATGCGCATGCTGTTTCACCCCACCCTCGTGTGCTGCCGCCAGCCTATAATTTCGCCACGATCCCGTTCACCAGTGACAGGAACTGGGCCTTCACGCGTTCGGTCGTCTCCATCACTTCATCGTGGGAAAGCGGCTGTTCCAAGATGCCGGCCGCCATGTTGCTGATGCAGGAGATGCCGAGCACGTTCATCCCCATGTGACGGGCCGCGATTACCTCCGGCACGGTCGACATGCCGACGGCGTCTCCTCCCAGAATCCGCAGCATGCGGATCTCGGCCGGCGTCTCGTAGCTCGGGCCGAGCAGACCGACGTAGACCCCTTCCTGCAAGGTGATGCCCAGCTCTGCCGCCACTTCTTTTGCCACAGCGCGAAGTGATTTGGAATAGGCTTCCGACATGTCGGGGAAACGGGGACCCAGCGTGTCGTCGTTGGGGCCGATCAGCGGGTTGCGGAACGTCATGTTGATGTGGTCGGCAATCAGCATCAGGTTGCCCGGCTTGTAGCTCTCATTGATCCCGCCGGCAGCGTTGGTGACGATGATCGTCTCCACGCCGAGCTGTTTCATGACGCGGATGGGGAACACCACGGCGTCCAGTTCGTGACCTTCATAATAATGGAAACGCCCCTGCATGGCCACGACCTGCTTGCCCTGCAGCTTGCCGATGACAAGCTGTCCCTTGTGTCCGACCACGGTGGAGACGGTAAAGCCGGGAATCTCGTGGTACGGGATGACGACCGGATTTTCGATCTCGTCTGCCAGTACCCCCAGACCGGAGCCGAGCACCAGGCCGATGGTCGGTTTTTCCGTCAGTTTCGGTTGAATGTAGGCAACTGCTTCTTGTATGCTGCTCATCGTGTTTTCCCCTCTCGATTTCATTTTTTCATCTTACAATCTGGCCAAAAAGCTTTCCCCGATCTCGGGCGCCTTGACGCCAAAGTTTTCGGCAATCGTCGCGCCGACGTCGGCAAACGTGCCGCGCACGCCCAAATCGCTTCCCTGCGCGATGCCCTTGTGGTAGACCAGAAGCGGCACGTATTCGCGGGTGTGGTCCGTGCCGTGGTGTACCGGGTCATTGCCGTGATCGGCGGTGATGATCAACAAGTCACCGCTGTCCAGCGCATTGAGAAGCTCCGGAATGCGGGCGTCAAACTCCATCAGCGCCCGGCCGTAGCCCTCGGGATCGCGGCGGTGGCCATACTTGGCGTCAAAATCGACCAGATTGACAAAGCTCAAGCCGGTAAAATCCTCGTTCATCGTCTTCAGCAACTGGTCAACGCCGTCCATGTTGTCCTGGGTCCGAATGGAGCGGGTAATGCCCTCGTCGGCGTAGATGTCGCTGATTTTGCCGATCGCAATCGACGTCAGCCCCGCATCCACAAGCCGGTTCATGACCGTCGGCGCAAACGGCTTGACGGAGTAATCATGCCGGTTGGGCGTACGCACAAACGCCCCCGGCTTGCCGACGAACGGACGGGCGATGACGCGGGTGACGGCAAATTCGTCCCGCAGTGTCAGCTCGCGGGCGATCTGGCAGATGCGGTACAGCTCTTCCAGCGGCACCACTTCTTCGTGCGCTGCCACCTGGAACACGCTGTCGGCCGAGGTGTAGACGATTACATCGCCGGTCCGCATGTGTTCCTCGCCCAGTTCCTCAATAATCGCGGTGCCGGACGCCACCTTGTTGCCCAGCACCTTGCGTCCGATCCGCTGCTCGAACTCGCGGATCAGCTCGGCCGGGAAGCCGTCGGGATAGGTGCGAAACGGCGTGGACACGTGCAGGCCCATGATCTCCCAGTGTCCGGTCGTCGTGTCCTTGCCGATAGAGATCTCTTTCATTTTCCCCCAGTGCGCCTTGGGAGCTTCAACAGCCGGTACGTTTCGCAGCGGGGCAATATTGCCCAGGCCGAGCGCCTGCAGATGAGGCAGGGAAAAGCCGTCGACTCGCTCGGCGATATGGCCCAGCGTATGAGCGCCTTCATCGTTGAAGCGGGCCGCATCCGGCAGCTCCCCGATTCCGACGCTGTCCATCACAATTAAGAAGACTCGAGAAAAACGTGGCATAAAAACCGCCTCCTGCAACAATCATCAAAGTGTTCAGTCGTCAGACGTCTGACGAGGAAAAAAGAGAGACTACGCTCTCGGGTGGGTTTTCGCGTAAATGTCCTTGATGCGCGAACGGGTCACATGCGTGTAAATCTGCGTTGTGGAAATGTCCGCGTGACCCAGCATTTCCTGTACAGACCGGAGATCTGCTCCGTTTTCCAGCAGGTGCGTGGCGAACGAATGGCGCAGCGTGTGCGGCGTGATTTCGGTCCGAATGTTGGCCTTCTGCGCGTAGCGCTTGATGATTTTCCAAAATCCCTGCCGGGTGATCTGCTTGCCCAGATGGTTGAGAAACAGGGCTGTCTCGCCCGGCTGCTTCACCAGCTTCGGCCGTCCCGCCTGCAAATAGTGGCGCACCATTTGGATGGCGACGGAGCCGAGCGGGATGATCCGCTCCTTGGACCCCTTGCCCATGCACTTGACGAATCCCATCTCCAGGTTGACATCGCTTACATCCAGGTTGACCAGTTCGGAGACGCGGATACCGGTCGCGTACAGCAGTTCCAGCATCGCCTTGTCGCGCAGCCCTGCCGGAGAGTCGACCGGCGGGCTGTCGAGCAGCCGTTCCACTTCCTCGACCGAGAGCACCTTGGGCAGGCGCTTTTCAATTTTGGGGGTCTCCAGATGGATGGACGGGTCCTTGTCTATGTACTTGTCGCGGACGAGATATTGATAAAAGGCCCGGATTGACGCCAGATTGCGGGACAGGGTGGCAGTAGCCCGTCCCTTTTCCTGGAGGGTCATCAGATAGCCGATAATCTGGCTCCGCGTGGAGTCCTCGATCCGGGTCACCCCCTGCTCCTGCAGGTATGCCGTATAGGCAACCATATCCCGCTGGTACGATTCGAGCGTGTTGGGCGACAGCCCTTTTTCCACAGCCAGGAAATGGATGAATTGATCAATCAGCGTGTCCATGAAGCTGTTCCCCTTCAGGTAAGTGTCTTGATATGCTTTCCACGCGGGAACGGAAAAGTCCTCTTTTTTCCCGTGAAAAAGGTAACGGTTACTCTCCCGTCAGGTAGAACAACTGCAGCCGGGACAGGTATCCGTCCCAACTTCCGCCTCCCTGGGCATTGATCAGCTTCACCACTTTGACGGCATTGCCGTGCGGTTCGCGGTAGGGATCGCCTGGCAGGAACCTGTCTGACAAGAGGCTGATGATCCCGTAGGACAACAGCGCACAGGTAACGAACAGGAGGAAAAACCGGAGAATCTCCATCAGCCGCCGAAACGATACTCGCATCGATGCAATCCTCCCCGTTTCCGTGTTACCTCCAGTATATGCGCTGGTCTCCTGCTCCATTCGGTACGCTATACCTGCAGGTCATGCAGCGCGTCTTCCAGCGGGACATACGGCAGATTCAGCGAGGTGGCCACTGCTTCGTACACCACATGGCCGTTCAGCACGTTGACGCCGCGGGCAAGCGCGCGGTTTTGGGTGATGGCGGCGCGGACCCCTTTGTTCGCCAACTGCAGGCCGTAAGGTATTGTAACATTGCTCAGGGCGATTGTCGACGTGCGCGGCACCGCTCCCGGCATGTTGGCCACCGCGTAGTGGACGACGCCGTGCTTGACGTATGTCGGTTCGCTGTGTGTGGTAATCCGGTCCACAGTCTCGATCGAGCCCCCCTGATCGATCGCCACGTCGACGATGACCGATCCGGGAGACATCGACTTGACCATATCCTCCGTCACCAGCTTGGGCGCCCGCGCCCCGGGGATCAGGACCGCCCCGATCAGGAGGTCGGCGTCCTTTACCGCCTGTGCGATGTTGTAGTGGTTGGACATCAGCGTTCGCAATCGTCCCTGGAACAGATCGTCCAGTTCGCGCAGCCGGTTGGCGTTGATGTCGAGAATCGTCACCTGCGCCCCCAGGCCGACCGCCATTTTGGCCGCATTGGTCCCGACGATGCCGCCGCCGACGATGACCACATGTGCCGGAGGGACACCGGGAACGCCTCCCAGGAGCACTCCCTTTCCCCCGTGCGGCTTTTCCAGAAACTGTGCGCCAATCTGCACCGACATGCGGCCGGCCACCTCGCTCATCGGCATCAATAACGGCAGCGAACCGTCGTCAGTCTGGATCGTCTCGTAGGCAATCGCGACCACTTTCTTGGCACGGAGCTGCTCGGTCAGTTCGCGTTCCGGCGCCAGATGCAGATAGGTAAACAGGATCAGGTTTTCGCGAAAGAATTTGTATTCGGCAGGCAGCGGTTCTTTTACCTTGCAGATCATCTCCGCCTGCTGCCATACCTCCTCTGCACTGTCGAGAATTTCCGCGCCGGCTGCCGAAAAATCCTCGTCGGAAAAACCGGAGCCGATCCCCGCCTGCGTCTCGACCAACACGCGATGGCCCGCCTGTATGTATGCGCTCACGCCGGCGGGGGTCAGCCCCACGCGGTTTTCGTTGTCTTTGATTTCCTTTGGCACCCCGATAATCATCACACATTCGCCTCCTGTGGCTCGCATTTGCGCTTTCCTTATCATGCCACCGGAGGTCCTGCTCCATAACCCGGGGCAGAAAAAAAAGAAAAACTTCTCCCGCACAGAGAAGTTTTTCTATTTGAAGTCCTCCACGTTCACCTTGTCGATGCAGCGATGGCAGATGCCGTAGAAGGTGAGCCGATGGTCGGTAATGTAAAAGTTGTAAACATTCTTGACCTTTTCCTCTGCGGAGACAAGCAGGTCTTCAAAGATTTCATCCACCGTGCCGCAGTTCAGGCAGATCAGATGGTGGTGGTGGTACTCGGCGTTGTCGTCGCGCAGATCGTAGCGAGCCACCCCGTCGCCGAAGTTCATCTTGTGAATGATCTTCAGCTCGCTCAACAGTTCCAGGGTTCGATACACCGTGGCGAGACCAATTTCCGGGGCTTTTTCCTTGACCAAAAGGTAGACGTCTTCCGCACTCAGGTGATCTTCCTCGTTTTCCAGTAAAACGCGAACAGTGGCTTCACGTTGTGGCGTCAGTTTATAGTTCTGGGAATGTAGTTGCTGCTTGATCTTCTCTAACTTTTCTTCCAACATAAATGCCCCTCCCCGCTCGCATGAAACCTGCTCCTATTATAGTAGAGGGGTGTTCCAGAAGTCAAATACATACGTTATTAAATGAGAATTATTCTTAATTAAGCACCATTTGCATCAGCCTGGGGGAGACGAACGTCTCGAACAGCGCCGCCACCATCAGGACGGCCAGCATGACAACGACCAACACGGTGTAGCCGACGAAGTGGGGCAGGATCACGTCCCGTCTGCTCAGGAGCCGCGTTTTGATCAGCCGCATGGAAAACGAGATGCCGCTCACCCCGACGATAAACAGGGCCGGCACCACCAGCAAATTTTGCGGCAATACGCCCGCCAACGCCAGCGTCACACCTTGCCACTGAAGCTGATTCACCAGAAAGCCGACTGTAAACCCGACGACCACTCCTTTGAGAAACAGCAGCAGCAGGATCATCGGCAGACCGATGATGGACAGCCCCAGCATCCACAAGATGCCCACCGTTTTTGCATAGTGGCCGAACGCCTGTTGGAAATGGGCCGTCGGCTCGGGAATGCCCTGGCTTCCGAGCGTGTTGAAAAAGTACTGCAGAAAGCCAAACAGCTCCTGTCGCTGGGAAAGCGGCAAGGAATTGACGATCACCGCTCCAAAAATAATGCCCATCGCAAACAGTACGATCGTAAACCAGTAAAGCGACTGATGCTCTCGCGCATATGCCTGGATTGTTTGTCCAACTCTTGCCCGCACGCCGTTTCCCCTCCCGCAACGCTGATTACTGTACAGCTTATGCGGAAGTCCGGGCGCCTATGCCTTGCCTGTCACGATCCTGCCGTACGTGCCGGCTCCTCCGGCCTTGACGTTCAGCCGCCCTTCCCTGGCCTGGACGATCAGATCCGCGATTCGCTCACCGACCACGCCGGCAAGTTCTTCCCTGTCCACCCGGTGAAGAATGTTCATCTCCGTCCCAAACGCACAGTACAGCTTGTCACGCAGCCTCGGGCCTACTCCGGGAATGAACTCCAGCGGCACCTGTTCCACGTACGGGGGACGAAACGGCGGATGGATGCCGGCCGGGCAATCAGCCAACTGTTCAATCCGGTCAAAGACGCCCCGGACCACCCGTTTGAAGCCGCACTGCGGACAGCGGCCATCGGCGTCTGCCGGAAGTGTCGATTGGCACGATTGGCAGGCAGTCTGATGGTACTTCCCCAACTGCGGATGAAGACCGTAGTTGACAGCGACGCCTCTCCCCGCTTCCCTGCGCAAAGCCCGCATCCACTCCCGAAACGAGCGTTCGGCCATGGCCATCGCCTGATACTCGCGGCCGATTTTCGCCAGCGAATGGGCGTCCGAATTGGTCAGGAATGTCTTGTCATGCAGCTCCGTCAACCGGTCGGCCATGTCCGTATTGGCGCTCAGCCCCAGCTCGACGGCCGGGATGGTAGAGGGCTCCGCCACCTCCGAAAGCGAGTCGGTGCAGCTGCCGTACAGGCCTTTGTGCGGCGTGAAAATATGGGCCGGAACCAGCACGCCGCCTCCTTCGGCCACCCTCTCCTGCAGTTCCCGCAGCGTGGCTCCGATCCGCTGGGAGCTGAGATTGACGTTTTTGCAGCGTCGGGACAGCCAGTCGGTAAAAAGGCGCATCTCCCCCACGTTCGGCAGGTAACAGAGGAAGTGGGCCTCTCCTCGTCCCGGTTCTTTGATCTCCACTTCGCATCCGAGAATCAGCAGGGTCTGCTTGTACTGAACGCCGCCATCCCTGTGCTCTTCGGCCGCTCCCGTTTCCAGCAGGCCAATCAGCTCTTCCTGCACCTCGGGAGCGTGAGCGTCGATGATCCCGATGACGTCCATGCCTTTTCGCTCGGACGCTTCTTCCAGAATCCGCGTCAGGGTCATCTGCCGGGATGCGGTGATTTTGACCGGTTTGCCGCTCTTCGTCCCGCCGATGTGGATGTGCATGTCACAGAAGTAGCGCGGCAGCCGTCTGTCAACCACGTTCATGCAGCACCCGATTCTCCCAGGCAAACAGGGCGGCGACGGTCTTGGCGTCGCAAATCTCTCCCGTGCGGTGCAGTTCCTTCGCCTCTTCCAGCGTCAGCTCCAGCACCTCGACAAACTCGTCTTCATCCGGACGACTTTCCCCTTTTGTCAGTCCCGTCGCCACGTAGACGTGCATAAGTTCGTCGGCAAACCCCGGTGACGTATAAAACGAGCTCAGGAGCTCATAACTGGCGGCCTGATACCCTGTCTCTTCTTCCAGTTCGCGCTTGGCACAGGTGAGCGGCTCTTCCCCCGGCTCCAGTTTGCCTGCCGGAATCTCCACGATGGTCCGCTCCAGCGGTTTGCGAAACTGGCGCACGGCGACCATCTTGCCGTCCGGCGTCAGCGGCAGAACGGCCACCGCTCCCTGGTGATTGACAATTTCCCGCTTTGCCGTTTTGCCGTTGGGCAGCAGCACCTCATCCACCTTTACCTTGATAATCCGTCCGTCGTAAATCGTCTGACTGCTGATGGTCTTTTCGTATAAACGGTCTTGATCGCTCACGCTCATCATCCTTTTTCGAGATCTGGTTCTAAACGCGTCCGGCTGCCTCATATTGTGGAGCAAGACACTTGTCCACCCTTATTGTATCGGAGGCGTATTGGGATGAAAACCTATGTCAGCGAAAAGCATCTGCGCATGGTCGGCAAAGCGTGGGAAATCCGCGCTACACTCCGCTCCTGGTCAAAAAAAGAGCTAACGCTGCAAGAGTATCTGGCCCGGCGCAGCGGTGCGTCCCGCCGCTAGCACATTCGGCCAAAAAGGGAGCGCTCTGCACCGCGAGATCTGCGGCCAGAACAGCCGCCTGAAACGGGGCCGGATCGTTCCGCCAGTGCCGGCCCATCGTGACAAACGACAGGCCAAACGTCTGCTCCAACCGCTCCAGCTGTTCATGATCCGGCGCCGGCCTGCTTACGGCCAGATGACTGCCGCTGCGGATCAGCTCAGCCGTTTGACTGCGGACAATGTCGTCGCGTCCGTCGCCAAATTCGGGCACTGCCAACAGCACCGGCCGCAGCGCAAAACGGCCGAGAACGGTCCGCGTGTGATGGCTGATGCCAAAGTGGCGTTTGCGGGGATCGGCAAAGCTGAGACGGGGGATGAAAAACGGGATGCCGCCCAGAAGGGAGACGGCGTGAATCACCTCCGCCAACTGCATGCCCGAGAAGCCCAGCGGCGTCCCTGTTCCGGTCACACCCGGGCCGAGAAAGCACAGGATCACGTCCGCCTGTTCCACATGCCGGGCCGCCAGGAGGCCGTTGTGGATCGTCACGGTTTCCCTGTCGCCGCCCCAGGCGTGTCCCGCGGTGACGGTCGCCGCCAGCACGCCTGCTGACTTTAGGCGCGCCACCTGCCGGCTCAGGGCGATCGGCAGGGAAGCGGCGTCCGGCATTACATACACCTGACGTTTTTCCGGTGCCGCCCATGCGACCGCCGCTGCGGCAGCCGGAAGCAGGCTGTGCAGTTCGCCGATCAGCACGGGCGTTCCCTCCAGTGATAGCGATTCATCACAAAACCGTTCATGGTACGGGCTGTCCTGCTCTTCCACTGTATCGACGGCCAGCTGCGAGGGCGCGTAGCGCATTTTCATCACGTGGCCCCACGCTCCCGGGGACAGATCGTCTTCGACGGTTCTCCTCGTTTTTCCGATGACGATGTGAAACCCGCCCGTTCCCAGCTGCAGCCGTACAGCGGTCGTATTCACCAGAACCTCGTCGCCCGCGGCGAGGTCTTCGTCGAAAAACGAGACGGCCGGTTCGACGAGGCCGCTGTCGTGCAGGCGCACGTCCAGGATTTGCACACCCGTCCGTTTTTCCCGTACCTCTGTCACCATCCCCGCAGCCACACGAAGCATGTCACTTCCTCCCCTCTTCCGCCGTTTCAGGGTCTTCTCATGATCAGTCTATGTTTGGCATGGCTTGCCCAATCATTTGTGTGCTCCCGCGATCGGCTTCCTTTTGCCAAGCGGCTAAGGCCAGGCTTTTTCACTGCCCGCACGCGTACAAAAAGGCCGGGACCCCACTCAGGGTACCCGGCCCGCACACTGCATTGCTTACTCCAGCACTTCAGCGATAATCGCCAGCACCAGCTCTGCTGCCTTGTTCAGTTCCGCAATCGGCATGCGTTCGTTTTTCGTATGGATTTCTTCGTACCCGATGCCAAAGTTCACGCTCGGAATGCCGAAGCCGTTGAAAATGTTGCCGTCGCTGCCGCCGCCGCTGGCAATCAACTCCGGTTCGCGGCCCACGCGCTTCACGGCAGCGATTGCCTTTTGCACCACCGGCGTCTCTTCGTTGAATTTGTAGCCGTGATACATGAAGATCACGTCGTTTTCGCAGCGCGCCCCCATTTCTGCCGCCGCTTCTTCAAAGGCGGTGGTCATCTTTTTCACCTGCGCCTCCAGCTTGTCCATCACCAGGCTGCGCGCTTCGGACCAGACTTCCACGTAGTCCGTCACGATGTTGTATGCCTTGCCGCCTTCAAACCGGCCGACATTGGCGGTCGTGTCCGCGTCGATGCGGCCAAGCGGCATGCGGGAAATGGCCTTGCTGGCGACGGTGATGGCGCTGATGCCGTCCTCCGGATTGACGCCGGCATGAGCAGCCTTGCCGTAGATTTTTGTCACAATCCGATACTGCCCCGCTCCGGCAACCGTGATCTTGCCCACCGGTCCCTCAGAATCCAGGATAAAGCCCATCTCCGCCTTCAGCAAGCTGGAATCCATCGCACGGGAACCAACGAGTCCCGATTCTTCGCCCACCGTGAATACGATCTGGATCGTCGGATGCGGCAATTGTTTCTCTTTCAACGTGCGCAGCGCTTCAAAAATCGCCGCGATGCCGGCCTTGTCGTCAGCGCCGAGAATGGTCGTCCCGTCTGAGTAGACGTACCCGTCGCGCACCTGCGGCTTGACGCCGTTGCCCGGCACGACCGTGTCCATGTGGCTGCTGAACAGAATGACCGGCCCTGGGGCGGTGCCTTCCAGCGTTGCGATCAGGTTGTTGGCGCCATGGCCAGTTTTGGCAGCCGCGTCGTCTTCCTCCACCGTAAAGCCCAGGTCCGTCAATTTTTCCTTCAGCACCTTGGCAATGGCCGCCTCATGTTTGGTTTCGCTGTCGATTTGGACGAGCTCCAGAAACTCGTTTAGCAAACGTTCCTGGTTGATCACACCCGATTCCTCCCTGAAAGATGTCCTGCCGCGCAGAGATCAATAGCACCATAGCCGGCAGGGTCCAGATTTTTGCGGGAATCCCGGTCCGGCGCACCAGCGATGCGGACGTGTCCTGGCTTTTTACGCACATGCCGCACGCTTTTGCCGCCATGGCCCGGAACATTCACCTTCCTACCTTGCCTACATGTACCAGTATACCGCAAAAAATTTTTTTACACCATGTATTCCCGCAACCCCTGCCAACCTGCTGCCTGACAATCAAACGTCGGAAGGCTTCCATAAACAGCCGGATCACAACGGGATGTTGCCGTGCTTCTTGGCAGGCCGCTGCTCCCGTTTGTTTCTCAGCATTTCCAATGACAGCCTCAGGTACTTGCGCGTTTCACGCGGATCGATCACGTCGTCCACCATGCCGTGCTCTGCCGCGACGTACGGATTGGCGAATTTTTCGCGGTATTCGGCGATCTTCGCCTGCCGCGTGCCAGCCGGGTCGTCGCTTTGCTCGATATCCCGGGCGAAGATGACGTTCGCTGCCCCCTCCGGCCCCATCACGGCAATCTCCGCGTTCGGCCAGGCGTAGACCACGTCTGCCCCGATTGCCTTGGAGTTGAGCGCAACGTACGCCCCGCCGTACGCCTTGCGCGTGATTACGCTGATTTTCGGCACGGTTGCCTCTGAATAGGCGTACAAGATTTTTGCCCCGTGACGGATGATTCCGCCGTGCTCCTGATTGATGCCCGGGAAAAAGCCGGTGACGTCCACAAACGTGATCAGCGGCACGTTAAAGGCGTCACACGTGCGGATAAACCGGGCCAGTTTGTCCGAAGAATCGATATCCAGCCCGCCGGCCATCACTTTGGGTTGATTGGCGATCAGCCCCACGCTTTGACCGTTGATGCGGCCGAAACCGACCACGATGTTGCGGGCAAAATTGGGCTGCACTTCCATAAAGTCGCCGTGGTCCACCACTTTCTCCAGCACTTTTTTCACGTCGTACACTTTCGTTCCGGCCACGGGCACCAGCTCGATCAGCTCTTCCAGCCAATCGCCCGGGTCTCCGTCGTACGGTACGCACGGCGGTTCCTCCCGGTAGTTTTGCGGAAGGAAGGTGAGCAGACGGCGCACCTGCTGGAGCACGTCCTCTTCCGTCTCCGCCGTGAAATGAGCGTTGCCGCTGATGGCGGAATGAACCGATGCACCGCCCAGGTCTTCGCTGGAGATTTTTTCGCCGGTGACTGTCTCAATTACCTTGGGACCGGTGATAAACATCTGCGACGTCTTCTCCACCATAAAGACGTAATCGGTGATGGCCGGCGAATACACCGCCCCGCCCGCGCACGGACCGAGAATGACGGAGATTTGCGGGACAACCCCGGAGTAAATGGAATTGCGGTAAAAAATATGGCCGTACCCGTCCAGAGAGACGACCCCTTCCTGAATCCGCGCGCCGCCGGAGTCGTTCAGACCAATGATCGGAGCGCCGTTTTTCGCCGCCAAATCCATGATGTTCGCGATCTTTCTGGCGTGCATTTCCCCTAGAGCTCCGCCGAAAACGGTGAAGTCCTGGGCAAACACGTACACCAGGCGGCCGTTAATCTTGCCATAACCGGTGACCACGCCTTCGCCTGGGGCCTCCAGCTTGTCCATGCCGAAGTGGGTGGCCCGGTGTTTGACGAACGGCTGCAGTTCCACGAAACTGTCCGGATCGAGCAGGAGGTCCAGCCGTTCCCTGGCCGTCAGTTTGCCCCGGTTGTGCTGGGCGGCGATTTTTTCGTCGCCGCCGCCCATCTCTACCTTCCGCTTCCGTTCATACATGTCGTTGATTTTTTCGTACATCGCTTCACTCATACGCCGTTTCCTCCTTGCTCGCAGATGCTTTCGGAGCCTGACACAATTCGTACAGGACGCCATGCGCCCCCTTGGGGTGCAGGAAAGCAATCTGCGCACCGTGGGCACCCGGTTTTGCCGTTTCATGGATGAGCGGAACGCCGTTTTCGCGCAAACGGAGCAAGCGCTCGTTCACATCGTCCACGTCGAGGGCAATGTGATGAATGCCTTCACCCCGCTTTTCGATGAAACGGGCGATCGGGCTGTCCGGACCGAGCGGCTCCAGGAGCTCGATGCGGCTCTCGCCGATTCCCAAAAACGCCACCCGTACCTGTTCCGAAGCCACTTCTTCCGTCCCCAAAAGCGGCAGCCCCAACTGTTCGGTGTAGAACGGAAGGGCATCGTCCAGGCTTTTGACGGCGATGCCGATGTGGGCAATCTTGTTGGGAGCAGGCAGCAGGCTCATCCGCTTGCGCTTCACATGAGAGCGGATGAAATCAGCGGTCACCCGCGTCGGCGTCCCAGGGGTAAAGACCTCGGCAATCCCCTGCGATTTCAGATAGGGAATGTCCTCCTGCGGAATCACTCCGCCGCCGATGACGAGAATGTCGTCCGCCCCCTGCTCCCTAAGCAGGCGGACTACTTCCGGAAACAGTTCATTGTGGGCACCCGACAGACACGACAGGCCGATGACGTCCACGTCCTCCTGTATGGCGGCATTGACAATCTGTGCGGGCGTTTGCCTTAGCCCGGTATAGACTACTTCCATGCCCTCGTCCCGCAGCGCTTGCGCGACCACCAGAGCGCCGCGGTCATGGCCGTCCAGTCCCGGTTTGGCTACCAGTACGCGAATGGTTCGTTCCATGTTGATCCCCCTTGTTCACTTCTGAATCCTCGACAGCGGCTGTCCCTATACGGCGCGGTACTCGCCGAACACCTCGCGCAGCACGCCGCAGATTTCGCCGATGGTGGCGTAGTTGCGGACACACTCCAGGATCAGCGGCATGAGGTTTTCCGTCCCCTCCGCGCCCGCTTTCAACCGATTGAGCGTTTGCTCAACAGCGAGGTTGTCGCGACGCGCCCGCAGCGCATCCAGGCGCTCCTTTTGCTTGCGGCCCAAAGCCGGATCGACGCGAAGCAGTTCTGGCTGCGGCTCGTTTTCCAGTTGGAAGCAGTTCATGCCGACCACTTTTTCTTCGCCCGATTCGATCTTCCGCTGCGTTTCGTAGGCCTGTTTTTGAATTTCCCGCTGCATGTAGCCCGCTTCCACGGCAGCCACCGCTCCGCCCATCTGCTCGATTTTCTCCAAGTATTCCAGCGCTCTGGACTCAATCTGGTCCGTCAGATACTCGACGTAATACGAACCGGCCAGAGGATCGACAGTGTCGGTCACACCGCTTTCAAAAGCGATGATCTGCTGCGTTCTGAGCGCAATTCGCGCTGACTCCTCCGTCGGCAGGGCGAGCGCCTCGTCGCGCGAGTTGGTGTGCAGGCTTTGCGTGCCGCCCAACACTGCGGCCAAGGCCTGGATGGTTACGCGAACGATGTTGTTGTCCGGCTGCTGCGCAGTCAGCGTCGAACCGCCCGTCTGGGTGTGGACGCGGAACTGCCACGACTTCGGATTCTTGGCCCCGTAACGCTCCCGCATCAGACGCGCCCACATCCGGCGTGCTGCCCGGAATTTTGCGATCTCCTCAAAGAAGTGGTTGTGCCCGTTGAAGAAAAACGACAACTGCGGCGCAAATTGATCGATGTCCAGTCCGGCCTGCAGCGCCGCTTCCACATAGGCGATGCCGTCCGCAAGCGTAAAAGCGACTTCCTGCACGGCGGTGGACCCGGCCTCCCGAATGTGGTAGCCGCTGATGGAAATGGTATTCCACTTGGGCACGTGTTTGGCGCAGTAGCCAAAGATGTCCGTAATCAGCCGCATCGACGGTTTTGGCGGAAAGATGTACGTGCCGCGCGCGATGTACTCCTTGAGAATGTCGTTTTGAATCGTGCCCGACAATTTTTCCGACGGTACCCCCTGCTTTTCGGCCACGGCAATGTACATTGCCAGCAGCACGGATGCGGGTGCGTTGATCGTCATTGACGTGCTCACCTTGTCGAGCGGAATTCCCGCCAGCAGGGTCTCCATGTCCTCGAGCGAATCGATCGCCACCCCCACCTTGCCCACCTCGCCGGCGGCCATGGGATGGTCGGAGTCGTACCCGATCTGCGTTGGCAGGTCAAACGCTACACTGAGCCCGGTTTGTCCCTGTTCCAGCAGGTAGCGAAAGCGTTTGTTGGTCTCCTCCGCCGAACCGAATCCGGCGTATTGGCGCATCGTCCACAAGCGGCCGCGGTACATGTTGGGCTGAACGCCGCGAGTGTAGGGATATTGGCCTGGGAAACCAATCTTTTCCATGTAAGCGTCATCAATCTGATCCGGCACATACAGCGGATCTATTTCAATGTCCGACGAGGTGGCAAAGCGCTGTTTGCGCTCCGGCGTCTTTGCCAGACGCTCGGCCAGCTCTTGTTGCCACTTCCGGTACAGTTCGGTACAATCTTTTGTAGTCACCGGTCAACCCCCGTTTCAATGTGTAATCGGCAGGAGGAATCAAAGGCTCCCCCTTCCAATTCTAGCACAGCGAAGTATACAATAACGCGACAATTTCCACTTTTCGTGAAGCAATTTTTTGCAAGGCCCGGTTCAGGAGGTAGTAATGATGAGGAATCAGTCCCTGTTTGCCAAGGTATTGGTAATCGTATTGGTGATTGCACTGGTCGTCCCGATGTTTTTCTACTTTCAACCGTAGACGGGCGGACACGGTACCGTACCAAGTAAAACCCCCTTCCACAGTGGAAGGGGGTTTTTGTATGTGCTCGCCGGGGATTAGCGGTAAACGAACACGCTGGATGTTTTGGCATCCCATCCGACTTTGTAGCCGAGCGTATCACTCACGAAACGGATCGGGATCATCGGCATGTTGTTTTTCAGCACGACAGGCGTGGGCAGAGTTACCTCCTTGCTGCCAACACGGGCAGTATTGGCGCCAACGGTAAATTTGATCTGGGTCGTGCCGCTGACAATCGTTACGGTGTTGTTGTTCCAGATGGTAGTAAGCGCCAGCGCTTCTTTAAAGAACTGCGCCGGGACCATTGTCGTGCTGTTGTTGGCCAGGTATGGCGCCACCTGCAGCGGGTAGGTCTTGCCGTGCAGTGTGAACGATGCCGTATTCAGTTTAAACAGCGCGGCGTTCGACGGAACGGTAACCGCAGGCTGCTGCTGCGCCGGTGCCGGGGTCTGTGCCGGTGCCGGCACGCCTACACCAACGGAGCGAGCAAACAGCAGGCCTTTTTCCTCAGACGTAAACACGCTGATGCTGTACGTGTTTTTCGTCGCCGGGTTCACGATGTTGGCACCTGCGCCAATGACGACATTGGCCGCGCCGCCAGCCGGAATGTCTTGTGCCGGATAAACCAGCACGTTTTGGCCGCGAACAGCGACGAAATTGGCAGCCACGCCATTAACCGTGACGTTTGCCGGAGCGATGTAGGCAGGCACGCGGTAACCCGCCGGGAACACGATCTCGATGAAGTCGCGCTGCTTGTACAGCGGCATCGACACGCCCTTGATCGCGATGTTGATACCGGTCGCCGCGCCTACGGCCGTGTTGGTCAGCGAAATGGTAGACGTGCTGTTGTTTACCTGGGCAGGCGTGCCTGTTGCCGGCGTCGGGTTCGTGGTCGTCGAGCCAGTACCCGAGATGGTAAAGGGCTTGGACGTGATTGTCTTGCCGTTCACCGTCATCTTCAGCTGGTAGCTTCCCGCCGTTTTCGGGTTGGTCAGCCAGGCATCGTACGAGATGTCCACTTTAACTTTGCTGGTAGACGTGAAGTTGCTCGGCGTGGTCAGGTAGATTTTGTTGCCGGCAGGCGCTACTTTGCGCGGCGTTTTTCCGTTGATGGAAAAGTCGGACGGATTGAGAATGCCCGGGATCATGTCGGCGGACGGGAATTCGACGATGACGTCGCTGTCGGAATTCAGCTTCTTGCTGCCGAAGTCGGCTTCAAACGTATAGCTGGAACGCGCTCCCACACCGGAGTCGGACAGGGTAATACTGAAGTCCCCCGAACCGCTGGTCGAACTGGAGCTGGAACTTTTGATTTCAAATTCTTCCGATTTGTATGTAGTGCCATCCCATTTGACTTCGATCACGTAGTCGTCGTCTGCATCCGGATTCTCGATTCCCGCGGCTTCGTAGAACGTGATGGTCAATGATTTGCTGCCGGCGGCTTTGGACGGCACCTTGAGTTCCACTTTTTTGCCGGAAATTCTGACGTCGTCAGGTTCATACTCGTTGATGTCCACATCGTCCGTGCTGATTTTGTTCGGGAGCATGTCTTCATCCGGGAAGTAGACGGTGATCCAATCACCTTTGGTCAGTTTGTCCTTCAATTTGATCGGGCCCAGCTCGTATTTGGCCGTGTCGCCTTCAGTCGTACGGTTGATGGACACGTCAAATTCGCTGCTTTTCCCCGAGCTGCTTTTGCTGTCTTCGTAAATCTTGACCTTGTAGTCCTCCCAGGACGATTCCCTGTCCGTTTTTACAGAGACGGTGTAAGATCCGTCGTCATCCGGGTTGGTGATGCCGCTTTCGATGTCGATCGAGATATCATCTCCCTTATCCACGGCTTCGTCTACAGTGATCTCGATCGTTCTGCCGGAGACTCTGACCTTTTTGATATCCACATTGGCATCGATGTCGTCTTCATCAATTTTGGTACTGACATCAAAGTCCTTGGGAAATCTGATGTAGATGACATCGCCCTTTTTCAAATCTTTTTCCAGCGTAAAGTCGATCGTATACGTTGTTTCTTCGCCAGCCGTATCGTCCTCCGGCTCAACGGACAGGTCTTCGATTGCATATGCGGATGGCGGGTTCGCCACCAGCGGCGTGGATACAAGCGCAGTAGCCAACACGATTGGAAGTGTCTTTTTGCTCTTCTCCATGTTCGTCCTCCCATGCTTCTCGTAATCTAGTAAACTTTTCTAGTCGAACCGCTTTCAGTTTACCATATATACGAAACAGAGGGAATCTGTTCTGGCAAAATGGCAAACATAACCGGTTCATTAAGCTATGACGACGGATGTATGCAAAAAGTTACAAACCGGTAACAAAAATTTTTTACTGCCATGCAAAAAGGCCAGATTCCTACGTGAATCTGGCCTTTGGTCACGTTGGCTAGTACAGTTTGGTATCGGGGCCGATGGCCTCCAGTTTCTGCTTGACGCTTTGCAGGAAACGGCCGCAGATGAGGCCGTCGAGCACGCGGTGGTCCAGCGAGAGGCAGAGGTTTACCATCGAACGGATGGCGATCATGTCGTCGATTACCACCGGGCGTTTAACGATCGCTTCCACGCTGAGAATGGCCGCCTGAGGGGCGTTGATGATCGGCATGGACAATACGGAGCCGAACGAGCCGGTATTGTTCACAGTGAACGTGCCACCTGACATGTCATCCATCGTCAGTTTGCCGGCGCGCGTACGGGCCGCCAGATCCTCAATCGATTTGGCGATGCCGAGGATCGACTTTTGGTCCGCATCCTTGATCACGGGTACGAACAGCGCATCCTCCGTCGCTACGGCGATGGAGATGTTGATGTTTTTCCTGACGATGATCTTGTCGCCCGCCCAGGTGGAGTTGAGCATGGGGTATTCCTTGAGCGCTTCCACCACGGCCTTGATGAAAAACGGCAGGAAGGTGAGGTTTACCCCTTCTTTACGCTTGAACTCTTCTTTGACCTGATTTCGGAAGTTGACCAGGTTGGTCACGTCCACTTCCACCATCGTCCAGGCGTGAGGAGCTTCATGTTTGCTCTGCACCATCCGATTGGCAATCGTCCGGCGCACAGGCGTCACCGGGATGATCTGATCGCCAGGTGCCACCGGGATGTCAAAGGCGTTCGCACCTGTCGCTGCTGGTGCAGAGACAGCCGGAGCAGCGTGCTGAGCGGATGGGGCACTCACCGCCGCAACCTCAGCAGGCTGCTGGGCAGGTGCTGCCGCTGCCGGAGTCTCGGCCGCTGCCGGCGGCTGACCGCCCGCGTCGATAATCGCCTGCACGTCTTTTCGCGTCACACGTCCGCCCAGTCCGGTACCTTGTACGCGGGACAGGTCAATCCCGTGTTCCTGCGCCAAACGCAATACGGCCGGTGAATAGCGCTGCTTGCCGCCCTGCTGTTTGGCGGCTGCTGCCGGTCGGGACGGGGCATTCGGCGTCGCGCTGACAGGCTCGGCCGAAACTGTGGTATCAGCTGCCGCGCTCACATCCGCTGCCGCTGGAGTCTGCGGCTCAGCCGCGCCGCCCTCCTCTTCGATGTACAGAATCAGCGTCCCCACTGCCACCGTCTCACCCTCGGGCACGACGATCTCCGTAACCCGACCGGAGACGGTGGACGGCACTTCCGCATTTACCTTGTCCGTCGTCACTTCGGCCAACGGATCGTATTTCTTGACCACATCGCCCACCTTCACCAGCCATTTGGTGATGGTGCCTTCGGTCACGCTTTCGCCAAGCTGGGGCATAAGCACTTTTGTTGCCATGTCCACGGTCCTCCTATCGCCTTATTGAACCCCTAAAAATGCGCCAGTTCCCGCATCGCTTCCAGTACCTTGTCGGGGTTGAGCATGAAAAACTTCTCCATCGGCGGACTGTACGGCATGGCCGGTACGTCGGGGCCGCACAGACGCTTGATCGGCGCATCCAGGTCAAACAGACATTGTTCGGCAATCACGGCAGCCACTTCTGCGCCGACGCCGCCTTCCTTGTTGTCTTCGTGGACGATCAGCACCTTGCCCGTCTTGGCGGCCGCTTCCGCAATCGCCTCCTTGTCCAGCGGATACAGCGTGCGCAGATCGAGCACGTGAGCGCTGATCCCTTCTTCGGCCAGCTTTTCCGCCGCCTGCAGGCAGAAATGGAGCGTCAGGCCGTACGAAATCACCGTGATGTCCGTCCCTTCCCGCTTGACGTCCGCCTTGCCGATCGGCAGAACGTAATCGTCCTCGGGCACTTCCCCTTTGATCAGGCGGTAGCAGCGCTTGTGCTCGAAAAAGAGGACAGGGTCGTCGTCGCGAATCGCCGCTTTCAGAAGGCCTTTGGCATCATACGGCGTGGACGGCGCCACCACCTTCAGACCGGGCACGTTGGTAAACATCGCTTCTACGGATTGGGAGTGGTACAGCGCTCCGTGCACTCCGCCGCCAAACGGGGCGCGGATTGTAATCGGGCAGTGCCAGTCGCCGTTGGACCGATAGCGCATTTTCGCCGCTTCGCTGACGATCTGGTTGACAGCCGGCATGATGAAGTCGGCAAACTGGATCTCCGCGATCGGGCGCATGCCGTACGCCGCCGCCCCGATCCCCACGCCGACGATGGCCGATTCCGCCAGCGGCGTGTCGATGACGCGCTCTTCGCCAAACTCTTCGATCAGACCGACGGTGGCGCGAAACACTCCGCCGCGAACGCCGACGTCTTCGCCGAGAATGAACACGTTGGGATCACGCCTCATTTCCTCGCGCATCGCCATGGTAATCGCATCAATAAACGAAATGACTGCCATCTGGATACCCCCTTATTCCCCGTACACGTGCGTGAGTGTCGATTCTGGCGTCGGATACGGTGCGTTTTCCGCATACTCTGTCGCCTCGTCCACTTCCATCTGCACGCGGGTCAGCAAATCCTGCTCTTTTTCATCATCCATCAGGCCCACTTCTCGCAGGTATCGGCCAAACAGCAGGATCGGGTCTTTTTTCTTCGCTTCTTCCACTTCTTCACGCGTCCGGTAGGTGCGGTCGTCATCGTCGCTGGAGTGGGGGACAAGGCGGTACATGACCGCTTCGATCAGCGTCGGACCTTCGCCGGAGCGTGCGCGCTCCACCGCTTCCTTCATTACCCGGTACACTTCAATCGGATCGTTGCCATCCACGCTGACGCCTGGGAAGCCGTACCCGATCGCCCGGTCTGCCACGCTTTCGCAGGCCAGCTGTTTTTTCAACGGCACGGAGATGGCGTATTTGTTGTTCTCGCAGAAGAAGATGACGGGCAGCTTGTGAACGCCGGCAAAGTTGGCCCCTTCATGGAAGTCCCCCTGGTTGCTGGAGCCTTCGCCAAACGACGTGTAGACGACGAAGTCCTTCTTTTGCATTTTGCCGGCAAGCGCAATGCCCACTGCGTGCGGCACCTGCGTCGTCACCGGACTGGACCCGGTCAGGATGTTCCACTTCTTGCCGCCAAAGTGGCCGGGCATCTGCCGGCCGCCGCTGTTCGGGTCTTCCGCCTTGGCGAACGCCGACAGCATGCAGTCCCGGGCAGTCTGTCCGAAGACGAGCACCACGCCGAGGTCACGGTAATACGGGCAGAGGTAGTCCTTTCCCTTCTGCAGGGCAAAGGCTGCTCCCACCTGGGCCGCTTCCTGCCCCTGGCAGGAAATGACAAACGGCACCTTGCCCGCCCGGTTCAACAGCCATTGACGTTCGTCAATCTTGCGCGCCAGGAGCATGTAATAGTACATGTCCAATACCTGCGCGTCCGTCAAGCCCACTTGTTCATGACGCTTGGTTGTCATCGTCGGATACCCTCCTTGCTAATCGCACTAAATGTGAATCGCCTTGCCGTCCACTGCCAGCGCCGCTTCCATGAGCGCTTCGGACAGGGTCGGATGCGGGTGTATGGCATGGCCGATTTCCCACGGAGCAGCATCCAGGACGCGGGCCAGTCCCGCTTCGGAAATCATGTCCGTCACGTGGGGGCCGATCATGTGCACGCCCAAAAGATCGTTGGTCTTCGCATCGGCCACCACCTTGACAAAGCCGTCGTTTTCGCCGTGGACGAGTGCTTTCCCCAACGGTTTGAAACTGAATTTGCCGACCTTTACGTCGTACCCCTGCCGGCGCGCTTCCGCTTCCGTCAGGCCGACATTGGCCACCTCAGGCCGACTGTATGTGCACTTTGGCACTTTGCTGTAATCCAGCGGCTCCGGATTGAGACCAGCCATGTGCTCCACGGCCAGGATGCCTTCGTGCGAGGCCACATGAGCAAGCTGCAGCCCGCCGATGACGTCGCCGATGGCGTAGATATGCGGCTCTGCCGTCTGAAAGTGCTCGTTGACGACGATCACGCCGCGCTCCACTTTGATCTCCGTCGCCTCCAGACCGATGTTTTCCACGTTGGCCTGCCGCCCGACGGATACCAGCAGCTTTTCGGCCGCAAACGTCTGCACGCCGCTGGCCGTCTCTGCCTGAATCGAGACGCGGCCGTCCGCTTTCTCCAATGTCTCCGGCAGTACCTTTGCCCCGGTGACGATGTTCACCTTGCGCTTTTTCAGCAGGCGGGTCATCTCCTTGCTGATCTCCTCGTCTTCCAGCGGCAGAATCCGGTCGGCGTACTCCACCACCGTCACCTCGACGCCGAAGTCGTTCAGCATGGAGGCCCACTCAATGCCGATCACGCCGCCGCCGACGATTGTGACAGACGACGGCAGTTCTTCCCATTGCAGCGCTTCGTCGCTGGTGACCACTGCTGTGCCGTCAATCGTCAAGCCCGGCAGCGTCCGGGGGCGGGAACCGGTGGCGATGAGCAAAAAGCGGGGGACGAGCATCTCTTGGTCCCCGTTTGGCTTTTCCACCCGCACAGCCCCTGCCTGCGGCGAAAAAATCGACGGGCCCATGACGCGGCCGATCCCTTCAAAGACCGCGATGTTCCCTTTTTTCATCAGGTACTGCACGCCCTTGTGCAGTTGGTCGACGATCCCCTGCTTGCGCGACTGCACTTTGCGGAAGTCGTAGCCTACACTGTCGGCCGAGATGCCGTACTTGTCGCTTTCCTTCAGCGTCGCGTACACCTCGGCACTGCGCAGCAGCGCCTTGGAGGGGATGCAGCCTCGGTGCAGGCAGGTGCCGCCCAGCTTTTCCTTTTCGACGATCGCCACTTTCATCCCCAGCTGGGAGGCGCGGATCGCCGCGACGTAACCGCCTGTCCCGCCTCCCAACACGACGAGATCAAATTCCTGTGACATGCGTTCCATCTCCTTTCGTCCGTGGGGGAGCAGCTTAGGACCACTCCACCGTCCGGTATCGCGTCCGGCGAATTTGAACATTCACTCGGCTGTATGTATCGGGGCGTCCGCAGCGCTGCCGCGGGCGCTCCCGGAAAAGCCGCCGGTCAAACGGCGGTATTAGCGGTGGTAAACAGTCTTGCCGTTTCGCAGGAATGTGTTGCGGGATTTGGCGACGCTGGCGATGCGCTCTTCCGCCATGCGGTCAGCTGCCTTGTAGGACGGTACACCGTCGCGTTCAGCAATCTCGAATACCTTCAGGATGTTGTCGTAGATCGTCTCCACCTTTTTCAGCGCCCGCTCACGGTTGTAGCCCTGCAGTTCGTCCGCCACGTTGATCACGCCGCCCGCGTTGATGACGTAGTCCGGCGCGTAGATGATGCCCATTTCATGAATCATATCGCCATGCCGTTCTTCTTTCAACTGGTTGTTGGCCGCGCCGGCGATCACTTTCGCCTTTAGCAGCGGAATCGTGTCGTCGTTGATGATCGCCCCGAGCGCGCACGGCGAAAAGATGTCGCACTCGACACTGAAAATCTCGTTGACGCCGACCGCTTTCGCGCCAAAGTCCTCGACGGCCCGGTTGACGTTCTCCTCGTTGATGTCGGTCACGATCAGATGGGCACCTTCTTCATGCAGATGGCGGCAGAGGTTGTACGCCACGTTGCCCACGCCCTGCACCGCCACCACACGGCCCGACAGGTCGTCGCTGCCAAACGCCAGCTTGGCGGCTGCCTTCATGCCGCGGTATACGCCGTAGGCGGTTACCGGCGAGGGGTTGCCGCTGGAGCCGAACGCCGGAGAGACGCCGGTGACAAAGTCCGTTTCCAGATGGATCATGTCCATGTCGGCCACGGTCGTTCCCACATCCTCGGCGGTGATGTAGCGGCCGTTCAAGCCCTGGATGTAGCGGCCAAAGGCCCGGAACAGTTCCTCGCTCTTGTCTTTGCGCGGATCGCCGATGATCACGGCTTTCCCGCCGCCGATATTGAGGCCGGCCGCCGCATTTTTGTAGGTCATCCCGCGGGCGAGCCTGAGCACGTCGATGATTGCTTCTTCCTCGGACTTGTATGGCCACATGCGCGTGCCGCCCAGGGCCGGCCCCAGTGTCGTATCGTGAATGCAGATGATCGCTTTCAAACCGGAATTCTCGTCTTGACAGAAGACAAGCTGCTCGTAGTCGTATTTATGCATGTATTCGAAGATGTTCATGAGGAAACCTCCCTAGTATGTTTCGTCTTTGCAATCCGGCAGTCAAGCGGAGAGAACTCTTCTGCCTGCTCCCGATTGGTTTATAATGCAACAGTCATGCCATCGAAAGAGAAAATGAAAGCGCTTCAATTTTGTGCAGGAGCCATTCGGGCTTGGCAATTTCCTGCGCAATATTTTGCACAAACGAGCAAAAGGTTGCATGCAAAAAAATGCACGCTCGTCTCGCTCAGCTCTGCTCCTCGGTAATCCCCAGCTTTTCCAGCTTGTAATACAGGCTGCGGATTGAAATCCCCAGGCGTTTGGCCGCCAGCGTGCGGTTGCCGCGAGCGGCTGTCAGCTCGTGGATGATGTGCTGCCGCTCCGCTTCTTCCACCGCCTCCTTCAGCGTTTTACCCGTGGTGGCGGCAGTCTCCTGTCGCTGTCCGCCGTGGTTTCCGCTTTTTCGCTCCAGCGGAGGCAGATGCTCCGGCAGGATGACCCGCTCGCTGATCCGCATGTGGATCATCGCCCGGGCCAGCACGTTTTCCAACTCCCGCACATTGCCCGGCCAGTGGTAGGAGAGCAGGATGCGCAGCGTCTCCGGGGCGATCTCCTCGACGTTGCGTCCGTATTCCTGATTGTACTTGCGCAGCAGGTGCATGGCGAGCGGTTGTATGTCCTCCAGACGCTGCCGCAGCGGCGGGATATAGATCGGCACCACGAGGAGCCGGTAGTACAAGTCTTCCCGAAAACGGCCCGCTTGGATCGCTGATTCCAGATTGACGTGAGTGGCCGCGATGACGCGGACGTCGACGTCGATCGCCTTGGTCCCGCCGACGCGCACCACTTCCCTTTCCTGCAGAACGCGGAGCAGTTTGACCTGCATGCTCATCGACAGTTCGCCAATTTCATCGAGAAAAATGGTGCCGCCGCTGGCTTCCTCGAACAAGCCCCGCTTGCCGCCGCGCCGCGCGCCTGTAAATGCTCCCTCCTCGTAACCGAACAGTTCGCTCTCCAGCAGATGCTCCGAGATCGCTGCGCAGTTGACGCGGATGAACTGCTTGTACTTCCGTTCGCTGGCGTTGTGGATGGCGTGGGCGAACAGCTCCTTGCCCGTCCCCGATTCGCCGCGCAAGAGCACGGTCGCCCGGGTCAAGGCTGCCTTTTGCGCCTGTTCGATTGCCGCCCGCATCGGCTCGCTGAAGCCGATGATGTCGGCAAAGGTGTACTTGGCTTCCAGGGTGCGGATGATCTGGTGTGCCCGTTCCAGCTCTTCCGTCAGCCGTTTGATTTCCGATACGTCGTGGATCACCCCGACACTGCCTTTCAGCTCACCGTCCACCATGACCGGGGCCACGTTGACGACGACGTCTTTTCGTTTCGGTCCCACTTTCATATGTACGCCGCGAACCGGCTTTTTGGTCTTCAGCACACGCATGTGCATGCTGTCCCCTTCGGAGATGTCCACCGTTGCCGGTTTGCCAATGATGTCTTCGGGCTGCAGACCGGTCAGCCGGGTATACGCGGGATTGATCAGCAGGCCATTTCCCTTGGCATCTACGACCGAGATGGCCTCGTCAGACGAATGAATAATCGCCTGCAGCATGCTTTTCAGCTCTTTCAGGTCGGTCACTTCTTCCGCCAGTGTCATGATTTCCGTAATGTCGCGGAAGATGGCGACGGCGCCCACCACCTCGCCTTGTTCGTTGCGAACAGGAACGCGGTTGGTGATGATGCGCGTCTTATTGGGCAGCACCTGCTCCTGGTTGAGCTCCGGCTGCCCCGTTTCCAATACGATATGTAAGCGCGTGTTGGGGATCTTTTCCGAGGCGACTGTCCCCAGCACATCTGCTGCCTCCAGTCCCATCAGCCGTTCCGCTGCCCTGTTGAACAGGGTGATGATCCCCTGCCGGTTGACGGCGATGATCGCATCATGGGTGGAGTTGAGCATGGTCTCCCGCTCCCGCTGGTTCTGCGTCAGCGCGGCGATCAGCGCTTCCTTCTCGCTGATCAGCTTCATGATGATGCTGGTAAACGTCCCTGGAATCAGCGCCGTCTTTTCCTGTTTGAGGCGCAGGATCTCTTCATAGGCCGCCTGGTTGCCGGTCGCCTCCAGAATCACGTCCACATCCCTGGACAGATACGGCCGAAAATCTGTGCCGACCTCGATGCCCAGTGATCGGGCCAGTTCCAGTCCCGGTGCGTCGCTGCGCTCATCCACCACGGCGATGATCGTCATCTCCTCCATGTTGCTCAACAACCGCAGAAGCGCCGTTCCGCCCCGGCCGGCCCCGACGATGAGCAGCTTGTGCATGCGCGATCCCTCTTTCCACCAATCAGAAATCAGACTGTTACCATTGTACCCCATGCGCGCCCGGTTGGACAGGCGCATGTTCCGTTGGACAAGGGGCGACCCATCCATTATGATGGGAAGGGAGCACGTTGGAAAGGGGTGAACACGCCCTTGATCGGCCAAAAACTAATCGCGCTTATGATCATGGTCATTCCCGCAGCGCTTGCCATGTACGGAATCAAACTGATCCGCGATGCGCTTTTTTACTCCGCAACACCCGATGCAGATTTCCTCTGGGGAAAGCTGCTGCTCGGACTCGTGCTGTTCGCAGGCCCCGTCAGCTTTATCGGCGGGTTTATATTGCACCACGACCGGAAGCGGAACCGCGTACAGCCCCGCTTCATGAAACGCGATCCGGAAGACGACGAAGACTAGAACCAGGCCGTGACGACCTGGTTCTATTTCGTTTCAGCCGGCCGGCCCCACTGATCCAGCCGGTTCAGCCAGCCGACAGATTGGATCACGCGGGAAAAGGAGACGAATTCCGCCAACAGGTGGAGGATTGCAAACACGAGCAGCATGGCAATTTGCACGGCAAACGACAGGTTGGTCGCAAGGCTGAATCCAGCCGCGAACCCCAGATAGTTGGCCCCCGTGTCTCCCAGCATCAGGCGGCCTGCGGCGTCATGCCGAAACACCAGCGCAGCAGCAGCCGCCACGGGAACCATCCACACCCAGCAGGGAGCTTTTCCTGAAGCAAACGCCCCGCCTGCCACAGCCACAGCTGCGAGCAGCGCAAACACCTTGAGCGCGCGCGCCGGCCGCAGGTCAAACATGTTGAGTACGTTTGGCGACAGCGCCAGCAGACCGGCTGCTGCAAGCGCCGACAGCGTCTCCCCGTAAAGGGCGAGGCTGACCAACAGGGCCGTACTCCCGCCTCCCCACGCTTTCCACATGCCGCTGGTCATGCGCCGTTCCTTCCAGAGCGCGCCGAAGTGGCCGCGGAAGCCTTTTACCGCTTTGTCGGGACTGCAGTCGTCCAGCCAGCCCCAAAACGCCATCGACGCCGAACCGGCCAGAAACAAGACGCCCACGCGCAGCATGGCTGACGCTTCGGCGGCAAACAGGCAGACGAGCAGCATCGCCGCCTGCGCAGCGGCTGCATAACAAAACACTGCCACGCCTCCCCCGGTGATCACGTCTTCGTCCCTGAAATTTTTGCGGATCATTCCCTTCCTGTTAAGCATCCGCAAACATGCGGCAAACAGCAGGCGATGCCCGACCGCGGGGACGACGACGCCGAGAAAAAGCAGCGCCATCAGTTTCGCGTCCACACGCTTCCCTCCCACCATTTGCGGCCAAGTGCCCGGCCTATCGCCCAAAATTCTTTTCCCCGGTGGCAGTAACCAGCCCAATCATTTCCGGTCTCCCGATGGGAAAACGCAACCGGCACCTCCAGCACCCGGTACCCGGCCCGAAGCGCATCAATGGTCAATCCGACTTCGATGCCAAAGCCCTTGTCCAGACGCCCCGTGCGTTCCAACACCTGGCGGCGAATGGCCCGCTGCCCCGACAGCGGCGCCTGGGCCCGATACCCGGTCAGCAGCCGGATGCCGTGACGCGCCAATCCTTTTGCCAATCCCACGCCCGCTTTTCGCGCCGGCGCGGGCAGTACGGCCACTGCCATGTCGCAGACGCCGCTGAGGACAGGAGCGATCAGGCGGTTCGCTTCTCCCGCGCTTTCCCGCAAATCGCCGTCCAACAGCAGCACGATGTCGCCAGCGGCACGCCGCCAGCCCGTCTGCAGCGCTGCCCCTTTGCCCTGGTTGCGCGGCAATCGGATTACCAGATCGGCCCAACTGTCCGCCAGTGCTCCCGTGCCGTCCGTACTGCCGTCATCGACGACGATCAGTTCGTCACAGATGACGTGCTCGCGGACAGCCTGCAGCGTGGACACGATGGAGTCGGCCTCGTTATAGGCGGGAATTACTACGCTAACTGTTTTTTTCACGCGCCTCCCTCATTTCCGTCAGCAGCTTTTGCACGTTCTCCAGCAATCCCCACTGTTTGCTCGGCGAATCGGGCACCTCTTCGGCGTACAGCCAGCGGCAGTCGTTTGGCAGCGTCGACAGCCAGTCCGGCTGGACAGGGCCAAAGACCAACAGCGGCCCGTCCGACGGTATGCTTCCCTCCCGGTAGGCAAGCACGTTTACCCCGACGGAGCGGAATATCTGCTTGAGCCGCAGCAATTGCTGCTGATCGGCATGCCAGACGTACACGCTGCTCCCCTTCAGTTCATTGGCATAGCGGCTGGCCAGCAGCTGTTCCATTTCTTCGTGGTTCCGCTCCATTTCCGCCAAGATACGGTTTAGCTGCTGCTTCAGCTCGCTGTTGCTGCGCAGCGCCTGGTCGTACTTGGCTTCCATGTTTTTCAACACTTCCTGTTCCTTCAGTGCAAACCACGATTGCCCGGCCGTTCCTCCCAGCAGGATGCCGATCCCCAATGCGAGAAACACTGCAGCCAGCGACAACAGGTGATGACGAAAGTGAATCAATTCCGCCGCCTCCTAAAACGCCCAACTGCGCCACTGCATCCACCACATTTGCACGGCGTGGCGGGCGACCGGGTTGATTGCCAGAGCGGCCGCAACCGGAACGAGGGTGGCGGCGATCATCAGCGCCCACCAGTTCCACGACCAGCGCGGCTGGTAGAGCTGGCTGACGCCCTTGGCATCGATCAGCTTGGGCCCGATTTTGGTGCGTACCAGCAGGGTGCTGGCCATGCCTTTGCGTCCTTTCTCCAAAAAGTCAATCATATTGGAATGCGAGCCAATCGTGACGATCAGCTGCGCCTGTTCCTCGTAGGCGAGCAGCATTGCGACATCTTCGCTGGTCCCCGGCGCGGGCAGGAGGTGATAGGGAAGCCCCAGCGCCTCGACCCTCTCCCGTCCGGGCGCGCTGCCATCGGGAAAAGCGTGGACCACTACCTCCGCCCCGCAGCACAGGGCGCGGTCGGAGATGCTGTCCATGTCCCCGACGATCAGATCGGGCGTGTAGCCGCATTCCATCAACGCGTCCGCCCCGCCGTCCACAGCAATCAGCACCGGCTGGCACTCGCGGATGTAGGAGGAAAGCATCCGCAAATCCTCCCGATAATGCCGGCCGCGCACGACCACCACCACATGCCGGTTTGCCATCCGCGTGACCAAGGGCAACTTGCGCAGCGGATGGAGAAACAGTTCCTTTTCCCGTTCGGCGAACTGCAGGGTGTTGTCGATAAACGCGGCCAGCACGTCGTCCAGGCGGTCATCCGCTTCCTTTCGCCTTGCCGCGATCTCATCAGCGGTGACGGCCCGCACGGAGGCAACCGGACGCCACTGTCCGTCAGTGTGCACCAGCAGCGCATCGCCCGACACTGCCGCCCGTTTTCCGTCCAATTCCTCCACCAGACTGCTGTGTCCACCGACGACTTCGTACATGGGAATCCCTGCTTCCAGCAGTCTGCTCGCCCCTTCGGCGGGGTAGGTGCCGGTCATGAATGGGGAGAGGTTGATCACGGCCTGCACGTTGGCTTCCAGCAGCGAATGGGCCGCCATCTCATCGACATCGGCATGGTCCACCAGGGCGATTTGCCGGGGCTGAAGCCGTTTGCACAGCTGTTTGGTTTTACGGTCGGCCGCGATCGTCGCCGTGCATGCAAACATGCCGGTATCACTGCACTTGCCCACCTTTCCCACCTCCATCCCTAGTATGCTAATCATTTCCGCCGGGCATGCAATTGGCGAAAAAGAAAGGAGGCCGCGCAATTTGCGCAGCCTCCACAGCAACCGCTTTCGTCCCCGCGAAAACGAACCTGTAAACGGGAACGACCCCTATACTCCTCTTGTCGCGTAGTAGATAATCAGACCGTCTGCGAACAGGAATACAGCCAGGGACAAAAGTCCGAATCCTACCGCAAACTTGTTTTTGGCTCTCGCGGAACGGATCACGCCCCAGAGGATGAAGAACGTGAACACGAACATGAGGATATCGAACAAGGTAATTTTCATCCGTCAGACAACTCCTTTACAAAACTGACGCGCAGGAATAGAATGCCACTTTCATTATATAGAATCGCCCACGGGTATACAAGCAGTAGTGGAATTGTGACAAACGATTTCACAATTGTGGATTCACTGGGGAAGGGTGGTTACGGATAGTGTGTCTCATTGTTTCGTTCCTATCCAGATCGTCCAGCGATCCCGCTCCACGATGATCCCGTCTGAAGCAATCTCCTGCTTCATGGCAGCGACCAGCGCGCGCAGCTCTTCGTCGGAAAGGGCGTGCAGGATCGAGCGGCCGTTTCGTTTGAGCAGATCCTGCTCCAGTTCCTCCCATCCCGAATAGACGCGGCGTGTCTCCCACAGCACATCCCTGTGTATCGCTTGAAAACCGGCTGTTCGCATCGCGTCCTGCACGTCGGAATCGGCTGGGCGGCGCTCTTTTTCCAGCTCCAGCAGACGCGGAAAGCGGGAAAAAAAGTATCCGCGCAGATGGGTGGGCGAACCCGGCAGGGACACATCCTCCATCGTCCGATCCTGCACGATCGCCAGACCGCCGGGAACAAGCAGGCGGGCGGCCTCGGCAAAGAACCCGTCCAGCTCGTCCAAATGATGAATCAACGCTCTGGCAAACACCACGTCGGTGCTTTCCCCCGGCATCCCTGTCCGCAGGGCGTCTCCGCGGACCAATGTTACGTTTGGACAGTCACGACAGGTCTCCTTTGCTGCCTCCAGCATAACTTGGGAAAAATCAACGCCGACCACCGCTGACGCTCCCATCTCCGCCCATGCTTTGGTGTATATCCCGCCGCCGCATCCGATGTCTGCCACGCGCCTGCCAACCGGGTCGAGCCATCCGCAAATGGCCTCCATCCAGCTTGCGTCCGCGCGCCTGCCAGCGTACGCATAACGATTCTGTTCCGCATGAAAATCTATTCGCATGGCCTGATCCGCTCCATGAATTCCAGCCGGTTGCCAAATGGGATGGTTCATCTCACTTTCCCCCTTTTTGGCACAAGACCATCCACTCGTCGATCTGGTGCGACTGGACGCGTCCGTCTCGCACGTCCAGATTCCAGTATGCTTTCATCGCCTGCGGCGCATCCAGCAGACAGCGCTCCACTGCTTCCTCCTGCTCCTTGGATGAGGAGGTCCGGGCGACCCACTCTGAAAACAGGAAGCGCTTTTGGCGCAGGCGGTCCTTGCGTTCCAATAGGCCGTATTTCTGCAACAGTTCCCGCCACTCCGCTACCGACAGACAGCGCACGTGGCTGATGTCGCGCAATTTCTCCACCCGGTTGACAATCTCGGCCAACTCCGGTTCATCGGGCACCACGTTGTCGATCAGCAAAAACATGCCGCCAGGACGAAGCACACGGCTCGCCTCACGGACAAACGCGTCCGGGTCGGGAAAGTGATGGGCGGCAATGCGGCAGCATACGGCGTCAAACGATTCGGACAAAAACGGCAGTTGTTCCGCGTCCGCCTGCACGTACACAAGATTCGTCAATCCGGCCTCCCGGTGAGCATTAGCTGCAGCCTCCAGCATCGGTGCAGTCAGGTCGGTGGCCACAACGAAGCGGCAGTGCGGAGCCAGCGTTTTGGCCACATGGCCGCCGCCGGTCGCCACATCCAGCACCACCCAATCGCCGCGTGGCTTCAGCCATTCGACCAGGAGCGGCAAGTCCTCCCCCTTGGCGTGCGTCGCGCTGGTCACATATGACTCGGCGTGGCGGCCGAATTGTTGTTGAACCGTTGTTTTCACGTCATCCTGTCTCATGGAGACCACCTCCTGATCCCATCCTATTCCATACACAAACCGCTTTGTTATAGAATATGAATAACAAGCTATCCATCTATTCGATAACTTCAACAACCAGATCGTTTCAGGAGGTTCCCATGGATTTGCAAAGCCTGGAGGTGTTTTTGGCGATTGCCCGGTACGGTTCGCTGAACCGGGCGGCCCAAGCCATGTTTCTCGCCCAATCCACCGTGACGCACCGGCTCAAACAGTTGGAACGGCAAGTGGGCACACCGCTATTCGTCCGCACCGCTACAGGCGTCAGCCTGACCGGGGAAGGGAGGCGCCTTCTGCCGGTTGCGGCCTCCGTCGTCGAACAGCTCCGTGCATTTACCCAGCACAGGGAAAAGCCTCAGGCGCTGACAATCGTCGCTGGCAAAGCGTTCGCGTCGTACGAGCTGCCCCGCCTGATCGGCGAGTACCGGCGCGCTCACCCGCACTTTACCTGTTTCGTCCGCTCCACGCTTTACGAGGAATCAATCGCCGCCCTCCTCACCGGTGCCGCCGACATCGCCTTTCTTGGCCACGAGGTGTACCATCCGCACATTCATCAGGAGTTCCTGCCCTGCGACCGGATTCTCCTGGTGACCGATCCCGAACATCCGTGGGCAAGCGGATTCCCCGGTTTTTCCCACTGGGGAGCAGAGCCCGTCATCGCTTTCGGCGACCATACCGCGCCGTTCCGGCAGCGGGTTGACCGGTTCCTGGCGCAGCACGGCGTATTTCCCAACGTCGTCATGGAACTGGACAGTTTCAGTGCAGTCAAAAAAATGGTCCTCCAGCAGCTCGGTGTCACCATGCTGCCGGAACGAACCATTCGGGAAGAGGTGGACGCGGGACGACTGATTGCCATGGACATTGCCAACGGCCAACTGACCCGCCCCACCTTGATTGCCTACCTGCATGCCAAAAAGGAGGACGACGCATTTCAGCAGTTTGTCCAGTGGATCAAAAGCGCCTACTAAACCAGCGTGAGGACGGTCACTTCCGGCCGGCAGAGAAACCGGACCGGCAAAATGGTCGTGCCCAATCCCCTGCTGGTATAGACCGGCATCTTGCGCTCGCCTGCCTGCATCAGGCCGGACACGTATTTTTGGCCAAGCGGTGGTGTCAATACGTGGCCGATGAGCGGGAGGCGCACCTGTCCGCCGTGACTGTGGCCGGACAACTGCAGATGGACATGATGACGGGCAGCCACATCGGCAAAGTCCGGTTCGTGCACAAGCAGGATTACCGGTTCGCCTGGGGCAATGCCCGCCAATGCCGCCTGCACGTCAGGCGTGCCGTGCAGCACGTCGTCCACGCCGGCCACATAGAGACCGGCCCCTTTGTACTCTGTCCGCACATGTCGGTTGTCCAGGACCTGAAAGTCCGCATCCACGAGCGCCTGGTGGATAACATCCTGCTGCCCGTAGCGCCAGTCGTGGTTGCCCAGTACGGCAAACTTGCCGAGCGGCGCCTGCAGTCCCCGCAGCATGGGAACCGCCGCGGACAGCAGCCGCGTGCTCTCGTCCACCAGGTCGCCGGTAAAGCAGATCAGATCAGGCTTCTCCCGATTGATCACATCCACCACGCGCTGCAGTTGTTCCAATCCCCAGTACGGTCCCAGGTGCGTGTCGCTAAAATGGACCAGACGGACACCTTTCAGCACCTGCGGCCAATCGGGAAGTGTGATCGACAGCGAGACCACTTCCAGTTGATGCCGTTCCCACCCGTATCCGTAGGCTCCGCACAGTGCCCCCACCCCGAGCAGCCCCAGGAGCCAGTGCATGCCTTTTGTCATAAAACGCCTCCGGGTAATGACATCCAACCGCCGCTTACTCGTCGCAAGCGATTCTCTCATAGCCGTTGACGACCAGGTCCAGCTGCCCGGTCTCCGGATTGATTAACAGGCCGTGCACCGGCACCCCGCACGGCAGCAGTGGGTGGTTTGAAATAACCTCGACGCTTCGTTTCACGCTTTCCTCCACGCTGTCAAAGCCGCGCAGCCAGGTCTTCAGATTGATCCCGGCATTTAGCAGCAAGGAAATCGTCTCGTCGGTAATCCCCTGCTGTTTCATTCTGTTCAGCATGTCTTCGGCGGAGATCATGCTCATCCCGCAGTCGTAATGTCCCACGACCATCACTTCTTCCGCGTTCAAGGCATACAGCGCGACGAGGATGCTGCGCATGACACTGCCAAATGGATGGGACACGATCGCCCCCGCACTCTTCACGTGCTTGAAATCCCCGTTGCGCAAATTCATCGCCTTGGGCAGCAGTTCTTCCAGCCGGGTATCCATACAGGACAGGATCACCAGACGCTTGTCCGGGAATTTGGTTGTCTTGAATGCCTCGTATTCCCCACGAGCGACAAACCCGCGGTTGTACGCGAGAATCTCTTCCAGTTTGGTCATGCGTGATCACCACTCTTTGCAAGGGTTATTTCCTCATTGTACTAGAAAGAAGCAGGGAATCAACACATTGCGAGAAGTCCGCCAACGCAATGTGCCTGCTCGCAGCATGGAGGCTATACAAAAAGAACCCCCTCTTGGATAATAGAGTGCACCCCTTAAAGTAGACATTGGAAAAACCCCTTGGGAAAACCGATGTTACTTTAAGGGGTGAATTTTTTATGGCTATCAAAGGTCAAAAGTTCAAGCATTATCCTTTGTCGTTGAAAATGGAGGCAATACGATTGCATGTAGAGGAGAAGTGGACATACAGACAGATCACTGAGCATTTAGAAATCCAGGATAAGGATCGAGTAAAAAAGTGGATGCGGAAATACAAACAACTTGGGGAGTTCGGTCTTTTGGATCAGCGTGGACGACGTACAGCGTACATCGATCAAGATCGACATGTGAAAAAATTGAAACGGGAGAACGAAATTCTAAAAAAGTGTTTGGAAATCTGGATGCGGGAGGTGTAAGAAAAAAGTATCGTGTGATGGAGAATGTCGCAGCGTTGTACCCGATTACCGAACTCTCCAAACTTCTTGGTGTATCGAGGAGTGGGTATTATCGGTATCTTGCACAGAAGGAGTGGGATAGAGACGGAGAACTGAAACAGCAGATTCAAACCATCTATGATGAACGAAAAGGAATATATGGGTATCGAAGAATTCAAGCGGAACTCTTTCGTCAATACGGCAAGGTTGTGAATCATAAGAAGGTGTTACGACTCATGCAAATTCTTGGGCTGAAAGCCATTATTCGTGGCAAGCGAGCGTATCGGAGCACGTATCGAGCGGCTGAATCTGATGGTCGTGTTGCCGAAAATCTGTTGAAGCGTGACTTCACAGCCGAGAAACCAAACCAGAAGTGGGTCACCGATGTTACCCAGTTTCGTGTAGGAGATCAACGTATCTTCTTATCAGCGATTAAAGACTTGTTTCACAACGAAATCGTGGCGCACCATGTGAGCTTACACAATGACAATGCCCTTGTCCTGGAGACGTTTCGGAAAGCATTTGAAAAGCATAAGGACGTGACTGGACTGATCGTACACAGCGATCAAGGCTCCCAGTACACGTCCCACGCATACCACGACATGCTGCAAAAGGTTGACGCCCGAATCAGCATGTCGCGAAGGGGCAATTGTTTAGACAATTCCCCTATGGAGAGTTTCTTCTCGCACTTAAAGGCAGAAGCTCTCTATCCTTATGATATTCGAAGTCTGGATGAAGCGCAAAGACGAATTGAGGAGTACATTCGTTTTTACAATGAAGAGCGTTTGCAAATCAAATTAAATAAGCTGACGCCAGTCGAGTACAGGCGTCAGCATGCGGCCTAACGGCCGGGGGTTTTTTAAGTGTCTACAAAATGGGGTCTTGACCATAAGGGGGCAGGTTTCCAGAAAATGCTTTCCATATTTATTGAAGCTCCTCCAAGGCTTGCTGCAGCGTGGCCTTGGTCACCACCTTTTCAGTAAACGCAATGCCCAATTCGATCATGGTGTTGGCGATTTCCGGGCGAATCCCGGTGATGATCGCCTTGCATCCGAGCAGCCCGATTCCTTCTACGATGCGAAACAAATGGCCCACCACGGCTGTGTCCATGAACGCCACACCGGACAAATCAATAATAATTTTTTGAATCTTCAGGTTGGCAATTTGATTGAGCGTTCGCTCCTGCACTTTTTTCGCCCGATAGGTATCCAGGGTGCCGACAATGGGCAGCACCGCCATGGAAGCGGATAACGGAATGATGGGAACCGACAGGTCATCTATCGTTTCACGGTGGGAACGCAGCAGTTCATCCTTGTACTCGATGTAACTGGAGAAATAGTGGAAAATGTAATGATCCAAGAGAAAATTCGTTTTGATGCCAAGCTGGAAGACACCTTCCATGTCCAGTCCGACATTCTGATAATAGTTATGTAATAAATTCCAATACACCTTGCGAAACGCCTGGATCAATTCCAGTTTGATGACGAGCGGGACATCATTTCTCGCACCCGTCTTGCCCAGTTCCTTCGCGAGCATCGTCAGCTCATGCTGCCGCTCTTCGACCAGGAGTTTGGCCATTCTGACAAAAATGTCCCCTACATTAATATTGTACATGGAGTCGGCGATGAGCTGGTTGGTCCCTTTCGTTTCGTGGGCAAACAGCTCGTGAAAGCGATCTTCATTCATGGCGAAATACTCTTGAAAACTCTGGCCTTCCACGTATTGCATGTTCATATCCATCACTCCAATTTGTTCGATCATTTCAATCGGAAACTGAATGGTGAATGTTGTGCCGATGCCTTCTGTACTCTTTACCTCAATGGTTCCTCCATGTTGATAAATGGTTGAAAACACCTGTGTCAGGCCCATGCCCGTCCCCTCATCTTTTGTTGTGAAGAAGGGAGTACCCAACAGTTGAAGCTTTTCCCTCGGCACACCGACTCCTGTGTCCGAAATGCTGACGTACACAAAGTCACCCATACGGTAATGGTCGATGGTGATGATGCCTTCATGGGGAATGGCTTCAAACGCATTTTTCAAGAGATTGAAAAAGGCTTTCTTCAACTGGTTGCGTTTTCCCCAGATAACTTCATCACAATTGCGAAAGTTCCGGACAATTTGCACCCGATAGATTTGATCCTGAAACAAGTAGAGCAGAGACTCCAATTCGGAACAGAGATTGATCGAAAGATACGACTCTTCTTCCAAATCAGGTTTGCATACCTGCAGCAAATCCTGCAGCGTCGCAATCGCCTGGTCCAGTTCGGAACAGGCAATATCCAAATACCCATGGGAAATCTCTTCCTTGAGCAGCTGCAAAAATCCCTTCACTGCGGTTAACGGATTTCTCACTTCATGTGCGATCCCCGCTGCAATTTGGCCGATCGAAGCAAGGCGGCTCAAGGTATCTTCTGTCTTTTGTGTGTTATGGCTGCTTGGTTGCCCATTTGATTGCAACGATCCTCGTTCCTCTCCTTGAAGTTTCGATGTGGAATTCATCCATCAGTCGCTTTACGCCGGATAAGCCGAGTCCCAATCCTCGTGACGACGATCGCCGTTTGCCGTTGATCACGTCCTCAACATCGAGAATTCCCGGCCCTTCATCGGTAACGACCAAGCGTATTCCCTGTTCGAGCAATTCACAACAAATGATCCCCTTGCTGAAGGCGTGATCCAGTATGTTTCGGGTTAACTCTGACACGCTCACGAAAATCTTCTGCTGATCCGCCTCGGAAAAAGGGAGCTGCTTCATAAAATGACGAACCGTACTTAACGCAAAATAAATATCGTCTTCGGAAGAGATATTCACTTTTTGATAGGTGATCGGCACAGGAATCCTCCAAGGAACCAAACAAATTTCATTTTAATTTGGTTATAATGATGTTTATGAATATATCAATAAAGAATTATGTACTGCTCATCACTTCTGGCAGCAAGATATCCCGGGCATGTCTCATCCTGCCTTACCCCCTTCTGGATTGTAAAAAAATACCACTTCTTCATTGGTCATACGGAACCAATAAACAAGCGGTACTCGTAATGCTTCCAATTGTCAGTATCTTTGATACATCTATTTTCTTTTTTCTCAGCTTATTTTCGCTTCAATCCGCAGCTTATCAGCCACCATGGCAATAAACTCGGAGTTGGTCGGCTTTGCCTTTGTGTTGGAGACGGTGTAGCCGAACAAGCTGGAGATGGAATCCAGATTCCCCCGCGACCAGGCGACTTCGATGGCGTGGCGGATGGCACGCTCCACCCGGCTGGCTGTCGTGTTGAACTTTTTGGCGATGTCGGGGTACAGCACTTTGGTGATCGAACCGAGCAATTCCACATCGTTGTACACCATCGTGATCGCTTCGCGCAGGTACAAATACCCCTTGATGTGGGCAGGCACACCGATCTCGTGAATGATGCTGGTAATGCTGGCATCCAGATTGCGCCCTCTCACCGCCAGCGACGACTGCGGCTTGACGGCGCTGATAAACGAACCGGTCGGCTTGCTGCTGGTCATCTGGCGGATGCGTTGAGCCAGCACTTCCATGTCAAACGGTTTCAAAATGTAGTAGGCAGCTCCCAGTTCCACCGCTTTTTTCGTGATTTCTTCCTGACCAAACGCGGTCAGCATGATGATTTTGGGCTGCGGAGACAGACGCATGGCCTGAATCTGCTCCAGCACCGCCAGGCCATCGAGGTGCGGCATGATAATATCGAGAATCAGTACATCCGGCACGCTCTCCTGAAGCAGACGAATGACATCGTTGCCGTTGTACGCCACCCCGACGACGTTCATGTCATGCTGGCTGCTGATGTACTCTTCCAGCAGGTTCACAAATTCCCGATTATCATCTGCCAACAACACGTCAATCTTGTTCAAGGTCGTTCCTCCTTACAATCAACATCTATTTTGGAAAGAAGGTGGAATTGGTGATCTCAGAAGTATGTAAACGATCGGAATCTGTCCAAACCATCTTTTCACATGAAAAATTATTCGACAAACCCCAGGTCATTCCTGCCAATGACGAAAGATTGAATGATTTTTCCGATATTTCGACAATTCACAACTACTTTTCGTCAGTATGCGTTCCCCCGTCGGCCGTCACTTGCGAAAAATGCGGCTGGATGCGGCAGCCCCCTTCCTTTTGCGCCCTGCACGTCTGGGCGATATCCGGTAAGGGACGCCCGCATAGAGAAGAGCCGCCGCGCCCAACGGGAGAGCGCTGACGGCTATTGAAGCGTGCTTCGGTTAGGGGCGTTTTTGCACGTCCCGCAAAGCCATGCGTTCGTGCCTGTAAGCTGTATGTCCTGACGCTATGCTGCACTCCCGATCGGCGCTTTGCCTTGCTGCGAGCGGACGGGTATGCCTGCCTCTTGCAGCATCCATTCAATGTAGCAGCCGTATCCCGAGGTGGGATCGTTGACAAACACGTGTGTGACCGCCCCGACAATCTTACCGTCTTGGATAATCGGACTGCCGCTCATCCCCTGAACGATGCCGCCGGTTTTCTCCAGCAGACGCTTGTCCGTTACTTTGATAATCATGCCCTTCGTGGCGGGGAAATGCTGCTTGACGACATTGACGATCTCTATGGAGAACTCCTCCACTTTTTGGCCGTCCACCACCGTGAGAATTTTGGCCGGCCCCTCCTTCACCTGCTCGGCAAGGGCGATCGGCATCGGCTCATTGTACAAACCGCGCTTTGGCTGCTCTTTCATCTTGCCAAAGATGCCGAACGGCGTGTTTTTGGTGATCGTCCCCAGGACTTCGCTTTCGTTGTAAAAGCGGGCAAATTTCTCCCCCGGGTTGCCGCTCTGTCCTTTTTCAATGGAGGTTACGCTGGCTGCGACGATCTGGCCGTCGCCCACGGCAATTGCCTGGCCGGTGTCCACGTCAGAGATCACGTGGCCCAACGCACCGTACGCCTTGGTATTGGGGTCAATAAACGTCAGTGTACCGACACCGGCTGCAGAATCGCGGATGTATAGCCCCATGCGGTACTCGTTGTCTTTTTTGTCTTTTGCCGGGTGCAGGGTCATGTTGAGCTTTTCCTTGCCGCGTACGACCAGCAGCTGTACGGGGGTGTTGCGCTCCCCTGCTTCGTTGACCAGTTTCTTGACATCATTCATGTCGTTGATGTACAGATCGTTTATCTTGACGATCATGTCCCCGACATGAATACCCGCTCGCTCCCCGGGCGAAACCTTTTCCTTGCCTGTGTCCACGAGATGGTGTCCGACGACGAGCACGCCCGCCGTCTGCAACTTGACGCCGATCGATTGTCCCCCGGGGATGACCCGCAAATCGGGCAGCACGTTTACGTTGACAGCGGTCAGCGGAACGTTGTGCCACTTGACCTGCAGCTGTGCCTGACCTGCGCGGCGCGGCTCGACAGACAGCGGTTTGCTCAAGTCGACGGTGACTTCCCGCGTCTTTGCTCCGTTTACGTGCAAAATGTCGGGGTTGCTGTTGATCAACGTCCCCATGACGGGCACGGAGACGCGAAGCTGTTGCAGTGAACCTTCCATCAAGCGCAATTCATGGGGGAAAGAAGTCAGGTCGCGGAACGGGGTGGAACTCACGACGAGCGCCGTGATGAGGAGAAGGAGACTTCCCATCCATTTTCTTCTGTTGTGACGGATCACCAGCAATCACTCCTACCGTTCCCTACCTACACCTACCTGATACACCTCCACCTTGTGTAGTTATAATGTTGCCTGCGCCCCAACGGATTATGTCAGGAAAATCACCCACGCACACACGCGGGAATGCGCCATCCGCCCCGTAAAAAAAGCTGTCAAACGCCGTTGACAGCTTTTCGTTGTTGCCCCAGCAAAATCATTTCGCGGGCATGTTCTTCGGTTTTGGACGTGACTTCGGCACCCCCCAGCATCCGGGCCAACTCCTTGACGCGCTCTTCGTCGGAGAGCCGCTCTACCACCGTCATCGTCTCGTGCTCACTCATTTCCTTGCGAATCAGGAAATGCGCGTCAGCCAACGATGCCACCTGCGGCAGATGGGTGATGCAAAGAACCTGCCGTTTCTGTGCCACGCGGGCCAGTTTCTCCGCAATCGCCTGGGCCGCCCTGCCGCTCACGCCGGTATCCACTTCGTCGAAAATCAGCGTCTGGACCTGATCGGTGCCGGCCAGGATCGTCTTGATCGCCAGCATGACCCGGGACAGTTCTCCGCCAGACGCGATCTTGGCCAGCGGACGAAGCGGCTCGCCCGGGTTGGGGGAGATGAGAAACTCCACCTGATCAATGCCGTTTGCATCGACGCGCCATTTGGCACCTTCCAGCTCAATCCCGTCCTCATCCGGCACCCGGCGGACGTCGATTGCGAAACGGGCCCGTTCCATGTGCAGATCTTTTAACTGCTGCTCAATCTCCCGCGCCAGCCGTTCGGCGCATTCGCGGCGGATCACGGACAGTTCCTGCGCTTCCACGGCCAGATCGGCCGCCAGTTCGCTCAGCCGGTGCTCCAACTGCTGCAGGCGATCCTCATAGTGCTGCATCTCGTCCAGCTCGTCCTGGATCGCAGCGGCGTACTCCAGAATGTCGTCCACGTTTTTGCCGTACTTGCGTTTCAGGTTCTGGATCTGGTCAAGCCGCCGCTCCACTTCCGCCAACTGCTCCGGTTCGAAGTCAAGCTGGTCGCTGAGCTGGCGAAGCTGCTGCACCACGTCTTCCATCTGATAGTATGCGCTCTGAACCGATTCCACAATCGGCGCGAGCTGCTCTTCGTACGACGCGATCCGCTCCAGCTCGCTCATCGCGTGGCCAAGCCAATCAAGTCCCCGCTGATCTCCGTAGAGGGCGCGGTAGGCGTCCTGTATGCCGGCGTACACCTTTTCAATGTTCATCCATTTTTTTCGCTGTTTGAGCAGTTTCTCGTCTTCCCCCGGGGTCAGGGCGGCCGCCTCGATCTCGTTCAACTGGTATTGAAGCAGGTCAATCCGCTGCACCAGTTCCCGCTCGTTGCGAGCCATCCGCTCCAGGTCCTGTCTGGTCTTTTTGTAGGCGGCGTAAAGCTGAGCGTACTCCTTTTTGGCTGGGCCCAACTCCGCCTCGCCGTACGCGTCCAGCCAGTTGATGTGCTTGTCTGCCTGCATCAGCATGTGGGTGTCGTGCTGGCCGTGCACGGTCACCAGCCACGGCCCCAGCTCCCGCAGCATTGCCAGGGTGACCAACTGGCCGTTGATGCGGATGATGCTTTTGCCCTGGCTGGAGATGTCGCGGCGCACGACCAACGTGCCGTCCTGCTCCACAGCGACGCCGAAGCTCTCGCACAGCGCCAGCGCCGGGTGGCCGGCGGGCAGTTCAAACAACCCTTCCACTTCAGCCCGCGTCTCTCCGTACCGGACAAAGTCGGCGGAAGCTCGCCCGCCCAGAAGCAGGCCGAGCGCGTCGATGATGATTGACTTCCCTGCGCCGGTCTCCCCCGTGAGGATGTTCAGTCCGCGTTGAAAGGAAATCGTGACCGATTTGATGATGGCAAAATTGCGAATGGACAGTTCCAACAGCATCGTGTGCAACCACCTTTACAACATGTCCAGGAAGCGCTGGGTGACTTCCCGGGAGTTCTCCTTTGAGCGGCAGATGATGAGAATGGTGTTGTCGCCGCTGATGGTGCCCATGATCTCCTCCCAGGACAGGTTGTCAATCAGTTCGGCTACAGCATTGGCGTGGCCTGACAATGTTTTCAGCACAATGAAGTGGTCGGCGTAGTCGATGCTCACGTAGGAGTCCACCAGCATCCGCTTCAGTTTTTGGATCGGGTTGAACTTCTGCTCGACAGGCATCGAATACTTGTAGCGTCCGTCCGGAAGCGGCACTTTCACCAGGTGCAGCTCTTTGATATCCCTTGATACGGTGGCCTGGGTCACGTTGAACCCTGCTTCCCGCAGACGGTCCACCAGTTCGTCCTGGGTCTCCACTTCGTAATTGCTGATGATTTCCCTGATGCGAATCTGTCGTTGTCCTTTGTTCATTGCCATTACTCCCACTCACCTTGTAGTTTCGTGCGTATCGTTTCAAAAAAGCCGCCTGTTTTCCACTTGATCAGCGGCGTGACATGCGGGGACTTCTTGACAAAAATCTGGTCGCCGCCTTCCAGCCGATAGCCAAACTGGCCGTCGATGGACAGTCCCATCTCCTGGTGGATGGCATCCACCTCGATGCGAATGATCTGATTGGCCGACAGCACCATCGGACGGGCGGTCAGCGAATGTGGGGCCACCGGTGTCAATAGCAGCATATCCACGTTGGGTGCCACGATTGGCCCTCCCGCCGACAAGGAATAGGCGGTCGAGCCGGTCGGACTGGAGACAATCACACCGTCGCCGCTGAACGTCGCCACATAGTCGTCATCCACGTACACGGCGCATTGGATAATCCGGCAAAACGAGCCTTTGGCGATGCCGATATCGTTCATCGCGGTGTAGCTGGCCAGCGCCGTCCCGTTTCGCACCAGCGTCGCCTCCAGCATGGTCCGCTCCTCGATGTCGTACTTGCCGGAGAGCAGATTGTCCACGGCTACAGGCAGATCGTCCGGATCTGCTTCCGACAAAAAGCCGAGCGTCCCCAGATTGATGCCAAGTATCGGCAAGGAGCGGCCGGCCAACTGGCGGGCTATCCCAAGCAGCGTCCCATCGCCGCCCAAGACACACAGCAGTTGTGCTTCCCGGCCGATTTTTTCCAGCGAGGCTGCCAGCTCGGACCGCCCCACATCCGAGGCAATATGTTCATCAAGCAGGACGCGGGCCCCTCTCGCTTCCAGCAGGTACATCAACTCTCTGGCCACGATTCGGGCTTCCGGCTTCCCTTTGTTTGCTACGATACCAATCGATTTCATACGGCCCTCCCAAACGTCGTTGGTTGGAAATCCTTATACAAGTATACAACTTTTCATGCATATAAAAAAAGCCTCGATTCTGCGTGATCGAGGCTTTTTGTCCCACATTTCACTTCAATTCGCGATGGGCCACGGAAACCACTTCCGCCGTGTGCTTCAGCCAGGCGTCCGGAGTCAGGCCGCCCTCGCTTTTTCGCGCGTGCAGGAGAAACTCGATGTTCCCCTCGCCTCCAGTGATGGGAGAGTAATCCAATCCATGCAGAGAGAACCCGGTGTTGACAGCGAACTGGCCGATATCAACCAGCACCGCTTCATGAATATCCGGATCGCGGACGATGCCGTTTTTGCCGACGTTTTCCTTGCCCGCTTCAAACTGCGGCTTCACGAGGGCAACCACATCCCCGCCCGGTTCCAGAAAGCGGTACAAAACGGGCAGGATCAGCTTCAGCGAGATGAAGGAAACGTCGATCGAGGCGGCGTCCGGCCGCTCATCGTCAAATGCATCCGGGTCCATGTGGCGAAAATTGGTTCGCTCCATCACTACGACACGCTCGTCCTGCCGCAGGCTCCAGGCAAGCTGTCCGTACCCGACGTCAATCGCGTACACACGGCGCGCGCCGTGCTGCAGCGCACAGTCGGTAAAGCCGCCCGTCGACGCGCCAATGTCCATCATCACTCTGCCGTTCAGATCAATCCCGAACACGCGCAGCGCTTTTTCCAGCTTCAACCCGCCGCGGCTGACGTAGGGATGCACCTCTCCCTTTACGGTGATCGGCGTGTCTTCAGGAATTTTGGTCCCCGGCTTGTCGCAGCGCTCGCCGCCCACCAGGACCAATCCGGCCATCACGGCGGCCTTGGCCTTTTCCCTTGTTTCAAAAAACCCTCGTTCGACGAGGAGCACGTCTACCCGTTCTTTTTTCATGCTTCCACAACGCCCCTTGTCATGGGCAGCAGGGCGCGCACGCGGGCAGCGATGGCGTCTGCCGTCAGCCCCACTTCCTCGCGCTGTTCCTTCACGCTGCCGTGTTCCACAAAGTAGTCGGGCACCGCCACCACTTCCACGCGCACCTGATGAAACCCGGCCGCCGCCAGACATTCGAGAACGGCGCTGCCAAAACCGCCCATCGCCGCTCCCTCTTCGACGGTGACGATGTCGTAGCCTTCCCGCGCCAGGCGGAACAGCAGCTCCTCATCCAGCGGCTTGCAGAAGCGGGCGTTGACCAGCATCGGTTGGATGCCTTCGCTGTCAAGCTGCTCCACCGCTGCCTCCGCCAGTTCGAAGACGTGGCCAAACGACAGGATGGCGACGTTTTTCCCCTCACGCACCACTTCCGCTTTGCCGATCGGCAGGACCTGCAGCTCCTCGTCCATTTTTACGCCGCGAATGGCCAGACGCGGGTAGCGGAACGAGATGGGGCCGTCTTCGTAGGCCACCGCCGTTTTCATCATGTGGCGCAGTTCGTTCTCGTCCTTTGGCGCCATGATCACCATGTTGGGGATCGTCCGCATGAACGCGATGTCGTACATGCCCTGGTGTGTCTCCCCGTCTGCTCCGACCAGGCCCGCCCGGTCGACGGCGAAGATGACGTTCAGCTTTTGGCGCGCCACATCGTGAATCAACTGGTCGTACGCACGCTGCAAAAAGGTGGAGTAGACCGCATACACCGGTTTCAGCCCCTGCGTCGCCAGGCCGGCGGCAAAGGTACAGGCGTGCTGTTCGGCAATGCCTACGTCAAACAGGCGATCCGGAAATCGCTCACCAAACTTGAGCAGCCCGGAACCAGCCGGCATGGCCGGAGTCACGGCGACAATCCGTTCATCCGCTTCGGCGAGCTGGATCATCGTGTCCGCAAAGACGGACGTGTACGTCGGAGCAGACTTCGGCGTATGACCTGACTCGATCTTGTACGTTCCGATGCCGTGCCATTTGACCGAATCGGCTTCGGCGGGGGCGTAGCCCTTTCCTTTTTGGTAATGGCGTGAATCAGTACCGGCCCTCTGGTCTGCTTGGCTGTCTTCAGCGAGTCGAGCAGCAGTTCCAGGTTGTGGCCGTCGATGGGGCCGATGTAGGTGAAGCCCAGCTCTTCGAATAGCACGCCGGAGACCAGCAAATACTTCAAGCTGTCCTTGAACCGCTCCGCCAGATGGGCCAGTCTGCCGCCCACGGCGGGTATCGATTTCAGCAGGTGCTCCAGCTCTTTTTTGGCGTTCCGGTAGTTTTCGGCAGAACGCAGCTTGCCCAGGTAATTGTGCAGCGCGCCGACATTGGGGGCGATCGACATCTCGTTGTCGTTCAGGACCACGATCACGTTTTTCTTCTCGTGACCGATGTGGTTCAGCGCTTCAAACGCCATTCCCCCGGTCAGGGCGCCGTCCCCGATGATCGCCACGACATGGTGCTTTTCCTTTTTCAGATCCCGCGCGGTAGCCATGCCCATCGCCGCGGACAGGGACGTACTGCTGTGTCCCGTTTCCCAGACGTCATGCGGGCTTTCGCTCATCTTGGGAAAGCCGCACAACCCCTTGTACTGGCGCAGTGTCGGAAACAGTTCGCGGCGGCCGGTGAGGATTTTATGTACATAGGCTTGGTGACCTACGTCCCAGATCAATTTGTCTTCCGGACTGTTGAACACGTAGTGCAATGCGAGCGTCAGTTCCACCACACCCAGGTTGGGAGCGAGGTGTCCGCCCGTTTTGGACAAGGTTTCCACTAGAAACTGGCGAATTTCACTGGCCAGCATGTACAGCTGGGGCAGCGAACACGTTTTCAAATCCTGAGGATTGTTGACTGTCGTCAGCAGCATTTTGATTCCTCACTTTCCAGTCGTTCTCCGTCAATTGGCATGCTGCAATCCATAAATGATAACGCAAACATCCGCTGCGTTCAGCTTGCTTCATTATAACGGTTTCTTGGCGAAAAGACCACTTTCATCTGCCAGAGGCCCGCCATGCTGCCGTAATCACCCAGACTGTCCGCTCCGGGGAGAAAAATAAAAAGCCGGCTTTCCCTGCGGATAGCCAGCATTTGTCGATAAAAGTGGTTCAAAAGAACCGGGCGTGAATACCTGACCCGTTTACTTTGTCCGGTTCATCACGTAATCGGCCAGCGGGGCCAAGGCCGAATGTTCCAAGCCCGCTTCGGCAAGCGCGGCTTTTGCCTCCGCGATCAGCTGGACGAGCCGCTCTTTGGACGCCTCCAGTCCGAGCAGCGCAGGATAGGTGGCCTTCTGCCGGTCGGCGTCGCTGCCCACCGCCTTGCCCAGTTGGGCTTCATCCCCTTCCACGTTGAGGATGTCATCCTGGATTTGAAACGCCAGTCCGATACAGAGCCCATAGCGGGTCAGCGCGTCCATCTGCGCCGGCGTCGCCTCGGCCAACCACCCGCCGCCGCGCAACGCGGCAATCAGCAGGTCGCCGGTTTTGTGCCGGTGGATGTACTCCAATTCTTCCAGGTTGAGGCGTTTGCCTTCCCCTTCGATGTCTGCCATCTGCCCGCCGACCATCCCGGCGGAACCGGCCCGCTTTCCCAGTTCGGCAATCAGCCGGACGGTCGTCTCCGGCTTTACCTCCGGATCGTCCATGTACGCCTCGGCGATGTAGCCAAACGCACGCGTCAGCAGCGCATCCCCTGCCAGAATCGCGGTCGCTTCCCCGAACACCTTGTGATTGGTCGGTTTGCCGCGGCGAAGGTCATCGTCGTCCATCGCCGGCAGGTCGTCGTGAATCAGCGAATAGGTATGAATCATTTCCAGCGCGACGGCGTAGGGAATCCCCCGCTTCAGCGGCTTGTCCAGCGCTTCCAGTACCGCCAGCACCAGCATCGGACGCAGCCGTTTGCCGCCCGCCATCAAGGAATATTTCATCGATTCGTACAGTGTATGCGGCACGCCGTCCCGTTCCAGACCGGGAAGCAGGTGTTCTTCGATCAATGCCGTCTTTTCAGTCAGGTAGGAAGCGAAAGCGTCGGTCATTGCGCTTCGCCCTCCACGTGGAACGGCTTTTGCTTCCATTGGCCGTCTTCCTCCACCAACTGGGTGATTTTCGCTTCGATTGCATCCAGCTTTTGACTGCAGATGCGGGACAGCTTCACGCCTTCCTGATAGAGGCTGATCGCCTCCTCCAGCGCGATATCCCCCTCTTCCAGACGGTGGACGACTTCCTCCAGCCGCTTCATCGCCTCTTCAAACTGCATGTCAGTCTCTTGATCCGTCTTCTTCCGCGCCATTACGCTTCTCCTCCCGGTAAATCTGTTCCACGCGTGCCTGAGCACTGCCATCACTTAATCGTACCATGAGAGTGTCTCCGGGGGCAAACTGGTCGACTGACTTGATCAACCGCCCGTTGGCATATACCAGGGAAAAGCCGCGCTGCATCACTTTCAACGGGCTTAGCGCATCCAGTTGACCGATCCGAGCGGCAAATGCCATTCGCACCTCATTCACCCGCTGCCGGACCAGCTCATCCAGGCGAGACCGATGCGCGCTGACGGCCCGCCTGCGCTCCGCGACCGCTTCCGTCGGCCGGAACCGTTTCAACTGGGCAGCCACCAGTTCATACCGCTCCGTGCGACGGCTCACCAACTGCTTCATCGCCTGACGCATGCGGCTCTGCACGTCATCCAGGCGCTGCTGCGCTTCTTCCACCCGCCGCTTGGGCCGGCGCATGGCGTAGGATTGCATCAGGGTTTCCAGCCGTTTCCGTTCGGAAGCCATCCGTCCGCGCAGCGCCCTGTGCATTCGCGCGTCCAGCTGCTTGACTCGTTCCACCCACTCCAGGTAATGCGGCACGGCCAGTTCGGCAGCCGCTGTCGGAGTGGCCGCCCTCACGTCTGCGACAAAATCGGCGATGGTCACGTCAGTCTCGTGTCCCACGGCGGAGATGACCGGAATCCGGGATGCGGCGATCGCCCGCGCCACCTGCTCGTCGTTGAAGGCCCACAGCTCTTCGATCGAGCCGCCGCCCCTGCCGACGATCAGCACGTCGATGTCAGGCTGCTGATTGATGATGTGGATCGCCGCCACGATCGACGCCGGAGCTTCCGCCCCCTGGACGATCGCCGGGGACAGGACGATCTCCGCCTGCGGGTAGCGCCGTCTAATGGTGGTGCAGATGTCGCGGATGGCCGCACCTGTCGGCGATGTAACCACGCCAACGCGCTTGGGAAAGCGCGGAAGCGGCCGCTTCCGTTCCTGGGCAAACAAGCCTTCCGCAGCCAGCTTCGCCTTCAACTGTTCAAACGCCAAATAGAGGGAGCCCAGCCCGTCCGGCTGCATCTCCCTGGCGTACAGTTGATAGACGCCGTCCCGCTCATAGGCAGAGATGGAACCACGGACAATCACCTTGGTTCCATCTTTGGGCAAAAAGCGCAAAAAGCGGTTGTAGCTGGCGAACATGACCACTTTAATGCGGGACTGGCTGTCTTTCAATGTCAAGTACATGTGGCCGCTGGTGTGGTGGGTAAAATTGGACACTTCCCCCCGCACCCAGACGTCCTGCAGGTGCTGTTCCCGTTCCAGCACCTGCTTGATGCAGCGATTCAAGTCGCTGACCGTATATACATGTCGCGTGTCCATGCGCTCCCTCCCTTATCGGGCGGTTTGTTTTCTGGCAGCGGCGACGGTGTTTTTCAGCAGCATGGTAATCGTCATCGGGCCGACACCACCGGGGACGGGCGTGAGATAGCCGGCTACCTCCCGCACCTCCTCAAACTTGACATCCCCGACCAGCTTGCCGGTCTCAATCCGGTTGACGCCGACGTCAATCACCACAGCGCCCGGTTTGACGTGTTCCCGCCCGATCAAATGAGGCTTGCCTGCCGCCACGACGAGAATATCTGCCTGCCGAGTATACGCGGCCAGGTCCACCGTGCGGGAGTGGCACATGGTCACCGTGGCGTTTTCCTGCTGCAGCAGGAAGGAGACCGGCTTGCCCACGATGTTGCTGCGGCCGATCACGACCGCGTGCTTGCCTGCAATGGGCGTTCCCGTCCGCTTGATCAATTCCACGATGCCGTGCGGCGTGCAGGGAAGCAGTGTGTCATATCCGATCATCATGTTGCCGACGTTGAGGGGATGGAAGCCGTCCACATCCTTTTTCGGCGCGATGGCTTCGATCACCGCTTTCTCGGAGATGTGCGGCGGCAGCGGCAGCTGCACCAATATGCCGTGAACGTTCGGATTTTCATTCAATTGATGAATCAAGTCCAACAGTTCCGCTTCGCTGATGGAAGCGTCTTTGTAAATGACCTCCGAGCGGATGCCCACCTCTTGACACCCCCGCTCCTTGCCGCGAACGTAGGAGTGGGAGGCAGGGTCATCCCCCACCAAAATCACCGTCAATCCTGGTTCCACGCCCTGTTTTTTCAATTCTTCCACATCATTCGCCAATTCTGCGCGAATGTCCTGTGCAATGTCCTTCCCGTACAAAATGGTCGCTGCCATGGAGAAGAAACCTCCTTCATCAAGTTCGCTACCCTTAGTGTAGCGACTCAAGGAGTTTATGTAAAGGCGAATTTTAAAAAGTTCATATCCTCTTAACGTTCGCCTTTCAACTTCATCCATCCCAGCATTGCCACGCCGTATGCATTGTCCCCGGAGTACTCCGGGTCGCAAAAATAGAGACTGGCCTTGACGGCCGGGTGCTCCAGCCGTCTGATCAGACGCTCGCGGATGTACCGGTTGGCGGCGACTCCCCCGACGATGAGAATCTCCCGCGGCAGCCCCGCTTCGACAGCATGGCGCAGTGCCTTTTCCAGCGTATTGGCGATACACTGTTCTGTCGCCCTCGCAATGTCCGCCGGATCTATGGTCCCGCTTTCCACTGCCCGCAGCAGCGACGCCTCCGGTCCGGAGAAACTGAACGACATGCCGTCTACTGCGGACGCCACGCGAAACTCCCCTTTGGCTTCACATGCCATTTTTTCCAGGAAAGGACCCGCAGGAAACGGCAGTCCCAGCGCCACCCCGATCCGGTCCACCAACTGCCCGGCGTGGAGGTCGATCGTTCCGCCTATCTTCTCAATGCGGTATCCGGCCGCCTCCCGTTCGCATTTCAACAGCTCGCTCGTCCCGCCGGACAGGTGAACGGCGAGAAAGCTGTCGCCCTGAGGCCGTTTTTCCGCGGTGAACTCTCCTGCCGCGATATGCCCTTCCTGGTGGGTCGTCAACAGGCAGGGTACCCGCAGGTAGGCGGCCAGAGACTTCGCCAGCCCTTCCCCCACCTTGAACACAGGCATGTACGATCCCTCCACGGGACGCGGCTTTTCGCTGGCACATACCGCAACTATTTCGTAGTCGTTCCACTTCAATTGCTCGCTCAACTCCGGCAGGTTCATCACATGCTGAAAGACGGCTTCTGATTGCTGCAGGCCGCGCTTTCCTTCCTTCACCTTGAGAAGGCGCTTTGCTTCTGCCACAATCCGGCCGTCTTCCTCTGCCAAGCACAGCGATGTCCGGTAGTTGCTCGTATCAATTCCCAACAATACCTTCGTCATGCTGTCTCACCTGCTTGTTTTACGCCTGGGCGGTCTGGCGCGACTGCAAAAAGCTGGACAACACGCCGTTGATGTAACGGTGCGACTGCTCGTCACTAAACAATTTGGCGATCTCGATCGCTTCGTTCATCACGACTCTGTCCGGCACGTCCGGTTCGTACATGATTTCAAAAAATGCCAGGCGGAGAATGGCCCGATCCACGTTGGCAATGCGCTCCAACTGCCAGCCGCGCAGGAATTTGCGAATTTCCGCGTCTACCTCTTGCTGGTGCTTTAACGTGCCTTCCACCAGATAACGCAGGTACGACGGATCTTCCTCGCTGTCTTCCATGACGAGGTTCAGTGCGTCTTCCACCTGCACGTCAGCCATGTCGATCTGGAACAGGCATTGGACTGCTTTTTCTCGTGCTGTTCTACGTTTCATTGCGTTCACCTTCTACTCAAAAATCCGTTGCAAACGATGGTCCGACCATCACCGAAACTTGCCGGGCAGGATGCGGTCCAGGATTTCCCGCAAATCTTCCTTGTGGTCCAGCTTGCGGCCGATGTAATACCCTGTGCCGACAAACACGACAATCACCAGTGTATCCCAAAAACCGACGAAAAGGTAGATGATGCCGAAAAAAAGACCGGCCGCCACACCCAGTAGTTTCCCCTTGTGCTCCCACAACAACTCCCATAACATGCCGTTCACCCTCTATTCCACCCGCCTGCGGGCCGCGTAAATCTCAGACTGTGCCACTTCGGTGACGACGACAGCCACTTCGGAAATCATGACGCCGGCGATGCCTTCCACCTGCTCCTTGACAACGGTCTGCAGCTGCTGGGTCAAATCCGGCAGCGGGGTTTCCCCGTCCACAGAGACGCGCAGCAGGATCATGTTGCCGCTCTCGTGCGCCCTGACTACCGTTTTCAGATCGCGAACGCCTTTCACGCGCCGCGCCGCCCGCTCGGCGATCGTCTGGATCGTCTGCAGGGTAATGTTCACTTCCCCCAACTCACTGCGCTGCCGGATGCCCCGTTCCCTTTTCGGTTGGCGGGAGCGAAACGAACTGAAAAAGAAACGCAGGCTGACAATCAGAAAGATTATGGCGACGATCAGATACGCAGGATGGCTGCCGGTCAGCATTTGCTCCACATAGGGGCGCAGATAGGCAGCGGGGATCAGGCCGCTGGTCGCCCCGATGGCAACGCAGGACAGCACAATCAGGGCAAAGCTGTACAGCGTCAAGATAAAGCGGTCAAACAAATTCACACACATCTTCCTTTCGCCTTGTTTGAACAGGAGGCCATCCCGGCAATGATGAGGAAAATGCCCCCTGGCTAGCAGGGGGCATTGGTTCCGCTGCCGTCTAGCGAACCCGCTGGTACTCTTCTACGGCGGCCGGGGCTTTTTCTTCGCTCTTCAGCTCTACATCGACGATATGTACGTTTACTTCCACAACCGACAGCCCTGTCATGCTCTCGATCGCGTTGCGCACATTATCTTGAATATTCCGAGCGACATCCGGGATGCGGTGTCCGTATTTCACAATGATCGATACATCAACTGCCGCTTCGCGCGATCCCACTTCGACGCGAACGCCGCGAGCAATATTTTTACGGCCGAGCCGTTCGGCAATCTCGCCTACGAAACCGCCGCTCATATGGGCCACGCCTTCCACTTCCGAGGCGGCCATGCCGGCGATGACTTCCAAGACTTCGGGAGCGATCTGGACTTTGCCAAGCTCTGTTCTCTCTAAATCCGGAGTAAACTCTTCCATGCTTCGCACCTCCCTGCGGTTTTATACTCCATTATAGCAAGCACCCACTCATTTTACAAATCAAGGCAAGATCAGGCTTCATCCAGCTGAAGGTCATAGTTGTCCAGGAATTTGGTGTCAAACTCTCCGCTGATGAACACCTCGTGATCCATCACCTTCAAGTGGAACGGGATGGTGGTGGTGATCCCGTCGACGACGAATTCTCCGAGCGCCCGCTTCATCCGCTCGATCGCCTCCTGTCTGTCCTTGCCCCAAACAATCAGCTTGGCGATCATCGAATCGTAATACGGCGGGATGGTGTAACCGGCGTAGGCGGCGCTGTCCACCCGCACGCCAAAACCGCCCGGCGCCAGGTAGTTGTTGATGCGTCCCGGCGACGGCATGAAGTTTTTGGCTGGATTCTCCGCATTGATACGGCACTCGATCGCCCATCCGTTCAGCTTGACGTCGTCCTGGGAGAACGACAGCGGTTGGCCGGCTGCAACCAGAATCTGCTCCTTGATCAGGTCGATGCCGGTGACCAGCTCCGTGACCGGATGCTCCACCTGGATGCGCGTGTTCATCTCCATGAAGTAAAATTGTCCGTATTTGTCCACCAAAAACTCGACCGTGCCGGCACCGTGATAGTTGACCGCCTTGGCGGCTGCGACGGCGGCTTCCCCCATCTGCTTGCGCAGTTCCTCGCTGAGAGCGGGGGACGGCGCTTCTTCGATCAGCTTCTGATGACGCCGCTGGATGGAACAGTCGCGCTCGCCCAGGTAGACGACGTTGCCGTACTTGTCGGCCATGATCTGAATTTCCACGTGGCGCGGGCCTTCCACGAACTTCTCCAGGTAGACGCCCGGATTGCCAAACGCCGTTTTCGCTTCGCTTTGCGCCTGGCGGATTGCTTTTTCCAAATCCTCGTCGTTGACGGCGACGCGCATGCCACGGCCGCCACCGCCCGCTGTCGCCTTGACCATGACCGGATAGCCGATCTCATTTGCAGTACGGATGGCGTCGTCAATATCTTCGATCAGACCGTCCGTACCGGGCACTGTGGGCACGCCCGCCGCTTTCATCGTCTCCTTGGCGGTGGACTTGTCCCCCATCTTTACGATCGCTTCCGGGTCCGGCCCGATAAACGTGATGTTGCAGGCGGTACAGATTTCGGCAAAGTCGGCGTTTTCGGCCAAAAAGCCATACCCCGGATGAATCGCGTCGGCGCCCACCTTGGTCGCCACGCTCATGATGTTGGCAATGTTGAGGTAACTGTCTTTGGACGCCGTCGGCCCGATGCAGTACGCTTCATCCGCCATCTTGACGTGAAGCGCGTCACGGTCTGCTTCGGAGTAGACCGCGACCGTCCGAATGCCCAACTCGCGGCAGGCGCGGATGACCCGTACGGCAATCTCGCCGCGGTTGGCAATCAACACTTTCTGGAACATTCCGCTCTCCTCCACTTTATTCAGGCTTTACCAGGAACAGCGGTTGACCGAATTCCACCAGCTGGCCGTCTTCGACCAGCACCTTCACGATTTCCCCGGTCACTTCCGCCGTGATTTCGTTGAACAATTTCATCGCCTCTACGATGCAGACCACCTTGTCCGGCGTGACCTTGTCACCCGGCTGCACGTACGGCGGTTTGCCCGGCTCGGGAGCGCGGTAGAAGGTGCCGACCATTGGCGACACGATCTTGTGCAGGTTGGCTTCTTCCTGTGCCGGTGCCGCCGGTTTTGCTGCTTCCGCAGGCGCGGGGGCTGCCGGCGCTTCCACTGCCGTCACCTGAGCCGCCGGAACAGCAGCGGGTGCCGCCTGCACGACCGGCTGCGGAATTACGACCGTCTCGGCTTCTACCGATTTTTTCAGAGTCACTTTCGTCCCGTTCATTTCCAGTTCAAATTCATTAATGGAAGATTGATCGATCAACTTAATGATTTCGCGGATTTCATGAATTTTTAACACGCGTACGCACTCCTTTGTTTCAATGGATGTCCAGGGAGTTTACAAGAGTATGTAGGATCAGGTCATAAAACCATGGTAGCCTGTCTCCATCCCCAACGTCAAGAAAGGATTTCCCCTCTGCTCTCGCTGGAGAAGAGGGAAAATCCTTACAAGCATACCCGATTCAGCCGCACTTTAGTATGGCCAAAAACGCGAGTATGGTCTAAAACGCGAATGGGTGGATGAATCACCCCGCACGCCTACGAAGCCTGGAACCTGACGGTCACGTTGCTGGCGGAGACGTTCAGGTGCTGTTTCACTTGGGCGATGATGTCCACGACTTCATCGGCATTCAGTTTGTCTTTTTGGACGATTACCGTCACCTTGCCGTCCTGCACGAACACGACCGCGTCTTTGTAGCCGCTCGCCTTCAGCATCTCTTCCAGCCCCATCGTGGCTGATTCGAGCTTGGACAGCTCGTCGTACTTCGCTTTTGCTTCGGCGACCGCCTGCGGCGTGGCATCGGCGCTGCTCATGATTGCCAGCTGCTCGTCTTTTTGCTGCTGGGTCTGCGCTTCCCGTTTCATCTTGTAGCCTTGGAAGATCTCGGCCGCCGACTCACCCACCGTCATCAGCGCGCTGTCTTCCTCCTGCTTGTCGGCAGCCTGCTTCGCGTCATCCGGCGCAGCGGCTGGCGTTTGGGACGAATCTGCGTTTGCCTCGGCTTTCCCTTCCACAGGTTTGGCGTCCGGCGCCGGTTTGTCCGTTTGCTTGGTTTCCACGATCACACCATCCAGTTGGTCCTGCTGCTCCTGGCCTAACGCCGGCATCTGCTCCTGCGGCCCCTTCACCAGGTAGTAGCCGGACAGGACAACCATCACCGCCAGCATCGTCAACAACCATACTGTCTGTTTTCTGAGCATCATCTGCCATTCCTCCTAACCCTTTTTGGGCAAAATGGATATCTTGTAAGCGGGGACGTCCAGCACTTTTTGGACGGCCTCGGTGATCCACGCCTTGACCTGAATATTGTCGGCTCCCTTGGCGACGACCAGCACGCCCCTCACCCGGGGTTTCAACGTCTTAATCACTACCGGCTGATCCTGCTTCCCGCTGATTACGACCACCTGCTCGTCGCGCGACTGTTCGCTCTGATTGCGGGTAGCCCGATCCTTGTCCGTCTCCTGATTGGTGGAAGAACGCGTGTTGCGGTTTTTCTCCACGACCAGCTCCGGGGTGGAATCCAGGTTTACCATGACTTCGACGCTGCCGACTCCGATTACATTGCCGAGGATTTCCCGCAGCTGCGTCTCGTACATGTTCTCGTATTCAGCGATGATGTCGGGAGCGGACGATCCTCCAATGGCCGGCACGCTCGCTTCACCGTCCGGCGGGCCGGTCGGATTGCTGCCCTCGACTCCGAAGCTGAGCGGCTGATCCCGCTCCACTTTCAGGAAGTCGGTCAAAATCATCACCGCCATGCCGATGCCCATGATGACGATGAAGTAATGGATCGGCCTCAGCTTTTTGTCGCCGCCATCCCCCTCCCACAGTTTTTTCAGCTTGGCAAACACGTCCTTCACCTCGCTCATATGATTCCTTCTTCAGCGCTGTTCACCCGGCCGGCCGCGACAGGACGACCACCTGCTCCTCCGTCAATCCCCACTGCTGGGCGACGTCGCGGGCAATCCGCCTGTACAGGGGATTGTCTTGCTGCTCCGCCTTCGGCACTTCCGCCGGGTCAACAGAGGACGGCGGCCTGCTCAGATCGATGTGCACCGGCTGAAACGGCTCAATCGGCTTGATCTCCCCGGAAGACCGCTCCCTCTCCTCTCCCACGATCAGTTCGATGCGGCGCAGCTCCGGCTGTTGGGCGCTTTGCTCCAGGGTTACGTTCACGCCGCTAAGCTCCAGTCCGTACGCCTCTTTTACGCGGGCGCGGACCGCTTCCTCCACCTGCTTCTGCACGTACGCCCGCACCTGCTTGTCACGCGCGCCCGCCAGCTTTTCTGCGATGCGCTTCCACTCGGCATCGGCGGGGCGGTCCAGCTCTGCCTGATAGCGGTCAATCTGGAGCGCCAGTTCTTCCTGCGAGAGATTGAACAGGGAAAAAACGGGCGAAATGATCGTCAGCAACAGAATCAAACCCATGACCATTTTGACGTACCGCTGCAGACTGGTATTGGGCAGGATCAGATCGAGAAAGGCGGCGAGCAGCACCAGCAGGATGATTTTTTTCAGCCACAAGGTCAGCCATGTCATTCGCTTCACCTACCGAACCATCATGGAGATGTTGCCGGCCGCGATGATGATGGTAATGGCGAGAAAAAACATCAGACCCACCGTTGCCAGAGCGGCAAAGACGAACACGAGGCTTTTGCCGATCGTCCCGAGCGCACTGATGATCGGGCTGTTGCCAAGCGGCTGCAGCACCGCCGACGAGAGATTGTAGATCAGGGCCAGCACCAGGATTTTGATGGCCGGAAACGCGCACAGGATGACGAGGATCAGCACGCCCGCCAGACCGACTGCGTTTTTTACCAGGAGCGACGCATTCAGCACGGTGTCGGCGGCGTCGGAAAACATCCGTCCCACGATGGGGATGAAGTTGCCGGTGAGGTATTTGGCCGTCCGCAGCGTCACCCCGTCCGCCACCGCCGAGGTCGCCCCCTGGATGGAGATGACGGCGAGGAACATCGTCAAAAACGAGCCCAGCGCTCCCATCGCAATATTTCGCAGCAGCGTCGCCAACTGTGTCACCTGGTACCGCTCCGAAAACAGGCTGGCGATGGACAGCATGGCGGACAGAAACAGCAGCGGGAAAATGATCGCGGAAATGAACAGCCCGCTGGTGTTGATCATGAAGATAATCAGCGGATGAAACATCGTCGCCGACGCCAGGTTGCCCACGGAGGCGAGCAGGGCTATCACCAGGGGAATCATCGCCAGCATGAAGTCGGACATGTTGTTGATCGCGTCCTTGGCGTAGGTGATGGCCACGTGAAAGCTGTTGATTGCCAGCACCATCAGCACCAGATAGGCAATGGAGTAGGCGACGATGGTGACCGTGTTCCGTTCAAACGCGTTTTGCATCGTTTCCAGGATCATCGCAAACACGGTGATGATGATGATCGAGCTGAGCAGTTTGCCGTTCATCAAAATCTCGTGAAGGAAGAATTTGGCCATGCCCTTGAGAAACCCCGTGATGCTGAGCTCCCCTTGCTGCATCAGCAATTGGATGAAGCCAGGTGCTTTCACGTCGGGCAGGTAGCCCTTGTACTCGCGCTGGAGCTGCCGCCAAAACTGCTCCACACGATCCAACTCGAGGCCGTCCGCTTGATCCTTGACCAATTCGTCGATGGTCTGGGCGGCGGGAGCGGGTGAAGCCGATACGGTGACGGCCGGCAGCACCACCAGCAGAATCAGCAGGATGACCGACAAGCCTGCACGCGCCACACGCATCTGCATCCCTCCTCTCCCTTACGCCGGCAATAGGTTAATCACGGTTTCGATGATGATTTGAATGATCGGAACGGCCATGACCAGAATCAGCACCTTGCCCGCCAGCTCAATTTTGGAAGCGATTGCTCCCTGGCCCGCATCCCGCGTCATTTGAGCGCCAAATTCGGCAATGTAGGCAATTCCGATGATTTTGAGGATCGTTTCCAGAAAGACGAGATTCAGATCAGCCTGCACGGCCAATTTCTCGAGAATGCGGATCACTTCGGCGATCTTGCCGATGAGAAAGTAGAAGATGAACACGCCGCTGGCAAGCGCCAGAAGAAAGGCGAACATCGGCTTCTGCTCCTTGATGACCAGCGCGAGAATCGTAGCCACCAGTCCCAGCCCGACGATCTGCACGATTTCCATTCTGCCTTCCCTCCTCAGTTGAACAGGAAGACGCGTTTTACCTCGGAAAACAGGTCACCAATAAAGTGAGCCACCATGTACAGCACGATGATGAACCCCACCAGCGTCGCCCAGTGCGCGATGTCTTCCTTGCCCGCCTGCTTCAGCACCGTGTGCAGAATGGCCGTGATAAACCCAACCGCCCCGATCTGAAAAACAGGTGTCAAATCAAAATCCACTGTGAACACCTCGCCTTTAGAACATCAGGATGACGACCAGCAGGCCGCACAGGAAGCCGAGGCTTTTGTACATCTTTTCGTACCTCCCTTGCTCTGCGCGCGCCTCTTCTTCCAGCCCGCGCAAATGGGTGACGGCAAGGCGCAAATGTTTCTGCTGGTCTTCCCGGTCGGACGAGCCGAGAACCTGCCCCAGGCTGCTCAACACATCTCGTTCCTGCCTGCGCAGTGCTGTCTGCGGCCAATGTGCGTCGATCGCCTGCCGGAGGGCGTCTTCCGCCGTCTGGGCCCGCTCGGTGATCAACAGCTCGGCCGCAGTCAAAAACAGACGGCCCACCTCGTCCGGTACGCGATGTCCAATTTTGACGAAGGCACGGTGCAGGGGGGTCAGACCGTACACGATTTCCGTCTCCAGCATCTGCAAGGCGACCAGCAGGGCGCGCAGCTGCACGGGACGAAACGCGTAATTGCGGCCGATCTGCCAGCCGATCATGGACGCGGAGAACAAAATCAACACGGCGCCAATCAGCTTAACCATGCGATTTTCTCCCTATCCACCCGAGTCAGGCTGCCATCGTAAACCGCTTCGACCGTCCCTACGCCATTTGTCCTGCTGAGCAGGATGTAGCGGGAAAACGCGCCGTACTGGATCAACCTGCCCAGTGTTGGTCGCTGAGCCACTTCGCTGACGTCGGCGCCGTGCGCGGTGCAGATGACCGCTACCCCGGCGTGAATTGCCTCCCACACCGCCTCTCCGTCTTCGGTCCGGCCGATTTCGTCGACGATCAGCACATCTGGCGACATCGAGCGAATCAGCATCATCATCCCGACTGCTTTGGGACAAGCATCCAGCACATCGGTGCGAGGTCCGACGTCCCGCTGCGGCACGCCGTTGAGGCAGCCGGCCAATTCGGAACGCTCGTCCACAATGCCGACTTTCCGGCTGGACGCCCATTCGTTGCCGTAGCTTAAAGAACGGGCGATATCGCGCAGCAGCGTCGTTTTTCCGCACTGCGGGGGAGAAATGATCAGGGTGTTGTGCACGCGTCCATTCTCGAACAGAAACGGAAGCACGCGGTGTGCCGCTCCTTTTTTCTCGCGGGCGATGCGGATGTTGAAGCTGGTGACGTCGCGGATGCCTTTTACTTCTCCCTTCTCCATCACCACTTTGCCGGCGATGCCGATGCGATGGCCGCCGACGACGGTGATGTATCCCCGCTTCAGCTCTTCTTCCAGCGCGTATAGCGAGTGTTGGCTCACCTGGTTGAGCAGCTTGACCGCCTGCTCCTCTGAAAAGATCCACCCCTGTCTGGCAATCGCGGTCAGCTGGCCGGAAGGCGTCACATAGCTGGACTGCTGTCCGTAACGTATTTCCATCGGCTGATTTTGCCTAAGGCGTATCTCCTCCAGATGCTCTCTGACGGCGGAGGGCAGCGCTGTCAGAATGCTGCGGACGGACGCCGGCAAAATCGCCATGATCTCCTTCACCATCGTCCCCTCCTTTTGCGGCTGGCGGGTGGTGCCAGCCTTTGTCCACTTTGACTTACCTCCATCCTATGCGCCCATGGACGAGTTTTATGCCAAGAAAAAACGCCTGCCGCAGGGCAAGCGCCAAACGGCAGACGCGCATGCGAAGAGACAAGCCAGATTGACCGGCAAATCCGGCCGCGAGCTCGTATGTCTGCCGGAATCGATGTACTCATGTCGGGTTGATCGGCTCGTACTCGGCTTCGTCGCGATACGGCTCGACGATGTAGTGGTGGTAGCCTTCACCGTCCACACCTTCGTGAAAAAAGAGAACCTCCCGGCAGGATGGACACTCAAGGGCGTGCGACGACAAGACGTGATCACGCTCTCCTGTCTCGTACAAATGCGCATCCTCATCGTCATCGTGATCGGCGAATGACTCGTACGCTGCCTGCCCATCCACGGAACAGTCCTCTACGGTCTCGTACAGGGCCTCATCGTCGTTGAACAGGTACAGCTCCACGTCTTCCAGGTCTTCGTCGATGGCCTCCGCGTAACGCTCCGTTTCTTCCACGCGGGCGTGCAGCTCGCGGAACGCACCGTAGATGTCGTCGACCAGTTCAATCATCTCCGCGAGAATCTTTCCCTCTCGGCTGTTCTCCTGTATGTCCAGTCCTTCCGCCAATCCGCGCAGATAGGCAATGCGGTTTTCCAACGTTTCCAACATGATGGGCTTCCCTCCTCTAACCGGTGCTTGCCCTATTGTTCCCGAAAGACGTTCTGGTTACCAATCCAATCTGCCGAACATGTCCGCTTACTTGCGCACGCCGATAAAGATGCAGACGATGCCGAGGAAGATCCAGGCAATTTTGGTGAAACTGATCCGGTCCGACATGCCGATCAACCCGACGGTCGTGGTCGTCAGCAGCACCAGCGGCCCAACGATTGCCAGACTGGAGTTGATCAGCAGGGCCTTTTCCACTTGGTTCACCTTCAAGATCAGCAGGGCGACCAACAGTTCAAGCGTTCCGGACATCATCCTGAGCGCAGCCATCCCGAGTATTGCTTTTTCCCACATCCAGCCTCGTCCTCCCTCCTCTTCCTCACTCTATGCCCGTCCTCGCCGGTTTCATCACACCTTTTGGCTGGGCAATAGCCTATGGGCGGTTGGCTCACTCCTTTTCGGCCGCCTACATACACTGAAGCAAACGCCTAAAAAGAAATGAGGAAACCGCCAATGCTAGACAGCGACATCCCATTCTGGCCCGTGAGCTGGTCTGATCCGTTTGGCGAGCGGCAATCCAAACCGCGCTCCCGCGGATTGACCATGGTCATCGACAAAGGGCTTGGGCTGAACACCTTTCAAGATCTGATGGAACTGGCCGCGCCGTATATCGACATTTACAAACTGGGGTTTGGCACTTCGACGCTCTATCCCGCCGGTGTTCTGTACCAAAAAGTGGCGCTCGCCAAGGCACTTGACCTGCACATCATGCCGGGCGGCACCCTGTTTGAGATTGCCATCCGCCATTCGTCACCGGAAGCGTACATGGCCAGGCTGCTTGACCTCGGTTTCAACGCGGTGGAGATTTCCGACGGAACCTTTCCGCTCTCTGACGACATGCGCCGTCGGGCAATCGCTGCTGCGGCAGACGCGGGGTTGACGGTATACACGGAATTTGGCAAAAAAGCAGCCCATTTCCGGGCGGAACGCGACGATCTGCTGCGCACGCTGGAACAGGATGTGCGCGCGGGCGCCAGCTACGTGATCGTGGAAGCGCGGGAGAGCGGAACGGTCGGCGTGTTTGACTGCGAAGGCATGGTGGATCACGCGTTTGTGCAGGAGATCGCCCAGGCGGCCGGGGACCTTGCCTGTCGGCTGATCTGGGAGGCGCCGCACAAGGAACAGCAGGTGGCCTTGATCCGCACCCTGGGGTGTGACGTCAATTTGGGAAACGTCGCCTATACAGACATCCTCGCCGTGGAGACCCTGCGCCGGGGCTTGCGGGCGGATACGGCGGCTTTGCTGGAGGGAAGGAGGATCGCTCCATGAGAATAGCGGTGGTGCCGACCGTGGAGGAGATACGTTTTGATCAAATCAGCAACCGCGTCGTCGTGGTGATCGACGTGCTGCGTGCCTCCAGCACGATCGTCACCGCTTTAGGCAGCGGATTTCAAGAGGTCCTCCCGGTGGAGACGATCGGCCAGGCCCACGCGCTGCGCTCGGCCGAAAGCGTTCTTGCCGGTGAACGGCACTGCCGCAAGATCGCCGATTTCGACTGCAACAATTCGCCGACTGAGCTGGCCCGACAGACCCGTGCCGGACGGCAGTTGGTTCTCACCACGACCAACGGCACTCGCGCGATTCAAAAAGCCGAGCGGGCCCAGGTTCTTGTCATCGGCTGTTTTTTGAATGCCACCTCCTGTATCCGGTACGCCCTGTCGCACAAACTGGACATCACGCTGTACTGTGCCGGCACTCGCTCCGAGTTCGCCCTGGAGGACGGACTGGCCGCCGGCCTGATGATCCACACAGCACAACAAATGCGCCCCCACATCCAGGTGTGTGACCTGGGGGAGGCGCTGAAAGCGAGCTATCTGTACGTATGCGACCGGCTGGAAGAGGTGATGGCTCGCACCACCACGGGCAAACGGCTGACCCAGCACCACTGCGAGGAAGACATCCGCTTCTGCTCCCAGATCGACCGCTACCAGTTGGTTCCGGTGGTGAAGGATCGACGCATACTCCCAACCCTTGTCTCATAAAGTGTAAGCAGAACAGGGACAGGGGTTTTGATGCCGATGATGCCAGGAGAAGTGATGCTTGTCATCCTGATCGTGATCGGGCTGCTCGGACGATCGCCGATCATCGCCACAGCCGCCAGCATCCTGCTGGTGTTAAAACTGACCGCACTGGAGCGATTTTTTCCCGCCGTCGAACGGCGCGGGCTGGAACTGGGCCTGTTGTTTTTGACCATCTCCGTGCTGGTGCCGTTCGCCAACGAAAAGATTTCCTGGCGGGATGTAACGCCGTTGTTTACGACAGTGATGGGCCTGCTCGCCATGGCAGGCGGCGCCATCGCCACGTGGATGAACGGAAAGGGGCTTGACCTGCTGCGCGCCGAGCCGCACATCATCGTCGGTCTGGTGATTGGCTCCATTTTTGGCATCGTCTTTTTGCGCGGCATCCCTGTCGGGCCCTTGATGGCGGCGGGCATCACCGCATTTGTTCTCAAGCTCTGTGAGTGGTTTGGCGGACGGACGTAACCGTCCGCTCAGTGTGTTGACAATCCGGCAAAGAAAAAAGGCTGTACCCTGTTTGGGTACAGCCTTTCGTGCAAACATCCGCGTTTATGCGCGGGAAACGTATTGTTCCGTGCGCGTGTCGATGATCAGCTTGTCGCCTTCTTCTACGAACAGCGGCACGTTGACCACAAAGCCGGTTTCCAGCGTTGCCTTTTTCGTCACGTTGGACGCAGTGTCGCCTTTTACGCCCGGCTCGCACTCGGTCACTACCAGTTCAACCGTGTTCGGCAGTTGAATACCGATGGTCTCACCGTTGTACTGCATGATCTGTACGTTCATGTTTTCCTTGAGGAATTTCAGTTCGCGCTCAATTTGCTGACGCGTGAACGTGATCTGCTCGTACGTCTCGGTATTCATGAAGGTGTACTCGTCACCGCTGTTGTACAGGTACTGCATTGTCGACGTTTCAATACGGGCCGGGTTCACCTTTTCACCGCCACGGAACGTCATTTCCGTGATGTTGCCGTTGCGCAGGTTGCGCAGCTTGGAACGAACGAAAGCTGCACCTTTCCCGGGCTTTACGTGTTGGAATTCGATTACCTGATAAATGTTGCCATCTACTTCGATGGTCAAACCAGTACGAAAGTCGTTCACAGAAATCATGGTAGTCCTCCCAATCAACGAATAACACAACTAGTATAAATTAGACCGGCAAAATGAGCAACTCTTTCGTCGAGGATGTCAGTACCTCGTGGCCGTCCGCGGTGATCAGCACGTCGTCCTCGATGCGCACCCCGCCAAGGCCGCTGATGTAGATGCCCGGCTCCATCGTGACCAGCATGCCCGGTTCCAGCACGAAGGGACTCACCGTCGACAGATTGGGCAGCTCATGCACTTCCACGCCCAGGCCGTGACCCGCGCTGTGTCCGTACGCGTCTCCGTAGCCCGCGGCAGTGATGATCTCGCGCGTGACAGCATCCGCTTCCTTGCCGGTCACACCCGGTTTCAAGGCCGCTACGCCGGCGATCTGGGCGCGCAGGACGATGTCGTAAATCTCCTTCAGCTTGGGGTCCGGTTCCCCGACGGACAGGGTGCGGGTGATGTCGGAGTTGTATCCTTTGTAGGCCGCACCGAAGTCCAGCGTGACCATTTCGCCCGCCTGGATGACCTTCTCGCTGGCTCGCCCGTGCGGCAGTGCCCCGCGCACACCGGACGCCACGATGATGTCAAACGCAGCAGCTTCCGCACCGCGTTTGCGCATGAAAAACTCCAGCTCCAACGCCACGTCCACCTCGCGGACGCCTGGTTTGATGTAGCCCTGAATATGCTGGTACGCCTCGTCGGCGATGCGCACTGCTTCGCGGATGATCGCCAGCTCGGAGGGGTCCTTGTACATGCGCAGTTTTTCCATCAGACCGCTCGTCGGCACAAGCTCGACACCGTCAAACGCCTTGCTCCATTCCTGATAGGTGCCAAACGACACGCTGCTCTCAAAGGCAAGCCGCTTTACGCCCGCTTCCTTCAGCACGCGGGCGATCGCTTCCACCGGTTTGCGTTCGTTGTTGACCACACGAAAATGGGGCGCCTGCTCCTGCGCCTGCTCGATGTAGCGGAAGTCAGTGACGAGAAATGCCTCTTTTTCCGTCACGATCACCCAGCCGGTGGAGCCGGTAAAGCCGCTCAAGTAAAACCGGTTTTCCTTCTTTTCCGTAATCAGCGCATCTGCGCCGAGCTGCGACAAGGCGTCGCGAAGTCTCACAAGCCGTTGTTCCATGACCCTCTCCCCTTTGATTTTTTGTTCTTCCGTGCCTTTATCCCTGCGTCAGTTTGCGGACCAGTGCGCGCAGCGCCCATTCGTATCCGTCCGTTCCCAGTCCGACCACCTGTCCCAGCACGACCGGCGCAATGACAGACTGATGGCGGAACGGCTCGCGGGCGTGAACGTTGGAAATATGTACCTCGATCGTCGGCAGCGCCACCCCTGCCAGCGCGTCCCGCAGTGCGTAGCTGTAATGGGTGAAGGCGCCGGGATTGATCACGATGCCGTCGTGCACCCCTTTGGCCCGGTGAATGGCGTCGATCAAGACGCCTTCATGGTTGGACTGACAGTGTTCCAGCCTGCCGCCCAGTTCCTCCATCACTTTTTCCAGCCGAGCAAGCACGTCGTCCAGCGTCTCGCTTCCGTACACGTCAGGTTCCCGCTTCCCCAGGAGGTTGAGGTTCGGGCCGTTCAGCAGCAGGACGGATACCATCGTCCATTCCTCCCCGTGTGAGATTCAGTTGAACATCTTTTTGTAAAAAGATTTTTACTAGAGAAATATTTTACCACACAGAGGAAGGGCTTGAACAGCATCAGGCTTTGTCTGATTGCTCCAGCGAGATCGACATCCCGGCAAACAGGCCGAATGACAGATACCAGGCCAGTTCGGTGCTGAGCGTCGCTTGATTCCAATTGCCGATGCGAAAGAAGTACCCTGCCACGGCAAAAAGGATCAGGCCGTACAGCAACCCGAACCACCACAAGCGGATTTTGCCGAACACTAGCGAATACAAGAAGACGGCCACGATCGTCTCCACGAGCAGCATCAGCGCCCCCAGTCCGACGCCCGCCCAGGAGTTTGCCCTCACCATGCCGAGAATCGGCCGGGCGAACGCTTCCACGCCGTATGGTGTGAAGTTCAGATAATGGGCGGCAGCGCGGATCAGCCCCCACACAACCGTCCCCCAGAAAGCCACTTCTCCCACCTTGGCGAGCGCCAGCGCTTTTGCACTGCCCTGCTGCCCGGCCGACAAGCCTGCCGTGCCCTGCTGTTCCGCCTTTTGTGTCCTGGTTGCGTCCATGTGCATCACCTCAGGTGTAGTATGCGCCGCAGTTCCGGTTTTCACTAATTGTTGACAATTGAATGGCAGCGTGTGAACTGCTTATAGCCTGCGCGTGCCGTTTCCGGTACAATATGTGGTAAGGAAGGTGATAGGATTGGCGCAGCAAAACGTACCCAGTTACGGCGGGCAGGCCGTCATCGAAGGCGTCATGTTTGGCGGCAAACGAGTGACCGTCACTGCCATCCGCAGGAAAAATCAGGAAATCGAGTATTACGAAGCTCCGCGTTCGGAATATAAATGGGCAAACAGCTTGAAAAAAATCCCCTTTGTCCGCGGTATCGTCGGCTTGATCGAAGCCAGCGCAAACGGAGCCAAACATCTGAATTTCGCTACCGAACGGTACAGCATGGAATCGGACGACGACGTGGACTCAGGACCGTCCAAGCTGCAAATGGTGCTCGGCGTAGCCGTGGTCGGGGTGCTATCGTTCTTGTTCGGCAAGTTTGCCTTCACGCTGGTGCCGGTCTTTCTCGCCCAGTTTTTGCTCGGACAGTGGGTGCCGGCGGGGATTCCCCAAAACCTGGCGGAAGGTGTGATCAAACTCCTGCTCTTGCTCGGCTACATTACAGCGATCGCGCAGGCACCGATCATCAAACGTCTGTTTCAATACCACGGAGCCGAACACAAGGTGATTAACGCGTTTGAATCCGGGGTAGAATTGACAGTAGAGAATGTGCAAAAATTTTCCACCCTGCACTACCGCTGCGGCAGCAGCTTTCTGATCTTTACGGTGATCGTCGGGGTCATCATCTACTCGCTGTTCACCTACGAAACACTGTGGGATCGCGTGGTGCAGCGCATCGTACTCCTGCCTCTGGTAATCGGGGTATCGTACGAAGTTCTGCAGTGGACCAACAAATTGCGCGATACACCGATCCTCCGCTATTTGGGTTACCCAGGACTGTGGCTGCAAAAAATCACGACCCGCGAACCGGACGACAGCCAGGTGGAAGTGGCGATCGCCGCGTTTCTCAAAATGCGGGAACGGGATCAGGTCGCAGGCAAAGAGCGACTCATCTCCGCCGGATAACGTTGAGGCATATAGAATACCATTGAGGTGAAGCCCTATGTTACGCCACATCCCCCCTATCATCGTCGCGTTGCTGCTGTTGGCCGCCTACGGCTTTCTGAGGCAGGTCATCGACAATCCTGTCGGCACCTTGATCGTGATCGGCTTGTCCGTGCTGCTGTTTGTGGCAGTGCGAAACTACCTGCGAAGCGGCTCGGTTTTCTCCTCTGCCTACCGGCACAAACAGCCGAAGCCTAAAACCGCACCGCGCCCGACGATGAAAAAGTCGTCGCCGGCAAGCCGCAAAAACCACCCGTTCCGTGTGATCGAAGGAGCCAAAAGCAGGGCAAAGAACAAGCAGAACGAGAGCGACCCAAAGAACCACATCTCGCAGTAACATCAGGCAAAACACTTCTACCCGATTCGTATTCCGTCCGTTTATGCAAAACAGGCTGCCTATACGAGGCAGCCTGTTTTTTTGTTTGGTCCTGGCGGTATGCTGCGGAATACTTCGACGTACTGCTCGAAGTTCCATTTGGCCAGAAACTGGCGGGCCGCCTCTTCCCCCGAACGTATCAGGGCTGCGCGCAGCTCGGGAGGAAGGCCGAAATGCGTGGTCCGCACCCCCAGCGTCGGAATGAAGATCGTCCGTACTGCCTGCGCCCGCTCCACATACAGCCGGTCGTGGGCGTCCAGCATCGTGGTGATCAGGCTGCGGGTAAACGAAAAAAGGCCCCGAATCCGGTACGCTTCCCGCTCCACCCGTTTACTGTGCAGGCGAAACCCGATTGTCGGCCAGCGCGGCTTTCCGGGAACGTCAAACAGCCAGACCGGATAATTGCTCAGCAGCCCGCCGTCCACGATATAGTGCGGTTCCCCGTTTTGCTGCAACCGGACCGGCTGAAAGAAATACGGCAGCGAACACGACATGCGGACGGCCCGGGCGATCGGGAATTCCTCCGGGACGATGTCAAACTGGACGAGATCGTCCGGCAAAACCAGCATTTTTCCCGCCGTGATGTCGGACGCGATGATCCTGAGCTTGCCCGGAGGCAGATCCCCAAAGGTGCGTATGCCTTTTTTCCGCAGCAATTCGTCCATAAACCTTTCAATCCGGTTGGTCCGGTACATCCCCTGCCGCACGAACAATTCGTACAATGGACCGATGACCGGCAGCCGACCGAGGCCGCGCCGCTCGAGAAAATGCAGATAGTCCAGCCGCTCAAACACAGGCCTGAGCTCTCCGCTCTTGTAACCCGCCCCGAGCAGAGCGGCGACAAACGAGCCCGCCGACGTGCCGGCCAGGTTCTTCCACGTATAGCCGTGCTCCTCCATCACCTGCAGCGCTCCGATAAAGGCAATCCCTTTCACTCCGCCGCCCTCAAACACCGCGTCCGCCTGCATGCTCTCACCTTCCCTTCCCTCCTTATCAAATATAGGGAGGTGGCTTGTCGATTACGACAAAAAACGCAAGCCGGTCAGGCTTGCGTCAGTGCAGTTATTCTTCCTTTTGCTCGTCTTCCTGTCGGATACGGCGCAGCTCCTCAATACGCGACGGGTCGGCGTGAAAATACTGGACGAGATACTCCAGGCAGGTGATCGACTCCCAGCTGAGATGGTGCTCGATCCCTTCCACGTCCCGATAGATGTGCTCCTCGTCCACGCCGATGACGCGCATGAACTCTTCCAGCAGACTGTGACGATCCACCAGGCGCTTGCCGATTTTCTTGCCTTTTGGCGTCAGCACCAGGCCGCGGTATTTTTCATAGACCAGGTAGTTGTCTTTGTCCAGCTTCTGGACCATCTTGGTAACGGATGAGGGATGCACTTCCAACGCTTCCGCGATATCGGAGACACGGGCGTAACCTTTTTCTTCGATTAAAGTGTAAATGCGTTCCAAATAGTCTTCCATACTGGGAGTTGGCATGTGAATCCCTCGTTTCCACACGGTATTTCAGGCGGGATGAAAAACCTTGTGGCCAAGGCTTTTCAAACGCACGTAAAAACATAATACCGTGGAAAGCGCGACGGTTGCAAGAAAAACCTGCCTACTGCGGCTGTTTTTCCGCGTTCATCGCCCGCACGTACCGTACCAGTTCCCGGCCGAGCGTCTCCATGCGTTCCTGCAAACGCGGATCTTTCAGCGTCCCGTCCGGCGCAAAGGCGTCGTAGGCGCTGGGAATGCTCGGGCTGGACGGCAGAGGCCAGGCGTGCAGATTGCGCATGATCACCTGCAGGGTGTTTACCGTATTGGTCGCGCCCATGCTGCCTCCTGCCACGCCAAGAATGGCTACCTGCTTGTCGCGCAAATGGCGCCCTTCCAAAAAGTCGAGCGCGTTTTTCAAGGCGCCAGTGATGCTGCCGTGGTACTCCGGCGAACCAATCACCAGCCCGTCCGCTTCCGATACCTTTTGCACAAAACGATGCACCGTCTCCGGATACGTGGAGGCGTCATCGCGATTGTCGTAGACCGGCATCGGCCATTCGGCCAGGTGAATCAATTCCGTTTCCGCTCCCGCTTCCCGGGCGGCCTTCAACACGATCTCTACCGCCAGTTTGGTTGTTGACTGCGCGTTCATGCTGCCAGCAATGCCGACAATTTTCATCTTATTCACCTCAAATGGGGGAGTTGTCTAAAGTACCTTCATACAGTATATCCATATATTAATAGTTTGTAAACACATATGTATCATTAATCACACTGTTCTGAACAAGCCTCTGTGCCTCATACATTGGTACCAGTGCGACAGATTTCATGACGCATGAACGAATTTGGGTTCCACGCTGGGAAAAGGATGATGTGAATGGACAGAAGCGCATGGCGAATCGCCGTCCTGTTCGCTGGGGCTGCGCTCGGCGGTTCGTATTTTAGCGGTAATGAATGGCTGCGCTTTTTTGCCTATTTCGGCTCGTGGGGGACGATTGGCCTTGCTGCTGCCAGCATCGGACTGGGGTGGATCGGCTGCCGTGTGCTGGTCTCCTGTCATCGCCAGGGGGTGCGTACGCTCCACGATCTGCTTTTGCACTGGTTTGGCCCTACATTCGCTCCCACCTTCTCCGTGTTGATTCACCTCTCCCTCTTGGCTTACGCGGGAGCGACAGCAGGCATGCAGGCAATGCAGCACATGGCTGGTGCGTGGAGCTGGCTGTTTGTGCTCGCCCCCCTGCTCCTCGCCGTGGTGGTTGTCTCTCAGGGGTGGACGACGATCCTTAGGGGGACAGCCGCCTCACTTGCCGCCGGACTGCTAATGCTTGGGTTTGTGTTTGCCGAACAGCGCCACGTGCCGATTCCTTCGCTCGGATACCAATTCAACGCTCTGTGGCTGATCCAGGCCGTGCTGTACCTCTCCCTGCATTTACTGGTCTGTCTGGTCGTCGTCCTGCCGCTTGCCACCCGCGCGCCCCGCCAGAGCACGATACGTGCGGGCGTGTTGGCGGGCACACTGTTCTTTTTCTTCGCCTCCCTGCTGGGACAGGCGATCCTTTTGGCTCACTGGCACGACATCCACTCCGCCGCCTTGCCGCTTGCGCACATTCTGGCTTCTCTCATGCCGTTTGCCGACCTGCTGCATCTGTTGTTGTCACTCGGACACGCCGGCCTCATCCTGGGCGCACTCGTTTACGCGATGGCCGTGCCCGTGGCGGTGCGCCACGATCTGCACATGGGGCCGCTGCTGCTGGCGATGCTGGCCGGGGCCGGTCTGTTTGCACTGCTGCCACTGGTAAGCGTCACGGCAGCCAATCTGGCCGCAAGCAGCGCCACGTACTGCGGACTGTTGCTGCTGGGGCGCCTGTTGTGGAAAGGCAGGAAACCACGTCCCAAACTGCCCGCGTGAGCACAACCCGCTGCATCATCAGGCCATGACGGGGAGGATGACATCGACCGTCGTTCCTTTGCCCGGTTCGCTGGAAACCACGATTTGGCCGCCGTGCTCCTGGATGATCCTGCGGCTGACCATCAGGCCAAGTCCGGTCCCCTTTTCCTTGGTGGTGTAAAAGGGCTCGCCCAGGCGCGGAATCTGTTCCGGGTCGATCCCGCCCCCCGTATCAATGATCCTGATTCGCACCTCGCCTTTGTCCAGCTCTTCCGCCTCCACCCGGAGGTGTCCCCCGTTTGGCATTGCTTCGATGGCATTTTTGCACAAATTGATGAAGACTTGCTTCAACTGGTTTTCTTCACAGGTGATGAGCGGCAAATTCTCCGAGATTCGGGTGTGAATCTGGATGTTGTTTAAGATGGCCTGGCTGTCCAGGAGTGAGAGAACGTTTTTCAGGATGCCGCCCACTTCCCGCTGCTGATACTTGACCGCCTGCGGCTTGGCCAACAACAAGAGTTCGCTGACGATCAAGTTGATCCGATCCAGTTCGGAGAGCATGATCCCGCAGTACCGATTGGCTTCAGCGGACGACTGCATTAATTGGATAAAGCCGCGCAGCGCAGTCAATGGGTTGCGGATCTCGTGGGCGATTCCCGCCGCCAGCTGCCCGACGGCAGAAAGCATGTCCGACTGGCGGAGCAGTTCTTCTGCCCGCTTTTTCTCCGTAATGTCGCGGGTGACGATCATAAAACTGATCACCCGTCCTGTCTCATCCACAATTGGTTTGCAGCGAGATTCCAGGTTGACCCAGTGGCCGCCGTTGTGCAGGAAGCGGAATTCGACCGAAGCCATTTCACCGGTTTGACCGATGCGCGCAATCGCCTGCCGGACGGATTTCTGGTCATCCGGATGCACCCGATCCATGAAGTCGTACACCTGATTGAACTGATCGAGCGGATACCCCAGAATCGACTCATGCGAAGGAGACATGTAGGTCACCGCACCGCTCCCCTCGTACACGCAGATCATGTCGGTCATGTTTTCGGCGATCAGCCGGTACTTTGCTTCGCTCACCCGCAGGCGATGCTCCACGCGCTTCTGTTCGGTAATGTCCCGCGCGCTGCCGACAATGCCGATCACTTTCCCCTCGCCGTCGTAGATCGGCGCCAATGAGAGGGACACGTGCAGGGGTTGGCCGTTTTTGTGAATGCGGACCGTTTCCAGCCCAATGATGCGCTTGCCATTCAGCACTTGTTGATGGTAGTAGTCGGCTTCTTCCTGCAAATGCGTGGGGATGAACGGCAGCGGCCGGTCGATCAATTCTTCTTCGCTGTAGCCAAAGATGATTTCTGACGCCTGGTTGATGCGCTTGATGCGGCCGTTGACGTCAATCACCGAGATGGCGTCGGGGGTTTGCTGCAGAATGGACTCCAGCAGTTCTTTCGTGGCCAGTCCGTCCATTTCCACCCGCTTCTGGTCGGTGATGTCCCGCCCCAGCATCAGGAGGGAGACTTTATGGGTCAGTGGATCCATGACCGGTACCTTTACCAGGTCGATAAAGCGTGTCGATCCGTCCGGCTGCTCAAACACTTCGACGCGACGGAACGGTTCTCCCGATCGAAAGACGAGTTCGTCGGTTTCCCGGCAGCTGAACAGACTTTGCCGGTAACGGTCCGTCACGCCCACCAGCTCCGGACTGGCTGAGCAATCGCCGACAAAGAATTTCCCGGCCGCTTGATTGACGTATAAAAGATCGCCCGTTTTGCTCTTGATGAACAGGAGGTCCGGGACGGCGTCGAAATAGCTGCGGAATCTGTGCTCCCGATAGCGGACTTCCTGTTCCAGTTGACGGACGCGCCGCAGCAGGTACAAGATCAAGAGGAAGGCCGCCACCTCCAACAACTCCAGGACACCGAACAGCAGTCTCCCATTGGCTTGGGAAGACCATACGGGCCAGTGTGCCACGGCGGTGACAACCGCCAGGGCGATTACCGCCAAGAACGAAGGATACAGCGCTTGGGATTGCTTCATATCAACCTCCGTAACAGATGTAACTGATGGACATCCCCGTATTGCGGTTGGGGATGTTATTTTATTCGGAAATTTCCGATAAATGACGCGAAACATTACGGTGACGCTGCTGTTCCGGATTGCCCACGACACGATCGCGGTAAACGCATTGCCGCACCAGCCACATCTCCCTTTGCCGGGAATCACTGATTCACACTCTGCACAAAGTGAGTGAATTTTTTTACATTCGCGAAAATTATACCTCTTTTATCAAAAATCGACCATTCCTTACCATTCGACAGATTTTGACAATTACTTCCGGAAGGCAACAAAACGCCCGCGTCTAGAAAACCTGCGCGGGCACGGCAAACGTCTGTATTTCCCTTTTCCTATCAATCCTCATCACTTGGGAGCGGGTCGGCCCGCCGGATACGCCGGGGTGTGTTCATCGGCAATCTCGCGCACGGCGGCCAGGACGATTTGCGCCGTACGGCTGAGCTGCTCCCGACTGATTCTGTCCACGGTGTCCTGCGAGAGCTCCCTCTTTCTGTCAGCGGGTACTGGAGCGACTAGCACGGCGGCGGGAATCCCGGCGCGGGCAAACACGGTCGCTTCTCCCCCTATGCCAGACTCGCCAGGTCGAGCGGCGGAAAAAACGGCCCCCGCCTGCTCTGCCAGATCGGCGGGCAGATTTCGCAGTCCGTCCGCTGTAACCGCCGTCAATTCCCCCGCGTCCGCACTGCCGACGCCATTGAGGCAGAACGCAGCGACGATCTGCTGCTTCTCGGCTTCGGACAAGGAGCGCACGTAGGCATCAGCCCCCCGCGTCCCGTCGTAAGCCGCTCCCAGACTGACGAAACGCACTTCCGTGTCAACCTGCTGACTGGCCAGAAGGCGGGCTGTCTCCAGCAGCACGGCCGCGCCGGACGCTCCCTCGTTGGCCCCCGGCGACGCGGGCGGAGAATCGTGGCGTGCGGTCACCAGTACCGTTTGACCTGTGTTTGCCCCCTTTGGCTTTCGCGCCGCGATCAGATTGTACGACGTGCGTCGGGTGGAGACACCGCCGATTACGTTCAGCTCAGCGGACACCTTTCCCTTTTCCAGCAGACGCTGACGCAGGAGTTCCCCTTCCGTTCGCGGGAGCAGCACGGCAGGTACGGCCATGTCGAGCGGTTCTTCCAGCGGTTCGTCCCATGCTCCGTCGTCGTCGTTGACGAGAATGACTCCCGCCGCCTGGACGGCCGCCGCGTTGCGCACCTTTTCCCCCAAGGGAATCTCTCCCCGCTGGATCAGGACGATCTTCCCTTCCGCCTGTATGCGGCTCAACTCCGCCGCCGTGCCTCTCCCGGCGTCAATGATCTCGGCTGCCGCCCTGCCGTTTGGTCCATGTGTCAAGGCGGTCACGTTCCACATGCGGTCGGGCCAGCCATCCGTGCGCAAGGAGAGCTGGGTCGGCTGGCTGTACACGTAATAGAAAAACGGCTGCAGCTTGGTCTCGTACCCGTACAGGCGAAGCTGCTCTTCCACATAGACGAGGGCGGCAAACTCCGATTCCGTCGCCGCCGCCCGCGGCTGACGGGACAGGCGCTCTACGTGATCGTACAGACTGTCGGCGTCGATCTGTTCCTGCACTCCGGCCGCCGCCCCTGCTGGAAGCGGCAAATGTAAACTCATGACCAGCATGGCGAACAACGTCCATCTGCAATACGCCCTCATGGCATGCTCCTTTCGCAAGGCGTTTGTTTTTATTATGGGCAGGGGCTGTCGCCAGCGTCTAGTCAGAATAGTTTGTCAAATGCGGGCACACAGCGTCATAGAGCGACAGGATTTGTGGCCCATCCGTAAAATCAAATTGACCCTTGTCCCCCAGTTTGGTAAGGTGGAAGGAGAATCCATCTACTGCTCGACGCGGATTTTTGCCTGTCCGCCGCCGGGGCTGCATATTTGTCGGATGGTTTTTTGCAAACAAGAAATGTCATAATTTTTGTGTAATCATGAAGGAGGATTTCGCCATGCTGTATGTGGATGGCAAGTGGGTCGAGGCTGACGAACTGGCCGTACACCCGGAAGACCGCGGCTACAACTTTGGTGACGGGATCTATGAGGTGGTCCGGATTTACAAAGGGAAAATGTATCAGTGGGACGCCCATCTGACCCGTCTGTTCCGCAGCGCGCGGGAAATCAAGTTGGACCTGCCTTGGACGGCGGCAGAACTGAAAGATATTGCTCAGCAGCTGATCGTCAAAAACAACCTGACGACGGACGATGACGCCATCCTCTACCTGCAGGTGACGCGCGGCGTTGCTCCTCGCCTGCACGATATCCCGAGCGGCATCCGCCCGGTCATCATGGGATTTGTCCGGCGCAAGGAACGCCCACTGGCCGATCAGAAAAAGGGACTGACCGCCCAGCTGGTGGAAGACATCCGCTGGCTCCGCTGCGACATCAAGACGCTGAACCTGCTGGGAGCCGTGCTGGTCAAGCAGTACGCCAAGGAGGCCGGCGCCCAGGAGTCGATCTTGCACCGCAACGGCATCATTACCGAGTGCAGCGCCTCCAACCTGTTTGCAGTCAAGGACAACGCCCTGTACACCCACCCCGCCGACAATCTGGTTCTGCACGGCATCACCCGGCAAACCGTCATCGACCTGGCAAAGGCAAACGGCATTCCGGTGCATGAGGAGGCGTTTGACATCCAGTTCCTCAAGCAGGCGGATGAGCTGTTCCTCTCCAGCACGACGGCGGAAGTGATGCCCATTGTCGCCGTGGACGGCCAACCGGTTGGCAGCGGCCAGGTAGGCCCGATGGTGCAAAAACTGCAGCAGCTGTTCGAGCAGCACATCTATTCCGAGGTGCTCGTGTAATACACTGAAACACATCCTGCTTTCCAATCTACGCAAGTGAAGCGGCTATCCGTATCGGGTAGCCGCTGCTTTTTACTGCTCATTTGACAGCCTCGTTCACGTTTTGGGGGCGCATCCGCAGCCGCAATCCCCAACTCAACAACGCAAACAGCACTCCCAGCAGTCCAAAAACGACGACAGCTTCCATTTTCGCCAGCAGCCATCCCGATACGACAGGTCCGGCGGCCATTCCCATGTACCGGATGAAGTTAAACAGTCCCATCGCACTGCCCCTGTTGTGCTCAAATTCATTTGCCATCATTGTCGAGTACAAAGGAGTTATGACCCCTACACAGATCCCGTACATTACCAGAGCCGTAAACATCCCGATTAACGAAAATGAATGGGTAACGGCAAAAAGCAGAATGCTGCCTGCCGCTACGACGTGTCCGCCTGCACTCAGCGTCTTGAGCGGAATTCGGGCTTGCAGGTAGGTAAAGATCGCGCTTCCCGCCATCGTGCTTAGCGCCAGCGGCAGATAAAGCAGCCCTACCAATTTCAGGCTTGCATGATAGTGATCCGTCAGCAAGACAGGCAGGTATACGATCACGGCGAAATACACGAAGAAAAACAGGAAACTCAAGATCAGTATCGAGCTCCCCGTCCTGTTTGTGAAAATGCCGCCATAGTGATTCAAAAGCCCGCCTTTCCTGACAGATTGTTTCCCTTCCGGAGTATCTTTCGGGAAAAACAGCTGATGGGCCACCAGGAGAATGGCGGAAGCGATTGCGAGAAACCAGAAAATTCCGGGATAGCCATGCCAGTCTCCCATCCATCCTCCCAGTACCGGGGCTACTGCAGGCGCAACAGACAGCAGCATTTGATACGTCCCCATCGCTTTTCCGCGTTGGCTTCCCTGAAACAACCTGCCAATGGTCGCTGCGGCAACAAGCGGGAGAGCAGCAGTTCCTGCCGCTTGCAGAACCCTGAACAGCAAAAACACTGAAAACTGATTGGTGACAGCGCACCCGATGCTGGAAACGACAGTCAACAGGATGGCCGGGATCAGCACAAATCGGGCCCCTTTCCGATCTACGAGCGGTCCGAGAACCATTTGCATGATCGCGGTAACGAAAATAAACAGCGATACCGACAAATTCACCAGGTTCATGGAGACGTGAAACGAGTCCCTGATCAGGGGAATGATCGGCGAGTAAATATTTTGGTTTAACGATGCAAAGAAGGCGCTGATACAAACCAGATACAAAATGAACGCGGCATTACCGTTAGCGCTCTTCACGGAGGGTCCCCTGCCTTTCCGCCAGTTCCTCCTTGATTTGCATGGTCAGTTCTCGGAGGAATTTGAGAATGGCATGCCGCTCCATCTCAGTAAAGCGGTCAAGAAACTGGTAGAACTGCTGTTCTTTCCGCTTGTGTATCGCTTCGTGCATCTCAAACACTTGCCGTCCTTTTGGCGTCAACCGAAAATACACTTCCTTCTTGTTGTCCGTGAGTTGGAAGCGTTTAATCAGGTCTGCTTCCAGCAATTTTGCCGTGATTTTGGTAATGTTTGCTTTGGACAAGTTCATTTTCTTGGCAATGGCACTGTTGTTGATCGGTTCATGCTGCCCGATACAGTCAATGACGTGAATGCTCGTCATATTTCGGGGCAAGAGTTTTCCCTGTTCACCCGTCGCCTGGTTCAAAAACTCCTGAATGTCGGTATCCGCCTTTTGTTCGTTCAGGTGCAGCAGCTTCATATACTGGTCATAAATCAGCTCGTGTGTCAGATCAGACATTGTTCCTGCACTCCCTTCGGATTTATCGTGCACATTTCTCACACAAAATTGTTAACCAGTAAACGATTTTATTTTATCCTCGGCCGTAAAATAATGTCAATGATCATTGTTGATAAGTTTTCGCAAATAATTTACATGTTAATAAAAGATTTCTGTCCTCACGAGCATGAAAAAAAGCTCTCAGGAGCCGGTGGTTTGGCCCCTGAGAGCTTGTCTAATCCGTATTCGTCCATTTGTCTGCCTGATTTCCTCCGACGAAAAACCTGTCCGTCAGCGGCGGAAGTTCCACTCGTCCGAAGCGTAGCGGGTACGAACCAATTCATCGGCCAAAGCCAATTCTTCAGCCGTCAGTTCTCCCGGTACCAACTCCACCTCCAGACCGGAAGCGAAGCCGTCGCGGAAGGCATGCACAGCCTCTTGCAGGCTGATCGGCCGGGGGCTTACCTCGTTGATCGTCACTGCCTTTTGCCGGAAGCTCTCCATCATGCGCTGTTTCACGCGCTCGGACGGGAAGTTGAGCAGCGAAAAGAGCAGCTCGACGTCCATCTCCAGGAGAATCGAACCGTGCTGCAGGATCACGCCTTTTTGCCGCGTCTGGGCGCTGCCCGCCACCTTTTTGCCCTCCACCACCAGTTCGTACCAGGAGGGGGAATCAAAGCAGGCTGACGAGCCGGGCGAGCTGTACTTTTCCTTTTCCTCCTCGGTGGCCAGCGAGACCATTTCCGCGTGCAGGCCGAGCCGCTGAAATCCGTGCAGCAGCCCCATGCTGATCACCTTGTACGCCTCCGTCACGCCGGACGGCATTTTCGGATGGCTTTCCGAAACGACGACGCTGTAGGTCAACTCCTGATCGTGCAAGACGGCCCGTCCCCCGGTGGGACGGCGGACAAAGCCCAGCCCTCGCTCACGCAGCGCCTCCAGGTTGATTTCCTTGGCCGCCTTTTGAAAGTAGCCGATCGACAGGGTCGCCGGATTCCATGTGTAAAATCGGACGGTCGGCGGTACCTTTCCTTCGCTGTGCAGTTGCAAAATCGCCTCGTCGACAGCCATGTTCATGGCCGGTGACATGGCTTCCGTGACGAGAAAACGCCATTGTTCCATAGTTCGACCTCCTCTTGCCCCATCCATTGTACGCCGCCGGCAGCCGGGACGGCAAGAGACGGACGATTCCATTGCACACGTGGACGCGCCTGTCCCTTATCGTTTCTTCCCCTACGTCACCGTACGATCTCCCTCCATCTTACCACATCATCCAGTCCGCCTGGCGTCGTCACCACCTGTAAAAGTGTCGAAAAGAGGCCCTAAGCCGCCGCTCGGAGAATCGCGTAAACAAACAAAAAAGCCGGGCAACCCACCCGGCGCACATGATCCACGTATCGAGGCAGCCATTTTTACGTGACGACAGCCCATGCAAAGCGCACGTGACAGCTCGCCTGATAACCGTCCGTTCGGTTCTGGAAGTATCGTTCCTGGATATCGGCCGAGCTTGCGTTTTCATGCAGACGCAGCCCCACACGTTCCAACTCGACAGCCAGCGTCGACGGGTCGAGGGCCGTTTTCATCGGCTCACCGATCTTGCTTAGCTCCTCCCGCATCTCTTTATCGTGCGGCGCGCCTTCTTCCGGCACAAAGTAATCGAAAATCACTGCACTGCCCGCAGGGGCTATCTCGGCAATGGAACGAAGCGTTGCGAACACTTCGTCGCGCGTCAGGTACATGGTGACTCCCAGCCAGCTAAAAAAGCTCTTCGTCTGCACATCGTACGCCGTACGCTTCAGTGCATCAGCCAGGCGTTCCTTTGTGAAATCCACAGGCACAAAGTGGAGATGTGACGGGGTCTCCCATTTCAATTCAGCCAGCCGATCGCGTTTGAAGGCTTGCGTGGCCGGGTGGTCTGCTTCAAATACCTGCAGTTGACGCAGAAGATCGGGACGGCGGAACGCAAACGTATCCAACCCGGCCCCGAGTATGACATACTGCCCGATCCCTTGTTGTACCGCGAGCTCAAGGTTGTCTTCCGCATATCGCGAGCGGCTGAGAACATGAGACAGTCCCATCGCCTGCAGGAACGGCCGCAGAGCGTCAGCCGCCTGACCGGAGCGTGCCAGGCCGGCTTCCGGGACGGGAATCTGAAGGGCACTGGCCAATCCTTGTTCAATCAGCACACGTCTTTCCTCTGGTATCAGCTCGAAGGCGAGAAAGTCATCAAAAATTTTCGGGGTGTCATTCATGGTATGGTAGGCGCGCATGTAGGCGGTCATGATCGCGGTCAGACTGACGTGGTTTTCTTGCAAGGTTATCTCCTCCTTTGTACTGCCGATCTTACAAGGAATGGAAAGACGGCGTGTACAAAGAAGTATACACAGACCAGCAAATTGTTTCAATCGTTAATTTTTAATCATATCATAAAATTTAAATTTTGTCAAGGGATTAGGTCTCCAGCTGTGATGTTCGCAGATGTTCGCAATCTGTCGGGAGTCTTCCTGCTCGCAATCCGTATGTGGACAACGCAAAAACCGCCCGAAAAAAACGGGCGGTTTCAATCGGTTATGCTTGTTCCGGCTGGTAACGGAGGATCGGCTTGCGTGCTGCCGTCGCTTCGTCGAGGCGCTTGACCACCGTGGTGTGCGGCGCTTCCTGAACGATTTCCGGGTTTTCTTCGCACTCGCGGGCGATTCTCAGCATGACCTCGATAAACTCATCGAGCGTTTCTTTTGTCTCCGTCTCCGTCGGCTCGATCATCAGACATTCGTCGACGATCAGCGGGAAGTAGATCGTCGGCGGGTGGTAGCCAAAGTCAAGCAGACGCTTGGCGATGTCCAACGTACGGACGCCCAGTTTTTTCTGGCGGACGCCGGAGAGGACAAATTCGTGCTTGCAGACGCGGTCGTACGGCAGCTCGTAGGCCGACGCCAGCTTTCTCATCATGTAGTTGGCGTTCAGCACGGCGTTTTGCGAGACTTGCAGCAGCCCTTCCGGCCCCATCGTGCGGATGTAGGCGTAGGCGCGGACCAGGATGCCAAAGTTGCCGTGGTAGCCTTTTACGCGGCCGATGGACTGGGGACGGTCGTTGTCCCAGTAGTACGTGCCGTCTGCTTTTTTGCCCACGATCGGGGCTGGCAAAAACGGCTCCAGAATTTTTTTCACCCCGACTGGACCGGCACCGGGACCGCCGCCGCCGTGCGGACCGGTAAAGGTTTTGTGCAGGTTGAGGTGGACGACGTCAAAGCCCATGTCGCCCGGCCGGGCAATGCCCAGGATCGCGTTGGCATTGGCCCCGTCGTAGTACAACAGACCGCCCGCTTCGTGGACAATCCGCGCCATTTCCACGATATCTTCCTCAAACAGGCCGAGCGTGTTGGGGTTGGTCAGCATCAGCGCCGCCGTGTCCGGACCGACTGCCTGGCGCAGCGCTTCAATATCCACCAGGCCGCGCTCGTCGGACGGAATCGTCACGGTTTGCAGGCCAGCGACCGCTGCGGAAGCCGGGTTGGTGCCGTGGGCGGAGTTGGGCACGATCACTTTCGTGCGCTGATGGTCACCGCGGCTCTCGTGGTACGCGCGAATCATCATCAGCCCGGTCCACTCGCCGGCCGCTCCCGCTGCGGGCTGCAGCGTCACCGCATCCATCCCGGTGATTTCCGCCAGGTCGTTCTGCAGGTTGTACATCAGCTCCAGAGCACCCTGGACGCTTTCTTCCGGCTGATAGGGATGGGTTTGAGCGAAGCCCGGATAGCGGGCCACATCTTCGTTGATTTTCGGATTGTATTTCATCGTGCACGATCCGAGCGGGTAGAAGCCGTTGTCCACCCCGTGATTGCGGCGGGACAGTTCGGTGTAGTGACGCACGAGCTGCAGTTCGGACACCTCCGGCAGTTCGGTTGGCGTCTCGCGGATCAGATGCTTGGGCAGCAGCGCGGCCACGTCGACTTCCGGCACGTCCAGCGCCGGCAGGTTGTAGCTCACGCGGCCTGGTTTGCTCAATTCAAAAATGAGTGCTTTGTCCTTGTCGTTATGCACGTGTGATCGCCTCCAGTTCCTGCACCAGCGTGTCGATTTCGTCTTTCGTCCTCAGCTCCGTGACAGCGAGCAGCATGTGGCCGGACAGTTCCGAATAGGCAAGTCCAAGATCGTACCCGCCGATGATGCCCTTCGCGAGCAGCGCCTTGTTCACCTCTGCGACCGGCTTGGACAGCTCCACCGCAAATTCGTTGAACACCGGCGCTCCGAAGGTAATCCGGAATCCCTTTGCCTGCAGCGCCTGTTTGGCGTAGTGAGCTTTTTGCAGGTTCATCATCGCCATCTCCTGCACGCCCTGCTTGCCCAGTGCCGACAGCGTGATCGACGCAGCCAGCGCCATGAGCGCCTGGTTGGAGCAGATGTTGGAGGTTGCCTTTTCGCGGCGGATGTGCTGTTCCCGCGCCTGCAGGGTCAGGACAAACCCGCGTTTGCCGTTTTCATCCTTCGTCTGGCCGACGATGCGTCCCGGCATTTTACGCATCAGCTTGGACGTGGTGGCAAAGTAGCCGCAGTGCGGTCCGCCGAACGAAGCCGGGATGCCAAACGGCTGCATGTCGCCGATGACGATGTCGGCTCCCAGCTTGCCTGGAGCTTCCAGTACACCGAGGGAGAGCGGGTTGGCAGAAACGACCAGCAGCGCCCCTTTTTCGTGCGCAATCGGTTCGACCGCCGCCAGGTCTTCCACGGCGCCAAAGAAATTGGGGTACTGCACGATGACTGCGGCAGTCTGGTCGTCAACCAGCGCTTTCAGTTCGGCAAGATCGGTCACGCCGTCGCCGGTGAAGCCCGCTTCGACCAGCTCCACGCCTTGTCCGTAGGCGTACGTTTTCAGCACGCTGCGCGCCTCCGGGTGTACGGCACGGGAGACGACCACCTTTTTTCTGCCGGTGTGGCCAGCCGCCATCATCGCCGCTTCGGCGAGCGCGGTGACACCGTCGTACATGGAAGAGTTGGCCACCTCCATCCCGGTCAGCTCGCACACCATCGTCTGATATTCAAAGATGGCCTGCAGCTCCCCCTGGCTGATCTCCGGCTGGTATGGCGTGTAGGCGGTGAAAAACTCGCCGCGCAGCAGCATGTGGTTGACGACGCTGGGGATGTAATGCTCGTACACGCCGGCACCCAGGAAGTTGACGTGGGTGCTGAAGTTGACGTTCTTGCTGGACAGCCCTTGGAAGTAGCGGACCAGTTCCGGTTCAGAGAGCGCTTCCGGGATGTTCAGATTCCCTTTGAAACGCACCTCTTCCGGGATGTCGGCAAACAGTTCATCCACGCTGGAAATGCCCAGCGCTTCCATCATTTCGCGCTTGTCCTGATCAGTCTGCGGCAGGTAACGGTATTTCACGTGCGAGGTCCTCCTTTTCCACGCTTGCGATTCTTACGTCAGTTTTTCGGCCGTTTGTAGAAGGGCGTGGCCACGACTTCCGCCTTGAGGCGTTTGCCGCGTATCTCCACATCCAGCTTCGTGCCGATGGCAGCGAATTCCGCTTTGACCAAAGCCAACCCAACGTTCTTTTTCAGCGTCGGGGACTGGGTCCCAGTTGTCACTTCCCCCACCTGTTGGTCGTCGACAAACACCGGATAATGCGTGCGGGGGATGCCGCGGTCGATCATTTCGATCCCGACCAGTTTGCGGGGCGCTCCCTGTTCTTTCTGCGCCTTTAAAACTTCCTGGCCGATAAACGGCACGTCTTTGTCCACCTTGACGGCAAATCCGACACCAGCCTCGATCGGCGTAATATCCTTGCTCAGTTCCTGACCGTAGAGCGGCAGCCTTGCCTCGAAGCGGAGCGTGTCGCGCGCCCCCAGTCCGCACGGCACCAGGCCGTCCGCTGCGCCTGTCTCGAGTAGTTTCTCCCATACCTGGATGGCGTGAGCAGCGTCCAGGTAAATCTCGAAGCCGTCTTCACCCGTGTACCCGCTGCGGGAGACGAGCGCGGGCACACCGTCAATCAGCACATCCCGTTCAAAGCGGAAGAAGCCGATCTGCGACAGGTCGACGGGTGTCAGCCGCTGCAGGATGGACTCCGCCAGCGGCCCCTGCAGGGCGATCTGGGCTGTTTGCGGAGAAATGTTTTCGATCGTGACGCCGTCGATCAGATGCTGGGAAAGCCAGTCATAGTCCTTGTCGATGTTGGCCGCGTTGATCACCAGCAGGTAGTGATCGTCGGCAAATTTGTACACCAGCAGATCATCCACCGTTCCGCCGTCCGGATAGCACATCAAGCTGTACTGCGCCTGGCCCGGCACCAGTTTGGAGACGTCGTTGGTGGTCACGCGCTGCAGGAATTCCAGCGCCCGCTCCCCTTTTACCTCCACTTCCCCCATGTGGGATACGTCGAACAATCCTGCCTTCGTCCGCACCGCTTCGTGCTCCTGAGTGATGCTGGAAAACTGAACCGGCAGCTCCCAGCCGCCGAAGTCGATGGTTTTCGCCCCGTACTTCTCGTAAATCGGGAAGAGCGGCGTGCGTTTCAAAGTGGACATGAGGCACCTCCTGAACCGAATGAACTGTTTGTTGTAAAGCTGAACACAGCCGGCAAAGCCTCCGACGATCGCCCCGGCTCTTTGCCGCAAACCGATTGGCCCCAAGCAACCCGGAGTCGCCTTGCGTCCGGAACGTGAGCGATCGTTCATAAGGACGCGTTCACGAACGCAAAAAAGGACAGAGCGGAAGAATCGGAAAACGCCAAAGAAGACGGCGCCCCCATGTCTCCCCTCTGTCCTTGGTACCTGAGAGTTACCTTGCCGAAGCGGGCCAACCGGCACAGCTGGCAAGTTTCCCCGTTGGTGGCTCTTGTCGAGCTCTCTCCAGAGATGCGTCAAGTAGAGGTACTTTTGCCTGAGAGATTCACCGTCGCCGGCTTGCTCCTTCGGCGCTGTCTAAAGACAGTCTCTCCCTTCTACTATCATTCGCGTTGGATGTTGGGCCATACATAACTTTTTCAATTGATTCCATACTAAACAACAAACCTACACGTTTATCCTACCACGAGCGTGCTTTTTTGAAAATATGCAAATTGACATTCAACTCACGATTTCGTTAACAATTTTTTCTCGAGGACAAATATTGTTAACAATTAGCGCATGACTTATATGATAAATGGCATCCTTTAGTAATGAGGTGCAAAAATGACGAATATTCCTGTCTCGTTTGACATGAAATGGATTGATTTGCTTACGGAGCGCATGCGGCAGGACGGCCCTTGGGACAAATGGGAACTGTTCCAGCTGGCCCTGGAGGCGGAAGAAGCCATGCTTGTGCGCGAGTTCGACCAGCTCCAATGCCTCAAGTATCTGCCTTCCCTCAAACCCTATCCGCACCAGCTCAAAACAGCAGAACGCGTGTTAAACGAGCTGCGCGGCCGGGCCATCCTGGCCGACGAAGTGGGGCTGGGCAAAACGATCGAGGCCGGACTGATCATGAAGGAGTACATGGTCCGCGGCCTGGCCAAGAAGATTCTCGTGCTGGTCCCCGCCTCCCTGGTCATTCAGTGGACCAAGGAGCTGAACCAGAAGTTCGGCATCCCCGCTATCGCGCAGAAAAAAGAGTACATGTGGCGGCAGTACGACGTGGTGGTGGCCTCGATCGACACGGCCAAGCGCGACCCGCACCGCCGCCACGTGCTGAACATCGACTACGACATGCTGATTATTGACGAGGCGCACAAGTTGAAGAACAAGCGGACGCGGAACTACCAGTTCGTCAAGGAAATCCGCAAAAAATACTGCCTGCTCCTCACTGCCACGCCGATCCAGAACGAGATGGACGAGCTGTACAACCTGATCAACCTGCTGAAGCCGGGCCATCTTGGCCACACCAGCACGTTTGCCACCAACTACGTGGAAGGAAAGCGGCAGGCGAAAAACAACGAGCAACTCAAACACGAGCTGGACAAGGTGATGATCCGCAACAAGCGAAGCGACGGCGGCATCCAGTTTACCAACCGCGTGGTACGGTCCATCCCCATCGTGCTGTCGCCGGAGGAAAAGGCCCTGTACGACGGGGTCACCCGCTTTGTCAAGGAACAGTATCACTCCGGGACGGGCGGCTTCAACTCGCTCGCCTTGATCACCTTGCAGCGAGAGGTCTGCTCCAGCCGGGAAGCGGCGTTCATGACGCTGTACAACATGCACCAGCGCACCCCGGAGGACTCCCCGGCAAGAGCCGAGATCATGGAGCTGGTGGAGCTGATCAAGCGGATCGAGACCCACTCCAAGGCGGCAAAAACCGTGGAACTGATCCGGGAAATCAACGACAAGGTGATCATCTTCACCGAGTACCGGGCGACGCAGAATTATCTGCAAAAGTACCTGCATGAACACGGGATTACCTCTGTGCCGTTTCGCGGCGGATTTAAACGGAGCAAAAAAGACTGGATGACCGACCTGTTTCAAAACCGGGCACAGGTGCTGATCGCCACCGAGGCGGGCGGCGAAGGGATCAATCTGCAGTTCTGCAATCAGGTGATCAACTACGATCTGCCCTGGAACCCGATGCGCGTGGAACAGCGGATCGGCCGCGTCCACCGGCTGGGGCAGCAGCGGGACGTCCACATCTACAACCTGTCCACCGTCGGCACCATTGAACAGCACATCCTCAACCTGCTCTATGAAAAAATCGACCTGTTTGAAATGGTGATCGGTGAATTGGACGACATCGTGGAGCGGCTCAATCTGAATCAGACACTGGAAGAAAATCTCATCAGCATCATCATGGACTCCCGCTCCGAGAGGGAAATGGCCGTCAAGCTGGACAACATGAGCCAGGCCATTCGCGCGATCCGGGAGGCAAACCGGTCGCGGGACGCGCTGCCCGATGTGGCGGAACACTAACCGATCCCGGTGATTGGCCGCGGCTGCCGGCCAGCATTTTATAGTCAGACGGGAGGGAAACGATGCATGCAGCAAGAGCAGATACGCCGATTTACAGAGCGCTACCTGGCCGCCTTTTCCGCCCATATTATGGAGACGCATCCCGACTACCTGACCGTAAAGCTGCCGGTCGAGGTGGACAAAGATATCGGCAATAGACCGTTTTACTGGACCTGGGTGGAGAAAATGAATCTACCCTACCAGCCCATGGTGCTCACGTTTTACTTTGACAGCGAGCGGAAGCCGGAGGGACTGCGAGCGGAGCACCTCCATCTCGGCGCAGGCCGTCTGCAGCAGATCTTTCAATCCGCCCGCAAGCACGGAAGTTTCGTCTGCATGTACGAACAAACCGCATCCCCCCGAACGGGCGGCCGGCGCACCACCCCGCTCGTTCCCTGGCTGGGATTGAACTGGAAAGTCTCCTTTATTTGCGACAAAAAGCGGGACATGCTGCTCCATTTCGGGATCAACCTGCACCAGCCCCAGATCGTAACCGACTTTTACCCGTTTCTGCAGCAGCTGTCGCTCGCCCCGTCCATCCCGGATTACTGCTACACGCTGGAAAGACGCCTCTCTCTGACAGAGGCCGCCGCCATTGCCGAACGGGAGACCCGCCGCCTGCTGGACGCAGAGGACGGACGCTGGGCAGAGGAAGCGCGGCAGCGGCTCAATGAAGAGTTGCAGATTCTGGAAGCGTACTATGCCGAGTTGGTCTCCCGTGAAGCGGAAAGCCGCGAGCGCGACAGCGGCGCGGCGGATGGTGACGAATCCTCGGACAGCGGGAAAAGCGGCGGCAGTGAAGCACATGCTGTCTCTTTGCCGGACGTTCTGGCGAAGACGGCGACAGAAGCTGCTCAGGTGAACCAATCTGTCCCGGCTCCCCCTGTCCATATTGCACCGCCCACCGTCCAACCTGCGACCGAACCGTCTGCAGCCCGGGAGGAGCCGCAGAGCAGCGGCGGCCGCATCCTGGACTTTTTGCGTGCCAACGGCATACCCGAAACGCCGCGCGAAGAGATCGACCAGACAGAGTGGCGCAGCAGCACGCCGGAAGAGGAAAAGCAGCGGCGCATGGACGAACTGCGCTGGCAGTACGAGCCTCGCATCGAGGTGCAGTTTATCAATGGCGGGCTGTTTTACCTCCAGTCCGCGCCTCCCGCCAAAAACAGGCGAATTCTGTAAAAGAAGTGCGAGAAAAAACGATCGCAAAGAGACAGATAGCAACAAATCTTTTTCGTCAACCTGGTTACAATAGGTACCAAGAAGCCTTGTACAAAAGGTGGTGCATGCTTGTGGCCAGTAAAATGACCCGATCCGTATGCGCACTGCTCTGTGCGCTCGCGATCGCGTGGCCGGCCGTCACGCACGCCGAAGAGACGGATTGGGACAAGCGTTTTCACACGCAGGTTCAGCAGTGGATGAACACGATCATCGAGCGGGATCCCAGTTTCCGCGACTGGAAAAACGCCCGGATCGATGCTCAATCGCTCGGTGCCAACCAACATCAGTGGCTGGTCAGCATCACGCGAGACGGCAGACAGGTGGGTTACATGGTGGTGGGCGAATCCCCCGCTTCCGGAACACAGCCGACGTTTGTGCTGCTGGAATACGGCGTAGGCGAATACATTTTGTTCGACGACGCGTTTGCCCCGCGCGCAGTGGCGGCGGAACCGGTCTATGACGGATTCGCCTCCCACTGGCTGGTCGCGCGTCAAGAGCAGCGGGAACTGGTGGACGCCAAGACGGGCGAAACGTACCCCGCATCCGCTGTTGCCGGCCCGCCGGTGATCACCACGCTGTCTGAAGCCGAACTGGTTCGCCCGGAAGAAGTCCTCACTGCTGCCCGCGTGCTGTCCGGTGCAGTACAGGACCCGTTTGACCGGATTGACTGGCTGACCGACACGTCCAACAGGCGTCAGCTGACCTGGACAGACCTCTGGCAAAAAACATCCGCCGGCCCGGTAACGCTTACTGTGCCGCTCCACCACTCCAATGTGCTGGCACCGTTTGCAGTGCAGTCGCTGCATCTGTGGAACGGCCGCGCGGCATACGTCGGCGTCTGGGACGAGGGGCTGCGCTTCGTTCCCTACGCATACGCGATGAAAGTGGGACAGTTTCATACTGTTGATACCGGCGCACACAAAACAAGCTCTCTGCCGGAATGAACCGACAGAGAGCTTGTTGTCTGGGCGGCTGTGTGCTGTATGGGATCAGCTCGCCGCGTCCGTTTCAACGCCTGATTGGGGAACTGCCCCGTCAGCACCGTCAGCGATGCTCAATGGGCGACAGTCGGGTGTGTACCGCATGAAACACTTCCTGGGGAGTCATGCCAGCGGCGTTGATGACCGGAGCACCGGATATGGTTTTGCTCTGGTCGTTCAGCACGTTGACATCCTGGCCGGTGATCACGATGGCGTCCACCATGTTTTGCCAGTTGCCCAGATCCACCACGTCGTACCCGTTGTCACGCAGCATTTTGCGGATATGGGTAAGGGAACGTTCCACTGCCACTCTCGCCATATGCTACCTCCATCCGGCTGGGATTATTTGCGCCATAACAGCTTGATTGACATCGGGATGGCCCCGAACCAGCGCGTGGACCAGGCCTCGCGCGGCTGTTTTCGCCGCCGCCGCTCTTCCTTCGGGGTCTCCACATACTGCACAAACAAGCGGGTCAGGTATTTTAAATACTCCTGAAACGACATCACACGTGCCTCCTTCATACGCACGTTTCCGCGCCGTTTGCCGTGAAGGCGGAGCGCTTTCTTCCCCTAGTCTCTCCCGATCAGGCCGCTTTCAACCATCCTTCCGCGTATTTCCGCCACGATATCGGACACGTCCTTGCCGGTTGTGTCGATTTGAATCGGGGCAAAATCATACGCCCCTTTCCGCTCGTCCAACAGTCTCCGCACCCGTTGCGCCATGTCGCCGGCGATGAGCGGACGGCCGGTATCTCCTGCCAGGCGGCGGATCAGTTCCTCCTCCGCTGCAGACAAGGCGATCACCGTTCCCTCACTCAGCATGAGCCGGACATTTTCCGGACGAAGCACCGCTCCCCCTCCGGTGGTCAGCACCTGCGGCTTCTCTTGCAGCAGCTCCCGCAACATGGCGCTTTCCGCGTCCCGAAAGTACTGCTCTCCCTTTGTAGCGAACAGCTCGGGAATCGAGCATCCCTCCCGCTCTGCGATCGCCTCGTCCAAATCGCGGTGCGGAATGCCCAGATCCTTAGCCAGCGCGCTCCCCACCGTAGTTTTCCCTGTTCCCATGAATCCGACGAAAATCACATTTCCGTATGTCATCGGCTGTCTCCTGCCTTTCGTAGTCGTAGATGACTGTCCGCAACGTCACTGCAAGGTCACGGTCTTTGCCTCTTTGTCATAGGAAACCTGCGCGCCAAGCCCCTGACTGAACAAGGTGAGCGGCGCCATCGTCTTCTCGGCGATTTCCAGCAGCGGCTGCCCCAGATCGACGCGCTGGCCGTCCCGTTCAACAACGCGTTGGCCCTGTTTGAGCACGACCTGATGCCCTCTGCCCTGCACCATCGTCGCCTGCTTGTCCGGCAACCAACTGACGCGATACCCCATCCGTTCCGCCACTTCGCGCAGCGGGAGGTAGACCGTCCCGTTTTTCACCCTCGCTGGAACGGATGGGTAAAAGCTCGTCCCGTTCACGATGGTCGTCACATACGGTTCCAGCTCCACCTGACGCAAGGGCGCCTTGTTTTCCGTCCGGACATTGGGGACGAAGTAGCGCGCTTCTCCTTTCAGCACCTGGCCCAGCGCCTGATCGAGGTGCTCCGGACCGATAACACTGCCGTGGTAGGTGCGCTGCACGCGCTGCAGGAATTGTTTGTAGGCGTCGTCGCCGATCTGTCTGCGCAGGTGGTCGTACAACAGCGCCCCTTTGGAGTACCAGGTCCAGTGGAACTCCTGTTCACCGGCAAACTGGTTGAGCCGCTTGCCCAATCGGCCGGACGGATAGAGCTGCTTCAACTTGTCCGCGTCGCGGCTGTACGATGACAGGAGGGCGGCGGCCTTCTGGGAACCGTAGCGGTGCTGCAGATAGTGATAGACGCTCATTTCCACCAGCCCCTCGTCCAACCAGCCGTGCACCGCTTCCAGCGTGGCGACGCTGTTGTACCACCACATGTGGGCCACCTCGTGCGGCAGCCAGTGCTCGATCAGATTGTTGTGGTGCATGTCCCGCTTAAACACCGCCATGTTGGCGTACTCCATCGCATACGTCGTGCCGGTGCCGGTCTCGGCAATCGCCACCCGGGGATACGGCAGCGGGCCGTACCATTCTGTATAGACCGGAAACACAGACCGGGCGATCGCTTTGATCCGCTCGATGTTGCCCTTGTCCACAGACGCGATGTCTACCGTCAAATTGGGCGCAAAGGTGATCGTCTCCACATGGTAGCGCGGGCTGCCCACCAAAGCAAAATTGAGCAGGCGGCTGCCGCGGTACCGCACTTCCTGCCGGTTGCCGGCCAGCGGCTTGATCTCTCCCCTTCCCCAGGAGCTCACCCATTGAAAGCCCTTTGGCGACACAAACGACACGTCGTAATCAGCGTAATGGTACACGAACGGATCGCCGAAATTGACCCGCTGCGGCGGAGTGTACCAATTGCCGCGCTGGTCCATCGCACCCAGCATCGGATACCAGGTGGTCAGCGTCCAGATGTCGTCCTTTACCCCAAAACGGGTGCCGCGGCGGGGAACGGGATTCTCAAAAGTGACCGTCAAGCTCCCCCGCTTCGCCGAACCGAACGGATTGGTCAGATGGACAACCGCCTGGCGCCGTTCGAATGTAAGCGGCTTGTCCCCGGCGCGAATCTCCTTGATCGTCATCAGATTCCATGGATAGTCGTAGATGAACAGGCGAAGATCCGGCGTGCGCGGATTATCGAACTCCACCGTGACACTTCCAGCAATCATCGCCTTTGTCGTATTCAGTTCAGCACGAATCGTATAGGTCGGATGCAGATCTTTCACATAGGAGGGCAGCGGCGGATTGTAGGCGAATGGATCAGCTCCCGCCCCTGCCGTCACTGTCGCGTTGTTTATGAAAAACGGCGCCAGCACAGGCCACTTGGCGATCACCCCGACCGAAGCGAAAACGATCAAAATTGTCAAACAGATCAACAAGCTCGTTTTGTGCAATGGTTTCATGTCAGCCCCCGACTCATAAGCGACAAGCACGATGTTATTTCGTCGCAAAGCTTATCCAATTTATTGTAGCAAATCTCGACAGGGCTGAATAGAAAATCTTGCCACATCACAGCTACATGACAGCGGCCCGCATGCAGCGACACCCCATTCATAACAGCGGACGCGCTTACTCGCTGCGGCTGTTATGGGTCATTACCACGTCTCGTACATGATCTCGCCCGTGTAGGTCAAATCGTATCCCCCGATCGCAGCCAGTTCGTCGCGAAACGATGCCGATCGCAAAATGTCCCGCACGATCTGGATCAGCTCCTCGTTTTCCGCGTTTTTCAGGATGACCAGATCGTACCGCTCCCGAATTACAGGCAAAAACTCCACTCCGACGATCCGGGCAGCCTTTTCGATCCCCACGCCGACGTCCGCTTCCCCCCTCGCTACTGCTGCGGCCACAGCGAGGTGATTCGCCTCTTCCCTGTCGTATCCAGCCACGTCCCGTCCGGCGATGCCGTGCAGCCGGAGCTGTTCTTCGATCAGGGTGCGTGCTCCTGACCCTTTTTCCCGGTTCACCATGCGCACCCCGGGTTTGCCGAAATCGGTCCAGTCGACTATCTGCTTCGGGTTGCCCGCCCGGACGTAAAAACCGGCCCAGCGGGACAGCAGATTGACGATCACGTAGCGGTATCCGCACAAAATCCGCCGCACATACGGCGTGTTGTATTCCCCGGTGTCGCCGTCGAACAGGTGCGTGCTGACGACATCCGCCTCACCTGCGTACATCGCCAGCAGGCTGTTGATGCTGCCCGCATAAGCGCGAAGCGGCCGCATCGTTTTGCCTCTGCGTTCGAGATGATTGGCCAGCATGTCAAGGCTGACGTCCTGACCGCTGATGATAACCTGACGAACGTGCTGCGCTCCCTGCGGCCAGGCGCTGCGCTGCATGGGCGTCACAGGCGCCGAAGCGCTCGGAACCGCCGCTGCCATGCCGGATACTCCTTTTGCTCTCGCCTTGTACGCTTCCAGATCGGACGCGTCCACCCGCATCTGCCGGCCGACGCGGTACGCGGGCAGTTCCCCTTTTTTGATCAAATCGTACACGGTCAGTTTGGAGATTCGCAGCATCTTGGCAATTTCTTCAGTCGTGTAAGAAATGTCGTCGTTCATCGCCGCCTCCCGGATCAATTGCTGACTTGTCTTTCTCCATTTTCGTTTACTATTCACATGTTTGCAATTGATCAATTGAAATCATTCAGATAATCTAATTATAACTAATTATTACTACATATAACGAAACACAACTCAGGAGGTCGTATCATGCAAAAACAACTGACGGCCATCCTTGCGGCACTCTGCATGATGTGGGCCGCCGGGTGCGGTGCGCAGACCTCAGACCAGCAAACCGCCCCGCAGCAGCCATCGGCCAAGCCGGCGGAAACGACACTGATGGTCTCGGCTGCCGCCAGCCTGACCGACGCGTTGAATGAGCTGAAAACTGCGTTTGAACGCGAACATCCCGGAGTGGCGATTAGCTATAACTTTGGCAGTTCCGGCAAGCTGGCCTCCCAAATCGAGCAGGGCGCTCCCGCCGACGTCTTTTTGTCCGCCAGCAAACAGGATATGGACAGGCTGGAAGAGAAACAGTTGATTGTCACGGACACGCGCGTTGACTTTGCCAAAAACGAGCTTGTACTGATCTCGTCGGCTTCCAGCCCGCTGGCGCTTTCTTCATTTGAAGAGCTGGGCGATGATGCCGTCAAGCATCTCGCCGTCGGCGAACCAACGACCGTCCCGGCCGGCCGCTACGCCAAAGAAACGCTCGAACACCTGAAGATGTGGGACAACCTGTCGGACAAGCTGGTCTTTGCCAGCGACGTGCGCCAGGTGCTGACCTATGTCGAGTCCGGCAACGCCGAAGCCGGCATCGTCTACGCGAGCGATGCGGCCATTTCGCCCAAGGTGAAGGTGATCGCCGCAGCCGAACCGGAGTGGCACAACCCGATCGACTATCCGGCCGCCGTCATTGCCGCCTCCCGTCAGGCGGACACCGCCAGGATGTTTCTTGCGTTTGTGACCAGTGACAAAGGCAAGGCAATCTTTAAACAATACGGATTTCACGAGTAGGAGAACAGAACAGGAGGCGGACACATGAATCATCCCGAATTGACACCGCTGCTGCTGTCGCTGAAAGTGGCGGCCCTCTCCACCTCCATCGTATTTGTCGCCGGTCTGCTGATCGCCCGCTTCCTGACGCGCAGGCACTTTTGGGGCAAGCACGTACTGGAGTCCTTTCTGCTGCTGCCGCTGGTGCTGCCCCCCACCGTCGTCGGATTCGGCCTCCTGCTTTTGTTTGGAAAAAACGGGATAATCGGCAAGTGGCTGACGGAGTGGTTTGGAGTCCAGGTCGTCTTTTCACTGACCGGTGCCGTAATCGCTTCCGTGGTCGTGTCGTTTCCGTTGATGTACCAGAGTGCCGCCGCCGCCTTCAGCGGGATCGACCGGCGGTACGAAGACGCTGCCCGGACGATGGGGGCTTCGGAATGGCGCGTCTTCTGGACGATTTCCTTTCCGCTCGCCTGGCCGGGGCTGTTGGCCGGATTCGTTCTCTCCTTTGCCCGGGGTCTGGGGGAGTTCGGCGCCACGCTGATGCTGGCGGGATACATTCCCGGCAAGACCGATACGATCCCCGTCGCCATCTACTTCGCCGTGGAAGCCGGCCAGATGGACAAGGCGCTCTTTTGGGTGATCATGATCGTCTCGCTGGGCATGGGAACGACCATGTGGTTGAACTGGTGGAGCCGACGCAGCGTCCGCCGGTTTGCCAACACGAAATAAGGCGGGAGAATGACCATGCTGTATGTCGACATGCAAAAACGGCTGCCTGACGGCGTCCTGCACGCGCGGTTTACGGCAAAAGACGAGATTGTCGTCCTGTTTGGCCCTTCCGGTGCGGGGAAAACCACCATGTTGAATTGTGTGGCGGGTTTGACCAATCCCGATGCGGGCCTCATCCGGCTGGGCGACACCGTCTTTTTTGACAGCGATTCAAAAAAGGCCCTGCCGCCGCAGCAGCGCAACGTGGGCTATCTCTTTCAGGACTACGCCCTGTTTCCGCACATGACCGTGGAACAGAACATCCGCTACGGACTGAAAAAGGGGACCAACCTGCGGCTGGCCGAACTGCTCGCCTCCGTCGGGATTGATCGGCTGCTGGATAAATACCCGCATCAACTGTCCGGCGGGCAAAAACAGCGAGTCGCCCTGGTACGGGCACTGGCCACGGAACCGGATATCCTGCTCCTGGATGAGCCGCTGTCCGCCCTGGACGCAGATACACGCCGCCAGTGCCAGGATGAACTGCTCCGACTGCACGAGATGTGGCGAATACCGTTTCTCCTGGTCACCCACGATCTCCAGGAGGCGGAACGGTTGGGCAGCGTGATCCTCGTGGTGCAGAACGGCCAGGTGCTGCCCCACGGTCCCAGGCGATCAAACGAGTCGTCTTTCCACGCCGGGACCGCGCACGAATCCTCTTGAGGTGTTAGCTGATCGGGCATGTGAAGCTGGACGGACACGACAAAAGCCGTGCTTTCGCTCCTCCGCCTTTTGGCTGGCGGCCGGAATGGCACGGCTTTTTCATTCGCTTATACATCTGCGTTATTTGCCACAGAACGGCTCGATTTTCACGTCATGCTGTTTGGCCCAGCGGTGCAGTTCGGTGAGAAACGGCAGCAGATCCGGGCTTTCGGCGTGTACGCAGAGCGTGTCCGCAGCCAGCGCAATCACACTCCCGTCCACGGTTTGCACCGTCTGTTCCAGTACGAGCTGCCTCGTCTGCTGCATCTGCTCTTCCTTGCTGATCAGCACGCTGCCCTCCAGTTCACGCGGAGCCAACCTGCCGTTTGGCAGATACGCGCGGTCGGCAAATACTTCTTCCGCCACCTGCAGACCGTATTCCAGACCGATCTCCACCAGTTTGCTGCCCGACAAGGCATAGAGGATCAGGTCGCCGTCGATGTCGACGATCGCCTGCACTACTGCCTCAGCCAGTTCAGGCTGCTCGGCAGCCTCGTTGTACAGCGCCCCGTGCAGTTTCACGTGATGCAGGCTCCCTCCCAGCGCCTTTGTCACGCCGGACAGGGCGGCCACTTGATACAGTACCAGTTCGTACACCTCCCGCGCCGAGAGGTTCATGGAACGGCGGCCGAACCCCTGTACGTCGGGGTAGCCTGGATGCGCGCCGATTTTCACCCCGTGCCGGAGCGCCGCTTCTACTGTTCTGCAGATGTTATGGGGATCGCCAGCATGCAGGCCGCAGGCAACGTTAACGGACGTAATCCACTTCATGATGCCCAGGTCTTCCGTTTGCCGTCCGCGGCTGAACCCTTCCGCCAAGTCGCAGTTGATATCCAGGTGAATCATGTACGCACCGCCCTTCTGTAAACGCTGTCATTGTCAGTATCGCTTTCCATGTCCATTACATTTCCCATTTCTTACAGCATATCATGCCGCACCCACCAGCAAAAGCAAAAAAGCTGCCGAAATGTGGCAGCTTAGCGGACGATTTCTGTCGAAACGCCTGTCGACACCAATCCATCGTCGTTTTGCAAGTTTTCCGTCAGGGCCATGAGCTGGCTTTTCTCCTGTTTGTAATCGTATTCTTTCGCCTTGTCCGGCTTGGCGTTGTTGTACTCGATTGGAATCTCGTGTCGGTGGGACCGCTCGATTTTCGTGACGAAGTGCAGCTTTTCCATCATGCGGATTGTTTCGTCGATCTGATTGGCATCGACGTACATCGACACGTAGTTCAACCGCTTGGAGATGTAGTGAATGGTGCCAAATTTGCGTAAATTTTTGGCGGCACGCGTGTTTTTCACCCACACGGCGACCCCAAGACGTCGTTCTCTCATGCTGGTCGTCGATCTCCTTCCCGAACGTGATAACATGTTTCATAACAGACGCATTACCCGGCCCGCAAATTACTTCCGAAAGCGAGGGATGACACATGCGCCTGGACACGTACTACCAACGGTTTACGGACGCGATCCTGCAGCAGGACGTCGCCGCTTCAGCGTACTGGCGCCAGTTTGCTGGCCAGCGCTTTTTTTATATAGCCAGTCCGCTCCCCGCCACTCAACTGGCCTGTCAGCTGTTGGCGACGGGGGAACGGATCACGGCGGACACCAAGCTGAAACTGGAGTGCGTCTACGTGCGCTCCGACAGCTCGCAGCACGTCTTTCGCGTGCGCTTCCTCGTGCCGCAGGAGAAGCAGTTTTGCTGCGGAAACTTGTGCGAAGACTGCTTCCTTCTCAGGCAGCCGCGGTCATGAGCGTTTTTTTATGCTGCACCCGCAGCTTCCCCCGCTGCCGCAGCCGCTGCTTTTCGCCTCCAGAAACGGATTGTTGCTGGGGACCTTGATCGTCTCCGAGACCGCGTCAGCGATGGTTCGTCCCACCTGGTACAGCAGACGGTCCAGGTTGTCCTCCGCCCGCTTGAACGCCTGGACAGAATCCAGCATCTCGATTTTCCGCTTCAGCTCGCGGACCTCTTTCGATATCTGATCGTAGTCGGGATGATATTTCCCAAACCGCTGAACATCTTCGTATTGGGCCTTTTTGCGTTCGAACAGCGCGAGCAGGCGCTGCGCCTCCTCGTCCGCTTCCATCCGCTGCTTGGCATGAATGTACTCCGAGACCTCGCGCGAATGGTTGATCATCGTGGACAGCTCGTGCGAATGCAGGATAAGCTCGGCCATATCCACCGTCTCCAATGCTTCCATGCAGCGAGACCCCCTTTCTTGAAAGCCCTTATCTTGCATTGTACCACGAAACAATCCGGCTAGTACAGATAATCCGGCAGGAGAATGCGCACGCGATCGATCTCGTCCAGCCGACACCGTCTTTTTCCGCTGCGATCCTCCAGGACAAGATGCCAGTACCCCATTTCCACATCCAGCTGCCGCGGGATGCCCTCCCACGTCTGACCGCTCATGAGACGCAGCTGAACCTCCAGTTCCAGTTCGCGGGCCCGCTGCAGCAGATCGCGCAAGGTTTGCGGATGGTAGGACTGGAAATGCTGCGTCCACATCTTGGGCAGAGTTGCCGCTTGAGGCATGCCTTCCCACTGGTCGGGAAAGGTGTTTTCCACTGCGTATCCGTCCCAGGGCCGGTCCACGGCAAACAGACCGGCAGTCGGCCCATCGTCACTAATATCCGTCTCTTCCCTTTCCACACGCATCAGCGCCCCATCCTGCGGCTCGTAGCCATACGCCCGAAACAGGGCCAACAGGCTCTCCTTCTGGGCAGGCGTCACGAGGAAATCGGTCGGGGAAATGACCATCTCCAGATACGGCTGAAACGCTTCAATCTGCCGCAACTCCTCCAGCAGACCGGGGTGGGCGGTCCGCACCCGAAACAGCGGTTCCAGTTGGATTTGCCGCGCGTTTTTCCCCCACATGTGGATCAGCTGACTGACCGCTTCCGGCAGCGGGTGGGTGCAGGACTGGCGCAGCGTCTCCACGGCCTGCTGCTCCGTTCCGCCTGCGGCCAGAAAAGCCTGTAACGGTTTGGCCTGCAGTTCGCCGCGCAGCAGCTCCCCATCAAACGCCAGCGGACAGAAACGGCTCAACGCCCATACCGCCTGCAGCGGAACGAGCGGCGGTATGGTAATGATTCCGGCTGGATCGACAAACCACCCTTCTTCCCGGGGCAAACGGGGCAGGCTGTTCCATCGCCAGTAAAGCGCTCCGTCCTCTGCGGTGCCGAGCTGAATCCAGCCAAACCCCAAGAGCAGGTGAAGCCACTCGTCCACGGCCCGTTGCTTTGCCTCGTCCGGCAGAACAAATCCAGCCTCCGCCAAACGTTGTAGCATGTAGTCGAGCGAGTGCCACTGTTCCAGCGGAGAACGCTTCATCCACAAGGCAAGTGCGTCCCACCAGCTTTCATGGGGCAGGTACTGCTCGGCTGCCAGCTCGTACAATTGTTCCCAACTCTGCTCCGGTGTCATGTCCAGCCATTGGAGAACGCGTTGCTCTGCCAGGACCAGACGTTTCTCCTGCGGACGGACAAGCCCCAGGCGCAGCGCCACATCCAGAACGACAGCCAATGGCAGCCCATCCGGTTCCTCATCGGCTAGCGGCGGCAGTTTCCATCCGGCTACATGGCTTCTGTTCAGTGACAGCAGTGCTGCCATCTTTTGCCGGACCCGGCGGTGAACGCCGCCTTTTTGCGTCAGCGGCACGTCATTGTCGCGAATGAACAGCAGGACGGCAAAAAGATCCAGATGTAACCCCCGTCCTGCTGTTATATAATAAGGGAGCGTTTTTGGCGCCAACGATGGGGTTTTTGCCTCCGGCAGCAGACAGAAGGTCAGATGCTCCCGCACTTCACGGGGCATCAGGTAACCGATTTCGCTCCATCTCTTGCGAACGGTTAGGACCAGCCCGAGCCGGCGCAGTCTGTTCAATCCGACGGCCAGATGCCTGTGGTTTTGGGCGCTGAGCCGATCCCACTCTCTCTTCCGGAAAAATCCTCTGGCAGAAGTGTTTACAAACAGCCGAATTGCTTGCCGTTCGGGTTCGCTGGCCTGCTTCCACACTTCCATGGCAAAGGCGGGATCAGCCAGGCGGATGTGCACATCCCGTTCATCGCGGATGCCCAGCCGCTTTTCCTGCTCGGCTATCATCGCTTGCCGTGTCGAGTGGGAAAGGTATTCGACGCATTGCTGCACACGCACGCTTGTCACCCCGCTTTCACCGTTATTTGCCACATGTTCGTCAACCTACAATCGCAAGGAGGGATATCGACATGTTGCATGCAATGTACAGTTTGATTTTGGCTGCCGCCCTGGCGATTCCGGGGGTACAGCCGTTTTCTATAGATCATCCTACTCCAATCGCCGTCCCTGCGGAAGGGACGAACGCAACTGAATCCGTCTCTGCTTCTTACCCGCCTGCGGTCCGCGATGCCCTGAAGCAGGTGCAAAAAAGCGGCGGTCACACGATCGTCCGCGCCGACGGTAAGACCTATGTCGTCATCGGTGTCGGGCAGCGTCCGACCGGCGGCTACCGTCTGGTGACCGAGCGGGTGGAGCGCACCGGCGCACACGGATTTGTCATCCGCGTCCGTGAACAAAAACCGGCCGCCGGCGCGATGAAGACACAGGTTATTTCCTATCCAACCCTGGTGGTTGCGCTTCCTGACGCGCAGGCCCAGGTGCAGGTAACTATCTCTTGACACAGGAAAGCCGGCCCATGCTTGTCCCGTCGATACGGGATGAGGGTCGGCTTTTTGCATGCGCCCGCCCCGGATGCGCGTTCGCTGTCCTAAAGCGGCCGCTCCTGTTTGACGCCGGCCGGGCTACGGCTTGACGTCGATCTGCAGCTTCTGCTGCACGCCGTATGATTCGTGATTGTTGTGCGCCAGTTCGACCACGACTTCGTGTCGGCCCGGCGGAATGTCTTTTAACACGTACTGCGGTTCAAAGATTTTGGCCACCTTTTTGCCGTCCAGGTAGAGATGGACGTGCCCCTCACCGTATCGGTTGTCCTTCCCCATGTTTTCCAGGGAAAAGGTAAAACCGGTCACGTTCAGCTTCAAATGCAGGTCATCCTGTTTCAGCGTATGGGACACGTTCAGCGTAGGGAGCCGGTGCTGATCGTGAACGGCTTCGACCGGCGCTTGGGTGTTTGCATCGCGGTTCGCATAGACAAACAGCTCGATGCACGCGGCCACTCCAATCAGTATCAGCAGGCGGGTGATCAGTTGCGGGGCCTTCATCGGGACACTCCTTTCCACATCCTGTCACCCACCAGTGTTCCCGAACCGAGACCGCTTCATTCGCGTGCGCCTGCTGACCGGCGGCTACCGCTTGGGCGGACGAAATCCTGCTGCCTTGGCCTCTTCTTCCGTGGCGAACCAGACCTCCGCTTTCGTCCGTTCGTAGTTGGCCGATCCGGGCACATGATAGATTTTCTCTCCTTTGGCATTGATGTTGCCCTTGATCGGCTTGCCCGGCGGCGGGGTCTCCGCTGCGCTATCCGTCTGCTTCGCTTTTTTGGTATTACTGTCTTTGCCGTTATCGGCTTCTTTTGCTGTCGATGTAGTCTGGGAATCGGACAGTCCCCACAGCCCTCGGTTGTGTTCCCGCGCGTCCCGCTCCGCTTCCAGAAACAGATCGGCGTAAGCCACATTGGGCGGGACGGTCATGATTCGCGCGTATCCGTCCCGGACCAGCTTCTCGTTGACAAACGTGCCGTCCGCCATGTACACATAGGCCAGCAGCCGGCCGTAACGGTCGTGGGGTTCGACGTCAAACTTGAGTGTAACTGTTTGCCCCGTCAGCAGTTTCTTGCTGAATTCGCTCGCTTCCTTTCCGTATGGTTCCACGGGGTGGTTGGGCTTGACCGTCTCCGGCGTGTCAACGCCGATCATCCGCACTTTTTCCCCGCTCGAAATCTCAAATGTGTCTCCGTCCACCACGCGCTTGACGACCGCGGTCATCTCGCCGTTGGGACTCGGCTGATCGTTGGCCGCACAAGCGGTCAACACAAGGCACAGGCCGATCAGCCAATGGATGATGTGTTTCATCGGTGTTCTCTCCTTTTCTCGCTGTGCTGTTTACCAGCGTAGCCGATCGTCCTGGAGAGGTCAACCCGGGGTGAAGGCGGACGGGAAAAGGAAATACACAAAAACGACCCAGCCAGCAGGTCGTTTTGTCGAGGAAGTTTAATCTCGGTCACTGAACAAAAACAGCAAGATCACCACGACGATGATAATCCACAAAAAATCATCGTTCTCCCGGTCGAAAAAACCATCCAGAAAACCCATGGTGGAGTCCCCCTTTCCTTCTCGCTTACAGCCTATGCAGCTGACTAGACGGGTGTCATTGGCTGTATGAGCCCAAAAGTGGGCAGGACAGGGGGCCGCTTACGCCAATGTGGCGAAGACGAGGTGTACATAGGTCGTCAACTGCTCCGCTTCCGGCTGAAATCCCAGTTCTTTTAGCGCGGCCAGCAGCCGCGAGCGGTCGGCATAATACCCGTATTCGATCCGTTCAATCGCATCCGTCCGGCCGGACTGCCGCAATGCCTCCAGGTGATTCGCGCGATGGCCGGCGTCCACGAACATGAAGTCGGCAATCGCCAACCGCCCCGCCGGTTTCAGTACGCGCCGGCACTCCGCCAGCGCCAGCACCTTCTGCTCGTCGGTCAGATGGTGCAGCGCGTAACTGGTGGCGACAAAGTCAAACCGGCTGTCCAAAAACGGAAACGCGAAAAACGTGCCGAGCTTGGCCTCCACCCCAGGATTTTTTTGCCGGCATCGCTTCAACATCTCGGGTGACTGGTCGAACGCGCAGACGGTCACCCCTCGTTCCCGCAACCGCCGTGCCAGATTGCCCGTGCCTGTCCCGGCGTCAAGACCGGTTTCACCCGGCTGAGGAGCGACCTTCTCAACCAGGGCATCCAGCACTTGTTCATACCGTTCATGCGGATGAAATCCGTCGCGCGCTTCCGTGACCATTTGGTCGTAGTTGGCCGCCAATTGGTTGAAATTCCACCGGTCCACCCAGTTGCTTCGCGCCTGACGAAGCCGTTTGCTTGCTTCCGCCAGTTCAAACAGGGAGGCGGGATCGCTTTCTCCATCCCTCTTTACCCGCTCAATCATCGCCTCCGTGGTGTGGATCACCTTGCTCAATTCCACCCAGCGGTCGTACACGAAGGAAAGCTGCAGCTCCAGGTAGTGCAGCAGACCGCCCTCTCCTTCGTCCAGCTGCCTCAGCACGTGCCGGATGTCTTCGATGGACATGCCCACCTCGCGCAGGGTGATGACGGTTTGCAGGCGCCACACATCCGCTTCCGTAAACTGCCGGTAGCCGGAACCATCCGCCTTTTTCGGCGTAATCAATCCCTTTTCTTCGTAAAAACGAATTGCCCGCGGCGTGATTTGCAGTCGGCGGGCCAACTCCTTGATCTGCATGAGCCGCTGTTCTCCCCTCCATACGCTTCTTACCCCATTGTAAACCTTGCCGTTGCGTGAATGTACAGCCCTGTTTTTTACGATGGAGAGGCAGCTGCACCCGCGTGTTTTCCTGTCCATACAATTTGCCTGTCCATAAAAAAGAAAGGCTGCCGGTCGCGCGCCGACAGCCTTTCCGTTCCCGGGACCCGGGACAAACGTCCTTTTGCCGCCGTAAGATGGCGGTGTATCATGCGCCTTGCGATTGAGCAGAACGCTCCGCGCCAGCAGCTTAGTGGCGGGGCGCCGGTTCGGAGATTTCGTACAGCGCTTCGCTTGCTTCGTCGTGGTGTGCCTGGCGGACCGCCATGTCTCCCAGCGCAACAATCCCCACCAGCTTGCCGTTCTCCACCACCGGCAGACGGCGAATCTGATGCTGGGCCATGATTTTGGCCGCTTCGTCCACCGTCATGTCAGGCTGACCCAGGATGATGTCACGGGTCATCACCTCTTCCACGGCAGCCGAACCTTCCCGTTTTTCGGCCAAGCCGCGAATGACGATGTCGCGGTCGGTGATGATGCCGATTACGTCCTGCTTCTCATCCACAACGGGGATGACGCCGACGTTCCAATCGCGCATTTTGCATGCCACTTCGTAGACGTTATCTTTAAGCGTAACAGTAGCCACGTCTTTCGTCATGATCTCGCGCAGCGTGCGGTTTTCCACTTTTGCCATCTTCTTCTCCTCCTTGTCGCTGGTAACGTTTGTAGTGTGTCCGACCCTCATGAGTTTCATGCAAAATGGGACAAGCGGCGTGATTTCCATCTGGAGATGACCGGGTACCTTGTGATAAGATGAGAACATGATGCTGTCAAAAACGGCATCACTCTTGTGTTCGCCCCCAGGCTTATTTGCCGTGGACGGACGCAAAAAAAGACCGCCGGGTGGGGCAACACCCTACGGTCGTAAGTACAATAGACGTTCCCCAAAAGGGGGCGGCTCTGCATTCCTGATTGTAGACCCCCTGGCTGTTTTAGCTCAAGGGAGGTCTACTTCTTTTTACTAGACGACAGCATTAAGACTAAAGTCCCGAACGCCAACATAAGACTTAGTGCTTCGAATACTGTCATGCTATCACCCCCTTTCCGATAACGGGGATGAACCGACCACCCTTGAGGAGCCCACCTATTGTGTTACACGATTATACCATATAATGGGAACAGGGTCATCATTCTTTAGGCTCGATATATCCATTGCGCTGTATCCAAAAACAGACTATCATAAGAAAGTGTACAACTTACCAAATGTAGGAGGAACGTCAATGGTAATCAAAGATACGGGAATCGGCGGCAAGGAAGTCATGCTCACCGATCTGGATCACTACATGAAAGATCTCGGATTTACCCGCGGCGCCTGGGATTACCGCCATGCTACATACGATCACAAAATCCTCGATAAAGGCAACACGTATTACCTGCGTATTGAAGCCAACGTAACCGAAGGCAAACTGGAAGATCCCCATGCCGTGCTGAAGCTGGAAGAACCGTACATGGGCAAACACCTGTTCCCGCACGGTCTGGATTACGATTCTCCGATTCCGGATTCCGTCGTGCAGTCAGCCAAACGGAAACTGCAGGTCCTGAACGAGAAGCTGTCCGCGTATTAATGCGGCATTCGCCCAATTGAAAAGAGCGCACACGTCTACAGAGAGGCATCCCCTCTCTGTTTCACGTCAAGGGGGGGTTCGTAATGAAGACACGGGGCGTCCCCGATTTCCTGCTGTTGCTGTTGACCGCCCTGCTGGTTGGATTCGGCATCACCATGGTCTTGAGCGCCAGCTCCATCTTTGCCCTGACCAGCTTCATGGGAAAAGGCTGTACGGTTTGCAATGGAGACGAACTGTACTTTGTCAAACGGCAGGCAATGTGGCTGGTAATAGGTACCATCGGCATGCTCATCGCCATGAACATCCCCTTTTCCTTTTACAAGCGCAATTTTCTTTTGATTGCGCTGATCAGCTTGCTCGCCCTGCTGCTGGTCTTGATCCCTGGAATTGGCAGCAACACCAACGGAGCCCGTTCCTGGTTCAGAATTGGTTCCGCCACGATTCAGCCGGTGGAATTTGCCAAGCTGGGGCTGATCCTCTATATGGCGGCGATCGTGACCAAAAAAGGAGAGGGTATACGCAAGTTGAAAACAGGTCTGATGCCCCCGCTCGTCGTGACCGGGGTGTTTTTCCTCCTGATCATGGCCCAGCCGGACCTGGGGTCGGCCGCGATCGTGCTGGGGACGGCTATCATCATCCTGATCAGCGGCGGAGCGCGGATCGGCCAACTGTTTCTGATCGGCTTTCCGGTGACCTCGCTGGCGCTGGTCAGCTACATCCTGGCGAAGGAACACGCCTTGGGTCGGATCACCGCCTTTTTGGACCCTTGGCAAGATCCTCGCGGCACCGGCCTGCAAGTCATCCAGTCGTGGATCGCCATTGCTCACGGTGGGTTCTCCGGCACCGGATTCGGGAAGAGCATCCAGAAATACCTGTACCTTCCGGAAGCCCATACCGACTTTATCTTCGCGATTATTACCGAAGAGCTGGGCTTTATCGGTGCCACACTCTTTCTGCTGGTCTACCTGCTGTTTCTTCTGCGCGGCTTTCACATCTGCCTGCGCGTCAAAGACACCTTTGCCAGCCTGGTTGGAATTGGCATCGTCAGCATGATCGGGCTGCAGGCGTTCATCAATATCGGCGGCGTCACCGGGCTGATTCCGCTGACCGGTGTCACCCTGCCGTTTATCAGCTACGGCGGCTCATCCCTTCTGGTCAGCATGGTGTCGACGGGCATCCTGCTCAGCGTCTCGCGGGAAGTCAGCCGGCAAAAAATGGCCGAACAACTGCAAAAGCAGCCGTACTCCGCCTGATGCTTCGGGGAAACGGCCAACCCATAAAAAAACGACCTGTATCGACAGGTCGTTTTTTACGTGAGATCGATCGCGTCGACACGGACATGGACAGCCTCCACGCACAAACCGGTCAGCGATTCGACGATCTCCTTCACTTTTTCCTGGAGCTGGCGGCAGACGTGATGAATCGGCAGTCCGTATTTGACCGACACCCGTATCTCGATGCTGGCTCTCCCGTCCACAAGCGACACGGTAATGCCTTTTGTGCCGCCGCTGATGCGTTTCGCCAGGTCCTGGTACAGCCCGCCGGAGTGCACGGAGATGCCGGATACCTCCCCTGCCGCCGTCCCAGCAATTACCGCCACCACTTGATCCGCCACGCGGATTTCGCCGCGCCTTTCCTCCATGGCGCCCCCTCCTTCCTCTCTCCGTCACAGGGCTGCGGCCGCGCTCGGTTATCAGATTTTTCTTTCATTATAAACAGAAGAAGCTTGGGCTTGAAAGGGGATTTCTCGTTTTCGCTCAGTCAGTGTCGGAAGCGTGCACTGCACGTCGAGAAGTGTCAGACGGTCGGACGCACACACCTCGGCCAACGCGGACGCCAGTTCGTCCCTGCTCCGGATGGATCGCGCCGACACACCGCAGGCCCTGGCCCACTGGACGAAGTCGGGGTTTTGTAAACGGGTGCCAAACGGGACGAGGCCGCTTTGTCTCATCTTCCATTCCTCCAGCCCCAGCGTTCCGTTGTTGACGACAATCAGCAGAAACGCTGTCTCTTGCTCCACGGCTGTCATCAGTTCGGACATGTACATCTGCAGGCCGCCGTCTCCCGTCACGCAAATCACCTGCCGCTGCGGCTGGTTCAGTTTGGCTGCAATTGCCGCGGGAAGGCCGTACCCCATCGTCCGCCACTTCCCGGAAAAAAGCGGGCGCTGAGAAACGGCGCGAAAAGCGCGATTGAACCAGATGGTGTGCTCACCAGTATCCAGCGTGATGACGGCATCGTCGTCAACGGCCCGGGACAGCGCGTGCATGAGCGCCTCCGGTGTGACCGGCTGGTCGGGCCCAGCGTCGACGGCTTGTTCTGTCTCCTGCCAAAATGCAGCGTGCCACCGCTCCACTCGCGCCATCCAGTCGGGGTCGGGACGCTTGTTCTCCAGCCGGCGCAGCCAGAGCGGCAGGACCTCTTCCAGATCTGCCGTCACTGAAAACAGGTCGGGATGGAAGTGGATCGACTCGATCGACCGGTCTACCTGCACCACCGGCAAGCCGGCCGGGATGTATTCCTGCGGGAACCAACTCGCACCGAGAATCACCAGCAGGTCTGCTGCGGCCAGCGCGTCCAGACCGGCGCGGCTTCCTCCCTCGCCCAGACCGCCCAGCATCAGCGGATGGGATTCCTCTATGACGCCTTTTGCCCCCAGCGAAACCAGCACTCCCGCTCCCGCCTGCTCCGCCAGCCGTTGGCACGCATCCGCGACGCCGCGCGCCCCGATCCCGAGAAGCATGAGCGGTCGTTTTGCCCGTCCAATCCATTCCGCCGCCTGCTCCACCTCCCCTCTGTCCGCGCGCAAGCCAGACGCCTGCCTCGGCAACTCGGGGATCAGCGGACAGCCGGTCGTACGGGAAAAGACATCCTTGCACACCGCCAGATGGGCGACGCCCTGCTGCGACTCGGCCGTGACAAAGGCTCGCTGGAGCACCTCGCCGATTGCCTGGGGATGGGTGACCGTCGTCGTGTACCGGCAGATGGGACGCATCACGTCTTCCTGGGGCACGTACTGCTTGTACTCTCCCCCCAACTTGTACGTCTCCACCTGTCCGGTAATGGCCACGACCGGAGCCCGATCCGTCTGGGCATCGGCCAAACCGTTCAAGAGCTGAAAGGTGCCCGGACCGCTGGTGGCCGTGCAGACAGCCGGCTTCCCCGTCAGTTTTGCTTCCGCGGACGCCATCATGGCCGCGGCCGCTTCGTGGCGGCAGGCCACATAACGTATCTGCTGCTGCTTGCCGAGCGCGTCCAGCCAGGGCAGAATCGCGTCCCCGGCGACGCCGTAAATCCGGGTGACTCCCCATTGAGCCAGTTGTTCGGTGATGTATTGAGCCACTTGCATCCTGTATCTCCCCTTTCGCGTCTAAACGTCGCATGACCTAGTATGCCGTTGTTCCCATCATTTTACTATCCAAATCTGTCCCAAATTGGAGAACCTAACAGGCAGGATCAGGCGAATCAAAAGGAGGATGAATCATGAAACAGCCTGTCAAATGGCTGGTGGCCCTGCTGGCGATCGCGCTGCTCATCACCTCGGCGGCGATCGTCTCTCCGAAGCGCTCCGACGCGTTCAGCGATCAGATCGTCAAAGTGGGCGCACAGGGCAAGGACGTTCGCGAAATGCAAGGACGGCTGAAATACTTGGGGTTTTACACCGGCAAAGTGGACGGGGTGTTTGGTTGGCGGACGTACTGGGCCCTGCGCAACTTCCAGTACGAATTCGGGCTGAAAGTAGACGGGGTACTGGGGCCCAAAACAAAGCTGAAATTGTACAACGCAACGAAAAACTGGCGTCCTACCGCGGAAGAGCTGGGCGTGCCGCAGACGGCCAAGACACCGTCCAAGTCGAAAGCGCCCACCTACCACGCCCACGGCATCTCGGAGAACGACATCCGGCTGATGGCAAACGCCGTCTACGGCGAGGCCCGCGGCGAACCGTACATCGGACAGGTGGCAGTGGCAGCTGTCATCTTGAACCGCACGCGTCACCCGTCATTTCCCAACACGCCGGCCGGCGTCATCTTTGAACCGCGCGCCTTCACAGCTGTGGCAGACGGCCAGATCTGGCTGACGCCGAACGAAACGGCTAAAAAGGCTGTTCAGGATGCGCTGAAAGGCTGGGACCCTACCGGCGGCGCCATCTATTACTTCAATCCGGACACGGCCACGTCCGCCTGGATCTGGAGTCGGCCGCAGATCAAGAAAATCGGCAAACATATTTTCTGCCGGTAACGGAAAGCAAACAGGCACGGTCATCATCCGTGCCTGTACGTTTTGCCGCCGACCATTACGGCCGCTGTCCCCGCATATGTTCCGCCATTTTGATAAAGCGTTCTTCCTGTTCCGTCGTGCCGCACACGCCGCATTGCACCAGGATGCGCTCCCCCCTGTACGGCTGGTGAAACGCATCCAGTTGGTCTGACGACAGTTCCGCCACAACATCGCCAGTCTGCGGGTCCAACCGCACATAGCGGGGGTTTTGTTCAATGACTGTGAACCTCATCCGGTTCGACTTGCATGTGGGGCACAGATACGGTTTAGCCATGCGGATACCTCCTCTGACGATGGTTCACCCGTTAGTTTCCGCCAATCAGGCCAGGCTATACCCGTCTGCCAGGTTCAAATTTCTCGTGACAAGCGCATCGGTTTTGGCTAAACTAAAGAACATCGCATCAAATGGTATAAAATGTTAAACCTTTATCGAGGTGAACGTATGAATCGGCAATTGTTCTTTTTCCTCGTGGGGGGCAGCTTCCTGTTGGCAGCGTACGCCCATTACTTTACGGACAACGAGCTTTTCCGCTTTGCAACAGCATCGTTGGCCATTATTTTTCTTGCCGCCTGGCTGGGAAAATCGACGGAGAGCGTCGCCCATTACGCCGGTGACCGCATCGGCGGTTTTCTCAACGCCACGTTCGGCAACGCAGCCGAGCTGATTATCGCCTTTTTCCTGGTCAAGGAAGGACTGTTTGACATGGTCAAGGCCTCCATCACCGGCGCCGTCATCGGGAACATGCTGCTGGTGTTGGGACTGAGCGTGCTGCTGGGCGGATTGAAATTCAAGGAACAGACGTTCAACAGCAAGCTGGCCGGCCACAACGGCTCGCTGATGACGCTGGCGATCGTCGCGCTGTTTATTCCCGCCGTGTTCATGCAGCAGCTCCCGCCGGCAGAGATCGGTACGCTCAGCATTGTGATTTCCGTCGTCCTGATCATTGCCTACCTGCTGTGGCTGATCTTCTCCATGGTGACCCACCGGGAATTTCTGTCCGACATCGAGCCGCACGAGAGCGAAGCCGAGTGGTCCAAAGGCGTCTCCATCCTGATGCTTGCCCTGTCCACGGTCTTCGTCGCCATCGTTTCCGAATGGCTGGTCCACAGTGTCGAGCATGTCTCCCAGTCGCTGGGGTGGTCGGAGCTGTTTGTCGGGGCGTTTGTCATCGCCATTATCGGAAACGCCGCCGAGCACAGCGCTGCCCTGCTTCTGGCCATGAAGGGGCGGATCGGAGCTGCTGTGGAGATCGCCATCGGCTCCAGCCTGCAAATCGCCCTATTCGTGGCGCCGACGCTGGTGCTCATCAGCCTGCTTCTGGGGCAGCCGATGGACATCGTGTTTACGCCGTTTGAGCTGGCCGCGATCGGCGTCGCTACCTTTATCACCATATCGATCACCAAGGACGGTGCCACCAACTGGTACGAAGGCGTTCTGCTCCTGACCGTCTACATCATCATCGGCACTGCCTTCTTCTTCGTCTGAGAGACAGACTGCCCGATTCGGCAGCCTCAGATTGCAGACAGACGAGAGGGATGGATAATGAAAAAGCTCGGTATCATACCGAGCTTTCTTATTACTGCTGATCAACCGCCCTGTACGCGGATAACCGTTCCTCCAATGTGCCCGTATGCAGTTCAAACAGGTTGTTATCGTAATCGTAGAAGTAGATGGAGTATCCTTCCCCCTTGATCCTGGGGCGAGGAGGTTTCATCTCCAGGCGCAGGGCTTTGATTTTATCGAGATAGTAGTCAATGTCTTCTTCCTTGATTTTGAATGCCACATGGTGATAGGTTCGGTTGACGATTTCACTATTTTCCATGACCGCGATTCACTGCCCGCCGATGATGAAAAATCGTTCACGGGATATCGAGTGGGTCTTGTCACCGCTGTAATAGACCTCTTGCGCCTGAAACAATTCCTTGTACAACGCAGTTGTTTTCTCCAAATCCTTTACCACAAATGTAATGTGGCTTACACTTTCAATCATGCCTATCATCCTTTTCTCACAACATTGACAAAGTATTTTGTCTATCTTCACCAATCTCATTCCGTTGTGTTCCATCCCACTGTGTAGACGAAGAAGTACCCGGCGATGTTTCCAAATGTTTCGATCAACCACCATTCCAATACGTGTTCCCTATCCGTTTATCGCAGGTAACGCTTGTTAATGCCACATTCCGTGTATATACTCGGTATATCTGTAAATATATGAAAATTTCGCGAATGGGTCGAAACAACAGCGATCCGATCGTAATTATCCAGAATATACAAAGGAGACACATCTATGGAGTTTATTTTAACCCATAAATGGATGTTCTTGATTCTCGCAGAAGTCATCTTTTGGATTTCCATCATCACTTTCTTGGTCCTCAGGTATTGGTTTGGCAAAAAAACACTCAGTTTTGTGTTTTTTCTTCTCTTTATTATCAATGACCTGTGGATCGCTTCCCTGGGCTTTTTCGATTATTTGCAAACAGGGCAGTTTTCCAGCTACCAAGTCGTGATCGTAGTTGTTTTTCTCTATGCGATCACGTATGGGAAAAGCGACTTCAAAAAACTTGATTACCACATCCAAATCTATGTCGCCAAGTGGAAAGGGGAACCTGCTCCCGCTATCGCTCCGCCGAAAAAACTGGTCGGCAAGGAACACGCCAAAAAAGAACGGAAGCATTTTTACGTTCATCTGGCCGTCTATGCGGCAGCACACCTGGTTTTCTTCTTGCTGTACGGGCTGTCCTCACGAATCTATGAAATGGCAAGCATGAACCAGTTTTTTGACGAGTATTTCTCATCCATGGAAGGAACACTGCCGTTTGCCAATCAAACCGTCAACAACCTTAGCAGGGTTTGGACCTTGATCTTCATAATCGACAGCATCATCGCACTTTCGTATACCGTATTTCCAAAGGGCGGCAGGAACGCCTCCTAGACGTTAATCATTCCTGTAATAAAAAAGCCTGCAGACGTGTTCTTCGACGAACCCTTGTCTGCAGGCAAGGACTGCCCGATGCGGCAGTCTTTTTTTATAGAAAGCCAAGCGAGTGCATAAACACCACAATGATGGCAAGCGGTGCCGCATACCTGAGCAGCAGCAGCCAGGCGGCAAACAGCTTCCGGCCCAGCGGTGTATGGGCGGTAAGCTCCTGCATCAGGATTTCCCGCTTCATCTTCAGCGGCACGAACACCGCGATCAACAGCGCCCCCAGCGGCATCAGCACGTTGCTGACGAGGAAGTCGGCGGCGTCAAACACGGATTTGCCAAAGAAGGTGACGTCCGACAAGGCCCCGAAAGAGAGCGCGGACGGAATCCCGACGATGAAAATCAGCATGCCGACAATCCAGGAAAGCCGCTTTCGTTTGACCTCGTCCCCCTTGGCGAGCGAAGCCACGATCACCTCCAGCATGGAAAAGGCGCTCGTCAGCGTGGCAAACAGGAACAAGGCAAGAAACACCAGCAAAAACAGGGAGCCGAACGGAATATGCTCAAACACCGACGGCAGGACGATAAACAACAGGCCCGGCCCCGCCTCCGGTTTCACGCCGAGTGAAAACACCGCCGGGAAGATGGCCAGCCCCGCAAAAAAGGCGACCAACAGATTGAGACCGACAATCGATCCGGCCGATTTGACCAGGTTTTCCTCTTTGCCAAGGTACGAGCTGTAGGTGACCATCACCGACACCCCAACGCTCAACGAGAAGAACGACTGCCCCATGGCGTACAGGATCGACTCTGCGGACAGTTTGGAAAAGTCCGGCATCAGGAAGAACGCCACCCCGTTTCCCGCTCCGTCCAGCGTCAGCGAACGGACCATCAGCACCAGGAACAGGATAAACAGCCCCGGCATCATATACCTGTTGGCTGACTCGATCCCGCTTTGTATCCCGCGAGCCACAACCATGATCGTCACCAGCATGAAGGCGCATTGCGCCGCGACGGAGCCGATCGGGTTAGCGATTACGTCCAGGAACAACTGATCATAGGACTGTCCGATCAACTGTCCGGTAAGACCGCGAAAGAAATAGGTGAGAATCCAGCCGCCGACCACGCTGTAAAATGACAGCAGCAGAAAGCAGGTAGCCACCCCGAGCCGCCCGATCCAATGCCAACCTGTACCCGGAGCAATGGTGCGGTAGGCGGAAATCGCCTCCTGTTGGGTGCTTCGTCCGATGACGAATTCCCCCAACAGCAGCGGCATGCCGATCAGCACGGTAAACAGCAGGAACAGGAGAAAAAACGCCCCGCCTCCGCTGGTGCCCGCCACATAGGGAAATTTCCAGATGGCCCCGAGCCCGATCGCTGACCCGGCGGCCGCAAGGATGAACCCCAATCGGTTCGTCCACTGTTCCGTTTGGTTCGTCATTCACGAACTCCTCCTTCATCCAATCGTCTGTCCTGTATACATAAATAAAAAACTCGTCCCCACGAAAGGGACGAGTTGAATTACTCGCGGTACCACCCTGATTAAGCCAAAGGAGCCTTCAGGTGAAGGACAGCTGCGGCTTCACTTTTGCCATTGATAACGGGAATGACCCGGTGCTCCTCCTACTGGGACAATCGTTCAGAGGACAGCTCCAGAGGGAATTCCACGGGGCGTGCTTCAGAACCGCTTTCAGTCTCCGACGATTCCTCCCTGTCAAGCCGCTGGACCGTGTACTGGTCTCTGTCATCGCTTTTGACACAATGAAAAATGATATGTATAAATGTAAGGCAGTCATTGAAAAATTGCAAGGAGTTTTTCATGAAAATGAAAAAGCGAGGAACGTCTCCACCCCCTCGCTTTTACTTCTGCCGGTGTTCATGCAGATCGGCCAGCTTCCGCTCCAACGAACCCATGATCTCGCGGCCGATTTCCTCTTCGATCAATCCCAGACGGACGGCAAATTCTACTTCTCGCGACAGCCCGAACATCTGCGTGTCCAACACTTCTTCATACAACGGGCACTGCGGCATGGTCAGGTTTTCCATCTGTACGTCGATCAGTTTATAGATTTTTTCTGCGTCTGCTCGCAGCAATGCTAGCGCTTTTTGTTCCAGATCGGGAACCTTAATCTCTGTCAAAACCTATCCCTCCGTTTGCCACCATCCTTACCTTACATAGTACGCCATTCTGGGCCATTTGAAAAGGGGAGATGGGGAGACAACTGTAACCGGCTCGCTGCCAGTTACAACCGACAGCGCCAATGATTGCCCGTTCCCTCATTGTAATGAGTCCCCCTTACTCATGGAGCGCCCGTTCCAGGCGTGACATCGCTTCCTCCAGGACGACGCGCGGGCAGGCAAAGTTAATGCGCTGAAACCCCGCCCCTTCCTTTCCAAACACGGTCCCGTCATGCAGACCCAGCTTCGCTTTCTTGCGCACGAGCGCGTTCAGTTCGTGTTGGCTCAACCCCAGCCGGCGGAAGTCCATCCAGCCGAGATAGGTAGCCTCCGGGACAGCCATGGATACCTCGGGAATTCGCTCAGCCAGAAAGTCGCGGATGTACTCCGCATTCCCCTTCAAATAGGCGAGTAATTCATCCAGCCACGGCTCGCCGTGCCGATAGGCGGCAATGGCCGCTTCGATGCCGAACAGGTTGAGCACTGTGTGCCCCATCCGCCTGGCCGCCTGTCTGAATGCCCGCAGCAGCTGAGGAGCAGGAGCGATCACGAACGCGGTTGACAACCCGGCGAGATTAAACGTCTTGCTGGCAGAGACCAGGGTCAGGCTATGGCTGGCAAGATGATCCGGGAGGGAGAAATAAGGGACGTGCCGCCCTTTTTCGTAGACGAGGTCGGCATGGATTTCATCCGCCACGACCACGATGTCCCGTTCCGAGCACATCTCCCCGAGCCGCACCAGTTCCTCCCGGGTCCAGACCCGTCCCACCGGATTGTGCGGACTGCACAGCAAAAACAATTTCGGCCGGCTTTCGTCCAAGATCTGTCGCAGGCCGTCCCAGTCGATGGTGTACCGGCCATTCTCTTCCCGCAGCGGATTTGGCACGAGTCTGCGTCCCAGGCTTTCCACCGCGTGATAAAACGGATGATAGACCGGCGTTTGGATCAGGACGCTGTCGCCCGGTTCGGTAAACGCTTCGACAGCGATGTGCAGTCCCGGCACGACCCCCGGCAACGTTCCCAACCAACCGGTGTCGACGGTGACGCCATACCGCCTGGCATACCAATCGGCCACTGCCTCGTACAGCGCATCGGGCCGCCCGGGATACCCGTAGACCGGATGCTGCGCGCGGCGAACCAGCGCTTCCGTCACTGCCGGCGGACACGCAAAGTCCATATCGGCCACCCACATTGGCAAGACGTCATCTGCTCCCAGCACCCGCTGGTAGTAATCCCACTTCAAACTGTTCGTCCCTTGTCGCCCAATCCGGATATCAAAGTGATGCGGCACTGTACTCCCCTCGCTTTTGCATGTTTTTTCTTTTCACCATACCCCGTTCTTTGGCAAATGTCCAAGCCTGAATGTCTCGTGTGCCCAAAAAAAGCGCCGCAGCCTCGTCAGCATGCGGCATTTTCCGTTTGTCCTCAGCGCGGGTAGACGCCGGGACCGACCGGCAGATCAAGGACAAACCAGACGACCATCTGTACCATCCAGATCAATAGGAAGGACAGCGCGTATGGCATCATCGTCGCAAAGATCGTGCCCATGCCCGCGTCCTTCTTGTACGCTTGGTAGTAGGCCAGGATCAGCGGCAGGTAGGGATTTACAGGTGATATGGTGTTGGTCGCCGAGTCGGCGACGCGGTAGGCGACCTGGATGAACGCCGGATGGTAATCGAGCAGCATTAGCATTGGCATGAACACCGGAGCCAGCATCGCCCACAACGCCGAACCGCTGGTGATGAACAGGCTCGCGAATGCGGTAAACAGCGTGAACCCGAGCACGACCGGCAGCCCGGTCATCCCGATGCTCTTTAGAAAATCAGCACCGCTCACGGCCAGCAGGATGCCGATGTTGCTCCAGTTGAAAAAGGCGATAAACTGGGCGGCCGTGAAGGCCATCACGATAAAGCCGGACATGTCTTTCACCGCTTCCGTCATGTAGCGCGGAATGTCCCTTGTACTCGTGATCAGCCCCATCTTCTTTCCGTACACGGCGGACACGGTCACGAAAAAGAGCAGAATCACCGGGATGATCCCCTTCAGGAACGGCGACGTCAAAAACCCGCCTGTCTGGGGATCGCGCAGGAGCGCCCCTTCCGGCACGACCAACAGAGCTGTCACTGCTGCAAAGACCAGGGCGGCGATGCCGGCTGCGCGCAGCGCCTTGTTCTCCCTGTCGCTCAGCTCCTCAAAGCGAACCTGCTGCTCTCCCTGATACTCGCCCAGGCGCGGTTCGATCACCTTGTCCGTAATCCAGGCGCCGATAAAGGACAGGAGAAAAACGGATGCGGACATGAAAAACCAGTTGTCCAGCGGCGAGACGTGGGCATGGGGATCGATCGTCCTGGCCACTTCGGTAGAAATGCCGGAAAGCAGGGCATCCGTGCCCGCGATGAACAGGTTGGCTGTGAATCCTGACGAGACCCCGGCCATGCCGGCGGCGATACCGGCGATCGGATGGCGGCCCATCGCCAAAAAGACGAGGCCACCCAGCGGCGGGATGATCACCATGGCCGCGTCGGAGGCGAGATTGCCCAGCACGCCGACAAATACCACCGTGAAGCTGACGATCGTTTTTGGCACGCGGGTCATGAGTTTGCGCAGGACGCTTGTGAGCAGACCCACTTTTTCCGCCAGACCAATCCCCAACGCCATGGTCAGCACGAGGCCGAGCGCCGGGAAGTCGGTAAAGTTTTTCAACATGCTGGTGAGAATCCAGTGGATTCCTTCGACGCTCAGCAAACTTTTCACCGGGACGGTTTCTCCTTTGCCGGGGTGTGTCACGGAGACGTCCAGTCCGGCGAGAATGGCTGAAATCACCATCATGATCAGGCACAGATACACAAAGAGCATAAACGGGTGAGGCAGTTTGTTCCCCACGGTCTCGATCCATCGCAACATCCCTTTTTGGTGTTGCAGCTCTGGCTGCATGCCTGCCGCTCCATGTGGCATGGTTGATCCCCTCCTACCCGTTTGCAATTGGTTGGCCGGATTTGGCACCCGTCCATTTCAATGCCCACCGAACAAACAGGGCAACCCCGTCCCGCAGCGCGTCCTCGTCAATGGTGAAGCGCGGATGGTGATGCGGATACACGATACCCTTTTCTTCGTTGCCAGCGCCCAGACAGATGTAACAGCTTGGCACGCATGCGGCAAACGCGGAGAAATCTTCCCCGCCCATCATCGGCGGAATGCGCTGCAGCGCTTGCTCCCCCCATTCCTCCACGATCAGTTCTTCCACCGTCCGGGTGACCCGTTCATCATTTATCACCGAAGCGTATCCGTACCGGTAGTCAAAGCGATACGCGGCGCCGTGCGCTTCCGCAACTCCCATGACAATCTGCTCCAGCCGCTTCGCCGCCGTTTGGCGAACGTCCTGGCTGAAACTGCGCACAGAGCCGCGCAGTTCCGCCTTGTCGGGAATGACGTTGTAGGCCCCTGTTCCTCCGTGAAAATTGGTCACGGAGATGACCAGTTGTTCCAGCGGATCGGTGTTGCGGGAAACGATCTGCTGCAAATTGGCAATCACCTGCGCGCCAATCGCCACCGGATCAATCGCCGTATGCGGCGCGGAGGCATGACCGCCCTTACCCTGAATGGTAATCTCGAACCGGTCGGAATTGGCCGTGACCGGTCCGTAGGCAATTCCAATCTTACCGACTGGAATATACGCCATCAAATGGATGGCGAGCATGGCATCGATGCCTTCTGCCACCCCTGCCTCCACCATTTCACGGGCGCCGCCGGGGTGCATCTCCTCCGCGTGCTGGAAAATGAAGCGCACTTCCCCTCTGATCTGGTCCCGCAGGCGGGACAGCACGCTTGCTGCGCCCAGGAGCATCGCCGTATGCCCGTCGTGCCCGCACGCATGCATGACACCGGGAACTGCCGATGCGAATGGAAAGTCGTTTTCTTCCTGGATCGCCAGTGCGTCCATGTCGGCGCGCAGACCGATCACGGGTCCCGGTTGGGCACCGACGAGACGGGCGACCACACTGGTTCTGGTCGGCCGGGAGAGCTCCAGATTCCCAAACGACTGCAACCGCTCGTACACGAACGCCGCTGTCTTCTCCTCCTGAAACGACAGTTCCGGATACTTGTGCAGATGCCGCCTCCACTGGATCACGTCGTCCGCAACAGAGTCCAGCAGAGAGCGCACGTTTTCCTTGTCCATGACAATCTCCCCTTCAGATGGTAGTTTCCACCAATTACAAATTTCTATATTTTCGGAAAATTTCCTTTACGATGATTCGTTTGCCGCATCCCGGCATGTACAGTACAATCAGGAATAGGATTTCGTATAAACGGAGGAATGCTGGATGTCAGATGTGATCGTGTTCAAGGGGGCCGTATCGTTCCCCATCACGCTGGACCCGAGTGTGTGGATCTTCGACGAACGAAAAATCGACCTGCGCACCTATCGGGGAGAAGAAGAGCAGACGGACGGACGACAATCCGCCTACCTGCAGGGCACTGGTTCCCAGTGGGACAAGGAACTGCGGGAAGGCGCCACACTGCCGTCAGAACGGCGGAGTCTGGCGGAAGAACGGAAAGCGCTTGAGGGCGACTACGGCATGCGGCTGGCTCCGTTTATTGACAACGCCAAGCCGCTGCCGGAAGCGACGCACGTGCGCATCCACCGCGACGGCCAGGAGCCGGTGACGCTGCCGATCGAAACCGCCAGACAAGCAATTCTGCAGTTTTCCCGAGATGGCAAGCCTCTGCGCGAAGATGGCCCGGTCTACTTTTTCCTGCCGGAGTGGTTGACCGCTGGCGAACAACCGCTCAAGGCCATCACCGCATTTGAATTCGTCACAGAATGATAAAGTACGTCTGGCCTGGCCAGACATGCTGCGGAAGACAACCGCACCCGACTCCATTGCGGCACAGCAAGAGACAATAATTGCGAACATACGTGTGAAGCCGCATCAAAAAAAGCCATCCGCCGCGGCGGATGGCTTTTCTATGATGGATGCTGCCTGGAGGTTTGCCCATCAAGCGCTGAATTGAGTAATTTGGAGGTTTCTCCTTTCTATCTCTTCGCAAAGCAACTCGATGAAGGCGGGATCCAATTGAAGGTCGACAGCACGCTGATACACTTCTATCAACATCTGATCGCTCAAAAATTTCACATTGGTCACCTCCATCTGTTTCATGTGCCCATTGTAGCAGATGGGACGTGCGCGAACAACCGTTCCGATATCCACAACCCATGTGGAAATCGTGTGGGTAAGCTGTGGGCAAAGTGTTGACAACTGGAAAAAGATACCGGTTTTTTCCTGTGGATTCCTACCCAACATTTATCCACATCTTGTCAAAATTTGTCGAACGATTTTGTATAATCAGACCCGACTGTCGACCTCCGCTCCTCCCTGAGGACAGGGGAAGCAGCTTACAGGAAAAACCACCCGGGACCGGGTGGTTTTCCTTTTTGACGGTATGGACACAACCGTGTATTACGCGTTGGCCGGCTCGGTGGTGTGCAGCACTTGTTTGATCCGTTCGATCGCCCAATCCAGTTCTTCCTTGCTGATGACCAGCGGCGGCGCAAAGCGGATCGTCGTCTCATGCGTCTCTTTGCACAAGAGGCCCTGTTCCTTCAACTGCTCGCAGTACGGACGGGCCGCCGTATGCAGCTCCAATCCGATAAACAGGCCGCGGCCGCGGATTTCCTTGATCAGCGGGTTGCGAATTTCTTTCAGCTTTTCCATGAAGTACGCCCCGAGCTCGCGGGAACGATCCACCAGCTTTTCATCGATCAGGACGTCCAGTGCAGCCACCGCGACGGCGCAGCCCAGCGGATTGCCGCCAAACGTAGAGCCGTGGGAACCCGGGTCAAAGACACCGAGCACTTCCCGGTCCGCAGCCACTGCCGAGATCGGGAACACGCCACCGCCCAGCGCTTTGCCCATGATGTACATATCCGGCTTGACCTCCTCCCAGTCGGACGCGAACAGCTTGCCCGTGCGGCCAAAGCCGGTCTGAATCTCGTCGCATACGAGCAGCACGTTGTTGGCTTTGCACAATTCGTAGGCCTGCTTCAGGAAGCCCTCGGGCGGAATGATGATGCCGGCTTCGCCCTGGATCGGCTCCAGCATGAATGCCGCCGTGTTCGGCGTGATCGCCTTCCGCAGCGCTTCGATGTCGCCGTACGGGATGATTTTGAAGCCCGGGGTGAACGGTCCAAACCCGCGCTTGTAGGATTGATCGGATGAGAACGAGGTGACTGTGATCGTACGGCCGTGAAAATTGCCTTCACAGACGATGATTTCCGCCTGGTTTTCCGGCACCTTTTTCACATCGTACGCCCAGCGGCGCACGGCTTTCAGCGCTGTCTCCACCGCCTCTGCGCCCGTGTTCATCGGCAGGATCATCTCCTTGCCGGTCAGCTGCGCCAGTTTTTCATAGAAGACGCCCAGCTGGTCGTTGTAAAAGGCGCGCGAGGTGAGCGTCACCTTGTCCGCCTGATCCTTCAGCGCCTGAATGATGCGGGGATGGCAGTGGCCCTGGTTCAATGCCGAATACGCACTCAGCATATCCAGGTATCTGTTGCCTTCCGGATCTTCCACCCATACGCCTTCCGCCTTGGAGATGACGATCGGCAGCGGATGGTAGTTATGTGCGCCGTATTTCTCGGTTTGATCAATTACCGCTTTGGTCTTGTTCATGTTGTCTGCCTCCTTGAATCGCTTGTTATCTGTAGTATCATTCAAGAACGATGCCAACCGAACCAAATCTTGCCGCAGCGTTGCTATTGCGCAATTCCCTTCCTCTACCGGCAAAATTTTTTTGCATGTCCCCCGCAATTTTTCGCATCAGTGCAGAATCATTTTGCACACGCCTCTACCTAATGGTATGATAACCTTCGTAGAAATGACAGGCAGGTGCATTTTGATGGCGAACGAATCGCATGAAACCTTCTTGCGCATCTACGCACACATTCTCGACAACATCAGCGAAGGGGTACACGTGATTGACGCCCAGGGGACATCCATCGTGTACAACCGCAAGATGTCGGAACTGGAGGCGATGAACAAGCACGACGTACTGAACAGGCCGCTGACAGAGGTGTTCCAGTTTCCGCAGGGGCAGGAGAGCACGCTCCTTCGCTGCCTGCGAACGGGCAAAAGCGTGCGCAACGTTCGGCAAACCTATTTTAACGACAAGGGGATAGAAATCACAACCATCAACAATACCTTCCCGCTGATGGAAGACGGCCGGATTATCGGGGCGATGGAGATTGCCAACGACGTCACCAAGATGGAGCGGCTGATCCGCGAAAATCTGTGGGACAAAAACGGCGCCCGCTACACATTTGACACCATTATCGGCGACAGCCCATCCATTCGGGAAGTGATCGAAAGCGCCAAACGGGCGGCGCGAACCTCGTCTTCCGTGTTGGTAGTGGGTGAAACCGGCGCGGGCAAGGAGCTGTTCGTGCAGAGCATCCACAACGCCAGCCTGCGCGCGGGAGGGCCGTTTATCTCGCAAAATTGCGCCGCCCTGCCCGATACCCTGATTGAGGGGCTGCTCTTCGGCACAGCGCGCGGCGCCTTTACCGGCGCGGTGGAACGGCCGGGTCTGTTTGAGCAGGCGGAAGGCGGCACGCTGTTTTTGGACGAGATTAACTCGCTTAGTATGCCACTGCAGGCCAAATTGTTGCGCGCCCTGCAGGAAAAGTCGATCCGGCGCATCGGCGACACCAAGGACCGGGCGATCGACGTGCGCATCATCGCCGCGCTGAACGAAGACCCCATCGAAGCGATCTCCCAGCAGCGGCTGCGCAAGGACCTGTACTACCGGCTGGGCGTGGTCACGCTTTTCATCCCGCCGTTGCGCGAGCGAAAAGAGGACATTCCCCTGCTTGTTGACCATTTTATCCGCAAGTACAACCAGCTGTTTCAGATGGACGTGACAGGGATCAGCGAGGAGGTCATGCGCTTTTTCCTCTCTCACGACTGGCCCGGAAACGTGCGGGAGCTTCAGCATGTCATCGAAGGCGCGATGAACCTGATGACGGACGAAACGGTCATCACCACCGCGCATCTGCCCTATCACTTTTTGCGCCGCACAGGAAGTGCCGCCAAGGAAAAGATGCCGGTTCAGCCATTAGCGGATGAGATCAAGCCGCTGAAAGAAAAAATGCGTGAGTTTGAGGCATACTACATTCAGCGCGTGGTTGAAAAGCACAAGGGCAACATCTCCCGCTCCGCCAGGGAGTTGGGCATCAGCCGGCAGAGCCTGCAGTACCGCCTGCGCAAACTGGGAGTCAAGCATACGTGAGGTGCGCCAACTTTTTTGGCGAGTGACGAATTTTTTTGCGCTAATTGCCCAATTCGTTTGCACAAGCTGACTCTATTTTTGCGATTGTACGCAAATGTATGACAATTCCGACTTGGTACACTCCTTGCATAATACTCGTCCTCGCAGGTTGTACAAGGCTGATTGTACCATTCCTGAATTTCCTGAAGGAGAGGGTTACATGACATCACGAAAAGAGCACCACAACGAATTGAACCGAGCGATGAGCAGCCGCCACCTGTTCATGATTTCGCTCGGCGGCGTAATCGGAACCGGCCTGTTCCTGGGCTCCGGCTATACCATCAGCCAGGCGGGGCCGATCGGGACGATTGTCTCCTACATGGTTGGCGGTCTGATCATGTATCTGACGATGCTCTGCCTGGGCGAGCTGGCCGTGGCAATGCCGGTGTCCGGTTCGTTCCAGACCTACTTGACCCGGTTTGTCAGTCCGTCGCTCGGCTTTGCCGTCGGCTGGCTGTACTGGTTGGGCTGGGCCGTTACGGTTGCGCTGGAACTTTTGTCTTCGGGCCTGCTGATGCAGCGCTGGTTTCCCGATTCACCAGTATGGATGTGGTGCGCGATATTCGGTGCCGTCCTGTTCGTATTAAATGCGCTTTCCGCACGGGCGTTCGGGGAGACGGAATTCTGGTTTTCGAGCATTAAGGTAAGCGCTATCATCCTGTTCATCATTCTGGGTGGCGCCGCCATGTTTGGCCTGATCGACATGAAAAACGGCCAACCCGCTCCGATGCTCTCCCATTACCTGGACAGCCCGCTGCTGCCCAACGGGATTACCGGTCTCTTGCTGACGATGATCACTGTCAACTTTTCATTCCAGGGAACGGAACTGATCGGTATTGCCGCCGGCGAGAGCAAGGAGCCGGAAAAGACGATTCCCCAATCGATTCGCAACACCGTTTGGCGCACGCTTGTCTTTTTCGTGCTGGCGATCTTCGTCCTGGCCGGCATGATCCCCTACCAGCAGGCGGGCGTGATTGAAAGTCCGTTTGTCGTCGTCTTCGACAGCATCGGCATTCCGTATGCGGCCGACATCATGAACTTCGTCGTGCTGACAGCGCTGTTATCCGTGGCCAACTCCGGACTCTACGCAGCCACCCGGATGCTCTACTCCCTGTCCAAAGACGGCATGGCCAGTGACAAACTGGCGACAGTCAACCACAAGGGGATTCCGATGCAGGCGCTCCTGATCACCTTCGCCATTTCCCTGCTGTCGCTCTTGTCCGGCTTCATCGCAGAAGACACCGTGTTTATGATCCTGCTGTCCATCGCCGGTCTCGGGGCACAGGTTGGCTGGATTTCCATCTCCCTGTCCCAGATCGCATTCCGCCGCCAATACCTGCGAAACGGCGGTTCGCTGCAGGACCTGAAATTCCGGACACCGCTCTACCCGGTGCTTCCGATGATTTCGCTGATCCTCAACATCACGGTTCTGATCAGCCTGGCATTCGATTCGGAGCAGCGGATCGCGCTGTACTGCGGGATTCCGTTCCTCGTGATCTGCATCCTCATCTACCAACTGCGGATCAAGAAAAAGAACGGCTTGACGGATCAAAACGCTGCCTGACAAGCGGATGCACCGCTGGATGGTGGCGCAGGCCATTTCCTGATCGCATCAAGCCAAACCAAATCAATCGCGTGTTGCGCGTCTATTCACAAAGAAAAGCTTGCGGCCTGTGAGGAACCGCAAGCTTTTCGTTTTCGCAAGCAATTCATGCAAGCAGTCGTCGTGCGTCATGTGTTACATGGCTACGCGCACGATCTCCGTAATGACCACCATGGCAAAGACGGCAAACCCAAGGGAACTGGTTACAAGCAGCATCCGTTTCAGTTTCTTCATGTCATCCATTTGTGATTCCCTCCCTTTCTCTTGTGCCAACCATCTCTACCGTTATATACGAGCGGGAGTTGGAAAAAGTTTCAAGTCAGCACAAAAAATTTTTCAGGATCGTGCCATCCTCACACAGTCGCTTTTGGATTGAGCCATTTCCTGCTCCATCCGGTACAGCTTCCAGGCTACCCAAAGGCCGACAAACAGGCACAACGTCCACGGCAGCCAGGGCATCTCCTGCCGCTGTGCCAGATCATACACCCAACCGCCGGCAAACTGGCCCACGGAACCGCCGATCGCCAGCGAATACCCATTGAAGCCGTAGTAGGCACCGACGTGCTCGGGCGGCGCAAAACGCTGCACCATGTCCATCATATGAGGTACGGCGATCATCGTGCCCAGGGCGAACAAGAGTGCATCGGCGACCAACATCCACAGCGTATCAGCAAACGCCAGCAAAAACAAGCCGAATCCCATGACAAATGTGCCCAATCCAATCAGGGTGAGGCGCTGCGGGTATCCCTCCAGCCACTGGCTGACCTTCATCTGCAGCAAAATGACGGAAACGGAGACGGACGACAAGACGATGCCGACGGCGGTTTTGCTGTGCGTCACGTCCTGCGCAAGTTGCGGTATGGTGAGAAACAGCTGCATGTTGAGGTAGTAGTAGCCCATCAGGATCAACGTGTAGCGGACGAAGCGCCTGTCCCGTACGACCAGCGCCATGCTCGCCCAGATGCCGTGCCGCTCGTGCTTCACTTCGATCGGCTGCAGCAGGAACAGCGCGATCAGCCCGTTTCCCGCAAAAATCGCCCCGGCAAACAGCGACAGGTACGTAAAATCGAAGGCGGCCAAAGCGGTCCCCACGACCTGGGAGCCGACAACGCCGACGTTGGTCAGCACGTTGCGAAAGGCAAACACGTCCTTGCGAATCGAATCGGGAGTCAGCACGGCAAAGGCGGCCGACATGGCCGGTTCAAACAGCGAGCCGCCCAATCCGGAGAGAACGGCCGCCAGAAAAAACTGCCACGGCGCTGTACAAAACGCAAACAGGGCAAAACCTGCGGCGCGAATCAACAGGCCCAATACCATGGTACCCTTGTAGCCAAAGGTGTCAGCCACCACCCCGCCGAGAAAGGCAAATCCCTGCTGCGAGAATTGTCGCACGCCAAGCACGAGGCCAGCCATCGCCACCGTCCATCCGATGCTGCCTGTCAAGTACAGGGTCAGGTATGGAATCAGCGCGTAAAACCCCAGGTTCATCAAAAACGAGGTGACCAGCAGCAGCTTGACGGAAATCGGCGTTTCCCTCCACACGCGTCTCTTCATCTCTATCACACTCACTCTGTCTTCTGTCTGACATTTCGCGATACTCCCAGCTTACGAAAGCTGGTATAATTTGAGAAACGAACAATTTTGCACAGAGTTATCAAAGAATGTGATAAGAGGGAACACAGCGCATGGATTTCGAACAGTTACGTGCCTTTTATACCGTGGCGCAAACGAAAAACTTTACAAAAGCGGCAGAAATGCTGCACGTTGTCCAATCGACCGTTACGACGAGAATCAAACAACTGGAAGAAAAAGTAGGCAAGCCGCTGTTCACCCGGGACAAACGCAGCGTGAAGATCACCCAGGCCGGTTTGACGCTGCTGCCGTACGCCGAACGCATCCTGAAGCTCGCCACCGAGGCGCTGAACGAAGTGGCTGCCCTCCAACCGTACGAGGATTACCTCTCCATCGGCAGCCTGAATTCAATCTGGACCGCCATCCTGGAGCCGATACTCAAGGAGTACCACTACCGCTATCCGCACATTGCCATCAGCACCAAGACGGGGCACTCCGCCGACGTAATCCAATTTCTCCTGGACAACGTGATCCAAATCGGGATCGTCTACGTGCCGCCGTCTCTGCCCAACTTTGAGGTCATTCCCGCCTGGGAAGACGAGATCGTCCTGGTCAGTCCCCCGGACGACTCGATTATCACAGCGCCACATGTGGACGCTCGCGAACTGCGCAACCTCCCTTTGCTCTTCATGAATTGGGGGCCGCCGTTTGACCAGTGGATGCGGCAGACGCTGCCGCGCAGCTTTGTCCCCAAACTGCATGTGGACAAGGCGGAACTGGCCATCGACCTGGTAAAGGAAGGCCTGGGCGTCAGCCTGCTAACCCGTTCGACGGTGCAGGCCGACCTCGCCAACGGAACACTGAAGGAAATCACCATTGTCGGCAACAGACCGCCCAAACGGTCCGCCTACATCGTCCTGCCCCGGGACAAAAAGAACAAGCCCAGCGTGGAAAAATGGCTGGGCCTGATGCAGGAATTCGGTTATTTGCCTGAGCGGGCGTGACAGGACAGACGCCTTCGTCCGGATTCCTCACAGGGGATCGGCCATATGGCGAGGCAGCCTCATTCCCCCTCCTCCATCAACGCACGCAGTGCGGCCGCAAACCGCTGATCGTCCTGCTGTGTGCGTGCAGACGGTCCGCGGGTTCGCCCGCCTCCCCGGCGGAAGCGCGCTTTTTCGTTTCGTTCTTCCAATTGGAACGTGATCCGTTCCGCATCAAACACGGACCCGTGCGGTGTCACGGCCTTGGACCGTTTCCCCAGCACGAGTGCGGCCAGTCCGATGTCCTGGGTGACGACGATGTCGCCCGCCTTCGCTTCGTTGGCCAGCCTCATGTCCACTGCCTGGGGGCCGGCGTCCACCACGACGTGATCTTCACCGTGAATCTGGTGATGGTAGCTGGCAAAGGTGACACAGCGCCACCCTTTTTCCTTGCACAGCGCCCGGGCAATCTCCAGCGCGCTTCGCGGACAGGCGTCGGCGTCAATCAGCACGCGCCCGTTGACTGCAGTCGTCACATTGGTTCACCTCTTGGCAGGCATGGCCCCTCCCCCTGCGGCTCCTTTTTTGATATGATGTGAATGGAGAGGAGTGAAAGGGCTTTGCGTTATCAATTTCAGTACGACGAACGGCTGGGCGTTCGGCTTCCCGTCCTCTACCACGACTGGGACGAGTATTCGCCGGAAGAACGGGCCAGCATGCTGCTGGAGTGGGAAGAAATTCGCGCAACCATTCCCGATCGCATCATTCAGTTGGAAGCCATTATCATCGAAAAGCAAAAACAGATGTTTGAGGAAGAAAACTTCGCCCGCTCCTGCGAATTGAACAGCGAAATTCACGAATTGGCCAGCATTATCAATGATCTTAATATATGGTTTCGCGTCCAACAAGACTACGAAACAAAAACGCACCAGTAACCGCAGGCAAACACGGGACGGCACAAAAGGGCAGGCGATAAAGAATCGCCTGCCTCTCTTTTTTAGACGTTTTATTAGGCGTTGGCCGGTCAACTCGCGGCCGATTTTTTCCGCGCCAGGCGCAGCGCGATCAATCCGGTCACGTGCGGCGCCGCCATCGACGTCCCGTTCAGCTTTTTGAAGCTGTTGCCCGGCCAGGTGGACAAAATGTCCACGCCCGGCGCCGTCGTCGTCATTCCTTTGCCGCGCGAGCTGAATTCCGCCAGCTTGCCGTTTTGCGCCACTGCCCCGACACCGATTACCTCCCGATACCGGGCCGGGTATTCCACCTGTCCCCCGTTGTTGCCGGCTGACGCCACCATGACGATTCCCCGGTCCGCCGCCTTTTTGACAATCCGCGCCAGCGCTTCGCTGTACTGCGGCATGCCGAAGCTCATGTTGATGATCTCCATGTTGTTTTTGATCGACCAGTTCAAGGCCCGCATGATGTCGGCCAACCTGGCTGTGCCGTCCTCCCGGAACGTGCGCACATCGTAGAGATCAGCCTCCGGGGAGACCCCGACTATCCCCCGCTTGTTCATTTCCGCTACGATGATGCCGGCCACATGGGTGCCGTGCCCGTTGCGTTTGCCCCGGACCAGTTCGATGCCTCCCTTCACTCGATTGCGCAGCTCGAAATGATTGCGGTCTATCCCTGTATCGATGACGGCGATCTTCACGCCGGCTCCCTTGCTTCTCTTCCACAACCGTTCCGCCCCGACATACTTCACGCCCCAGGGCACCTCTTCTTGCGAGTGCACCCTGACCACCACGTTTTCTTCCACGATCGGATTGTGCCGTAAAAAGTGGTCCTGGTACATCTCAAAAAGTTCATCGCGAACGCACATGCAGGAGACGTCGTCAAAGCAGCGCCACGGCTGTTTCGCCGCCCGGGTAGCCAACTTCAACTTCGCCTTCAGCTCCGCCAAAATGTCGGCAAACGGCGCTTGATGATGAAACGTCAAAATCTTCACCTGGATTCCTCCCTGTCGTGACGAATGTCTGCATCATCCTATGTACAGATGCTGCCTTTTGGGTTGGGTGTTCACACAGGAGCGAGAAAAAGGGCGATTGTCTGAGCGCAGTTCAAACTGTCCGCCGCGCTGCGTCACCGCAAAAGCGCAAAGCAAAAGGGAGCGCGTGTCCGCTCCCTGTTTGCTCATACCCGCCAGTTGTGCCTGGATTAGTTGTCGCAGGCGCACCCGACGATCGTCAGCAATACGAACAACACCAGCACCAAGGCAAAATCGTCAAAGAAACCGCCGTTAAACAGGCTACTCATTACGCTTCCCCTCCTTTGTTGGCAACTACTCATACGGTATGAGCCAAACGGGTGGATTGATTGGACGGACGCCCATGTCCTGCATTTCAGCACCGTCCAATTTGGCTGGCCTGACGCTCGCAAACGCCAAAAAAGCCTGCGCTCCATCAAGAAGCTGCAGGCTTTTTGGATTGGGGGGCAGGCGCCATCCCGTACGGTTTTTGCATGACGGTCTGCCAGAAGGGGATCGTGCGCTGGATCAGCGGACCGGTCAACAGCGCGATCAGCACGGTGCCGATCGACACCGGTCCGCCCAGGGCCGCACCCGCCAACAGGACGGTTACCTCGATGGCGATGCGTACCTTTTGAATGCTCCAGCCCATCCGTTCGTTCATCGCCAGCATGAAACTGTCGCGCGGTCCAGCGCCCAGCCGCGGCGAGATGTACATCCCGATGCCGACGGCCATTATCAGCAAACCGGCGAGCAGCATCAGATACTGTTCCAGCATGGTTTCGGCTGTCGGGACAATGTCCAGCCAGAGAAAAAAGTCGAGAAAACTGCCAAAGCAGACCATATTCAAAAACATGCCAAACGTCGGCTTGATCTTAGCCAGCACATACGAAAGCAGGATGACGATGACCCCTACGATTTGCGTCCAGATGCCGATGGTCAGTCCAAACGTTTTTTGCAGACCGATGTGCAGCACATCCCAGGGCGAGACGCCCAGGTGTGCCTTGATCGTCAGTACGCAGCCAAATGCGCCAATGAACAGCCCCAGCACAAACATGGCGTAGCGAACCGCGAGCGGCCCGCCAAGTCGTTTCCCATACACTCCTGTTCACCTTTCCGTTCTCTCTGTTCTCTGCCGGTTAGCGCCAACCGGCCACCACTTCGTGAAAGATCCCGGCACTGCGGAAGTACGCCTCTGCTTTTGGGCGGTTGATGTAGGTTTCCAGCTCGTTCAGCCGCTCTCCCTCCAGGACGACCTGCCGCTGCCGGTTTTCCTCGTCACGGTACTCCACGATCAGGGACAGGTTCTCCCGCAGACAGTGTTCCCGCAGTTCTTCCGGGGTAGCAAAGGTAACCCGTTTCATGCTCTCCCTCTTTCCTGATGATGATCATTCATTATAGCAGGGATTCGCCGTTTCGCCCACTCCGCCGCGCACTCGTTTTACAGGTAGGCTGGCCAGATCTTCCGCCAACGTCGTATTGGGAAAGACGTCCCTGGCCTCCGCCAAGAGATCGGCCATTGTCAGGTCCCCGTCTTCATTTTCATAGCGCGGGCTGAAGTGGGTGAGGCAGAGCGCCTTCACCCCCGCTTCCCGGGCCAGAAGGGCCGCTTCCCGCGCCGTGGAGTGGCCGCTGCGCACGGCCAGCTCCTTGTCCCGGTAGGCGTACGTCGCCTCGTGAATCAGCAGGTCAGCACCGGCCGCCAATTCCCGGACGGCGCGGCACGGCTGGGTGTCTCCGCTGTAGACCACTTTGCGCCCCGGCTGGACTGGTCCGACAAAATCGCGGCCGTCAAAGACACGACCGTCTGGCAGGGTGATCCGCTCCCCCCGCTTCAACGCCCCGTACAGCGGCCCCTGCGGGATGCCCGCCTGTTCGGCTGCGTCCGCCAGAAACGCGCCGGGGCGATCCTTTTCCACCACCGCATAGGCGTACGCCGGCACCCGGTGCTGCACCCGGCGGCAGGACACCGTGAACGCTTCGTTTTCCCAGATGGTGCCTTCCTCGACGATGTGCACATGAAGCGGGTAATGCAGATGGACGGGACTTACGTCCATCACCGCCTGGATGTAGCGGTCCACGCCCGGCGGCCCGTACAGTTCCACCGCCGATGCTTCGTCGTTGCGCAGCGAGCGGCTGGCCAACAGGCCGATCAAGCCGTACAGGTGATCCCCGTGCAGGTGGGTAATGAAGATTTTTTCCAATTGACTTACTTTTAGCGGGGAACGCAAAATCTGGTGCTGTGTGCCCTCACCGCAGTCAAACAGCCACCACTTGCCTGTTTGAATAAAGCGGAGGGCGATCCCGCTGACGTTTCGACGCGTCGACGGAGCACCCGATCCGGTTCCCAGAAAGGTAATGATCATGCTGCGAGTGGTCTCCTTTTCATTCTGACGTTCAGGTGCCTGTCAGGTTGCTGGGCATTCACCCTTTTTTCCGAGGGCGCATACCCTACATCAAGCAGATTGTTCAGGCACTTGCCTTGTCAGGAGGGATGATGATGAAGCGACTGCTCTCTCTGGGGCTTGCCGCCGGACTGGCGCTGACGGCGCTGTTGACCGGCTGTGCCGACGCCCCGGAAAAAATACGGATCGGGGAAGTAACCCGATCGATCTTTTACGCCCCCCAGTACGTCGCGCTGGAAAAGGGCTTCTTCAAGGAAGAAGGGCTCGACGTGGAACTGACCACCACGTGGGGCGGCGACAAAACCATGACCGCCCTGCTCTCCGGCGGCATTGACGTGGCGCTGGTCGGTTCGGAGACGAGCATTTACGTCGCCCAGCAGGGAGCGGCCGATCCGGTTATCACCTTTGCCCAATTGACGCAGACGGACGGCACCTTCCTCGTCTCGCGCCAAAAAGTGGAACACTTCAGCTTCGACCAACTGAAGGGCAGCGTTTTTCTCGGCCAGCGAAAAGGCGGCATGCCGCAGATGGTCGGCGAGTACGTGCTGAAAAAGCACGGCATTGACCCGCACAACGACCTGCAGTTGATTCAAAACATTGAATTCAAAAACGTCGCGTCCGCTTTTGCCTCGGGGACGGGAGAGTACGTCCAGCTGTTCGAGCCGCAGGCGTCCCAATTCGAGGCAGACGGCATCGGGTACGTCGTCGCTTCGTTCGGCCAGGAAAGCGGCACGGTTCCCTACACCGCGTACATGGCCAAACAAAGTTATCTCGAGAAGCAGAAAGCCGCTATCCAAAAGTTTACCAATGCCATCTACAAAGGGCAACAATGGGTGGCCAGCCACTCTCCCAAAGAGACCGCCCAGGTGATCGCCCCCTACTTCCAGGAGGTCAGTCCGGAGATTCTGGAAAGCTCTGTCAAACGCTATCTGGAGCAAGGCTCGTACGCCACCGACCCGATTCTCGACGAATCTGAGTGGAACCTCCTGCAGGAGATCATGGACCAGGCAGGTGAACTGAAACAGCGCGTCGATTACGCCAAGCTGGTCAACACCACGTTTGCCAAAACCGCCAAGGAAGGGAAGTAAGCGATATGAACCAGCTTCTTTCTGAACCGGCCAAAATCGAGCTGCGTCACGTCACCCATCTCTACGTCACGACCACTCGCGCGTTCATGGCGGTCAAAGACATCAACCTGCGCGTGGCGGAAGGCGAGTTCATCTGCCTGGTCGGCCCCAGCGGCTGCGGCAAAACGACACTGCTCTCCCTGATCGCCGGGCTGGAAAAACCGACAGCAGGCAAGATTCTGATTGATGGACGGCCGGTGGAGGGCACTTCCCGCCAGGTGGGCTACATGCTGCAGCAGGATTTTCTGTTCAACTGGCGCACGATCGAGGAAAACATCTTCCTCGGCCTGGACATACAGGGCATCCGCAGCCGGGAGACGGAAGCGTACGCCCTGCACCTGCTGGAGGAAATGGAACTGGCCGACGTGCGCAAGGCGTATCCGGCACAGCTTTCCGGGGGGATGAGGCAGCGGGTGGCGCTGGTACGTACACTCGCCTGCCAGCCTGACATCCTGCTGCTGGATGAACCGTTTTCGGCGCTGGACTACCAGACCAAACTGAAGCTGGAGGACCTGATTTTCTCCACGCTGCGCCGCCACAAAAAAACGGCCGTACTGGTGACGCACGACCTGTCCGAGTCAATTGCGATGGGCGACCGGGTGTACATCCTGGCGCGCAATCCCGGACGCATCCGAAGCGAAGTGGCCGTGCCGCCAGCAATCCGCGATGCGCTGCCGTTTGAAGCCCGCAATCGTCCCGGGTTTCACGAGTTGTTTCACCAGGTGTGGAAAGAGATGGAGGTGGTGACCGATGCAGCCACATGAGATTGAGGCGATCCACCGCAACCATTTGCGACGGATGGCGAAACAGCGCTGCCTGGTCGTCGCCACCCAACTGGCCCTGTTTCTGCTGTTCATCGGCATCTGGGAAGGGCTCGCCCGTGCCAACGCCATCAACGTGCTGATCTTCAGCTACCCGTCCAAAATGTGGCAGTTGTTCTGGTCGATGATCCTGGACGGCAGCCTGCTGCCGCACGTAGCGATAACCGTGGGAGAGACCGTTGTCGGCTTTCTGCTGGGCACGCTGCTCGGCACGCTGCTCGCCACCCTGATCTGGTGGTCCCCCTTTCTCTCCCGGGTGCTGGAGCCGTATCTCGTGGTCGGCAACAGCATGCCCAAGGTGGCACTCGGCCCCGTCTTCATCGTCGGTCTGGGGCCCGGCCTGGTCTCCGTAATCGCGATGGGCTGCGCCATCTCCGTCATCATTACCACGATCGTGATCTACACCAGCTTCAAAGAAGTGAATCCTAATTATGTCAAGGTAGTCCAGACGCTGGGCGCCAACAAGCGGCAAACCTTTACGATGGTGATCCTGCCCGCCACGATTCCGACAATTCTCTCCACGCTCAAGGTAAACGTCGGCCTCTCCTGGGTGGGCGTGATCGTTGGCGAATTTCTCGTCTCACAAAAAGGGCTGGGCTATCTGATCATCTACGGCTTTCAGGTGTTTAATTTTACCCTCATGAAGGTAATGAAAATACCTGCATTACTCGTACGCGCTGGTGTTCCCTCCAGGTAAGCATTATCAGCCCTTCTGTCCAAGGAATGTCTCCCCATCCTCTCAAAGAATTTTTTCCATGGCCATCACATCAACGAAGTTTCCATCCAATATACCTTGGTTGTGAAACACACCGACTACACGGTACCCGCATTTTCTGTAAAGACCTTGGCCAAGTCCGTTAAACGGAAAGGTAAACAACACGATTTTGTGAAATTTCTGGACGCGCGCTACCTCCTCAAGCCTGTTTAACAGTACCTTCCCGACGCCTTTTCCTCGGTAAGACCGCTCAATATAGATTGATAAGTCAGCGACGCCGTCATAGGCACATCGATTCGAATAACGGTTAAGAGAAGCCCATCCAATGACGGCACCATTCATCTCTGCGACAAGAACGGCGTATCGCCCCTGATGTTCATCAAACCACTTTTTGATGTACGTGTAGTCCTTCTCTTCTGATTCCAAGGTCGCGATTCGGTCAGCAATCCCTTGATTGTAGATCGTGAGGATTGATTCAAGATCTGCCGCACTTGCAGCTCGAATGCAAAGGTTCATGACCGGAATCCCCCTTTTCACAGTCCTCCGACTCATTTGGGCTGCAAACAGAATCTTTTGTATCCTTGACCTCTTCGATTTTTACCTTGCAACAAGAACCCTCTTTTTTTCCAAACAAACCTTTCAAGAATCCCATGTTATACTCCTCCTCAGATAATATAGAATAAAAATCCAGACATGGTGGACATGGTGAACACAGATACAACAAACGCTCCAACTAATCGCTTTTTAAAAATAGAGTGAAGCAGTGTTAACTCTGGCAAGCTTGCTCCCGCAGAACTGATCATAAGCGCCATTACTGGACCAAGAGCCATTCCTTTTGCAATCAAAATTTGCGAAATGGGGATCATTGTCGAGAGTCGAATATAGAGCAGAATACCAATAATGGCTGCGATTGGCACCATCCACCACTTATCTCCACCTATATAGGTCGTAATCCATTCGGTAGGTACAGCACCATGAATGACAGATCCAATCGCAGCACCAATAATGAGATAAGGATAAACCGATTTTATCAGTCCCAATGTTTCGGCGAAGGCAGCTTTCAGGCTAAAGGACTTGCTTGACTCGTTGTATCCAGTCATGACAACTTGTTTAACTTGTGTTTCAAACCCTAATCGTTCCAGGGTAAACCCGATGATCACCGATAACACGGAAGTAATGACAGTATAGGCAATCGCTACTTTTACCCCGAGCATTGTTCCCATGAGGGTAATTATAGTTGGGTCTAACACCGGTGATGCGAAAAGGAACACCATCACAATCCCGAAACGGATTTTTTTGTTTAACAAGTTCACAACCACCGGTATGGTTGAGCAAGAGCAAAATGGTGTAACGAACGCGAATACCAATACCATAAAGGCACCCAGGGCTGTGTTTTTCCCCGCCAAAAAATTTTCAAGCTTTTTATAAGGGATAAAGCTCTGGAGAAAACTGATGGCAAACGAGATCACAATAAACAATACCGTTAACTCTAATGCGATCCATAAAAAACTGTCCAGAACTTCGCGCCACATGTTCACCACCCCTATTTATTTGCATTTTACAAGTATTTTAGAAAGAAAAGTGGGTTTAATCACCCATGGGATTGCAGCATTGCTTGGTTCTAGCCATCGCTTGATTCAACAATTGTAGGGAACGAATCACCGTTTCTTTTTCAAATTGGCTCATATGAGAAAAGATATCCTCATAATACGAGCACATTAGCCTATCAATATAATCATGAATGCGTTTCCCTTTTTCCGTTAAGGAAAGGATATGCACCCTGCGGTCTTCTGCATACGGAGTCTTTTTTACGAGTTCTGCTTCAACCAATGCTTGAACCTGGCGGCTGAATGTCGTGACATCCATTCCTAAAATCTCAGCAATTTGTTGCATGGACGGCTGATGGTTCCGGTTGATTTCGTATATGATGTGGCTTTGCACAACCGATATGTCAATTCCATCTACTGAACAACAGTTTTTATTTAGAAGTCCAATACGCCGAGTCATCGTCTGTAAAATTTCACGTATATTATCCATTTCCTCACCTCTTTACCCATTTATACACGAATTACTTGCAATTAGCAAGTTATTTTTATAAATTCTTTATGTAGAGATTAATTGGTACCTATATACGCAATTGTTGTAAGTGAACACTAATAATATTTTTCTAAAAATCACATCGTTATAATCCGATTTTGCGAAAGGAATGATTAAGGTGCCCCCTATTTATGATTGTATTGTCATCGGTGCCGGTCAGGCTGGTTTAGCGGCTGGTTATCACCTTCAACAACAGCAGCTTAATTTTCTTATTCTCGAAGCTGCTGATAAACCTGCAGGCTCATGGCCACAGTATTATGACAGCCTTACCTTGTTCTCCCCTGCTCGCTACTCCTCCCTTCCCGGGCTGCCGTTTCCAGGAGATCCCACTCGCTATCCTGTCCGAGATGAAGTCGTATCGTATTTGATACATTACGCCCAATATTTTAACTTGCCTATTCGGACCAATACCTCAGTTACTGATATTCAAAAGGAGAAACATTTGTTTTTGCTCGCAACTGGATCGGGGGAATTATTCCAAGCAAAAAATGTAATCGCTGCTACGGGCGGATTTAGTCGTCCATTTATCCCTCATATTCTTGGGATTGAACATTTTCAGGGGACCACTCTTCATTCCAAGGATTATAAAAACCCCTTTCCCTTTCAAAACCAACGAATTGTAGTGGTCGGGGCAGGTAACTCAGCGGTCCAAATTGCAGTCGAGTTGGCAGCACATGCAGACGTTACCATTGCCACACGCTCGCCCATTCTCTTTAAGCCACAGGTAATTATCGGTAAGGATGTTCATTTCTGGGTCACGGTGCTTGGGATCGACCAAACTGGTTTTGGAAAATGGCTGCTTCAGTCAAAACCAGAGGGTGTCCTGGATACGGGGAAATACCAGAAAGCCATCGAGAATCAAAAGCCAAGTCGGAAGGAGATGTTTGTCCAATTTACGAAAGATGGCGTTATTTGGTCAGACGGTACGGAAGAACATGTTGATACCGTCATCTTCGCCACCGGTTATCGTCCGAACGTCAATTACCTTTCCTCTCTTCAAGCTTTGGACAAAGATGGCTCCCCTTTGCATCATAAGGGCGTCAGTACAACTGTAAAAGGTCTGTATTATGTTGGACTCCCTTGGCAACGCTCTTTGGCATCAGCGACACTTCGTGGGGTTGGGAAAGATGCGAAATATGTGATCAATCATATGAGGAATACCTAGCTATATGTTCTTTCTAAAGTAAACGACCATGAATCGCATGGTCGTTTACGAATGCCCCTACTTCCTAGATACCTTCAGCAAGAAATTTTTCAATGCGAGCTTTGATGGAATCACGTACAGTACGGTATCGAGTCATAATTTCTTGTTCGGTTCCTGTTGCTTTCGCAGGATTGTCAAAACCCCAATGCCATTTCACGATGTTTTTATTGGAAATAACAGGGCAATGTTCATCTGCATACACGAGTGGTTTTTTATCCATGATCTATTCTCCTTTTGTATTGTTTGTATTGTTGAAATATCTCTTATGAAACCAAAGCGTAACGTTTACTACTTCAATCATGACTGACACTTCTGCCAAGGGACCGATAATGGCTGCAAACGCTGCACCCGAATGAATCCCGAACACCCCTAAAAAATGAAGGAGGCTCGTCGCCCCCTGTTTATCCAAACATCGGTTCGTCAAAATGAACATTGCGCGTTGCTACAATTCGAACATGGTCATCATTCTTGGTAACACTCGGACCGTCAGCGTAAATTTCTTGAAACAGCTTTTCATCGGGTTTCGCATATTTTTTCCTGGCCTCCATGGCAGCCTGGACCGCAGCTTTTCTTTTTAATGTAATCGCAAAGTCGGATGGTGAATGAACGACGAACGCTCTGACCTTTCTGCCAATCTTAGTAAATTTGCGCGGGTTGTTGTTCAACATATGCTTCAACTCCCCTTTCCAGAAACGTATTTAACGAACTGAGGATTGCTTGGTTTTCCTTTTCAATAAACTGTTCCAGCAGCGCATCGTATCGTTCTTCAGGCACTTGTCTATTGATAAGCAAATGGACGGTCACCACAAACGTTTTTGCAATCGGAATACAGATGATATATTCGTATTCACCGCGAACCGTATTTTGTTCTTTAAAAGCCATGATGGATTTGTTGGACAAGAAGGACTCAACAACCCAACTCTTATCCTCCGGGAACCTCTCATTATGATCCAAGCTGTACCGTTTTCCTTCATCTACGTCTCTGGCGTGACCGATTTGTACCAGTTCATCTTCAACGAGGGAAAATAGAGTTGCCGCTGATGGGCTGAATCCGTCGGGAGTTGAACAGGAACCAAGAAAGTTCTCCATGACCCGATTGTATTTAATCGCCGTGTGATTGCTGTGTTTTACCAACGAGTAAAGAAAATTGACTTGAGCGGTGAGGCGTTTGTTTTTTTCCATTATATCACGCGAATCCTGTCTGCGGCCGAGCCTGTTGATAATTTCACTGAGTTGATAGGCAAACACACTGACGGCTGACATTGCGTTATCGTCGTCTCGATCAATCTCGTATTCACCTGGAGTAATGCCAAACAAGTCCGTGGGAATGCGGAAGTCTGCAAGTCCTCTTGGCTTGACGAAGAAAGCACGGTCAGCACCAAGTTTTCCAATGGAAAGTCCAAGTTCAAAAATCACATTGTCCCGTGCTGCTGTCAGTTCCGCCCCCCGCAGATATGTACGATCGTCCGGAGAGAAAATAAATACGGCAAAATCTGTCGCATCGAGGTGATTCAACAGACTTTGTAACGCTGTTTGATTTAGTTGAAATATCCCATGTGACCAGATTGTGACCTGGGCTTCATGTGTCAGTGAAGCATGGAGCGCTCGTGCCAGTCGGTGTCCCTCTGCGGAAGAGCCAATGAAAACTCTGGGTTTTACCGCAACATTCATGGTACGCCCCCTCTCACACCGAAAATGAACGTCATCTCAATTGGTAAATTTCCGTCTATTTTCTACATTATTCAGCCGTTCGCCATCCGTATACCTTTTTCGTGCCGATTCTTTTCCTCCACTGTGTCAGCTTCAAAAACCACGCTCTTACCCCAAGGCATTTCCACCTCTTTCCATTTTCGCATATTGGATGCAGAACATTGCCAGACAACTGCTATGCGTTTTGGTTCTTTTTACTATCGGGATAAAGAGCCATTGGAGGTAACGATTCAATGGCTGCTTCCGTATTTGTAAGCGCGGGAACGCCTTGTTCCACAAAAAAACAACAAAAATATATCTTTTTACGGCATTTTTTTATTGAAAAACGATAAATTGAGTGGTAAAGTCAAAGCGAATTCAGCAAAGTGAGGGGTTTTTTATGAGACGAGGAACAACACTCTTTTTAAAGGGAGCTGTTATTCTGATTGGAATGCCAGTTCTCGCCATGTGCCTGTTTTTGGTGCCTGAGATCGCCAATTACGCAGCTGAATTGTATCCGAATATCGCGATGATGAAATATCTCGTTTTTATCCTTTTGTATGCAACAGCGATCCCTTTTTACGTTGCGCTGTATCAAGCGTTTAAACTTTTAAGCTATATTGACCAAAATAAAGCCTTCTCAGAATTATCTGTAGTCGCTTTACAGAAAATCAAATACTGTGCCATTACCATCAGTATTTTGTACATGGCAGGCATGCCGCTTCTCTATCTGATGGCTGAAGCTGACGACGCCCCAGGCATCATCGTCATCGGATTGGTCCTGATATTTGCCTCCATGGTGATCGGCGTTTTTGCTGCGGTTCTCCAAAAGCTGTTGCAGGAGGCTATCGAAATCAAAGCAGAAAATGATTTGACGGTCTGAGGTGAGTAACGTGGCGATTATTATCAATATTGACGTGATGCTGGCCAAGCGGAAAATGAGCGTTACAGAACTATCGGAAAAGATCGGAATTACAATGGCCAATCTTTCCATATTGAAAAACGGAAAGGCAAAAGCAATTCGATTATCAACTTTGGATGCGATTTGCAAGGCGTTGGATTGTCAGCCTGGAGACATTTTAGAGTATAAAAGCGACGAAAACACGTAAGGTTCTAAAGAGAATCAACATAACCGTTTGTGAATCTGCGTAGAAGGTGAACAATTTGAAACGACGATTATTCCATGCCATGCAGCAGCTGGTACGCTTCGGCTGGCAGCAGGCGCTGTCCTGTGTCTTTCCTGTGGTCATCTTTGCCTCACTGGCTCTGACAAAGTTCATTCACCTTCCCTGGCTGCCCCGTTACGACTGGCTGCTAATCATCTGCCTGGCCATGCAGGTATGGATGCTGCGCTCCGGTCTGGAAACACGCGACGAGCTGAAGGTGATCACCGTCTTCCACTTGATCGGTTTGGCGCTGGAACTGTTCAAGGTGCGCATGGGGTCCTGGTCATACCCGGAAGAAGGCTGGACGAAGGTGTACGGAGTCCCTCTCTACAGCGGATTTATGTATGCCAGCGTGGCCAGCTACCTGTGCCAGGCCTGGCGACGCCTGAAGGTAGAACTGGTTCGTTGGCCTTCTCTCTGGTTGGTTACCCCGCTTGCCGCTGCAATCTACCTGAATTTCTTCACCCACCATTTTTTGGTTGACATTCGCTGGTGGCTGGCTGGCTTGGTGCTGATCGTCTTTAGCCGAACCTGGGTTACCTATGAGGTCGGCCGTCATCGCTACCGGATGCCGCTTATCCTCTCCTTCGTGCTGATCGGCTTCTTCATCTGGATTGCGGAGAACGTCGCCACCTTTTTTAGCGCGTGGGAATACCCGAATCAAGCCGACAGCTGGCGTCTCGTCCATGTAGGTAAGGTCAGCTCCTGGGTTCTGCTTGTCATCGTCAGCTTTCTAATCGTCGCCTCGTTGAAACAAATCAAGGAAAAGCGAACTGAGAATGGAAAAGACAGCGGCACCCCCACTCGTCAGGAGAATTAAGTGAAAAGAGGATGAGAGAGCGCAATTGCTCCTCATCCTCTTTTTGTACTTCGACATTGACCACATCATCGATACCCAAGGCAATGCACCGAGCAATGATGAGAGACTCACTTACTTGATGCCGATGCTGTCCATTTTAACCTCCCGTTGGGCTTGTCCGTTTGCCCGAGATCGGGCAATCAGGCAGAATTCGCCTGCTTCTTTCCTTTCTGCTTCTGCGTCAGTATGCGAATCATGGCTGGCAATAATGCGGTATATGCCATTTCAAGCCGTTCCTTGCTTGGATAGTTGGGGTCGTTTCGGGGATAATCAGGCGGCAACGTCACAACAACCTTCATGTTCATCCCCTCCTTTAGTGTCACTTTATGTCGAGCAGCTTGTTTAACATGACGCTCAACCCGGCTCACCCTCTCAATGGCTGTGGAAATCACGGTCAATTTTGGGGAAGCAGCGCAACGTATCATTTGCGTTGCAGACACGGAAGAATTGCTGCATATGCATTCCTGTAGGGAGGGGAGTCGCATCATGAAAAAAGCCGCTTTATACATCCGTGTCAGTACGGACGAACAGGCGAAAGAAGGATATTCCATCCCTGCTCAACGCGAGCGGTTAACGGCCTATGTAACATCGCAAGGTTGGGAAATCGCTGATTACTACATCGATGAGGGGGTGAGCGCGAAGAATACCAATCGTCCTGAATTACAGCGCATGCTCAATGACATCCACTGCGGGCTGATTGACGTTGTGCTTGTGTACCGGCTGGACCGGCTGACGCGATCTGTCCTGGACTTGTACAACCTTCTTCAGGAGTTTGATCGTTACAACGTAACGTTCAAGAGCGCTACAGAAGTATACGACACGACAACAGCGATCGGCAGGCTGTTCATTACGCTGGTTGCCGCCCTGGCTCAATGGGAACGGGAAAACCTTGGGGAACGCACGAAATTCGGCAAAGTGGAAAAGGCCCGGCAAGGAAAACGGCCAGGCGGGAAAGCCCCTTTTGGATATGACAAAGTAAATGGAGAGCTCGTTGTGAACGAGAAAGAAGCAGAAACTGTCAGGATGATCTTTCGGCTATATGCCAAACACGCCAATCTCAATAAAGTAACCGAAGAGTTATATCGTCAAGGGTGCAGAACGAAAAACAATGCCATTTTTTCTGTCAACACCGTCCAAAAAATCTTGAAAAACCCGATATATATCGGCACACTCCGCTATAATTACACCACCCAAACAGGCACCATCACAACCGTAAAACCGGAAGAAGACTGGATCATCGTTGAGGATGCGCTTCCTCCCATCATCGATAAAGAGGAATTTTATTTTGTTCAAAAAATCCTCGACGCACAAGCGATGAAAAAACCACGGAGTGTAGCTTCCGGGTACCTCTTTTCCGGCCTGGTGACATGCCCGAACTGCGGCAGCACGTTGAACGGAACCACTTACCACAGCAAAGGAAAAAAGACGCCAGGTCAGCCTATCAGGTATTATCGCTGCTCGTTTACAAAGCCAGGTGCTTGTCATCACTTCCAAATCCGTGAAGACAAATTGGAGCGCTTGTTTTTGGCTGAGCTGCGCAACCGTACCGATCAGATCAGGCGTGAGGTAACAGGAGACAAAAACGCTTGCCTGAAAGCCGCAAACCTTGACGACTACAAACGAGAACTGGAGTCTCTGAAGCAGAAGCGCAAACGCCTCCAACAGCTTTTCATCACAGACCTCATTGAGATGGATGAACTGCGAGAGCAGCTGGAGGCGTTCAATACTCGCCAAGCCGAGCTGGAACAGTTGATTCAAACCGAGTCCGAACAGCTGGAAAACCGTTTCTCAAATGAACAATTGCTCTCCCTGTACGAAAATCTGCAACAGTCTTGGGAAGAACTGTCCTTTGAGGAAAAGAAACAATTTGTGTCTATCCTGGTCAAGAGCATTACGGCGCAAAGGCACCCGAAAGAGCCGCGCGGATATGTATTGGAGTCGCTTGTGTTTCACGGATGATTTTTTAAGCAGTTTTATTACCTTCACGCTGGTCATGGTGAGCCTGGCGATCATTGCGGTAGTCGCCACCCTGATGTACCAAGGCGTCGCCGTGCTCGAACGGATGCTCACCCGCCAGTTTCAATAGAGGCTTGTCACCGGCGCCAATCCGCTTTCACAGGGAACGGCGCCGGTCTGCGTGAAACACGTTCCGTTCGTCCACGGCACAGACTCACCCGCTTCTCCCCTCACACAAAAAACGTCCGGCTGTACATACTGCCGGACACCTGGATGCAAACGGGCTATTGCCAAAACTTCCACCAACTCTTTTTGTTCGATTCTGCCTGTCTGGGTACCGTCGGCGTCTGCGCCTGCTCCCGCATTGCTGCTTCCGTCTCCTGTGCTCCCGGCACCCGGGCCAAAAATTGGTCCACCATTGGCTTGTACTTGTCGGCCAGATGCTGCTGCATCTCACGCAGGATGGCGATGGCCTTCTCCTTCTGGTCCGTGGCCAGCAGCGCGTTGGCGTAGTTGAAGCCCGCGTACGGGAGTTGGAATGTGGGCGTCCAGTACTCCTCGCAGATCTGGATCAGTTGATAGACGTACCCGGCTTGTCCAAGTTCGCCGGTGACAGTCATGACCACGTCTTCCTTCCCCTTGGCACCGTCGATGGCCTGCCTGTACCACTGCACCGCCTTCAGCAAATTGTCCTCCGTCAGGAACAGGCGCGCTATGTGCAGCTGCGGCATCCACGCCCCTTCTTTGGCGGCAAGCGCCTCAAGCCGCTGTTTCAGCTCTTCCCGTTTGCCAAACTTCAGGAAGCTTTCCATGTACATGTTCAGCCCGTTCTCCTGATTGGGGTCCTTGAACAGTCCGGCTTCCAAGGTTTCAAACGCTTTGGCCTCGTCGCCCTCATAGGCGTAGATTTTGGCCAGATTGGTACAAGCTGTGCCGGAGGTGGGAAAGCGCTCCAAACAGTCGATCAGCATCGCCTTGGCCTTGTCGAACTCAAGCGCCTGCATGTGCACCACGGCGCGAAACAAGATCGCAGACTCGATCGGTCCGTACAGTTCCAGCAGTCGATCAGCCGCGATGGCCGCCTGTTCGGTGAACTGGTCGCGCACCAGCCCCATCGCAAAATCGCGGAGCTTTTCCTTCTCGTCCCAGTACTTGTCCAGATAGTTGGGGATTACTTTCTTCTGGAAATCTTCGCGCGACATCTGGATCGTTTGGCCAAATTCGTTGGTAAACGTCACAAAATCCGACATGCAACAGCCTCACTTTCGTCTCTGTGCCATGTCAAACAGGGACATGCCCCCAAGAAGAAGAACGATTTCCTCGCAAGGAAACCGTTCGCTGTCCAAGGGCCCCCGTTAGATCCAGGCTTTTATATTCACTTTGCGAATGAACTCTTCCATTGATTCCTTTACCGGGTCGCCATTGTCCGCTGCTTCATCCTGCATGCCCATCAGTTGGCGGAAGAGAGCCTCGTTGCGGGTAGCCAGCGCAAAGTCAAGCAGTGCCTCCCGTTGGATGCGTTCCGCCTCCTGCTCGATCAGCTTCTCTTCCAAGGCGATGTCCTCTTCCGGTACAGCGTACTGCTTATCTATCTTTGGAATGCGCACAATCCACGCAAACGCGCTGTCGGGATTTCGATCACGACCAATCAGGTACCCGTATTCACCAACCGGCAACCCTTGTTCAAAGGTGTCAGCAATGATGACGACACGTTGTCCTAGCTTGAACATGGGCGTCAGCTCCTTTTGAGTCTCATTCTAATAATACTAAATTGTATGTGCGCTTGGGAAGAGTAAACCGCCTACTTCGCACATCTGCCCGTCAACTGTATCCCAAATGCCGCCTTCCGCTTCTCCTCTCGGCTGCCCTGCCCGCTTGCAAACATCCTGCGCTTCCAGTACGCTGTAACCAGGTACTTTCGGGAATGGCGCACGACGTGTGGAAAAAAGATTTGTTGGAACGCGTGAAATGCGCTATAGTTGCGCTTAGAAGAACTGGATTGAGGGGTTGCATACGCAATGCAAATGTCCACGGGTTTTTCCTTGTTTATCATCGGCTGGTCGTTTGTGCTGGTCATGCTGATGGGCATCGGCGGGTTTTTCATGTTCCGCAAGTTCCTGAAATCCATGCCAAAACAAGACGGCAAATCGGAGCTGGACTGGCAGGACTACTATATCGAACAGACCCGCTCCATGTGGACGGATGAAGGGCTTGCCCTGCTCAACGAACTGGTGGAACCGGTGCCGAATCTGTTCCGCGATGTGGCCCGCCGCTCGATCGCGGCGAAGATCGGCCAGCTCGCCCTGGAGGAAAAGGCGACGACCATCACCACCGAGCTGATCGTCAAAGGCTACATCATCGCCACGCCGAAGCGGGATCACAAGTGGCTGATTCAGCACCTGCAGAAAAAACAGATCGATTACACGCCGTACGAACGCTATCTGCAAGCGAAATCGTAAGCTCGTCGTCCTTCTGAAACCGGGCGCCCGCCTGTTCGTACATACAGGTAGACCCCCATGACAAGGAGACGATGAGCATGTCCATCATTCTCACCATACTCGGCATCGGCCTGCTGCTGTTGATCATCGCAGCAATCGTGGTGATCGCCCTGCTGAAAAAAGGGGCCGGTCTGCTGATGAAAACAGGCGGATACCGCCGCTACAGCAGCAGCGATTACCGCCACCGCGGCCACTTCGGCCATTTTGGGCACACTTCTTATGGCCATAAGCACTACCGCCGCAAACACAGCAGCCACAGCGGTTTTTTCAGCAGTTAACAACCCGGCTTCAACAGTGAACAGCCCCTTTCCCTCAGAAAGGGGGCCGTTTGCAGGCAACGTCCGTGGTGTGGACGAGGATGCTGTCAGATGATCTGGTTCTCCTCTAGCTCCCGGATTGCTTCTTCCGAATACTTCAGTTCCCGCAGCACTTCCCTGGTGTGTTGGCCCAGGCAGGGAGCCGGGCGTCTTACTTGTCCCGGTGTTTTGGAAAACTTCGCGGGAAACCCCAGATTTACAATTGGCCCGGCAGCGGGATGCTCATACTCGATGATCATCTCACGCGCCCGGATATGCGGGTCGTTCATGGTTTCGTCATACCGGTATATGGGGCCGGACGGAATCCCCGCCTTGTCCAGCTTTTCCAGCCAGTACTGGGACTCTTCGCGGATGATGATCTCCCGGATGATGGCCTCCAGTTCGTCCACATGCCGGATGCGGTCGCTGTTCGTGATGAACCGGGGGTCTTCCAGCAGTTCCGGCCGGTCAATCACGTCCTGGCAAAAACGCTCCCACAGCTTTTGATTGGCCGCGCCGATCAGAATGTGCCCGTTTTTGGTCTGGAAACCTTGATAGGGGGCGGAGACGCGATGAGCAGAGCCGTTCGGTCCGGACACTTCCCCCGCGCCGAAATAGGCGGCCGCTTCCCATACCGTCCACGCCAGTCCCGAATCTACCAGCGACAAATCGATGTACTGGCCTTCCCCTGTCCGAATCTTGTGGACATAGGCCGCCAAAATGGAGTAGAGCGCGGTAACGCCCGCCGCGATGTCGTGGATGGCAATGCCGCTTTTGACGGGTCTGCCCCCCTTTTCACCGGTCATGCTCATGATCCCCGACAGGCCCTGTGCCATAATGTCAAACCCGCCTTTGTGACTGTACGGACCCGTTTGTCCGTATCCGGAGATCGAACAGTAGATCAGGCCGGGGTTGACGGCTCGCAGGGTTTCATAATCGATCCCCAGCTTGCAGGTCGTGCCGGGCCGAAAGTTCTCGATAAAGACATCAGCCGTTTTGACAAGGTCATACAAAATGGCACGGCCCGCTTCTTCCTTGATGTTCAAGCGGATGCCCCGCTTGTTCCGATTCACCATCATATAACAGTAGCTTTCATCTTTCACAAACGGCCGCATCGTCCGGGTGTCGTCCCCGTCGGGATACTTCTCCACCTTGATCACGTCGGCTCCCAAATCCCCCAACACCATCGTGCAGTAGGGACCGGCAAGCACCTGCGTCAGGTCGACGACTCTCATGTTTTGCAACGCTTGCTGCATGTTGGACTCCTCCTGCAGTGTTTTACAGCCGAGTGAGAATGCCGCGATTCAGGTCGCTGACAGATTTGCTGCCGGACAGGGCCAGTGACACATCCAACTCGCTGATCAGCGTATCGATGACGCGCGCTACTCCTTTTTCCCCCGCAACAGCCAGGCCGTACAGGAACGGACGTCCAATCAGGACGGCATTCGCTCCCAGCGCAAGCGCCTTGATGATATCCGCTCCCGTGCGAATTCCGCTGTCCAGCAGGAGAGGGATACGTCCCCCCACCGCTTCCGCAACGGACGGCAGTGCATCGAGACTGGAGATGGCTCCGTCCAACTGCCGTCCCCCGTGATTGGAGACGATCAGGCCGTCGACTCCATGCTCGACGGCGAGCTTCGCATCTTCGGGATGCAGAATGCCTTTGAACAAAATCGGCAGACGGGTCTGCTGCCGCAAAAAGCCAATGTCCTCCCAGCTTAATGCCGGGTGATAGATATTGCGAAGAATTTCCTGCACGGCGGCCTCTTCGTTGACGACCGGCAGCCGGGAACAGAAAACCGGGTCGTTGATGTAGTTAGCCAGTCCTTTGCCTTCCTTGAGCGGCGAATACCCGTTTCGGAAATCACGCCGCTTCCATCCAAGCATGATCGTGTCGACGGTCAGCACAATCGCACCGTACCCGGCCGCTTCCGCCCGCCGCACCATGCTGGCGGACACCTCCCGGTCATTGGACCAGTAGAGCTGGAACCAGCGGGGCGCATCCCCCATGGTCTCGGCGATCTGCTCCAACGAATAGGTGGATACGGTGCTGGCGATAAACGGTACATTATAGGCAGCCGCCGCCCGTGCAGTCGCAAGCTCTCCCTCCGGATGGGCGATGCCCTGCATGCCGATCGGAGCCAACAGTATGGGCGTGTCCAATTGCTGACCAAAGAGCGTGATGCTCAGCGTGCGGTCGGACACGTCTCGGAGCATTCTCGGCACGATGGCCCACCGCTGAAACGCAGTGCGGTTGGCCGCAAGCGTCTCCTCCGCTCCCGATCCGCCGCAGATGTAATCGAACGGTCCGTCAGGCAGTATAGCTCGTGCCCGCTGTTCCCAATCCTCACTCGAGATGGGCAGTGCCTGCGTGTCCTTGTCGATTTTGGTAAACTGTGCGGTTGCCGTTCGTTTTTCTGCTTCCACCATGGTTCGCTTCCTTTCCCTTTACGAAAATCGCGGTTGTCTTTTCTGCAAAAACGCCTGTACGCCTTCGCGGTAATCCTCCGAGTGAAACGATTCCAGCACCATCTGCGCCAACTCCGGACTTTCCTCGATATGACCGTCGAGAATCGCCTGCACCATTTTTTTGGTCCCGTGTATGGACACTTGGGAGCGCTCCGCCAGCAGGCGGGCAAATGCGTAGGTCTGCTCGACGATCTCATCCTGCGAATAAATGCGATCAACCAGGCCGATCCGGCGGGCTTCGTGGGCATTAAGTGCATTGGCCGTGTAGAGGATCTCCTTTGCCCTGGAGGGACCGACGAGATCCACCAGGCGCTTGGTGCTGGTCAAATTGTACACAATCCCCAGCTTGGCCGGTGTAATGGCAAAGACGCCGTCGTCCGAGCTGAAGCGAAAATCGCACGAGAGCGCAATATCCAGCCCGCCGCCAACTGCGTACTTTTGAATCATGGCAATGGTCGGCTTGGGAAAGCGGTGCAGCCGGTCCACCGCCCCCATGGACTGGTCGTTGTAGCGTTTCGCCTGTTCCGGGGAAAACCGATTGGAGATAAACTCGCTGATATCCGCTCCCGCAGAAAAGGCGGTGTCATCCCCCCCGCGAATGACCACCACTTTCGTCTCCTGGTCATTCTCTAACTGCAGCAGCAGCGTGGACAAGGTGCCCCACATCTCCAGATTGAGGGCATTCCGCCTTTCCGGCCGATTCAGCACAATCGTCGCAACGGCCCCTTCCTTTTCCACAAACAGATGCTGTTCTCCCACATCGCTCGCTCCTTTCGCATGTGCTGTCAGTCTTTTTTGTATTTCGCCGCCATCCGGTTGCCGATGGTCTGCAAGCCCTGTACGAGGAGGATCAGGATGAACACAGTGACGTACATGACATCCACTTCGTAACGCAGATGCCCGAAGCGGTACGCCAGATCACCCAGCCCCCCGGCGCCGACCAGACCCGCCATGGCGGTCGCGCCGACCAGGCTGATCACCGCGATGGTCAGGCCCAATACAATGGAGGGACGCGCTTCCCGAAGCAGCACATGCCAAATGATGTCACGCGTCCGGATGCCCATCGACTTGTACGCTTCGACCACGCCGCTGTCCACTTCCAGCAAGGCGCTTTCCATCAGACGGGCGATGGACGGGGCGGAATGCACGATCAACGGGACAATCGCCCCTTTTACCCCAATCGTTGTTCCCACCACCAACTTGGTAAACGGCAGGATGAAGAACAACAGGATGATAAAGGGGATCGACCGGATGACGTTGATCACGAGGTTCAGGAGCTGATAGACAAACCGATTCTCCCACGCGTTGCCCGTTCGGGTGAGGATCAGCAGCACGCCCAGGGGCAGGCCGATCAATACGGAGAACAGCAGGGATATGGACACCATTTGAAAGGTTTGCACGACGGACTCCCCGATAATGGTAGGCGTTCCTGGACAAATGTTTGCAGATCAGACATGGCCCCTCTCCATCTCCTCCACGTATACGCCTTGTTGCTCCAGAAAGGCAATCGCCTTCTTCGTCTCCTCGCCCTCTCCCTGCAGATGGACCACCAGCGACCCGATCTTCTCCTGCTTCAACTGGATGATTCCTCCCGCCAGGATATTGGGAGAAACGTCAAACTGCCTGCTGACCGCTGCCAGCACCGGCTTCCCGGTGCTTTCCCCCACAAAGGAGAGCCTGACCACAGGCCCATTCTCCCGCAGTTCCCTGAGCAGGGACGGGGGCAGTTCCCGGTGGTAGGTCCCGTTGACAAACCGTTTGGTGGTGCTGTGTCTGGCATTGGCGAAGATGTCCACCGTTCTCCCCTGTTCAATCACTTCCCCCTTTTCCATCACCGCCACACGGTCGCAAATCTTCTGGATTACGTTCATCTCATGGGTAATCAGGAGAATCGTGATCCCCAGTTCCTGGTTGATCGTGAGGAGAAGTTCCAGAATCGACTCCGTGGTTTCCGGGTCCAATGCGCTGGTCGCCTCATCGCTGAGCAGCAGTTCCGGCTCCTGCGCCAACGCGCGGGCAATCGCCACCCGCTGCTTTTGTCCCCCGGACAGTTGGCTGGGGTAGGCGTCGTGCTTGTCTTCCAAACCGACGATGCGCAGATACTTGCCGACACGCTTGTCGATCTCCTGTTGACTGACATCCATCAGGCGAAGCGGGATGGCGATGTTGTCGTAGACCGTGGCTGTCTTCAGCAGGTGAAACCCTTGAAAAATCATCCCGATCTTTCGCCTGATCGCCAGGAGCTCGTGTTTGGGCAGACGGGTGACATCCGTGCCATTGATTTCAACCGTCCCGGACGTCGGGGTCTCCAGCAGATTGACACATCGGATCAACGTGCTTTTGCCTGCCCCGCTGTACCCGATGACTCCGAAGATTTCCCCTTTTTGCACTTCGAGCGAGACATTGGTAAGCGCCCGAACGATGCCTGTTCTCGTATGAAAGTGTTTGGACACGTTTGTCAGCTTGATCACGCTTGCACTGTACCTCCCTCCCCGACAAAAAACCATCCCCGTCGGTGCCGCGCAGCACCACCCGATGCCAGAAAGGAAGCCTCACCGAAATGAAGCTTCACGGGCTGCCCGGGATGTTACCACAACGGAATAACCGATCCCTGGAACGTCTCTTCGACGAATGCTTTTACCTCGTCGGAACGGTACGCTTTCACCAGTTTTTGCACCACGGGATCATCCTTGTTTTCCGTCCGGACCACAATGACGTTATGATGCTTGGACTCTTTCTGCTCAAGGAAGATGGCATCCCGCCCCGGATTGAGATTGTTCTTCAGCGCATAGCTGGTATTGATGGCTGCGGCAGTCAGGTCGTCCAACTGCTTCGCGATTTGCGCGGCGTCCAGCTCGACGAACTCCAGCTTGCGGGGATTGTCTGCGATGTCCAGCACAGTCGCTTCCCCTTCGATGCCATCCTTGAGCTTGATCAGCCCTGCGCCTTGGAACAGATGCAGTGCCCGGTCACAGTTCGTCGGGTCGTTCGGCAGGCCGATTTTATCACCTTCCTTGATTTCGGAAATGTCTTTCACTTTTTTGGAATACATGCCCATCGGATTGAGCACGGTTTCGCCCACAGCGGTCAGCTCTGCGTTGCGCTCTCGCTTGTAGCTTTCGAGAAAGGGGATGGTTTGATAGCTGTTGGCATCAATCTCCCCTTCCACCAGGGCAACATTGGGCATTTGAAAATCAGAAAACGCCTTGATTTCCACTTCCACGCCGTCTTTGGCCGCCACTCCCTTCACTTTTTCCATAATCTGTTCGTGCAGGCCGGACGTCACCCCCACGACGATTTTCTTCTCATCCAGCGCGCCGCCCGTATTCCCGCCGCATGCGGCCAATGCCAGAACGAGCAGACCGGAAGCCAGTACACCCAGCATGTTTTTCATGTTGTCTCCCTCCATATTCATACTATACCTATTTGTATACTATGATTTATTATTGCACGTAATCACGGGTTTGTGAGGATGCTCACAACCTGTGTCACGTAAATTTGAAAATAGTATACGATGGCTATATATCCAAGTCAACCACTATGTTTTATGGGATTACCCCATAATTCACTTGATACTTTCCCGGTCATGCTGTCATCTCATGGCTCTCCAAACAGTCGGCTTGGTGCCGTCTCTCTTTGTCCCGCGAAAACAAGCCTGAAAACACAATAATACCCTCCTCTGCGAGAAGGGCTAACGCTGCATCGGTTTGTCCGGGGGTTTCTCAGCATCCGGACTTTATTTAATCCAAAGATGGCCATTTTAGCCAATGTTGACCATTTTGTACAACGTTCCGATTTTGTTTTTGCTTACGTATGCAATCTCCTGCAAACCTTTAAAGGTGGCGATATACGTTTGGCCTGATGGATAAATTTTGTGAAGATATCGCAAATTGATCAGATAACTGCGGTGAGTCCGAAAAAAGCTTGTCGCATGCAAGCGTTTTTCAAATGAACACAAGCTTTCGGAAACTTTTATTACTCTGCGGCGTTCAGGGGAGTGAAGGTAGATTTTGGTTACCCGTTTTTCGGATGAAATCAAGACGATGTCGCGCTGATCAATAAACTCAATCTCATTGTTGTTGCGGATGCCGATAAAACTGCTTACAAAACGAGGGTCCGCCCTTTTCCCGAAGAGATAGCACTCAATCTTGTAGAGGCTCTTGTGCAGCCTCTCCCGTTCAAAGGGCTTTACGATGTAATCGACCGCATCAATTTCAAACGCCCAAGATGGGTGGGTGGAATCGGCCAGCACCAGAACTGATTCCGTATGCGGAAACAACGTAGCAAGTTGTTGGGCCACATAGGTCCCTTTTTGATCACGCAATTCAGGATCGAGAAACACGATATCCGCTTTGTTCCGAAATACTGCATCAATCGCCTCCTGTCCTGTTGTCGCGATCCCGGTAACTCCCCACATCCTTTCTGTCAATAAATTGGAGAGGAATTCACATGTCTCTGGGTCCTGATGAGCGACGATCGCTGTAAAATACATGTCCACATACATGCCTCATTACCCCTTTGGTCTCAACTCCATCCTATGAACCAGAGTCTTTTTTTCCTCTTCAAATTCTATCATTCTCAATATTTTCTAGTCCAGCATATATTTACCAAACATTACTTCTTCATAATTTCTTCATAATTTTCTTCATATATCCACGCACCGATTGGTGATTTCCGCCCGTTTGCACTCCATCATGACAGGAACTGTTATCCGCCCCCCCATCAACCAGCATCGAGGAAGCATTTTCTCCATGACCTACATGTAAAGGGCAAAAGGAGGAACCTTTTCCGGGAATGATGAACGCAACAGTGCGTATGCGATTCCCGACACCCCCCGGTATAAGCCGGGTGTATCGGATGAGGACGGAGAATCAAACGTCCAGCCTGTTCGAGCGGCCAACTTTTGAGCAAGTTTTGCTGCCTGGCGGATGCAATCGGGGTCATTGAAACACTGTCCGCCGAGGAGAAGCACTTCTACCGCTCCGGCCGTTCCGCTCGCATATCCATCATTGGGCAAGGTTTGCTGAGCAAGCTGTTGAAATTCTCCTTCTGCAATTTCTCCTTCTATGGATTTGAAGCAGGCGCCTGGCTCTCCGCCCAAGCCAAGGCAATCTGCAAGTACATGGAGACGCTCCCACTGGGAAAGGTTGTGCAGGGACGGACGCTCGAAATTCAACGCGCCCGCAGATGCCACTCCCAGTCGTTCCAGACGTTTGACCAACGGGAGAACCCATTCCTTGCCCTGGCTGTCCTGCTGCAGTTTTTGATACAAGCGCGCGGCGATTTCGTACACCGCCGTACGCGCCGCCTCCGTTTGATCCGCTTCCCAATAACACACAGATGCCTTCGCCGCTTCAAACAAGGACACAACGTTCTCCAAACGGTTTTCCCGCACCTCGCGTATCAGCAACCCTGCCTGCTCTCTCGCCCATTCCGCATAGCGAACGTCTCCGAGAAAACGGTGCAGCATCACGCTTCCATACAGGACATCTGCCCGGCGGATGGGACGCTTGCTGCCCAGGAGCGTGTGAAACGCAGCCAGGCCTGTGTCGATATAGCTCCCTTCCTTCAACATCGTCCCTGTACCCACCAACAACAGCGACAGACCGACCAATCCGTCGGAGAGGGACCCATCAAGCACATCGTAACTCCACTGACCGAACCGGTTGCACTGAAAGCCAATCCAGGTGGCTTCCGTACGAAGCGGATTCCAAAAAGCCTGATCAACCAGGTGGTTGGCAATTCCCCGCAAACACCCGAGCACGTCCCCCCCGCTCACTTCGACCGCTGTCGGCCGGCTGTCTCCACCTCCCCCCTGCACGTCCATGCGCTCACGTTTGGTGGAAAGGATCGTCTTCCGGATGATGGCAAGGGATTTTGCCAGATCGTCTTCCCCCAGCAGATCCAAGCGGCGCATCACGCGATCCCACCCGCTTGCTTGCGACATGGTGACCACGCATCTGCCTTGCGCGTCCCGGACGTCCCTGGAGTCCGGTTGGGTCGTGAACAAAGGGATGTCTCCGTACAGCAGGTCCCGTTTTTCATGCGGAACAAATTGCTTTCGCAGCGGATATCGCTTTGTCCCGAGGTACAGTCGATCCAGCAGCTTTTCGCGGTCCCGTCCGCTTTTCAGGTAGTCAGGGTGATTCCCCGCCTGCAGAAAATTGTAATAGTGTTGGGTGGAACGGATCACATAGCGAATGCGAACGCGGCGGAACCGGTCCAATATTCCCCCTTGAGCCGTCAACTCCTGTTTGCGTTCAGCGAAGAAGCGGTATATCCATTCAAATCCCTTTTCAATAAACGACAGAAAGTCGACGGCCTTCATCCTCTTGCCGTCCAACATGGGCAAATTGTCAAACGGAGGCAAGGGGAAGGAAGAGCGCCTGAATACGGGAAGATCGTCCCCTTCCGTATCCAGCCATTCCACTGAATACGTGACTTCCGACTCATCGCCGCCCAGACCGCTGAATTCCACCCCCGGCTGCCCCTCGGACGGATAAGCCAAGACGGGCAGCAGTCCTGTCCGCAGGGGGGAATCGAACAGATACTGGCTGGCGATTCCTTCGGCCGTACCGCTGTCAAATTGGAAAAACGGCGTTTGGAACAGCGTCTCCACATCGATATAAAGGGGATGTTCCCCGTGCGCGATCACATTTTCCGCATGAAAATCATTTCCGTCCAACAGATGCCAGATGGCCAAATAGGCCCCCTGTCTGAAGAAAAATCGCTGCACTTCCTCCACAGACTGGCATTCCTTCGGTTCAACATACGGCACCCAGCCGCACACTTCACAATCCAGAACGCGTTGGACGTAAAACGGGCAGGGGAATCCTTGGTCGTTCAAGTATGCCAACAGGGATTGAACACATACATCCACAGCCATTGACCGCGGTTTGTAGACGACGATTTGATCGCTGTTCGACACAAAAAACAGTACGCTTCTGCCGCGGTTATGGGGGTCGGATACTCCCCCGCGCACCTCCGCCAGCTTGCCAAACGTCCCGTCCATCAGTGCCTGGATGTTAGGGAAATGCTGGACGAAGTGGCTCAGGGCTTCCAGCGAAAACTGAATCCAGTACAGCGTACGCGTCGCCAACAGTCTCCCCAATACCGGATACTCCTCCAACGTCGCCCGGAAAAATTTCGGATCACGCAGCTTGCTTTCCGCAAATGAATGGAGCCGCTCGGAGGCGGTCTGCCCCGTTAGTTCGTTGGTCAAATCAGCGATATGCAGCTCCATGGCCAATGCTCTCGACGCAATGTCATGCAGTTGTTCTCCCAAGGCGACCAGCAAGCTGTTTACCAATGACAGCTGATCCACTTCCACTGTTTCTGGTCCAAACCCCAGTTCGGGGATTGCTTCCGTCCATCGTTCGCGCGCAAAATGCAAAAAAGGTTCCACAAACGAAAGAAACGGAAGGCTTGCGTCCTCGTTTCCGGGAAGAGGCGTCAGCGATACGGCGGAATGGAACTCGGGTCGATTAGCAATGGTTTCCAGAATGTCCTCCCATCCCCGGTCGAAGTCACCCACCGTATCAACATTTGATTGCCCGACAACAGAAAAATCCCCCGGGTAGGATGCTGCCAGCCATTTTGTTTTCATCGATTCACCCCTCTTCTATTCCTGATCCAGAATCTCCTCACTGAGTTCATCCAACGGATACCCGGAGGGGTGCGGAACTCGTCCGAGGAGGTGAGACAATTGCTCGCGGTAGTCGGGATCTTTCCAGGCGCGGATTAATTCTTCCACCCTGATCTTCTTGCCGTTTACCTCGACCCATCCCTCTTGATCCACAATCATTGAACGAACCCTCTCTTTCTGCCCAATACCAACAGGATCAACGGCGGAGCTGCAAACACGGCCCAAATGAGCGCGGGTTCCAGCCACATATCCGTCCATACTTTCCAGAAGGCCCCGATATAAAACAGTGCCCCCCAAAAGGCCACCGCCGACAGGAGCGAGCGGGGAACCTGTTCCAGCATCACCTGTTGACCGGACTGCTCTTCCATGACCTGTTTTTTCAGGCCGCTCTTGTCGAAGGTGAGAATGCCTACCTTAAGCAAAACGGTAAGCGTGGAGATCAGCAAAGTATTGCCCAGCCCGGCAGCAATTGCCCAGCCCGGCTGTTTCGTGCAAACGCCCAACAGGAGACTGCCGATGAACGCCGGCAAGGTGATCAGGAGCGATGCACTGGCTGCTTTGCCAGCCACCAGCGAGGTGTAGGAAATGCCAGCCACCTGATACAGATACACGCATTCCCGTTCAGCTGTATACAGCGTGACGGCAATCTCACCAAAGACCAGAGCGGAAAGGAATACGGAGATGAAGGGAATCAGCGAGCTGGCGGCAACCGACACGCCCCAGAACGCGAATTGACCGTCATTTGTATGACTGCTGATCAACCAGGCAAGGCCAAGCAATAACACTCCCCATACGATCAAGCGGATTTTGGTGATCGGATTCCGCCAGATGACGGCCACATCCTTCGCCTGAATTGTTCCGGGAATTCCGGGAACGATGCGAACAAAACCGGACTTGGTGGACCGTACCGTGTGTCCGGTCTCCTGCATGCGAAGCCACCCGTCTACATACCACGTCCCTACCCTGCGAGGCATCAGCGCCAATACCAGTCCGGGGATGCCGAGGATGCCCATCGCGTACAACGTATACCGCTCCAGTGCTGCAACATCAGCCGACGCGAACATCGGCATCCGCACCAGCAGGTAAGCCACCCCTGCAATTACGGCGATAAAGCCTACAATGGACAAGCCAAACAGCATCTTCACGAGCCGCGGCTGAAGGTACACAAAGACGGCCAGATACAAACGGCCCAACAGCTCCCAGAGGGCGTTGGCCGCAAACGACACCGCAAAAACGGCCGCCATGGCGGTTATGCGATCGAGCCCCTGAAAATTCCCCGTCAACGCATAGGAGAAAATCAGGGCGGACCATCCCATCATCGGCAGGGAAGCAAGCCACATGCCGGTCAGGTGGAGAAAAGGCGGGGCTCCCGAGGCGACGATGAGAGGCATGAGCCGATGCTGGTACATTTGGGACGAGACGTCAAAAAACAGGCGCAAACTTCCTACCAGCATGGCCTCAACAGCTGCCAGATACAGCAGGGCGGTTAGATCAAAGTTAACCAGCAGATGAGCCACACGGTCGACCAGCAGAAACGCAACGAGCACTTCGCTCAACCGCATCCACAGCGCAGGTTTCAGACGACTGTGGCGGAAACCGGTATTCCAACGGGGTTTCAGGTAGAGCAAACAGATGGATTTCAACTGGTCTGACATGCCTGACTCCCTCCTTGTCCCTCTTCCCCGGTCAACGACAAAAAGATTTGCTCAAGGGTGGCGTTGGGCATCTCGACGACAGACCTCAGCTCCTCCAATGTCCCCTGGATTTTCAATTGCCCTTTATGCAAAATCGCGATGGTGTCCGCCAATTCTTCCACGATATCCAGGATGTGTGTTGTCAAGAAAACGGTACATCCTTCGCGAGCAACTTCCTTGATCAGTTCCTTCACTTCCCGGCTCGCTCTGGGGTCCAGACCGTTGGTGACCTCGTCCAGCAACAAGACTTCCGGTTTGTGGATCAAGGCGGCTGCAATCGCCATTTTCCGTTTCATCCCCAACGAAAAGTCGCGAATCAAATCATCGGCTCGCTCCGACAACCCCATTTGTCCCAGCAATTGATCAGCCCGCTGCCTGGCAGTCTCAAGCGGAATCCCGTACAATCCGCCAACGAACCACAGCATTTCACGAGCCGTCAGCCCTTCGTGCAGCAGAGGGGTGTCAGGAACATACCCGACCTGTTTTCGCGCTTTGCGATCTTCCCAGATATCCTGGCCCAGGATATGCACCTTTCCCCCCGTCGGCCTCAGCTGTCCGGTCATCATTTTAATCGTCGTGGTTTTCCCGGCACCGTTATTTCCCAGGAATGCAAAAATGCTTCCCTTTTTCACGTGCAGCGTGAGATCGTGAACGGCTTCGAAATCTCCATATCGTTTTTTCAGGTTCAGGAGTTCAATGGAATATTTCTGATCATTCATGTTTTCTCCTCACAATCCATCCGGGTGTTGAACGGTAACTCCAAGCGGGGACGTCATTCATTTGGGTGAATGTTGAACATGGTCAACAAACAACGCTCACTGCCATGTTTTCCGGAACTAGCAAGCGCTCGATCGCATCGCGGAGATGTCGTGCGGAAATGTTCCTCAAGGTGCGGTCCAAATCAAACCCCTCCAGCGTTGTCCACCATTTTTCCAGATAATACGTCAAGACGCTCAGGTCATTTGCTTCTTTTTGGCAGCGCAGCAGCCACAATTTTTTCCAGTCATCCGCAAGCGATTCCGACCATGGGGCATTTCTCACCCGCTCTGCCGCCTGCATGACAGCTTCACGAAACCATTCCCACGAATCGGTCTGAGCAGTGATCTCCAGATATCCGGCATCGGCTGCCCGGCAGTAGTTCACCCTAATGGCGTCAGCCGATCCATCATCACCGGTCAATTCCTTCTCGTTGAGCAAATTGTACAATTCATGTTCCAGCATCACGGCGCAAATGCGAATGACCAACTCCTCCTGAAACAGAGCGGTTGCTGTCAGACCGGCATGGACATGCTTGTATCCGACGTGCACGTACGCCTGATTCAAGCCCATTTCCGCAAGCGAGAAGTCCTGCACGGCGTTAGGCGGTTCTCGCCACTCAGGCAGATCTGCCGTGGCGGCGAATGGCTTTCGGGAAACCATTTGCTCTGCTCGTTCCACCAGATCGTGTATGTGAACATTCCCCGCGACCAGAAGCAGACAATTGTGCGGTACGTAAAACAGGGAATGGGCCGTTCGCACATGGTCGAGCGTGATTTGCGACAGAGACTCCTCTGTCCCTTTGACGTCCTTTTTGACAGGATGGTTCCAGTACAAGGCATTCAACATGTTTTGTCTCGCCACTTCAGCCGGATCTGCTTGAGACATCAACATTTCATTTTGAATGACTTGTTTTTCCAGCTGAATCCTGTCTTCCGTGATGTTCGAATGAAATGCCAACTCCAGCAAAAAGCCCACCGTGTCCATGACGTTTCCAACGGTGGTGGAATAGAAGGCCGTTCGGTCAATATAGGTGGAAGCCTGCAAATCGGCTCCGTATTCAGCCAGTTGAACGTACGCGTCATTGCCCTCACTGGGAAAAAGGGCGTGCTCAAGAAAATGCGCCACACCTTCGGGTTGAACCACTGTGGCGGATGAAATCGGGTCAAAAAACCGGTGGTGAAGCGAACCGTACTTCACCACGAGCCGAACGTGTGCGGAGTAGTATTGCGGTTTTTCGATAAACAGAACGGTCATCCCGTTGTGGCACTCCACACATTGCCAATCGGAACCATTTCGAATTGCCTTCATATTACTCCTCCATCAGAACAGGTTCCAGGAAAGACACAGCCTCCATTACATCCTGCTTGGTCACGTCTTGAATAAGCGCAACCCTGGATGCAGGTTCGAATGGTTCCCCTGTCTCGACATGAGCAAGATGACAGCTGACGATGGAATCACAATCATCCATGGTGTACCACGCATCACTGATCAGAAACCGCTTGGTCACCTGCAGGTCGCGATCGGTAAAATCACCTCGCTGCAGGGCGTGGAGCTGTCCCACCATCTCTTCGCGCACCTGATCGCGATTATCAGGCTCCGCCCCTGCCACCATCACGATTGTTCCCGTCGTTTGATCCCACACGGAGAACGCGAAGTAAGCCAACCCCAGTTCTCTGCGTATGCGGGAAATCAACTTGGAGTGGAAGCATCCGCCCAACAGGGCATTGGCAACCTGGAGGCTGATGCGCGCTGGCAAAGAGGGGGTCTTCGCTGTCAGCCGGTATGGCAAGACAATCAGATGGGAATCGCCGGCATCTGTCCCGGAGACGGGATCGGGAACACGCGGATCAACTCCCGTCCTTTCCTGTTTAACGTCAGCAGTCCACAGCCGCGAACGCTCTCCACACCAACTCTGCAGCACTCTCCAATTTTGGGCGGGATCGCCTGTTCCAATTGCATAACAGATAGCGGGAGCCTCCCGAACAAGATGGTCGTACTGCTGTGCGATGAAGGAACAATCCAACAGTTCGTCTCCCCATTTGTCGCCGTCCGCGTCCAGAAAACGCAGCAAAGATGAGGTGACAGGGTCGATTGCGCTCGTGACGTGAATCCTTCTGCGTGCGATCTTGCGGGGGGCTGCGGACATCCATTTCTCGTACGCTTCCTGGTTAATCAGCGGCGCACAGACGACGGACAGGAGGAATTGGACAGAGCTGTCATCTGTACCAAATGGTTCGCCGCTCGACAGCGATTCCATCTTGAGCCCAACATAACTCGCCTCTTGAAACCTGTGCTCAACAATCTCCGGCCGTTCCCACCTGCGACTGTCCGGATGCTGTATACGGTGAATCGCGACCAGGCTGTCCATCAGGCCGCTCCAAAACCATAGCGGCCAGTCAGGCGGGACACGAAACAGAACGTAATAGGCTGACGTCAAAAATTTACCTGTCTCAACGTTTACCAACCGGAGATTGTCGTTGACAGGCCGCTCCTGAACATTCAAGCGTCTACCCCCTGTTTGAACACCGTTAACACGGCAAAAGCCGCTTCGTAAAAGCCGTCGATCCCCATTCGCTCATGAAGGCGATCATCAAAAAATTCCACATGCACCTTATGCGGGATATGGTCACGCTCCCACCGGGTCGTGATTTTTTCAACCATTCTGCCAGTCTGCAGCAGCACCGCACGATAACCGCGTTCTCCGTGCAGCAGCATCCCTCGATCGAGATTGGCCGTCACGATGATGGCCGAATCCGCTTCCCCCTCAGCGGAATGGATCAGCGCGTCACGCAGAAACGAATCGGAACTAGTGCGCAGCGGGACCAGCTTTGACCGGCGGAAATCAAAATAATAGAAGGTATTGACGCCATGACTGCTTGTCACAGCATAGAGTTCCACGGCATTCAGCCCGGCAGCGTGCGGCGCCAAGTCTTTCAAGGAGCGTATGGAGGAAGGAAGCTCCTCTCGTTCGTTTATGTCCAATTCTTCTGCGATTCCATAATCTTTATACGAGTGTTCCACATGATATCGTTCATGCAGAATCGACAGCAGTTCTTTTCTCGCTTCCTCTTTTGCCCAATATACAGAGGGAAACAGCTTGCTGTTTTCGTGATACCACGCAGTCACATGTTCCGGGTGCAAACGATTGTGCTCGATCAAACGGAAAGAATAGTCTATTCCTCTTTTCATCGAAAACCTCCCAGCTCCAACGGCTCTGTTACGGAAGGGGATGTGGCATGGGATTCAATTCGTGGTATGTGTAGGGACGGTCCAGGTATCCCATCTCAACAGGCACCTGATAAAGCCGGGTTCCGCCCGCAACCTTTTCCTTTTCACTGCGCGTAATGTCGACCGCCCCGGGAACGATGACCCGATAGACGTGCAAGCCGAGCTGTCTGACGTCCGGCAATGTAATGTCGACGGCAATCACCTCTAGTCCGTTCCGTTCCAGCGCTGCGATACACTTGTCCAACTCCTCCGTCACATTCAGTTCGGACAGCCATTTCCCCGCCGGCACATCGTTTTCGACCGTTGACTGATAGACGAATGCTGCATGGCTGTGGTTCAGCTCGTCACAATAGAAGAACGGACGCAGCACGAAATCCTCAACTTCGTCAGGCGTGAGGGTAAAGTGAATGTATTTGGTAGAAAGGTAGCGGCATCCCATCCACTGCTGCGCAATCTCACACAGCGCCTTAATGCATGCTTCCTCCAGGGAAGGGCGGGAAGCGGCTCCGACAATGGTTCGTCCATTCGGCGCTTTCATGATGGCGCAAACTGCAGGAATGCCAAGCGTCGTGGTCGTATCAACCAGATGATACCGGAAGTGTTCCGCGGCAAAATACTGTTGGTAGATCTCATGAAGCCGCTTGTTGCTTTCCACATTCAGCCTGGGCAAACTTAGTTTGTTGTGCCACATGATGGAATACGAGTCCCGTTCGACGATTTCCAATATCCCCCGCAATACGGCTTCTTCCGCTGTGGGGGCGCATGAAAGTCCCGTGGTCAACCCTCTCCACACGAGCGCTTCGTCCTCGCCGGGAAGATAATTTTCCCATACTGCTGCCGCCGGGACCCATACCTCTTGCCCCCGTGTCAAATTGTATCCGGGCACCCATCTCACCTTGGTGTCCTCCGTAAACCGCACAAAGGGAAAATCCTCTTGCAAATATTGATCCGGATGAAACCAGGCAAAACGCTCCGGATGAACCGCTCCCTTCAGTTCTCTCCAGGAAGCCAATGCCATTCCGGAACGCACGTAGTACGAGCCGCAGTAACGTTCGATGGCTTCCCCTACAGCGGAACGTCTTGCTTCTTCCCGGGTAAATCCAACCCCCGTCGTAATCTCGGGGCTGCCGCTGATCCCAGGCACCAATTCGTTCGCGTAGGTGGGCGCCGCCATCGCCGCATACAGTTTTTGATCGCCGGGATCATTCAAGCAATCAGCGAACCATCGCACAATGCCGCCATACCGACTGACAACCGAACGCAGCGCACCGAGAGAAGAAACGTCTTTCCAGTCGCCTGCCAATCGCTTTCTGCTCATGAGCCAACCTCCGAAAAGCGGGTCATCCACGGCTGTACATATTGATGGATGCGGGTTTCCACACCACACACAGGGCAGGTTGGAACACGCAGGACGGGATGAAGCTCCCCTTCAAGCGTCAAAAAGTCAATCTCCAACATCTGGTCCGTAATATGGGCAGCCCCTGCGCGGTGATCCTTGGAGACAAATTTGTACGTTTCCAATGCGACAGCGTCACACATCATCCGGCGCACGTTTTCTTCCAGGCATTCGGGAATCTCGGGACGTTCCGGCTCCTCGACCATATTGGCTTTCATCCGAAGCGACAGGCACTCAAAGCAGGGACCTTCCGTAGGATGAAATACGGGACCTGCAAGCACTCTCCCTCGGTCCCATAGAACATGAAGCCAGCGTTTCCCTTCTTTTCGCATGAGTTGGTTTATCTGACTGCCGAACGTACCGGCATTGACCACAACAAGCAAATCAATCTCCGACCGCTGCTCTTCCAACGATTCGATGACACGGGCGGAGAGATTGAACAATTGATAATGATTCGCCAATTGGGCGGCCAAATCACGGTTGTCTTTGACCAAAATTCCAATCATCGCAAATCACTCCTATGTATGGGATAGACAGGATTGAACCTGACGTTCAATCCTGTCTGTCGCCTGCGATTACAGCAAGCGAATAGTCCAGATGATCGTGCCAACATCTGCTTTCTTTTCAGCAGCTGCAGGGTTGGCAACAGCTTTCAGGAGTTGCTCTTTGTTCATTCCTATCACCTCCTTTCAAGAGCATGCGGATGTTCGCTAGGAGGAAAACGATGCGACCTGTTCTCGTTCACCCAGCTGTGCCAATTGCTCGAACAGTCCGACGACAGCTACTTCCTCGTGCTCCTTTTCTTCTGCTCCGAGTTCTTTCAGCTTGCCCGCCAGCTGCATGTGATGCTCGGAACACCCTGCCTGGACGCCGATCAAACCGCTTTTCGCCTGCTGTTTTGTTATCAATTTTCGTGCAAGATAGGAAACGAATGCGGTCTCCAACTCGCTCTCCCACCATTTCGGCAGAAAACATATCCGGACGATTGGATGACTGTCCGTAGTGGATACGGAAGCGTAGCCGACCAACTCCCCCTCATAACGCAGCTCGTGCACGGCCCCCAGCCACAGGGGCTCGATTACGCCTCCCATTCCCTCGACATGTGTTTGAAACTGTCGGGAAAACATCTGGTTGGCGACGAATTGCAGCGCTTCCTTTACCGCCTTCTTCGGCAATCGGTTCAGCTGGAGCCGGTTGTATACATAATCATGCTTTGGAATGTTGGCCTCCGGGATGAGTATGACGCGATCGTAATAGCGAGTCATTCCCATCTTTTTCGTAGTGAGCTTTAATGATGGTTTATTTTCACTGGAGATTTTTCCGATAAAATAGCGCAGTCCTTTCTGATGTGCATACTGGGCATAACGAACCAGGAACGCGAATCCAGCTCCTTTTGCCTGATATTCCGGATGGATGAAGATGTCCGTCCCAATCGCAACCTGATTCCGGTACATGACAAACATGAAGCCTATTTCCGAACCACTCTCAGCGTCAACCAGCTTTATCCCCTGAAAAAACAGCATGCAGACGAATGGAAAAACCAGATATTGAAACAGGAATTTTTTCAGCGGGTGATTCATCCATGCCCGATACGTCAGATCGCCGGTTTGAAAGAAATGGTTGCAAAGAATCAGGCTGGCTCGATACGCTTCCCACGGCTTCATTTTTGCTATCTTCATGGTTGGGCCTCCCTCATTCCACGCGAAGCGTTTTGCTGTTCCGCCTCGCTGTCCGATGTCGCGTCCCTCTTTAAACATAATACAGATCATGGAAAATACAACATTTTTACCACGATATGTAAGTTTGGGCGGACGAAACGATTAATAGAAGGAACGAGCGGACGCTGGCGAACAGACGAAAGGTACAGTTCGCTTCTCCTGCCGGTGCGGATTCTTTTTTCTGAAAAGTGATTCACGTAAACGGGCTATCTGCTATCATGGAAGAAAAAAGAAAGTAGGGTGAATCATGCAACCGCTCGTTACTCCCCGTTGGCTGTACGAACACCTCCAGGACGACCGGCTAAGCGTCATCGACTGCCGCTTTGCCCTGAACAACCCCGCTCTCGGCGAGGAGCAGTACCGGCAGGAGCACATCCCCGGCGCCCTTTATTTCCATCTGGAGCGGGATTTGTCCGGTCCCAAACAGACACATGGCGGACGCCATCCGCTGCCTGATCCGGAAGCGCTGGCCGCCCGCCTGTCCCTCGCAGGTATTGACGAAAATGTCACCGTGATCGCCTACGACGATCAGGAAATGTCCATGGCCGGCCGGCTTTGGTGGCTGCTCCGCTATCTGGGGCACGAAAAGGCGGCCGTGCTGGACGGCGGATTTGCCGCCTGGAAGAAGGCTGGCTATCCGGTGACGGCCGATGTGCCCACTCCCGCTCCGCGCTCCTTTGTCCCCCGGGTGCAGCCGGACATGCTGGCGGACATCCGCAGTGTGCAGGAACGCGGCGAACATACCGCGCTGATCGACTCCCGCGCCAGCGAACGCTACCGCGGCGAACAGGAACCGCTCGATCCAAAAGCGGGACACATTCCCGGCGCCCTGCACTACTTTTACAAGGACAACCTTTCCGCGGACGGCACGATGCTGCCGCCTGAACGGCTGCGGGAGCGGTTTGCCCCCTTGGACGGGCAGGAGATCATCGTCTACTGCGGCTCCGGCGTGACCGCTTGCACCAATCTCCTGGCCCTGCACTCCATCGGACGGACTGACGCCAAACTGTACCCCGGCAGTTGGAGCGACTGGTGCTCCTACGATCTGCCGGTGGCAAAAGGACCTACTCCATCCGATGACATTGTGAAGTGAGATCGCCTTTCCCCGTTTAGCGATCAATCGGCGTTGCCGCTCCCTGCCGGATCAGCCGGTGCAGACCGGCGAGCAAAAACGCGCCGCCGGTGACAAAAAAGACAATGAAGAACGAGTGGTTCCAGTTGTCGATGAGGCCCGCCACAATCGGGCTGAGAATGGCACCGGCGGAGGTGACGGCGGAAAACAGGCTGAACGCGCTCCCGTACAGCTCGCGCGGCACGTGAAGCATCAAAACAGTGGACAAGGCCGGGAACAGAAGGCCGGAACAGATGCCGAACAGAAACATCATCACATACAGCGACACATCCAGGCCAATCGCCAGCCCGTACGCAAGCAGACTCATCAGGCAGAGGCCGACGAGCGTGCGCTGCTCCGGAGACGTGCGGGCCAGCCAGAACTGGCTGAGCGCCGCAAGCGCCCCCAATCCCTTGAGACTGAACAAAATACCCGTCACAGAAGGCGACAGATCGCTCCGTTGGATGAGCATGGGGACCTCGTAAATCAGCACCCCCTGCGCGTAGACGACGGCAAACCCGCCGACAAAGGCGGGATAGAGGTACGGGTTTGCCACCACGGCCAGCAGCGAAGACATCTGCGGCAGGCGGGCAGCGACGGCCGCATTGTCGGCGTTGTTGGCAGCGCTGACGGATGCGCTCCCGCCGCCCGCTCGGCGGCCGGGCAGGACCAACAGGGCAAACACCCCGGCAGCTCCCATGATGCCGCCCAGGATGACAAACGACTGCCCGTAACCAAACTGTACCGCCAGGAAGCTGCCCACCGCAGGCGAGACGATCGCCGCTGTCGTCAGCACCATCCCGTTTTTCGCCATCAGTTCGCCCTGTTCCGCCCTCGTCTGTCCGGTTTCCCCCAGCATGGCAAAACAGGCCGGTGAGACAAACGCCATCAAAAACCCCAAAATCAGGCGCAGCACGAAGAAATGCTCCGGCGCCTGCACCACCCCTTGGCCGCTCAGGATCAGCCCGGCCAGGAGCAGCCCTCCGGCGACAAACCACTTTTTCGGAAAGCGATCCAAAAACGGTCCGGCGATCAGGTTGCCGGCCAGGTTGCTGATCGCGTACGCCCCCAGGACCACGCCGATCATCGCCCCCGACGCCCCCAGCACGAGCATGTACGGCGCAAGCAGTGGCGTCTGCGCATGCATGTCAAACGATACGAGAAACAAGACGACAAACAGGAGAACCCGCATTTCCTTCCACTCCCTTCTCTATCTCCCATCTATATGACGCAGGTCGTCCACATAGAAAGGAGCTGTCTTACCAGGAGGCACCCGATTGGTTTTTCGGATCATGGTGATGTCCTCGGGAGGTGTTGCGTTCCCTTTGTTGACGTTTAGACAGAATATTTTGTATAATACCAAAATTGACAAGCGCCCAATCCAACCAATTGGTATTTCCTACAGTTGCAACCGGACGCAGAAGAAAAGGAGGATGCTTATGCAGGCTGGCGATGTCCTGACCTGGGAGAGGACATTTACCGAGCAGGATGTGCGGGAGTTTTGCAGAATCTCCGGCGACAACGGCGCGCACCATGTTACACCGGACGAACACGGGCGTTTGGTGGTGCATGGTTTGCTGACCGCTACCTTGCCGACGAAAATTGGCGGGGACCTGCATGTTCTGGCCAGGAACATGACATTTACCTTTCTCCGGCCGGTCTTTACGGGAGACACGATTCGCTGTGAAGTGACCATCACCCGTTACGAACGGCAGGAAAGCCGGGCGGAAATCGCTGCCACTGCGGAGTGCTATAACCAGGAGGGAAAAAAGTACTGGAAGGCACGTTTGACGGGATTATCAGGTGTTAGAAAAGGAGACTCCCCCGGTTGGAGAGTCTCCCTTATCGGACATGTCATTCGCACCATATGGGCGAATGTGCTTTGTTGGTTTGCTCGTACCGTTGCCGCCTAGGCATGCACTGTTTTCAATCCCAGCGAGCTTTCGTGGAACTTGATGTTTGGATACTTTTCCATCGCCATCCGCAGTTGGTACTCGCTCTCAAACAGCATCACCGGCCGGCCGTAACGGTCCGTCACCGTTTTGTTCTTCAGGGCGTCCAGCGCCGCCTTGTCTCCTTCCAGCCAGCGGGCGATCTGGTACGGCAGGCGGGTCAGCGTGATCTCCACCCCGTACTCCGCTTTCAGCCGGTACTCCAGCACTTCAAACTGAAGCACCCCGACCACGCCAAGAATCAGCTCCTCCATCGGGTAGGTGCGGAACAGCTGCACCGTTCCTTCCTCCGTCAACTGCATGATCCCTTTTTGGAACTGCTTGTGCTTCATCGCGTCCTTTACCATTACCCGGGAGAAAAACTCCGGCGAAAAGTGGGGCATCTCTTCATACTCGAACGGCTTCCCGACGCAGAGCGTGTCGCCGATCTGGAAGATGCCCGGGTCGAACAGGCCGATGACGTCTCCGGCGTACGACTCCTCGACAATTTCCCGGTCCTGGGCCATAAACTGCACCGGCTGGGCCAGCTTGATATCTTTTCCCAGTCGCACGTGTCGGACGGTCATGCCGCGTTCAAAACGCCCCGAGCAAATGCGCAGAAACGCCACACGGTCGCGGTGCGCCGGATTCATGTTGGCCTGGATTTTGAAAATAAAGCCGGAAAACGGATTGCTGCATGGGGCAATCAGGCCCACACTGCTCTTCTTGGGCGACGGCGGCGGAGCCATTTGCAAAAAGTTGTCGAGGAACGTCTGCACCCCGAAATTGCTGATCGCACTGCCGAAAAAGACGGGGGTCAGTTCTCCTTTGCCGATCAACTCCATGTCAAAGGCGTCGCCCGCCACGTCAAGCAGGGCGATTTCCTCCTGAAGCTGCTGCCACAAATCCTGACCGACGCGTTCACCGATCAGCGGATCGTCCGGGCCGCTCACCTCGAAGAAGCGGATGTCCTCATGCTGCGAGCCGTCTTCATACAGTTCCACACGCGATTTCATCCGGTCATACACGCCGCTGAAGTGGCTCCCCATGCCGATCGGCCAGTTCATCGGGTAGGAGCGGATGCCCAGCACCCGTTCAATTTCTTCCAGCAGCTCGAACGGATCTTTGCCGTGTCGGTCCAGCTTGTTGATAAAAGTAAAAATCGGGATGCCGCGCATCCGGCAAACCTTGAACAGCTTGATCGTCTGCGCCTCTACCCCTTTGGCCACGTCGATGATCATCACCGCGGCGTCAGCAGCCGTCAGCGTCCGGTACGTGTCCTCGCTGAAGTCTTGGTGGCCCGGTGTATCCAGAATGTTGATGCGATGCCCCTTGTATTCGAAATCCATCGCGCTGGACGTAACGGAGATACCGCGCTTCTTTTCGATTTCCATCCAGTCGGAGGTGGCGTGTTTGGAATTCTTCCGCCCCTTGACCATCCCCGCCTCACGGATCGCTCCACCGTAGTACAGCAGCTTTTCCGTCATTGTCGTCTTGCCCGCGTCCGGGTGGGAGATAATCGCAAAGGTGCGCCGTCTGGCAATCTCTTGTTCCCATTGGGGGTTTTTTTGACTCATCTTCATTCTCCTGTCGTAGTTCTTTGCCATAGCGTATTCCATAATGGATTCCATAACAACGATTATAACGACAAACTGACGTGTGAGCCAGTTCCAGCTTGTAGACAAAGTCCGAAACGCATGGGAGATCGGGCCCACTCGCTCGCTTGACGCCCAGCAAAGAAGCAGATGAAGTCCGCTCCAAAACGAGACGCGGGCAGGGGACAAACATCTGGGTGTTTCGATGAAGTGAGACTTGTGTCCCCTGTGTATCCCCGCGTCTTTCGTTTTTCCGCTGAGCAGGTCGTCAAAGGAGCTCGCTTGGCCCATCCCTCCATGCGATGTACATTGTCTTCCGCTTCGGTTGATGAATGGGCAGGCCTTCCGGCCTGAAAATCGTTTTCTTGTGGGCGATTACTCAATGAATGAAACTGACGTGTGAGCCAGTTCGTATCTTTCCTTTTCCATCAGATCAGGTATAATAGTGGATTATAAAGTAGTAAAAATTTTTTGACTGCATGTGCATCCTACCATGTGCATCCTACATAGAAAAGGGAGGAACCCTATGACAAGCTCTGTGGAAAATCGTGCAGCTGCTTTTCGCGAGTATGTGAAAAAAATGACCAGCTTCGGCCAGGCGCTTGCCGTGCTGCATTGGGACATGCGCACACAGGCGCCGCGCAAAGGGATGGACGCCCGCTCCGAGGTGATCGGCGTTCTGTCTGGCGAACAGTTCAAACTGGCCACCTCCAAGGAAATGGAAGAACACCTGGAGGCACTGAGCGAACCAGCCGTGCTTGATTCGCTCGACCACATCACCCGGGCGACGGTACTGGAGTGCAAAAAGGAGTTTGACCGCAACAAAAAAATTCCGGCGGACCGCTACCAGGAGTTTGTGGTGCTGACCTCGCAGGCGGAGACCATCTGGGAGGAAGCGCGGGCCAACAGCGATTTCGCCATGTTCCGCCCCTATCTGGAAAAAATCGTCGACTTCCAGCTTGAGTTTATCGACTACTGGGGCTGCGACGGCAAAAACAAGTACAACACCCTGCTTGATCTGTACGAGCCGGGCGTGACCGTAGACCAGTTGGACCCGATCTTTGCCACCCTGCGTGAAAAAACGGTCAAGCTGGTGGCGGCCATCGCCGAGTCGCCGCACAAACCGGACACGTCTTTCCTGAAAAAACACTTCCCGGAGAGCGAGCAGGATGCGTTCAGCCGATATGTCCTGGAGAAGATCGGGTACGACTTCCAGGCAGGACGCATGGATCGCAGCGTACATCCGTTCTGCACGTCGTTCAACCCGGGCGACGTCCGAATCACGACCCGTTTCGACCCGAACGACTTCAACTCAGCGCTGTTCAGCTGCATTCACGAAGCCGGTCACGCCATGTACGAGCAAAACATCAATCCGGAGCTGCTGGGCACGCCGCTGTGCGAAGGCACTTCGATGGGCATCCATGAATCCCAGTCCCGCTACTGGGAAAACATGATTGGGCGCAGCCTGCCGTTCTGGCAGCATTTCTACGGTGATCTGCTGAAGGCCTTTCCGGTTCAGTTTGCCGGTGTGGACGTCGAACAGTTCTACCGCGCGATCAATGAGGTCACTCCATCGTTTATTCGTACGGAAGCGGACGAACTGACGTACAACCTGCACGTCATGATCCGCTACGAGATTGAAAAAGGGCTGATCAACCAAACGATCAAGGTGGCCGACCTGCCCGCCATCTGGAACGACAAAATGAAGGAGTACCTCGGCATCGTCCCGGCCAACGACAAGGAAGGCGTGCTGCAGGACGTGCATTGGGCGGGAGGCAGCTTCGGTTACTTCCCCACCTATTCGTTGGGCAACGTCTACGCCGCCCAGTTTACCCATGTGATGCGCAAGGAGCTCAGCGGCTACGATGAACTGGTGGCCAAGGGCGAGTTTGGACCGATTCGTCAGTGGCTGAAGGAGCGCATCCATCAGCACGGCAAAACAAAGAGCCCAAACGAGCTGGTGAAGGAGATCACCGGCGAGGGGATCAACGCATCGTACCTGATGGACTATCTGGAAAGCAAGTACACGTACATCTACAAGCTGTAAGAAGAGTGAGCGCCTCGCAAGTCGAGGCGCTCAGCGTGTAGACAAAGTTCGCGGCGCATGGGAGATCGGGCCCGCTCGCTCGCTTCACGCCCAGCACAGAAGCGGATGAAGTCCGCTCCAAAACGAGACGCGGGCAGGGGACAAACATTTGGGTGTTTCGATGAAGTGAGACTTGTGTCCCCTGTTGGTCCCCGCGTCTTCGTTTTTCCGCTGAGCCGGTCGTCAAAGGAGCTCGCTTGGCCCATCTCTCCATGCGATGCACATTGTCTTTCGCTTCGGTTGATGAATGGTCAGGCCTTTCGGCCTGGAAATCATTTTCTTATGGACGCTTATTCAATGAACCGTTTGTCTTCAGTCTGAGCGCTCGCAAGTCGAGGCGCTCTCAGTGTATACAAAGTCGTGTTCAATGGGGCAAAAGGAGGTGCAACGGTGGTACACTTTACTGAAAAATGGCTGCCCACCTACATCCGCCGCGATCTGATTGTGCTGTTCTGCGGCATTAATCCGGGGCGTGTATCGGCGACAGTCGGCTATCACTACGCCAATCCGTCCAATCTGTTTTGGCGCGGGCTGTACGAAGGCGGCCTTACCCCCCGGCAGCTAAAGCCGGAAGAGACGGCATGCCTGCTTGAGTACGGATACGGCATCACTGATCTGGTCTGTCGCCCCACCCGCTCCTCCGGTGAGCTGCGGGAAGCGGATTTCTCTGCCGGAGCGAAACAGTTCCGGCAGATGGTCCAGACGTACCGTCCCCGGGTCATCTGCTTTAACGGCATTACTGCGTACCGTCACGCCACCGGGCGCAAAAAGGAAGCAGTCTCGCTCGGCCTGCAGCCGCAGCTCGCCTTCGGAACCGCGGATTGGGCCGGCAGCCATCTGTTCGTCATCCCCTCCACCAGCGGCGCCAACGCCTCCTATACGCGGGAAGAACGGCTGGCGATGTTCGGTGAGCTGAGCCGTTTCCTGCGCGAGAAAGGGTGGCATCCGCTCGATCCGCAACGCACGTAAGCCCCCGCCCCGCAAGGTACGGCAGACAGCATGCACCAAAAAAAGACTCGGGCACGACGGTACCGATGGCGATACCGCCCGCCCGAGTGATGTTGGCACGGTTGGTTGCAGGCATCAGGCCTTTGCGGCCGTTTTCAGCAATTGGCTCTGCTGACGAACGTACTGGATCAGCTCCACGCTCATCTGGTAGTAGTTAAACGGCGTGATCAAATAGATTCCGTTGAAGTAGGTGATGGCCACGTCCAGCAGCTCCTTGGCCATCTTGATGCCTTCCTGTCTGGCCGCTTCTCCCTGAACACGCCTCATCCGCTCCCTCGCTTCGTCGGAGAGCTTGATCCCCGGCACTTCGTTGTGCAGAAATTCCGCGTTGCGCGAGCTGGTCAGCGGCATGATCCCGATAAACACCGGAATCTTGATGTGTTTCGTCGCATCGTGGACGAGCCGGATTGACTCTGCGTCGTACACAGGCTGCGTCATGATGAAGTCGGCTCCAGCCTCCACCTTTTTCTCCAGCCGTTTGATCGCGGCTTCGATGTGGCGCACGTTGGGGTTGAAGGCTGCGCCCACGATGAACTGCGCCTTTTGTTTCAGCGGCCGGCCGGAGAACGAGATGCCTTCGTTGAGCTGTTTGACCATGCGGATCAAGTCAAACGACGTGACATCAAACACCGAGCTGGCTCCCGGCAAGTCACCAAAGCGGGAGGGGTCGCCGGTCACCACCAGCACCTGGTCGATGCCGAGCGCGTGCAGTCCCATCAAGTGAGACTGCTGCCCGATCAGATTGCGGTCCCGGCAGGCGATGTGTACGAGCGGATCGATGCCGTACTGGCTTTTCATGATCGCTCCCAGCGCCATGTTGCTCATCCGAACGTTGGCCAGCGAGTTGTCCGCCAGGGTGATGGCGTCCGCTCCGGCCTTGTGCAGCTCAAAACAGCCGGTCAAGAATCCTTCTGTGTCCAGATCCTTTGGCGGGTCAAATTCTACAATAATTGTAGTGCCGGTTTTGACCCGCTCCACGATGCTGGGTTTCTGCCGCTCCCTGACGCTGTACGAGGCGACGGACGGCCGCTCCGTCAACGCTTCGGACGGGTTGACGCGCGGCAGCGGTGCAAGTCCCTTCAGCGCTTCCGCCATGGCCCGGACGTGGTCCGGCGTGGTTCCGCAACAGCCGCCCAACAGGCGCACGCCTTGTTCCCGGAGGCGCAGCGCGCTCTCGGCAAAGTACTCCGGTGAGGACTTGTAGGCGTACTCGCCGTCGCTGATGCCGAGCCGGCCCGCATTGGGAAAGGCGGAGAGCAGCGCCCCATCCGGCACGCTCGCGCTCTCGAACGAGCGGAGAATCTCAGCCGGCCCCAGCCGACAGTTGAGACCGATGATGTCCGCCCCCGCCTTTTGCAGCTGGGAAAACGCCTCCGTCAGCGTATAGCCGTCACGGGTCCGTCCCACGTCCAGCGTCGCCAACTGGCAAATCAGCGGCAGGCCGGTGAGCGGGCGGATCACGTCAATCGCGAGCAGCAGTTCCTCCAGGTCGAGAAACGTTTCCAGAATCAAGCCGTCCACTCCGGCGTGCAGCAGCGCGATCGCCTGCTCTTCAAACTGATCGCGGTACTCGTCCAGCACTTTTTTCCGCACCCGTCCGGCGATGATGGAGCCGATGCTGCCGACGACATAGGCGTCGTCCTGTGCCGCCTCCCGGGCGATTGTGACGGCGACGCGGTTGATGCGCGTCACCTTGTGCTCCAGCCCGTAACGGGCGAGCGCGTCCCGATTGGCGCCGAACGTGTTGGTTTCCATTAAGCGCGCTCCTGCCTCGTAATACGCCTTGTGCACGTCGTACACCAGGCGCGGATTAGTCAGGCACAGTTCCTCAAAACTGACGCCCACCGGCACCCCCGAACGGTACAACTGGGTCGCCATCGCCCCATCCCCGACCAGCAGGTGGTCTCGCAAATATTCGCGCAAATCTTTTTTGGCTGTCAAATCCATCCCTTCTCTCCCATTGCTCTGTGAAAAGTCTATCGGTCTACAGGTCGAACGCGGACGGGCCGGCGTTGAAATACCGCGCCTCCGGATGGGCGAAGACCATCGCCGAGACGGAGGCTTCCGGCTCCATCATGAACCCTTCCGTAAGCTGGATGCCAATGTCCTCCGGTTTCAATAAACGGAACAGCTTGGCCTGATCCTCCAGGTTGGGGCAGGCCGGGTAACCGAACGAGACGCGAATCCCCTGATAACGGGCACCAAACCGCTCCAGCATGGTCATCTCCGCCGGATCGGGGAAGCCCCAGACGTCCCGCATCACGTGGTGCAGCCGCTCCGCGAAGGCTTCCGCCAATTCCAGCGCCAGCGCCTGCAGGACGTGGGAACGGAGGTAGTCCCCCCGCTCTTTCAACAGGGCGGAGCGCTCGCGGATGCCGGAGCCGGCCGTCACGGCCAAAAACCCGACGTAATCCATCTCGCCGCTCTCTACTGGCCTGAGGAAGTCAGACAGACAGAGATACGGTTCCTCCTGCTGACGAGGGAAGTGGAAGCGCTCCAGCAGACGGCTGTGGTCGCGCGGATCGTAGACGAGGATGTCGTCGCCATCCGCCTGGGCGGGGAAAAACTGATACATCCCGTGCGCCGTGATCGTGCCGTCCTGATTGGCTTCCGCCAGCAGCTCCTGCACCAGCTGATACAGCCCGGTCACTTTTTCATCTCCGGTCTCCAGCAGTTTCTCCACGTTGCCGCGGACGCCGAGATGCTTGCCGAGCAGCATCCGCAGGTTGAGGTAGGGCTGCAGATGGCTGATCGGATAGTGGCGCAGCACATGCCGCTCGCAGTCGGGCGGCACGTGAACGGGCACGGTGCGGTTGACGGCGGAGCGCTTCGGCTTGAGCGATGACGCCGCTGTTTCGGCCTGCTTCGTCGTCGACGCTTCCTCTTCCGCTGCCTGCTGAGCCGCACGCAGCTTTTCCCGTTCCACGGGGTCCTGCAGGCGGTTGACCAGGTCGAGCCCATCCATCGCGTCCTTGGCGTACAGCACGATTCCCTTGTACTCCGGCGCGATCCGGTTGGAGGTAAACTTGCGGGTCAGGGCCGCGCCGCCTACCAACAGCGGCACGTCAATCCCGGCTGCCCGCAGGTCCTGGGCGGTAATCACCATCTGCTGCGCCGACTTGACCAGCAGGCCCGACAGGCCGATCGCGTCTGGCTGCTCTTCACGGCAGGCGGCAATCAGCTGCTCCGGCGGCACCTTGATGCCCAGGTTGACCACTTCGTACCCGTTGTTGGCGAGGATGATCTCCACCAGGTTCTTGCCGATGTCATGCACGTCCCCTTTTACCGTCGCCAGCAAAATTTTCCCTTTGGTGGCCGTCTCCGTCTTTTCCATGTAAGGTTCCAGGAACGATACGGAGGCCTTCATCACTTCGGCGCTCTGCAGCACTTCCGCGACGATCAGTTGGTTGTCGTTGAACAGCCGGCCTACCTCTTCCATCCCGGCCATCAGCGGACCGTTGATGATTTCCAGCGGCGTGTATTTCTCCAGCGCCAGCTTCAGGTCGTCCATCAGCCCGTCCTTGGAGCCTTCCACCACGTAACGGGCCAGACGCTCTTCCAGCGTGAGCGACGACGCTTCCACGCGTACTTCCTTTTTCTTCTGCCGGTAAAACTCGGTAAAGGCGGCCAGCGTCTCGTCGTTGGTCTCAAACAGGAGCGCCTCTGCCAATCGCCGCTCCTCTTCCGGAATGGAGGCGTAGCGTTCCAGCTTCTCGGTATTGACGATGGCGTAATCAAGTCCGGCCAGAGTCGTATGGTAAAGGAAGACGGCGTTCAGCACCTCCCGTCCGGCCGCCGGCAGCCCGAACGAGACGTTGCTGATGCCGAGAATCGTCTTGCACTCCGGCATCGCCTCCTTGATCAGGCGGAGGCCTTCCACCGTCTCGCGGGCGGAGCCGATGTACTGCTCGTCGCCGGTGCCCACCGGAAAGACCAGCGGATCGAAAATGATGTCGCGCGGGTTAACCCCGAATCGATTGACCAGCAGATCGTAGGCGCGTTTGGCCACTTCCAGCTTCCGTTCCCGGGTGACTGCCATGCCGGTCTCGTCGATCGTGCCGACGACCACAGCCGCGCCGTACTTGTGAATCAGCGGCGCCACCTGTTCAAACCGCTCCAGCCCGTCTTCCAGGTTGATCGAGTTGAGAATCGCCTTGCCCTGCGAGTACCGCAGTCCAAGTTCCATGACGCGCACGTCGGTGGAGTCGATCATCAGCGGCGCTTTCACTTTTTTGATGACAAACTGCAGGAACTTCTCCATGTCCCCGTACTCATCCCGGTCCGGGTCGGCGAGACAGATGTCAATGATCTGTGCCCCCCGCTTTACCTGGGCGCGGGCGATGTCGGACGCTTCCTCGTACTTCCCGGCCGCGATCAGGTCGCGGAATTTTTTCGACCCGATCACGTTGCTCCTCTCTCCGACAAGCAGCGGCCGATTGTCTGCTTCCGCGTAGACGACCTCGATCCCCGACACGGCGCTGACCGGCTGTCCGGCCGGGACACGGGGCTTGCAGTCCTTCAATGCTTCCGCCAGCGCGCGGATATGCTCCGGCGTCGTGCCGCAGCATCCTCCGGCGACGTTGAGCCAGCCCTGCTCGGCAAACGCCCGCATCTTGGCGGCCAGTCCGTTCGGCGTCTCGTGGTAATGGCCGTTTTCATCCGGCAGGCCGGCGTTGGGATAACAGCTCACCCCGCACTGGGCCAAATTCGCCAGCGTGCGCAGATGGTCACGCATGAACTCCGGCCCGGTGGCGCAGTTCAGACCAATGGTAATCGGCTTCAGATGCTCCAACGAGACGTAAAACGCTTCGATGGTTTGCCCGGCCAGGGTCGTGCCCATCGGCTCAATCGTGCCGGAGATCATCACCGGCACTTCCCTGCCCAGCTCCGCGAACGCCCGGCGAATGCCGATGCCGCCGGCCTTGACGTTTAAGGTGTCCTGCGAGGTCTCCAAAAGCAGCGCATCCACGCCGCCGATCAGCAGCCCTTTCGCCTGCCGGTAGTACGCTTCCACCAGCTCTTCAAAGGTGACGCCTCCCGTCAGAGACAGCGTCTTGGTCGTCGGCCCCATCGAGCCTGCGACGTAACGCGGCCACTCCGGGGTGGAATAGGCATCAGCCGCTTCCCGTGCCAGCCGGGCTGCAGCGATGTTGATCTCCAGATCTTTGTCTGCCACGTCGTACTCGGCCAGGACGATCGAGGTGGCACCAAACGTGTTGGTCTCCACGATGTCCGCACCCGCCTCCAGGTATTTTTCATGAATGGAGCGGATCACGTCAGGACGGGTGAGATTGAGCAGCTCGTTACAGCCTTCGTAGGCCTCACCGCCAAAATCATCAGCAGTCAGGCTGGCCTGTTGCAGCATCGTCCCCATCGCACCGTCCAGAATCAGAATTTTCCGGTAAAGCTGTTCACGAAGACTTATTTTCATGGGGCAAACTCCTTTTCTTCCAAACTCACACGCATTGGTCCGTGTACAATAAAAAATCCTCTTCTGTGTGCAACAAGAAGAGGATTTGTCCGCGAAACATACACGCATGACCATCCTCTTATCTTTCAAAGCACACGCTTTGCTGGAATTGGCACCTGGTAATCCGGTTGCCGAGGCTTCATTGGGCCAGTCCCTCAACCTCTCTGGATAAGAGTCGTCACTGTCTGTTATGCAGTTTTGTCAAACGGTAACGATGTTTGAATGTATCTTAACACCCCCTTTTCCTCGCGTCAATGTAGAATTTGTCTATTTTCTCCAGACTGCCCCCGCCCATTTTTTGCGAGCTGGTCATTCGCCCACAACAACCGGCACATTCGTGTATAGACTAAAGCATACGGAAAGGAGGGGAAACAACAATGAGTACTTCCTACTGCGGTTCCGGCTTTTTCGGTGACACGTTCGCAATTGTGCTCGTTCTGTTTATCCTGTTGGTCATCGTCGGGTGTTCGAACGACTGCAACTAAACGAGTGCGTACATCAACAAGGAGCCTAGCTAAACCTAGGCTCTTTTTTCGCTGGACAACCCTGTCCGCCTGCCGTTCCCTGCGGGACGTTTGCGCCTGATGCTGGTTCGTTGTCAGCCGCTGTCCGTTTTTGCTATGATGAAAAGCGATTCCGTACAAAGGAGCGAACCGCTGTGGATCAATTGGTACCCTGTAACCGACAGGAATTCCTCTCTCGCCTGGAGACGGTGAAAGAGTTGGAGCACACGGATTTTGAGACATATTCAATCGTCAAGAATCAAGCGACGGGGCAGCACTACCTGCGTTATTCGTTTACGCATCTCAACCTGTTTGAAGGAGGCAGGCGGGACGAATACGACCACTTCCTCCCGCTGGAATCGGACGACGTGCTGGGCATTCTGTTTGGCGACCAGCCCTATCGCTTTCCCGATCACTGGCGCTCTCCCTATCTGCGCAGCGGGACGGATGAGCGGCTGATGCCGTTTGATCCCAGTGAAAACCACGATCTTAAGGAAGCGGCCGAAGCAGAACGATCGCTGCTCGCCAAGCTGGCCCAGTACAAGCGGCAGTGGCAGTCGGCCGACGACAAGGAACGGCTGACGCGGGACCTGTTCCACGATTTGGACGATTTGCTGAAAAAACCGGAAGAGTGAGTTGCATCCCGCAGGAGATGCCGCTATAATGCTAGAAGAATATCGTTGTCGCTGAAGAGGAGAGTACTCCGTCAGAAAGCAGAAGCGAGCCGGGGACGGTGGGAGCCCGGTGCAAACTGACGCGGGGAAGCGCACCTCGGAGACGCGTCCTGAAGGTCCGGACAGCCGGATTGCGTAGGGCACGCCGGGTCTGCCCGTTACCGCAGGCAAAGCGGCTTTCGCCTTTTCCCGTGCGGGAGGCGAGAGCAACAAGAGTGGCACCGCGGGAGTACAACCTCTCGTCTCTTCCCTGATGAGACGCAGAGGTTTTTCTATTTTTTAGATTCCAGACCGAAAGGAGAATTCCATGAGCTATAAGCATCAAGCGGCCAGCATCATTGCCGCAGCACTCACCCGCCTCGGCGCGGACCAATTTACCGCCGAAACCGTATACGACATGCTGGAAACGCCACCCAATCCCAGCATGGGGGATATCGCCTTCCCCTGCTTCCAACTGGCCAAGGCGCTTCGCAAAGCGCCGCCGCTGATCGCCTCCGAACTGGCCGGCGAGGTTAGCGGTACGCCGATCCGCGAAGTCAAGGCGGTCGGTCCGTACCTCAACCTGTTCCTCGATCAGCAAAGCGTCGCCCGCGACGTAATCGGCACGATCCTGACGCAGGGCAGCGCATACGGCAGCCGCGACATCGGTAAAGGGCGCAATGTGCCGATTGACCTCTCCTCTCCCAATATCGCCAAGCCGTTCTCCATGGGCCACCTGCGCTCCACCGTAATCGGCAACGCGATCGCCAACATCTTGGAAAAACACGGCTACCGTCCGATCCGCATCAACCACCTGGGCGACTGGGGGACGCAGTTTGGCAAGCTGATCGTCGCCTACAAGCTGTGGGGTGACGAAGAAAAAGTAAAAGCCGAGCCGATCAAGGAGCTGCTCCAGCTCTACGTCCGCTTCCACGAAGAGGCAGAAAAAGACCCGTCGCTGGAAGATCAGGGACGCGAGTGGTTCAAAAAGCTGGAGGACGGAGACGAGGAAGCGCGCCGCCTCTGGCAGTGGTTCCGCGACGAGTCGCTGAAAGAATTCATGAAAATCTACGACCTCATGGGCGTTCGATTTGACTCGTTCCACGGCGAGGCGTTCTACAACGACAAGATGGACCGCGTCGTCGCCATGCTGGAGGAACAAGGGCTGTTGACCGAATCTGAGGGCGCCCTGGTGGTCAATCTGGACGAGTATGACATGCCGCCGTGCCTGATCAAAAAATCGGACGGTGCCACTCTGTACGCCACCCGCGACCTGGCAGCCGCCCTGTATCGGAATGAGACGTACGACTTTGCCAAGGCCCTCTACGTCGTGGGCAACGAGCAGCGCCTCCACTTCCAGCAGCTGTTCAAAGTGCTGGAAAAGATGGGCTTTGAATGGGCCAAGGAAATGTACCACATCCCGTTTGGCATGATGCTCAAGGACGGCAAGAAAATGTCCACCCGCAAAGGAAAAGTGGTCCTGCTGGAAGAAGTGCTGGCTCAGGCCATCGAAGACGTGCTGAACGTGATCCGGGAGAAAAATCCGTCGCTGGAAAACAAGGAAGAGGTGGCTAGACAGGTTGGGGTTGGTGCGGTCATCTTCCACGACCTGAAAAACTACCGCCTGAACGACATCAATTTCTCCTGGGAGGAAATGCTTACGTTTGAAGGCGAGACCGGTCCGTACGTCCAGTACACGCACGCCCGCGCCTGCTCGCTGCTGCGCAAGGGCGAGTACGTGCCGATCAGCGAGGTGACGCTGCCCGAAGGCGCCCTGGACAGCAAGGAAGCCTGGGCGGTCATCACGCTGCTGAACAGCTTCCCGGAAGTGATCGACCGGGCGCGGGAGCAGTTTGACCCGTCGCAGATCGGCAAATACGTCATCGACCTGGCGCAGGCGTTCAACAAGTTCTACGCCAATGTCCGCATCCTGGCGGAAGAAGCAGACGTCAAGACGACCCGTCTGCAATTGGTCGCCGCCGTGGTGACAGTGTTGAAAGAGGGGCTGCGCCTGCTCGGAATCGCCGCGCCGGAAGAGATGTAATCGCCTGTTGACGAAAATACACCCGTCAAAAAAGCCGACGTTCCTGTTGTGACAGGACGTCGGCTTTTCTTTTCAATGGTGAACAGGTGCTACTTTTTCCCAAACCACGTCTTGCCGAGCAGTTCCACCACCTGCTTGGACAGGGAGCGCGGCGGCTCTGTTTCGGCGCCGGACGCGTCGACGAGACGGTACAACAGCGCCTTGTCGTCTGCCGGGTCCGACTTGGTCTCCAGCGTCAGTGCGCCAATCGTCCCCGCTTTCGTCCATTCCTCGATCATGATCTGATACTCGCCGGGAGCCAGTTCGATGTAGTCCCCGTCGGGCAGGTCGATCACGGCATAGCCGTCATGCTCGATTTCCGCATCGTATGTATGTCCGTTTGCCGCCTCATACAAGGCCAGCTCTTCCGGATTGTTCAGGTTTTCCCGGAGCGGAGCAAAATCCTCGATGGTAACCTTGACTCTTCGTTTCACACAGACTCCTCCTCGCTGACAGCGCACTGTACGGTTTACTCTCACACTCTACCATACGACCGGTCAGCCTGTCACGGCCCGGCCAGCTGTCGCACCAGGGCAATTTCCTCCCGGTGGTCCCCGCCGGGCGGACGGGGCGTTTCCAGCACGACCGGAATTCCCCGCAGTTCTGGTGTCCGCAGCAGCGAGACGAACGCTTCCCTGCCGATCGCACCACGCCCGATCGGCGCGTGCCTGTCGCGAAAGGAGACGGCCGGATACACCGAATCGTTGAGGTGAACAGCGGCCAGCGCGTCCAGATACCCGAGATTCCGCATGCGGTCGGCCACCTGCTCCCAGTCGTCTCCCGTCCACAGCCCGCTGGCAAAGGCGTGGCACGTGTCGAAGCAGAAGCCCACCTTTTCCGGATGATTCAGCAGCTGCCGCACCTGGGTCAGTTCTTCCAGCGTTGTCCCCATGCGGCTGCCCTGGCCCGCGTTGTTTTCGATCAGCAGCTTCGCCGCACCGCTCCAGCCGTCCAGAATGTCGTTTACCATCCGGATCATCAAACGGTACCCTTCCAGCACATCCGCCCCCTTGTATTGGCCGAAGTGGACGACCACCCCGATGGAACCGCATGATTCGGCGATTTCCAGGTCGTTTCGCAGTGAATCAGCAATCGCTTCATACAATGCGCCCGGCGCTGCGGCAAGATTGACAGGATAGGACGTGTGGGCGATGGAGACGATCCCCTGCTCTCGGCAAAAGGCGCGGCATGCCTCTGCATCCTTCGGGTCGAACGCTTTGAGCGTCAGACTGCGCGGGTTTTTGGGAAAGTATTGGAACGCGTCGGCTCCCAGCGCCAAAGCCGTCTTTGCTGCGGCCAGATACCCGCCGCGAATGCTGACGTGACACCCGACGTACACGCAACTCCCTCCCTGTGGCATGTGGTATCCAGGATCCTTTTCCGCGATTCACAGGCCGGATTGGAGACACTGCTCCGAAAGCGTCCCGCTGCGATTGGCCAGAACCTCCCGTTCGGAAGCCTGTCCGCAACAGTTTATCCCAATTGCAGGAAAATATTTGGAGGGAAAAATTGGCTAATGGTGAACTGGTATACTTTGATGTCTGATGATCACTGGGAGTAATGTGTTATGGTTGGCAGGAAAGTCCTGAAAATCCTAAAAGAGGTCATATTGTTTCCGATAGAGCTGATGACTGGTTTGGTTACGGCAATTCGAAGTTTAATGAAGAAACCGAAAGTAACCACTCTTGTGATTCTGGTTTGTTTGTTGATTACGCTTATGGCAGGTTGGGTAATCTTCAATCTTCCAGGCACTTGAGTGAGCACTTCAGAACAAATATTGAGAAACCACCCCTCAAGTCGAATACGTTGAGGGGTGGTTTTGTTGTTGAATATGAAGGACAACTTCCGTTGTGCGTGAAAGCGGCCCGTCCTGATACGCCGACTGCGGCCGCTCTATGCGTTTGGCGTGCGCCTGTACCGGTCGGCGGGCGGGCGGATGCCGGTATACGCCTGCACCAGCACCCGATCGTACCGCTCCGACGCCCCCGGCGACGGTCGGCTCAACCAAGTGCCCAGCATCGCGCCGAGGAACCCGAGCGGAATCGAGACCAGGCCCGGATTGGCCAGGGGAAACAGCGGTTCGGCCAGAATCATGCCGTGCTCGGGATGCATTACCGACGGGCCGAGACTGACGAGCAGGAGCGAAGCCACAACACCGGTGATGACTCCGGCGATCGCTCCCTGCACCGTAAACCGCCTCCAGTACAAGGTAAACAGGATCATCGGCAGGTTGGCCGAAGCCGCCACAGCAAAAGTGAGCGCCACGAGAATCGCCACGTTCATCTTCTCCGCACCGATCGCCAGCCAGATGGAGACGAAGCCGACAGCGACGGACGACGCCTTGGCGACCAGCACCTGCTCCCGTTCGGAAGCCTGCCCGCTGCGGACGATGTGGCTGTAGACGTCGTGGGCGAACGCGGAAGACGCGGCGAGCACCAATCCGGTCACGACTGCCAGTATCGTGGCGAAGGCGACGGCCGAGATGTAGGCCATCAGGAATTCGCCCCCCAGCGCATCAGCCAGCAGCGTCACCGTCAGATTTCCCCCAAACCCGGCCTGATTCAGGGTCTGCCAGCCGATAAACGCGCACGCGCCGAATCCCAGCAGAATGGTCATCAGGTAAAACGCCCCCATGATCCAGGTGGCCGTGATGATCGACTTGCGCGTGGTGACTGCGTCCTTCACCGTAAACAGCCGGGCGATGATGTGCGGCAGGCCGGCCGTGCCCAGGATCAGCGCCAGATGCAGCGAAAGGATGTCCAGCGGCTTGACGTACTGGTTGCCCGGATAGAGGTACCGCTCCCCGAGCGGAGTAGCCGTGCTGACGTAATCAAACAGCGCTGCCAGGCTCCAGTCAAAGCGGGCCAGCACGATCATGGAAACGATGCAGGTCCCCGTCAGGAGCAGAATGGCCTTGATAATCTGCACCCAGGAGGTGGCCTCCATCCCGCCAAAGACGACGTAGATCGTCATCAGGCTGCCCACCACCATCACCGCGGTCTTGTACTCGATGTCAAACAGGTGGTGGATCAGCGCTCCCGCCCCCACCAGTTGAGCGATCATGTAAAAAATCGTGATCAGCAGTGTCGTGCAGGCGATCACCCCGCGCAGCCCTTTGCTGTCAAAGCGAACGGCGATCGCGTCGGCCAGGGTGTATCGCCCCAGGTTGTGCAGCGGTTCCGCGATCAAAGACAGCATCACCAGATAGGAGACGAAAAATCCGATCGCGTAGAGAAAGCCGTCAAATCCGTACAGGGCGATCGTACCCGCAATGCCGAGGAAAGACGCAGCGCTCATGTAGTCTCCCGCGATGGCTACGCCGTTCTGCAAACCGGTCAGACGGTTGCCCGCAGCGTAGAACTCACGCGGGTTGACCGCCCGCCTGGCTGCCGAATACGTGATGAACAGCGTGCCGATAATGACGCTGCAAAAGAAAATCACCGCAGACATGCCAGCCTCCACTTCCGCCTGAATGGCAAAGAAGCCGGGGCGTACACCCCAGCATCTCCAGTTTCCTGTATACTTATCCGCGGGCTATGCCGTTTCCTTCATGCCCGTATTGGCCTTGACCAGAATTTCTTCAAATTTGGCGTCGTCCCGCGAGGAGGAAAAGTACGTGCCGATCCATGCGGCCAAAAAGCCCAGCGGGATGGAGACGATGCCCGGATTGCTGAGCGGGAAGAGCGCTTCGCCGACGAGAATCGCCTTGCCCGGCTCCGGATGCCAGACGTTCGGGCTGAGGGCGACCAGGATCAGGGAGCTGAACAGCCCCACCAGCATGCCGGTCACCGCTCCCGTCGTGTTAAAGCGGCGCCAGTAAATGGTGAAGATGATCACCGGCAGGTTGGCGCTGGCTGCCACCGCAAACGCGAGCGCCACGAGAAAGGCGACGTTCAGCTTTTGCGCGAACAAGGCAAGCAGGATGGAGATGACAGCCACGCCGACCGACGCCCACTTGGCCGCCAACATCTGCTCGCGCTCCGACGCTTTGCCCTGCCGGATCACGTGGCTGTAAAAATCGTGCGCAAAGGCGGACGCAGCCGACAGGACCAGCCCCGCCACCACAGCCAGGATCGTGGCGAAGGCGACGGCGGAGACAAACGCGAACAGGAAGTTCCCCCCGAGGTACTGCGCCAGCAGCGGAGCGCCCATGTTGCCCGCCGGGTCCATGTTGTCCTGCCCGACGAACGCAGCCGCACCAAAGCCCAGGAAAATGGTCATGACGTAGAAAATGCCGATGATCCAGGTGGCGTACACTACCGACTTTCGGGCGGTCGGCGCATCCTTCACGGTAAAGAAGCGAATCAGGATGTGCGGCAGGCCGGCCGTGCCCAGCACCAGCGCCAGGTTGAGCGAGATCGTGTCCAGCCCGTCCTTGAACTTGTTGCCGGGATGGAGAAACTTCTCGCCCAGCGGCGTTGCCGTCTGCATGTGTTCAAACATGGCCGTAAAGCTGAAGCCAAATTTGGCAAACACCATCAGTGAGATGATGAACGTGCCGGCCATCAACAGCACCGCCTTGACGATCTGCACCCAGGAAGTGGCGGTCATCCCGCCGAAGACCACGTACACCGTCATCAAGGCGCCGACGATCAGCACGGACGTGGTGTATTCCAGCCCGAGCAAAAGTTTGATCAGCGCGCCGGCCCCCACCAACTGCGCGATCATGTAAAAAATGGAGATGGCGACGGAGTTGAGCGCTGCCACGCCGCGAATCTGCTTGTTGTTGAAGCGCGCCGCAATCATGTCCGCCATCGTGTACTTGCCCAGATTTCGCAGTGGTTCGGCCACCAGGTACAGCACGACCAGGTACGCGACGAGAAACCCGATGCTGTAGAAAAAGCCGTCGAAGCCGGACAGCGCGATCATCCCGGCGATGCCGAGGAACGAAGCTGCCGACATGTAGTCGCCGGCGATCGCCAGGCCGTTCTGCCATCCGGTCAGGCCGCCCCCGGCGGTGTAAAATTCGCTGGTCGTATTGGTTCGCTTGGAAGCGTAGTAGGTGATGATGAGCGTCAAGATGACAATGGCCAGAAACAGCAAAAACGCGGTTACGTTCATACCTGTTTCCCTCCCGTCTCCTGTTTGATCTGTTCCACCATCCGGTCAAACTCTTCCGAACGCTTGGTGTAGATGATACAGAGCGTCCAGGTCATGATGAACTGGGCAAAAGCAAATACCCATGCCCAGGTGATCACCCCGATAGCGGGACGGTTCAGGACTTCAAAGTAAGAGGTCATGATTGGGAGGGTGAAATAGAACACGAAGAAAAAAATGGAATAAGGCAGAATGAAAGCTTTTTTTCGCCTCAGCAGTTCCTTGAAGGCGGCGGAACGGCTTACGGCCGTGTAGTCAATCGACTGCGGCTTCGACTTTCCTTGGACCGCCGGGCTCGTATTTCCCATTGGAACTCCCCCTCTTGCAAATGTGGCGCCTACTGGATTGTAAGCGCTTCCTTTAGTTTTTTACAGTTTACAAAAAAATATCAATATTGCGTATATTTTTGCGTATCTTGCACAATCTCGTGCGCCACATGCACAAAACGAGGAATCAGCGCAGGCAGCCTTTACCCTTCCAAGCGTTTCAGCAGGTCTTTTGCCGCCGTGCGGGAGACGGGTACGCGCACTTTTTTCGGTCCTTTCAATATCAGGTTGTACGCCCCGTTGAACCATGGCTCCAGCTCGCTGACGTACTGCAGGTTGACCAGGTAGCTCTTGTGCGTGCGGAAAAAGGAATGGGCTTGCAGCTTTTCCTCCAACTGCTGCAAGGTCATCCGGGTGGTGTACACCTCTGTCTCCGTGCAGATGCGCACTACCCGATCGTCCCGAACGGCGTACAAGATCGCGGCCGGATCGATCACCACCAGCCGGCTGCTCTCTTCCACAATCAGCTTGGAGACTTTTCCCGCCTGCGGCCCGGATGTCTCCGCCAGCCGCTTGCGCACGCGCTGCAGTGTTTCCCGCAGACGTTGGGGTTCCGTCGGCTTCAGCAGGTAATCGACGGCATTCAGCTTGAACGCTTCCACCGCGTAGTCCTCGTGGGCGGTCGAAAAGACCAGCAGCGGGCGATCCTTGCGCGCCGCCAGCATGCGGGCTGCCTGATCCCCCTCCAGTTCCGGCATTTTGATGTCCAGAAACACCACGTCCGGGTCGTGCTCTTCCACCAGGCGCAACAGTTCCCTGCCATTGGAGGCACAGGGCAGGAGTTCTACGTCGCTTTCCTGCTGAAGCAGGTAGGTCAGCTCTTCCCGAGCCAGGTGTTCGTCTTCGGCTATCATGACACGAATGACCATCTAGGCATCCTCTCCTCCTCTGTGAGGTATGAAAAAGGTGATCCGGCTGCCCCCCTCCGGTTTGTTGGCAAAACGCAGACGGGCTGATTGGCCGAGCAGGCTGACCAGCCGCTGGTTGACGTTGTAGACGCCGATCCCGTTTCCGTCGCGGCTCTCCAGCGGCATCGCGCCCAGCTTGTCCAGGATGTCCGCGGGGATGCCCGCACCGTTGTCCTCGATGACCACGGCCACCCGTCGTCCGTCCTGCTTTACACGCACCTCGATCTCCCCGCCGCTGGTCTTGCCCCGCAGGCCGTGGTGAATGCTGTTCTCCACGAGCGTTTGCAGCGTTCCCGGCGGGATCAGCGCTTCTTCGACTCCGTCGTCCGCCTCACAGCGGACGACAAACTGTTCCGCAAAGCGAATGTTGATGATCTCCAGATATGCGTTCAAGTGATTCAGTTCCTGTCCGACGGTGACCAGCGGGCTCGCCGTCAGCTTCAGGTTGAGGCGCATGAACACGCCGAGCTGGATCGTCATGTGCCGCGCCAGATCGGGATTGATCCGAATCAGGGTGACGATGGAATTGAGTGTGTTGAACAGGAAATGCGGCTGAATTTGCGCCTGCAGCATCCTGAGCTCCGCATCCTTCATCAGCCCTTTCATTTTCTCAGCCAGGGTCAGCGTCAGCTGATTGGACAGCAGGTTGCCCAGTCCTTTGGCCAGTGCTTCCTGCACCTTGCCGATCTGTTGGGGACGGCGAAAATACAGCTTGATCAATCCGACCACGCTGTCCCCTTCCCGGATCGGCACCACCACTGCCGCTTGCAGCGGACAGTGCTTTTGCCCACAGGAGACGCTCTCACGGGTAAGTCCCGTCTCGATACCGCCGCTGAACATCGCCCGCCGGTCCAGATCGCTCCCGATCGGCTCGCCGGGCAGGTGGTGATCCGCACCGGCACCGACGTGGGCGAGCAGGCGCTCCCGGTCGGTGACCGCCACAGCAGCCGCCTTCGTCTCCCGCAGCAGCAGCTGAGCGGCGGCTTGAGACGTCTGCGGCGTCAGGCCCTGCTTGAGATGCGGCAGAATCCGCTCGGCAATGGTAAAGGCCCGTTCCGCTTCCGTCGCGGCGGAGCGCTCCTCCTCTTTCAGGGCGACGTGAATCATCGTGGTAAAGATGGCGATGGAGATGCTGTTGGTCAACACCATGGGAATGCCGATCAGATTGACGACAGTCCGAACCAGCTCGGGAGGATGTGCGAAAATCAGCAGCAGCGACATTTGGATGATGGGGGCGAACATGCCGATAAACAGCGCTTTGGCGGGAGAGATTACCCGCTCCTGGGAAAAAAAGCGCGCCACGTAACCGGCGAAGAGACCGGTGATCGGCACGGATAGTCCCGCCGGCCAGGCGGCAAATCCACCCAGGCTGTAGAGATGAGCTCCGGCGATCAAGCCCGCTCCCAGTCCCACCAACGGCCCGCCCAACAGCCCGCCGATCACCACGCCCACCAGGGTGGAGTTGGCGATCGCTTCATCGGACTGCAGGGAAAAGATCCAGAAAGCAGGGTGGTACACCTCCTCCCGCACCACCACGCCCGCATAGGTGCCGGCCATTCCGAACAGGCCAAACAACAACGAATACGCAATCGACGTCCCGAGGTGAACGTCCCGGTCCAGCAGCTGGCGAAACAGCGGGATGCGCGTCAGAATAAAGGCGAGCGTAAGCAATATCCCCATCCGCTCAATCAACAACAGCGTCAACTGTTCCACTGCGCCATCCCTCCGCAACTCTCTCCATCTGTTAACAATTCCGCTTTCGCTTTTGCTTTCCCTGCTGGACAGACAACTTGGCTGGGCGCCCTGCATAGGCTGGATGTGCAACGCTTCATGCGGAAGGGTGACCGATTATGTGCGGAATTGCTGGATGGGTTGACTGGGAAAAAGACCTTTCCCGGGAGAGAGCCACGATTGAAACCATGACACAGACGCTGACCAGCCGGGGACCTGACGACGAGGGATACTGGCTGTCGCCGCGGGTCGCATTTGGACACCGACGGCTGTGCGTCGTCGACCCTGCGGGCGGCCGTCAACCGATGACGCGCTACCGGGGCGGACACGCCTATACCTTGATATACAACGGGGAGCTGTACAACACGGACGATCTTCGCCAGATTCTAGTGGAAAAGGGCCATACGTTCCACTCTCACTCGGACACGGAAGTGCTGCTCGCTTCCTACATCGAATGGGGCAGCGAGTGTGTCCACAGGTTAAACGGCATCTTTGCCTTTGCGGTCTGGAACGAACGGGAGCAAACCCTGTTTCTTGCCCGCGACCGTCTGGGGGTAAAGCCGCTCTTTTACGCCAGACGGGGCAGTTCGTTTCTGTTTGGGTCAGAGCTGAAGGCGCTGTTGGCCCATCCGGATGTAGAGCCGGTCTTGTCCCGGGAAGGGATCGCGGAAATTTTTGCCCTCGGTCCGGCCCGGACACCTGGACACGGCGTTTTTCACGACGTCTTTGAACTGCGCCCCGGCTGCCACCTGACGGTCACCCGCGAGCGCTTCACCATCAAGCGGTACTGGCAAGTGGAAAGCCGCCCCCACACCGACGACGCGGACCGAACCGTCCAAACCGTACGGACGCTCTTGATCGATTCAATTCAGCGGCAGCTGGTCGCGGACGTCCCGATCGCCACGCTGCTCTCCGGCGGGCTGGACTCCAGCGCCATCACCGCGATCGCGGCCGAGACCTTCCGGCGCGACGGACGGGGCCCGCTCCACACCTATTCCATCGACTATGTGGACAACGACCGCCACTTCCAGGCAAACGCCTTTCAGCCCAATGCCGACGCCCCGTACGTGCAGAAGGTCTCCCGCTTCTTTGGGACCATTCACCACGCCATCGAGATTGACACGCCCGAACTGGTGGATGCCCTGCGCACCGCCGCGTACGCTCGCGACTTGCCCGGCATGGCTGACGTTGACGCGTCTCTTTACCTGTTTTGCTGCGAGATCAAAAAGGAAACTACGGTGGTCCTCTCCGGGGAGTGCGCAGACGAAATCTTTGGCGGCTACCCCTGGTTCCACCGCGAGGATCTGCTCCACTCCCGCACGTTCCCTTGGTCACAGGCCATCGAACAGCGGGCCGCCTGGCTTTCGCCCGATCTGCGGGAGTGGGTGAAACCGGTGGAATACGCAGCGCAGCGGTATGAGGAGACGCTTGACGAGGTGCCGCATCTGCCCGGCGAAAGTCCGCTGGAAGCACGCCGCCGGGAAATGTTTTACTTAAACCTCACCTGGTTCATGAACACGCTGCTGGATCGCAAGGACCGGATGAGCATGGCGGCCAGCCTGGAAGCACGTGTGCCGTTTTGTGACCATCGGCTGGTGGAATACGTCTGGAACATCCCCTGGTCGCTAAAAATGTGGGGCGGCCGCGAAAAGGGCATTCTGCGCAAGGCACTGGAGGGCATCGTGCCGGACGACGTCCTGTACCGCAAAAAAAGCCCCTACCCGAAAACGCATAATCCTGCGTACACGGAAGCGACCCGCACCTGGCTTCTGGAGATTCTAAACGATCCCTCCTCTCCCCTGCATCAGCTGATCGACACGGCAGCGATCAGACGGCTGGCCATGACAGATGCGAAAGCGACGGACGTCCCGTTTTTCGGCCAGTTGATGAGCACGCCCCAACTGTTTGCCTACCTGGCACAGATGGATGTGTGGTTGCGGGCGTATCACGTCACGATCCGTTCCTGACGAAAAAAGCTCCTCGACCCCACTTACGGGGTCTTGAGGAGCTTTCTTTTTTTCCTGACGGCGTTCCGCTTCGCGGCCGGTTGGGCGGTCGGCTTTGCGGCGGGAATGATGAACGGTTCGGCAGCTGCCGCTGGCTTCGCCGAACAGGAACGGTATCGGATATCAAACTGTCGGGCTGTGCGTTTGGCGATGGAAAAGGGACTGGACGGCCCTGTGCGGACAAAGCGGTAATCAATGCAAACGCGGGTGGCGCCTCCGGTGAGCACGGCCCGGACCACTTTTTGATTGGGGCGATTTCGTACGATGCGCAGCGATTGGACCATGGTGGGGAACAACGGCACGTCCCCTGCCGGCACGCACAGTTTACCTTTGACGAGGCGCAGGTTCAGATTGCACACCATCACCCGTGTCAGTCGCTTCCCCAATATCGACGAAAATACCGGGCTATTTTGCGTCGAGTGTTAAACCGATCCGGCAAGGGGGTGTAGTCGACGCCGTTGACCGTGTAGATGACCTTGCGACGCGGAGAAGACATCACCCTGCTCCAGACCTGTTCCGCCTGTTCGATCATGTTTCGGAAAAAGCGTTCGTGATCCAAGAAATCACCTCCTCCTAAAACCTATGGAATAGGGCTTGTGCTAGTACGCCCGATTGACCGCCTGTTTTTCCGGCGTGAGCCGTCACGACAGGCTGTTCGCTTGCTTCGTTCGGGTGCCTGAAAGGCGGGAGTATGTATTGACGATATGCTCGAAGGAGTTGGCAAACATTCGGATTTGGGGAGCGAGTTGAAGGTTTCTTTGAGGACATCCCTCGCTTGCGTCGGGAGAAGCAGGCAATAAAAAAACCGTCTGGTGACCAGACGGTTTTGCGTACGTCGTGATAGCAAGGAATGCTGTAAGCCAGGTTCTGTGTCTCCCGTGCTGCAAGCGGGGCTTTTTCCCCTCGCACCAAGAGCGGTAGTCATCTATCTATGGCAGCTTACAGCCGCCATCCGTCCCTCCGTTCATTTCCTTCGGGACGGTTCCCCTACCAAATTTGGGTTTCTCGCTCGCAGGGTTTACCGCGTTCCATCTCCCCTGTCGCCAGGGAAGCTCCGTTTCTGTGGCACTTTCAGCGTACTCGGGTCTCAGGGAGAACCCTTTCCGCGCCGTCAGCGAAGCCGAAGCCTCACTGCCCTGGTTTGCACCAGGTACGAACACTCCAGGCATCTCAGCCTGGGCGAGCCTGGACTTTCCTCTACCGCCGACCGAGAACGGCCGCGGCAGCGACTACCCACATTCCTTGCTATACCGAATCAGTACCATATAATTTAGCACATGGCGGATGTTCAGTCAACGAGAATCATCTGGCAAGCATGGCAAATTGTTAACAGGACCCGCCTGTAGTACAATGAGGGACAAAGGAGGGCTGAGCGTGATCACCATTACTCCGGCCGCTGCCGCCCGTCTGTCCGCGTTGATCGCACAAGAGCAGGACGCCGACCGTCTGGGCATCAAAATCATTGCAACCACATCGGGCTGCGGCAGTTTAGCGTACAGCATTGCCATCACGGAGGCGAGCCGCATGGACAAATCGATCGACGTGAGTGGCATACGTCTGTTTTACCGCGAAGAAGAAAAAGACATGCTGAACGGAATTATTGTGGACTTTGATCCAATGACCGGCCGATTTTCTCTCGCCCATCCCCGTCCGCCGCAGACCGGCTGCCCGTTATCTCACTGACAGGAGGGATTTTTCATGCTGCTGCTTCCATTTGAAAATAGCGTTCCCCGGATTCACGAATCCGCATTCATCGCCCGCGGGGTCGTCATCTCCGGCGATGTGACCATCGGCGAAGACACCTCGATCTGGTACAACACCGTCATCCGCGGCGATATCGCGCCCACCGTCATTGGCCGCAGGGTGAGCGTCCAGGACAACAGCACCTTGCATCAAAGCCCCGGCAAGCCGCTCATCCTGGAAGACGAAGTGACAGTCGGCCACAACGTTGTGCTGCACAGCTGCATCGTTCGCCGCGGGGCCCTCATCGGCATGGGCGCGATCGTCATGGACGGCGCGGAAGTGGGCGAAGAAGCGATGGTGGCCGCCGGTGCGCTGGTTCCGCCGGGGATGAAGGTGCCGCCCCGCTGCCTGGTGGTGGGCTCTCCCGCCAAGGTAAAGCGGGAACTGACAGAAGACGACTTCCGCGAGATGCGCCGCATCCGCCAGTCCTATGTGGACAAGGGGAAAATCTACCGGAAGCTGGAGGAACAGCCGCTCAGCCGGTAAGCGTGCATGAAAAAAGCCGCGTCTTGGCGGCTTTTTTTATTCCGCTCAAGCCTTTTGCCCCTCGTCGTTCGCAGTAAAAAGCACGCATGTCGTCAACACGTCTTGGCCGCAAGTCACGCCGCCCGCTGCAGTTCCTTGCTGCGGATATGCTCAAACAGGCGATACGAACGAATGGCTGTCTCCAGGTGCAGACGTGCCGGTTCTTTTGTGGTCACATGCCGTTGAAAAAAGGCAGACAAACGGTAGATCACCCGGCAGTACCTGCGCAGATGGCGGTCACCGATCACGCCGGCCAGCAGGAACGCGACACCCGCCGCCACGCACCACTGCAGCGGCGCAAACGGCAACGTCAGCAAAAACCCGGCGAAGAACCACACCACCAGATTGGTGGAGCAGCCGGCATTGACAATGTCGGCCCTGGCGATCTCACGCCAGGACTCCAACCGCTTTTCCCCGTGATAGCTGAAGACCTTGTGCTCTGCACCGTGAAATTTTTTCAGCTCCCGCGGAAAGATGAAGTGCAATCCCGCCACATACACGGCAGCCCACCACGGATCGACCACGGCCAGACGCGGAAAGGCGACCGCCGTGATCACATAGAGGACGAGCGCCAGATGCAGCAGCTGATACGGCCAGGGGAAGGAAAAACAAATGCGCAGCCATATTTTTCCGATGGTCCGAAAGGTGATTTTTTCCGCCCAGAGGTGAATGACACCGTCTTTCACTTCTGCGCAGGCCAGCACGTTCCGGTCGTGAAATATGACACCGCGTCCAAAAGACATGCCCATTATCATGTTATTCGCTATTCTCCTTCCGCTCCCTAGTCGGTATAATTATATGAATGTACGTGTGTAATTGAAGGAGGTCTCACCATGATCCGCATGGTTCCAACCACACCACTGACTCCGCGGCACGACCCATGGGAGCCGCTTTTTAACGCGACGCCGCCTGCTTACAAGCTGACCAGCGTCGAATTGACCGTGACCAATCTGTGCAATCTCCGCTGCGAGCATTGTGCCGTCGGCGATACATTGCGATTCAAGGACGATCCCGCTCTGCCTGTCGACCTGATTCTGCGTCGGCTGGACGAAGCGGAAGACCTGCTTACACTCAGTATAACAGGCGGGGAACCGATGTACAGCGAACGGACCGTGCGAGAGGTGATTCTGCCGATCCTGCGCTACGCGGCGGACCGCGGCCTGCGCACACAGATCAACTCCAACATGACCCTGCCGTTCTCTCGGTACGAACAAATCCTGTCTTACATAGACGTGATGCACATCTCCTGGAACTGGTCTACGCCCGAAGAGTTCCTTGAGATTGTCTACGCAAAAAGCGGGCGAACGGTTTCACTCAAACAAGCAGAACAGCAATTTGCCCAAATCGGGGAAAATGCGCGAAAACTGGCGGAAGCCGGCGTGTTTGTCTCTGCGGAGACGATGCTCAACACGCGGACGTGGAAAAAAATGGACACCTTGCATCGGCAGATTCAGGAGATGGGCTGCCGCCGTCACGAAGTCCATCCGATGTACGCCAGCGACTTTGCCCGCGATCTGCAGGTGCTGACGCTGGATGAACTGCGCACCGCGATCCATTCGCTCCTGGACGTGCGCAACGAAGAGGTGTGGATGCTGTTCGGCACGCTTCCCTTCTTCGCCTGCAGCCCGCTGGAAGAGGACCGGGAGCTGATCCTCCGGCTGCGGGAAGCGAAAAACGTCACCGTGCGCAACGACCCCGACGGCCGGAACCGCTTGAACATCAACATTTTCACCGGCGACGTCATCGTTACCGACTTCGGGGACGTAGCGCCGCTCGGCAACATTCAAAACGACCGGCTCCAGACGATGTTTCAGCGTTGGCAAGAGCATCCGCTCAACCAGACGATCAACTGTCACTGCCCGGCGGTCAACTGCGCCGGCCCCAATCTGCTGGTTGCCAACACCTACTACGCCGATACCAACTTCAAGCAGCGTAAAGCGCTGGTCTAAACGGGCAGACTAGGGACAGAGGTGATGATCGATGAGCAGGCGCAGACGTCCCCTCGTCCCGCAGGCACAGCACGGGCTGGACCGGCTGAAAGCCAAGGCGGCCGGGGTGAACGACCCTGAGCAGGCCAAGTATGAAGTGGCAAAAGAGCTGAACATTCCCCTGACGAGCGGCTACAACGGCCACCTCACCGCCCACAGCGCCGGCCGAATCGGCGGTCAACTGGGCGGCAGCATGGTCAAGGAACTGGTGCGGTTGGCCTTGGAGCGGATGAAATCTCATCCGTGACCCTAATCCGCACAGCCAGGGTGATACGCATAATGAACAAGGACGGGCGCTCCCCGTCCTTTTCGTGTACAGACCGTTTATTTCATTGTTTGAAAACTCCCTCCAAGATACTCCCCGGTTTCCGCATCATACATGCCAGTGGCCAAGCAGTTTTGGATCAGGCCGAAACGAGGATGTTCCAGCCCATTTGGATAATAGACCTGAACAGCCAAGACTACGCGATCTTTGGCGATTTCGGTGGAAACGGCGTCATCTCCCGTAAGTTTCACAAATTGCTCGTACGTCATGTACTCGGTCAGCTTCACTTCCGCGTTATGTTCTTCCAGGTATTTATCGTCAAGAACACCGCTTTTGGTGGCTTTGAAGGACTGGCTATGCACGGCTAATTTGTCAGCGTTCCCTTTTAGAATGGGTTCAGGATTTTTGTCGAGCGGCTTACTGTCGGCTTTTACCTCCGCGTACGCTTTCGGAGTGACTGCGTCCTCGTTTCCGTCGCCTTGAAATGCGAACGCATAAGCACCGACCGATCCAACCAAAACGAACGCGAGAGACAGCGAAAGTATCTTCCTGTTCATTTTGTTCATCTCCTTCCCACAGTTTTAAGACGTCAGGAAATTCCTATTCGTTCCAGTTCATTTTCGGATGTTCCCCTAACGCCGCCGTGTTGCCCGCTGTCATTGGTTGTTTTCACTGCCGTTCCGTTTACAAGTGAAAAAGAAGTGAAAAAGGAACCGCTTGACGTCCATCGCGGTTCCCCTGTGATTTTTGTATGGTGCGCTTTAGCGCAGACGATCAAATTGTTTGGCCCTCGGCTTGCGCGGCCCGAACATAGAGCGGCTGATGTCGTTTACCCTGTGGAAGGAATCGAACATCTGGTCGAGCACTTCCACCAGCTCGCGAATCTGCACCACTTTGCCGTAGACACCGTCAAAATGGTGGCGAATCGTTTTGCTGTTCAGTCGTAACAATGACCGCACCTCCTTCGGTTCCTCTCTTATCACCCTATGCCGCATGGGCCTGAAAGGAAATGTGGAGGCAGCAGCCGCTATCGCCCATTTTTGGCGGCAGGTGTGCCGATCAAGTGCCAGCTGTTTGAAATGCGCGTCACTTCCTGGCCGCTCGCAGCCCGTGCCCAACAAGGCTGGTTACAGCTCGTACAGTTCAGTACGCCGATCGGCAAACACGGGAATCCGTCCCCGCACCTCGTCCACCAGCGCGAGGTCCAGCTCGGCGAACACAATCTCCTCCTGCTGCATCCCTTCCGCGATCACTTCCCCCCACGGATTCACCACCATCGAATGACCGCAGAACGTGTTGCCGCCACCCTCGCCGACGCGGTTGCAGGCGACGACGTACATCTGGTTTTCGATCGCGCGCGCAATCAGCAGTTGGCGCCAGTGATCAAGCCGGGGGTGAGGCCACTGCGCGGGCACGCACATGACTTTGGCCCCTTTGAGCGCGTGGACGCGCAGCCACTCCGGAAAACGGATGTCGTAACAGATGACAGAACCCGCCGTCTGTCCGTCCAGTATGTACAATCCAGGCTTCTCTCCCGCCGCCAGGTACTTTTCTTCGTCCATCAGGCGAAACAGATGAGCTTTGGAATAGGAACCCGCCAGATTTCCTTCCCGGTCAAACACAAACGTGGTGTTGTAGACGCGCCCGTCGCGGCGTTCGGCAACGGAACCGCCGATGACGTGGGCCTTCAGTTGCACGGCAACTTCCCGCAGCAGCGTTTTTGCGCGCTCGCCATTGTCATCTGCGATTTCGTCCAGGCGGGTCAGATCGTACCCTGTATCCCACAGTTCAGGCAAAACCACCAGATCCGGCTGCTGCTTGGCCTCCGCCAATTGGTTTACCAACCTGCGCACCGTTGCCGCATTCAGGTCAGGCCGGCCGAACGCGATATCCATCTGCAGCAAGGCAACATTCCACTTCATGCTTCTCCCCCCTATTAATATTGTCTTTATCGTAGCTTTCCGCTATCGGGAGTTCAAGTGTAATCTCGCTCGGCGCATGCGGCCGGTGCAAAAAAATCCCGAGGAAATTCCTCGGGAGACGAACGGGTCGTTTACGAGCGAGGGCGCGGGCGGCCTTCCAGACGGGTGACGCGCACTTCCAGGCGTTCCACACGGCGGTCCAGTTCGCGCACCTGTGCCTCCAGGCGGCGCAGGCGGCGGTCTACGTCATCACGCGGCGGTGTCGGCGATTCGCGGATTGGAATAAAAAGCGTCTGGCCAATGTAGATAAAGAATGGAGGCTGAAGGTTGTTGGCGCGGATCAGATCCTGCACCGACACTCCAAAGCGGGCAGCGATTGAATTTAGCGTGTCGCCGGGGCGGACTACATAATTCACGCATGACCATCTCCTTTTGGGATAGTAATTCGTTAATAACCTATTCCTGCCTGCGAAGCGAGGAGATAAACCAATACCCAATTTCAGCAGATTGGTCAAACACCCATGAAATTCGCCGTGACAGGCTCTGCCCATTCGATGTCGGCAAATGCCAGCGGTGAGGCAACGGATGAAGGTTGCTTCTTCAGAACGCCCCTTGGTTGCGGATGAAAAAAACCTTTGGCCCCCGCAGCAGGTGACCAAAGGTTTTTGACCGTATATCCGTTACGATTTGAAGACTGGCTCGGCAAACTGCGCCAGCTTTTCCTTCGAGCTTTTTTCCACGTCGGCATGCAGGCTGTTGCCGTGTGCGTCCATCGTGACGATGGCGGCAAAGCCCTTGACGCGCAGGTGCCACATCGCTTCCGGAATGCCGAATTCCATAAAGTCGACGCCTTCCACTTCTTCAATACAATCGGCATAGTACTGAGCCGCACCGCCAATCGCATTGAGGTAGACGGCACCGTGTTCCTGCAGTGCCTTCAGCGTTTTGGCTCCCATGCCGCCTTTTCCGATGACGGCGCGGATGCCGAATTTCTTGATAATGTCGCCTTGGTACGGCTCTTCGCGAATCGACGTGGTCGGACCGGCAGCCTTTACGTGCCACTTGCCCGCCTCGTCTTTCAGCATCACCGGACCGCAGTGGTAGATGATGCCGCCGTTCAGGTCGACCGGACAGTCGTGATCCATCAGATACTTGTGCAGGGCGTCGCGTCCCGTGTGCATCAGACCGTTGATGATGACCACGTCGCCCACTTTCAGGCTGCGGATCTGCTCTTCCGTGATCGGCGCCTCCAGCACCACTTCGCGGCGTTCGCCGGCTGGCTGCTCGATGCTGGTCGGCGTCATGTCCATGGAGACCGCTTCATCCTTGTACAGATAGCGGATGATCTCGCCCGTTTCTGCGTTGAGACGCACACCCTGACGGCGGAACGCCCAGCAGTTGTATGCAACGGAGACGAAGAAGCTGGCCGGCAGGCGGTTTTCTACGCCGATTTTGCAGCCGAGGAGCGTGGAATTGCCGCCGAAGCCCATCGTCCCGATCCCCAGTTGGTTGGCCGCTTCCATGATGTAATTCTCCAGCTCAGCCAGGGTCGGGTTTGGATTGACATCGTCAACGCGGCGGAACAATTGATGCTTGGCCAGCGCGTAACCGGACGTCCGGTCGCCGCCGATGCCGACGCCGATGAAGCCGGCACTGCATCCCTGTCCTTGGGCCTGGTAGACGGCGTGCAGGATGCACTTGCGAATGCCATCCAAGTCGCGGCCGGCCTTGCCAAGCCCCTCCAGTTCACAGGGGAGCGAGTACTGGATGTTCTTGTTTTCGCAGCCGCCTCCCTTGAGGATCAACTTGACTTCGATCTCGTCTTCTTCCCATTGTTCAAAGTGAATGACCGGCGTACCCGGACCCAGGTTGTTTCCGCTGTTTTCACCGGTGAGGGAGTCCACGGAATTGGGACGCAGTTTCCCGGTTTTGGTCGCTTCGGCAATCGCTTCGTGAATCGCTTTTTTGATCACCAGTTGATTGACGCCGACCGGTGTTTTGATTTCAAAGGTAGGCATGCCGGTATCTTGGCAGATCGGCGAGACGTTTTCCTCCGCCATTGTGATGTTTTGCGCAATGGTGGACAAAGACAGAGCGGCACGAGTGCCCATATCTTCTTTCGCTTTCGCAGCGTTGATCGCGCGGCGCACATCCGGTGGCAGGTTGGTGGACGTCTCCGTAATCAGTTCCAGAATGCTTTGTTTTAGCTTTTCCATCTATGTCGCCCCTTTTTGACCAAGTGGTGTGTGCGAGGTAGCGTAAGCCGCCTACTATTATATCACACCCGCCCCCCTCTGTCCGTAGATTGTATGCACTTACATGGAGGAATGGAAAAAAGCAAGCATCATCTTTGACTTGTGAACCGGTGCAAACGGGATTATCATGTCAAGAGGGGCAGATCGACATAAAAAGAGTTCTCGCTAAGAAACAGGAAAATCAGCGCATTGGAAGAATATGTTAATACGAAGGACAAGGTTTGTTCATAGAGTAGAGAGGTAGGGTCATGAAAGAAAAACAGCTTGTACGAAACATCACCTACTTGCTTCAGGCGAAGATCGACTTCATCCTGCTCGTCGCCATCTTTGCCTGGAAAGTGCCGTTGTTTTACCGCATCGTCAACATGAATCTGGACATCATCGTGTACGCCATCTCCCTGTTGGCCGTGGCAACCCTGTTGATCTGTCGCAACGCGCTTCCGTTTGCCTTCCGATTCGCGTATGTGATGCTGGTCGACCTGGTGTTGAGCACGCTGATGTTTATCGATTCCATTTACCTCAGCTACTTCCACGACGTCACGTCGGTCAGCCTGCTGCGCCAGATCGGGCAGGTGAGCGAACTTGGCGGCAGCATCTGGACGCTTGTGGACGGAAGATATGCCTTCTATTTTGCCGACATTCCGCTGCTGATACTCTTGTACTATACCAAGATGAAGCAGATGCTGTCTGCACATCGCGGACCGGTCTGGAAGACGGCAAGCCGGATATTTGCGATGGTGATCGTGTTTCTGCTGGTGTTTGGTTCCACGATCAACATCGAGCGGACACTGGCAAAGGTGCCTTCCCTGCTGGACTCCCGCTATTCCAACAAGGCGGTCTTAAAGGAATTGGGCATCTACCACTATCACCTGTTTGACGTCTATCAATACGTGAACCGCGCCCTAAAGAACCGAAAGGCCACACCGGAAGAGATCAACGACGTGAAGAACTGGTTTGCCGCTGAAAACGTCAAATGGCAGACCGGTCCCCTATTCGGAAAGGCCAACGGGCAAAACCTGATCGTCATCCAGGAAGAATCGCTGCAGGCGTTTGTCGTGAATCTGAAGATCAACGGTCAGGAGGTAACGCCCAATCTGAACAAGCTGATTCGCGAAGGCGTTTACTATTCCAACTACTACGACCAGACGTACCACGGCCGCACGTCCGACGGCGAATTTACCTCGCTGGTGTCGCTCTACCCGTCTTCGGTGCCCGGCAGCATCTACTTTAACTTTGCCGAAAACGAGTTTGATTCGCTGCCCAAGACGCTCAAGCAAGCGGGGTACACCACCTTTTCGGCGCACGCCTATGCCGGCTCCTATTGGAATCGCGCGGTGATGCACCGCAATCTCGGTTTTGAACAGTCCATGTTTATGGAGAGTCTGGAAAAAGGCGAAAAGGTCGGCTGGGGCTTGTCAGACGGGGACTTTTTCAAGCAGATGGGCGAAAAGCTGAAGGAACTGCCGCAGCCTTTCTTCGCCTTCCTGGTCTCGCTGTCCAACCACCATCCGTACAACGAAGTGCCGGCTGCCTACAAAACGCTGCAGTTGGGCGAGCTGGAAGGAACGATGATGGGAGATTACCTGCATTCCGTGCACTATGCGGATCAGGCGCTCGGCGAATTTATTGAATCGCTGAAAAAAAGCGGACTGTACGACTCCTCCGTGCTGGCTGTGTACGGCGATCACGACGCCGGTCTGCCCAACGAGGAATTGGCGCGCATCGGCATTCAGCCGCAGTACGGCCAACTGTACGACAAAGTGCCCCTGGTGATTCACAGCTCTGCCCTGGGCAAGAAAAACGGGACCGTCGACGAACAGGTTGCCGGCCATCTGGATTTGACTCCTTCGCTCCTGTACCTGTTGGGCATACCTCAGGAAGGCCATTACTTCATGGGACAGCGGCTCTTCGATGTCCCCTCCGGCAACAACAAGCTGGTGGTCTTCCGGGACGGCTCCTACGTGACGCAGAACCATGTGTTCGTGGTTCAGAACGGCATGTTGGAGGAGGGGCGGTTTCTTGACAGAATCAGCGGCAAACCGGTCGACAGAGAAATGCCTCAACAAGATACGCTGGCGGCACAAACCCGGCTGCGCATCTCCGATTTGATCCTGGAGAGCAACCTGATTCCTTCCTTACAAGCAAAACAAGAACAGCAAAGCAGCGACGATTGACTGGACTCCTGCCGCTGACAGGACTCCTGCGCAAAAACCCGGCATGTATGCCGGGTTTTTTGCCGTTTTGGACGTGCTGAAACAATTTTTGTCGCTCTCCCGTCTTATGAGTATCGAAAGGGGGATGTGCATGAAAAAACCCGTCACGTGGTTCTTGGCCTGCGTTCTCCTGTATGCGGCCATGCCTGCTTTCGTCGCCCCGAGCGGGAACAGCATCCAACAGGCAGCCGCTGCAGGCGCAGATGAGCTGCCTGTCATCGGCACGTACGAGCATCTGAAACAGCTGCTGAAAACCAATTGGGAGCATTTCTCCTTTGCAGAAGCGCAGAAATCGGCGGCCGCTGCCCCTCCTGCTGCGGGCCGCGCCGACAGAATCGCTGCCTATTCCGCAACCAACGTCCAGGTGCAGGGCGTCGACGAAGCGGACGTGGTCAAGACGGACGGCACCTATCTGTATCAGGCGACACCAGATGACGTGCGGATCATCCGGGCCTCTCCCGCAAACGCCATGAAACTGATGAGCCGTCTAACCTACCAGGACGGTCAGTTTCGTCCGCTCGAACTCTACGTGGACGAGAAGCGGCTGATCGTGATCGGCCACTCGAACGCTCCCGCGCTGAGCGGGAATTCCCGCCTTGCCGCCCACGTGCCGGCGGCAGTGCAGGCGCTGGTGTATGACATCAAAGACAAGCAGAACCCGAAATTGACGCGGCGGTTGGAGCTGGACGGCGAGTACCTCTCCTCGCGCAAAATCGGGTCCAGTCTCTACCTGATCGCCAACAAGCGAATCAATCCCCACCTCATCCTGGAACAAAATGAAGAAGCGCCGGGACCTGTCTACCGCGACAGCGCTCGCGGTGATGACTATCAAACCATTCCCTATCAGGAGATCCGCTATTTCCCGGAGGCGATCCAACCGGCATACCTGCTGGCAGCGGGCATCAATCTGGATGATCCCCGTCATCCCCTGTCGGTGCACGCCTATCTGGGTGCGGGCGAAAACATCTACGCCTCTCCCAGCAATCTGTACGTCGCCGTCACCGCACAGCCGGCTCCTGCCGAGGGCGTCAAAGCGTTCAAACGGGCACTCCTGCCCCAACCGCTGCCGCCCGACAACACAAGTACGGCCGTGTACCGGTTTGCGCTGAAAAACGGAACGCTCTCCCTTGACGGCAAAGGTATGGTTCCCGGCCGCATCCTCAACCAGTTCTCCATGGACGAACACGGCACATACCTGCGGATCGCCACCACCAGCGGCGATGTCTGGCGCACAGACGAAGGCATCTCGAAAAACAACCTGTACGTGCTGGACGAACGGTTGAACATCACAGGCAAGCTGGAAGGGATTGCACCGGGGGAACGCATCTACTCCGTCCGCTTCATGGGTGAACGGGCGTACATGGTTACGTTTAAAAAAGTGGACCCGCTGTTTGTCATCGACCTGAAGCAGCCCAATGCGCCCACTGTTTTGGGCGCGCTGAAAATCCCCGGCTACAGCGACTACCTGCATCCCTACGACGAGCACCACATCATCGGCTTCGGCAAGGATGCCATCGCTGACAAGGAATGGGCCTACTACCAGGGGATGAAAGTGGCGCTTTTCGACGTCACGGATGTGAACAACCCGAAGGAAGCGTTCAAGACGGTGATCGGCGATCGCGGCACGGACTCGGACCTCTTGTCCAACCACAAGGCGCTGCTCTTCTCTTTGGAGAAGCACCTGCTCGCCTTTCCGGTTACGGTGCGTGAGCTGACGGACGCACAGAAGACAGCCGGCGACTTCCGCGGGTACGGGCAGTTTGTTTTCCAGGGGGCGTACGTCTACCGGCTTGATCTGCAGCACGGTTTTACGCTGCGCGGCCGGATCACGCACCTGAGCGCGGCCGATTACAAGCAGGCCGGCGTCGACTGGTACGAGAGCGAGAAAAACGTACAGCGCATCCTCTTGATTGGCGATACGCTGTACACTGTTTCCCGCGCTGCTGTCGAGGCCCACGACCTGTCCACGATGCAGAAGCTGGGCAGCCTCTCTCTTTCCAATTGCCACAAATATCTGTCACGTCTGCAAGATCTGTGCTAAGATGATTAGCAGATGCAGCAGTGAGAAAGGGTGTCAACCGCTTGGAATATTTAGACCTGAACGTCACATCGACACTGTCCGGCGTAGCGGCCGTGCTGCTCGTGGCTTTCTTCAGGCTACACTGGCCGTTTCGCTTTCAATACATTGGCAATCTGTACAAACGCCATCCGGAAAAGCGGATGCGCTGGCTGGACGCCTCCTACCGGCGGAACCGCTCCCGTTCCGTGGCGATGCTGGACAAATCAACGCACGAGATCATGGCCGGCAACTACGAACTGGCGGAAAGATACATTGTGCAGGGACTGAACATCTGCAAGGAACAGCCGTCCCTGTTTAACCAGGCGTTGATTCACTATCTGTTTTTCAATCTGGCCTACGTCTACTTCAGCCTCGGGCGTTACAGCGAAGCCCTGGAGATCGCCTTTCGCGTCTATCAGCGCGATCACGGCATGACCGACTCGCTCGGCGTTATCGCCTGCTCCCACGCCCGGCTGGGGGAAATCGACAGCGCGCTGGAAGCCTTTCGCCTGATCGACGGCAAACGTTCGTCGCGCGACTGGAAGTTGTTTTGTCTGGCCGAAATCGAAGCGGCCAAAGGCAACTACGAGCGGGCCATCACCCACGTGCACCAGTTGATGACCCATGCCGGTGTCGCGCTCTGTCTGAACCGGGCCGAGCTGGAAAAGCGGGTGCAAGAATGGACAAAAGCCTCTACCCATGCCGGGTGAGGCTTTTTTTCGCTTGCTGGCGCTTTTTACGGCTGGCGGGCCAAGGCGATCAGTTCCTGCAGAAACGGAGCGATGTCGCCCGAAAGAACGGTGCCATGACCGGTGGCGAGCTGCTCAATCGGCCAGCTGAGCAGCATTTCCAGGCCTTCCGCCATGCCGGCCGCCTTCTCCGGCTCCTGCTCTTTCCAGCGAAGGAGAAACTGCCGCCACGATTCCCGCAGGTCCGCCCCGTAATCGACCACTCGCTGCATCGGCTTGGCAAAAAAGCTGAGGTGATCGCCGATAAAACATACTTTGGTTTCGGGGTCAAAAAAAGCGACGGAACCTGCGGTATGAAACGGAAGTTGGCGAAATTGCAGCAGCGGCAGGTCCCCGCCGGTACCGGTAAATGTATGTCCGAACAAGGTTTGGGAAAAATCGTCCAGCTCGTAATAGTCATCCAGGTGAATCCAATTGTGACGGGAGGGGAACAGGTCGGCGTTTCCGATGTGGTCAGCGTGTCGGTGCGTGAAGTACACGTAACCGATTTGCTCCGGTTTGACTCCAATCTCCGCAAGCGCCTGCTGAAAATAGGAGCGGTGCTTGCGCAGATGGGAGTCAATCAGCACAAACGCGTTGTTTTTGGCGATCACATAGCTGTTGATGTAGCTTTTCCACGCTTCTTCATAGGTGAGAATGGCCCAGGTGGAATCGGCTATCAACGCGGTTACATTGGTCAAGCCTCCATCTCTCCTCTCCTTCCAAAATGTCATTGATTCTACCTAGTATTATACACGAATGCGGAGAGGCATGCCGTCGAAAAAGCGGCTAACAAGCGGACGACGTCTCTGCCAGACTGACCCAGGTCCTCCCCTGTGCCTGCCGAATCGCGATCGGCACACCGAAGAAGCGGCTCAGTTCGGCTTCTGTCAAGACGTCAGCCGTTCGCCCCGCCCGGTCCACCTCGCCGTTTTTCAGCAGCAGGGCATGCGTGAAGCACGGCAGGATTTCTTCGATGTGATGGGTGACGTACAAGAGCGTGGGACCGTCCGGCTGACGAGCGATCTGGCTGATCATGTCCAGCAGCTGTTCCCGGGCCAGCAGGTCGAGACCGGTACACGGCTCATCCAATATCAAAAGGCGCGGCGATGCCATCAGCGCCCGGGCGATCAGCACCTTTTGCCGTTCTCCCTGGGAGAGCGTCCGGTAGGGGCTGTGGATGAGCGATGCACACCCAAACATCTCCAGCAGTTCCGCTGCCTTTTGCAGATCACCCTCCTTAGGCACCGAGTACAACCCGATGCTCGCCTCCCTGCCGCTGAGGACGACCCGCAGTGCCGTCTCGCGTTCGTGCAGTCGGGCCATCAGTGCTGAGCTGACCCAGCCGATTGATTTTCGCACCTCACGGAGGTCCACCGTGCCGTAGCGCTGGCCCAATACAGAGACCTGCCCCGCCGTCGGCCACTCGTAGCCGCAGATGATGTTCAGCAGGCTGGTCTTGCCGGAGCCGTTCTGCCCCACCAGACACCAGTGCTCTCCTTGTTTTACCTGCCAATTGATCCCGCGCAGGATATACCTCTCCTCTCGCTGCCAGGAAACGTCCCGCAGTTCGATGGCCAGCTGTTCGTTCATCTCTCTCCACTCCTTTACGCGAAACATTTTGATTATTATGAGTATACAAGGATACGAGCGGAATCGCACGAATTTCTTTTTCCATCAAGTGCAGAGGAACATCTGCCATCCAGTAAAGACAAAACAGCCACCCGGCAATGAAGACTGCGGGATGGCTGTTCTGGCGGCTGCCGGTTTCTTTAGGCCAATCCGTTATGTTCCAGGCAGGTCTGCTCCGTTCCCTGCGGCGCTTCCTTGATAAACCGCTCGTAAGGCAGATAAACCGCCAAAAAAAGCGTAAAGACATAGAGCAGCATCTCCACCACTTCCAGCAAACTGGTGACGAATCCGGTGCCGTTTACAAGCTCGGCCGAGTAATACAGCCAGGGAACCAGCCAGGTGGTCACACATGCAGCCGTCCCCACCTTAAACGGCGCCTGCTTCACCTTTTTTCCCGACAGGTGAACGATGAGACTGAACGTAACGAAATGGCACATCACGTTGAGCAGGGTCATCACCAATTGACCGGTTTGCTCGGGCGGCAGCGAGGCGGCCTGCCACAGCGTCACCAAAAGCGGCTTTACGGCGGGCTCGATCGCTTGGAACGCCAGCACGCACAAGGTAAACAGCAGGGAACTGAGGACAATCCCCAACAGCGAATACTGAGCCCATTTGCCCCAGGCCATCTTCCCTTCACGGTTCCACCGCTGCTTGATCAAACTGTACGACATTTTCACAACGACGCCCTCCCTGGGTCAGTAAAGTTGAAAGCTTGACAGCAGACTTAACGTCATCAGGACAGCAAACAGATACGTCACCCAATACGCTTCCCGCCGCAGGATCAGCGTCAGCAGCAACAGGGTAAAGAAGGCGGTGCTGAGGGTATTGAGCCTCTCCAGCCGCATCTGAAACAGCGACAGTCCGTGATACAAAAACAGAAAGAGGAAAAACAGCACAAACGAGATGCGCTTGATCCACAGGGACGCGGCGGAACCAAACGCGGTCTCATGCACCCGCCAGGTCCCCATGTAATCCGACACCTTGTCGGGTTCGGGTTTTCCGGAAAACCGGACATATGCCGGCTGCAGGTAGGGCGCGTTTCCCTGCTGGGATCGGTAGCCCCAGGCCAGCATTTCTCCCCCGACCATGAACGACTGGTACCCCTCAGGCACGGGGGGCTGAGTGTCATCCGGGTAGGCGGGGATCAGCGGCAGACTGCTGTCGAAGCTGAAGATGATCCGCTTGCCTTCCAGATTGCCGAAATAACTGCGGCCTGAGCTTCTCGTCCCGTAGCGGGTGACGAAGGCGAGCTGTTTCACCGGATTTTTCATCACGGCGGCTACGCTGGCATCAACCGGAATCCAGCCTACCCCGTCGACGAAAAACTCGTTCCACGCATGCGGCTGGAATGTACCAGTCGCCCATGCGCCGATCACCGTCCGGCAGGGAATGTCCAACGACCGGCAATAGGCTGCGAACAAAAACGCAAACTCGCCGCAGTCTCCTTTTTTGTGGCAGCGCATCGCCAGCGCGCCCCGTTCCTGCGGCGGCCAGTGATAGCGATAATGAGCGACAATGTGGTCAAATAATCTGCGCGCCTGTTCGATCGGCTCGCGAGCGTCTCCGACGATGCGCAGCGCCTCTTCGCGAATCTCATCGGTCACCGGTACGAGCGGGGTGGAGCGCAGGTAAAACTGCCGCTCCTCATCGGTCAGTACCGCCGCCCCGTCCGTTTCGCGCACCGTCTGGTCCCCCGACGCTTTAACAGGGACAAGCCGCGTCTCGTACGCGTCAAAGGAAAACGAAAGCACGACCCGCTGCCCCGCGCCAATTTCATAGTAGGCGAGCGGGTTGCCGGTCGGCAGCAGAGCCGTTTCCTGCGGAGGCGTCTGCGACAGGATGCGAATGTTGCGCTGTGACATACTGGGTGCGGGCAGGGCCAGCCACAAATCCACCTGCGAACGCTGCCGATTGTCGTACGTGTAGTCGATCCGATATGTTTTTGTCTTCTTGTACACGAGCTGGTACCGCTGTTCCATCATAGCCCTCCTTTTGTTCTTGCTGCGCTCCTGCCGTATGCGAACGAGGCCGTATCACGCCTTGACTTACGCGTCCTTCTGGTTACGCGTCCTGTTTGGCCGGGCGCGCTTGCGGCAAATAGCAGGCGTCATCGCAGCCGCCGGCAGGCAGGATCGTCCGCCGGGAAGCGACGAAATCATACGCCTTCTGGCCGATGCCGAGCAGGTTGGCCAGGCACAGGAGCGGACTGATCGGCCACATAGGCACCAGCCGCTTGCTGATCTGGATGAAGGCGTGGATGCCGTCACGCATGACCATGTCGTTCACCCGCCTGCTGTGCATCCGCTGTTCCGCCTTTTGCGGGTCCAGGCCGTACACGTCGCAGACGCCAGGTTCCCGGAACGAGACAAAGCGCAGCAGTCCGAACCAGTCGAGCTTCTTCAGCGTCCGGACCGAAGCTTGACACATCGGGCACCAGCCGTCGTAAAACACGATCACTCGCTGAGCCCGTACCGGCTCCATGCGCCCGAGCCTACGGGTGCGGGTCAGAAGCGCCAGACGGACGCGGCGCCACAGCCGGGCCAGGCCATTATGCATGCGCAGGTACTCCCGGTCGGTAATCAGCAAAAAGTCGATCATGCACATAATCGCCGAGAAGGTGATCAGCCCCATGACGACGGCGATGCCGGTGTGAAAGGCAATCACGCCGCCGACGACCAGGTACTTCGTGATGCGGTTGAACAACAGGAACGGAAACGCCAGCTTGACGATGATTGCAGCGTATGTCGACAGCACGATGAGGACGTCGTTATGAAGGATCAGGTCTCGGAAAAACGGGTGGCTGTACTCGTCCACCTGCAGGATATAGTACACCGCCGTTCCGTTGTGCCAGACCTCCCCCATCACCTGGTACAGGCCGGAGGCGAGGTACATGATGCACAGGTTGACGATGCAGAACAGCACGGCGAAGTTGTGCAGCACCGCCTTGATTTTGTACCACATGGTGTGTTCCACCAGCGGACGACGGCGCCAGTATTCTTTTGCATCTGCGGAAAAGTAGGCGGTCGTGTTGGCAAACAGCAGATAGAACAGCACCAGCCGCAGGATGTTGTCGCCGCCGTCTGAAATGAGCACGTTGCGGTCCATCAGCGAGATGGTGAAGATAAAGTTCAGCACCGAGATGATGCGCCCTTTCCAGCCGATCAGGTAGAGGATGGTGACGACAATTCCCAAGTGATAGATCAGGTCAAAATAGGCCAGCGAAGGACTGAACATGTACAGCGAGTACGAATGGTCTTTCATGGAAGCGGCCACGTAGGTCTCGTGGTCAATCAACCCCGCGTCCGACCAGAGCAGGTAGCGCTGCGCGTAATGGATCAGGTACATGTACAGAATGATCAGGCCAAATCCGATTCGCGCCAGCGACGCCCCGATCAAAAACTCTTCGCGGTACAGCCAATCCAACCAGTGACGCTTGGTGTTGGCGCGCAAGGCGTTACCCATGTACGGACTCCCCCTTCTCTATCAGATTGAAGACACCACAGGTTCATATCGTTTCCAGTCAAACTCCACGTACTGACTTTCGACCTCATAGTTGGGATTGTGGCGTTCCGAAAACGGCTTGCTGGAGCGGATGAGGACACGCAGGCGAATCGAATCCACGTCCTGGCCGGCAAAGTACTTGGGTACATTGGAAAAGCCGTAGCGGTACAACAGGTGCACCCCTTGTTTTCGATATTCATCCAGAAGCTCCAGATCCTCTTTGGGGAGCTTCAGATCTTCCTTGTTTCGCTTTTGTTTCTTTTCTTCAAACATGTTGATCACGTCATCCTGATGAAACGCCTGCGTGAACGCGCCCCCGCCGAAACGCATGATGCGGTTGATGGGCGAAAAGCGATCTTCCCAGTTGGCGGTGATCAGCGGGGTGGTGATGTCGACCCAGCCGCTTTCCACCAGGCTGCCGTTGGCGTCCTTTACTTTTGCCTGTATGTAAATCGTTCTGTTATGGCTCACCGGATTGGGAGCAAACAAGTGCCAGTTTTGCGAAAAAAGCGGATGGGTATAGCTGTCGACGATGTGCCGCCATTTGTTTGTCAGCGGGTTAAACGGTATCACGTGCAGCAGGACCATGCTGAAATGCCACAGCATCAGGGCAACCAGCAATACGGGAAAACACACAAGCAGTCGCTTTTGCCATTTGCCGAGTTCCACGCGAATTGACCACCTTTCCAGACAGGTTGGAGAAGGGAAAAGAGAGGGAGAGTCCTAGACACGGACGCTCCCCTCTTTTTTGTCAGTCAAACCGGGTTTAGTTGTCAAACACAACTTCCAGGTTTTGGTTGGCGTGCAGAGGCACAGTGGACCATCTTTGTTGATACTTTTTGTGCGCCCATGCAGCAGCTTTCTCGCCGACGTATTTCCCGACACCTGCAGCTACGCCGGTCAGGGCGGCTACGCCGATGGCAGGAAGAACTTGCGGCTGGACGGAACCGACCTTTTCAACCGACGCGAAGTTGGCAGAGGTTTGAACGTTGGTGGAAGCCGCGCCGACCGATGCGGACAGCATGCCGCCGGACACGAGGGTAAGAGCAAGGGCGACCGTGACGACCTTTTTCACGAACAATAACCTCCTCATTATTGATAAACAGATAAAATCGATGTGTGTTCCCTTCATTCATCAATCCGCCCTAAGCCGGGTGGGCTGGCCAGCCTTTTTTCAAGGAAGTACACGAAAAGACACCCTTATCCTTAATTGGCGAATTTTTGAAGATGCGGGAACAATTTCATTATAGACCACTTGTCCAAACGACGTAAATTTCTAATTTTCGCATTTTACTAAAAATAGTTCTATTCTCTCATAATTGCATCTGAACGTATGACTGTCAGCACAGAAACAGCCCCTCCAAGATTGGAAGGGCTGGTCGTTTCCGCTCATTTTTCAAACCGTGACTCCTGTCGCTTAATCTCCTCCTCCGACGTGTCGAGCGCTGCCTGCGGCCCCGGGAAGTGACGGCGATAGTAGGCCAGATCCATGACCAGCAGGAGCAGGAACATGCCGATCAAGGCGAAACCTGCGTTTTGATTGGGCGGAATTACCATTACGATGCTGATAAAGACGATCCAGATGAGACTGATCACGTTAATCGGCTTGCTCCATGTACCGAGATTCCACGGGCCGTAATGCTCGGGCCGGAACAGACCTTTTGCCTCCGCCCGCAGTTTCAGGTAGAGCGGGATGCCGTAGGCAACGTACAAACCGACGACGCTCACCGCGGTCAGAAAAGCGAGCGTGGTGTAGCTGGTATCCGGATTGATCCGTTTCAAAATGTAGTCGAAAAGTGCCAGGGCAAAGGACAGGATAACCACCAGCCAGATCGCCTTGGCCGGCGTGCGGTACCGGACGGAGATTTGTGCCCAATGGCGGCTCCACGGAATACCCTTGTCGCGGGAAAACGCGTACAGCATCCGGGAAAACGAGGTGACAGACGAGAGGCCGCAAAACCACATCGCAAACGTCACCAGCCAGAGCACCGCCGTCCCGAACGTCCCGCCCAGCGCTTCGCTGATGACGTAGATAAAGGCGTTCTCCGCCCCGCTCGCGGCGGCCGCGTCCTTGATGGAGAGAGTCACAAAGGCCAGCATCACAAATCCGAAGATGAATGAAAAGGCTACGGAACTGAAAATGCCCCAGGCGGCGCGAACCCGCGGGTTGATCGTTTCCTCGATCGTGTGGGCGGATGCGTCGTAGCCGGTAAATGTCCACTGCGCCTGCAGCAGACCGATCAGGAACGCCAGGGCGTACGGTTTGTCAGAGAACGTCTGCCCCACCTGGAACAGATAGTCCAACGGCTGCAGTTCGTGCCGGGAGAAGAAGGCCAGGCTGCCTACCAGAATGACGACGACGCCGATGTGGTACCAGGCGGAAAAGTCGTTCAGCCTGGCCACTAGGCGAATCCCGATGTGATTGAACACGCCGTGCAGCAGCAGGGTGATCCCAAACAGCACCAATGTCGTCGTCTCCGTGGACGTATACCCGAACGTGCCGGCCAAAAGCGGATCGGCAAACAGGGCGAACGAGTAGTCAATCCCGGCGACGATCCCGATCTGGCCGATCAGGTTGATCCAGGCGGTGTACCATCCCCAGCGCTTGTTGGCGAGGATGGCTGCCCAGTGGTACAGCGCCCCCGCAGTCGGGATGGCGGAGGCCAGTTCGGCCATGGAAGCGGCGATCAGCAGGACGAACAGGGCGACGATCGTCCAGCCGAAGCCCATCATGCCCGGCCCGCCGTAGGTAAGGCCGTGGCCGTAGAGCGACACCGCTCCGGTGAGAATCGAGATGATGGAAAACGAAATCGCGAAATTGGAGAATCCCCCCATGTCACGCAGCAGTTCCTGGGCATATCCGAACCTGTTCAGGTCCTTCTTGTCCTCCAGAATCTGTTGCTGTTTGTCTCGTTGCATCCGCGACTCCTCCTTTCGCTCAGGTGTTCCGGTTGGAACCGATAAAACTCTCGTGCCGGCTTTCGTCAAACCGGCGAACGCTTTCATTGGCGCGGTAGCCGATCGCGACTGCCACACCGATTGTCAGCAGTAACAGGACCAGGCCCAGCAGCAGCATCCCGCTTCCCTCCCCCTGTCGTTATGAAGAACGTCCCGGACCAGCCGGGCTGCTTAAAAGTAGTTGCAAGTGATGCCGCCGTCCACGTTCAGAATCGCCCCGTTGGTCCAGTCGGACTCGTCGGAGGCGAGATAGACGGCACAGTGAACGATGTCTTCCGGTTTGCCGAAACGGCCGGACGGCTGCCGGCTCAGACGGATGCGCCGGGCCTCTTCGTCGTTTACCAGCCATTCGGTCAACAGCGGCGTTTCGATCGGACCGGGACAGATGGCGTTGGCACGGACTCCTTTGGGACGGAATTGGATGGCCAGTGAGCGCGTCAGCGAAACGACCGCCCCTTTGGAAGCGGTGTAGGCATCCTGCGGGACGCTGCAGCCCATGAAGGCCACAAATGAGGCAATGTTGATAATCGAGCCTTTGCCCTGCCGGATCATCGCCGGAATCACGTGCTTGCACATCAGAAACGTGCCGCGCACGTTGACGGCCATCACGCGGTCCCACACCTCGACGGGCGTATCCAGGACGGAGTGATCCTCCGCAGGCATGATCCCCGCATTGTTGTACAGAACGTCAATCCTGCCATACCGCTCCAGGGTGGCGTTTACAGCCGCCTTGACACTCTCCTCGTCAGCCACATCGCAGACGAACAGCGACGCGTCGCCGCCCGCCGCCTGTACCCGTTCCACCGTCGTCCTGCCAGCCGATTCGCTGATTTCAAAGACGGCCACCTTGGCTCCTTCAGCCGCAAACATGGCTGCCGCCGTTTGTCCCATGCCGCTGCCTGCTCCGGTGATGACGCACACTTTGTCCTGCAAACGCATATTTGCCTCCTCCTCATCCCTGTTCGAAATAACGGGCCCGCTCCCACGCCGTCACCACGGTGTTGAACGCCTGCTGTTCCACCCGGGCCATGTTGTAGTAGTGCTCGGCAACCGTTTCGCCAAATACGCGGCGAACCGCTTCGCTCTCCCGCCACAAATTCATCGCCTCGTAAAGCGAGTACGGCACCCGCGGAACGCCCTCGGCCAAGTAGGCGTTGCCCCGCCACTCCCCTGGCAGCGGCAGCCTTTCCTCCACGCCGAGCAGACCTGATCCGATCATCGCTGCGTACGCCAGATACGGGTTGATGTCCGCGCCCGGAATCCGCGACTCGATCCGCAGGCTGCTGCCCTCACCCACGATGCGGAAACCGGCGGTACGGTTGTCGCGGCTCCACACTGCGTGCACCGGTGCCCAGCTATCCGGGGCATAACGCTTGTACGCGTTGACTGTCGACGCATAGAAAAGCGAAAACTCCCGTACGTGGGCCATCACTCCGGCGAGGAAATGCTGCATCAGCGCCGACATGCCGTACGGCTGGCTCTGGTCATCAAAAAACAGATTGGACCTGCCGTCTGCATCCCACAAGCTGAGGTGCAGGTGGCCGCTGGAGCCGGTCCACTGGTGGTGGGGTTTGGCCATAAACGTAACGGCGCAGTCTTCCAGGATGCAGATTTCCTTTGCCCCGTGCTTGAACAGCACGTGCCAGTCGGCCGACTGCAGCGCATCCGCATAGTGGATGTTAATCTCGTGCTGGCCGACATACGCTTCTCCCTTGGACGATTCGACGGGAATGCCCGCTGCCAGCATCAGATTCCGAATTTTCCGTAAAATGTGTTCATTTCTCGTTCCCTGCAGCAGATTGTAGTCCTCGTTGTAATGGCCGGCCGGCTGCAGCTCCTCGTACCCGCCGCGATGAATCTCTTCGTACGTCTGCCGGAACAGGTAAAACTCCAGTTCGCTCGCCATGAACGGCCTGAATCCCAGCTTTGCCGCTTTTTCCAGCTGCTGTTTCAGCACACTGCGCGGCGCGATGGGAATCAACTGGCCGGTCTGTTCATCCACTGCGTCGGCCAGGACGAGTGCCGTCTTCTCCTGCCAGGGCACGATTCTAAGCGTGCTCCAGTCAGGCATCGCCAGCCAATCGCCATACCCGCTCTCCCAGTTCATCAGCGCGTAGCCGGGCGGCGTATTCATCTCCATATCGGTCCCCAACAGGTAGGTGCAAAAGTGCGTCCCTTTGCGCAGACCGCTGCGCAGGCAGTAATCGGCCGTCAACCGCTTTCCCATCAGACGTCCCTGCATGTCGACGATGGCGATCATCAAATTGTCAATCTCGCCTCTGCGCATGGCGTGCTCCAATTCTTCCACGCTCAGCAGTCCTCTTGCTGATTCCGTCATCGATACCCACTCCTCTCTATGGCATCGTCAGGTTGACCTTCCCCTCTCAATCAGGCAGTGTCAAAGCAACGTATTTGACGTCCATGAATTCGGCCAAGCCGTGATGCCCGCCTTCGCGCCCAACGCCGCTTTCCTTGATCCCGCCGAACGGCGCCTGCGGAACGCTGAGCGACGTGCCATTTACCGCCACCATGCCAAACTCCAGCGCTTCACTCATCCGCCAGGAGCGGCCCAAATCGCGCGTGAAGACGTACGCTGCCAACCCGTACGGGGTCTCGTTGGCCCAGCGGAGTACCTCTTCCTCTGATGCAAAACGGACAATGGGGGCAATCGGGCCGAAAATTTCCTCGCGGGTGACGGCCATGGCACGGGTGACGCCGTCCAGCACGGTGGGTGCAAAGAAATGGCCGCGAGCATACGCCCCCGCCGTCAGCCGGTAACCGCCCGTCAGGACGCGCGCGCCTTTTTCACGGGCGTCCGCCACCAACTGCTCTGCCCGGTGAACGGCGTTCTCGTCGATCAGCGGCCCCACCTGCACGCACGGTTCCGTCCCCGCACCCACCCGCAAATGGCGCACCCGGGCGACGATCCGCTCGGTCAGCGCGTCTGCGATCTCCTGGTGGGCGTAAATGACGTTGATCCCGTTGCACATCTGTCCGGCATTTTCAAACTTGTTGGCGACGATGGCTTCGGCTGCCCGCTCCAGATCGGCATCGGGAAAGACGATCACCGGGGCGTTTCCGCCCAGTTCCAGCGAAAGCCGCTTGACCTGGTCGGCCGCCCTGCGCATCAACTGCTTGCCCACTTCCGTAGAGCCGGTAAACGAAATTTTGCGTACACGGGAGTCAGACAGCCACGTGCCGCCAATCGCATCGGCCGCGCCCGTCACCAGGTTGGCCGCTCCGGCGGGCAGCCCCGTCTCCATCAGACGATCGAACAGCGCTACGGCAATCAACGGCGTCTGCCGTGCCGGCTTCAGCACTGCGGTGCATCCCGCCGCGAGCGCCGGAGCCATTTTGCGCGCCACCATCGCGGCCGGGTAGTTCCACGGCGTGATCAGCGCGGCTACACCTACGGGCTGGCGCAGCACCATGATGCGCTGCTGGTGTCTGGAGGCGGGAATCACCTCACCGTATGCGCGTTTTCCCTCTTCGGCGTACCAGCGGATAAACGCAGCGGCACCTTCGAGCTCGTCACGCGCTTCATCCAGCGGCTTGCCCTGTTCCGCTGTCAACAGTTCCGCCAGCACGTCCCGGTCCCGGACGATCCGCTCGGCCCACTCCATGAGGTAACCGGCGCGCGTTTGGGCTGGAAGCTGAGCCCATTGCGGAAAGGCCTGTGCCGCCGCATCGACGGCCAGCCGCGCTTCTCGTTCGCCTCCCAGCGGCACCCTGCCGACCATCTCTCCCGTCGCGGGATTCGTCACGTCCAGCGCAGTCGGCAGGCAGTGTTTCTCCCCGTTGATCCAGCAGTGATTCCACTGATCCTGCAATCCGTTCGTCACTGCCATTCCTCCTCTCGGCACGACATTTCTACAGCTTGTGCAGCGATTAGTACATTGTACGTGCCATTTGACCGGCTATACCTGAGAAGTGAGCCAAGCAGACAATCCCATATTTTTACATAAAAGCAGAGCAGCCCCTGTCGGGCTGCTCCGCACAAACTGAAGACAACGTGCTTTTTTATCGTGGAGGTTGCATGGAGGTTGGCAAGGCCTGCACACCGATCAACCGAAGGTGGAGAAAAAGGACATGGCATGGAGTGATGGACCAAGCGAGCTCCTTTGACGACCTGCCCAGCGGAAAAACGAAAGACGCGGGGAAGACAGGGGGTACAGGTCTCACTTCCTCGAAATACCCAGATGTTTGCCCCCTGCCCGCGTCGCGTTTTGAAGCGGACGCTATCTACTTTCTTTGCTGGTCGTCAAGAGAGCGAGCGGTCCCGATCACCCATGCGCCACGTACTTTGTCTACACGCTGAGCTTTTTTTCTTCCATGACCTCATGGATCAATATGACGCCGTGCGACAGCGTCGTCCCCCCACCGAACGCCCCTGCCACTGCCACAGTCTCGGTAATTTCTCGTTCGCTCGCGCCTTCCGCCAGCGCCGCTTCCAGGTGATAGACAATGCAGTGCTCATTTCCGGCGAACAGCGAGATGCCGAGTGCCATCAGGTGCTTCTCCTTTGACGACAGCTCGCCAGGGGAAAAACACTCGCTGGTAAACCGGTTATAAGCGTTCAGCGCTTCGGGCATCATTCGTCCAAACGCCTGCAATCCTTCCCGATACTGCTCTGACAAGTAGTGCTCCATTTCCAGTCTCCTTTGATGATTCGTTGATTCGTTTGGCAGATAGGTTTCCCCAAACGAACCGCTTCATGCAGGAGCGCGTCACGCAAAAACGCCGCTCACTGGGAACGGCGTCGCTGCGTATTATTTGTTTAGGAGCGGCACCGGCCACCGCAGCCGCAGCCGCAACTGGAACTGGAGCGGTAGGACGACGAGTCGCATCCGCACGAACTGCAACCCGTGCTCTCATACATGCAGCGTTCGTAGTAGTGGCGCATTCTCCGTTTGTGGTGCGAGTACAGTTCGTAGTACTTGCCGTATTTTCGGCGATGATGACGGTACTGCTCGCATCTTTGCTTGTAGTGATGCATCCGCTCCTGGTGGTAATAGTATTTTTCCCAATCGCGGTCGCTGCCCCTCCTTCTGTCATGCCTGCGCCATTCGGAACTGGGCGGGTGCGGCATATTGGGGCTGACGTTCGGCGGCCTGAAGGGCACGTTGGGCCGAACACACGGTGGTCTCCTCGGTATGTTGGGCGATGGCATATTCGGCGACGGCATGTTCGGCGACGGCATGTTCGGCGACGGCATGTTCGGCGACGGCATGTTCGGTGACGGCATGTTCGGCGACGGCATGTTCGGCGACGGCATGTTCGGCGACGGCATGTTTGGCGACGGCATGTTCGGTGACGGCATGTTCGGCGACGGCATATGTGGCAGCGGCTTTTCCTTCGGCTTCCGTTTGGGCATTGGCATCGCCGGAGGCATCGGCGGAATCTTGCGTCGTTTCTCCACAGTCACACATCCTTTCTGGTAAAATCGCACAGTACATGGTATGACATTCACCCTCTCCGAGAAACGACACCTGCCTACTTATACCGAATTAGCTGAGCCCGTTTTTTGCCTTTGCCGAGCAAACGCCGTGACGGGATTCCCCCTTGACTGCTTGTCTCGATCAGGTACAATTAAAAAAGATGAAATCATCTAAATATTCGAGAGGACAGAAAGTAGGGAAACGCATGCCAGGCGGGCGTCTCGCACGTTTTGCCAACTGCATAGATACCCTGAAAGAGGGGATAGGATCAAACATCCTATCCCCTCTTCCTTTTTGTTCTCTGCTTTGCTAACGCAGAAAAAACCATGTGCATGACACACTAATTGGTAAAAGGAGGACAAACATGAGCAATCAACAAACCGTCATTTTTCTGGATGGCAATCATTTGTCGATTGATCAGGTGACAGCCATTGCCCGCTGCGGGGCAAAAATCCAACTCACCCCCGAAGCGGCAGAACAGGTCCGCCGCTCCCGCTCCCTGGTGGACCGCATGGTGCGGGAACGTCGCGTGGTGTACGGCATTACCACCGGTTTTGGCAAATTTTCCGACGTCGTCATTCCCGACGCGGACATTCACCAACTGCAGGAAAACCTGATTGTCAGCCACGCCTGCGCCATGGGGGAGCCCTATCCGGCAGAGGTGGTCCGGGCGATCATGGCCCTGCGCATCAACGCGCTGGCCAAAGGGTATTCCGGCATAAGAGAAGAAACGCTGCAATTGTTGGTCGAGATGTGCAATCGTGGCGTCCACCCCATCATCCCCCAACAGGGATCACTCGGCGCCAGCGGGGACCTCGCCCCGCTCGCCCACATGGTGCTGGTGATGTTGGGCAAGGGAGAAGCGGAATATCAGGGCAAGCGCCTGTCCGGCGCAGAGGCACTGCAAGCCGCCGGCCTGGAGCCGATCCGCCTGGAGGCCAAGGAAGGATTGGCACTGATCAACGGCACGCAGGCGATGACAGCCTTGCTCGCCATCGCCCTGCATGACGCCCGCATCCTGATGGAGAGCGCCGAGGTGATCGCCGCGATGACCGTGGAGGCGCTGCGCGGCATCCCGAAAGCGTTTGATCCGCAGCTCCATCTCACCCGCCCGCATCCGGGGCAGCAGGAGTCAGCGCGCCGGCTGCTGGCTCACCTGCACGGCAGCGAACGAACAACCGCTCCGGGCGAACTGCGCGTCCAGGACGCGTACAGCCTTCGCTGCATTCCCCAGGTCCACGGAGCGACGCGCGACGCACTGGAATACGTCTGGACGGCCGTCACACGGGAATGCAACAGCGTTACCGACAATCCCATCCTCTTCTCCGACACCGGAGAGGTGATCTCGGGCGGCAACTTCCACGGTCAGCCCATGGCGCTGGCAGCCGATTTTCTCGCCATTGCGATCGCCGAGTTGGCCAACATTTCCGAACGGCGAACAGAACGGCTGGTCAATCCGCAGCTCAGCGGTCTGCCCGGTTTTTTGACGGAACACGGCGGACTGCACTCCGGGTTCATGATCACCCAATACGCTGCGGCGTCGATCGTCTCGGAGAACAAGGTCTTGTGCCATCCCGCTTCAGTCGACTCGATCCCCTCCTCAGCCAACCAGGAGGATCACGTCAGCATGGGCACGACAGCTGCGCGCAAACTGCGCACCGTTGTCGCCAATACGGCCAAGGTGCTGGCGATCGAATACCTGGCGGCTGCCCAGGCAATCGAGTTTGGCAGCGGCCGATTGGGAGAGGGCACACAGCGGGCCTATGAGCTCATCCGTCGCGAAATTCCGCGCCTGACGGAAGACCGGGAGATGCACGTCGACATGGCCAAAGCAGAAGAGCTGATCCGAAGCGGTGTGCTGGTCTGGTAAGGTTTTATGAAACCGCCTCCATCGTTTCCAGACAATGGAGAAGCAGCCGCAGATCTGGTATGCTGAAAGGGGGAGGAAACTGCGGCGGCTCGCAACCAGATGATGCCGTCTGCGGTTGGCCTGACACGTTCATGCCCCTCCTCTTTCGCACCGATTTTACGTGACAGGAGGCGCTTACGATGAACAAGCCGCCCCGCTCGGAAGTCATCCTGCTGTTTGACGGCGTCTGCAACCTCTGCCACGGCGCTGTCCGGTTTATCATCCCGCGCGATCCAGCCGGACAGATCCGCTTCGCTTCGCTTCAGTCGGAGACAGCCCGCCATCTGCTCGCCGGACACAGCTTTCTCGCAGACGAGCTGCGCACCGTCGTGCTGATCGATGGAGACCGGCTGTACACCCGCTCTGACGCAATCCTTCGCGTCGGCCGCAAGCTGAACGGGTGGTGGCCTCTGCTCTCCTCGCTGGGACTAATGATTCCCCGTCCTGTACGGGACTGTGTGTACAACTGGATTGCCCGCAACCGCTATCGCTGGTTTGGACGAAAGGAACAATGCCTGCTGCCCACACCGGAGATCCGAAAGCGTTTTGTGGAGTGAGAAGGTCATGAGACAGGCGAGGTCTTTCCCCGCCCCTCCGACGCGATCCTGTTGACACAAATGAGAACAGCATCCACAGATGACACAACAAAACCCCGCCGGATGTGATGAACATCCGCGGGGTTTTTTCTGCTGTGACAATGCGGGTCAAATGTTTTTCTTGATGTTTAACTGGCCGACGAACGCTTCCGTGCTGCGCTTTCGTTCCTTGCGCATCTGCTTCCGCTCTTCGGCGGTCTCAAACAGGTACTTTTCCTCTTCTGTTTCCGGAATGACCGGCGGAACCGGTGTCGGCTTGCCGTCTTCGTCGAGAGCGACGAAGGTCAGGAACGAGGTAGCAGTCAGGGCACGCTCCCCGGTCATCAAGTTCTCGGATATGATTTTCACAAACACTTCCATCGACGTCGTACCCGTCGAGGAGACGATCGCCTCCAGGCAGATGGATTGGCCCATCTTGACAGGGGTCAAAAAGTCGATGGAGTCGATGGATGCGGTGACGACCGGCCGACGGCAGTGGCGCATGGCGGCAATGGCTGCCACTTCGTCGATATAGGACATCATTTTCCCGCCAAACATCGTATTGTGATAGTTGGTATCGGACGGCAGTACCAGAGAAGCCTGGATGGTTCGGGACTCTTTTGTCGTCTTAGCTTTCATCGCTGTTGCTCCTTTGCCAATCAACTCTAGTTGACGTTCTCATCATACCACAATGCACACAGGTTTCAAGCGCGTGACCATCGTGATCATCCGCCATTTCCTGCCTCCTGTCGCATGCAGCCAAACTGGCCGTTTATTGCAAGTGTACAGAACAGCCGGTTTCTTATCGTTTCAGGACGATCTCAGCTTCCGTGCCGAAAATGGAAAGACGCCCGTCGACAAAAGCGGCCAAATCCTCTTCATCTGCTGGAATCTCCATGAGGATGTCCACGACCTGGTCGCCGTCAATCGCAAACGACATCTGCAAATCCTTTTCCCCAAACTCGTTGTCCGACAGCCGCACGTCACTCAACTCACCGCGAAACTGCGTCACTTCCTCGTCTTCGCCGTCACTGTCCCACTGGGTAAACTGAATCTCGGCCGCCTGCCCGCGAAAGTCCTTTTCCAGAACCGCAATCAACTGAGCGTGCTGGTGAATATCCATGTGACTCCCTCCGTTTCATTATGTGCACAACCCCATCTTACCAGACCCAGCCGCCAAACAAAAATGCCGCCCGGATGAACAGGGCGGCGCAACTGCCGTTCTAGCTAAACTTGCTGATCGTCTGGGCGAGGGCAAAATCCTTACCCGTCAGTCCTTTCGCGTCCCGGGTCGTCAGCGTAAACGTGACCGCCCCGCCGGAGATGAGGATTTCCACATGCTGGCTGTCGTGTTCCAACTGCTCCGCCACGCGGTTGACAAAGCTGACGGCGGAAGCAAAATCGGCACAGTGGTACGTGCGGGCCAACGCCATCCGGTCTTCCACCAGCCTCCAGCCGGGCACTTTGTTCATGTACACTTTCACCTGTTCCAGTGTCAGTCTGGTCATCAGCACGCCCCCTTCGTTCAGTGAACGGAATTATCACCATCTTATTCACTGACACGTCCGGTTAGTCACGCTGATCAGCTCGTCGCCTGACACTTATGGGCGTAGAAAATCATGCGCGGTGACGTTTCCGCTGCGTACGGCCGGAATTCGTAATCGCCGTAAATTTCGATCCGTTCAAAACCGGCCCGGCGCAGCATGGCCGTCATCTCTTCCACGGAGAACAGGCGCACCTGCTCCAGATAGATGCGGGGCTCGGACTGCTCCGCATCGTTGACGACGATCCGCTTTTTGACAAACCCGTCTTCGATCCAGCGCTCTTCCTCAATGAACAAACCGGTGACCTCTTTCGTCGAGCGCGGCACAAGATGAGCCTTGACGTAGGCTGGATTGAGGTAATCAATGACGACTTCACCGCCCGGTTTCAATGCGGCGGCCATGTTGTGGACCACCTGTTCGTTTTCCGCGTCGGAGGTAAAGTAACCGAAGCTGGTAAACAGGTTGACGACGATGTCAAACTCTTCCCGAAACGGGATGTGGCGCATGTCGTAGCGGTAAAAACGCAGGTTGGGAAATGAGTTCTGCTCCTCTGCCAACTGCAGCAGGACAGACGACAAATCCACCCCGACCACGTCGTATCCCCGGCGGGCCAACGCTCGCGAGTGACGTCCGCTCCCGCAGCAGAGGTCCAGCACCCTGCCCGTGCGCTTGATCGGCAGCCGCTCCAGCAGATTGGCGATCTCCTCGTCTGCCGAAGCATCGTCGCGGTGTTGATACACCAGCACGTAATCTTCACGAAAGCTGCGTTCAAACCAATCTTCTGCCATTTCTGAGCTCCTTTGATTTCCAAGATGCCACTATTATACCACAGCCGGATTGGTCCAAAGCCCATTCGCTCACCTCGAAGTGCAGCGCAATGCGGAGAACCTCGCCCTTCGCGACAGTACAGGTCCTACGGACTGACAATCGCGCCGATCCGCTGTAAAAAAATCCCCCTGGACGCGGCATGACACACGCCGTCAGGGGGATCACTTCGCGGCCTAGCGGCGGAACGACCGACCCAGGCGGATTTTTTCCGCCACCCGGGACAGGACCACTTCCACCGAGGACTGGTCGGCCACCACGTCGTACTCGTTGATGTTGATCCTCAGGACAGGACAGGCGGAAAACGAGCAAATCCAGGCTTCGTACCGTTCGTACAAATCCCGCCAGTACTCGATCGGGGTGCGCTGTTCCATCGGCCGCCCCCGCTCCTTTACCCGGCTGAGAATCTCCTCAAAACTGCCCTCCAGATAAATCAACAGGTCGGGATGAGGAAAGTACGGGGTCATCACCATCGCTTCAAAAAGCTGGGAGTAGGTCTGGTAATCTTCCTCGGTCATGTGCCCCTGTTCGTACAGCATGCGGGCAAAGATGCCCGTGTCCTCGTAAATCGAACGGTCCTGAACGAACCCCCCGCCGTATTCAAACATGCGCTTCTGTTCCTTGAAGCGCTCCGCCAGAAAGAAAATCTGGAGGTGAAAGCCCCAGCGCGAGAGGTCCTCGTAAAAGCGGCCCAGATATGGATTGTTGTCCACCTTTTCCACGGAGACGCGGAAGCCCAACAGCTCCGCCAGCGCGCGCGTAAACGTGGACTTGCCCACCCCGACCGTTCCGCCAATGGTAATCACCGCGTTACTCGGTATGCCGTATTTTTCGCGAAGATGGCTGTTCCTGAATCCTGACATGACGTAACTCCTTCTCCTGTAGTTGCGGTTGGTCTGCGGAATCGCTCACGATTCCTGCAGCGCCCTGATCTGCGGCCCGATCTGACCGAGCACGTAGGCAAGATCCTCCGGCCTGTGCACAAAATCCAGATCGTCGCAGTGAAACTTGATCACCGGCGTATCGGGATGACGCTGTTCAAACGCTTTCATAAATTCGTCGTAATCGGCGATCAGGTTTTTCATGTACCCCACATCCATGTTGCGCTCCACGTCCCGGTCGCGCATCTTGATCCGCTTCATGACGGTGTCGATCGAAGCGGTCAGGTAGACGACCAGGTTGGCTTGCGGCAGGCCTTCGGTGAGAATGTCGTAAATCTTTAAATACTTTGGCAAATTTTCGCCGTCAAGGGTCCTTTTGGCAAAGATCGTGTTCTTGAAAATGTTGTAATCGGACACGACGGACACGCCCTGCTGCAGGTACTGGGAGCGGATGTCCTGCAGCTGCTTGTAGCGGTTGCAAAGAAAAAACATCTCCAATTGGAAACTCCACTCCGCGATGTTTTCGTAAAATTTCCCCAGAAACGGATTCTCGTAGACGATCTCTTCCAACAGCCGCAACCCGAAAGCCTTGCTGATTTCCCGGGACAGCGATGTTTTGCCGATACCGATCGGCCCCTCGACGGTAAGCAAAATGGGTTTCATGACTATGTACAAATCCTTTCCCACGATATGAGAGCACTCCATATTGTAGCATGGACGGTCATGGTTTGTCGAAAAGATTCGATTCACTTGGGAAACATGGGCAGCATACTGCCTGAAGGCCGGCCGGGCGTGCTCCCAGGCCGGCCGTGCATGCTCGATCGATCTTCGGCGGCGTCAGGTAAAGTACTCGATTTTGGCCTGCGGAAACAGCCGGGCAATTTCCTGCTCCAGGTGGGTTTGCAGTTCCTTGGCCTGTTCGTCCGGATAGACGTATTTGCCTCTGCCGTACTTCCCCCACTTGTATTTGCGATCGGCTTCATTCATCTCCAGGCGGGTTTTGGGATATCGCTGCAAGATGAGCTTCTTGGCCACGGTGGTAAAGCGGTGCTGGATCAGCTCAAACGTCAGGTCCTCCAATGCCTCCGGTGCCAACTGCTGCCGTAGCCTCTCCAGCAGATCGGTGTAGCCCGCTTCCCATCCGTCAAAGCGGTACAGCGGCGCCAGAATGAAGCCGAGGGGGTAGCCGGCCCGGGCCACTTTTCCGGCCGCTTCCAGTCGCTGTTCAAAACTGGACGTGCCGGGTTCAAAGTTCTTGATCACGTAGTCCGCATTCATGCTGAAGCGAAAGCGGGTATGCTTGTTGTGTCGGGCGTCGAGCAGGGAGTCTACATGATGAAACTTGGTGACGAACCGCAGCCTCCCCAGCGGCTGATCGCCGAAAAACTCGATGGCCCGCTTCAGACTGCCGGTAATGTGCTCGATACCGACCGGATCTGACGTACAAGCGGCCTCAAACCGGGTAATCTGCGGAGCTCGCTCGCGGATGTACCGCTCGGCCTGGGCAAAGATTTCGTCCGTGTTGACGTAGACGCGGATGTACGGCTTGGTGCCGATGTTGGTGTTCAGGTAGCAGTAATGGCAGTGGCCAGCGCAGCCGGTGGCAAGCGGCAGGGCGTACTCGGCAGACGGCTTGGACTGCTCGAACTTCAGTGTCCTCCGCACGCCCACCACCAAGGTCCGCTTGGCATTGCGGTACTGTTGCACCTCTGTCTCTCCCGGAATGCCGCGCACCTGATTGTGACTGGTCGTCATCCGGATAGGCAGGCCTTGTTGTTGATACCGCCGGTACAGTTCCCGGCCCAGCGGATAGTCCAGCGCGGCCGGTTCAAAGAAGACGAAATCGGGCTCAAACAGGTTGGCATCGCTGCCGGCCGTTGCTTTCGCCTTGTCCAACGTCATCGTTTCCATGGCTGGTTCCCTCCTCATGCTAGTATCTCCTGCCCGCCAACATCTCCACCGCGGAGAAACCTGGCTGGCACTTACTGCACGTTTGTGTGAAGCGGCGCAGCCACTGCTCGGCCTTTTCCCGCCCCTCCGCAACGGTTCAATCTGGACAGCGGATCAACCACGCGCAGGCAAAACCGTTTGCCGCTCCCGGGCGTCTAATAAGACGGGAGGGGTTGACGTGAACCTGGAACAGCTTGTCGCGGCCGCGCAGCGCGGAGACGACGACGCGTTTTACCAATTGATTCGCGCACACAAGGAAAAACTGTACAGGGTGGCTTACGCCTTTTTCCGCAACGAGACGGACGCCCTGGAAGCGCTGCAGGAAGTGACCTGTCGAGCCTACCTGAAGCTCTCCAAACTGAAAACTCCCGCCTACGTCTCCACCTGGCTGACACGGATCATGATTCACACCTGCATTGACGAGCAAAAGCGAAAGCGGCGCTGGCAGTTGGAGCCGACCGAGCGGGAGGCCGCCCATGTGGAGGACACCGACAGCCGGCTGCAGATCGACGAGGCTCTGTCCCGCCTGGCTCCGGTCCAGCGCCAGGTGATCATATTGAAGTACTTTGAAGATTTGACCATCCGGGAAATTGCCTCCCTGCTCGGTCACCCGGAAGGCACAATCAAGACGTGGCTGCACAAAGCGCTCGGCGCCCTGCGCGAAGATCTGGGAAAAGGATGGTGATCACGGTGCGTGACTGGGAGCAAACGGAACAGCAGCTGTCCGAGATCAGGGAGCGGTACCAGCATGTGGCGGTCCCGGAACAGGCAGATCGTTACATCCTGGCCGGCATGGCAGAAGCCCGGCGGCGGCAGATGCGCACGCAGCGGCTGCACCGGATTGGCTGGTCTGCGCTGACCGCCTGCGTGCTGATGCTGGGGCTGGTCTTCTCCATCCGCCTCTCCCCAGCCGTCGCCGCCTACGTCAGCCGCGTTCCCGGCTTGAAGCCGCTGGTGGAGCTGATCCAGTACGACAAGGGACTGCAGATGGCGGCCCAGCACGGTTTGACGCAGCAGGTTGGCCGGTCGGCCGTCCGCGGCAAGGTGAGCTTTACGGTGGATCAGGTGTTGATGGACCAAAAACGGATGCTGATTGTGTACACGATCAAGAATGCGGAGCCGGGACATGTGACGAAGCTGGAAAAATTGGAACTGTACGATCCGGAGGGAAACCAGTTGAAGGCAGGCTTTTCCTGGTCACACAAGCCTGCTGACAAGGAGGCGGTCGTGAGCCAAAACAAACTGGATGTCTACTGGCAAGATGACGTCCCGATCCCGGACCGCATCACCGCCAAGGTCACCCTGTCCGTAGACAATCAGGTATGGGAACCCTTGTCCGTGGACATCCCGATCGACAAGTCCACATATGCCGACCTGACAGAAAAAGTATATCCCGTCAACAAAACCGTGATCGTGGACGGTCAGGCCATCACGGTGGAGCGCGTCACCGTCTATCCGACGCAGACGGAGGTGGCCATCCGCTTCGACCCGAAAAACAGCAAGCGCATCTTCGGCTTTGACAACCTTCGTCTGGTCAATGAAGAAGGGGAGTCATTCGCCTTCTGGGGAAACGGCGTATCCAGCCATTCGGTCGATGAGGACAGCGTGGTCTACTACCTGGAGAGCAGCTACTTTACCCCGCCGGAAAAGCTGTATGTCACAGCCGACGGCATCCGGGCCCTGGACAAGGAGAACTTGCACGTGGTCATCGACGCGAAAACCGGCCGGCTGCTGCAGGCGCCGGACGACAGACTGCGGGTGGAAGCCCTGCGGCAGAACGAAGACGTGGTGGGGCTGGACCTCGCGCTGAGGGTGGAGGAGGGCGATCTTCACCAGCTTCACCCGTTAGTCCGGGATTTGTATGACGACCGGGGCAACGAGTACGAGCATGTTCAGGGGACTTCCTACGCGTACGGCGGCGTCCAGTATTTTGGCGAACTGTTCAAGCGGAAAACAGAAAAGGGTGTTCCATCAACGTATCGATTTACCCTGTCCGATTATCCCGCGAAACTGAATGGGGACTTTACCGTTGGCATCAAATGATCGGCTGCGGCCGGTGGAACGCACTACGGACTTTAAAAATGATTTTCAGGCCGAAAGGCCTGCCCATTCATCAACCGAAGCGGAAGACAATGGGCATCGCATGGCGGGATGGGCCAAGCGAGCTCCTTTGACGACCGACTCAGCGGAAAAACGAAGACGCGGGAATCAACAGGGGACACAAGTCTCACTTCCTCGAAATACCCAGATGTTTGTCCCCTGCCCGCGTCTCGTTTTGAAGCGGACATCATTCGCTTCTTTGCTGGGCGTCAAGCGAGCGAGCGGGCCCGCTCTCCCATACGCCGCGGACTTTGTCTGCAAACTGAGAGCTCGAGGAGACCTCGAGCTCTTGCCGTAGTTTTATTCAATGGCTGCCCAGTGATTGGTCGGGCCGTGCCCGCCGCCGATTTGCGGTGCGGTGGCGATCGCCTGGACGATGAACCGGTTGGCCCGCTCCACCGCTTCCACCAACGGTCTTCCCTTGGCCAGTTCCGCCGTCAGGGCGGCGGAAAAGGTGCAGCCGGTCCCATGGGTGTGACGGGTTTGAATGCGGCTGTGGGCCATTTCGTAAAACGCTTGTCCGTCGTACAGCATGTCGACGATCTCATCGCCGTCCAGGTGTCCGCCTTTCATCAGGACATGGCGTGCGCCCAAGGCGTGAATCGCCTTTGCCCCCTCCCGCATGTCGGCTGGTGTGCGGATCGTCATGCCGGTCAGGCACTCTGCTTCCGGCAGGTTGGGCGTCACCACTTCGGCCAGCGGGAGCAGGTGTGTTTTCAGCGCCTCAATCGCTTCGTCCAAAAGCAGCTTGGCGCCGCCCTTGGCGACCATCACCGGATCGACCACCAGCTTTTCCAGGCGAAACGCGCGCACTTCCTCCGCCACCGCCCGGATGATCGCGGCGTCAAACAGCATGCCCGTCTTGGCCGCGTCCGCGCCGATGTCACGCAGGACTTCGCGGATCTGCTGCGTCACCGCTTCAGTCGGCAGCGGGTAGACCCCTGCCACTCCCAGCGTATTTTGCGCTGTCACCGCCGTAATGGCGCTGGTGCCGTAGACGCCGAGCTGATGAAACGTCTTCAGGTCCGCCTGGATGCCGGCGCCGCCTCCGCTGTCCGAACCCGCGATGGTCATCGCTTTTGCCACCGTGCTCATGTCTTCTCCTCCTGTCAGTCTGTCACTCTTACCCGAGTATACCATCCGCCCGGTTCCTTCGGTATACTAGATTACGAGATCTCAAGGATCAGGCAATTGGAAGGGAGAGGTGGCATGACGTACCGCAGCCTTTACTGGCTGACCGTTCTCTTGCCGCCATTCATCATCGGCGGCTTTGAATTTGTCCGGCACGATTTTCTGCTCGATTACCTCTCGATGGAAGCGGGCAATGTCTATATCACGATCCTGACCCTGTTGCTGTCGTTTTTGTTTGCCACCTGGATGTTCCGCAAGATTGAGCGGATGAATGCCAAACTGGTGGAAGAACAGGCGCGCCGCGCTGTGTACGAGGAGCGGGAACGGCTGGCGCGGGAACTGCACGACGGCATCGCCCAGTCACTCTTTTTCCTCAACGTCAAACTGAAACAGGGACAGCTCGAGGATGCGCGCGTCGCTGTTTCGGCCATTGACAATCACGTACGGCAGGCGATTTTCAACCTGCGCTCCCTGCCGGAAGAAGGCAGCAGCCTCACGCAACGTGTGGAAAAGTGGCTCTCCCAGTGGAGCGCGCTGTCGGGAGTGGATGTGACGCAGGAGGTGCAGCTTGTGGATGGCATTTTTTCACCAGCCGAAGAAGTACAGTTGTTCGGCGTCATCCAGGAGGCGTTTGCCAATATCCGCAAACACGCCAATGCCCGCCACACGTGGCTGAAGCTGGTCGGCACCGAACCTGGAAACTGGCAGCTTGTGATCGAGGATGACGGCATCGGAATCCCGTCGGTTGACGGCGAAGCGAAAAAATACGGCTTGGCGATGATGGCCGAGCGAGCCAGGCAGTTGGGCGCTGCCATCGTCATCCGCCAGCGCGCGGAAGGCGGCACGCACATACAGCTGACGGCCGGAAACGGAGGAATCGGGAGATGAGCGCATACCGCGTGTTGATAGCCGACGACCACCCCATGGCGCGGATGGCCATTCGCAGCCTGTTGGAACAAGATCCGTCCTTTGAGGTGGTTGGCGAGGCGACCAACGGAGAGGAAGCATACACCCTCTGCGGACAACTACAGCCCGATCTGGTGCTGATGGACATCAACATGCCCGGGTGGAGCGGCCTCGAAGCCACGCGAGTGGTGAAAAAAGCCTACCCGCACATCAAGGTGGTGATCCTCAGCGTATCCGACGATGTCGGCGACCTGATCACCGCCATCCAGTTCGGTGCCCAAGGGTACCTTTTGAAAAACCTGGAGCCGGACGACTGGATCACCTATCTGCATGCCCTCCTGGGCGAAGACAGCGACGTCTCCCGCGAAATGGCAACGCGGCTGTTTCACCACTTCCGCCAGGAGCAACGACTGGACGAACCGACGCCGGACGTGCTCACCCCGCGCGAACGGGAGATTGTCAAGTACGTCGGTGCAGGCAAAACCAACCGGGAGATCAGCGACGCACTGGTGATCGCGGAAAACACGGTGAAAAATCACATCAAAAACATCTTGGAAAAACTGCAGTTGGCCAATCGGGTACAGCTGGCCGCCTATGCAGTCCGCCACCATCTGCTGAAACAATGACGGGGACAGGCAGCACAATCGCCTGTCCCCAGCGCTTTTCTAAGGGACAGCCCTTTTAGACTCCTCATCACACACGGAAATTGGCGGAATTTTACAGCAACACTTTTTTTCCAACCATTCCGTTTTATAATAGCTGCAAGAGGTGATCGCGTGAGCACCAGGGAATGGCTCAAGTCATCTACGCTCGTCGCATGCGGGATAAGGATTGCCGCCGGATAGCGGGGGCCCCGCGTGCAGCTGAAGAATGACGCGGACGTCATCACATGATTTGGCGCTCGGTGGCGATCGCGTGCGACACCTCATTTTCTCAGGCGTGGAGCGCCGCCCGCAAAGTTGCTCCTGTTCGCTGCAGCCATTCCGGCATGATTCCCGAGCCAGCTCGTTTCTCCTCCGCTGCCCGGCTCCGGAATCGCTTCCTCTCCCTATCGCTGCATCCTATCCATCACTCATCCAAACCGAACCGTTTCGCCCACACCTGAATAGGAGGTGATCTCCCCGTTCTCGGTCCGTTTTCACATCGGTTGACGTTGCCGCTTGTCCGGAGAAAATCTCTTGATGATGGGAGGCGCTACGGATGAAACAACCTGATTTTTCCAACCTGCAGGCGTGTATTGAAGAGGCAAAAACGGCCGCATTGGATACAAACCCGGGACCGGCCGACCCGACGGATTACCGGCAACTGTTGATTCGCCTGGAGGCCGCACGGGACAAACTGCCGCCGCTCTATCGGGAGAAAGTGTTTCAGCCAATCGCGCGCACACTGGACGAGCTCTCCGAGTCCGGATTTGCCGAGCTGCTCAAACGTGACCCAAACCGGGAACGGGAAGCCGGTCTGCTCATGGACATCGTCCAGGCAATCCTGCAAAACGGGGAAGGATACGAACAAACCGCAACAGATGCCTTCCAGGAAGTAGTCAGCGACTTGTACGACGGTTTTCTCAGTGCGGGTGACCGGGCCGGAATCAAACCGCCGGACCGCAGCGTAATCGCTCCGCTGGTCAAATGGGGACGGCCCCAATACGGACCGTACACGTGGCCAATTGACGCCGCAGCCCATTTTGGACTGGAGACAGGCATTGTAAACCTTCCCCCTTCCCATGCCAAGCAGGGACTGCTCGCCTGGTCCGCGCTCGCCCACGAAACGGCCGGACACGACATACTGCACGCCGATACGGGGTTGCTGCAGGAGCTGTCACAGGTCGTCCGCCAGGAGCTGCTCGGGCAAAAGTTCAGCCGCAGCTTGGCCGAGTACTGGGCGCTCCGCATCGATGAAACCGCCTCCGACGTGTTGGGCGTGCTCAACATGGGGCCAGCCGCGGGCATTGGCTTGATCGGTTACTTCCGCGCCTTGAACGGCGCTTGGGGAGGCACACCGAAGCTGCGCAATACGGGTCCCGACTACGATCCTCACCCCGCCGACATCCTGCGCGGATACTTGGCCGCCGAGACGGTCCGGCTGCTCCGTTTTGACGGTGCGTCGATCTGGGCAGATGCCCTCATGGCAGAAACGGACAAAGATCTCGGCACGATCGTATTGGGCCGTACAACCATCGACGCTGATACGGCAAAGCGTTCCGCCGCCGCAGTAGCTTCCGTCATCGCGGAGTCGCCGTTGAAGAACCTGGAAGACCACGCACTTGCCCAGATCCAGAACTGGCACGACCGCGACGAGCAGATTGCTGCCAGCATTCGCTCCCATCTCACCTCCTCCGGCGATCTGAACGAATGCTACATGTCGGGATTGTACGCCGCCCACGTGGTGGCAGCTGCTGTCACCGGTGCTTTGGAACAGGGCGCCAATATCCAGGAGATTTTCCAACGCATGATCACCGTGCTGAAAGGCATGCACGATGCCAATCCAGCATGGGGACCGCTGTATGTCAGACATCCGGGCGATCTCCAGCCCCATCGGGTCTACACCCGACCTGCCGCCCAATCGGTTGCCGCCGGCTGATCTGAGATACAAGCTGGCTGATCCGAGATACAACAGGACGTCTAGGAGGCATTTTGTTCTGACTATTTAGAATTAACAGCCTCTTTCGAGAAGCATGGCTCCGCCGAAACGCGGAAACATGCTTCTTTGCTTGCCGATGTTGCGGCATGGCTCTGTGTGCAGCCGCCCGGAAGTGGCAGAAGATGCAGTCAAATTACATAAATATATGATTGAATGTTCATATATTAATGTGTTATCATTTTCTTGCCATCACTTGTGGAAAAGGGGAAACATTGCATGAACGCGTATGATGTGCTGGTAATTGGTGCCGGTCAAGCGGGGTTGGCCATGGGCTACTACCTGCGGCAAGCGCGGCTCCGTTTCCTGATCGTCGACCAGTGCGAGCGGGTGGGCGATCGTTGGAGGCAGCGGTACGACACGCTGGTGCTGTTCACCCCGCGCTCTTTAAGCGACCTGCCCGGCCTGCCCTTCCCCGGCGATCGTGACGGACTGCCTGGGAAAAACGACGTGGCCGACTATCTGGAACGGTATGCCGCCCACTTCTCCCTGCCAATCCGGACAAAAACGCCCGTCTCGTCGGTTGAGAAGTACGGCGATGGATTTCTCGTCACCAGCGGACAGGAGCAGTGGTTCGCCCGGCAGGTCGTGATCGCTACGGGACCGTTTCAGTCGCCGTGGATCCCTGAGATCCATCGCGATGCTGCCCCTGATGTCGTCCAATTACATACGGATGCGTACAAAAACGAACACCAGCTCCGCCCCGGCCCAGTCCTGGTGGTCGGAGACGGCAATTCAGGGGTCCAGATCGCCGTGGAACTTGCCGCTTCCAGACCGGTTGTTCTCTCCATCGGGCGACAGCGTTCGTTTCTTCCCCAGCGCCTTTTGGGAAAACCTATCTTTTGGTACTTCAAGCTGTCCGGACTACTCTCCATTCCCGTCACCACCCTGCCGGGCCAATGGCTGAGCAGGCAGCCCGATCCGATCATTGGCTGCAAGCGCCAGTTTCAATATCTAAAGCAGCAGGGACGGCTGCGCGTAACGGGGCGGACCATCCGCCTGTCAGGCAATACCGCAACCTTTTCAGACGGCAGTCAGGCGGAAGCTGTTAATATCATTTGGGCGACCGGATTTCGCTGCACGTATGACTGGCTTCATGTCCCGGGCGTATTGGACGCAAACGGCCGTCCGATTCACCGGCGAGGCGTCACGCCAACCGCCGGCCTCTACTTTCTCGGCCTGCCATAGCAATATCGCCGTTCTTCCGCTCTCTTGGGCGGGGTTGGCGAGGATGCGCGTTACCTGCTCAGGCACATCCTGCACACATCGGGCCGACATCCTGTGACGTAAGGGGGAATCCGCATGGGTCTGCATCACCATCACGGCCATGCCCATGACCACGGACACGGTCATCATCACCATCACCATCACGGCAAAGGGGCCAGCAAGCGCGCCTTGCTGATCGCGTTTTTGATTATCACCGCCTTTCTCGTCGTGGAAATCGTCGGCGGCATCCTGACCAACAGTCTCGCGCTCCTGTCTGACGCCGGCCACATGGTCAGCGACGCCTCTGCCCTGCTCTTGAGTCTGATCGCGCTGCATGTGGCGGCCCGTCCTCCTTCCACCCAGAAAACGTTTGGGCTGCGCCGCCTGGAAATTCTGGCTGCCTTGACCAACGGTGTCACACTGGCCGTGATCTCGCTGGCAATCCTCTGGGAGGCGTACGAGCGGCTGCGTACCCCTCCCGAAGTGGCGAGCAGCACCATGATCCTGATCGCCTCGCTGGGGCTTGTCGCCAATATCGCTGCCGCGTACGTGCTGATGCGCGGCGACTATCGGGAAAACGTAAACGTGCGCAGTGCCTTACTGCACGTGCTGGGCGACCTGCTAGGCTCCGTCGGGGCCATCATCGGCGGTCTCCTGATGCTCTGGTTCGGCTGGTACATCGCCGACCCGCTGATCAGCATCGTCGTCGCCGTCCTGATCCTGTTCAGTTCGTGGCGCGTGACCAAGGAATCGGTCAACATCCTGATGGAAGGATCGCCGGCCCACATTGACGTGACCCGCGTCAGCGAACGCCTGCTGCAGCTCGACGGGGTAAAGGGTGTGCACGACCTGCACGTCTGGACCGTCACGTCAGGATTTGATTCGCTCACCTGCCATCTCACCGTGGAGGATGACCGGCCCAGTTATCCGATCCTAAACGAAGCGATTCGGTTGTTGCACGATGAGTTTGGCATCTCCCATGTGACCATTCAGATTGAAGACGATACAGTGTGGCATGCCGAACTGGCCTGCGAACACAGGGAACCGGCGAAGTGCAGCCATGAGCACGACCATCCCCATTCGTAAAACAAAAATCTCCTGCGCTTTCTGCACAGGAGATTTTAGACTGAAGACAAACCGATTGTACGAAGGAGAAGCACGTTTCCAGGCAGAGCGACTTGTGAGCCCTACCGAGCGGAGCAGCGATTTGCGGGAAAAAGGAGCGCAATCTCTGAATCGGCTGCGTAGCCATGCGGCTTTGGCGATCCCCCGCAAATCGATGAGGAGCGTGCAGTTCGTGCTTCCCTGCTGCGCGAGCACGGGCCCCGCCGAACGCGAGCGTTAGCTTGTGTTCGGTGGGTAAAGCACGGAGCGGATGACGGAAACGTGTTCTCCTCACAGCGACCACTTTGTCTACAAACCTGAAATCTCCTGCGCTTTTTAACGCAGGAGATTTTTTGCCAGGATCAGTCTTCCATCGTGGACAGGTCGCCGGTCGGCAGGCCCAGTTCCCACGCTTTGAGCACGCGGCGCATGATCTTGCCGGAACGCGTCTTCGGCAGCTTGTCGCGGAATTCGATTTCGCGCGGCGCGGCATGGGCGGCGAAGCCTTCCTTGACGAATTTGCGGATGTCTTCCATCAACTCTTCGCTTGGTTCGTAGCCCGCACGCAGGGAGATAAACGCCTTGATGATTTCCCCGCGCACCGGATCCGGTTTTCCGATGACGCCCGCTTCTGCCACTGCCGGATGTTCCATCAGCTTGCTTTCCACTTCAAACGGACCGACGCGCTCGCCGGAGGTGTTGATCACGTCGTCAATGCGGCCCTGGAACCAGAAGTAGCCGTCTTCGTCCTTGTAGGCCGAATCGCCGGACACGTACCAGCCCGGGAAGCGGAAGTACTCCTCGTACTTCGCCGGATTTCGCCAGATTTTGCGCATCATGGACGGCCAGCCGGTACGAATGGCCAGATTGCCCATCCGGTTGGGCGGCAGTTCATTCCCCTGATCGTCCAGGATGGCTGCGTAGATGCCGGGGAACGGTTTGCCCATCGAGCCGGGCTTGATCGCCATGCACTTGTAGTTGCAGATGAGCTGTCCCCCTGTCTCCGTCATCCACCAGGTATCGTGAATGCGCTGGTTGAAGGCCCGCATGCCCCAATAAACCACTTCCGGGTTGAGCGGTTCACCGACGCTGAGGACGTGGCGCAGTGATGACAGGTCGTAGCGCTTCACGATTTCATCGCCGGCCCCCATCAGCATGCGGAAAGAAGTCGGGGCACTGTACCAAACAGTCACCTTGTACTTTTGAATTGTGTCGTACCACTCCTCCGGCTTGAACCGTCCGCCGCGCACCACGTTGGTGGCGCCGTTTAGCCAGGGGGCAAAAATCCCGTAGGACGTACCGGTTACCCAGCCCGGGTCAGCGGTGCACCAGTAGATGTCGTCCTCCTGGAGATCGAGGACCCATTTGCCGGTCTGGTAGTGCTGAATCATCGCGTTGTGTACGTGCAGCACCCCTTTCGGCTTGCCGGTGGAGCCGGAGGTGTAGTGCAGGAGCATGCCGTCTTCGCGATCCACCCATTCGATCTCCAGTTCGGAGGATGCGGATGCCATCGCTTCTTCATAGCTGATTTGACCTTTCTGCAATTCGTTTGTAGCCCCGACCAGGATGATGTGCTTCAGCGCAGGCAGATCCTTAACCGGAATGCGCGGCAGCAGCGCAGGCGTGGTGACAATGGCCACCGCTTCGCTGTCCTCCAGCCGGTCGCGGACAGCGGCTTCCATGAACGCCTCAAACAGCGGTCCCACGATCGCTCCGATTTTCAATGCCCCTAAAACGCTTACATACAGCTCCGGCGAACGAGGCATGAACACGAAAACGCGATCTCCTTTGACGATGCCCAGGCTGCGCAGCACATTGCCGAATTTGTTGGATAATTCGCTCAACTGTGCAAACGTGTAGCGCTCATCCCTGGTCGCGTCGCTGTACAGCAGGGCGATCTTGTCTCTTCGTTCCGTCTGCAGGTGGCGGTCAATCGCCTCATACGCGATGTTGACTTTTCCTGTTTCATACCAGGAAAACTGCTTTTCCACGTCGGCCCAGTTAAAATTGGCGTAAGCCTCGTCGTAGTTCTTCAGGTTGTACTGTCCTTCCGCGGGCGGAATCAGGTCGACTTTCATACTCTCTCACTCTCCTTGTGTGACTGAAGGATCACTGCTTCATTCAGCTTTTTCATAATATTTCTGCACTTCTTGACAAATTCCTCCTCCCAGAAACCTACTTATCAGAAAACGCCAGAAATCTTGTATAATGATCAGGTAGTTTGCTAGAAAGCGGAGGTGACAGCAGATGTTTTGGTTATTGATTGTGTCGCTTTTTGCCGTTTTACTTGCGCGCGCCTACCGCAATACGTTTGATCTGAACATCCGCCGCGTCAACGTGGCCGTCCAGCCGTCGGAGTGCCGCGGCGAGTCCGGCAGCTTTAAGCCGCTCACCGTGCTGCATCTGTCCGACCTTCATATGGAGAATTTTTCCATCCCCGCAGAGCGGATCGTCCGGGACTTTTCCGGACAGCACATTGATTTGATTGCGATTACCGGCGACCTGTTGGACCGCCATAAAAATATTCCCAAAGCTGTAGCCTACGTGGAAACCGTGATGAAATTGAACCCGCGTCTTGGCACCTTTGTCGTCTTCGGCAATCACGACTATGTGCTGGCGCCCCCGAAGCTTGGGCAGCTGAAAGCAGAGCTGGAGCGGATCGGCTGTCGGGTGCTGGTGAACCAGCACGTGACACTCATCCACGACGGAATGCCACTGCACGTGATCGGCGTGGACAACTACTCCACCGGCCACAGTGATCTGGCTGCATCATTTCGGCATGTGCCGACAGATGGCGTGCGCCTCGTACTGACGCACGATCCCAACCTCGTCCTGGAGATGCGGGACTATTCGTATGATTATCTGCTGTCCGGCCACTTTCACGGCGGACAGATCCACTGGCCAAAGCCGTTTCACCTCGTCACGATGGGCCAACTGCCCAAGCTGAACATGGTAAAAGGACTGCATCACTACGACGGACGCCCCTTTTACATCAGCGAGGGATTGGGGCAGACGGGGCTGAACATTCGCCTCCGCTCCCGTCCGGAGATCACGCTGCACACGCTGGTTCCTGCCGGCGCGCCGTCTGCTCTTCCGACTGCGGAGACGGCTGCTGCCGCTCAAATGAAAGGCTCCGCTGCAAAACCACACGCCGCAACCAATCCGGGCAAGGTTGCGACTGAAGCCGGCCGCACACTGGCCCTGGAGTAATGTATAATGATGGCATCTCGCAGTGAAACGGGGTGCCGAAGATGGACGCATGGAAACGGGATGTGGAACGAATTCGGCAGGCGACAGGCCTGCCGATCGTGTATCTGAACGTGGCACAGGAAGAGATCGAGGCCGTCCGTGCCGCACAGGAGCAGTCCGGCTGGGAAATCGTCCAAAGCGGGTCTTTCGCCGGCCGGGCGTTGATGGTAGCCATACGGCCGGCACAGTGGCCCGATGCCGCACGTTCGCTGCTGACGCTGCTGTTGACCAAGCCGGAACAGGCCGGCCCCGCCCAGGAACAGGTCACCGCCTGGTTGACGGAAGTGGCGGCGGGCCTGCCCGCTTCTCCGCCCGACGGACTGGAACAGCACTGGGCGTGGCGGGAGAAGCGGGTCTGCTTCCTGTTGGAATCCACCCGAAGCGAGGGACTGTTTGAACTGGCCATACTGCAGCCGCTCCTGCACGATTTTTTCAAAGGGGCCCTCGTCTCGCTGTTTCCGCTGCCTCCTTCACACCTGCTCCTGGCCGTTCCCGTCTCCGCCCTGGATGGCGGCGATGCGGAAAACTGGCTGGAGTGGGCCTATGGCCTGCACGACCTCATCTCCACCGAGTTGATGGAAAACGTGCGCGTCATTCTCGGACCGGCCGTGGAGACACCTGTCCTCCTGGACCAGGCGCTGACCGACTGCCTCCGCCTCTCCCGCGCCCTGCAAAAATACCGGCCGAAAGTCATGGTAGCGGACAGACGGCAGTACCCGCTGGAACAGTGGGCCGCTTCCCTGCCTTCCGACATCGCCTCTCTGCTGGGCGATACACTCTTGCATATAATGCCGGCACCGAAGCTGAGCCGCGAACAGATCCAGACCCTGGAGACCTTGTTTGCCCGGCAGCTGAATGTGAGCGAAGCCGCCCGGCAGTTGTATCTGCACCGCAATACCCTGATCTACCGGCTGGACAAGCTGACGGAAGAGACCGGTCTGGACCCCCGGCAGTTTCCCGATGCCGTGCTTCTGCAGTTGTTTCTCCTGTTTCGGCAAAATTGACCAAACAATTCGTACAATTTGACCGTAGCGCTGCCCATCCCCTGCTGGTAACATATGGGCTACAGCGAAGAGGAACGACAGCATTGCAACTTTCGGGAAGACGGAGGTGCCGGAGTTGGCAAAAGTGACGCTCCATCACGTGTACAAACGGTACAGCAATAATGTCACCGCGGTACACGATTTTCATCTGGAGATCAAAGACCGTGAGTTTCTCGTACTGGTCGGTCCGTCCGGATGCGGGAAATCGACCACGCTGCGCATGATTGCCGGACTGGAGGAAATCTCCGAAGGCGACTTGTACATCGGGGACCGGCGGGTCAATGACGTGGCCCCCAAGGACCGCGACATCGCCATGGTGTTTCAAAGCTACGCCCTCTACCCGCACATGAACGTCTACGAAAACATGGCGTTTGGCCTCAAGCTGCGCAAGTTTTCCAAAGCGGAGATTGACAAACGCATCCAGGAAGCAGCGCGCATTCTCGACATTGCCCATCTGCTCGACCGCAAACCAAAGGCGCTCTCCGGCGGCCAGCGGCAGCGCGTCGCCCTGGGACGAGCCATCGTCCGCGAACCGCAGGTATTCCTCATGGACGAACCGCTGTCCAACCTGGATGCCAAACTGCGCGTCCAGATGCGCACGGAAATCCTGAAATTGCACCAGCGGCTCAACACCACCGTGATTTACGTGACCCACGACCAGACCGAAGCGATGACCATGGGCGACCGCATCGTCGTAATGAAAGACGGCGTCATCCAGCAGGTGGCCACCCCGACCGACATTTACAACCACCCGGTCAACCAGTTCGTGGCCAGCTTTATCGGGTCCCCGGCGATGAACTTCATCAAGGGGCGCATCGTCGAAACGGACGGAAAGCTGTTCTTTGAAGCTGCCAACCTGCGGATTCGCTTTCCGGAAGACAAGGCGAAGGTGCTGCGGGAGAAAGGATATGCCGACAAGCAGGTCACGTTTGGCATTCGCCCGGAAGACATTTACAGCGACAACCAGTTTATCGAAGCCAATCCGTTTGACAGCAACGTCACGGCAGAGGTGGACGTCGTCGAGAACATGGGCTCCGAACTGTACGTCTACTTTTCCAATGTCGGCGGCACACAGCTTGTAGCTCGCGTCGACGCCCGCGAAGGCATCAAGCCGCGGATGTCCGTCAAACTGGGCATGGATTTGTCCAAGTGCCATGTGTTTGACAGCGAGACGGAAACGGCTGTATTCTAAATGAAAAAAAGAGAAAAAAGGGATGTCTTTGCAGGCACTCCCTTTTCCTGTTTTGTAGAGAGGAGAGAAACATGTCATACAAAATCGTGTTTTTTGACATCGACGGGACGCTCTTGAATACGGATCACACCATCCCCGAGGAGACGCGGAGGGCTGTCAGGCAGCTGCAGGATAACGGCGTTTTGGTCGCGATTGCCACAGGCCGCGCGCCGTTCCACCTGCTGCCGGTTGCACAGGAACTGGGGATCGATACCTATGTCGGGTTCAACGGCTCGTACGTGGTTGCAGAAGGCCGGCTGATCCGCGAGACGCCGCTGTCCAGGAAAACGCTGGCCGACCTGGAAGCGACAGCCCACGCCAACGGCCACCCGATGGTATTCCTCAGTGCCGATACCTGTTATGCCAACACCGCCGACCATCCGCACGTAATCGAGTCGTTTCACTCCCTGCGCCTGGCGCCGCCCGTATGTCGGCAGCGCTACTGGGAAGAGGCTTCGATCTACCAGGCGTTCCTCTACTGCGGCGAACAGGAGGAACACAATTACTTCACCCGCTTTCGTGACGACGTGTCGTTCGTCCGCTGGCACCGCGTCGTCCTGGACGTGCTTCCTCCTAACGGCTCCAAAGCGCGCGGCATTGAAGCGGTGCTGCGTCATTACGGACTCAAGCCGGAAGATGCGGTGGCGTTCGGCGACGGCCTGAACGACAGGGAAATGCTCGCCTACGTCGGCATGGGTGTGGCGATGGGCAACGCCCACGAGCAGGTGAAGCCGCTGGCAAACATGGTGACCCGCCACGTTAACGATGCGGGCATCCACTACGGACTGCGGCAGCTCGGCCTGATTTAACCGATACCCTCCTCGTTACATCCACCATCCAGGGAAGCATGTCAGCTTTTTCCGTCATAATCACTCCCTCCGTGCGCACGCTATGTCTATACAGCATGGAGGGAGTGAGTTTTTTTGCGAGTCTTACCCCCGATTATCGCAGCGATTGCTCTGGTCGGGCTGGCCGTGATCCCGCTTCGCTGGCATCAGCAGCAGGAAATGCGCGAACCTCACCCCCAGGTAACTTCGCTATCGGCACATATTCCGCGGATCAACTACATTGAACAGGTTAAAGACACGCGGCGCGGGTTGGAAAAAAGCGCCCATATCAAAACCCTGCACCACAATACGCGCGACCGCAGCCACTATGTAGAGCATGAGGTCGTCGTCCGCTTTTCTCCCCGCCCTGACCAAGCGGCCCTCCAAAAGCTGCTGGATTCGGTCGACGGCAGGATCAAGCGGGATTTTGGGCAGGCGATGATTATCAAGTCGCGCAGTTTGACCACCCAACAGCTGATGAAAAAGCTGGCCGAGCATCCCGATTCCGTCTACGCGGAACCCAACTACCTGCTGCTGCCGAACCGTCGGCCCAACGACCCCTATTACCGTGAGTATCAATGGAACCTCCCCCTGATCGGCATGGAACAAAGCTGGGACATCAGCCAGGGCTCCAACGACGTCGTGGTGGCGGTCATCGACACGGGCATTGATTTGCGCCATCCGGAATTTGCCGGCAAACTGGTGCAAGGCTACAACGTGCTGGAAGACAACAACGTCCCCCAGGACGACAACGGTCACGGCACCCACGTCGCCGGAGTGATTGCCGCCAAAACCAACAACGCCGACGGTATCGCCGGCATGACCTGGAACAGCAAGCTGATGCCGATCAAGGCGATCGGTGCGGACGGGGCCGGATCCGCGTTTGACATCGCCCAAGCGATCTACTGGGCGACCGACCACGGCGCCGACGTGATCAATTTGAGCGTGGGCAACTACACCTCCTCGGCCGCCTTGAAAGAAGCGTGCCGTTACGCTTATGACCGCAACGTGGTGCTTGTAGCCGCATCCGGCAACGACGCGACCAACCAGCCCAGCTATCCGGCTGCCTACGAGGAAGTCTTGTCCGTGGCGGCTGTCGACCATAACAAACAGCGGGCCGATTTTTCCAACTACGGGGACCATGTGGATGTGGCCGCACCGGGCGTCGACATTCCCAGCACTTACATTCACAACGACTACGCCGCCTTGTCCGGCACTTCCATGGCGTGTCCGCACGTAGCGGCGCTGGCTTCGCTCATCCGCTCCGTCAGTCCTCACCTGACAAACAAAGAGGTCATGCAGATTATTCGCGAGACCGCGGTCGATTTGGGCCCTCCCGGCAAGGACAAGCTGTACGGGTTTGGCATGATCGACGTGAATGCAGCGCTCAGGCAGGTGCAGCCGGCAACCACACGCCAGGTGCAGGAGCCGGATACCTTCGGCGAACTGCTGAACAAGTTTTTGCTCCGTCTTCGCTTTGGACTGTAAGAACGAGTGATTCCAACGAGTGATTCCGCAAAAATGAGTGATTCCGACCAGGAGGCGTTTTGATGAAAGCGTGCATCGTGTTTGCCCACGAAGGAACCAAAAGTTTTGCCCATCAAATCTTGCAGCGCGTCGTCACTGCTTGTGAAGCAGCCGGCATTCGTCCGGTTGTCCGCGACCTGTACCAAATCGGGTTTGACCCGGTCTTTGACGCGGAGGACATGCACCTGGCCAGCCAAGGCCGGGCCCGGGCGGATGTGGAAGAGGAACAGCAACTGATCACCGACGCCGACCTGCTGGTCATGATCTACCCGGTCTGGTGGTGGTCACCGCCCGCCATCCTGAAAGGGTACCTGGACCGCGTCTTTACGGACGGGTTCGCGTTCCGCTACGGCGATGACGGACCGGTCGGCATGCTGAACGGAAAACAGGCGCTCGTCTTTACCACCACCCGCGAGTCGGAACAGGAGATGCGCGCCGACGGGTTTGACGAGGTGGTACGCAAACAGATTGTGGACGGGACGCTGAAGCTGATCGGCTATGACGTGACCTATCGCAACTTTGCTGCCGTTCCATACGTGAGTGAAGCGGAACGGGCCGCCATGCTGGAGGAGGCGGAAGCGCTGGTTCGCCGCATCCGGCAGCCCGTTGGGGTGTAAGGCATCGCGCAGAATTGACGCTAAAAGCCCTCCCGGCAGCGGCACGAGATGATCCGTGCCTGTCTGCCTCGGGAGGGCTGTGTTTGATTTACGCTTTTTGCATCCGTTTCTTTGTAATATAGTCCGTTTCGTAGTACTGCAGATCGTCACGCAGCTGCTCAAACACCTTGGACAGGGATATGGTCAGCTGTTTGAGCTCAGGGGTTACCTCTTTGCGGAAGATAATGGCGTCATGGCCGGTGTACGAATAACGCCCGTCTTCGTCGTACACTTCCCCTTTGGGGTAGTAGAAGTTGTTCACACAGGAGTGATACACCTGATACAACACTTCTTCGGCAAACTCCTCGTTGAACTTGGCTCTCCGAAGCGCCACGCCCAGCCGCTCGTACGCATTTTCGCAGTAAACCAAAAGGTGCCGCAAATCGGAGAGATAGTCGCGGTAGTAAGCCTCGTACTCTTCCGGATCGCCGGATTGCGCCACAAGGCCCGCCAGTGTGACTTGGTTGAGAAAGCGCTCCAGCTCCATGCTTACCTTCTTCAACTTCGTGTACGTGTCCTCGCACAATTGCTTCAGATGAGTCGCTGACATAGTGCCCCCCTCGCGTAGAAAATCTGCCTTTTTCTGAATAGTATAAAGGATATCTTATTTACAGCACAAGAATTTCTTTTCAGCATATCCTGCTACGCACGAGTCGACTCCGCTTCGGGAAGCGTCACTTTCCGCGTCTGGAACTGGTAGGCGATGTACGCCGCAAACAGGCCGATCAGCGTCATAAACGCCAGGACTGCCAGATCATGTGTCAGGTAGGACAGGTCGTGTCCCTTGTTTAAAATTTCCCGGACGCCGTTGAGAAAATACGTGAGCGGCAGCGACTTGCCAATGGCCGCAACGGCCGCCGGCATGGACATCAGCGGCCAGGTGTACCCCGACAGCATGAACGACGGCACTGCAATCAGCATGGCGATCTGAGTGGCCTGCAGCTGGTCTTTGGACCAGAACGAGATGGCAAATCCGATCACCACCACAGCGAGGTTAAAGACGGTGCCCACGATCAACAGATGGGCGATGCTGCCGTAATACGGGATCTCAAATCCCTTTAACAATAAAGCAAATACCAGCATCAGATTAAAGGTGGCCACCAGCATATAGGGCACTATCTTGCTCAGGGCAATCGTCCAGAAGCCATTTTCCCTCAGGGACGACGCCCATGTCCCGGCTTCTTTTTGCTGGGCAACGGAGAGGGCTACGCCCAAAAACAGCACCTGCTGCAGCACCGTTCCGCCCAGACCGAAGACCATGAACGTCAGGTAACTGAACGTCGGATTGTACAACACGCGATAGCGGTAGTCGATCCCCGTGAACAGGTTTTTTCCTTCTTCTCCCCAGCCGCCCTGGGCCTCCAGCTTCTTCAGCGTGACGCCGGCCGAGACCGACTTGATCACGGTGTTGGCGGCCCGGACCGCAGTGTTGGAAATCAGCATGTTGCTGCCGTCGATGACAGTCAGCACCTCTGCCTCACGTCCCGCTTTAACGTTTTTCTCCAGATCAGCGGGAATGATCACGGCCATGTTCGCCTGTCCCCGGTCAATCAGGTCCATCGCCTCTGCTTCCGTGCCGACGAAGTGGGTGATGCGGAACGTCTGGTCCACCTCAAAGGCGCGGTACAGCTCGCGGCTCAGCTCTGTCTGGTCTGCATCAACCAGCACGGTGGGAATCTCCATCACCTTTTTTTGGCTGTACAAAAACCCGAACAGCGTCATGTACAAAAGTGGTACGACGAACAGCACCAGACGGATCGTCTTGTTTGTATAGATGTTGCGCCACTCCTGAAGGAGCAGGCGGGAGAAATTACTCACCGCCACCAGCCCCTTCGATGTTCCATTCGACCGTCAAGCCCGGCCGCAATTCAGGATCGGTCACCGTCATTTTCACCTGGAAGGAACGGATGTCCCTGTCGCCCAGCTCCTGGGTTGCTTTCTTCACGGCAAAATCAGCTGCAGGCGCCACACTGACGATCGTCGCCTCCACGTCGCGTTTCAGCGCCGGCACGTAAAGGGTCGCCTTGTCGCCCGCCTTAACCGTGGACAGAGCGTACTCGTTCACGTAAAACTTCACAAAGTTATCTGTTTTTGCCTGCAGCGTCACAACCGTATAGCCCTGCGCCACCAGTTCCCCTTTTTGCACGGCAACTGACTTGACGATGCCATCCACCGGCGCGGTCAGCTTGGTGTTGTTCAGGTACGCGTTAATCTCGTCGAGCGCCCCTTTGGCCTGCTGCACGCCTGCTTCCGCCGATCTGACGTCGAGCTGTTTTACCCCCACCTGTCCGCGCGATGCCACCGCTTGATCGTATGCGGCTTTTGCCTGCTCCCACTGTGCCTTGGCCGCTTCCAGCTGCTCCTGGCGCGCTCCGGTCTCGGCCATCTTGAGCTGTTCGTTTACAGCTTTCAGTTCGGCCTCCGCTTGTTCGTACTGCATCTGCGCCTCTTCCACTTTTGCCTGCGGAACGGCTCCTTCTTCAAACAGCTTTTTCATTCGCTCCAGCTGCGTGGCTGCGATCTCCTTGGCTGTCTGAGCCGCCTGCTGCTTCGCCTTTAACTGGGCCACTTCCTCGGAGCGCGCCCCGTTCTTGCTGGCCTCGTACTGCGCTTTGGCCGCGTCCACTGCCGCTTTCGCCTGTTCCACCTGCGCGCTTATGGTGCTGTCAGTGATGGTCACGCCTTTTTTCGCCTGTTCCAGACGGACAAGCGCCAGACGATAGGCGGCCTCCGCCTGTTCCCGTTTTGCCAGCAGTTCATCGCTGTTCAGCGTGGCCACCAACTGCCCCGCTTTTACCTCGTCTCCTTCCTGTACGGCGATCTCAGCAATCGAGCCGCCCATCTTAAACGACAAATCCACCTCGGTCCCCTCGACTACACCGGTCAACTGCGCTCCACGCTGTCCCGCCACGTTGACCGCTCCCGGTCCCAACAAATACGTTCCCAGCAAGACAATGCCAGTCAAGAAACCGGCCATCCCAATCCATGCTCGTTTGTTCATGGTTGTTCTCCTCTCCTTGTGATATGTCTGTTACCTGTGATGTCGTCAGCGCTGAGGCACGCGCAGCACGCCGGACAAAAGCAGCCGAAGCGTCTGCTCATCCGCGGCCGTCGCCCGTTCCTTGCGAAAGTGCCTGCGCAGCACGGTAATCCCGGCCATGCCGAACAGGGCGGATACCAGCGACCACACGTCCGCCTCCTCGGCGACATGTCCGGCCTGCTTCAGTTCGGCCCAGTACCTTTCCATCGTGCTGAAATACCCGGCCAGCAGTTTGCCGATCATCTGATCCCGCTGCTCGTGGCCGGTAAAAAAGCTCAGCAGGAGGAGACACAGTTCCCGGTGTTCGGAAAAGAAGCGAAGATGCTCATCCAATACGCCAATCATGCGCTGATCCAACGGCACATCGCCGCGATTCATCACGCTGTCCACGGAATCGATCAGCATCTTCACCCCTCTTTCAATCACGTACAGAAACAGTTCCTCCTTGGTGGAAAAGTGGTAGTACAGCGTGCCTTTGGCCACCTGTGCCACCTCGGCAATCGCGTCCATCGTGGTGTCGCTGTACCCGTACTGGGCAAAAGCCTTCAGTGCTCCCTGTGCAATCTGATCTTTTTTGGATCGGGCCATCCCTCCTCATCCTCCTTTGCGTTTTTAAACTGACTGGTCAGTACAAAAATGAGTGTACGACTTTTTTCCTTTTTCGTCAAGTCTCTTGCAAAAAAGCAGACCGCCCGGCAGGCGGTCCTTCCCTGTTTTCGCTGTTTTCCGTCGTCCCGGCCTGCGAGCACTGCTCCCAACGATCAGGCAACCGCCCGGCATTTGCGTCGTGGTACCGCTCTGTTCATGCACCGCCCCGTGCACAGTCAGCAGATTACCCTGAGGTCCGAATCGTCAATGGACGAGTTCAAACCCTATTGACGTATAACCGATGTCGTTCAACAGTGTCTGGAACTCCTCATCCCTTACCGTTTCTCCGCGCAAAATCCGCTCGTGCAGGTCGGCTATTCGCTGGTAGATGGCCTTGTTGGTGGAGACGTACATAATGTTGAAACGGGTCTCCGCCTGCAGCCTGCTGCGCATCGCTTTTACCACTTTCATCTGGATGTGGTCAGTGTGGCCGTTATCGATCCGATTCGGCGAGCCAGGCTCATGGGGGATCGTCGGATTCGGGTTGACCTGGTCCGGCTTGGGCGTATCGGCCGTCAGCACGCCAATCAGCAGATTGTCCTTGAACGCCAGCACCTTGATGTCCTGCACGCCGGGAATTCGCTCTGCGTGGCGTTCCAGCAGGGCGAGCAGATGAGGCTCGCGGCGGTGGATGTTCTTTTGGTAGATCATCGCTGCCGGCCCCTTGTCCCGTCCGAGGTTGTCACTTTTCAGGTTGATGCCGTACGGGTCAAAACGCGCCTGCTGGCCCGTGTAGTCTTCCGTCCCCTGCTGTTTGTTTGGCGTACAGCCGGCGATTCCCACGGCCAACCATAGGGCCGCGCACAGCACTCCCACTCGCTTCACGCAAAAAACACCTCCTTACCCCTAGTGTGTGGTCTGAGAGGTGTTCTTACTCTGATGGAGCGTTCCTTATCTTCCCTTTTTATCACACCGCTGCTGGACAACCGGGCACACGCAGCCAAGCCTTTCAGCCGCCTGCCGCTCCGCTTAGACTCGTTTCGACACGGCTGCCTGTCCATTTGCAAAATTTTGCAGGAAAAGACCGCAACGTTTCGATAAATGCGGCGTCAAAAATAAATGAATGCATCTGTACGGACGGCAGGTGACTCAGCAGGCTAGAGAACCGCAGGCATTTCCACGTTTTTTCTTCGTAATTGTCCTCAAATTCGGGATTGTTACTGGATTGCAACCATTGCGTTAGCAGATACCGATACAATAGACGTACAACAATGTCAGTTCATCAAGAAAGAGGCCGAAAATCATGAAAAAACTGCTCCCTTTACTCATCCTCGCACTCATTCTCACCATTATTCCTCCAGGCGGCAGTTCCGCCAACACTGCTGTCATTCAATTGGGAAGCGACGTGCTCTTTAATCAATTCCACCACGTCATTCAAGGCAAAAAGGTGGGCCTGGTCACCAATCAAACCGGTGTCAACAGCCAGGGAATCAGCACGATCGACATGCTGCGGCGCGACCGTACCGTCACGCTGACCGCGCTGTACGCCCCCGAACAAGGACTGGATGGAAAAACGCCTGCGGGGCAACAAACCAGCACGTACTTTCACCCTGTCTACAGTATTCCGGTGTACAGCCTGTACGGCTCCACCCCCATCCCCACAAAGGAGATGCTGTCCAACATTGACGTGCTGGTCGTCGACCTGCAGGACATCGGTTCCGCGACCTCTCCCTACATCTCTACACTTACGGCCTGCATGACTGCTGCCAAACAATTTGGCAAACCGCTCATCGTGCTGGACCGGCCAAACCCGGTCGGCGGCACCATCGTGGACGGTCCACTGCTGGAGGCACCGCACCGTTCGTTCATCGAAGGCGCTCCCCTGCCACTGGCGCACGGCATGACCATCGGTGAATTGGCTCGGTTTTTCAACCGCAGCATCAACGCCGATCTGACCGTCATTCCCATGCAGGGGTACACCCGTCAAATGCTGTACCAGGATACCGGACTGCCCTGGATTCCCAGTTCCCCCGAGACTCCCGACCTGGCCGCCGTTTTCGGCTACATGGCAACCGGCCAAGGCGAAGGAACGGGAATCACGCCAGCCGACAACTTTACCTGGATCGGCGGAGAAGGCATTGACTCCGATGCGTATGCGGATCTGCTGAACGGCGCCCTGCTTCCCGGGGTGATGTTCCTGCCGCAAGACAAGGAAACGCGCGGCGGGGTGCGCCTGCACATCATCGACCCGTACCGGTTCAATCCGGCGAAGACAGGCATCTACACGCTTGCATACGCCAGCCAGTTGAATCATGATCTGGTGCCGAAAAGCGGCCTGACGAGCAGCGTGAGTCAGCACCTGGCGCAGGGATTGTCTCCGCAGGCGATCGAAAGCACGTACGCTGACAAACTGGCGGCATTCCGCGAACAGCGAAAAGCGTTTCTCATCTACGGCGATCAACCGTACGAACCGGCCGAACCGATCCGCAGCAAGCCCGCTTCGGACGCGCAGCCGCAGCAGCCCCCGGTCAGCAAGCCGGCGCAAGGGCAGCAAGCTCCGGCGAATCAGCCGCAGGCTCCGGTAAATCAGCCGCAGGCTCCGGTAAGTCAGCCGCAGGCTCCGTCGAAAAAACCTGTGCCGCCCACAGAAAAACCGGCAGCCGTCACACCGGCTCCAGCCGGTGCTGAACAAACTGGGACACAGACGCCAACGACCAACCCGCCCGCTCCTTCGACAGCAGTGCCGGGCACACAGCCGACCGAGAGCAAACCTCCGCAGGACAAAGTGGCCTATCTCACCTTTGACGATGGCCCCTCGCCGGTTACGAGCCAGATCCTGGACATCCTGAAACAGCATCAGGTGAAAGCCACCTTTTTCGTAGTTGGCAAAAATGTTCCCGGCCGTGAAGCTGTGCTGAAACGGGCCATCGCCGAAGGACACGTGGTCGGCGGTCACACCTATTCGCACGATTACCGTCTGATCTACAAGGACATCGCGTCTTTCTTTGCCGATCTGGAAAAAGGCAACCAGCTGATCGAGAAGGCCACGGGCGTCAAGCCGACCGTGTTCCGCTACCCGGGCGGCAGCACCAACACAGTGAGCAAAAAGTACCAAAATCCAAACGTGTACAACAACAGCCACACGGTCATGCAGGACATCAAGGCGGAAGCGGCCAAACGCGGCTATGTCTTCATCGACTGGAACATCTCCAACGGCGATGCCAGCAGCAATCACTACACGCCGGAGAGCGCGCTGGCCAATGTGAAAAGCCAGGTAAAGCACCAGCGGGAAATCGTCGTGCTGATGCATGACGCCTCGACAAAAGCGGCAACGGCCCAATCGCTGCCGGCAGTCATTCAATATTTGAAGCAGCAGGGCTACCGATTTGACGTTATTCGCCCCGACAAACCGACAGTCGCCAACGTGAAGTAACGGCAGCCAACCATCACCAGCTCCCTTTCGAGGGAGTTGTTTTTTTGTTTGGGGGCACAATAAGCGGGGAGCCGGACAACTCCTGCCGGCGTCCGCAGCAACACGGAATAACGGGAGGAAGATCATGGGAAACTACAAATGCTGCCACTGCGAGCATGAAACAGACAGCATTCACCTGATCACGTACTTCCAGGGCAAGCAGGAACGCGAAGAACTCGTCTGCGACACCTGTTACGCCGAGTGGCTGGAAGGGTTGAAAGGTTAAAGACAGTGCCCTACATGCTTAATTGCTCTCCCGGCGGCGACGGCAAGCCGTCGGGATCGGGAAAACACGCACGCCTTTAACCCCCGGATCGGCATGCCCGGGGGTTGGGGTGCGCAAGTGCAGCTGTCCCAGCTAGTGCGCTTACGAAACAACCTGATTATGGTCATCTGCCGCCAGCGACTTGTAACGGAGACGCAGCTCCCGTTTCAAAATTTTCCCGCTCGGATTGCGCGGCAGGCTGTCGGTAATAACCGCGTATTTGGGCGCCTTGAACGAGGACATCCGTTCCCGGCAAAACGTCAAAATTTCCTCCGCGGTCAGCGTCTCGCCCGCTTTCGGCACCACCACTGCCGTGACCGCTTCGATCCAATAGGGGTGCGGAACACCGATCACCGCTGCCTCTGACACTTTTGGATGGCGGTAGATCAATTCCTCTACTTCCCGGCTGGCGACGTTTTCCCCGCCGGTTTTGATCATGTCTTTTTTGCGGTCCACAATGGTGATGTATCCCTCTTCGTCCATGATGCCGAGATCGCCGCTGTGAAACCATCCATCACGAAATGCTTCCCGCGTTTTTTCCTCGTCGCGGAAGTAGCCGAGCATCGCATGGCTGGTCCGATGCACGATTTCCCCCACCGTTCCCGGAGGCACTTCGCGTCCGTGGTCGTCAATGATTTTCGTCTCCACGTTGAGCGCCGGTCTCCCGGCCGAACCTGCCTTGAGCAGTTGGTCCTCCGGCTTTAGCACGGTTGCCAAGGGAGCCACTTCCGTCTGTCCGTAAAAGTTGTAAAACCGTGCGTTGGGCAGCCGCGCGTTCAGCTCCTTGAGAATTTCCACCGGCATGATTGCCGCGCCGTAATAGCATGTTTTCAAGGAGGAAAGATCCCGTTCGGCAAACGAGGGGGAACGCAGCAGCGCAATCCAGACGGTCGGCGGGCAGAACAACTGCGTGGCCCGGAACCTTTCCACCGTCTCCAGGATCACGTCCGGCACGGCTTGTTCCAGAATGATCCCGCTCGCCCCCAGGTACACGTACGGGCCGAGAAAGCAGTGCAGCTGTGCACAGTGAAACAGCGGCATCGCGTGCACGGCAATGTCGTCTGCCGTCATTCCGCCGTCAATGATCGTGCTGACGTATTCGGCAACCACGTTTGCATGGGTGAGCATGACCCCTTTTGGCTTTGCTTCCGTGCCGCTGGTGTAGAGGATGTGGACAACGTCGTCATCCGCCAAATCCACTTCCGGCTCCGTCGTCGCGCAATCCCGTATCCATTCGCGAAACGACAGCCATGGCCCGGTCGGATCAGCCGGTTTGGAGATGAGACTACACACCTTCGGCGAACAGCCGGACAACCGGATCGCCTCGTCCATCACTGTCCGAAATTCCGGAGCGGCAAAGCAGGTGCTCACTTCGGCATGGCCGAGAATATACGACACGTCTTCGCTATTCAACATGTAGTTGATCGGCACCATCACCACCCCCGCCTTGGCCAAGGCGAAGTTGAGGATGGCAAAATCCATGGAGTTGCGCGACAGGACTGCTGCCCGCTCCCCTTTGCGCAATCCAGCTGCCAGCAGCGCATTTGCCGCCTGATTCACCACCTTGTCCAATTGTTCGTAGGTGAGTGTCTCTTCTTGGAAACGCAGCGCCAGTTTACGCGGAAAACGTTTCCGGCTGCGGCGCAGCAAATCCCCCAGCGTGTTACGCCTCGCACGTTGCATGTCGTTCATGATACCGCCTCCTCCTTGTCCGTTTTCTATATTATATCCAAATAATTCTGTATAGTATGTAAATTTAAACAACATTTCCCGGGCAAACCCAATAAATAAAAAAGGTCCCTGACCATGTCGATCAGGGAGAAGAACTCAAGGTTATGAGGTTGTCTTCTATATCATAGTATAGATAACTGTATATCTACAACCAGCATATTATTCCAATCAATATATGGAAAATGAGCGCTCACTGGCATAAAGCCGATGCGGGTCATAAGTCCTGCCCGCTCAACGTTTGCAAAAAAAGAACGGCGACTCGATCTGCAGTAGTAAGCCGCCGCAGGCCCCCAAGAAACACGGGTGCTTCGTCTACAGGATATATCAATGAGTACATACGAATCGATAGCAAATGGATGGATAGCGATGAAAACTTTGGCCCATTTTCCAAGAAAACCGTCCCCGGTTTGGTTCGTCCGACGCTTCACGCGGCTTATTCCTGCACGATCGGGGTCGGCTCCACAATGGACAGCGGGACTCCGTGCATGCCAAAAATTTGCCGGACCTGTATGTACTGGTGTACCGGCAGGTCTGGGAACAGAAAGGCGACTTCCCCGGTCGGCAGTGAAGTAATCATGCGCGGGATGGACCGCTTGTTCAATTCGCGGCGGATGGATGCCGCATCACGCCATGAAGCGGCGAAATAAATCGTGGGTGTAAAGGGTTCGGCATTCACTCTCAAAACACGCTCCTTTTTATGCTTCCTTTCTTATATCGGCGAAAATGGCCAACACTATAATTGTAATATATTACCAGCTAATTGGCACGTGCGTCCTTCCGTTTGCAGACAAACGGATGTTATTGTGTAACACCTTTCGACGTACTGGACTCAATTGTAAAAAAATATAAAATATCCAAAATTGGTGTTGACAATCTATTCCAGTTGCTTACCCTGATAAGGGAAACCATTCCGCTAAGGAGCATTTCGGGACCATGAAAAAGAAAATGATCACATTTGGCGGCGTCATCGCTGCTGTTCTTTTCGCCCTCCTGGCTGTCCATCATTTTTATACACGCGAAGTTGACACAAGTAAGGAACCAGATACCAGCAAAAAGGAACCGGCGGAATATTTACATATTACGGCCACCGCTTACAATAACGGGCAAAATGATGATGACGGGATTTCGTTGGTGTTGTACCTGTATTCCATTCGGGATCAAACCATGTCCGAAATCGCGAGGTTTCCGATCGACCCCGATTATCCGGTGGCTTTTGCCGATCTTCACGACAATAAGGTGTATTTTAGTGACAGCAATCCAGGGGAAGACTTTGATAATCTGAGAACGCCGAAAGTTAGGGAGGTTACATTTATTCGCCCTAAAACCCTGTATTTGATGGATTTAGATTTTGGAAATTATCAGCCGATCTACCATACGGATCAATTTGAAATCAGACTGACCAGGCAGCTTGACGCAAACCGTATCTTAATGACTTGGGATCCATTTATGGGTGCATCCAAACCCAGAACGTTACGAATGTTGTATCTCGACACTCAAAAAGTCGAAGATTTTGATGTTCCGGGTATTAAGGAAGTGAAATCCTTTTATCCGAGGGATAATGCTGAAGGAATATTTATTTTAGGGAGGGATCTCAATAACACATACGGTCTGTTTTATTATGACCTGGTTACCAAACAGGTAAGCAATCTATTTGAAAAGTACCCGCTTCCAAAAAATCATCGCAGTCTGGTCGACTTCGTTTACAGTATGAATTAAATCCCCGCCATGCCTCTGGCGGGGGTTTTGCGAAGGAGGCGTATTGCAATTGAAAAGAAAGCTATTTTTCCCTATTGGATTAATTGTTATGGCGCTGATTGTCGCTGGGATTTTCTATTTTTTCATTGAAAAAAATAAACGGTATTCATTTAGTGAAATTGTAAGCATCCATGAAGGAGATATTGCTGCAGTATTAGTGGATTCTGACTCAACAACAGAGTTCATCAGAGATCAACGTGAAATAAAAAAGTTTATGGCTTCTTTTTCAAAGGTGGAAGTAAGCAAATTTGATGAAGATTTACCATTTGATAAGTCTTGTAAAATTTCCTTAATAAACGACACGACAGTATTGTACCTGATATTTCTGTATGATAATGGCACAATAGAAATTTATGATAGAGCTAAACGCAAGCTGAATCAATATAAAATACGTAATAATGACTTCAACTATGAGGAAATGGTTAAACGTAAAACTGCTTGTGGTGCGACCTGTAAACAGCAATTGTTGGCGGCCGCGGAATTGTCTTAACGGGTACAAAATCACTCCTTCACGATGAAGAGGGGCGGTAATCTCATCATGTATATCTCTCTTCCGTAACAATCAGCACATACCCGACCGTCCCCGGGCTGCCTTTGAGGTCTTCCTTCACGCGTACAGCATAAACGCCGTCAATACCAGCAAAATCCAGATGATGGGTCCCTCCGCTTTCCGGCTCCAATCCATCCCGCACTGTCAGTCCCACCGCTCTCATCGCCTTGATCGCGTCGTCCGGAAACGTAAACACTTCCTTCGGCTTAACCTCAATCCGCACTGCCTTGCCCTTGATAAAAATGACCTTCACCTCACCGATCTTGGCCGAGTAGACATGGCTGGTAAACGTCACCTTCTCCTCCGGCCGGTGCAGCGTCCACTCTCCGGTTTCCGTCCTGACGGGCGTACCGAGCAGTCCTTCTACCGCTGTTTCAGATTGGTTCGTGATGTCCCTCATATTGAAGAGCATGTCCCGCTCTGGCGATCTTTCCGCTTCCGGTACGGCCTCAGGTACAGATGCTGGCTCCGGCTGGGATTGCGCGAAACTGAACCCCCATTCGAAACTGAAAATACTTGTGTTAAAGACAGGGTCCTTTGGCTTCTCTAATCCGTATTGTTTTGCAATTTCCGCTTTCTGCGCCTCTGTCAGCTTCACCGAGGATGTCGGTTGCTGTGCAGACTCCGCCGGCGTTACGGCAGCGGTCGCATCCATTCCGGGATCGATGCACCCTGCCATTAATGCAAGGATGGCGATCGTGTACAAGGTTGGTATCACAGTAAAACACCCTTTCGTTATAACCTCATAGGCCTGTTTGAACTCCTCTTTTTCGCTTCACCGCGATCCTGACAGTTATGAGGAAAATTTTCTTTTTCCGTTTTTATCCAATTGTAGCACATTCATGACAGCAGAACTACGATTGGTATACAAAAAATGATAAAATATGTAAGATCATACAGATTAATATACTCATTTTAGGTTCAAACATTTGAAGGATATCCAGATGGCTTTCTCACTGTCCGTTGAGACGATATGTTGTAATTTCCAGAGGAGATATTTATGAAAAAAATGTTGTTCATTTATTTTGGGTTGTCCTTGACAACATTCGTTGTGTCTGGCTGCGGACAGCCTGCAGCAAGCCAATCGCCTGATCCGTCCAGTTACCAGACGCAAATATCCGAATCTGAAACGCTAACCCTTACGCTCGATTCCAAAACAATTACAATCCCCATTTCAAACGTTGATTCTGTAAAGAAATACCTGGATCAAGCAGAGCCGCATGAAAGAGCAAGCGAACGCAACCGCATCCAGACAACTTCATTCACATCTGCATCCGGAACAATTTACGGCGATATCAAATATGGCTGTGGGATAAAGCTCTGTAATCATACTCTCGTGCAGATAAAAAACAATGCCATCAAAACAATTCCCTTATTCTCAGGAAGCATTTTGACGGCACACGCATTCTCCCCGGATAAGAAATATCTCGCAGTCTTATTAGGGAGAAACGAAGGTACGGAAGTAATCAGGCAAAGCTTGATGATTATTGAGTTGGATTCGTTTACGTTAGCTGAGCTTGAAAACAGGAATGATGTTGTAACTATGTTGACAAGCGCTGACTTTACGACTCCAATTCTTTCGATGAGCTGGGAAAGCGAAACTACACTTAAAGCCGTTATACCGGATACAACAGATTATGCGTTTGATACGTTGAAAAATTGGAAAGCCGGAGAAAACAATACCAAAGAGATTTTCATAAAAGTGACATAAGAAATCGGCCATTGTCCGCGGCCGCAGCCTTTTGGCAGTCTTTGCATGCGGAATCATAAAAAAATCGACCTCCGATGTGAATCGTGTACACATACGCAAGGTCGATCTCATATCACGTTTTTCGATTTTCGATATATGGCGGAGGGAGAGGGATTCGAACCCCCGTGGGCTTGCGCCCTAACGGTTTTCAAGACCGCCCCGTTATGACCACTTCGGTATCCCTCCGCGATACGGACAAGTTAAACTATATCATAATTGCCTCTCATTTTGCAACACTTTCCTGCAATTTTTCCAAAAAAAATGGACCCGGCGGCCAGCAGCGGGCAGCCGGGTCGTTCTGCAGCGCTGATGCATCGCTTCGACGAAGATGCAGCGCCATACCGTATGACCTGATCCTTACTTTCTCCTGTTTATCCCTAGCGTTTCACGACAACCAGCTTTAGCTCCGTCATCTCTTCAATCGCGTACTTGACGCCTTCGCGGCCCATGCCGCTCTCTTTGACGCCGCCGTAGGGCATGTGGTCGACGCGGAAAGTGGGGATGTCGTTGATCATCACGCCGCCCACATGCAGCGCGTCAGCCGCCTGCAGTGCAAGCGAAAGATTGTTGGTGTACAGGCCCGCCTGCAGGCCATACCGGGAGTCGTTCACCAGCGCAATCGCCTCGGCGACCGACTCGACAGGGTTGATCAGGACGATTGGTCCAAACACCTCCTGGCAGGAGATTTTGGCGTCAGCCGGGACACCGGTCAAGACGGTGGGCTGCAGTACGCGGCCGTCCGTTTCGCCGCCGCATTCGACGCGGGCGCCCCGCTGCCTGGCCTCCTCGATCCACTCCAGCACCCGTTCCGTTTCTTTCGGGCTGATCATTGCCGAGTAGTCGGCCTCTTCGGACAGCGGATCGCCTCCCCGCAGCCTGCGCGTCTCCGCAACGAAACGTTCCACGAACGTGTCGTACAGCTCCGCAGCGACATAAATCCGTTGGACGGAAATGCACACCTGACCGGAGTAGGCAAACGCGCCAAAAATGCAGCGCGGAATCACGTCGTCCAGATTGGCGTCGCGGTCCACGATCACGGCGGAGTTGGAGCCCAGTTCCAGCGTCACCCGCTTCAATCCGGCGCGGTTGCGGATGTTGATGCCGACAGCCGGACTGCCCGTAAACGTGATCGCCTTGACGCGCGGATCGGTCACCAGCAGGTCGCCGACGGTGCCGCCGCTGCCGGTGACGATGTTGAGCGCGCCAGCCGGCAGCCCCGCCTGTTCGGCCAGCTCCGCCAGGAAAAAGGCGGAGAGCGGCGTTTGCGACGCCGGCTTCAGCACTACCGTATTGCCTGCCGCGATGGCCGGCCCCACCTTGTGCGCAACCAGGTTCATCGGGAAGTTGAACGGCGTGATGGCGCCGATGACGCCCAATGGTTCGCGCACCGTGTACGCCAGCCGCCCTTCCCCGCCAATGGCGGCGTCCAGCGGCAGCGTCTCGCCGTAAATCCGTTTGGCTTCTTCCGCAGCGAACTTGTAGGTCTGGATGGTGCGGATCACTTCGCCCCGCGCCGTTTTGATCGGCTTGCCCGCTTCCTGCGCGATGATTTTCGCCGCTTCTTCCAGCCGTTCGTTCAGCAATCCGGAGATTTTCTCCAAAATGGCTGCCCGTTGGTACGCCGGCATGCTGCGCATGACCGGTGCCGCTTCCTGCGCGGCGCTAATCGCCCGTTCCACCGTATTTCTGTCGGCCTGGGCGATTTCCGCGATTACCTCGCCGCTGTACGGGGCGTACAGCGGAGCATAGGCACCCGTCTCCACCCACTGTCCGCCGATATAGCACGCTTTTTTCATCGTCCTCTTCCTCCCTCCATTCGCGATGAGGTGTGCAACTGCTCCAACTCTTTCTCCACCGCGTTTCAGCCTTCCTCCAACGGGTCGGCGGCCATGCAGTGACAGGTTGCACATTACTTCAGTACAGCCCAGAGGTGCGCCCAACCAGCACGCTCCATCAGGCGGGAAGCGGACTCATGTGAGCCGCTCCTTTATCGCTGCATCGCTGCCTGCCTCAGACCAGCTAGTTCGCCGCGTCATCCGTTCCGCACCACTCCAGCAGTGTCAGGGCAAAGATTTCGGCGCATTGGAAAACGGCGTCCAGTTCGATGTACTCATCGGGGTAGTGAGCCACCTGGGTGACGCCCGGACCCACCACGATGGCAGGCGTGTCGGCCAGTGTCGTCAAAAGGCCCCCATCCGTGCCCCACGGCGAGGCTTCCACTACGGCGCGCCGGCCCGTCACGGCTACAAACTGCCGCTGCAGGATGTCCATCAGCGGGTGATCCTCCGCCACCGCCCCCGGCACCCAGCGCGCCCCGAACCACTCCAGTTCCACCGGATGTTCAGCAAACCAGGGGTCCTCGTCGGCCAAGCGGCGCAGAGCGGCCTCCATGTCCGCCCGGGCGTCTTCCATCCGCTCGCCCGGCGCCACCCCCATCCGTCCCTCCAGCTTGACCAGATCGGCCACGGAGGACGGCCATTTGCCGCCTTCGATCACGCCAATATTGATCGGGATGGGAATAGGCAGCTTGGCGTACAGCGGATCGTTTATCCGGTCGTTTCGCTCTTTTTCCAGGCGGGCAATCGCATCGACTACGCGCATGCTTTTCTCGATCGCGCTCACCCCTTCGTAGCGGGTGCCGCCGTGGGCAGAGCGTCCCTTTACCGTCAGGCGGAACCACATCGAGCCCTGCTGCTTGGGGAAAATCTTCATGTTGGTCGGCTCAGGGATAAGGGCGGCGTCCGCCTTGTAGCCGCGCAGGATGGTTGCCAGCGTGCCTGCGCCGCCGCTCTCCTCTTCCACTACGCTTTGAAAGATGACATCCCCCTTGAGCCGCACCCCCAGCGCCTGCAGCACCTGGATCGCCAAGAGCGAGGCCAGGTTTCCCCCTTTCATGTCGGTTGCGCCGCGGCCGTACAGCTTACCGTCCACCACTTCGCCGCTGAACGGGTCGTGCGACCACTGGGCAGGGTCGCCGGCCGGCACCACGTCCACGTGCCCGTTGAGAATGATCGAGCGGCCTCCGCCCGTTCCTTTCCACACGCCCACCACGTTGGGGCTGTCCGCGAACACAGTCCGCGGCGAGACGAAATACGGGTGTTTTAACAATTCGTCTCCTTCCATCACCCACAGATCGACTTCCAGCCCCATCGCGTGCAGCGTCTTGGCGATGCTCTCCTGGATGGAGCGCTCATTGCCCTGCACGCTTGCCTCCCGCACCCATGCCTGCAGGAGTTTCGTGGCCGCCTCCTTTTCCTTGGCGATTTGTTCGCGGATCAGCGTCTGCCAGTTTGCCATCGTTACCCTCCTTTTGCCTGCGTGGCAAATGGTATCTGCCTCGCGTCCGTTTTCGTTTTCCATGCGAGAGCCGGCGGGCAGCTTTGTCCGTATCGTCCGTTTTGTATCGCCCGCCGCCTCAGCGAAATACGCCGACGTCGCCGTCCAGCTTCAGCTCCGCCTCCGTCGCGCCGATCACGTCCGCGACGCTGTATGGTTCCATCACTTCGCGCAGATACAGCCCGTCTTCCCGAACTTCCATCACCGCCATGTCAGTGATGATCAGGTTGGCGGCTGCCTTGGCCGTCAGGGGCAGGGAGCATTCCCGCACGATTTTGGAACGGCCGTTCTTGTCCAGATGGGTGGTCAGCACCATCACCCGTTTGGCCTTCTGCGCCAGCTCCATCGCCCCACCCATGCCCGGAACGCGCTTGCCCGGCACGATCCAGTTGGCGATGTCGCCCCGCTGGCTTACCTCAAGCACGCCGAGAATGGTCATGTCCAACAGCCCCCGTCTGATGATGGCAAAGGCGGTGGCGCTGTCAAAGAACGACGCACCTTTCACCAGCGTGACGGGAAACCCTCCGGCGTTGCAGAGCATCGGGTTTTCCTCCCCCTTGGCCGGACTGGGGCCGGTACCGAGGATGCCGTTTTCCGCGTGAAACATCACCCGTTTCTCCGGCGGAATGAAGTCGGCCACCAGCGTCGGAATGCCGATGCCCAGATTGATGATCATGCCGTCCTCGATCTCCTGCGCCGCCCGGCGGGCAATCCGTTCCCGATAGGTTTCCGTCCGGTTTACTTCTCCCAAGCCCATTGCCAGTTCACCCCCTCACTCTGCACGATGCCGTGGACGAACACTCCTGGTGTGACAATCTCTTCAGGGTCCAGTTCGCCGATCTCCACGATCTCCTCCGCCTCCACGATGGTGATGTCGCCCGCCATCGCCACCAGCGGGTTGAAGTTGCGGGCGCTCGTGTCGTACACCAGATTGCCGAAGCGGTCCGCCTTTTTGGCGTAGACGATGGCCACCTCCGCTGTCAGCGGCGTCTCCAGCAGGTATTCCTTGCCGTCGACGATCACTTTTTCCTTGCCTTTTTCAGCGATGGTGCCGATCCCGATGTCGGACAGGATGCCGCCCAGCCCCACTCCGCCCGCACGGATGCGCTCGGCGAGGATGCCTTGGGGGCAAAACTCCACCTCAAGCTCCCCGGCTGTCATCTGGGCCCCGGCGTTGGGGTTGGAACCGATGTGGGAGGCGATTACCTTTTTCACCCTCCGCTCGGTGACCAGCTTGCCGACGCCGATGTGCGGAAAGGCGGTGTCGTTGCTGATCAGCGTGATGTCCCGCACGCCCTTGTCGAGGATGCCCTGGATCAGCGTGGGCGGGTTGCCCACTCCGCCGAAACCGCCGGCAAGCAGGGTCATCCCGTCGTGAAAATACGTCAAGGCATCTTCCAGTGAAATCACTTTGTCAAACCGGTTGGCCATGTTTCTCCTCCCCCTGCCCGTCAGACCAGCAGCGCTTCCTGTCGCAGTTCCTGCTCTACGCTTGCGATCGATTCTTTCAGCAGGGCGATCAATTCGTCGATTTCTTCGGTCGTGATCGTCAGCGGTGGCGCGATAATGACTGCGTCCCCGGCCACGCCATCCAATCCGCCCGTCGCCGGGTAGATGAGCAGCCCTTTTTCAAACGCCCGCTTAATAATGCGGGCGGTTACGCCCTGGGCCAGCGGGAACGGTTCCCTTGTCTTTTTGTCCTTGACAAACTCCAGGCCGCACAGCATCCCCAGTCCGCGCGCTTCGCCGATCAGCGGCAGTTCGTCGGCCAGTTCGCGCAAGCGGCTCAACAGGTAGGCCCCTCGCTCAGCCGCCTTTTCCACCAGCTGATGTTTTTCCACGTAGCGCAGCACCGCGAGCGAAACTGCCGCCGACTGCGGATTGGCGCTGTACGTGTGACCGGCCATGATCAATCCCGAGCCGCGCGCAATCGTCTCGATGATGTCGTCTGTGGCCATCGCCGCCGCCATCGGCGTGTAACCGGCGCTCATACCCTTGCCCAAGGCCATCAGGTCGGGCTGCACGCCCCAGTGATCAATCCCGAACGGCTTGCCCGTGCGGCCCACACCGGTCATGACTTCGTCGGCGATGAACAGCACCTGGTACTTGTCGCAAATCTCGCGGATGCGCTGGAAATATCCGTCCGGCGGCACAACCGCACCGCCCGAAGCGCCGATCACCGGTTCGGCGATAAATGCGGCCACATGCTCCGGACCGATGCGCAAAATCGCCGTCTCCAGTTCGTTGGCGCAGGCCAGCGCGTACGCTTCCAGCGACATCCCCTCCGGCCGGCGATACGGATAGGGCGGTGAAATTTTCGGGCCGTCAGCCAACAGCGGGACAAAACGCTTGCGCCGCAGCACGTGGCCGGACATGGAGAGCGCCCCCATCGTAATGCCGTGATAGCTCATCCAACGGGAAATGATCCGGTTTTTGGTCGCATATCCCTTTTCCTGCCAGTACTGAATGGCGATCTTCTGCGCCGTCTCCGTCGCCTCTGAGCCGCTGCTGACAAAAAAGCTCCAGTTGAGCGACCCCGGGGCCCACTCCGCAAGTTTGGCCCCCAATTCCTCCACTGCATCACTGCTGAAGTGGGAGCGGTAGGCAAACGAGACGCTGCGGGCCTGCGCGTACATCGCCTCGGCGATTTCCTCCACGCCGTGACCAATGCTGGCTGTCACCGCGCCGGAGCAGCCGTCGATGTACCGATTCCCTTCCTTGTCGTACAGGTAGATCCCCTTGCCGTGGGACACGAACGGATACGATTTGCCCAATTCGGGCTTGATCACATAGCTTCTCTGCATGATAGCCACCTCACCTTTTCTCTCTTTTCATCCTAACGGAAGAGAGCGTCCGCTCCATTCGACGAGCTGGCAAAAAAGCGTGGAAACTAGACAAAATCTTTTGTACATTTTGTATAAGAGATCGGGTGTTGGAAACAGGGAGGATTGAAGATGACCATTACGATACGCGAAGCGCTGCAATTGCCCGACATGGTTCAAACGCGGCTGGTCGGAGGGGCCGCCGGGCTGGACAACCCGATCCGCTGGGTCACGATCGTGGAAGTGCTGGAGGATGTCACCCGGTTGCAGGAAGGCGAGTTTCTGATTACGACCGGATTTGGATTGTCCGAGGACGAACAGCGCCGGGCGTCGCTGATTCCCTCGCTGGCTGAACGAAAGTTGAGCGGTGTCGCCCTGCACACGGGCTTTTACCTGCGCGAGATTCCCGCCGACCTCGTCCACATGGCGGACCGCTTCGGGCTTCCGTTGATCGAAATCCCGGTGGAAATGAACTTTTCCACGATCACCAAGGCGATCCTGCAGCCGATCATCAACCGGCAGTTTGAGACGCTGGCCTACTCGCAGGCGATTCACAACCGGATGATCGAGGCGGCGTTGTCCAAAGGCGGGCTGCCCGCCATTGCGGCGGAGCTGGCCCAGTTGACTGGCGGCGCAGTCAAGCTGGTGGATGCGCTCGGGTTTGAAGTGGTCCAACACGGAGGTACAAGCGGTGAGGCGATCGCAGGCGGAAAGACCAGCGAGCACGCGGTGCCCATTCGCGCCAGCCGGGAACATTTCGGCACGCTCACCCTGACTAAAGCAGAAGGGCAGTGGAAAGAGCTGGACGATGTTGCCCTGCAGCACGCAGCCACTCTCTGCGCGCTGGAATACGTCAAGGAACGGGCGGTGGCGGCCACAGAATGGCGTCTGAAAGGAGATTTCGTGGACGAATTGCTGAGCGGTCGTCCCCTCCGTGCGGACGAACTGGATCACCGCAGCCGCATGCTGGGCTACCCGCTCACCGGCAGTCACATGGTGGCCGCGGTCAAAGTGGGCACGGGCGATGGCGCCGCTTTGTCCGACCTGCATCAGGCGTGCATTACGCTGATGAGACGACTGTGCGATCGGCACCACCGCTCCTACCTGCTGCGCGAACGCCCCCACTGTCTGTTGTTCATCCTGCCGCATGACCAAACCAGCCTTGCGCTGCTGGAGCAATTTGCTGCCCGCTGGGAACGGCTGCACCCCGCGTCTCCCCTGCAGGTGGCGCTCAGCAATCCGCGCGGCCAGTTGACCGCGCTGGCGGAAGCAGCCGAGGAGGCCCTGTTCGCGCTGCAGGCGTATCCGCTCCTGGCTCGCTCGCCCGCTTTGCTCCGCTTCGGGGAGATGCGCGGGTACCAGTTTTTGTTTCCGTACCATCGCAGCCGGGAGATGCTGGAGGCCCTCTGGCAGCCGCTGCTCGACCCGCTGATCCGCTACGACGCCAGGCACAATCAGCAGCTCTTGGAGACGCTCAGCGCCTATCTGGATCACAACGGCAACGGCCTGAAGACATCCCAAGCGTTATATATTCACCGGCACACGCTGAAATACCGCTTGACCCAAATCGAAGACAAAACCGGGGTCAACCTGGAGGATGCTCATCAGCGCTGGCAGCTTCGGCTGGCCCTCATGGCCCGGCGCCTGCAGCAGCAGTTGTACCCCGCCGAGGCGTAGGCCTACTCGAAAGTGGGACGCAACGGCTTCACCCAGATGTTCATGTCTTCGTATCCGGAAAAAATGGTGCAGTTGTTGATCAGCCGTCCGCGGTACTTATAGCCGTGTTTGGCTGCCGTCACATTCATGCCGGGAGATTGGGCCCGTGTCAGCGTGTACAGGTAGTAAATGCCCATCTCCTCCATTTTTTCTTCCAGAGCGGCAAACAACGGCTGCAGCAGCCCCTTTCCGACGTGGTCCGGGTGGGTGGCACAGTCCGTCAGTTCGGCGGAGCCAAAACGTTCTGTCACCTCCGCAGAGGCGGCACAGGCAATCCGGCCGTCATACTCGGCGACGACGTAGTAGGTACTCTCGCTCATGGTCTTTCGCACGTAGTCCGGGTCGTCCATCGGCGTCGGATAGGTGGCAAACACCAGCCTGTACAATCGGGCCAGTTCATCCGCGTCCGCCGGCGTGGCCACCCGCAGGATGTACCCTGGCGGAAGCGGCTTGACCTCTCCTTGGCCCGCTTTTGCCAGGCTGAGCTGCAAGATGTCCTCCGCGACTTGAGGCGCGGCAGATACTGCCCGTTCTTCCGTCAGAAAGCAGGAAAGCATCTGCGCGTTTTCGCCTCGAAAAAATCCGTCAATCGTCCCTTCCTGCCTGTAGCCGAGGGAAAGCCACAGCGGCACGTCCTTTTTTTTGCCGTACACGATCAGCTTGGTCGCGTCCGTCTCTTCGGCCAGCCGCCTCATGATGGCGTCCATCTCGCCGATACGACCGCTGTCGTACAGATGCAGCTTCACCCGCCGATTTCGTTGATCCACCACTAAATCTCCTGCTGCCTGCATCGCGGCTACATCGCTCATGCGCGTTCCCCTTTCTCCAGTTTTCTCTCATTGTAACACGTTGGCGCCCAAGGTCATTCTCCACAGTGTACAAAATGTCGGCTGCCTCCTTTTTGCCCCATTTCATTTTACGGCGAGCGCCAATTGCTTCTTATGGCCATAGAATAACAAGAAGGTTTACTGCCGGGAAGGAGGTTCTGCTGTGAGTTTCCGCCTTACCAACGATTTTGCCCTGGTGCTGGTGCTCTTTGTACTGCTCGTGATCGTGCTGTGCGCTTGTGCGTAAGGGGCGTCAAAAGCCCCTCCTGCCTGGTCGTAGAGTGCACCCCTTAAAGTAGACATTGGAAAAACCCCTTGGGAAAACCGATGTTACTTTAAGGGGTGAATTTTTTATGGCTATCAAAGGTCAAAAGTTCAAGCATTATCCTTTGTCGTTGAAAATGGAGGCAATACGATTGCATGTAGAGGAGAAGTGGACATACAGACAGATCACTGAGCATTTAGAAATCCAGGATAAGGATCGAGTAAAAAAGTGGATGCGGAAATACAAACAACTTGGGGAGTTCGGTCTTTTGGATCAGCGTGGACGACGTACAGCGTACATCGATCAAGATCGACATGTGAAAAAATTGAAACGGGAGAACGAAATTCTAAAAAAGTGTTTGGAAATCTGGATGCGGGAGGTGTAAGAAAAAAGTATCGTGTGATGGAGAATGTCGCAGCGTTGTACCCGATTACCGAACTCTCCAAACTTCTTGGTGTATCGAGGAGTGGGTATTATCGGTATCTTGCACAGAAGGAGTGGGATAGAGACGGAGAACTGAAACAGCAGATTCAAACCATCTATGATGAACGAAAAGGAATATATGGGTATCGAAGAATTCAAGCGGAACTCTTTCGTCAATACGGCAAGGTTGTGAATCATAAGAAGGTGTTACGACTCATGCAAATTCTTGGGCTGAAAGCCATTATTCGTGGCAAGCGAGCGTATCGGAGCACGTATCGAGCGGCTGAATCTGATGGTCGTGTTGCCGAAAATCTGTTGAAGCGTGACTTCACAGCCGAGAAACCAAACCAGAAGTGGGTCACCGATGTTACCCAGTTTCGTGTAGGAGATCAACGTATCTTCTTATCAGCGATTAAAGACTTGTTTCACAACGAAATCGTGGCGCACCATGTGAGCTTACACAATGACAATGCCCTTGTCCTGGAGACGTTTCGGAAAGCATTTGAAAAGCATAAGGACGTGACTGGACTGATCGTACACAGCGATCAAGGCTCCCAGTACACGTCCCACGCATACCACGACATGCTGCAAAAGGTTGACGCCCGAATCAGCATGTCGCGAAGGGGCAATTGTTTAGACAATTCCCCTATGGAGAGTTTCTTCTCGCACTTAAAGGCAGAAGCTCTCTATCCTTATGATATTCGAAGTCTGGATGAAGCGCAAAGACGAATTGAGGAGTACATTCGTTTTTACAATGAAGAGCGTTTGCAAATCAAATTAAATAAGCTGACGCCAGTCGAGTACAGGCGTCAGCATGCGGCCTAACGGCCGGGGGTTTTTTAAGTGTCTACAAAATGGGGTCTTGACCAGTCGTAGTGAGGGGCTTTATACATATACATGTAAGGGGAGAAGCGGCAAAGCGGATGACCTGCGGAAGGAGGAAGCCACGTGACCCCTCTCGTATACGCACATCGCGGCGCTTCCGGCATCTATCCGGAAAATACGATGGAAGCCTTTTACGGCGCGCTCAAGCGGCGTGCGGACGGCCTGGAACTGGATGTGCAGTTGAGCCTCGATGGAAAAGTGGTGGTGATTCACGATCATCTGCTGGAGCGCACCACCAACGGCACGGGCGCCGTTCAGCAGCACACCTGGCGGCAGCTTAGGCGGCTGCGGGCCGACAAGGGGGCCCGACAGTCCACGAGCCAGACGCGCATACCGTCGCTGAAGGAAGTCCTGGACGCGTTCGCCCCTACGTCGCTGCGGTTTATCATCGAATTGAAAAACTTTCTCGTCCCCCAGCCTCATCTGGAGGAACGGGTGATCGACTTGATCAAGCGCTATCAGCTGACGGAGCGAACCGTCGTCTCCTCGTTTAACTTTGACAGCCTGCTGCGCATCAAAGAGCTGGAGCCCGCGCAAGCTACCGGCCTGCTGTACGTCGGACCGCTTCAGCATCCCTGGGAAGTGGGCGCCCGCTACGGAACAAATCAGCTCCACGTGCCGGAAGACCAGCTGACCCCCTCCCTGGTGGAAGAAGCGAAAGCACGCGGCTTTCAAGTGGTCGGTTGGACCATTGACAAATCTGCCCGCATCCGGCAGGCTGCCGAAATGGGGGTAGACGGCATTATCACCAACTACCCGGGGAAGGCGCGAAAAGTGCTGCAGCGGCCGTGAACCCGTCAACAATGAAAAGGGAGCCCGTGTACAGGCTCCCTTTTTCTCAATCGGCCATGGATGGCCTCAGGTCGTCTTCGGTTCGTAATACTTGCCTTGCCAAGTGTTGCGCCGTTCCAGTTCGGCGTCGATGCCGTTCAGCACTTCCCATTTCTTGCGGCTCCACATCGGACCGATCAGCAAGTCGGGTGGCCCGTCCCCCGTCACGCGGTGGACAATCATCTCTGGCGGCAGAATTTCCAGGGTGTCCACCACCAATTTGGTGTACTCTTCCTGGGTCAGAAACTCCAGCAGCCCTGCCTCGTACTGCTTGACCATCGGCGTTTTGCGCAGCAGATGAAGCAGATGGATCTTGATGCCCTGCACGTCGAGATGGGCCACGGCCTTGGCCGTCTCCATCATGTCTTCATGGGTTTCACCCGGCAATCCGTAAATGATGTGGGAACATACGCGGATGTTGTGTTTGCGCAGTTTTTCCACGCCGTCCAGGTAGCACTGGTAATCGTGGGCGCGATTGATCAGTTTGGCGGTACGCTCGTGGATGGTTTGCAGCCCCAGCTCCACCCAGAGATACGTCCGTTCGTTCAGTTCGGCCAGATACTCCACCACGTCATCCGGCAAGCAGTCGGGCCGCGTGGCGATCGACAGGCCGACCACGCCCTCCTGTTTCAAAACCACCTCGTACATCTCGCGCAGTTCCTCCACGGGCGCGTACGTGTTGGTGTACGCCTGGAAAAACCCGATGTACTTGGCGGACGGCCACTTCGTGTGCATGCGGGTTTTTACGTCGTGGAACTGGCGCTCCAGATCCATCCGCCGGTCCCCGGCAAAATCACCCGAGCCGCGGGCGCTGCAAAACGTGCATCCCCCGGTGGCTACCGTGCCGTCCCGGTTCGGGCAGGTAAACCCGCCGTCCAGCGGCACCTTGAACACCTTCTCGTGAAACGTCTGGCGCAAGTGATAGTTCCATGTATGATAACGCTTGTTTCCCCACAGGCGCGGGGTATCCGCGTGTACAGATGCTTGTTTCATGGCTGTGCTCCTTTCCGTCGGGATGCCGGCCAAACGGATTTACAGACACCGCCTGGCGATTCATCCATCGATTTATTATAACAGAAGTCACGACGGACGTGCGAACCGAAAGACAGGAAAAACCACAGGGAATGGCCCTGTGGTTTTTTCCGTCTCTATGGTCACTGTTGTATTTCTTCGATGCGAATGGCCCGTGTGTGCGACGTGTGACTCCACACCTGGTTGTTCTTGGTGAAGAACGCGTAGAACAGAATCGGGAGCCAGGTGAGGAAGAAGAATGGGAGCAGCAGCAGCCCGAAGTAACCTTTTAGCGGCACCTTGTCCAGGTACAGGGCCAATAGCGGCAGCAGGTAGAAAACTGCTGTCGATCCGTAGATCATCCAGTCCGGCAGGAAGCTGACAATCGGCATGAACGCCTCAATCTCAAAAAAGCGTCCCAAAAACAACAGCGACATCATTGTGACAATCAGCACATACATCGGCTGAAACAGGTAAAACGCCGCGTCCAGCATGCCAAGACGGCGCTGCTTCAGGCCGTTTTTCAGGACGGTGCCGATGTAACGCCCTGCCACGTCATAATGTCCCTGCATCCAGCGAAGCCGCTGCCGCATGGAAGCCTTCAGATCAATCGGTTTTTCATCCCACACCTTCGTGTCGTGCGCCCACGTCGGGTAAATGCCTCGTTCGATACAGCGGGTGGCAAACTCCAGGTCTTCCGTCAAGCTGGTGGCACCCCAGCCCATCTCCTTGAGCAGATTGCTCTCGATACACAGACCGGTTCCGCCTAGTGTGTTGGGCAGCCCCAGGTTGTGACGGGCCAGCTGCCACATCCGGTTGGTAAACCAGTACGTGACTGCGTACGAAAGCGTAATCCACGAGTCAAACGGGTTTTTGGAATCCAGGTAGGCCTGGATGACGCGCGCTCCTTTGCAGAGGCGATCGTTCATCACGCGCAGGAAGTTTTTCTCTACCAGGTTGTCTGCGTCAAACATCACGACAGCGTCATACTGTTTGGGCATCGCCCAGAGGTTCTCCAGCATCCACTCGATGCCGTAGCCCTTCCCGCGTTTGGACGAATCAAATCGCTCGCACGCGTACGCGCCGTGCGCTCTGACGATCTCCGCCGTATTGTCGGTACAGTTGTCGCAGATCACGAAGATATCGTACATGTCGCGGGGGTAATCCAGCTGCTTCAGGTTTTCGATGAGCGGTGCAATGACCGCGCTTTCGTTGTGTGCCGCCACCAGTACTGCAAATGTCTTTTGCGGTTCATGGGTGACCTGC